>OY282441.1:0-2975000 GCA_958296105.1 uncultured Dehalococcoidia bacterium
GACCCTTGCGACAGAGACCGCCAACCGCTGCCTGAGCGCTCATCCCTGTGTTCGATCTCGATACTGTCCTTTGGCAAGTAGAGGGCAAGACGGTCGATTCTCTCAGGAGGGACTCCCTTGAGCGCAGTTTTGAACCGTCCATCATAGCTTTCCCATGAGTCGACCGCGCCTGAGTGAAATCTACTTATCATCTCGACTGCGCCATCGAGTCTATTCCAATCCCATTGACCATCACCTTCGGGTCGAATGTTGTCTGCGATTTTCTCACGGTCTCTCTCGAACCGCCCGATTCCGAGTATCTCGCTCAGTTCGCTGACTAGGCTCTCATGTTCGGCGAACGCATCCACTCGGACGCGGAGCGTGTTACTCGACGCCGCATCTGCGAAGGTTTGCCGCCTGTCACTCAGCCGAATGCGCTCTTCCCGATACAGGGCAAGGGTTGCGGAAGCCTCGACTTCCAAAGCCTCCGCCCTCTCTCGCTCGCTGTCCAGCGCCTCGATCTCAGCCCCCAGATTCGCAGCCTGACCAAGCAATGCCCCGTACTCGCTGGGGTCGGAAATGCCTTCACTGGCGAGCCGGCTGGATGTCCGCTCGTATTCGGCTGCGCTCGCCTCCACCCCAGCGACCCACTCCTGCGCATACGCGCCTGCGCGAATCTCATCGAGCCGCCGCTCGACTTGGCTGAGACACCAAATCGTGACTTGCCGAAACTCTTCCATCTCCCGACTGAGGTATTGATGCGCGCGCCTGAGCGCAGCGCGCGCAGCGTCGTCTTCGGAATCCTCCCCAAGGTCGAGATCGGATACAGATAGGTCCTCTACACTGCTGCGTACTGAATCCAGCGCCCTCTCGGTGGATTCCAAAATCGCATTCCATGTCTCGTCAGTCTGGCGTCTGGCGCGATACGTGTTCAGTATCTGCGCATGTCCGCCTTGCTGAAGGACGTCGAGCTTATGCTGAACGTCCCTCAGCGCCGCCCTGCGAGCCGGCAATTCCCTTGCCCGAGCCCACGCCGCGCGAGCCTCGGCGCGCAGAGACAGGTAAGCGGCTTCCATCTGTCTGATCCGTCGTTCGATCTCTGCTCCGCCCACTTCGGATATATTGTCGATGACGTTGAGCAGAGCGTTCGGATGCTGAGCCATAGTGAACAGCTGCTTTTGGCTGTAGATTCGCACAGGAAAACGTTCACGGATGTCACCGTCTTCAGAAATTCGGCTGTCGCCATCGAGCCGAGAGATGGATGGCGCGCTCCCGTCCCGACTCCAAGAGAGCAGGAATCTCTGATCATCCTTTCGGTACACCATCTCTATAAGCGTATCGTCGGTCAGCAGCCCTGCTTCCGAGCGCGATTCGGGAACACTCATACGGCGGTCGAACAGACTGCGCAGCGAGCCTTCTTCCTCGCTGTCCGTGCCGTCCAGCTCGTCTTCTCTGCGCAGCGTCTTGCGGCAGAAGTCCACCAGCGTGGATTTGCCCGTCCCTCGACCGCCGATGATCGCGTTTAGCCAGGGGTTCAGGCAAACGGTGATCGGCTGCTGGCGACCGATGAACATTGCGCCGTCTACTCTGATGCTCTCTATGGACGTGGAAGCGTATCTGTTGGGATCTTCTGTGTCTCCGGAAATCCTGGGCTTCAGCGATGCTGCCCCGTCCAGCAGCGCCAGACGCAGCCCCTCTAGGTTTGGCTCCGTCATCTTCACCCAAGTGAACCTCTGGCCAATCCTGTCGAAGTCGTGGCTGTCCGAGCTCCACACCTGAGACAGCCTGCGCCCGATCTCGGGCTTGCTTCCGTCTAGCCATGTACTGTCGATGTTCTCGTTCGGGTTCACTTCGACAGCCGACAGCCCGGAATGTCTCAAGACTGAGAGCCTCTGTTCGCCGCTGAGTCCGAGAAGTCCATCGGGGCCGTTGACGTGCGCGCCGATTACCAGCGCGTCATCGCCTGTTTCATCCAATACCTGTTCGACGTTCAGCGATGATCGTGAATTCATCTGTCCCCGCTGCTCCACGCCGATTCCAACTCTCGATAGCAGGTCTTCGACGTGAGTTTGCCGAGAAGATGGATCCATCAGAAGCAGCAAGTGCGAACCGTCGCTGGCGGTCAGCTCCACGCCCGGAAAGACAACTGGCGAGTTGTCGACACGTGAAGCGGCTTCCTGTATATGTGTTACCCCCGCCGCCGTGTTGTGATCCGTAACGGCTATGGCGTGTATCCCCGCGTCGCGCGCGGCTGTTGCCCACTTCACCCAGTCCGTATCTTCCCTGAAGTCATGCGACCCCCCCGTATGCGCGTGGAAGTCGAACTTCCACCAGCGCGAGCCGGGCCACTGCCACCCTGCGCTCATCCCTCGCCCCCTCCGACATCGTTCATCAGCGCCACCTGCCGCGCTTGCGACATATCCCTTGCCAGCCGATCTATCTCCGGCCAGCTCTGCGCCAGCCCGTTGTACGACAGCGCCTCCCCCGCGCGCCCCTTGCGCTCCGACATCGCATATAGACGATAGCACAGATCCCGCGCCGTCTCCGCGTAGCCCCCCAGCTTCGCCAGACACTCCGCCGCCGCCGTTTCGCCCCCCGTTTCCAGCGCGTCCACCATCCGATGCACCGTCTCCCAGACCGTTATGCCCGAGCCCCCCGTTGCGTCCCACCCTTCCGAAAGCTCGGACGGCCTCAGCAGCCGCACCTTGCCCCCGCCCGAGCGCACTATCCCTTTGTCCACCATTCCGCCCACACTCGTGACCTTCGCCTTCGAGAGCGTCTCCGCCAACCCGTACTCCCCCTCCGAGAAGCCCGACTGCTCGAACCACGCCAGCGCCCAGCGAGTATCCGCGTCGAACTCCCCCTCCTGCTGAGCCAGCGCCTCGTCCAGCGTGCGGTTGATCAGCCCCAGCGCCTCCCTCACCGACACCGTCTTCCCCTGAGCGTCCAGCACCTTCGAGTAGCGCGTGTAGATAGCCATACCCGGCCCTATCGCCGCCTGCGCCAGATCCACCGGCGCAACGTTCCCGCTCTGGAGCTTCGACACCGCATCCGGAAGCTCCGCCCTCAGCGCGTCCACGAATTCGCGCCGAGTCGCCGTCGGCGCGTCGGAGAGCCGCGCTCGGCAGACGAGGATGATGGAGGAGGCGAGGGCGTTGGTGTTCATTCCAACCTGCCGATTGCTCATTTCTGTTCGGATCGGCCATGTGCCACTGATGGAGAACCCAGCTTGAATAACCGCATCTAGGAACGTCTCCCAGCCTGTGTTTCCTTTACCTTTGTCTCCTTTCTTTTCGGACTGCTTGAAGGCGTAGTAGATGGTGACTGGAAATGCAGGGTGAGCCTGTTCGCTAAGGCGGCGCATCGCCCGCGTCATCCCGTTGAGGAAGAACTCATCCGCATCTTCCTTGCTCCCGTGTCGGTAGGGTGAAGCGATCAACTCCTCGTCCTTCGGCACCGCGAGCGTGGCGAACAGGTCGGGAAAGACCGACCGCAACGAACGGCGCAGCCAAACATAGAAGAAGTCTGAAAGGTCGGCATAACCGATATTGTCGTAGTAAGGTGGGTCGGTGGAGACTATCTTGTCTATGCTGACAGATTGGGTAACAGCGTCATTCTGAGTTGTGAATCCTTGCGGCTCTGATGAGCCTGAAAGCGCTTTAGTGACACCGTCAACCGATACGCCGTAATCACCTGCGGCTCCAGCAAAAGGGTTCACATCTGGAAAATCCCACGTCATAGGAATCGCTTGTCTTCCGAAGGCGGTGACGGTCTGCTCCCTACCCGTAGTCCAACGCGCGATTGTGCAGAGCGTATTGGCCATACGGTCAATTGCCAACGCCAAATACACCCCCACCGCCTCCGAGTACGCCGTCGCGCCAGTGCCACAGTCACGCAGAGGCACGCCGTCATCCGCAAGCCCGGCGTCCGCCGCGTCCAGCCGAATGCGCTCCCGCGCCTCGCCCACGAGGTCGGAGAAGGTCGTCAGCGCAACAAGCTGGCGGGGAGTGAAGAGGTCACGCCACTTTGTCATTCCGTATTCCTGCACACGAAAGCCGAGCGCTTTGGCAGGCAGATAGGTTTCTGGTACGTCTTCGGGACTGGCTGAACGCGCGAGAGACTCCATATCGGCAGTTGGCGACAGATACACGCGGCCCCCGTCACCCTCAGCTACCACCGCCATCAGCCGCGCGCGCATCCCGCTATCCTTCGCCTCTGCGCGGAGGTAGCCGAATGTAGCTGGCGCGCCCGACATCAGACACAGAAAATTGCTCCCACTGCCGCCTGATTTCGTCCCCCGTCTCGTCACAGAAATATCAGGCAGCGCGCCCGCTTTCACCGTGAACCTGTACCCCCGCCCTTCGATCACCGGTTCGAGGTATGCCTGCTTGCCCCTCTTGGTGGAGAGCATGAAGTTCGATACCAGCGGCACGTCCACGTTGGAGAACGCCGGGTTCGGGCTTTTGACCGTGCGCGCCCACAGCCACGCGATGACCGTCAGCCTGCGCCCCAGGTGCGGCATCAGGTCTGGCCTCTCCTCGACCATCCGCGACGTGACCTCGATCTTCGGGTACAGATGTCCGATGCGCCTCTGCGCCTCGTCTCGCATCCACCCCCCATAGTGGCGCACGTCTTCGGCGATGCCCGCCGCGCCCTTCCAGCCTGCGCCCGTCGAGCCGCTGCCGCCCTGCGCTTCCCGGTTGACGGGAGGCTTTCCCGCGAACTTGGGCGGAATCTCTATCATCGCCTTGTTGATGAGAACCGCCACCGGGTTGAGGTCGCTCGCGTGCGCTTCCAGCCCCAGCCGCTGCGCCTCCAGCGGCAGCGCGCCCCCGCCCGCGAACGGATCGTGAAACGCCGGCAGCCTGTTCGGGTCGAACAGCTCCGCCGCGCGCGGGTGAGATGCGTTGTCCTTGCAAGTCCGCCGCCAGCTCTTGCGAATCTCCTCCCGCGCCTCTTCGAGTACCCTTTCGTTCGTCGTGTTCTCCCACTTCACCATGTCTTTGACGATCTCGAACAGCCGCATCCGTTCCTGATCCTGCTCCGGCCGGGTGAGGTCTTCGCGGCTCGATGGATCGTCCACCATCTGCGCGAAGATCACCGCCCGCGCCGCCGCCAGCGGCCTCCGCGCCCACCACAGATGAAGCGTCGAGGGGTGGCCATGCCGAATCGACTTCTCCCGCTTGGACGCCGCGTTGACAGCATCCAGCGGCAGCGCAACCTCGATCAGCTTCTTCCGCAGAGCGACGCCGTTCATATACGTTACTCCCATCCCGTATAATTAGACCCAGCTATGATACAATGTATTCCTATAGATTTCTTGCCCATAACGTTCATAAACTAGGAGCGTTTTTCCCCGATTGATTCCAGCATTTGACGAGCAAGGCTTTCTGCCGCTTGGACTGCACGACGCTTCCCTGCCAGAGATACGCGCCGCCCTGAGCTTCACGCCACGCCGGCGTATGCTGATTTCCGGATTGTATGGATACGTTCGCATATGGAACCAATCCAGCCTGCTGGATTATCTCATACTGGACGGTAGCTTCGTTACCTCGAAGCCCGAGCCCGGCGACATAGATATGATACTCGTTCCCAAACCCGAAGGACTCACGAGCAGGCTTGGCGAGTTAGCCAGAACGCTCTGTTACGACAGAGAATTTACAAAAGCGGAGTTTGGGTGCGAGGCGTTCTTGGTGTCAGGATTGGCAGACTTGGATGGATGGCTCGACTTCTTCAGCCATGACCGTCAGGGAAATGTTCGCGGCTTGCTTCGGTTGAGATTTCCACTATGACGAAACAGCATGTGCGTCAGGACACGAACTACAGAGTTACTGCCGAACAGATCGGACGGTTGGAACGCGCTCTGCTGGCTATGCGCGAAACTGCCGTGGGGTCTCCCGACGTGCTGGATACCATAGCCCTAGTCCAGTATCAGGAGATTCTCAGACTCAGATCGGAGCTGGACGCCGCTATGGGATTCGCGGAAGAGACCAGCGATCTGGTGGTGTCCCTCCAGGGTGCGCGCGTCGGTCTCGGCGCGGCGCCCGTGAGCGTGATCGCCAAGACGCTCGATAACGTCCGCGGAGCGGTACAGACCGTCTCGTCATATCTGACTACAGGACAATGGGCAAGCAGGGGTAGATTCCCTAGAGCCGTATCTCGATCAGCGGACTTTCAGTTTGTGGGCGTTGGTAGTGGGAGTGTACGCATCAAACTCGATCTGCCGGAGCCTACTTCCCCACTTGGTAATGAGCGTGAAACCGCCGAACGCAGTGTGGGGCTTATACTCCAAACGGTGGAGTGGGTATCTTCCAGCGAAGATATCGACATATTCGAGCGGAGAATCGAGGATGAGCGTCTTGCGTGGCTGCTGCTCACCCAGATTCGCCGAGTAGCCCCTGCCCGCAACGGGATAGTGGACCGCATGGAGTTTTCCGGTCGCTTGGCAAGTCGGGCAAGTACAGAAGGCAGTTACATCCTCTCTCGCAGGTCAGACGGCAGAATAAGGGATGCCCTCAGCGAAGCCTCAGCAGGAGATATCTACGATATAGCAGCCTCTACCCCCCCCGAAGGGAGAGGGTGATCCCCTCACCCCGGCGTTTCCGCCCGCGCCAGCAGCCCCGCCATATCGTAGTTCACACTCGTAACCCCGAAGTCCGGCTCCCGCCCGAACGGCTTGCGGATGTAGCTCACCCGCTCCGTCCCGTCTTCCCGAAACTCCACTATCGCTAGAATGTAGTCTCGAGGCTTGTTCAGAGAGGTGAGTATCTCGTTCTTCGTGACCGTAACCGTTCGCGCCCCCGCCACTCGCCCCTTCACCTCGATGAAGCGCAGCCTGCCCGTGCTTGGCGAGCGGCTTTCGATGTCGTATCCCAGCTTGTCCGTCTCGCGGTCCACCGGTTCGCAGCCCAGCCTGCGCTCCGCCGCCATCACCGCGTCTCTCGCTCGCGCGGCGGCGGCTTGCGTATCCCGCGCCCCGTTGGAAGACGCGCCCGAACCCGCCATCTTGCGAAGCAGACCAGCCGGTACCACCAGCGCGCCCCCCGTCACCAGCGGCGGCAGGGAAGACAGCTGACGCTCGCGCCTTATCTCCTCCATCCGCTTCTCCAGTCGCGCCTGAAGACCGTCCGCCCTGCGCCGCGCCGCGCCCGAGCTGAGACGCGCGTTCGGCTTCCCCGCCCGCTCCTGCATCCGCAGATCGGCGGCTCGGCGGTCCCAGTGCGCGATCTCCTTCGTGAGCCGCTCCTTCACGGCGGCTTCCGTCTTCGCCAGCAGGTCGAGCCTTCTGGAGCGCACCTCTCTAAGATGATCGGGAACCACGCCAGCCATAGCGAACTCCAGCCCCTTCGCCTCCACCTCCCCGCCGACCCAGCCACATTCCGGCAGCGCGAGTATCTCCGCTGCGCTGGGGTCTTCCGCGCCCAGCGGCCGATAGTCCAGATATGGCGCGTAGTCGTGGCTGATCGCCCTCCCCGCCGCGTCCAGACTGACGTAGAGCATCCTCTTGGACACCGTGCGACGCTCGCCCGAACGGGTGCGGCTTCCGTCTCGGATGCTGTGTTCGATGCCCAGCAAGACGCGCGGCAGCTCCCCGTCGTCCCCCTCGTCCACCAGCGCCGCCCCCTGTCTGAGCAGCGATCCATGACGTTCGAGCGTCAGGTCTATGGTCGCCTCCAGCAGCGGATGGCCCGGACACACGAACGCGGCGGCAGGCTGACCCTGCGGAGCGATCAGGCGCTTCTCGAACGTGACGCGCTCGTAGCGAGGCAGAACCGGATCGCCCAAGCCCGTCAGCCTGTCCCGCCGTCGCAGCGCGGCAGGCACGTGGCTGATCCGGTATCGGCGCGCCTCCCTCTCTGATACCCTCCCGCCCAGCCGCCTGAACGCCTCCAGGAAGAACGCCTCCACGTAGTGCGGCTGAAGCCGTCTCGCGTCCGCCCGCTCCATATCCTCGCGGATGCGCAGAACTTGGCTCGTATCCATCGAGTCCGCAGCCAGCGCCGACCCTTCTATCAGCTCCCGCGCCTGCCCCATGTCGAAAGCGTCGCCCACCACCTGCGTAAGCCGCGCCTGCACGTCCGGCCGCTCGCCGTGCCTGATGGCTTCGATCAGCAGATCGCGCAGCGGCTTGCCCTCGAACTGTAGCTTGCCCAGCACGTCGAACACCTGCCCGCCCAGCGCTCGGCGCGCCTCGTCCAGCTTTTCGATGAGCCTGAGATACACGTCCCCCTCGCGCGTCTGCTTGGCGATGAGATTCCACAGGTGACAAGGCTCTGTCTGACCAATTCGGTGGATGCGCCCGAACCGCTGCTCGATCCGATTCGGATTCCACGGCAGATCGTAGTTGACCATCAGATGCGCGCGCTGTAGATTGATGCCCTCGGACGCCGCATCGTTGGCAACCAAGACCTTGACGTTCGGATCGTGCAGGAAAGCCCCCTGCGCCCTGCGCCGCTCCGCCCTGCCCAAGCCCCCGTGTATGACGACCACCGAGTCTTCGCGCCCCATCAGCCCAGCTATCCGCTCGCGCAGGTAGCTAAGCGTGTCGCGGTATTCCGTGAAGACCACCAGCTTCTGGTGCGGAGACGGCTCGAACCCGTCCGCATGGTCGTCCGCGCCGGTCCCGAACAGCTTGGTCAGCAGGTCCGTAAGCTCCCGCCATTTCCTGTCCTCGCCCCCGCTGCGCACGGTCGCGGCGAGGCTCTCCAGACGGCGCAGGCTGTCGATCTCGTATCTCAGCTCGCCCAGCGTGACGGCTGCGCTGGCGTGATCCAGCGCCATGTCTTCCACGTCGTGCGCCGCGTCTTCCAGGTCTTCCAGATCGTCGCCGCTCAGCGTGGGCATGTCTTCGACTAGCGCAAGAGCCACCTGTGAGCCGCGCCGCATCCGACCCAGCTCGCGCATCCGACTTTCCAGCCGCTCCCTTCTGCGTCGCAGAGACCGGTAGATCGCCTCCGGAGACGATGCCAGCCTGCGCTGAAGTATGGTGAGCGCGAAGCCCACGGCGCGAGCGCGCCCGTCATTCCGAAGCGCCTCTGCGCGGTCGAACTCGTCTCGCACGTAGCGAGTAACCTCGCCGTACAGCCGAGCCTCGTCGTCCGAAAGCTCGTATGGAACCGCGTATGCGCGGCGTTCGGGAAAGAGCGGCGTTCCGTCGAACTTGAACAGCTTCTCCTTCACCATTCTGCGCATCAGATCGGACACGTCCGCGTTGTGTACGCCGTCTCGGAATCTTCCCTCGAAGCGGTCTCCGTCCAGAAGCGCCATGAACAGCTGGAAGTCCGCCTCCTTCCCGTTGTGCGGAGTAGCCGTCAAGAGCAGGAAGTGGCGACTGCGAGCGGACAGCGTCTGACCGAGCCGGTATCGTCGGGTGAACCTCGCCTCGCCGCCGAAGAACGCAGCCGACATCTTATGAGCTTCGTCGCAGACGATGAGGTCCCACTCGCTCGCCCTCAGCAGCGCTTGGACCTCCTCGTCGCGCGCCATCTTGTCCAGCCGAGCGACGGCAAGCGGAGTCTCGGCGAGCCAGTTGCCGCTGCGCGCCGACGCCAGCTTTTCGTTGGTCATAATCTCGAACGGAAGCTGGAAGCGACGACGAAGCTCGTCCTGCCACTGCTCCGCCAGACTGCCCGGACACACCACTAGGCAGCGTTCCAGGTCTCCGCGCGCGATCAGCTCTTTCATCAGCAGCCCTGCCATGATCGTCTTGCCCGCGCCTGGGTCGTCTGCCAGCAGGAACCTCAGCGGCTGTCTGGACAGCATCGAGCCGTACACCGCCGTTATCTGGTGTGGCAGCGGCTCCACGATGGACGTATGCACCGCCAGCGTCGGATCGAACAGGTGCGCCAGTCGGATTCTCTGCGCCTCCGAGACCAGCCGAAACAGATCGCCGTCGCCGTCGAACGACCACGGCAGCCCGCGCTCGACGACTTCGAGTCTGGGTTCGTCGTCTCGATACAGCAGGCGCGTATTCACCCCGCCCGACTCGGCAGACTTGTAAGCCAGCTCGACCGCCGAATCCCCGAGCCACTTCACGCCGACGACCTCGACCGCCCCGCCCATCTCCACCCCGAGAACGAGCGCGTTAGCCGTCAGATCTTCCAGCGTCGCCATATGCCCCTGCCTGCCCATCCTTGCCATAATCGTAACACGACTGGATAGAGCGATGAGCGCAGAGAAAGCAAGCCTATCGACACATGCCCCGCGCGCGGGGCAGCGGCTGCAATCCTGACTGCGAACGGTACTGAGAACGGTGAGATTGCAGGCGCTCGAAGCATATAGTAAAGTCGTGCTGCGTGAAACTCTCTGATCGAACTGTCCTGAGCATAGAGAGCGCCAATACGCCACTATATGAAGAACCCAAAACTTCCCATCCACGATATGGCGCAGCGGCACAGTGGTCTCACTCCAGCGATTGCAGGGAGCTACACCGAAGCGGCGAAAGTCTGTTTTGACCGACACCATGAGCCACCGACGACGTTCGAGATAAGATGGTCGGAACAGCAATCGGAACAGCATATAGATGCCGCTGTGGAATGGGAAACGACCGATCAGCGCACAAGAGGCGGGTGGAATAATGAGGTGGATGCAACCAGAGATGGCGCTTATGCCTGCATATTGGCGGCAGTGGAACTGGTGTGTGGATTGGTAGCTGTTAGGCGCGCGGAGACGGGAACGGGCGCTGACTACTATGTCGCCCCAACAGACACATCCGCTGATGACCTCGAGGATTACATCCGTGTCGAAGTGTCGGGAACAGACAGAGAGAGCGCCTCGGGTGTCGCCCGCAGACTAAGAGAGAAGCTCGATCAGGCCAAGCGTGGAGACAGCGATCTCCCTGCGATTGCGGGTGTCGTTGGCTTCCGCGCTAGGCTAATACACTTGGCGAGTCTGGAGGAGTCATGAGTTGGCTCGAACATCACCGCCAGAGCGAACAGTATGCGTCCAAAGCTGAGGTAACTGCCCAACTTGGTGATGACATCGAGGCGCAGAAACTCTATGCGATTGCCGCGCAAGCTGAGGAAAGGGCGCTTGATGAGCTTGGGCATGACAAGCCGCGCACTTACGGCATCACCGCCGTAAGCGCCGTAGCTCTGTACTTAAAAGCGGCGCAGTGGTCTGCCGCCAAAACTTTGGCACATCGGTATCTTGGTTCCGGCCGCCTGCCAAAGTTTGCGCGGCGACAGTTGAAAGACTTGCTCGACTCCATCGAGATGCGGCAGGTCGGCATCGACCCCCACAATGCACGTATGCACGTATCGGCAAAAGGTAGCGAGATTGTGATGGGCGGCGCTCCCTTGAACTCGGTCGTGGCAGTAGCTAAAAACCTAGAATCACTGATATACCGAACCGCTGAGTACATTAAGAACCTTCCGCACCGCAAGCGTGGAGAACCCAGCAAGGAAATTCGGAACTCTTACCGCCCATGGATACTTCAGTCTCAACCGGGAAGCTATCAATTCGCCGTCTCCGTACAGGAGACCAGACAGCTGGACATGTTCGATCCTGATGACATACATCCCAAACAGATCATTGATCGTCTCTTCGACATCTTGCAAGCCTGCGCGGGATCACCCAGAGATGAATTGTCGAGCATAGTCCCTGATGATGATTACAGAAAGACGTTTCTCAAGCTGACACGCGACTTGGCTCCGACTGAGAATGGAGACTTCTCTCAGATTGACATTCGATCTGCGTCTGGTACACAGACAATAGCGCTGATTCCAGGCACTAGGGGCGCTATCAACGAAGTTATCCGCGATGACTTTACTCCTTCTTCGATTGAATACGAGCAGACAGAGATTCGCGGCATACTGCGCGCTCTGCATCTGGATAGGGATTGGATTGAGATTGTCCCGCACGGCGTTGAGAAGGGGAGAAGAATATACCGAGCGGGTGATGAGGTCGATGATAGAATAGGTCCTATGGTGAACCATTCCGTATTGGTTCGAGCTGCGCAAGCTGGCGACAAACTGCACTTTCTTGACATAGAAGCTGATGAGTAAGCTAACTGTTGTTCATCCACACACAGCGCATATATGATCTTGGACGGCCCTAAGGGACAGCGCGCCGTGAGCAGCGACTTGGAGGAGATGACCATGCCGCCCCGGGTACGACGGGAAGCGCCGGGGCGCAGGGATGCCCGCATCCGCAAGCATCTGGCGCAGGCGCGGGACTACTGGCTGAAATGGCCCGCGCACCTGATCGAGGGTGACCACTGTCAGGCTGGGGAGAAGGGCTGGGGCGCCGTCACGCAGTTGACCAAAGCGGTGGCTTCCCTGCGCAGTTGGGACCACTTCGACCATGACGCCATACGGGAGGCCGTCACCGCCTTGGCCGATGAAATGCCGGAGCAGTCGGTAACCATCTACCGCGGCCTGACCGCTGCGGAGGCGTTGCACGGCAACTTCTACGAGGTCTACATGAACGTAGGGAAAGCCCAAGTCGCCTTGCATGACGTGCGCCCCCTGCTGGATGTACTGTGGCGCTTGCTGCCTGCCCAGTACACCGGCGGCGCGTCATTCGAGGAATGGACCGAAGCCGAGCCAGCTAGCTAACCAAGCCCCTCGCCTAGAGGAGTAGACCGTTGAAGATCACCGTCATCGGGTTGGGTCACGTGGGCGCTGTGGCAGCCGCCGGGTTCGCATCCGTCGGCCACGACGTTCTTGGCATCGACATCGACCCATCGCGCATCCTCGCCCTCCAGCGCGGAGAGCCGTTCCTGTACGAGCCGGGACTTCAGCCGATGGTGCAGGCTGGCGTCAGGAGGGGCAGCCTGCGCTTTGCCCACCGCGACGAGGCGGCGGATCCCCTCGGCGACATGGCGATCATCGCCACCGGCACCCCTCCGACGAGCAGCGGCGCAGCCGACCTGCGTCAGGTCAGATCCGCGCTGGACTGGATCAAGTCCAAAGAGCCGCGCCGACTCGTGCTTGTAATGAAGAGCACCGTCCCCCCGGGCACCGGGCGCAGGATCATAGAAGACGATCTCAGAGACGTCCCCATCTCATACGTCTCCGTACCGGAGTTCCTGCGAGAGGGCCGCGCCGTCGCCGACTGGAGCTTCCCCGATCGGATAGTCGTAGGATCCGATCCCAGCGACCTCGCATCCCTCGATCTCGTCAAGCGCGCGCACGCCGGTATCGCCGCGCCGTTCATGTTTACCGACGTGACCAGCGCCGAGATGATCAAGTACGCCAGCAACGCCTTCCTCGCCACCCGCATATCGTTCATCAACGAGATCGCCGCCCTGTGCGACAGCGTGGGCGCTTCCGTGGACGCCGTCAGTGAGGCTCTCGCCATGGACTCCCGCACCGGCCACAGGATATTCGCCGGCGTGGGATATGGCGGCTCCTGCTTCCCCAAAGACGTTCGCGCCCTCGACCACGTCGCCCTGACCAGCGGAGTCGAGGTCGAGCTTCTGAGATCGGTCATCAACGTGAACAACCGCCAGAGGCTGCTGCCGCTCCACGCCCTGCGCCGCCGCTTCGGTGGCTCCCTCTCCCGCCTGCGCGTAGCCGTCTTGGGCTTGGCGTTCAAGCCAAACACCGACGACGTCCGAGAAGCGCCGTCCCTCGACTTGATCGAGGCGCTGGTCAGCGAGGGAGCCGAAGTCTGCGCCTACGACCCCCAAGCCAGCGAGACAGCTAGGGAGCGCCTCCCCGAAAACGTGCGTTTGGCATCCCATCCGCTCGATGCCGCCAGCCAAGCGCAGGCAGCAGTCATCCTGACCGAGTGGGATCAGATCGTCAGCGCCGACTGGCAGTCAATAGCCCAGCGCATGATGCCCCCAAAGTTCGTGTTCGATGGCAGAAACGCCCTAGACAAGCCCCAAATGCTGCGCTTGGGCTTCGCGTACCTCGGCGTAGGACGCGGCGGCGCGACCGAATCGACCATCGAGTAGGGCGAGCGTAACCCACACTGCCCCGACCCCAGAGCAGTACGAGGAAGAAGATTGAATCGGTTCATCCGCCAGCTCTTCGTCTATTGGGCGCCGCTGTTCGTCTGGATGGGCGTCATCTTTTGGGGGACGTCTCTCAGCGCCGACTCTGTGGGAAAAATCGGCGCCAGCGTACCTGTGCCGTTCATCCTAGACGCGGCACATGTTGCCGAGTTCGCCATTCTGGCGGCGCTCGCATATCGTGCGTTTCGCACTTGGAAAGGCTTTACTTCCCTCCCTGCGCTGTGGGGCGCAGTCTTGGCGTTCACCGTGCTGTACGGCATCTCCGACGAGGCGCGCCAGACGTTCAGCCCGGGGCGTTGGCCTAGCGTCGCCGACCTCGCCCTGGACGCCGTGGGCGGAGTGGCGGGGCTTGCATTCGCAGACGCGCTTCTGCGCAGAAATTCCGCCGTCTGCGCGGCGTACCGCGCATGGCGAGCGGCGCGAAGGGCGTGAACCCCCTAATTGCCCGGCTGCTCCCTGCCTCCGATCAGCGCGCGGCGCGACAGACGTTGTGGATAGGCGCGATAACCGCCGCCCAGCTCTTCGCCAGCACGGTTCAGGTGGCGCTTTCGGCGCGTATCCTGGGCCCCGAAGGCTTTGGAGTTCTGGCTGTCATCATAGCCGTAACTTCGCTTCTCTATCGGTTCGTGTCCCTGCCCGGCAACGAAGTAATTACGACGTTCGTCACTCGCAGCTTGGCTGAAGGCCGCATGGAGGAGGCCACAGGCACCTTGCGGTTCACCTTCATACTGTCTCAGGCGCTCTCCCTCGTCTCCTACACCCTTCTGGCGGCTGCGACCCTCGCCGTGAGCGGCTTGCTTGGAGACGCTGAAGGCTACGGGTCTTCGCTGCTCGTCTACGGAATCGGGGGCGTGGCGGCGGCAACCGTCAGAGAAAGCATGGCGCTGCTGAGACTGGCGGACCAGCTGCGGCTCGGCTTTGCCGTTGCGCTGGTCAGCGCGGCGGCGAGGATCGCCTTTCTTCTGGCTGCATGGCTGACTGAGGCCGGGCTGATCATCGTAGTATTGGCATACGTTGCCGGAGACGTGATAAGCGGGGTCGGACTGTTCATTGCCGCCGCGTTCTCCGAGAGGAAAGCGGGCCTGCCCGGATTTCTGCGCTCGTTGTCCGCTAGAGCGCCGGGCAGAGATGTCATCGCGTTTCAGGTCGGGTCGTTCTGGCGAGCGTCGGTCGAAGCCGTCATCCTGCATATCGACGTAATCCTGATAGCCAGCATCGTCAGCTTGAATCAGGTCGGGCTGTACCGAGCGGCGCACCAGATCATAGACGCCACCAGACACCCCTTCCGCTCCATCTCCACCGGAGTACAGGCAGAATACAGCCGATTGTGGTATGGCGGCGATATGGCAGCCGTTCGACGAATCTCCCGCAATTTCGCATTGCTGTCGCTCGCTGCCGCTGTTGCAGGATACAGCCTGCTTGCTATAATCCACGAACCGATTATACGGATTGTGCTGGGTCCCAGTTTCGAAGAAGCCGCCTTACCGTTGCTGTTCCTGCTTCCAGGAGCCTTGGCCTTCGCGGTCGTCGCTCCCCTTTACGTCCTGCCCGCCGCGACGGGGAGAGCCATTCCCCATCTGGCGTCATCGCTGGCGACGCTGGCGGCTATGGTTGCGGCAATGTCGATCCTGGCCCCCAAGTACGGAGCGGAGGGCGCGGCGTGGGCGAACTCCATCGGCTGGATCGCTTTCGCGGCGGTTTTCGCCCCGTTCATAGTCGCCACGCTGCGACGGAGTCACGCCGCCGCCCAGTAGAGGCGTAGGGCAGGGGAGCGGGAGTAGATCGTGCTGCATATCGGGAGGTTTCATGGCGGTTGAAATGGATGCCCCCGCAACTAGGGCTGCGTCTTGGATCGGCTCGGTCTACTCTACCTGGGCGTCGCTGCCCTCCAGAGCTTCCGAAGCAGGCGTGGGCGTCCTGTCGATGTATTGCGCCTCCATTGCGCTTGCCCTGTTCGCCTTCGCCTTCGTGTTTCGCGGCGGAACGCAGCTGTTCGGAGCCGTAAACCTTACACCCGTGTTCCTGCTGGCTGTCGTCCTCTGCGTTGGCGTCCACTTCTGGGCCACTAGGGAGATCAGGTTCCAGCTTATTTGGGCGGATGTCGCCCTGATCGGCTTTGCCCTGCTGATGCTGGCGAACAGCAGCTCGATTGCCGCTATGGAGAAGGGCTTGCGGTTCGTGGCGCTGGTGCTGGCGCCCTACTTCCTCGCCCGTGTCATCTTGGTCGATTTCGTTCGGTTGAAGCTCTTCCTAGCCGTGATATTGGCGGCGGCAACGGTTTTGGGCATCGGCGTCGTAGCCTTCCTGACCCTGCCCGATGCGCTCGCCAACATGCTGCCGTATGAGATAACGGAATGGAACCAGCGCATGGTCTTCCTGAAAGTCAACCCCGTTCAATTCGGGATGTTCTTGATGGTCGGCGCAATGTTGTACACTGGTCTGGCGTCCGCTTGGCGGCGCATCTGGATGGTTCCCAGCCTGGCAATCATAGGGGCGCTGCTTTACGACATGCTGAACGTCGGCACTCGCGCTTCGCTGGTTGCCGTACTTGGAGCGGTGTTGGCAGCCTTCTCGATTGCCCTAATTACGCGCAGATTCAGCAACTTCCCCGTTCTGTTGATTGTTCTCGGCGCAACGGGCTTCCTGTTCTACACGGTTTTCGCCGCCGCTTTGGCGCCGTCGACAACAGTGGCACAACCCGGCGAAGCCCGAATCCGCGACGATACCGGCCTTTGGCTGGATGATGAACAGAAGCGGGCGGGAGAGTTCGTCGCCGCCTATCTGGTAACCGACAAGCTCCACCGGCGCGACGACGACCCCATGGATCGTTGGCATTGGCAGAGGGCAACCGCTCTGTCCGACGATCCCAGTATGCCCGACAACGCCACCTGGACCGACATCGACCGCAGCGGCCGGATAAGCGAGACATACGAGTATACCTTGACCGAAGATGACATCGGCAAGTTCTTGCGCGCCTATGTGTCCTACGAAAAGGAGGGTGATAACTACCGGGCGCAGACGATAGCCATAGGCCCGATAGCCCCAGCGTCTGGGCAGCTGACGACTTCCGCAGCAGCGCAGCAGACCACCCCCGCGCCTGCCGCCGCAAGCGAAGACGCTCAGCCTGCCGCCGCAAGCGAAGACGCCCAGCCTGCCGCCGTAAGCGAAGACGCTCAGCCTGCCGCCGCAAGCGAAGAAGCCCAGCCTGCCGCCGTAAGCGAAGAAGCCCAAGAATATACGCCCCCCGGGATTACACTCCCGCAGACTGGGGTAACGCTGCCCAATCAGGAGCGCCTCCAGACCCTGGCGCTGGTGGTCAAACCTTCGGATGAAGATGATAAGGAGACGGCGAAGCTTCGTGGGCATGTAATACAGAATAGGCTCGATCTTCTCCAAGGAGCCCTGACCAAGCTCAGGGCAAATCCCCTCTTGGGCGCGGGCGTCGTGGGGATGGACGATTACGCCCACAACATCTTTGCGGAGACGGCGGCGGATATGGGTCTGATAGGGCTTGCTCTCCTGCTGGCAGTCTTCGCCTTTGCGCTTAGAAGCCTCTGGAAGTTCTTCGTCAAGCTGGACGAGAAAAACCCCCACTTTCACATCGTCACTACGGTGTTCCTCGTGGCTAGCGCGCTCTTTATCCAAAAGCAGTTCTCCACCAGTCTGCCCCACCATAAGGATCTGATCGTCTTCCTCGCCATAATATTCAACCTGCCGCTTCTTCTGGGTATGCCAAGCCCGGAGGTCAGCGGGGGCATCCGCGAGAAGCTCCCGCCCCGCCTTCGCTTCCTCGTACCGGGCAAGGACAGCGTGCCGCTGGACGACGCCAAGATACGACCATGAGATGGGCTGTATGACTTCACACAATCGCCATCGGGTGAGAACGGCGCTGCTGGGATGTGGCTATTGGGGAAAGAACCTGCTGCGCGTACTCATGGAGTCCCCCGACTTTCAGGTGCAGCAGGTGGTCGACTCCTCGCCCGCCGCCCGAGAGTACGTAAGCTCCCGCTACCCGGATCTGCGCGTCTCCGGCAGTGAGTCGCACATCTTCGATTCCGATTCGACCGATGCGGTGGTGATCGCCACTCCCGCGAACGAACACTACCGAGCCGCTCGGCTGGCATTGCGCGCCGGAAAGCACACTTTCGTCGAGAAGCCGCTGGCTGCCAGCGCGGACGAAGCCCAAGAGCTGGTAGACTACGCCAGCCAAAATGGTCTGGCGCTGATGCAGGAAATGCGACATTTCCTTGACTGCATACGGAGCTAAACTACTTGACACAATCAGCGCGGATGTATAGGCTCAGGAAATGCGACATTTCCTTGACTGCATACGGAGCGGCTCGGAGCCAGTCAGCGGCGGCCAACATGCGGTCTCTGTGGTCAAGACCATCGAGCGGATACAGGCGGAGCTGCGCAGAGGCAGGCCGTCATCAGTGCCCGGCGCGCCTCGCCGGAGCGTCGCAGAATAGATCTGCCGTATGCGCGTTGCCCACGTTTCAGTCTACTATCAGGAGGGCTTGGGGTACGAGGAGAATCATCTTCCGTTCTTTCAAGCCGCGATGGGCGCCCACGTCTCCATCATAACCTCCACCTTGCCTTTTGCCACGTGGCAGGGGCTGGAGCGCCCCCAGACCGAGACCGTCCCCGGCGTCTACGAGGAGCGCGGCGTCAGGATACACCGCTTGAATGCCCGATTCCGCTTCAGAAAGGGGACCCAGCTCTTGCTGGATGGACTCGAGAGCGTCCTGAGAGAAACCAAGCCCGACATTCTCCACATACACAGCCCCATCGGATCCTTGACCGTTCAGGCTCTGTCTGCGGCTAGGTCTTTGGGCTTGCCGGCCGTCATAGATTGCCACCTCTGGCGCTTCCTCACTTATCCTCGCGGACCGGTGAGACGGGCATACTACCAGCTGTTTCGACGCTTGATTCTTCCCCACTACGCCTCCGTCATCGAGCGTTACATTCCTTTGGGACCCGAGCCCGAGCACATTCTGCGCGACCTGTTCGGAATCCCCCACTCCCGCATGACACACTCCACCTTGGGGGCAGATACCCGCTCCTTCAGGTACGACGAGTCCGCCGGTCTGGAGATTCGGCGGTCGCTGGGAATCCCCGACGAGGCTAGGGTGATACTGTTCGGCGGACGGATCGACCCCGGCAAGGAGGTCGAGGTGCTGGTGGAGGCGTGGAATTCACTTGCCGACAAGTACGGTCTGTACCTCTTGCTGGTGGGTCCCGCAGCGCGCGGCATAGCCGAAAGGCTTACTCAGGCGGCGCATCCCAGCGCAAGGAGCAGGCTTGTTTTGACCGGATTCGTTCCCAACGCCGAGCTGCCCAGCTACATGTCGGCGGCGGACATAGCGGTATGGCCCGGCAACACGGGCATAGCCATGAACGAGGCGATGGCTTGCCACAACGTCCTAGTACACTCGGACGAGGCTGCTGGAAGGCATCTTACGATGTACGGAAACGGCGTCGCTTTCGAGAGAGGAAACGCCGGTTCCCTGTCAAGAGCGCTCGACTCGATTCTCGCCGACCCCTTACGGCTGGCAGACATGAGACTGCGCTCCCGCCGCTTGGCGGAAGATGTCTTCGACTGGAAGGTCGTTGCCGCTAGAACACTGGGTATCTATAATGACGTTTTACGAGGTACGAACATGTCCACGGCAATCTGGTGACCTGCGATTTAGAGGAACGGCTCCACGGACGGCTCGGGTCCGCCCCACGCCTTCAAGGTTTGCTCGGCAGCCGAGCCTCCCACAGCGTCTTGACATTCAGGAAGTCCTCGTAGCTCGCGTCGGGCAGCTCGGTCAGTTTGCCCCTCAGCGTACTGAGAGACGGTTTCCCCCCTGTGGGGCGATGCACTGGCGTGAGCCTGCCGCACGGCTCCCCCCGTCGGGTGATGACCACATCTTCGCCATCATCGAGGCTTCGGAGTATCTCGCTGACCCTAGCCTCGAACTCTCTTATGCTGTAGGTAGCCATGTCGCATCCCATCATATAGTCATATCGTGAATCGTCGTGACCACATCCTACCGTCTGGCGAGCGAGCGAGGCAACCCCTTGACGCGCCCGCCAGCGACTCGATCTTCGAGGATTATCATAAGGGGACGCCCTCGACTGAGTAGATCGGTTGCACTTGTCGACAAGTACGATCTGTACCTCCTGCTGGCGGGTCCCACAGCGCGCGGCATAGCCGAAAGGCTTACTCAGGCGGCGCGCCCCAAAACAAAGAGTTTTCTACTGGAAGGTCGTTGCCGCTAGAACACTGGATATTTATAATGGCGTTTTACGGGTCACGGCAATTTGGAGGCCTGCGACTCAAGGGCAGGGGATTGAGACCGGCAGGGGACTGAGACCGTAGCTTCAGTCAAGGATCGCCCATGAGCGTAGCCCGTTCCGCGAAGCGCAAACTTACAATCCAGACGCGATTCGACGAGATAGCGGCCACCTACGAGGACACTGTCGGAGCGCGGCGGGCTTTCAATGACTGGTCTGTCGTCGCAACGCCTCGAACGGTCGCCGAAAGTGAGTATCCCTGCCATGCGCCCCATCCCCTTGGTCGACCTGAGAGCGCAGTACGCCGCCATCGGACCGGAGATCCGCTCCGCAATTGATGGAGTGCTGGCTAGCGCTCGATTCATAAACGGCCCGGACGTATCCAGCTTCGAGCAGAAGTTCGCCGCCTTCTGCGATGCAGAGTTCGCGGTCGGCGTGGGCAGCGGCACAGACGCCCTCACTTTGGCGCTCCAAGCCCTCGATGTCGGCCCTGGCGATGAGGTAATCACCACCGCCAACACCTTCATCGCCACCGCCGAGGCCATCGTCGCAGTCGGCGCGGCGCCGGTTTTCGTTGACGTGGACCCGTCCCACTTCAACATGACCGCCGAGACCCTCAGCGCCGCTGTCACCCCCAGGACCAGAGCGACCATTCCCGTCCACCTGTACGGACAGCCTGCGCCTATGGCGGAGATAGTGGAGGTTGCCGCGCGACACTCCATCAAAGTCATAGAGGACGCGTCGCAGGCTCATGGGGCAGAGTACGATGGCAAGCGAGTTGGAAGCTGGGGCGATGCGGCGGCTTTCAGCTTCTATCCCGCCAAGAACTTGGGCGCATATGGAGACGCCGGCGCGGTCGTTACGAACGACGAACAGATCGCGGCCGCCGTGCGAATGCTTCGAGATCACGGACGAACCGACAAGTACCTGCACGAATACGTTGGAGTCAACAGCCGTCTGGACACGCTCCAAGCCGCCGTTCTGGGAGTAAAGCTGAGCCACATGGAGGAGTGGAACGAGGCGCGGAGGGCGGTCGCCGCGAAATACGACGCCGGCTTGGGAGAGTTTGCGCGGCTGACTCTGCCCGCCCGGATGCGCGGCGGCAGACACGTCTATCATCTCTACGTCGTCCGAACCGACCGCAGAGATGAGCTGAGCCAGAGCCTTTCCGACAGCGGCATTGGCGTCGGCATACACTACCCCATCCCGCTGCACCTACAGCCTGCGTTCCGCTCGCTCGGTCACGGCATGGGCGATTTCCCGGTCTCCGAGCGGCTTGCCGCTTCCATCCTGTCGATTCCCATGTATCCCGAATTGAGCGATACGCAGCTGAGCCGGATCGTTCAGACCATCGGGGCATTCCGATAGCTGGCGCGCAGAAGATATCTGCCGCCAGCCGTTGCCGCCATGACCAGCCCAGAGCCAGCAGACACCGAGCGCGCCGCCTCCCCTCTGCGCCGCTCCGGATCGGATCATCCTATAGTGGTCTTGCTGGTGTCCGCCCTCCCGCCGCCTCCGGGAGGGTTGATGACTTGGACTCGAACGTTGTGCGATCTCGGCTTGCCCCCTCCCTTCCAGTTCGAGGTCGTTGACACTAGAGTATACAGGCGAAGTCAGTTCACGCCGCCAAGATTGAGTCTGGTGGAAGTAAAGCGCAACCTGAGCATCTTGTGGCGAATACGCCGCGCATTGGCTTCGGGGCGATTTTCAGTCATGCACCTGAACTGTGGACTCACCCTCAGCGGAGCGCCGCGCAATCTGGCATCCGCCGCGATTGCGAGACGGGCAAAAGTCCCATACGTAGCGCACCTGCACGGAACGTTCGATGTCCCTTCGGGCAGTCATCCTTCGGCGATGTTCTACCGCCGCTCTTGGCGCGCCATATTCGACGGCGCCGCGCACATTCTCGCGTTGGGCAAGCCGAGCTACCGCTCCATATTGGAGTTGGGCGACTTTGCCCACAAGACGACCCCGCTGCTTCCGAACTTCGTCAATTGCCGTTCGATTCCGGAGCATGTCCCGCCTTCGGATGGGCGAAAGAGTCTGAGAGTCATATTCACTGGCGCCCTCATAGAGGAGAAAGGCGTTCACACGATCGTAGAAGTCGCCAATCGAGTGACCAGCGCCCAGTTCCAGCTGGTGGGAGGCAGCCCCGACGAGTCATCCCATTCTAGGCTGCTGCGTCATATTCGGAAGCTCGGACTGCAAGATAGGGTACAGGTGCTGGGCCCGTTCGAGAACCGCGAAGTCGTGCGGATGCTGGCTGAAAACGACGTATTCCTATTTCCATCCAAGCTAAAGTATGAAGCCTTCCCCATCAGCGTAGCGGAGGCGATGGCGGCTGGTCTGCCGGTGGTGGCATCTCCGGCGGGAGCGATCCCGGAGATGATCGACGTCCCCGAGGGCGGCTTCTTGCCCCCCCCCGATGACGTAGCCGCCTACGCCGAGATTCTGAAGCGCCTGCACGACGAGCCATCTTCGAGGCAGCGCATGGGAAGACACAACAGGCAGAAGGCGTTGCAGGAGTACGATTACAACGTCGTCATTCAGCATCTCTGCGACATCTGGTCCGCAGCCAGCGACCACCGTACCCCATAGACACCGAGTAGCCCCCAGTCAAAACCAGCCGAATAACCCCCTCTCCCTAGAAGGTAGAGCGCTAGGGGATCCATCCCCCCTCGAAGGAAGAGGTCAAGCGAGAGTGTGAGAGTGAGATCCCCTCTCCCTTGAGGGAGAGGGTTAGGGTGAGGGTGATCCCCCCTCCCTAGAAGGAAGATGTCAAGCGAGAGTATGCCCCACCATATCAAAACCAACCGAATAATCCCCTCTCCCTTGAGGGAGAGGGTGATCCCCCTCCCTCGGAGGTAGGGCGCTAAGGGATCTATCCACCTCCCTTGAAGGAAGAGGTCAAGCGAGAGTATCCCCCCCAAGTCAACAGCTTCCAAGCCATCCCCTCTCCCTTCGAGGGAGATCCATCATGTCAAAACCAATCCCTGACGACCTCGACGCCGCTCACTTCCTGCGCGTGGCGGGCGAGTTCGCGCGCTTCTGGGAAGACCCAAGTCGGCAGGCTAGAGTCGGTTGACCAGAGTACAGGGATCCCGGGTCTGGTGATTCCAACCTTATCGGCGAGTGATGCCGGGGGAATACGTGCGCCACTACTTCCAACTCCGTTGGACGAGTTCCACCGACTACTATCAAGACAGGCTCCAGACAGTTGTATTCGGGGGACTCGGCAATCCTAACCATCTGACGGATGTCCGTCTTGCTGGGTTGAGCTGCCCCACTGGGGTGATAGTGCCACTCCCCAAGGTAGTATTCCTGAGTTCTCCAGAGAGAATCGAGTTTCCGCTGCAGGCCGCGCGTTCCCCTCCAGAAGCTGGCCTGCCTTCTGATCGAGTCCTTTGGCGGCCCCCATACCCGAGTCACCACCGCAGTATCATGCCCTTCGCTGTACCGGCCGACGAGCAGCCCCCCGGTTTCCAACGACTCCGACTCGCGGCACATCGTCAGGAGGGTCGCCAGATGGCGAGAGCCGACGCGAACCCGAAAACGCCCATCGGATGAGCGCATCGTCAGGTCAGACGACTGAATCGGGTTCGGAGATTCTTCGTAATCCAACGAACACGCCTTCCTCGTACTGCTGCTCGAACACAGTTAGCGTCGGCTCACACGGCACTTCCAGTATCGCAGATTCAATCGTCTTGACAGCAGCTCCGCTCATCATCCAAATGTCATCTATCCGTCCTGGCATCAGCGCGTGCCAACATCCCGTGCCATCTCGCGGCAAATCGACATCGTACCCCTCCATCTCCGACCACAGCCACGGATCGAGCTTACTCGTGAAGTCAGCAGCCGGGAATGAGTCTCCATGAGCCACGTATATGAACGCCCTCTTGGAGTTCAGGCCCAGCGAGACCGAGACAAATGTAACCGGCCCGTCCCACCGGAAGCGGCCCATCTCCTCTATGACCAAGTCGTCCGCGGTGCAGTCGACGACGACGTCGGCGTTCAGCACACGATCGATGTCGTCCTGCTTACTAGGGGGGAAGGAATCGTCTATGGACGATACAAGCGAATGGACTGCCGCATCATCCAGCCGGTTCGACAGACTCGAGGCTTTCGGCTTACCGATGTGGCTCATGCCCAGTGTGTGCCGAACCAGGTTGCCAGCTTCCAAGCGGTCTTTGTCGATGATCGTCAAGCGTTGGACGCCTGAGCGAACCAGCGCCTCACCGAGCGCCGACCCTACCGCACCGCCGCCGATAACGAGAACCGACTTGGACTGGAGTGATGGATCCATCTTGCCCCTGCCTGAAATCTCGTCTCGATGCCAGTTCTCAGTCTCGACCCATCTGAGAGGTGCCGCATCGCCAAAGACGCGCTTTCGGTCTAGCTGCCAATACCCGGGCTCGGATGGGCGGAACCCGGGTACGGGTGACGATGTGAGTGGCGGGATCCGGAGGGCAAGCCAGTGGGCTTGAACGTCACTGCCCCGAACTCTGGCGGGGATGGGAAATCCGACGAGCAGCAGGCGCTCCCTTCCATCGCGGAGCCCCTTGACCGCAAATCGCAGTATGGAATCGAGGTCGATCCCCTGTGCGTGACAGCACGTTCTGAGCTCTCCCCATGAGGTCGGTATCGCCCAAGGCTCGACCACGGGCAGCTCGTCGAGCCATATCCACGCGACAGGGCAATCGCTATCCTCACCGAGCGGCTTGCTCCATGTCGATGCGATGTCGATTTTTGACCTTCCCGCATCGAACTCGTCCACGACTAAGATGGCTGGGTTTTTCTGTAGAATCCTGACCCTCGCGCTCCCTCTCCGCGGGTGTTTGCCCTGCCAGAAGGGGAGATTCTCAGGCCCCTCGCTGAAGACGACCTTGAGACCGGACGAGGATGGTATGTGCGGCAGCTCGAAAGGGTCGCCAGTCTCGACCAGCTCACCCCGGCACGCTAGGCGCAGCCACTCCTGTACGCGACAGACATGCCAGGCAAGCCTGGATTCAGGATCGAACGGTTCGACGTCGTAGGCTCGCCGCCCCAGAGTTCGCAGACTGGTATCGACACACAGTCGGCCGCATCGCCACGGCAATTCAGCGCGACCTGCGCCGTTGTGATTTTGGTGATTGAATGTCTGGGTTATTCCCCCGATCTTTGCCGGATAGAAGGCTACCTTACCGTAAGGGTACGTGTCATTGACGTGAACGTACCAGTAAGTCGTCGTCGGTATGAGACCTCCCGGCCCGACATCGGCGGTAATGCCACAGTGCAGCAGCCATATCTCTTGGTCTCGGTGCCAGACGAAGTCTTCGAGCAGTCTGAATCCCGGCACAGACTCCAAGGCCCTGCGACCTTGACGCAGGGCATCCGTTAATGATCGAGTGCGGTCAGAAGCTAGGCGAATCTTCCTCCTCCAATGCGGGACGATCCTTTTCGGGGAGTGAATGCGCCTGCTCCGGCTGCTGCGCCCGTAGACGATGAGCCGCTCGGAGGGGGTGGAAATCTGTTGCCGAACAGCGCCCGCCATCGCGCCGCACTGTCCGATACGTCGTCGGATTCCAGCGCCGCCCTTGCGCTGACGGAAGCCTGTCGGACACACTCGACGAACTTCGAGAACTCGCTGGGAGACAGCCGTTTCAGAACGTTATGCTCCTGAACCCCTCGATCGTGAACGAACGGAACCCGCCCTGCCGCGACGTATGCCGAGAATCTGGCGACCATATCCTCGATCGCCAATGTGAACCCCTCTGCCAGCGATCCAGTCCTGTCCGGGCAGGAGTCTCCGACGAGATGCTCCAGCGGATAGCCCTTGGGATACTGGAGATCGGGATGCGCCGTTCTCCACCACCACTTCACCAGTCTCACGATGTTGACGTAATGCCCATTCGTGCGCCTGTTCTTGTCCGTGGTCCACTTGTACTGTTCGAGCGGATAGGTGCGATGCCACTGATGGGTGTCACTGTCGGGGATGTACAGTGGGGCCAGCTTCCACCTCGGCTCTCCATTGTCCGACTTGAAGAAGTCTGCAATGTCATCGGGCAGTGGGTCGGATCCCGTCGGCCAGTCTTCGGGTGTGAAGTGGCTCTGGATGAAATCTGATGCCCAGCCATTTTCTTCCGAGGGAGCGGTGGCGATCACCAGATCGAGCTTCAGCTTGGATAGCTCGATACCTAGAGAGCGTCCCTTCCTCTTCCACTTGCCCCCGTAGTGCTTGTCCAGAAAGGATGTGAACTCGTTCATCACGTAGTCCGCACTCGGATAGTCTTCACGCCGGAACCGGGTCACAGCGACCAGATCGACGTCCAGCTTGTCGTCCCCTTGGGGGCGAATGGCGGTAGCCCTCCGGTAGCTTCCCTGAAGGAACACGCTGACGATCTTGGGGCCGAGATAGTCGTCGTCAAGCAGTCGTTCTCTCAGGCGCGTGTGAGCTTCCTTTAGGCTCTTGTCCTGCGCCTTGGTCGGTCTGATTTCGCTGAGAAAGTCAGTGAAGTAGCTGTTCAATTCCATTGCTTCATCTCCTGATGCTTGTTGTTCATATGGTAGTCAGGGTGAGCGACTTCCGATACTTGTCAGGCCAGTCGGACTCGAAGGCGTGTTCGTACAGCTGTATTGGTCCTAGACTGCGGGCTAGCCGCCCTACGAAGAACATCAGTCCGTTCGGGGCTGCGCTGAACACGTGCAGCGCGCCCGTGGATTCTCGCCATGGGCGACGCTCCCGCACCACCTTGACCACCTCTTGCGCCAAATCCCATGCGTGACCGCCGTCAGTGACCGACGTGGAACCGATGTCGGGCTTTATGGTGAAGACCAGCGCCCGGCCCAGATGCGGGACGTGATCTCTAACGTATTCCAAGACCTCCGACCTTGCGTCATGGGTTACGGACAGGACGATGCCGACATCGCCACCCTCTGAGTTGACCTCGATCTCGGAGACTTTCCAAAGGTTCGATCGCTGCGTCCCAGACCCGGGATGAATTTCCCAGACCGACCTGCCGCTGGCTGTGTTCTGGACGAGCGAGACTCTTATACCGGACTTGGGGTCGAGCTCGTACCCTGCCGCGAACGCAATCGAGCTGTGCGCGGACAGGTACAGCTGACACCGCTTCAGAGGAATGACCGATTCGGCGGCGAACTCTCGGATCATAGGGCCGACCTTGTCGTTCCAGTATTCCGGCGCGCTGATCTCCCTGCCGTCGAACAGGTCGACCAAATCCAGCAGGACCTCGACATCGTCCTCCATGTGTTTGGCGAACTGTAGAAAACTCCTGATGCCGACCAGCGGAGCGTTATGACCTGAATCGGCTCCCACCCATAGCCCCTCCTGCTCGCAGATGCTCTTGATCTCTTGCGCAGTGAACACCTGCCGCCCTTCTGAGAGCAGGCGCTCGATCAGGCTGTCGTATGGATTGGATCGACTGCCATTTTCTATTGGACGGAGCCCGACATTTGCCAGATCGTCGCTCAGCATCCTAGTCAACCGGTCCAGACTGACCGAGTTCGCGCAGAGACGCAGGCGTTTCAGGGTCTTTCTCAGCTCCTCCCGATCCACGCCCAAGTGGTCTGACCACCGCTGTATGAGCGAGGAATACCGCCTTGAGCTGTTCTGACCAAAGAGAACGTCCAGCCTCAGCTCCCCATCCCGTCCGCTCACCAGCTTCGCCAGGGCGTCATCGTGAGGGATACCCCAAGTCGTCACGAAATTAAAACGCGCAGACTGGCTTTTGTCTGACGTGGCTTTGTCGGCTTCATGGAGCCTCTGGAGGATAGAGGTCGTTTTAGACCCGATAAATGAAGGGTCCATTAGAGCGTCGCACGTCAGCGAACGCGCCTGATCGACATGCCACTTGAGCTGATAGTAGTCGGCTGAGATCGACTCGCCGCGCGCATCGCAGATCGGTTCCGAATAGATGACTGCAATATCGTCGAAGTGAGGAACGTCGGAAATCTCGTACCCAACCTGCGCAACTTTCGTGTGAGGTCGAAACAGGCGGCAGACCTTCAGCCAGAACGCCCGTTCCTGGTACGTATTACCCTGTTGTAGAGCGGAAACTGCCTTCATGACGAATCCATCCCCTGCTAATCCCTATGCCTGCGCGTACAGCCATGTTCACCGAAAGCCCTGATTGCGAGTGCGACTGCAAATTGCTACAATCGCACCATTCACCATTTTACCGATAGTGATGTATGATTGCAAGATCGCAAACGAGGGAGATTCCATGGCTAGGACGGGAAGTTTCGATGGAGATGGATTCTACGCCGCGCTGGACGGAGAGAGACAAGCTCGCAAAGTCACGTGGAAGAGAGTAGCGGACGAGAGCGGCGTAAGTCCGTCCACACTGACTCGAATGGCACAGGGTAGACGGCCCGACGTGGACAGCTTGGCCGCCTTGTCCTCATGGTCGGGGCTGAACGTCGATAGATTCATGAAGACCGCTGGTTCGAAGGAGCATCCGGAGCCGCTGGCGATGATCTCCACGTACCTACGCTCCGATCCTCAACTGAATCGGGAAGCCGCCGTCGCGCTGGATGAGCTGGTCAAAGTCGCCTACAAGAGGATGCGAGCCTTAACCTAGCGCCTACTTGAATATGACATATAAACACCCTCCAATCCATCCCCTCTCCCTAGAAGGTAGAGCGCTAGGGGATCCATCCCCCCTCGAAGGAAGATGTCAAGCTAGAGTGTGAGAGTGAGATCCCCTCTCCCTTGAGGGAGAGGGTTAGGGTGAGGGTGATTCCCCTCCCTCAATGGCAGAGTGCTAGGTAAACCATCCCCCCGCCGCCAGAGCGCAGCCCAGGAGCAGCCACCCCCTTGACCCCCACCACACCCCACCCCATCCGCGAAGGCCAGCTGCTGACCGGCCCCCAGTTCCCCGAGCCCATGCGCGTGGAGACCGTGCGCTCGAACGCCCCCCACTCCATCGAGGCCGGCCTCGTCGGCCAGCGAACCGAGCGATTCCAGCGCGTCACCCTGACCCCCGAAGACATCGCCAGCCTGCGCATCTCCGACACCTCCCTATCCTACGACGGCGACGGCAGACTGCTGAAACTCGGCATTCAGTCCTACGTACTCGGCATAGCCCACGAGTTCGACCCGTACTTCGGCCTGTCCATATCCCGCGTCGACCCCCTGCCGCACCAGCTCGACGCCGTGTACGAGCGCCTGCTCAAGCTCCCCGCCGTGCGCTTCCTGCTCGCCGATGACGCCGGCGCAGGCAAGACCATCATGGCCGGCCTCCTCATCCGAGAGCTCAAGCTGCGCGGCCTTGCCGAGCGCGTCTTGGTCGTCTGCCCCGCCAACCTCACCTTCCAGTGGCAGCGCGAGCTGAGCGAGAAGTTCGACGAGAGATTCATCGTCATCAAGGGCGGAGACATCCGAGACCAGTTCGGAGTCAACCAGTGGATGGAGCAGAAACAGCTCATCACCTCCCTGGACCTCGCCAAGCGCGAAGACATCCTGCCCGGCCTCAGACAGTCTCGCTGGGACCTCGTCATCATAGACGAAGCCCATCGCATGTCCGCCCAGGACGAGACGCACAAGAGCCAGCGCTATCGGCTCGGCGAGCTGCTGCGCGACAGCGCCGACCACATCCTCCTGTTGACCGCAACCCCCCACAAGGGCGACCCCCACAACTTCACCCTGTTCCTCCAGCTGCTGGACCAAGACGCCTACGCGGACGTGAAGTCGATTCGTGAAGCCATGGAGCGGCGGCGCGCCCCTTTCTACCTGCGCCGCACCAAAGAGGCGATGGTCTACTTTCCCGAGCGCCAGCCCGATGGCAGCTGGGCTGCCCAGCCCGTGTTCACCAAGCGCATCACCCGCACAGCCGATTTCAGGCTCGGCGGCGCAGAGTTCGATCTCTACCAGAGCGTCACCCGCTTCGTGAAGCGCCAGAGCCACCGCGCCGCGATGAGAGGAGACGACCGCCGAGCCAGAGCCGTCGGATTCCTCATGTCCCTGTACCAGAGACGCCTAGCCTCCAGCGCCAGCGCCATGCGCAGATCGCTCGAAAATCGCGCCAAGCGTCTCGAAGACGGACTGGAGCGCGCCCAGACCCTCGCCCGAACCGCCCCCCCAGACATCGACTGGGACGACATCGAAGAGCTGGAAGACTCCGAGCGCGAGCGCATGGAGACACTCCTAGAAGCCGTCACACTCGCCCGCAGCGCCGACGAGATACATAACGAGATCGCCGAGCTTCACGCTCTAGCTGCGCAGGCGCGCTCCGTCGAGACGTCCGGCGGCGAAGCCAAGCTCGAACACCTCCGACAGCTGATGCAGCGCGAAGGATTCTTCGACTCCCCCGATCAGCGCCTGCTGATATTCACCGAGTTCAAGGACACCCTCGATCACCTCGTAGAGAATCTGGAGAGATGGGGCTTCAGAGTCGGCAGCATCCACGGCGGCATGAGGCCCGGCTCGCGCGATGCCCCCGGCTCTCGGCTGCACGCCGAGCGGCAGTTCACGGACGGCGCGATTCAGGTTCTCGTGGCGACCGAGGCGGCAGGGGAGGGCATCAACCTACAGTGCTGCCACATCCTGTTCAACTATGACATCCCCTGGAACCCGAACCGCCTCGAACAGCGCATGGGGCGCATCCACCGCTACGGACAGCGCGAAGACTGCCTGATCTTCAACTTCGTCGCCTCCAACACCATAGAGGGGCGCGTGCTGGAACGCCTTCTCTCCAAGCTCCAGGAGATTCGAGACGCCCTCGATGACGACGCCGTCTTCAACGTGATTGGCGAGGTCCTGCCAGCCGCCCACGTGGATAGAGTGTTCCGAGACTACTACGCCGGCAGGCTCGGCGATGCCGACCTCGAAGACCGCCTGCTGACGGACGTGGACGAGGAACGCTTCCGCGCCATCTGCCAGACCGCGCTCGAAGGCCTCGCGTCCAGACATCTGAACCTGGACATGCTCTTGGAGCGGCGCGCCAGAGCGCGTGAGCGGCGCGTCGTGCCGGAGACCATAGCCCGCTTCCTCACCGACAGCGCCAGAGTAGCGCGCATGACCCTCAGACCCGTCCGCAGACTGCGCCACACCTTCGATCCGGGCCGCACCCCCGCCGCCCTGAAGGCGTTCGAGCGCGAACCGACTTGGAGGCTCCCCGAGCTGGCTGCGCGCTACCCCCGCGTCTCTGCCGATAGGGAAGTGTCCGAAGGCAGCGGCATCGAGTGGGTCACTCCCGGCCATCCCCTCTTCGAGGCGCTCCGCAGGAACAGCCTTGCCCTCGCCCTCGACACGTTCACCAGCGGCGCGCGCTTCTACTCTCTGGATCACGCCGCCCCCGCGCGCCTCGACTTCTACCGCGCCAGAGTGGTGGACGGGCTGGGGCATACCATCCACGAGAGGATGTTCGTAGTCGAGCTGAGCGAAGGCGGAGAGACCAGAGCCACCGAGCCGGACGCGCTCGGCAACCTCACCCCTGCCCCCGCCCCCGCCCGTATGCCCGAAGTCGCCTCCGCCCCCGAAGCGCGGGACTGGCTCGACCGCTTCGCCCTGACCCCGTTCATAGAAGACGTGAGACGCGAGCGGCTCGCAGACCTCGACCGCATCGCCGATCACGTCGATCTGTCCCTTACTGAGGTTCTTCAGCGAATCGACCAAGAGATCGGACACGCTGCCGAAGAGATGGAGCAGCAGATCCCCGGCGCTGCGGGCAGGCTGGCGCAGGCAGAGATGCGCCACGATGAGGCGATGGCGCGACGCGATCGGCGCAGCCGCGAGCTTCGCCAGCAGCGCGCGCTCACCCTTCAGGGCGTCGAGCGTCTGACCAGCGCCCTTGTCCTTCCCCACCCCGAGCGCGAGTCCTCCGATATCCGAAACCTCCGCCCCAGCTCCGAGACCGAGATGATCGCCATGCGCGCAGTCATGGACTACGAGCGCGATCGCGGATGCCGTGTCGAAGACGTCCACGAGAAGAATTTGGGATACGATGTAACCAGCGTGAACCGTGCATCCGGAGAGTTGCGCCTGATAGAGGTGAAGGGCTTGGCTGCCGAGACTGGAACCATCCTGCTCTCGCCCAACGAGCGCCGCGTTGCGGAAGACCGCCGCGATTGCTACTGGCTGTACATCGTCACCAGCTGCGCCGCCGCCCCACAGCTTCAAGAGCCTGTCAGCGACCCCGCCCGCTTCTCTTGGCGCGAGGTCAGCAAGGTTCAGCGCTACTGGCTAGAGGTGAACGCAATGACCAAGCCGCTGCAAGTACGCGAGGAAGAGGAAGAATATCTGCTATAGTTGCCGTCCAGATACAGATACAATGAGGCGCGAGCGGAGTGACGACCCATGATCCCCAAAGACTGCAAACGCCTCGCCGAAGTCGATTTCCCCATCGCCGAAGTCTCTAGGCACGCTGTCCGCGAAAAATCCATACGACACGGACACCCCTCCACCCTCCATCTGTGGTGGGCGCGCCGCCCGCTGGCGTCCTCCCGCGCCGTCCTCATCGCCCTGCTCCTGCCCGACCCGTGCGATCCCAACTGCCCCGAAGCCTTCAGCCCGCGAGCGCGCCAAGCCTTGCTGTCCATGAAGTCCCGCCCCTCCTCGTGGGATCGGCAGCTCGAATCCCCCGATGGACTGCGCCGCGTCCTGCTGGAGTTCATCGCAAACTTCGCCAACTGGGACAACGCCGCCAGCGCCGAGTATATCGAGACCGGCAGGGCGCTGGTGAAAGCCGCCCACCCGCGCGATACCCCCTTGGTCGTCGACCCCTTCGCCGGCGGCGGCTCCATCCCCCTCGAAGCCCTGCGGCTCGGCTGCGAGGCGTTCGCAAGCGACCTCAACCCCGTCGCCTGCCTCATCCTCAAGGTCATGCTCGAAGACATCCCCCGACACGGCCCCGACCTTGCCCAAGAGCTGCGGCGCGTCGGCGCAGAGATCAAGACCAAAGCCGAGCGAGAGCTTGCCGATCTCTACCCAACAGACCCTGACGGCGCGACTCCCATCGCCTACCTCTGGGCGCGAACCGTGCGCTGCGAAGCCCCAAGCTGCGGCGCCGAGATTCCCCTGATGCGCTCGTTCTGGCTGTGCCGGAAAGCCAACCGCAAGATCGCCCTGCGCCACAGCGTGGCACGTCCCGATAACGCCCCGCCGCAGGTAGCCTTCAAGATAAAGATATTCAAGCCTGACTCCAACGACGAAGTACGTGGCGGCAGCGTGTCCCGCGCAAGGGCGACCTGCCTCTGCTGCGAAGCCGTACTCCCGCCCGCAAGAGTGCGCTCACAGCTTGCCGCCCAGCGCGGCGGCGCGGATGTGACTTTCGACGAGAACGGCATCCGCACCGGCGGCGCGCGCATGACAGCCGTCGTAACCCTCCGTCCCAACGAGCGCGGACGCCACTACCGCCTGCCGACCGCCGCCGATTACGCCGCAGTCCATCGGGCGCAAGAGCGCGTGGCGCGGATTCTGGACGAATGGGAACGCGGCGGGAAGCAGGGTCTTTGCCCCGTGCCGGATGAGCCAGCGCCAACAAAAGACACGCATCGCGCAGTCGGAAGCCAAATCCCGTTGTACGGTATAACGACCTTTGGCGATCTGTTCACTGCGCGGCAGAAATTGACTTTGATTGAAGGAGCACGTGAAATCTCTAAAGGTGGAGAGATACTTGGTTTATCCCTTGGAAAAGTGGCTCGGCATTGCAATGTGCTTAGCAAATGGCATAAGGGCAGTGAGACTGTTGCAGGCTCATTTGGTATGCAGACACTTCCGATGTCTTGGGACTTTCCTGAGATGTTCCCTTTTGTCCCATATGCGGGAGGCTTTGAAAATGCTATCACCGATGTTATAGGAGCATCTAGCACAGTTTCACATGTAGTAAAATCAGCAGGACAAATCCAGCCCGCCGACGCCACCGCTCATCCCCTTCCCGACCAATCAGCGGGAGTCTGGTTCACCGACCCGCCCTATTATGACGCAATTCCATACGCCGACCTCTCGGATTTCTTCTTGGTCTGGCTCAAGCGCGCGTTCCCCGATTATCCGTTGTTGCATGACCCTTTCGGTGAGAACAATCGTCTGTCCCCCAAAACGGCTGAGATAGTGCAGTGTGAGAGGGTGAAGGATATAAACGGGACGTCCAAAGATAGAGAATTCTATGAGAGATCCATGGCTAGGGCTTTTGCCGAAGGTCGACGTGTGCTGAGCGAAGACGGCGTCGGCTCCGTCGTATTCGCCCACAAGACAACCGAAGGATGGGAAGCTCTGCTCTCCGGCATGATACGCGGCGGCTGGACTATCACCGGCTCTTGGCCAATCAAAACTGAGAGGGGCGCAAGACTCAATGCACGCGAGACAGCGCACCTCGCCACCAGCGTTCATCTGATCTGCCGCCCACGCCCCGAGGATGCGCCCGTCGGCGATTGGGCGGACGTGCTGCGCGAGCTGCCCGGGCGCGTCGGAGACTGGATGGAGCGACTTCAGCGCGAGGGCGTGCGCGGCGCGGATCTGGTGTTCGCCTGCGTCGGCCCCGCCCTGGAGATCTTCAGCCGCTACTCCCGCGTGGAGACGGTGGAAGGCGACGTCGTGGGCTTGCCCGAGTATCTCGAAAGAGTCTGGGAAGTCGTGGGACGAACCGCCCTCGAAACCGTCTTAGGCACGGCGGAGGCGCGGGCGCGCAACGGCGCGCTTGGCGCGCTCGAGGAGGACGCCCGCCTGACCGCGCTCTTCCTCTGGACGATGCAAAGCACCGCCGAAGGGTTCCCCGCCGACAGCGGCGCAGACACCGCCGCCGCCCCACGCCAGATGTTCAGCCTGCCGTTCGACGTGGCGCGCCGGTTCGCCCAGCCGCTCGGCATCCACTTGGACAGCTGGGAGTCGCGGCGCATCATCCAGATCCGGAAGGGCGTGGTGCGTCTGATTCCCGTAGACGACCGCCGCCAGTGGCTCTTCGGAGAGTCCGGCGTAGACACCATAGCCGACTTGCTGGAGTCCAACGCCGGCTCCGACCATCAGCTGAACCTGTTCCCCGACAGCCCGCCCACCGCCCGCCGCCGTTCGAGCCGACGCCCCCAGCGCGCCCTGGATTCGGATACCGCCGCCGCGCCCCAGACGAGCCGAAGCCGAAATACGCAGGCAGTCGCCCCAGACGATCTTCACACCGTACCCGGCTGGACCACACTGGATCACGTTCATGCCGCCATGCTGCTGCAATCGTCCGGTAGATCGCAGTCATTGAGAAACCTGTTGCAATCCCAGCAGGAGCGCGGCCCCGACTTCCTGCGCTTAGCCAACGCCCTCTCCGCCCTCTACCCCCGATCCAGCCAAGAAAAGCGCCTGCTGGATGCCATGCTCCTAGCCGCCCCAAGACAATGACACCCCCAAGCCATCCCCCCTATACTATAATGGTAGAGCGCAAGGCAGAGCGTAATCCATAATGAGCATCCGATTAATCCCCCCCTCCCATGATGGTAGAGCGTTAGGGTTAGCGTGGATTCCCCATGATCCACCAATTAATCCCCTCTCCCTTGAGGGGAGAGCGTTAGGGTGAGGGTGATTCCCCCCTCCCATGATGGTAGAGCGTGAGGCTGAACAGGAGTATCCGAAGTGAACGAGATCAGACTCAAAGACTACAGATGCTTTCGCGACGAGCAGACCGCCCGCCTTGCCCCCCTGACCCTGCTCGTAGGCGAGAACAGCGCCGGAAAGACATCCTTCATGGCAATGATTCGCGTCCTATGGGACATTGGCTATGGATTCCGCAGCCCGGACTTCAAGGAAGACCCCTACGACCTCGGCAGCTTCGACGAAATCGCTCACTATCGGGGGGGCAGGGGCGGGCGCGCGAGTACGTTCGAGGCTGGATTCAGCGCCGAACTTGGGCGCGAGGTTAGCAGCTTCGAGTTCACTTTTGGAAGGAGTGGGACTGCACCCGTTCCTGTAAGGCGGCGTTTTTCTCTTGGAAGCGCTTGGATGGAAGAAACCTTTGCGCTCGACGAACCCTACTCGCTTCGAGTTGGAACCAGTCGGGGGTCTTGGGGGCTTGGGGATACAGGTGAATTTAGAGTTATATCCCACACTGTAGAGCGTACGATACTCCGCCCCTACCTTTTTCTGGCGCCAATGAGTTTACGAGAGGATGGAACGGGTTTTGCGCCGCTGGCAGACGCTCCACCCATTAGTTCACAAGACCTTGAAATGCTAGGTGATCTGGATCATTTCATCTGGTCGATTCGCCGACAGCGCCAGCGGCCATTCGCCAGCGCCCCCGTCCGCTCCAAGCCGCGCCGTACATACGACCCTTCCCGGCCTACACCGGACCCCGAAGGCGACTACGTTCCCATGTATCTCGCCGACGTATCTTCCGGAGACGAACAGACGTGGACGGATCTAAAGGATGGACTCGAACGCTTTGGGAAAGCCGCCGGACTCTTCGATGAAATCTCCTTCAGGCGTCTGGGAGGGAGAGCCGGCGATCCCTTCCAAGTGGAGGTCAGAAAATTCGGAGGCAGGCTGAAAGGCCCCATGCGAAATCTCATCGACGTGGGATACGGCGTCAGCCAGTCGCTGCCCCTGATAACGGAGCTGCTGCGCCCCGACGCGCCGGACATGTTCCTGCTCCAGCAGCCGGAAGTGCATCTCCACCCGATGGCGCAAGCCGCTCTAGGCAGCCTGTTCTGTCGGGTCGCAGGCACAGAAAGGCAGCTTGTGGTCGAGACTCACAGCGACCACCTGATGGACAGGGTGCGCATGGACGTTCGGGACGGTGAAACGGATCTGAAGCCCGAAGACGTCTCGATCCTCTACTTCGAGCGCAATGACTTGGATGTTCGGATTCACTCGCTCCGAATAGACGAAGATGGCGACATCCTAGACGCGCCCGATAGCTACCGCAGCTTCTTCATGGAAGAGACGATGAGGTCTCTATGGAGAGACTAATCTATTCGAGGAGTTGAGGCATGTGCGCAATCGTGGACGCAAACGTCGCCCATGAGGTGTTTGGACCCAGTCCGCAGCCGGCAGGTAAGGAGTTCTTAGAATGGATCCGCAAAGGGAGCGGTCGGTTGGTGGTTGGGGGCAAGCTGCACCGTGAGCTTATTTTGAGTTCGGAAGGCTTCAGGAATTGGGCGCTTGAAGATAAGCGCGCTAACAAGATGCGGATGCGGATGCGCATTGAGAAGGCGAGTGAAGTAGATGCAAGAACCAAATATATCGAGGGTCAGGGAAGGTGCGAGTCGAACGATGAGCATATCATCGCCTTGGCGCAGATCAGCGGATCCCGCCTTTTGTACTCCAACGACAGAGCTCTGCGACACGATTTCACGAACAAACGTCTGATTGACAGTCCGCGCGGAAAGCTCTATTCGACACCCAAGAACAAGAAATCCGAGAACGATATGAGAAGACTTCTCAACAGAAAAGACCTGTGCGGAGCAAAGCAGTGAACGCCGACCCTCTGAATCGAATAACCGCTCGCCCCGACGTCTTTGGCGGGAAGCCGATCATTCGTGACATGCGCGTATCTGTGGAGTTGATACTGAGCCTGTTGACGCAGGGAGTCACGCCGGATGATATTATTGACGACTACCCCGACCTCGAATTGGATGACATTCGCGCCTGCACCGCTTACGCCCACGCTGTCATCGCCGGAGACTAGCTGGCTGCCGTGTCGATTGCAAGCTCGTAAGATTTCTCGTGCGATAGTAACCATACGCGGCGGGCGAATCCGTATATCACATCCCCTTGATACTCCGAAATAAACAGATGGAGTCTTTCCGATGCAGCCTTGGTACAGAGTGGTCACGCCCCGCGAGGAAGTCCGAGAAGGACGCTCGTTCAGCCCCGACGAGTTCGCCATCGCGCTGGAACAGGTGGTCAACCGAACCGCCCCGCCCGACTACAGCGACCCCAGTCAGTTCTTCTCCCGCACCTACGTCACCCGCGCCTTGGAGGAGCATACCGGCATGGCCCTTCGCCGTCTGGCGGGCAGAACCGGCAACACCGCCCCCGTTCTCACCCTGATTACCCAGTTCGGCGGGGGAAAGACACACACCCTGACCGCCCTCTACCATCTCGCCAGAGCCGGCAGAGACGCCGCCAGACTCCCCGGAGTCGCAGAGCTGCTGATGAGTTCCAGCATGTCCGAGGCTCCCCGCGCGCGCGTCGGCGTCTTCGTAGGCAACGCCTGGGACCCCTCTGAGGGGCGGGAGACGCCTTGGATCGACCTCGCCCGCCAGATCGCCGGCGATAGGGGAGTGGAGGCGCTTGGCCCCACCGCCCAGACCACCCCGCCCGGCACCGAGGCGCTGTCGAGAGCGTTCGCCGCCGCCGACGCCCCCGTTCTGCTGCTGTTCGACGAGGCGCTGAACTTCATCAACCGTCACCGCGGCATGGCAGACAGCTTCCACGCCTTCATCCAGAACCTCACCGTCGCCGTCACCGGCACCACCCGCGCCGCCGCCGTGATAAGCCTTCCCCGCAGTCAGGTAGAGATGACCGAATGGGATCAGGAGTGGCAGGAGCGCATCACTAAGGTCGTCGGGAGAGTCGCCCGCGACCTGATCGCAAACGACGAGTCCGACATCAGCGAGGTGGTGCGGCGCAGACTGTTCGAGGACTTGGGCGGCGAGCGCGTCCGTCAGAACATCTCGCGCGCGTATGCGGATTGGTGCCTCGACAGAAGCGAGCGGCTGCCCTCCGAGTGGACGGCAGTCGACACCGCCACCAGCGACAGGCGCGCGCGCGATTTCCTCCGCAGGCGTTTCGAGGCGTGCTACCCGTTCCACCCCGCCACCCTCTCCGTGTTCCAGCGCAAGTGGCGCGCCCTGCCCCAGTTCCAGCAGACGCGCGGCGCGCTGGCGATGCTGGCGCAGTGGATATCATGGGCAGCCCGCGAGCAGTTCGCGCAGGCGCGCGCCGAGCCGCTCATTACACTCGGATCCGCCCCGCTTCACGTTCCCGAATTCCGCGCCTCGCTTCTGGGCCAGCTCGGAGAGTCCAGGCTGGACGTCGCCATAGACGCCGACATCGCCGGAGAGACCGCCCGCGCCAGAGCGCTGGACGCCGACACCAAGGGCGCGCTCCGCGACATCCACCGCAGACTCGGCGCAGCCATACTGTTCGAGTCCTCCGGCGGACAGGTGGACAAAGTAGCCCATCTGCCCGAGCTGCGCTTCGCCCTCGGCGAGACAGACGTCGAGACCACCACCATAGACAACACCGCGCTCGCGCTTGAGAGGACGGGCTTCTTCATTCGCAAAGTCGGCGCAGACGGCTACCGCATCCACCATCAGGCAACACTGAGGAAAGTCGTAAGCGACCGTCGAGCGTCTCTCGACTACCGCAGCGAAGTCGCCCCCGCGATTCGCAGACTCGTAGAGAGTGAGTTCAGGGACGGACCATCCGTGCCGACCGTCTTCTTCCCCGAAGACAGCGCCGCAATTCCCGATTCGCCCAGACTTGCGCTGATCGTCGCCGACCCTGATGAAGAGTGGCAGCCGGGAGACGAGACGAGCAAGCGCATCGCCCACTGGATCAGGCATCGCGGATCCTCCCCCAGACTCTACCCCGCCGCCATAGTCTGGTCTGCCAGGAGGCCTGGGCGTGAGCTGCGCGCGCGCGTCGAAGAGTGGCTCGCATGGCAGCGCGTGGATCAAGAGTTGAAGCAGGGCATACTTGGAGCGGAGATCGAGCAGTCGGAGCGCGACGAGGTGAGCGCGAGAATCCGGGACTCCCAAGACTTGGCAAAGGACGAGGTTTGGGCTGCGTACCGTTACGTGATCATATCCGACGCCGGCTCCGATGACAGGCTCAGGACGATCGACTTGGGCGCGGGCCACTCCAGCGGCAGCTCGACCCTGTGCGGACGCATAATCGGCGCGTTGAAGTCCGAGGCGTTGCTGAACGAGTCGATCGGCGCCGGCTACGTCGACCGCCACTGGCCGCCCGCCTTCGAGAATTCCGGCGCGTGGCCTCTAACCGGCTTGCGCAAGAGCTTTCTCGACGGTTCGCTGACGCGACTGCTCGACCCGGACGCGGCTCTCCGTCAGAAGATTGCCGAGTTCGTGGAAAGAGGAGATTTCGGCATCGCGTCCGGCGACAGGGGAGACGGCCGATACGAAAGAGTCTGGTACCACGAGCCTATTGGCATGGAAGAGGTGGCGTTCGAGCCGAACGTCTTTCTGTTGAAGAAGACAAAGGCACAGGAGCTTCGGACGCCGTCGACCGCGTCCGATATTCAGCCGCCTGTCATCGTCCCCGATCCCGCCCCTGCTGATCCTGACGACCGCGAAATCGTCCCCCTCGATACCGTCCCTGATGACATCGAACCGCTTGGACATACTCAGACTGATCGGAAGACCACGCTGCGGATTACAGGCACCGTCCCCCCCGAAGTCTGGAACCGGATTGGAACTCGGATCCTGCCCAAACTCCGCTCCGGCGCGGACCTCACCGTGGGCATAGACCTGTCCGTCGACATAGAACCAGACCGCTCGCATGGCCTCCAGCTGGATCTGCTGCAAGCCTTGGATGCACTCGGTCTCCAAGAGCGGGTGTCTGTGGATGCGTCATAAGTTTTTCGACGAGTCACTTATCCCCTCTGAGATAGCCATAGGGTAAGTTAACCGTGTAGGAATTTGATAAGTGGGTCACGAGAGAGTAGGCGCTCTTCCACACTCCAAGCGCTGGCGCGATGTCGTTGCTCAGTTGGGTGCATCGTCGGGATCGCAGCAAGAAGTGGCAGAGCTGGCAACTGCCACACTTGGGAATGTTCGAGTCCAGTTCAGAAAACTTCACACGGATGATGGCGTAGTAGCCGCGTTCCAGTTCTTGTTGGCATTGGCCAAGAGCGCCTCATCCGGCAGTCTCCCTGCTGACTCATTCGCCCCTAGCATTGATCTTGACGAACGTCCAACAACTCTGAAGCTCGTAAGCGAGCTTCGATCATGGGTTGACGACCAGAACGGTTCGAGGGAGTACGCTGATCTTGCGGCAAAGGCATCGGCTGATGCCATATCCATCTGGTCCACCCAACAGAAAGTGCAGCCGACGCTCTTCGACTCCGACATAGACTCGAAAGATATTTGGCGGCGAGCGGACAGCGGCGCGGGATTCTGCGAGGTGTCCAGACTGTTCTTCGCTAAATTCACAGAGAGGTACCTCAATTACTTTCTGGAGCGCGAGGCGTCAGCCGCCATGGCCAGTGTCGTCGAACGGGACCAGCTTGCTTCACGACTAAGGGACCACATTGACGATGTATCTAGGTTCGCTTTTGAAACATCCCGGATAACGCAGTCATTCGCAGCAGGATGGTTCAACAGTCACGCCCGCGACAGAGTCCCGTCGAAAGATGAGTCCGAGGGGTTCTTGTTCATAGCCTTCGGCAAGATGCGGGAGGAGCTGATGCGGGAGGTGCCCAAGCCATGAGCACTGATGCTCCCGTCATGGTTCTATGCAACGAAGCCGCCATTCCAAGAGAATGCTCCATAAAGCCGCGAAAGAACATTGTCCTAGACTACTTACAGCGAGGCGAGGAGCCTGCCAACGTTTGGATCGGACTTCCAGATTTTGTCCGTGATGTGTATCACTTGTCAGACCGGGTACTCGACTTGCTAGAGATCGCGGCATATGTCTACTGCGCAGATCGAATGATCAGCCGAGGCTCAACAAGGGCCGTCGAGTACCAAGCTTGGGATAGATCATTCCATTTCGTTGTCAAGGTGCGTGATTACGATTTCTGGAGTCGGAGTGACGTCTCGACCTGCTTGGCGCAAGCTCTGAAGTTCATGACAGGCGACCGCCACTACGAGTTCTCGTTTCAACCGGGCCACTCAACGCCGAAGACCAATCTATTCGATGATGAGCAATTCCGACTCGATGACTCTTCGAACTTGTCGGTGGCGCTGTTCTCGGGTGGCTTGGATTCTCTAGCGGGAATCACTCAGCGGCTTGAAGATACCAGAGACCAGCTTTGCCTTGTCAGCCATCAGCCCCAGCCTGGCACTGCGCGAACTCAGAACCGCTTAGTCACCACCCTAAAGAATCTATACCCTAACAGGATTTTCCACTACAAGTTCCAAAGCAACCTGACGCAGATTGCCAAACGAGTCGAGGAGACCCAACGGTCCAGATCATTCTTGTACACCAGCATTGCTTATGCTATCGGTCAAGCCTTTGGGCAAGACAGCTTCTTCGTGTTTGAGAATGGAATCACAAGCATCAATTTCTCCCGTAGACAAGATCTCTCCAATGCCAGGGCGAGTCGTACTACACACCCGCAGACAATCTACCATCTGCGACAGTTCTTTTCGCTGCTCCTTGAACGTCCCTTCCGGATCGACCTTCCATTCTTGTGGAAGACCAAGACCGACATCATGGAGATGCTCAAGAACAGTCCACATGCAAATCTGATTCCTAGTTCAGTCTCGTGTAGTAAGACATCCCGGAATCTCGGTCAGTCGACACACTGCGGGGGCTGCTCTCAATGTATCGACCGTCGGTTCGCGGCTTACGGAGCAAAGGCGGATGATGTAGATGAGGCCGGTATCTATGCCAAAGACATTATTGCCAAAAGCATTGTAGAGCGAGAAACACAGACAACAGCAGTGGACTATGTGCGACAAGCCCAGAAATTTGGCACTTGGAACATTGACCACTTTTTCACTGAGCTAACAACCGAGTTGTCTGACATCGTCGACTACCTTCCAGACGATTCGAGTGAGACTGAGCGTATCGAACAGATTTGGACCATGTGTCGCAGGCATGGGGATCAGGTGTCGCTTGCCATGAAGCGGATGCGGGAGGTACATGACGATCTCTACTCTGCTGTCGAAAAGAGCTCGCTACTCGGTCTGATTTCCGACCGGGAATACCTTAAGGACCCAGTGGACCGGCTGATAGAGACGCTGTGCAAGTTGCTTCCTCCTACAGTTGGGATGATGTTTAGCGCCAACAAACCTAAGGATGAATCGGACCTGAACCTCAAGATAAGTGCCCTGCTGGACTCACATCGCATTGAGTTGGAACGAGAGCATCCGGCAGTACCATTCGCTGGAGGTCACGCCGTGCCTGATCACGGAAGCGAAGACTGTGCCGTTTTTGTCGAGTCCAAGTACATCCGCGGTGGAACGTCGCCAAGTAGGGCATCCGAAGGCATGGCAGCGGACTTGACCAAATATCCTCAGGACACGCACATCCTTTTTGTGGTTTACGACCCAAAGCGGTCAATCAAGGACGATCGACGCTTCAAGAACGACTTTGAGTCGCGGGGGCGTTGCACAGTGATCATAATTCGATGACTAAAGGCGATGCTCGGCTTCCATCGAATGCCATTGCGAGAATGTCTTCGTCGGCCCTGAATCCCGTCTGTCTGTCGTAGAGTGGTTTACCCCCTTACTGCCCACGAGTCCTGTTCCCCTGCCTCAAGCTGAGAAAGTCGCCCCACCTGCTGTTCCAATAGGGTATTCCTCATCGTTGCGACCAACTCCATTGAGCGCTTCGCCCATTTGTACCACGCCCGAAGGCGTCTCCCTGTCGCCCTCAGAACTGCTCGTGTCCGTATTCCACCCCCACCATCTCACCGTGATCAAAACTGTGCATTTCACTAGGACACTTGAGCATGATCTGCAAGATTCCCATGTCCAACTTTGGACATTTCGTAGCTGCGACTTGGACACAGGTGTTGCCACCAGTCCTTAGCCAGCAGTGTTCACATGATTCGCGCGCTAGGCGACCGCTTTCGTAGCTGATCCAGCTTGCAGCCAGTCTTGACCTTGCTGGGCCGGACTGAGATCTGGGCGTCTCTGAAAAGACCTGCCACTGCATCCATCCGTGTTGCACACTCTACGCAGCGTAGCTAGACTGATTCCATGCGGAAGACTCTGGGAGTTCTCAGTATGCTAGACAGGTTCGATGGACCTGAGGGACGGCCTCGCTTGGTCGAGGCGCTTCGGACCCAGAATATCATTGGTGACGACGCTGCCTTGGCAGGGCTGATCGCCGATTCTGCTAAAGTCGAGGGGTTCAAGCCGTGTTCCGTCCTCATCGAAGATTCGGCAGCGGACAACGACATCCTCTTCATACTGGCAGGCGTCGTTTCGATCCGAGTTCTAGGACGCGAAGTTGCGGTCAGGGCGTCAGGTCAGCACGTAGGCGAGCTGGCGCTCATAGACCCTGGACAGCGTCGCTCCGCGTCCGCGGTGGCAGACGGTGAGGTGGTCATAGCCCGCCTGTCCGAGGAGGCGTTCACCGAGTTGGCCGAATCCCATCCCCGGCTGTGGCGCAACCTCGCCCGCGAGCTAGCTCACCGCCTCCGACAGCGAAACAGGTTCGTCGCGTCGGTGAATCCTCGCCCCGTCCTGTTCGTGGGCTGTTCGGCAGAGTCGCTTCCCATAGCCCGCGCTATCCAGTCGGCGCTCGAACACGATCGGATAGTCGTCAATCTATGGACCGATGGTTTGTTCGTGGCGTCGAGCTTCCCAATCGAATCCCTAGAGCAGTTGTTGCCAACCGCCGACTTCGCCGCGCTCGTGCTGTCGCCGGATGATACAGTAATCAGCCGAGACGCGACCAATCCAGCGCCGAGGGACAACATCATATTCGAGCTGGGGCTGTTCATGGGAGCTCTGAGTCACTCCCGCACGTTCCTGATCCACCCGCGTGACGTCGATGTCAAGATACCGACAGACCTCGCTGGCATCACGCCGCTGACCTATGCGATAGGGACAGAGGAAGAGGATGGACTTTCCGTCACGATGGCATCTGCGTGCAATCAGATGAGAACCGTCATACTAACTACTGGACCGCGTTGACAATGATCGGGGGAGATAGACGATGGCACTCGGAGACAATCTCAACTCGGAAGTGAGGAAGATACTTCAAGAGGAATGGACCACGCAGAATCGCCGGGGTGCGCCCAAACTGGATGATCTGAAGCTCGGCAACGATGCCGTCGAGCTGGAGGGAACGGTTCTGTATGCCGACTTGGACGACTCGACCAAGCTCGTTGACACTGAGGAACCTGCGTTCGCGGCAGAGGTGTACAAGACCTATCTGGTATGCGCCGCAAGGATAATCCGATCTGAGAACGGGACGATTACCGCGTATGACGGCGACCGCATCATGGCGGTGTACACCGGCGGCAAGAAAGACGACAGAGCCGTCCGCACCGCGCTCAAGATCAACTATGCCGTGCAGAAGATCATCAATCCCGCTATCAGAGAGGAGTATCCGCGTTCCAGCTACTCGGTGAAGCAGGTAGTGGGCATTGACACGAGCGATCTGTTCGTGGCGCGCACAGGTATTCGGGGGTTCAACGAACTCGTCTGGGTTGGGCGCGCAGCCAACTATGCGGCCAAGCTGTCCTCACGCTCCGGACCAGCTTCGCAGATCACCGCCGAGGTGTATGATCGCTTTGAGCAAAGTTTGAAGGTCAATAGAAACGGCTCGAACGCGTGGATTCGGACGACTGCCCCAGAGATTGGGAGTGGGGAGATATACACATCGTCGTCATGGTTGGAAGTGTAGATACGGTGTGGGCGAGGCTACTGAACCGGGCGGCGAGTTGCTCAGCGCCGATCTACCCCTTTGACGGCATCTTGGACAGATGCAGAAACCCATGACTCAAGATAGCGCATTTCACATTCTAGCTCTGGATGGAGGGGGTACGAGTGGAGTTTACTCAGCTCAGATCCTCGCTTGCATCGAACAGTCGAACGGCGCGCCTGTAGGGGAGTGCTTCGATCTGATCGCCGGCACCAGCACAGGCTCGATCATAGCGGGGGCTGCCGCTGCGGGAATTCCCATGCCCGAGATAGTCAAGCTCTTCGAGAAGGAGTCGCCACGCATCTTCCAGAGGAGACGGCTGGGCTCGTTTCATGTCCGAAGCAAATACTCGATTCGGCCCCTTGAGAAAGTGGTCCGAAGACACGTCCCCGACCTGACCCTAGGGGAAATCTCAAAGCCTCTGATGATTATGGGATCCGACATATCCACCGGCGGGGTGCATGTTTTTAAGTCTCGCTACCTGAAGGACCTCGGACAGCCCTATGTCAGAGACTCAGATGTCGCCTTGAGCGATGCCATCTTGGCGTCGTGCGCCGCTCCCGCGTATTTTGACCCTGTATCAGTCGGTGATTTCCTTCTAGCAGATGGCGGCCTGTGGGCCAACAATCCGTCGATCATGGCGTTGACGGAGGCAGTTGCCAAGTTCGGGCGGGCGGTTGAACAGGTACGTATCCTGTCGATCGGTACCGGCCGCTCCGTCAATCTCTATTCTAAGAACAGACTGTGGGGCCTCATCACCGGCTGGGGCCGCCAGAAGTTGGTCTCGTATGTCTTCAGACTGCAATCCGACGCTTCAGCGAATATGGCCAAGCTGCTGCTCGCAGACCGGTACCTGCGGATCGACCCTGAGATCGAGGCTTGGGATTTGGACGACACCAAGCATCTCGACACTCTCAAGGCTCTGGCTACTAGAGATTTCGCCCTTCACAGTGAGGCGATTATGAAGAACCTAAAGAAACCGCAGTGACAAAACACTCGCATGGCACAGGCCTGTACAATACTTAGACAGGCTGGCACTCCCGAAGCAAATAGAACATCCACAGGAGATAAAGATGACCAAGAACAATCAGGACTTCCAAGACTTTCTCAGGGATGAAGTCAACCTTAACAAAACCCGGCTCGACAGGCTGAACAGGAGCGTGCGAGCTGTGAGCAGCCATCTTGAGGATCACCTGACCGGCTATCAGAAGACGGAGCGGCAGGGTTCATACGCCCTGGACACTCTCATCAAGCCTGTCGCCGACAACGACGAGTACGATGCCGACATCCAGATCGTGATGAAACCCAACCGCCGATGGCAGGCTAAAGACTACCCCAACGAGATCTTCAGGACTCTGAAACAGAACCATAACTACGCCGACAAGCTCCGGCTAAAGACTCGATGTGTCACCATCGACTACGCAGGCGACTTTCACCTAGACGTGGTTCCCCGATTGACCTCGCGCAGCAGACACTACGTGTGCAATCGAATTGATAACAGACGCGAGGTAACGGACGGGACCGGATATCGAGACTGGTTCAACGAGCAGAATCGGATAACCGACGGCAATCTCAAGCGAGTCGTGAGAATCCTCAAGTACCTGCGGGATCACAAGAACAACTACACAGCCAAGTCGATCCTGCTCACCACGTTGGCCGGCAGCGCCATCATGCAGTCCCATAAAGGGACTGAAGCTGTCAGAACTGTGGCAGACACCTTGGTGACGGTGCTGACGAGGATGGACGATTACCTGCAGCAAAACCCCTATATGCCTGAGATTAGGAATCCAGCGCTGCCAGACGAGAACTTCAACCGACACTGGGACCAGAGGAAATACGCCAACTTCAGGAATAGAGTTCACTCCCATGCGCTGACGGCAAGGAAAGCCAAGGCGGAATCGTCGAGTGAAAGGGCAGTCGAGATTTGGCAGGAGCTGTTCGGCGAGAGCTTCGGCAGAGGTTCTTCCGGTGGGAGCGATGATCGAGGCGGAAGCGGCAGAGGTTCACCGAACCAGCGGAGTAACAACACGGTCCGTGGAGCGGCCTCTGGCTCAGGCATCTCGGCAGCCCGACGCAACGAGGCACAGGGGTTCGGATAGAGATGATGACGGACGACCACTTCCACTTGGATTCCCTAGAGAAATTCATCGGGGAGTTGGCGGACGCTGGATTCCAGCTAGTCCCTGAATCCAGTTATCAACGATGGACAGGGAAGATTCACCCGGCCTTTGAGCCGCTGACCAACGCGACGACAATGGACATCGTTGTTGCTCCGGGGTGGCCATTCCAACCCCCGGCGCTGTTCGTGCAGGGTCTCAATACCAACCATTCAACCCTAGATGGTCTGGTGTGCATGTGGCGCGAGGGAGATTTCAGCCACGAATGGACCACTGCGCACGGTCTGTTCTCGAGGATCGAAGAGTGGTGTGCGGATGCGAAAAAGGGGTGGGAGGATGATCGGCTGGATCAGGACGCTTTCCTGAATTTTAGGGAGAATAGTCCGCTTGCCGCTACTTTCGACCTTTCGTCGCTAGGCATTATTGAAGGTAGTTGGGGTGAATGTCACGGCGTATTTGGTCAGAGGCCGCCACGTGTGGACATTGCCCCAGAGCGCAGACGGTCGGCAGACCAGCTGCGGTGTCTTTGGTTTCATGTTGGGTCATTGAGTGCGCCACCGCCTCGTAAACTCTCCGAGGTCGTCGCCTGCCTGCCGCGATTGCAGCGTAGACAGCTGCGGCGGGCATTGGCAGACCGGCGCAAGCCCAATTTCCTCACTGCCAGCGGTGGAGTGGACCTCATCATCTTTTGCTGGCAGCGTCACGGCCGGACCGACCTCTTAGTGATGGCATGTAGAGGGACGGAAGAAGAGACGGAAGCAGTCGCCATGCAAGCAGCGCCAAGAGACGAACAGAGCCTCATTCTGCGCGCAGGGCCTGACGCAACGGCGCTGCGCACGCGCAGAGCCACTGTGTTCGGGGCCGGAGCGCTTGGTGGGTACACCTCCACGTTACTGGCTGAAAGCGGAGTCGGGTTCGTGGACATTGTCGACCCCGATGTACTGCTGGTAACGTGGTGAGGCACGTCTCCGGTCACAGCATGGTGGGCGTTCCAAAGGTGCAGGCGGTCCAGTCCATAATCGGAGACCACGCTCCTTGGGCTGAGGTTTCAGCGTTCATGGAGGCGCCCCGTACCCCAAGAGAAATACAAGAGCGCATACATCGCGCCGACATCGTTATAGACACGACAGGAAACGAGGCTCTAGCTCACTCGCTGGCCATGGTGTCACAGGACATTGGGAAGCGACTGGTCTCCGGAGCGCTCTATCGAGGCGGTTTCATCGCTCGCGTGCGCCGGCAGGCGTTAGCAGGAGATACACCGATTCACCAGCGAGACGACCTGACACGCTATCCCGTCATACCCGCCGGACACGATAGCGAGGATTTCGCTTCTCCCCAGTTGGGTTGCTCAGCGCCGGTCAATAACGCTCCCCCCTCAGCGGTGTCGGCCTGCGCTTCCCTGATATCGCAAGTCGCAATAGACGTGCTGACCGGTCGATTTGAGTTTGCTGACGAGGTCATCGAGGTCTACCGAGCTATTCCTGAACCGCCGTTCCACCAGATTGGAAAGGTTGGCCGAGAGCGGTAAGTTACATTCCAGCAGCCTGAGCGGCCCTCAGGCCGATCCCGGACATCTGCGTGGGCAGCTGATCTCCCTCATTGTGAGCGCCGCCTGCATTTCGCCCGCGGTGAGATCACTTGATCGTTGAGGAGATGCCATTACCGGAGGGAGTTCCATCTTCTGTAAACGTTGGTGGGCCATCGTGGACTCGAACCACGGACCTCAGTCTTATCAGGACTGCGCTCTAACCGTCTGAGCTAATGGCCCACTTGAGGGGTGGCGGCGTGCCGTGACCTTCGCGGTCGTACTCGACTGCGAAGCCATCGGCGCGAACCGTAACGTGTGTCTCATGCAACCTCAAGTATACCCCTGTCCGGGAAATCGTGTCAACTCAGTTGTCAGATGCGAGCCTTTTATGAGCGTATCCTAGCTCGCCGCTGAGGGCCGCCCACTACGCCCTGAGCGGGACGACCCTGTACGCTGGCTCCCGTGTCGTCTGTTCGGCGTCGAACTCGAACCACTGAGCAAGCTCCGCCGGGTTCGGGATAAGGTTGTACCTGTCGCACATTTCTCATATTCGGCAGTCTACCCGTAGATGGCGTTAGGGCAGGGGGGCGACAGCGATCAGGAAGGGGACGATTGCGAGGGCCGCCGCTGCTGACGTTGTTGGCGCGCGCGAGTAGCCCGGCGCAGTTTGCTCAGGGGCGGCTGATGAATGCAAGAAGGCCCGGATTCCCCTTTGGGAATCTCCGGACCTATGGATGGTTTGGTCGGCTTTGGCAGAGACGTTAGCGTTGCGATCTTATCAGGAACACCTCCACGCCTCTGGCTCCGGCGTAGAGCCTGTCCTCATCGGACATCTCACTGCCGTACACCGCCGGCAAGCTCTCCGCCTCCGGATAGACTAGAGCAAGCGCGGACGCGCTATCCACCGCCCTGTCGACGTCTCCCCTGTCGAGCTGATTGGACACCTCGACAGAGACGTAGGTCCACGGACTGGACTTGGTTCGCCGCGCCCTGGCGATCAGGTCCGTTCTCATCAGTCGCTTGTACTGCTCGGACGTGATCTTGTCCTCATCGAAGGCATCCTCTACGCCGCGCATGAATCCGGTCTGATCTCCCGCCGGATAGAGCGCCCTGGACACTTGAATTCGGCGCATCTCCAGCCTTTCGGCCAGCAGTCCGTGGATTCGACCCTGAAGCCGCATCTCCATATGGTCGCCCTTCATGAAGTCGAGGTCGCGCTGCATTATGGACTGAGTTTCGTCGATGCGCGCTATGGTGGTCTCATGGCGCTCTTGGGTCTCTTGCATCCGTGCCTGCGACTCTTGCATTCGTGCCTGCGACTCTTGCATTCGTGCCTGCGACTCTTGCATCCGTGCCTGCGACTCTTGCATCCGTGCCTGCGACTCTTGCATCCGTGCCTGAGTTTCGTCGATGCGCGCTATGATGATCTCATGGCGCTCCTGCGTCTCTTGCACCCGTGCCTGAGTTTCGTCGACCCGTGCCATGGTGATCTCATGTCGTGCCTGAGTTTCGTCGACCCGTGCCATGGTGATCTCATGTCGTGCCTGAGTTTCGGTGATGCGCGCCATGGTGATCTCATGCCGCTCCTGCGACTCTTGCATCCGTGCCTGAGTCTCCAGCATCCGCTCTTGGGTCTTGGCGACCCGTGCCATGGTGATCTCATGTCGTGCCTGAGTTTCGGTGATGCGCGCCATGGTGATCTCATGGCGCTCTTGGGTCTCTTGCATCCGTGCCTGCGACTCTTGCATCCGCTCCTGAGTTTCGGCGATGCGCGCCATGGTGGACTCATGGCGCTCCTGCGTCTCTCGCATCCGCTCCTGAGTTTCGGCGATGCGCGCCATGGTGATCTCATGTCGCTCCTGAGTTTCGGCGATGCGCGCCATGGTGATCTCATGTCGCTCTTGGGTCGCCTCCAGCCTGTCGAAGCGCGCGTTGGCACTATCCACGAACTGCTGGTGGGATGCCGCCAGCTGAGCGACCACCTGCGGCAGCTCCAGCAGCTCGCGGGTCAGCAGCCGCGAGCGCGCCGCTTCCAGCCACTCCGGGTTCTCGTCCATGATTCGGATGAAGTCTTCGAAGGTGTCGATGGTGGTCATTTGCGCCTCCAATGGATTGTAGTGTACAGAACGACGGGTGGACGTTCCAGCGGGTCGCCCACCCTGCGCTCGACTCCAAGCCAGTCCGAGGGATCGGTCTCGATGAGACCATCTTACCCCCTTCCGATGCGCTCGGCGGCGTCAGGAATCTCGCCTCGCTGCCATCCTCATTCATGCGGCTGCGATGAAATATCAGCGCCACCTAGCCACTGTCACCTTCATCCCCTATAATTGCCCGAATCGCGCCGCCAGCATCGGCCCATAGGACGCCATCCTTGACTCGACCCGCCAGCCGCAGAACAGATCAGCCCGATCTCGGCGCAATCTTGCTGTGGGCAGTCAGAGTGGGCCTCATGCTGGTGCTGCTCACCCCCTTGATAGTCACCCCGAACGTATATTTCCCGTTCATAGTCGGCAAGGCCTTGTACGCGCGCTCGGTCATAGAGATCACCTTTGCGCTCTGGGTCGTCCTCGTTCTGTTCCATCCCGAGCGCCGCCCGCGCAGATCGTGGATACTCCTCGCGTTCGGCATCTGGCTCGGCGTGTCGTGCCTTGCCGCGCTGCTGGGAGTGAGTCCCACGCGCAGCATGTGGTCCACCTACGAACGTATGCAAGGCGTGTTCGACCTCGCCCACTGGTTCGCCTTCGCTCTGATGGCGAGCTCCGTCTTCAGAGACTTCTCGGAGTGGCGCGCGCCACTCAGCGCCAGCCTCTTCGTGAGCGCGCTGGTCTGCGCTCTGGGAGTGGGACAGTACTACGGTATACTCGAATCTCAGCTGGTGGGCAGCCAGCTGGAGAGCGACTCGACCCGCGTGTCGTCCACACTGGGCAACCCCACCTACGTGAGCGTGTACGCGCTGACCAGCGCCCTGATCGGAGCGGGACTGATCATCCACTCGCTTGGGCGCTCCTCTGGCGGAGAGGCCGCCGCGCCTCCGAGAGGTCGCGCCGCTCGCAGGCGGCGACGGCGGCGGCAGGCGACGGCGGCGCGCGCGTTCGACTACGTCCCTTGGATCAGGGCGCTGTGGTCGATAGCCATACTTGTAGACCTATGGGCGATGTGGCTGTCTGGATCCCGGGGAGCGGTCGTGGGCTTGGCTGCGGCGACGCTGGTATTCTCCATTGGATATCTGCTGTGGGGCAGAATGAAGCCCGCCAGAATCGCCGCCGCCGCGATTCTCGCCGTCTCCATCGCCACTGTCGCGCTGTACGCGATCATAATAACCATCGTGCCGATCGAGGCGGACCCAAGGGCGCCCGGAATGATGAACAGGCTCCTTGCCGTTAGCGTGGGTACGGAAGACCCCAGCATCAGAGGGCGCGTAGTGTCTGCCCAAGTGGGCATAGAGGTGTTCCTAGACAGGCCCCTGCTGGGATGGGGGCCGGAGAACTATCTGATCGGGTGGGGCAGGCACTTCGACGCTGACTCCGGCGTTCTCGAGAGGTTCGACCAAGCCCACAACAAGCCGCTCGAAGAGTTGGCCACCAGAGGCGTGGCGGGTCTGATCGCATATCTGTCCGTCTGGGGTGCGACGGCCTTCGTGGTGGTCCGTTCGTTCATGCGCCGAGCCGGTCCCTCCCAGATATTCGTGGGCATCGTGGGCTCTGCGCTCGCCGCCTACTTCGTTCAGAATATATTCCTGTTCGACACCCCTGTAACCGTGATGCAGTTCTCGATGCTGGTGGCGTTCGCAGCTTCCGAAGAGTCATGGATACGATCACGAGACGAACCTTCCAGCTTGCGGCGCGCCTCCGGCGTATGGCGCGTGGGCGTGAAGCGGCTGACGTCCGCGCTGACCTCTCCCATCGGCTCGAAAGCGACCGCCGCAATCGTGGTGATACTCACGCTCGCCTCACTGGTGTGGTTCAACATCCGCCCATACGCCGCCGCCGCCGAGGTGGTGCAGGGTACTACGGAGATTCGAGACTGGTCTGACCGCTTGGACTCTTTCCAGAGCGCGATACGCGGATTTCCCAACCTCGCCAACTACGCGCGCCTGCGCATGATCGTCGATTCGATCCCCAAGATCGTGGAGACGTCCAACGACTACTTCGCCATGACAGACCGCGAATTCGAGCGCACGGTGAGCATCGTCTCGGAGGAGGGAGCCGAAGCCATCGCCGCGGAGCCGCAGAACTGGCTTCTGGAAGTGACCCTCGCAAGATTCTTCCAAGTCGCCGCGAACCGCGACCCTTCGCACTTGCAGACAGCTAGGAAGCATATCGACAGAGCTGTCGAGCTTGCCCCAAGAACGATAGACTCCGTCAATGTGCTGCAAGAGCAGGAACGGATCGAAGAGATCGTTGGAAAGCAGTAGGCTTGGATCTACCTGTCCTCGCCCTGCCAGCGCGCCACGACCGTTATCCAGACCGACATGAGCAGGAGCTTCACGTCCAGCCAGGGCGACATCCGCCTGATGTAAACCGTGTCGTATCTCAGCTTGTTCTTAGGGAGAGAAGAGTACCTGCCGTAGACCTGCGCCAGTCCAGTCAGCCCCGGCCGTGTCAGCAGACGCCTCCTGAACCCCGGATGTCTGGCTTCGAACTGCTCGGACAGATCCGGCCTCTCCGCGCGCGGCCCAACCAGGCTCATGTCCCCTTTCCACATGTTGATCACTTGGGGCAGCTCGTCTAGGGCGCGATTTCGCAGAATACGCCCGACCCGTGTTATTCGAGGGTCGTCATCCTCCGCCCATACCGCGCCGGTATGCCGCTCCGCGTTCGGGATCATCGAGCGGAACTTGTACATCCTGAACACCCTGCCGCCCTTGCCCAGCCGCGCCTGCGTGTAGAATATCGGCCCTCTGTCTTGAAGCCAGATAGCCAGCGGAATGACCGTCCACAGCGCCGCCCATACGGGGAAGAGCGCGATGTGAACCGCCGTCAGAACCGCAAGGTCGAAAGGACGCTTCCACCAGTCCGCGAGCCTGCCCCACTCCGCTTCGTCCCCGTCTCGCTCGGCGCGTCGCATGGAATGAGATAGCTGTGGGGTGCAGCTCGGCAGTGGATTTCGTTCACCAGCTGCCGCCACATCCTGCCTATCCTCTAAGCGTGATTCCGACAGTTTGATTACCCCACATGGTCGGGGTGGGCGGGATCGAACCGCCGACCTCCTGTTCCCAAAACAGGCGCGCTGCCGCTGCGCCACACCCCGATCCAACACGCTTCTTAAAGCCTACACTCTCGGCATCCATTCGGTAAAGGGTAAAGTCGTCCGTCAGCGAAGAATTCGCAAAACCCTGCTTCCGAGTCAAGAGCGCGGTTCGGGATCGGCTCTCACCCCTCGAAACCCGCCCGCCGCGTGTGCCAGCCGCCGGACTGCTCGTAGGCGTGCGCGATCGCCAGCAGCCTCGCCTCTGCGAACGGACGACCGATGATCTGCAAGCCGATGGGCAGCCCCCGCTCCGAAAATCCGCACGGCACCGAGATAGCCGGAAGCCCCGCAAGCGCCGCCGGACTCGTGTAGCGCCGCCGCCCCAGATCACGCCGCCCTTGATAGTAGCCGCCCGGCGACCCCGTCGACTGCGCTATGGGCGGCGCCAGCGTCGGCGCGGTGGGCATCGCCACCGCGTCATAGTCGCCAAGAGCGCCCATCAGCTCGTCCCTGATCAGCGCCCGCGCCCGCTGCCCGCGCAGATAGACCACGCTCGGCGTCAGCGCCGCCGTTTCGAGTCTCGCGCGCGTGTTCCAGTCGTACAGATCGGGAGCCGTCCTCAGCCGCTCCATGTGGAACGCCGCCGCATCCACGTCGGCGGTCGCCAGGAACGCCGCGCCGCTGTGAGCCGAGATCGGCAGGCCAACGTCCCCGACCTCCGCCCCCAGCTCTGCCAGCTGATCGACCGCAGACGTCACGCTCGATCTCACCTCGTCATCCAGCCCCTCGTACTCGATCATCTCCCTGGCCAAGCCGATCCGCGCCCCGCGCGCCCCGTCTCGCAGCGCGGCCAGATAGTCCGGCACCGGCTCCGCGCTGGAGGACGGATCGCGCTCGTCTCGACCGGCAATCGCGCTCAGCACGATTGCGCAGTCCTCCACCGTGCGCGTCATTGGGCCGACCGTATCCAGACTCCAGCTCATGGGTACTGCGCCGTGCCGCGTCACGCGCCCATACGTGGGCCTCAGCCCCACGATCCCGCAGAACGCGCTCGGCCCCCTGATCGACCCCCCCGTGTCCGACCCCAGCGCGCCCGCGCACAGACCCCCTGCGACAGCCACCGCCGAGCCGCTGCTGGAGCCGCCGGCAGAGCGATCGAGGTTCCACGGATTGCGCGGAGTTCCGTATGGATGCTCGATAGTGCCGCCCATGGCGAACTCGCTCAGGTTGAGCTTTCCCAGAAGAGTCGCCCCCGACCCGCGCAGCCGCTCCACGATGGTGGAGTCGTAATTCGGGCGGTGATCGGACAGCGCCCGCGAACCCGCGCTCGTCAGAACGCCTCTGGTGTAGATGATGTCCTTGACTGCCAGCGGGACGCCGTGCAGCGCGCCGCGATACGATCCGCCCGCTATCTCGGATTCGGCCCTCCGCGCCTCGTCGAGCGCGGATTCGCCCATGACCGTGATATACCCGCCGAGCGTCGGATTCAGCCGCTCGATCCGTTCGAGATAGGCGCGCGTCAGCTCCAGCGCAGACAGCCGCCCCGACCGGATCAGCCCGCCAAGCTCCGCGATGGTAAGCAGGTGCAGACCGTCATTCGCCATCGGTCACACTCCCCATCTCCGGCTCCACCGAAAATTCGTGCGCCGGCTCCGCGCGCGTCAGCATATCCTCGCCTATCTCGCCCAGCCCCTCTATGACCCCCGACAGCCTGGACGCTATCACCCGCGCCCGGCCCTCGTCCACCTCCAAGCCCAGCGCCCCCGCCATCTGGAAAACCTGCTCCACTGTAATCTCCGCCATGCGCTCCCCTCCAGCAGCTGCCCTTCAGTCGGGCCGCTTCTTCCCAGTCTTCTCCTCGTACAGCCGCCAGGTGGCTTCGTTGAACGGATAGTATTTACCCGGCGAGCATCTCTCGATCTCCAGCTGCGCCTTGACGATCTCCTCGACCTCTTCGCGCTGATGGGCTATCTCTATCACCTCTCCCACTTCGAATTTCGGCACCGCCACCACACCGTCATCGTCTCCCACCACCGCATCGCCCGGCCTCACCAGCGCGCCGCCGCACTGTATGGCGTCGTTCACCTGCCAAGGCCAGAACTCCGCAGGCCCCTGCTTCGCCGTGGTGGACGCGCTGAACACCGGAAAGCCGTACCCCTTGAGCGCCGCGCTGTCCCTGACCGCCCCGTCCGTCGCCAGTCCGCCCACCTCGCGCTGCATTAGCCTGAAGAACTTGATGTCGCCGCCGATGGAGCTGTAAGCCCACCTCATGGCATCTACCACCAAGACCTCGCCCGGCCCGCACAGCTCGATAGCCACGTACTCCGCCGATAGCTCCCCCTTCGGCTTGTCCGCCGCCAGATCGGGCCTGTGCGGCACGAACCGCAGAGTCACGGCGCGCCCCGCCATCTTCTGCCCCAGTCTCAGAGGACGCGCCCCCTCGATGTAGCCTTGCGGCCAGCCCTTCACCCAGAGCGCGTCTATCAGCGTCTGCGTGGGGATCGCCTTCAACACTTCGAGGGTCTCGTCCGAAATCGCGTCTGCATCGGCCATCGCCAACTCTCCTCCGTAAGCGCTCGCAGATATTCTATGGCGCAGCCGACCCTTCACGCAATATAATCTTGGCGGCTGTCCGCCCGTCGCCAGCCACTGACCGCCATCTTGCATTAAGGAGTCTCCCAATGCCCCCAGCGTCCGCGGATGTAGTCGTCATAGGAGGAGGCGTCAACGGCGCGAGCGTGGCGATGCACCTCGCGCGCATGGGCGCGGGCAGGGTGGTCTTGGTCGAGAGGGGACATCTTGCCAGCGGCGCGAGCGGGCGCTCCGGCGCGATGGTGCGCGAGCATTACCTGCACCCCACGCTGGTGGAGATGGCGATGGAGGCAAGCGACGTCTTCCACAACTTCGGCGACGTCGTAGGAGGCGACGCCAGATTCATCCAGTCGGGCCGCGTACTGATCTTCCCGGAGATGCACAGAGCCGCAGTCGAGGCGAACTTCGCCATGAACCGCGAGCTTGGCGTCAACATCCGCCTGCTGCCTCCCGATGAAGTCTCGCGCCTCGTTCCGATGATGAACACCGAAGACATCTCCATCGGCCTGTACGAACCCGACTCCGGCTACGCCGACCCGGTGGCGACCACCTACGCCTACGCCGACAGCGCGCGGCGGAGCGGAGCGCAGATCCTGACCGAGACCCCCGTATCTTCCATCAGCGTCGAGGGCGGGCGCGTTCGTGGAGTCCGCGCCGCCCACGGCCTGATCGAGACCGACGCCGTCGTGTCCGTCATCGGCCCATGGTCCAACACTCTGGCAGCCCCCATAGGAGAGGCGTTGCCGATCACGCCCATAAGAGTTCAGATGGTGCATCTCAGACGCCCTCCCACGCTCGAATCGCTCACCGTCAACGTCATCGACTACACCACTGGCGCCTATTTCAGAGTCGATTCGGGCTTCGGCACCCTGATCGGCGGCGAGGCGTGGGACGACCTGACCGAGATCGCCAACCCCGACGCCTTCGCGCTGAACGCCGACCACGACGCCATAGCCCGTTTCTGGGACAGGGCAATCCACCGCTTCCCCGACTTCGCCGCCGCCACGTGCAGAGGCGGATACGGCTCGCTGTACGACATGACGCCTGACGGCAACCCCATCCTGAGCCGTTCGCAGACCGTCGAGGGGCTGTACTGGGCAGCCGGCTTCAGCGGACACGGCTTCAAGCTCTCGCCCGTAGTGGGGCGCATGATGGCAGAGCTGGTGATGTACGCCCAGAGCGCCGCCGACCCCGTCCACCAGTTCAGAATTGGCCGCTTCGCCGAGGGCGACCTTCTGGAAGCCGAACACCCATACGAGGGCAGGCGTCACCAGTGAGCGCCGACCGCGCGACCTTCTGCTGCGATTCAGCGTCGGAAACATGAGCGCGTTCATTCTGACGTCATCGAGCGGAGACCGCGCCACCTTCTATTACTTCCCTAGGAGGACGCGAATGCGGCAGCTGTTGAGCTTGTCACCAGTGAGCAGCGAACACACCACCTTCTACTATTCCCCTAGAGGACGCGAACGCGGCAGCTGTTGGGCTTGTCGCCAATGAGCGCCGACCGCGCCACCTTCTACTACGATGGAGACTGCGCCATGTGCCTTCTGGAAGCCGAACACCCATACGAAGGCAGGCGTCACCAGTGAGCGCCGACCGCGCCACCTTCTACTACGATGGAGACTGCGCGATGTGCCTCGCTTTCGTGCGCCGCGTTCGCAAGCTCGACAGGCGCCGCCTCGTTCTCTGGACGCCGTACCAGCGCGCCGCCGCGCTCCCCGTCGGCGTCTCTCGCCAAGACATGGAGCGCGCCGCCCACTTCGTCTCCGACTCCGGCGCCGTCCACGAGGGCTTCGACTCGATCAGAAAGCTGCTGCTGAAGATCCCCGCCCTCGCCCTGCTTGGCATGATCATGTCCATCCCCGGCGTGTCCTTGCTGGGACGCCCCACCTACCGTCTGATCGCCCGTCGCCGCCGCTGCATACTCCCCACCCGCGAATGAAGCCGCAAGACTTCCCACCCATACATGTGAACGTGATCACGTCCCTTCCCCCTCTGGGGGAAGGTTAGGATGGGGGCATCCCCATCCCCTCCCACTTGTCACATCCCTTCCCCCTCTGGGGGAAGGTTAGGATGGGGGTATTCTCAACGCGCGCTGTTTACGAATTCGCCTTACCCATACATACCAAGAACGTGATCACATCCCTTCCCCCTCTGTCTGAAGGTTAGGATGCGGTCATCCCCATCCCCTCCCACTCGTCACGTCCCTTCCCCCTCTGGGGGAAGGTTAGGATGGGGGCGCTCTCAACGCGCGCTGTTTACGAATTCGCCTTACCCATACATGCCGAGAACGTGATCATATCCCTTCCCCCTCTGGGGGAAGGCTAGGATGGGGGCATCCCCATCGCCTCCCGCCTGTCCCGTCCCTTCCCCCTCTGGGGGAAGGTTAGGATGGGGGCATCCCCATCGCCTCCCGCCTGTCCCGTCCCTTCCCCCTCTGGGGGAAGGCTAGGATGGGGGGCATCTCCCGATTCCGACAACAGCCGCCCTCTTGAGATATAATATCGCCGCCCTTTGATCAGTCGAATCGGGAGAGCAGGCGCTACATGACCACAGTCGAAGCATCATCCGAAGTCAGGCGTGGCAGAAACCAGCTGGCAGTAACCGTCGTCCTCGGCCACGCCGTCAAGCACATCTACAACTCCGGACTTCAGTCCGTCATACTCGCCGTTATCAAGAAAGACATGGGGCTGACCGGCGCGCAGTTCGGCCTTCTCTCCACCTCCCAGCGCGTCACCAGCGGAACCACCACTATGGTATCCGGATACCTGGGCGACCGCTTCGCCAACAGATCCGGCCTCATGCTCATGCTGTCCTTGGGCATCATGGGCATCTCGTACTTCCTCTTGGGACAGGCCCCCAGCTACTGGCTGCTGTTCGCCGCCATGCTGCTGGTCGGAATTGGCCCGTCCCTGTACCACTCCCCCGCCATAGCCTCACTCTCGCGCAAATTCCCAGACAAACGCGGCTTCGCCATCTCGCTCCACGGCACCGGCGGCAGCGTGGGGGAGGTAGTCGGCCCCTTGCTGACCGGCGCCCTGCTCACCGGAACCTATCTGATCGCCTTCGAGTGGCGCGAGGCGCTCGGCTTCAGCGTGTTTCCCGCCCTGTTCTTCGCCGTCCTCGTCTATCTGATGATGAGGAACATCCCAACCGTCGCCACCGACACCGCATCGCTCTCGGAGTATTTCGCGTCCCTGCTCGATCTGCTTCGGCGCAGGGCGATGCTCTCGCTCGTGTTCGTGACCGCCCTCCGCAGCGTTGGCCAGTCGGCTGTCATGGCGTTTCTGCCCGTGTACCTTCTCGAAGACCTGGAATACCGCGAAGACGTGATCGGGCTGTTCATGGCTGGCGCGCAGGTCACTGGAATCATCTCCCAGCCCCTCATGGGCTGGCTGTCCGACAGATTCGGGCGCAAGGTCGTCCTCGTACCTTGCACCGCCGCCTTGGGCATACTCGTGATCGCGCTCAAGTTCGCTCCGCCAGACCTGCCTTTGGCGCTGACCGTGCTGGCGATGGGCGCGTTCCTGTACTCCCTCCACACCATATACATAGCCGGCGCTATGGACGTGGCGCGCGGACAGGCGCAGGCGACAGTCGTATCGCTCATCTACGGCGCCAGCTTCCTAGGCGCGTTCTCCCCTTGGCTGTCGGGCAGGATAGTCGACCTGACCGAGACCTCCAACGCCTTCGTCTTCGGCGGCGTCATGGTCATCCTCGGAGCCGTCGTCCTATCCATGACTCGCCTGCCCAAGACCGCCAACCAGATGGACGCGGAGTAGAGCCAAGCCCGGAGCGCGCGCGTCCCGCCCGCAGGTTTACAATCATGGTGTATACTGTACTCAGGGAGGCGAATTCTATGAGAGCCTTCACCGTGCCAGTGGAGATCAGCGAGCTTCGTGGGCGCAGCTTCGTTCGGCTGGATGCGCTCGTGGATACCGGCGCGGTTACGTCCGTAGCGCCGACTTCGCTCCTTCAGGGTCTGGGAGTCACTCCGTCCGCTCGCAGAACGTTTCTGTACGCCGATGGCAGAGAAGCCGACTTGGACATGGCTGAGGTCGTAATGCGCGTGGACGGACGCGAAACCGTCACTTGGGTCGCCTTCGGCAGCGACGACGTGATTGCGCTGCTCGGCTCGTACACCTTGGAGGGCGTGTTTATGAAAGTCGATCCATACAGCCAGCGCCTAGAGCCAGTCGGCCCCGCCCTGCTTTAGCCCTGAATGCGCTGGCATTTTCCGCGAGCGGGGAGGGTTCGTATTCCTGAACAGTAGAGAGGTCTTACGCGATGGGAACCTTCACCGTGCAAATAGAGATTGGCGACCTGCAAGGCAGGCAGTACGCCCCGCTCGACGCCTTGGTGGATACTGGAGCGTCGACCACAGTAGTTCCCGCATCCGTCTTGCGAAGGCTGGGAATCGAACCCGCGATGCGCCAGACCTTCTCGCGCGCGGACGGCGGCGAAGTCGAGCTGGACATGGGCAAGGCGAGCGTCCGAGTGGAAGGGCGCGAGACGCCCACTTGGGCGATATTCGGTTCCGAAGACAGCGGCGCGCTGCTGGGGGCTTACACTCTGGCGGGGACGTTCCTCGGAGTGGATCCACACAATGAACGCCTTATCCCAGTCATCGGCATACTGAACGGGCAGCCCACATCCTCGAAGCGTACTTCGGTGGTGGTTACCCGTCCCATCCCCCGTCGATCTGTTAGAGAGACTAAACCGATTACGCCATTGGATAAGTATGTCGCCAAGATAACTTTGCGCCACGCGGCTGTACGAGGTAAAGCTAAAAAGGCGTTGAGGATCATATCCGCCGCCGGTCTCGATGTCAACGAACAAGATGAATACGGTACCACGGCTCTGCATGAAGCAGCCTCCCATGGCCATCCGCTGCTGGTGCATCGGCTCATAACTGAAGCCGGCGCCAACGTTGACGTTTTGGACGAAGATGGCGAAACACCCCTGCACAGAGCGGCTCGACATTATCCTAACGCATTGCAGGCGCTCATCCTCGCCGGTGCCAACGTCGACATCGCAGACAAACGAGGCAGGACTCCCATGCACGTGGCTGCCGATGAGAGATACAGCAGAAACGCAACCAAAGCAGTGTCGCTGCTCATAGACGCCAACGCGAACGTCAACGCAAGGAATGACCTTGGCCACACCCCTTTGACAGTAGCGACTAACGAGGGCGCTGCCGAAACAGTGACGATACTCTTGAATGCAGGCGCCGAGTTTTAGGCGACGCTGACATTTACGACCACTGCAAATCGGTGATGGAGTAGTAGCTACACCCCAATCCGAACCACCTCCCGCTGCGGCGGCGTGGTCACCTGCGGGCCGTTCTCAGAGATGTACACGTCTATCTCCGATCTCACCCCGAACTCCGGCAGGTAGATGCCCGGCTCTATCGTCACCGCCACCCCCGCTATCAGCTCTCGCGTGTCGAACGTCTCCCACGAGTCCAGATTGACCGCGTTCGAGTGTACCTCGCGCCCCAGACTGTGACCCAGACGGTGATTGAAGTACTCGCCGTACCCCGCCGCCTCGATGTACTCCCGCGCCACCCTGTCCACCTCCCACCCTCGCAGCGTCCGACCTTCGGCGAACGCCTTTTCGATCTCCCCCAGCGCGGCGTCGCGCGAGCCGATCACCGTATCGAACACCTCTTGGTGCTTGCGCGGAACGTCCTCGCCCACGTATGCCGTCCATGTGATGTCCCCGAACATAGCCTTGTCGTGCGGCTGCCGCGTCCACAGGTCTATCAGTACCCAGTCGCCGCGCCCGATCCGCGCGGAGGCTTCCGGAGTCGGGTCGAAGTGCGGGTCCGATGCGTGCGCGTTGACCGCCACCGCCGGCCCGTCCGTAACGATCATCCCCTCCTCTAGGAACCTGTCGCGGATGAACTCCGCCACCTCGAACTCCGTCACCCCCTCGCCCAGCCTATCCCCTATGTGGTCGAACGCCTCCCCGACTATCTGCGTGAGCTTCTCCGCCGCGAACAGGTGAGACGCCAGATTCTCCCCGTCCCATCTCTGCGTGGCGTACTGAAGCAGATCCGCAGACGACACCACCTCCACCCCCAGCCCGGCGACCATCTCCAGCGTTCCCCCGTCCACCTTCGAGACGCGCGGCAGCGCCCCTTCCGGAGTGTACTCCATGGCGATGCGCGAGACGCCCCCGAGCATCGCGCGCAGCTTGGCGATCATGTCCGCGCGGTTGACGAACAGCGCCGTCTCGATTCCCAGATGAGTGAAGCGGCTCTGATCCACGAAGCTGACCAGCATACGCGCCGGCCCCGCCGTCGGCATCCACAGCCACACCGGCCTGGTGACGTGGCTCAGACTGGAAGCGCCCACCGTGTCCGCGAATATCGGGTTCAGCCCCCGATAGTCGTACACCAGCCAGCCCCCGACTCCACTGGCTCGCATGTACTCCTGCGCCTGCTCTACCACCGACCGCATGGACATATGCCCTTCTCCCCTTTGCCGCTCGTTTGCGCCAATGTACCAGCGTACCGCCCAGCGCGGCAAGCGCGCCGCCCCCAAGTGGATAATTCACGCCGAATCTGCTATTACTAATTCAGCATAAACAAGCTCTCCTCGGGCGTGCCAATCTCTCCACCCCAACGTCAGGAGGACTCCCATGTCCAGCCAGCAAACCGTATCCCTTAGAAGCGTCACCCGCGAGGACGTGTCGCGCGTCAGGCAGTGGCTCCGAGACGAAGACCTAGCCGCCAGCTGGTTCGGACGCTACTCATACGGCGAGGCGGCCCATCTCGGCTATCGTCCCGACGCGATGGAAACCGCCACTGACGAAGAGTTCGCCAGGGCTGTCGAAGACCCGTCCCACGTAACCCTCTCCATCTATACCGGCCAGAACGAGCATATAGGCGAAGTCCACCTCGGACTCGAAGAGTCCTTGGGAGACGGCCAGCTGTCCATCCTGTTCGAGCGCAGAGAGCGCTGGAACCAAGCCGTCGGATACGCCGGCGTCCGCGCCGCCTTGGACCTCGCCTTCAGCGACTACGGCCTGTATCGCGTCTGGGTGGACATTCCGGAGTTCGACTTCGCCGCGCGCTCCGTATTCGAGCGGATCGGATTCGTTCACGAGGGCACCCTTCGCAAGAGCCGCCCCCACGGGGGCTCTCGATCCGACTCCGTCGTACTCGGAATCCTCGCCGCCGAGTACTCGCCAGAATAGGCGGCGCAAGATGCTGTACGAAGCCGAAGAGGGCAGCCTGACCCTCGTCGCCAGCGGCGATACCATGATAACCCGCCGCCTCTCGGTCTTCCGCGAGCCGCGCTTCCTGTCCCTCGTCGAGCTGTTCAGACAGGCACACGTCGGCTACACCAACCTGGAAATGCTCATGCACGAATTCGAGCATTCCCCCGGAATGGCGGGCGGAACCTTCACCGCCTCCGACCCCGCCAACCTGCAAGACCTCGACTGGGCGGGAATCAACCTCGTCTCCACCGCCAACAACCACAGCTACGACTACTCCGAAGGCGGCGTCCTAACCAACATCCGACATCTCAAGGCATCCGCGCTGACTTTCGCCGGCACCGGCGCCAACCTCAGCGAGGCGCGCGCCCCCGGATACCTAGACACCCCCGCGGGCCGCGTCGCCCTCGTATCCGCCTCCTCCACCTTCCACGAAGCGGGCAGGGCGATGGACCAGCGCCCCGACATCGGCGGCAGACCGGGACTCAACGCGCTCAGGCACTCTGTCACCTACACTGTGGACAGGCCCGCCTTCGACGCCATGCGCCGCGTCAGCCGCGCTCTCGGATTCGAGGCGCACAACGCCGCCCAGCGCCGCTTTCGCCCAAGCGGAACCGTAATGAAAGACGACGACTCACAGCTCGCATTCCTCGGACGCAGGTTCACACTCGGCGAGGACTTCGGCGTATCCACCGCCCCCAACCGCCGCGATATGGATGACAACCTCAAGTGGATTCGAGACGCCCGCCGAATGGCGGATTGGGTTCTAGTCTCGTTCCACTGCCACGAGAGCGGGCGCACGCGAGACGACCCGCCGCAGTTCCTGGAGACGTTCGCCCGCGCCTGCATAGACGCCGGCGCAGACGCCTTCTTAGGACACGGCCCACACCTGACGCGCGGCGTGGAGATATACAAAGGCCGCCCCATCTTCTACAGCCTCGGCAACTTCGTATTTCAGAACGACACCGTGCGCTGGCAGCCCGCCTTCAACTACGAGTCCGTCCGGCTCGGCGCGGACGCCACCCCCGCCGACTTCTACGACCGCCGCAGCGAAGACGACACACGCGGATTTCCCGCAGACCCCATCTACTGGCAGAGCGTGGTCGCCCGCTGCTCGTTCGAGTCGCGCCGGCTGTCCCGAATCACCCTCCATCCCATCGACATGGGATACGGCAAGCCCCGCTCCCAGCGCGGACGCCCGCTCCTCGCCGACGGCCCCACCCAGCGCCAGGCCATCGACAGAATCGCGCGCCTCTCCCGACGCTTCCGCGTAGACGTCAAGATCAGAGACGGCATTGGAATCATCACCCCATAGCGCCCACTCCGGCCCCCTCTCCCCCTGCGGGCATACAGCGCCAGCGCCCCAAGCGCCCCGAAGCGATGGAACATGAATCGAGCATGAACCCCCCATCTCCCTCCATTGAAGAGGGCAGGGGAGAGGAAGAGACCGCCCCCAGCCCAGCCCCTCCCCCGCAGGCGAACAGCGATCTATCCACTTGCGCCGCCCTGATATTCGACGCGCGCGCCGCCAGCGTACTCGTCCGACGCGCCCCCGCGCCCCAGCTGCCCAGCGTCCAGATCGCCCCCGCCTTCTACCCCGAAGTCTCCGAGCTTCTCGACAAGCTGAGACAGCTTGCCGATCTCGACTGCGCCGTCCTGCGCTGCCTCGACAGCGGAGATTTGGACACAGGCGAACCCCGCATCTACTCTGCCGTCGCGCGCGCCGCGGCCGAGCCGAGCGCCGCCTTCCGATGGCTGCCCATCGCCGACATCCGCCGCCTAGACTGTCCGACCGACCGCTTCAGGCGCGCCGTCGAGCGCGAATGCGACAGGATGAGCCGCCGCGCATCCTCCACTTGGACATCGGCATGGCAGTGGGACCCGAGCTGGCGCGAGAACGTCAGGAGCTGGATCGCCGACAATCTGCCCCCTCGCTTCGATGGCGCGGCTTGGGACCTCGTTCAGATAAGATCGTGGGCAATATCCGCCGTCTTCCGAATCCAGTTCGCCCGCGAGCGCCTCTACTTCAAGGCAGCCCCGTCATACTTCCCCTCTGAGGTGGCAGTCACGCGCCACGTCGCCAGCCGCTTCCCAGACGTCAGCCCCCGCGTCACGTCCGCCGACCCCGAGCGCGGCTGGATGCTCATGGAGGACATGGGCGATCTCACCCTCGCCGCCTCCCCGGACGCTCGGCTGTGGCGCGAGTCCATGAGCGCGCTGGCGGACGTAGGCTTGTACTACGCCGACAGGTCAGACGATCTCCGCAGCTTGGGCTTGGACACGCGCTCCACCTCTCGAACCCTCCAGACCCTCGAAAGCTGGATCTCCGCCCCAGACGAGATCGGACTCCACTTTTGGAGCGACCGCGCCGCCGCCGCGCTCCGCAGGCTGGAGCCGAGCATGGGCAGACTGTCGCGCATGTCTCGGACTCTGGACGATCTGGCGCTGCCCCCAACGCTCGACCACGGCGACTTGGACGGCGGCAACATCTTCGTCCGCAGCGGGAAGCCCGTCCTCATGGACTGGTCAGACGCCTCCATATCCAGCCCGCTGTTCACCCCCGCCATGATCCCGCAGGTCGCCCGATCCCCCGACCTCGCAGACGCCTTCCTAGCACGCTGGACGAGCTTCGCCACACTCCAGGACCTGCGCGAAGGCTTCTCCATCGCCAGAACCTTCGCCGCATTGGAACGCGCCGCACACTACCGCGCCAACATCGTCCGCTGGCTCTACCCCCCATCCGTCGAGCGGCGCGGTCTGGAGCGCTACGTTCCAGAGCTGCTCGAACTCGTATCCAGAGAGATGGACCGCGCCTGACCCAGTGCCAAAACTGGCATCCGTCCCAATAGTGCGCTACAGTAATTATGCCCCCCATCTCGCTGACACCGGAGCAGCCTGAATGACCGAAACCCTGCCCCCCATCACGTTCGAGCAGGCCGTCGAACTTTCGATGAGCCTCGTCGACTTCGAGCGCTCCACCCACTTCCCGGGCCACTCCGCGCTCCACATCGAGCGGGTGATGATGCTTGCCGAGCGGCTCGGCAGCGTTCAGAGCGCCGTGCCAGCCATCCACGTAGCCGGCACTAAGGGAAAGGGCAGCACGTCCGCCCTCGTAACCTCCATCCTGACACAGGCCGGATACCGCGTGGGCATGTTCTCGTCCCCCCATCTCCACAGCGTCTGCGAGCGCATAACCGTCGGCCTCGAACCGATCTCCAAGAGCGAATACGCCTCCCTCGTCCGCCGCGTCTGGCGCGCCGTAGAGGAAGTCGGACGCGAAGGCAAATATGGCGGAGTCAGCTTCTTCGAGATGCTCACCGCCATGGCCCTCGTACACTTCCGAGACATACGCGCCCACTTCCAGACCATCGAAGTAGGGCTTGGAGGAAGACTCGACTCCACCAACATAATCACCCCCGAAGTCTCCGTCATCACCTCCATCAGCCTGGACCACGTGGCAACACTCGGAGACACCATCGAGAAGATAGCCACCGAGAAGGCGGGCATAATAAAGCCCGGCGTTCCCTGCGTCGTAGCCCCCCAGGCCGAGCCGGACGCAGACGCCGTCTTCGAGCGCGTCGCCGCCCAGCGCGGCTCCGAGATCATCCCCGTCTCCCGCCGATTCTCTTGGAAGGAGCGAGCGCGAGATCTGACGTGCCAGACGTTCACCCTGTCGAGCGCGCGCTCCGAATACGCGCTCCGAACGCCGCTCTTGGGCAGCTACCAGCTCGAAAACGTCGCCACCGCCGTGACCGTCGCCGAGCTTCTGGCGGAGCGAGGGTACGACGTGCCGCGCGAGGCGATAGTAGACGGCGTCCGCGAAGTGCGCTGGCCCGGCCGCTTTCAGGTATTCGAGCGAGACCGAAAGACCATCATCCTAGACGGCGCGCACAACCCCTACTCCGTCGGCAGGATGATCGAAAGCCTGCGCCACTACGTCAACCCCGAAAGGGTCGTGCTGCTGTTCGGATCGCTCGGAGGCCACAGCGCCAGCGGTATGTTGGACGAGCTGGCAGCCCTCGCCCCCACCGTCATCGCCGTTCAGTCCAGGCACCCGCGCTCCGCCCGCGTTCAGGTGACAGCCCGCGCCATACGAGAGCATGGCTTGAACCTCGCCGCCGAGTTCGACACCGTAGCCGCCGGCCTCCGCCACGCCATCGAGATAGCCCGCCCCGAAGACCTCGTGCTTTGCACAGGCTCCCTCGCCCTCGTCGGAGAGGCAATAGAAGAGCTGGAAGGCATAGAACCCGAAATATACGAAAACCTGACAGGCCCCGTGAACCGGCCCTTGCCCGCTTGAAAGCGCCCCGCGCCTGTGCAGACATCATCCATCCTCTGGATTCCAGCCCGCTCCGGAATGGCGGAGCGCGTATCCCCTAAGCGCCTAGCCTTCACTTCATGCCCTCACTTATAGGATAAGGTCATAGGAGAAGGCGCAGCCAACCGCAAACCGCAAGGAGAATTCCAACATGAAAAACGGCGCCGCCAGAGCCGTAATAACCGGCATGGGCGCGATGACCCCGCTCGGAGAGTCCATCGAAGAGTACTGGGACAATCTGATAAGCGGACGCTCAGGCATTGGCCCAATGACCCTGTGCGACCCTTCACAGTTCCCATCTCGGATTTCCGGCGAAGTCAGCGGCTTCGACCCCGGCGACTACATAGACCGCCGCGAGCATCGCCGCATGGCGCGCTTCTCCCAGATGGCAGTCGCCGCCGCCGCCGTCGCAATAGAAGACGCCGCCCTCGACCTGTCCAAGCAGGACACCGACCGCATCGGCGTAGTCATGGGCAACGGCAACGGAGGCTTCCCCACCACCGAGGACAACGCCCGAATCCTCGTCAGAAGGGGAGGGATGAGAATGTCCCCCTTCTTCATCCCCATGATCCTCCCCAACATGGCAGCCGCCAACGTGAGCCGAATATACGGACTCAGAGGCTACACCTCCACCGTCATAACCGCCTGCGCCGCCGGAACTCAGGGCATAGGCGAAGCCGCCGTCGCCATTCAGAGAGGCGTCGCCGATGTCATCCTCGCCGGCGGCTGCGAGGCAGGAATCAGCCAGCTCGGACTGGGCGGCTTCAACGTAATCAAAGCCCTCAGCCGCCAGAACCAAGACCCGCAGAAGGCAAGCCGACCGTTCGACGCCAACCGAGACGGATTCGTCCCAGCCGAGGGCGCCGCCGTCCTTGTCATGGAGAGCTTGGAAAACGCCATCGACAGGGGCGCGAACATTCTGGCGGAAGTGATCGGATACGGCGTCTCATCGGACGCCTTCCACTCCGTTCAGCCAGACGAGGACGGCTCCGGAGCCGCAAGAGCCATGCGCTGGGCGATCCAAGACGCCGGTCTGACCCCCGCCGACATCAGCTATATCAACGCGCATGGCACGTCCACCCCCAAGAACGACCACGTCGAAACCCTAGCCATCAAGAAAGTCTTTGGCGAGCGCGCCTACCGCGTCCCCATAAGCTCCACCAAATCCATGATCGGCCACGCGCTCGGAGGAGCCGGCGGACTGGAAGCCGTCGCCTGCGTCAAGACCATCCAGAGCGGCGTCATACACCCCACCACCAACTACGAACACCCAGACCCCGAATGCGACCTCGACTACGTCCCCAACGAGGCGAGACGGGCAGACGTCCCCACCGTCCTGACCAACAGCTTCGGCTTCGGAGGCCAGAACGCCTGCGTAGTCTTCAGCCGCTTCGAAGAGTGATTCACTCCCTCACCCCCGCCCGCCGCCCATCCTTCCCCCCATTCGTACAGCCTAGCCAGCCCAGACAGCCCAGACAGCCACCCCAGACAGAAAGAGACCGCCGATCCAGTCGGCGGTCTCTATTGGATTCCCACGCCCCTTCTTCAGGCAGTCGCCTGCGCCTCCGGCACCATCCCTTGGAACATCATCTGAAGCGCCATGATGTGCGCGCAAGTATCGCGCCCGATGCGATAGTCGCAGTCACAGTCCCAGCCGCCCGCCTCGTAGCTGACCGTGTGGTCGCCATTGTCGCCGCTGAAGCGAATCTTGCAGCTGGCGAAGCTCACCCTCTCCTTCTGAAGCGCATAGTCCTTGGCCTTCTCCACCTTCCTTACGAAGCTAACGTTCATGTTTTCATATGACAGAGTCCCCCCTTTGCGTGTCGAATTTGGGACATGACAGCCCCTGACAGCCTGATTGTAATGATGTCCGAGAGCGACGGTCAATCACCCTGCCGCACTGACGTGACCAAGCCGAAATCGCCGACGCCCGGCAGACGCCCCTAGAGTGTCAGTCGATCGCCCTCCCATATTGCCGTAGCTCTCGAAATGATGTAAATTCTTGCCATGAAGAGTGTAGAAGGGGATTGCCAGACATGTCGGACGATATGAGAATAGCGGTAATTGGCCAAGCAGCCTTCGGCAAAGACGTACTCGCCGCCCTTGCGGACGGCGGCGAATCCATAGTCGGCGTCTTCTGCCCGCCCGACCGCGAGGGACGCCCCCACGACCCCATCAAGCAGGAAGCCCAAGAGCGCGCCATCCCCGTGTTCCAGTTCCGCCGCATGAGGAGAAAATCCGCCATAGCCGCCTTTCGCGCGCTACACGCCGATCTGTGCGTCATGGCATTCGTCACCGACATAGTGCCGGACGCCATACTCGAAGCCCCCACGCATGGCACGATCCAGTATCACCCGTCACTCCTCCCCAAGCACCGCGGCCCCAGCTCCATGAACTGGCCCATCATATCGGGCGAAGCCACCACCGGCCTCACCATCTTCTGGCCCGACAAGGGCTTGGACACCGGCCCCATCCTCTTGCAGAAAGAGACCGAGATCACCCCTGATGACACACTCGGCTCACTCTACTTCGGCAAGCTCTACCAGATGGGAGTCGACGCCATGGTAGAGGCTGTCCAGATGGTCAGGAACGGCTCCGCCCCCAGAATAGATCAGGACGACTCCCAAGCCACCTATGAAGGGTGGTGCAGAGCCGAAGACGTGGCGATCGACTGGTCTGCCCCCGTGGACCAGATATACGACATGGTGCGCGGCAGCGACCCCAGCCCCGGCGCAAACACCACCTTGGACGGCGCGCCCGTGTCGTTCTTCCGCGCCAGAAAGATAGAGGGCGAAACCGGCAGCCCCCCCGGCCAGGTCGTCGAGGTCAGCGCGGAGGGGTTCACCGTCGCCGCCAGCGGCGGAGCCATCTTCGTAGGCCGCGTTCAGCCCCAGGGCGGCAGAAAAGTCATGGCTCCAGAGTGGGTTCAGCAGGTGAGACTCGATCCGGGAGCGAAGTTCGGAGCGTAACCCTCTACTAAGAGCGCCATACTCCAATCACGAATCCAAGGAGACGGAATGCAGAGCCGAGAGAACCATCTCGCCGGTATAGTCCGACGACTGGCAGGCGCCGGACGCCCGTCCGACCAGCAGCTGAAGGAAGACGCGGAGCGACTCGCAAGCCGCCTCGCCTCGTTCCCCGAGTACAACCCCAACCCCGTCGTCGAGACCGATCTGGATGGAAACGTCACCTACATGAACCCCGCCGCCAGAGAGCTGGCGGGCGACGCCCCCTCTCGACCGTCCACACACCCATTGGCAAGAGACCTCGGCCCACTGCTCGGACGCCTGATTAGGCAGGGAAGCGGCGTTCAGTCGCGCGAAATCTTCGTACAGGGCGCGATCTTCGATCAGAAGCTGCTCTACATCCCCGAAGCCCTGACAGTTCGCATCTACTCCAGCGACGTAACCAGACTGAAGGCGGCGCAAGAAGCCATGCGCGCCGCCAGCGAGGAGGCAAACAAACTCGCGCGCGAGAACCAGATACTCGGCGAGATAGGCCGCATCGTAAGCTCCAGCTTGAACATAGACGACGTCTACGCCGGATTCGGCGAGCAGCTCCGCCGACTCATCACCTTCGACAGGCTGGCAATCAGCCTAGTGAACCTCGAAGAAAACACCTTCACCAACGCCTACATACTGGGCGACGAGGTCCCAGGCCGTCAGCAGGGCGAAGTAACCTCGCTCGAAGGCACAGTCACCAACGAAGCGATCCTCTCACGCCGCGCCATAGTGATTCAGGGCAGCACCCAAGAGCTGAAGCGCCGCTACCCCAACATACTCAAGTACCCCTCCGTGGTGCTTGCCCCGCTCATCTATCGCGGCGAGCTGTTCGGCGTCCTCAACGCCAGATCGTCCGAGCATAACACATACAGAGACGAAGACGCCGAGATGCTCTCGCGCGTCGCCTCCCAGATCACCCCCGCAATCGCCAACTCGCTGCTGTACTCGGACATCGTCCGCACCCAGCAGGATCTCGCCAGATCCAACTCCGACCTCGAACAGTTCGCCTACGCCGCCTCGCACGACCTCCAGGAACCCCTCCGCACCATAGGCGCGTACATAGGACTCGTCCGCGACAGATACGCCCACGCCCTCGACGACACCGCCATGGAGTTCATCGCCTACGCCGCCGACGGCGCCGAGCGGATGCAGGCGCTCATCACAGACCTTCTCGAATACTCCAGAGTGGACACTCAGGGCAGCCCCTTGGAGCCCATCAACTGCACTACAGTGGTCAAGAACGCGCTCGAAAACCTAGACCAGTCCATCCGACAGTCCAACGCCAGGGTCGAGCTGTCCCCGCTGCCTGTGATCAACGGAGACCGCTCCCAACTTTCCAGACTGTTCCAGAACCTAGTCGGCAACGCCCTGAAGTTCTGCCGAGACGATAAGCCCCACGTCCGAATCTGGGCGGAGCTGCACGATCAGGAGTGGATATTCGCCATCAAAGACAACGGCATTGGCATAGCCCCCGAGCATCAGGCGCGCGTGTTCGAGATGTTCTCGCGCCTTCACTCCAGAGCGCAGTACTCCGGCACTGGCATAGGACTCGCCTTGTGTAGTAAGATTGCCCAGCGTCACGGAGGCAGAATCTGGGTGGAGTCAGAAGTAGGAAAAGGTTCGACGTTCCGATTCAACATCCCGGTGGTTGCCTGAAGGCATCCCGCGCAGGAGGTTACACAGATGGTTTCCGATATTGGCGACAGACCCATTGAAGTTCTGCTTGTCGAAGACAACCCCGCAGACTTCAGACTAGCTCAGGACACTCTGGAGCAGTCACACCAGCGAGTGAACATCACGCACGCCGAAGATGGCGAGGTCGCAATGGCGATCCTGAAGAGGGAGGGCGAGTACGCCAACGCCCCCAGGCCCGACCTCATGCTGCTCGACCTGCGTATGCCCAAGAAAGACGGAACCGAAGTACTCGCCGAGATGAACCAAGACGAAGACTTGGTCTCGATACCGGTCATGCTGCTGACCGGCACCGAAGCCGAGTCCAGCCTCTTGGAGTCGTACTCCATCCCGCCGAGCCGCTACGCCCGAAAGCCCCTTCAGCTGGAGCAGTTCCACCGCGCGCTCGGACAGATGGGCTTGTTCAGCCGCCAGCCCATACAGGTACCCACACAGCAGCAGACACAGGCAGCCTCTGAATCGTCCGGCAGCGGTCGCCGCTGGTGGTGGCCCTTCGGGTAGGGGACAGCTTCCCGTCATTCCCGCCGCCGAAAGGGGCCAAAGGGGAATGGCGCCTGAGATTCTACGAAGTCCCTGTTGACGTCTGTTCCAGACCGTCCAGCAGGGACTTCACTTCCCCTATGCCGTCTTGAACTGCATCCGCCGGCATCCAGTCTTCGTAGAAGTTCACGTGCAGCGCGCTCGCAGAGCGAATCAGCGCATTGAACTCAGGCCGCTGAGTCTCCTTGCTCAGGCGGTTGGCGACCGTAAACAGGTCGCTGTGGCTTTTGTGTCTCCACGCGCGCCGTTCCGCAACGGACTCGAAGAAATGCGCCGTCGCGCCCCACGCCTTTTCCGACGCCTGAAGAGTGTCCCCACTGTCCAACTCGACAACAGCCTGCTGAATGAGTCGCTGACTTGTGGCCATATGTTTCGCTGAAACAGTCATCTTCCGAGACATCCCCCTATCTGGTATCCGAATCATCCCCTCTCCCTCGACGGGAGAGGGTTAGGGTGAGGGTGATCCCTTGGAATATGACGGCTCGACAGGTTCTCCGAGACATCCCCTCTCCCTTAGCGAGAGAGGTTGATTTGTCGCAGGCTTGTCATTGAGGCTAGCCATCTATCTGGTATCCGAATCATCCCCTCTCCTTTGACGGGAGAGGGTTAGGGTAAGGGTGATCCCTTGGAATATGACGGCTCGACAGCTTCTCCGAATCATCCCCTCTCCCTTGACGGGAGAGGGTGAGGGTGAGGGTGATCCCCAGCCCCAACTCACCCAATCCGCTTCTTGCGCGAGCGCAGGTAGTCCACCATCACGTACTCCCCAAGCTGGTTCGCGCTGCTGTAGAACGCCCTCCCCTTGTTGACGCGCGTCAGCTGGTCGATGAAGTCCATCAGGTAGTAGTTCGCCTCCAGCATGAACGTGTTGATGGTGATGCCCTCTTGAGTGCAGCGCTTCACCTCCTTCAGCGTCTCCTCCATCGTCCGGTAGCTGGGAGGATAGCTGAAGTAGGCGCGTCCATCTTCCAGGTGAGTCGTTGGCTCCCCGTCCGTCACCATTATCACGTTCTTGTTCGCCACCTTCTGCCGCGACAGCAGCTTGCGAGCCACCATCAGCCCGTGCTGCATATTCGTGCCGGAGTTCCAGTAGTTCCACGTTATCTCTGGAAGCTCCTCCTCCTTGAACTCCATCGCGTAGTCAGAGAAGCCCACGAGGTAGAAGTAGTCCCTCGGAAACTGAGAGTGAATCAGCCAGTAGAGCGCCATCGCCACCTTCTTGGCGGCTCCCCAGTAGCCGAACATGCCCATAGACTTACTCTGATCCAGCAGCAGCACCGTAGCCGTCTGCGTGAGATGCTCCGTGTGGTGGACTTCCAGATCATCGGGAGACAGCCTGATCGGCACACTTGGCCCGTTTCGCAGCACGGAGTTGAACAGCGTGCGGTGCAGATCCACGTCGAACGGATCGCCGAACTGGTACTGCCGCGTCTCGCCCGTATACTCCCCCCCGTCCCCTCGGGTGAACACCTCGTGCCTGCCTAGGCGCTCCTTGTTCATCTCCGAAAACACCTCGCGCAGCGCGTTCTGAGCCAGCTTCCGCATACCTCTGGCGGTCATTTCCAGACGGTCGCCCTTGCGACGAAGATAGCCCGCCTCCTCCAGCTGCTGGATGAGCCGTTGAAGCTGCTCCATCTCCCTGCGCGCCTCGTCCCCAAGATGCTCCTCCACCTTGTCCATGTCCACGTCGTCTATATTGCCTCGGCGCATCACAGATTCGATCTGCTCGTCCAGACGCTCCATGTCTTGAAGCTGCTCCATCAGCTGCATCGCCTGATCCAGCGTCACCGACTCCTCGCCCATGAACGGGTACTCGTTCGCCATGTCGTCGAACGGGAACATGTCGTACATGATCGACGCCAGCTCGGAGATATCCTCTATCATAGACGGATTCATAGACGACTGGAGCATATCCTCCAGCTCCCGCCGCATCTGCGGAGACATCGAATCCATCATCGACTGCATGGATGCCATCTGTTGCTGAAGCTGCTCGATCAGCTCGTCGAGGCTTGCCGGCCTGTCCGGATCGAAGAAGTGGCCATACTGCTCCATGAAGCCCTCGAAGTCCGGATCTTCCCCGATTGCGCGATCGTGCAGCATCTGGTTGAGCGCCTGAATCATCTCCTGAAGACGCTGCATGTCCTCTGCCGACATCTGTTGAATCGCGTCCTTCATACCTTGGAAGAAGTTCTGCATCATCTGTTGGCGGAGCATGTCCATCAGCTCCTCGAACTTCTCCCTCGCCCCTTGATCCATGAAGTCGTACTCCGACAGCTCCTTCATCCGGCCTGCCGCGCCTTCCGGCAGCAGATCCAGCTTCTCTAGGCTGTCCTGCGCGCGCTTTTCCAGCACGTCCATAGCGCCCCGGAGCATGTCGGCGGCGTCCCCTGCGCCTTCGAGCTCCTCCCGCGCCTCCGACGTCCGCCGTTCGATGCCAGCGCGTTCCGTGTCTATCACGTCTTGCAGACGTTCCCGTACATCGTCCATCGCCGATTCCAGATTGTAGCGTTGCAGCTGCTGATCCCGAAGCCGTTCGAGCCGCTCGCGCAGATCTCGAAGCCCCGTGATACGTTGGCCCTCGTCCCCAGACATCCCCCGCCGCATCAGGCTGCGCATTGCGCGGTTGACGTCGCCATGGTTCATAATGTCTTCCGACAGCGCCTCCATGATGTCATCCTCGTCCAGGTCGAACGGATGCTGAGTGCCATCCCATTGAGAGTACCGATAGCCGATCATAAAACGCCTCTCACTGGGGCCGACCAGCGGCCCGTAGGTTGACCCAATCATATGTACGCCGAAGACAAGTGTCAACGCCGTATGCCGCCGCGCCGCCCCATCAGTATGGTTTGCGATACAAAAGCCCCCTCTCCCTCTACGGGAGAGGGCTAGGGAGAGGGTGAAACCACTGCCCGCTGCCACAGCTTGGTCTGCGATACGAAGTCCCCTCTCCCTTGACGGGAGAGTGTTAGGGAGAGAGTGATACCATTGCCTGCTAATGTGGAATCATTTTGTTCGGCGATACGAAAGTCCCCTCCCCCTCAATGGAAAAGGGCTGGGCGAACGCGCGCTGAATTAGGGCGTGTTAACACTAACTCGTCTGGAAGTGATACTGTTCCTGTAAAGTCTATCGAAGCTCATGGGGTTGGAAATGGAACTCACACAAGCTCAGTTTGAGCGAATACAATACTGCCCGCCTGTACAACGTGGAAATGTCAGTATCCCGAACACTCAAGTCCTCAACGCTTTCATCCACATCCTTGAAAACGGATGCAAGTGGAGGGCGCTGCCTTCCGAATTCGGCAGCTGGCACACCATCTACACCCGAATGAACCGATGAACAGTGGCGCGCTCGACAGAATATTCAACGCCCTGTGCGATGAGGGCATCATCGACGTCAATCTCGAAGTCCTCTCCATCGACAGCACTTCCATCAGGGTTCATCCCGCCGCCGGCGCATTGAAAAAAATGGGCCACAGTCGGATAGGTCGTTCCCGAGGCGGTCTGACCATCAGGCTTCATGCAATCGCAGCCGATGATCGAACCCCTGTGATATTCGATCTATCCCCCTGTCAGCTCCATGATGGACTTCAGGTCAGGAAACTGCTTGAGAAGCTGGAGCCTGTCGAGGTAAAAGCCTACTTGGTGATGGACAAGGCATATGAAAGCAGCCAGACCCGGAGATTGACTGTCGAGATGGGATTCATTCCTGTGGTTGCGCCAGAGCGCAGCAGGAAAGCCCCTTGAGAATACGACAAAGAGATATACAAGAGACGAAACGCTTTTGGCGCATCAAGAGGTTCCGCAGGATATTCACACGGTGCGACAAGCTCGATGTGATGTATCCGGGGTTCGTCATCTTTGGGTTTATCGTTGATGCGATACGCAATAGCGTTAGCACGTCCTACTAATAGTGGGAGCGAGAATAGGTCAGCTTGGCATAAGCGCTGCTGCGCAGACGGCAGGCTGCTCAGGAGATAAAGGTTCTCACCCCTATGAGCGCGATTCCAACGATAATCGAGACACCGAAGCCTATTATCCAGTAGTACAGCTTGTCGATTCGCGCGTTGAGCTGCCTGAAGCCCTCGTCCATCTTGGCATCTTGTCGGTCGAACTTATCATCCACGCGGTCGAATCTGTCGTCCACGCGATCAAACCTGTCGTCCTGTCGGTCGAGCCTGGACTTCACCTCGTCGATGTCTTGGACAGTGGCGTATCTGAGGAACACGCCTGCCGGTTCTGATTCGCGTTCTGACGTTTGGGTTGCCATAACCGTTCTCCTGCCGCTCGCGTATGATGGATGAGTATATCATGGACGTAAGCAGCGAACAGTGCCGTTCACGCTTATCTTCACTTAGGGCGAGCGAGAATAGATCAGCTTGGCATACGCGCCGCTGCGCAGACGGCTCAGGAGATAAAGGTTCTTATCCCTATGAGCGCGATTCCAACGACAATCGAGACACCGAAGCCTATTATCCAGTAGTACAGCTTGTCGATTCGCGCGTTGAGCTGCCTGAAGCCCTCGTCCATCTTGGCATCTTGTCGATCGAACCTCTCGTCTTGTCGGTCGAACTTATCATCCACGCGGTCGAATCTGTCGTCCACGCGGTCAAACCTGTTGTCCTGTCGGTCGAGCCTGGACTTCACCTCGTCGATGTCTTGGACCGTGGCGTATCTGAGGAACACGCCTGCCGGTTCTGATTCGCGTTCTGACGTTTGGGTTGCCATAACCGTTCTCCTGCGGCTCGCACTTTGGGGCAGTATAGCACAGCCCTCGCTAGACGCTGCGATATTGTGTACACAAACGAAAAGCGCGCCGCTCAACCCATGCCCTTGTCGCCGCCCGACACGCGCTCCAGCCCCGGCCTGATCAGCAGCTCGTGGATCGCCGCCCCAATCGGCCCCCCCGCCATCGGGCCGACTACGTACACCCAGAAGCCGCCCGAAGGCCCCGGTATGGCGATGCTTCCCCAGCCCGCGAAGTACGCCACCAACCTCGGCCCCAAGTCCCGCGCCGGGTTCAATCCCGCCTGCGTCAGCGGAGCGAACAGGATGATCAACGCCGCCACCGTGAACCCGATCAGCAGCGGCGTCAGCCGTTCGGACGTCACTCCGGCGTTGCGTCTGTCCGTCAGCGAGAATATCACCAGCGCGAGAATCGCCGTCCCGAACCCCTCCACCAGCGCCGCCCCAGCCGGCGAGATCAGGCTGGCCGCCGCCGCGTCCGTGCCGTAGATTGCCGGATTCGGAAAATACTCCCCGAGCACCATCGCCGAGCGCTGGCTTCCCGCCTCGCCCCTCACAAGCCCGTTGACCTCCTCGAACCGCAATACGAACGGACCGAAGATCGCCAGCACGGACACGCCCGCCAGAACCGCGCCGACCAGTTGCGCCGACCAGTACAGCGGCAGCGACCTGAAGCCGAACTCCGCCCTCCTGAAGATGGCGAACGCCAGACTGACCGCCGGGTTCAGATGCCCGCCCGACAGGTTCACGCTCACGTAGATGGCGAGCGCGACCCCGAACCCCACTTGCCACAGCCCCACCTGCGCCCCGCTCAGAACCGCCGCCGCCGACCCGCTGCTGAACAGAACGAGCAGGTAGGTACCCACCACCTCGCCCACGAACGCCCTTCGCGTTCCGAACGGCGCTCGTCGTCCCGCCCCCATTCCTCTCGGCATCAGCCTCCGAAACATCGCATTCCGCCTGTGTTCTTCACCGTTTCCCGCCATCTGCGCCCTCGCCCGAACGAGCTTTCGAGACGCGGTGTCTGCTCAGCCCTCATCGGAAATTGCAGCCTTCCACAGTCAGGACGGAGAGAGGAGGGCGAAACGATCTTCAGAATGCGCCGCGCGCGCCTGCTGATAGTATGCTGCCAGTCGCCGCATCCAGCTGGGCCGTATCGAACTTGGGAATCATGGCATCTATTCCGCCCCACGATACCAGCCCGATGTTAAGACCCCGTGAACAGCAGATTAGAGACAGGTAAAGACTGTCTCCCTACGAGCGGATACTCGGCATAATCAAGACCTGCGAAACTGTCAGCCGACAGGCAGCCTTGCTCTTTGCCCACCTCGCAAGCAGACATTCGAGACAGAAACGATATCCGCGAGCTGTCGGAGTACGGACAAGATCGCGGGGGCCGCTCCGCCGCCCGACACTAGCCCTGTGCGTCCGGGACAGCAGGGGAGGGGATGCCTAGACTCTATCCCTCGAACTTCTCCCAGGCCGACCTGTAATCCAGCCTGTCGTCGCCCTTGCAGACGAACGCCTCGCCCTCCGCCACGGCGCGATCCTGATTGCGACAGCCGAACTTCGCGGTGCATCTGTCCTGAGCGTTCTTGTACGGACAGCGGTAAGTGGACACGCGGTTGGCGGTATCGTTGATGTCGCGGAAGATGGCGTCCAGCCGCGCCATGCTGCGGCGGTAGCGCTCGCGCTCCACGCGCATGTTCGCAGACATCAGAGCGCCTCCGCGCCCACCGGCTCCTGAAGACCCATGAACCCTTTCGCCACGTCCACGCACTCGATCGCGTCCTTGCCGTAGCCGTCCGCGCCGAAGTCGTCCGCGAACTCCTGCGTCAGCGGCGCTCCGCCCACCATTATCTTCACCACGTCGCGCAGCCCGTTCTCCTCGAAGGCGTCTATCGTCCTGCCCATGTTCGGCATCGTAGTCGTAAGCAGCGCCGACATGCCCAGCACCTCAGCCTCGTGTTCCATCACCGCGTCTATGAACTCGTCCGGAGACGTGTCCACCCCCAGGTCGTGAACCACGAAGCCCGCGCCCCGGAGCATCATTATACAAAGGTTCTTGCCGATGTCGTGCAGGTCCCCCTTCACCGTCCCCATGATCACAGTGCCGACCGGCTCGATGCCGGACGCCGACAAGATCGGCTCCACGTGCGCCATTCCCGCCTTCATCGCCCGCGCCGCCACCAGCACCTCCGGAACGAATATGACGTTGTCCCTGAACTTGATCCCGACTATCGACATGCCCGCGATCAGCCCGTCGTCCAGAATCGTATTCGCCGAGAACCCCTCGCCCAGCGCCTGCCGAGTCAGCCCGTCCACCGCGATGTGGTCGCCCACGATGAGCCGATAGCTGATGTCCTGCATCAGCGGATCGGCCTCGTCCCACTGCGCGCGTATATGCTTCTGCTCGAACTGCCTGGCCACGTAGCCAAGCTCCTGTTCCAGCCCCTCATGGACTACCGGCATGTTTCCGACCTCTGAAGATATTGGATGACGATGGAATTCTAACAAGTGTCGGCGGCTGTTGTCAGCAGGATGTCGGCGTCCGTCCTTGTCCGACCAAGCCCGAATGTCTATATTTACGAGCGAAAGCGGTCCGCACAGACGGCGAGACGAGGGGGATACCAGATATGAGTGAGCGCGAAATAGACTTGCACGGCCTAACGTGGACGGAGGCGAGGGCCGAGTTCGTCGCCTTCTACAACCGCTCTGTCGGGACGCCGTTCACCGTGATTCACGGCTACGGCTCCAGCGGAGAGGGCGGCGTACTGCGAAGACGCCTGCGAGGATTTCTGCAAAGACATGAGGCGTACTTGGAGTTCACGCCGGGCGAGGAGTTGGACGACAATCCGGGATGCACCATCATCAGCCCGCAGCTGCGGCTTCCCGCGCTCGACGAACGGCTTGTCGAGTCCATGTGGGAATACTGCAAGCGCCCCAAAACGCGCGGCAAGATAAGCGGCAAATTCCGACGATATGGAAACAAGGCCGTCGATCAGACGATTGAGCTGCTGGAACGGCAGGGACGGCTGAAGAAGACGGGCGGCGGCAGGATGGCGAAGTATGAGGCGCGGTGAGGGCGGGTTCGCCTGCGTAGAACATTCGGGACGGCAGTTTACGGTCTCGCCCACTTCGTCTATTCTCGTTCCTGTGGAGATTGGCTTTCGCGCTCCCGAAACACGAATTTCGGAGTGGGCCGAACCGAAATCCACGCTGTCCAGAACTCCGGAGACGCGGCGCATAGCCATGCTGATAGATGGCGACAACGCTCAGCCGTCGCTGATCGAGCATGTTCTGGACGCTGTGAAGGAGCATGGCGCTGTAACTACGATCCGCATATATGGCAACTGGACATCGGGAAACATGTCTGGCTGGAACGACTCTATCCGGTCTTTGGCAATGCGTCCCGTTCACCAGATATCCAATGCCGTCGGAAAGAACGCCGCCGACATAGCGCTGGTAATAGACGCGATGGATCTGATGCACGGCGGAACGGTAAACGGATTTTGTATAGTGTCCAGCGACAGCGATTATACTGGACTGGCGATCAGAATACGCGAACAAGGCTTGTTCGTAATGGGCGCTGGGGGAGAGCATACGCCCAAATCCTTCGTGAGCTCATGCGAAATTTTCGTGAACACGGACGAATTTTCCAAGAGACCCGCAACCGCGCCCGCGCCCAAGCCGAAGCCTGCGCCCAAGCCGAAGCCTGCGCCCAAGCCGAAGCCCGCGCCCAAGCCGAAGCCCGCGCCCAAGCCGAAGCCCGCGCCCAAGCCGAAGCCCGCGCCCAAGCCGAAGCCGCAACAGGCTCGCCCACAATGGGCGCGAACCATAGCCGCGGCGATTGACAAGTCGAAACAAGGCGATGGATGGGCGCACCTAAGCGCAGTTGGAAATCACCTAAAGAAATTGACCCCGCCCTTTGAGGCTAAAAAGCACGGTCACAGTAAACTGTCCAAGCTCATTCAATCTCGGTCTGACTTGTTTGGAATTAAAAAGCCCAACAAAGTGAGAAACAAGCCGTAGTCAGGACGTTCGCCCGACATACTGACCGTCGAGATAGCTCGGCGGATCGACTCTCCACCCTATGCGGACGAAGTGTGGGAACAAGAACTCTAAGGCGTCTCGTCAGCCATCGCGCCGTTCTCTCTCGGCATTCCCAATTGCAAACACTCGATCACCCCGTCCCCCGCCGCTCCATCCGCGCCAGAATATCGCGTATCTCGGTCAGCACTTTCAGGGCGTCGCCGCCCGCCCCCGTCTGGGAATCTTCCGAAACCTCCGCGCCAAGCTCTTTCTGGCGCTGGGTCAGAACCGCGTCTCGGAACGCCGCCGCGTCCGAGACTCCCATCAGGTCGCCCTCGCTGCCCGCGCTGCCGGACTGTCCCGCCGTCTCCACCTTCACGCCGCGCACCTTGCAGAAGCGCATGATGGGGCCGTCGTGCAGGCGCGCGTCCGTTATCCTGTTGAGCGGTATCGTAGCCTCGCTGCGGAAGAACACCCCTTTGCGGATCTCCAAAGCCCGCGTCGTCAGCCGCGCGGACATGCGCCGGTAAGACTCCGGCCCGTACCACAGGCTGAACAGCAGCCAGAACGGGATGAACGGGATGCCCGCCACCGATACGACCATCCACCACGCCACCATCCAGCGGATGTAGCCGATGACTTTCGGATCGAACCGCGCTTCGAGGATGGTTTCGCCCGTTACGCCGCCATGTTCGTTCATTCGTCTTTTGTGCCTTGCCCCCGCCCCCTCCCATCGCGGGAGAGCGGATTTCTCGGTTTCGGTTCGCGGACGCGGCGTTGCCTTACGTGTTGATCTCGCCCCACTCGCGCACCGCCTCCGGTATCGCCATCAGGTTTTCCAGCTTCGTCGCCAGCGGCACCGCGCACTCCGGCGCGATCATCTGAACGCCCGCGTCCAGACAGGCGAACACCTCTTCGCGCACTTCGGCCGGGCCGCGCGCGTACAGCGTCGTCGGGTTGTTGATGTTGCCCACGAGCCCGATTTTGCCGTCCACCCTGTCCATCGCCGCCTTCGGATCGTTCTTCGAGTCGAAGTGGAAGTACGCCATCCCCGTGTCCGCTATGTACGGCATCCTGTCCAGCGTATTGCCGCAGATGTGCAGTATCAGCGGAACGTCCAGACGCTCCGCCATCTCCACGTGGATATCCTGAAGGAAGCGCCGATAGTACTCGCCGCTCACCAGATCACCGGTGGCGTGGTCTGGGAAGGTCAGCGCGTCCGCTCCAGCCGCTATCTGCGCCTCCCCGAACAGAACCGAAAGCTCCTTCAGCTTGTGCAGACAGCGCATCGTCTCGTCCGGGTCGTCTATCGTCATCAGCAGGAAGTTCTCCACCCCGAAGACGTGATACGCCAGCGTCCACGGCCCCATCGTCTTGCCGATTATCGCCACCTCGTCGCCTATCTCGCGCTTGAGTATCTCGACTGACTTGGTGATGGCGATGTTGTCCGGATGCTCCAGGAAGCCGGACGGGATGCGCACGTCGCGCGAGTCCTTCCAGATCGGGCGGTACATTCGCACCGTCGGCCAGTTGTCCTTCTCCTCCCACTGCATCTCGCAGCCGAGCGCGGACGACTCCTGAATGATCGTGAAGTACGGCGCCACCGCGTCGAACCCAAGCTCCGTGTACCCCGTCGCCGCCAGCCGCGCCGCCAGCTCCGGGTCTCGGCAGGCGTCCGGAAACGGCGCGTCCACCAGATCCATCAGATCGACCGTGGCCACGTTCGTGGGGTTCGCCACCGGCGGCCTGTCCACCGGCTGCCTATTCAGCGCCGCCATAGTGCGCTCCCGTGCTGTCATGGTTTCGGTGAATGGCATGGCGGTTCTCCTAGCTGCTTCACGGCTCGATCTCGATTACATCCCCGCGTTTGACAGTGTACAAGTGATTGGTCAGCCGAGGAACCAGCGGCATGAGATCGTCGATGCTATTTGATTTCGCCTTCAGAACAATGACCGCGACGTCCTCGTCAGTTATGTTCTGCTGGTTCTCGATGCCTTGGTCGACTGTGATTAGAACGTCGAACTCGTCTCTTGCCAGCATTAGAAGATCGCCGTTCACCTTCCCGTCCCAACCCATGTATCTGGCTGTGTACACATCATGTTCGGGAAGATAGCGCCTGAGCTCCCAAGTCACGCACTCATCGAGTAGCACTCTCATACGCTTGGCTCTCCAGCGCTCTTCTTGCGGCGTCCAGCGCCATTATTGCCTGCTCTTTGTTCGCGGACGGGAAGTGGCCCAGAAAGACATCCAGACTGTATCCGCCTGCCAGATAATCGAAGAGGTTCTTGACGGGCAAGCGAGTTCCCTTGAACACCGGCCATCCGCTCACGCGGTTCTCATCGCTGTGGACTACGCTGTCGATATCTGCCCGCACCCTCTTTCCAAATTCCTCGATCGCCTGCTCACGGCTGACCGTAGGAAACTCGTGTAGAAACACTTCGAGGTTGTGAGCGTACTCCAAGCATCTGAACATTTCAGACACCGGAACATTGGTGCCGCTGAAAACAGCGCATTCTTCCACAACCTTGTCACTTTCGTGGATAAGAGTTGGAGTTGTCATGTCTCGATGTACCTCACAGTTGCTTGAACGAGCTTCGCTGGATACAAGTTATTCACACGATTCCAGTACTGGATTTGCTCATTGCCCTGCCGCGTATGTCAAGAGTTTTCCAAGGTGATTATGTCGGTGCGTTCGATCTGATTCTCGATAGTGACTACTGCGTTGCTGTTGGCGTCTCTAGCGAGCGCTCTGAACCGGTACCGACTCGTCAAGCAAAATCCTCATAAGCCAGCCACTCGATCATCTCACGGGCGAGCGCAAGCGTCTCATTCGCCTGATCACGACTGATTCCCGGAAAGTCCTCGAATAGCTCATCGGGAAGGTTATGACGATCGAGATGATCGAACAGCGTTTTCGCGGGAATGCGTGTTCCCACAAAACACGGAGTCCCGCTCACGTATCCAGCCCTGCTGCGGACTATCTTTTTCAGTCGCTGCTGCAAATCATGCTTGATCGCCTCTCTAGTCTGTTCCAAACTCACATCTGGGAAGCGCAGCAAAAATGTTGGGAGATTGTAACCCTCGTCCAAGTATCTGAAGAGATTGGCAACACAGACATCCGTCCCCTCGAACTTGGGACCGTCTTCGATTACGGGGATGCCGTATCTGCCGACTTTGGCGGGCGCAGCCGAGACGCTGCCTTTGGCTTCCGTGAATGGCATGTTCTTTCCTTCGCTGCTGGCTCAGGCTTCGATCCGCCTGACTTCGCCACGTTTCGACTCATTCCTCGATATGAGCTTGTCACTGCCGTCGCCGCCGTGCGCGTCTACGGGTCATGTCTGCATTTCACTCAGCACCCATTCCAGATGAGGGCGGAATACATCCGGAAATTCCGTGACGCGATCTATCATCCATGCCCTGATATCTTCGAGTTCTTCATCGGAGTCGTCTATCGCCCCACTTCGGGATACGCTGACCCTGCACGTTCTGACTTTGTCCAGTCGTTCCCAAATCAGCTTGGCGCCAATATCCGATTCGATTTCGATCTGTTCTCGACGCTCCACCAACATGTCGAAAGCGTCTTTGTTCCACTCTTTGGTCGGGCCCCAAAACTCGAGCTCGACTCGAGCTTCCCCGTTCCTCGTAAGTTTCGTGATACGCTTAAACTGGGCGAATCCGAAGTCCAGTACGCAATACGGTCTTTTGTTCTCTGTCGGGAGTCTCCGTCCATGCGTGTCGCTCAGTTCCTCCAGCAACGGCTTCCAAAACCGGACGTACTGCTTCTGCCTCTCCGTCAACTCGGCTGTGGGAGTGGGAGAATATCTTGTCTGTTTCGACCAGTTGTTAGGGGCTGCCTCCAGCTTGAAGTGCGGGGCTGGCTTGGAGTCGTCTATCTTCCAAAGCTCCACGACTACGCCGAAGAACAGAGTATCTTCCCCTGTGCGCTGGTTGAGCCAGTCGAGCGCCTGCCTATGCTCATCTCGGAACTCCCTTGTCAGCCACACTACTACCTGCGCGTCGAATCCGGCCGCGTAGGTCAGGAGTTTGCCCAGATGGTCGTGGTCGGTGGATTCGAGCTGGTTCTCGATGATGACGGTACGATCTCGATCTCCATTGAGGTCAGTTGCGGTTGCCAGAATGTCCAGATAGTAGCCGCCAACTGGGGCCTCGATCTTCTGAAGCTCCAGCTCCAGTCCCAAGGCTTCACCCAAGTCGGCAATGTTGTCGCCCAGCCACGGAGTGAAGTCCGTCGCCTCGTTGAGCCAAACCCCTCTCAGATCTACCCTTTCGATTTTGGCTAGGTCGATCATGCCTGTCCCCTCTCATCGTCGTCAGCCAGCTGCAAAGCCGCTATCCAATGGGCACCAGTATACAACTATCCTTGTGTCCGCTCATCGTCGTCTGCCATCTCCGCTGCCCATCTTCCCCAATGCTCGATCCGTTCCGCAGCTGTAAGCAGAGATTCCGAACCCTGTGAACATGGTTCTGGCATTCTTACAGCGGCGTGAACCCCAGAGTGCTGGTCGTCATCTGGCCGCGCGCTGCCTCCGCCTCCAGCATCGACTCCACCGCGCTGATGTTTCTCGAATATGGCATCAGCAGCCGCACCAGCTCGTCATGCCGCCAGCCGCACGAGAACGCCACCTCCACATCGCCCACCTTCTCCATCTCTCCGTAGCGCATGAACCCCGCCACCACCATCCGCAGGCGCAGCGCCGGGTTGCGCGCGTCCCCCTCGCCGATCACCTCGTAGGCGTATCCGCCATCCCGCTCCACGCCCTCGGCGCTCAGCATGAGAGCGGACTTGGAGTCCTTGATCGTCATGCGGCCGGGCGGATACGAGAAGTCCTTCGCCTTCGTCACCGCCTGCGTCAGCAGGAACTTCACTGGCCGCATATGCACCACGCCGCACGGAAAGACGAACTGGTTGTCCGACCCCTCCACAGGCAGAACGCCGCCCAGACGGGTCATCTGATCCCTGATCTCGCGCAGACGCCCTTCGATGCCCTCGGCGCGGCTGAAGCTCCACACCGTGCATCGCCCATCCTTATAGTACAGCCCCACAGATACGTTCTCGAAATGCGGATCCATCGGAACAAGCTCCAGGCAGCTTCCGATTTCCGCCAGCGTCTCACGCGCCGCCCCCCGTTTGATTATCGTCGTTCGAGTCATCTTCACCCTCGCCCAACCCTCTCCCATCGAGGGGAGAGGGGGTTCGTCGCTCGTGATTCGCGCCTAGCTTCTGGCATCGTGGTCCTCCCATTCGAGGGTCGAGGCTCAGCCTTGCAGCCTCGCGCGCAGCGCCCTTATATGCTCCGGCCCCGTTCCGCAGCAGCCGCCCAGAATGTTTATTCCCATATCCGCAAGCCGCTCGAACCGCTCCGCCATGTACTCCGGCCCCTCGTTGTAGATGATCCGACCGTTCTTCATGTCCGGTATGCCCGCGTTGGAGTGAATCAGCATCGGCCCCTCGTCCACAGCGCGCATCTGCGCCGCCAGATCGACCATCCTGTCGATCCCGTTTCCGCAGTTCGCCCCAACCACGTCCGCCCCCGCCTCGCGCAGATCGTTCACCGCCTTCTCCGGCGTCACTCCCATCATCGTGAAGAAGCCGCGCGGCCCGAGGTCGAACACCATCGTGGCGAACACCGGAAGATCGGTGTTCTCCCGCGCCGCCCTGATTCCGGTGACGGCTTCTTCCAGCGCCATCTGCGTCTCGACAAGAATCGCGTCCGCGCCGCCCTCGGCGAGCGCCCTCATCTGCTCGGCGAGCGCCTCGTACATCTCCGACTCGCTCACGCCGTCAGGCAGCGGCTCCATCATCTCCCCCGTCGGCCCCACCGAGCCGAGTACGTAGTGACGCTCGTCCGGCTTCTGGCTCGACGCGTGCTGAGCCGCCAGACGGTTGAACTCGATAACGCGCCCCCCGTAGCCGTACTTCTTCTGCATGAAGCGCGATCCGCCGAACGAGTTGGTCAGCACCATGTCCGAACCCGCCTCGAAGTAGTCACTCGCCATCCCGCGCACCACGTCCGCGCGGCTGGCGTTGAACTCCTCGGGACAGCCGCCCGCCTCCAGTCCGCGCTGCTGAAGGTAAGTCCCCGTGGCGCCGTCGGATATCAGCAGCTCGCCCGCATGAAGACGGTCGAGCAGTGCAGGGGGTTGTGATGAAGGCATATGCTAACTCCCTATGGGCTTGTTTCGTTTCCGATCCGTCGCCGCTTCCACGTGAACACGACGCGGCTCGATATAGCTTGTCCGTCCATGCGGCGGCGGCTCGTCGAACGGCGCGCCAGCCGCTTCCGCTTCGATGCGGCGGCTGTTCCACTCGATCCAGAGACCCCGCTCCTCGGCTCTCCCCTTAGCCTCTCCTCTAGCCTCTCCCCTAGCCTCCCCTCTGGCTTCGTGCTTCTCTATCAGGGGTCTGACAAACTTGTTCCCCAAGAAACGCGCTGTAACCATTGCCAATCCTCCCACTATGTCCATGACGGTCACGGTTATTATGGCATAAACGACGATGAACGGCTCCGCAGGCGCGGCTTTATCCACTACGGTAATCAGGCCTTCATCATACCCGTTTAATTGCCGTGATGGATATCAGCAACTCGCCCGCTCACCCGAATGGAGACGGTCGAGCAGTGCAGGGGGCTGTGATGAAGGCATATGCTAACTCCCCGTGGGCTTGTTTCGTTTCCGATCCGTCGCCGCTTCCACGTGAACACGGCGCGGCTCGATATAGCTTGTCTGTCCATGCGGCGGCGGCTCGTCAAACGGCGTGCCAGCCGCTTCCGCTTCGATGCGGCGGCTGTTCCACTCGATCCAGAGACCTCGCTCCTCGGCTCTCCCATCGGCTCTGCCCTTGGCCTCGTGCCTCTCTATCAGGGGTCTGACAAACTTGTTCCCCAAGAATCGCGCTGTAACCATTGCCAATCCTCCCACTATATCCATGACGGTCACGGTTATTATGGCATAAACGACGATGAACGGCTCCGCAGGCGCGGCTTTATCCACTACGGCAATCAGGCCTTCATCATACCCGTTTAATTGCCGTGATGGATATCAGCAGCTCGCCCGCTCACCCGAATGGAGACGGTCGAGCAGTGTAGGGGGCTGTGATGAAGACATATACTAACTCCCCGTGGGCTTGTTTCGTTCCCGATCCGTCTCCGCTTCCACATGAACACGTCGCGGCTCGGTATAGCTTGTCCGTCCATGCGGCGGCGGCTCGTCGAACTGTACGCCAGCCGCTTCCGCTTCGATGCGGCGGCTGTTCCACTCGCTCCAGAGACCCCGCTCCTCGGCTCTCCCCTCGGCTCTGCCCTTGGCCTCTCCTCTAGCCTCACCCCTAGCCTCACCTCTGGCCTCGTGCCTCTCTATCAGGGGTCTGACAAACTTGTTCCCCAAGAATCGCGCTGTAACCATTGCCAATCCTCCCACTATATCCATGACGGTCACGGTTATTATGGCATAGACGACGATGAACGGCTCCGCAGGCGCGGCTTTGCTCACCACGGCAATCACGGTCTTCATCATGCCCGCGTGATTGCCGCTCGATACCTCGTCTATGGCAACGAGAGCAGTCCATCCCACCGTGTATATCAAGATTAGACCAGCGCACCAGGGCAGCCACTTTCGCGCTACGGTAAGCGGAGAGTCCCGACCATCTCCCGCCGCTCTCTCGGTATTGGGTCTTTGGGTACGTTTCCCGATGATCTTGCCGCGTGAAACCAGGTCTCTCTATGACGTTTCGGCCCAGTGGTCGATGGCTCCGGGCGTGGGATCGCGCGTTCCGTCTCGGCTCATGTCGCGTATTCTCGCCGCGAAGTCGCGTGGGAAGCCCTCGTCGAACCGCCTAGCCGCCGCGTCCGCCGCCTCTTGCGCCGAACCCTCCACCTCCGCGAGCTCCCCCCATTCCCACGCCATTAGGTAGTCGTCAGTCCCAGCCGATCCATCGAACATGGCGATGGCGTCCACGCCCTGCTGGAACCTCGAATCGAGCTGGCGCGAGACCGCGCCCGATTCGTCCTGCCCCTGCACCTGAACCGGTATCTCCTTCCAGTACATTACGCGAACTTTCGCCATTCCAAGCCCCCGAGTCTGCGCTGCTTACTGTATATTATAGCGTAGCGAGCAGAGCCGCGCGCCCAGCGAGTGATATGATGGAGGAACGTTTGGAACAGCGCAGCAGCCTAGATAGCGAATTTCATCAGGCGATGCTGAACACCTACCGAGTAGCCGACAATCATGGCTATCGTCCCACGTACTTCTTGCGGATGGTCCATGAACATGGCGGAGTGGATGCAGCCAAGCGACTGCTTCAAGCGCCTGGCCCGCAAACTGGATTGACACGGCTTTGGGAGCTCGAACTGCTCTGCATCTCTATGGAAGCGCACGTTGTTCGGGAGAGATGGGCGTCTCTCTTCACCGATGCCGAGAGGTCGGAGGCTCGGAGACGGTTGAACGAGTACGGTTACGCGCCATAGATCAATGCTCGCATATGATACCCTGCCGCCTCACATGTAACTCTTGGGAGTCCCTTTGATGCCCCTCGCGCCAGTCAACGGCATAAACCTGTACTACGAAGAACACGGCGAAGGCTTCCCGCTGATCTGGAGCCACGAATTCGCCGGTGACTATCGCTCGTGGAAGCCGCAGGTGAACTTCTTCAGCCGCCGGTACAGGGTCATCGCCTACAACGCGCGCGGCTACCCGCCCTCGGACGTCCCCGAGTGCATCGACGACTACACACAGCAGCAGTCCGTAGATGACCTCAAGGGCTTGCTCGACCATCTCGGGATCGACTGCGCCCACGTAGGCGGCCTGTCCATGGGCGGCAACGTGGCCATCAACTTCGGCCTGACGTACCCTCGAACCGCTCGTTCGCTCATCGTGGCGGGAACAGGCGCAGGCTCCACCGACACGGAGGCGTTCCGAAAGAACGTCAGCCAGCGCGCCGGCGATATGCGCGCCCGCGGCATGGAGGCTATGGACGACTACTCCAGCAGCCAGACCCGCGTCCAGCTGCGGCGCAAAGACCCGCTCGGATACGAGGAGTTCAGACGCGGGCTGATGGAACACTCGCCACTAGGCTCCGCCCTGACCTTCTCCGGCGTTCAGGGACGCCGACCGACCATCTTCGCCCTCGAAGATCGCATGAAGGCGCTCGACGTACCCACCCTCATAATGACAGGCGACGAGGACGAACCCTGTATCGAAACCAGCATCTTTATGAAGCGCTGCATCCCCAAATCGGGGCTGGCGATGATCCCGCAGTCCGGACACGCCATCAACCTCGAGGAGCCGGACCTGTTCAACCGCATCGTCTTGGACTTTCTAACCGCCGTCGAACAGGGCGCTTGGGCCACTCAGGGCGACGGCGACGAATCCGGAAACTTGGTCTAGCGTGGGAGATCGACCGCTGACGGTATGCTATCCTGATAGGCCTGATAGATTGATAGAATAGAGGTCGCCAGTCACTGCTCCGGTAAGACGCCGCGAAGCGACATCCAGCTTCATTGATCTGTCATCTTCCACACCGCCACCCTTGCTTCGAGACCTATATAGCCGAAAATCGCTAACTTCGGTCTTGTTCCGTGCTTGACTCGCCCTCCTCATACGACTTCACTTCGCACATGACGCGCTTCTGCCGCGTTCTGAGGGGACACGGCTTGCTCGTGGGCCCACAGGAGACGGCGGACGCCATACGCGCCGTCTCCCACATCGACCTCATGACCGAAGGCCGCGTGTACTGGTCTCTCCGCGCCCTGCTCGTCTCCCGTCAGGAGCATCTCGCCGCCTTCGACCGCCTTTTCGCCCAGTTCTGGAACTTTCTCCCCCTAGACGCGCCGCCGCACAGGGAAGTCGACCCGACTGCCGACTTCGGCCAGACGCGCACGGTTGGACGCCTGCCTCGCGGAATCGGAGTCCCCGAAGACGACCCAGAATCCAAAGACACCGTCATACAGCTGCTGCGCAGCGGCGCAAGCGCGCGGCGCGTCACATCGGCGCGCGACCTGTCCACCCTCCGCGGCGACGATCTGCCCGAGCTGTCGCGGATCGCCGCGCGCATGGTCCGCGCGCTCGCCTCGCGCCCCGGACGTCGCCGCAAGCGCGACCGTCGCAAGGGCGTACCCGACCTGCGCGGCGCGATGAGGCTCAGCCTCTCCACCGGCGGCGACCCGATCAGACTTCCGCGCCTGCGCCGAGCGCCCAGAGTCCCGCGCCTCATGCTGCTGCTCGACGTCAGCGGATCCATGGACAGATACGCGCTTCTTCTGCTCCAGCTCGCCTTCGCCGTTGGCCAGCGCACCAAGCGAGTCGAGACGTTCGTCTTCAGCACGGAGGCGACGCGCGTCACCCGCGAGATGTCCGTTCCCAGCTTCGGAGAGGCGCTGCGCAGGATCTCCGCCGCCGTCAGCCACTGGTCAGGCGGAACGCGAATAGGGGAGAGCGTCGCCTCCATCAACGCCAGCTGCGAGCATGTGCAAGACAGATTCACAACCGTGTTCCTCCTCAGCGACGGCTGGGAGACCGGCGATCCCGCCACACTCGCGCGCGAGCTTGCGCGGATGCGCCTGCGCGTCCGAAAGCTGATCTGGCTGAACCCCATGGCAGGCACCAAGGACTTCCAGCCCCTCGCCAGAGGACTGCGCGCCGCCATGCCGCACGTGGACCACTTCATCCCCGCCAGCAGCGTCGAACACCTCAAGCGCCTCCCCGCGCTTCTGCGCTCGTGAGACCAAGTTACGCCGGTGACCTGCTGAACCTAGCTGTTCTCCCTGCCGCCCTCTCGAATGGAGCGGCGATACTTGCCCTTCCAGCTCAGGCGGATTTGGCGCCCGCAGACTGCGAGCAGGCTGGGCGCCACGCCGGTTCGCCCTACTTGTCCTTCCCCGATAGCTCGGAGTCGGTCCCCTTGCCTTCTTGAGAGACTCGCTCCTCCCAGTCGTCTGGTCGCTCGTCCCAGCCCCGTGACTCCCAGTAGGCGTCATTGTTTGGGTTGATTGGCATTTCGTCAGCCCAATTCTGCTACTCGTAATTTCCTCCGCGCTCCTCGAACCGATCAGGAGAGACTGATACGTTGCTCAGCGCATCCTCGACCCCAACTTGGAGGATCGGATGGCTGTACGTGTGCCTGCCATTCACGTTGTCGTAGAATCGTCCGAGAGGATCGACCATTATGTAGCTGCCTGTCATCAGGTCGTTGCTTTCAGGCACTACTTTCACGCCGATTTCCCGAACAGAGGAGTTGCGTTGGACGTAACGCTCGAAGTCGTCCACTGTAATGGTGAACTCATCTATCCGGGCGTCGTTCTGATACTGTACGGGTAGAGCTTGGAAGATCTTCCATCGCTCCGGACCGGCGGAGATGATGAACGGGCGAAAGTCCTCGTCCTTGTTGAAGCGGCTGACGACCGTATTGACCTTTAGCCTAATCCCGCGTTTCCGCACTTCTGAGCAGACGGAAAGGTAGTCGTCCGCGCTCATCGGGTCGTCGGCGACGACTCGCCCGATACTCCTCTGAGTGGCGCTGTCCACGCTGTCGACGCTCAGCGCGAGAATGTCCAGGCATCCATCCAGATCGTCGAGCCACTTCGCCGTAACTCGGGAGCCGTTCGTAACGATGGAAGTCGTCAGCCTGTGCGACTTGGCCATTCGTATGCTGTCCGAAATCCACGGGCAGAGCGTAGGTTCGCCGCCGGCGAAATTGATCTTGAGGAAGCCTGCGCCGCACAGCAAACGGGTCAGCTCGATGGAGTCGTCCCGATACAGGCTGCGTGCCCTCAGAGGGGTGGGAGTCTCCTCGAAAGTGGCAAAGCAGTACCCGCAGCCCATGTTGCAGGGCTTCCAAAGGTGGTAGTTGACCGTCGTTACGCCATCGCGCACGGGAAGCATGATATTCACCTCATGTGACTTTTAGTAAACGGCGCGCCGCCAGTCTTGGTGAGAAGACCTTGCAGTTTCGCAACGGCGCAAGTCACGTGTGAGCGCGAAACCAAACTCGATTTTCGCTCACAACACAAGCAATATTATCAGGCTGGATTGGAAATCGCAACCCCCTGTATGATGCGGCGAGAGAATCGCATAAGTCCCTGTGCCGTTCCCTGAAACTGCTCCACTTGGCAGTCCCGCGCGAGTTTTTGACTTCTCATTGCGACTGCGAATCCGACCAAACGCCTCTAGCGTCTAACCCCGCCGGCCTCTCCCATCCCCTATACTGGAGTGACAGTCAGCGCTCTAAGAGAGGTCATATCGCCACATGGAAATACTCGGAATCTGCGGAAGCCTCAGAAGAGAGTCTTGGAACCTCAAGCTGCTCCACAGGGAGATGGAAGCCTTCGCCAGCTTGGGCCATGACACACGGATATTCGATCTTGCCCCCGTCCCCATGTATCATCCTGACGATGAAGCCGCGCGCGGAATACCGCCCGCCGCCGAGAGCCTGCGCCGCGCCATCCGCGAGGCGGACGCCATCGTAGTCGCCTGCCCGGAGTACAACTCGTCCATGACCAGCGCCCTTAAGAACGCCCTCGAATGGGCATCTAGGCGCGGCAACGTTCTCCAGAACAGAGTCTTCTTCGTCATCGGCACTGGCCCCGGACGCTCCGCCTGCGCCAGAATGCACATGCACGCCACCTACAGCCTCGAATCCGAGGGAGCCATAGTCGTACACCAGCCCCGCGTGCTGCTCCCCACCGTGACCAACTTCATGGCCCAAGACGGATCCATCACCGACCAGTCCGTAACCGACCTGCTCGCCCAAGCCGCCGAGTCCGTAATCTGGACCGCGGAGCGGTTGTCGAGGAAGTAACGCCGTGTCGGATTGTGTATTATAATGAACGTAGTGTGATGAGCTTCTTACAAAATCACTGGGGCGACCTGTTCAGCCTACTCGGTGTTGTGGTTTCGGGCTTCGGGCTGTTCTGGGCTATCCGCGTAGCCCAAGCCGCGAGATCGGCAGCCCAAGCCGCCGAAGAGGGCGCAATCGAGGCTAGGGACAGGATAGGGCGTCATTTACTGGCAGTAGACTTGGAGCGCGCTGTCGCTCTCATCCAACGACTCAAGCTGCTGCACAGAGAGGGACTCTGGGAGGCTGCGCTGGAGCAGTACCAAGCACTTCGGGCAATGCTGTCATCCATAGTATCTCATCACACGGAGTTGGATACCGATAGGCGTAGACGGCTTATCGAGTTTAGAGGAATGATAACGCTGCTGGAGCAGAGTGTTGAAAAACTGTCGGCGCGAGGTCAGCCTTCTGTTGAAGACTTTGCGGAGATGAACAGTAATCTGAACCGGATTCAAGTTGATCTGGAAGACATGGCTAGCGCATCCGGACTTGATGCAAAGCGAGGTGGTACCCAACATGGATAGGATGACTCAGATACTGACAGGACTCGTCGAGCGCAGTGAAGAGGGCAAGCTGAACTGGCACACTACCACGACAGAACCCCAAACAATGCTTGCGGTCTTGGGCGAAGTGACGGTAGTGATCAGCGCTTCCGGACGTATACTTAGTGGCGGCAAGCCAACCTACCAGCTTCACATACTGGATCAGGAAGGACGAACTGTCGAAGTCCTCAAGTCGAGCGATGACCTGGAATCTCTAATGGGTTCTCGCCCCGGACTAGCCACGCTCGAACAGTCCAAGGCGTTGGAGCGTCTGTTCGAGATGGCCAGGCGATCGGCATACGACATAGACGCGACTTTGGATGAGCTGTCCAAGCAGCTCGAGGCGATTCGATAGGCGCTCCCATCTGATCACACCCCATACCTCGCCACCGACTCGGGATTCAGCTCCAGCCCCAGACCCGGCTTGTCCGGATACGGAGACCACATCCCGCCCTCGTGTTGCGGAAACTCCGTATACCATACCTTGTCCGCCTCGTGCGCCACCTTCAGATACTCCACCACCTTCAGGTTGGGCGTGGCGCAGCACAGGTGCAGATGCACCAGCTGAACCCCGTGCGGCGCAACCGGCAGATCGAACCCGTGCGCCATGTGCGCAACCTTCATCCACTCTGTCACACCGCCCACGCGCCCCACGTCCGGCTGAACGATGTCCGCCCCGCCCCTCGCTATCAGCTCCTTGAACCCGTACTTCGTATACTCGTGTTCGCCAGTCGCAACCGGAATCGTGGTCGCCTCCGCCACCCTTGCCAGACCCTCGATGTCGTCCGCCAGCAGCGGCTCTTCGAGCCACCCCACCTGATACCGCTCGAACTCCCTCGCCATGTAGATCGCCTGCTTGGGATAGTATCCGTTGTTCGCGTCTATGTAGATCGCCACGTCCTCCCCCAGCGCGCGCCGCACCGCCTCCACCCGCTCGATGTCCTCCCGCTCCGACTGCCCGAAGTCCTTGCCCACCTTTATCTTGACGCGCATGACCCCCTGATCCACCCACTCCTCCGCCTCCGCTATCAGCTCCTCCACCGTGAAATTCGTCCAGCCCCCAGACCCGTAGATCGGCACCCTGTCCGTGTACGGACCGAGCAGCTTGTACAGCGGCAGACCGAGCGCCTTCGCCTTCAGGTCCCACAGCCCGATGTCCACCGCCGACAGCGCGCAGAACGCAACCCCCTTGCGCCCGTACCCGCGCACCCGCCAGAACATATCGTTCCACAGCTTCTCGATGTCGAACGGATCCTGGCCCAGCAGCAGACCCTTCAGCCCCTGCTCGATCACCTCCCGCGTTCCCGGATTGGACTGTCCCAGCCCCAGACCTTCCACCCCCTCGTCCGTGTGGATATGCACGAACAGCTGCCCCCGCCCTCCCGAACCCGCGCGCGGCGGCGGAATAGTGGCATCCTGAATAGGCGGCGCGTCCGGATCGAACAGCATCGTGGTCGTAACGTCAGTAATCTTCATGGCGCTCCCTCTCGTATGCCGGCACTGCCACCCATGATACTACAACCCGAACGGCGGCAGCCGTCCCCACTAGCCACCACCCGCCCCCATGAGATAATATCTGGCAGTCAACCCCAGTCTTCGCAGGAGCGCGCCATGTTCACCGGAATAGTCGAAGAAGTGGGCCTAGTCGTCGAGGCGTCCGACACCGGCCTGACCGTCAGCGCCTCGCTCGTCATGGACGACCTCAGCGTCTCCGACAGCATCTCCATAAACGGCGCTTGCCTCACCGTCACCGGCATCCGAGGATCCGCCTTCACAGTCGATACCGTCCCCGAAACCCTGCGCCGAACCAACCTCGGCGACCTCTCCGCAGGAGACCCAGTCAACCTAGAACGCCCCATGAGAGCCGACGGACGCTTCGGCGGCCACGTCGTGCAGGGACACGTGGACGCCACAGGCAGCGTCCTGTCCATCGAGCCAGACGGCGAGGCGCGAATGTTCAAGTTCGAAGCCCCCTCCTCCGTCATGCGCTACGTCGTGGAGAAGGGTTTCGTAGCTGTGGACGGAGCCAGCCTGACGGTTGTAAACTGTGACCATCGCACCTTCACCGTGACGATCATACCCTACACGTGGGAGAACACCGTTTTCGCAAGCCGAAACCCCGGGGATGCCGTCAACTTGGAAGCAGACATCATGGCAAAGTACGTCGAGCGTCTGGCGTCGAGTCCACGCCTGCCTGTGGACACCGCCGACGAGTTGTGATCCGTTTCGGAAGGGAAGCAAATGCCCATAGCAACCGTAGAGGAAGCGATAGCCGACATCAGGGCGGGCAAAATGGTCATCATCTGCGACGATGAAGACCGCGAAAACGAGGGCGACCTCGCCATGGCCGCCGAGCGCGTCACGCCCGAAGCCATCAACTTCATGGCTACCTACGGGCGCGGCCTCATCTGCGTACCCATGCTCCGCCAGCGGCTGGAGCGGCTCAACCTCCCGCCCATGACCTACCAGAACACCGCCAGACTCGGCACCGCATTCACCATATCCGTAGACGTTCTCAAGGGCGCCACCACAGGCATATCCGCCCATGACCGCGCCGCCACCATCGAGGCGCTCATAGACGAAGACACGCGCCCCAGCGACCTCGGCAGGCCCGGCCACATCTTCCCCCTCATATACATGGAAGGCGGAGTCCTCAAACGCGCCGGCCAGACCGAAGCGTCCGTAGACCTCGCCCGCCTTGCAGGCCTCTACCCCGCCGCCGTCATCTGCGAGGTCATGCGCGATGACGGCCTCATGGCGCGTATGCCAGACCTCGAAGAGTTCGCGCGCAGGCACCACGTCAAGATCGTCACCGTCGCCGACATCATCACCTACCGCCGCGAACATGAAAAACTCATCGAGCGCGTGGCAGAAGCCAGACTGCCCACAGAACACGGCAGCTTCATGGCTATCTCTTACAGAAGCATCGTGGATCCCAAAGACCACATCGCCCTGGTCAAGGGAGACATCGGCGGAAACGATCCGGTGACCGTGAGAGTCCACTCCGAATGCCTGACCGGAGACGTCTTCCAGAGCGTCCGCTGCGACTGCGGAGACCAGATGGCGCTCGCCCTCCAGACCATCGAGCGCTCCGGCTCCGGCGTATTCCTGTACATGCGCCAAGAGGGGAGAGGCATAGGCATACACAACAAACTCAAGGCATACGCACTACAGGACGGCGGCATGGACACTGTGGAAGCCAACATCGCGCTCGGATTCGCCCCAGACCCGCGCGAATACGGAGTCGGAGCGCAGATACTCATAGACCTCGGCGTCAGAAAGATGCGCCTGCTCACCAACAACCCCCAAAAGAGAGTGGGCTTGGAGGGCTTCGGACTGGAGATAGTCGAGCAGATGCCCATAATCGGAGAGGTCACAGACGAGAACAGACGCTACCTAGAAACCAAGCGCAGCCGAATGGGACACCTCCTCGATTCGATGGGCGAGAGCATTGGGGAGGCAGCGGAATGAGCCGCGAGATTCCCTCCTCGCTTGACGGCGCCAGTCTCAGAGTCGCCATCGTCGCCGCCGAGTTCAACGACTTCATCACCTCGCGCCTGCTCGATGGAGCGCTCGCCGGCCTTGCCGCGCACGGCGTCCCGGATGACAGCGTCACCGTCGCCCGCGTACCCGGCTCGTTCGAAATCCCCCTAGTCGCCAAGAAGATGGCAGAGTCCGGCCAGCATGACGCCGTCATCTGTCTGGGCGCAGTCATACGCGGCGAGACAGACCACTACCACCACGTCGCATCAGAGGCAGCCAAGGGAATCGCAGCCGCATCACTCTCGACCGGCGTCCCCGTCATATTCGGCGTCCTGACCACAGACACCGTGGAGCAGGCAATAAACCGAGCAGGCGGCAAACAGGGCAACAGCGGATACCACGCCGCCATAGCCGCCGTTAGAATGTCCAACCTCGTTCGCGCCCTCGACACCGCCTAGCCGCCCCCGTTGACCCTGCCCATCGCGCCCGTCCGCGTCCCGCCCGCCCCTCGTTCCGAGCCTGTGGAAAGGACGCCGCGCTGCCCCATCCCTCTATATAATAAGATGTCTTGGGCGAGAATTCGGTAGCTGCGAAGGACGCCGCGCTGCCCCATCCCTCTATATAATAAGATGTCTTGGGCGAGAGTTCGGTAGCTGCGAAGGACGACCGCGCTGCCTCATCCCTCTATATAATAAGACGTCTTGGGCGAGAGTTCGGTAGCTGCCAATGAAATCGAGCGCCATGCCACACCTCTTCCAGCGAGCCGCCAGCGGCGACCGCCGCGCCCTCGCCCGTCTGCTCACTCGCGCCGAGCGCGACGAAGCAGACCTCCGCCAGCTGATGAGCCTCGCCCAGCCTATGGCTGGAAGCGCATTGGTCATCGGCGTCACCGGGCCGCCCGGCGCCGGCAAGAGTACCATCGTGGACGCGCTCACACGCCGCGCCCGCGCCCGCCATAAGAGCGTGGGCATCCTCGCCGTCGACCCCACCAGCCCCTTCACCGGCGGCGCAGTGCTGGGCGACCGCATCCGTATGCAGGACCACCACCTAGACCGCGGAGTATTCATCCGCAGCCTCGCCACCCGCGGCGTCCACGGCGGACTCGCCCGCGTCTCCCAAGCCGCCGTCAAGCTGCTGGACGCCATCGGCAAAGACATCGTTCTGGTAGAGACCGTCGGCGTGGGACAGACCGAGCTGGACATCCTGGACGTAGCCGACCTCGTGACAGTCGTCCTTGTCCCAGAGGCAGGCGACACCATTCAGGCGATGAAGGCAGGCTTGCTCGAAATCGCCGACCTGTTCGTCGTCAACAAGGCGGATCGGGACGGCGCCGGACAGCTCGCCTCCGCGCTCATGGCTATGCTCTCACTCGACCCGAGACCCAAGACCGACCTCCCCCCCGTGCTGCTGACTCAGGCGCACACAGGCGAGGGCATCGACGAGCTTTACCGCGAGACGCTGAGCCGCATGGACGCCATGAAGACGTCCGGCCAGCTCGAAGAGCGCAGGCGCAGGCACGCGCGCCGCGAAGTCATCCGCTTGGTCACCGCCGCCCTCGCCGGCGCAGTCCAGCGCGCCGCTCAGGACGGCGGCCCCATCTCCCACACCATCCAAGCCGTAGAATCGGGAGAGCTGGACCCCCACGCCGCCGCCCGGCGCATCCTCGCCAGCGACGCCATAGCCAGCATCCTTCTCACGCGCGCAGACCCCAGCGAGCAGAGGCGCAGCCCATGAACACCACACCATCGACCCTGCACGGCATCAGAGTCATCGACTGGACGATCTGGCAGTTCGGCCCCGTCGCCGCGACCATGCTGGGCGACCTCGGCGCGGACGTCATCAAGATCGAATCGCTCGATGGAGACCCCGGCAGAGCCGTATTCTCCGCCTCCGGCATAGACCGCAGCCTGCCCGCGGGCCGCAACGCCTACTTCGAGGCGAACCAGCGCAGCAAGCGCGCCATCGCCCTGGACCTCAAGCAGCCCGAAGGCGTGAAGATCGTCCACCAGCTGGCAGCCGATTCGGACGTATTCATCCAGAACTTTCGCAAGGGAGTCGCCGAACGGCTCGGACTCGGATACGAGCGCCTCGCCCAGATCAACCCCCTCCTTGTATACGCATCCGGCTCTGGCTACGGCCCCCTCGGCCCTGACGCCGAAAGCCCCGCCTTGGACGCCGCGGCGCAGGCGCGCAGCGGCCTCATGTTCGCCACCGGGCCGGACGGCGCAGACCCTTACCCCGTTCAGGGAGTCGTCGGAGACCAGATAGGCGGAATCACCCTCGCCTGCGGCATACTCGCCGCACTGGTCGCCAGATCCATACACCACATCGGCCAGCGCGTTGACGTATCCCACCTCTCCAGCTCCATCTGGCTTCAGGGACTCGCCGTAAGCATGGGACTTCTCACCCGCCACAAGCCCGACTCCGAGATCAATCTGTCCTACAACCCCCCTCGGACGGACGCATACAACCCGCTCGCCAACTACTACAGGTGTGCCGATGGACGCTGGATCATGCTCGCCAACTTCCAGGCAGACCGCTACTGGCGCTCGTTCGCCTCGGCGCTCGGCATCGCCCATCTGCTGGACGACCCCAGATTCAGCGACACCACCTCACGCGGCGAAAACCGCCACCAGCTCATCCACATCCTGGACCAGACCTTCGCGCGCAGGACCTATGACGAATGGGCGCGGATTCTCGACGAATCCGGAGACTTCATCTTCGCGCCCGTCCAGAGCCTGCCCGAGCTGGCGGACGACCCGCAGGTCGTAGCCAACGACTACCTCACCCAGATAGACCACCCCGACCTCGGCCCCGTCAAACTCGCCGACCACCCCATACGATACAGCGCCACCCCCCACACCATCAGCTCCGTCGCCCCCGAGCTCGGACAGCACACCGAAGAAGTCCTGCTGGAGCTGGGCTACGACTGGCAGGACATAACCCGCCTTCAGGATAGGGGAGTGATACTCTGACTCTGACTTTGACTTCACCTTCGCCCATCCGCCAGACTTCAGCCGACTCTGCCCCCTGCGCTTCGATACCCCCGCCGAATCAGTTATCCACTGCCTCCCTGCCTCCGTAGTGGTCGTTCGAGAACAACCCCTTGCACGGACGGACGATACCCCACGCTGAATCCGGTAGTCCATGCCCCCGCCCCCCGTAGGTGTGTTGTTCGAGAACGACACCCTGCGCGTCGACATCCCTCGCCGATGGCGCTTCGGACACCGCTTCTTCGTCCCTGCGACTTGGGCAAGTCTTCCCCCCGTCACTTGCGGCGAACAGCCCCCGTCACCGCCACGTCGTCCCCGAACCGCCGGACGCTCACGTTCTTCAGCCTGAGCGCGTCCCACATCGACCCTACGCCCACGCCCCCCACCGCCGACGGCGCCGATTCGCCCCCTATCACCACAGGCGCAACGAACCCGACCACGCGATCCACCAGCCCTTCGTCGAACAGCGATCCGAGCAGCCTGCCCCCGCCCTCGACCAGTACACACGTGATCTCCCGCCTGCCCAGCTCCGCCATGACCGCCTTCAGCCCGACCCGTCCGCCCGACCCTTCGGCTGCCACCACCTCCGCCCCCAGCGAATCGAGCTTGGCGCGCGCCCCTTCGCTCGCCACCGCGACCAGCGTCTGGCCCGGCTGCCTCACCAGAGCCGCCCCTTGCGGAATGCGTCCCGCGCTGTCGACTATCACACGCAGCGGCTGGCGGGGCAGGGGAGCGCCGCCGCCGTCCCGAGCCGTCAGCTGCGGATCGTCCGCCAAGACCGTGCCTATTCCCGCCATCACCGCGTCCGACCGCGAGCGCAGCTCGTGAGCGTATCGGCGCGACTCCTCCGACGTGATCCATTTGGAATCACCCGCGCGAGTGGCGATCTTGCCGTCCAGACTCACCGCGAACTTCGCAGTCACCAGCGGCAGCCCCGTAGTCACCAGCTTGGCGTGCGGCGCGATCAGCTCCTCCGCCTCCGCCGCCCCCTCTCCGACCTCGACCCTGATTCCCGCTTGCCTCAGCATCTCCAGCCCGCGCCCTTCCACCAGCGGATTCGGGTCCACCACAGCCGCCCGCACTTCGGCGACTCCCGCTTCGATGATCGCGCGCGCGCAAGGCGGCGTCCGCCCGTAGTGCGCGCAGGGCTCCAGCGTGACGTACAGCGTCGCCCCCCGCGCCAGCTCGCCCGCCTGCCGAAGCGCCCCCACCTCCGCGTGCGCCTCGCCCGCAGGCTGAGTCGCCCCCTCCCCAACGATGCGCCCGTCCAGAACCACCACCGCGCCAACAGGCGGATTCGGACTCGTCCGCCCCACCGCCGAGCGCGCAAGCGCAAGCGCCCGATTCATGCGCCAGCTCGTCGCCGCTGCGCGTCCCCATCCATAGGCAGCTGGTAGTCCATGTAGTATCTGGACGCCACCGGCCCCCCCTGTCCCTGATACTTGCTCCGCAGCTCCCTGGAACCGTATGGGTTGTCCGCAGGCGTGCTGAGCTGCGTGAAAGATATGTGACCTATCTTCATCCCCGCGTGCAGCGTGATTCCCAAGATGCCCACGTTGGAAAACTCCAGCGTCAGCTTTCCAGTCCAGCCCGGATCCACGAACCCCGCCGTCGAGTGGATCAGCAGCCCGTACCTCGCCAGCGAGCTTTTACCCTCGATCCGCGCGACCACGTCGTCAGGAATCGTCACAGTCTCCAGCGTGCTGCCCAGCGCGAACTGCCCCGGGTGAAGCAGGAACGGCCGCCCCTCCTCGATGATCACCCGCTCCACCACGTCATCCGCCGGCTTCATTACGTCTATGTGCGTCCGCCAGCTGTTCCTGAACACCAGCACCTCGCTGTCGAGGCGAATATCCACGCTCGCAGGCTGAACGGCGTTCGGCCCCAGAGGATCGACCACGATCTCCCCATCCGCCATCCGCTCCCTGATGGACCTGTCACTCAAAATCATGCAAAATTCCCCCAGCCGCTGCCGTCCGACACCCTCCCTCCGACCATCCATACACTCTAGTATTCGATCGCGAACGCCACGTACACGCTCATGGATACCTCGATCTCCCCCCCGCTCACCGGCGGAGCCGCCAACGCCGCCGCCGCATAGAGACGAGCTTCGCCAAACGACTCCGACCCAGACTCCGGAGACTGGCCATCCGTGATATAGACCAGCTTGCCCAGCTCCACGTCCGCCAGCTTCGCCATGTGCTGCGCCTTCGCCAGCGCGTCCGCCACCGCCGCCTCTCTCAGCTCCGAAGTCAGCGCCTCCGTGTCCTCGACCGTGAACCGAAGCCCGTTGAACCTTATGGCGTCTCCCCCCGCGCCGATTGCCCCGTTCATCACTTCGCCAACACTGTCCATATCCCTCACCTTCACCGTCAGGTCATTGGAAACGCGGTAGCCCGCCAAGACCTGCCTGTTTCTGCTTCCGCCCCCGGGGGTCACGTCCGTAACGTAATCGTAATCAGGCTGGATGTAGAAGCGGCGCGTCTGGATATCCCGTTCCTCAACGCCGGTCGCTTCGAGAGCCACCATCACCGCATCCATGGCCTCGGTCGCCATCGCGCTGGCTTCCGCCACCGTCTCGCTGCGCGTCTCCACGCCGAGCGACAGGATAGCCAGATCCGGCTCCACCGTGATCCTGCCCTCTCCGGAGACCCATATCCCCGCCTGTCCCAGCGCCGCGTTCAGCCTCTGCGCGCCTGACAAGGACGATTGCAGCCCTGCCGCCAGCCCAACCCCCGTCGATAGCGTCTGCGCCTGCGCCTGCTCCGCCCCCGTCGGCGTCATCTCCCCATCCAGCGCGCACCCAGCGCCCAGCGCCAGCAGCGCCAGAACCGCCCACACGCTCATCATTGCCTTCTTCATCTTCTCGTCTCCCGATTCCCGCGCCCCTCTCCGGATGCGCCCGTGTTGTCCCATGTCGCGCCTATATTATAGTCCCATCTCTGCGCGCTTGCATGAAAAACGAAAACCGCAAACCGCCGCGCCCTTTGCGCCCCCATTGCCTATAATATAGACGCGCGCCCCCAATTATACTGTGAGCATATACGAAAGGCAGCCGTGCGCCGACTTGTCCGAGAGCTGATCGAAACTGTACTGCTGTCCATCGTGATACTGCTCGCGCTGGAGTTCAGCCTTCAGAACTACCGCGTCGAGGGATCCAGCATGTTCCCGACCCTTGTCGAGGGCGAACACCTCATCGTCAACAAGCTCGTCTACGCCCGCGTGGACAGAGACTCCCTCGCGTCCACACTCACCTTCCCGCGCGCCGCCGCCCCCGCCTCGTCCAGCCTGTTCGTGTTCCGCCCGCCGCAGCATGGAGAGGTCATAATCTTCCGCTATCCCAACAACCGAGATAGAGAGTTCGTCAAGCGCGTCATCGGAGTTCCCGGAGACCACATAGAGATCCAGCGCGGCGAGGTGATCAGAAATGGCGAGCCGGTCGATGAGCCATACGTCATCAGACCAAGCACCCGCAGCTACTCCTCCATATATATACCGCCCGGATCCTACTACGTCCTCGGAGACAACCGCATAGCCTCCAACGACTCACGCTCCTGGGGACTCGTTCCCGAGTCGGACATCGTCGGCAGAGCTTGGTTCAGCTACTGGCCCTACGACACCCTCGGCTCCATAGACTGACCGCCTCGCCTTGCGCCTGCCGCTGTCTCCGCGAGACACACTCGATCATCCGGCGTCATGCCCGCCGCACCCTCTTGACACTGTGTCCACTGTGGTTTATCGTACTTCGTGACGGCGGTTTTTAGAATCGTTCTAATTTGTTAGACTTTTCACGAAGTACGCCCCGAACCCATACGGTCAGGAGACGTCCTTGGACCATCGGACCCAGCAGCGCGTGGAGGAGATGCGCTCCTCGCTCTCCAGCTTGGGCGTCGCCATCACGCGGCGGCGCGCCAAGATGCTCGAAATCCTCGCGTCCACCGACCGCCACCCCAGCGCCAACGAGCTTCACGCTGAGGTCAGGCGCTGGTACCCCTCCACCAGCCTGGCCACCGTATACAACACCATAGACCTGCTGAAAGAAGCCGGACAGATACTCGAACTCGAATTCAGCGCCTCCGCCAACCGCTACGACGGACGGCGGCCAGCATCCCACCCGCATCTGGTCTGCATCAGCTGCCAGTCCATCGAAGACATGGACGACCCCCATGACCCTGGCGCCCGCGCCCTCGACCGCCTCTCCCACGCCACCGGATACAGACTCGTTCGGCAGCGCACCGACTACTACGGCATCTGCCCCGCCTGTCAGCTACAGGAATACGACACTACCACCCCGCCCGCGCCCGACGCGAGCCTAACACCCCAGCCCGCCAGCAGCGGCAAAGCATCCTTTCCATAAGAAGGGCGAAGGAGGAAACAGATGGCAAGTAGACAAGAAATCGCGCTCATGTCTCACCTGATGCGTCGCGCCGGATTCGGCGCCGCCAGAGACGAGATCGAGCGCTACTGCGAGATCGGGTACGAAGAGACCGTGGAGATGCTCCTCGACCCACAGAGCCAGCCCCCCGTAGATGATTACACCCTCTACAGATACCACCCCATCGTGGAGGTTCCCGGAGGAGCGTCCGCGCCCGGACAGGCAAACTGGCTCTACTGGATGGTCACCACCCAGAGGCCCCTCGAAGAGAAGATGGCGCTGTTCTGGCACCACGTGTTCGCAACCGGCAACTCCAAAGTGGACAACTGCAACCACCTGCTCGAACAGATCCAGATGTTCCGCGACTGCGGCATGGGCAACTACCGAGACCTGCTGATCCGGCTTGCCAAGAACCCCGCCATGATCTACTGGCTGGACAACAACGAGAACCACAAGCACGCGCCCAACGAGAACTGGGGACGCGAGCTGCTAGAGCTGTTCAGCCTCGGCGTCGGCCACTACACCGAGACCGACGTATTCGAATGCTCGCGCGCGTTCACCGGCTGGACCATAGACGCCAAGATGCCCCGCTACCCATACGGACGCCACCCCTGGAAGTTCAGCTACCGCCCCGAAGACCACGACCACACCGAAAAGACATTCCTCGGCCACACCGGCAACTTCGACGGCGAGGATATCATAGACATCGTCCTGCAGCAGCCCGCCTGCCCCAGGTTCATCACACGCCACATGTACAACTTCTTCGTAGCGGATGAGCCGCAGGTGCCCGCTTGGAGCATAGAGGAGCCGCGCAACCCCGAAGCCATCGAGTCCCTGTCCCAGACCCTTGTGGACAACGGCTACGACATCGAGCCCGTGCTGCGCCAGCTCTTCAACTCCGACTTCTTCAAGGAGGCGCAGTACCAGAAGGTCAAGAGTCCCGCCGAAGTCGTCGTCGCCACCCTGCGCCTCACCAAAGACATGACTGGCCCAGACCCGCGCCTAGAAGCGCTCGGCAAGGAGCCCGGCTACATGGGACAGGACATCCTCGACCCGCCCAGCGTCGAAGGCTGGCACACAGGCCGCGAGTGGATCAACAGCGGCTCACTCGTCAAGCGCGTCAACTTCGTCTCCGACAGAGTCAGCGACGCCGAGCTTCCCGGAGTCCGCTCAATGCTCGATTACGTCGCCTCCAACGGCTCCGCCATGTCCCCCGAAGAGCTCGTCGACCGCTGCCTCGACATCATGGGCCCCATGGAAGTGGACGAGCGCACACATGGCGAGCTGGTATCCCACGTATCCAGCGGCGGAGATATCCACGTCGCCTCCGACGACTTCGAGGAGAGAGCGACCCAGACCTTCGCCCTGATCGCATCCACCCGCGAGTACCAGTTCGGCTAGACCCCGCCCACGAACACTGACGAACCCCCTCTCCCACTCGGTGGGGGAGGGGAGATCCCAAACCCTGCACAGCCTATAGCCCCCCACACACTGGAGACACAGGACAGAAGGCAGGATAGAAGGAGAGAAAAAAATGGCTGTTGGCAACGGAAATGGAAAGCCCCCGGTCCTGGTTATCCTCCAGCTAACCGGCGGAAACGACTACTTCAACACCGTCATACCCTACAACGACGAACACTACTTCGACAGCAGACCCTCGCTGCAGATCCCCCAGGATCGCGTCCTAAAGCTCGACGACGATCTCGGATTCCACCCCGCCATGGGGCCGATGAAGGACATCTACGCCAGCGGCGACATGGCAGTCATCCACGGCATCGGATACGCCAACTCCCCGAGGTCGCACTTCCGATCCATGGACATCTGGCACACCTGCGAGCCGGACAAGGTCGGCACGGAAGGCTGGCTTGGCCGCGCCCTGCGCGAGCTCGACCCCAACGGCGCGAACCCCGTAACCGGCGTCAACATCGGACAGGCGCTCCCGCGCGCGCTCGTCGCCCCAGGCGTATCCGTCGCGTCCGTGGCCGACCTCTCCACCTACGGCCTGCTCACCAGCATAGAGCAGCAGCAGCAGCGAGATCAGATGCTCACCCGCTTCGCCAACATGTACGGCCCCGCAGTCGGCACCGGCCAAGTCATGGAGTACCTCGGACAGACCGGACTCGACGCCCTCAAGGGCGCTGACATCCTCAAAGTGGCCCCGGACAAGTACGAATCCAGCGTCGAGTACGGCGCAACCCCGATCGCCAAGAAGCTGCGCGACATCGCCCAGATCCACACCGCGGACGTCGGAACCCGCGTCTTCTACTCCGACCACGGCTCGTTCGACACCCACGCCGCGCAGGCAACCACCCACGCCAAGCTGTGGCAGGACGTATCCGAAGCCGTGCAGGACTTCTGGGACGACCTCCGAGAGCATGACGCCCACGAGAACGTCGTCATGTTCATGTTCAGCGAGTTCGGACGCCGCGTCCGCGACAACGGCTCCGGCACCGACCACGGCGCGGCCGGCGTCGGTTTCGCCATCGGCCCGCGCGTCAGGGGCGGCATGTACTCCGAGTACCCGGAGACCAGACCCGAAGCCCTCGAACAGGGCGACCTCGTGCCGAACCAGGACTACCGAGGCGTCTACACGACCATCCTCGAAGACCACCTCCAGCTGGAGGCGGCCCCGATAGTCAACGGCAGCTTCGAGGCCCCGAAGTACCTGCGGACGAACGGCCACTAGACCGCGCCCGCGCCTGCTGACATTCGGACGAACACAGCCAGCATCGCGCGGCCCCGAGAGAGCGGGGCCGCGCGAGTTGGACATATACGCCGCAGCCGGTATGGAGTCCGCGCGCTTATGTATCCGCCCCAGACCGCACCGAGGACCGCTTGGCGTCTCATCCGCAGGGCGAGGAAGAGTTTTTGCGCGAGCAGACCCGCTTCGAGCATCCGAAAAGACTGGAACGCGGCGGCTCGCCCATGCGCCCATGCGATGAAATCCATCGCCCAGTCCCGAGGCTTGGAAATGCCCTGCGGCATTCCGACAGCTTGACCTAGACCATAGACAAGACATCCCCTCTTCCTTTGCTTAGTTCGCAGATTCGCCATTGCGGGAGAGGGTCACTGAATACACCACTCAGCCAATAGGGGGCAGCAGCCATGCTAACTACGACCGTAGCCGGACGCACTTGGAACTTCAGCCACGCCATAGGAAGAAACGCCGCAGCTGGAAACGGATTCACCCAGCCCGTCGACGTGGCAGCCGGACCTGACGGCGTCCTGTACGTCCTCAGTCGAGGCAACGACGGCGTCGGCGGAGTAGTCGCAGAGAACAAGCGCATCGGCAAGCTCACCATAGACCAGGAGTTCATCGGCGACTTTGCGCGCGGACAGATGCGCTGGCCCGCAGGCATCGCGCTAGACGCCGAGGGCAACCTCTACTGCTCGGAGGAGTACAACAACCGCATCCACATCTACAACGAAGACGGCGAGCCTATCGGACAGTGGGGAGAGAGCGGCTCCGACGACGGCCAGTTGAGCGGACCGTCCGGCCTCGCCTTCGACAGCCGCGACAACATCCTCATCTCAGACGCCAAGAACAACCGCGTCCAGAAATTCACCAAAGACGGCCAGTTCATCGCCTCCATCGGAGCAGGCCAGATGAACAGCCCTTGGGGCATCGCCCTAGATGGCGAGGACAACGTCTACGTCGCCGACTGGGGCAGCGACCGCGCGCTGAAGTTCTCCCCCGAAGGCGAGCTTCTGCTAATCTTCGGCGGCGCGGACGCTCCGACCGGCGGCGAGCTGGACCACCCCGCGGACGTCGCCGTCGACAGCGAGGGCGACGTCTACATATCCGACTGGGGCAACAAGCGCATCCAGATCTACGACGCCGAAGGATCCATCATAACCGCACTCTACGGCGACGCCGTGGAGTTCAGCAAGTGGGCAGCCGAGGTCATCAACTCTAACCCAGACGCGCAGAAAGCCTATCGCCGCGTCAAAGACCGAACCCCGCTCGGCCTCTTCGAGCGTCCCGTCGGCCTCACCGTAGACTCCGAAGACCGCATCATCATCACCGACTCCACCCGGGGCCGCCTCCAGATCTACGCTAAGGAAAAGGACTACATGGACCCGCAGTTCAACCTTTAGCCGCCCCGCGGCCGAGAGAGACAAGGGCGGCCGTCTTGGAACGGAGGCGGCCGCCCCCGCCCCCGCCCCCGTTGGATCCACGCCACGCCCCCATGACCACCCCCCGAACAGTCCCCCCCGAACAGTCCCATAGAGACCCACGACACCCACAGCCAGCGCCTCATGTCCCACGCCGAGCGCGAGCTTGCCAACGGCGACCGCCTGCAAGCCTCCGAAAAAGCGTGGGGAGCCGTCGCCCATCGGCTAAAGTCCATAGCCGAGCGGCGCGGCTGGCAGTACACCACCCACTCACAGGTGTACGGAATAGTGGATCGTCTCACCCGCGAAACAGGAGATCCGAACCTGCGACTGCTCTTCTCCGTTGCCAGCGGACTTCATCGAAACTACTACATAGACGCCGTACCCCTGGATGCGCTCCGATACGAAATCGACAAGGTCGAAGAGCTGCTCGAAATGCTCGACCCCCTCGATCGACTTTAGTCCTTCGACGCCGCCCCTGTTGGATCCATGCCCCCATATGACCACCCCCCGAACAGTCCCCATAGCCCACAGCCAGCGCCTCATGTCCCACGCCGAGCGCGAGCTTGCCAACGGCGACCGTCTGCAAGCCTCCGAAAAAGCGTGGGCAGCCGTCGCCCATCGGCTAAAGTCCATAGCCGAGCGGCGCGGCTGGCAGTACACCACCCACTCACAGGTGTACGGAATAGTGGATCGTCTCACCCGCGAATTGGGTGACAGCAGGTTGAGAGACCTGTTCGCTTATGCCAGCAGCCTTCATCGAAGCTACTACATAGACGCCGTACCCTTGGATGCGCTCGGATACGAAATCGACAAGGTCGAAGAGCTGCTCGAAATGCTCGACCCCCTCGATCGGCCCTTCACGTCAGCGCCACCGGATCCACGTCAGCCACCCACCCTTGGCGGAGCGTAACCATATCCAGCAGCCTTCTCGGATCGCGTCCACGCAGGACGATGTGCCAGCGATACCGCCCCCGAAGCCTGGACGGGTAGGGCGGAGTCGGCCCCAGCACCTCGACCCCCGTCAGGTCCGCCTCCCGCTGCGCCATCCTCAGACTGCCCGCCATCTCCAGCGCCTGCGCCTCCGCCGTCGCGCCGCTCAGGTGACTGAACACTAGCCTTATCAGCCTCGAATACGGCGGGTTGCCATGCTCGCGCCTATGCCTCATCTCCGCCTCGTAGAAGCCCGCGTAGTCCTGCGCGCTTGCCGCCCTGATAGCGTAATTCTCCGGCTGGTACGTCTGGAACACCACCTCGCCCCCCTCTTCCCCGCGCCCGGCCCTCCCCGCCACTTGACACAGCAGCTGAAACGTCCTCTCGCCAGAGCGATAATCGGGTATCGAAAGCCCCACGTCCGCCAGCGCAGCGCCCACGAAAGTAACGCCCGGCAGGTGCAGCCCCTTCGATAGCATCTGCGTTCCGACCAGCACGTCCGCCTCCCGTCTGCGAAACCTCCCCAGCGTCTCCTCGTACTCTCTCGGATAGCGAGTCGCGTCCCGATCCCAGCGCAGCGTCCGCGCGCTCGGAAACTGCCGCCCCACCTCGTCCGCCACCGCCTGCGTGCCGATGCCGTACAGCCCCAGCCTGTAGCTCAGACACTCCGGGCAGTTGTTCGGCATACGCCGCTTCCGTCCGCAGTAGTGGCAGATCAGCCGCTGAATGGGACGATGATAGGTCAGCGCCACGTCGCACCCGCCGCACTTGACGCTGTAACCGCAGTTGCGACAGTGCATGTTGGACGCCGTTCCACGCCTGTTCAGGAACAGGATCGCCTGCCCTCCCGCATCGAGACAGGACGCCAGCCCCGCCTTCAGCCGCCGCGAAAACATCTCCGCGTTGCCCTCGCGCAGCTCGCGGCGCATATCCACTATCTCCACCTGAGGCAGAGGCAGGACGCCAGTCGTCCCGTCCGACCCCCTCATCAGCCGCTCGGACAGCACGTTCAGCCCGTACTCTCCCCGAAGCCCCCTGTAGTACGAGCAGACATCCGGAGATGCGCTTCCGAGCAGCGCCGTCGCGCCCGTCAGCTCCCCCAGCCGCGCCGCCGCGTCCCTCGCGTGATATCTCGGCTGAGAATCGTGCTGCTTGTACGTCCACTCATGCTCCTCGTCCAGCACTATCAGCCCCAGATCGGAAACAGGCGCGAACACCGCGCTTCGAGACCCCACCACCACCTTGTACTTGCCATCCCTGATCGCCCACCACTGATCGTGACGCTGGCCTGTCGTAAGACCGCTGTGCAGCGCAGCCACCTCACCCGGAAACCGCCCTGCGAATCGCTCTATCGTCTGCGGAGTCAGCGCGATCTCCGGCACCATCACGATAGCCCGGCGTCCGAGCGCCAGGCACTCCTCCACTGCGGACAGGTAGACCTCCGTCTTGCCGCTTCCGGTAACTCCCTGAAGAAGAAAGACGCGCGGCTGAGCGCTCGTGTCCGCGAGCGCCGCCGACACCGCCTCTACCGCCTCCCGCTGCCCATCCGACAGCCTGACTGGGGGATCGGCAGCGAAGCTCCGATCAGCGAGCGCGTCCCGAAAGACCTGCTCCCTCTCGATCTCTACGAAGCCCCGCTTCACCAGCCCCGACACCACCCCGGAGCCGAACTCCCGCCTCGCCTCGCTCGCCGCCATTGGCGCTTCCGACTCCAGCAGACGCGCCATCAGCTCCGCCTGCCTTCGCGCCCGTCTTCCGCCACTGTCCAGCCAGCGCCTGATCTCGTCCCGCGCCCCGTCTCTGACATGTACGCGCTCCATGTAGCTCGGCCCAATCATGCGCCTTGCCGCGCGGTACTGCCTGTCCAGCGCGCCCCTGCTCACCAGAGGCGGAACCACGTTCCTCGCCCACTCGCCCAGACCTGACGCCAGCCTGTCCACGTCCGCCGTCCCAAGCCGTTGGACTTCCCGCAGAACGCGAAGCTGCCGCTCGCTGTTCGCCGCCGCCTCCACGTCCGCGACACCCTCCGGGATGGACACCGCCACGCGGCTCTGCACGCGACTTCCCGGCGGCAGCATTGGCGCCGCAGCCTCGAACAGCGAGCAGATGTAGCGCTCGCTCATCCAGCGCGCCAGCGAAAGGCGCGCGCCATCGACCACCGGCTGTTGGAGCATGACCTCCGAAACAGGACGAGTCTCAGCCACCTGCGCCATAGCTGAAATCTCGAACACCACGCCCTGTATCGTGCGAGGCCCAAACGGAACGCGCGCCAGCTGCCCCGGCACCAGCTCCATCCCTTCGGGAATCGAGTAGCTGAAAGTACGTCCGGGCCCTGTCGGAGCGTCGACCGCGACTTCGGCAAATCTCAAGACGATCTCCCGTCCCTCTGCGCCGCAGCGCCCGCCCCAAGAGCGCGATGTGAGGGCGACGGGACGATCGGAGCGCAGCGCAGCCGACTCGCCGCGCTTCGCCCCCTCTCGATCCTACCTTCGCGCACCTCGCCTCGCCCGCTCCCGCCGGTCCTCCTTGATGCGCGCCGCGCGTCCAGACCTGCCGCGCAGATAGTACAGCCGCGCGCGGCGCACCCGTCCACGACGAACCAGCCTGACGTACTCCACGTTCGGCGAATGAAACATGAACGTGCGCTCCACGCCGATCTCGTAGCTCACGCGCCGCACCGTGAAAGACGCGCCCGGCCCGCTGCCGCGCGAGCGGATGACCACCCCCTCGAACACCTGCGTGCGAGTTCGATTCGCCTCCGTCACCCGAACGCCCACCTGCACCGTATCGCCCGGCGTAAAGGCGTCTATATTCTCGTTGGCTTCCAGCTTTACTAGCTCGTGAGCTTCCATTGTGGCGCATCCTGCATTGCACTTGATCACGGCGAATCTAACCGTACAACTGTAAAGCATCCAGCCGACCGCTTCAAGCTCATCCCCCCGGTGCTACACTCCCAGCCCCATTCCAGCCGCCACCTCATCCCGCAGCGTCGCAAAGTCCCCCAGCCCGTCGCCCGAAACGAATCCCGGGTCCATCGGCGTGATCGACACCCAGCCGTTCCTCGTCGCCCACACGTCGCAGCCATCGGGAACATCGCTTCCAGTCGGGTGATTGTGCCGTATCCAGTAGTGCGTGCGCCGGCCGTCGTATCCACGCTCCACGTTCTCCAGCCACGCCTTCGGTCCCAGAAAGGTCATCTTCACCCCCCTGAGCCTGTCGGAGGCTGCATTTGGCACGTTGACGTTGTAGATCAGCGGACGCCCCCCGTCTCGAGCCGTCACCACCCGCGCAAGGCTCAGCGCCGCCTGCGCCGCCGCTTCGTACCTGACCCCCGTCACCGCCGTAACAGAGACCGCAATGGACGGAATCTTTCGGAAGTACCCTCTGAACGCCGCGCCCACCGTGCCGGAGTCCAGAACGTCCAGCCCCAGGTTCGCCCCCTCGTTTATGCCGGACACCACCAGATCGAAGGGCTTGTCGAACAGGATGTCCGCGCCGAGTATCACACAGTCCGCCGGCGTGCCGCTGACCGAGTACGCCCGAACCCCCGCCACCTGCGCCTCCACCTCGTTCACCCGCAGCACGTTCAGCAGCGTCCGCGCCGTTCCCATGCCGCTCTGATCGCGGTCGGGCGCGACCACCGACACCTCCCCAATCTCCGAAAGCGCCTCGACCGACGCCCACAGCCCGCGCGCGTCTATTCCATCGTCGTTCGTTGCCAAGATTCTCAATGCTGCAACTCTTCCGTCACGTACCAGCGCATGTACTTCGGGCTGTCGAGCGAGACGCCCCTGTCGTAGTAGATCTCGAACCTTCGCCCCTCTGTCGTACATACTCGGTAGTAGTTCCTGTGGCGACGCTGCCGCCACGTGTGCCTGCGTCCGTCGTTTGGAAACCCGTAATCCTGCCACGAGGCCATTATCCGCTCCACCTCGTGCCTCTCGTCTCGAAAGGAAAACGCCAGCGGCTGCCGGGTCTCCTCGTCCCGCTCCACCGTTATCACCTGTCCAAAGAACCGCCTAGCCATGCCTAGCCCATTATAAGCCCATTATACCCCACATCGCCCTTCGGCTCCCCCTGATCGGCTGCGCGTAATGAGCGTATCCGCAGAGCGTCTCTCTTGTACACGCTCGCGGCGCTCTTCCTAGCTGGCTTGGCGTTTCCGCCCACGCGCCGCCTTCGGTCGTCACAGCCGCACACCGCCGCCTACCCCTCGCTCACCCTGATCAGCAGCTTGCCGAAATTCTCCCCAGTCATCATCCCGATGAACGCCGTCGGCGCATTTTCGAGACCTTCCACCACGTCCTCCCTGTAGCGCAGGTCGCCGCTCCTGATCCACCCCGCCATCCGCTGGCGCGCCCACTCGTGCCGGGTGGCGAACTGGAACACCAGAAAGCCCTCCATCTTCGCCTGCTTCTGGATCAGCAGCCCCATACTGCGCGGCGCAAGCTCCGGCTGCGCCAGATTGTACTGAGATATCTGGCCGCACACCGAGATTCGCGCGTGAACGTTGATCTGCTGCATGACCGCGTCCGTCACGAACCCGCCCACGTTGTCGAAGTAGACGTCGATACCATCCGGACAGGCAGCCGCCAGCGCAGCGTCCACGTCCTCCGACTTGTAATTTATGCCCGCGTCGAATCCAAGCTCGTTGACGATGAAATCGACCTTCGCGTCGCTGCCGGCTGTCCCGACCACGCGGCAGCCCATGATCTTGCCGATCTGCCCCACCACCTGACCGACCGCGCCTGACGCCGCCGAGACCACGACCGTATCGCCCACCTCTGGCTCGCCGACCTCCAAGAATCCGAAGTACGCCGTCATTCCCGGCATACCCAGCACGCCGATAGCCGTCGAAATCGGCGCGAGGTCCGGATCCACCTTCCGCAGCGCGCCCGGCCTCGATACCGCGTACCTCTGCCAGCCGAGCGAGCCTTCCACGATGTCGCCCACCGCAAGCTCCGGCGTCCGCGACTCGACCACGCGCCCCACTACTCCCCCCGTCATCACCCCGCCTATCTCCACCGGCGCGGCGTAGGACGGCCCCTCGCGCATCCGTCCGCGCATGTACGGGTCGAGCGACAGCCATATCACCCTGATCAGCGCCTCGCCCTCGCGCGGCTGCGGTATCCGCGCCTCTTCGATTCGGAAATGCTCCGCTTCCGGGTACCCGCTCGGCCTAGACGCCAGCACCACCCGCAGATTCGATTCGCTTGTCATATGTCGACTCTCCCGTTATTCTCAGTGGAAACACTGCGCCTGTGAGAGTGTAGCACAGCCCCGCGAGGAACGCCCTAGGAGGACCGAAATGGGTACATTCAGTGTACGGATGGAAGTTGGAGACTTCGACGGCGAGCGCTGGACATCGTTCGACGCTCTCGTGGACACCGGCGCCTCGATCGTGTCCCTCCCGGCGTCTGCGCTGCGAGACTTGGGCATCGTCCCGCTGATGCGACAGGAGTTCCAGTTCGCCCAGGGCGAGGTCAGGGAGATGGACATTGGGCGCGCGTGGGTTCGCTTCGAGGGTAGGGAAGTGCTGACGCTGATCCTCTTCAACGAGGAAGCCACCCCGCCGCTGCTCGGCGCGCTGGCTCTGGAGGAGGCGTTCTTGGGCGTGGATCCCGTTGGTCAGCGGCTCGTGCCGGTGCGCGGACTGCTGATAGCGTCAGCGGAAGTCGCTTAGCGCCGCCTTCAGATCCTCTGGCAGGGGAGCCTCGAAGCTCACCCGCTCGCGCGTGGCGGGGTGATCGAACGCCAGCCGCGCCGCGTGCAGGAAGTGCCGACCGACCCGAGGGTCTGCCGACCCGTAGATCGCGTCCCCCACCACAGGGTGACCTATCGCCGCGAAATGCACCCTGATCTGATGCGTCCTGCCCGTCTTTGGGCGAACCTCTACATAGGTGCAGCCCCTGAGAGCGGCCTTCGCCCTGTACCGAGTCGAAGCCTCCCGCCCATCATCCACCACCGCCATCCTCTTGCGATCATGCGGGTCGCGTCCTATCGGCGCTTCGATAATCGCCTCCGCCGGATCCAGCCTGCCGACCACCAGAGACAGATACACCTTTTCCACCGTCCTGACCTTGAGCTGCTCGCTCAGCGAGACGTGCGCACTGTCCCTCTTTGCCACCACCATGAGGCCCGAAGTGTCCTTGTCCAGCCTGTGAACCAAGCCGGGCCGCATCGCCCCGCCCACCGCCGCCACACTTGGATTCATCCCAAGAATGGCATTAACCAGCGTGGAGTGCGGATGCCCCGCGCCGGGGTGCGATGGCATACCGGCGGGCTTGTCCACCACCAGCAGGTCATCGTCCTCGTACACCACGTCTATGGGGATGTCCTGCGGGAGAGCGTGAGGCGGCAGCGGCTCGGGCGTCTCGATCGAGACAGACTGCCCTGAGCGCAGCCTGAAGCCCGCGTTGGATGCGCGCCCGTCCACCGTGACGCTTCCGGACGCGATCAGCCTCTTGATCCTGGTGCGCGACAGATCCCCGCAGCGCGCCGCCAGGAACCTGTCCAGCCGCTCCCCGTCCTGCTCACACCGAAAGAGCCGCGCGCCGCTCAAGATCCAGCTCCGCCGCCACAAGAACCCATACCGTTCGGATCCCCTCCCCATGACGCCCCATGACGCCCCATGACGGGAGTTCGCCTTCGAGTGAGATCGTCCCCTTTCGAGTGAGATCGTCCCCTCAATCGCCGCGAGCTCTCGACTCCTCGCCTCCGTACCCCCACAGCAGACCGGCGATCAGCAGCGTAATTCCCACCACTATCGACGAGTCTGCGATATTGAAGATCGGCCACGGCCCCACGTCTATGAAGTCCGTCACCTCCCCCGCCGCCAGACGGTCGAACAGATTCCCGAACGCCCCGCCGAGCAGCAGGCCCACCGTCAGCCTCGACAGCCGCGTCTGCCCCCCATGAGCCTTGTAGAAGTATATTATGAAGCCGATCGCAACCACCGAAGCGATCGTCAGAATCACAGTCTGCTGAGGAAACAGCCCGAACGCCGTCCCCGAATTCGTGCCGTACGTCAGACGGAAGAACCCCTCCGCCGGCCACGACTCGCCGAGACTCAGATTGGCGCGCACTAGGTACTTGGTGAGCTGATCCGCCCCGAACGCGGCGGAGGCTGTGGCGATCAGCAGCGCGGCCGGCATCTCCCTCAGCAGGCTGCGCAGACGCCCCGCCGATTCCATCCGCGCCCGCCCCGGTTCTGTCATCATCTGTCTTGGACTCCCAGATGTTAAGATCGCGCTCAAGCATATCACATCGCGCCGCGCCAACGGAGCGTGTCCTCACATCATCCCCTGCGCGCCAACGTGTCGCGGACGTGTCGAACACCTGAACCCCGTTCATCGACAGATACCCCACCGCCAGCGCCTGAAGCCACCTGCCTCGAACGAAGTACACCCCGAACGCCAGCGCCCTGACAGTCATGCCGATCACGATTGCCCACGGCACCCCGAACTCCGACAGAACCGTGTACTGCGACAGCGCGAACGCCAGCGGCAGCTCCACCAGCCACATGGTCGAGAGCATGATCACCATTGGCGCAAACGTATCGCCGGACGTGTCGAACGCCTGCGTGAACACCTGAACCGCGTTCATCCCGCGCCAACGGAGCGTGTCCTCACGTCATCCCCTGCGCGCAAACGTGTCGCCGGACGTGTCGAACACCTGAACCGCGTTCATCGACAGATACCCCGCCGCCAGCGCCTGAAGCCACCTGCCTCGAACGAAGTACACCCCGAACGCCAGCGCCCTGACAGTCATGCCGATCACGATTGCCCACGGCGCCCCGAACTCCGCCCGAACTCCGCCAGAGCCGTGTACTGCGACAGCGCGAACGCCAGTGGCAGCTCCACCAGCCACATGGTCGAGAGCATGATCACCATTGGCGCGAACGTATCGCCGGACGTGTCGAACACCCGAACCGCGTTCATCCCGCGCCAACGGAGCGCGCCCTCACATCATCCCCGTTCTCAGCCACCTGCCTCGAACGAAGTACACCCCGAACGCCAGCGCCCTGACAGTCATGCCGATCACGATTGCCCACGGCACCCCGAACTCCGCCAGAGCCGTGTACTGCGACAGCGCGAACGCCAGCGGCAGCTCCACCAGCCACATGGTCGAGAGCATGATCACCATTGGCGCGAACGTATCGCCGGACGTGTTGAACGCCTGCGTGAATACTTGAACCGCGTTCATCGACAGATACCCCACCGCCAGCACCTGAAGCCACAGAGAAGCCCGCGCCACGAACTCGGCGTCCGAGTTGAAGAACGCGGCCACAGGCGACGGAAACGCCAGGAACAGCGCAGACACCGCCACACTCGCGCCCCCCGCGTAGATCAGCGCCCACAGCACCGACTGCCTCGCCCTGTCGGTGTATCCCGCCCCTAGGTTCTGCCCCGCGAGCGCGCCCGCCGCTCGTCCCATGCCTCGGCTCGCGTGGCTTACCGTGTTCTCCGCCCGCCGCGACAGCGCGAACGCCGCCAGCGCCCCGCCGCCAAACGGCGCCACTATGAACACCACTATCAGCTGAGACACCGCGCGCTGAGCGCCCGTCACCGAAGCCGGAATCCCCACTTTCAGAATCCTCCAGATCATCGGATAGTCCACGTAGTAGCCCTTGAAGCTCAGCTTCAGGCGAGACGTCCCCCTGAGCAGCGCGCTCATGTTCATACTCAGCCCCAGCGTCTGCGCGATCAGGTTCGCCGCGCCCGCGCCCGCGAGGTCCAGAGACGGAAACAGCCACCATCCGAAGATCAGGAACGGACTGAGCAGAAGATGCGACACCCTCGACACACTCGCCGCCCTCAGCGGAGTCATCGCGTCTCCCGAAGCCTGAAGCGCCCCCGCGCTCAGACGCTGAAGCCCCATCATAGACATTGCGAACAGCTGGAAGCGCATGTACCCTGCCGCCTGCCTGACCACCTCGTCCCCGAGACCCATCACCCTCAGAAGCGGCTCGGTCAGAACCAGCCCCACAGCCACCAGAACCAGCGAGTACACCGTGCTGAGCGTGAGCGCTTGGAGCATAACGTGGTTCGCGTAGGCGATCTCCCTCGCCCCCACCGCCCGCGAGATCATAGACCTCATGCCCGCGTCCAGACCCATGCGCGCAGTCATCACCATCATCAGGTACGTCTGCGCGACGCCAAGCCCCGCTATCGCCTGGAACCCGATTCGCCCCGCCCAGATCAGGTCCGCAAGCTGATCGACCACACTGAGAAAGCTCTCCGCGATCTGCGGCCAAGACAAGAACCACAGATTGCCCGGGATGCTCCCTTTGGTCAGATCTTTCGTGACGTACCGCGAGCGCCCCCGCGCCCCTCGACGCCGAGATCGGGCGGCACTCGCCCCACCCGCTGACGGTGAGGCAGGCCGCTCTGATGGATCTGTGGAAGATTCGGCCATACATTGCCATGTCGGAAAGCCACAAGCCCGGGCCATCCGACACCGCCAAACCCTATCCCAGTTCACCCATCCAGTCAAACCACCCCGAACCTGCAATACTGCATTGGGCTTGGTCGGCGTTACAAAAGCCCCCACCCCCTCGGTCTGCGATACGAAAAGCCCCCTTCCTCGAATGAAGAGCGTTAGAGAGGAAATCCCCTCCCCCTTGAAGGGAGAGGGTTAGGGAGGAGGTGACGACTTGAACCCGTAACGCCGATCCGATACAATATACTCACACGTAATTCCAGAAGAGTGAAAGAGGACTTGAAATGACGCAGAACGACACCCAGAACAGCGAGGAAGCGCGCAGCGGCGATGAGACCAGCAGACAGAAGACGAAGATCATAGTATCCGTCGACAACCTCGAAGACGTGGACAAAGCCGTTCGCGGCGCCTTCGGCAAGAGCAAGGACGCAGTCAGCGGCGTCGGCGAATCCATCCGCGAGACCATCAAGACCGTCCGCGCCACCCGCGACTCAGTGGTGATGGTGCGCGTCAGCACCGACAGCTTGAACAAGATAGATGAGCTAGTGGACTCCGGCCTGACCAACAGCCGCTCCGAAGCTGCCGCCTTCCTCATCGCCGAGGGCATCGAGGCAAGAGCCGACCTCTACGACAAGATCGCCGAGCAGACCGAAGTCATACGCAGCGCCCGCGAAAAACTCCACCGCCTTCTCAAAGACGAACCCGACACCCAGCCCTAACCCCCGAGACTTGCGTTCCAAGACCCCTTCCCCGTAGACCGAGTTCGAGCGCATCCCCACCCCCTCGGAGACTGCAATTCCAACGGATCCCCTCCCCCTCGAAGGAGACTAGGCTTACAAATCCCCTCCCCCTCGGAGACTAGGCTTACAAATCCCCTCCCCCTCGAAGGGGGAGGGCTAGGGTGGGGGTGACACACCAGCTCCCTCACAGCGCCCCCCTCAGCATCTCCTCCAGCTCCTCCGCGCTCATCGGACGCGGCAGCTGCTCCAGCCTCTCCCATCTCGTACCCTCCACGATGCGCCCGATGTCCCCATCCCGTATCCCCAGATCCGAGAGCCGCGTCTTCAGCCCGCAGCGCTCCATGATCTGAGTTATCTTCGCGCACGCCGCCCCCACGTCCTCCACCTCCAGCGCAGACAGCAGCGCCCCCATCTTGTGCGAGATCGCCCCCGCGCACCAGCGCAGGAACGGCGCGAGCGTCACCCCCACCGACTGCCCATGCTCCACCTTCCAGTACAGCGTCAGCGCACTGCCCACCCCATGGCAGGCGTTCGGCGAGCTGTTGCTGTACCCGACCCCCGCCATCGTAGCCGCCAGCGCGCACGCCGCCCTCGACTCCATATCCCCCTGAATCGCAGAGCGAACCAGATTGCGCGAGTACATCCTGATAACCCCCAGCGCCAGCGCGTCCGACATCGGCTCCGCGTCAACGTTCCAGTAGCTCTCGAACGCGCTCGTGAATGCGTCCATCCCCGTGTTCGCCGCCAGACCCTGCGGCATCGTCATCGCCAGACGCGGATCCACTATCGCCACCGCAGGAAACATAGATGCCCCACTCAGCCCGAACTGCTTTGTGGAGTCCCAGTCCCACAGCGCAGAGCCTGACGTAACCTCACTGCTGCTTCCAGACGTCGTTGGCGCAGCGATGAAGGGCAGGCTCGGACGCTCGAACCGCGCCGCCCCCGTCGCGTACTCCCTCGCCCGCCCGTCGTGCCTCGCCAGAATCGCCGCCGCCTTTGCCAGATCGAGCGCGCTTCCGCCCCCGATTCCCACCACCACGTCCGCCCCGAACTCGCCGCACTCCTTCGCCGCCGCGTCCGCCTCCGCAGGAGATGGAAACGGACTTGCCCTGTCGTGCAGCCTCACCTCGAACGCCGACAGCCCATCCAGAACCCCCTTCAGTATCCCACGCCTCCGCAGGAAGCCCCGCCCAGTCACCAGAAAGACCCTTGCCCCTCCGCCCGCCGTCTCCGCCACCTCATCCCCCAGACGCGACACGCTCCCCGCCCCGAACACGATCTTGGTTGGACTCCGCCACACGAAAGAAGGCGCCAGCTGCTCTGCCATGATTCCACTCCTGAAGGCTGTTTCCGCTCTGCGCGCGCACTCCGAGCGCTCCGCCCACTCTACCACAGCGCGCCGTCCCGCTTGACACCGCCCGCAGCCGATATACAATTGCCCCAACCACTCCAAAGCAGGGAAGGGGATTCAAGATGGCACAGGTAACAGGCGCTCAGCTCGTGGTGGACTCGCTCGGCAGAGAGGGCATAGACACCATCTACACCCTCCCCGGAGACCCCATCGGCCCAATCGTCAACGGCTGCGCCGAGGCCGGGCTGAGGGTGATCTCCGTCCGCCACGAGCAGGCGGCCGCCATGGCCGCCCAGGCCCACTCCTACTTCACGCGCGGCGTCGGAGTCTGCGTAGCCGCATCCGGAGTTGGTCAGACGAACACCCTCACCGCCATAGCCAACGCGCAGGTCAACTGCTGGCCCCTGCTCGTCATAGGCGGCTCCGCCGAGCTGCGCCGCCGCAACATGGGAGACTTCCAAGAGCTTGCACAGGTCGAATCCACAGAGCCGCTGTGCAAGTGGTCCTATGCCGCCGAGTCCATCCAGCGAATACCCACCCTCATAAACATCGCCCTCAGAAGAGCCCTCGCCGGACGCCCCGGCCCCGTCTATCTCGACCTGCCCGCCGAGATGATCTCCGGCTCCGTGGACGATGCCCACGTCCCCATACCCGTTCCCGCCCCCGAACCCGCCAGACCGCTCGCCGAGCCGGACAAGATCACACAGGCGTTGAAGATACTCCAAGACGCCGAGCGCCCCCTTCTCATAGTCGGCAAGGGCGCGGCGTGGTCATGGGCGGAAGATGAGCTGCTCCAGTTCGTCGAAAGCGCGCAGATACCCTTCCTCACCTCCCCGATGGGCGCCGGAACGCTCCCTCCCGATCACCCCATGAACGTATCCGCCGCGCGCACGCAGGCGCTCCGGGGCGCCGATACCGTCCTGCTGGTCGGCGCCAGGCTCAACTGGATATTCCACTTCGGACAGCCGCCCAGATTCGCCGAAAGCTACAAGCTCATCCAAATCGACATCGAACCAGAGGAGATAGGCGTGAACCACGCCGCAGACGTCGGACTAGCCGGAGATGCCAAGATGGTAATGCGGCAGCTGCTGGACGCCCTCGAAGATACGCCCGTCGAATTCGGCGAAACCCCTTGGCTGGCAGGACTCAGAGAGAAGGTAGCCCAGAACGCCGCGTCCATCGAGCCTATGCTCAACGCCGATACCATGCCGCTCGGCTACTACCGCATCCTCAAGGAGATACGAGACTACCTGCCCAAAGACTCCATCCTAGTGGCGGACGGCGCATCCACCATGGACATCTCGCGCCAGGTCCGTCCCCGTCTGGAACCCGCGCCAGCGCGTAGACGCCGGAGTCGCCGGCTGCGTGGGCGTGGGCGTCCCATTCTCCATCGCCGCCAAGGTCGTCCACCCGGACAAGCCCGTCATATGCCTGCAAGGAGACTGGGCATTCGGCTTCAACGGAATGGACATAGAGACCGCCGTTAGATTCGATCTCCCCATCGTGTGGGTCGTCTTCCAGAACGCCAACATAGACAAGTGGGTGCGCCAGTACGTGGACGGAGAAGAAGACCCCAACGACTTCACCCCCTCGATGCGCTTCGACAGGATGATGGAGGCATTCGGCGGACATGGCGAGTACGTGGAGCGCCCCGACGAGATCCGCCCCGCGCTGGAGCGCGCCTTCAACTCCGGCAAAGCCGCGCTCGTGAACGTCATAATGGATCCCGCCGCCAGCCGCCGCCCACAGCAGTTCGCATGGCTGGCGCGCGAAGGCCGCATGGGGTACTAGAGGGATACTAGGTGACGTCCCTGTACGCTTGCCCCCGCCTGACCACGTCTTCCAGCGAGCTGAAGTCTCCGATGGCGACCTCGTTGCCCCTCGGCTGCGGCGGTCTGGGGTCTAGGCCAAGCGTCTCCACCACCGCCGGATTCGAGTAGTAGCCGTTGTAGGTGAAGCCCAGCAGCGCCTCGAAGAACTCCTTGCTCTCCGATTCGATCTTGCGCAGCACCTGATCTTGCAGCTCGCCCCGAATATCCACGAACCTCGCCCCCCCTGCGCGCGCAGCCTCCATATCCACCAGATGAAGCCCGCTGGAGAACAGACGCGGAAGCCGTTTCGAGCCTGCGATCGCGCCGTCTATGTAATCCACCGTCCCCGCCTCGGACGCGCTGGGATGATCACCCTCAGCCGGAATCAGACGATCCACTATAGCCGTCATCTGCGCCCTCTGATCCGCTCCGAAATATCTCGACATCGCCCCATCCTGAATCCTGCTTGCCGTCGCATGTCCATGCAGCCGCTGCACGCGCCCGCTACACGCGCATGAGCCTCGCGTCCCGCTTGAACTCCTCCGCCATGTGAAGCGCAACCGCCTGTATCGTAGACGTGGGGTTGACCGCCCCCGCCGTCACGAACACACTGCCGTCTATGATGTACAGATTATCCACGTCGTGCGTCTGCCCCGACCTCTTGACCACGCTCACGCGCGGATCGTCGCCCATTCGCGCAGTCCCCAGCAGATGCCAGCCCCCCGCGCGCAGCAGCGGGTTGGCAGTAATCCTGCGCGCCCCCGCCGCCCTGAGCGCCTCGCCCGCGTTCCTGACCCCGTGATCCATCATGCGCCGGCTGTTCTCGCTCAGCCTGTAGCTCACCTTCGGCGCCGGAATCCCGTCACTGTCCACCAGAACCGGGTCTAGCGTAACCATGTTGTGTTCTTCCGGAAGATCCTCGCCGATTACCGCTATCGTGATCGTCCGCCCCAGACGCTCCGCCATAGCCGCGTGATGTTTCGCTCCCCACGCCAGCCGATGCCCGCCTATCCCCCCTCTGGCAGTCGACACAGGCCCCAGCCCGCGCGCCACCTGGAAGGCATACCCCCTGACGAAGCCCCTAGATGGGTTCGTCTCGTAGAACTCTTGGCTGATGATGCTCGCCCCCATCGGCCCCTTGTACCCTTCCAGCATCTCCTCGAACACCCCCGTAACCATCGCGTAGGGATGGAACATCAGGTTCCTGCCCACCAGCCCCGAAGAGTTCGCCAGCCCATCCGGGAATCTGGTCGATTTCGAGTTCAGCAGCAGGCGCGGCGTCCCTATGCCGTTGCACGCCATGACCACCGTGTTGGCTTTCTGCTCGTGAAGGTTTCCGTCCGCGTCGTAGTACAGAACCCCGTCCGCCAGCCCGTCCCTGCCTATGGATACCTCCCTCACGCGGCAGCGCGTCTTGAGCTGCGCCCCCAGCGCCAGCGCCTTGGGCCAGTAGGTGACGTCCGTAGACGCCTTCGCGCGGCGCGTGCAGCCGATGTCGCACGGACCGCAGTTGTTGCACGCCGCGCGCCCGTCATACGCGCTCGTCAGGATAGCCGAGTCCGAAGGCCACCAGTGCCAGCCCAGCTTGTCGAACCCACGCGCCATCGTCTGACCAACGCCCCCCAGCGGAATCGGCGGAGTCTGCCTCTCCGACTTCGCAGGATACGCCGTATCTCCCGTCATCCCCGAAACGCCCATCATACGGTCGTTCAGATCGAAGTACGCCTCCAGCTCCGCATAGCTCAGCGGCCAGTCGTCCGCCACCCCGTCCAGCGTGCGCGTCCTGAAGTCTGACGGATGGAAACGCGGAAAGTGCGCGCTCCAGTGGATTGTGCTTCCGCCCACCGCGTTGTACATCAGCGGAGAGATCGGAGACTCCGAATCGTTCACCGGATAGTCCTCGTCCAGCCCCCGAAAGTTGGGGTCCGGGTTGAAATCCGTCTGGCGATGAATCTCCCAGTCCTGCTCGATGGACGGATACCGCGAAGGATCCGTCCAGCCGCCCTGTTCCAGACACGTCACGCTGAACCCGTCTTTGACCAGGCTCCACGTAAACGCCGCGCCCGAAGCGCCGGCCCCTATCACCAAGACATCTACCCGTTCATCAGATTCAGACATGGCACACTTCCTGCGATTTCGGCTTTTTCAGACTGAAGTATATCACCTTATGCCAGTCCAAATGCCAAGTTTACACCCATGCGCGGTAGCTGTAACATGTAAACATGCGGCTGAGAGAGACTCGGTTCACGCCCGCTCTCGGTCTTTTCGCTTATACTTCGGAGCGACGGCATGACCCAGAGACAGAGATTCCTAACACCCGAAGGACACGCCCAGCTTCAGGCAGAGCTGACCGAGCTGAAGACCGTCCGCCGCCCTGACGTCTCCTCCCGCATCCACATCGCAGCCGCGAGCGGAGGCGCAGTCGACAACGCCGAGTACGAGGAAGTCAAGAACGAACAAGCATTCGTAGAGGGCAGAATCAGGGACATCGAGGAGATACTGTCCAACACCGTCGTAGCGCGCAGAAACCCTGACGTCCAGGACAAGGTCCAGTTCGGCTCCTCCGTAACCGTCAGAGCGCAGGACGGCAAGAGCCGCCACTACGTACTGGTCGGCAGCGCAGAAGCCAGACCCCTCGAAGGCAGGATATCCAACGAGTCGCCGGTCGGACAGGCGCTCCTCGACAGGAGGGTAGGGGACGTCGTCGAAGTCTCCACCCCAGCCGGCATCCAGAAGCTCGTCATCGACCGCGTCCAATAGCCGCCCCCAAGCCCGCCACTGTTCCAGCCGTCTATATCTATTAATAAGGAGCGCGACCCCAAATGACCATGCCGTCCGACGAGCTGTTCCTCGTTCGCCTGCGAAAGACCGAAAATCTGCGCAGCAGGGGCATAGACCCCTACCCCCGCAGCTACCACCGCACCCACACCGCTACGGAGGCGGTCGAGCAGTTCGAGCTGGCTGAGGTGTCCGGCGAGGGCGAAGCCGAGACCGACGAAGTCTCCATCGGAGGCCGCATCATCGGAATGAGAGGCATGGGACGGGTGACGTTCTGCGACATCCTCGACGGCTCTGGCAAGGTCCAAGCCATGTTCAGAAGCAACGCGCTGGGAGACGCATACGAAACCCTGAAAGACCTCGACCTAGGCGACTGGATCGGCGTATCCGGCGCCATGACGCGCACGCGCAGGGGTGAGGTTACGATTCAGGCAAGCAGCCTAGCCGTCCTGTGCAAGTCGCTGCGCCCCCTGCCCGAAAAGTGGCACGGCCTCACCGATACCGAAGCGCGCTACCGACAGCGATACCTAGACCTCATCGCCAACCCCGAAGCTCGGCGCGTCGCCACCATCCGAAGCCGCATGGTCAGCGCCATCCGCCGCTTCATGGACAGGCGCGGATTCATGGAGGTAGAAACCCCCATGCTGGTCCCAGTCCCCGCAGGCGGAATGGCGCACCCGTTCGAAACCCGACACAACGCCCTGAGCCGAGATCTGTTCCTCAGAATCGCAACCGAGCTTCACCTAAAGCGCCTCATAGTCGGCGGCATCGAGAAGGTCTACGAGATCGGAAGGATATTCCGCAACGAGGGCATAGACGCCTCCCACAACCCCGAATTCACCACTATGGAGTCATACGAGGCGTTCGCAGACTACAACGACGTCATGCGCTTGGTCGAAGACCTCGTCAGCACAGTCGCCACCGAAGTCACCGGAAGCCCCATAGTAGAGTATGGAGACCAGCAGATAAACTTCTCCCCCACTTGGCCGCGCCTGAGCCTCGTGGATCAGGTACAGAAGCACAGCGGCATCTCCCTGACTGAGAGCCAAACCATAGACAGCCTCAAGGCGAAGATGCGAAGCGCCGGCATAGACACCGCCAATCAGGTGAGCTGGGCAGGACTCGTAGACAAGCTCATCTCCACTGCGGTCGAGCCTCGCATCGTCCAGCCCACCTTTCTAGTAGACTACCCCGTTCAGGTATCCCCACTGGCGAAGCGCACCGCCCACGACCCGCGCCTAGTCGAGCGTTTCGAAGCATTCGCCGCAGGAATGGAGATCGCCAACGCCTTCACCGAGCTCAACGACCCCGTAGACCAGCGCGCCAGATTCGAGGAGCAGGAACAGCTGCGCGCAGACCTCCCCCAAGAGGAATGGGACAGGCTGGACGAAGACTTCCTAATCGCCATCGAACACGGAATGCCCCCCACCGGCGGACTCGGCATGGGCATGGACCGCCTCGCCATGCTCCTGTCTGGCCAGCGCACCATTCGAGAAGTCGTCCTCTTCCCCCAGATGCGAAGTTAGCGGGGCAGGGCGGCCCATTCCTGATTTTCTATCCCGCCCCCTCAGATGCTAACATAGATGCTAAAATTCACCCTGTTACGAATGCCCGGCCACATGGCGAATCAGCCGGCTTCCTTAGCTCATGGCGAGTAGATGCCAGAATTCACCCTGTTATGAACGCCCAGATAAGACTCCGCTTCGCGCCCAGCCCCACCGGCAACCCTCACATCGGAAACGTGAGGACGGCGATCTTCGCGTGGCTGTTCGCGCGCAAGCGCGGCGGATCGTTCCTCATCCGAGTCGAGGACACCGACCAGAGCCGCAGGACGGAGGGCGCCGTCGAAGCGATGCTGGACTCGCTGCGCTGGGTCGGGATCGACTGGGACGAAGGCCCAGACGTGGGCGGCCCCCTCGCCCCCTATACCCAGTCCGAGCGCCTAGACCTGTACAGGTCCGAGACGCGCCGCCTTATAGATTCCGGCCGCGCCTACCCCTGCTTCTGCTCGCCCGAAAGACTGGCAGACGTCAGACGCGCCCAGCAGATGCGCGGAGACGAGACCATCGGCTACGATCGCCACTGCCTAGACATGACGCGCGCCCAACAAGACGCCTGCCGCGCCCGGGGAGTCCAGCCGGTCGTCAGATTCCGAATGCCGGATGAAGGCGTCTCCGTCATGGAAGACATCGTGTTCGGGCATCTCGAATTCGAGAACCGCCTGTACGATGACTTCGTCGCCCTGAAGTCGGACGGCTTCCCCACATACCATCTCGCCTCCGTCGTGGACGACCACCACATGGGGATCTCCCACGTCACCCGCGCCAAAGAGTGGATGCCGAGCGTGCCGCGGCATGTCCAGCTGTACGCCGCGCTCGGCTGGGACATGCCCGCCTTCGCCCATCTGCCCGTCATACTCGCCCCCGACCGCTCCAAGCTCAGCAAGCGGCACGGCGCCGCCTCCGTCATGGACTACCGCGATATGGGCGTGCTGCCGGAAGCGCTGATGAACTACCTCTCCCTGCTCGGCTGGTCTCTCGACGGCAAGACAGAGATACTCACGCCCGAAGAGCTGATCGCCGCGTTCGACCTCGACCGCGTCAGCAGGTCGGACGCCGTGTTCGACTTCGACAAGCTCATGTGGCTAAACGGCCAGCACCTGCGCCGCTCGTCCGACACTCGCTTGGCGCGAGCCATCGACAAGTTCTGGAAAGACGCCCCGCCCCAGTTCGACGTCACGCCGGACGCCCGCGCCGCCGCGCGCATCGCCCCCCTCGTCAGGAACCGCCTCAAGACGCTCCAAGACGCCGCGCCCCTCGTGAAGTTCTTCTTCTCCGAAGACCTCCACGTGGACGCCGAACAGCTGGTGCAGAGGGGCATGGACGCCGAACGAACGACAGCCTTACTCCAATCCGCCCACGACGCGCTGGCGCAGCTCGACACTTTCGACGCCGAATCCATCGAGAGCCTGCTCAGGCCCCTCGCCGCCGATCTTGGCGTCAAAGTCGGACAGCTGCTCGGCTCGCTCCGCGTCGCCACGACAGCGCAGAAGGTATCCCCCCCAATGTTCGAGTCGCTCGAAGCCCTGGGCCCAGAGAGAACGCTCGAATCCATCCGAAAAGCCATCGCAAAACTCAGCAGCGCCGCAGGAAGCCCCAAATGACCATGAAATCCAGACTGGACGAAGACCTAAAACAGGCAATGCGCGCCAGAGACCCCGTGCGGCGCGACGTGATCCGATACCTGCGATCCGAAATCCGCAACCAAGAGATTAGACTACAGAAAGACCTCGAAGATCAGGACGTGGTTCAAGTGCTGTCGCGTCAGGCGCAGCAGCGCCGAGACAGCATACAGGCTTTCAGAGACGCCGACCGCCAGGACCTCGTCGACAAGGAGGAGGCAGAGCTTGTCCTGATCTTGGAGTACCTGCCCCGACAGATGGACAGAGACGAGATCGAAAAGCTCGTCAGTCAGGTCGTCGCCGAAGTCGGCGCAAGCGGACCGCGCGACATGGGCAAGGTGATGAGCCGAATAATGCCCGAAGTCAGAGGCCGCGCCGAAGGCAGAGAAGTCAGCGCCATCGTCACCGAAACCCTGCGGAATATCTAGACCGAGAGGAAGCAGCATGGAATTCGGCGTAATCGTCTTTCCCGGCACGTGGAGCGACGCCGACTGTTTCCACGCCGTCACGGACAGGCTCGGACAGCGAGCGCGCTTCCTCTGGCACAAGGACACAGACGTATCAGGCATAGACTGCCTCATCGTGCCGGGCGGCTTCTCGTATGGAGACTACCTCCGCGCCGGAGCCATAGCCAGATTCTCCCCCGTCATGCGCTCCGTGGAGCGCTTCGCCCGCAATGGCGGACTCGTCATAGGCATATGCAACGGCTTCCAAATACTCTGCGAAGCCGGGCTGCTCCCCGGCGCGCTGATGCGAAACGACCACCTGCAATTCCGCTGCCAGTGGGTCAGCCTCAGAGTCGAGACCGAGCGCACCAGCTTCACAAGCCAGTGCCGCCGCGGAGACGTCCTCTCCATCCCCATATCACACGGCGAGGGCAGCTACTACGCAGACGACGCCACCTTGGACTCGCTCGAAGCCAACGGCCAGATCGTCTTCAGATACTGCGAAGAGGATGGCGAAGTCACCCCCGCATCGAACCCCAACGGCTCGCGGCGCGCCATAGCCGGCATCGTCAGCGCCGAAGGCAACGTGCTGGGCATGATGCCCCACCCCGAAAGATGCTGCGAAGACCTCATGGGCGGCGAAGACGGCCTGCTGATACTCCGCTCCATAGTCGAATCCCACCATCGAGCTTCGAGCGTCGACAGTGGCTGACCGCCCCCCGTTGGGCGATGTCCGCTGAGGCTGAGCGGGCGACCCCTGTCCCCATCATATACGTTCATATATGTATGACACCCTAGAACCGCATCCACTAGGCCGCCTCCAATGACCATATCCCAGCAGACACTAGACCAGCTTGCCCTCACTAGCGGCGAGTATGAGGCGATAGTAGAGCGGCTCGGACGCGAACCCAACCCGCTGGAGCTTGGGCTGTTCGGCTCGCTCTGGAGCGAGCATTGCGGCTATCAGCACTCCAAACCCCTGCTCGGCATGTTCGACGCCCGCAGCGACCGCCTGCTGGTCGCCCCCGGCAGCGAGAACGCCGGCGTCGTGGACATAGGCGGCGGCTTGGCGGTGGTTATGAAGGTCGAATCCCACAACCACCCCTCCGCAATCGAGCCTTACGAGGGCGCCGCAACCGGCGTAGGCGGCATCGTCAGAGACATATTCGCCATGGGCGCGCGCCCCATCGCCCTGCTCAACTCCCTTCGATTCGGCCCCCTCAGCGACAGCCGCAGCCGATACCTGTTCCAGGGAGTGGTCGCCGGAATCTCGGGCTATGGCAACTGCATCGGAGTTCCGGACGTGGGCGGCGAGGTCTATTTCTCCCCCGCCTACTCCGGCAACCCGCTCGTCAACGCCATGTGCGTAGGCATCCTTCGACACCAAGACCTGAGACGCGCAACCGCCGGCGCGCCCGGCAATCTGCTGATGCTCGTCGGCGCAGACACCGGCAGAGACGGCATCCACGGCGCATCCGGCCTGGCCTCCCGCGCGTTCGAGGACGAGCGCGAGCTGCGCCCGACCGTGCAGGTAGGCAACCCGTTCATGGAAAAGTCGCTCATAGAAGCGTGTCTCGAAGCCGCCGAGAGCGACGCCGTCATCGGAATCCAGGACCTCGGCGCAGCCGGCCTGACCAGCGCCAGCGTAGAGGCAGCCGCCAACGCCGGAGTCGGAATCGAGATAGACGTGGCGCGAGTCCCCCGCCGCGAATCCGGCATGGCCCCTTACGAAGTCATGCTCAGCGAGTCGCAGGAACGAATGCTCATAGTCGTCGAGCGAGGACGCGAGGACGAAGTCCAAGCCGTATTCGATCGCTGGGACCTGCGCTCGGACATCATCGGAAAGACCACCGCGGACGGCATCGCCCGAATTCTGGAAGACGGCGAGCCTCGCGGCGAAGTCCCCGTCCGCCTCCTCTCCGATCCGCCGCTCTACCGCCCCCCGTCAGTCGAATCACCCTCGCTCGCAGCCCTGCGCGCCGCCGACCTCTCCGCGCTTCCACTTCCCCAGTCCACCCCAGCCGAAACACTGCTGCGCCTGCTGCGCTCGCCCAACATCGCCAGCCGCGAGTGGATATTCAGACAGTACGACCACCACGTTCAGACCAACACCGTCATCGCGCCCGGCGCGGATGCCGCGCTGCTCAGAATACGGGGAACATCCAAGGGACTCGCGCTCTCCACAGACGGCAACGGCCGCCTGTGCTATCTCGACCCCTACGCGGGCGGCATGATAGCCGTGGGCGAGGCGACCCGAAACGTATCCTGCGTGGGCGCAACCCCCATAGCCCTCACCGACTGCCTCAACTTCGGCAGCCCCGAGCGCCCCGAGATATACCACCAGCTCGAAAACGCCATAGCGGGCATGGCAGAAGCCAGCCGCCGCCTGCGCGCCCCCGTCGTCAGCGGCAACGTCAGCCTGTACAACGAGACGCGGGGCAGGGGAATCTACCCCACCCCTGTAGTCGGAGCGCTCGGCATCACAGAAGACGTTCGCGCCCACGCCACCCCCTCTTTCGACAGCGAGGGAGACGTGGTGGTTCTGCTCGGCCGCCGCTCGCTCGAAGCCGACGCCGCCGACCTGGCCGGCAGCGAGTACCTCGATCTCGTTCACGGCAGAGTAGAAGGCCAGCCGCGCATAGACTTGGATCTAGAAATCGCAGTCCAGAGCGCATGTCGCGCCCTCGTATCCAGTGGAATCGCCAAGTCCGCCCACGACTGCTCCGATGGCGGCATCGCCGTAGCCCTCGCCGAGTGCGCCATAGCCGGCGGAGTGGGAGCCACGATCGACGCGCCGCCCTGCGAAGGCGCTGAGCGCAGATGGGACGCCGCGCTGTTCGGCGAGGGCCAGTCTCGGATCGTCGTCACCGTCAGCCCGCCCGACCTCGCCCAGCTGAGAGACATATGCGAATCCGCCTCCGTCGCTTGGCTGCGGCTCGGCGAAGTCTTCGGCGCGGATCTGGTGATCGGAAACCTGCTGACCGTCCCCGTATCCCGCCTCGCCGCCGCCCACCGCAGCGGCTTGCCGCGCGCATTGGGATCGCTCGAGTAAGGAGCCCGGAGCCGAATGACCCTTGCCGAAAAGATGGCGGAGTTCGTATTCCGCCTCGAAATGTCCGATGTTCCCGCTGCGGTCGAGCGCGCCGCGCGCCGCCACCTCGCCGATACGCTTGCGTGCGCCATTGGCGCGCTCCGACAGCCCCCCGTCCTGAGCCTCGTCGACTACGCCCGCGCTCGTCCATCGAGCGGCAGAGCCTCGATAATCGGACACCCAGACCACACATCGCCCGCAATGGCGGCGCTGGTCAACGGAACGATGGTTCGCTATCTGGACGCCAACGACATATCATCGTTCGGCGGCGGCCACTTCAGCGACGGAATCCCGCCCCTGCTCGCGCTGGCGCAGGATCGCGCCCTCTCCGCCGCCGATCTCGTCAGAGCCGTAGTCGCGCTCTACGAGCTTCAGGGCGCGCTCGCGCTCGCGTTCGACTTCATGCCCAGAGGCTACCACGCGCTGACCCAAATTCCATGGACCGCCCCCATAGTCGCCGCCCACCTGATGGGCGCGGACGCCGAAGCGTCCGTCAGCGCCGCCGGACTGTCCGGCTCCACCGGCATGATCGTCAATACTTGGCTCAAGCCCGCCCATTTCATCCCTTCCATCAAAGCCGCCGCCGTCGGACTCGCCGGCCAGCGCGCCGTGGAGTCTGCGGAGCTGGCGGCGCGCGGGATCACCGCCCCCGCCGACGCGCTCGAATTCGCCATCGAAACCCTCTCGCGCATGGGCGCGCCAGCAGCCGACTTGACCGCGTTCGACAAGCTCGGCTCGCGCTGGACCACGCATCGGAACGTCATCAAGTCCTACCCGTCCCAGATATACACGCAGGCGGCCGTCCAGGCTGCGCTCTGGCTGAGCGCCAAGATCGGAAGCGCGCGCGAAGTGGACGCGATCACCCTGTACGGACACCGAAACGTCTGCGCCGGAGTTCAGGGATCCGCCCCCGCGTTCCGTCCCCAGAGCCGCGAGGCGGCAGACCACTCGACGCCGTTCGTCATGGCGGCGGCGCTGATCAGCCGGCGGCTCACCCCACAGGAGTTCGAGGGCGATGCTTGGCTGCGCCCAGACGTCCGCGCCGTCATGGATCGCATATCCCTGATCGTCGACCCCGACATGGACAGGGCATTCACCCAAGACCGCATATTCGGAGTCAGGCTGGAGGCGTCCCTGAGCGATGGCAGCGCGCGCGCCGTCGAAATCCATCAGCCCAAGGGACACCCTGACGATCCTCTGTTGGACGAAGAGCTTACCGCCAAGATCGCCCGCCTGACAGACGGCATCGCCCCCGCGCATCTTCCGCCCCGCCTGCTCGACCACTGCATGAACATGACCAGCGAGCAAGACTTGGAGAAGCTGATCGAGCTGTGCGCGCCGCCGTAGGCAGCCGCCCCGTCCTCTACGTCAGGTTATACGGAATATCCAGCTCGCTGGCAATATCCTGGAACCACTCGATCACCTCCGGGTGGAACGGAATTCCCCGCTCCGCCCTGATGATCTCCTCCTCCGACTCCGGCAGGCCCGGGAACAGAACGCGCTCGTGTCCCGGCGCGGGCGGCGTCTCGCGCAGCATCCTTAGAAAGTCGTCCATCGTGCGCTTGAACTCCGCAGCGTCCATGAACGCCTCTATGCTGTACGCCGTGACCATGTGGCCAAAGTTCGGCCTGCCCGGAACCATCCCGAATCCGCCCCCGGAAAGCACGCCCCCGAGTATATCCACCATGCACGCGAGACCGTAGCCCTTGTGCGACCCCGACTCCCGGGTCCCTCCGACCGGCAGCAGGAACGATGACGCCCGACCCTCGTAGCCCGGCGTCGGCGGGTCCACCTCTTCCATTATGGGAACGCCTTCAGCGTCTCCCACCCAGCCGGGCAGAAGCGTATTGCCCAGACGCCGCGCAAGCCCGAGCTTGTTTCCCGCCACCGTGCTGGTGGCGGCGTCGAACACGAACGGCGGCTCCTCGTCCGCCGGCGCAGCGAGAGCTATCGGGTTCGTCCCCAGCCTCGGCTCCGCCCCGAACGTGGGCAGCACCCCCGGCGGACACGACGTTACACACAGCCCGATCTGATCATGTTCCAGCGCCATCATCGCGTGGTAAGACGCCATCCCGAGGTGGCGCGAGTTGTGGATAGTCACCATGCCCACGCCCACGTTCTTGGCTTTCTCTATCGCTATCTCCATCGCCTTCGGGGTGACGATGATGCCCAGCCCCCGATCAGAGTCTATGTTCGCCGTGGCGGGAGTCTCGCGCGTGATTCGCCAGTTCGGATCGTTGTTCAGCTCGCCGCTGCCGTAACCCGCCACATACGAGCGCAGCATGTTCGATACGCCGTGCGTCTCCACGCCGCGCATATCCGCCTTGACCAGCACGTCGGTCGCCAGCTCGCTGTCGGCATGGCTCACGCCCATCTTGCGGAAAACCGCCGAAACCGTCTCCCGCAGAGGCTCCTCGCGCACCAGAACCGCCTCGTCTTCCGGTACCTTGAAATGCTCTAGCACTGCTGCCCCCTTCTTCGTTCTATCCGTACAACTAGCTGAGATTCTAAATAGGGCAGGGGTATAGCGCAAGAGGAGAGAAGAATCGGGAGAGTCTTTTTCCGCCCGCTCTCGTTAGCAGTATCTAAGCAAAGCCTTTAGCGTTGACACATTACAGATATTAGTGCATACTTACTCCGCGAATTAAGCTAGACGTAATGGCTGTGAACAGGTGAATGGAAGGAGTCCCCACATGCCATCGAGAGCTTCGCTCATGTCCGCCGCTCCGCTCGCCCTGATTCTCGCCCTCGCCGCCGCCTGCGCTGGCGTCCAAGACACTGCGCCCGAACCGAGCGCGCCCGGGGATCGGGGCGGCCTCGTCCTCTACTCCGGACGCAGCGAGTCCCTCGTTGGCCCTGTCGTCCAGCAGTTCAGAGAAGCGTCCGGCATAGATGCGCAGGTCAAGTACGGCAGCACCTCGGAGATCGCCGCCACCATTCAGGAGGAGGGCGGCAGCTCCCCCGCGGATGTCTTCTGGGCGCAGGACCCCGGCGCGCTCGGCGCGCTCGCCCCCCTGTTCGCCCCGCTGCCGGCCGATATGCTGGAAGCCGTCCCCCAGTGGGCAAGGCACGAGGGCGGCCGGTGGGTGGGAATATCTGGCCGCGCCAGAGTCATCGTCTACAACACCGAGCTGACCGAAGACCAGCTGCCCAAGTCGCTCCAAGAGCTGACAGACCCCAGATGGAAGGGGCGCGTGGGATGGCCTCCCGCCAACGCCTCCTTCAGAGTCATGGTAACCGCCATGCGCCATCTGTGGGGAGAAGACGAGACTAGGGCGTGGCTCGAAGGCATGATCGCCAACGATGTCAAGGTCTTCCCCAAGAACACCCCCATAGTCGCCGCCGCCGCCGCCGGCGAAGTCGACGTCGGACTGGTCAACCACTACTACCTGCACAGGTTCTTGGCAGAGCGGGGAGACGAATTCGGCGCGCGCAACCTCTTCCTGAACGACGGCGGACCTGGCAGCCTCGTCATGGTGGCGGGAGCCGCCATCTTGGAGACTGGCAAGAACCGCGAGAACGCCGAGTCGTTTCTGAGATTCATGCTGTCCAGAGTCGCCCAGCAGTATTTCGCCGCTTCCACATACGAGTACCCCTTGATAGAGGGAATCGACACACATTACCTGCTTCCGTCGTTGGATGTCCTCGCAGGCCCTGATATAGACTTCGCGCTCCTGAACGATCTGGAGGGCACCGAAAAGCTGCTCCGCGATACGGGCGTCATCCCCTAGTCATCCTTCGGAAGCCAGCAAGATGCACAGCCACAGGATGCACAGCCACAGGATGCACACGATAGCCCGGGTGAGAACCTCACTGGCATATCCGTTCATCCGCGCCCGTCCGTGCAGAGAGTGTAAAGACGACCGCAGCCCGCCCGCGCCCGCCCTCCTGCTCGTCCCCGCGCTCTTGGTTGGCGCGGCTATGGCGCTGCCGCTCGTCTACCTCGCCATGAGAAGCGTGGGCGCGTCATCCGAAGCGTGGGAGCTCTTCTTCCGTCTCAGGACGGCGCAGATACTCTGGCGCTCCGTCCAGCTCGTTCTGATCGTCTCGTTCGGATCGCTTCTGGTCGGGGTGCCGATGGCTTGGCTCACCACCCGCTCGAACGTCCCGATGCGCCGTCCGCTGTCCGTTCTCGGCGCATTGCCGCTGGTCGTGCCGACCTACGTAGGAGCCTTCCTCGCCATATCCGCGCTCGGCCCTCGCGGTCTGCTTCAGGACATGCTCGAACCGATCGGCGTAGACAGGCTGCCCGAGATCTACGGACTGCCCGGCGCAGCCGCCACCCTCGTACTCCTCAGCTACCCCTACGTATATCTCACCGTTCGCGGCGCGCTCGCCAGAATGGACCCCAGTCTGGACGAGTCCGCGCGCCTTCTCGGACAGGGAGCCGTCGCCGTCTTCTTCAAGCTCACCCTGCCGCAGCTTCGCCCCGCCATGATCTCCGGCGCACTTCTCGTGACCCTCTACACCCTCAGCGACTTCGGCGCAGTCTCGCTCATGCGCTACGAATCGTTCACGTGGGCTATCTACCAGCAGTACCAATCCGCATTCGACCGCACCGCCGCCGCCGTCCTGTCTCTGGGACTCGTCGGCTTGGCAGCCGCCGCGCTTCTCATCGAGAATCTGGCGCGCGGCAGGAGCCGCTACTACAGATCATCGTCCGGCGCGGCGCGCCCCCGCTCCCCGGTCGATCTGAAAGCGCTCAGATGGCCCGCCGCCGCGCTCGCTTGGCTGCTGCTCGCCTGCGCGCTCGGAATCCCCACAGCCGTACTCGCCTACTGGCTCGTCAGCGGCATTGCCGCCGGCGAGCCGCTCCTGCTGCTGTGGACAGCTGCCCGAAACGCCGTGAGCGTATCCCTGCTCGCCGCGCTCGCCGCCGCCGCGCTCGCCATTCCCGTCGCCGCCATGTCAGTCAGACATCCCGGCGCAGTCGCCGCCGCCCTGTACAGGATAAGCCACACCGGATACGCCATGCCCGGCATCGTGGTCGCCCTCGCCCTCGTGTTCTTCGGCAGCCGCCTGCTGACACCCGCCTATCAGACCATCTGGCTGCTGGTCTTCAGCTACGTCATCCTGTTCCTTCCCGCCGCGCTTGGCCCCGCGCGCTCGTCCCTGTTGCAGATCAGCCCCAAACTGGAAGAATCCGCCAGAATTCTCGGCGCAAGCCAATTGCGTGTTATACTGTCAGTTACCGGGCCGCTGATGCGCTCCGGACTGCTGATGGGGGGCGCGCTGGTATTCCTGATAACCATGAAGGAGCTTCCTTCCACCCTGATACTTGGCCCACTCGGATTCGAGACGCTCGCCACCGCCGTGTGGTCCGCATCCGAGGAGGCGTTCTTCGCCCGCGCCGCCGCGCCCGCGCTTATGATCGTCCTCGTCTCGTCCATCCCAGTCGCAGTTATGATGATTAGGGAGCGTACCTAGGCTGTAACATGACCGCTCCGGTAATACGGTGTCGGCGGCTCACCAAGCGCTTCGGATCCGTCTTGGCAGTAGACTCGCTCGATCTCGACGTCTGGCACGGAGAGATCGTCGCGATACTTGGAGGCAGCGGCAGCGGCAAGACGACCCTTCTGCGTCTCATCGCCGGGTTCGAGCTGCCGTCCGACGGCGCCATCCACGTCGAAGACGTAGAGGTATCGAACCCCAGCAGCGCCACGCCGCCCGATCTGCGCAGCATCGGCATGGTCGTTCAGGAATACGCCCTGTTTCCGCACATGACCGTTGAGCGCAACATCGCCTTCGGCTTGGACCGCCTGCCCGCCGCCCACAGAAGAGCGCGCGTCCGTGAGGCGCTGGCTCTCGTCCAGCTCCAGGACATGAGCGAAAGATACCCCTATGAGCTGTCCGGCGGACAGCAGCAGAGAGTCGCGCTGGCTCGCACCCTGGCCCCCAGCCCCGTAACCGTGCTGCTGGACGAACCCTTCAGCAATCTGGACTCGTCCATGACGCGCCGGCTCAGGCTGGAGGTAGAGCGCATCCTGCGCTCGCAGCGCACCGCCGCCATATTCGTCACCCACGACCGCGAGGAGGCTTTCGCCATATCCGACAGAGTCGGAGTGATGGTAGACGGCAGGCTGCTTCAGATCGACACCCCCGAGCGCGTGTACCACTTCCCCGCCAGCCCCGAAGTCGCCGCCATAACCGGAACGTGCGACTTCATTCACGGAGTCGCCAGAGATCACGGCAGAATCGTCACCGAGCTGGGGATGCTGCACTGCGTCTCCTCCGTCGACCGCCTCGCCCCCGGCCAGTACGCCACCGTTCTGATACACCCCGACGACCTGGAGCTGATACCCGACCCAGACGGGCAGGGCGTCGTCGCATCCCGCGAGTTCAGGGGCGATGATGTCATCCTCACCGTGAGACTCGACTCCGGCGCCACCCTCAGATCCAGAAGACGTTCGTTCTCCACACTGCCCGCAGGCTCCAGAGTCAGACCCAGCGCAGTCAAGACCATGCCCTTCATGGCATACCCCGCCGACCCGTAGCCCACTCCCTCGCCAGCCCTCACTTCGCGCGCATCCGTCTGTCATCAGGTCTTGGACGCTTGGACGATGGATAGAAGCGGCTCCGCCTCCCTCCGCCAGACCTCACTTCGCGCGCATTCGTCTGTCATCAGGTCTTGGACGCTTGGACGATGGATAGAAGCGGCTCCGCCTCCCTCCGCCAGACCTCACTTCGCGCGCATCCGTCTGTCATAGCTTCTCAGGTGGAGCATCAGCATTGGGCCTGCCGCTGCTATCGAGCCGCCTGCGATCACCTTCGCCATCCAGAGCGGAACCGCGTTCTGCACCCACAGGAAGAACGAGAGCTCTATCAGAGCCACCAGCCCCACCAGCCCCACCAGAGCCCTCAGCGCCACGTCCAGCCTCGGCTGAGCCATGGCGACCAAGACCGCGCTGAACAAGACTGCGCACAGCGCCGCTCCCACCTCGATGTTCGCGTGCGCGATGGTTTTTAGGCTGATGCCCCCGTCCCTCGCCCCGGACACGTACTCGGGGAACACCACCACGCTAACGACTGCCGTCGTGATGGCGATTGCCGCCATGCCCGACCCCAGTATCCTCCGAGTCGCTCCCCCTCGCCACGTGTCGGGAGTGTGGTAGCGGCGCGGAGCATCGGGAGGGTCCTCGGGCAGGGGAGGGATCGGGACCGGATGATCCGGCAGCGGCGGCCGTCTCCAGAACATCAGCGCCATCCCCAGCGGGATGGACGCCAGCACCGCCGGAATGGGGTAGAACACGAGCAGAACCCAGACGGGAATGGCCAGCACGGGCATCGGAAATATGATCAAGATGGTGTGCCACATCGCCCTTCTTTCGGTGAACAGCGCGGTGTTGGACAGAAGCAGCGCCATTCCGGTGAACTGGAGCGCCGCAGCCACCGCGAGCGCCTGAATCCCTACGTCTCGCAGCAGAATGAGCAGCTTGCCCGTAGCCGAAAAATCGGTCGGCGTGAAGCTCCCCAGCCCAACCCGGCTCCAGCTGCCGTCCGCGCGCCCCACCAGCGCCCCTTGCAGCCCCATCGCCGCGACCACGTTTCCGCTGCGCCCGTCGTATACCAGAGCCTTCGGAGACGTGGTGATCGTCCGCTCCTCCAAACTTCTGGTGGCTGCCGCCTGCGCCCGCCTGTTGTCTGGAGTTCTGAGATAGAAGCCGGAGTAGACAGTAGCGGCGCCGACGCTAGTCTGGACGACTATGTCCGAGTTCTCGATGGAATACGTCCCGCGCGGGGTGACGACCGTCTGCCCGCCCCACGAGATCACCGCCTCGCCCAGCCTGTACGTGGCTGGAGAATCCGTCCACGTCTCCCCGCCGTCCTCGCTCAGACGCATGTCACCGGAGACCACGAACATTCCGTCCGCAGAGACGCCCACGCGGGTGATTCCCTCCACCGGAGGATACTCTTCGGGAAAGCACGCCGCGGACGACAGCGCCGCCATGACGGCCGCCAGCAGCGCGAAGCGCGCCCGCCCCCAGCCGCTCGGACTGCCCATCGCCGGCGTGAAGGGCAGGGACAGCTTGCGCGCCCAGCCGCCGCGCGACACAATCGCCGCGAACGCCATCGCCAATAGGCCGAGCAAGCGGTTCTCAGGCGCGTTCATGTCCCGTCGAAATCTACCCAAACGGGTTCGGCATCATCCCCACGGGAACCTCGATCAGCGTTGGCTTCTCGATTGCCACAGACTCGGCAAGCGCCGACTCCAGCCCATCCGCCCCCGACGCTCGGACTCCCCGAACCCCGTAGGCTTCCGCCAGCTTCATGAAGTCGGGGTTGTGCAGATCCGCCCCGATGGTCCGCCCCTCGAACCGCGTAGTCTGATCGCGCAGCACGTTTCCGTAGGCGCTGTCGTTGAACACCACCGCCACCGCGTTGATCCCGTACTTCACCGCGGTGGACATCTCCTGAGAGGCGAACATGAACCCCCCATCGCCCGATATAGCCACCACCGCCTTGTTCGGCTGCGCCACCTTCGCCCCCAGCGCCACCGGGTAGGCGTAGCCCAGATTGCCGTAGTACGAGCTGGTCAGATACGTGCGCGGCTCGTACACCGGATAGTTCACTCGGCTGTAGTATCCGACCTGCGTCATTCCCGATATCACTATCCCATCGTCTGGAACTGCGCCCCGAATCGCCTGCGTAAACCCGTGCTGCGGCTCGATCTTCGGCAGCGCCGCCCCCCGCTCTTTGCGCAGCGCTCGCATCTCCTCCTCACGACTCGCGCGCGGACTCGTCACCTCTCCCAGCGCGGCGATCAGCTTGTCCAGCGTGTGGCGCGCGTCTCCGACAAGCCCAACCGTGTCCTCGTAGTTGCGACCGATCTCATCCGGGTCTATGTCTATCTGAAGCGCCTTCTGCGTCAGGAATCCCGGATAGGCGTTGCGCGTTCCGACCATGACCACCAGATCATGCTCGCTCCACCGCTCCATGTACGGATCCCCTCGCAGATTGAGACCGCCCAGAGATAGGTAGTGGCGATCCGAAAGCGCGCCCCTGCCCTCGGCGGTCATCACCACCGGAGCTTGGAGCAGCTCGGCGAAACGCCTCAGCGATTCGGATGCGTTAGACGCTATCGCCCCTCCGCCAGCCAGCAGTATCGGGTTCTTCGCGCCTGCGATCAGACGCGCCGCCGAGCCTATCTCCGAGTCTGGCGGCGTCTCCGCCGGATACATGCCGGACTCGAACAGATCAACGTCCGTCTCGTCCTCCAGCGTCTCCGGCGGAATCTCGATCTCCACCGGCCTGGGCCGCCCCGTCTTCAGCTGGCGGAACGCCTCGTGTACGGCGGACGGAATCTCCGCCGCGTCCAGAATGCGATGCGCCCACTTCGTGATCGGTTTGATCGTGTCCAGCTGGTCGTTCACCTCGTGCAGCATCCCCCTGTCCACCCCGATGAAGTCCCGCTGTATCTGCCCCGCCACCACCAGCACCGGAGACGATGCCGAATACGCCGTGCCTATGGCGGCGCTCGCGTTCTGAAGCCCCGGTCCCGGCACCACCAGCGCGGTGCCGATTCCGCCCGACGCTCTGGCGTAGCCGTCCGCCATATACGCCGTAGCCTGCTCGTGTCTGGTCGAGATGAACCGAATTCCCGGCTCCTGCGCCAGACCGTCCAGCGCGTGATAGAGCTGAACCCCCGGCAGTCCGAATATGACTCGGACACCTTCGCGGTACAGAGATCTGGCCAGAGCTTGGCCACCTGTCATTACTGGCATTTTTCTTAGAGCTCTTTCTGATTCAGTCTTGCTTTAGCCTGCCGACCATCTCGCGCCGTCATGTCGACCTCTGCGCGTCGTAGTCCGCAGACGCGCGCTCCATCGCCTTCGTCCTGAGATCCGCCAGATCCCCCCTGATGTCCCTGGACCACGCCTGAGACTGGTTCAGGCTGGCAATCGACCCTTGGAAGTGCGGCATCACGTAGCGCGACATCAGCTCGTAGCTGCGCAGAACCTGTTCGCGCGTTCCGAACTCCGTCGCCTGCACCAGCAGACCGCCGAAGCCCCCGGTCGACTCTTCCAGCTGGTATATCCTCTCGATCATGTCGTCGGGAGTGCCTACGCACCACGCGCCGCGCTCGACCATCAGATCCACTATCTTGTCCTGTGGACAGTCCGTGGCGTCCGCGCCCAGCGTCTGCTCGAAGTATTCCCTCTGGAAGCGTCCAGCGCCCACCCGCGCCTGTTCCAGCGCCTCCCTCTTCGTATCCGCGAGGAACGCGATAGTCACCAGCCGCCACTCGTTGCGATCCACCGTGTTTCCGTACCGCTCCGCCGTCTCCTCCGCGATCTTCCAGAAGTCCTTCATATCTCGCGCATACGAGCCGCCGCGAACCACGCTCACCGACAGCACCCCCAGCCCGTACTTGCCCGCCAGCACCATGCCGGAGGGCGACTGCGCCGCCGCCACCGCCATAGGAAAGTGCGGCTTCGTATACGGACGCAGATGACACGTCGCCTCGCGCAGCGTGAACCACGAGCCTTCGTAGGTTATCGGCTCCGTCTCCGTCACCAGTCGCTTGATGATCCCCATAGACTCGTCCATCCGCCGCCGCTGCTCCACCGGGTCTATCCCCAGCATGTAGGCGTCCGTCGTCAGCGCCCCTGGCCCCACGCCCAGCATCGCCCTTCCGCGCGTCATGTGATCCAGCTGCACCATGCGGTTGGCGACCATCAGCGGGTGGTGATAGGGAAGGCTGATGACCCCCGTCCCCAGCTTGATGTGCTTAGTGCGCTCCGCCGCAGCCGCCATGAACAGCTCCGGAGAGGCTATCGTCTCCCACCCCGCGCTGTGATGCTCGCCTATCCATGCCTCGTCGAAGTCGAGATAGTCGAGCCACTCTATCAGCTCGAAGTCCCGCTCGTATGCCACCGTAGGGTTCTCGTTCTGCCAGTGGAACGGCGCCATGAATATGCCGAATTTCATGCGTTCTGGAAGAGCCATGCCTGCGACCCCTTGTTGGATGTGTTTGTGCCGTGAGCTGCGAACCGAGACGACCCGGAACCGCCCCGAGCTGCCGAGCTGCCTCAAAGATTCTAGCACGGGGCGCTGTACGTTGTCAGTCGCCTTGACGCAAGGCTATTCTCAGTTCGTGTGTATAGAGAACGTAATGCCAGCGCGAGCCGAGAATACCAAATCCCCTCTCCCTTCGAGGGAGAGGGCTAGGGTGAGGGTGACCTCCCGCCACAAAATCTTGGCATGTATGGCGCTGCCGTTGCTGGCTGGCATCCGCCCCTCAGCCTTCCCACCCCCGCGCAACGTCCACCGCGCGCGAGAACTCCACCCCGCGAAACCCGCCAATGAAGTCCAGCAGCCGCTCCAGCATCCGAACCCGTCCCGGCCTGCCTATGATGTACGGGTGCATCGTCAGAACGAACGCCCGCCCGTAGTGATAAGCCCCCTCGAATCCGGACGACCACACGTCATACACCTGACCCGGGCTCGCCATGACCGGCCTCGCGCCCAGCGATGGAGCGTAGTTGAAGTACGGCGCGTCGTCCAGCTCCCAGTGGACGGGAATCTCGATCAGCGTCCGCTCGTCCACGTAGACGCGGTAGGGGACGTCGTCACCCATCAGGCTGGAGTCGTACACGAAATCTCGGTCTGCGAGAAGCTCCAGCGAATTCTCGCTCAGCTCCCAGCTTGGAGACCTGTACCCCGCCGGAGCCTCGCCCGTCAGCCCCTCCAGAATCTCGATACCCCTGTCCAAGACGTCCGCCTCGTCAGCGCGGCTCAGCGTCGCCGGCGGCTCGTGCATGTATCCGTGATGCGCCACCTCGTGGCCTCTGGCGTGAATGTCTTTCACCAGCCCCTCGTGCGTCTCCGCCACGTAGCCCGGAATGTAGAAGCTCGCCCTGATGTCGCGCCTCTCCAGGACGTCCAGTATCCTCGGCGTGGCGACCGAAGGCCCATACTCGCGCATAGACATCAGGCTTGGCAGATTCGCCGAAGCCGGATCCCTGTTGATCGCGCTCGAAACCCCGTCTATGTCGAACCCCAGCATCACCACGCAGCGCGTATCCCCGTGCCATATCCCGCTCATGTTTCTCCTCCGCGCAGACTCGTTCACAGCGCGCCCATCGTATATCGCCGCTGCCCATACTGCTATACTCTCTTGTCGACAAGTTAGCGAGGGGAGAGCCGAATTGAGCCGCCTGTACAAGATATTCGCCGCGGCTGCGCTCGCGCTCGCCGTGTACCTCGGAATAGCCTACCGCATAGCGTCCGGAGTCACCGTCTCCGAGCGAGTCGATCTCGACGGAACACCCGCCGACTTCGGCAGCTGGTTCGAGGAGGTCAGGTTCATGTCTCGGCGCGGAGACGCGATGCTGGACGGATGGTTCCTGCCCGGCAGAGCGGATATGCCCGTCATCGTCTTCGTTCACGGCATCAGCTCCACCAGAACCGGAGCCGGCATGACCGAGCTGGCGTCCATGCTCGGCTCGCGCGGATTCGGCGCGCTGCTGTTCGACCTGCGCGGACACGGACGCTCCGGCGGCAGTCGCATGTCCGGCGGCTGGCACGAGCGCATGGACGTTCTCGGCGCATGTGATTACCTCCTCGCCAGAGGAATACCGCCCGGCGACATAGCCATTCACGGCCTCTCCATGGGCGCGGCCAGCGCCGCCCTCGCCGCCGCCGAGCAGCCGCAGGTCGCCGCCCTCGTGCTGGATTCCCCCTTCGCGCGCGCCTCCGAGCTGGTCAACAGAGAGACCGCCCTGATCCTGCGCCTGCCCGAGTGGTTCGTGGCAGTGTTCAAGCCCGTTGGCGTCATGCTCGCCAAGCTCCTGTACCAGATAGACGTGAACTCCATCTCACCCGAGGCGGCGATGACGCGCCTCGAATACCCCGTGCTGGTCATCTGCGGCGTGGAGGACGAGAGAATCCCCCCGGAGCAGAGCCGCAGGGTTTACGATGCCGCCCCCGAGGGAAGCATGATCTGGACCATAGACGGCATCGCCCACGCCGCCGCCTTCTCCGACAACAAACTCGAATACGCCGACAGAGTCGAGACCTACCTACTGGCGCGCCTGCGCCCCTAGGAGCTCGTCCACCGCTTCCAGCGCGCCGTCCAGCGCAACCGTGACCGCGTCCGCCGCGCCGCGCCCCTTCACCTCCACGACCCCCTGATTGACGTTGCGCCTGCTGACCACCACGCGAACCGGCAGCCCGATCAGATCGGCGTCGTTGAACTTGACGCCCGCGGATCCCCCCCTGTCATCGTACAGAACCGAGCGCCCCGCGCCTCGAAGCTCATCGTAGAGCCTGTCGCCCGCGGCGCTCACCTCCTCCACGTTCGTGTTCAGCGCCACCAGATGCACGTCGTAGGGCGCGATGGGAGCGGGAAACACTATGCCCCTCTCATCGTGGTTCTGCTCGATTGCCGCCGCCAGAAGACGCTCAACCCCTATGCCGTAGCACCCCATGATGATGGGATGCCGCCTGCCCTCTTGGTCCAGATACTGCGCGTTCAGCGCCTCGCTGTACCTCGTGCCGAGCTTGAACACGTGGCCCACCTCTATCCCCCGACCCTCGTACAGCTCGCCGCCGCACCGCGCGCACTCGCCGCCCGCCTGCGCCAGCGCGATATCCGCCACGATCTGCGCGCTGAAGTCCCTGGGGTAGTTGACGTTTCGCAGATGATGACCGTCCCTGTTCGCCCCGGCGAAGAAGTTCGAGCCGAGCGTCACAGAGTCGTCCGCGACCGTGCGCCTCTCCAGACCCACCGGCGAAGCCGACCCCGCCACTATCCCGGCGTCCCGCACCTCCGCCGCGCTCGCAAGCCGCAGCTCGCCGGGCTGTCCGAGCGCGTTGCTCAGCTTGATCTCGTTCACCTCCAGATCGCCCCGTATCACCACGAAGATCAGCTCCCCGTCCGCCACGTACAGCACCGCCTTGAGCGTCTTCGACTCCGCCACGCCCACGAAAGCCGCCAGCTCCTCGATGGTGCGCACGCCCGGCGTGTGGACCTCCTCCACCTGCCCCGCTCGCTCGCTCGGCTGCTGCGGCTTGGCCAGCTCCGCCTTCTCCGCGTTGGCGGCATACTCGCACCCGCCGCACAGTATGATTGTGTCCTCGCCCGCATCCGCCAGAAGGATGAACTCCTGAGAATCCTTGCCCCCGATCGCCCCGGAATCTGCATCTACTATGATCGTGTTCAGCCCGCACCTTGCGAAGATGTTGCGATACGCCCGAACCATCGCCTCGTAGCTGCGGTCCAGCCCGTCCTGATCGGCGTCGAAGCTGTATGCGTCCTTCATGTCGAACTCGCGCACCCTGATCAGCCCGCCCCTCGGCCTCGGCTCGTCGCGGAACTTCGTCTGAATCTGGTACAGCGTCACCGGCAGGTCTCGGTAGCTGTGGACGTTCGCCCTGACGATCGTCGTCAGCAGCTCCTCGCACGTTGGAGCCAGCGCAAGCCACCTGCCGCGCCTGTCGGTCAGCCGCATCATGTCCGGCCCGTAGGACTCGTACCGCCCAGACTGCTCCCAAAGCTCGCGCGGCTGGAGCTTGGACATGTGAAGCTCCTGCCCACCCGCCGCGTCCATCTCCTCGCGGATTATGCCCTCTATCTTCCTGATCGAGCGCCACGCCAGCGGCATGTAGCTGTACACCCCCGCCACCGTCTGATGGATCATCCCAGCCCTCAGCATCAGCCGATGGCTGTCCATCTCCGCCTCGGCGGGCGTATCCCTGAGTGTCTTTCCGAACGACTGTGAAAGGCGCATGTGACCTGAAACCTCAGCGACTGATGGGAATGGCGCGGGAACGACGATTGTACCCCCGCGACCCCGTAAATCTCGACTCGGACTTTAGAACTTGGACATAGGCGGCGGCGCGGATGAGGAGCCTGAAACCTCAGCGACTGATGGGAATGGCGCGGGGAATGGCGATTGTACTCACTCCCGCGATCCCGTAGATCTCGACTCGGACTTTAGAACAGCGCCCCCGGCAAGCCCGACTGTCGCGCAGTCGAGCCGAGCGTTCTGGTATATAGCTGGTATATAGCTGGCTGCGCGCGATCAGCCAGCGAGACGCGCAATCAGCCAACGGACTATGACCGCGCCATTAGCTGAATAGGGCAGGCTTTGGACGCGCCCCCTCACTTCACTTCACCCCTCATCCAGCCCCCATCTCCGCTTCCACCTTGCCCACCTCGTCCATCAGAGCGGACAGCATCTCCGCTTCCGGCACTATGCGCGCCTTCCGCCCCTTGCGGAAGATGATCGCCCTGCCCGCGCCCGCCGCTATCCCCACGTCGGCGTCCTTCGCCTCGCCCGGCCCGTTCACCTCGCAGCCCATGACCGCAACCTTGATAGGCGATTTGGTTCTCTTCAGCAGACCGTCCACCTCGTTAGCCAGCCCCACCACGTCCACGTCAGCCCTGCCGCAGGACGGGCAGGCAACCAGCACCGCCCCCTCTTTTCGCAGCTCCAGCGCCTTCAGTATCTCGAACCCCGCATAGACCTCTTCGAGCGGATCGTCGCTCAGAGAAACTCGGATCGTATCCCCTATGCCCTCGTACAGCAGCGCCCCCAGCCCGATCGCGCTCCGTATGCTGCCGGATCTCGCCGTGCCAGCTTCGGTTATCCCCAGATGGAGAGGGTAGGGGACTAGCCTGGCCATTCGCCTGTAGGCTTCCACCGTCGTCTCTATGTCGAACGCCTTTAGCGAAATCTTGATCAGGTCGAAGTCCAGATCCTCCAGTATGCCGATCTCCCAAAGCCCCGTCGCCACCATGTGATCGACCGCCGAGTAGCCGCCCTCGTCGCCCAGCCCCTTCGACAGCTCGTTCACCCCGTCGCGGTGGCGCGACAGCCCCCGCGTCTTGCCGATGCCGCCCACCGGCGGCAGGCTGCCGAAGTTGACGCCGATGCGGATTGGCACGCCCCGAATCTTCGCCTCGCGCGCCACCAGCTCCACCTTCTCCCGATCCCTTATGTTGCCCGGATTGAGCCGCAGACAGTCCACCCCTCCCTCCAGCGCCTTCAGCGCGAGCTGGTAGTGGAAGTGGATGTCCGCCACCAGCGGAATCCGAATCCGCTTTCTGATCTCCCCAAGCGCCTCCGCCGCCGCCATGTCCGGAACAGCCGACCTGATGATCTCACAGCCCGCCTCTTCCAGCTCCCGAATCTGGCGCGCCGTAGCCGCCACGTCCCGCGTGTCCGTCTTCGTCATCGACTGCACCGAGATCGGAGCGTCTCCGCCCACCTTGACCCCGCCAACGTACAGCGCTTTGGTCACTCGCCTTCTGATCACTAGAGTCTTCCATTCATCCCCCCTCCCGTCAGGGGAGAGGTCTTAGGGTGAAGGCCGCCGCGATAGGATGCGCGATAGGATGATCGATGATCCACACGCCCGCCCCGCATTCCGCAGGGCGAAGATGTCGACACTTCCCTAAATTGGGACCCCGTGCCGAAGCCGTCTCCGCTCGCCGGCTGCTGATCTGAGCTTATCTTATAAAACTCTCGCCAGACAAGATACGCACCACGTCGAAGTAGCTTATAATCACTATCAGCGCGATCAGCACGCCGAACCCCGCCAGATGCACCAGAGCCTCCCTGCGCGGCGAGATTCGCTTGCCCCTGCGCGCCCACTCTATCAGTGCGAACATCAGCCGCCCGCCGTCCAGCGCGGGAATGGGCAGTATGTTCAGAATGCCCAAGCTGATGCTGATGAGCGCCGTCAGCTCCATGAACGTCCTCACGCCAGACCGCGCCACCTCCCCGGTGACCTGCGCGATTCCGATGGGACCCGTCAGCGCGGGGCCTCCGCCGCCGCCAGCGAACATCTGCTGAATGCCGTTCTTCTGAACTACCAGCACCTCCCACATCCGCCCCAGCGCGTGGGGCGCGGACTGCCACGGCGACAGCCGCTCCTGCACCACTCGACCGTTGGTTACGCCCAGTATTATGCCGATTGCCCCCTGCCTCAGCGTATCTCCCACCGCAAGCTCCGCCCTGTACCTGCGCGCCTCCCGCAGACTGACCTGCGACCGCCGATCCGTCACCACCTCCACCACCTCCATACTCGGCGGATTCAGCCGCGGAACCACCGTCACCGTCTCCACCGCCGCCGTCTCCATGGACTGCGGCAGCCCCGTCACTATGGATCCGCGCCGCAGGCTCAGCTCCGTCTCGTACCCGAGGTTGATCGTCACCTCTCTTATCAGCTCGCGCGGATTCCGCACCTGCTCACCGTTCACCGCCAGCACCTGATCGCCCGCGCGTATTCCCGCATGAGCCGCAGGCGAGTCGGGAGCGACGCCCGTCACCGTCACCGTCCCGATCACCACGTCCCTAGGCAGCATGGAGAGCGCGGCGAAGATCACGAACGCCACCGCGAAGTTCATAAAAGAGCCGGCGCACAGAACGATGACCCTTCTCAGAACCGACTGCCGCGCCAAGCTGCGCTCGTCCGTCGGGTCCTCCTCCCCCAGAAGCCTGACGAACCCGCCCAGCGGAATAGCGTTGATGGAATAGACCGTCTCCCCGTGCCGCACCCCGAACAGGCGGGGAGGGAAGCCGAAGCCGAACTCCAAGACCTTGATCCCGAAGCGCTTGGCAGCCACGAAGTGGCCCAGCTCGTGGACGAACACCAGAAACGCCAGAAGCGGAACGATCAGAAGCCAGGTAGGCATCATCCCTCCACAAGCTCGAAGACTCGCGCCTTGCCGTCTCGCCCCGCGTCCAGCACGTCGCCTATCTCAGGAATATCCACATTCCGATGACCTTCCAGCGCGGCGCGAATCACCTGCTCGATCTCCAAGAAGCCGATCCTGCCAGACAGGAACGCCTCCACCGCCGCGTCGTTCGCCCCGCTCAGCGCAGCGGGCCACGTCCCCCCGCGCCGCGCGAACCCTATCGCCATCTCGAAGCACGGGTAGCGCTCGCGCTCCCACTCCTGAAACGTCAGCGCCCCCGTCTCAGTCGGACGGAATCGCGCTATCTGCGGATTCGCCATCCGCTCCGGGTAGGCGAGCGCGTACTGTATCGGCAGCCGCATGTCCGGCGGGCTTAGCTGCGCCTTAACCGACCCATCCACGAACTCCACCATCGAATGGACGATGCTCTGAGGATGAATCACTATCTCTATGTCGTCCCAGTCCACCCCGAACAGCCAGTGCGCCTCTATCACCTCGAACGCCTTGTTCATCAGAGTCGCAGAATCGACCGTGATCTTCCGCCCCATCTTCCAAGTCGGGTGCCTGAGCGCCTGGCGCGGAGTCACCGACTTCAGCTTGGCGATGGGCGTGTTCCTGAGCGCGCCGCCCGAAGCCGTGATTATCAGCCTAGACACCGAAGACCCCTCACCCTCACCGCGAATGCACTGCCAGATCGCGTTCGGTTCACTGTCCAGCGGCAGGATGTCCACCCCGTTCATCTCGGCGCGTTCGGTCACCAGCTCCCCGGCCATGACGACCGTCTCCTTGTTCGCCAGCGCGATCTGCTTGCCCGCGTCTATGGCTGCCAGAGTGGGTGCGATCGCCACGTCCCCAGTCGTGGCGGTAACCACCACGTCCACCGCCTCCTCGCCGACCAGCAAGAGCGGATCGCGCTCACACGCGCCCGTCGCCGCGATCAGAGCCTTCTCGTCCGGCGCGCCGTTGCAGTGAAAATAGCGCGGCCCGAACTCGCGCGCCTGCCTGCCCAGCAGCTCAACGCTCCTGTCGCAAGTGAGGCCGACGACCTCGAACATCTCCGGAAACGACCTGACCACCTCTAGGGTCTGGGTCCCCACAGAACCCGTCGAACCCAGTATCGCCAGCCCCTTCTTCATAGCGCCCATAGCTTGCATCATACACAACAACGCCCGCCGTAACAATTTGTCCCCGTCGGCGCAGCCATCCCCAGATTGGCGGACAGCGCCAGCAGGGGAGCGAGCCGCGCCATGCCCCCTTAGACAGACAGACGAAACAGCGCCCCGAGCGCCGCGAGACACACGTAGATCAGCGCCACCACGTTGAACATGATCGAGTCCATCCGGTCCAGCGCCCCCCCGTGACCCGGAAAGACACTCCCCGAGTCGCCGAAGCCCGCCAGCCGCTTCAGCTTGGACACGTACAGATCCCCAAGCTGCCCCGTGACGGCGAGGATCGCCGCCGCCGCCATCAGCTGGCTCGCGCTCGGAAACGGATACTGAACCCAGCTGGACAGCGCCCCTTCAGCGCGCCAGTACACCCCGCCCATCGCATCGGGCGCGCCGAGACTCTGAACCCAGCCGAACATCGCCCCCGCGAACACCGCTGCGCCGAGCCCGCCTGCCGCCCCCTCCCACGTCTTGCGCGGACTGATCGAAGGCGCCAGCTTCCTAGAGCCTATCGCCCTGCCCAGCAGGTACGCCCCTGTATCCGTGGCGAAAGTCACGATCAGCGCGAACAGCAGCCACTTCAGCCCATCGTGACTGTGGCGGATCACCACCCCGTGGAACAGCGTCCCCCCGATCAGCGCGGCGATGCACACGGTCGCCAGAGCCGACCCCCGCCGTCCGCCGAGCCGATGCGCCATCGGCAGCAGACACGCCGCCGCCGCGCCGCCGCCTGCGACCGCGATCAGTAAGACCATGCCCGCGTCCAGCCCTGCCGCCACCTGCCCCGAAGCCGCGAGAAGAGCCGCCGCCGCCACCGCCGCGAGCATGACCGGACGCTGTCCCCATGCGCTCGCCATGCGGCACAGCTCCCACGCCCCCAGCCCCGCGATCAGCGCCGCGAACGCCGTGAACCAGTAGCCGCCGACCCACACTATCCCCAGCAGAACGGGAAGACCCACCCCCGCCGTGATCGTTCGACGCAGCATCTCTACCCCGCGCCCGCAGAGCCTCGCCGAGAGCCGCGCCCGCCATCAGCCATCCAGCCGACCGAACTTGCGCCTCCGACGTCTGTACGCTTCGATAGCCTTTCCGACCTCGACGGAATCGAAGTCAGGCCACAGCACAGGCGTACTGTAGAACTCCGCATAAGCCGACTGCCACAGCAGGAAGTTCGACAGACGCATCTCGCCCGCCGTCCGTATTATCAGGTCCGGGTCTGGGACGCCCGCAGTGTGAAGGCGCGCCGCGAACGTCTGCTCGTCGACCGATTCGGCATCTACGCCCTCCCTCACTATGCGCCTCACCGCCTCCAGAATCTCCGCGCGGGCGCCGTAGTTGAACGCCACGCACAGCGTGAGACGGTCGTTGTTCTCGGTCAGCTCCACGCTCTCCTCTATCGCGCAGCGCAGCTCATCGGACAGACGTCCAAGACTGCCGATGTGCCGAATGCGAACCCCCATGTCGTGCAGATTCTCGGACTCCGGCCCGATCACCTCGTGGATGAGCGAAATCAGCGCCTCCACCTCCTCCGAGGGCCTCGCCCAGTTCTCGGTCGAGAATGCGTAGAGCGTCAGATACTCCACGCCCTCCTGAGCGAACGCCTCGATAGCGCGCCTCACGTTCTCCGTGCCGGCGCGATGCCCTTCGGAGCGGCTCATCCCGCGGCTGGTCGCCCAGCGCCCGTTGCCGTCCATGATGATCGCAACGTGACGCGGAACACCCTCGCGTTCGAGATCGCCGAGCGCGCCGCCCCCTTTGACTGGAGTCGATGCCGGAAGGGTCAAATTTCCATGACCTCTTGCTCTTTTGCCCTCTTCATCTCGTCCATCTGCCCGATGTACAGGTCCGTAAGCTCCTGAAGATCGCTCTGCGCCCGCCGAGACTCGTCCTCCGAAATCTCCTTGCCCCTCTGCATCGACCTGAAACTCTCCACACCGGAGCGGCGGATGTTGCGCACCGCCACGTGACCGCCCTCCACCTTGCGCCCCACGAGGCGCACGAGGTCGCGCCTCCGCGATTCGGTCAGAAATGGGACGCTGAGACGTATGACGCTGCCGTCGCTGTTCGGGTTCATGTCGAGATCGGACGTCATTATCGCCTTCTCGATATCTTTCAGCACCGACTTGTCCCACGGCTGTATCGTCAGCAGGCGCGCATCCGGCGCCGTGATCGAGGCTACGTGCTTCATCGGCGTGGGCGCGCCGTAGTAGTCCACCAGCAGGTTCTCCACCAGCTTGGGAGAGGCGCGCCCCGTTCGGATGCCCCCCAGCTCCCTCTCCAGAGCGCCCACCGACTTCTCCATTCGCCCGCCGGCGTCGTCCAAGACTTCATCAACGTCTGCCATCGCTCACAACCTCCAGCGCTTACCCGCTTACCTTAGAGAATGCCGCCCACGCGGAAGCGGCGCGGCACTTGCCGATCCCCTCGCCGAAATCTTCCAGCGCTTACCTCGAGAATGCCGACCACGTGGAAGCGGCGCGGCACTTGCCGATCCCCTCGCCGAAATCTTCCAGCGCTTACCTCGAGAATGCCGACCACGTGGAAGCGTCAGGCGCGCGTCGCGCTCAGGCCGCCCCCTGCTCGCCCTCGCCGCAGACCATGGATCCCAGCGTCTCCCCCAGCACGATCCGCTCCAAGCTGCCCGCATCGAACAGATCGAACACCACTATCGGAACGTCGTTGTCCATGCACAGGGTCAGCGCGGTGGTGTCCATGACGCCCAGACGCTTCTGGAGCGCCTCGAAGTAGGTCAGCCGATCTATCTTTCGCGCGCTCGGATTCTTCTGAGGGTCGTCTTCGTAGACCCCGTCCACGTTGTTCTTCGCCATCAGCAGCACATCGGCGCCGATCTCCACCGCCCTGAGCGCCGCCCCCGTATCCGTCGTCACGAACGGGTTGCCCGTGCCGGCCGCGAACAGCACCACACGGCGCTTTTCCAGATGCCTGATCGCGCGCCGCCGAATGTACGGCTCCGCCACCTGCGAAACGTTTATCGCGCTCTGCGTGCGCGTTACGAGGCCGAACTTGCGCTCCAGCGTGTCCTGAAGCGCGAGCGCGCTGATGATCGTAGCCAGCATTCCCGCGTAGTCGGCAGTCGCTCGGTCCATGCCGTCATGCTCGGCGAGCGTGCCGCGCCAGATGTTTCCGCCGCCAACCACTATCCCCATCTCCACGCCAAGATCCTGAACAGACTTGATCTCGCCCGCCATGAACTCCACCGCAGACGGATCGACTCCAAATCCCCTGTCGCCCTGAAGGGATTCCCCACTCAGCTTGAGGAGGATGCGCTTGTATCTTGGGGCGGCGCGGCTGGCTGTGGTCATTCCCCGAGCGAAAACCTAGAGAATCTGCGCACGCGCACGTTCTCGCCCAGCTTCCCGACAGTCTCGGTGACGAGCTCCTGCACCGTCTTGGAGGGGTCCCTGATGAACGGCTGCTGAAGAAGGCAGTCCTGCGCCGCGTCCACCTTCTCGCCCTCCGGAGCCGAAGCCTCGTCCACGTAGCTAGGAGACATGGCGGCTATCTGCATAGCTAGGCTGTGCGCGAGCTCCCTGAAGTCATCGGTGCGCGCGACGAAGTCAGTCTCGCAGTTGACCTCTACGATCGCGCCTATCCTGCCGCCGCTGTGAATGTACGACTCTATCACCCCTTGGTTCGTCGCCCTGCTCGCCTTCTTGGCGGCGGACGCGATCCCCTGCTGTCTGAGGATATCCTCCGCCCTCTTGAGGTCTCCGCCCGCCTCTTCCAGAGCTTTCTTGCTGTCCATCACCCCTGCGCCCGTAATGTCGCGCAGGGCTTTTATGTTTTCGACTGTTACTGCCATTGTATGGTAAAGCCTCTGAGGTCTACTTTGGACTCTGCTACCGCCCCATCGCCGCTTCGACCGCCCCTTCCTCTTCCTCCTCCTCTTCGGATGGAATCTCGCCCATCTCCAGCGACATCCGCCGGTTATGCCCTTCGATCATCGCCTCCGCCATCTTCGCCGTGATGAGCCTGATGGAGCGGATGGCGTCATCGTTTCCCGGAATCGGGTAGTCGATCAGATCCGGGTCACAGTCCGAATCCACCAGCGCCACGATAGGCACGCCCACCTTGCGCGCTTCCGCGACCGCGATATGCTCCTTGCCTATGTCGACCACGAACAGCACGCCCGGCATCTCCGTCATCTCCTTGATGCCCGAAAGATGGCGGTTGAGCCTGTTGATCGTGTCTTCCAGCTTGAGAGACTCCCGTTTCGTCAGCCGCGCGAACTCCCCCTTCGCCCTCTCGGTCTCCAGCTGCACGAGGTAGTCGATTCTCGACTGAATCGTCTTGAAGTTCGTCAGCGTCCCCCCCAGCCAGCGCGTGGTGATGTGGAACGCCCCGGAGCGCGTGGCTTCGTGGATGATCGTGGCGTGCGCCTGCTTCTTCGTGCCTACCATCAAGACACGGCTGCCCTGCGCGACCATCTCGGTCATAAAATCGGTCGCGCTGCCCAGCATCCGAAGCGTCTTCTGAAGGTCGATAATATGTATCCCGTTGCGGTGCGCGAAGATATAGCGCTTCATCTTCGGGTTCCATCGGCGCTTCTGATGGCCGAAGTGGACACCCGCTTCCAAGAGAGATTTCATCGTAACCGGCCCCTGCGGAGCCAGATATGCGTGCGGCGACTGGACTGCTGGCGGTGTTATCGGAGATTCGGACGCTATCTGAACCATATACTTTCGGCATCCCTTTTCAGATACTGGTTATTGCATTAGGCATAGCGCGCTGTGCGCTCGCCGCCTGCTTCATTCTCGGCATTCCTCATTCGGATACTTGGTTATTGCAATAGCCGCCTGCGGCCACTAATGCCCATTGGAGTATAGCATAGCGCTATACCACCCTCAAATCTTCGACAGCAGAACCCCCTGTAAGCCCAGACGACCCTCTAGCCCCAGCGGCCCCGCGCGCGCCTCATACGTGCGAGAGTTCTCCCCCCTCATCAATAGAGGCCTGTCCCTCCCCCCCTCCCAGAGGGGGACACAGGGGGGAGAGAAACCCCCAAGTTGCGAAAGTTCTCCCCCATCAATAGAGGCCTGTCCCTCCCCCCCCTCATCAATAGAGGCCTATCCCTCCCCCCCTCTCAGAGGGGGGGACGCAGGGGGGGAGACCCCCCAAGTTGCGAAAGTTCTCCCCCATCAATAGAGGCCTGTCCCTCCCCCCCCCTCAGAGATAGAGGCCTATCCCTCCCCCCCTCCCAGAGGGGGGGAGAGAACCCCCTCATCCCAGCCCATTCGCGTCCGCAATACCCGCCCACTCGATCGCGTGCGCGAACGCCTCTTCGAGCGTGAGAGTCGGCTTCCATCCCAAAAGACGCATGGCTTTGTCCGCGCTCGCGTATGCGCCTGCCACGTCCCCCGGCCTCGGCGGAGCGTCCACCTTGCTGATCTCGGAGCCGTGAACCCGCTCGAACGCCGACACCATCTCCCTGACCGTCACCCCCGTACCCGTCCCTAGGTTGACGATCTCGAACCCCGCGCCGTCCGCGAATATCCCGTCCATCCTGTCCACCGCGCGCGCGTGCGCCAGCGCCAGATCCCACACGTGGACGTAATCCCGAATGCCCGTCCCGTCCCGCGTGGGCCATTCCGTGCCGGTCACCCTGAACACATCTCGCTTCCCGCTCGCCACCTCCACCAGCACCGCCACGATCTGCGAAGCCTCGCGCTGAACCTGCCCCGAGCGCATCATCGGATCCGCCCCGATGGGATTGAAATACCTCAGCGCCAGACTTCTCAGCCCAAAGCTCGCCGACATGTCTTCCAGCATCATCTCCGTCATCAGCTTCGTCCTCGCGTAGGGACTCTCCGGACTTACCCGCGACTCCTCGGTCACCATCACGCCCCCCGTCGCCCCGTACACAGACGCCGAGGAGCTGAATATGATGTCCCCGCATCCATGCTCCGCGAGCGTCTTGAACAGCTCCATCGAGCCTGCGACGTTGTTGCGATAGTAGTCGTAGGGCCTATTCACCGAGTCCGGCACGATAGCCAGCGCCGCGCAGTGGATCGCGCAGCCGATGTTCGGATGATCCTCGAACACCGCCGAGACGATGTCAGGGTCGGCGATGTCCCCTCGGTAGAACGGAAGCCCTCTGGCAAGCTCCGCCCGCCCGTTCACCAGCGAATCCAGCACGATGGGCATATGCCCCGCGTCCTCCAGCGCCGAAACGATGGTGCTGCCTATGTACCCGCCGCCGCCTGTCACCAGAACCTCTTTGGACATGTCTTCGGTATCCTCAATAGGTATCATTTATATTAATAGTCGAAAGAGTCGAGCCAGCCCATATCCCCCATATCCTAAGAGATGCGCCCCCTCGCGTTCAACGCCCGCGCCAGCCCTCGAAGCGCGCCTTCCCGCCCATCCGCAGGCGCGCGCCGCGCCCATGAGAGCGACCGCCGCGCCGTAAGCACGTCGCCAGCGCCTCGCCCAACCGCCGCAAGTGAAGCCGTCCACGGCGCGCATGTCGCCCCCAAGCGGTTCACAAACCCGCCGAGCCGTGTTAGTCTTCTCCTCGAATTCGACCGTGAGGAGGCGCATATGATCTATGAATTCAGAACCTACGACCTCAAGCCAAGATCGGTGCCGGAGTTCGAGAGCCGCACCGCCGAGAAGCTAAAGGAAGGCAGACAGAGCTACTCCCAGCTGTTCGGCTTCTGGTACACCGAAGCCGGCCCCCTCAATCAGGTCGTCCACGTCTGGCCATACGAAGACATGAACCAGCGCCTGGACATACGCGGCAAGGTCCGCCGAAGATGGAGTGTGGCCCCCCAACAACTCGGAGTTCGTCAACAACATGCGCTCCGAGATATTCCTTCCCGCCCCGTTCATGCAAGACAGGGGAGAAGCCGAGCTGGGCCCCGTGTACGAAATGCGAATCTACACCTACGCGCCCGGCGACATCCCCGCCGTCATCGAGAAGTGGAGCGAGCATATAGAGGAGCGCGAGAAGTATTCCCCCCTCGTCGGCGCTTGGTACTCCGAGCTTGGCGGCCTCAACACGTGGATCCACATGTGGGCATACCAGAGCTACGACCAGCGCGCGCAGGTCAGAGCCGAGACCAGAGCCAAGGGCGTCTGGCCGCCCCCCGGCGGAATCGCCCCCCTCCATCAGGAGAACAAGCTCCTCCTCCCCATGAGCTTCTCGCCCTTACAGTAACGCCGGCGCGCGGCTTGTGAAGTCGCTGGCGCGATGTCTGGCATTATGACGGCAGCGCGCCCCCTCGGCGTTGACCGCCGACGCGCGCGGCGGCTATGATGTTAGCCAAGATTGGGAGTACACACTGAAGCATACGCCCGCGCTTGGGCGCGTGAGAAGCGGCTAAGGAGTATTGCCATGCCGTTCGCTGGTGGGGTAGGCATTCCCGAGCTGATCATCGTCCTAGTGATCGTAATGATCATCTTCGGCGTAGGTCGGCTGACCGAAATCGGCGGAGCGCTCGGAAAGTCCATCCGAGAGTTCCGAAGAGCGTCGGACGACGTGACCGACGTCGCCTCCGAATCGAAGAACAGGGCAGGGGACAAGACAGCCTAGCAAGACAGCCTGAGCCTGAACGCCGCCCATACACGGGCGGCGTTCGCGCTTTTTGTGTCTGGGCCCGCTCTGCGCCCGCTACGCCTCTAGCGCCGCCCTCTTCTGCCGCCCCCTCGCCGCGAACTTCGCCAGCCACACGCTCGCCTCGTACAGCACGATTATCGGAGCCGCGACCAGCGTCTGGTTCAGCGGGTCGAAAGTCGGCGTGATTATCGCCCCCAGTATGAAGGCCATCACCAGGGCGTATCTCCGATTCCTAGACAGGAAGCTAGGCGACACCACCCCGATCTTCGCAAGGAAGAAGATCACCACCGGCATCTCGAAGATTATCCCCATCCAGAACAGCAGCCTCAGCATCAGGTTGACGTAGTTGCCAATCCTGATCATCGGTATGGCAACGTCGCTCCCGAACGTCAGCAAGAAGTTGACCATCGGAGGAAACAGCACACGGTAGCCAAACGCCGCGCCCGCCGCGAACGCCAAGAGACTGACCGGCATCAGGATGTACAGGTAGCGCCGCTCGCTCGGCTTCAGCCCCGGAGCCACGAACATAACTATCTGGTACAGCACGAACGGCAGCGAAGCGAACAGCCCCACCAGCAGAGACGTCTTGGCGGCTATTCCGATGAACTCCGTCAGATCGGTGTAGATCGGCTTGCCCAGCGGCAGCTCCACGAACTGCTGCGCCGGCTCCATCAGCAGTTTGAGGATGATCTGGTGAAACGCGAACGCCGCAGCCGTCGTGACCAGCACCGCCACCGCCGAGTACGTCAGCCTTCGCCGCAGCTCCAGCAGATGCGACCTGATTGGCAGCGCTTCGTCTTTCATCACTCGCCGCCGCGCTCCGACTGCGCCTTCCGCCCCGCCGCATCCGACCCGCGCGAGAAGGCGACGGGCCCATCCGACTCCCCATCGTCTTCCGATTCGCCCGCGCCCGCGCCGCTCGCAGTCGTAGACTGAGGCTGTCCGCTGAGACTCGTCGTCTGCCCGCCGCTCACCAGCTTGATGTCGTCATCCTCCACCACCACCCGCGGCACCTGAGACGCCAGATTCCTGCCCTCTTGGACGACCTTGCCCAGCAGCCTGGCCGCGTCCACCATGCGCTCCGGCCCCAGAAATATGAAAGCGATAATCAGGATCAGGATAATCTCCATCATCCCCATCCCCAGAAAGCTCAAGTCACTCCCTCCCGACGCCCGCCAGTTTGCACCCCTCGCACCTGTCATAGTACGGGATGGCGCGCGGCGGGCGCAATTCCAGCCGCCGCCCGAACCCCGCCATGAGCGTCTCCAGAAGGCACAGCGGCAGCCCGACCACGTTGAGATAGCAGCCCTCCACCCTGACTACGGGGCCAAACTCCTCGTCCTGCGCCGCGTAGCCCCCAGCCTTGTCGAACGGCTCCCCGCTGGCGATGTATGCCTCGATTGACTCGTCCGAGTAGTCGCGCGTCAGTACAGAGGATGTCTCGCCGCCCGTTCGCACCCTGCCGGAGCGCGTGTCCATCACCGCAACCCCAGTAGTCACCTCGTGCCGCCGATCTCTGAGCTGACGGAGCATCCACCTAGCCTCCTCGTCCGTGGACGGCTTCCCGAATATCCGCCCGTCCAGCGCCACCACCGTATCCGCGCCCACGATGTACCCGTCCGACCCCTCGCATGGCATATCTCCCAGCTTCGCCGCCGCCGCGCGCGTCGCGTATGCGATGGGCGATTCCCCATCGGCTGGGCGCGGCTCGTCCCCGCGCGAGTCCGATACCGATACCGGGTTGCAGATGGCGGAGACGATCTCCCGCCTTCTCGGAGAAGCCGAAGCCAGCGTGATCCCCCAGCTCATACCCCAGCGCCCCTACGCCCCAGAATCGTCACCGATTCCACGTGGTACGTTTGCGGAAACATATCCACTGGAAGCGTCTCCGACGCCTCGTACCCTCCCCTCACGAGGATATCCAAGTCCCGCGCCAGCGAGGGCGGATCGCAGGACACGTAGGCGACCCTCCTCGGCGCCAGCGCCAGCAGAGACTCCAGCGCGCGCGGGTGGCAGCCCACTCGCGGCGGGTCGAGGATGACCGCGTCCGGCGCTCCCTCCAGCCCGCACACCTCCCCCAGACACGCCAGCGCGTCCTCCGTCTTCATCTGAACGAACTCCACGTTGTCCAGCCCGCCCGCGTTCAGCCTGCCGTCCTCTATCGCGGAAGCCGACTCCTCTATCGCTATCGACCTTCCCACCCGCTCCGCCAGCAGAATGGCGAACACCCCAACCCCCGCGTAGGCGTCCACCAGCGTGTCCCCCGCGCTCAGCCGCAGACCGTCGCCGACCACCCCTATCAGCCTCTCCGCCTGCGCCGTGTTCACTTGGAAGAAAGACGGAGAAGCCACCCTCAGATCGCGCCCGCCCATCCGCTCCGTGTACCACTTCTGCCCCGTCCGAATCGCAATCTCGGGATTCTGAAACGTGGGCTGAACCAGCACGTCGCCCGTATTCGACCCCACGCGCACCGACAGATTGGACGTCTCCCCCGCCAGATCCTGCAAGCCGGCGAGCGTCGAGTTGATCGCCGCGTCCATCAGCATACAGTGTTCGATCCTGACGAACCGCCGCGTGACGCGATTGGAGAACCCAAGCTGTCCGCCCCGCCTGACCGTGAATCTGGCATGGTTGCGGTAATAATATCTCTTGTCCGATGCCAGCGTGGGCGTCACCCGAACCCCCGACAGCGATTCGTACTCGCGCAGATGCCTCTCCACGGACTGCCGCTTCAGCTCCAGCTGCTTCGGATAGGCGATGTGCTGCCACTGGCAGCCTGAACACGGCCCACAGTAGCCGCACTTCGGCGTCACCCGATCCGGCGATGGCGTGATCACCTGCCACACCATCCCCGACACCATCCGCCTGCGCCTGCGCCTGCGCCGCCTGCCCCTGTACCGATAGATGCGCGCCACCACGCGCTCGCCCGGAATCCCGCCCGCCACGTTGATAGTCCCGCCCTCGAACTCCGCCGTCGCGTCTCCGAGCGCGTCCAGCGGCCCCAGCAGAAGCTCCGCCAGCTCCGGCTCTTCCATGTTGCGATTGCTGAAGCTCATGCCGTATCTGTCCAAAATCTCCAAGCAATCATCGAATTTATCACACGTCCGCCCGCTGCGAATCTGGTATCATCGTTCCGAGAACCCCGCAAAGACCCTTCGCGCCTCTGCCGCGTTCTCTATACTAGGCTCATCGACTATTGGGGGGAGCAAATGCCCGTTCAGCGTCGCCTTCCGGAATGGTTCAAGGTCAGGATGCCCGGCGGCCCGAACTACTTGGACCTGCGCGAACGGCTCAGGTCAGAGCAGCTTCACACCGTCTGCGAGGAGGCGCGCTGCCCCAACATAGGCGAGTGCTGGGAGCGCGGCGCGGCAACCTTTATGATTCTCGGCGACATATGCACCAGAGCCTGCGCCTACTGCGCGGTCACCTCCGGCGTTCCGCAGGGTCTCGACCTCGAAGAGCCGATCAGACTTGCCGAGACCGTCCAGCGGCTCGGACTGAAGTACGCCGTCATAACCGCCGTCAACCGAGACGACCTCCCGGACGGCGGCGCGTTCATCTTCGCCCAGTGCGTAACCCAGATCAGAAAGCGCATCCCCGAATGCAAGATCGAGCTGCTCATCCCAGACTTCGAGGGCAATTGGGACGCGCTCGCATCCGTGATCCGAGTTCGCCCCGACACCCTGAACCACAACATCGAGACCGTCAGGCGCGTATTCAGAAGAGTGAGACCCAAAGGAGACTACGACCAGTCGCTGGAGCTCATCGCCCGCGTCAAGCCGCTCGACCCGCTCGCCGTCACCAAGTCGGGCATGATGGTCGGCTTGGGCGAGACTTGGGACGAGATAGAAGACACCATGCTCGACCTCAGAGCCGTCGACTGCGACCTGCTGACCATTGGCCAGTACCTGCGCCCCTCCGCCAAACACGCCCCCATAGCCCGCTGGTACACACCCGACGAGTTTGACCAGCTGCGCCGGCTCGGTGAATCTTTGGGATTCCGCCACGTCGCATCCGGCCCGCTCGTGCGAAGCTCCTACCACGCCGACGAACAGCGCGCCGCCGCCTCGCGCCAGCTTGTCGGCTGACACCCGCCCGTGAAGTCTCACCCTCGACGAGAGAGGACTGAGGAGACGAACAGCCGCCCCCTTTCCCACTCGCCGGAGCCGCCCTTGCGCCTCCTGACGTGATAGGGCTGGGGAGAGAGGGTAGGGAAGGGGCCTCCGCCCCTTGCGCCGTCAGTCCTATCACGTCAGTCCCCTGCGCCGTCAGTCCGAAGACGGCAGCTTGCGCGGCTGCTGCACCGGCATCTCCGACTGGCAGCACAGGATCTCGCCCACGCCCGCCTTCGTGCAGAGAACCATCGTCCCGCACGTCTCGCACTGGTATCGTCGTCCAAGCTGATTCGGCATCTGCTGCCTCCCCTGTGTGGATATCCAAGACCGCCCCACCGCTATCGTGAGAGCGTGCGATGGCTACTTCTTCGCCATCGGCTCACCGCAGCAGTAGATGTCTCCCTGCTCCGAGCCGCGCGTCACCACGAACTCAGCGCCGCACTTCGCGCAGAAATATCGCTTTCCCGTCTCAGTGGCCACCTCTGAAACACCTCGCATCTATTGTTGGAGGAGATTATATCCACGCCGCCCGAACCAGTCAACGAAACCCCGATATATGCTCCATCAGCCGATTCGCCTTGTCGTAGTCGCGCGCCCCGCCTCCGAGAATAGGCGGAATGACGTAGAACCTTCGGCATCCCGACTCCCACAGCGCCTCCGCGTTCTGCATGGCGATATCCAGCCCTGCGCGGCCCGCGCCCAGATCGCGGCGCAGCCTTTCGGGAACGTCTCCGAACGCCACGCCGTCCGCATCCAGTATCTGCACGCCCGCGAACAGCTCCGCCGCCGGCCGCCCCTCGTCCGACCGCATCCGCGCCGCCAGCTCGCGCATCCTCTCCGCCTCGAAAGCCCCTTGACACAGCAGGAACTCCGCCCCCGCCTCCACCTTTCGCCGCGCCAGCGCCGCCTCTCGCGCCAGCCCCTTCGACAGGTCCGCGCTCGCGCCCGCGCAGAAAGCCGTCCCCCCTCGCAGCCTCAGCCCGCGAAAGTCGCACCCTCGGTTCATCCTCGATATGTCCGCCAGCAGCTCCGTAGTGGTGTAGTCGTTCACTTCCGATACGCGCTGACCGTCTCTGTCTCGCAGCGGATCGCCCCTGAGCGCCACCACGTTGTTCACCCCCATGGACGCCGCGCCGAGCAGCAGACTCTGGAGCGCAATACGGTTCATGTCCCGCGTTGCGATGTTGAACACCACGCGCTTCCCGAAGCGGCTCGCCAGCAGCGAGGCTGCGATCACCGTATTGACGCGCACCGACTGACCCGGACTGTACGCCACGCACAGAAAATCGGCGCAGACGCCAGCCGCGTCCGCCAGCAGACCGGCGTCCGCCCCGCGCGGAGGCGAGACATCGCACACCATCAGCGCAGACCCCCCGGCCGACCTGGCGGCATCTGCGACTGTAACGCTCTTCGAGAACACTTTTCGAGCCTAACACTAGGTTTGATAGACTGTATGCAGGTAAGACGAGTATATGACGCTCTTCGAGAACACTTTTCGAGCCTAACACAGATGGGGCCGGAGACATGCTGCCACGTCTCCGGCCCCGCTGTTCCTGCTGTGTAGAGGGCTTACTTCCAGCCCATGCCGCCGTCCTTCTTGGGGATCAGGGATATCCTGTGTTCCTGTGGGCAGCGGTAGCGCTCCTCCCTCGGCTCGCTGCGCTTGCCGCTCAGAGAAGACTGCTCCATCTGATGCGGGCAGAACGGGCAGGTGACATCGTAGACCACCCTGATCCCTATCCGCCGCAGCTGGACGTAAGCCAGCTTCTCCGCCATTTTCGGCTCGTCGCCGATGTACCGAAACACGAACATCGTCGCCGTGCTAATCATATTCCTCTTCCCGATGGTCGTGGGCGGGATATATGAGTAGTCCGCGAACCCGCACGTTAGGCATTCTGGTTCGTCATACGTGATTATCAGTCTCGTCTCGCAGCGAGGGCAAGCCCCCTTAGGCTTCGCAGCCGTATGTCCGTCGTTGCTGTCCGGCGCCTTCCAGGTCACCATCTGCATTACTCCTCTCTCTAAGAGACGCGCCCCGACTCCGCCGAAAGGTGGCGCGCGTCCGCTGCGCGGAATTCTGGGCGCACCTATACTAGGGTCGGGCTGTCTGCTGTTTGCCGAATTGCATCGGCTCTACGATCGAGAGACTTGCGAGGGCGCCGCCGGAACGTCGCCCCCGCGCCGCCTCTGGCAATGTCTGCGATACTCGCCGAGAAGTCCACTGAACCCCTCGGACGAGTTGGCCAAGTCACGGGTATTGTAAACCCCGACACCATGAGCCTCGCTAGGCGGCTGAACTGTAAAAATTGGCAATTTTCTCGAATATTGCCTAGCCTAAGTACGAAAATCCAGCCAAACATCCGATATGTGTCAATCACGACTTGCCCAGCAGAGCGCCTGCGTAATTCGACTCCTCTGCGCGCCCTTGGATATCCCCTTGCAAGCCCAGCCGCCCCCTCATCTCCCTATCTCGCAAAAATTGACCGCCAGCCAGCCACTTCTGCCGCGCTTGCGTGGAATGTTCGCCCCCTCATCTCCCTATCTCGCAAAAATTGACTGCCAGCCCATCCCGTCATAACATTAGCCCCGACACCCGCGCAGGAGTTGGAACACCATGAACGTCATCTGGATCGTCGCCGATACATTCAGGCGAGACCACCTCGGAGCCTACGGAAACGACTTCATAAAGACCCCCGCCCTAGACGCCCTCGCTCGGCGCGCCACCCTGTTCGAGAGACACTACGCCGGCGGATTCCCCACGATGCCCACCCGCGCCGACCACGCCACCGGACGCTGGACCATGTCCTTCATGGGCTGGGAGCCTCTCCCCGAAGACACCGCCACACTCGCCGAGATACTCGCCGCTCGGGGCTACCACACCGCCGCTATGGTAGACACGCCCTTCTACGTGCGCGGCGGCATGAACTACGATCAGGGATTCCAGACCTTCGTCATGTACTCCGGACAGGAGGGGTCAGCAACCAGAGTCCAGCACATCGGCAGCCACGAGTCCAGAGACGTCCGCGCGCGCTGGCGCGTCGAGGAAGACTGCAACGCGCCCAGAACGTTCACCAACGCCCTCCAGTGGCTGGAGCGCCATTACAAAGAAGACTTCTTCCTGTACATCGACACCTGGGACCCCCATGAACCCTGGGACGCCCCCGCCTACTACACCGAAATGTACATGAAAGACTTCGATGGCGAAGCCGTACAGCCCATCTATGGCTACTGGCAGGACGTCCCCGGATTCACCGAAGACCGCGTTCACAAGGCGCGCGCAGCCTACTGCGGCGAGATCACTATGGTAGACAGCTGGCTCGGACACCTCATGCGCCGAGTCGAGAATATGGGACTCATGGAAAACACCGCCTTCGTGTTCACCTCCGATCACGGCTTCTACTTCGGCGAGCATGGCGGGCTTTTCGGCAAGATGACCTTCGCCAAGAGACCCGATGGAAGCCTCTACCAGCACGGAGACCCCGATTCCCAGTGGCAGCGCTCCCCCCTGTACGAGGAGCTGGTCCACATACCGCTCATCGTCTCCGTTCCCGGCATCGCCCCCAGCTCCTACAGCGGCATGACCTCCGTGGTAGACGTCATGCCCACCGTCTTGGACGCGCTGAAAGTCGCCCCGCCCGAAGGACTCGACGGCCGCTCACTTCTGCCCGCCATGTCCGACCCCTCCGAGAAGGGCAGGGAGTACACCGTCAGCACCATCCCCTTCGCCAACCCCGGAGACCCCGTGCGCAGCGTGGACAACATCCGCCGCCAGCTTCAGGCGTCCCCCGTCACCACCCTGACCGCCGGAGAATGGTCGCTCCTGTACAGCATGGACCCCGGCATGTCCGAGCTGTACCATCTCCCGTCCGACCCTGCCCAGCAGACCAACCTGATAGCCACCAGCCAGACCGAAGCCCGCGAGCTTCACCGCCTGCTGATCCAGTTTATGAAAGACACCGGCGTAGCCCAGAACCTCCTCCAGCCAAGAATGGAGCTGCGCATCTGACCGCCCCCGCCAGCGCGTCACAGCCCCTTGGATGGGAGATGGTTAGGGTAGGTGGTTAGAGTCAAGACGCCAGTATCGGCGCGAGGAAATGGTATTCTCGACTCGCGCTGGTATTACATACTTTCATTAGACTCACGAGCCGAGAATACGGAGGAAATGACAACGCCCGCGCCCCTCTCTGTTGACGCCCCTGAACAGCCCCTGCTATAGTCCAAATTGGCTTTCACGCATACAATACCCGATCTCACATGAGGTAGCTTCCCCGTGTCCATCAACATAGTCGTGTGCGCCAAGCAGGTGGTGGATCCCGAAACCCCCGCCTCCGCATTCAGAATAGACTCAGACGCCAAGCGCGTCCTCCCCGCCGCCGGCATTCCGCCCGTTGTCAACGGCTTCGACGAAAACGCAGTCGAAGCCGCCCTCCAGCTCAAGGAGACCGTTGGAGCCAGCGTCACCGTGCTGTCCGTCGGCAGCGGCTTCGTCATGGACGTCATGAAGAAGCCCCTCTCCATGGGCGCCGATCAGCTCGTCCTCGTGGACGACCCGCTGGTTGCCGACCTCGACTCCTTCGCCACCGCGCGCGCCCTCGCCGAGTCCGTCAAGAAGCTCGGAGAGTTCGACCTAGTGCTGTGCGGAAGGCAGGCGTCAGACTGGGACAACGCCATGGCCCCGCTCGGCGTGGCGGAGATGCTCGGAATCCCCTGCGTCACGCTCGCCCAGAAGATCGAAGTCGAAGACGACGGCGGCATCGTCGTCCAGCGCGCCCTGACAGACGGCTACGAGGTCGTCAGAGCCACGCTGCCCGCGCTCGTCACCGTCAGCAACGAGCTTGGCGAGCCGCGATACCCCACACTCAGAGGCATCATGACGGCAGGTAGAAAGCGCCCCACCGTCTGGAGCGCCTCCGACATCGGACTGCGCGCCTCCGACCTCGCCCCCAAGCTCCTCCTCGAAGATCTCTTCGTGCCTGTCAGCGATAGGCAGTGCGAGCTAATCGGCGGAGAGGACGACGCCGACGCCGGAAGGAACCTCGCCCTCAGACTGCGCGAGGCGAGGCTCATATAGCATGTCTTTCACCAGCCCCGCCTGAAGCCTTAGAACCCCACTCTGACAGCCATTAGAACTTGGAGCTTGCTGAACATGTCGGGCATTCTGGTATTTGGAGAGATGAACCCAGACGGTCTGGGCGGCGTGACCGGCGAGCTGCTCGCCCTCGCCAGATCATTGGCAGCCGACACCGGAGATGAAGTCACAGTCGCCCTTCAGTCCGACTCGGTCGGCAGCGAGGCTGAAGAGGCCGTCGCGCTCGGCGCGGATATTGTACTCAAGGTCGAGAGCGAAATCCTCGCCGAGCCGCAGATAGACGCCCACCTGGCCGCCTTCGAACAGGTTTGCAGGGCTGTCGATCCCGGCGTGGCGCTTCTGGGCCGCACCCCCTTGGGAAGAGACGTAGGCCCCAGACTGGCGTTCCGCATCGGCGCTGCGGTGGCGCAGGACTGCGTCGAAGTCTCTGTAAACCCAGACACAGGCCGCATCCTCGCCACCCGCCCAGTATACGGAGGCAGCGCCATCTCCAGGGTGTCGTTCTCCGGAGACGGAGCGCAGGTCGTCATCGTCAGGCCCAAGACGTTCGAGCCGCTCGATCCGGACGCATCCCGCAGCGGCGACGTTCGGGATTTCCCCGTGACGCTCGACGAGTCCGCCATCCGCGCCCGCCTCGTGGATACCGTCACCCAGCAGGCAGAGGGCGTTCGCCTCGAAGACGCCAGCATCGTCGTCAGCGGAGGACGCGGACTCGGCGGGCCGGAGCCGTTCCAACAGCTTCAGTCCCTCAGCCATCTGCTCGGCGGCGCGCTTGGAGCGTCCCGCGCCGCGTGCGACGCCGGCTGGATAGATCACAGCCATCAGGTCGGACTAACAGGCAAGACCATAACCCCAGACCTCTACATCACCATCGGCATATCCGGCGCCAGCCAGCACATGGCAGGCTGTTCAGCTTCCAAGAACATCGTCGCCATCAACCGCGACGAGGACGCCAACATCTTCAAGTCCGCCACCTTCGGCGTCGTGGGAGACTGGAACAGAGTACTGCCCTCGTTCATCGAAACCGTTAGAGAGCTGAGGGACGGCTGACCCCCCAGACAGTTGAGGCTGACATGGAAGGCAACTTCCTCTTCGACATCGAAGAGATGATCCAGAACATAGACGACGCCGAGGTCATGTCGGTGTTCTTCCCGACGTTCCGACGCTCGCTCATCATAGACACCCGCTTCGACGACTCCGCCGGGCCGTTCGTCAAGCTCATGCCAATGGCGCGCTCCCCCCAGGACCGCATGAGGTCCATCCGCAGAATGAGGCCCCAGTTCCCCAGACCCGCCAACCTGACACTCATCCCGTGGCAGCGATACGTCGCCAGCCTCGTCGAATCCGGCGTGTGGGACAGAATCCTCGGCAGAGTGCGCGAGTCCGGAGACGAGACCGCCATCGCCGCCTGCAAGACCGCCCTAAGCCAGCTCGAATCCCTCGAACGAGAAGAGCTAGTCGCCGCCATCACCGGCGATAACTACCATACCCTCTGGTCCATAGAAGAAGACAACGGCTGACCATTCCATGCTGACCGTCACCGCCGACGCCAAGCGCGAGCTGAAGCGAATCCTCGATCAGCGCAGACTCGGCGCCGGCCGCTGTCTCAGGCTCGCCATACCCCCCGCGTGGCCCGGCCCCGGCGACTTTGGAATCGTCGTCGACCAAGAGAAGAGCGACGACATGACAGTCACCCTTCGCGGAATCAAGGTCCTCCTGCTCAAGCAGGATCTCGCCCCCCAGCTCTCGACCTCCGTCCTCGACTATAAAGACACCCCCCAGGGCCTCGCATTCACACTGGACGTGTACTGACCCGCCCTCTATATATAGTCTTATATAGTCACCTTCACCTCGTCCCCCGCCGACACCACGCCCGCCAGCTCCACTATCCCATACACCCCCAGGTACGCCGCCCTCGGATTTGGGCGATAGCTCAGAATCAGCCGCAGCGTGTCGAAATCGCGCTCTCCGCTGCGCGGGTCCAGCGTAGTGATCGCACAGCGCGGATCCCGCGACACCAGCCGCAGCCGCAGCCGATCCCCGATCGAGAGACCCTTCCCGAGCCACGAGTCCTCCTCGTGCGCCTCGCACCCCGAAAGAAGCAGCGTAGGCCTGAACCTCTCCGCCTCGAACACCTTGGCGCCGCCGCTCATCCCGCTCAGACGGTCTATCGAAGCCTGCGATATGAGCGAGATGGGATACTCGTCGAAACACGCGCCCGGCGTGTCGGACTTCATCAGCGTCAGCTTCGATCCGCAGAAATCCGACAGCGCGTCCGCCCACTCGCCCCTGACGTTCCGCCCCTGCACGATTCGCCCCCACAGCAGCGACGCGCTCGGCTCGCCGAGCTCGGGCCGACCCGACACGACGCGCCCGCCCGGAAACGACATGCTCAGCGTGTCGGATTCGGACTCGTACTCTGCCCGAACCTGCGTCAGCCTGCCGATCTGCCGCTGCGTAACCACCCGTCCCGCCGCGTCCAGCACCATGAACCTTCTATCCTCCGCCAGCCCTCTCGCGGTGACGGTCGCCCGCTCCGCGCTCAGCAGCGCCAGCGACTTCACAGGCGAAAAGTGTATGGATTCGACAATCGCCACCGCTCGCGCCTCCAATCATAATCACCAGCCGCCAGCCACTGCCCCCGCAAGCCGATCCACCTGATCCAAGCTCGCGTCGCGCGGCCACAGCAGGAACTCGCCCACGCCCACACTCTCGTAAGCCGCCAGAGCGTCGCGGATTCGATCCGGCGTCGACGGCGACGCGCCAGCCACCACAGCGCCCATCTGCGGCATGAAGCCGTAGTAGTCGCTGATATACGCCTCTATGCGCGAATCCGCGTCCGCCCCCAGCGCGAAGTACGCCGCCGCCACGAAGCGCGGCCCTCGCCTACGGCAGCAGCAGCCGCGCCAGCTCCTCCGGGTGGCTCAGCATCGGGTAATGCCCCGCGTCCATCTCATGCCAGTCCGCGCCCAGCTTCTCCGCAGTCCGCCGCTGGTGCGCTTCCGGCGGATTCTGACTCAGACGGCAGCGAATCACCCGCGCCCGCCAGCGCTGCGCCCAGAACCCATCCAGCTCGCCCGGCGCGTCCGACGCCTCGACCGGGTGCATCGTCGCCCGCTCCACCGCCCACGCCTTCGTCTCCGCGTCCAGATCTGCGAACAGGCGGCTTTCCAGCTCCTCCCGAGTCGGCCCGCGAGCAAGCCCCGCAGTCGGCATCGGAGGCGTCCCCGCCGCCCTCTGGACTATCTCCGACACCCGTTCGCCCGGCTGCGGCGCCAGCGCGTCCACGAACACCAGACGGCTTATACGCTCCCGCGCCAGCTCCGCCGTCTTGCACGCCACCAGCCCGCCCGTGCTGGTAGCCACCAGAGCCACGTCGAACAGATCCTCGTAGAACATCATGTCCGCCACCTCTCGCGCTTGAGCCGCGATGGTGATGCCCGGACGGATCAGGTGGCTGCGCTCGGCGCACCCGTCCAGCGTGGGCGCGTACACCGTATGCCCCCCCTTCCGCAAGACCTCCGCCGCGCGCTTCCATATCCAGCCCCCTTGAAACGAGCCATGCACCAGAACGTAATTCGCCATTCGTCCCTCCCGTCTGCCTGCGCCTAGAACCTCCGCGCCATCATACCACCAAGAACGAGCAGCCTGTACAGCCGCCACCGTCAGTGCGCCTTTCCTCGTCCCTCGATGTGATACATTACGCCTGCGAGAAACCCACATCGTCACCGGAGGCGACACATGACGACCCAGACCTACGAACCCAACTTGGTGCTGTCCAGCCGAGAGTACGACACCATAGGCACCCGCCCCATTCGGCACGACGGACTGGACAAGGTGACGGGCAGGGCGCGGTACAGCGCGGACGTCCACCTGCCCGGGATGCTCCATGGCAAGCTGCTTCGCAGCCCCCACGCGCACGCCAGGATCCTGTCCATAGACTGCGCCCGCGCCCTCGATCTGCCCGGCGTCAGGGCGGTCGTCACCGCCGCCGACATGCCCGAAGTCTCGGCCGAGTTCACCGACCAAGCCGAAGGCGCGATGGTCAACTACGGCTTCTACAGCCGCAACGTCATCGCGCGCGAAAAGGCGCTCTACAGGGGACACGTCATCGCCGCCGTCGCCGCCACCGACCCCGCCGCGGCAGAGCAGGCGCTCGACCTGATCGAAGTCGAATACGAAGTCCTGCCCCCGGTCCTCACCGCCGAGGACGCCCTCGCCGAAGACGCCCCCATTCTCCATGAGCGTCTGCTGACCATGCACAGCCCCACCCTGAGAGCCGGCGCGTGGGGCGACGGCGAGGAGCGTACCAACTTGGCAAACAGGTTCGAGTTCCGACTCGGAGACGTCGAAGCCGCCTTCGAAGAGGCGGACGTGATCATAGAGCGCGAGTTTCGCACTCGGCCAGTCCATCAGGGATACATCGAGCCGCACGCCGCCACCGCGCACTGGGCAAGCGATGGCTACATAACCGTCTGGTGCAGCAGCCAGGGCCACTTCGCCGTCCGCGACCACACCTCCAGCATACTCGGAATTCCCGTCTCCAGAGTGAAAGTCATCCCAATGGAGATCGGCGGCGGCTTCGGAGGGAAAGGGCAGGGCGGACTGTACCTCGAGCCGCTCGCCGCCAAGCTCTCCCAGAAATCCGGCCGCCCCGTCAAGATCGTCATGAGCAGGGAGGAGGTCTTCATCGGCACCGGCCCAACCTCCGCCGCCCACATGACCGTGAAGATAGGCGCGACCGATCGCGGACGCATCACCGCCGCCGAAGCCCACCTGACATACGAAGCCGGCGCGTTCCCCGGCTCCCCCGTCGCCTCCGGGTGCAGAACCATGTTCGCCCCATACGACATCCCCAACGCCCTCGTGGAGGGCGTGGATGTTCTCGTGAACAAGCAGAAGGCGGCGGCCTACCGCGCACCCGGCTCCCCGGCCGCAGCCTTCGCCGCCGAGCAGGTCATAGACGAGCTGGCGAGACGGCTGGACATCGACCCCATCGAGCTGCGCCTCTTGAACACGTCCAGAGAGGGCAGCAGACAGGTAGCCGGCCCACGCTTCCAGCGCATAGGCAACCAGGAGATACTCGAAGCCGCAAGAGAGCATCCCCATCTACAGACCCCAGTGGAAGGCAGGTTGCGCGGACGCGGCGTCGCAGGCGGAGCGTGGTTCAACGGCAGCGGCCCCGCCAGCGCAGTAGCCTCGATCAACCCGGATGGCACCGTCAGCCTGATAGAGGGATCCCCAGACATTGGCGGCAGCCGCGCCGCCATGGCCATGCACGTGGCGGAAGTACTCGGCATCTCCGTAGAGGACGTCAAGCCCGCCATAGCCGATACGGACTCCATCGGATACAGCTCTGGCGCTGGCGGAAGCGGCGTCACCTTCAAGATGGGACGCGCCTGTTACGAGGCGGCACATGACGCCCGCCGCCAGCTGATCGAGCGCGCCGCGCGCATCTGGGACATCTCCCCCGAAGACATCGAGTTCGAGGACGCCACCCTGCGCCACCGACAGGACACCGAGCTGACCATGACCTTCGGCGAGCTTGCCGCCCAGCTCAACGGCACGGGCGGCCCCATCGTCGGACGCGCCACCGTCAACCCCGGCGGAGTCGGCAGCGCCTTCGCCCTGCACGTGGTGGACGTAGAGGTAGACGCTGAAACCGGCAAAGTCGAGATACTGCGCTACACCGCCTTGCAGGACGCCGGCAAAGCCATCCACCCCAGCTACGTAGAGGGCCAGATACAGGGCGGAGCGGTGCAGGGGATAGGCTGGGCGCTCAACGAGGAGTACTACTTCGGAGACGATGGCGCCATGCACAACTCCACCTTCTTGGATTACCGTATGCCCACCAGCTTGGACCTGCCCATGATAGACACCGTAATAGTGGAGGTAGCCAACCCCGGCCACCCCTACGGCGTGCGCGGAGTCGGCGAGGTGTCTATCGTCCCCCCCATGGCCGCCGTCGCCAACGCCATCCACGACGCCACCGGAGTTCGCCTAACCCAGCTCCCCATGTCCCCTGGAGCAGTAGCAAGCGCCCTGCACCAATAGCCCGCCCAATTTGCCCGTCAGCACAGAACCCCCTCTCCCCAAGATGGGAGAGGGCCAGGGTAGGGAAGCCCCCTCTCCCCGACGGGAGATGGCGAAGCCCCGCCCCAACTTGGTCAGCAGTACAGAAGCCCCCTCCCTCGAAGGAAGAGGGCTAGGGTGAGGGTGACGTCCCCCTCCCCACAAAATTGAAACAGGCCCTGCCCGTAGGAGGCGAGGTGGCGTCAGACAGGGACGCGTGGTAGTGTCATTCTGACGAAGGGAGCGATGCGATGCCATTTCTTGGACTTCAAGAAGCGCGGGTTGGAGAACATAAAGTCCAGGGAGGTCAGAGATGAATGAATTCGGTATCGGTATGACGCCACTCCATCATGCAGCAGAGGAGGGCGATATCCGAACCGTGCGTACCCTTATCGCCAAGCGCGCCAACCTCGAAGCACGGGACGAGAGTGGCTGCACACCCCTGCACTTGGCGGCTAACGCGGAAGTCGCGCAGGCGCTCATCACCGCAGGCGCCAACGTCAAAGCACGGGCCGAGTATGGCTACACCTACACCCCCCTGCACTTGGCGGCGTATATGGGCCGTACTGAAGTCGCGCAGACGCTCATCACCGCAGGCGCCAACGTCGAAGCACGGGCCGATGACGGCGAAACACCCCTGTACTTGCCGGCGTATATGGGCCGTACTGATATCGCCAAGCACGCCAACGTCGAAGCATGGGCCGAGGATGGCGAAACACCCCTGCACTTGGCGGCGTATATGGGCCATACTGAAATTGTTCAGACGCTCATCAATGCAGGCGCCAACGTCGAAGCACGGGCCGAGGATGGCGAAACACCCCTGCACTTGGCGGCACGTCGGGGATATACTCAAATCGCGCAGACACTCATCGAAGCAGGCGCCAACGTCGAAGCACGGGACGAGGATGGCGAAACACCCCTGCACCGGGTGGATAATGCGGAAATCGCGCAGACACTCATCGAAGCAGGCGCCAACCTCGAAGCACGGGCCGAGGATGATTGCACACCCCTGCACTCGGCGTTTTTTATGAACAATGCGGAAGTCGTGCAGACGCTCATCAGCGCAGGCGCCAACCTCGAAGCACGGGACAATCGTGGGCGTACACCCCTGCACTTGGCGGCTACTAATATTATGAACAATGCGGAAGTCGTGCAGACGCTCATCAGCGCAGGCGCCAACCTCGAAGCACGGGACAATCGTGAGCGTACACCTCTGCACACGGCGGCTTTTTGGGGCTATACTGAAATCGCGCAGACGCTCGTCACCGCACGCGCCAACCTTGAAGTACGGGACGGGAATGGACGTACACCCCTGCACTTGGCGGCACGTTGGGGCTATACTGAAATCGCGCAGACGCTCATCACCGCAGGCGCCAACATCGAAGCACGGGCCGAGGATGGGGAAACACCTCTAGCCTACGCAAGAAAGCGGGGCAATCGGCAAGTAACCGCAGTGCTCTTAACCGCCGGTGCAGGCTCTCGTCAGCGCTGGTGGCAGCGTTACCTGTGAGGGAGAATGGCATGACACCCCTACACCAGTCGGCGCTTGTGGGAGACATCCAAACCGTGCGTACCCTTATCGCCAAGCGCGCCAACCTCGAAGCACGGGCCGAGATTGGCCGCACACCCCTGCACTCGGCGGCTAATGCGGAAGTCGCACAGGCGATCATCGAAGCAGGCGTCGACGTCGAAGCACAGGACGGGAATGGACGTACACCCCTGCACAGCGCGGCTAATGCGGAAGTCGCGCAGGCACTCATCAACGCACGCGCCAACCTCGAAGCACGGGACGAGAATGGGGATACACCTCTAGACTACGCAAGAAAGGAGGGCAATCGGCAAATAACCGTAGTGCTCTCAACCGCCCGTGCAGGCTCTCGTCAACGCTGGTTGACAACATGAGCGTATATGGGCAATACCGAAGTCGCGCAGGCACTCATAGACGCACGCGCCAACCTCGAAGCACGGGACGAGTATGGGGGTGCACCTCTGCACGAGGTGGATAATGCGGAAGTCGCGCAGACGCTCATCAACGCACGCGCCAACCCTTGAAGCACGGGACAAGTATGGGCGTACACCCCTGCATCGGGCAGCGTATATGGGCCATACTGAAGTCGTTCAGGCACTCATCGAAGCAGGCGCCAACCTCGAAGCCCAGGACTGGAATGGGGATACACCCCTAGACTACGCAAGAAAGAAGGGCAATCGGCAAATAACCGCAGCTCTCTTGACCGCAGCAGCGCGGGACAGTAGCTCAGACTGAAGTCGCGCAGGCACTCATCAACACCTGTGAGGGAGAATGGCATGACACCCCTACACCAGTCGGCGCTTGAGGGCGATATCCAAACCGTGCGTACCCTTATCGCCAAGCGCGCCAACGTCGACGCGCCGAACAATTATGGGAGTACACCTCTGCACTTGGCGGCTAACGCGGAAGTCGCGCAGGCGCTCATCAGCGCAGGCGCCAACCTCGAAGCACTGGACGAGGTTGGCTGCACCCCCCTGCACTTGGCGGCTAATGCGGAAGTCGCGCAGGCGCTCATCAGCGCAGGCGCCAACCTCGAAGCGCTGGACGCGAATGGCTACACCCCCCTGTGCTTGGCGGCTAATGCGGAAGTCGCGCAGACACTCATCACCGCAGGCGCCAACTTCGAAGCGCGGAACAAGAAGGATGATCGCACGCCCCTGCACGCGGCGGCGTTTAGGGGCCGTGCGGAAGTCGCGCAGGCGCTCATCGAAGCAGGCGCCGACGTCGACGCGCTGGACGCTGATGGCTACACCCCCCTGCACAGGGCGGCTAATGCGGAAGTCGTGCAGGCGCTCGTCACCGCAGGCGCCGATGTCGACGCGCGGAACGCGAATAGCTACACCCCCCTGGGCTGGGCGGCGTTTATGGACAATACTGAAGTCGCGGATGCACTCGTCAGCGCAGGCGCCAACCTCGAAGCACGGAACAAGAAGGATGATCGCACACCCCTGCACACGGAGATATTTCGGGGAAATACCGAAATTGTGCAGTCGCTCATCAGCGCAGGCGCCAACGTCGAAGCGCTGGATGCGGATGGGCGTACACCCCTGCACCGGGCGGCGTATATGGATCATACTGAAATCTCGCAGTCGCTCATCAGCGCAGGCGCCAACGTCGAAGCGCTGGATGCGGATGGGCGTACACCCCTGCACTCGGCGACATTTCGGGGAAATACCGAAATTGTGCAGTCGCTCATCAGTGCAGGCGCCAACGTCGAAGCGCGGAACGAGTATGAGCGCACACCCCTGCACTTGGCTAATGCGGAAATCGCGCAGACGCTCATCGAAGCAGGCGCCAACGTCGAAGCGCTGGATGCGGATGGGCGTACACACCTGTACTCGGCGGCGTCTATGGGCATACTGAAAATTGTCCAGACGCTCATCAGCGCAGGCGCCAACCTCGAAGCGCTGGACGCGGATGGGCGTACACCCCTGCACTCGGCGGCGTCTATGGGTCATACTGAAATTGTTCAGACGCTCATCAGCGCAGGCGCCAACGTCGAGGCGCTGGACGCGGATAGACGTACACCCCTGCACTCGGCGGCGTCTATGGGCCGTACTGAAGTTGTGCAGTCGCTCATCACCGCAGGCGCCAACCTCGAAGCGCGGGACAAGTACGAGCGTACCCCCCTGCACCGGGCGGACCTGCACCCGTCGGAGCTGCGCCCGCTGGCGTTTATTGACCGTAGTGAAGTTGTTCAAACGCTCATCGAAGCAGGCGCCAACGTCGAAGCGCGGGACGAGGATGGTGACACCCCCCTGCACTTGGCGGCGTCTATGGGCAATACTGAAGTTGTGCAGACGCTAATCGAAGCAGGCGCCAACCTCCAAGCGCGGGACAAGTATGGACGTACACCCCTTCACCGGGCGGACCTGGACCAGGTGGCTATGCACTCGTGTTTCCTCCCGGACTGGGAGGAGGTTGCGGACCGTACTAAAACTGTTCAGACGCTAATCGAAGCAGGCGCCAACCTCCAAGCGCGGGACGAGAATGGGGATACACCTCTAGACTACGCAAGAAAGAAGGGCAATCAGCAAGTAATCGCAGCGCTCTCAACCGATCGTGCAGTCTCTCGTCAGCGCTGGTTGACAACGTTACCCGTGAGGGAGAATGGTATGACACCCCTGCACCAGTCGGCGCTTGGGGGAGATGTTGAAATCGCGCAGGAGTTCATCAACGCAGGCGCCGATGTCGACGCGCGGAACGAGGTTGGCGAAACACCCCTGCACTTGGCGGCGTCTGAGGGCCATGCGGAAGTCGCGCAGGCGCTCATCAACGCACGCGCCAACCTCGACGCACGGGACGAGAATGGCAAAACACCCCTAGACTACGCAAGAGAGAATGGCAATGGGCAAATAACCGCAGCGCTCTTGACCGCCGGTGCAGGCTCTCGTCAGCGTTGGTGGCAACGCTGGTGGCAACGTTACCTGTGAGGTAGAATGGCATGACACGCTTACACCAGTCGGCGCTTGGGGGAGACATCCAAACCGTGCGTACCCTTATCGCCAAGCGCGCCAACCTCGAAGCAATGTTGCCCATCTTGGTCAGCAGTACCGAAGCCCCCTTGAGCCCCTACCGCCTGAACGATATCTTCTTGAAAGACTCCGAATACAGCATCCCCGTTCCCACCGACCCGCGCCGCCGCCACTCCTGCATTCGAGGCAGCAGATCCTCCCAGCTCCGTCCCCCCGTCTGCGTAGTATGCTCCGCCAGCGCCTTGACCGCCGTCTCCATGTGATCCGTCACGTCCACGAACACGTCCGGCTCCGGGTGTCCCATTATCCACACCTCCGCCACCTTGTGCGGCTCGAACCCGTCCTTCATCAGATCCGGAAAAGTCATGTGGTCCCGCGCCGTTGGGAACACCGCCGCCAGCGCAGCCTCGCCCGCCGCCATGTGATCCGGATGCCCAACGCCCCATCCGCCGTCCAGAACCCGCATCGGATACTGGCAGATCACCACGTCCGGCCTGTACCTGCGGATCTCGCGCGCTATGTCCTTTCGCAGCCCCAGCGTGGGCTCCAGATAGCTGTCCGCATAGCCCAGAAACGCCACGTCCTTCAGCCCCAGCGCCTCGCCCGCGCTGATCTGCTCACGCCGCCGCGTCTCCGACAGCTCCGCCTCGCTGATCTCCCGGTCCGAACTGCCCTTGCTGCCGTCCGTACAAAGAACGTAGGTCATCTCCCAGCCCTCCGCGCACAGCTTGGCAACCGTGCCGGAGCAGCCGTACTCCGCATCGTCCGCGTGAGCTATGACCACCATCCCGCGAGAGTATCCGTTATCCGCAGTGGACATCTGAACTCCTATGATTCGTCCGAAAGCTGGCTGACTTGCAATCCGACCTGACCCCTCCGCTCATTCCGGCTCCAGCGTACTTATCGGTATCCGATACCAGGAAGCCTCCTCGTTGTCGAAGACCCTCTGAACCTCTTCGGACAGCAGCACACTCGCCACCGCCGCCAACGCCCGCTCCCCCGTAAATCTGGTCAGGAACTCTGCATTGCGGATTGCCCTGTCGGAGTCGCGCCTGTGCGCCGTGAAGGAAATTTCGAGCGCGACCCAGATGCTCCTCCCCTCTTGGTCCGTGGCTTCGATCACCGCGTCCGCGCGCATGAAACTGTCCAAATCCCCCCGGTCGATGCCGGAGACGTCCCCGTCCCGCACCATGTCTATGAGGTCGACCCGACTCAGAAGCCGCCTGTACCTGTACCCCATTTCGTAGATGATGAGCGGAGCCTCTTCCAGCGCGGTCGTGGCTGCCATCCAGCCGTTCAGCCTGCCGACTTGGGTGCGCAGGTCCACGAACTGCCTGTCAACGTCCTCGAAGCGCCGGCTGGTGGTCTCGATGAACCTTTCCAGAGTGGCTTCCAGAGCTGCCAGCCGTCGCTCGACCGCCTCGAACCGTCGGTCTATCGCCTCGAACCGCCTCTCAGTGGCGGCTTCGAACTCCGCCAGCCGTTCCGGAAGCTCCATCAGCTCGCGCGTCAGCAGGCGCGCGCGCAGCTCATCGAGCATCGAAGGCTCTGCGTCTATAGCGGCTATTATGTCCTGTATGGTGATAGCAGTCGCCATATGTTTCCTCCGCCCCAATTATACAGCGTGGGACGGCGCGATTCTAACCCCCCGCGCCCATCAGCAGCGCCTCGCTCGCGTACTCGATCGCCCACGTCAGCGCCGAAGGATAGACGCCCAGCGCAACCATCCCAGCCAGCAGCGTCCCCAGCAGCCCCACCGTCAGACGCGGCAGACGAATCGGGCTGGCGTCCACCGCCGGCTCGATGAACACCTGCCTCAGCGCCTGCAAGTAGTAGTACAGCGAGATCAGGCTGGTGAAGATGGCGATTCCCGCCAGCCACAGCAGCCCCTGAGACGCCACCGCGCTGAACAGGTAGAACTTGCTCACGAACCCCGCGAACACCGGCAGCCCAGCCAGCGAGAACAGAGACGCCGCCAGCGCCATTCCCAGCAGCGGCGACCGCCTCGCAGCCCCCGCGAAGTCCGCTATGTCGTCCTTGCCCGTGGCATTGTAGAACGCCGACAGGCACAGGAACGCCGCGAAGTTCGTCACCCCGTAGGCGATCAGATGCAGAATCAGCCCGTTGACCGCCAGATGCGAAAGCTCCGTCCGCGCCTCTCCGTCCGGCCCCACCGCCGCCAGCGCCGCCACGCCCATCAGCAGGTATCCCACGTGGCTTATGCTCGAATACGCCAGCAGACGCTTGAAGTTCGTCTGCGCCAGCGCAATCAGGTTGCCCACCGTCATCGTCAGCGCCGCCATCCCCGCCACTATCATCCGCCAGTCGCCCACGGCCGGCATCAGCCCTTCCGAGAACAGCCGCAGCATCAGCGCGAAAGCCGCCGCCTTCGACGCCACCGCCAGATACGCCGTAATCGGAATCGGCGCCCCCTCGTACACGTCCGGCGCCCACATGTGGAACGGAACCGCCGCAACCTTGAACCCAAGCCCCGCCAGTATCAGCCCCAGCCCGACTATCGCGCCCGGAGCGATCCCGTCCGCCACCCTCAGCGCCTCCGCCATCTCATCGAACCGAGTCGTACCGAACAGCCCGAACACCTGGCTTATCCCGAACAGCAGCAGCGCAGACGAGACCGCCCCAAGCAGGATGTACTTCGTCCCAGCCTCGTTCGACTTCGGGTTGTACCTGTCGAACGAAACCAGCGCGTACAGCCCGAAGCTCAGCAGCTCCAGAGAGATGTACGCCGTCAGCAGCTCGCCTGACGCCGCCATCAGCATCATCCCCACCACCGTGAAGATCATAATGGCGTAGTACTCGCCCGCGTAGCCGAGGTTCCTGTGGACGTACTCCACAGAAGACAGGATCGCCACCGCCCCCATCAGCAGGAAGAGCGCCCTGAAGAACAGCGTGTAGCCGTCTATGGACAGCATCCCGTCATACAGGCTGCCGCTGACCCCCCACTGCCAGATCAGCGTCACGGCGAGCGTGACTGCCAGCCCCGCCGCCGCCACGAATCCGAGCCAGCGCTTGCGCTCGCCCTTCAGGAAGAAGTCCAGCGTCAGCACCCCGAACGCCAGCCCCGTCGCCATGAATTCGGGAATCAGCAGCAGAAAGTCGTTGCTCATCCCCCATCCCCGATTATGGCTAGAATCTCGAACGCCCCCACCTCTATCACCCTGACGAACGGGAAGGGGAACAGGCCGACCAGCAGGATGAACCCCGCCAGCACCAGGGACGAGAAGCGTTCGCGCCCGTTCGCGTCCGTCTGATCTTCCCACCGCTCGCCCAGCGGCCCGAAGAACACCCTCGACATCAGCCGCAGTATGTACACCGCCGTGATCGCCGCCCCCACTATTCCGAGCGCGCCCAGCAGGGGATAGGTCTGGAACAGACCGAGAAACACCAGCAGCTCCGCCACGAACCCGCTCAGCCCCGGAAGGCCGAGCGATGCCATGCCCGCGATTGCGAACAGCGTCGCCGTGAAGCCCATCCGCTTGCCCAGCCCGTTCAGCGCGCCGATGTCCCGCGTGTGCGTTCGGTCATAGACCACGCCCGCCACCGCGAAGAACAGCGCCGTCATCACCCCGTGGCTGAACATCTGAAGCACGCCCCCGCTCAGCCCGAGCGGATGCAGCGTGGCTATGCCCATCATCACGTATCCCATGTGGCTTACGCTCGAATAGCCAATGACGTACTTCAGATCCGTCTGCCCCAGCGCCGACCACGCGCCATACAGCACGTTCACCGTCCCCAGCCCGATGAGCAGCGGCATCCAGTCCTGCGCCCCGTCCGGCATCAGCGTCATGCCTATCCTGATGATTCCGAACGCCCCCAGCTTCATCAGCACCCCGGCGTGTACCATGCTCACCGCCGTAGGCGCCGCCACGTGACCGTCCGGAGACCACGTATGAAACGGCCACAGTCCGGCAAGCGCGCCGAAGCCTATCATCAGGAACGGGAAGAACACGCGCTGAAAGCCTTCCGAGAACTCCACCTGCTGAAGCGCCACGATGTCGAACGTTCCCAGCCCCGCCTCCACGAAGACCGCCAGAATCGCTATCCAGATCAGAACACTGCCCGCCACCAGATAGATCATCAGCTTCATCGCGCCGTACTCTTTGGCGCGGCTGAAGGTCGGGAACCTCGAGCTGCTTCCCCACACCCCGATCAGCAGGTACATCGGCATCACCGCAAGCTCGTAGAAGAAGAAGAACAGGAACATGTCCAGCGTGACGAACACCCCGAACACCCCTGCGAGCAGCAGCAGGTACAGAACGAAGAAATCCTTGCCCCTGTCCTCTATGTTCCACGAGATCAGCGCCCCCGTGAACAGCACTATCCCAGTCAGCAGCGCCATCGGAGCCGCTATCCCGTCCACGCCGAGATGAAGCGTGACCGCGCTCTCTCCCATCTGCCATGGGCCGGGCATCGCCAGCCACTGCCACGACCGCTCGAACTGCATCCCCCCCGCCTCGTGGTCGTATGCCGCGAACACGTAGAACGACAGCAGCATCGCCGCCAGCCCCACGCCGGAGGCAGTCCAGCGTATCGCGCGCGCGTTCGCGCCCGGAATGCACAAGATCGCCGCCGCCCCCGCCAGCGGCAGGCAGATCAGCGAAACGAGCGCGTATGAGTCCAAGAATTCCAAAGACATATCAGATGCGGAAAGCGTCCAAACACCCTATCGCAGACAACGACTACCCCCGTTCGATCCAGTCATTCCCGCCCCGCCATTCCCGCGCAGGCGCGAACCCAGACATTATCGCAGACAACGGCTACCCTGTTCGATCCAGTCATTCCCGCCCCGCCACTCCCGCGCAGACGAGAACCCAGACATTATCGCAGACAACGGCTGTCCTCGTTCGATCCAGTCGTTCCCGCCCCGCCATTCCCGCGCAGACGAGAACCCAGACATTATCGCAGACAACGGCTACCCCCGTTCGATCCAGTCATTCCCGCCCCGCCATTCCCGCGCAGACGAGAACCCAGACATTATCGCAGACAACGGCTACCCCGGTTCGATCCAGTCATTCCCGCGCAGGCGAGAACCCAGACATTATCGCAGACAACGGCTGTCCTCGTTCGATCCAGTCGTTCCCGCGCAGGCGAGAACCCAGACGTTGGCATGTAACGGCAGTCGCCTTCTCTCATCCCTGCCTGCTCACTCCGCGAGAGTTGCACTCCGGCCGCCACTCCTGTATCAGTGCCGCTTCCAGCTCCCGCGCCGCCGAGCGCGCCAGCGCCACCGAGAACTCCGCCGCGCCGCCCTTGAACAGCCCGCGCCTGCCGATCTTGTCGTACAGACACGGGTTCCTGCCCCTGTCCGAGTTGTTGAGATGTCCGAGCAGACGGCTGCGCACGCACGCCTCCGACATGCCCACGTATACAGCCTCGCCCAAGACCCATATGGCATACACCCCGCTCATGCCTTTGGGCAGCTCCCTGACCGTCTCGGAGTCGAACGGGCGCAGGTCGCGCCGCATCGAGTACTGAAGACCGAAGTAAGAAGGCTCGTATTCGCTCATACCCCCGTCATCCTACCCTGCTCGCCCTCGGGCGCCGGCCTGTTCTTCGCTATCGTTATCCTGTCCCACTCCGCGCCCAGCGTGTTGAACATCTGCGCGTTCCGAGCGTCTCCGCGCCTGTCGTAGTGGTTGTACAGCGCGTGTTCGAGCATCTTGACCGACTCGAACATTTCCCCGCTCATATCCCTAGCCACCGCTCCCGCGCCCTCCGTGCCGTCCGCGCCGTCGCGGTTGCCCATGTGCCACGCCATGCGGAAGTACCCCTCCCACGCCGTGCGCGCTGCGCGCTCCGACCCGTCCGCCGCGTACTCCTCCGGCGGCTTCAGCCGCACCGCGCCGCCCTGAGCCGACAGCAGACCGTGTTCGTCCCGCAGCGTCTCTATCGCCACGTTCTTCGACTGCGCCAGCAGCTCCGCCGTCCCGTACTCCCCATCGCGCCAGCCCAGCTGCTTCAGCCACGCCATGCAGAAGCGCGTCTCCGAGTCGAAATTCCCCTCTCCGCGCTCCTCGTACTCCGCTATCTCGCTGTTGATCAGCGTCAGCGCGTCCCGCACCGTGACAGGCCTTCCGTCCAGCGTCTCGATGCTGCTGTAACGCGAGTATATCTCCATACCCGGCCCGATCGCCGCCTGCGCCAGATCCACAGGCGCAACGTGACCGCCCCGCGTCAGATCGTCCAGACGACGCGGCATCTCCTGCCTCATGGCAGCGATAAGCTGCCCCCGCGTCGCCCCCGGCGCGTCTTCCGCGCGCGGACGACATACCAAGACGACGGAGGAGGCGAGCGAATTAGCGCTCAAAGCCGACGCCCTTGCGGATCGCTCCGTCCGCATAGGCCAGGTGCCGACTATGCAGAAGCCCGAGTCCACCAGCGCCGAAAGCATCGTCTCCCAGCCTGTGGACGTCTTGCCGTTGCGCGACTCCTCCTGTTGCTTGTAAGCGTAGAATATGGACGATGGAAACTCCGGGCTGGAACGCTGCCGTATCAGCCGCAGCGTCTCGTTCAGCAATTCCTCGAATCTCTCTCGCGGGCTCTCGAACCTGAATGGTGTAGCTATCATCTCCTCTAACTTGGGAGTTGCGATACCTGCGAAAAGATTGGGATGTATATTGCGCAGCGCGTGACGCAGCCACACATAGAAGAAATCGGAGAGGTCGGCGTAACCGATATTGTCGTAGTAGGGCGGATCGGTGACGATAACCGGGCCATCGTCCGCGTAGATCGTGGTCGACGCGTCGGCTTGGTGCGCCTGTCCAGGGTTGACTTGTGCAGGAATACGATTAACCGTTCTGGTAACCCATTCGACTTGCCCCATCCAATTTTGAGTCGACGCGGAAAAAAAATTCGCTTCCGCAAAATCCCAAACCATCGGAATTGCTTGAAGCGCGAAAACTCCGGCGACAAAGTCGCCGGAGTTTTGCCATCGTGCATAGCTACATCCACTGTCAGCGGATTTCCCGACGGCGATCGCAAGGTAAGTGCAGACAGCATCCGCATATTGCGCTGACGCGCCCTGTTCCAGAATCGAATTGCGAACCTGTGGTATCAGATCGACGAAGGTCGTCAGCGCGGTCAGTTGGCGTTCCGTGAAAAGATCATGCCATTCTGTAAATCCATATCCCTGAACCCTGAATCCCAGAGCCTGCTTCGGCAACCTGCCGCTTGGCCTCCAGCGCGGTTTCGCCGCCATAGCCGCCTCGACATGCTCCCCCGTAGGCGACAGGAACAGCCGCTTCCTATCCCCCTCCGCAACAATGGCAGTCATCCGCTCGCCCATCCTGCCAGCCCTCGACTGCGCGCGCACGTAGTCGAGCTTCGCCGCGCCTCCGCAGGCTATGCACGTAACGCCGTTACGGTTCACCGTCCCGCCTTCCGGAACGCCCTCGGCGTGATCTTGCGCCTCGAACACGATCTCGTTCGAGTCCCGATCCAGCGATGGCTTTATCCAGTGGCGGTTGTTGGCTTTTCTGGACAGCTGAAACGTCGTTTTGAGCGGCATCTGTACGGCGCAAGCCGGGTTGGGGCAGGGGACTGTTCGCGCCCACAGCCACGCGATTACGGTTGCCTCGCCGCCGTCGGGCAGCCCCACTTTGGGATACAGACGCCCTATCTTCTCGAACGCCCTCTCGCGCATCCAGCGCCCGTACCATCGGATGTCGTCCGCCAGCCCCGCCGCCCCGCGCCATGGGACTTGCACCGGCTTCCTGTCTTTCCCCCTGCCCCTGAACTTGCCCGTGTTCATGCCCATCGGGTCGGCATCCGGGTTCACCGGCGGCTGGTTGGCGAACTTCGGCGGAATTTCGATGAGAGCCTTGTTGATGAGAACCGCCACCGGGTTCAGGTCCGAAGCCACCGCCTTCAGCCCCAGCCGCTGAGCTTCCAGCGGTATCGAGCCGCCCCCCGCGAACGGGTCGTATATCGGCAGCGACTTCTCGTTCAGATAGGCGAGGACTGCGATGTGGTCGTTCCTGTCCGGCGCGGCTTCGTTTCGTGACCGAGCCACCGAGCGCGCTATCTCGTACCGCGCTTCGTTCAGCAGATCCCGCGCTTCGGGCTTGCGCTCGTCCGTGTTCTCCCATATGACCAGTTGCCGGATGATCTCGTGTAGCCGCTCCCGCTCCTCGATCTGTTCGCGCATGGTTGGAAACTCGTCCGCGCAGGACGAGGGATCGTCTACCATGCTTGCGAATATGACGGCGCGACACGCTGCCAGCGGCTTTCGAGACCACCACAGATGCAGCGTAGAGGGGTGACCGTGCCTGATCGACTTCTCCCGCGCAGACTCGCGGTTTATCTCGTCCAGCGGCAGATCGACTTCGATCAGCTTGCGGCGGGTATTGGATTGATTCACGGTGAGCCTCTCCGCGTAGATGCGTGTCTTGCTAGGGTCGGCCTTGTCGCATTCGGCGCAGCTGCTCCCGCAGCCGCTCCACTTCGGCCTCTGCCTCGATTCGTCTCTGACGCTCTTCGCCGCGCCCCCTCTCCGCCTCGATTCGTCTCTGACGCTCAGCGGTGCGCGCCCTCTCCGCCTCGATTCGCGTCCTCTCTGCCTCCATTCGTCTCTGACGCTCTTCGCCGCGCTCCCTCTCCGCTTCTGCGCGCCCGATGTTGTCTTCCCTGTGTGTGGGCAGGTAGCTCTCGGTCACAGGGTCCCACCAGCGAAGACTGCCGTACTCCCAGCACAGGTAGAGTCCCAGCACCTCGCTGCGTCCCATGAGTCTGTTCTCGTCCACGCGCTCGATGGGAATGGGACGGTACGCCCCATCCGCCAGACTGTCCCCAGACAGCGGGGAGAGGTGATACCGCCCGCCGCTGGAGTCGAACAGCCAGTGTTCCGGCACCCCGAAGTCGGCGTACCCCGCGCGCTTGTCTGTGTAGTCGCGCCGCCCCGTGCTTGGCGATGCGACTTCCAGCACGAAGTCCGGCGGCTTGCCGTGTTCGTCTATGGAGTATCCCCTCTGACTGATTATGACATCAGGGTTCACGTCGAAGGCGATCATCAGGTCCGGAATGAGTATGCCCGCGCGACTTCCGCTCGGACGCCATCCGATGGGCGTCTCGCTGAGGACGAACGTGGTTGGAGACGAGCCGAAGTGGATGTCGAGAGCCGTGATGAATCCTAGTCGGTAGAGATGAAGAGGGTTCTGCATGTCGTCTCTGGGCGGGAAGTCGGGGAAGCGCTCGATCGTGGGAGCGTCCGCCGCGGAAGCGGCGTATCTGGCAGTCATTTCGCACCTCTTGGACATGGGCGACAGTATGCCGAGATGGTATCACAGCGCGTCTTGTTGGAGTCAGCCTTGCTGCATTCGGCGCAGCTGCTCCCGCAGCCGCTCCACTTCAGCCTCCGCCTCCATTCGCCGCTGTCGCTCTGCGACGCGCCCCCTCTCCGCCGCGATTCGCCCCCTCTCCGCCGCGATTCGCCCCCTCTCCGCCGCGATTCGTCCCCTCTCCGCCGCGATTCGTCCCTGACGCTCTGCGACGCGCCCGACGTTGTCTTCCCTGTGTGTTGGCAGGTAGCTCTCGGACACGGGGTCCCACCAGCGAAGACTGCCGTACTCCCAGCACAGGTCGAGTCCCAGTACTTCACTGCGTCCCCTGAGCCTGTTCTCGTCCACGCGCTCGATGGGAATGGCACGGTACGCCCCATCCGCCAGACTGTCCCCGGACAGCGGGGAGAGGTGATACTGCCCGCCGCTGGAGTCGAACAGCCAGTGTTCCGGCACTCCGAAGTCCGCGTACCCCGCGCGCTTGTCTGTGTAGTCGCGCCGCCCCGTGCTTGGCGAGGCGACTTCCAGCACGAAGTCCGGCGGCTTGCCGTGTTCGTCTATGGAGTATCCCCTCTGGCTGATTATGACATCCGGGTCCACGTCGAAGGCGATCATCAGGTCTGGAATGAGTATGCCCGCTCGACTTCCGCTCGGACGCCAGCCAATGGGCGTCTCGCTGAGGACGAACGTGGTTGGAGACGAGCCGAAGTGGATGTCGAGCGCCGTGATGAATCCTGGTCGGTAGAGGTGTAGAGGGTTCTGCATATCGTCTCTGGGCGGGAAGTCAGGGAAGCGCTCGATCGTGGGAGCGTCCGCCGCGGAAGCGGCGTATCTGGCAGTCATTTCGCACCTCTTGGATATGGGCGACAGTATGCCGAGATGGTATCACAGGGTGGCTTGCTAGGGCCGGCCTTGTCGCATTCGGCGCAGCTGCTCCCGCAGCCGCTCCACTTCGGCCTCCGCCGCAATGCGCCCCTGTCGCTCTGCGACGCGCTCCCTCTCCGCCTCGATTCGCCCCTGTCGCTCTGCGACGCGCTCCCCCTCCGCCGCGATTCGTCCCTGTCGCTCTGTGGCGCGCTCCCTCTCCGCTACGGCGCGCCCGATGTTGTCTTCCCTGTGTGTTGGCAGGTAGCTCTCGGTCACGGGGTCCCACCAGCGAAGACTGCCGTACTCCCAGCACAGGTCGAGTCCCAGTACCTCGCTGCGTCCCCTGAGCCTGTTCTCGTCCACGCGCTCGATGGGAATGGCACGGTACGCCCCATCCGCCAGACTGTCCCCGGACAGCGGGGAGAGGTGATACTGCCCGCCGCTGGAGTCGAACAGCCAGTGTTCCGGCACCCCGAAGTCCGCGTACCCCGATCGCTTGTCTGTGTAGTCGCGCCGCCCCGTGCTTGGCGAGGCGACTTCCAGCACGAAGTCCGGCGGCTTGCCGTGTTCGTCTATGGAGTAACCCCTCTGGCTGATTATGACATCAGGGTCCACGTCGAAGGCGATCATCAGGTCTGGAATGAGTATGCCCGCGCGACTTCCGCTCGGACGCCAGCCAATGGGCGTCTCGCTGAGGACGAACGTGGTTGGAGACGAGCCGAAGTGGATGTCGAGCGCCGTGATGAATCCTGGTCGGTAGAGGTGTAGGGGGTTCTGCATGTCGTCTCTGGGCGGGAAGTCGGGGAAGCGCTCGATTGTGGGAGCGTCCGCCGCGGAAGCGGCGTATCTGGCAGTCATTTCGCACCTCTAGGACATGGGCGTCAGTATGCCGAAATGGTATCACAGGAGGTTTGCTAGGACCGGTCTTGCTGCATTCGGCGCAGTTGCTCCCGCAGCCGCTCCGCTTCGGCCTCCGCCGAGATGCGTCCCTGACGCTCTTCGGCGCGCTCCCTCTCCGCCTCGATTCGCCCTTGACGCTCTACGACGCGCTCCCTCTCCGCCGCGATTCGCCCCTGTCGCTCTTCTGCGCGCCCGATGTTGTCCTCCCTGTGTGTTGGCAGGTAGCTCTCGGACACGGGGTCCCACCAGCGAAGGCTGCCGTACTCCCAGCACAGGTCGAGTCCCAGCACTTCGCTGCGCCCCCTGAGCCTGTTCTCGTCCACGCGCTCGATGGGAATGGGACGGTACGCCCCATCCGCCAGACTGTCCCCGGACAGCGGGGAGAGGTGATACCGCCCTCCGCTGGAGTCGAACAGCCAGTGTTCGGGCACCCCGAAGTCCGCGTACCCCGCGCGCTTGTCTGTGTAGTCACGCCGCCCCGTACTTGGCGAGGCGACTTCCAGCACGAAGTCAGGCGGCTTGCCGTGTTCGTCTATGGAGTATCCTCTCTGGCTGATTATGACATCCGGGTCCACGTCGAAGGCGATCATCAGGTCCGGAATGAGTATGCCCGCCCGACTTCCGCTCGGTCGCCATCCAATGGGCGTCTCGCTGAGGACGAACGTGGTTGGAGACGAGCCGAAGTGGATGTCGAGCGCCGTGATGAATCCTGGTCGGTAGAGATGTAGGGGGTTCTGCATGTCGTCTCTGGGCGGGAAGTCGGGGAAGCGCTCGATCGTGGGAGCGTCCGCCGCGGAAGCGGCGTATCTGGCAGTCATTTCGCACCTCTTGGACATGGGCGACAGTATGCCGAGATGGTATCACAGAGCTTTTCCAATTTTCCGTAGGAGCGTGACAGGAGACGCGCCCGGCTCAGCCGCCAGACGCTGGCCCATCGTCCCCGTACTTCATGCCGAGATGACCACTGTTGTCACGCGCCGAGCGCAGCGTCCCTTCCGAGAACCCGTCCGATTTGCGAGCGACCACCTCCACCGAAACGATCACGTCCTCGCCGTCCTGAAACAGGTTTCGGACTATCTCTTCCCCCATCGTGGCAAGCTCTGCGTGGAAGCCGCGCGCGCTCAGCGTCTTTCTGACCGTGACCGAGCGGGTGGAGGGCGGGGCGTATACCGTCTCCTGCCATTCTCCGCCGTCGCCCGCGTCGTGCTTGGCGGCAGGTTCGACGTTAGCGCCCTCCTGCTTTTCGTACTTGGGCCCGTCTTCGCCGCGCCGCTCCTCGATGACTATTTCCGCCATATCCTTGCGGACGAGAACGCCGCCGCCCCCGGCCTCGCGCGTCTCCAGCGCGCCCGGTTCGCCGAGTTTCACGTCGGGATATGGGTTGCCGGATTCGTCTTCCACCACTCCCGCATATCCGAACACTCCATCCTGAACGCCCTTCTCTATGCACTCGTTCAGGACGGAGCGCTCGCGCAGTCGCAGGCGAACGTGGACATTCGACGTCAACACCCGCCACAACTCATCCGCGCCGATGTGGTATTCGCTCTCTTTCCATACGGGGCCGTCTATCACCCTCATAAGCCCCTCGGGCGCTAGGCGGTCGAGAAGCAGCTCCTCCTCGGCGAGCTTGCTCAGCGCCGCGCTGATTATCTCCCCGCCGCCGGGATTGACGCTGTGTTCTATCAGGTCGTACTCGGATCTCTGTCCGTCCGGCTGTTCGGGCGCGAGGATGTGACGGTAGGCGTTGGCTAGCGCGTTGTCCATATCCTCTTTGGCTTCGTCTAGGTTCGCCCCCGCCTCCCTCCTTCGCTCGCCCGTCAGGTTCAGCGTCTGCACGGCAGGGTTGACGATGGAGTCCCACGCCATGAACACCCTCGTCCTGTCGGCGAGCGTTCTCACGTCGTCCCGCCTTGCGGCGAGGAACACCAGCGTGTTCCTGTGAACCCTGTTGACGCCCGGAGCGCTGTGCATGAGAACGCCGCGCGCCGCCTTGTGCGCGTCCCTGTAGTCCCCGCTCTCCGACTCGCGGCTGGGTATGGAGCGCGTCGGCGGCAGGACTATCAGGCGCGCCCTGTCGATGTCCGCCACGTGGAGCGTGTCCGCATCGCACACCACCACGCCGCCGTCTCTTCGCCTGTCCGACGGTACGGCTCGCCTGAGCAGGTCGACTATCTTGGCGTATGCCTGAGCGTCGCTGACACCGTTCACGCGGTCCGCCGCGAGGCTGTTCAGATTCTGCTCGTTGTGGAAGAAGTAGCGCCCTCCCTCCTGATACATGTAGTACAGCTTGCCCGTCATTCTGCCCAGCGCGTCCCTGTACGTTGCCGCGCCGTCGCCGGGCTGGACTACCCCGATGTTGATCTCCTGAACGTCGATGCCCCTGACGGCTCTGTCGGGCATACTGGCGAGGAACACCGCTCGCGCTATCCTGCGCGCCGCGCCGCCCACGTCCCGAAATCGTCTCACCGAGCCGTCTATCTCATCGAGCTTGCCGTTGTCGCTGTCCACTTCGTCCCGCACGGGGTCCCAGTTGACGCCGAGCAGATTGAAGAAACGGTCGGAGAACGCCGTGTCGCCCACGGGCAGGCTGCCCGGCATTATCAGAGGCGAACTGTCCCCGCGCGTGTTCAGACGAGACACCGCAGCCGCCATCACGCGCAAGACGCCGCGAGTGCGCTGGAAGCCGGGTCGAGCCGACCAGTCCCCGAATATCCTGTCGAATATCTGAGGATGGATGGGGTAACACTCCTTGAGCCGTTCGAGGTATCGTGGCTCGCGCGCCGCTGTCGGATAGTCGCCCGTGTTCTGACGGTACATACGCGCAAACGCCTCGCAGGTGCGGTCGCGCTCCGCCTCGTCTATCTCGTCTCCGAACAGCCTCCGCCGTATCACCTCGAAGGTCTCTTGCGTCTCCAGCGGATGCCACGTCGCCTCGATGCGCGCGGTGATGTGTTCGAGAGACTGGAGCCGCTGAAGCCGTTCGAGCGCGTCCCGTCCGGCCTCGCTGCCGGCTTCCATCTCGTGTTCGGGAAGAGTCATCACCAGCGCGGCGGAGTCGCACTGCCGAACCGCCTCGGTCAGATACTGCACGAACGAGAAGAACACGCCCAGCATCCGGTCGTCCGCAATATTGCGCGCGTACGCCACCAGCTCGTCTATCAGTATGACGCAGGGCCCCACATGCTCGAACAGCGAGCGCAGCTCCGCCGTGCCGGGCGAAGTCCATCGCCGGCACGCATCCCCTATGATGTCGTAGGCTTCCTGTCCGCCCAGCTGATAGGCTATCACCCCCCACAGCGTGTTCAGCGGGTCGCCGTCCGGGGTGGTTTCGTTGGTGGTCACGGTGATTTCATTGCAGTCTATGACCGCGACCCTGCCCGGGATTCCCCCTACGGGGTCGAGACCCGCCTCGAGCATCATCCCGCGTATCTCTTCGCTCACACGCCGTTCCGAGGCATCCGCGTTCGCTCCCGGGTTGATGAGCGCGTCGCCGCTGTTCACCATGTGATACAGCGCGATGAGGCTGTGCGTCTTGCCGCCGCCGAACACCGTTCGCGCCTGTATCACAGGCTCGCCGCCTGTTCCACCCAGACGTTTCAGCGTGTTGACCAGCAGCGTCTCGATGCCGTCGGTGATGTAGGTGTGTCGGAAGAACGCGAACGGATCGACGTACTCGAGGTCCGCTCTTTGGCTGTAAACGTTGGACAGACTGGCTGCGAACTCCGACTGCCGCGCCTGTCCGCTTGCCACGTCGTATCTTGGCGGCATCACCTCGCGCCACGGCTTCAGTCTGGCCCTGCGCTCGGTGGCGCGCCCAGCCGGCCGCTCGCTCTCGACCGGGTACGACGCCTGAACCGGAACCTCCGCCTGAAGCGCGGCGGACGGCGCAGCCGTAAGCCTGTCGTAGATAGCCTGAACCCGCTCCATGTCCGAGGACGCGCCGATCCGCCCGAGAACGTCCGACATGTCGTACAAACGCGCCGCCGCCCATCTCCTGTCGAGGTCCCGACTGTAAGACGGGTGGCTCGCGTCTGCGCGGATGGAGCCTATCTGTCTCAGCGCGCTCAGGACCGACCTGTCTCCGCGGAACGTCTCCGCGAACGCCTGATCCCAGCTGTTGTTGATCAGGAAGTAGAAATTGCCCACGTCGAACATGTCGTGCGGCGGCCCGCCTCGGGCGCGAACCGTCGCCGCGTGGCTGTGCGCGTCGCCCCTCAGAGCGCCCATGATCAGATCTTCCACACGCTGCCCGCGCACCGTCCGCAGCCTGCGAACTATGAGCTCGCGCATCGAATCCCTGTATATGTCCAGAGCGCTTACCAGCTCGTCCTTGACCGGTCTGCCGCCTGTCGTCATGCCAGCAGCCTCACTGTCGAGAATACACGCATCCTATCCCACCCGCGCCGCCCTTGAAAGCGACCGAAGACACTCGAAATCCCCCGCGCGCGATGCGATACGCCTCACCGCGCCACCCACCACAGGATGGCCAGAGCCACCGCCCCAGCCGCCATTGCCATTCCGTAGTTGTACAGCCGGCCCGTCTGGATGAACTTCATGTAGAAGCCCGAGCTTTTCACCGCCTCCGCCGAGCCGTCCACCGCCGTGTCGTTCACCACCACCCTGTCGAACACCGCCACCAGCCGCGCGAGCGCCAAGACCACGCGGTCTATCGTCCACTGGTACAGCTCGTCGAAGTACAGCTTGGCGACCAGCGCGCGGTGAAGGGTAGGGAACCTGTCCGTGAACGCCGTCGGCGAGACGCGCCCCGAAACGTATGCCGCCCACCCGACCCATATTCCGCCGCCAGCCAGAAGCAGCGAAGCCGCCGTCAGCCACGGCTCCAGCCTGAAGCCGCCGTGTCCCTCTATGAACCACGCGAAGCCGTGATACGCCCCGCCTGCCACCGGCAGATCGAACGCCAGCGCGCCCACGCCCACCGCCGGAGCTGCCAGCAAGATCAGCGGCAGCGTCATAACCAGCGGAGACTCGCGCACGCCGCGCTGATCCGACCTCGCCCCGCCCAGGAACGTGGCGAACGCCACCCGCGCCATGTACAGCGCGCTAAGCGCCACCCCCGCCAGCGCGACCGCGATGAACACCGGGTGGAGATGCTCCAGCACGTGAAGCAGCACTTCGTCCTTGCTGAAGAACCCAGCCAGCGGCGCGACCCCCGCCAGAGACGCCGCCCCGATGAGGAACGTCCAGCCCGTCAGCGGCATCCTGCGAATCAGCCCGCCCATCTTTCGCATGTCCGTCTCATCGTCCATCGCGTGCATCACGCTGCCCGCGCCCAAGAACAGCATCGCCTTGGCCACGCCGTGCGCTGTCAGGTGGAACAGCGCCGCCCCCACTCCACCCGCGCCGAGCGAGAGCATCATCAGCCCCAGGTGGCTGATCGTAGAGTAGGCAAGCGCGCGCTTTATGTCCGTGACCACCAGCGCAATCGCCCCCGCGAACACGAACGTGAACAGCCCCACCGACGCCACCACTGCCAGAACCAGCGGCGCAAGCTCGAACATCGGCATCAGCCGCGCCACCAGATACACCCCCGCCGCCACCATCGTAGCCGCGTGTATGAGCGCGCTCACCGGCGTAGGCCCCTCCATGGCGTCCGGCAGCCAGACGTGGAACGGAACCTGAGCCGACTTTCCCATCGCCCCCAGGAAGATCAGGAACATGGCCACGCTCAGCGTCCAGTCGTCTATCCCGCCGTTCTGCGCCACGTGGATGATGGTCGAGATGTCGAACGTCCCCGTCGCCCTGAACAGCATGATGACGCCGATCAGCAGCCCCACGTCCCCGATCCGCGTCGTGACGAACGCCTTCTTCGCCGCCTCCGCCGCCGAGCGCCGCTCGTACCAGAAGCCGATCAGCAGATACGACCCAAGCCCGACCAGCTCCCAGGCGATGTAGAGGAACAGCAGGTTGTCCGCCAGAACGAGCGCGAGCATCGCCGCCACGAACAGCGAGTGAAAGGCGTAGTACCGCCCCAGACCCGGATCGTAGCGCCCGTGATGCCGCATGTATCCGAGCGAATACACCTGCACCAGCAGCGCCACGAACGTCACTAGGCCGAGCATCGTCACCGATATCTCGTCCACCTCGAAGCCCCAGCTCAGCGTCGTCTCGCCCACGCTGAGCCAGCGCAGACTCACGCCCCCCGGCCCGGCGGCGAGCATGTCCACAAGAACGATCCAGAACAGCGCGAACCCCGCCAAGATCGCCCCAATCGAGATCGGCGCGCCCTGAATCGGCAGACGCCGCCTGAACGGAAGCACCACGAAGAACGCCGCCGCGCTGAGCGCCGGTATGAGCCATGCCCAGTCTGTCCCGATGCTCGCGCTCAACTCACCACTTCAGCGAATCCATCCCGTCCACGTTCACCGAGCTGCGGTTCCTGTACAGTCTCAGGATGATCGCTATTGCCAGCGCAAGCTCCGCCGCCGCGATCGTGATGACGAAGATAATCAGTATCTGGCCCAGCGCCCTCTGCGCCTCATCGAAGTCCATGAACGCCGCGAACCCGATCAGGTTGATGTTCACCGCGTTCAGCATCAGCTCTATGGACATCAGTATCAGAACCGCGCTCCGACGCGCCATGACACCGTACAGCCCTATCGAAAAGAGCGCGGCTGCCAGAATCTGAAGGTGCGCCAGCTCGATCAATCGCCGTCTCCGCCCGTCCTCACCAGCACGATAGAGCCTATCAGCGCAACCAGAAGCACCAGCGAAGCCACCTCGAACGGCACCGCCCATCTGGTGAACAGACTCTCTCCCAGCTCGAAGAACCCCACACCCTGCCGCTCCACCGTCCGCGCCCCTGTGGTCAGCGCCGCCGCGACCAGCAGACAGAAGACCACAGCGGCAGTCACCGCCGCCAGCGGCCACTGGCTGTGATCCGTCAGACGCACGAAGTCCTGTATCCTCGTCAGCATCAGCGAGAACAGCACCACGATGACCACCGCGCCCCCGTAGATCAGCACCTGCACCAGCGCCAAGAACTCCGCGAACATCAGCAGAAACACCCCTGCCACGCCCAGCATCGCCGCGAGCAGCGCGAACGCCGCATATACGATATTCCGCGTCAGCGCCACCCCAAGCGCGCCGCCCAAGACCAGCGCAGCGGCGATGTAGAACAGGATTAGGGAAGGGGAGGCCATCGGTCAGCTTGGCGCGTCCGACCCGACGGCAGAGCCTGCGCCCGCCCGGCGCGGCGCAGCCCGTCGGCTGCCCTTTGCCACCGGAACCCCGCTGTTCTTGGCGGGATTCGACGGACTCCAGCCCGTATCGCCCTGAAACTTCCGCCCCATGTCCATCAGCTGCCCCAGATCGACCCGATTTCCGTTGCGCTCGTACTTGCTCAGCTCGTGTTCGTGGCTCATCTCTATGGCGTCGAAGTTGCACACGTCCACGCATATGCCGCACAGGATGCACCGCCCCAGATTTATCTCGAAGCTCTCTATGATCTTGCGCCTTCGGCTCTGTTCGTCCGCGTACTTCGGGTTGTCCGTCATCTGCGCGCTCATGCACTGAGTCGGACACGCGCGCACGCACACCATGCACCCCGTACAGTATGGCTCCGGCACGTCGTAATCCCACAGCAGCGCCGGAAAGCCCATATAGCGCGGCTCGACCTGACGTCGCTTCTCCGGCTCCGGGTACTCGTCAGTAACCGGCTTGCGAAGCGCCGTCTTCAGAGTGACGACCAGCCCTTCGATGAATCCAATCATGGCTCGATAATCCGCAGCATGAATCCCCCCGCAAACGCCCCAATCCGATCATGTCGACTGTTGGTTGACGGTTCTCGCGCGCCGCCCATACGCTCGGTCATCCGCTCGCCCATCCGCCCGGTCATCCGCCCGCTCATCCGATAGACGCGGAGCTTCACGCCGCATCCCGCCGCAGCTCACTCGCCGGAACCACCCTTACCGTGTCGCGCTCCATATCCGTCCCCGGGTTCTTGAAGACGATGTACGCCGTTCCCGCCAATAATACCAGAGAGACAGCCGTAAGAGTCCACAGCGGCAAGCCGTAGAACAGGACCACCCCCGTAGCCACGATGTTCAGGAACGAGAGCGGCACCAGCAGCTTCCACCCGAAAGACATCAGCTGATCTATGCGAAGGCGGGGGAACGTCCCGCGTATCCAGAAGATGAGCCACACCACCGCCGCCGCCTTCGCCAGCAGCCACGCCGCCGACAGCGCCGAGTGCGCCATCCCGTCCAGCGGCATAGTCGGCCAGCCCCATCCGCCCAGGAACAGAAGCGCCGTCAGAGCCGCCACCGTGAACGTGTTCAGATACTCTGCCAAGAAGAACGCCGCCCAGTGCGCGCCGCTGTACTCCACGAACGGCCCGCCCACCACCTCCGATTCCGCGTGATGAATGTCGAACGGCGTGCGCCCAAGCTCCGCCAGCCCCGCCGTCAGGAACAGGAACAGCCCCGCCGGCTGAACCAGCGCGTAGCCGTAGCTCGCCTGCCCGTCCACGACCACCCTCAGATCGAGCGACTGCGCCAGCATCGCCACGCCCAGAATAGCCATGATGAACGGTATCTCGTAGCTCACCAGCTGCCCCGCCGCTCGCAGCCCGCCCAGCATCGCGTACTTGTTCGCCGACCCCCAGCCCGCCATGATGAGTCCCATCACCGACAGCACGGATACAGCCGTGATGTAGAACAGGCCCATGTCCAGGTTTCGCAGAACCAGATCGCGCGCCAGCGGAAGCGTCACCCACAGCAGGAGCGACGGCACGAACACCGCCACCGGCGCAAGCCAGTAGACGCGGCGGTCCGCCCACGAGGGCAGGATGTCCTCCTTCGTGAACAGCTTTATGCCGTCCGCGATTGGCTGGAGCGCGCCGTGAAAGCCAACGCGCATTGGCCCCATGCGCATCTGGATTCTCGCCAGCGCCTTGCGCTCCGCCCACGTCAGGACCAGCACCACCAGCGACAGGAACCCCAGCAGCGCCGCCGCGCCCAGCGCGTAGAAGACCGCCTGAGACAGCGTCATCTGCCGACCACGCCACGCCGGCCGCAATCCACCGGTTGGGGCAGGGGCATCTCGCCCCTCGCGCCTGTATCTTCACTCATCACCTGTCGACCTCGCCCAAGATGATGTCTATTGACCCCAGGATTATCACCGCGTCCGCCACGTATGCGTCTCTCAGCATCGCCTGAAGCGCCTGAAGATTGCAGAACGAGGGCGCGCGCACCTTCACCCGATAGGGTTTGTCGCTGCCGTCGCTCACGAGGAACACCCCGAAGTCTCCGCGCGGAGACTCCGTTCGCAGATAGACCTCGCCCTTCGGCGGCCTAGCTATCCGCCTCACGCTGGCTGCGATTTCTCCTTCGGGAAGCTGCGCCACAGCCTGCCTGACGATGCCGAGAGACTGCCGCATCTCCTCGATACGCACGTAGTACCGGTCCCAGCAGTCCCCATACGTTCCGACGGGTACCCCGAAGTCGAACCTGTCGTAGATCGAGTATGGCTCGGACGTTCGCACGTCTTCCGCAACCCCGCACGCCCTCAGCGCCGGCCCCGTCACCCCGAGGTCTATCGCCTCCTCGGCAGAGATCGCGCCGATCCCCTTGGTGCGCGCCAGGAACATTTCGTTCTGGCTCAGCAGCTCGTCGCACTCCTCCACGCCGCGTTCGAGCTGATCCAGCAGCGTATTCATGCGCGCGCCGAAGTCGTCCGGAATGTCCTCGTTCACCCCGCCTACCCGAATATAGTTGTGCATCATCCGAGCCCCGGTCACCGACTCGAACAGCGCCTGAACGCGCTCTCGCTCCCTGAATCCATAGAGAATCGGCGTCATCGCCCCCGCGTCCAGCCCATACACCCCGTAGAACAGCATGTGGCTGGCGATGCGGTTCAGCTCGCACAGGATTACCCTGATGTACTCCGCCCTCTCCGGCGGCTGCACGCCCATCAGCTTCTCGACCGCCATGCAGATAGCAAGCTCGCAGTTCAGGTTCGCCACGTAGTCCAGCCTGTCGAACAGCGTGATTATCTGGCTGTACTGCTCCCCCTCGCACAGCTTCTCCGAGCCGCGATGCAGGTAGCCTATGTGCGGCTCCGACCTTACGATCTTCTCGCCGTCCACCCAGATCACCAGCCGGAACACCCCGTGCGTAGAGGGATGCTGAGGCCCCATGTTGATCATCAGGTCGATAGAGTCCGCTTGCTGTGTCTGCTGCTGTATCTGCATGGAAGTGAAGTATGCGCGCTTAGCCGTCCGCGTTCAGATACGCGGCTATCTCGTCGCGAACCGCGCGCACGCTGGGCTGAGCGCAGGCGAGCGCCCCGCCGCTCTCGTGCTTGTGGTCCAGCGAATCACCGTCTCCTTGAAAATGCCGGCTGTTGTCGTATCGAAATATGGTACTGTCATCACCATTCATAAAGTGCATCGAATATCTGCGTAAAATCACTCTGTCATTGCAAAGTCCGACTCGCATATGCACGCTCAGGCGATTGCCTCCTGAGAATCCCATGTCCACACTCAGTTTCGTTTGGTTATGGCTGGATTTTTCGAGTATTAGCTCATCTAACCATTCGGCTCCAGCGGATATTAGGACATCTACGACTCCGTTTAGATAATCCGTAATCAGCTGATCCAAGGGCTGCTCCGTTGTCATATTACTATCCATTATCCAAGCTCCTTACTAGCAGTGGCGTATGCGACCCATCGCGTGCATGGGCGCAAGTTGTTATCTCCTTACACTTACACATTACCCCACACCCTTTCTATATCTTCAGTTCTTTCGCGCCCTGATTGATGATCCTGAGATCATCGTCCCCGCAATCGCTCGCCGCGGCCTCGCAGTAAAACTCCCAGTCGAAGTAGTCCATGATGGCGCAGTCCAGTTCGCCCCCATTCCACTTCTTGGCGAACTCTCTCGACGTCATCCCGTACTTGGCTTCGAGCTCGGCAAGTTTTCGATTCACGTCCGCCCCGGATAACTGCTTTACGGTCATTGTGTACACTATCTTTTTCATAGTTGTCCTCTTGCGTTCACAGCCGTGTGACTTTGGCGCGCCCCACTCTCGTATCTCGCCTCTCGAAAGATTCTACCACTCGTCATAATCATGGAACGGAAAGCTCTTGCGCCCCGGGAAGCCCTCGTACAGCAGCAATGAACAGGTACTATGCGCCTTCTCGATGAACTCACAGCACACTGGCAGTTTGACTTTCAATTATACGCTCACGCAACTTCCACGTATCACCTTTCCTCACGAATCCAGACTCCTCCAGAACTTCATTCAGAGTTCCCATGCGCCTGCACTCCTCGAAGAAAGCATCCATAGCTTCTTCGAGCGAACCTTTGGCATCGTCTGGCGTATCTCCGAAGCTCGATACGTTTAGCTCGGGGCATATGCCAACGTAGCAGCCATCCTCTGCGAATATCTCCGTCCTAAACACAATCTTCGCCACGTCAGCCTCACTCCATTCTACCACTCGTCATAATCATGGAACGGAAAGCTCTTGCGCCCCGGGAAGCCCTCGAACCCCTCGTACAGCAGCAGGGGAGAGGGGTTTGGGTGGCCCTCGAACACCACCCCAAACAGATCGTGGCACTCTCGCTCGTACCAGTTCGCGCCCGCCCAGACGCCCGTGACGGTAGGCGCGACAGGCTCCCCCTCCGCCACCCGCGCCTTCACCACCATCTTGTGCCGCCTGTCCAGCGAGTACAGATGATAGTTCATCTCCAGCTCGCCGGACGCCTCCACGTAGTCCACCACGCACAGACAGCGCAGGTAGTCGAAGTCCAGTCTGGGGTCGTTCTTACATTCGGCGCACACCTTCGCCACGTCTTCCGCCCCCACCGTGAGCGTCACCTCGTCCACCGCCGCCCCTATCAGCACGCCCGCCCGCCCGCCGAACATCTCCGTCAGCAGCGCAGAGAGCGCTTCGCCCTTCGCGTCCAGCGCGGGCGGCGCTACGGGAATAGTCGGCTCTCGCCTAGCGCGCCGCGCCACTCTGTCCAGCGTCCTTCTGGATCTTCTCCTGAAGCTGCATGATCCCGTGCATCAGCGCCTCCGGTCGCGGCGGACAGCCCGCCACGTACACGTCCACCGGAATAAGATGATCCACCCCCATCACCACCGAGTAAGACCTGTAATACGGACCGCCGTTCGTGGCGCAGCTGCCCATGGCGATTACCCACTTCGGATCCGGCATCTGCTCGTACAGCAGCTTTATCGGATCCGCCATCTTCTTCACCACCGTTCCCGCCACGATCATCACGTCCGCCTGACGCGGAGACGGCCACGTCACCACCCCGAAGCGGTCCAGATCGTGGTGCGACATGTGCGCGCTGATCATCTCGATGGCGCAGCACGCCAGCCCGAACGACAGCGTCCACAGCGAATTCTTGCGCGCCAGCGCGAAAAGCTCGTCCGACTTCGCCGTCAGCGCGTTCGGCAGCGCGCGGTTGAACACACTCTCCGCCGGCGTGTTGCCCCTGCCGGGCTCGTAGCCCTCTCCAAGCCTCATCTCCATTGGAGAACCCCCTTCCGCCAGCCGTAGATCACCCCGAAGAACAGAATGCCTATGAAGATCAGCATTTCGTAGAACACCGCCGGAATAGTCTTGAGAAACACCACCGCCCACGGAAACAGGAACACCGCCTCCACGTCGAATATCAGAAACAGAATGGCGAACACGTAGTACCGAATATGTATCTGCGACCACGTGAACGGAGCCGGCGGTATGCCGCACTCGTAGGGGATGTTCTTCGCCTCCGAAGGCCGCTTCGGAGCCAAGATCCAGGATGCCGCGAACAGCGCGGCAAGCGCGGCCATCCCGACCGCCGCCACCAGCAGCACCACCATCCAGTTGATGTCGTAGCCTTCGGGCATCACGAACTCCCAAACGGTTCATCGGAGGCTTGCCCTCAGTGTAGCAACGCCCCCGAAAAGGTGTCAATCGAAGGCAGTAGGGAAATCCCCTCTCCCTCGACGGGAGAGGGTTAGGGTGATACCATTGCCACAGTAGAGAAGCCCCGCCAGCAAACTACTCGCCAACAGTGATAGACTGACCCAAATGAACCCCGTCACACTCGAAATCATACGCGGCGCCGTCGCATCCACCATCCGCCAGATGGAGGCGCTCATCGAGCGCACAGCCATGTCTCCCGTCATCAAGGAGAAGATGGACTACTTCGTCGCCATCTACGACCTAGAAGGCCGCATCGTAGACGGCTTCCTGTCCACGTCCGGCCCCCGCATCGTCGACCCCGTCCTCGAAGCCTACCCCATAGAGGACATGCGCCCCGGCGATCTCTACTGGTACAACGACCCCCACCGCTCCAGGGGCGCGATCCAGCACACCGGCGACATGTGCTTCACCTCCCCCGTCTTTCATCAGGATACCCTCGTCGCCTTCGCCGTCAGCTACGGCCACTTCTGGGACATCGGCGGAAGCGTAGCCGGCAGCCTCTCCCCCCGCGCCTCCGAGATATTCCATGAGGGAACCCTAGTTCCCCCCATCAGAATCATGCGCGCCGGAGAGATCAACCGCGAGGCATACGCCATAATACTCAACAACAGCCGCTTCCCGGACATGCTCGAAGGCGACACCCGCGCGCTCATGGCAGCCTGCCGCCTAGCGGAAGAGCGCCTCGCCGAGCTGATGGACCGATACGGACAGCCCACCGTGCTGACGGCTTTCGATCACATCGTCAGCCGCAGCGTGGCAGCTTACAGAAAATTCGCGCGCGAAGTCATCCCAGAGGGCGAGAGCCACTTCTTCGACTACGTCGACCGCGACCCTGTGGACGGACAGCCCCGCCGCGTGGATGTCAAGCTGCTGCGCCAAGACGGCCGCATCGTGGCAGACCTCAGCGCAAGCGGCCCGCAGGCTAGGGGCCCCGTCAACTTCATCACCAGCCCCGGCGCGTTCAACCTCATCCTCGCGCGCCACCTGAGCTACATGGACCCAGACCTGCCGCTGAACGAGGGCGCCGTATCGTTCCTGGACGAGGTCAGGACGCGCCCCGGCACCATCACCCATCCCAACTTCCCCGCCCCCGTCGGCCTTCGCAGCCACACCGTCATAAGACTCATGGACATCATGGGCGGCATACTCGCGCAGGTCGCAGACGGCGCAGGCCCAGCCGCCTCGCCCGTCTACGTCATCTACAACCTGCGCAGCGTGGACGACAAGGGCCGATACCTCTACTTCAGCGAGGGCATAGGCTCCGGACAGGGCGCGCGCCCAACCGCAGACGGGCTCAACGTCATCTACTTCCGCGACCAGCGAAACTACCCCATAGAGTTCGAGGAGGGCGAATTCCCGCTCAGAATCGAGAGATACGCCATACGCCCAGACTCCGGCGGCCCCGGCCTCCACCGAGGAGGATGCGGAGTCGTCCGCGATGTCCGCGTGCTGGTCGACTGCACACTCAGCACGCGCATGGACAACGCGCGCTTCCCGTGCTTCGGACTCAACGGCGGTCGCGCCGGACAGCCCGGGCGCATCGTCATAAACCCCGACTCCCCGAACGAAAACCGCGTCTCGCCCGCCGGCGAGAACATCCCGCTCAGCGCAGGCGACCTGCTCCGCGCCGAAACGCCCGGCGGCGGAGGCTGGGGACACCCATACGACAGAGACCCCCGCGCCGTCCTCGAGGACGTCCGCGAAGGCTTCGTCACCATCCAGTCCGCCCGCGAAGACTACGGCGTCTCCCTGACCGCAGACCTCGCCATAGAGCCAGACGAGACCGCCACCCTACGCGCCCACAGCCGCCCCCGAATACCCCAAGTAGACCGAGGCCCCCAGGCCGCCCACTGGCTGCGCCGCCTCGCCGCCCAGTAGAAAGCGAATCTCCCATCCCCCCAATGCGCGAGGGCTGGAGCGAGGGCCGGAGCGAGGACGAAAAGCCCATACGCCGCCCCGCGCCCCAATTCCCAGTTGACACCGCGCCCCTTCGCTCATACCATTGGAACAGTTTGAGAGCTTGCCCCGTCTCTTGGTTGTGTCGCCGCCATGCAGTCCAGCCACACCATACTGCCGCAGACCACTGCGACCAGATATGAGGTCGCGGAGTTTCGAGACGTCTCCTACCGCACCTATCGCGCGGAGCTGAGAATCCTGCGCCTTCAGTTGCTGCTGCTTCAGGAGTGGGTCGTGGAGCAAGGCAGGCGCGTAGCCATCGTCCTAGAAGGCAGAGACGCCGCCGGAAAAGGCTCCACCGCCTCCGGCATCACCCACTACCTAGATCCCAAGTCCGCCAGCATAGTAGTGCAGGGGATACCCTCCCCCAAGAAGATGCGAAACTGGCTCGGATCCCACTACAATTCACTGCCAGAACCCGGCAGCATAACCGTGTTCGATAGGTCATGGTACTCTCGCGCCCTCATACAGCCCGTAATGGGCTACTGCTCCATGAGGCAGTACGGCTACTTCCTGAGCCGCGTCAACGACTGGGAGCGCGAGATCGTAGACGAAGGCGTAGACCTGCTCAAGATATACCTGTCCGTCTCCCGCGAGGCGCAGAGCCTCAGATTCCGCCTTCGCCAGAACAGCGAGCTTCAATACTGGAAATACTCCGCCACCGACCGCAGGGCAGCCGAGCGATGGCACATGCTCACCTACTTCAAGGAGCGCATGTTCGCCGTCACCTCCACAGACTACGCCCCGTGGATCGTCATAGAGTCGGACAACAAGCATCAGGCGCGCCTCAACGTCATCCATTACATCCTCAGCCGCTTCGAGTACGAGGGAAAAGACCTCAGCCTCGAATCCCTACAGCCAGAGACAGACTCCGACAAGCTCACCAGCGTGATCGTCGACGGCGTTCTGTTCAAGGACATGGATGCCGACCAAGTGGAAGTGCTGGAACGGATTCTAATGCATGAATAGAGAAGCCCTCCCGCGTATGGCAGCCGCCGGAGGACTTGCGCTCTGCGGCGGCCATGTACTGCTCATCAGAAAACATGGACTGTGGGACATCCCCAAGGGCAAGCGCAAGAAGAGCGAAGACCCCAGACGCTGCGCCATTCGGGAGATCGCCGAAGAGACCGGCCTAGACCCCGAACGCCTCTTCGTAAGAAGACTCCTCTTCCAGTCCAGCTACATCTCGTACTACTCCGGCAGTCCGTTCGACAAGACCGTGGACTGGTTCCTGCTCGACTATCGCGGCAGACTCACCGACCCCCTCTACCCAGACCTCTCTGAAGACATCGACCGTTGCCGCTGGATCGCCGTTGACGATCTCATACAGACCCTCGATACAGCCCGCCCGTATCTCCGCAGCGTTCGCGCCCGAATAGAGCAGACCATCCACCTGATCCAATAGAACGGCGCGGCGTATGACCGCCCCGCAGACGCCGCAAACCCCACGCGGCATATGACCGCCCCGCAGACTCCAAAATCCGCCTCGGCTCCTCCGCCGCGCGTCGCACGCCTGCCCTCACGACGTGGAATTCCAACGCCGTCTCTGCCATACTTGCTCCATGGACACGCCACCCTGAACGGAGGCACGCTCACGGCGCGGCGTATGACCGCCCCGCAGACTCCAAAAATCCGCCTCGCCTCCTCCGCCGCGCGCCGCACGCCTGCCCTCACGACGTGGAATTCCAACGCCGTCTCTGCCATACTTGCTCCATGGACACGCCACCCTGAACGGAGGCACGCTCGTGGAACGCTACTGGCTCATCGGCGGCGGCGCGCTCTTGGCTGTTCTGCTGGTTGCGAGCGTCGCCCTCGCGCTGGGCAGGGGAGAGGACACCCTCGCCCCGAACTCCCCCGAGTACGCCGTCCAGTCGTTCCTGCGCGCCATTGAGAGCCGCGACTTCGCCGCCGCCGACTCTCTGCGCTCATCCGAGCTTCTGCGCGCTTGCCCTCCGAGCCGCTACCCCACGCTGGACATGCGAGGAAGCCTCGACGAGCTGGACGATTCGCGGATTACTCTGAGCGGCGTAGAGACCATGGACGAGATCTCCGTAGTAACCGTTATCCAGACCGTGCGCGGCGGCGGCGTGTTCAGCAGCTACGAGTGGGACGACGAACACCGCTACGCCCTTCGGCGCGAGGACGGCGCATGGAGAATAGACGCCTATGTATGGCCCTACGACGAATGCGTATGGGAGCGCTTCGAATCCTCGGACACCCTGCGCTGAGCCGCTTGGCTCCAGCTTGGTAAGGACTACGCCATGGACATCTTCGCCATCGCCTTACTCCAGATAGCGCTGATCCCGCTCGTAATCATCGGCGGAATCGCCTACGCGATCTACGTATGGAGACGACGCGCCAGCGATTCGGACGCGCCCGACGGGGGGCTGGGAACCCCGCGCCGATTCTACTTCTACTCCATCTCGTTCATCGCCCTGATGATGCTCGCCGGCGGCGTCATGACAGTCTTGTCGAGCCTCTTGGTCGAGCTTTTCGGCGATCCCGTCCTGCGAAATTCCACCGTCAGGCTGGCGACCGGCCTCGCGCTCACCATAGTCGGCGCGCCCCTGTGGGCGCTCCACTGGCGCTTCGTCCAGCTCCGATCCTCCGACACGCCCGCAGAGAGCCGATCCGTCATCAGAAAGCTCCACCTCTACGTCACGCTCGGAGTCGCGCTCGCCTTCCTCGCCTACAACGGATCACGCCTGATCGCCTCTCTGCTTGGCGGCGAATACGCTTGGACGTCCTCACTGTCCGCCCTCGCCGTCTGGACGCTCGTATGGGCGTACCACTGGCGCGCAGCAGCCGCCGAGCATCCCGAAACGACTCTCGAGACACGCGGAATCAGACGCCTCTACCTCTACCTCGCCTCCGCGCTCGGCATCTCCATGCTCGCATCCGGACTCGGCTGGCTCGTCCACATAGCCTTGGACGAGGGCCGCATCGCTCTCTTCGCCGTCACCGTGATCGACGCCGGCGACACCGGACTTCTGCGCTCCGCCGCCAGAGTGTCCCTGTCCGTCGCCATCGTTGGCGCCGCCATATGGTGGCCACACTGGTTCCGATTCGCCGCGCGCGAGCCGAACTCCCTGCTGAGGCGGCTGTACCTGTTCGCCGTCTCCGTTGGCGGCGCTTTCGTCATGCTGATCGGACTCGGACTCCTGCTGAACTCGGCCCTCTGGTGGCTGCTCGGAGCGGCGGACGATCCGCCAGCCGTCCACTTCGAGACGATCCCACCAGCCACAGCCACCGCCGCCGTTGGAATCGCCCTGTGGCTGGCGTTCAGACGCCGCCTGTTCGCGGAGGCTTCCGGCAGCGATTCGATACCCGTCTCGCGGATATACGACCTGCTGCTGTCCGCCCTCGGACTAGCCGCCCTCGCCGCCGCCGCGTTCACCATCTTGGACGCCGCCATCCGCCTGATAGCTGGAACGTCCCCCGTCATGGTGGAAGACCAGTCTCGGCTGATGTCTCGAATCGCAGACACCCTGACCCTGCTGATACTTGGCATACCCACTTGGGGCATCCACTGGCGCAGACTCCAGACAGCCGCCCACGCCGACCCCGAATCCGAGCGACCCGCCCTTCCGCGCAAGCTGTACGTACTTGGCGTCCTGTGTCTGGGCGTGCTGGCGCTCGTGGGCGGCCTCAGCGCCAGCCTGTTCATGTTCCTGCGCGACCTTCTCGCCGCCGATCTGTCTTCCGAAACACTGCGCGACCTCTCCGCCGCCCTCTCCACGACCTTCACCGCCCTGTTCGCCCTGTCCTACCACTGGACTGTCTACCGCCACGACAGACAGTTCGAGCCGGACGAGCCGACCCCCGAGCCTGCCCGAAAGCGCGTGACCCTGATCGCCGCCCCCCAGTCCGCCGCCGTCCTCGCCGCCGCTTTGGAGTCCGCCATCGGATACCCCGTGACCACCCTGCGCTGGTCGGACGCCCAAGCCTTCGCCCCCGCCCTCGACGCTCGCGCGCTGGAAGAGACTTCCCGCGCCATCGCCTCGTCCCCTGGAAGCCGCGTACTCCTCATCCCCGAGCCCCACGGCCTCCGCGTAATCTCCCACGAGTGACCATTAGCCCCTGCCCCCATTCTCACCAGCTGCCAAATCGGGCATGTGACAGCCAGCCTCGTATGCGATACTGTGCTTCGATTCAGCACACACTCCCAGCAGGCGGGGCGATTCATGGAACGGCATTGGCTCATCGTCGCGGGAGCGATTCTCGGAGTACTGCTGATCTCCACCCTCGCCGCGCTTCTGACGAGAGGAGAAGCCGAGTTCGCCGCCGGCTCCCCCGAGTATGCCTTTCAGCAGTACGTAAAGCTCCTCGTTCGAGAGGACTACGACTCCGCCAAAGCCATGTGGTCCGTCGGGCTGCGCGAGCAGTGTTCCTTCGATGAGTTCCTGCCCGTTGCTGGGCGCGAGGTAGGCGAATATCGGGAAGGGCGGGTGAGAGTCTTGCTGGAAGACGTGGATCCGCCGCCCGAACGCTATATGGAAAACGATGGCACATCTCTGATCACCCTGCGCGTGACCCGTGTCAACAGACCTTTCGGATTCTGGCCGTACAGCAGCCGTGACCGCCTCCATCTGTTTCGCGTAGTCTCTGACGGCGGCAGGTGGCTGGTAGATGGACACACTTGGCCTCCATACGACAGCTGCATGTACCATTACGCCGGACTCCAATCCGGCTACGACTGAAGCGCGCCGCAATTTCGGACAGCCTTCTTCGGGAGCAGACCCATATGGAAATCTTGATTGCGTTCATAATCTGGCCCATCTTCTTGTTCGCCGGTATGAGCGGAGTCATCTGCGGCGCATACTTCCTGCGCGGAGGCAGGCTGAACGCCGTGTCCGATGCCGGCATCGGAACGCCGCGCCGCATCTATTTCTACTTCATGTCGTTCGTTGCGCTGATGATGCTGGCGAGCGGCGTCATAACCGTTCTCGTTGCGCTGATGGACAGGCTGTTCTATGCGAGATTCGTCATCGACTCCTCCACCGTCACCCTGTCCATAGGCTTAGCGCTGTCCATCGTAGGGCTTCCCCTATGGCTGTTCCACTGGCGGTTCGTCCAGCGCGCCGCCGCCGATATGCCGTTCGAGCAGAGGTCCATTGTCCGAAAGCTGTATCTGTACGCCGCGCCCGCCGTCGCGCTGAGCTTCATCGCCTTCAGCGGATACAGAGTATTGGAGTACCTGCTGGGCGTCGCCGCGCTTCTGACGAGAGGAGAAGCCGAGTTCGGCGAGGCTGCGAATCTGCTGCGCGTCGGGAACGACTTCTTCTCATTTGGGTGGGCTGCGCTTGCTGTGTGGGGTGTGGTGTGGGGGTATCACTGGCGCGCGGCGTTTGCCGAAAGCCATGCCACGCCCGAAACTCGCGCCGTCCGTCGGCTGTACCTGTATCTCGCGTCGAGCTTGGGGCTGGCGATGTTCGCCGCAGGCTTCGGCTGGCTGGCGTACATCGCCATACTGAACGGATACCACATCGCATTCGGCATCCCTCTCATCGGCGCGTGGAGCGCGAACGCGCAGACTTCGCTCTCCGTCGGTTTGGTCGGATTCGTCATTTGGTACATGCACTGGTTCAGGTTCGCCGCAGACGCCGCAGACGCCGCGGACGCCGCAGATGACAGAAGCTCGGAGCTTCGGTGGGCATACATGTTTCTGGCTGCTGTGGGCGTCGGCGTGATTGCGACGTGCGTCGGCTCGTCCATAGTTTTGGAGTCGCTGCTGACGTGGATTCTGGGATTCGCAGACGAACCCGCGATCGACCATTTCAGACCCCTGCCGGGCGCGCTCGCAACGCTGGCAGTCGGCATCGCTCTCTGGACGTACTTCAGACTCCGCATGAGCAGAGAAGCCGTTGGAGTAGAGGTCAGACACGTATCGAGGATATACGACCTGCTGCTTGCCGCGTTCGGTCTGATGGCGCTCGGCTTGGCTTTGGGTATGGCGGTGGAAACGCTGCTGCGCGCGGTCGCTGAAATCTCTCCGTCCGTCGTTGGCGACGGCGGCGTTCAGTGGCAGGGCAGGGCGACGACGATCCTCGCCCTGCTGGCAATAGGAGCGCCGCTCTGGTGGATGCACTGGCGCATAATCCAGTCCGCCGCGTCTGCCGAGCCGGGAACCGAGCGAACCGCCCTTGCCCGCAGGATATACATATTGGGATCGCTGTGCATCGGAGCGCTGGCGCTGGCGTCAGGCGTCAGTTCCACGCTGTTCGTACTGCTGCGCGACCTTTTCGACGTCAGCATATCCGCGAACACCCTGCGCGACCTCGCGTTTCCGTTGTCCATCGCCTTGCCGCCCGCCCTCGTCCTGCCGTACCACTGGACGATCTATCGCCAAGACAGACAGTTCGAGCCGGACGAGACCGCCCCCGAGCCTGTCTCTGCGCGTGAACAGCCCGCCGACCTTGCGCCGCCCCCGCAGCCTGCGCCCGACGCCCGAAGGCGAATCACACTGCTGACTCCCCCGGACGGTCACGACTTGGCAGCCCGGATCGAAGCCGCGCTTGGGTACCCGCTGACCGTCGCCGACTGGCGCAACCCCGACGCCTTCGCGCCAGCCCTCGACTCCGAGCGGCTCGACCGCCTGCTGGGACAGATCGAAGCCGCGCCCGGCCCCAACATCATCCTGATACCCGATGGACACGATCTGAAAGTAGTCTCCCACGCCTGAGAATCCCACGCCTGATCATCAGCCCATCAGCCCCTGCCGTGATTCGCGTTTCCGTGGTCGCTGTCAAACCCGTGTCACCCTCGCCATGAAGCTGTTTGCATCCGGCTCGATGAGTCTAGCCGCATCGACCACGCTGGCGAGTACCCACCCCGCCGCGCTCGGCGTCCACTCTGGCATCGTGACGAACACCCCCATATCCGATTTGGGAGCGACAGGGTAGAACGGCGTCTCGGCTGGGACGTTGACCGCGTTCCGCTCGGACACAGCCACAGCCGTTCTGAATTCGAATGGATAGGTGTCCTTGTGCTGAAGTGTGGCGACCAGCTCGGAAACGTCATGGCATCCGAGCAGGTCTTGATCGAAGGCTACTATCGCCTCGGCTCCCGCCTTCGAGTCCGTATTGAACCAGTTGAGCGCAGACACCAGGTACCAGCGACAGGATCGCGTACCGGTCTCCAGTTCACTCGCCGTCACTTGGAGACCGGACAACTCGACTGCTCCAAACCGGCCGAGAGCGTCACTGAAACATTGAACCAGTGCCGCCAGCGCAGTGACCGGCTCGCCGCTTCTCCGGCGTATCGGCAGCCCCGCCCAGCCTGGGACCGGGTCCGTCGGAATACTGAACGCCTCGAAGGGTCCAACCCCCAACCCGACCTGTACCCATCCGATACGGTACGGGTCAGTATCTGCGGTTATCTCCGCTTCCTCCATCGACCACAGCAGCGGACTTTCATCGGACGTCGCAGCCCAGCCCATCAGCTCGGCCCGCGCCCTGAATACGCTGTGGAGGTCTTCTTCTTGGGCATCTATGACTGCCGGGCCGGATAGCTGCCCGAAAGCCTCGATGAAGAGCGTTGTCGACATGACGATAGCGCTCCCTTACGCCCTTACCAGTTCGTCAGCGCCCCGTCGTTCCTCACCAGCTGCGGCGGCCAGCCGTTGAGCGCAGCCGGATTAGCCTTCGCCGCCTCCTCGTCGAAATCCACACCCAGCCCCGGCCTGTCCGCAGGCGTCCATGCGTAGCCGTCCGCCCACTCTATCTGAACAGGGAACAGGTCCGTTGCGAAGCTGCCCGGACGGCGCGGCATCTCCTGCACGCCCACGTTCGTAGAAGCCATGCACAGGTTCACACACGCCGCCGCGCTCACCGGCCCAAGCGGATTGTGCGGCACGATGTTTATGTAGTGCGTCTCCGCCCAGTGCGTTATCTTGAGCGCCTCCGTCAGCCCGCCCACTATGCACAGGTCGATTCGCGCGTAGCTGATCAGCTCCTCCTCGATCACCTGTCGGAACGACCACTTGGAAGCCCACTGCTCGCCCGCCGCTATCGGCAGCGAGACGTGCCTAGCCAGCGTGCGGTAGCTCGCCGGATTCTCCGACCTCAGCGGATCCTCGATGAAGAACGGCTTGTACGGCTCCAGCGCGCGGCACATCGTGACCACGTGCGCCGTATCCAGCCGCGTATGGGAGTCGAAGCACAGCTGGATATCCGGCCCCACCGCCTCCCGCATCATCGCCATCTGCTCCTCCGCCATGCGGATCGACTCCACCGGCTCCAGGATTCCCGGCTGGCCGAGCGGGTCCGAAGCGCTGCGATACTCTAGCACGCCCCCCGTCTCGGGCTGACCCCAGCGAACGAACTTCCAGCCCTCCGAGACCGCGCGCTTCGAGTTTTCGATCAGCTCCTCGTTCGTACTGCCCTGCGTGTGCGGATAGCACACCACCTTGTCCCGAACCGGCCCGCCCAGCAGCTTGTAGACCGGCATCCCGACCGACTTGCCCTTGATGTCCCACAGCGCTATGTCGATCGCGCTGATAGCGCAGCAGTAGACCTTGTCCGCCGGAAAGAACCCCCCGCGGAACATCTGCTGCCACAGCCGTTCCGTACTCCACGGATCCTGACCGATCACCACCTGAGACAGATGCTCTATCGCCTGCGTTATCGCGCCTCCCCAGTTCCGAATCCCGATCTCGCCGAGTCCGTAGATGCCCTCGTCCGTCTCCACCTTCACTATGTAATACGCCCCCCCGTCTTCACTGCGAACCGAATAGGGCTTGATTGCGCTGACTTTCATGTTTCCCCCCGTTTCACGTGTCGCCAGATACGATATGCCCCCGCCGCCATCAGGTCAAGCCACCGTCCGGCGCGGAAAGGCATCGAGTGACCTTTACCCCCGTCGACCTCCCGATGACGCCTCGCCTCCCGAACGTACTCGATCCCCCTTCAGGGCGCGCCGGACAGAGACGCGCACGCGATCCCGTCCCCGTCCCTGTCCAGTCGGTGCGGGTCTTCTGCCGGTCCGCCCTCTGCCTCGAAGAACGCCTGCGCCTGCGCCCACGAATCGAAGTCCGAGCAGTCGAGATCCACGAACGGCGCGGAAGTCGCCGTTGGGTTCGGCGTCCTCGCCGCCGGCGCGCTCGCGTCGGACGCGCCCCCAGCCGTGGGCGTGGCTGTCGGCTGACCATCCGCCCCCAGCCGTCGCGCTGGCGGCTCCTCGCGGCGCGTCTGTATGAACACGTTGGCATCGCACGTATCCGCCATCTCCCGCAGAGCCTCCGCCTCGTCCTCCGTCACACTCAGCCCCCACTCGCGCTTTATCGCCATCCAGTCCAGCGCGTACTGGCACCAGTACCCCGAATCCGGCGGACGCCACCCCTCCGGCCCGTTCGCGCCCTTAGCGCGGTTCGCCCGCGCCGTCGCAGCTGTCAGATGCCCCCCGTAATCTAGGTAGTTTGCGTACTCCTCTTTCCGCTCCCTAGTCCACGAGTGGCCGCCCGACCTGTGCGCGTTCGCCAGCGGCACCATGTGATCTATGTCCAGCGCGCCCGGATCCCTCACCACCGTTCCCGTGTACGGCCCCACCCAGCGCCCGGACTCCACCCGACATCGCCGAGACCCCTCGAACGTCACCGGCGCGGTCGATTCCGCTATCAGCGTCTCCTGTCGCGCGTCTTGACAGTCGCCGTCCGCGTCCGTCCAGTGCTTCCAGTCCGACCTTCTGTACTTCGGCATCTGCGGATCGTGAGCGGCAACCCTCAGCTCCAGCGTCAGCGAGGCGGCGCGCGCCGCCTCGGGCGTGGCAGCCTGCGCCATCCGAGTCGGGACGACGCGCGGAGTCGCCCGCTCGACGACCGAGCCGCGCGAGCTTGCGCACGCCCAGACCAGAACGCAGACCAGACAGATAACCAGCAGCAGCGCGCGCGCCATATCGACACCTCGAACAGTGGATCACCCGATTCGGGCAGTCCGAAGATGATATCCAAGCCGCCCGCGCTCCTTCGCCATAGATCCGTTCACGTATTCGCCCAAAATTCCCCCCAAGCAGACCGGCGCGCCCGTCAGCTGCCACTTAAAACCCCACGCGCCGATTTGCTAAACTCATACTGATCATGGATAGAAGACGATTCGAGCAACTTGTAAGAAGAGCCATTGAAGACCTTCCGCCTGCGTTCCTAGAGCGCATGGACAACGTGGACGTGGTCGTCGGCGATTGGGCGTCGCGCGAGCAGCTCATCGGCTCGGGCCTGAGCGAAGACGATCTCCTGCTCGGCCTCTACGAAGGCATCCCGCTGCCCGACCGCTACGACTACAACCTCGTTCTCCCAGACAAGATCACCCTGTTCCAGAGGGCAATCGAGAGCATCTGCGACACCGAAGACGAAGTCGTCTACGAAGTGCGCGCAACCGTCATCCACGAAGTCGCCCACCACTTCGGAATCGACGACCAAGCCCTTCACGACATGGGGATAGACTGAAGAATCGCTCCCGAAGGCGCTGGCGGACGCTGCCGCTCGTTCACGCTGCCGCAAGCCCCACGGCTTGCCGAGCGGCGGTCGTTCACGGCTCGCGTTCACGGCTCGACGGGTCTCTGGCGAGCCTTCCCTATGGCTCGCCGCGAACGACCTTCCAGCCCTTCGGACGCTTTCGGCGGCTGTGAAGACATACCCCGACATTCCAATCCAATCCGCAGTCTAAAAGACGGATTCATCGAGGCGAGCGCCCCCGCGCCCGCCCTTTCGTCGCTCTCTTTAGGAGGCAATGCAGATTGACGACCACCACCGCGCCAACCGAAACGCCCGTTAGCGGCGCGGCGCAGACCGGCCCGAACCTCGCCGCGCTGGCCCCCTTGCTGAAATCCGCCCCCCAGTACGAAGCCCTGCTCCAGTCGCTCAGGAGCGGCAGGCGTAGATCGAGGGCGCAGACACCGGCTGAAGCCGTCCCCCTCATCCTGTCCACTCTGGCGCGCGACCTGCGCGTCCCGGTGGTCGCGCTCGTCCCCAGACCCGAGGAGGCGCGACGCCTGCGCGAAAGGCTCAGCGCGTGGACGCCCGAGCCCGAGCGCGTCCACCACTTCCCCGAAACCGAGACACTCCCTTTCGAGCGTCTCGTTACGGACATCGACACCATCCACACGCGAATCAGGACGCTGGAAGCGCTCGTCGCCCCCGCGTCGCGCCCCCCCCTCGTGGTCGCCTCCGCCATGTCCGCAGCCCAGCGCACCATGAGCCGCGATGACTTCGAGAACAGCCGCCACACCCTGAGCGTGGGCGACCTGATAGACGTCCAAGACCTGCTCGAAAGCTGGCGGCGCATGGGGTACAAGTTCGAGTCCGCCGTCTACTCACCCGGGTTCGTCAGCAGAAGGGGAGGGATAATCGACATCTTCCCCGTGGGCGCGGACTATCCCGCCCGAATAGAGCTTTGGGGCAGCGACGTCGACAGCATCCGCCTGTTCGACCCCTCCACACAGCGCTCTGTCGAGATCGTCGACTCCATAGACTTGATCCCCGCCAGCGAAACCCTGCCCGCCATGATCGAGAGGGAGCGTCTCGATCGTCAGATGTCGCGCATAGACGTATCCAACTGCTCCGCGGACCACCGAGACCGCATCAGAGAAGAGTTCTCCCAGCTCTTGGACGGCCACGAAGTCGAAGACCTCAACATGTACGCAGGCTTCTTCAACCACGGCGCGCTGGCAGACTACATCCCGCAAGACGCGCTCGTCGTCCATCTGCGCCCCAGCGACATAGCCGCCGCCGCGTGGGAGAACGAGGATCGCATCCACGCCCTGCGCGCCGCCAAAGAGCGGCGGGGCGAGCTTCCCATGAGCTTCCCATCGTTTCATGCCGACTGGGACGAAGTCCACTCCAGCCTGTCCGCTCGCGGCGTCCAGCTGGACCTTCTGCAATGGGGAGCCGAAGACCTCGTACACCAAGATGTACACCTCATGCCCTTCGACTCCGCGCCCACATTCCTGGGAAACGTGGACTCGTTCGTACAGGATGCGTCCGAGCTGACAGAGCAGGGCGGCAGCGTACTAGCCATCACCTCGCACTCGCGCCGTCTCGATGAGATTCTCAGCGAGGCGGGCGTATCCGCCACACTCGCCCCGTACCTGTCGTCCGTCCCCGCGCCCGGCTCCCTCACGCTGGTTCAGTCCGCAGGCCCCAGCTTCGGAGATGGCTTCGTCCTGTCCGCGCCCGACCGCAGGCTGATCGTTCTCGGAGACACCGAGATATTCGGCGTCTCCAAGCAGCGCAGAACGACCAGACGCCAGCCGCGCCGCAGCTGGGACGCCTTCCTGTCCGAGATATCGCCCGGAGATTACGTCGTCCACGTCGAACACGGAGTCGCCAGATTCGTGGGCATTGGCAAGCCGTCCGAAAACTCCGATTCACCCGCCGAATATCTCACGCTCGAATACGCCAACCGCGATAAGCTGTACGTCCCGCTCGAACACCTAGACCGCGTCACCCCCTACATCGCCCCCAGCGACGCGCCCCCGCACCTCACGAGGCTGGGCACGCAGGAGTGGAGCCGCGCCAAGGCGCGCGCCGAACGCTCCACGCGCGAGATGGCAGCCGAGCTGATCGCGCTCTACGCATCCCGCGAGCTTCTCAGCGGACACGCCTTCGGCCCAGACTCCACTTGGCAGCAGGAGCTGGAAGAGTCCTTCCCATTCGAAGAGACCCCAGACCAGATAGCCACACTCGCAGACGTCAAAACCGACATGGAGAGCCGCCAGCCGATGGATCGCCTCGTCTGCGGAGACGTCGGATACGGCAAGACCGAGATCGCCCTGCGCGCGGCATTCAAGGCAGTCATGGACGGCAAGCAGGTCGGAGTCCTCGTCCCCACCACCGTTCTGGCGCAGCAGCACTACGCCACCTTCTCACAGCGCCTGAGCGCGTACCCCGTAGCCGTAGAGGTACTCAGCAGATTCAGGAGCGGCAGAGAGCAGCGCCAAGTCGTCAAGAAACTCTCGGATGGCGAGGTGGACATCTGCATCGGCACACACCGCCTCATCCAGAAAGACGTCCGCTTCAAGGATCTCGGCCTCGTCATCGTGGACGAGGAGCAGCGCTTCGGCGTCAGCCACAAAGAGCGCCTCAAGCAGATGCGCCAAGAAGTGGACGTCCTCACACTCACCGCCACGCCCATACCCAGAACCCTGCACATGTCCCTGGCCGGCGTTCGAGACATGAGCACCATCGAGACCCCGCCCGAAGAGCGCCTGCCCATCAAGACATACGTCTCCGAGTTCAGCGACGAGCTGATACGAGAGGCAATACTGCGCGAGCTGGACAGGCAGGGGCAGGTCTACTTCCTCCACAACCGCGTCTACAACATAGACTACATGGCTAACTATATAGAGAAGATAGTACCCGAAGCCGCCGTCGGAATCGCGCACGGCCAGATGGGAGAGGGCGAGCTGGAGCGCGCCATGGACGACTTCGCATCCGGCAAGTTCGACGTCCTCGTATGCACAACGATAATCGAGTCCGGCCTCGACATCCCCAACGTCAACAGCCTGATAATCAACCGCGCCGACTCGTTCGGCTTGGCGCAGCTCTACCAGCTTCGGGGCAGGGTGGGGCGCAGCAGCCGCCGCGCCTACGCCTACCTGATGATCCCGCAGGCGCGCTCCCTCTCCGAGACCGCCGAGCGCAGGCTGCGCGCCATGCTCGCCGCCACCGAGCTGGGCGCCGGATTCCGCATCGCCATGAAAGACCTCGAGATACGCGGCGCCGGAAACATCCTCGGCGCTGAGCAGAGCGGACACATCCACGCCGTCGGATTCGAGCTGTACACACGGCTTCTGTCCCTCGCCGTCGATGATCTGCGCGCCCGCCGAGAGTCTGGCGCGCTCGACGGACTCACCCCAGAGGAGATCGCCGAGTCCATGCGCGGCGAGACGGGAGAATCCATCTCCGACAGCCTCGCGCCCGACCCCGGCGTCGCCCTCGACATTGGCATCCCCGCCGGCCTGCCCTCCGACTACATCCCAGACCTTCGCGCGCGGCTCGGCGTCTACCAGAGGCTGATCGAGCTGCAAGACCCCGCCCAGATCGAATCCATGGAAGACGAGCTGCGCGACAGGTTCGGCCCCCTCCCATGGCAGGCGCGCGCCCTGCTCTACACCGTGCGCCTCAGTCTCGCCTCCCGCGAAGCCGGCATCGAATCCATAACCCGCGAGAGCGGCAGAATAGTCATCAGAATGGATTACGACGTCGGCGGCGCGCGCCGCGCCCTCCAGCGCAGACTGCCCGCAGCGGCGGAAGTGGGCAACTCCCAGATACGCCTGGAACTCGGACAGATGGAGAGCGGATGGGAAGAACCCCTGCTCGACGTCGTCCGCCAGCTAGCCGAATTCAGAAGCCAAATGACCCGCCAGCTACTGGAGTCCCGCTGAAACCACCCCCGGCAGCTCCATCAGCGACTCTATTCGAGGACACCTCGCAAACCCCGCGTGGTTGCCGTCCCGATCCAGCAGCACGGGGTTGATGCCCACGTTCGCCGCCCCCTCCACGTCCGAAGTGAGCTGATCGCCAACGTGGATCGCGTCCCCCGCCTCGACCCCAGCCCGTCGCAGCGCCTCGCGGAAGATCGGAGGGTGCGGCTTCTCCGAGCCGACCTCGCCAGACGTCACCACCGTATCCAGATACGGCGTCAGCCCCATACTGTCCGCAAGCTCATCACCGGGCATGTTCATGTTCGAGATCAGCCCCAGAATCAGCCCCTGCTGCTTCAGCAGGTCCATCGCCGGCAGCACGTCATCGAACCGCTCCATCCGGTAGGGAATCCGCCGCACTGCCGCCCATATTCGAGCCGCCTCGTCCTGCGACACGTCCACCCCGCATCCCCTCAGAACCCGCCTCTGGTACTCCGCGAAGAACTCGTCACTCGCCTTGGAATCCAGCAGCCGAACCGGCCGCGCCGCGTTCTGCTCCGCCATGAAAGCGTCCGCCAGAGCGTACCCGCGCAAGATACCCCGTCGCGTAACCGCGATCCCGAACCCAGCGCACGCCTGCGACTGTATCTGAAACCGGTCCGGCTGGAAACCGGCCAGCGTCCCGTATATATCGAAGAAAATCACCTTTATCATTGCACGGATATGATAGCATCGTCACAGCCAATTGTCAGATACACATTCCCCGACAGCCTCGACGATTCTGCCCCAGCGCGATGAACCTGCGCCCCAGCGCGATGAACGACACTGCAGCCCGCCCGCCAGCTCCCATCCCTTGCTTGGATGTGAGAGTTCTTATGCAAGAGTGAAGATGAACGCAGGCAAACTCCCGCTCGAAACCCTCGGCCGACTGCTCCGACAAGTAGAATCCCCCGACCCCCGCGTCATTCTCGGCCCCGCGCCGGGTGAAGACGCCGCCCTAATCGACTTCGGAGACCGCCTCCTAGTCGCCAAGACCGATCCCATCACCTTCGCCACCGACCTGATAGGCTGGTACATGGTCAACGTAAACGCCAACGACATCGCCGTCATGGGCGCGGCTCCCAGGTGGCTCATGGCGACCATCCTCCTGCCCGAAGGCGTTACCGAGCGGCGAGTATCCGAGATATTCGACCAGATTCGCCGCGCCTGCTCCGATCTGGACATCTCCCTAGTCGGCGGACACACAGAGATCACGCTCGGACTCGACAGACCCATCGCCGTCGGCGCCATGCTCGGCGAGGTCGACAAGGCGGACGCCGTGCTAAGCTCCGGCGTCCGCCCGGGCGACGCGCTCATCCTGAGCAAGGGCATCGCCATCGAGGGCGCATCCATACTCGCCAGAGAATCCGCCCGCCGCTTGGCAGACGCCGGAGTGAGCCGCGAGGTGATCGACAGAGCCGCGAGCTTCCTGTTCCGCCCCGGCATCAGCGTAATCCCGGATGCCCGCCTCGCGCTCCAGTACGGCCACGCCCACGCCATGCACGACCCCACCGAGGGCGGGCTGTCAGGCGGCTTGTACGAGCTGGCAGCCGCATCCGCGCTGGGATTCGACATAGACGCCGCTTCCATCCCAGTTCTGCCCGAATGCCGTATCATCTGCGACTCGCTCGGACTCGACCCCCTCGGACTCATAGCCTCCGGATCCCTCCTCGCCGCCGTACCCCCGGACCGCGTCCGCCCCGTCACGCGCGCCCTGACCGCCGAGGGGATCCGCGGCTCGGTCATCGGCCACGCCACCGATCGCCACACGGACGTAAGGCTGATTGCCGACCACTCGACAATGCCATTCCCCACCTTCGCCCGCGACGAGCTGGCAAGATTCTTCGATCTGAGTCCCGCCCCCGACTAAGACCCGTCCACCGCCACGCCATACCTTCCACCTCTGTATATAGATAGGCAGGGATAGGGCGACACCCACGCGAGCCGAGAGCCTGATTCGACCTTGCCCGTGAACGTCGCCCGTGACTCCGCCCGTGAACTCCGCCCGTGAGCGCCCCCCGTGAACATGAGCCTATTGCCGCCCCGCTGGATTCCCGCCTGATTGGAGATGTCGAGGTCGAGGGCAGCGCCGCCCCCGCAGCCGCGCTGCCCCTGAAAAATCCATCGCCCTCCCCCCTTGCTTGTATCAGAAGCCCTGTGCTACCATTATTCCTAGTCGGGGAGTGGCGCAGTTTGGTAGCGCACCTGCATGGGGTGTAGGGGGTCGCTGGTTCAAGTCCAGTCTCCCCGACCACCGACCTCATACGAACATCGAGGTCGGTTTCCAGGATCGAAGAGCCACACGGCAGCATTGGTCACAGCTTCTCTTTCGCGCGATGCGATCCGCAATTCTCCAACCCCATTTGCCTTCTCGACACGCCGGTTGTACCATAACGCCGTTGCCATCATGGACACGAGGCTGGGGTGACTAGATGAACAGAAACACGAACATAGGCGAAGACCTGCGCAGCGTCTCGGAGATAGCGGTCAATGGCGATGCGCCCGCCGTCGAGGAATCCATTCCCTACGCGCGCCCGCTACCCGACCCGACCCGCATCGGCTCGGAAAACCGCATCCGATACTTCAGGGAAAACCTCTTTCCATACGCCGAGCGGATGCGCAACAAGGAGTACAACGCCCAGAAGCTCCCCCTTCAGGTGGAGCTGGTCAAGCTCCAGAACTGGATCAGAGACGTGGGCGAGAGGCTCGTCATCCTGTTCGAGGGGCGAGACGCCGCGGGCAAGGGCGGCACCATCCGCCGCTTCATGGAGCATTGGAACCCGCGCGGAGCGCGAGTCATCGCCCTCGACAAACCCTCGGACGTCGAGAACGGCCAGTGGTACTTCCAGCGCTACATCAGCCACTTTCCCACCTCCGGCGAGATAGTCCTGTTCGATCGCTCATGGTACAACCGCGCCGGAGTCGAGAGGGTCATGGGCTTCTCGGGCGAGAGAGACTACCGCCTGTTCATCCAGCAGGCGCCGGCGCTCGAACGGATGATAGTCGAAAGCGGCGTCCACCTTATCAAGCTGTACTTCTCGATCAGTCGCAGAGAGCAGCTGAGGCGCATAGAGTCACGCGCCGGCGATCCGCTCAAACAGTGGAAAGTCAGCCCAGTTGATAGACTGTCCATCGACAAGTGGGAGGAGTACACCGAAGCGAAGGAGGCGATGTTCCTGCTCACCCACAGCGACGCCGCCCCATGGACCATCATCAAGGCGGACGACAAGAAGCGAGCGCGCATCAACGCCATGCGCCACGTCCTGCACAGCATGGACTACGACGACAAAGACCTTTCCATAGCCCACGCGCCCGACCCGTCGATAGTCGCCTCCGCGGTGGAAATCTACCGCGCCGGCGCGCCCCCCATAGACCGCTGACCGCTGAGCGTATGTGACAACGCCACCGCGTCCCCATCGTGAAACAGCCCCAACCCAGCCACCTGATGCTGACCCTGCTCGGACTTCGCCCCAGCGAGGCGCGGTATACCTTTCCGGGTAGTGACCCCGTCGAAGCCGCGCTCGCCCCTGTTGCGTTGCTTGATCTGCTGCCCGAAGAAGACCGCCCTGACACCGTGATCGCCCTGTGTACGCAGAAGGCGAAACAGGAAACTTGGCAGCTGCTCGCCGACGCGCTCAGCGGACGCTGCGCCGTCCAGCCCCTCGAAATTCCAGACGGCGGCGAACAGAACGATGTGAACATCTTCCTTGATGAAGTGTCCGACGCCGTCCCAGAAGGCGCGGACCTGACAGTGGACGTCACGCACGGCTTTCGCCACTTCTCGTTTCTCATGTACACCGCCGTTCTCTACCTGACCGCCCTGCGCTGCGTTCGGATTCGCGGCGCGTACTACGGCTTGCTCGGCGGAGGAGCGGACGCCACCAGCCCGTTCCTCGACCTCGAACCCCTGATCCAGCTGCCCCGCTGGATGCACGCAATCGAAGTTCTGCGCGAGACGGGCAGCGCGCTGCCGATCTCTGGTCTGCTCGAAAGCGGAGAGCAGAATCAAATAGCGCAAGACATCGCGCGCGACCTCCGCCACCTCTCCGAAGCGTACCTGTCGGGTCTGCCGCTGGAGACTGGCTCTCGAGCCGAGAAATCTCTCCGACATAGACGCCCACTGGGGAGACTGCTTCGGAACACTCATCGGATTCCGCTGTCTGACCAGCTCACCGCCAGACTCGATAAAGCCCTAAAGCCGAAAGCTCTTTCGGAAGGCAGTTCTTCGGACGGATGGAAGGGCAGGGTAGCCCTGTCCCAAGACGAGCTAAAACGGCAGGCGCGCATCATAGACGACCTCTTCGAGCGCGGACACGTCGCGACTGCCATACGTCTTGTGAACGAGTGGACGGTCTCTTGGGCAATCTGGCGCGGCGGCGAGCGTGGCGGCTGGCTCGATTACGAAAGGGCGCGCAAACCCGCCGCCAACCTGCTCGCAGCCATAAGTAAGGTGAGCCAAGATTCGGAGCTTTGCTTCTCTCTGGACGAAAGCCAGCGCGAGCTTGGCTTCTTCTGGCGCGACCTCTCGGAGCTTCGCAACGGCTACGCCCACCACGGAATGAGGAAGCAGCTGATGGTCGATGACCGTCAGGTTGCGAAGAGACTCGACAGAGTTCGCGCCTACTGGAAAGAAACGTTGAAATGCCTCCCCGAAATCTCCCTCGAACTCGGAGACTCGCCGGCAGGCAGCATACTCGTAAGCCCCATCGGACACCGCCCCGGCGTGCTGTTCAGCGCCGTGAATGCGTGCCGAGCTGCTGGAGATGAGCCTGCGACCTGCATCGTCATATCTTCGCCAGAGACCCAAAAACACATCTCCGAAGCGCTGTCCCATGCGGAATACGAAGGCAAGGTCGAAGAGCTTACTCTCCAAGACGCATTCAGTGGCGGAAAGGCCGAGATAGCCCGTCTGGTCGAACAGGCGAAAAGACATCTGATAGGCGCGGACGAGGTGTTCGTGAACATCACCGGCGGCACCACGCTCATGGGTCTGGCAGCCGAAGCGATTGCGTCCGAAGCGCGCCGCTTCGCCAGACCTGCGCGCCGCTTCGGACTGATCGACCGCCGAACCTCCCACCAGCAGCAAGCCGACCCATACCGCGCCGGAGAACCGTTCTGGCTGGACGAGCCGGAGCAGTCCAATTACAGTTAGCGCAAGAACGAGCATAAGCATAATAGAAGTAGAAGCCACCTATCGGGTCACGACCCCCATGTTCTGCGGCGGGGCATACCCCGCTCGCGCCGAGCTGCGCCTGCCCAGCTTCAAGGGCGCGCTGCGCTTCTGGTGGCGCGCCCTCGCGTGGACGCGACTCGAAGGCAGTCTCGACGAAATCCAGCGCGAAGAAGACGATCTGTTCGGCAGCGCGAACGGCGGACAGTCCCGCGTCTCGATGCGCCTTGCGAGCGCTCCCCCTGAGACTGTCGATCGCGACGAAATCCTGACCGTCTCGGCACAAGGCAGCAGAAGAGTCGTCGGCGATGGCGCGCGCTATCTCGGCTACGGAGTCATGGCGGCATTCGGAACAGACGCCGGAAAGCTAACGCGCTCGTGCCTCCGCGCCCCGTTCGATTTCACGGTGAAGATGCGCTGCCGCGCCTCGAAGAGCAGTCAGCTGGACTCTCTACAGCGTTCTCTGATCGCGCTCGGCGTATTCGGCGGCATGGGAGCGAAGAGCCGCAAGGGATACGGCTCTCTGGCGATGCAGTCCCTCCGAGTGGACGGCGCGGAAACATGGCAGCCCCCGCAGACCCTGGACGCTCTCCAATCCGCCATAGCGGATTTACTCCCTGTCAGCAGCTTTAATCGCAAGGCAGACTACACCGCGTTGACGAGCGAATCCAGGCACATTCTGGCAGCCTCCGACTCGATGGACCAACCCTTGCATCTCCTCGACCTAATCGGGCGCGAGATGGTCAGGTATCGAAGCTGGGGACACAATGGCAAAATCCTCGACGGTCAGCCGTCCGAGCGAAACTTCGAGGACGACCACGACCTGATGAAGATGGCTCGGCGGGAACGCAAGACCCATCCCCGACGCATCGCCTTTGGACTTCCACACAACTACGGGTCGAGTCCAGACAAACATGTCGGCCCCCGCGATCGCGCCTTCGACCGCCGCGCCAGCCCGCTGTTCATCCACGTCCACCAGTGCGCCCAGACCCCCGTCGCCGTTCTGTCACTCCTGCCGGCGCGCTTCCTCCCCAGTGGCAGGTCGAACATCTCGGTGGGCGGAAGCCGCGTCCGCCAAGAGCCGGAATCAGAGCTGTACCAGCCCATCCATGATTTCCTCGACCGCCTGCTGGATCCGAGCAGGCGCGCAGAGCCGTTCGACAGGGTGGAGGAGGTGAGCGCGTGACCGTGCGCGTCGACATATCCATCGGACCAGTGCAGGGCTTCGTCGCCCAGTCTAGGCGCACGCGCGACCTGTGGGGCAGCTCCTACCTTCTGGCGTTCCTGTCCGCCCACGCCATGCGCGGCGCGTCTGGAGCCGGCGGCGAGATCATCCAGCCCCTCGTGGACGAAGACCCGCTCTATCTGTGGGCAGGCGGCGAGGGTAGGGGAGAGCCGCCGTTCATAGGCAGCGTGCCGAACCACTTCGCAGTCGAGACGGACGCCGACCCCGCCGCAGTAGCCAACGCCGCCTGCGACTCTTTCCGCCAAGCGTGGAATAAGGTTTGCGCTGCCGTATGGGAGCGCTTCATCGCCCACGCCGCCCATCTCGGCGACGGAACCCGCGCCATATGGGATCGGCAGGTCTCGACCTTCTGGGACATCTCTTGGACGGCAGGCCCCCCCGATGAGCATGGCAGCCTGCTCGCAAGGCGCAAGCTGTGGCGCAGCCACCACCCACCGGACGAGCCGGGCGACAAGTGCGCCGTCATCGACGACCTGCAAGAGCTTTCCGGCTGCGTCAGAGCGCGGGACAGGGAGAGGCAGGATAGGTTCTGGAAGAGCGTGATCCGCAGAATAGGCCCGCTCGATCTCGATGAGGACAAAGAGCGGCTGTCCGCCATCGCGCTGGTGAAGCGCCTGTTTCCGAAAGTGTCGCAGGACGCGCTCGGATGGGAAGTCGGCTCCACCCACTGGCCCTCCACCCTGTACGTCGCCGCCGTTCCCTGGATCCGCCGCGTCGTGAGCAGAGACCGAGCCTCCGCGCGCGAGTACGCCGAAATGGTGAAGATAGCGGCGTCCGTCCCCTTCTCGACGCCACGACCGCCGCTCCAAGACCTGGCCCCAGAGTCCGCCGGAGACTTCCCAAAGCTGGACGCCAACTACTTTCACGAAGATTTCGTACTCGACCCAAAGCAGTGTCCGCTGAAAGAGGATGACGAGGACGCGCGCAACGAGCTGGCGAAAGCTCTGAACGAGATATGCGAGCATGACGGAATCGGCCGGCCGGCAAGGTTCTACGCGCTGCTGCTCGCGGACGGCGACAGGCTTGGCAAGCTGGTAGGCGAAGTCGGGGGCGAAGATGTGAGCCGCGCGCTGGCGAAGTTCACCGAAGCAGCCCCGAACGTGGTCGAGAAACACGACGGCGTGACCATCTACGCCGGCGGAGACGACGTGATGGCGATGCTCCCAGTCGATGGCGCGCTCGCTTGCGCCGAAGACCTCTCCAACACGTACCGAGCCTCTTTCGACGGCACTTCGACCGAGAACGCCACCCTGTCCGCCGCGCTCGCATTCGCCCAAATCAAGATGCCGCTCGGCTACGTTCTCCGCCAAGCCCATCGCCTGCTCGATGACGTGGCGAAAGACGGCAACGGGCGAAACTCGCTCGCGGCTGCCGTGCTGAAGCCCGCAGGCATCAACTGCCAGTGGACAACGTCTTGGACTCGGCAAGACCAGAGCGGCGGCGCGTCCGCAGTGGCACTGATCGAGAAGCTGAAGTCGAGCCTGACCGTCGGCGGTTCGGAGATCGGCCTCTCGTCCTCGCTCGTCTACCGCATCCGCGGCACCCTCTCCACACTTTGCGGCTGGGATAGCTGGCATCCGGGCGAGTGGGGCTACGTCCCGCAGGGCATCGACCTCTCCCCATTCCTGCAAGCGGAGATACACCGCAGCATCGAATCCATCTCCGGAGCAGAGCAGGCGCGCCGCCGCTCCCCGGAGTTGACGGCGCAGGTGTCCGCCCTGCTCCGACAGGCGCGAAATCCACAGTCGGACGCCGCCCCTGCAAGAGTGGGCGTAGACGCGCTCCTGCTGGCGCGATTCCTTGCCGATCCCAGCGAAGGCGAGGACAGCAGATGATAGGCGTTCGCCTCCATCCGCTCGACACATGGTTCTTCCGGAATGGCGTTCCGTTCACCCGCGACAGCGCGCCGCAGGAGAACGTCGCCAGCCTGTTTCCGCCCCATCCGCCCACCGTAGTCGGAGCGCTCAGAGCAGCCATAGCCCGCGCCAACGGCTGGGACGGAATCGGCAGATGGCAGCGCGAGCTGGACGCCGTCCTAGGCAGCGGCCCCGACGATCTCGGCAAGATGTCGGTTGACGCCCCCTTCCTGATTCGCAGGGGACAGCCGATGTTCCGCGCTCCCCGCCACCTCGTGGGCGACACAGACGGCGGACGCTGGCGACCTCGCGCCTTTCTGCGCCCGGGCGACCCTCCGGTGCAGTCCGACCTCGGCTTCGCGCGCCTCCCCGAGTACGCTCGGCAACTCGAAGACGCTCATGCCTTCGAAGCGGGCAAAGACATATGGCTGACCGCGCCGGGCATGAGCGCCGCGCTGATGGGCAAGAGGCCCAAAAGTGGCCAGATCGTGCCGAGCGGCAGCCTCTGGACTCCCGAGCCGAGAATCGGCATCGAACGAGACCACCACACGCGCGCCGCCGTCGAGTCCATGCTGTACAGCGCGCAGCACGTCAGACCGAGCGCGGGCGTATCCTTGGGAGCGCGCATTCACGGCTTGCCCCAAGACTGGAATCAGCCGACCGACGGCATGATGCTCCCCTTGGGCGGCGAGAGTCGTCTGGCATCGCTCGACGACCGATGGGATGGAGACCTCAAGCTGTCCGACTCGTCGCGGCGCGTCAGGCGCATCAGAAGGGATGCAAAAGTCGCGCTAGTCGCGCTCTCGCCTCTGGACGTAGACGCGGAAACCCGCGCTGGGCATAAGCCGATAGACGGTCTCGGCGCTCGGATCGTATCCGCCTGCGTCGATCGTCCTCAGCGCATAGGCGGCTGGGACTCGCTAGATCGCGGTCCGCTGCCCATCAGGTCCGCGCTCCCGCCCGGCAGCGTGCTGTTCTGCGAGCTTTCCGACCCTGAGCGGCTGGACGCTGCCAGAGGCGGACTGGCGCGCATCGGCGCAAGAACCGAGTGGGGCTTCGGACTCGTGGCGCTGGGCATTTGGCCCCGATAGTTAGGAGCTGTCCTATGCAAACGGCAATTCTAGGCTTGCTGGCTGAAACTTCGATTCACCCCGGATCCGGGCGCGGAATGGGCGTGGTAGACCTCCCCGTGGCGCGCGAAGCAGCCACCGATTACCCCGTCATCGTCGGCTCCAGCCTCAAAGGCGCCCTCCTCGACAAGACCAAGACGACCGGACGCGCAGACGCGGAGAGACTCTTCGGAAAACAGGACAGGGCGGGCCACCTGCTCATCTCGGACGCGCGGCTGCTTCTCCTCCCCGTGCGAAGCCTGACCGGCTCCTATCGCTGGGCAACCTGCCCGCACGTCCTCGAGCGCTTCAGCCGAGACCTCGCCCGCGCCGGCCTGACAGCGCCTTCGAGAGCGCGGAGGATAAGACAGGGGCATACACTCACCAGCGGAAACGGCGACATATTCTTGGAAGAGCGCCAGTTCGCAATAGACGGCGAACCCGGCGGCGATCTGATAGCCGCCATCGAGCCGCTCATCCTGCATTGCGAGACCCGAAAGCGCTTGGCGGATCAGACAGCCATTCTCCACAATGACGATTTCGCTTGGTTCGCCCGCTACGGCCTCTCCATTCAGGCGCGAAACGTGCTGGACAGTGAAACCAAGACGAGCAAGAACCTTTGGTACGAGGAGACGCTCCCGCCGGATACGCTCATGTACGCCCTCATAGCGGGACGCCGCGACGGAGATCTGGACGCGCTGAACCAACTGTTCCCCCCTAAAGACCCGTATCTACAGGTTGGCGGCAACGAGACGGTGGGGCAGGGCTGGTTCGCCGTCGAAGTGATAGATCCCGCATCGGAGGGAGCATAATGAAGACAATCGAACAGCGCCGCGCCTCCGACGCTCTCGAACGTGTAACCGAGTTGGAGTCACACCCTTCTGGTTTCAAGAGATCCTACCGCTCGTATGCCGACTCGCTCGGCCCTGCCATCCTGATGAACGGGCTTGGGCAGGCGCTCGCCTCGGAGAGATCCGCCAGCGGAAGCGAAGCTCACCGCGCCCTCTACTCCAACATCCAGCGCTGGCTCTGCCGCGAGGATGGCGTCTACCCTTCGCAGCCAGACATCCTGAAGGCGATAGTGGACAACGAAGAGTCCCTATACCTGCGCGCGCAGGCAGAAGCCCTTGCGTGGCTGGAGTGGCACAAGAAGTTCTGCCGCGCCTACCTGCCGGCCGAAGACGAGAACGCCCAATGACCCTGCCCCTCTACCGCGCCGCAAGCTGCAAGCCGCCAGGATCTGGACAGGGAGATTACGCGCACGCCGGCCTGTGGTTCGACAAGTTCTGCGATACGTGGACAGCTGAGTGGTCGATGTCCGGCGGCGGCGCGACCAACCCGAAGCTCGCTTGGATCGAAACCGTCTCCAAGCGCCCCGTTGGAAAGAGAGACCAGATCGAAGAGTTCGCCGCTCGCCACGCTCTGCTTGCGCAGCGGCTTGGCGGACGCGCCCTCGTGTTCACCGCCGAATCCCGATTCGTCACAGGTCTGGGGCGCAGCCACCCCGTCGAAAACGGCTTCGCGTGGCATCCATCGCTTGGAGTTCCCTACCTGTCCGGCAGCTCCGTCAAGGGAATGGTTCGCGCTTGGGCAGAGCGCGAAGCCGACCCGCGCCCCGAAAGCTCCACAGTAGACACGCTGCTGGGCAAGCCTGATCGAGTCGGCTCGCTGTGCTTCATGGACGCCGTCCCCATAGCCCCCGTCCATCTCGAAGCTGACGTGATGACCCCTCACTACGGCGGCTGGAACCCCGCAGATCCGCCCGGAGACTGGCGCTCGCCGAACCCGGTGCCGTTTCTCGTCACCCCCGCCGGTACATCGTTCCTGTTCGGGATCGCCCCGCTTCGCGCCGCCTCGAACGACCACTTGGAACTCATAGAATCGTGGCTGTGCGATGCGCTGGAGTGGGCAGGAGCCGGCGCGAAGACCGCCGTCGGCTACGGACGCTTCTTCCGAGACGACGAACGCCTTGCCGACTTGGAGCGACAGCGAGAGGAGCGCCTGCGTCAGGAGCGAGAGAAGAGAGCGCGCGAGGAAAGACTGGCTTCGATGAGTCCCGTCGAGCGGGAGATTCAGGAGCAGCTCGACAACCGTCAGGACCCGGGTATGCCCTCCACCACCGTAATCTATCAGGCGATAGAGAGCGGACTCTGGTCAGGCGAACAGAAGCGAGAAGCCGCCCGCTGGCTCCAGGCCAAGATGAAGTCCGATGGCATCTGGAAAGAGTCCACCAAGGCCCGGAAACCGCAGAGAGACAAGAGCTATCGGCGCACGCTCCAAGTCATACGCTGGCTGAACGGCGAGTAGCCCCTTACGCCCCTTGAGCTCGAGCAGCCCCTAGCCCTCGCTGGCGAACCAGGACTTCTCCATCGCCTCGTGCGGCCACAGGAAATCGAACCCCGCCTTCAGCGCGTATCGCCTGTCCAGATCCTCCCTGTCGCCGATGTGAACGTATGCGTCCGCCTCGAACTTCGCCTTCACGTCCGCGAGCATGTGCTTGGGAATCACGAAGTCCACCGCGATTCCGTGCCGCTCCCAGATGGCGCGCTGCGCGCTCATGGGCCTGTCCGAGCAGCTGCCGATCAAGAATCCCTTCGCCTTCGAGTTCCTGACCATGTCCATCGTCAGCGGCCCGGGCGGGTCGCCCACTTCCAAGGTGCCGTCTATGTCGTAGCTGATGAGTATAGCCAATCAGTCCCCTCTCTAGTCTCTAGTCGAAAGCGAGCTTGCGCCATCCTGTCCAGAGCGCATTGGCGGATTCGAGCCGCGATTCAGCATGTTCCTTCTGCGCCATTTTCGGCCGGGAGCGTAGCTGCCCCTAATCCGGCGTTGCGCTCCACACCGTGAAGTTGCCGCCCATCGGCATCGGACCGCCCGAAACGGTCACTTCCGGCTTGACGCCCGTGACCTGCCTCGCCCCAGCCCTCCCTTGCAGCTGCTGGATCGAGTCCGTGTGCATCCAGAAGCGGCTGCGACCGCTGCCGATGTTGCCGCCGCTCGGCAGAATCGGATTCGGCCCCTCTATGCTGATGTCTGTCTGGTAGAAGTCCAGCGCGTCCCCGAACCCCATCCCTCTGTAGCCCAGCCCCTCGATGTGGAACTGGTGGAACTGCGCGAAGCCGTCATACATGTTCTCGAACGACAGATCCTCCGCCGCAATGCCGGCCGACTCGTAGATCTTCCGCCCAGTGCTTGCCGTCTCCGCCTCCACCTCGTTCAGAGTCGGCGTAAGGCTTCTGGCAGTCCCCCTGCTCGATGCGTGGCCGAGAATGTAAACCGGCTTCTGCTTCATGTCCTGCGCCCGTTCCGCCGTGGTGAACAGGTACGCCGCGGAGCACATGATGGGAATGTCGTTGTCGAACAGGTTGGCGGGCTTGGCTATCCAGCGCGAGGAGAGATAGTCTTCCGGCGGCAGCTCCTCCGGCCTGTGCTGCGCCCAGTAGCCTTCTGGGAACATCAGCCCGTTCCTGCGCGAATTCTCCATGAACGGAGCCATCATGTCGTGGTTCTTGCCGTACTTTCGGCAGTATTCCGCGAACTGGAGCGCCGTTCCGTAGCAGCCCGGAGGCCCCCACAGCGTCCGTCCCGGCCCGATAGCCACGCTGCCCGACACCTCCTCGGCCGCGCTGAGACCGCCGTGATTGTAACGACCCTCGTAGTTGTGCCAGCCCTTGACCACTAGGCAGGTATTGGCGAGGCCGTCGCCTATTGCCTGCGCCGCCACCACGACAGCCGCCGACATGCAGCCCGGCGCGTGCATCTTGAGCTTGACGTTGGTCAGCTCCGGCATGTTCTTCTCGAGCCAGTCAGCGCTCAGCTTGCTGATGCCGTCCAGCGGGTCGTCCGTTGGGTTGAAAGCGTTCACGACGTCCATCGGAATCGGAACGCCTTCCTCCCAGTGCGCGCCCGTGGTCGTCACCGGCACGATAACGAGGCCGTCCACTTCCGACGGGTCTACGCCCGCGTCCTCCATCGCCTGCCGCATCGAGTGGATGCTGCCCGCGCCGACCGTCGTTTCGGGCTTGCCGTCCCACCGCCGCGCCGTTGGCGAGTGGCCGACGCCCACCGCCGCCACCTTCCCCCTATGCTCCCAAACACCCAGCCCCTCCGTTGATCTGTACATGGACTCCGGAGCGTCTATCGTCGCCATTCTTCACTCCTTCACTATTTCAGCAGTTGGCTACCAAATCCCCCTCTCACCTGAGAGGTAGAGCGCCACCAAATCCCTCTTCTCTATCAGGGGTCTGACAAACTTGTTTCCCAACGCTCCATTGACAGGGAGAGAGCCACCAAATCCCCCTCTCCCTTGAGGGAGAGGGCTGGGGTGAGGGTGACCACTAAGCCACCCTCCACTCCGGCACCTTCTGACCGTTGGCAGTAGACTCGAACACCACCACCTTCGCTATTTCAGTAGTCGGCTACCAAATCCCCCTCTCACCTGTGACAGGGAGAGAGCCACCAAATCCCCCTCTCCCTTGACGGGAGAGGGTTGGGGTGAGGGTGACCACTAAGCCACCCTCCACTCCGGCACCTTCTGACCGTTGGCGGTGGTCTCGAACACCACCTCCACGCCTGCGCCAACCGGCACATCATCCACAGGCGTTCCCGGCAGATGAGAGTACATCTGTATCCCCGGATCGTCTTCCAGCATGATCACCGCCAGATTGAACGGCTCGTCTTCCTGAAGCAGCGCAACGGGGCAGTCGTACACCACACAGTAGTTGTAGATCGTCCCCCGACCGCTCATCTGCTTCCATTCGAGATCGTCTCCCGATCCGCACTTTGAGCAGGCGGGCAGGGGAGGGTTCTGAAGCCGGTCGCAGGCGGCGCAGTTCTGGATGACCAGCCGCCCCTCGTTCGCCGCCTCCCAGAACGGTCTTGTAAGGTCGTCCGCTATCACACCTTGCTTCACGATCTCTCCTCCATCACTGCGAATTCAGCGCGCGCCAGTCTGGTGATCCGAAAAGATGATAAAGCAAAGCCAAGCATATTCCAACCGTCACCGGGAAATTTGCAGACATCTTCCGGGAGCGCGAGCGTCTCGCCCACACCGGTTCCCTTTGCCTGCACGCAGGGAGCCGCAGCGTCAGGCGGCCCCCCTCTATGTATACGAGCTTGCAAAGAGTCTACTGTACTGCACTGCGAACTTTTCTCTGGGAGATTCCACTGTGAAGAAGTGTGCAAGGAGTTGCAGCCTTTTTGTTATGAAGAAGCTGCACGTTGCCGAAACCAGCTCAGCACCTGTCCGATGGTCTGAGAGTCACCTTCCATTGCCTCATTCAAGACGTGCTGGACTTGCTCGATAGGCAGAGTACCTGCTCCAGGGCGCCGTCGTTCACCCATCCTTGGAAGCGGCGGCGGCAGGTCTGGTATGAGGAGTATCGGTCAGGGATGTCACGCTGGCGCGCGCCTGTCCTGAGTATCCACAGAATACCGTTTAGCGCCTCTCGACTCGAACGCCAAGATCGGCCATGTCCGTCGCTATCTGGGGGCAGCTCGGGCAGGAGTGAGGACACCGCCAGCCACTGCTCATCCGTAAGGTCATCCTCCGAACGAGATACTGCTGGATTATCACCCCCATGCTATTTATGAGATAGCTTCTACTCCGCCATCGCGCCGCCGCATCTTGAGGGTCGAGGCGTGTTCATCTCGATGATCCGCTCCGCCCCTACGACCTCCGCGCCCAGCCCCGCCAGATTCGCGCTGGCTGGGCTGTCCAGCGTCAGCATCGGCTTGCCGGAGGCGGCCAGCTTGCGGGCGAAGGCTTCCGTCTTGCCGCCGGGCGCGGCGTGGGCGATGAAAACCCGCTTAGCCAGAGCCGCTACGAGGTCGTTGCGCTGGGCTGCGATCTGCGCCGTCGGACGCCGGACAGTCATGGGGAAGGTCGACAGCACCAGCAGACGACCGTCATCGAGCGCAGATCGCCAGTCGTGAGGAATTCGCATGTTGTCGATGCCGCGCGCCGGGCAGACGACCACGGGCTGGCTGCCGCGGAGCAGCAGACGCAGACACTCCTTCTCCATCGGCGTTTGGAATCCGCCTATAACGGGCGTCCCCGCGTCGCGCATGGCTCTGGCGAGATCGTAGGTCTTCAGGATCAGGTCGCCGGGGCAGCGGCTGGAGCAGAAGAGGGCGGTCAGATCGGATTCCAGGACTTCGCGGGATCCGATGGCGTGGAGATCAAGACCGACTCCTTCGGGCAGGAATTGGACCGCTAGGGCAGGGGCTGAGGTCGACTGTGTATCCAGTCTTCGCACGTGGAGCTTTGTCGTCATGTCTGCGACCGAAATATGGACTCGACAATTTTGATTGCTGCTGAGATCACAGGGAGCGCTTTGGCAAACTGCCATACGGCGGCCAATCCCCTCTTGGCATTTGCTCCCCAGCCTGCTTGATGAGCGGCGTCTAGCTCTCTTTCGATCATCTCGACTTCAGGCTCATCCACCCCCAGCTTCATGGTCCGGTCTCATGTTGCTTACTGCCATCTCAAGGCTTGACGATAATCTCTATGACTCGTTCAAGTATCCATACCATACGAGCCAATCTTACCACAGATAGACCAACAGACATGAAAAAGGGAAGGACAAGCCATGACACTGGGGCAGAGTCTCTATCCCCTATCAAGCAGAGCAATGCGATGACTGTCAGGTAGCCGAGATACCGTATTGTTTGGAAGCAGGTCTTCCAAAGGACTGGATAATGTTTACTGTTTCGGACTACTGAAAGCCGAGCAGATGATGAAAAGCCGAGCATAATTGATGTGGTAGTAACAGAAAAACCTAGCAGCGAACCTGCTATTGTCGCCATCGTCCCATAAATGTTAGCCCTGTTTCCCTGCATCAGCGCATTGACATGTGATTCTCCTTCATGAAAACAGAACCAAGCAACGAGAAGAAGCGTGAAGAGAACTACTGCCCCTGCTTCCATACCGAGGAAGTGCTTCTTCCTCCAATGAAGTATGGTGTTCATTCAGAGATGTCCGGCGCAGCATGGATGTCTTTCTCCAGTTCCTGATAGGCCTGATCTATTGTCTGAAAGGCGGATTCTGGATCAAGAGCGCGGCTTCGTTCGTTCATGCGAACAATACGCTTTGTCGAGATCAAGCGATCCTTAAGCAGATCGATTGTTTCAACGCGATCTGTATCCACACATCTCCCACGAAGTTGAAGACGATCAGTGTTTTGTCGAAGTTTGTCTCCATCGAGCAATGTTCTGAGTGGACTGATAAATCTACCTAGTGCTCCTTGTCGTCCTTCTTTCTGAAGTTTAATGACCAATTGCACGCTCTCTAGGCCATCAACCACTTGTGCGTTGGCATTGAATGCGTCTCCAAGAGACTCATCTGCCTGCCTTACCGTTTTGATAAAGTTTGGGCGGATGCTCATATCCAAAACGCGCACTTCACCAAGTCGTTCCAACTGCTTAGCTGCATCGCCTTGCAGGATAGGACGAAATATGGCCCTCGGTATGGCTTTGCCAGACTTCTCATGTAGATAGTTGCCAAGTTTGGAAAGTCTAGGCCCAAAGTGGTTGTACTCAGAGCCAACAATGTTGTTGGGGAAAAACACCACATGCACAGCTTCCAGCAAACCGGTGTTGGCAGCGAGGTTGAGATTGGTGATGTTGCCCCTCCGCTCTATCTGAGGTAGTCCTGTCCGGCGAACTCTGCAGAATCGTATGGTTGGATTAGAGTTGCCGGGATGGTTTATAAGGCACAGCGCGTTCCCGTCAGCGTCAAACTCATACCGTCCTGCATCATCATCGGTGAAGCCCAGACTGCCAATCTTGGCTAGCGCCGGCTTCGGGTCAAAATTGAGAGGACAGCCACCCTCGTCCGTTCCTATATAGGCGCGGTAGAAGTAAATCTTGCGCTCGAGGGTGTTATTTCCCATGCCAGAGACCATTTTTGCTCCTTGATCAAGACTCTTAGCTGATTCCCATACGATACTTGATATCGTAGTTGATGATGAAGTCCAACTCCTCGTCTGTGAAGCCGTAGTGTTCGGCAAGCACGCGGTCGATTTCGTCTATGATGGGCTTTGACAGCTTCGGTCGAAACTCATCGTAGATGACCTTGCCGGTAGTCCTGTATCGGGTCTCTTTGCGCTGGCTGTTCTGTTTGAAGCTCTTCATTAGCTCCTGCGTAAGTTGCGCCAGTTGAATCTTGGTGTCTGCCGACATCCGTTCCAGTCCTATGGGGAAGCTCTCGATTTCTCGCAGATTCAAGTGTCTGCAATCGGACAGGAGCAGGAACCACCAGTAGAACAGCGAGCTGTTCAGGGCAGCGATCGTCGCTTCGGCATCCCGCTTGGATGCGAGCTTCAATGTCTTGACCTGAGTAGAAAGCTGTTCCCCGTCGCGCTCGTTCCAGAAGTAGGGCGCAAAGTCCATCGCCCGGACCCAATATCGAGGAGAGTTGTGATAGTAGATCACTTCCCCGTCCCTGCTGAGCAATTTTGTCAGCCGTGCCTTGGGCAACATTTTCTCCAACAGTCCAACTTCTGTCGGGCTCTGGGCCTTAGGCACGGTGTTAGGTAGCAACACCGTGTCTAAGGTTACGTATTCGACATCCTGTAGCAGGAATGTCCGGGAGTTCTCGTGCCATCGGTGATAGCGGGACGAGAATATGCCGCTTGACGCTTTTCCGTCGAGCGACACGTAGATGCACAATCTTTGATCTACTCCGCCAAACAATTTTGCGGGGCGGATGTCATAGGAGGAAACCCAAGTAGCGGCGGTGTTGAGCAGGATCTGCTGAACGCTCGCCATACGATCAGTACAGATCGCGGAATGGGGTACGATCATACCGCTTCGTCCCTTGGTTCCGATAAGGCCAGCGTTGCGCTCCATCACGAAAGCGTACAGGTTGCCACACCGCTCCGTAGTGTAGCCGCGTACCGTGTATGACTTCTTGATGGTACGGTATTCCACATACGGCGGGTTCCCAATCACCACGTCGAACCCGCCCTTGTTCACTGTCCCGTAGAACTCGACGAACCAGTGAAAGGGCTGGTGGCTGGTCTGCCAGCGCTTGTAGGCGTTCAGGTCGTTGTGGTCGACTCCGTACTCGGTGGCTAGGTAGCGGTCCAATTCGGCTCTCAGTTCATCGAGCTGTTCTCGCAGATCGGTTTTCGCTGTGGCGAAGTCGCTTGCGGCCATGTCTTCGTCCGTCTGCATACGCTGGAACATACGAAACGCGCGCGCGGCGATTTCAGCTTCCTCTTCGATGCGGGCTAGGGTTGCGCGCTCTTGGTCGGAGATCGCCCGGTACTGGCCCTCGGGGGTGATTGTCATGGCTTGGCGCACGGCGTCGAGAGACGTAAACCCCACCAGCGTGTTGCCGGCGCGGATGTTGAAGTCTATGTCCGGCAGCGGCTCTATCTGGTCGTAGGTTTCGAGCTGGGCGACCAGCTTGAGGAACAGGCGCAGCTTGCAGATCTCCACCGCCTCTTCCATGATGTCCACGCCGTAGAGGTTGTCGAGGACGATGGACTTGAGGATGTAGTACCGCTCGCTGTGGTGTTTTTCGACCTGCGCCAGAACTTCCTTGAAGTCGCTTAGGGCATTGGGACTGAGCCGCCGCTCCGACCGCTCCAGATCGTCGAGGAAACCACGCATCCCCTCCATGCAGGCAGTGTAGAGCGGTTCGAGGATGTTCAGCGCGGCGAACAGGAACGCGCCGGAGCCGCACGTAGGATCCAGCGCCGACAGGTCGCGCATGGAGCGCCAGAAGGCGCGCAGCAGTTCGGGCCCCTCGCTCTGGGCGATTACGTCCTTGGCGAACTGCTCGACGTCCAGATTCAGCGTAATGAGGCCGTTCACTTCCTGCACCTCGCCCGATTCGAGCTTGGCGCGGACATCGGCGTATCTCTGGCGGCGCGCCACCACTTCGCGCCATGTCTCGGTGGGCAGAGCGTACTCATCAGCCGCAGGCCGGTTCCAGCCGCCGCGCTTGGATACGTCGTCTATGCCGGCGGCGATCTCGTTGGGCAGCTCGAAAGGCGCGTCGAGGCGAACTGGGCCCTCGGCACGCCGCGCGTTCCAGGATATGCCGTGTCCGACGGCAGGGTAGATGTAGCGGTCGGGGTCGTCCCTCAGCAGACGCCATACGCCGCCATCCGGCCCGAAGGCAACAGGACACTTCTTCCTTGCGGCGTCGAACAGGAAGGGGATGACCGTGTTGCGGGATATGTAGCCGGTGATGTCCTCCTTGGTGTAGTAGGCGCCCATCTGCTTCTGGTTGACGTACTTCTCGAAGATGTAGCCGAGAACGTCCGGGTCGATCTCGTTGTCCTCCCTGTAGGGCCGCTCGTCCAGGTGCCAGCGGTAGCCGTCGAAGAAATCGAATACCCGCTCGAACGCCTCGTCCGGGATGCCGATGTCCGGGTTGTTTCGTTCTAGGTCGTGAACGTCGAACAGCCCGCCGTTGAGGAAGGGAACTTGCCCGAGAAGCGCGGCTAGGTCTGACGACCTCTCATCTTCCTGCTGCCCAAGTCCCTCGTGGAACAGGCGCAGCAGGAAGATGCGGTAGAACTGCTGGAAGTGCCCGCTGCCTGCCTGCGAGCGCACTAGCTCTAGGCGGTTGCGGAGGTAGTCTAGGTCGCCGTCCAGGAAGCCCTGCTTCTGAACGAAGTAGACGAACATCATGCGGTTGAGCATCAGGGAGGCGTACCAGTCGCGGTCTCCCTGCGCGGTGATGCCGGCTATGAAGTTCCCGAAGGCGGTCAGCTCGTTCCTGAAGCGTTCGTAGAAGCGCTTCGTCACTCGCTCCGCGTCCAGAGCCTTGCGAACGCGGGATGTGACCTTCGAGATGTTGAGTTCCCGTTCCTCATCCAAGCTGAACGCGATCTGACGCAGGCGTTGGAGAAGGGGTTCACCGCCCTCACCGCCCTGGCCCCTGTGAAACTCCTGCTCGCGGCAGGCTGCGGGCTTGCCGCTCTCCCGCTTGACCCACTGCCAGACCTGCGCATTGCGCTCATCATCGGCAAAGATGACCAGATGCTCGAAGGCGATCTCGGCAATCTGGCTCTCGATCTTGCGCCTGATCGGATACTGGGGAATGTTTCCGTCCTGCGCGGAGCTGCATTCGTACACTACGAATCCGGCCTTCTCTGCCACTGGCTCCAGAGAGTAGTCGAACTCGTCCGCCCGAACCCTTATCGGCTGGCTCTGGTGGTAGTTCCAGCCCAAGCCCTCCACGAAGAGACTCTGAAAGTCGAAGTCGCGCAGATAAGGTCGGAGTTGGTCGGTATCCACTTGCATCAGCGATCCTTGCTCGTCATTATAAATCTCGTTCCTGCCTGTAGATCGGGTTTATTATGAACCCGCTAACTCGAGTCACCTACCATCGTCATTATAGATCTCGTTCCTGCTCCATGACATTTCGTGTCCAGTCCTAGCTGTCACTGTCCTAAGAGAGAGTGTATCCGAGTCTGGCGACATCCGTTCCGGAGCGTTGCTGCCATTCTCGAACAGCCCCAGAGAGCAGATGATCTGCGGCTCCTGGGACTCGGCAGCGTCCCCATTCGTCAGGCACAGCCGATCCTCCTCACGCAGGGAGATGACTATATCGGCCAGCTGCATGTCGTCAACGCCGCTGCGCAGCTGCCTGTTCAGCGTATCGACCGCCGACTGGCGCAGAGGGTAGCGGTATACGTCGTCGATGGCTTTGTGGAGCGCGTCCACGTCGAACAGCTGGCCTCTGATATCATCCGCATACTTCTTGAGACGAGTGTAGGTGCGAAACCTTGCGCCGGATGGACGCCCGAGCTGCCCGCCAACCCGCTTCTCCTCCCGTACCACGTGGCGGACGCCCTCGGCGACGAGCCGGTGATGGCTTTCGTGGTGCGGCTGCGGCGGGGTGTCCGGCTTGCACTCGGCGGCGGAGAGAATTTCGAGCTGCGACTCCGTGATACTGCGACCTTCGCGGTCGACGTAGGCGAGGGCGTCGTTGCCGTCGGCGGTGCGCATGAACACCAGAACGCCCTCTGGCCGCTGGGCGATGGGAGCGTGCCTGCGCGACGAGAACACGAAGTCGGGCAGGTCTGCGACGGCCTTCTCCAATCGCGGGTCCGCGCTGACGGCGTTCTTCCAAATCTGGTAGGCGTGGGATGCCAGATCGACCTCGCCGTCGGCGTCTCCGTCCAAGATACCCGCCCGCTCGTGGTAGAGGTTGACGATGGTCCGGTCGTCCTCCTCGTCCTCGAAGAACGACTCGTCCGCGCCCACGACCTCGGCGTTCTCCCTGAGCCGCGTTCGCACACGGTTGCGAAGGTTGATGATGCGCTCCACGCCGTCGGCGGGCAGAAAGGAGTGGCACAGAATCTCCTCCGCCTTCTGCCCGATGCGATCCACCCGGCCCGCCCGCTGGATGAGGCGGATGATGGCCCAGGGCAGATCGTAGTTCACGACGACGTGGCAGTCCTGAAGATTCTGGCCCTCGCTGAGAACGTCGGTGGCGACGAGAACGCGAAGCTCCTGCTCCTGCGTCGTTTGGCTCGGTCGCTGGTTGCTGTTGGGGCTGAACCGCCAAGCAAGCTGGGTGGGGTCGGCGGAGCTTCCTGTAACCCCAGCCATAGCCTTGACGCCCCTGGCCTTGAGCTGCGCTTCCAGATAGAGAACCGTGTCCGCGAACTGAGAGAAGACCAGCGCCTTCCGGTCTGCGAACGTCTCCGTCAGGAGCGTGTGGAGGGCGTCTAGCTTGGCGTCGTGGGCAGGGTCCCAGGCCCCGTAGGTCTGGAGCAGGCCCAAGATGGCGTCTGTGTCGGACTGTAGCTCCCTCTCTAGGGAAGCGCGGAAGAAGTCGGAGCGCAGCCACTTGAAGCGCCTCTTGTACCGCTCCTCGTACTCCGAGTATATCTCGGCGGCGCGCGCTTCGAGGTCTGCCCCCGTCCAGTTTGCGCCGTTCCATGACGTGATTCCCTCGTCTTCCGGCTCCTGCTCGTCGTCAGGATCGAAGAGCGCCCCCCTCGCCTCGTCCGCGTCCTCATCGGTGAATCGCGAGTCGAGCATCTCGGCGTCTTGAGTACCGAGCGGCAGGGGTAGACCCTTGCGAATGGCGTGGAGGAAGACGCAGTTGCGAAGAGCGTGCCGCTCCACGGATTGCAGGAAGGCAGCGCCGCTGCTCTCGAGACGCTTGAACAGGTTCGTTCGGCAGAAGCCCATCAGACGCTTCCCAGCGCGTGAGAGGTCGTCGATCTGGCGCTTCTCCGCAGCGGTGGGCGGCTTCCCGTAGTTGTCGGCGACGTAGTTGCCGAGACCGTATCTTGGCAGGTGCAGCCCGTTTATGGTATCGACCACCTTCTCCGAGTACAGCTTGGCGTACTGGTCGTTGGGGTCGGACTCGTCGATGGCGAACTTGACCGTCTTCGGAACGCGGGTAGGGAAGAACGACCTGCCCCCGCCCTCGTAGGTGAGGAACTTGCGCCCGGTCTCTTGGTCCGTCTCCGCGTAGTTGTGCTGGATGAAGCCGCGAGTGCGGCGCACTAGGTAGAGGCGCATCAGGTCGCGCCAGTCGTCGGCGTGGTCGCTGAAGTCGAAGGCCGCCAGAGTGCGCGGCGAGGCTTGATGGCGCCTGCTGAACTCCACCTCGCCCAGCTCTCGCAGGAGTCGCTCGGGCCGGATGCCAAGGTCCTGGTCGTCCTCCACGAAGACGCGCAGCTGGTTGGACAGGTCGAGGTATGTCTTGTTGTAGGGCGTGGCAGACAGGAGGATGCACTTGCTGTCGTTGGCGCGGACGTACTCCTGAATAGCGCGGTAGCGCTTGCTCTCCCGATTGCGGAGATTATGGCTCTCGTCGATGACGACCAGCCGATAGCGGCGCAGGCTGGGCAGCTCGGTGATCACTCGACTGAGCGACAGCACCTTGGCTCGAAGCTGGTACTGGTGAGCGTAGTCTTCCCACATGGGAACGAGGTTCTTGGGGCAGACGATCAGCGTCTCCAGCCCGTAGTCGTCCTCGAAGATCCGGGCGATGGCGGTGGCCATGAGGGTCTTGCCCAAGCCCACCACGTCTCCGATGAGCGCCCCGTTGCGCTTGTTCAGGTGATGCGCCGCTATCTTGACCGCCGCCGCCTGAAAGTCGAACAGGCGGTCGCCGAAGACCTTGGGAATCCTGAACTCGGCGAGGCCGGCGCGGGCTTCGTGGGAGAGGTGGTATGCCATCTTCAGATAGACGTGGTACGGTGGTATCAGAGCCTCTCGCGCCCAGCTCTCTTCTATAATCTCGATCAGCTCCTGCGTGATATCCACGCAGAACCTGTCGTTCCACCTGTCTTCGAACCACCTCTCGAGCTTCAGAGCGGCGTCGTGGTCGAGTACGTCCACGTTCAGCTCGCCCTGTCCGGAGAGGCCGGCGAAGGTCAGGTTGCTGCTGCCCAGGTAGCCCACGATGGGGTTGACTGGATCGTCGCGGAACAGCAGGTAGAGCTTGGCGTGCAGCGAGTGCCGAAGGAAGAGCTTGACGACCACCTTCTTGGCGCGAAGCTGGGATGCAAGTTGGCGCAGGGTCTGTTCGTCCGTGTTGGTCGGCGCTCCGATGGTGAGCTGCTCGCGGAGCTGCTCGGCCAGCCGAACCCGGAGGCGGTGCGCCGTCTGATTGTCCACGCCGGAGGGTTTGTCGAGCAGGCTCAGGGCATCCCTGAGCTCCTCGTGGGGCAGACGCTGCATCCCGATGAGCACCCGGCACGGGCCGCCGCCCTGATCCCAGCCGTCCACGTAAGGCGCAAGCCCGCCCCAGCCGCGCAGGTTGAAGTAGCCCACACAGAAGTCCGCCCTCGAAGAGAGGGACAGGGTCTCCTGTAGAGCGGGCATGAGACTGGAAGCGGATTCGAGGTTGTCGAAGATACGCGGCATAGATGCTTTTACTCGCTACTCTTTCTGCTTTCGCCCATTCGCCTGCTTCTTACACATCCGAAGAAATATAGAGCGGCCTGCTCATCCAAGAGCAAGCCGCTTAGCGTTGCCGAATCTGCCCAGTAGGTACGGGAAATGGCACGAGTCCCTGTAAGAGGGCATAAATCTCTTCAGGATAGACTTTGAGATCGCCGGCGGTCTGGCGCACATCTGCGGACCATTCGTATCGTGGATTGAACACCTTGTCAAGCACCTGTGATGTATCAGGAGTGGAAGGCTGAGGTTCATCCGTTCTGAATCCGCGTCGTGTCGCTTCGATCATCAATGTCCTGTAACGGAATTCCGACAGTATGCCTATCTTCGACATCCGAACAATGAGACCCGTCAGAGAAACATTCCAATTCCGTTTGGCTGCTATGAGTTCTGAGATGCCAACTGCGCCCGATGGAGCGTGAGCGAGTATGCTCCCGCTAGGCATCAGAAACGCGGAAGCGAATTGCTGTGCCTCGTATTCGGCTCGGCGGCTCGGCGCAACTCCCCCCTGATCGTGTAGAACGAGGTGTCCTAGTTCGTGCGCGGCATCCATGCGAGTGCGTTCGGCGGATTTGCCGGTGTTGAGAAATACAAAGGGTGTATCGCCACTCCAGAACGAAAAGGCATCGATGGTTCTCATGTCTCCCGCAAGTGCGAAAACACGAACGCCTTGCAATTCAAGCAGAGCAATCATATTCGGTATTGAGTATTCTCCCAGACCCCAAGCGGCGCGAACCGCCATTGACGCGGCTTCCACGTCGTCAATCGGGTATCTGGGAATATCTGGGTTGGGCAGATCGAATGATGATTCAATCCAGTCTGACAGCAAAATCCCCAATGTACCCACGGCAACAGCCTGATTGCGCTGGCGGGCTGTTGCTCTGCTCAGGGCGCGAAAACTCGTCCCGCTCACTGATACGAAGTCGACGTCAGACTCGAAGAAAAAGTCCACAGGGAATCGCAACGATGAAGCAAGCCTGCTGACTATGGATTCGTCAGGCACTCTGCGCCCCGCGCAGTAGTTGTGGAGTGTTGTAGGCGTGATTGAAGTGATCCCCGCCAATGCCCGTTTAGTCATTCCGCGCCTGCGGAGAGCCAGTTCGAGCCGTTCTGGATTGAAGGTTCTCCTCATGCTATGCTTCTGCGTCGTACTGGCACATCGATGTCAGGTGTCCATATACTGTCCGACTTGGTGTAATCCGTCGCACCCGGATCCAAAATGATGATCCGCCATTCCCATACCCTAAACTCATCGCCTGCAAATTCTGAGGGCTTCGAGAGTTCCATTCGCATTTCCCCGTCTGGAGAGATGTATATGAGCAAAACGTAGAGGTTGGGTCCATTCATTCCCGCGAAGGATAGCGAGCTATCGTTGAAAAGGACCGCTTTACGTGTCTCAGGTCCTTTCGGCCATGCGTTTGACGGTGTGGCGTTGACCTGCCCCGTTTCTTTCGTGCCTATTGCCACCGCTATCTGATAGCGTCTGTCAGGATGTAGAACCGTGGCATAGTTCCGTTGAGTTGTATGAGGTTTGAACCCACTCAGAATCAGTTTGTCCCGCAGGGTACAGATAGCCACTCCTTGTATGTGTGGGTGGCTAATGGGCGGGTTGTTGGCTGTTAGCGTAGCCTTGAAGTCTCTCGATGCAAGTCCAGCCTCCCAGAGGTGCTGCCGTGTAAGATCAAGGGAGAGAAGCCTAGCATCTACCTCGGCTGACTCGCTCACCACTTGAGTCGGAGGATATGTTATTCGTTGGAGTGTTATCATTTTGACACCTCGAATGATGTATAAAAATGATAACACCCCTATCTGTATTACGCAAGCCAAAAGCCAAGTCACATCTTATTGGCCCAATTTGGCTATTGGTAGAACTATCGCCGCTGGGAAGATTCCCCTGATGCCGCCGCCGTCTATCGACAGGATTCTGAACAGCAGGTCATTTTCCCACCGCACCGGCTCACGGCGTTGCCTCAGGATGCCTTCCGTCCGGCGTCGGAGATTCTGTGGTTGCGCTGGGTCCATGCGCTGGATCCCCCACTGGTATAGAGGGTTGATTTCCAGCATTATGGGGATATCCCATAAAGACATCAAGGTAGAAGATACACTTTCCACCTGTCGCGCGTGTGGTCTAGGCTATGGAAAGAGGCTGGGCGGTGCGATATACGAACCCATGCGAGAGGCCGCGTCGCGTGGCTTCTGGGTCGGCGCCTGCGCACCCTGCGGCTGCAAGGAGGTCTACGTGCAGGACGTGGCCAGGAAGCCCCCGAAGCTGGAGCCGCCAGCAGACGCGGCGGTCGAGCGCATCTCCGACACAGCCCCGCGCTGAATGATCTCCTTGGATATCACCAAGACCCTGAACACAGAGGGCCGCCGAGGAGTCCAAGGCGCCCCTCTCGAAGCGCTGTTCTCCGGCTGCCAAAATCCGGCGGCGGAGCTGGAATACCTGCCCATCCAATAGTATAGTTGCCTGAACGACAAGTGCCGAATCGCCTGATATTATCATCCCATAGGAGGGAGCAATGGCCGGCGGCGATCTTGGCCTGATGGCCCACCTGTTCAGGAGAGCAGTATAAGGACAAAGACTCCACGCCCAGCAAACCCGTCTTCGACCGCTCGGCGCTGCTGAGAGACACTTGGGCGCGAATCCGGCGTCGGGGTGGAGGGTGACACATACGGACGCTTCAGTGGGCAAGAAGAGCAGACAGCCATGGCCAGCGTCGCCGCGAAATTGGAGCTTTCTATGAATCGAACCGGACTGAGTTTGTCTCTAGGCGTCGTTGCTTGTTTTTCGTTCATCGCGCTTGCATGTGGAACCTCACAGCCTGAGCCAACTCTGGCACAAGACATTCGCGCAACGGTGGTGGCCGAAATAACGGCAACTGCATTGGCGGCTCATACGACTGCCCCGCTCCCTGCTGACACAGCGGTCACACAGCCAGTTTCATCCGGATCGTTGATTCCGGCTGCGCCCGAGATTTCATCAGGCATCCGAGCATCAGATCCCACCCAACCAGAGCCTACCCCCACCCCATCTCCAATATCCACGCCAGCCCCGATCGAGACCCCAACGCTGTCATCCATCGTGGAGGAGATTTCTCCCAGCGTGGTTCAGGTAGTCACCCCGTCGGGTACCGGTTCGGGATTCGTTATTGACGAGTACGGGCGCGTGCTCACAAGCGCTCATGTCGTGGGGAGACTCGAGACGGTTATGGTGAAGTCATCTGGTGGACGGACATACACAGGTGAGGTGCTAGGCGTCGATGAGGTCGCAGATCTCGCACTCATCTACTTGGGGTATTCAGCCGCCCTCGACCCCGTCACGCTGAGCAGCTCGGACGAGATCGAGGTTGGAGAGGAAGTCATAGTCATAGGTTTCCCATTGGTGGATACGTTGGGAGTATCTCCGACGATCACAAGGGGAATAGTCTCTGCCAAGCGATCTTCGGAATCTGAGATTGCGCTGCTCCAGACAGACGCGGCGATCAATCCTGGCAGCAGCGGCGGGCCCTTACTTGATCGCAGCGGACAGGTCATCGGCGTGAATACGTCCAAGTTGTTCGAATCGGACGACGGCAGACCTCTGGAGGGAATTGGGATGGCAGTATCAGTCGATGAAGTGCGTACCCGACTGCAATCATTGAAGCGGCGCAAGAGCGTTCTTCTGGACACGCCCTCAGAATTTGGGACGAGGGAATTGGCGTCCGCTTTGGAAGACCTTCTTCCAAGGTCATTTGAGCAGCTGGACCCAAAGGCTGAAGGACTGACTATCGACGACTTCGGAATTGAAGACTTCGACAGAAACTTGGTAGCTTACGCTTCAGCCGACCCATTTCATTTGATTATGGCGTCCACTAAAGAGTTGAGCGATCTCGATCGAATTGCGCTCGAACACGAACTATTGGACCTTCATGCCTTCAAAGGGGCTTTTGAGGAACCAATCAAGGATGATCCAGACGCCAGCATCAACGATTTTGGTCTGTTGAGCATGGGGCGGATTGGAGACAGTGCCATCGGCGCATTCGTAGACCTCTTTGACGAGGGAGAAGTAAGAGCCGAACTTGCTATGTTCATTCGAGACAATTACGTTGTACTATTGGCCATACTCTACTTTCCTGCAACAGAACCCTCCGTCTCCGTGGAGGATGTGGCGAGAGCGATAGATGTGGCCATGATAGATCACTTGGATTGAATGGGACTTTTGCAATCTTCCATCTATTCCCGTCACCGTCACCCCGCCGCGCGCACGAGAACCCACGCGCCTGCCCCATGTCCGGCATGGCTTCGGTGTCGCCGTGCCGTGTGCAGACCAGCGCTCCGCAGGAGTTGCCCAGCTCCAGCGCGCAGTGGACCTCGGGAAAGTCCGGATCCGGCAGGGCGCGACTTCGGACCACCATCTCCACCTCACCCATCCGCGCCATCGCGATGCGGTAGGCGGACTCGATTCGCTCGTCGGGGATGATATCGCAGACCCTGCTGCCCATGTCCACCGTCAGGATCATGGCGTCCCGTGCCTTCCCGAACGCCGAGAAGGTGTACAGCGCCGCCTGCGTCACCACCTCCGTGCTGCTTCTCTCGACGACCAGCTCGCGCCAGCGTCGAAAGGCGTATGGCCCCCGCGTCTTGACCTCGATCACGACGTCGTCCAGTCCGCCCATGAAGGCGTCGTGACGCCCCTCCAGCATCTGCCCGCCGGCCTCGCTCCGGATCTGCCCGTTCTCGGCGTCCGCGTTCAGCCTGACCGTCCAGCCGTGTCCGGCCAGCCACTTCAGCGCCACCGGCTCCAGCGCCCTGCCCGCGTCCAGCATGATATGGGTGTCCGCGTCTAAGCGGCGGTCGGCGCGCGTCTCGCCCCTCACCGTGCGTTCGCAGCCCTCTCAGAACAGCGCGCGCCGACAGGCCGAGGCCGCCGCCGACATCCTGACGATAACCGTATCCGGGCTCTTCGCGCGCTTATCGTAGCCACGCAGCTCGATGTTCGGGCGCGCGTACACGCCGCCACCAGCGCCGTTGATTCCGTTGGTCATCTGCGACCTCTCCTCCTGTGATCTCGCAGTTCGTCTTCCGCCGCGGCGAACATCTACGTATCAGGTACCGGGTGGGTTTGCGTTCGACGTCGAAAGCCCACGCGCCCTATCGGACTGAGTGGGTTTTGCTTGTCGTTAGCTCAATGAACGCAAAAAGGGCCGGATGCCCCTTTCGGGAAACCTCCGGCCATCGTGGATGGGTTGGTTATTCTGGACGGTGGCTAGTCCGCCTTGAACATCTGCGCGCGCAGCCTGTAGAAATGCGCCTCTTTCGAGTCGACTGCGTCCTGCGCGCGCCAGTTGACATTCATCCCGGATACGGCGGGGTAAGCGGGAAGACCCGTGAATCTGGTAAGCAGCCCAGCGTTGCGGACGGCCCTTTCGATGTCCTTTGGATAGATCGTGTGCGAGACTTCCACGGAAACGTAGCAGTCCGCGCCCTCCGGGTCCGTGGCCAGTATGATTATGTCAGCGCCTTGGAAGCTGATCAGGTCGCTTTCGGAGATATCCGAGGTGTCGGCATCTTGCAGGATGTTGGCGAGGTCGGCTATGGAGAGAACAGACTTTATCCTGAATCCCATCCTCATCGGGATGAATGGGATGTGCCTGAGAGCTATCTCTCTGGCGTGGAAGCCCTTGATGTCGGCTACGTCATCGCGCAAGCCCTTGACGTCGGATTCGAGCGCCTCGAAGCGCGCGTTGGTGGACTCCATGAACCGCTGGAGGGTGTTCTCCGTGCGGAGCTGCGACTCTCGGAGCTCCCTGATAGCGGTCTCCTGCCGCGCTTGAGTCTCCAGGATCTGCGCGATGGCGGTCTCCTGCCGCGCTTGAGTCTCCAGGATCTGCGCGATGGTGGTCTCCTGCCGCGCCTGTGTCTCCAGGATCTGCGCCTGAACGGTCTCCAGCGTGTCGAACCTCTGCGGCAGCGCCAGCAGCTCGCTGGTCAGCAGACGCGCGCGAACCGCCTCCAGCCATTTCGGATTCTCGTCCATGACCCTGATGAAGTCTTCTATGGTGTCGATGGTTGCCATTTCATATCTCCACTGGATTGTAGTGTACAATACGAGGGACAGGCATTCCAGCGGAGCGTCTGCACCTGCCAATGGCCTATTCGACGCCGAAGCGTCTATCTGCGCTTGGTGTTCCGGTAGAGTTCGGTCAGGACATCTAGGTTCAGCCCCTCGAGGTCCACCCCGAACGGCTCCAACGAGCGCCTTCCTCCTCCCCAGCCGCGCGCCTCGCCCTCCCGAATCAGCGCCGCGATGGTCCTCGTCTTGTCGACCGTCGCACTCCGGAGCCGTCATCTACCCAATGCGAGCAGATCATGCACACCAGCTCGCTGGCGAGCTTCTCGCCGCGGGGGTAGACGTCGGATCCGCCTTGCGTCTGGCGCTGTTGGCCGTTGTTGTTCCTCGGCGGCGGGCACTGAGTCTGACGCCTCGGTCTGTTGCCCCCCAGCCGCGCCCCATTCATACCCGGACCCGAGGCACGATACAGCCCGTTGCAGAAGGCGTTTCCGAACAGTCTGAGGGCGCGTCGCAGAGCGTCCGACTTCGCGCCCTTGTACGCCGTCTCGTTGCCGTCGGTGTTGTCGACCGCTCTGCGGGCTGTTCATTCCGGTGATGCGTCCCGCTGCCATGTTCCGGTTTTGCCCGCTCGCCAGAGGCCTTTCGTCAGGCGTGTTTGCTCCAATCAAAAAGCCCCCGCGCCCTATCGGACTGAGTGGGTTTTGCTTGGCATTGGCTCGATGGACGCAAAAAGGGCCGGAGGCCCCTTTCGGGAAACCTCCGGCCCTCGTGGTGAAGTGATTGGGTTGGAGCGGTTAGTCCGCCTGCGCCAGCTTGTCCGGAATCTCGTACCAGAGCGCCTCCTTCGACTCTATGACGCCCCGGCGTATCCGATCGTTCAGATTCACGCCGGCGACCACCGCGTGAGCGGGGATCCCCGTGAACCGAGTGAGGAACTCAGCGTTGCGAATGGCTCTTCGGGTGTCGTCCCAGTGAACCGTGTACGAGATCTCCATGGCGATGTAGCAGTCCGCGCCTTCGGAGTCCGTGACTTCCATGATGAGATCGGCGGTGCGGAAGCTCTGCAGATCCCCCCGATCAATGCCGGACGTGTCGCTGGACCTGATAATGCCCAGGATGTCCTTCCTGGAAAGGGCGGTCTGCAACTCGAATCCGAGTTCCCAGGCTGCGCCGTCAGCGTCTGCGATGATCGCGTCCCTAGCGTACACACCCCTGATCTTGCCCACGTCCTTGTGGATCGCCTCGACTATCGATGCGAGTTTGGCAACCGTGCCTTCCAGCCTGACGTGAGACGCCGCAAGCTCCGCGACGGTGGTCTCCAGCCTGACGTGGGACGCCGCAAGCTCCGCGACGGTGGTCTCCAGCCTGACGTGGGACGCCGCAAGCTCCGCGACGGTGGTCTCCAGTGCATCGAGCCGCCTGTCGGTGGTCTCGACGAACTGCTGGAGGGTGTTTTCCAGCCTGGCGTGGGACGCCGCAAGCTCCGCGACGGTGGTCTCCAGTGCATCGAGCCGCCTGTCGGTGGTCTCGACGAACCGCTGGAAGGTGTTTTCCAGCCTGGCGTGGGACGCCGCCAGCTCCGCGACGGTGTTCTCCAGCGCCTCGAGCCGCCTGTCGGTGGTCTCGACGAACCGCTGGAAGGTGTTTTCCAGCCTGGCGTGGGACGCCGCCAGCTCCGCGACGACCTGCGGCAACCCCAGCAGCTCACGGGTGAGCACCCGGATGCGCACCTCCTCCAGCCAGTCCGGATTCTCGCCCAGAACCCGGATGAAGTCCTGTATGTTGTCGATGGTGGTCATGTTTGCCTCCATTGAGTTTGTAGTGTACAGAACGAGGGGCTGGCGTTCCATCGAATCGCCAGCCCCTGAACCACGTGGTGTTCTCCTAATGCTGGAACGCGCGGTCCGTCCAGCGCTCGTTCACCGTGAGGCTGAAGCGCGTCACCGCCGTGCCGTCAGACAGGTACTGCATCTCCGGGTCGCCTCCGAGGTTGCCGATTCCCATGAACTTGTTCGTTCCTGAACTCTTTCTCTGCGAGACCGTGTTGATTTTCGATTTGCGCCCCGCTGCGTCTGTTGCGTCTCGACCGCTCGCCAGCGGCCATCTTCAGGCGGGTTTCCGTTGGAAGAAGTCCCCGCGTCCTATCGGAACAGCGGGGGCTTTGCTTGCTATTGACTCGATGAACGCAAAAAGGCCGGAGGCCCCTTTCGGGAAACCTCCGGCCCTCGTGGACGTGTTGGTTGGTTTCGCGGACGCTAGCGCTGCGACCTCATCAGGAACACCTCCACGCCTCTGCCATTGGCGTAGAGCCTGTCCTGCTCGGACATCTCGCTCCCGTACACGGCTGGCAGGACCTCCGCGTCCGGATAGACCGCGACAAGCGCTCCTGCGCTTTTCACCGCCCTGTCCACGTCCTCATGGTCGAGACGGTTGGACACCTCGACGGGGACGTAGACCTCTTGTGTCGAGCCGCATCGGCGCGCGCTGGCGATCAGGTCAGTGTACATCAGCCGCGTGTACTGTTCCTCTGTGATGTCGTCTCGTTCCTCAGCGTAGTGGACGGCGCTGAGGAACGCGGGCAGATCCCCCGCCGGATAGAGCGCCCTGGCCACTCGGACTTTGCGCATCCCCAGCCTGGTGGCCAGCAGTCCATGGATTCTGCCCTGAAGCCGCATCTCCATGCGGTCGCCCTTCATGCTGTCGAGGTCGCGCTGCATAACGGACTGTGTCTGCGCCAACTGCGCGATGGTGGTCTCATGCCGCGCTTGGGTCTCCAGCATCTGAGCTTGCACGGTCTCCAGCGTGTTAAAGCGCGCGTTGGTGGACTCCATGAACCGCTGGAAGGTGTTCTCCGTGCTGACCTGTGACGCCGCCAGTTCAGCCATTGCGATCTCCAGCGTGTCGAAGCGCGCGTTGGTGGACTGGACGAACTGGTTGTGCGAAGTCGCCAGCTGTTGGAGGGTGTTCTCCGTGCTGACCTGCGACGCCGCCAGCTGTTGAACGACACCCTCCAGCGTGTCGAACCTCTGCGGCAGATCCAGCAGCTCGCGGGTCAGCAGCCGCGCGCGAACCGCCTACAGCCACTGCGGGTTCTCGTCCATGATTCGGATGAAGTCTTCTATGGTGGCGATGGTGGCCATTTCACCCCTCCACTGGGTTGTAGTGTACAAGACGAGGGGCAAGCGTTCCAGCGAATCGCCAGCCCATCAGCAATTGTGGAAAGAAGGGGAGTGCCACTCTGGGCGAGCGCTCCCCTCGTGGAAACGGAGAATGGGGATGCTGCGACGCCCGCCTCCTATCGAGTCCACCTCTTGCCGGTGCCCTACCGGGCATCCCCACTGAACCAGCGTTAGCCAGTCGAACACACCCTCGCCTCAGCCTCCATTGCGCGCATCGCCACCTCTAAGCAGCTTGCCCCTCAGCGGCGCGTCCTCAGCCGCAAGACCCCGCGCCAGAGTTCGGTAATTCGCGCCGCGTCAGCCAAGCCAGTCCCTCAGCTCCCGCTCGAAGTTCACGTCGCCATCTGCCGCGCCCTCATGGGCGGAAGGGTTAGCCCCTTCCGGCGCCACGCCCAAGTCAGTCTCTGGACCGTCGGTGGAGAAGTACCTGACATAGGGAGCGACACGGTCGCGCGCCTTGGACGGATGCTTCGCCCTGCGCTCGTATTCGAGGACGAATGGGAGGCTCAGGCGGCCTGCCCCCAGACAGCCCGGAGGCGTCCGGGTTGATCCCCAGCGTCCTAACTCTATGCGAAAAGTATCTCGAAGCACTGTGCGGCGGCGTCAGGTATCGCTTGGTAGACTTGGGCGTCGAGGGGATGGAGTGCGGAACGGATGCGGCCAGTCACAGCGATTCGATACGGCGGCGAGCTCCAGACGGTCGAGAAGCGGCATCTCGCCAAGACTCAGCAGCGTCTTGACGAATCCAGACCCGTCGTTTGCGCTCAGCCCGTTCTTCGAGGAGCGCGGCAACGTCCTCCGCGGAGGACGTGTACGCCTCCGAGCGACACCCGATCCTCAGCGCAGTCTCCCAGTCGCCACGCTTGGGCGCGCGAAGGCGCATCAAGTGGGTCGTGTGGCACTCGCCGCCGGCGGTGACGCGGACGTAGCAGTGGTGGACGGGCAGGGAAGTGATGTCGTCCTCGCGCGTCTGGTCGTGTTCCAACTTCCATCGGACGGCGGGAGCGTCCCCTGATGCCGAACCACGGCGGCGTCAGGTTCAGAATGGACGCGGGCATCTGAGCAGCTAGACGTCGGAAGCGCCCTCTCCGCCGTTCGCACCTCCGCCTCGCGCCTCCTCCAGCTGCCGCTCCAAGTCGCGGATGATCTCTTGAGCCTTTGCTTCTCGCTCAGCCCGCGCCTCTCGCTCCTTCTCCAGCTGCCGTTCCAGATTCCTGACGACCTCTTGCGCCTTCGCCTCAGCCTCCGCTCGCGCCTTCGCCTCCCACTTCTCCTTCATTCTAGCCATGATGATCATGCCGACGACCTCCACATGTAGAAATACGACCCATGACAAAGCCGCGCCCAAGCCGAGTCTGGGCACCAGTGCCAGATCTTCGATATAGACGTATGGGCGCAGAGCCTCCGAAAAGGCGTTCCACGAGAGTGAAATCAACCAGAACGAGATGGCCGCGATAAAGATCGACCAATACTCCCGCAGCCAATCTCGCGATTCGTTTCGATCTCGCTCCTCCATCACCGACATCATAGCATCTCCGAGCTAACTTGCTGGCGAGTTAGCAACGTGTCAGCCGCCGTCAAGACCGCGCTTCGCCAGCGCGTCCTCGACCCGCGGTCTAATGGCATCGAGGCAGGGTCACCCCTTCGGAGCGTGGCGACGGGCTTGAGCCGCTGAGTCATCTGTTCGGGCATACGAACCAGAACGCCCTTGCGAGGCCACAAGTCGTCGGAGCGCTTCGGCCTCGCTCCGGGGCCGCTCCCCCTTGGCGTTGGATCTGTCGCTTCCCCTCGGTCTAATGTTCATAGAAGTCATCTCATAAATACCTGAGCAAGATGACGATGGATCCGAGATGAACGAAGCCTAGGCAGCTTTCGGCATGGCACTCATACCTGACCACCAGTCTGCGGAAGTTGCCCAACCGGGCGAACAGTCTCTCGACCTTCCAGCGTCTCTTGCAACGTCGCAGCGGCCTTCCGTCTTGGGTCTTTGCGATTGCGTCTGTGAGGCGCAATCATGTCGATCCCTCTGTTCTTGAGCGCAGAATCGAGGGGGTCGGAGCCATAAGCGCGGTCCCGATGAGTCTTTGGAGCAGCTCATCGACCAGCATGTCTTCCAACGTGGCTGCTAGCTGTCCTGTTGGATTTGAGCGCGATGATGAACTCCTTTGCCCAGATCGCTGTGGATGAACTCCATGTTCTCCTTGGACGAAAACCAGCTGTCTGCCAGAACATGGCGATACTCCAGCCCGTTGTTCTCGCATACTCTGAACATCCGACGCATCAGCTCGTTCTTGATGGTCTCACCCCTGCGTTTGAGTTGCCCTGTGGCTTCGTCTGTGAGCTCGACCGGCTTGTGGATGACCTCGAATGCCACAGGCAGCGTCACGCCCTCGGAGTGATGGACACAGCTGAGGATGTCGACGCCCTTGACCGAGCGTCCCTTGCTGTGATCGAAGTGCCAGGTGCCTATCTCGTTCTCGTCAGTGTGAGGCTTCTCTTGTATGGTGTCGTAGAAGATGAGCGCTCCATCCGAATGCTGTATCGTTCGCGCCATGGGCTTGACCAGCTTCCAGAGAGGGTTCTGGAGTCGTAGTCGTCCTCTGCGAGGAAGCGAGTCACCTTGTCATGGCTGATGGCGGCGTCTGTCATGGCAGACAGCCCCGTCGCCTTCGTCAGATAGTCGATATACAGTTCCAGCAGTTCTCTGTTCATCGCTCAAGGGTAGCATCTGCCTCAGTTTGCGCGTAAGGTCAGTAAGTAACGCTGAACGTGAGTCAGACGGGGCAGACGCAGCTGGACTTGACGTGGGACGCAGCTGCGTCGAACGGGCCTGCGATAGAGTCGTATCGGCTGGAGCGTCTGGTTGGGAGCGTCAGCTGGGAGTTGCTGGCGAGTCCGGATGCGAGCGCGAGCGCGACCTCGTATTCGGACACTGGGTTGCGGCTGTTACGCTGTACGCGTACCGGATACGGGCGATGAATTCGGTGGGGGACGCGGTTCGGTTGGACTCTGTGAGCGTGCCGGACGGCGCTCCGGCCGCAGTGTCCGACCTGTCAGCGAGCGCTGCGAGCGGCGACGCAGGCTACACGCAGGTATATTTGACGTGGAGCGCGCCTGATGCGAACGGGTCTGTGATAACAGGCTACACGCTCCGTCGGAGCGCTGATTTCGGGACGACGTGGACGGATGTATCGACTTCGATATCGGCGACCTCTGCAAGCTACGTAAACATGGGGTTGGCGCTTGGGACGTCGTACACGTACCAGATTCGAGCGGTGAACGGCGTGGGGCCTGCGGCATGGTCGGAATACGGCGTCTGTGCAGACGGAGAACGCCGCGCCGGATACTGTGTCGGACTCGAGCGCGACGGCTAACTGAGCGAGGAAGGTGGACTTGACGTGGAGCGCGCCTGCCGCGAACGGGTCTGCGATAACCGGGTACACGCTGCAACGCAAGACTGGCAGCGGGAGCTACACGGACATATCGGCCAGTATCTCGGAGAGCGCGACGACGTATTCGGACACGAGTCTGACGCCTAGGACGTCGTACACGTACCAGATTCGAGCAGTGAACGGCGTGGGGCCTGCGGCGTGGTCGAATACGGCGTCTGTGCAGACGGAGAGCGCTGCGCCGGACGCTGGGGATGACCTGAGTGCGAGCGCGAACGCTACGCGGGGGATGGATTTGGCGTGGACTGCGCCGGCTGCGAACGGACAGCCCATCACGGGTTACGCGATCCAGAGGCGGATTGAAGGTTCCGCAGCTTGGGAGCTGGCGACTACGACGCCCATCATGGTGACCTCTACGAGCTATGTGGACAGCGGATTGACTGCTGGGACACGGTACGAGTACCAGATACGGGCGTCGAACTCAGTGGCCGCCGCCGCGTGGTCGAACACGGCAGTAGGCGAGATTGCGCCGCCCGGTACGCCTGAGGCGGTGACGGACCCTGCGGTTGCGACGTCGACGGCTTCGACGGTGTCGTTGATGTGGACAACGCCGGATGACAGCGGATCGCCGCTGACGGGGTACGAACTGCGTCGGATGGAGACCGGCGGCAGATGGGAAGAGGTGCCGGCCGCGATACCGGGGAGCGCGACGATGTACACGGACACGACTGCCCTGCCTGGCACGAATTACATGTACCAGATACGGGCGGTGAACGCGGTATCGGCGGGAGCGTTCGGACAGTGAACTGAAGTCCTGCATGCGTGACGGACTTGACTGCGACGCCGGAGTCTGGGGAGAATCGAGCTGCGGTGGACCGTGCCAAGGGACAACGGGTCAGCGATAACGCGGTACGAACTGGAGCGGCGCGCCGGGAGCTGGAGCTGGGCGTCGGTGTCGTCGTCGATCAGCTCGGGCGCGACGTCGTATTCGGACACTGGGCTGACGGCTGGCGCGGCGTACACGTATCGGCTGCGCGCGGTGAACTCGGTGGGCGCAGCTGAGTGGTCGAACAAGGCGTCTGCGACCACGTCCCCGACGCCCTCGACCGGCGGCGATGGCGGCAGCGGCGGAGTTCACCGGCAGCCAGCTGTGGCCAGACCGGTGATCGGCTTTTCGCCCCATTCGCTCACCTTCAAGGCGGAGCAGGGCGGAGCCAATCCGAGAACACAGACCTTCGAGGTCTGGAACTCCGAAGAGGGCAGCATGAGCCCGGGTCTCCGAGAACGTGCCGTGGCTCAACGTCTCCCCTGCGTCTGGATCCTCGATCGGACCGGAGAGGAGAGCGCAGATAACCGCGTCCGTGGACGGCCTTGAGGCAGGTTCTCACAGCGCTGCAATCCTGATAACCAGCGGCAGCGCCAACAACTCGCCGCAGCGCGTCCGTGTCATCCTTACGGTGAACGAGTCTGCGCCTGATCGACACCAACTGTTGCCCACCCACCGCGCGGAGATCGAAACGTGTGGCAGGACGGTTCGGTTGGTCGTTCCTGTAGGGGCAGCGCCCTCCAACTTGGAGGTCGAGTTTAGGAAGCTGGACGCGCAGTCCCTCGGCTCGCCCCCCGGTGACGCGGAGCGCCTCTCGCTCGCAGTCGAGCTGAATACCTTTGCAGCGGGCAGGGATACTCCCACGCCGACGACCTACGGGAGCGGGGTAGAGTTGATGTTCACCCTTCCGGAAGCCGGCTCGTCCGCGTGTGAAGCTGGGCGCGTGCGCGTATACCGTGTGAGCGGTTGGAGAATGGACTCTGCTGCTGTACTGTTGCCAAACCGACGAATCGGGTCGGGTATGGGCAGTGTCCGTGCTGACCTACTTCAGCGTATACGTGATGACCATAGACCAGGCCCAAGCGACGCCCACTCCCACCCCTACGGAAACACTGACGCCCGCGCCCGGCGCGCTCACGCCGACCCCGGTGTCGACCGACACGGGAGACATCCCGGCCGCCTCGTTCGATGCGTTGCTTGCTCTCTGCGCCGCTGCAGCCGGGCTGCTGATCATCGTGGGCGCTCCCTCTCCCTCACTGCCAGCAGGAGACCGGGCCCGCGCAGATAGCCGTAACTCCCCGCGCATTCGCCGCTGAGCTTCTCGGCGTTCGACCGCCTCGCCCTGCCCACCCGGTCGTCCAGCAGTCCGAGCGTCCACAGGTCTATCCCGGACGGCTGAACGGGAATGACGACTCGGTCGCACACTCGAAGGGTTCCCTCGATCTCGACACTGCGCCGGAGGCGATGTCTATACCACGTCGTCGCAACGGCGCGACATCTCTCTAGCGGCGCGGGGAAGCCCCCTGCCTGTATACACCGACGAGAAGAACGGCGCGGCCTGCGGTCGAGCGCATTCCGATCAGGTTGGTCACGACTGTCGCCTTGCCCGTTCCGCCCCTCTCTCCGAGCGTGGCGACGATCATGCGGAGTCACCTCATACGCGCTTACCCAACAGATCAATAGCCTGCTAACTTGCTGTCAGGTTAGCGCCAGTTTAGAAAGGTACAGTTCACCCCATGAAGAAAATCTCGAATACGTCGACACGTACAGCCCGGAGCTTCCGCTGCGCCTTCAGCGGCGCTTGGACGATGCTGAGGTCTCAGAGGAACACCAAGATTCATCTGGCGGCTACGCTGGCAGTCATAGGCTTGGGGATATGGTCAGGGCTGGGGAGCATCGAGTGGGCGCTGCTGGCAGTGGTAACGACCCTCGTGTGGGTCGCAGAGGGGATCAACACCGCGCTGGAGACACTAGCCGACAGGGTTCAGCCGGAGTACGACCCTCTGATAGGCAGGGCGAAGGACGTGTCCGCCGGGGCCGTTCTCTTGGCGGCGATTGGCGCTGCCATCGTCGGGCTGCTCGTGTTCCTTCCGCGCCTGATCTAGCGCCTCCACGCCATCCAGAACACCGGTAGACCTCCGCCCGCAACGGCGAGAAGAACCGCCCCCACGGTGGCTCCGACTCCAGCCCATGCCACATCCCGAGTCATGTCCCACAACAGCTGAAATCCGCCAATGCAGCCCAGCGAGCCGCATAGCGCGGCAAGTACGAATCCCAGCCCTGCCGTCGCAGCTCTGAGAAGCGCAGACCCTGGACTCACTAGGGCGACGACCGCGAATCCGATCCCCAGGAACATGCCTATGGCCGCGCCGACCACGGAAGCCAGCAGGTGGTCGGGTTCCATGCTCTACTCCGGCCTTCCCTATATATAGGTATCCAGAGGCCGAAGCGCGGCTGCGGGTATAGCCACACGCACACCCGCTTGGATCGCCGCTCGGACTCATCCACAGCATGGCGCGCAGATGGACGCCCTTCATCAGTCCCAAGCTCAGGCACGCCGCCGACCTCAGCGCCGACACCTTCTACCCCAAGATCGTGCGGGGAGCTGCGGCGAGATATACCATGTCGCCCGGGACCGGGCGGGCAGGGCGTTCACGCTTCCGCGCGACCCGAACGAGCTCTGGATCGACGGGCTGGTTTGCGCCTGCTGCTGCCGTGATCCCAGCCGGGCAGGGCGGCCGCCTGCCGGATCCACGCCGACATCTGCTCCACGTCGAGTTCCCCCTCGTGGATGTCGACCCAGCGCGCATCCTTGTCCTTGCCCGAGCCGGGCGGTACGGGTTGCAGCGACGCCCCTCGGAAGAATGTCACCTTGACGTAGCGAGTAAAGACATGGAACGACACGAACCACCCCTGACCCTCCACCCCATAGAAGGGCGAGTTCCACCTCACGGCCTTGCGCGCGTCAGGCACGTTGCGCGCGATGATCTCGTCTAGGCAGCGCCCAAGCTCACTCTTCCAGCCGGGCATAGCCGCGATGTAGGCTTGCACGGGAGCGTCGCCGTCGCCCTTCGCAATCTGCGGGTTGCCGCCTGAGAGGAGCGCCGGCCCCGCGCCTGCTTGGGCGTCGGTCTTCTCCGCGCCCCTCGCTGGCTTCATGGACGTCTTGCCTGACATCGCCTTCACACCTGCGCCTTCCATCCCGTGTTCACTGTTGGCTCTCGTTTCATGGACGTCTTGCCCGACATCCGCGTTTACCCCAACCCCGAGCTTCGCGCGCATGTCGCCACTGTTACGCTACCCCTCATCGTTTGTGAGGAGATCGACCAAAGACTGCGATGAGCAGCCCTTTGGTGGGCGGTAGAGGACTCGAACCTCTGGCCTTCTGTGTGTAAGACAGACGCTCTAACCAACTGAGCTAACCGCCCGCGAAGTGTGCGTGACCCCTGCGACTGACTCTCCCCGTAGCGGGAGTGTGGGGATCTGCCCCGAGCTCGATTCGGGCGTGAAGGAAGTGAGGGTCGGGGAGGGGAGCGCGCTTGGCGGGACTCGAACCCACGGCCTCAGCCTCCGCAGGGCTGCGCTCTATCCGTCTGAGCTACAAGCGCGCGCTTTTCATTCCAGCCCCATCTTGTGAAGGGCTGGTGCCGAAGGAGGGATTCGAACCCACACACCCGTAAGGATACTACGTCCTGAACGTAGCGCGTCTACCATTTCGCCACTCCGGCAATCTCGTTTCGAGCGCTGCTCGCTGCCCTTCGGAGCCGGCCTCGCCCAATCCAAAGACCAAAGCCTTGGTGGGCGATCGAGGATTTGAACCTCGGACCTCTCGCGTGTGAGGCGAGCGCTCTAACCACTGAGCTAATCGCCCCGGCTTCTCCGTTGCCGGCCCGCAACCCTCTGCTGTTAACATCAGCGCCATTCCCGCCAGCGCGAGAGTGGCAACGACAGGGTTCGAACCTGTGACCTAGCGCTTATGAAGCGCCCGCTCTACCGCTGAGCTACGTTGCCACACAGGGTCGCCCGTAAGAGAATGATAGAGTATGCGCGCTCGCAGTGTCAAACCCCCTGCCGCGCTCATCGTCTCGATCCTCGCCCAGCCTCTACTCATACTCCCCGGTCAGCGGACGCGACCGCGACCGCGACAGCCGCCTCGGCAGGCCCCTGAAGAACCCGCCCCAGGTCGGCGGATCGGGCCGTGTCCGAAGCAGATTCCGCACTGCGCCACTGCCCCCGCTGCGCAGCGGCTCGCCGTGTCCGCCGCACACCGCCTCGAACTCCATCTCCGCCAGACGCTTCAGAGAGCGAACGTAGCTGGCGCGACTGTATCCCGGAAACGGCACCGATCTGCTGATCCGCTCCCCGTCGCTGAAGATCGTATCGCCCGAAAACAGTATCCCAGACTCCTCCATCAGGAAGCACAGGCTGCCCGGCGTATGGCCCGGCGTGTGGATAGCGCGGATCCCGCCGTGAATCGGAAGCACGTCCCCATCCTCCACCAGACGGCGCGCCACCGCAGGCCCTCGCAGAGGCAGCGGCGAGCGAACCATCCCCAGCGTACCCCTGTACGCCAGCGCCCGCCGCCCGTCCGAGGTCGCCACCGTATCCGCTCGGTGAGCGACTATCGCCGCGCCCGTAGCCTTGCTCAGCGCGCCCGCCGCGCCCGTGTGATCCGGGTGTCCGTGCGTAACCAGTATCGTGCGCAGATCCCTAGCGCGCCTGCCGATCGACTCGATGTACGCCAGCGCACCCCCGCCGCTCCACGGCAGACCCGAATCAACCAGCGTCAGCCCTTCCCCCTCTATCAGGTACACCCTCGACAACCTGACACTCGGCAGCATATGAACACCTGAGAATATCTCCAACGCCCGCTCCAGCTGTCCCACTAAACACCGCTCGCTAGACTATAATAATACCCCAAATACACATACGGAGAGAGCCAGTGAACATAGGCATATCCACATTCCCAACCGACTACTCCGTCGACATCGCAACCCTCGCCAGCAGGGCAGAGCAGATGGGCTTCGAGTCTCTGTGGCTGCCGGAGCATCCCATCATCCCGGTGACCACCTCCAGCCCATGGCCCGGCTCGCCAGACGGCGTCATCCCGAAGGTATACGCCGACATCGTCGACCCCTTCGTCGCGCTCGGCAGAGCGTCCGCAGTCACCTCCACCATCAAGCTGGGCACAGGCATATGCTTGGTGCCGGAGCGAAACCCCCTGCTTCTCGCCAAGGAGGTCGCCACACTCGACATGTACTCCGGAGGAAGATTCCTGTTCGGAATCGGCGCGGGCTGGCTCAGGGAGGAGACCGAGATCATGGGCGGCGACTTCGCCCACCGATGGACGCAGACCCGCGAAGCCATTCTCGCCATGAAGTCCCTATGGACAGACGTAGAGAGCGAGTACCACGGCGCATACTACGACTTCCCACCTGTATACTCGTTCCCGCGCTCGGCGCAGCGTCCCCATCCGCCCGTACTGCTCGGAGGAATGGCGCGCAGCGTCTTCAGGCGCGTCGTCCAGTGGGGAGACGGATGGATGCCCAACCGCGTAACCCCGGGCGACATCCGAGACGGACGCGCCCAGCTCGACGCCCTCGCCGCCGAGTCCGGACGCGACCCCGCCACGATAACCATCTCCGTATTCGGCCAGCCCGCCGACAGGCAGCTAGTGACCGACCTCTTCGACGCCGGCGCCGATCGCGTCATGATCCGAGTCGAGACCGCCGACGAAGCCGCCACCAACGCGCAGCTCGAACACATAGCCGAGACCGTCCTGTCCTGATCCGAGGTCACACCGTCGTTCTTCGCCGCCTACTAATCTCTGGGCTGACACCGTGAAATCCCCTCTCCCTCTATGCCCTCTCCCTCTATGGAAGAGGTTGAGCGTCTGCGCCATTCTGGGCTGACACCATGAAATCCCCCTCCTTATAATAAGGAGAAGGCTAGGGTGAGGGTGACATCCCACCCACGAAATCGAAACAGGCCCCTGCCTGACGATGTAACGCCGCCTTCAGCGTTGATTATCCCCAAAGCTCGGCATCACCTTCTCACCCAGCAGCCTGATAGACTCCCGAACCCCCTGCGTCTCCATCTCGCCGATGTTCAGCTTCATCATCAGGTTGCGAACCCCTGCGTCGCGCAGCTCGGCTATCTGCTCCCCCACCTGATCCGGCGTCCCCACGATGCACGCCTTCTCGAAGTCCTCCCCGGCCGGCAGCGGCTTGGTCGCGTCCAGCGGAGCGAACCCCTCCGGATTGTACATCTCCCGCGCCTCCCTGAAGTGCTTGCGCTCCCGCCTGAACCCCGGCTCGCACATCTCACGCGCCTCGTCGTAGCTCTCGGCAACGAACACGTTCTTCGAGAACCAGCACTCGTCCAGCCTCGCCTCGATGTATCGTTCATCGAACCCCGCGCCCGCCATCTCGTCGCGATACCCCTCCATCCGCGCCCTGAACACCCCCAGATCCTGCGTCCCCATGAGTATGGGACGCCCGAGCCGCGCCATAGCCAGAGTGGACTCTTCGCTGATGCACGCGCGCACCAGCGGCGGATGCGGCACTTGGAACGGCTTGGGCCTCAGACCCGGAAAGGCGACGTTCCAGAAGCGCCCCTCGTGCCTCACCTCGTCCTGAGTCCAAGCCGCCGTCATCAGCGCCTCCGCCTCCGCCAGCCTCTCCGCCCCCTCGCGCATCGGAACCCCGAAGCCGATGTACTCGTATGTGTTGAACGCCGATCCGCGCCCCGTTCCCACGATCAGCCGCCCGTGACTCAGGTTGTCCAGAAGCGCAGTCTGCGCCGCCAGCCTGACAGGATGATGGAACGCCATCTCCACCACCGCGAACCCGATCTTGATGCGCCGCGTTCTTGCCGCCACCGCCGCCCCGAACACCACCGGATCCACGTATGCGCACGCCCCGTCGAAGTGATGCTCCGTCAGCCAGGCCGCGTCGAACCCCATCTCGTCCTGAAGCTCGATCTCCCTCAGCGTGTCGTCTATCACCGCCCCGTCCCTGCCCGGATCGTGACTCACCGGAAACACGAAAGACCCGAATCTCATGTACACCCCCTAATTGCGCCGCGACTATGCCCAACGCCCCCAAGTGTACACCACTGGACGGCGCAGGATTTGCCCGCCCGATTATGAAAGCCGTTGGAAATTCGCAAAAGCCCTGATGCGTCGCCAAGAGAGTGGGGAGGAGGCGCGCCCGCCGTGGCGTGGCGGGTTCACCTCTCCCCCTCGAAAACTGCGCTTTTGCAACTTTCCGATCGCTCTTCTCACGTTGCCATCCCTCCGTTCTCCATATACACTGATCCTGTACGTCCATGCGAACAGTTGCGCCCGGAGCCGCCCCCATGACCCAAGACACCCGCGCCCAGCAGCTCAGGCAGAAGTCCACCCGCTACCTGTGGATGCACAACAGAGACTGGATCCAGATGGCGGAGGAGGGCGAGCCTATGATCGCCGTCAGCGGCGAGGGCGTCCGCGTCACCGACTCCGAAGGCAGCAGCTGGATCGACGTCAACGGCGGCTACAACTCCGTCAACGTGGGATACGGTCGAACCGAGATCGCAGACGCCGCCTTCGAGCAGATGAACCGCGTCTCCTACTTCCCCAACGGAACCACCACCGAGCCTACCGCCTCGCTCGCCCGAAAGCTCGCCCAGATCACCCCCGGAACCCTCTCGCGCGTATTCCCCGTATCCGGCGGCTCCGAGGCGAACGAGACCGCCATCAAGATAGCCCGCGCCTACCACAAGCGGCGCGGAGACGCAGGACGCTACAAGATAATCAGCCGAGTCGGCTCCTACCACGGAACCACCGCCGGCGTCCTGTGGCTTGGCGGAACCCCCCAAACCCAGCGCGCCGACTTCGAGCCTGCATACCCCGGCATGGTGTACGCCCCCGCGCCCCTGCCGTACCGCTCCGAGATCGAGGGCGAGACCGCCTCCGAGTGCGCCATCCGCTGCGCCAGCGCCATAGAAGACATCATCCGGCTAGAAGGCCCAGACACCATCGCCGCCGTCATAGGCGAGCCTGTCGCCGTGCCGCTCGGCGCAGTCGTCCCCTCGGACGAGTACTGGCCCATGCTCCGCGACATCTGCGACCGATACGGCGTACTCCTCATCGCAGACGAGGTCATCAACGGCTTCGGGCGAACCGGCAAGATGTTCGCCATGGAGCATTGGGACGTAGTCCCAGACATAATGACCATCGCCAAGGGCATAATCAGCTCATACCTGCCCCTCGCCGCCGCCATCGCCACCGAAGAAGTGGCGGCAGCCTTCGCAGGCGAGGAAGACTACCTGCGCCACGTCCTCACCTCCAGCGGACACCCCGTATCAGCCGCCGCGTCCCTCAAGAACATCGAGATAATCGAGAGCGAGCGCCTCGTGGACAACGCCGCCAGGGTCGGCGCGTACTTCAAGGAGCAGCTCGAAGGAATGAGCGGCGATCACCCCTCCATCGGCGATGTCAGAGGCATAGGCCTTCTCGTCGCCATGGAGCTGGTCAAAGACCGCGAGACCAAGCAGACGTTCGCCCCCGAAGACCGCGTGGCGGATCGCCTCAACGAGAGCTTCAAGAAGCGCGGCATCATCCTGAGAACCGCCGGCCCCGTCATCAACATGGGGCCTCCACTGTGCATCACCGAATCCGAAGTGGACGAGATAATCCACGCCTTGGACCTCAGCCTGTGGGAGCTGGAGGGAGAGCTTGGGATGGCCCAGTATGCCTGACACCGACACCGCGACCAGCGCAGCCCAGACCGCGCTCGATCACCTGTGGATGCACAACCGAAGCTGGGCAGCCGACGCCGAGCTTGGCGGCCCCAGAGTCATCACGGAAGGGCAGGGGATTCGCGTAACCGACTCGCGCGGGCGCAGCTGGATAGACGTAAACGGCGGCTACATGTGCGTCAACATCGGCTACGGCAGGCGCGAGCTTGCCCACGCCATGCGCGAGCAGATGGAGCGCCTCGTCTACTTCCCGCAGGGCGCCACCACCGAACCCCTCGTGGATCTCGCCGCCAAGCTCGCACAGATCACCCCCGGAGACCTGGAGCGCTCATGGCCCGTCACCGGCGGCTCCGAGGCGAACGAGACCGCCATCAAGATAGCCCGCGCCTACCACAAGCGGCGCGGAGAGCCCGGACGCTACAAGATCATAAGCCGCCTCCGCTCCTACCACGGCGCGCTCGGAGCCACCATGTGGCTCGGCGGCGAGGGCGGACGCGAGGACTACGAACCCGCGCCGCCCGGCATGATCTACGCCCCCCACCCGGACGACTACAACTCCGGCGTCCCGGACGATACACCCTCGCGCTGCGCCGTCCGCTCCGCGCAGGCGATCGAGCGTCTCATCGAGTTCCACGGCGCATCCTCCGTAGCCGCCGTGATCGCAGAGCCTGTGTCTTCATCCGCAGGCGCCGCCGTCCCCGGAGACGAATACTGGCCCATGCTGCGCCAGATATGCGACAGATACAGCGTGGCGCTGATAGCCGACGAGGTGATCACCGGATTCGGTCGCACCGGAACCATGTTCGCCATGGAGCATTGGAACGTGACGCCCGACATTATGACCATGGCCAAGGGCATAACGTCCAGCTACCTCCCCTTGGCCAACGCCATCGTCTCGCCGCGCATAGCCGACGTGTTCGCGGGTTCGGACAACATCTTCAGACAGGCGCTCACGTTCGGAGGCCACCCCGTCACCGCCGCAGTCGCGCTCAGGAACATCGAGATAATAGAGAGCGAGCGCCTCGTGGAGAACTCCCGCGTCGTGGGCGCGCATCTTCTCGGAAGGCTGACCGCCCTCGCCGAAGACCACCCCATCATCGGCCACGTTCGCGGACTAGGCCTTCTCATCGGCATGGAGATGGTCGCCGACCGCGACACCCGCGCCCGCTTCCCCAAGGACATCCAGCTAGGCCGTCGCCTGCGCCTGGCCTTCGAGTCCGAGGGCTTGATACTCTCCCCCGGCGATGAGCGTATCACCATAGGCCCGCCCCTGTGCATCACCACAGAAGAAGCCGACGAGCTGACCGCCAAGCTAGACCGCGCCATCGCCAAAGTGGAGCGCGACTTGAGGAGATAGGGCAGGGCGTCGGTTCAGACCCCGTCCAGCGTCGCCAGCGCCGCCACCCCAGCAGCGTACCCGATCTGAGGCGGTACCGCGTCGCCTATTATGTTGGCGAGGCTCGTGCGCGTTGGAGCGCTGCCGTTGATCAGCTTGAATTCGAAGCTGTCTGGGAAGCCCTGTATTCTGGCCGCTTCGTGCGCCGTCAGCGTCCGCCTTCTGGATGGGTGGATGTGCCTCCCGCGCCCCGGCGTGTTGAACCCGGTGGTCACGGTCCCAGCCGGCCTGTCCCATCGCAGACGCCCGTATATCGAAGGGTAGGTATGCCCGCCCTTGTGACTGTCCGGGCGCATCTCGTTTTCGAGGTCGTACTCATCGTTGTCGAAAAGGTGGTCGATTCTGCGCCTGTTGACTTCGGAAAGCTCGGCGCTGGCGTCTATCGTCGCTTCCGACCTCGTATCTTCCAGATCGCCTATGGCCCAGCGCAGATCCCGCTCCCTTCTGGAAAGCGCCTCCAAGACTGCGTTTATGTCGGGCTTCCTGGTCTTGCTCGCAATCAGGATATGCCGCTTTCTGGTTTGTGGAAGTCCAAGCGATACCGCGTCCGCCAAGCCCTCGGCGATTAGATAGCCGCTGGACTCGAACAGACTCTTGGCTTGTTCCAAGATGTGGCGGCTGTCGTGCTGGATACCCGGAACGTTCTCGACTATGGCAGCCTCCGCGTCCAGCGCGACCGCCAGCGCCGGCATTACCGCGTAGTATGCGTTGCGCGGGTCGGAACGCCTCGTCAGGTTGTTAGAAGTGGAGTGGCCCTCGCAAGGCGGGCCTCCAAGCAGAATATCCACCTTGCCTTCGCAAGCCTGAAGCTCCTCTGTCAGCAGACTCGGCCTGCTCAAGAACTTCGTTCTCGACCTGCGCGCCGAGTAGTTGATGGTAACCGATGTCCACAGGTTGCGCGTCGAGTGGCTCGCGGGGTCGAAATTCCTTCTGTACACCTCCAGAGCGACAGAGTCCACGTCCACCGCCAAGACGTTCACCGGGCGCAGACCACATGCCCGCGCAGCCTCTCGCGCGCCGTAAGACAGCCCGCCCGCTCCACAGAACACGTCTGCTACTCTGACCGTCTTCTTCGGTTTTGGATGACCGCCCTCCGGCGTGTAATCCACTGCCCCGAGCAGGAAAGCCTTGTCCCAAATCGCCTTCAGCGCCTCTTGGGAAGTGTCCTCCCATGAAGTATCCTCCCATAAGGATGCGTCCACTGGAACCCTGGATGTGCCTGACGATCCGCCTACGCGCAGCTCTCTGACGATCTCGCGCCCGTCGAAAGTGAAGTTTTCGCATACGGTTGGCACAGGTCAGCGTGGCGCAGAAGCTCTCGACTCGACGTTTCCTATCTTCTCCATCAGCAGAGCCTCCAGCGATGATTCGTTCTCGGTTTCACACTGCCATATGACAACTGGCGAGTATCCCAAGTTTTTCAACTCCAGCATTTTTCGCCCATCCCGCTCCAGGTTCCGCTGGAACTTGGCAGCCCAGAATTCACGGTTCTTCTTGGGCATCGTGGCTTTCTTGCAGCCCTCGTGCCTGTGCCAGAAACAGCCATGAACGAAAACGGGCACCTCGTCCGGAGTAATCCATATATCCGGACGCCCCGGCTTGCCCTCGACGTTGACCTCGAACTCGACTCCCAGCGACTCCAGAGCTCGCCGCGCCGCGATCTCGGGTGAAGTCCCTGATTGGCGCACCGCCCGCATCTTCTTGCTGGTCGTCTCGTCCGCAGGCTCTGGCAGTCGTGACACGCGCTAGCTCCTCCGCAGGTCCGAGCTCTTCTCTTCGAGCATGTCCCTGATCTCTTCGTCGCTCATGTACTCGAACGAGACCGTGCTGTGCAGCCTGCGAAGACGTTTGTACAGCTCTCTGATACCGTTCTCGTTCGTTAGATGGAGATAGTTTTTGACTGTACTCGAGTATGGGTCTCTATACTGAAATCTCACCAATTCCCGCGCAAGATTTCTGCACCAGCCATAACGCGGCCGTATGACGCCCGACTCCCAGAAATCAGTGGACGACAGACGAGCGGCGAGATGGTAGGGGTCGTCGCTGTCTCCGTCGTAAGCCATGTCCGCCCTGAACCAGAGGATCGCCAGCCTGTTGTACTCTGCGCGAGTATCTATTCCGTAGTTCGCCAAGTGCGCCGGTGGGCCGCTTCCGGACAGGTCGCCGTTTCTGAACTCGATAATGTCCCCGAACTTCTCGACTGCAAGCCACCGCCAGAAGCCTTCGGACGCCGCAAGATTGGGCGGAAGAGCGAGCGTTTCGTGAACTATTCTGCAAGCGTCCTTGTCGAATATATTTCCCTTGAGTATCTTTCCGACTTCTGGAAGTCCGCTCTTGAGTGCGCGAAGCTTCACTGCCGCGCGCTCCGCCTTCGACTCGTCCCAAAACTCGCCTTCCCCAACGTTGCCAACGCTCGAATCCAGCACCTTGTACGCCCGGCCTTGCCTGCGCTCCGTTACCGCCAGCCTCGCCACCTCGTTGGTCAGCGTCTTGCCCCTCATGTCGCAGTCCTCGTCACGCCACCACCCTGAGAATCTTGGCGATCAGCGCGCGCAGTTCCGCCAAGCTGTCATCCTGATCCGCCAAGCCTTCGATCTCCGCGTAGGGCTTTCCGCTGGCCCTCGACAGGTGAGCGAACACCTGACCCGCAAGCGTTTCGGTATCGTCTTCGTTCGGCTCCTCCTCTATGTTCGCAAGAACGTCCGACCATATCTGAGTGGTTATCTCCGCCGCCAGCATCTTCCAAGCCAGATCGCCCGCGCTCCGAACCGCGCCCATATCGGTCAGAGACCTCTCGGCCCTCTTGTTCACCAGAACGGTCAGGACTTCATGCACGGGGCGGCTGAATCTGTCCTCGTCATCCGCCGAGTCGTTCCACCGAATAGCCCACAGCAGCTCTCGCGGATATTCGCTGTCGCCTCCGAACTCCACCCACTCGAACGGGAAGGTGGACGTGTCCACACTCTCCCTGATCGAAAACTCCCTTCGGCACAGTACCTTGCCCAATTCCAGACCAAGCCGCGCCAGTCTCGTCGAGTTGCGCGAGACGCGAATCGCCACAATGAAATCTATGCCCCTGCCGGACTGAAGATGTCCGAGCTTGTTCGGACTGGGCGACCACGGCTCGGCGGGGAGAGCGTCTATGCGCCACTGCTCCAGCGCATCGTACCTCTTGAGATGCCGACTCCGAACGGACACCCCCACACTCAGATCGCCGCCGCTCACACCCAGCCTGTCCGTCAGATCTTCTATGCCGTCTACCACTATATCCAGTCTGGGTTCTAACGGCGTGTTCACTTCCAGCGGGTTTAGAGTATATGTTTCGCCATCCACCCATCCGCGATTGGGGAAAGGCGCGAACCGACACTTTGCCAGCGCGCTGCCCAAGAGTCTGAATATGCCGTGTGGGCTGCTGCCGTCTCCAAACGGCGGAATCAGCCGCCGTTCTCTGCGCCGAGCGCGCATGTGTCTCGAAGCTCTTTCGGTGGTCATGTTTACGTAACGGATACCTGCTGGGACGGCGCGAACTGTCTCTGAGCCTCGACTTCCACGTCGAGACTGGCGTACAGCTCCCGGTCGAACTTCTCCGATTTGGCCTCCACCACGACTGTCTTGTACTTGAAGATTCTTATGTTCACGTCGAAATCGTTCGAGACGGGCGCGCGTTTTCCATCCACCTTGACCGACTCCAGCGCTATCCTCTCGCTCGTATCCCGCCGCATGTTGTCATCTATTACGACAGTCGGGCGCAGGGACATCTTCACGTCCGCGCTGTCCTCGTCCGCATCGTATCTCAACTCGATCTTCACGGTTGCGGTGACACTCGACTGAGTCGGAGTGTTTTCCCTGCCTTCGCGTATATTCAACTCGAACGGGTCGCTGTTTGGTACCGGAGCGGGTCGCGGCCCCAGCCCTCTGCCCGACATCACCCTCTCCAGAATGGACGCCAGCTTTCTCGTTCCGTCTACCGGGGGCGGCGGGGCTGAGTTTGTTTGCCTTCTGAAATCCCGCGCCTGCCTCCGTATCCTGTCCACGATGCTCTTGACCAGCTTCTGCGCCGTCTCCCCCTTCTCGGGATCGTTCGGGTAGGCGTCCCTTAGTCGTTGCGAATTGTGGTCCCATACGTTGTGCGCCGGCGGCTCGGACAGGTGCAGCGCCTCCTCCGATTCGCTGTGGCTCACGAACGTTCCCACGAAGCTGCCCGCGCCGCTGCCGCCCGGCTCCATGTACTGAACCACCATGCGCGGCCCGCTTCGCACCAGCGCCACAGTATTCTTCAGGTGGAGATCCCCTTCTTCGTCATCCTCCGTTTCGTCCGGCGGCAGAGACTTCAGCGCGAGCGAGCCGGGCTTCGAGCCGTGAGCCGTCCTGAGCCGAATCTCTCGCTCGCCATCCTCCTTTGGCACGCCCTCCTCGATCAGTGAATAGCATCTGACATAGGGTTCGAGATCGGAGCGACGGCGCGGGTCCGGGGGTGGGAATTCCGCGCAGTCCTCCATCAGATCCACCGAGAGCTGGTTCGAGTGGATTCGCGGCCACCAGTAATCCTCGGTCGCCTTTTTGAACTCCCCCATGTCTATGCTGGAGCCGAATATCATTATGGAAGTACCGGTATCCTCCTGATCCCTGACCTCGAACCCCAGCCTTCCCGCCACTTCGTGCGCCATCTCGTCCACGAGCGGCCTGCACTCGATAGATCCGCTCGCGCTCTCACGGTGAAATCCGAACAGCGCGCGACCTTTGTACTTGATACCGTCATCGCCCTCGTGTCCGTCGAACGTCGCGCACCCGAACAGCCGCGCGTGGCTCCCCTTTTCGTTCCCATGCTCACTGGGCGCGAATACGCTGTAGACCATGAACGTGTTGCAGTCGGACGCCTCTTCGTACACCTCCTTGCCGAACCCATACGACCCGCCTCGGCTTCCCGAAGCGCTCGTCGTATCCTGTCCAAAAGACAGGCACAGCTCATCGAAACGGTCTTTGCCGTCTCTTTCGTCGTAGCCCAGCCCGCAGGTGTTGTAGTCTTCTATGACCGTGACCCGGAAGGACGAGGATACCCCCCCCCTGCACATATGTTCGTATGCGTTCCCAGACTTCAGGCCGAGCTTGTCCAGCCTTGCGAACGGGGAGTCTCCGTCTCCGAACCCTATCAGATCTCGAAAGCTCGAAACTGCCTCTCCGGAGACGACCACGCTGCGCACGGAAACATCGGTCTTCTCTCCCCCTAGAGTCGCGTCCACGCTGTTCTGAATCGCCTCGCGCGCGACTCGCGCCTCTGTGGAAAGCCCCGCGCCTTCGAGCAAGTGCCGCCGAGACGTTGATCTGCCGCGATCGTTGGGGTCTTCCTTGACGAAAAACCACTTGGCATCGTGCTGAAAACTCATGCTCACCCCCGTATGCCCTCGCCGCACTCTATATATAGAACAGCCAACGATACTATGTCACTCTCTCGCGCTGGTGTAAAGTGAGAGTTTGACGCATCTCGAATACGAAACCGGGCAACGCCCCTTCACCTCCGACCGTCTGCGGATAACCCAGCAGATCGCGCCCGGTATCGGGTCGCCGGTATCGGGTCGCCGGTATCGGGTCGCCAGATGTGAACCTGCCGACTGCGCGAGTCTATCGGCAGCCAGACATACTCTGTCGATGATGTACCGCTCCATTCCATCTTTCGCATCAGCGGCGATGAGCGTATCACCATAGGCCCGCCCCTGTGCATCACCACAGAAGAAGCCGACGAGCTGACCGCCAAGCTAGACCGCGCCATCGCCAAAGTGGAGCGCGAGCCGGCAGGGTAGGGGAACGGGATTTTCTAGGCAGCGCAAAAAGGGCGACCCGACACCGGTCGCCCTTGCAAAACCCTAGCGACCGACCCTAGCGCTTGCCTCTGTTCTTCGATGCTGCTCTCTGAGCGCGAGCGGCGAAGGATCCCTTCGCCACTTTGCCCCCGCCTGCCTTCGCAGTCGCAGACTGGATACGAGATGCCGCCTTGCCGCTGGTCTTGCCCTTGCCGCTGCCTCTTCCACCTTTCGCCATGATGCCCCTCCTCATGGAGTCGTAACTTATTGGATGTATCAGACATCCAAGCATATCAAAAATTCCACACTTCAGCAAGTGTCCACAGATGAGCGACGCCCAAGAAATCGTAAGCCCCCTCTCCCTTGACGGAGGAAGGCTGTCATAAGTCCCCTCTCCCTCGACGTAAGAAGGCTGTCATAAGTCCCCTCTCCCTCGACGGGAGAGGGCTAGGGTGAGGGTGTCACCATTGACCCAACCTTCCCCTCGACGGGAGAAGGCTAGGGTGAGGATGCCGCCATCGACCCAGCCTTCCCCCTCGCGCCCGCCATTTGTGCTATACTCAACTTTGTGCGCGTTGCCCCTGCGCGATGTCCTTTCCTATCGGCCGATGGCTCATTGCGACGCAGCGCGCCCAAGAACAGTCTCTCTAAAACGGACAGCCTACAGCCAGGAGATGGGGGATGCCTGCCTACGCAGTTTTGGGCGCCCAGTGGGGCGATGAAGGCAAGGGAAAGATAGTCGACTTCCTAGCCAAAGACGCGCGCATCGTGGCGCGGTTCGCCGGCGGAAACAACGCCGGCCACACCGTAGTCAACGACCAGGGCAAGTTCAGCTTCCACCTGATCCCGTGCGGCGTGTTCTGGCCACAGGCGCTCAACGTCATCGGAAACGGCGTAGTCCTCGACCCCGACGTTCTGCTCGAAGAGATAGACGACCTCGAAGCGCGCGGAATCGACATATCCGAGCGCATAGTCGTCAGCGAGCGCGCCCACCTCATCATGCCCTACCACGTCATGCTAGACGAGCTTGCCGAGAGCGCGCGCGGCGACGCCCGCATCGGCACCACCGGCAAGGGAATCGGCCCCGCCTACGCGGACAAGGCAGCCAGAACCGGAGTCCGCGCCGCGGACCTGCTCGATATCGAAGCCCTCATTCCCAGACTCCAGAACATCCTCGAATACACCAACGCCGTCATCACCAAAGTCTACGGCGGCGACGCGCTCTCCTTCGACTACGTCTTCGACAAGTGCCGCTCGTGGTCGGAGCGGCTCGCCCCGTACATCGGCCCAGCCGAAAAGATAGTCAATCAGGCGCTCGCCGACGGAGACAACGTCCTGCTCGAAGGCGCGCAGGGCGTCCTGCTCGACCTAGACCACGGCACCTACCCATTCGTGACCTCCTCCAACCCCACCATTGGCGGCGCGTCCGTCGGCGTCGGCGTCAGCCCCACCCACATAGAGGGCATCACCGGCGTCTTCAAGGCATACACCACCCGCGTAGGCACAGGCCCGCTCCCAACGGAGTTGACCGATGCCACAGGCGAGACCATCCGCGAGCTGGCGCAGGAGTTCGGAACCACCACCGGCCGCCCCCGTCGCGTGGGCTGGTTCGACGCCGTCGCCGCCAAGTACAGCGCGCTCATCAACGGCTACACCTCCGCCGTGCTGACACGGCTGGACGTGCTGGACGGCTTCGAGACCGTCAGGATATGCACCCACTACATCACCGAAGACGGCGCGCAGACAGACGACTTCCCCGGCGGCGTCGCCGCGCTCGGAAAGGTTCGCCCCGTCTTCGAAGAGATGCCCGGCTGGGACAGACCCACCGCCAGCGTGCGCAGATACGAAGACCTGCCCGAAGCCGCGCGCAGATACGTAGACCGCATCCAAGAGCTGATCGGATGCCCCGTGGACATCATATCCACAGGCCCCCACCGCGACGAGACCGTAATGGTGCGCGCCATGATGGAAGTCTAGCAGCGTCCGCAGAGGGCAGGGGAGACCCGTCGACAGACTACACGCTGAACACCACCCGCCCCGCCGTCTGATCGCGGTTCAGCCTGCGGTTCAGGTACAGCCCCTCCAGAACGAACTCCACCGCCGAGGCGATGGCGGAAGGATCGTCCGAAGACTCTATGCGAGACAGCATCTCTCGCATGTTCGCCATACGCGGCAGCATGTCGGCGTAGACGTCGGATGGCACGTCCGTACCTGCTTCCACCGTAAGCCCCTCCTCGAACCGCATCAGCACCGCATCGAACTCGCGCGGGCTGAAGTAGCGCCCGAAGGTGTTCTGCACGGCCTTCTTCACCAGCCCGTCCACCACCTTGAACTCGCGCCCCTCCTCCACACTCTCCATCTCCACCTTGCCGTTGGTGGATGCCACGATGGACGGAAGATCGCTCACCCTCGGACTCGCCGCCTCCCCAAGCCGCAGGCTGCGCTTGAACGCGCTGCCGATCACAGTCTCGTAGTTGGCGATGGACACGCGCAGACTCACGCCAGACCGCTGGTTGATCTCCGGGCTTCGCCGCGCCAAGGTCGTGATCTCCGCCACCACCTCCTTCATGTAGCGAGGCACCGCCACAGACTCCGCCGAGTCCGCGAACCTCCTGTGTTCCTGCTCCATTATCCTGATCTCGTCCTCTATGCGGCGCGGGTAGTGCGTCCGTATCTGCGCCCCGTAGCGGTCCTTCAGCGGCGTGATGATCCGCCCCCGGTTCGTGTAGTCCTCCGGGTTCGCGCTCGCCACCAGCATAACGTCCAGCGGCAGCATCACGCGGTAGCCCTTGATCTGCACGTCCCGCTCCTGCATCAGGTTGAACAGGCTAACCTGTATCCGCTCCGACAGGTCGGGCAGCTCGTTGATGCAGAATATCCCCCGATTCGTGCGCGGTATCAGCCCGTAGTGGATCGCCAGCTCGTCCGACAGGTAGCGCCCCTCCGCTATCTTTATCGGGTCTATCTCGCCGATCAGGTCGGCAACCGTGATGTCCGGAGTCGCCAGCTTCTCGGAGTAGCGCTCATCCCGTCCGATCCACCTGATGGCAGCCTCGTCTCCCCTCTCGCCCACGTTCCGCTTGCACTCCGCGCAGATCGGAGCGAACGGATTGTCGTTCAGCTCGCAGCCGTCCATCACCGGAATCGCCTCGTCCAGCAGGCCCGCGATGTGTCGAATCAGCCTGGACTTCGCCTGACCTCGCTCACCGAGCAGAATCATGTCCTGCCCCGCCAGAATCGCATTCTCCAGCTGCGGAATCACAGACTCCTCGAACCCCACGATGCCCTCGAACATCTCCTGCTTCCCCCTGATTCGGGAGATGAGGTTCTTCCTGACTTCCTGTTTGACCGGCAATACCTTGTAACCGGACTGTCGAAGATCTCCGACCGTCTTGGCTCTCGAATCGGGCGCCATTCGGCTCTGCTCCTGTGCGCGGCGTGCCGGACTGTACGACCGTGCCATGCGCCGCCGCGAAGAATATGATAGTGTCAGACAGTCTGGCACACGCGCATAGAAGTTGCAACCGCCGAACCGGAGCCGTCCCATGCCCAGCTACATATGCCGCACCTGCGGAGTCCAGTTCGCAGAGTCACCGCAGCCGCCTTCCGAGTGTCCCATCTGCCTAGACCCGCGCCAGTACGTCGGCTGGGGCGGCCAGCAGTGGACGACTATGGACGCTCTCGCGCGCGAGGGATACCGCAGCGAGCTGCGCCCAGAGGAAGAAGACCTGCTCGGAATCGGCGTGACCCCCTCGTTCTCGATAGGGCAGCGCGCTCTCTTGGTGCGCGCGCCCGGCGGCAACGTCCTGTACGACTGCGTCAGCCTGATCGACGATGCCGCCATAGCCGAGATACGGCGCTGGGGAGGTATAGACTTCATCTGCTTCTCCCATCCCCACTTCTACGACAGCATGGCAGAGTTCAGCCGCGCCTTCGACAACGCCCCGATAATAGTCCCCGAAGCCGACCGTCAACACGTCATGCGCCCCGATCCCGCCATCCGCTACTGGGACGGCAGCCCGCTCGAGCTGGTTCGCGGCGTGACCCTGATCCAGTGCGGCGGCCACTTCGACGGAAGCGCCGTCCTCCACTGGGCGGACGGCGCGAACGGGAAGGGCGCGCTGCTCGTTGGAGACAGCATAACCGTCGTCCCCGACAGGCGATACGTCAGCTTTATGACCAGCTACCCGAACCTCATCCCCATGTCCGAGGAGAAGGTGAGCCGCATACTCCACTCCATCGAACCCTACCCCTTCGAGCGCATCTACGGCGGCTGGTGGGACAGGAACGTGACGTCGGCCGCCAAAGAAGCGGTCAGACGCTCCGCCGACAGATACATCCAGCACATGAGAGGGCGCTAGGGGACGCTATGGCTGACCGCTCCTCGTTCGATCCACGGCGCGCAGCCATCCCGCGTAAAGCCCCTCTCGCTCCCTCTCGCCCATGCGCGGCTCGAACACCGCGTCGGCATTCCACAGCGCCGCCAGCTCGTCTTGGCTTCCCCAGAACCCCGCGCCCAGCCCGGCAAGGTATCCCGCGCCCAGCGCGGTCGTCTCACGCGCTGCCGCTCGCTCTATCGTCAAGCCCAGTATGTCCGCTTGAAACTGCATCATCAGCGCGTTGCCAGTCGCTCCGCCATCGACCCTGAGAGACGAGGGCGCTACGCCCGTATCCCGCCGCATGGCGTCCAGCACGTCGCGCGTCTGGTAGGCTGTCGCCTCCAGCGCGGCGCGCGCCACGTGCGCCCGTCCCGTCCCGCGCGTCAGCCCCGTGATCGCGCCCCTCGCGTACATGTCCCAGTGCGGCGCGCCCAGACCTGCGAACGCCGGAACCAGATAGACGCCCCCGCTGTCCGCCACCTCGCCCGCCAGCGTCTCCGACTCGGACGCGCTCCCGATGATGCCCAGACCGTCCCTGAGCCACTGCACCGTCGCCCCCGCCGAGAACACGCTGCCCTCCAGCGCGTAGCTCGTCTCTCCCCCAACAGTCCAGGCGACCGTCGAGATAAGCCCCGCCCCAGACTCCACGCGCCGCGCCCCCGTGTTGGTCAGCGCGAAGCACCCCGTGCCGTATGTGTTCTTGACATCGCCGGAATCGAAACACGCCTGCCCGAACAGCGAAGCGTGCTGATCCCCCGCCACGCCAGCTATCGGCACAGGCTGCCCTGCGGACATCTCCCCAGACACGTACCCGAGAACCTCGCTCGAAGACCTCACCTCCGGCAGCATCGCGCGCGGAATCCGCAGCGCGTCCAGCAGCTCATCGTCCCAGTCCAGCCTGTCTATGTCGAACAGCATGGTGCGGCTCGCGTTGGTCGTGTCCGTGACGTGGACTCTGCCATTCGTGAAGTTCCACATCAGCCACGAATCCACCGTGCCGCAGGCAAGCTCGCCCCGCTGCGCGCGCCGCTGACCGTCCGGGACGCTGTCCAGCAGCCACCTGATCTTCGTTCCGCTGAAGTAGGCGTCTATCGGAAGCCCCGTCTTCTTCCTGATCGTCTCCTCCAGCCCGCGCCCCTTCAGCTCCTCGCACAGCCCCGCCGTCCTGCGACACTGCCACACGATGGCGTTGGACACCGGCCGCCCGCTGATCCGATCCCACATAACCACCGTCTCGCGCTGGTTCGCAATCCCAATCGCCGCAATCGAACGCGGGTGAGCCTCCGCCAGCTCCAACAGCTCCTCCATCACGTCGAGGCAAGACTCGAACAGCTCCGCAGGGTCATGCTCCACCCAGCCGGGGCGAGGGTATATCTGCCGTATCTCCCTGCTCACCGTCCACAGCGGCGCGCCTGTGGCGTCTATCAGCATCGCCGTCGTGCCGCTCGTCCCTTGGTCGAGCGCGAGTATGTAACCTGAAGAAGCCATCGTCGCCCCCTAATGCAGTTAGCCAATAATTAGCCACGCCGCGCGCGGTTGTGTCAAGATGTCCCATCCACCATAATGACAGAATCACCGACGCAGAGGAGAAGACATGGGCTTTTCGGACGAGCTAAGAAGCAGGGGCGCTCACGTCTGGGACAGCGAGAAAGAGCACCCATTCGTAACCGGAATCGGAGACGGCAGCCTATCCCTCGACAGGTTCAGGTACTACATGAGGCAGGATTACGTGTTCCTCATAGACTTCTGCCGCGCCATCTCCCTAGCCGTCGCCAAGGCCCCGTCCCTCGAAGACATGAGCTGGTTCGCCCGCCTGATAGATGAGACGCTCAACACCGAGATGGCGCTTCACGTCGGCTTCTGCGCAGACTTCGGAATAACCGAGCGCGAGCTGCTCGACACCTCGCCCTCGCCCACCACGTGGGCATACACCCGCCACATGATGAACACCGCGCACGCCGGATCGGTGGGCGAGGTGGCGGCGGTCATACTGCCATGTTCATGGGGCTACGCCGAGATTGGCCAGAAGCTCTACGCTCAGGGTTTGCCCCGCAGCCAGCCGCTCTATGCGCGCTGGATAGAGATGTACAACTCTCCCGAGTTCGAAGAGCTTGCCATCTGGCTGCGCGGATTCATAGACCGCTGCGCCCAGACCGCAGGCAGCGCAGACCTCGCCTCCATGGAGCGCGCCTTTATGATCAGCAGCCAGTACGAGTACATGTTCTGGGACGCCGCTTGGAGAATGGAGGATTGGCCCGTCTCCGCAGCCCCCGCCGTGTCGAATTGCGCCTGATCACCCCCCAAAACTATAGATATTGGGCGTTCGTGGCGCTGGCGCTCGGCCTGTTCATCTCGGTCGCCGATCTCGGCAGCGTCATGGTCGCGCTCCCGACCATATCCAGCTACTTCGAGACCGATCTGCCAACCACCCAGTGGGTTCTCATCGGATACACGCTCACCGTGAGCGTCCTGCTGCTTCCCATGGGGCGGCTCGCCGACATCGTGGGGCGCAAGCTCGTATACGTGATCGGCACGCTCGTAGTGGTTGTCTCCGGCATCGCGGCGGGCATGGCGCCGGACATCGGCTTCCTCATCGCCGCCAAGGTGGTGCAGGGGGCAGGCGCCGCGATGACACAGGGGACGTCCATGGCCATGCTCGTAGCCAGCTTCCCCGCCGAGGAGCGCGGCAAGGCGCTCGGCCTCCAGATGAGCATAGTCGGCAGCGGCGGAGTCGCCGGGCCTGCGCTCGGAGGGCTGATAGTCGGAGGGCTGGGCTGGCAGTGGGTGTTCTTCGCCGCGTCCATCGGCGCATTGGTCGCCGTACTCGCCGCTATCATCGTCATAGACTCCAGCCGCGCCGGACGCGCCGCCGCGCGCGGAATTAAGTTCGACTGGCTTGGCGCGGCTCTCTCCACAGGCGCGCTCGTGGCTTTCCTTCAGGGCATGACGTGGGCGCCCGCCATAGGCTACGGCAGCCCGATCATCGTATCGGCATTCCTCGCCTTCGCCGGCCTGCTCGCCGCGTTCGTCTATCAGGAGCTGCGCTCACCGTTCCCGATGATGGACGTCAGGCTGTTCCAGCGGCGGCTGTTTTCGATGGGCGTGCTGGCGAGCTTCCTAAACTTCTTGGGCATGTCCTCCGTCAGATTCCTGATGCCCTTCTACCTCCAGGCAGTCTTGGGACTGTCCCCAACGCAGATTGGTCTCGTCATCGTGCCGGGCGCGGTGTGCATGATGATCACCGGGCCGCTGAGCGGACGCTTCTCGGACAGGTTCGGCTGGCGCTGGTTCACTATGGGCGGAATGCTCACCTCCACGACCGGACTGATCATCCTCGCCACACTCAGGACGGATTCCCCCCTCGCGCTCGCCATGGCAGGCATGATACTCCAGAGCATGGGAGTCGGCATATTCAACGCGCCCAACAACAGCTCCATCCTGAGCGCCGTCGAGCAGAGCAAGTACGGCGTGATAACCGGCTTCCTCAACCTCGTCAGAAACTCCGGCAACCTGTGCAGCGTGGCGATGGGCACCGCCATAGTCACCGGAACGATGGGCGCGCTCGGCTACGCCCCCACGCTCGCCGCCGTGTCCGCCGGAGGCGGCGAGGGCGTGCTGACAGCCTTCACGACCGGACTGCGCTTCGCATACTCGAGCATGGCCGTAATCGTGTTCATGGGAGCGATCGCCTCCGCCTTCAAGGGCGCGAGGGTGAACACGCCGCCGCTCACCCCGAACCCTCCCGCAAACAGAGCCGCCGCCAAACAGCCGTCACAGTCAGCAGATCCAGCAGCGCCGTCCACCCCTCCACTCCGTCGATGATCTTTCGGACAAACCATGAATCCCGTACACTCTGCGACCCGGCAAATCCCCAATATCCCTTCCCTATATATAGAGGGGCAGGGTGGGGGCGTTCCCCACGAACAGCCACCTGTGCGGCGTCATACCGCCTTCTGTTAAACTTCCGAGCGAACGCCCTGAAACACCAGCCGTCCCGGCAATGTAATGCCAGCCCCAACCCCTGACTCCCAGCCCCTATCCCCGTACACCGCGCTCGACCTCAGCGAGGGCGGCTTCAACTGGTGCGCCAAGCTGCTCGCAGATTTGGGAGCCGACGTCATCAAGATCGAGCCGCCCGGCGGCAGTCCCACGCGGCGGCGCGGACCGTTCGCGGTCGGCAGCAGCGGAACGCCCCTGAGCCTGTTCTGGGCAGCTTACTGCGTGAACAAGCGCGGCGTTACGCTCGACATCCATTCACAGCAGGGCGCTGACACCCTCCGCGCCCTCGCCCAGGATGCCGACATCCTCATCGAGTCGTTCGCGCCCGGCCGCCTCGCCTCGCTCGGACTCGGCTACGAGGACATCGCGCGCGTCAACCCCGCTCTCGTGTACACCTCTATCACCCCCTTCGGACAGACAGGCCCCTACGCGCGCTACCAGGCCCCCGATCTGGTCGCTTGGTCCATGGGCGGCATGACCTACATCTGCGGCGACTCCGACCGCCCCCCGGTTCGCGTCAGCGCGCCGCAGGCAGAGCTTCACGCCGCAGCCCAAGCCGCCGCCGGCACGATGGCGGCGTTCTGGCATCGTCAGATGACGGGCGAGGGCCAGCACGTAGACGTCTCCATGCAGACGGCAGTCATGTGGACGCTGATGAACGCCACCCCGTTTCCCCCTCTGCACGGGGTGAACATCGAGCGCGACGGCGCTTTCCGCTCGCGCGGGCAGCTCGCCGTTCGGCAGGTGTTCGCCTGCGCGGATGGCCACGTCAGCGCGCTAATGTCGCCCGCGACCCTGTCGGGAATCACCGAGTGGATGGCAGAAGACGATACAGGCCCGGAGTGGCTTCTACAGATAGACTGGGAAGACTGGAGCATCCCCTCCGCCGCGCTCGACGGAGACACCGCCAGCCTGCTGGAACAGTTCGAGTCCATCCAGCGCGAGGTCGAAAAATTCTTCGCATCCCGCACCAAGCGCGAGCTGTACGAACGCGCCATCAGCCACAGGCTGCTCCTTGCCCCATGTCAGACCGTCGAGGACATCGCCCTAAGCGAGCAGCTCGCCGCGCGAGACTTCTGGCGAGACCTCGAATACCGCGAGATTGGCAGCTCGCTGACCCACCTCGGCCCGTTCGTCAAGCTGAGCGAAAGCCCCATATCCATAACCCGCCCCGCGCCCACAGTTGGCCAGCACGACGATCGAATCCTGACAGCCTTGAAATCAGCTCCGCCTCAGCCTGGAACCCCTGCGGCAGGGGACGCCCCCGCGCCCCGCGCCGCCAGCCGTCATATGCCGTTCCACGGGCTGAAGGTTCTAGACTTCACTTGGGTCGGAGTCGGCCCCATCACCACCAAGCACCTCGCCGACTTCGGAGCGGACGTGATCCGCATAGAGTCCGTATCCAGGCCCGACGTTCTCAGGAACGGCGCGCCGTTCAAGGACGGCAAGCCCGGAATCAACCGCAGCCAGTTCTCCGCCAACTACAACTCCAGCAAACGCGGACTGGGCTTGAACCTCGCCCTCCCCGAGGGGCGCGACCTCGCCCGCCGCATCATCAGCGAGTGGCAGCCAGACATCATAGCCGAGAGCTTCACCCCCCGCGTCATGCCCGGATGGGGACTTGGCTACTCGGACGCTCGCCAGCTCGCGCCCGGCGTCATATTCTTCAGCACGTGCCAGCAGGGACAGACAGGCCCCCACTCCAGCTACGCCGGCTTCGGACAGCTCGCCGGCGCGCTCGCCGGCTTCTACCACGTCACCGGCTGGCACGACCGAGACCCCGCAGGCCCATACGGCGCATACTCCGACTTCGTGAACCCGCCCAACGCAGTCGCCGCCATCGTCGCCGCGCTCGAATACCGCAGACGCACCGGGAGCGGACAGCGCATCGACCTATCTCAGTACGAATGCGCCGCCCACTTCCTGGCTCCGTCCATCATGGACTACTTCGCCAGCGGCAGCGTCCTCGACAGGCGCGGGAACGAGGACGACTTGGCAGCCCCTCACGGCGTCTACCGCTGCGCAGACCGCGAGCGCATCTACACAGGCGTTGGACCGTCTTGGATCGCCATAGCCGTATCGGATGATCGCCAGTGGCAGGCGCTGTGCGCCCACGTGGGACGCCCGGATCTGGCTGATTCCCCCCGCTTCTCGGACGCCGAATCGCGCCGCCGTCGCCGCGCCGAGCTGGACGCGCTGCTGTCATCGTGGACGCGAGACAAAGACGCTAGGCGACTCATGGACGAGCTTCAGGCGGCAGGCGTCCCCGCGGGGATGGCGCAAAGCCAAGCCGACCTGTGGGAAGACCCGCAAATAGCCCATCGCGGCTTCTTTCAGTGGCTCGACCATGCCGAATGCGGCCCCATGCCGTACGACGGGATCACGTATCGCCTGTCCAAGACTCCCGGCGCCGTCAGAATGCCCCAGGCGCTCGTGGGTCAGCACAACTCGGAGATCTTAAGCCAGATTCTGGGCATGGACGATACCGCCGTCGCCGCGCTGCTCGCCGATGGCGTACTGGAACAGTCTTGACCAACGCTTGACCAACGGAGGATGTCCCATGCCAATGGCGTTAGAGGGTATCAAGATAGTCGATCTCTCCCGAATGGCCCCCGGCCCTTTTTGCACTATGGTTCTAGGCGACCTCGGCGCGGACGTCATCAGAGTAGAGGAGCCCGGCGGCGGCAGGATGGCGCGTGAGCGCAGCGCCGAAATCGACCAGACGCAGACGCGGCGCAGGGCGGCGTTCAACGCCCTCAACCGCAACAAGCGCAGCATCGCGCTCGACCTGAAGAACCCGGACGCTCAGCGCGCGCTCCACGATCTCACGAAGGACGCCGACGTGTTCGTGGAGGGTTTTCGCCCCGGCGTGGTATCGCGTCTCGGCTGCGACTACCGCACCCTGAGCGCGATCAACCCGCGCTTGGTGTACTGCTCCATCTCCGGCTACGGACAGGATGGGCCATACTCGTCCCTCGTCGGACACGACATCAACTACATCTCGGTCGGCGGCGCGCTCGGCGTCATCGGCCCCAGAGACGGCGCGCCCGTCATCCCGTACAACATCATCGCCGACTACGCCGGCGGCGGCTTTCACGCCGCCACCGCTATACTCGCCGCGCTCATGGCGCGCGAGCGCGCGGGCAGGGGACAGTACGTGGACGTAGCCATGTCGGACGGCGTCGCCTACATGCTCGCCTCGCTCATGTCGGAATACTTCTCCGGCGGCGCGCCTCCCGAGCGAGGACGGACGAATCTCAACGGCGGCGCTCCGTACTACAACGTCTACAGATGCCGCGATGGACGCTACCTGAGCGTCGGCTGCATCGAGCCGTGGTTCTGGTCTGCCCTCTGCGAAGCGCTCGGACGCGAAGACCTGATCGCCGGCCAGTTCGACCCCGACCGCGCCGAATATATCGAAAACGAGCTGGCGCGCGCGTTCGAGACCAGAGACAGAGATGACTGGTGGGAAACACTCTCCGCAGTCAGCAGCATAGCGGTGACCAGAGTGACCACCATAGAGGAGGCGGCGCGCGATCCGCAGAACCTGCACCGCCGCATGGTGATAGAAGCCGGACAGGTGGACGGCGAGACGGTGAAGCAGGTGGGCATAGGCCCCAAGCTCTCCGACACTCCCGGCTCGGTCAGGTCGCTCGGCGCGACCGTTGGCCAGCACACCGACCGCATCTTGAGCGATCTGGGCTACTCTGCGCGGCGGATAGCGCGGCTGAGAGAGTCCGGAGCGGTAGAGTAGGCGCGTCCGCTCTCCGAGCGCAGCCTTTCCGAAACCTCAGCCGCCAGCCCTTCCAGCTCCGCCGCCACCCTCACATCGTACCCGCCCGATGGCTTCACCCCGCGCAGACCTCTCGGCAGCTGCGCGATCCGACCCGCATGGAACGCCCGCGCCGACTCCAGATCTGGAAGCGGCGCGGTCAAGCTCCCGCGTTCGATCACCGTACCAAGCAGCGGCGCGCTCGAATCTGGCAGCCGAGTTTCCATGCCCTTCGCGTGGATCACGTCCCGCCTCATCGCGCCCTCATCGTCGAACAGCCTCGACACCTGCTTCGCCATAGGCAGAGACACCTTGCCCTCGCTGAGCTTCATCATCGGCTTCCCGCCGTACTCCACCAGCTTGTATACGAAGTCCGTATAGGGCGCGTCCGCAGACGTGCCTACCCTCGTCCCCACTCCGAACCCGTCTATGGGAGCGCCGCGCCGCGCCAGCTCGTCTATCGCGTACTCGTCCAGCCCGCCGCTGGCGAGTATCCGAACGTGGGACAGCCCCGCATCGTCCAGCATCCGCCTCGCCTCTCTGGACAGCGAATCCATGTCCCCGCTGTCCAGCCGCACCGCGCGCAGGCGGCGGCCGTCCGATTCCATCTCGCCCGCAACGGCAATCGCGCTGCGCACCCCGCCCACCGTGTCATACGTATCCACCAAGAACGTGCTGGAATCGGGAAACGATCTGGCGTAGCTCCTGAACGCCTCGCGCTCGTCATCGAACGACGATATGAACGAGTGAGCCATCGTGCCGACTGCGGGAATGCCGTAGGCGTCCGCCGCCGCGATGTTGCTGCTGCCATCGAACCCGGCCATGTAAGACGCCCTCGCCAGCTTCATGGCAGCGTCTCGCCCGTGCGCGCGCCGCGCCCCGAAGTCCACCACCTGCCGACCGTTGGCGGCATCCACCACGCGCGCCGCCTTCGCAGCCAGCATAGACTCCAGGCTGATCTGGTTTACCAGATACGTCTCCAGCAGCTGGCACTCGATGATCGGGCCGCTCACCTCCAGCGCCGGCTCGGCCGGAAAGAACACCTCGCCCTCTGCCATTGCGCGCGCGCTGCCCGTAAACCGAACAGAGCGCAGATAGTCCAGAAATCCGCCATCGAAGATACCGAGCCTTTCGAGCGCCGCCAAGTCGCGCTCGGAGAACCCAAACCCGCCCATGTACTCGACCGCCGACTCCAGGCCGCAGAACACATAGTACGCCCTGTTCGACGGAAACCCGCGAAAGTACAGGCTGAAAGTAGCGTCTCCCGTCTGCCCACTCTGGAAATAGGCTTGCGCCATAGTCAGCTGATACAGGTCTGTAAACAGCGCGTCTGAGAATTGCGGCATGTCGCGGCCTGTGGCTGGATATTGTGGCTGGATATTACTGATTAGGCCGTCGTTCCAGCGAATGCGAGAAGCTGGGGAAAATGGGCAGATCTCATCTTCCAAACCCAAAATATCGGAACTATCAAGAGTGATTGACGGCGTGTTCATAGCCTCGCCTGTTTCAACCTTAGAGTGGAAGTATATTTATCTTGATGCGTTCCCAGCGTTCCTTTGCCCACTGACGTCGTTCAGCAAACTTCCTGCGCTGTTCGTCTCTGAGCCGATTCCGCGCAATCCGCCCTTCGGCGAGAGCTTTGTCTATCGCCTGCTCAACCGTCATCTGGTCGGACTTATCCGAGTTGCACGGGGCGCACGCCAAGGCGCGGTTCCAACAGTCGTCATTGCTGCCGTCGCGGGAGTTTGGTTCTACGTGATCAAGATGCAGCAGACGGCGATCTTCGTCCATCTCGCTGCCGCAGTACCAGCACGCCGGCCCCCACTCATCAACGAACGCTTCCCATATCTGAATACCTGTCTCAACGGGCTTTTGGCGGAATTGGATAGGTTTCAGGATTCGGATGCTAGGCTCTTGCTGTTCGTCATTCGTGCGGCGCACTGGCAGGTCATGCGGCCCCCTCACTTTGATGATGCGTTTGTCGCCCAATTCCAGCTTGACGCCCTCTCCGGGCCTGTCGGGAGCTATTTCGGAGTATTCCCCCTCCGTGAGTATGCCAAGTTTGGGGTGCTTGTGGAACTGACGCCTAACGACAGTCCATGCGCGGAGAGACATATCACAGGCGATCCAGTGCCGTCCTGTCAATTCAGCCGCAACGGGAACATAGGCGCAACCGGCGAAGCAGTCGAGTACTAGGTCGCCAGGGTTGCTCGACGACTCTATTATGCGTCGAGCCAACGCCTGGGGCTTCTGTGTCGGGTAGCCTGTGCGCTCAGTGGCGCTAGACCCAAGAGGGTTGATGTCGGTCCAAATGTCATTGACTTTCGTTCCGAGCGAAGCCGCCAAGTATCGTTTGAGCGCAGGAATACCACCTTGCTTTTCCGGCCAGAGAATGAGTCCGGCGGCATCTAAAGCGTCCAAGCGGGCATGAACACCCGGAATAGACTGATAGCCCAGAATGACATTCTCGTCTATCCACGCCGCATATGCACCAGTTCGGGGCGCGGACCAATGGCGACCTGAATTGGTGGGGTCTATTCCTTTCCACGCCTGCCCGCTTTCCCCCTCACTAATATTCGCCCCCGTTAGGTCGCCAGACCTAAAACGCCCGAAGATGTCATCCCGCATACGATAGGCTTTCCTGACATAGCCATTGTCCAGCGCGCCATAGGCGTTATTCCATACCGGAGCGTCGCTTTTGGAGTAGAAGAGGATGGTGTCATGAACACGCCCATACTGCTCGCCATCACTGCGTCCAGAGGTTCGCCGCCACACAATCTCATTCCTGAAATTCTGTTGTCCAAACACGGCGTCCATCATCTGCCGAAGGTAGGCGTTGGCTTCGTGGTCGCAGTGCAGATAGACGCTTCCGGTCGACTTGAGGATACGCCGTATCTCGATCATCCGCATCGTCATAAAGGCGATATATCCCGCGGTGCTGTCGGAATGAGTGTACCGAGTGGCTTCTATCAGGTGGCGCGCCGGAGGGCATACGGCTTCCAGCATATCCCAATCGGCTTCTGTCACCTGATAACGGAAGTCCCATATTTCCTTGAATGAAGCCGTTATCCCAGACTGGTCTGGAAACTCCAATCCAGCTTCGTAGGCGTCGGACTCGTTCTGGATTCCCCAAGAAATGAGGAGATCGTATTCGTGTTCCAGTTCGGCATCTGTAAGTGGCGGCCTCAGCCTGCCCGTGAATGTCTGATTCTTTCCAAACGGCGGGTCAATAACCACCAGGTCAACGCTCTCCGTATCCAGCGCCTTTAGGAACGGCAGGTTGTCGCTGATGAAGACCGTCCTGTTGAGATCTTCTGTGTTCGGAGTCATAGCTAAACCAACCTCATCTGCCCGTTCAGGCGCATCTCAACCGGCTCAATCAAGTCCGCGTATAGCAGATGCCTGCCTATCATCCCCTGAACGATAGAAGCCATCTGCGCCAGCGTGTCCAATGGGCGGGTGTTGTGCCGCCCCTCTCTATATACAAAGAGGATCCAGAACCATGCAATCCATCTCTCCGTCCCGAATTCCCGCCCACGCGCGCCGACAGGATGACATCGCTTGTGGCGACTCCCCCCTGAACGCGCCGAGACCGTTTCCCCTTTGGCGGAAGGCCTCCGAGCTGCGCCTCGCCGCCGTCCGCTCGTCTATTGGCAGCCAATCGCTTCTCTCGCCTGTATATTGCGTCTGCGCAAGTGTAAAATTGGCTGGCGGCATCGTCAAGCGCCGCCAAACATCATCTCTCAGGAAAGACCGACATGACATCGCCCCGACCCACTCTTCCGACCGCGTCCCCCGAGTCCGCCGGCATAGACCCCGACCGACTCGCGCGCCTTCACGCGCTCATCGAAAGCCACATAGCCGAGGGTCGCTACCCCGGCGCTCAGACAGCCCTGGCGCGCAGCGGCAGGATGATCGAAACCGCCACGTTCGGCAACGCCCGCATCGAGCCGCAGCCCGTCGCCGCGAACGACTCCACACTGTGGCTCATGTTCTCCCAGACTAAGGTCATCGTCGCCGCCGCGCTCTGGCAGCTCGTGGAGGCAGGAGCGCTCAGGTTCGCAGACCGCATAGCCGACCACATCCCCGAGTTCGCTGCGAACGGCAAGGGAGACGTAACCATCTTTCAGCTGATCACCCATCAGGGCGGCTTTCCGTCCGCCGAAGTGCCGCAGGAGGCTTGGGAAGACCATGAGCTTCTCCGAAAAGTCGTAAGCGCCTTCTCACTGGAGTGGACCCCCGGCTCCAAGATCCACTACCACGGCCTATCCGCCCACTGGGTAGCCGCCGCCCTCATCGAAGCCGTCACGGGCGAAGACTACCGAGACCGCATCAAGAACGACCTGCTCATCCCGCTCGGTTTGGACGACGACATCTTCGTCGGCGTCAGCGAGCAGGCAGACGACAGATGCGCCCACATCCACCAGCTCGCCGAAGACGGCGGCATGATCCGCGCCCCGCTCGACACCCGCGCTTGGAGAGCCGCGGGCGTCCCCGGCGGCGGAGGCTACGCCACCGCTCGCGGAATGGCGGCGTTCTACCAGATGCTTCTAGCCGGCGGAACACTCATGGGAACGAGGGCGCTTGGACCTAGAGTCATCCAGTTCGCCACCCGAAACCACACCGGCGACCGCATCGACGAGAGCATGGGGATGCCCATGCACCGCGGACTCGGCCCCCACGTCAGGGGCGAGTCCCCCACGATCCGCGGACTGGGAACCATCGCCTCCCCATCCACCTTCGGACACGGGGGCGCCGGAACGTCCTACTCATGGGCGGATCCCGACTCCGGAGTCTCGTTCACCTACCTGACCAGCTGCATGGCGCCTGAGCCGTGGCACAGCATCAGGCTGGATAGAGTGTCCAACATCGTCCACTCCAGCATCCTCGAGCCGTAATCCCCACCGACGAGAGCGGGGCAAGACGTAACCCCTCTCCCAAGCAGGGGAGAGGGGTCGAGTGAGCTTCGGCGCAGCGAAGATCGAACTGAAGATCGAACCTCAGCGACGCGCCATGAGAATAGCCAAGACGTCGGGCGCGGCTTTGGACGCCAGCCCCCTGAGCTGGGACATCGTGCGACTGCCGAGAGGGTGGGGGACTACCACGTAGGGATAGTCCGGCGCTCCCCCGAGCGCAGCCATCGCGTCCGCGCTGGTGACGAACGGCTCCGTGCAGATAACCGCCGTGGGAACGCCCCTGCGCTCCAGAGTAAGTCCGTCGTGCACACTGCACGACGAGCAAGACCCTCAATCACCGGACGACGTGATCACCACGTCGCACAGGTCGACCAGCTCGTCGATTATCTCCTCCGGGCATGGGCGCGATGCGTTGAGCTTGTTCCGCTCCACCACCTCCCCGAACTCGAACCTGTCCGCCAGCACGTCGTGAAGCGCAGTCAGCATCTCCTCCGAATTCAGCTTGCCGTTCGCCAGCAGGCCGACGGTCGCCCCGTCCAGCGAAGCCGGCCTGTCCGCTATCACCCCGTCCGCCGGAAGCGGAGCCACAGTTGGGTCGAGTACAATCGTTGACATGGAGAACCTCCCTGCTGTTTGGTCTGTTGCCTGCCTTGCCCCTTATTCGATCATCTTGGTCACCGAGCGCGAGCCTGTGCCGCCGCTCCACAGCGGTATGACGCACGAGAACGCCCCCGCAAGCCCGCCCGCGACCACGACGGTAATCGCGTCCGCCGACGCTGCCGAGTGGAGACGGTCGTTCGCCTCCCCGACAGAATCGCGGATCAGCCGCCCGCCCGCGCGCCAGTCCGAAATCGAGCGCTGAGCCGTCTGGTGCAGGAACTCCTTGACCTGCCGCTTGCTCCAGCCCGCGCGCTCCAGATTGCCCACGTGTTCCGGACACAGAACCACCACTATCTCACCTTGCCCCCAGCCCGCGCCGCCGGCGAACAGCGCGTCCCTGAACGAAACCAGTATCTCCTCCGGCTTCTGGAATGCGTGGTTGTCGACCTGTATCGGAGAGAGCGCCGCGAACAGCGAGATCGCGCTGTCCTGCGCGGAGTACCCCCTGTCCGTCTGGAGCGGATCCCACGGCGAAACGCCTTCCGCCTCCGCCATGCACCAGCTGTACTTGCCCGGATGCCCCAGCGTGGCTTTGTCTATCTCCCCGGACTGCGACCCTGTGGCGTTTATGATGATCAGTCGGATCGCCCTTCCGATGGTCGCGTTGGCGCGATGTCCCGGACCGAACACGCTCACGCCCGAATTCAGCCCGACCTGCTCGGCGATGGGCCCGTTCACCACTGCAAGGACAGCCGATCCCTGCGTGCTGGCAGTGACCGCGTGCAGATTGAACTGCGGCTCGCACATCGCTTCGACCGCCGCCGCCACTATCCGAAAGTATTCGGGACGGCAGCCCGCCATGACCGCGTTGACCGCCGCCTTCTCCGCGGTTATCACGCGCCCTTTCGTGGGTTCCGCCCCCAGTATGTCGGACGGCATTCGGCCGGCGGCGTCGAGACACGCCGACACCAGATCGGGAGTGGGCGGAACTATCGGCAGCCCGTCCGTCCAGCCCCTCTCCATGTAGGCGTCTACGACCTCGTTCCAGCCCTCGAACTCGATCCGATCCGAAACCAGATTAGCGCTCGTCATGTGTCGCCCTTCCCAATCGCTATACCGCGATTATATGAACCCGCCTTACGCAGTCTTGAGTAGTTGGAGTTCGTCGAAGGCATGGCGGAGGTCCTTGAGATGTATGCGGGTTCTGAGCGGGAAATGATACATCCAGTGTCTCACACTGAGCCATTCCAAGCGACAGATCGAAGCGAGCTTAGCAGATAGTCTCTAACAGTTCCAGCAGTTCTTTGTTCGTGGATCGAGGGCAGCGTCTGCGCGCCTCTCGTCACGACGCCTCAGTGTTCGGATGCTGTCTCGTGAGCAGGCGAGTGAAGGCGTCAGCTGAATGCTCTATGAGCTGCGGTTATGAAGTATATGCAGTCGTTGGTCATCACGTTTGGGTGGGTCGATCTGACCTGCTAGCTGCGTAAGCCCTACCTCTATCGTAACGAGGAGGGGTCAATCGCTCACTGCCGTCACCAGGCCGGGTCCCGATCAGACGCAGTATGATTCGTGAGACGGGTGACTCCCGAGCCATCCGCGTTCATCACGTAGATCTCATCGTTCCTGTCCCGACGAGACCGAAACGCTATGTGCTGTCCGTCCGGAGACCAAGAGGGGGACAGATCCCGCGCAGTATGATTCGTGAGACGGGTGACTCCCGAACCGTCCGCATTCATCACGTAGATCTCATCGTTCCCGTCCCGGCGAGACTCGAACGCTATGCGCCGTCCGTCCGGAGACCAAGCGGGGCGGCCATCCCGCGCAGTATGATTCGTGAGCCGCGTCACTCCCGATCCGTCCGCGTTCATCACATATATCTCATCGTTCCCGTCCCGACGAGAGACAAACGCTATGCGCCGTCCGTCCGGAGACCAGGACGGGTCATCATCATTCTCACGATGATCCGTGAGCCGGGTGACGCCCTTGCCATCCGCATTTATCACGTATATATCGGGGTTCCCGTTCCGATAAGACTCGAACGCTATGCGCCGTCCGTCCGGAGACCAGGCGGGGTACCCATTATCCTCGGGAGTATTCGTGAGACGGGTGACTCCCGAACCGTCCGCGTTCATCACGTATATCTCGTAGCCCCCGTCCCGAGTGGACTCGAACGCTATGCGCCGTCCGTCCGGAGACCAAGCCGGGATGGTATCCACCCCACGATTATTCGTGAGACGGGTGACTCCCGAACCGTCCGCGTTCATCACGTATATCTCAGCGTTCCCGTCCCGAGTGGAGACAAACGCTATCTTCCCGGATGATGTGGGCGTGGGTGTGTGCGTCGGGGTCGGCGTGGGAGTCGGCGTGGGTGTGTGCGTCGGGGTCGGCGTGGGTGTGTGCGTCGGGGTCGGCGTGGGCGTGAGTGTAGGCGTCGGGGTCGGCGTGGGCGTGAGTGTAGGCACAGGCGTATGCGTAGGTGTGGGCGTGAGTGTAGGCACAGGCGTGGGTGTGTGCGTAGGGGTCGGTGTGGGCGTGTGCGTAGGTGTCGGCGTGGGCGAGGGGGTAGGCACAGGCGTGGGGGTATGCGTAGGTGTGGATGTGTGCGTAGGTGTCGGCACAGGCGTGTGCGTAGGTGTGGGTGTATGCGTGGGTGTCGGCGTCGGCGTATGCGTGGGGATAGGCATAGGCGAGACGTGTGTAGGCGTGTGCGTGGGTGTCGGCGTTGACGTGGGTGTCGGCGTATGCGTCGGAGTAGGCGTGGGTGTCGGCGTTGACGTGGGTGTCGGCGTAGTCGCAGGCGTATGCGTCACAACTCCTGCGCTTGTCCACCAGGCCGGGTCCCGATCAGACTCAGGATGATCCGTGAGACGGGTGACTCCCGAACCGTCCGCGTTCATCACGTAGATCTCATCGTTCCAGTCCCGACGAGAGGTAAACACTATGCGCCGTCCGTCTGGAGACCAGGACATGGGGGCCCCATCCCACGCAGGATGATCGGTGAGCCGCGTCACTCCCGAACCATCTGCGTTCATCACGTATATATTCCTGTTCCCGTCCCGATCAGAAGTAAACGCTATCTGCCGTCCGTCCGAAGACCAGGCGGGGTACCCATCATTCTCAGGATGATCCGTGAGACGGGTGACTCCTGAACCGTCCGCGTTCATCACGTAGATCTCGGGGTTCCCGTCCCGACGAGAGACAAACGCTATACGCTGACCGTCCGGAGACCAAGACGGGTCATCGTCATTCTCAGGATGATCCGTGAGACGGGTGACTCCCGAACCGTCCGCGTTCATCACGTAGATCTCGGGGTTCCCGTTCCGATAAGACTCGAACGCTATGCGCCGACCATCCGGAGACCAAGCGGGGTACCCATTATCCTCAGGAGTATCCGTGAGACGGGTGACTTCAGAACCGTCCGCGTTCATCACGTATATCTCGTAGCCCCCGTCCCGAGTGGACTCGAACGCTATGCGCCGTCTGTCTGGAGACCAAGCCGGGATAGTATCCACCCCAGGATGATCCGTGAGACGGGTGACTTCAGAGCCGTCCGCGTTCATCACGTAGATCTCATCGTTCCCGTCCCGAGTGGAGACAAACGCTATCTTCCCGGATGACGTGGGCGTGGGTGTAGGCGTGTGCATCACAACGCCTGCACTTGTCCACCAGGCCGGGTCCCGATCAGACTCAGTATGATCCGTGAGACGGGTGACTCCCGATCCGTCAGCGTTCATCACGTATATCTCATCGTTCCAGTCCCGACGAGAGGTAAACGCTATGCGCCGTCCGTCCGGAGACCAGGACATGGGGGCCCCATCCCACGCAGGATGATCGGTGAGCCGCGTCACTCCCGAACCGTCTGCGTTCATCACGTATATATTCCTGTTCCCGTCCCGATCAGAAGTAAACGCTATCTGCCGTCCGTCCGAAGACCAGGCGGGGTACCCATCATTCTCAGGATGATCCGTGAGACGGGTGACTCCCGAACCGTCCGCGTTCATCACGTAGATCTCGGGGTTCCCGTCCCGACGAGAGACAAACGCTATACGTTGACCGTCCGGAGACCAAGACGGGTCATCATCATTCTCAGGAGTATCCGTGAGACGGGTGACTCCCGAACCGTCTGCGTTCATCACGTATATCTCGGCGTTCCCGTTCCGATAAGACTCGAACGCTATGCGTCGACCGTCCGGAGACCAAGCGGGGTACCCATTATCCTCGGGAGTATCCGTGAGACGGGTGACTTCAGAGCCATCAGCGTTCATCACGTATATCTCGTAGCCCCCGTCCCGAGTGGACTCGAACGCTATGCGCCGTCTGTCCGGAGACCAAGCCGGGATAGTATCCACCCCAGGATGATCCGTGAGACGGGTGACTTCAGAGCCGTCCGCGTTCATCACGTAGATCTCATCGTTCCCGTCCCGAGTGGAGACAAACGCTATCTTCCCGGATGACGTGGGCGTGGGTGTAGGCTGAGCTGGGGCTGCGGGCTGAGCCGGGGGTGTAGGCTGAACTGGGGCTGCGAGCTTTTCGACCTCGGTGACGACGGTTCTAACTACGTCTTGCTCGGCTACCACAGGAGAGGAGCTCGCGGGGGGGGGGGGGGGGGTAGGTAGGGGATCCTGCGCGCACGCGACGGCGAAGACAACGGTCAGCATGAGGGAGAGGGCTTTCGGAATTCGACCTCTTCCAGCAAGCTGATTCATTCTGACCTTACGCAGTCTTGAGTAGCTGGAGTTCGTCGAAGGCATGGCAGATGTCCCTGAGATATATGCGGGTTCTAAGCGAGAAGTGACGCAGCCAGTGTCTCACACTAAGCCATTCCAAGCAACAGACCGAAACGAGCTTGGCAGATAGTCTCCATGTAGTACAGTTCCAGCAGCTCTTTGTTCATGGCTCGAGGGCAGCATCTGCTTCGGTTTGTGCGTAAGATCAGTTATGAACCCGCGCGTGAGCGGTCAATCGGTCAATCGGCATCCAGCTTCCTGTTCAGCTCGGCAAGCTGACGTTCCAAGCTGCGCTGTCTCAGCGCAATCGTGATGTCTCCCCGCGTGCGCTCGATCACGCCGCGCATAACGTCAGTCGTCCTTCGCAGCCCTCTGGTGACCCCGTCCGGATAGTCCAGCGTCGCCAGAACCGCGTATACCTCGTCCATGATCCGAAGCAGCCTCTCGCAGCGCGCGAACTCGTCCTTCCGCAGCAGGTCGAGCGTCAGACGCCGCATCTCGCCAATGGACTCGGCAAGCCCGTTCATGTAGACCGCCGCGCCCACCCCCATCTCGTCCATAGTGGGAAGGCGCGACCCCTCGGCGAACGCGAGCGTGGCGCGCGCCTCCACGAACTCCTTCAGCGCATCCTCTACGTAGCCGCCGTAGTACACCTCCGGGTGAGCCGCGCGCTCCGCCTCCACCTCCGAGCGCAGCGCGCCCGCCTGCGCAATCAGCCTTCGCGCCTCATCGAAGTCTCCCCTGTGCGCAGCCCGTATCGCGTTTGCCGACGCCCGAGTCACTTGGCGCGACCTCGAAAGCGCGCGCTCGCGCGCCGCGTGCGCGTTCCCAAGCAGACGCTCCGCCGCCTCGCCCGCTTCGCGCACTGCGGCTATCGCATCCTCGACAGACGCGCCTATCTCGCGCACGACAGCCCCGACTCAGACGCTCTCATCATAGAGCCTCACCAGCTCTTCGGTCGCCGCCTTCGGGTCGTCCGCGAACGTGATCGCGCTCACCACGCACACCGAATCCGCCCCCGCGCCGACCACCTCCCCGATGTTCGATCTGTCTATTCCGCCGATGGCTACCACCGGCCGCTTCACCGCCTCCTTGACCTGCGCAACCGTCTTGGGGCCTAGAGCCTTCCGCCCCGACTTCCCCATCGTGACAGTCGGATAGATCGCGCCGACCGCCACGTAGTCCACCTCCGCGACCCGCGCCCTCATCGCCTCCTCGACGCTGCCGTTGGAGTTTCCGATCATCTGGCGCGGCGTCAGGACGCGGCGAGCGTCCTCGATCCGCATGTCCGTCTGTCCCACGTGCAGGACGTCCGCGTCCGACACGAGCGCGATGTCCGCGTGATCGTTCATCACGAACAGCGCCCCGTACTCTTCGCAGATGGACTTCAGAAGGCGCGCCGTCTCCGCCATCGGCCCCTTGTCGCTCACCTTGTCGCGCAGCTGCACGACCTTGGCGCCGCCCTCCAGCGCCTGCCGCGCCACTTCTGTCACCGCGCGCCCCCGCGTCGCTTCGGGATCGACTATCACGTAGACCCCCCGCAGCTTCCGCGCTCTCACCGCCCTGATATCCGCCCCCAGCTTACGCTCTGCGCGATCCAGAACCATGCGCGCGCGCCGCTCGAAGCCCTCGTCGATCGGAGAGTATCCCCCCCCTTTCGCGGACGCCAGCGAGACCACCGCCGCCCGAATCGCCCCTATAGCGTCCAGCGCCAGCGAAGCCCGATCGTCCGCAAGCTCGGCGTAGATCTGCCTTCGGCGCGCGCCCTCCGCGCGGCTTAGGTCCGCGGCATCCGCCACGCCCAGAGCGCCCAGAGATTCGCGCATCATCTTGATGTCCGAGTACAGTCCAAGCGGCGCGGTGACGTACACCTCCAGCAGGCGGATGCCTTCCACCAGCGCGCGCGTCTGCGCTTCCACGTAAGGGTTCAACGTCTCATCCCAAGTCTCGAAATGCTCGATTGCGATTGTAACACAGCCGCGCCGCCGGCACTCGCGCCATCTCCCCTGCGGCTCTCGCTGCGAGATGTCCCGCTTGCCCATCCCTGATTTTCCATTGCGCGCGCCACTAGCCACTGGCACACACTCCGCATACAATAAGCCCTAGACACAGTACACCAGACCCGAACCCGTTGGAGTTATTTAGGTGTCCCAGCATAACGTTGCAGTGATAAGAGGCGACGGCATAGGCATCGAAGTTATCGAAGAGGGAATCAAGGTTCTCGACGCCGTTGGGCGCGAGTACGGCATAACGTGGCGCTGGACAGAGCATCCTTGGGGCAGCGAATACTACCGCCAGCGCGGGGTCGTCATGCCCGCAGACGCCCTGGACACCCTGAGCGAGTCCGACGCCATCTTCCTAGGCGCGGTGGGACACCCAGACTTCCAGGATCACGTCACACTCGGCGGCTTGCTCCTGCCGATTCGCAGATCGTTCGATCAGTACGTATGCGAGCGTCCGAGCGTGCTGTACGAGGGGATAGAATCGCCCCTCGCAGGCTACTCGCACGGAGATATAGACATGCTCGTCATCCGCGAGAACACCGAGGGCGAGTACGCCGACGTTGGCGGCTTCCTCTACCCATACTCCCCCGAGGAGCTGGCAGTGCAGTCAGGCGTGTTCACGCGGCGCGGATGCGAGCGCATCATCAGATACGCCTTCGAGTCGGCGCGTCGCAGAGACCGCGCCCGTCACGTCACCTCGATAACCAAATCCAACGCGCTCGGATACGGCATGATCGTTTGGGACAGGGCATTCGAGCGCGTCTCCGCCCAGTACCCCGATATCCAGACCAGCTCGCTGCTCATAGATGCCGCCTGCATGGACTTCATACGCCGCCCCGAATCGTTCGACGTGGTCGTGGGCAGCAACCTGTTCGGCGACATCCTGACGGACATAGGCGCGATAATCACCGGCAGCATGGGGCTTGCGCCCAGCGGAAACATAGACCCCGAGCGCCGCTTCCCCTCCATGTTCGAACCCGTCCACGGCTCCGCTCCCGACATAATGGGGCAGGGGACAGCCAACCCGCTCGCCGCCATACTCTCGGCCGCCATGATGCTCGAACACCTCGGAGAGAGCGCCGCGGCGGAATCCGTCCAGCGCGCCGTCATCGGAGTGGTCGCGCTCGGAGAGACCCTCACCCCGGACCTCGGCGGCTCCTCCAGCACCTCCGACGTGGGAGACGCCGTAGTCGCCGCCCTCACGTGACACACCGCCAGAATCGGAATTCGCAGGATTGCGGGATTTGGACGAATCGACAGCACATACAGGAGCGGCTCTCCAGTCGCCCCATCGAAGGAGAACCCAAATGATCCTCATTACAGGCGGAACGGTCGTCACCCCATTCGGCGCGGGCGAATTCGACATCTGGATAGAGGGCGAAACCATCAACGCCGTCTCCGAGCCGGGAACAGTCGCCGGCCCCGGCGTCCGCGTCATAGACGCCGCCGGAAAGATAGTCGTACCCGGCGGCATAGAGCCGCACGCCCACATCGGCGGCGCTCGCCAGCCGGAGCGCTCCGGCGCCGAACCCGTATCCCTCGCCGCCGTGTGGGGCGGCACGACCACCGTCTTGGACTTCGCCACCCAGATCCCCGGCCACGACCTCCACCACGCCATAGGCGAAGCCGCCGAGCGCTGGCAGGGCAGCGCCTACACCGACTACTCGTACCACCCCATATTCACCAACGGCGCGGACAGAGCCTCCATAGCCCAGATAGGCGAGCTGGTGGAGGACGGCTTCCCCAGCTTCAAGATATTCACAACGTCCATCCGCCCGCCCAGCCCGCAGATGCAGGACAACAAGACCGACTTCGGACGCCTCACCTCTATTATGGAGAACGTCGCCCAGGCCGGCGGAATGCTCCTCGTCCACTCCGAAGACGACGACATGGTCCACTACAACTACGGCAACGCCCACGAAGACGGATCCATGGACTGGTGGAACATGCACCACATCCACTCCAACCTGTCCGAAGACGTATCCTTCCGCCGCGTCATACGGCTGGCGTCCAAGACAGGCTGCCCCGTGTACTTCGTCCACGTCAGCGCGAAAGAGGGCGTCGAAGCCGTCGGACAGGCGCGAATGCTCGGAATGCCCATCTATGGCGAAACCCTGCACAACTACGCCTGCTTCAACGCAGACAGCTACCGCGAAGACAACGGCATGAAGTACCACACCTACCCATCCCTCAAGTTCGAAGACGACAGAGCCGAGCTGTGGAACGGCCTGCTGGACGGACGCCTGTCCACCGTCGCAACCGACCTCGTATCCACCACGTGGGAAGAGAAGACACGCTTCAAGACCGTCGCAGACGTCACCGGCGGACACAACGGCATCGAAACGCGCATGGGCATAGCCTACTCCGTGGGCGTCGCAGAGCTGGGCATGAGCCTCGATCGCTTCGTGGACATCACCTCCGCCAACGCCGCCAAGATATTCGGCATGTACCCTCAGAAGGGCGCCATAGCCCCCGGCTCGGACGCCGACATCTGCATCCTCGACCCGTCCTTCGACCGCCCCCTCACCCTGGAAGACCTCCATCTGGAGGACTACTCCATCTGGGAAGGCTGGCATGTCCACGCATGGCCCCAGACCGTGCTTCTCAGGGGCAAAGTGGTCATAGACGAGCGCAAGCTCACCGGCTCCCCAGCCGATGGCCGCCTGCTCCAGCGCAGCGTATCCGCCGAAATCACCCGCCGCCCCGCGTGCTGAACCGCCCGCCCGCCGAACCCGTGTGACACGCGCCGGCGAGTGGCTGCCCAGTGCCAGTGAGTGAGCCAGAGCATCGGCGTCGACCATTCGTAATTTGACTCCACAGCCGCCCGTATGCTAATTTCTCGAAAACATTAGCCCAAGCCCCAAAGGCGATGAAGGGGAGCAGTAGCGGCAGGTATCTGCGCCAGCGAGCCGGAGATGGTGGAAGCCCGGCGCAGTGACCGCCGCGAACTCGCCCCTGAGCTTTCCGCCCGAACCCCATTCAGTAGGGCGGAACGGCAGGCGCCGTTACCGCCGAACGAGTGTCCGCCTCAGCGCGGAAACCAGGGTGGTACCGCGGGTACGCATTTGACCCGTCCCTTGTGGGGGCGGGTCGCTCTTTTTCAGGGGCCGAACGCGGCCCAAGACGGAGGAAGATTCAGACATGGCCACGTCTACCGAAAGACAGTCCAGAATCGCATACCCCCACGGCGAGATGCGCGCCAGATGGCTCGACCGCTGGGAGAGCGACGGCATCTACCGCGTCCGAGACGACGACCCCCGCCCCAAGTGGTACGAGCTGCACATGTACCCGTACCCCTCCGGAGACCTCCACATAGGCCACTGGTTCGCCATGTCCGGCGCAGACGCCCACGCCCGCTTCATGTCCATGAAGGGCTTCAACGTCCTGCACCCCATGGGCTTCGACGCCTTCGGACTCAACGCCGAAAACGCCGCCATCAAGAACGGCGTCCATCCGCGCGCGTGGACCATGTCCAACATGGACAACATGCGCCGCCAGCTCCGCTCCATGGCCCCCATGTACGACTGGGAGCGCGAAATCGCCACCTGCCTTCCCGACTACTACAGGTGGAACCAGTGGTTCTTCCTCCAGCTCTACGAGAACGGCTTGGCGTACAGGGCTAACGCCCCCGTCAACTGGTGTCCATCCTGCCAAACCGTCCTCGCCAACGAGCAGGTCATCGCCGGCATATGCGAGCGCTGCGACTCCGCCGTAGTACACAAAGACATGGAGCAGTGGTTCTTCAAGATAACCAAATACGCGGACGAGCTGCTCGACCACTCCTCCATAGACTGGCCCGAGCGCATCAACGTCATGCAGACCAACTGGATAGGGCGCTCCGAAGGCGTGGAAGTCGATTTCGACATCTCCGAATACGGCCTAGATGAGAAGTCCATCCGCACCTACACCACACGCATAGACACCGTGTTCGGCGTGACGTTCGTAGTCCTCGCCCCCGAGCACCCGCTGGTGGATCGTCTGACCACCCAGGACCGCCGCCCCGAAGTCCAAGCCTACGTCGAACAGGCGCGCCTCCAGACCGAGATAGACCGCCTGTCCACCGAGAAGGAAAAGACCGGCGTCTTCACCGGCGCATACGCCGTCAACAACCTCAACGGCGAGCGCGTCCCCATACTCGTGGCGGATTACGTCCTGCTCAGCTACGGCACCGGCATGGTCATGGGCGTCCCCGCCCACGACGAGCGCGATTTCACGTTCGCCAAGAAGTACGATCTGCCCATCCGCGTCGTGATAGCCCCGCCCGACTGGGACGGCTCCGCCCTCGACGAGGCATACCTGGCCCCCGGCGTACAGGTCAACTCCGGCGAGTTCGACGGCGTCCCCAGCTCCGAGGGCATCGAGAAGATAGCCGACCACATCGAGCGCATGGGATGGGGCGAGCGCGCCATCAACTACCGTATGCGAGACTGGCTGATCAGCCGCCAGCGCTACTGGGGAACGCCCATCCCCGTAGTATTCTGCCAGCAATGCGGCGAAGTGCCGATTCCAGAATCTGATCTGCCCGTGCTTCTGCCCGAAGACGCCGAGTTCTTGCCCACTGGCGACTCCCCGCTCGCGCTGCACGAGGGCTTCGCCAGCGCCCAGTGTCCGCGATGCGGCGGCAGCGCGCGGCGCGAGACCGACACCATGGATACCTTCGTGGATTCGTCTTGGTACTTCCTGCGCTACACCAGCCCAAATTTCCACGAAGCCCCCTTCGACCCCGAAGCAGTCGGAATGTGGAACCCCGTAGACCAGTACACCGGCGGAGTCGAACACGCCGTGATGCACCTGCTCTATGCCAGGTTCTTCGTCAAGGCGCTGCGCGACCTCGGAATAGTGGACTTCGACGAACCTTTCCTACGCCTAGTCAACCAGGGAACCATCGTCTTCGACCACCAGAAGATGAGCAAGTCGCGCGGCAACGTCATAGCGCCGGACGACTACGTTCAAGACGTGGGAACGGACGTGGTTCGCGCCTATCTCATGTTCATGGGACCCTGGGAGCAGGGCGGCGAGTGGAGCGACCACGGCATCACCGGCATCGTCCGCTGGACGAACCGCGTTTGGGACCTCTGCCACCGCGATTCCCGAATTCTGGACGACATCCCCGCCGACGCCGACGCCGTCCGCGACCTGCGCCGCTCGCTCCACCAGACCATAAAGAAGGTGGGCGACGATATCGAGGGCTTCAAGTTCAACACCGCCATAGCCGCCATGATGGAGTTCTCCAACACGCTGGGCAGTACGTGGGATGCCAAGCGCATAGACGCCCAGACATGGAACGACTCGCTCCGAAACCTCGCGCTGATGATGTCCCCCATCGCGCCTATCCTCGCAGAAGAGCTGTGGGAGCGTCTCGGACACCCCTTCAGCGTCCACCAGCAGGCTTGGCCGCAGTGGGACGCCGACCTAGCCGCCGCGGACATGATAACGCTAGTGGTTCAGGTCAACGGACGCCTGCGCGACCGAATCGAAGTCCCCGCAGACATAACCGAGCAGGACGCCAAGACCCGCGCCCTCGAATCCGACAGAGTAAAGGCGCACACCGAGGGCAAGACCGTCAGGCGCGTAATCTACGTCCCCGGCCGCCTAGTAAACGTGGTCGCAAGCTGACTGCAAGCTGACTGACAGAGCGCGAGCATGATTCAGCATCCACGCGATGCGCTCGCCGCCCTAGAAATCATCGAAGACGGCGCCCGGCCCGCGCCCCCCAACGGAGACGCCAATGACCACACTGAAAGCCAAACACCGAGCTACGCCCGTAGCCGATGCCGAGCGTCGCGCCCTCTGGGCCATGTACCCTCCGGAGGATGGAATACCCATGCCGGACGCACGTTATCAGTTTCCCTACTTCGTGGACATCGCGGCGATTCTCCGCACCCGATACGCGGACGCGGAAGGCGTCTTGGTGGGCGGAAACAACTTCATCTACTACGACGAAGAGGATTCCGATGCGTCCATCGCTCCGGACTGCTTCGTGGCATTCGGCATGGACCTCGATCAGGCTGAGGACGACGGAGCGTTCTACCTCTGGCGTCTTGGCAAGATGCCCGACTTCGTGCTGGAAATCGGCTCCGCGAGTACGAGCAGGCGAGACCGGACCTTCAAGTTCAGCCTGTACCGCAGGCTGGGCGCGTTGGAATACTGGATGTTCGACCCGTCCGGCGGCAATCACTACGGCTTTCCGCTGAGGGGCTATCGGCTGGTGAACGGGGAGTACGAGGCTATCGAGATACACAGTGGACAGGACGGCGACATCCGACTGCGCAGCGATCTTCTGGGACTCGATCTGTGCTGGGGCGACGGCAATCTGCGCTTCTACGACCCGGCGACAGGCGAGTACCTCCGCACCCCGCAGGAGTCCGAAGCCGCGTACCTAGAATCTCAGGCCGCGCTCACACGGTCCGAAGCCGCGCGCATCGAATCCGAAGTCGCGCTCACACAGTCCGAGTACGCGCGTCAGACCGCCGAATCCGAGCGTCAGGCTGCCCAATCCGAGCTTGCCCAGTCCGAAGCTGCGCGTCAGGCTGCCCAATCCGAGCTTGCCCAGTCCGAAGCTGCGCGTCAGGCCGCCCAATCCGAGATCGAAAATCTCAGAGCCAAGATCGAAAGGCTGCGAAATAGCTGACGGAAGATCTGACCGTCGCAAGGCGGCATTCTCAGCTAGGCGATCACCTTGAAGCTGTACTGAGTCGTGTTCAGCGACCCATCCGAGAACCGCCCCATCCGCAGCGGCGATATGTCCACCAGCTTCGCCTCGCCGTCCAGTATCAGCTCCGCCATGCACACGCCCACCGCGGGCGCCAGCTTGAACCCGTGTCCGCTGAAGCCCGTGCAAACGTACAGCCCCTCGATTCCGTCCACCCTGTCCATCACCGGGTGCAGGTCGGGCGTGGTGGTGTACAGCCCCGCGTACCCGTGCGCCAGCCGCCCGTCCTCTATGCCCGGGATGCGCCTCGCCAGCCGTCCCCACACGTCCTGAACGAAGTCCGTACTCGCTCGCTGGTTGTACGTGTCCGGGTCCGCCTCCTCCTCCCGGTTGCCGTTGCCCACCAGCGTAAGGTTGTCCGCCTCCGGCCTGAAGTAGATGAGATTCGCCATGTCGCCGCCGCCCGGATGATATCCGACTCCCGTCTCCGACCGCCGTATCAGAATGACCTCGTGGCGCGTGGGCATGAGCGGAAGCTCCACGCCCAAGCCCCTCAGAAATCGAGAAGACCATGGCCCGGTCGCCACGACCGCCGTATCGGTTTCGTAAGTCTCGTTCGCCGTCTCCACACCAGCCACCCGGCCGCCGCGGATCGCCACCCGCGTAGCCGGAGACTCCAGCGAGACGGACGCCCCCAGCTCTCTCGCGCGGCTCACGAACGCCAGCGCCGTGCCGGACGGGTCGCCGTGTCCGGACTGCGCCTCCCACGCGAAGCGCTCGTCCTCGCCCAGATGGAACGCCGGCGCAAGCTCGCGCGCCTCGACCCAGTCCACGATGCGCGTGTCTATGCCCACTCGCCGCTGCATTTCGATGTTCTGGAAGAAGCCCGCCGCCTCATGCTGCGGCGCGAACACCATGTACCCCGTCTCCACGAAGCCCGGATCGCCGTCGCCGCCGACCGCATCGCCCCAATTCCTGAACACCGCCAGACTCTCCCACGCAAGGCGCGCGTTGACCTCCGTAGAGTAGTGCATCCTGATCGCGCCGGACGACCTGCCAGTCGACCCCGACCCCAGAGTGTCGCGCTCCAGCAGGACGGGCGAGCGAACGCCGCCCGCCGCCAAGCTGTACAGGATGCTTGCGCCCATCACTCCGCCCCCGATGATCACAGCTTCGGATGTAACAGTCATCTGACTCCGCCTTTCGACCATATTTCGCTTATAATACGCGCGGCATCGAACATACACAAACACAGGAGAGCGCGCTAATGAATCTCAAAATCGCCATTCTGCCCGGAGACGGCATTGGCCCGGAGGTAATGGCCGAGGCGATCAAAGTCCTCGAAGCCGTGGGACGGCGCTTCGGACACGCCATCGACCTGGAATACGGACGCATAGGCGGCAACGCCATAGACGACTTCGGAACGCCCCTGCCGGATGAGACCGTCGATCTGTGCCGACGCTCCGACGCCATCCTGTTCGGCGCCGTCGGCGGCCCCAAGTGGGACAGCCCAGACGCGGCAGCGCGCCCAGAGGACGGCATTCTGGCGATCCGAAAGAGCCTCGGCCTGTTCGCCAACCTGCGCCCCGTCAAGGTCTATCCGTCGCTCATCAACTCCAGCCCCGTCAAACCCTCCCTGCTCGAAGGCGTCGACATGATCGTACTGCGCGAGCTGACGGGCGGCCTCTACTTCGCGCGCCCCAAGCGACGCTGGACCACCAAGAGCGGACGCAGGGGAGTCGACACCCTGAGATACACCGAACACGAGATAGAGCGCATCGTCAGAGTCGCGTTCGAGCTTGCCAGAGGACGAAGCAAGCGCCTGACCAGCGTGGACAAGGCAAACGTGCTGGAGTCATCGCGGCTGTGGCGGCAGGTCGCCGACGAAGTCCACGAAGACTACCCAGACGTCGAGCTGGAGCATATCTTGGTCGACGCCGCCGCTATGTCACTGATACGCAGCCCCGCCAGCTACGACGTCATCGTGGCGGAGAACATGTTCGGAGACATCCTCACGGACGAGGCATCCGTGCTGTCCGGCTCGATGGGGATGCAGCCCTCCGCCTCGCTCGCAGGACTCCCCGGCGTAACCGAAAACGCCGAATCAGCCATCAGCCTGTACGAGCCGATCCACGGCTCAGCGCCCGACATAGCAGGGCAGGGCATAGCCAACCCCATCGGCATGGCGCTCAGCGCGGCAATGATGCTCAGGCACTCGTTCGGCCTGGAAGACGAAGCCCAAGCAGTCGAGGCATCGGTGGAAGGCGTTCTCGCAGAGGGCTACCGCACGCCCGACATCGCCTCCGACGGCGGCGACGTGGTCGGAACCGAGCGCATGGGAACAGTCATCGCAGGCAGGGTGTAGGCACAAGGCGACGCATGACGAAACAGCATGACCTAGCGGCAGAATCAGAACCCCATCTCCTCCACGCTGCGCGCGACAGCCGGAAAGCCCCACCCAATTTGACCCCCCCTTTTGCCCCAAACTAGAATGGAGCCACGTCCCAATCACAGGAGGAGCAACATGGCGCAGGCGCGCGAGCGGATGCCCAGAGCCTACGAACCCGGCGCGGTCGAAGAGCGCATCTATCGCTTCTGGAACGAAGGCGGGTTCTTCACACCCAAGATAGACAGAGAGAAGACCCCCTTCACCGTAATCATGCCGCCCCCCAACGTCACCGGCGAGCTTCACATGGGCCACGCCCTCACCATTGCCGTCGAAGACCTCATGGTCAGGTGGCATCGAATGCTAGGCGAGCCTTCACTGTACCTCCCCGGAACCGACCACGCCGGCATTGCGACTCAGGTCGTCGTCGAGCGTCAGCTGGCATCCGACGGCATCACCCGACACGATCTCGGCAGAGAGAAGTTCGTCGAGCGCGTCTGGTCCTGGGTTCACGACTACGGAGACCGCATCTACCGACAGACCGAGCGGCTCGGCGCGTCCTGCGACTGGACTCGCCGAGCATTCACACTGGACGAAGGCCCCGCCCGCGCAGTGCGCGCCACCTTCGTAGACCTCTACCGCAAGGGGCTGATCTACAAGGGCAGCCGCATAACCAACTGGTGCCCCCGCTGCCGAACCGCCCTGTCCGACCTCGAAGTCAAGCATCAGGAAGAAGAAGCCGGCCTGTATCGCATTCGATACCCGCTCCAAGACGAAGACGGACACCTAGTCATCGCCACTACGCGCCCCGAAACCATGCTCGGCGACACCGCCGTGGCCGTCAACCCCAACGATGACCGCTACTCTCATCTCATCGGCAAGACCGCGACCCTGCCCATCATCGGGCGCGCCCTGCCCATCATCGGAGACGAGGCCGTCCAGCTCGAATTCGGCACAGGCGCCCTCAAGGTCACTCCCGGACACGACCCCACCGACTTCGAGATAGGCCAGCGTCACAGCCTCGATACCGTGAGCATCCTGAACCAAGACGGCGCCCTCAACCACAACGCCGGCCCCTACGCCGGGCAGACCGTAGCGCAGGCTAGGCGGAGCGTGGTCGACAGACTGAAAGAGGATGGCTTGCTCGAAGGCATAGACGAGTTCCGTCACGCCGTAGGTCACTGCGACCGCTGCGATGAGGTCGTCGAACCCATCCTGAGCGATCAGTGGTACGTCAGCATGAAGCCGCTTGCCCAGCCAGCCATAGACGCCGTCGTAAATGGACGCATCCGCATCGTCCCAGAGCGATTCACCCGAGTGTATCTCAACTGGATGGAGAACATCCGAGACTGGCCCATCAGCAGACAGCTGTGGTGGGGACACCGCATACCCGTCTGGTACTGCGGCGGCTGCTCCAACATGATAGTGGAGATGAAAGACCCGTCCGCGTGTCCCGATTGCGGAAGCTCCGATCTGAAGAGAGACCCGGACGTTCTAGACACGTGGTTCAGCTCCGGCCTGTGGACACACTCCACACTCGGCTGGCCGGACGCCACCGAGGACCTGGACTACTTCTATCCGACCTCCGTCATGGAGACAGGCCACGACATCCTCTTCTTCTGGGTGGCGCGGATGATCTTCTTCGGCATCGAGAACATGGGCGACATCCCATTCCACACAGTCTATCTCCACGGCCTCGTCCGAGACCCCGAAGGCGTCAAGATGAGCAAGACCAAGGGGAACGTAGTCGACCCCCTCGAGCTCGTCGAGATGTACGGCGCGGACGCCGTTCGCTTCGCGCTCACCACCGGAACATCCGCCGGAAACGACATGCGCATGAACGAGCAGAAGCTGGAAGCCAGCCGAAACTTCGCCAACAAGCTGTGGAACGCCGCCAGATTCGTCATCAGGAACATCGAAGACGCCGACTCGCCCCTTACGGCGCTCGCCGAGACGGGCGCGCTCGAACACCGCGAAGACAGGTGGATAGTCAGCCGCCTGAACCGCCTAGCCGAGCAGGTGGACGCCCACATGCGCGGCTACCAGTTCGGCGAGGCGCAGCGCGCCGTCCACGACTTCCTATGGAACGAGTTCTGCGACTGGTACATCGAGATGTCCAAGATCAGGCTGCGCGAGGGAGGCGCGCCCTCTCCGCTTCCCGTACTCACCCACGTCCTCGAAAAGACCCTGCGCCTGCTACATCCCTTCCTGCCGTTCGTCACCGAAGAGATATGGGGCAGGCTCTCCGCCGCGCTGCCCTCGCAGACGCCGCGCCCCGCCGCCCTCATAGCAGCCCCGTACCCGCAGGCTGCCCCGTCTTACTTCGACGACGAAGCCGAGAGAGAAGTAGAGTCCGTCATCGAGCTGGTTCGCGCCGCGCGCAACCTTCGCGCCGAATTCAGAATACCCAACAACCGCACGCTCGCCGCCCACGTCGCCGTCGCCAACGGAGACGCCGCCGTCTTCGAGCAGACATTGCCGTTCATACAGTCGCAGGCGAGAATAGACCTCGCCGTCGCGCTCGACCGAGATGACGAGCGCGCATCCTCGGACGATGCCGTTCAGGTACTCGACTCCGGCACGCTGTCCGTCTCGCTCGGCGGGCTGGTCGATCTCGGCGAAGAGACCGAGCGGCTGAAGTCCGAGCTAGACGAGCTGCGAAAGTACGAACAGCGCGTCACCAGAAACCTGTCCAACGACAACTTCGTTCAGCGCGCCCCCGAGGAAGTCGTCGAGCGCGAGCGCGAGCGCTTGGCGACCACCCAAGCCCGCTGCGCCCGTCTCGCCGAGATACTAGACCGCTTGGCGGGTTAGCCGCCCCCCAGCTTGCCAAGCAGGCGGCGAACGCCCAAGCCAGCCATGAACCGCAGCCATCCCTCCCGCTCTCCCTCGATGGGAGAGCGGGAGAGACATCAGCCGCATCCACCTGACCCCTCGCCCCCGTCGGGAGGCTGACCTGACCATCCTCCGATCAGTCATCCCATCAGTAGACCGAGACGGGCGCATCGTCATTGCCGCCGCCGCCGTCCGCTCCTTGGACTACGGATTCCTCAGCGTCTTTCTCGGCGTCTACCTCGACCTGCTGGAGTTCACCGCGTTTCAGGCAGGCCTCGTGTTCAGCGCGATCATGGCAGGCGGCGCACTCTCCAACGTCATCGCAAGCTGGCGCGGAGACTACATAGGCCGCAGGCGGATGCTCGTAGCCATGGCCGCGCTCATGGGAATCGGCGGCATCCTCTTTCCGCTCACCGAGCAGACGGCCATGCTGATCGCCATATCCCTGATCGCCATGACCACCTCCACAGGCGGAGACCGAACCGCCTTCCTGTCGCTCGACATGGCAATCCTAGCCCAGTCCGGCCGCGCGAATCAGAGCACCCTAGTATTCAGCTGGTACAACCTCGCCGGCCGCCTCACCAAGGCCGCCGGATCTCTGCTGATAGTCATTCCCGCCGCGCTCCAGCTGCTGCTCGGCATGGATGCGGTCGCCTCGTTCAAGGTCATGTTCTTCGGATACGCGCTCGTCGCCTTCGCAGGGTGCGCCATCTACTGGAAGCTCAGCCCACAGATCGAGACGGCGCGCCGCCGCGCGACGGGGCAGCCCCCATCCCAAGAGATGTCCCAAAGCTCGCGCAGTATAATGATCAAGCTGTCGCTCCTGTTCAGCCTCGACTCGTTTGGCGGCGGCTTCATGGTCAACAGCTTCATGGCATACTTCTTCGCCAACAGATTCGACATGTCGGCAGAGACGATAGCCGCCATCTTCTTCGCCGCTCAGATGCTCAACTCCGTCTCGATAGTACTCGCCGCCCCAACCGCACGCCGAATCGGACTCATACTGACCATGGCAGGCTCGCAGGGCATCGCCAACTCGATGATGATACTCATGGCGCTCACCGCCAACCCGCTGCTGGCGGTCGCCTTCTTCATGACGAGAGAGCTGATCAACGACATGGACATCCCCACGCGCCAAGCGTACTCCATGGCAATAGTCCCGCCCGAAGCGCGCACCGCCACCGCCGGAGTCACCAACTTAGGAAGAACACTCGCCCAGACCGTCACCCCCGCAATCGCCGGACTCGTGGGGCAGACGACCGCGCTCGGAGCGCCGATAGTCATAGGCGGCGTCATCAAGCTCGTGTACAACGCCGCGCTCTACGCCATGTTCAGATCCGTCCGAGAACCCGAAGACCGGCCGGACTGAACGCATCTCAGCGCATCTCAGCGCAGGTTGTAGGCGTAGTGGCTCTCCCCGCATTCCAGCTCCCACTCCGCGAACCAGCGCTGTATATGCGGCAGCAGATCGGCGGACAGCCGCGCTCTGCTCGCCTCGCGCACGCTGATCTCGCCCAGCAGAGATTCCCTGAGCCTGCCGGCTATCTCCGCTTTGTCCAGACTGACGAACTCCCCATCCCTCAGCAGAACTTCACCGTCGACCATGACCGTATCCACGTCGAGACCCTTCCCCCGATAGATCAGCGCGTCCACCACGTCCGTGTCCGGATGCAGATACGGCTCCTCGATCCTTTCCAGATCGAACAGCACCAGATCCGCGCGCCTGCCGGGTTCGATGACGCCCACGTCATGGAACTGCGTCACCTTCGCCCCGCCCTCCGTGGTCAGCCGAAGTATGTCGTGAGAAGTGGGGTAGGGGGAGGATATGCCAGGCTCGCGGTGCAGCTTCTGGGCAATCCGCATCTCCTGAACGATGTCGTTGTCGTCGTTCATCCCCGCCTCGTCTATCCCAAGCGCAACCGTCACCCCGCCGTCCAGCAGGCGGTTGATCGGCGCGATGCCGCTCTTGAGTCTGAGATTCGAGCTGGGGTTGGTGCATATCGCCGTCTCGGTCTCGGCAAGCGCGCTCACGTCCGACTCGCTCAGCCACACCCCGTGAGCGCATGAAACCTCCGGCCCAGCCACGCCCAGATCCACGAGATGCGCCAGCGGAGTCTTCCCCCAGTGACGCGCGCCGTACATGCGCTGATAGACAGTCTCTTGCAGATGAATATGAAGACCCGTCCGATGGCGTTTGGCGAAGTCGCCAATCGCAGCCAGCATCTCGTCCGAACACCAGTGGACGTTGTGAGGGCTGACGAAGATGTTCGTTCTGGCAGCCTGCCGCCTCGAATGAAGCTCGCCGCACACCGACAGATACTCCTCCACCGTAATAGGCCGAGCGCCCAGATACTCGCTCGCCCGCCGCGCAAGCCCCCGCGGAAGAGTGGACAGAAAACGGGCATCGTCCTCGTATACCAAGTGGTTCTGATCTCTGGTGGAAAGCGAGAACGCGACCCTCATTCCGCTGTCCTCGTAAGCGTCGACTACCCGCGAAGCCGCCTCGTACATGACCTGATCCGGCGGCAGTCTGGCGGACATGTGGTTGTGCTGCACTGTGGTGATGCCCGACTCGATCATCTGCATCGCGCACCAGAGCGTATCCAGATAAGGGTCCACGTCGCGAATCGCCCATCTTGCGATGATCCACGTCTCCAGAGGAGCGTCCAGCGCGCCAAGCTGAAACGGCGTCAGCCCCACGTGATGATGAGCGTTTATCAGCCCCGGCGTCACCAGATGCCGACCCGACCCGATCAGCTCGGCGGCGTGATATCGAGGACGCAGATCTTCGTACCTGCCAACCTCGACGATCTCCCCATCCGAGACGGCGACGGCGCCGTCATCGACGATCTCCGCCGAGTCCCTCCCCGTAACCCTGCACACGACCTTTCGCCCTCTGACCAGCTTTGTCACCATGATCACCTCCCCCGGTGATATACCAAGCGGTTCACTGAATCGAGCAGCAGCCCGTACACGCCATCCGCGCCGCACCGCGCCCCTCGGCTTGTGACCGTGTCGTCACCGTGACCGCCTCCCTCGGTTATATACCGAGTGGCACACCGAGTCGAGCAGCAGCCCGTACACGCCATCCGCGCCGAGCCTCGCCCTTGGGCTTGTGACCAGCGTCGTCACCGTGACCGCCTCCCTCGGTTATATACCGAGTGGTACACCGAGTCGAGCAGCAGCCCGTACACGCCAGCCGCGCCGCGCGCCCTCTGCCCGGCGTCGTCACCGTGACCGCCTCCCTCGGTTATATACCGAGTGGTACACCGAGTTGAACAGCAGCTTGTACGTGCCGCGCGCCTGCGCCCTGAAGTGCGGTCTGAAGCCGAACAGTATCACCCTGCCCAGCCCGAGCGGAATCTCCGCCAGCGCAGCTAGTCCCGCTATCCTGTCCGCGCCGATGAGCCATCCGCTCAGGAGCGTATCCCGCTCGCGGAAGCGCGCGACCACGCTGCCCCTCTCCACCTCGTAGGCGGGGCCGTTCATAAACAGCGCGGCGCAAGCCTCCGGCATCCCGTAGCCAATCGGATGCCGCGTGTCTATCGAGATGTCGAGCAGGCTTCCCGGCGCGAAGAACTCGGAGTGCGACAGCCGAGCCAGCGGGTTCTTCGCCGCAAGCTCCAGCCGCCAGACCAGAAAGCGCGCCGACTCGTCCCAGCCGATTATCGTCCCCCCGCGCTTGGCGAACTCCCTGAGACTCTCGACCCCGCGATCCCCGAGCCCTCCCGAGAAGCGCGATGAGTAGTGAGCGCGGCTGAAGCCCCGATGCAGCTGCCTGATCGTCTGGTGCGGCACTATCAGACAGTCGATGCGGCTGTCCAGATGCCCCTCCCTGATGTCTCCGTCCACCAGCGAGGCGTACTCGAAGCCGTAGTCGTCGAACACGAACCGCGTCCAGCCCTCCTCGATGCACGGCACATAGCTCGCATAGACGCCGATGCGAGGCGGCTGAAGCAGCTTCAGCGCCTCCTCCGGCCTGCGCCAGATCGGCTCCACGCTCACGCCCCGCTCCTCACCCGAAAGCGCCTCGCGCGTCTGCGCGGACGCGGGCGCAACCCACGTACCAGCCGGCAGGATGCCCGACTCCGCAGCGAAGGGCGCCGACGCCCTGAACACGGGGTGGCCCTCGAACAGCAGCCTGTTGACCACCCGCGCCGAGGCGTTCGACTCCGGCCTTATCCCGTAGGCGGGCGCGTCCACGTCCGCCAGACCGCGCCCAGACTTGCGGCGGCGCGGCTCGCTCAGCGCCTCCGACGTCTCGATCTCCAGCGCCTCCCCGATCTCGTGGCATCGAACGCCCATCTTCAGCGGCAGGCTGTGGGCTGTGGCGTCGTATGGACGCTTCGGAGGCCCGCCCGGATACTGGCGGATGTCCGGATACTGCCGCTTCTCCAGCATCGTCTGCGCGAACGCGCCGTATGGCTGCCGCGTAACCACCACGCGGTCGCCCTTGCGAATCACCAACCCGCCGCGCTCCACATGCTCCCGCGCCTCGCGCACCTCTACGCCTGCGAAGCTCAGCAGCTCCGCCAGCTCGTCCGCCGCGCTCGGATCGTGCTGATCCGCAGGTATCACGTAGCCGAACGGGTTGCCCTCCCGCTCGGTCGCCCGCCTGATCACGTCGTAGGAGTTCCTGACCCACCACTCGCGGTTTCTGGCGGCGTGTTCCAAGCACGCCATGGACGCGGACATGTCGTACTCCACGATGTCCCTGAGCGTCCACTTTCCGCCCGTCCACGGCAGGGGATGGTTCCAAGACTTCGCGCTTGGACGCTCCCCCCTGTCGTCTTTCAGCCCCCTCCCGGAGACCTCGATAGGCGATGCGATCCGCGCGCTCGCCGCCTCCGAGAGCGCCCTGACCCCGCCGTGGTAGTGGGGATACGATCTGCTCGGACTGTACGAATCATAGACCACGTTGACAGCCACTCCGCCCTTTCCCTCCGCGGTCATCTGCGCCGCCATGTACGTTCCCAGCGCCGACAGCTCACTCTGAAGCACGGGATCCACGTTCGGGCCAACCGGATCCACCAGCGGCGGAAGTATCATACGCATCCCGTCCGAGCGCGTCTGATGGATGTCGTAGGTGATGTGCGGTCGCCAAGCGTTGTGAACATGCTCCACCACCAGCCGCGTCTCCTGCTGAGTGAACATGAACCAGTCGCGGTTGTTATCGTGTCCCGTGTACTTGTGGTACAGGTAGGGCGGAATCGAACCCTCGAAGTGAGTCCCCAGCGATGCGCTGTACCAGTCCTTCACCCGCACCAGCCCATCCGGATTCAGGCTGGGAACCAGAAGCAGAAGCACGTTGTCCAGAATCGTCTTCACCCTGTCATCGGACGAGGACGCGAGCAGATGAGCAAGCTCCAGCGACATCTGGCTGCCGCCCACCTCCGTGGCGTGGATGCTGCACGTGATCGCCACCACCGCGCGCGCTTCCCGCGCGTATCGAAGCGCGTCGGCCTCTCCGATAGTTCGCGGGTCTGCCAGAGACTGCTGTATCTCGCGCAGCCTGTCCAGCCGCTCCAAGTTGCGCGGCGAGCTGATAACGCACAGGATGAACGGGTTGTCCTCCGTCGAGCGTCCTATCTCGCTCACCCGGACGCGGTCGCTCTGTCGGTCGAGCAGATCGAAATACTCCACCATCTGCGCCCAGCCCGCCAGCTTGCGCTCCTCTCCTACCGCGAACCCGAGCAGCTCTTCCGGTGTGGTAACATTCTTCATTGGCAAAGAAGCGCGCCTGCCCACCGCGGGCTTTCAGATGTATCTAACCGAGAACCAAACATGAACCCCAGCCATCGACCCCCTCTCCCTCTATGGGAGACTCAGCCATAACACCCTCTCTCCCTATGGGAGACGCAACTGGCAACCCCCTCTCCCTCGACGGGAGAGGGTTGGGGTGAGGGTGATAAACAACCATCGCATCAGTTAGACAAATCTATCACAGGAGCATCAGAAATAACATGACCGACGCCACCAACACGATACTGGTCGTTACACCACATCCAGACGACGCCGAAGGCGGCGCCGGCGGCACGATCGCCAAGTGGACGCGAGAGGGCAGGAGGGTCGTCTTGGTCGTCTGCACCAACGGCGACAAGGGCACCAGCGACCGCGCCCTCGCGCCCGCCAAGCTGGCAGAGATCCGCGAGCGCGAGCAGCTCGCCGCCGCCGAGGTTCTGGGCATAGACGAGGTGGTGTTTCTGAGGTTCCCAGATCAGAACCTCGAAGACTCGCGCGAGTTCAGGCTGGCGCTCTCACGCCAGATCAGGAAGCACAGGCCCGATATCGTGGTAACCATAGACCCCAACAGGCCCTACATCAGGCACCGAGACCACTACATGACCGGCAGGGTGACGCTGGACGCCGTGTTTCCATACGCCCGCGACCATCTCGCCTTTCCCGAGCTTATCGAGGAGGGCTTGGAGCCGTACAAAGTCCCCGAAGTCTGGCTGTTCAGGCCCGAAAGCGCGGACGTCCATATAGACATCACCGACACGTTCGATCTGAAGATGGATGCGCTGTTCCGTCACGCCAGCCAGATGTCCAGACCGAGGGAGACGAGCGAGGCGCGCTCCCGCGAGCGCGCCGCCGAGATAGGCAAGCACATAGGCGGAGGGCTGGCAGAGGGCTTCAAGCGAATAACCCTCTTCAGAGGCTGACGCGCCAGCCAGCAGACAGCGCGCCGCTAACCAGACTCTACCTCTTCCAGCTGCGGCAGCTTGTCCGACCCCCTCAGCAGGCCCAGCGCCTGCTTCTCCAGCTGGCGCACCCGCTCGCGGGTGACTCCAAGCTCGCGCCCGACCTCTTCCAGCGTGCGCGGGCGGTCGTCTATGAACCCGAATCGAAATGCCAGCACCATTCTGAGACGAGGGGGGATGTCATCCAGCGCCTCGATCACGTCTTCCCTCGTCAGCATCCGCATCGCCACCTCGTCGGGCGTCCACGTGCTGGTATCTTGGATGAAGTCCTCAAGCGTAGACTCCTCCTCGCCCACCGGCGTTCCCAGAGAGATCGTGTGCTGGCGCTGTCTCATCAGCGTCTCCACCTGCTCGGGCGTCCACCCAAGCTCCTCCGCCAGCTCCTCCGGCGTCGGGTCGCGGTCCTTGTCTCGCATCAGATGGCGCTCCGCAGTGTTCAGCTGCTGTAGCCGCTCGACCACGTGGACGGGCAGCCTGATCGTCCGCCCCTGGTCTGCCAGCGCCCGCGTCACCGCCTGCCTGATCCACCACGTCGCATACGTGCTGAACTTGTAGCCGCGATGAGCGTCGTACTTCTCCACCGCGCGCATGAGTCCCAGGTTTCCCTCTTGAATCAGGTCCAGCAGCGGCAGCCCCCTTCGCAGGTAGCGCCGCGCCACGCTCACCACCAGCCTGAGATTCGAGCTGGTGAGCCGCTCGGATGCCGCCTTGCCTCGCGCCGTGAGGATCTTCCACCAGCGCTCGATCCGCCACCGCTCCCCGTCGATCGCAGCCGCTATCGTGGCAGTCTCCAGATCGTCGAAGTAGAGCTGAGCCCCCAGCTCGCGCTCGGCGCGTCTGAAAACCTCCACCGGCACCAGCACCGAGGCGCGCGACAGCGCGGTGATCATACGCCCCGTATCCTCTATCTCCACGTCGAGCGCGTCCGCCACCTTCTCCTTGAGCGAGTCGGGGGGCGGGCTGTCCAGAAGCAGCCGCACCTGCTCATCCGCCAGCAGCACGCTCACCGGAGCTTCCAGCGGCAGCTCCAAGTCAGACTCAGACGCCACCGTTCTCAGCAGCGCCATGTCTCGGATGGTAGCCAGCAGGAACACCGCCGCCATCTCGATGGAGTCGGGATCTCGCCCCGTCTCCTCGTTCAGCTGCTTGCGGGTCTCCTTGAGCAGCATCCACCGCTCCACGTCGCGCCCCAGGTCCAGCTCTTCGGGCGCAGTCAGCAGCGCGTGCTGTCCGATGGACCTCAGATACTCCCTTACCGTATCCGTCGGCTCGTCCCTGATCTCGCGCTCGTATGCCAGCATCAGCTCGTTCGAGCGCTCACCCGCCGTGCGCCGTGCGGATCGCCGCTCGCTGAACGAATCGCCTTCTATGTCGACTTCCTGATTGTTGAGAAAATTTCCTCGTTGGGTCATCGTACCCCTTCGACTGATCGAGAATAGGTGTCAAACAATATCAGACACCCCTCCGCCTTACAACCGCGTTCACCATTTATATATACGTGTCAACCCCTTTTGCGTATTCAATTCCCCGCTTCGACAGTCGAACCCGAGTCCAAGCCAATCGCCGCCAGCGTACAGCCTCCACCCGATGAGGACGAAAGCCACGCTTGCTTCACTGCCCCAAGCCCCAATCGCCGCCAGCAGCCCCTATCCCAGGACGCCCCAGACAGTATGAGGCCGGAGCGCGGGGTATCATCCCGCCTCGACCCTCTTTCCCTCACTCCCCATCTCTTATATCATGCCATGAAATCGTCCGCCGCGCTTGCCCAAATCGTCCGCGCGTCAGGATGGGAGGCCTTTTCAAGATGAACAAACGAGTGCTGATAACCGGAATGAGCGGGCTGATAGGCGGCTTGCTCAAAGACCACCTGCTGGAAGCCGGCGGTTACGACCTCACCGCGCTGAACCGCCGACCCGTGGAGGGCGTCCCCACCGTTCAGGCAGACATCGCAGACATAGACGCCATACGCCCCGCCTTCGAGAACCAAGACGTCGTCGTTCACCTCGCCGCCTACCTCGGCGCGCAGGACTGGGAGGGACAGCACGCCGGAAACGTCCTCGGCGCCTACAACGTGTTCGAGGCGTCGCGAGAAGCCGGAGTCGGGCGCGTCATATTCGCGTCCAGCGGCAACGCCATCAGAGGATTCGAGCGCATCCCCCCGTACTCCGACATCGCCGCCGGCAGCTACGACAGGGTCCCGTCCGACTTCCGCAGACTCACCCATGAGGATGTCCGCCCCGAGGCGCTGTACGGAGCGGCAAAGGTCTGGGGAGAGGCGCTGGCGCGCCACTTCTCGGACGACTACGACATGAGCATGATCTGCGTCCGCATCGGCTCGGTCACACAGGGCAACCGCCCCAGAACCACGCGCGAAAACGCCATCTACCTCAGCCACCGCGACGTTGCGACCCACCTGAAGGCTTGCATAGACGCCCCGGACGATCTCAGATTCGGCATCTTCTTCGCCGTCTCCAACAACAGATGGAACTACCGAGACCTCTCACACTCCAGAGACGTACTCGGCTGGCAGCCGCAGGACACCGCAGACGACAAGATGTTCAGCGGCTAGTGGCTGCTGATTGGGCAGCTGGCGACAGACGCCGGCATCCACATGACTAGACCGTTCGCACCGAGCTTGCGGAGCGACAGACGCCGCTCACGAGCCACCAGCCACCGACCGCAGCTTGCCGCTCACCGAGAGATCCCATGACCCAGTTCATAAGAATAGACCGCTCCAAGAGGCTCCGAGACCAGCCCGACACAGGCCATAACCGCTGGCACCCGGACGTTCCGCCCATCCTGGAAGTTGGCGAGAACGAGAACATCGTCATCGAAACCCGCGACGCCAGCGACGGACAGATGACCCCGAACACCACTGTGGCAGACTTCGACCACATGGACCAGAAGGTCGCCCACCCACTCACCGGGCCGATCTACGTCCAGGGAGCGATGCCCGGCGACCTGCTCGAAATCGAGTACGTGGACATCTTCCCCCAGCCATACGGCTGGACGCGCTTCAGGCCCGGCGCCGGATTCCTGAGAGACATCTTCACCGAACCCTTCATCGCCCACTGGGATATCGAACATGGCTATGCCACGTCCGCCCACATCCCCGGCGTCCGCATCCCGGACGGCTCGTTCATGGGCACCGCCGGCCTCGCCCCGTCCAGAGAGCAGCTCGAAGCGTGGACCAGAAGAGAGCAGGATCTGCTCGAAAGGGGCGGCATCGTGCAGCCGCCCGACATTCAAGACGCCGTCCCCGCAGGCCGAATAGGGGAGGAGGGCTTGCGAACCGGCCCCCCGCGAGAGAACGCCGGCAACATGGACGTCAAGCAGCTCACGCGAGGATCCAAGCTGTTCATACCCGTGGCCGTCGAGGGCGCGCTGTTCTCAGTCGGAGACGGACACTTCGCCCAGGGCGATGGCGAAGTCTGCGTAACCGCCATCGAGATGGGCGCTACGGTGTCCGTCCGCTTCACCGTCCACGCCGGCGAGGCAGAGAGAAAGGGCATCCGCGCGCCGCGCTTCTCCCATCCCGGCCACTTCCTGCCGCCTGCGTCCGCCATCCCCGCGAACTTCATCGCCACCGTCGGCTACCCCATCCGCGAAGACGGCGCGCAGGAGGGCGAGGACGTCACCCTAGCCGCGCGCCGCGCCCTGCTCGAGATGATCCAGCTCCTCGGCGAGCGTGGTTTCAGCCCAGAGCAGGCATACGCCATCTGCTCCGTCGCCGTGGACCTGCGCATCAGCAACATAGTAGACCTGCCCAACGTAACCGTCTCCGCCTTCCTGCCCGAGAACATCTTCGCGGAGTGAGTTCTGTCACAACGAGGATTGCCATTCGCGCCAATCGAATGGATAATACCCCATACAGCAAGAGACTAGGAGCGTGGCAGCCGAAGGAGATAGACACTGGCGCCGAGTGGTGATGCCCTTCTTACCGACAACAATCGTAAGGCGGAGTTGTCTTTCGCTTACCTGTCCGCCATATCCGCCGTTGCTGGATACACCTGCCAGCGGGGACCCGAACCGGATGTCGACAGCATAGACGCTTTTGTCAGAGCCGGGGGACCTATGCGACCTCAAATCGACTTCCAGCTAAAAGCCACTTCCTCGCCGGTTCTGATATCGGATAGCCTTCACTTCCGCTTGAGCAAAAAGAACTACAACGACCTTGCGGATCCGCGAATGGTTCCGGCTGTTCTTGCGGTTCTCGAACTTCCCAAAGACCCTGATGAATGGCTGCGCTGTGACGCGGATAGTCTGATTTTGCGCCGTCGCTTCTGGTGGATGTCGCTCGAAGGAAGACCAGAGATATCCGCCGGCACTAAAACCGTTATATTGCCGCCATCGAGTCTTCTGAGAAAGCGCTCATCTCATGCGTGCGCGAGCGAAGCCTCTCATCGAGGAATCCACAGCCATGAACAGAAATCTCGAATACAAAATCGAGCGCGATACCCTGTCCAGAATCCCCCCTAGAGCATTGCGCGCATACATAGAAGCGCGCGGGTGGCGCAAGGCTGGAACCTACCCGGGATTGGCGGACGTCTACGAATTCGACGAAGATGGCCCCGGAATCAGAGTGGCGGCATCTATACACTTCGCGGATTACCCTCTCAGAATGTGGGAAGCGGTTTCCGCCCTTGCCGATACCGAAGATCGGGAGTGGAGCGCGGTTTTGCGCGACCTCGCCCTTGGCGACCTCGACACGATCCGAGTTCGCTGGTCAGGCGACTCGAACGACGGCTCCATCCCCATAGGCGCGGGCATGGAGATGCTCCGACATTCACACTACATGCTGTTGACGGCGGCATGTTCGGCCCAGCGTCCCCACCAGCGCGTATTCAGACCCCGTGCCAACAAAAAGGCGAAGGAATATGTGAAGAACGTCCGGCTTGGCCAAACTGAGCGCGGCAGTTTTGTCATACATATCTTGTCACCCGTTCACACCGAGCCTGAACATCTACATGCCGCTAATCCGGGGGCCGAGCCTTTTCCTCGAAAGGTGGTTAACAAGCTGGCTTCGGGTCTAGGGGTTATTCACGAGGTTGCGCGACTCGTAGCAACCCGAGATTACCGATCCGAAATGCTCGAAGAGTGGGTAGCCCAGGGCATGAGCGCCAATCTGTGCGCCGCTGTCGGCGGGATGCTGGGCAACGGCAGCCAGAGCGGGCTGGATATCTCCGTCAGCTGGGCGCTTACCCACGTGCCGCCATCCCGCGAACCATCCGAGGTCCATTTCCGCGAATCGGATGCTCCCATACTCGAAGAGGCGTCCCAGGTTCTGAAAAGAACTGGTGGATAGTGGATTTGGCGAACGCACTAGGTGATCTGCCCTGCGCCTAAGCCAAGTCCCCCTCCCGATCCAGCGCGAACTTGCCCCAGTACGGCGCGCGCAGCCACTCCAGCGCCTCGCGCCGCGCTTGGCGCACTGCATCATCCCAGCGCGCAACCTCATTCGCGGCATTCGCATAGGCGAGGAAATCCGCCCTGAAATCCGAGATATCCACGTACCCCCGTCGCCCGATTCGGTCGAGTATGGCAGCCGCCGCCTCGCGCTGGCGTCCGTCGGCATGTGCGCCGAACTCATCGGACAGCGCCCGCGCCCTGCGCTCTATCCTGCCCGAAAGCGGCGTCTCCCTGATAGCCGTGTATCTCGAAGCCGCCGTCGGCGTGGGATGCGGCGTGGTGTACGACGCGAAGAACTCCAGAAGAGCGTCGTTCACGTCCACCCCCTCGCGTCGGCGCGTCGCCATACGGGGTTCTACCAGATTGCCGAGATCTATCACCGTCGTCTTCGCGCTGTCGGGCGCGTAGAACACGTTGCGCGCCCCCAGGTCGCGCGCAACGTACCCGCGCTCCGCGCATCGCTCGATCACGTCCAGAACCTCCATCGCCGGAGACCGTCCCCGCGCGCGCGGCGGCGGATGCAGCGCGAACAGGTTCATCGGCAGCGCCACCGGATGCCCCCTGACCTGATCCGCCACACTCCCGATCAGCGGCACGCCCCGGGCGCGCTCCTCCACCAAGACGGTGTACGGACACCCTGGATCGTCTCCGAAGAGCTGGGCGAACCTATCCGGCCCGACCACCGTCACCAGACGCGGCAGCGCGCCCACGTCCCCCATGTCCCATCGCAGCCTCGCCTGCGCTCGCATCCGCCGCTCCACGTCGTCATGCAGGTCTCTGGACACGAGCGACGGGTGCGGCCTCTTGACGACCACCGTCCCCCCGCTGTGAAGGTCTTTGGCGAGAAACGCCTGAAGATCAGCGCCCTCGCCCACTATTTCGCCCAGCCTGAAGCGGTCGAAACTCGACGGCTCCGTTAGCCGCAAATCCATATCCCTCATACTCCGAATGGGTCGAGAGCGCGAGCGTCTCACCCCTACAGGCTTACCCACCTTCGGCGGGCGTGTCAAGCGCGGCGTCAAGTGTTACAATGCCAGTGATCACCCCAAGCGGAGGGCTTGGAACAGGCGGAGCGTGATGATAGGAACAGGTATCCCCGACATTTCGAGCTTGCTGCTCGCTACTACCATTGCGTACATAATCGGAGCGCTGCCGCTCGCCGACCGCCTCAGCCGTCGAAGGGGAATCGACATCTTCAAGGCAGGCACCGGACTCGCCGGCGCATCCAACGTCCTTCGCAACGTGGGCAAGATTCCCGCCATGCTGGTATTCATCGGCGACATGGCAAAGGGGATCGTCACCGTATTCATCGCCCAGCAGCTTCTGGGCGTCGAAGGCCCCTGGATCGTGGTTCCCGCCGCCGCCGCCGTCATCGGACATTGGAACTCGATCTTCAGCCGATTCAAGGGCGGCGACGGCTTGGTGGTGCTGGGCGGAGTAACGCTGCTGGCATTCCCGGACTACGCCATCGGCTTCACCGGAGTAGCGGTCGCCTCGATAGTCGCCCTTGTCGCTCAGAAGATGCCTTACAGCTCTCTGATGAACATTCTGATTGGATACACCGTCATAATCGCGCTGTCCGCCCGCTTCTCTCCCGAAGACCTCAACAGCGCGCTCGCGCTCGGAGGCCTCGCGGTCATCGTCTTCGGCCACGCCATACTTGGACACGCGCGCAGGCGCAGGTCGGAAGTCGCCGCAGACCTCGCGAGCAGATAGAGAGTCTGCCAAGACAGCCGCTCCTTCCCTGACAGTGGGGCAGGGGACAGCGCGAATTCCGAGTCGGCTTCACCTCGGCCCCAGCGCCTCCTCCACGTCCACGCCAACCCTGTCGAGCAGCTCCAGCGGAGACGAATCCAGCAACGCCTTCGCCTCTTCCACGTCCAGCCCGGAGCCAAGAGCCACCTTCATGGCGAACTCCCGCGTCAGCAGATCCGAAGGCGCGTGCGCGTCCGAGTCCAGCACCATCCGCGCGCCGGCGGCCTTCGCCGTCCGAACCACGTGGCCGTTCGCCATGCCGTGACCCCTCCGCCCCGACACCTCCAGGAACACCCCGTTGGCAGCCGCGATCCGCGCCTCCTCCGGCGTGATCAGGCCCGGATGCGCGAGTATGTCGACAGCCCCGCTCGTCACCGCCGCCCGATTCGTCCCCTCGACCACAGGCTCCGTGATCGTCTCCCCGTGAACGTTGACGACCTTCGCCCCGAGTCTGCGACACTCGCGCGCAAGTCGGTCTATGTCCTCGCTCGGCGTATGCGTGATCTCGACCCCAGGCAGCGCCAGTATGTCCCAGCGCTCGCTGGCCATTGCGCAGTCAGCTATCAGCGTCTTCAGCACGAACTCCATATTGCCCGGGCCTACGTGATCGGTAATCGCCATCACGCGATATCCCGCGTGAATCGCGCGCCTTATCAGCTCTATGGGCGACAGCTCCCCGTCGCTCAGAAACGTGTGTGTGTGAAAGTCGAACACGATCCGTTACGCCTCCCGCAGATTCTCTGCCAGCCGCCTCATCTCCGGCCCAGTCTTGCCCATGTAGAACGGGGGTGGATCGGGCGGGTGGCTCACCTTCAGGCACACGAACACAGGCCCCCGCTGAGCCATGATATCGGGCAGCTCGCTCACCATGTCTTCGAGATCGGAGAACTCGTAGGACGCCGCGAACCCTGCGTCCCTTGCCATCGCCGCCAGATCCACCTTGCCCGCGCCGGGGATCGGCTGTGCGCCTGTGGTGAAGTAAGCCCCGTCCTCGAAGACGAAGTGCGTCAGATTCGCGGCAGCCGTCGCGCCGATGGTCACCAGCGAGCCGAGATTCATCAGCAGCGAGCCGTCCCCGTCCAGGCAGATCACCCTCCTGTCCGGCTTCGAAAGCGCGATGCCAAGCGCGACTGACGACGCCTTGCCCATCCCGCCGAATATCGGCAGGTCGAGGTCGCGCCTGTCCGACACCGCCTCCCAGTACCGGTTTGGGGTCATCGTCCCCACCACCACCGCGTCCCCGCGCACGTCGCTGATTGCCTTCGCCGCATCGAGTGAAGAGATCATTGCCGCTCCTTGAATATCGCTTCGATTGTCACGTCTGGCCGTAATTCCAGCTGGTCGAATCGCCCTCTAAGTCGATTCTCATAGATCGAGCGTCTTTGGAATCTACCGAGCGCGCGGCCCCCGATACTGGAATCTACTCGGCAGCTGTTCGATCACTCCCAGCGCCAGCAGCGCGCGCTGCGCCGCGAAGTCCGCCACGTCCTCGATACTCTGCTCCCCTAAGTAGAACGCAGGCTCCGGCGGGATGACCGTCGCCCCCAGCGCCGCCAGCCTCGTCAGGTTCTCCAGATGGATCACGCTAAGCGGCGACTCCCTCGGCACCACCACCAGCCGCCTCCGCTCCTTCAGCGTCACGTCCGCGGCGCGGCGAATCAGATTGTCCGATAGCCCGTGCGCAACCGCCGCCGCCGTCGCCATGCTGCACGGAGCGATCACCATTCCCAGAGTCGGATACGTCCCGCTCGCCACTGGCGCCGCGATCTCCCCAGGCCCGAAGTACGAGAACGCGCCGCTGTCCATCCAGCGCTCTATCGCCGCGCCGAAAGACTCATCCATCTCCAGCTTCCACACCATCCGCGCCGCAGAAGAAGCTGTCGCCACCACCGCCGCCCCCTCCGCCAGAAGCGCGTCTATCGTCCGAGAAGCCACTATGGCCCCGCTCGCGCCCGTAATTCCCACCACCACCGGCCGCTCGCCCCCACTCATGAGTACACCGCCCACACCGTGCCTATCAGCATAGTCGTCGAGACGTAGGCGTTGATTCTCCCGAACGCAGCGCCCAGCCGAGACAGGTCGCCCGGCGACACCAAGACGTACTTGTACCACAGTATGCCCGCCGCCGCCGCGCACGACAGGAAGAACGGCCACGCCAGCCCCATCCACACCCCAAGCGCGACTAGGCAGACCACAGCCAGCGCGTCCAGCGTCCGCGCTATCCTGAACGCCGCCACTATTCCGAACCTCGAAGCCACCGAGTGAAGCCCCTGCTCACGGTGAAACTCCACGTCCTGCGTGTGGTAGATGATGTCGAAGCTGCCCGCCCACATCGCCACCGCGAGCGACATCAGCACAGGCTCCAGCGTCAGCGAGCCGGTAACGCCGATCCACGCCGCCGACGGAGATATGGCGAGCGCCCAGCCCAGAAGCAGATTCGCCGCCCACGTGAACCGCTTGGTGTACGGATACAGCGTCAGATACGCCGCCGCCACCGGAGCCAAGACCAGCGCAAGCGTGTTCAGCTGCCACGCCGCGACCATGAACACCGCGAACGACACGACAGCCAGCGCAGTCATCTCGGGCGCGCTCAGCAGCCCTCGCGGAATGTGCCGCTCCGCCGCCCTCGGATTCCTCGCGTCTATGTGTCGGTCGATAACGCGGTTGGCAGACATCCCCACCGTGCGCGCGCTGACCATCGCAGCCGTTATCCACGCGAACGTCCGCCAGCCCGGAAAGCCGTCCGCCGCCAGCGTCATCCCAATGTACGCGAACGGCAGCGCGAATACGCTCTCGTGGAACTTGATGGCGTCCAAGAACATCGGCGCTTTGCGCCAGGGGGATATGGCATGTGTCGTATCAGTCAAAGCGCGCGGCTCCTCGCATTCCAGCACAGAGTAGAATTCACGCCCCCACAGGTCAAGACCTAACGGAAACTGCAAAAGCCCAATTCCGAAGAGTGAAGATACAGGGATACGGAGTGAGAACACCCCTCGGACTGTCTCGGCGATGCCGCGTCCGAGTTTTTGCAAATCTCTCGCTGCCTTGTGTTATCCTAGTCTTCAGGAGAACGACATGGGAACAGAGACAGTACTCTGGGTACAGACGGCAGGTATAATCGCCACCATAATCGCGGTGGTCGGGTTCGGCTTCCTGCTCATGCGCCAGATCCACGCGGTGTCGGCGCGCCTCGAAGACAGAATAGACAGAGTGGATGCCAAAGTAGACGATCTGGCAGCTCAAATGCGAGCTACCGAGTCCCGAATCAACGAACTCGTGACTGAGGTCGAGCTGATCAAAGCCAGGCTCGAAGCCATCGAGTCTAGGCTCGACGCCATTGAGTCCAGACTCGACATCGCCGAAGCCAGACTCGACGCTCTCACCATTGAAGTCAAGGCGCTCGATTCCAGAGTCGTCGTTCTCTCTGTCGAAATACAAGCGCTCGAATCCGGCCTCGCTGTGAGGATCGACGGGGTCGAGTCCAAAGTCGACAGCCTCACGGTCGAAGTCAGGGACCTCCGCGAGAGAGTGGATACCCGCCTGCGGCGTGTGGAGCGTGACCAAGCCAGGCTCGAAGGCGCCTTCATGTCCACCACAGGCTGGCAGCAGAGCGAGCGCGAAGAGATGTCCGAGACAGCCACCTAGCCGCTCAAAACCCGTACTCCCCCCACCTTCGATCCACCAGCAGCTTGATCCCCTCGTCCATCACTATATCGGGCGGCCACTCGCGGTTTCTGCCGCCCTCGCCCACCAGCTTGGCGGTGGCGTCTATGCCCACTTTGCCGCCGAACCTCGGCGTCGCCGCCGCGTGATCCAGATCGTCCAGCGGCCCCTCCGCGAACACGATGTCTGCGGACGGATCGATGTTCGCAGTCACTCGCCACACCACTTCGGACGGGTTCTGAACGTCCACGAAGTGGTCCACCACCACAATCGACTTCGCCAGCATCATCAGCCCCAGCCCCCAAAGCGCGTGCATCACCTTGCGCGCGTGGCCCGGATACTCCTTTCGGATAGAGACGACGACCAGATTGTGGAATATACCCTCAGCCGGCATGTTCACGTCCGCTATCTCGGGAAGCGCCATCTGAAGCGCGGGAAGCATCACCCGCTCCGCCGCCTTGCCCATGAAGAAGTCCTCCGTTGGCGGCCTGCCCACCATAGTAGTGGGGTAGATCGGATCGCGCCTATGGGTCATCGCCGTGACGTGGAACACCGAATACGGCTCGGCAGGGGAGTAGTAGCCGGTGTGGTCTCCGAAAGGCCCCTCGTCCCTCGTCTCGCCCGGCGTCACGTACCCTTCCAGCACGTACTCGGCGTGCGCGGGTACTTCCAGATCGACCGTCCTGCACCTGACGACCTCCACGGGCGCGCCGCGTATCGCGCCCGACACCGCCAGCTCGTCCATGTCCGGCGGAAGCGGCATCGAACCCGTCCACATCGTGGCGGGGTCGGCCCCCAGCGCAACCGCCACTTCCAGCCGATCCAGCCCCCCCTCTCTGGCGCGGCGGTCGTGGCGAGCGCCCACCTTGTGGCTCTGCCAGTGCATCCCCGTCGTTCTGCGGTCGTACACCTGCATTCGGTAGGTGCCCACGTTCCGCCTGCCAGACTCCGGATCGCGGCTGATGACCAGCGGCAGCGTTATGTACGGCCCCGCGTCCAGCGGCCAGCAGGTGATGATCGGCAGCCTGTACAGATCCACTTCATCCCCTGTCAGCGTCACCTCCTGACAGGGCGCTTGGCGAACGGTCTTCGGCTGAGACCTCGCAAGCCCGATCAGGTCACCCGCCGCGCGCATCTTCGCCACTATCCCCGCTGGCGGCCCCTGCGCCATGCCCAGCAGCTTTCGCACACGCTCCGCAAGCTCTTCGATATCCTCCACACCCAGCGCCAGCGCCGTCCTCTTGTGCGTCCCGAACAGATTGATGAGCAAGGGCGCGGCGTGTCCTCTCACGTTCTCGAACAGCAGCGCCGGGCCGCCGGACTTGACCATGCGATCCGTTATCTCGGTTATCTCCAGCTCAGCGCTGACCGGAGCGCCGATCCGCTTCAGCTCCCCTCTGTCTTCGAGAAACGAGATGAACTCTCTGAGGTCCCTGAAACTCATCGGATGTACATTTCCAAATTCGTCACCTTCGCGCAAGCGCGTCTACTCGTCATTACCGTCATGGATGCGCGACACCCAGAGGGTGATCGCCAATGGCTTCTAGCCCCGCTCGTCCCGCGAATCTGCCACACCTCTTATCTCCGAAGAAGACACGTCCTCGCGGAACGCCGACTCCGGTATCTCGGTGAACATGCCGCGCAGGTCCGGCGGCGTCTCCACATCTCCCAGCGTCTTGAAACGCCCGTCTGCCACGCGCCCAGCCACGAGGAACGAGCAGCCCAGCCCCTGCATCTCCAGCAGCGCCGACGCCATACGCCCCGCGCTGCCCCCGTAGTATCTCGGATCCACCAGCCGCTCCATCGTGTCGAACCCGATCACGAACGCGCAGCCCGGCATGAGCCGCGCCTTCTCGTAGAACACCGTCGCGCGCGTTGCCGCCACGTCCGCCCGCCCGCCGATCTGACCGATCCTCCGCCTGACCTCACCGAGCGCCAGCGGCGGCTTGTCCACGTTGGTGATGGATATCTCGTAGATCACCGGCTTGCCCAGCATAGACGAGGCCGCGCCAGCCAGCATCTCGTGTCCTCTGTGAAGCGGATTGAAAGAGCCGGAGATGACGCCCACCCCCGCGCCGATCCGCGCGTCCGCCTCCTGCGCCCCGTCCGCGCCCACCACCACGTGGCCCACGTGGCGCGCGCCCAGAGCGTCCAGCGCGTCCTCGAACTCCACCTCGTCCCGAGCCACCGACTCGTTCGGCGTGAGACCGAGATCGACCCTCTCCGCCACCCCGAACGACTCCGCAATCGCGTTGAGTATCAGCCTGCTCACCACGCAGTCCTCCCCATCGCGGCTTCGGCGTCCCTTGTCGAGCGTGAGCGACAGCGACACGCCGCCGCCGGCGTGATGCGTAGCCACGTGGCATCTGTGATCGCCTCGCTTGGGGCGGTCGGTAGCTATCGTGGCAGTGCAGGAGACGCCGACCACCGGCTCGCTCCCGCCTCTCAGCGCCACCGCCCTGAAGTAGGCGGCGCGAGCGAGCGACCTCGCCGCCGCCGCCGAAACGAACTGACGCGGCTCGTCCCCCATGTAGTCCACAACCGCGCTCGAAGCGTAGGGAACCTGTATGTCCAGAACCGTGCGCGACGCCCCCGCCACGCCCAGAACCCAGCCTATGGCGCGCGTCCCCGCGCCGGCGATGACCAGAGACGCCATCCCCCGCGCCGAGTGCAGCGATTCGACCAGCCTAGACTCTTGGGAGTCCACCAGCCCATCTCCTGTCTGCTTGGCTCACGCCCTCCGCGAGAAGCGCGGATCCAGCGTGTCCCTCAGTCCGTCTCCCACGAGGTTTATGGACAGCACGCTGAACGAGAGGAACAGCCCCGGGAAGAAAGTCACCCAGACCGCTATCTGGAGATACGTTCGCCCCTCTCCCATGATATTGCCCCAGCTTGGAATCGAGGGCGGCACTCCCGCGCCCAAGAAGCTCAGGTTCGCCTCCACGATTATCGCCAGCGCGAAGATGAAGGTCGCCTGCACCATGACAGGCGCGAACGTGTTCGGCGCGATGTGCCTGAGAAGCACCCTCCAGGCCGGCGTCCCGATTGCGTTCGCCGCCTCCACGAACTGCTGCTCACGCAGCGTCAGCACCGCCCCGCGCACCACGCGCACCATCCTGGGCGTATCCACCACGCAGATAACCAGTATGACGTTGACCACGCTCGCGCCCAGCAGCGAGATGAGCGCCAGCGCCAGCAGCAGAGACGGAAACGCCATCAGCCCGTCCATGAAGCGCATGATGACGTCGTCCACGCGCCGGTAGTAGCCTGCGACCAGACCGATAGCCAGCCCAGCCACGGACGTTATTATCCCCACCGAGAACCCGACCAGCAGCGATATCCTGCTGCCGACCAGCGTGCGGTCGAACACGTCGCGCCCCAGATGGTCGGTGCCGAACCAGTGGCTGGCGCGCGGCGACTCGAGCCGCTCGAACGGACTCAGCTTCGAAGGATCCGTCCGCGTCAGCAGCGGCGAGAACACCGCAATCACCATCACCAGCGCGAGAATCACCGCCCCGAGCATCATGTTCGGATTCCGCCGCAGCGCGTACACGGGCCCCTGGATCACTCCACGGCTGCGTCCTCGCGCTATCGGCTGGTCGACAGTTGCCATATCACGTTTCCAATCGCGCGCATGGAACACTCCCGATGCGCCGTCAGCGAGTTTATTCGGAGCGCGCCTCTCACTCCTCGAAGATCAGTACCTGATCCGCGGATCCAGATAGGCGTAGACGATGTCTATTATCAGATTCACGAACACGTATGCCACCGCCGTCACCATCAGCATAGCCTGAACGATGGGGTAGTCCCTGCGAACCACCGCGTCCACCAGCAGCCTGCCCAGCCCCGGAATGGCGAACACCGTCTCAGTCACCACCGCCCCGCTGACCAGCGCCGCGAACACCAGCCCAATCACCGTCACTATCGGAATCGAGGCGTTCCTGAGCGCGTGCCGCCCGACCACCAAGAGCTCGGCAAGCCCCTTGGCTCGCGCCGTCCTGATGTAGTCTTCCTGAAGAACCTCGACCATAGTCGATCTCGTCATGCGCGCCACCAGCGCGGAGAACGGGATGGCGTTCGCAAAAGCGGGCAGCGTCAGACTTCTCAGGTAGGGCAGAATACCTTCCGAGATCGGAACGAAGCCCACCGCCGGAAAGATTCGCGCCTCGACCGCGAACAGCCAGATGAAGATGAAGCCGAGCCAGAACACCGGCACCGAGAAGCCCAGCACCGCGAATATCATCACCCCGCGATCCGTCAGGCTGCCCGCGTAGGATGCCGCAAGCACCCCCATCGGAATCCCCATCAGCACCGACAGCACTATCGCTATCAGCCCCAAGCTGAGCGTGGGCTGGAGCCTCGGCGCCATCAGGCTGGCTATCGAGTGCTTCGAGAAGATGGACGTTCCCAGATCGCCGCGCAGCAGGTTGCCCACCCACACCCCGAACTGCACGTAGAACGGCTTGTCGAACCCAAGCGCCTGCCTCATCTTCTCGACGTCTTCCGGCGTGGCTTCCTCGCCCGCCATCAGCACCGCCGGATCCCCCGGCGAGATGTGCAGAATCGAAAAGGTGATGATCCCGACCATCAATATGACCGGAATGCTCGCCAACAGCCGCCGTACTATATAAACAGACATGCCGTCAGCCTATCCGAACACGTTTCCCCTCCCTTGACGGGAGAATCTTAGAGCCTGGCCCCGCGCTCCATACGAGGGCGGGGGTGAACGATGATTCTGAAAATACCATAATCTCGCAAATCCTGCTTCTGACGATTCCGCGCTGTGCAGGACGGCTGGGACGAAAGCGGGCCCTCGCCCCAGCCGCCAGTCACTGCTCGCTAACTGCTCTCCGCTACTCCTCCAGCCAGGTGTCCCACAGCACCGGGAACGGAATCGGATTCCAGCCCTTGACCTCCTTGCGAGAGGCGAGCGGCGGGTAGAAGTCGCCAATCCTGATCATGGGCATGTCCTCGAACGCGAAGGCGTTGATCTCCTCCCAGATGCTGAACTGCTCCTCCGCGTCTTTGGCTCTGGCGAACCTGTTCATCAGCTCCGTCATCTTCCCGGACGTATCCTGGTACCTGTTGAACCAGCCGTCCTTCTGGAGGGACGTGTTCGTTAGCGGCCCAAGCACGCGGCCCGTGCCGCTCCAGGTGTGGAACGCCTCCCAGAGCTCGGGGTCGGCGCGGCGCGTGCCAAGAGTCGCCCAGTCCATCGGCTGAAGATCCACGTCGAACCCCAGCTCGGTCAGCACCTCGGCCGTCACCGCCGCCAGATCGGGCAGAACGGGCATGTCCAGCGGCTGCATCACGCGAACCTCCATCCCCTCGACTCCCGCCTCGGCGATCAGCGCCTTCGCAGCCTCGATGTCCTGAACGTTGTAGCGGCCCTCCGAGCCTGCGTCCGTGTCCCAGCGCGTGAAACACGCCTGATAGTTGGTGCAAAGGCTCCAGAACTCCGGATCGCCCACCGCAGCCGTCAGCGCGCGCTCCATCGGGTACGCCAGCTGAAGCGCGCGGCGAACGCGCTGATCGTCGAACGGCGGCTTGAGGTGGTTGACCCAAACCGCAGTGCCGTTGCCCGGCTTGTTGATGAACAGGTTCAGATCCGGATTGTTCTTGATCTGCGGAACGAAGTCAGCCTTGAACTCGTCCAGCGCGTGGACCTGCCCCACCGCCAGCGCCGCGATTCTCGAAGCCATGTCCGGAATCTCTATCCACTCGATGGAGTCCAGATAGACCGTGTGGCCCCCCGCCAGCGCCGAAGTCGGCTCGTCGCGCTTGGCGTAATCAACCCAGCGCTCCGCCACCCAGCGGTCGCCCGGCGCCCACCTGACGAACTTGAACGGCCCCGTTCCCATCACCGTCTGCGATGATTCCGTCTGCGGCAGCGTGTGAATCTCAGAGGGAAGCACGTATGGCGCGAAGCTCTGGTTGGTGTGTATCGAGTCCAGCACCAGCGCAGTCGGCTCGGTCAGCGTTATGACTATGGACGAATCGCCGTCCGCCGTCATGTCCGCGCCGAACTCGCCCATCAGCCGCTTGTACATGCCCGCCTTCGTCTTCACCCGGTCGAAAGACCCGACCACGTCGCTCGCCGTGACCGCGCGCCCATCGTGGTACTTCAGCCCGTCCCTCAGATCGAACATCCACGTCAGACCGTCGTCGCTCACCGACCAGTTATCCACCAGCATCGGAGACGGGCTGAAAGACTCGTCCAGCTGGAACAGCCCCTCCATCGTGTGCCTTGCCACGTGCGCCGTCACGATCAGAGTCGTCCACTGCGGATCGACCGACTTCAGGCTGCCCTGCGGCACTATCTTGAGCGTTCCGCCCATCCGCGCCTCGCCGGTGGTCATCGGAGTCGGCACGGCTGAATAGACTCTCGGAGTCGGCTGAGCGATCGGCGCCACCACGTTGGGCATGGCCGGCATGGCCGTAGGCGCAGGAGCCGCTGGGGCCGCCTCCGCAGGCTGAGCGGGCATCATCGCCCCTCCACCCGCTCCGGCCATGGCCGTAGGCGCAGGCGCCGGAGCCGCGGGCGCAGCCGGCTGAGCGGGCGACATCGCATCCTCCGATGCGCCGCACGCCGCGACCAGCAGCATCGCCATCGCTGCGATCAGTACGTATGCTGTCGCTGTTTTCATCTCTATTTGGAACCTCCACAACCTTGAAAATCGCTCTCTCCAAGCCGTTCGCATAACGGCTTCAACTGCCGCATTCTAGTTAACGGCTATCTCAGTGTCAACGATTGCGGCATCCTGACGAAGGCCCTGCGAAAAATGTTTACAAAATCGTTACAATATCCGAGCCGATGAGACATCCACTTATTTCACGAACACGGGAACTCCCTTGCATGACGCCGTCATAGTCGGCGCAGGCCCGGCGGGGAGCATGGCCGCGCTCGAACTGGCGAAAGCCGGACTGGACGCAGCCCTGATCGACCACCGCCACCGGATAGGCGATAAGCTCTGTACAGGGGTCATCGGCGCAGAGTGCGCCGACAGGTTTCCCGTCCCCCCGGATCTGACTTACCATCGGGCAAGCTCCGCCGTCATACACTCGCCGGCAGGCAGGAGATACACAGTCGAGCATCCGCAGACTCAGGCCCTCATAGTAGACAGGGTCGCCTACATCGCCGGCATAGCGCGAGAGGCAGAATCGCGCGGCGCGGAGCTTCGTCTCGGATACACCGTGCGCGGCGTGGAGAAGAGCGCGGATCGCGTCGCCATCCGAGCGAGCGGGGCAGGGGAGGATCGCCTGTTCGAAGGCCGTCTGCTGATAGCGGCAAGCGGATTCGGACACTCACTCACCAAGATGGCGGGCCTCGAACCCGGAAACCAGCGCGACTTCCTCATGGGCTGCCAGGCCGAAGTGCGGGTCTCCGACCTCGATTCCACGCAGGTGTTTCTCGGCCAGGACGTGGCGCGCTCGTCCTTCGGATGGCTGGTGCCGACCTCGCCCGCCACGGCGCTTCTCGGCACAATATCCAGGAGCCGCGATCAGAGCGGCTTGGCGCGCCTCGCCAGTCGGCTTCGCGCTCAGGGCGGCGTCACGTCCGATCTCGCAGGCGTCAGACACTGGGGAATACCCCTCAAGCCGATTCCCAAGACATACGGCGAGCGCGTCATGGCGCTTGGCGACGCCGCCGGATTCGCCAAGCCCATCACCGGCGGCGGCATCTACTACGCCATGCTGTCGGGACTGCTCGCCGCTCGAACAGCCATAGACGCGCTGGACGCCGAGGACTTCTCCGCAGGGTTCCTCTCGCGCTACGAAAGCGCGTGGAAGCGCGAGTTCGGAGACGAGCTTAGAATAGGATACTACGCGCGTATGCTGTTCGAGAGTATGAGCGACGCCCAGATAGAGCTGCTCATGGAGACGTTCCTGTCCTCCGAAGTCCAGGAGCAGCTGATAAACTCGCCCGACTTCTCGTTCGACCGCCACAGCCGAACGATCCTGCGCACCGTGGGACACAGGAGAATAGCGCGCCTCATCGCCAGCTTCGGCCCCTCCGTCGCCCCCTTCCTGACGCGCCTCCTAAAATCCGCCGTCTTCTTACGCTGACAGCCTCATACCTCGAATGATACTTCCACACCAACCCGCCAGTCTTTGTCTTTTCGATCAGTCCGCCAACGATATCCTGTACGTCAACCATGTTCTGTCTCCTGTGTGTTGCTATTCGGCGGTGGCCGTTACGGTCATCAGCCACCGCCGTTGTGCTTGGGGTTACTTCTGGCAGAACTCCTTCACGGGCTGGTATGCACCAACGAAGCCAGCTAGGTCGAACTTTGCGCCACTCCAATCAAGAAAGCCTTCAACTGCGAAGTCGAGATGCTGGTGATCGTGGAGTTTGTCTATGAACTCCCTGACATGGCGGCGGGTTCTACTATACCGAGGGGTAACGTAATCCCCTTCTCCATCCCACTTATCGAATTCAGTTGGCTCTGAATCCCAATCTAGGTGAACGTTTATGTCGTCCATGCTAGACACATACGCATAGCGTTCCCACCTTATGCTCACACTCAGGTACTTACCTGAACGGTCAGAGTCAAAGCAGGATACTTTAAGGCTAACGTCTCCTTCTTCACCGAATGTCTCATAGGCTTCCAAAATGATGGAACGACTCGACAGACTTTCACCATCAATGCTGAACGGCCACCACTCACCAGTGAAACTGTAATCAGGAGTAGCAGTTGGTTCTGGCGTGGCTGTTGGCACCGGCGTAGCAGTTGGTTCTGGCGTGGCTGTTGGAATGGCTGTCGGACTTGGCGTAGCAGTTGGCACCGGCGTAGCAGTTGGTTCTGGCGTGGCTGTTGGCACCGGCGTAGCAGTTGGTTCTGGCGTGGCTGTTGGAATGGCTGTCGGACTTGGCGTAGCAGTTGGCACCGGAGTAGCCGTTGGTTCTGGCGTGGCTGTTGGCACCGGAGTAGCCGTTGGTTCTGGCGTGGCTGTTGGAGTGGCTGTTGGAATGGCTGTCGGACTTGGCGTAGCCGTTGGTTCTGGCGTGACCGTTGGGATGGCTGTCGGCACGAGTGTCACCGTCGGCTCAAGTGTTGAGCTTGAAACGACAATCGGACTAGGTGTTGAAACCGGAACAGGCCCCTCCCCACAACTTGCCGTAAGCGCAAGTACTCCAATTGCGACGGTTAGTATTCCGACCTTGACCTTCGCGCTTATCTTCTTCATGTCCATGATTCCCACTCCTTTGTGGTGGTTGATTTAATTGACCGTACCTAGTCCCTCCACCCTAGCCCCCTCTTGGCTTTCCCCGAACATGTGCGCCAGCACCCCCATCCGCGCGTACAGCCCATTCTCCGCCTGTCTGTAGAACGCCAGCCGCCGATCTCTCACCTCTATCGTGAAATCCCCGCTGCGCTGCATCGGGTCCATCACAATGCAGCTTGGCTTCAGCATGTCCATGAAAGCCCGGTCTATCACCAGCCGCCCGCGCCCTCTGCTCCTCAGAAGCTGCATGTGCGCTGCCGTTCGAGGTCCGTTCAGGTACACCGCGTCCGCCTCGGATACCGATTCCACGTCCTCGCTCACGTGGAATCGAACCCCGCGCTCAGCGCAATACTCCAAGACCTCCGAAGGCGGCTGACCGCTGAACGGCACCAGCAAGACCTCGATTCCATCGAACATCGCCAGCCCCGTCAGCAGCGCGCTTACGTTCCTATGCTCCAGCCGCCCAACAATGGCGACTGTCGAGCCGTCTATCTCCCCCCGCTCCCTGTGCAGCGTGTACAGATCGGTCAGCGCCTGCGTGGGATGATCGTCCGGACTGCCCCCGTTGATTACCGGCAGCGCGTCCACCGAAGCCGCCCTGCTCGCCACGCGCGCATCCCCGCTGCGGATTACCACCACGTCGATCATCATGCTAGCCAGAATGCTCGTGATGTCATCCACGAAGCGCGCGCTGTGGACTGGAAAGAACTGAGTTGCGTCTTCCGTATGGTAGGCGTGTCCGCCGAGCAGCCCGGCGGCGCGCTCGAACGAAGTCCTCGTGAGAAAGCTGGGTTCGTAGAACAGACAGTACAGCGCCCTGCCGACCATCGACTCCCGCCCCCCTCTCTCCTCGCGCAGACTCTCGCACAGCGGGAACAGCTCGCGCTCGATCCACTCCCTGCTCAGGCGAGAGGTGGCGATCATGTGTCTGTACTTCGGCATTCGCGGACTCCATATATTACACGTGAAGGGTAGAAGGGCAGTGGGACTGCGCCAGCGAAATTGTACAGCCCGCCCCGTCCCATAGCCAGTTCAGCGCCCACGCAGGCGCGCCCCGCGCCGTCCGTGAATCTCTGGCTGCCCAGCATGTTATAATTGTCGTTGCGGAGAAAGATCGCTCCGCCGTGCCGACGATGATGAGGATAACGCATGATAACCGAGCTGAGCATATCCAACTTCAGACACATAGAGCAGTTCACCATAGCCCCGCTTGGACGAATCACGCTGATCGGCGGCAAGAACGGCGCGGGAAAGACCGCCCTGCTCGAAGCGCTGTGGCTGTTCACAGCCCCGAACCGGCCCAGAATGACTGTGGTGCTGGACGACTTTCGAGGCATAGCGCCAAGACCGGAAGCGGATTTCTTGCCGAGCGTGTTTCGGAGCTTCGACGAGCGAAAACCCGTAGTCATTTCCGCCAGGCGATCTCCGCACAGTGCGCCCTGCATTCTCAGGATCGAGGCAGTCGAAGGCGAATTTACAACTCTCCCCCTCGCCCCCACAGGCGTTTCGGGCTTTGCCGAAACCGCCGACCGCTTGCAGATTGTCAGCACGTACACGGATGAAGACGGCGGCGAATACGTATCCCGCGCTCGGAGGGTTCAGCAAACTCTCGACGCGGTTCTTCCCGGTTCCGGTCAGCTGGCTACTATAGGAATACGCGAGGACCATGCCCAGATACCTCATAGACCCTCTGCGATGATCATGCCGTCCAGATATCGAGAATCGAGTGAATCCGTCTCAGAGGGCTTCGGAAAACTTCAGCGTGTGGGAAAAGAAGACCGTGTCACCCGCCTCCTAGAACATCTGGAGCCGTCTCTGAAATCCCTGTCCGTCATATCTTCCGGCGGCTCGCCGACTATCCACGCCTACATCGGCGACAGCCTGCCCATACCCGCCAGCCTCGTCGGAGAGGGCTTTGTCCGCATGTTGGAGTTGGCGACGGGCGTAGCCGCTGCTGAAGGCGGCCTTCTGCTGGTGGACGAGATCGAAAACGGCTTGCACTACTCTACCCACGAAGCCATCTTCTCCACCCTGTTCGAGTTTGCAAAGGAGTTCGACGTTCAGGTCGTAGCCACCACCCACAGCAGCGAGTGCGTCAAGGCGGCGCACAGAGCCTTGGGAGACAGGGGCGAGGACACGTTCACCTACCACAGAATAGACCGCGACGGGGACGATCTGCGCCTTGCCCACTTCGACAGCGAGATGATGGACACCGCCATAGACTTGGGAATGGAGATCAGGTAGATGGCGAACCCAGCAAATACTGGCCAAGACTGGTCTATCGACTCTCCGAAGCTGCTTCTGGTCGAAGGCGTTGATGAAGTGCGCGTGTTCGGCGCCTTGGCAAAGACTCTTGGCATCGAGGATATCCAGATTGAATCCTACAACGGTCGAGACAACCTCAGAGGAGCTCTCAAAGCCCTCCCGCAGATCGCCGGTTACCGCACGTTGAAATCAGTCGGCATAGTAACGGACGCGGACCAAAGCGCGTCGGACGCCGCAAGGCGAGTTCGAGGCGCTCTTGCCGCCGCATCGCTTCCCGTTCCCGACGCTCCTCTTGATAGAGCCTGCGATGGTAACATGCTCGTCTGCTATCTCATCCTCCCCCACGATTCCGACTCGGGCGCATTGGAAGACGTCTGCTTGAAGTCCGTCGCCACTGACCCCGTGATGAGCTGCGTTGACGACTTCTTCGACTGCATAGCGCGCGCGCCATCGGGCGGGCCGAACCCCGTATGGATGTCCAAAGCCAGAGTCCACGCATATCTGGCATCTAGGAAGCGCCCCGACCGTCGCTTGGGAGAAGCGGCGGATCGCGGCGTCTGGCAGTTCGACGCGCCCGCCTTCGCTCCATTGAAGAGCCTTCTTCGCATGATGTGAAACACCCCGCCGCGAGGCGAATTTGACACCCTCTGAAGGCCAATGGTAGATTTATCAGGGTGATTGGCAATCATTTGATTCGACTGCTAACAGGTCAGAGTCAGCCGGGAGATATTAGCTTGCCGAGGTACGACTATCGTTGCGCGGTCTGCGGCCACCAGTTCGAGTTGAGACAGAGCTTCGACTCCGCCACGACGACCGACTGCTTGAAGTGCGGAGCCGAGGCCACCCGCAAGATCCACGCTCCACCCGTCATATTCAAGGGCAGCGGCTGGTACGTGACCGACTACGGCAAGGGACGCGGCAACAACGGCTTGGGTCCCGACAAAGCCGAAGCCAAGTCCGAGAGGAAGGAGAAGGCCGCCGAGAAGTCTTCCTCCAAAGACGCGGGCAAGTCGGAAGCGTCCTCCACCGCCGCCAACAAGAATGACTGAGCGTTGCGCGCGCTCATTCAGCGAGTCAAGCGGGCATCGGTCTCCGTAGATGGCGAAGTCCTGGGTCGCATAGGCCCGGGACTCGTCGTTTTCGTGGGAATCCGCCGAGACGACGCCCAGCCCCAGATCGCCTACGTCGTCGACAAGACCGTCAATCTCCGAATCTTCCCAGATGCCGATGGAAGATTCGACCTCTCAGCCATGGACGTAGGCGCGGAGTTGCTGGTCATCAGCCAGTTCACCCTCTGCGCCGACACTCGGCGCGGACGCAGGCCCAGCTTCAGCTCCGCCGCGCCGCCCGACGTTGCCGCGAGCGTCTTCGACTGCGTACTAGCCGCCTTCAGAGCCACCGGCTTGACCGTTCGCACCGGCCGCTTTCAGGCGCACATGAAAGTCGAGATTCTCAACGACGGCCCCGTCACCATCGCGCTGGACTCCGACGACCTCTCCCGCCCCAGACGAGGATAGCCAGCGCCGATACTGCGCGCCATGCCGGTTTCGACGTCGATTCAGCCAGCGGCGCTGCCCCGCCTGCGAATCCGAATCGTCATTCCGTCATTCCCATCTCCCGCGCCCGCTCTATCAGCGCCTGCGCGCGCTTGACCACCGGAACGTCGACCACCTTGCCGTCCAGAGACGTCGACCCCCGCCCCATGCCCGCCGCCTCCTCGAACGCCTCGATCACCCTCAGCGCATGGCTGATCTCTTCCTCTGACGGCGAATACACCTCATTGATGATCTCCAGCTGCGACGGATGGATGGCGAACCGCCCCCTGAAGCCCATCCCCCGCGACGTCAGCGAGTTCGCCCTGAGTCCATCCGGGTCGCGGAACGCGAAGAACGGCGTGTCGAGCGCGAGTACGCCCGCCGCCCTCGCCGCCACCGCAATCACGCTGCGCGGATACACAAGCTCCGCGTCATCGTCTCTGCGCTCGATCTCCATGTCGTTCGTGAAGTCCTCGGCCCCCAGCGCCACCGCAGCTATCCTGCTGGACGCTCGACATATCTCGTAGGCGTTCATAATCGCCTCGGCGGACTCTATCCACGGCACCAGCCTGATCGCCCCCGCCTCCACGCCATGCCGAGCTTCCGCCTCCCCGATGAGCCTGACGACCTCGCCCACGATCTGCGGATTGTCCATCTTCCCTACGGACACGCCATAGACGCGCTCCCCCGCCACCGCCGCCAGATCGTCTTCCAGCAGCCCGGTATCCAGCGAGTTGAGTCTGGGAATCACCGGCGCGCCGCTCGCCGCCAGCTGCGGAATGTACGCCGCCACCACCCCGCGCGCGTTCTCCTTCTCGTCCCACGGAACCGAGTCCTCCATATCCGGAACGAAGGCATCCGGCCGCAGCCCCCGCGCGCGCTCCAACATGCGCGGCGCATTCCCCGGCACGAACAGCAGACTTCTCAAGACTGGCATATCCCACCTCTGAATCTGGCTGACGGCTTTGCGCCCCCTACGCGGTCACTCCCATGAACGCGCGAGTCGCCTCTATGAACTCCATCGGCTTGTCCACCGTCACCACGTGACCGGCGCCTGCCACGTCCACGGAAGTCAGGTCTTTGGCAGCTGCCTTCATGCGCTCCAAGACTTCGTCCGACACCAGCGGACTCTCCGAGCCGCGCACCTCCAGAATGGGGCAGGGGATCGTCTCGAGCGCGCTCCAGTATCTCGACATCAGCTCTGGGTCGCTCATGTCCGGAAGCGGCGTGTCGAACAGCGCCGGGTCCGCCTTCCACGTCCAGCCGCCGCCGTCGCTCCGCTTCGTCTTGTGTTCGGCGTCCAGTCTCAGGCGCGCGTCCGACGCCCAGGGATTGCCGCCGCGCATCCACTCGACCGCCTCCTCGAAGCTGTCGAACCGCATCGGAGTCGGCGGACGGCTCCCCGCCGATCTAGCCGCCTCGGACGGCTCGGGCCCGATGTCCACCATGACGATCCTGTCGACCCTGTCCGGGTAGCTGGCAGTGTACAGCATGGAGTGCCACCCGCCCATCGAAAGACCGGCGAGCGTGAACCGCTTCAGCCCGAGGGCGTCGACCAGCCCCGCGAGGTCCTCCACGAATCTGTCGCGCGCGTACCCGTCGCTCGCGTGCGCGGATTCGCCATGCCCGCGCTGATCCACCGCGTAGACGTGGTAAGACCCGCGCATCGCCTCCGCGAACTCGTCCCATATCCGCGCTTGGCCAGTATGCCCGTGAAGACACACCAGAGGAGGCAAACCCTCCGTACCCCAGTCTAGGAAGCGCAGCCGAACGCTGTTGACCGTTACGAATCTCGATTTGGCTTGTGCCGTTGTCATACATCTGCTCCTTTGCGCCGCGAAATCCTACTGCCCCAGACACCCCTCGATGAACTCGTTCATCTTCAGCCGCGCCCTCTCCGCCATCTTCGTGGCGTGGCCGTCGAATCCGTGCGCCCCGCCCGGATACACCGCCAGCTCCGCCGGATTGCCCGCCGCTATCCAGCGCTGATACATGAACAGCGTGTCGTCCAGCAGAGGATCCAGCGTCCCCACCGTGAACAGCGCGCGCGCAAGCCCGCTCAGCTCCGCGTACAGCGGAGACACCTCCGGCCGCCGTCTAATGTCCTTCGGAACGAACTGATCGTAGAACCAGTCCATGATCGAAGTGTTCAGAACCAAGTTGCGCTCGCCCCAGCTGCGCTGTGACGGCGTCATGCCCAGATCGTAAACCCCGTAGACCAAGTTCGCGCCCTCGAAACCGCTGAAGCCGTGCCTGTCCCGCATCCTCAGCAGAGTCGTCGCCGACAGATGGCCGCCAGCCGACTCGCCGCCGATAACCAGCTTGTCCGCCCCGAACTCCGCCCGCATGTTCTCCGCAACCCACACCGCCGCCGCCTCGCAGTCGTCCAGCGCCGCCGGATACGGATGCTCCGGCGCCAGCCGATAGTCCACGCTCACCACCGCCGCCGACAGTCCTCTGGCGATATCCTCGTTCCTCGGATCCTGAAGATGCGCCCGACCCAGTACCCAGCCGCCTCCGTGGATGTGCAGGTACACCCCCTTCGGACTCTGCGGAACGAACGTCCTCAGCGTGAGCGGCCCTCCCGGCCCCTCGATCACTCGCTCCTCCGCCATCTCGGAAAGAACCACGGGCCCGGCCGGACCGCGCCCCTCCTCGCGCGCGCGCCTAGTCTCCTCCACCGGAGTCTCGCTGACCGACGGCGCATCGGCGAGCAGCGCTTCCAGCTGCTCGTTGAGCTCCGCAGTCTCCGCGTCTATCGCCCTCGGATCGAAAATCGTGTGGTCCAACATGGCAATCCCCTAGTGTTTTCCATAGGTTAGCATATGAGCATGCACCTCGTGAGAGCGCCCCCAATCCGATCCCCGATAAATCTGGCATCGTAGTGTATAATAGATACAGCATACGGAAACGCGTGCGCCATCCCAAGCGCGCTCTCCCAATCGGGCAAACGAAGACTCCTCGCAGAGGTACACACAGACATGTTCAAGACACTCGCCAAGCTGTTCGGAGGATCAGACGAGAAGGTAGTTGCCAAGCTGCGGCCAGACGTGGACGAGATCAACGACCTCGAACCCGAATACGAGCGGATGTCTGACGACCAGCTTCAGATCAAGACCCAAGAGCTTCGCCGCGCCGTCTCCGAAGGCGCAGACCTAGACGACGTACTGCCCGAAGCATACGCCGCCGTTCGAGAGGCAGCCAAGCGCTCACTTGGCCAGCGCCACTACGACGTCCAGCTAATCGGAGGAATCGTTCTCCATCAGGGGAAGATAGCCGAAATGAAGACAGGCGAGGGCAAGACGCTCGTCGCCACCCTGCCCGCATATCTCAACTCCCTGACCGGCAGGGGAGTGCACGTCGTCACTGTCAACGACTACCTTGCAAGGCGCGATGCCCACTGGATGGGAGCAGTGTACGACGGGCTGGGCGTCAGCGTCGGCGCGCTCCAGAACCGGAAAGCCCTCATCTACGATCCCTCCTACGACGAGGGCGAGGCGGGCTTCGAGCATATGAGGCCCGCGACGCGGAAGGAAGCCTACGCCGTCGACATCACCTACGGCACCAACAACGAGTTCGGCTTCGACTATCTCAGAGACGACATGGTGAGGGATCACTCGGAGCGCGTACAGCGCGACCGCGTCTATGCCATCGTGGACGAGGTGGACAACATCCTCATCGACGAGGCGCGCACCCCGCTGATCATCATCGGCCCCGCCGACATGTCCGCGCGCGGCGACGAGCGCTACGCCGATATCGCTCGCAAGCTCGAGGTCGAACGAGACTACACCGTCGATGAGAAGCGCCGAACCGCGGCGCTGACCCAAGACGGAATCTCCAAAGTGGAGCGCTCGCTCGACGTCTCCGACCTGTACGCACCCGAGAACTCCGGCGTCGTCCACCACGTGGAGAACGCGCTCAAGGCTCAGGTCATCTTCCAGCGCGACCGCGAATACGTGCTGCAGGACCGTCAGGTCGTCATCGTAGACGAGTTCACCGGACGCATTATGACAGGACGCCGCTACCCCGACGGCCTCCATCAGGCAATCGAAGCCAAAGAGCGCGTCAAGATACAGCCCGAATCCATCACCTACGCCACCATCACACTCCAGAACTACTTCCGCCTGTACGAAAAGCTCGCCGGAATGACAGGCACCGCCGCCACCGAAGCCGAAGAGTTCGACAAGATCTACAAGCTGGAAGTCGTCGCCATTCCCACCAACCGCCCCATGGTGCGCAGCGACTCCCCAGACCTCGTCTACAAAGACCAGCGCGCCAAGTACCGCGCCGTGGTGCGCGACATCGAAGAGCGTCACCGCATCGAAGACTTCGTGACCCCGACGCCCACGAACGCCCCAGGCCCGGGCGGCATCCGTGAAGACTTCTTGGCGACACCGACGGTGACACCGACAGCCGTCCAGACGGTGACACCGACAGCCGTCCAGACGGTGACACCGACAGCCGTCCAGACGGTGACACCGACAGCCACAGCCACGAACGCCCCATGCCCACGCGGCACCAACGAAGACTCTTCGCAGAGGTACACACAGACATGTTCAAGACACTCGCCAAGCTGTTCGGAGGATCAGACGAGAAGGTAGTTGCCAAGCTGCGTCCAGACGTGGACGAGATCAACGACCTCGAACCCGAATACGAGCGGATGTCTGACGACCAGCTTCAGATCAAGACCCAAGAGCTTCGCCGCGCCGTCTCCGCAGGCGCAGACCTAGACGACGTACTGCCCGAAGCATACGCCGCCGTTCGAGAGGCAGCCAAGCGCTCACTCGGCCAGCGCCACTACGACGTCCAGCTAATCGGAGGAATCGTTCTCCATCAGGGGAAGATAGCCGAAATGAAGACAGGCGAGGGCAAGACGCTCGTCGCCACCCTGCCAGCATATCTCAACTCCCTGAGCGGCAGGGGAGTTCACGTAGTCACTGTCAACGACTACCTCGCAAGGCGCGATGCCCACTGGATGGGAGCCGTGTACGACGGTCTCGGCGTCAGCGTAGGCGCGCTCCAGAACCGGAAAGCCCTGATATACGACCCCTTCTACGACGAGGGCGAGGCGGGCTTCGAGCATATGAGACCCGCCACGCGGCGGGAAGCCTACGCCGCAGACGTCACCTACGGCACCAACAACGAGTTCGGCTTCGACTACCTCAGAGACAACATGGTGAGGGATCACTCGGAGCGCGTACAGCGCGACCGCGTCTACGCCATCGTGGACGAGGTGGATAACATCCTCATCGACGAGGCGCGCACCCCGCTGATCATCAGCGGCCCCGCCGACATGTCCGCGCGCGACTACATGCGCTACGCCAAGGTCGCCCCCACCCTCGAGGTCGAACGAGACTACACCGTAGACGAGAAGCACCGAACCGTCGCGCTGACCCAAGACGGAATCTCCAACCTTGAGCGCGTTCTCGACGTCTCCAACCTGTACGCACCCGAGAACTTCGGCGTCGTCCACCACGTGGAGAACGCGCTCAAGGCTCAGGTCATCTTCCAGCGCGACCGCGAATACGTGCTGCAAGACCGTCAGGTAGTCATCGTAGACGAGTTCACAGGACGCCTTATGACAGGACGCCGCTACTCCGACGGCCTCCATCAGGCGATCGAAGCCAAAGAGGGCGTCAAGATACAGCCCGAATCCATCACCTACGCCACCATCACACTCCAGAACTACTTCCGCCTGTACGAAAAGCTCGCCGGAATGACAGGCACCGCCGCCACCGAAGCCGAAGAGTTCGACAAGATATACAAGCTGGAGGTCGTCGCCATCCCCACCAACCGCCCCATGGTGCGCAGCGACTCCCCGGACCTCGTCTACAAAGACCAGCGCGCCAAGTACCGCGCCATAGTGCGCGACATCGAAGAGCGCCACCGCATCGGTCAGCCCGTACTCGTAGGCACTACCGACATAGACAAGTCCGAGATGATCAGCGAGATGCTCACGCGCAGCGGCATCAGGCACGAGGTACTGAACGCCAAGCAGCACGAGCGCGAGGCGCTCATCGTGGCGCAGGCAGGCAAGCCCGGCGCGATCACGGTCGCCACCAACATGGCGGGACGCGGCACCGACATCGTTCTGGGCGGCAGCCCCGAAATAGACGGCGCATCCCCAGAGAAGTGGAACGCCGATCACCAGAAGGTGCTGGACGTGGACGGACTCCACATCATCGGCTCCGAGCGACACGAGGCGCGGCGCATCGACAACCAGCTCAGAGGACGCTCCGGGCGGCAGGGAGACCCCGGCGTCACCCAGTTCTACGTCGCCCTGGACGACGAGCTGATGCGCAGATTCGGCGGAGACAGGATCCGCTCCGTCATGGACTGGGCAGGCATGGACGAGGACGTCCCCATCGAGAACGGCATGGTCAACAAGTCCATCGAGAACGCCCAGACGAAGGTCGAGGCGTTCCACTTCGACATGCGAAAGCACCTCGTCGAGTACGACGACGTGGTCAACACCCACAGAGACGTCATCTACGGCGAGCGCGAAAAGATACTCTCCGGAGCCGATCTCAAGTCCAACATCCACGAGATGACCGGTCGGCAGATAAGCGAGATCGTAGATTCCACGCTAGGCGACAGCCGCGCCGACGACTGGGACCTGGAAGCGCTCCGCGCCGGGATCGCAACCATCATGCCGCCCCCGCCGGATCTCTTCGACGAAGATTCGCTCGTCCCACTCGGCGCGCGCGGCATAGAGGAGATGCTGCTCGACCACGCCGAGCGTCTGTACGAGATGGTGGAAGAGCAGTTCGGCTCCGATGCGATGCGCGAACATGAGCGCAGGGTGATGCTCATGGCAGTCGATGCCAACTGGGTTCAGCACCTCACCACTATGGAGAATCTGCGGCAGGGCATAGGTTTGTACGCATACGGCCAGCGAGACCCGCTCGTCATGTACAAGAAGGAGGGGATGGATCGCTTCCAGTCCCTCCAAGAGAAGATAGCCGCCGACGTAGCGCACTCCATATTCCGAATAGCCGTTCCGAATCCGCCCGCAGCCAACGGCCGGCGGCAGAACGGCTCCCGAGCGTCCAGACCCCAGCGAGGCCGGCGCCTGCCCACCGGCGCGCGCGCATCGGAGACAGCCGTATCCAGAGTCGCCGCATCCGGAAGACAGGCAGGCGCAGCCACCGCCGGGCGCAAGATAGGCCGCAACCAGCCCTGTCCATGCGGCAGCGGCAAGAAGTACAAGCGCTGCTGCGGCGCGTAGATCATTCCACCAGAGCCGCGAGACACCGCCATGACCAACTCGGAAATCGCAGAAGCCTTCGAGACGATCGCCACCCTGCTTCAGATCGAGGGCGAAAAGTCCTTCACCGTCAGGGCGTATCAGCGCGCCGCCCGAACCATAGAGCGCCTTCCCCAAGACGTCGACGCCATGATCCGAGACGGAGACGACCTGACCGCCATACCCGGCATCGGCAAGGCAATATCCGCCAAGATCGCCGAGCTAGTCGCCACCGGCCGCATGGCATATCTCGACCGCCTCGAGGCGGAGTTCCCCGAAGGCGTGCTGGACCTCGTTCGCATACCCGGGCTCGGCCCCAAGACCGTCGTTCGCATCTGGAAAGAGCTGGACGTAACCTCCATAGAGGCGCTCCAAGCCGCTATCGAAGATGGGCGAGTCGCCTCGCTGCCCCGCATGGGCAAGAAGAGCGCGGACAACATCAGACGCGCGATACAGTTCGCCAGATCCAAGAGCGACCGCCTCCCGATCTCCCGCGCCGTGGACATCGCCCGCCGCGTCGCCGCCCACCTCGAATCCACGTGTCCCGACATCAGCAGCCTCGTAGTCTGCGGAAGCCTTCGCAGATTCGAGGAGACCGTAGGCGACCTCGATCTGGTGTGCGTTACCGCCGACCCCGCCGCCGCGCTCGACGCCCTGATCTCCATGGACACCGTGACCCAAGTCATCGGACACGGCGACAAGAAGGCGTCCGTCATACTCGACTCCGGCGCGCAGGTGGATCTGCGCGTCAGCCAGCCGGAGACCCTCGGAGCCATGCTCCAGTACTTCACGGGCAGCCTCCATCACAACGTGCGCCTCAGAGAGATCGCCAGCGCGCTGGGCCTCTCCCTCAACGAATACGGGCTTGCGAATTCAGAGAGCGGCGAGCTGGAGACGTTCGCAGACGAGCGCGCCCTCTACGCTCGGCTCGGCCTCCAGTACGTCCCGCCGGAGCTTCGGCAGGGGACAGGGGAGATCGCCGCCGCCAAGAACGGCGTCATCCCCCGCTTGGTGCAAGGCTCGGACATCCGCGGAGACCTGCACGCACATACCGACTGGAGCGACGGCAGAGACCCCATGGAGACCATGATCGCCGCCGCCAGAGAGCGCGGCTTGGAGTACATCGCCATAACCGACCACTCCGCCGGTCGAGGAATCGCCAACGGCTTGAGCGTCGAGCGTCTGCGCAGTCACCGCGCCGCGCTCCGCCGCGCCGAAAGCCACATCGGAGGAATCCGCGTCCTCAGCGGCACCGAAATGGACATCCGAGCCGACGGCAGCCTGGACTACCCCGACGATGTCTTGGCAGATCTCGACTGGGTAGTCGCCTCCGTCCACAGCGCGATGGGGCAGGACTCCGCCACCATGACCGAGCGCATCATCAGCGCGATGAACAACCCATACGTCTCCGCAATCGGCCATCTCTCGACGCGACTCATCGGAGAGCGCCGCCCCGTGGACGCCGACTACGAAACTCTGTTCCGAGCGGCGGCGGACACCGGAACCGCCCTGGAGATCAACGGCTCCCTCGAACGGCTCGACCTCAAAGACGCCCACGCCAGCAGAGCGAGGGAGCTTGGAGTCCCGCTCGTCATAGACTCAGACGCCCACACCGCCGAGGCGCTCGGCAACCTGGACTACGGCGCTCGCCTCGCAAGGCGCGGATGGTGCGAAGCGCGCCATATCGTCAACACCATGCGCGCGGATGACTTCGTTTCGTGGCTAAAACTGGACAAAAAGAGCAGAAGTAGGGCATTATCTGGGTATGAACGAGTGTAATTCCATCTCCGCGACCCCACAATCACAGGCGATCGCGTATCTCAGGCAGTCGCTTCGAGACGGCGTCAGCTGGCCCAAGGCGCTCATGCAGTCCATGGCGCTGTGGACCGTGCCGGAGGAGATGTACGAGGGAACTAGACTCGTCTACCTGATCGGCTTCGAGGCGTTCGACTGGCTTGCCTTGGCCAACCGTCTGTGCGCCGAAGCCCGCGACCTGATACCTGCCGACGAGCTGGAAACCCTCCTGTTCACGGGCCGCTTCCCCAAGTCCGTCCCGGAATCCGACTTCAAGGACATACTGGGCTCGGACAAGTACAGCGCATACCTCAACTTCTTCTACGGCGTGGAGGTCGAGATGGCGCTCCAGCACGCCGTAGAGTCCGAGGTCGAAAAGCGCTTCTACGCCGGCGGACGCCAGTACGTAGCCGACCACATGGACGCCGCCTACCAGCGAATATACAGATCCAGCCGCGCCGAGCTGCTCGCCGCGCACAGAGACGACTGGGGACGCCCCCACCGTCCCATAGCCAGCATGACCGAGATCAAAGAGTTCACCTACTGGCTGTTCAAGCGCCGCCTGCGCGTATCCGACAAGGCGAAGATCGCCTCCGACACCCGCAAGGGGATCGCAGCCCTCGACTCCACCGCCCACGTCCCGGACGAGGCAGGCGCCCTCGCATCCTAACCGCGCGCGCCTGCCCGACACCTGCCGACGTTCACCCCGCCCGCCGATCTCTGACCAGCATGAGCGGCGCGCGTGATCGCGTTCTCCATCAGGGGGTATCGCCCTCGCCCCCTGTCATTGGTATTTCCTCCGACCAAAACACCGTCCCCTGCTCCTGATCGTACTGCCCTGTTCTGATCGACTCCATTTCGTACTCAGGCAGGTCGCGCCACGCGATGCACGTGCCGCCGCCGCGCGCGCCTGCCTGATCCGAAACCGTCTCTGACATTGTGAAGTCGAGGTTGTCGAATCCGTGTACCTTGCGCCACTCCGGAAGGTCTTCCTCGTCCACCGGAACGATATGCAGAAAGAACCACGCGCCCGCGTGGTCTATCTCGTGGCATCGCTCGGATAGGTACACCAGCTTTCCGTCCGTCATGTACACGTCATAGCTGGATCTGATCACCGGCTCGCCGAGATTCAGACCGTCGAGCAGCCGAAAAATGACGCGCCTTGCCAACATCGCCTCCGCCCTGCGCGCCTGTTGTCCGTCCATGTACCCTGTTATCAGATACAGGTCGAACTCTCTGGTTCGGCTGGTGGAAAAGATATCCACCAGATCGTCGATCGCGCCCATGTCCCTGAACTCGGGCAGAAACCGGTACGCGGATCTGGCGGCGTAAACGCAGCTCGCGCCGGGATCACGCTGGCACTCCCTCAGCTCGGCGGCTACTCTCTCGACGGACAGCTCCGCCATCAGGTCGTCAATCAGCCGCCTCTCTCGACTCTTCGACTCCTTCAGGATGTCTCGCCTGACCCAGACCCCAGTCGGCGACTCCGGATTGCTGGCGCAGTGTTCCTTTGCCCGGCCCATCAAGTCGGCTCTGACCGGTCGATAGAGCCGAGCGAACTTGGGCGACGACAGAATGGCATCGTCGTATTCGCACGACCAGCCGTCGTGTACCTCTATCATATCCGGCGCGGCGAAATCCAGCGCGTATTCGGCGACGATCGCGCTTTCGACCAGCCTCGCAAGCAGCGGGTCGCCCAGCTTGCCGAGATCGACCACGTTGAACTGCTTGCTCCAGCTCATCACGCCCAGGTCCGGATTGGCGACCATTGGGCGGGGCAGCGACTCACGTTCGGCGATGTCGGTGAACTCCTGTCTGAACCGATCGAAACCCCATGTTACACAGCACAGGCCGTATGGCTCTGCGCGATTCACTGAAAACACGGCGAACCCGACTGCCAGCAGCGCGGGCGCAGCCCACAGAAAGAGCCTGTTCGTCCTTGCGTGATAGATCAGCAGCGCCACGCCAATAACCACCGCCACCGCCAGATGAGTGGTGGTCCTGTTCACGTCTAGGCGCGCGCCGCCGAACACGAACGGGCTGGCGTAGGCGGCAAAGACGAGCGCACAGACCAATGCGAACGTATGAACTCTCTCTCTGTGTGTGTGAAGCAGCATCAGCGGCGCTGTCAGCAAGATCAGATACCCGCCGTGCGCCGAGAACAGAGCGTTGGATATGTTCCGAGAGCGCTCTATCAGATATGGGTCCAGATCCAGCAGATCGGAGACTCGCTCTGTCAGCGATATGCCCTGCGCGTAAGCCGTGTTCGGAATCATATCCCCGAAGTACACGTACCGCCACAGGTTGAAGGCGGCCCACAGTCCGAACACCAGCGCGGCGAAGATCGCCCCCCGCCGAGACCTGCGCGCCAGCAGCATGAATCCCGTGAACGCCAAGACCATCGGGCCGACGTAGTAGATCGCCTCCACTCTCGATATCGACGCCAGAAAGACCACCGGCGCCAGCCAGTAGCTGACTCTACCCGTCCGCCCGGCTTCGATCAGAATGAGCAGCGTCGCCAGCATGAGCGCGTGCGTGATCGCGTTCTCCATGCCCGAGCCATGCCACTCGATGAACGAAGTCAGCTGAGACAGCATCAGCGCGCCAAGCGCGGTCAGGCCCACCGCCCACAGACCGCCCCTTGCGGATCGCGCCTCTTTGAAGAACGTGATGAACAGCGCCCCGAGCGCGAACGTCGCCGCCAGCGTCTGAAGGCGCGCGTAGGTATCGTAGCTCACGCCCGTCGCCGCGTATGCCAGCGCATACGCGAACATCTGGACTGGGGCAGAATATCCCTCGACGCGCGGCCCAGACGGGTTGACTCCGATGAAGCCGTAGTCCACCAGATTCTTGGCGTGGCTCATGGTGATCACGCCGTCGTCGCGCGCCTCGTACAAGTGGTCAGGAATCTGAGAGTATCGCCAGTGGAAGACCGCCAAGAACAGCAGACCGCCAATCACTGCCAGATACAGAGTCCTGTTCGTGAGCGCCCGCAGCGTGGCTTCTCTGAGTCTGTGCGGATCGAATCCGCCAAAGCGCAGATTCCCGAAAGAGCCGAGAGCGCGGAACGTCACCTGAACATATCCCTCTGCCGCTCGCGCGCCAGCGCCCCGCACCCCCCGACGCCCGCCCTGTACGGATACCCTCTGATCACCGACACAGGCACGCCTATGGCTTTGAACTGCACCAGCTCCGCCGCCGCCGCCAGCTCGTCCGCCACCGCGATCGTCGTAACGTGCATCTCGCGCCCTTGCGCGTCCGGCGTCCCCCTGTAGTCCGCCATCGGATCCATCCCCGCCACGCCTATGGCGAAGTTGACGTGTCCCTCGCGCCACGCGCGCCCGAACGTGTCCGAAACGATCACCGGAACGTCCAGCCCAGTCAGCCCCCGTATCTCGTCGCTTATCCTTCGCGCCGATGCGTCCGAATCCTTCGGCAGCAGACAGGCGACGTCTTCACCCGGCACGTTCGCCGGCACGTTCGACTGATCTATCCCCGCGTTGGCGCACACGAAGCCGTGATGCGTCTCCGATATGATGACGCCCCTGTCCGCATCCATCCTCACTATCGCCTTGCTCTCCCTCAGAACAAGCTCGACCAGTCTCGGATCGCGCCCGGATCTGGCGGCGAAGCTCAGTGCGAACTCCGACGGACTCACTGAAGACAGCTCGACCAGCCTGCCCTCCGACTTGGACACGATCTTCTGAGTCACCACCAGAATATCGCCCGCCTTCAGCGCCGACCCCTGCGCCTCGCACGCCTCCGAGATCATCCTCCCCAGCGCGTCGCCCGCGCGTATCTCCGGAATCCCAGCGACTCCGAATATCTCCACAGACTCTACGGACTCCACCATCGAAAACCTTCCCGCATCTCCCGAACGCTTTCAGTGATACTAAAGAGGGCAGGGGAGAGGCTGAGCCAGTCGCCGCCCGCTAACGATACAGCAGCGCGCCCACTATGGAAACCACCGAGCCGTTCGCGCTGTCGGCGGGGCATTGGTCATAGCCCATATGCGCCCCGGCCGCGCCCTCCAGCGCGCGCAGCATCAGATATATGGGAGGAAGCCCGCATATCTTCCTGCGGTCGGACTCCGCGCGCGACAGCGCCAAGAATTCGTCCGCGTCCCCCGAGCATATCGCCCGTATCGAAGCCGCGTCCTCGGTTCGCAGCCCAGACTTTGCCGCCTCGTCCAGCGCGCGCTCGTCTCCGAACGCAGGCCCCACGTGCGCCAGATCGCCCGCCGCCACGATCAGCGTCCGCCGCCGCCTCGCCACGTGCGCCACTATCTCCGCAGCCTCCATCATGCGCGAATCCTCGTCGGGCAGCGCGTCCCCGTTCGTGAACTCGTGGAACGAGCCGCAAAGTATGGGAACCACGCCGATATCCATATCTCGCGTGAAGTGGTGCAGCCAGACGAGCGCCAGCTCGATGGAGTGTTCGTTCACGTGGTGCAGCTCCTCCTCGAACGCCTCGCGTCCCAGCGAGCGCGCCAGCCTGTCCACCACGTCCGCGTCCGTGCGCAGAGCGCCGTAGGGCGTGGCGTAGCTCTGGCGCGTCAGCGTAATCCTCCCCAGCCCGCCGCTGTGGTCCGTCCCCAGAACGATCGCCAGCTCCACGTCGGACAGATCCGGCTCTGCCTGCTGCCACAGCTTGGCGTAAGTCGCGTGGCCTCGCTCGAAGTCTATGTGAGGACACACCATACCCACCAGATCGCCCCCCGGGCTCGGCGCGGACGACTCCGCCGGAAACCTGCGCCCCCAGTCGTCTATCGCCGAAGCCAGCGCATGAGCCGCGCGCGGATACACGGCGCCCGCGTGCGCCGGCCGCCTGAATTCCAGCCCGCGATACTCGTCCAGCGCGCGCCTGTGGGCGCGGCGGTACTCGCCGTTCTCGATCATCAGCGCCTTGTCCAGCTGTCCGACCAGCGAGCGAACGTTCGCCTCCGTCAGCGACAGTCCGAACCTCAGCGCCGCGCCCGACCTGATCTCCGCGAGGCTCCTCGTTCCGTCCAGCAGCGCCAGCAGCGGAGCCACGGCCTCCGGAGCCATGATCGTCATGTCCGACAGCGCCATCGGGTCACGCAGATGAAGGAAGCGCTGCCCCATATGCTCGACCCACATCGGCTCGACCATCCGCAGCTTTGGTCGCTCTGGCAAATTCATAAACTCGTTGTCAGCCATGCCGCTCCGCTCCAACAGCGTTCCGACATGATACACGCCTCCGCCCCGTTCTCACCAGTCTTCTCAGCGCATTGGCAGGGCAGGGGACGCGGCGGCGGCAGTCTGCGCTTCCGGCGCGATTGGCTGGCAGGGGCATCGACCCATGCCGTCAGCCCGTGAGCGGAGGGACCCTGAAGGGAGTGACAGGATTCACCGCTCGCGCCGCCCGACCGCGCCAAATCCGCCAAAGTTGGCGCGCCGCGCGCGTTAAGCGAGAGGGCGCGCTGTGCTACAATTTCTTGGCTTCGCTGAGCCGACGTCTCACCCACAAGGAGGGTACGCAGTGCCGATTGCAGAAGACCTCAAGGTATTCACAGGCAACGCCCACCCGAAGCTGTCCCGCGACATCTGCCAGTATCTGGGCATTCAGCCCGGCAGAATGGAAGTGTTCAAGTTCGCCAACGACAACACGTTCGTCAAGATACTCGAAAACGTGCGCGAGCGCGACGTATTCATAGTCCAGCCCTTCAGCTCGCCGGTCAACGACCACATCATGGAGCTGCTCATAATGCTCGATACGGCCAAGAGGGCGTCGGCAGGCCGCATAACAGCGGTGCTGCCGTACTACGCCTACGGGCGCAGCGACAAGAAAGATCAGCCCCGCGTTCCAATCACCGCCAGGCTCGTCGCCTCCATGATAGAGGTGGCGGGAGCCAACCGAGTACTCACGCTCGACCTGCACGCCGGCCAGATACAGGGCTTCTTCAACATCCCCGTAGACGAGCTTACTGCGATACCGATGCTTGCGCGCCACTTCACCAACGGCGAGGACGTGGTTGTGGCCGCCACAGACGTGGGAGGCGCGAAGAGGGCGCGCGAGACCGCCGACATCATCGGGGCAGACATAGCCATCGTCCACAAGCGGCGCATGGGCAACACCGACAGAGTCGTCGCCGAAGAGGTGATCGGACAGGTCGGCGGCAAGAAGGCCGTCATCGTCGATGACGAGGTGACCACCGGAGGCACAGTCATAGCCGCCGCCAACGCCCTGATGCACAACGGCGCGGAGCAGGTGTACTGCGCCGCCACGCACGGCGTCCTGTGCGCCGATGCGCCCAGCCTCATCCAGAGCAGCCCCATCATCCAAATGGCGGTCACAGACTCGCTCCCCATCGACCGCCGAAAGCTCGGCTCCAAGACTCGCGTAATCTCGGTTGCCGCCATTCTGGGCGAAGCCATCCATCGCATACACAGCGGCCTGTCCATCGGCGCAATGTTCGAGGGCGCCACGCCCGCGATCAGCTTGTGAATCATATCGCAAAATGGTAGAATCGAAGCATGGTGAATTCAGATAATCCCAACGAACCAAGCACCGGAATCTATGCCGACATCCAGAATCTTCAGGAGATAGCGCGCAACGTTCTCTTGGCGCTCGTCCGCCGCTGGCCTGAGCAGATGCCGCGGCCGAGCAGGCTGAACCTGTACGTCAGGGCAGACCACTCTCATCTGTGGCGCGTATGGGCAACGGACGCCTTCCCTGAGATCGAAGTCACGGTCAAGGGCGTCCAGCACTACAGCCTAGCCGCCACCAAGAACGCCGCGGACATGGCAATCGCGGTGGACGCCATCAGCGACTTCAACCACCAGCGCGTCAGCCACGTCTCCGTCATAAGCGACGACAGCGACTTCATCTCCCTCTACGCCAAGCTCGCGGACGAGGTGAAGCAGCGCGAGACCTACAGCAGGGGAGACCCCGTACCATTCCTATGGGTTCTCACCGACCGCATAGATACCAAGTCAACGCTGCTCCAGCAGTTCTTCCCCGAAAAGTACGTCTACATAGTCGACCGGTTCGCCCCGCTCTACGATGACGAACCGGGTGGAGACGATGACAGGGACGCCAGAGACGAGGCAGACAGCCCGCCGCCGCCGCTCATTCCCATCTCTCAGCGAGACATGTCGGAGACTGAGCGCATAGCCCTTCAGCTCATTCGAGACATGCCCGTGGGCAAGTTCAAGAGCACCGAGTGCCAGGGCATAATCAAGGAAAATTTCCCCGGGCACCAGCTATCCGCCGCAGACGGCCCCGCATTCGGGATCACCTTCAGAAGGGACGTCCTCCCATACATGGAAAAGCGCGGCGTGCGCGAGATCGGCAACCAGAAGCCCCGCCAGTACGAGATGACACTGGAAGCCAAACGCTCACTGGCGCGCTTCTAGCCCTTTCCGCCTCTCCTTAGACGAGTTGGGCGATGGTGGGCAAATGCGCGAGCTGGCCCGAATGCCAGCCGGCAGATTCCCCGTTCCCTGATGGGCGAGCGGTGAAATTCCCCACGTCGTCCAACTTTGGACTAAAGGTCAAGACAGACCAAGGCGGCAACCTGACGGGTGAGGGTGAAATTCCCCACGTCGCCCAGCCCTACTCCTGCGCCCTCAATCTGGACGCGAACAGCAGGTATGGGATTGACACCGCCAGCCCCGCCAGCCCCATGGCCGCGAGCGCCCAGCTCACAGACGTTACCCCCGCGAACCAACCAACCAGCAGGCTAGACCCCACCACGAACCCTTGACCGATCCTCTGAAGGCTCGTGACCCGCCCCCTCAGAGCGTCCGGAGTCAGCGTCTGCGTCAGCGTGCCGTTGGTCGTGCGAAACGCCGTCTGGCTTGCGGCAAACAGCGCGATCACCAGCAAGGCGACGGGCAGCCAAGCGGCTTGCGTCAGCGCGAGCGCGAGCGCAGAGCTGGCTATGGCAGTGATCAGACACACCATCCCCCGCCTTATGAAGAACCCGAACGATGCGATGGTCAGCGCCATCAGCAGCCCGCCGAAGCCGTTTATCGCCAGCATGTAGCCGCCAACGTCCGCGCCCCTGCCGAGAATCTCACTCGTGAACAGCGGCAGCAGGAAGATCACCGGCTGAAGCAGCACGTTCGGCGTCACCGTCAGGCTGATGAGCAGGAACAGCACCCTGTTTCCAGACCAGATATAGGCGAACCCCTCGGCTAGCTCTCGCCAGAATCCGCCCCCGCGCCGCCCTGCGCCATCCCTGCGAGCCGCCGCGTATGGCGTTCGCATCGGAACGAAGGCAAGCACCATACCAACGTACAGCAGGGATTCGATGGTGAAATTCCAGAAGAAGCCCAGAGACGCCACCAGAATTCCCCCGACGAAAGGCCCCACCGCCCGAGTTCCCGGAATGGTCAGAACGTTCGTGGCGTATGCGTTGCCCAGCATGTGCCTCGGAACCGTGTTGGCGATCAGCGCCTGGCGCATCGGCTGGGTTATCGACAGACAGCACCCGCTCACCACCGCGTAGGCGAACACGTGCCAGACCTCCACCACGTCCAGCGCCACCAGCCACGCGAACCCGAACGCGAACGCCGCCATGAAGCACTGGATGGACATGATCAGCTTGCGCCGGTCTACCCTGTCTCCCAGCACCCCGCCTATCGGCCCGATCACCAGCCCGGGCAGCGTGTTCATGCCGCCCACTCCAACGACCAGCAGCGCGGACGCCTCCATCCCCTGCGTCAGACGACTGACCAGCCAGCCGAGCGTGAGCAGCTGAAGCCAGTGCGCCGTATTGGCGAAGAAATTTCCGACCCACAGGAACCTGTAATCTCGGTGCGCGATCCACGCATCGAGAGTCCGGGGCCTGGGAAACCATGCTCGTCCCGCTATTTACGACGCTCCCAAGAAGTATCCACCCAGAATCATGCAGCAGTCGTTGAAGTACAGATTCGCCCCATCGTTCGAGTACACCCCAGAATCATACAGCAGTCGTCCGACATCTGTAACAGCCAGCCATCTTCCGAGAGCCGCTCTTTTGACCAGCCGCTCCGTTTTCAGCGCAGACGCGCAGGCTGTACACTATTTTTCACAATACCCTCATGTCAAACGCAACTTGGGAGATCCGCCCCATGCTCGACCCAGACACCACTTGGCCGAACTTCAGCGAAGGCGACCTCGACTTCGTCATCGAAAACGTCGCTCCCGACGCCGCCGACCCTGCCGCCCTCAAGAAACTCGTCTCTCAAGACCCTCAGTTCAGAGATGCCATGGTGGGAGACGACTCTCTGCTGGAGCGAATCCTAAACGACGAGGAGATATTCCTGCGCATCTCGCCCGCGCTCTACTTCGAGATACTTCTACGCCGCTCGTACCGCGACCTAGAGACCGCATCGTACACTGAGGAGCGCGAGGGTAGGGCGTCGATACCCGTATTCGACACGCCGGACGTGCTGAAGTTTATGAAGCGGCCCGGCGTGATCGAGTATCTCGCGTCCATGATGGCGTCCTTCACGCGCATCCACAGCTACGTAGTCCCCGTTCGGGTCAGAAAGGGCATCCGCCGCCGCGTCCGCTACAGCGACATGGACGTAGACAGCCTCATCCACTTCGCCGCCAGCGCCGACCCCGCCCAGCGCTTCGGATACTACAAGAGAATCGCGGACGTGTGCCTGTTTCTGTCGGGCGTCTTCCCAGACAGCGCCTCGCGCCGAACTGTCGTGGCAGGCTCGACGCCTGCGGGCAGTCGATGGAGGCTTCGCCGCACCATAGAGGAGTACGAGCGCGAGGGTCGAAGATTCTACGGACTGGCGCAAGATCACCCCGCAGCCCGCGCATTGGAGCTGTCCGCCGTGTTCGCCACTCTGAGGGAAGACTTCACCTCTGCGCGCAAGCCGCTGACGTTCGTGGCAACCAGATTCCTTCACGCCCAGAAGCGCAGGCTCTTCGGGATAGCGCCCGCTTCGTAACCTGCCCGCGCGCGGCTGGCGAAGGCCCTAGTGAAGGTCTATGGCCCGAAACAAGATGCGCGTCTTTCGGCGCACCCTGCCCGCGCGCGACTGGCGAAGGCCCTAGTGAAGGTCTATGGCCCGAAACAAGATGCGCGTCTTTCGGCGCACCCTGCCCGCGCGCGGCGCTGGTGCCCAGGAAGGGACTCGAACCCCCACACCCCGCGAAGGGTAGCGGATTTTAAGTCCGCCGCGTCTGCCATTTCGCCACCTGGGCTTGTGGTCGCCAATCGCGGCGCGCTTCATTCCGCCGCCCGTCACACGCGCGCGCCGCGAGATTCGCGCCTATAAGAACAGCGGCGCGAAGACCAGCGCGACTATGCTCATCAGCTTGATCAGGATGTTCAGCGCAGGCCCCGAAGTGTCCTTGAACGGATCGCCCACCGTGTCCCCGACCACCGCCGCCTCGTGCGGAAGCGAGCCTTTTCCGCCATGCGCCCCCGCCTCGATGTACTTCTTCGCGTTGTCCCACGCGCCGCCCGCGTTCGCCATCATTATCGCCAGCAGGAAGCCGGACGAGATCGAGCCGATCAGCAGCCCGCCGAGCGCCTCCGCCCCCAGTATCGCGCCTATCGCCACCGGCGCCACTATGGCAAGCACGCCGGGAAGCACCATCTCTTTCATCGCCCCTCGCGTGCTTATGTCCACCGCGCGCGTGTAGTCCGCCGGAGCGCTGCCCTCGCGCAGTCCCGGAATCTCGCGGAACTGCCGCCGAACCTCCTCCACCATCGCGCCCGCCGCGCGCCCTACCGCCTGCATCGTCAGCGCGCCGAACAGGAACGGCATCAGCGCCCCAACCAGAAGGCCCATCAGCACGTTCAGGTCTCTCAGATCGAAGGCGTTCGCCCCAGTCACCGCCGAGTACGCCGCCATCAGCGCCAGCGCGGTCAGCACCGCCGACCCGATTGCGAACCCCTTGCCCGTTGCCGCCGTGGTGTTGCCGAGCGAGTCCAGAGCGTCCGTGCGCTCTCTGACGGACGGGTCCAGCCCCGCCTGCTCCGCTATGCCGCCCGCATTGTCCGCCACGGGCCCGTAGGCGTCCGTAGCCAGCGTGATTCCCAGCGTGGAGAGCATCCCCACAGCCGCCAGCGCAACCCCGTAGGTACCCGCCAGATCGTTCGCCAGCCACATCGCCACCACGATCACCACCGCCGGAACCAGCGTGCTGACCATTCCCAGCCCAAGCCCGCCGATGATCACCGTAGCGGGCCCGGTCAGCGCCTGATCTGCTATGCCCCTCGTGAACTTGTACTCGTAGCTCGTATAGACCTCGGACGACGTGCCGATGATCTGTCCAGCCACCAGCCCGGTCAGCACCACCCAGAACAGGTTGAAGTTCATATCCAGCAGGATCAGCGCCGCCGCCGTGCCGATCAGCACCAAGACCCCCGCGCCGAATATGCCTATCCTGAGCGACCACAGCAGCGACCCCATGCTCGCGCCCTCTTTGGTGCGAACCAAGAACGTGCCTATGATAGAAGCGAATATGCCAATCGTGGCGATCAGCATGGGAAGAACGAGTATGTTCGCGTCGAACTCTCCCGGCTGCACTATCCCCAGCGCGGCGACGCCCGCCACGCCCAGCGCGATCGTGGCGATGATCGAGCCTGTGTAACTCTCGAACAGGTCCGCCCCCATACCCGCCACGTCGCCCACGTTGTCGCCCACGTTGTCGGCGACGGTGGCGGGATTGCGCGGGTCGTCCTCGTCCAGACCCTCCTCGATCTTGCCCACCAGATCGGCGCCAACGTCGGCCGCCTTCGTGTATATCCCGCCGCCCACTCTGGCGAACAGCGCGATGGAAGACGCCCCGAAGCCGAAGCCCGCTACCACGCTTATGTCCTGAAATATCAGGTACACGGCGCAGAGGCCGATCAGCCCGATTCCGACCACGCTCGCGCCCATCACCGTGCCGGAGCTGAACGCGATCCTCAGCGCCGAGTTCAGCCCTATCTGCGCCTGAACAGTCGTGCGCGTGTTCGCGCGCACCGCTATGCTCATGCCGATGAACCCCGCCAGCCCGGAGCCTATGGCGCCCACCAGATACGAGAGCGCGGTGGCGGGAACGCCGCTCGCCTCTCTGTCTATCTTGTTCAGCACGTCGTAGTCGATGAACACCGCAAGGACGATGAACACCGCGAGAACGAACACCGCCAGCAGGCGATACTCGCGCGAGAGAAAAGCCATCGCCCCCTCTCGAATGGCGTTTCCTATGAAGCGCACCTCTTCGCTGCCCTCGTCCGATCTGAGAATGCGCATCGTGAGGATAGCCGAGAACCCGAGCGCCACCACCCCGGCCGCGATCGCCATTAGCAGTATAATCACTTCACGCCTCCACAAAAACAGCCTCCCAAAACACCGGGAGGCCGCAAGTCGTCAGATACTCATTTCGTCGAAAACCTACCACAGACAGACCGATCCGGTCAAGACGCGCCGCCAATGGCATTCTCAGCGCGCGCTGGTTCTATAAGCTCGCATTGCCCATATATAGAAGAGCAGCCAGTTTAGAACAGCGCCCAGCGAACCCCTCTCCCTGTTGGAACAGCGCCCAGCGAATCCCCTCTCCCTTGACGTGAGAGGGCTAGGGTGAGGGTGAACACCTTCAGCGGACTGACCGAAAACTCCGAACTCTCTTGACGTGAGAGGGCTAAGGTGAGGGTGAACATGAAACCGCCATTTCACACCACATCCCAAGAATACCCCGCTTCATCATATTGACATTGTACCCCATATCCATATCATCTAATGGTCGGCAGACCCTTGGTTTCCCCCTTGCGCTGCCATCACGCCGCAAACGAAAGAGGAGCTTCGGCAACGTGAAACTGCAAACCCCACCAACTTGCATGTCGCATACACTCGGAGCAGCCGCTGCGATTATCTTCGCCGCGCTGCTGGCGGTCGCATGTGACTCACCCCCACCGCGAACGGTCGAGGTCATCAAAGAGGTCGAAGTTCCCGTCGAAGTGGTCAAGGAAGTGGTGCGAACGGTCGAAGTCCCGGTCGAGGTTATCAAAGAGGTCGAAGTTCCCGTCGAGGTCGTCAAGGAAGTGGTGCGAACGGTCGAAGTCGAGGTCATCAAGGAAGTCGAAGTTCCTGTCGAAGTCGTCAAGGAAGTGGTGCGAACGGTCGAAGTCGTCGTTACCCCTGCGCCATCGCCCACACCGTCCGATCCACCCACGCCCACGCCCGTACCAGCCCATTACAAAATCGCTTTCTCTTCAGGTCGAGACGGCAATTACGAAATCTACACGGCGGACTCGGATGGCAGGAACGTAAAGCGCATCACGTTCACCTCGTTTGACGAACACCCTTATGATTGGTCTCAAGATGGGAATATGATTTCATATGATACATCCTTCACCCAAGACGATAACCGTCGGAGTTTGATCTTTACGGCTAATGCCGACGGCGCTAACCAGAGGCCGATACGCGAAGAGCTGGGCGGCAGCGATGGCTGGCCTGTATTTTCTCCATCAGGCGAAGAGGTGGTCTTCATGTCGAATAGGAGCGGCAGCTGGGATATCTACACCATTGGGGTCGATGGCGCGAATCCCAGACAGATCACGTTTAGCGACAACGATGATATTCGCCCTGATTGGTCGCCGGACGGCAGACATATTGCATACTCGTCCGAACGGGACGGCAACTGGCAGATCTACTTGGTGGATATCCAAACCGGCGACGAGCGCAGGATAACCTCGGGAATCGCCAACAATAGACAGCCAAAGTTCTCCCCCAACGGCAAAGAGATCGCATATCACAGCATCAGCGGAGATCCAAGCACAACAGGCGGTATAACAGAACTGTTCGTTCTCGACTTGGAATCCCTCGCTGCAAGGCAGGTCACTCGACTCGGTAAATCTTCATGCTGCACGAGCTGGTCTCCGGACGCCAAGTTCATATATTTTGAGATATACGAGGAAGGCCAGTCCGATATCTACCGAATCTCGCCTGACGGCGGCTTTCCGGAAGCGATCGTACAGAGCGAGTCCTATGAGGGCAGAGTCGTCGTATCGCCGTTCATCGAGCGGTAGGCTGTAATCCCTCGCATCCGCTGAGTGAACCGACGAGTGTTCGATCAGCAGTCGAAGAAAGTACCATCCCGGAGGCGCTGTCATGCTCGAAATCGAACCCTCCAGGCTGACCCCCGTTCCCAACACCGCCAACGGGGGACAGCCAAAGTTCGCCCACCCCAGCGAGCGCGAGTTCGCCCGAATTCTCGACTTCTACGGCTTGCGCTGGATCTACGAACCCCTCTCGTTCCCGCTCGAATGGGACGACTCCCAGCGCGCCGCCCAGATGATGACCCCTGACTTCTACCTCCCAGACCTCGACCTCTACCTAGAGCTCACCACCATGAAGCAGTCTCTCGTCACCCAGAAGAACCGAAAGCTCCGAAAGCTCAGGCAGCTATACCCAGACATCAACATCAAGCTCCTATATAGGAAGGACTTCCATCGCCTGCTCGCCAAGTTCGGCTTCGGCCCCCTCGCAGAGTCGGACATCCCCCGAATATCCAGAGTGCTGTACACCGAGCGCCAGATCCAGCAGAAGGTACAGGAGCTCGGCAGGACGATATCCCGCGACTACGCCCGCCGCCGCCCCGTCCTCATCGGCGTCCAGCGCGGGATGGTCTGCTTCATGGCAGACATCATGCGCCATGTCTCGCTGCCGGTCAGGATGGATTTCATGTCCATCTCCAACTACTCCGGAGAGGATGGATCGGACATCGAGATCACCAAGGGACTCGATCTGAGCATAGAGGGCGACGACGTCATCCTGATCGAAGACATCGTCGATACCGGGATGACCCTGAACTGGCTCATCGGCTATCTGCGCTCGCTCCGTCCCGCCAGCCTCGAAATCTGCGCGCTGCTGGACAAGCGCGCGAGACGGATAGCGGACGTGGACATCAGATACACCGGCTTCGACGCGCCCGACGAGTTTCTGGTCGGCTACGGACTGGACCACATGGAGACCTACCGAAACCTGCCGTTCGTCGGAGTGCTGAAGCCAGAGGAGGGAAGCCGAAAATGAGTACGCCCCAACAGGCTTCGCCTATCTGCTCTCCGCTCTCCAGCCTCGACGTGTGGGCCGCCGCCGCTCGGATAGCTTCGCGCATTGGGCTAGGTCCATTGGGACGTACTTCAAGCCTATACCCCGCGCCCGCCCGTGTCAACCCGAATGTCCAGAACTCGGCTGCGCTGAAAACGAGCAGCCGACCAGAAGAGCGGCTCGCAGTGATCGCCCCTCGTCTGAGCAGATAGAACAGCCCCGCAGCGAGGACAAGATGCCGTCTCCGATCATTCCCCGCAAGGTCCTTTTCGGCAACCCCGAGCGCGAGATGGTCACCGTCAGCCGAGACGGGTCGCGCATAGCCTATCTCGCCCCGCTCGAAGGCGTCCTCAACGTCTGGGTCGCCCCCATAGACGCCGTTCAGGACGCCGCGCCCGTAACCCGCGACTCCCACAGGGGAATCAGGTTCTACTTCTGGGCGCACAACACCGACTTCATCATCTACGCGCAGGACAGGGACGGAGATGAGAACTGGCGCGTCTACGCCGTCGACCTGCGCGGCGGCGAGACGCGCGACCTCACCCCATACGACAGCGTTCACGCCGTCCCACAGCCCCCGTCCCCCCGATTCCCGAACGAAATCCTCATCGGCATAAACGACCGCGACCCCCAGCTGCACGATATCCACAGAGTCGACATCCTCAGCGGCGAAACGAGCCTCGTCACCCGCAACGACATCGGCGCGTCGGACTTCGTCGCAGACTTCGATTACAACGTCCGCCTCGCGCGCGTGTCGCTTCCGGAGGGCGGCTCCCGCCTGCTCGCGCCGTCCGAGTCCGGAGAGTGGGAGACTCTCTTCGAGATCGCTTCCGAAGACGACCTGACCACCTTCCCACTCGGCTTCGACGCCGATGGTCGCCGTCTGTACATGCAGGACAGCCGCGCCCACGACACCTCCGCGCTCGTCGAAGTCGACTTCGACACTGGGGCGCAGCGCGAGCTGGCGCGCGACCCCAAGGCAGACGCCGCCGCATACATGCTTCACCCCGTCACCCACCGCCCCCAGGCCGTCGCGTTCGAGTACGACCGCGTCCGCTGGCAGGTCTTGGACGAGAGCATCGCCGAACACCTGCACCGCATAGAAAGCCACTCCGAAGGCAGGTTCAGCGTAACCAGCTGCTCCATGGACGGCCGCATCTGGATAGTAGAGTACGAACGGGACGACGGCCCCAAGACCTTCTACCTCTACGACAGCCAGACCGCCGTCTTCTCGTACCTGTTCTCCAACCGCCCCGATCTGGAAGACGCCCCCCTTGCCCCCATGCGCTCCCACGTCGTCCGCGCCAGAGACGGACTCGACCTCGTGATCTACTGCACGCTGCCCATGGATTCCGCAGAGGACGGCGGCGACCGCCCATCGCAGCCGCTGCCTGCCGTGCTGCTCGTCCACGGCGGGCCCTGGGGCAGGGACAGCTGGGGATACGACCCGCATCATCAGCTTCTCGCCAATCGAGGATACGCCGTCATCTCAGTCAACTTCCGCGGCTCTACGGGCTTCGGCAAGCGCTTCGTCAACGCCGCAAACATGGAGTGGGGCGGCAGGATGCACGAAGACCTCATCGACGTGGTCGAATGGGCAGTCGCCGAGCGCATCGCGGACGCGGACAGAGTAGCCATCATGGGCGGGAGCTACGGCGGCTACGCCGCGCTCGTCGGCATCACATTCACCCCCGAGCTCTTCGCCTGCGCCGTCGACATAGTTGGCCCGTCCAACCTCCTCACACTTCTCGACTCCGTGCCGCCATACTGGAAGCCCATGATCTCCATGCTTCGCGCCAGAGTCGGAGACGACACCACCGAAGAGGGCAGGCGTCTTCTGCGCGAGCGCTCCCCTCTGACCCGCGTCGACAGCATCGTTCGCCCACTGCTGATAGGGCAGGGCGCAAACGACCCGCGCGTCAAGCGCGCAGAGTCCGACCAGATAGCCCAAGCCATGTCCGAGCGCGGCATCCCCGTCGCCTACGCGCTGTATCCCGACGAGGGACACGGATTCGCCAGACCGGAAAACACCCTCTCCTTCATCGCCATTGCCGAAGCGTTCCTAGCGCGCTGGCTCGGCGGCCGCTCGGAGCCTATCGGCAGCGACTTCGACGGATCCTCCATCCAGATACTCGCCGGCGCCGACCAGATCCCAGGCCTCTCCGAAAGCCTGCGCGATGAGCCGACCGAGTCCTAGCCCCCGAAGGCGCTAGTCTCTCCTGCCCATTCCGCGCATCTATGTTAAAGCCCGATGAAGATGTATCCTATACTCGACTACTCGATGAAACTCTTCACAGCCGCGCGGAGCGTTCCCATGACCACAGCCCCAACCGTCACCACCATCAGCAAGTCCGAAGCCCGCTCCGCCGCCGGAATGGTCGCGTCCAAAGACGTCCACGCCACCAGAGCCGGCCTCCAGATGCTGGAGATGGGCGGCAACGCCGTCGACGCCGCCGTCGCCGCGTGCTTCGCAGTCGGCGTTGTCGAGCCGATGTCCAGCGGCATAGGCGGCGGCGGATACCTCGTATATCAGGTGGGGGAGATCGGCGGCGTCATAGGCTTCCCGATGAAAGGCCCGCTCGCTGCCACTCCCGACATGTACGAGCTTACTGGCGAGGCGGCAGTAGGCAACTTCGGCTGGGCGGGAGTCGTCAACGACGAGAACTTGGACGGACCCCGCTCCATCGCCGTCCCCGGCGCAGTCGCCGGGCTGTGCGAGGCGCACAGGCGGCTGGGCAGCCTTCCCCTCCGAGAGGTCACAGCCCCCGCAGTCTCCCTGGCGCGGGATGGACACTACCCGGGCTGGCACAACATGTACGCGCTCGGCATGATGGCGAGCCGCCTGTTCGCGTTCGACGAGCTTCGCGCCGTCTTCATGCCCGGCGGCCGCCTGCCGAGCGGAGACGCGACCGCCCCGGCGCTCATCCGCCAGCCGCAGCTTGCCGACGTGCTGGAAGCCATAGGCAGGCATGGCGCATCAGCCTTCTACGCCGGCGACGTCGCAAAGGCGATCACTTCCGACGTCCGCGCCAGCGGCGGCATACTGTCCGAGCGGGACCTAGCCGAGTACGAGCCGTTCGTGTGGGAAGGCGGCCTCGAATTCGCCTATCGCGGCAACACCGTCCGCGTTCCCCCGTTCGCCTGCGCCGGCACCACGTCCGCTATGACGCTCAGGCTGCTCGATAGCTTCGACGTTCGCTCGATGGGTCACAACTCCGCTCGCGCGCTCCACACCTATATATACGCCGCCCGCCTCGCCTACGCCGACAGATTCGCATACATGGCAGACCCCGCCTTTGTGGAAGTCCCGTGGAAGGGACTGGTATCGGACGGATACGCCCACGCCCGCAGGAAGGGCATCTCCCCAGACCGACTGGGCGCGATACAGGCAGGCGACCCTTGGGCGTTCGAGGATGGCGAGCCGTCCGAAGCCCTGCCGCCGAGCGCGCCCGCCCTCGACTCCGGCACGACTCACCTGTGCGCGATGGACGCCGATGGCGGCGCGGTATCCCTCACCAACACCCTCATGGCTGGCTTCGGCTCCGGCTTCGTCCCCAAGGGAACCGGCGTAGTGATGAACAACGGCATGATGTGGTTCGACCCCGTTGCGGGGCGCGTCAACTCCATCATGCCCGGCAAGTATCCGCTCAACAACATGACGCCCGCGCTCGTGATGAACCAAGACGGCGTCCGAATGGCAGTTGGCGCGTCCGGCGGCAGGCGCATAACCAACTGCGTAACCCAGCTGATAAGCAAAGCCCTAGACTACGGCATGGGGCCGCAGGACGCCATAGACTCGCCCCGCGTGGACTGCTCGCTGCCCGTCACCAGCGTAGACCCGCGCCTGCCCGCCGATGTGGTGGCAGACCTCGAATCGCGCGGCCACCGCATCCACGTCATAGGAGACAACCACGTACAGGGCGGATTCGCCAGCTTCGCCAGCCCCGTCGCAATCGTCAGGGAGTCCGCCAAAGACTTCCGCGCCGGCGTGGACACGTTCCACTCGGCTTACGCGGAGGGGATATAGAATCGGCTTATGCGCAGGAGGTACAGGAGGAGGTATAGAAGGATGACTAAAGCGCGCGACCACGAAGACGCCGACAGCCACGATCACGACCACGCGCACGAAGACGCCGACAGCCACGATCACGACCACGCGCACGAAGACGCCGATAGTCACCACGACCACGCGCACGGAGACGCCGATAGTCACCACGACCACGCGCACGAAGACGCCGATAGTCACGACCACGACCACGCGCACGGAGACGCCGATAGTCACCACGACCACGCTCACGACTACCGGGGCACCAGTAGGCGCAGTCTGATTATCGCCCTGACACTGATCGTAGGGTACATGATGGCAGAGGTCGTGGGCGGCATCATGTCGGGCAGTTTGGCTCTCATATCCGATGCCGGCCACATGCTCACAGATGCGTCTGCCATAGGCTTGGCTCTGCTCGCCATGTGGATTGCGGGTCGAGAGGTGTCCGTAGATCGCACCTTCGGCTATCACCGCGCCGAGATTCTGGCCACCATGCTCAACACGCTCGGACTCTGGCTGATCGTGGGCTGGATGTTCCTGGAAGCATATAACCGCTTCGGGGATGTCCCCGACGTAAACGGAACGATACTGCTGACAGTCGGCACGGGCGGCTTGGTGATAAACCTGATTGCGGCTTGGGTGCTGCACAGGTCTGCGCAGCACAGCCTGAACGTCGAAGGCGCGTTTCGCCACGTGATGGCAGACCTGATGGGGTCCGTCGGCGTGGTCGTTTCCGGCATCTTGGTTCTGGCATTCGGATGGACGATCGCCGACCCGATTCTGAGCGTGGTCATCGGCGTTCTCATTCTGGTTAGCTCATGGCGCCTGGTAGCCAAAACCTTCCACGTTCTGCTGGAAGGGACGCCCGAGCATATAGACGTATATGAGCTGTGCAGCAATATGGAAGACTTGGAAGGAGTGACCCTAATACACGACGTTCACGTCTGGACCGTATCCTCCGGTTACGAGATCTTTATGGCTCACGTACTCGTGGATCCAGATTACAGTGGAGATCTGGACCTGCTGCTTCGCCGCCTGCGTCAGATCGCATCCCGAGACTTCGACATCGACCACGTCACCATACAGATGGAGCAGTCTCTGGCAGACTGCTCTGAGAATCATCACCTAGGCCATCTGCTCGCCCGCAGCCGTTCGACGATCTGATTCCACACTTCCCCAACATCACCATGCCAGCCCAGCGACCACTTGAACATGCCGAATCAACAGGTTCCGAGCCACCCCCTCACCCTTGACGGGAGAGGGCCAGGGATCCGAATTCATCCCCCCTCCCTTGATGGGAGAGAGCTAGGGATCCGATTATCCCTCCCCCTTGGCGGGGGAGGGTTAGGGTGGGGGTGATCCCCCCTCTCTACGGAAGAGGGCTAGGGATCCGATTCATCCCCTCCCCCTTGGCGGGGGAGGGTTAGGGAGGGGGACTGCCCGCCTTCTCGCGTGGCGGGTCAGCGGCGGCTGTAAGTGTCCGGCGGCTCGACACCGTAAAAGATCGAGTACTCGGAAACGACCTCGTCTTCCGAGCCTAACTTGGCCCACACTACAACTGTGTACACCCCTGCGCCGTATCGTCCGATGACGTCCCCGATTTGAGCCTCGACTGAAAACCCCCGAATCATGTCCGCTCTCCAGTGAGTCGCTGTGATCCATGGAACGGTGATCGCCGCAGATGGCATAGATTGACTTGCCTCTATCGCCGCCTGCTGATACCCACGGGATTCTGCTAGCGAGCGTGGCGCGGGAGTATCGGCTGGAATCCGATACGGGTCGAGGCAGGGAGAATAATCTTTTATGAACTCATCCGATGCCCAGTATTGATTTCCCGTGAGCGGAGGCCGCAGCGCCGCTGCCTGAATGCCAAGACCGTAACAGTACGTTAGCGATAACTGCCCTCTGGTAAGCGGCTTTGGCGGCGGATCGTAGTATATCTGCACTCCGAGATCTTCCTCATCATCCAGCCGCGCCCCGTTTTTGACAATCCCCGACATATGCAGAACACCGCCTTTGATGGATGGCAGGTTGTCGTACTCGACATAATCCCCCTCGAAATGCTGAACCGCCTCGAAGTTGTAACCATCCCACGCGAGGCCGATATTTACCTTCTTGTGCGATGCCGTCAGAATGTTGCGACGGTGCCCGGGGCTGTTCATCAAACCCTGCATAGCTTGGCGAATCATCTGCCTGACATTCGTAAAGAGAGGGTCATACCCTTCATCGGATTTGGTGAGACAGTAATCTATGCTAGACCATCTCTGTCCTGTGGATTTTACGTATTCACCAATGGATTGATGCACGTTCTCGCTATTGGACTGGTACCCGCCCGCCAGACTGTATCGCATATAAGGCTTCAGCCCGTCCATCCCCCAATGAGATGAGAAGCAGCCTTCCAGAGCCGCCTCCGCGTGCATCTGAGCCGCCGCGTTCGTCCCGAGAGTCACAGGCTCCAGACCCGCGCCTTCCCGCTCCGCGTTGATGAGTTGGATCATGTAAACCTTGTATTCCAGGTGTCTGAAGAATGGCGCGCCCGCAGATTTGGCTATTTCAACGAACCATGACGCGCTTACAATCTGCTTTGCGATTGCTTCATTGTCGTGTGCAATCTCTCCGAGAAGTCTAATTGCCTCCAGTTCTGTATATGTGATGCCGTCTGCGAACCAGTGCTGGTCGATCAGGGATAGTGTAAGCGTCTCATATACCGATGCCAGCGTGACCACTTCCTGAACGGCTCCCGTCTCCGATACTGTGATGCCGTCCATAACCCAGCTGATTTCTTCGATTGATGCAGCCAGAGTAGGCTTGTTCTCCAACAGCCATGCGCCGTTTCTGAATTGAGCAAGCGAGAGTGGAACCGGCGTCGGAGTTCGGATGACATTGCGAGCCGCCGATGTCGGAACGAGCGTAGCCGTTGGCTGCGGCGTCTCCGTCGGCGTCGCGCTCGGGGCTACGGTAGCCGTTGGCTCGGGCGTCTCCGTAGGAGTAGCGGTCGGCTGCGCCGTTGGAGTCGGCATCAGTCGGACTACCGAGTCCGCCACCACGTCTATCGAAATCTCGGCCCGCGCGTCCGCCGCCATGAGCGTCACAGTGTACTGTCCGGGAGAGAACTCCCTGGCGAACACGAACGACTCCGATTTGCCGACTTCGGGACTCGTGATGATCGCCACGAGCTCAGGCTCTCCGCCGTCTATGGACATGAGAAGTTCGATGAGACGTCCGCCTGTTCCATACACGTTGCCCACTCGCGCCGAGAAGTCCGCTGTCACCGTCCCGCCGCCGCTCGATACGAACGACACTTCCACCTCGTCGATGCGGTAATCGGTCGGCAGTGGGGTAGGGGTATAAGTGGGGACCGGCGTAGGGGTGGCGGTTGGCGACGGTGTCGGAAGCGCGGTGGAAGTCGGCAGAGCCGTCGGTGTTGGCGTCACCGTCGGCGTCGCGGTCGGAGCGACCGTTCGCGTCGGCGTCGCTAATACCCGAACGACGACAGGCGTCGGCGTCGGATCGGATCCGGGTTGGCTGAGGATGGCAATTACGCCCACGACGACGAATACCAACAGGAAGAACACCAGCGCCCCCCAGACCCAGCCCCTTCCTGCGCCTCCGCCCGTACTAGGCGATGGCGGACGTCCACCGCCATAGCCGCCCGTGCCGATGGTGATTCTTCTCGGCGGCTGGTGTCCGATCCCGCCACTGCCAAACTGCCCCCGACTGGTGGCGTCTCTACGGACCACACTCCGACTCCCACCAGCGGCGGGTTCGAGCGGAGTTCCGATTCTTGAGTCGTCTGCTGAATTGCGCCGCGACCTTACGACGCGGCGGCACTTCGCGCACTTACACTCGGGCGGATGATCCTGTGTGGAGTCTTCTTGCGCCTCTGAATCTTTATCAGGCGCTTCTGAATCCGATACTGTGTCCGTGGGCGATGTTCGTTCAGCGATTCGCGCCCGTTCCTGCATACGGCGAAGTTTCTTCCGTCGTTCTTCGCAGCTGCTGCACGTGCAGCGGGGTGGATGCCCATAGTTCCAAGTATTAGTTGCGTCGTCATAGTGGATGGAGGAGCGCCTAGTCGCTGTGGAACCGCTCTCCGCCGGTCTTTCGAGTCGTTCTCTCGACGAACCGGATCCGGTTGTGTCCGACGAATCAGAACCCGTATCCGTCTCGTCTGTGTCTCTATCCGAATCACGCCGTTCGCTGGACGAATCAGAACCCGTGTCCGTCTCGTCTGTGTCTCTATCCGAGTCACGCCGTTCGCTGGACGAATCAGAACCCGTATCCGTCTCGTCTGTGTCTATGTCCGAGTCACGCCGTTCGCTGGACGAATCAGAACCCGTGTCCGTCTCGTCTGTGTCTCTATCCGAGTCACGCCGTTCACTGGACGATTCAGAACCCGTGTCCGTCTCGCCTGTGTCTCTATCCGAGTCACGCCGTTCGCTGGACGAATCAGAACCCGTGTCCGTCTCGCCTGTGCCTATGTCCGAGTCACGCCGTTCGCTGAGCGAATCAGAACCCGTGTCCGTCTCGCGTCGCTTCTGCTCCCGTCGTAACCGTCTCTGCTCTTGGCAGCGGTCGCACGTACACGCGGGTGGATGGCTGTAATACCACTTGGGCCGACTAGACACTGCCGTTGCCCCGCTCTGTCTGAGATATATTCATGTTCTGCGCGTAGCGATGGGATTATATCCTATGAGACGACACGCCGCCCCCCTCGTTGCACCTCGCGCACGTACACGCCGGAGGATGATCGTAGTACCAGTTGGGCCTACCAGCCACTAATCTCGTCCCTCCCGCTCAAAACGACTGCGCCCGACAGAGCGCATCGTCGGAGATTGTATCCAAGCCGCGACCGCCGATGACCCTCGCTCTCCGCTCACTTCTCATCACACCTCCCACCAGATCACCCCCTGCCGAACCGGCCTCGACCCGCGTATCCGATAGCCGTCGCCAGCCCGTTCGAGATGGTCCTCGATGCAGTCCTCCAGCCTGCGCCGCGCGTCTGCGTCGTCGCCGATGAACAGCCTGCTGGCGACCTCGTCCGTCGCCGCGTCTGTGGTCTCGAACGTCTGCGGCGCGGACGGCGTGAGCATCTTGACGTTCGGGTAGACGTCCATCTCCCACAGCGCGTTGACCAGCTCCGGCAGCGCGGGCAAGTTCACTCTCCGCTCACCGTATACAGGCTCCCACAGCGGCGCGACCCCAGCCTGCGGCGAGTCCACGAACGACACCAGAGCCACCTTCTCCCTCGCGTGGGCGATCAGCTTCTCGATGAACGGGCGAATGTCCGCCACCCCGTACACCACGTGCGAGCAGAGCGCGACATCCGCCGCCTCCACGTCTGCCGATTCCCATTCCGAATACACGTCCGAGACGTTCGACACGCCCGCCTCGCGCACCGCCTCGCGCAGCTGCGCCAGCATCGACCCGGACGGATCGACCACCGTCACGCCAGCGCACCCGAGCGCCAGCGCCACCGCGAACCTCCCAGCGCCGCCGCCCACGTCCAGGACTGTCGAATCCCGCCCAACCAGATCCGCAATCGCATTCAGCGCCTCGTCATCCGTCCTGCGCGGATCGGCCCTGAACGCCGTCGCCAGGCCGCGCCAGAAGTCGCCCCGCTTCGCCGCCTCGTCCATCACCGAGCGAGACTGCGCATGATGCGACTCCACGCGCCCCCGCCATCTCTCCGCCGCCGATTTTTCACTGCCAGAACCCATGAATGCCTCTCCTCCGTTCGCCATTGCAGATTCACGTTATGCTTAGGATATACTGCTCCAACGCCCTTGACACCCCCGACTGTTCCGCCCCCGACAGCCCATGTCATCCATGTCCATCCACTGGAAACTTCACCGCAAACACTTGCATTCACAAGCCAGAAGTAGTAGATTCTGAGTAGTAAAATTCCCTAACTTGCAACTCGTCATAGGGAGCGTTTCATGGCTTCGCAGAATGGCAACCACAAGAAGGCCTTGGTCGTGCTTCAGCTGTCCGGGGGGAATGACACGCTGAATACGGTCATGCCCTACAACGACGGGCTGTACTTCGACTATCGGCAGACCGTCAGACTGGATCCGGACAAGGTGCATCCGATCAGCGAAGACCTAGCCTTCAACCCCAGCATGGGGCCGGTCAAGCGCCTTTGGGACGAGGGCAAGGTTGCCGTAATCAACGGCATCGGCTATCCCAATCCGAACCGCTCGCACTTCCGATCCATGGACATCTGGCACACCGCAATGCCGGACGATATCGGCACAGAGGGCTGGCTGGGCCTCGCCACCCGCGAGCTGGACCCGCACGGCGAAAACGTTCTGACTGCGGTCAACTTTGGGCGCGGCCTGCCCCGAGCGCTAGGCGTGCGCGGCGTCCCCGTCGCCTCCGTGGGCAACCTCGAAACCTACGGACTCTTCCCAGACGTCCAAGACGAGTTCATGCGCAAGTACGCACTCGAAGCCTTCGCCAAGATGTACGGCGGCGGGCAGGGGCGCGATCAGGTCATGGACTTCCTCGGACAGACTGGCACGGACGCCCTCAAGGGCGCGGACATCCTCCGAACCGCCCCCGCACAGTACCAGTCCTCCATCGAGTACGCCGCCAACCCGATCGCCCAGAGCCTCAAGAGCGTCGCCCAAGTGCTGTTCGCAGAGCTCGGCACGCGCATCTTCTACACCCAGCACGGCAGCTTCGACACCCACTCCGGCGAGCTGATCAGCCACGCCAAGCTGTGGGACGAAGTCGCCGGCGCGATAGGAGACTTCTACGACGACCTCAGAGAACACGGGCGCGAAGACGATGTGGCCATCCTGGTATTCTCCGAATTCGGAAGGCGCATCAAGGACAACGGCTCCGGAAGCGACCACGGCTCCGGCGGCAGCGCGTTCGTCATCGGCGGACAGGTCAACGGCGGACTATACGGCGAGTACCCCTCGCTCGCGCCCGACTTGCAGCTCGAAGGCGACCTCCACTTCAACAACGACTTCCGCATGACCTACGCCACGCTGCTAGACCGCTGGTTCGGCATAGACCCCGAACCCATCGTCAACGGCCGCTTCGAGCAGCTCGACCTGCTGCCGGCTTAGCGCATACCTGACATGACCCATCCCTCGATCCACTTTCGAGGGACGTAATCGAAAAGAAACCGAGTACGAACAGCAACCAGCCGCCCCCCTCTCTCGGAGAGAGAAAGTTGGGCTGAGGACGAGAGAATATCCCCTCAGCCCAACCTTCAGGAGTACGATGCAGATGACGACCACCGACATTGCCCTGATGGCCCACCTGATGCGCCGCGCCGGATTCGGAGCTACCCGCGAAGAGCTGGAAGAGAAGGCTGCCAGAGGATACGAGAACGTAGTAGAGGATCTGCTCCACCCGACAGGGGACAGCGGCAGACTCCCGGACGACCTGATCCGCAGGTACCACGTCGACCAGTCCGAGCTTCGACAGCTAGACGGCGCCGGCGCCTACTGGATATACCAGATGATCACCACCAGCCACCCTCTCGAAGAGAAGCTGGCGCTGTTCTGGCACAGCCTGTTCGCCACCGGATACTCCAAGCTCAACCAGGCGCGCGCGCTGCTCAACCAGATAGACATGTTCAAGCGCGTCGGCTTCGGCAGCTTCAGAGACGTCCTCGTAGAGCTGTCCAAAGACCCTGCCATGATCATCTGGCTGGATAACAACGACAACCACGACGGCGCCATCAACGAGAACTACGGCAGAGAGCTGCTCGAACTCTTCTCCATGGGAATCGGCAACTACACCGAGGACGACATCAAGGAGGCGTCCCGCGCCTTCACCGGCTGGACGCTCAAGAACGCCGAATACATGTCCATGCGCGCCATGAAGGACTCGATCTGGCCCTATGGCCGCATCGCTTGGCACTTCGAGTTCCGCGAGCAAGACCACGACGAGGAGGAGAAGGAGTTCCTCGGCGAGCGCGGAGCGTTCGGCGGAGACGAAGTAGTCGACATAATCTGCAAGCAAGACGCCACCGCCAGGTTCGTCTGCACGCGCCTGTTCCAGTTCTTCGCCGCCGACGAGATAGACGAAGCGGGCGAGCGAGCCATAGAGCAGATGATGGCATCGTACTTCGAGTCAGACTACGAGATACGCTCCGTCCTGCGAACCCTGTTCAACTCCGACTACTTCAAGGGCGGAGGCTCCAGATACGCCAGAGTCAAGGCCCCCGTCGAAACCGTAGTCGGCGCGGTCAAAATGGCAGGCTCGTACAGACAGCCCACGCTCGGAGTCAACCAGCTCGCCAACCAGGCGTTCTTCATGGGGCAGGGCCTGTTGCAGCCTCCGACGGTAGAGGGGTGGCACGAAGGCGTAGAGTGGATAGACAGCGGCTCGCTCGTCGAGCGCGTCAACTTCGCCGCCAAAGAGCTGGGAGACCCCTCCAACCCCGGCGTCCGCGCCATTGCCGAGAGGCTCGCGCGAGACGGCGGACATCGCCAATCACCCGATCAGCTGGTCGACGGCTGCCTAGACCTGATGGGGCCGATACAGGTCGAAGACCGCACCCGCGAGGCGATAGTCGAATTCGCCTCCCAGTACGGCGACCTAGACCTAGATGAGGACGACTCCGTAAACGCAGTCGCCAGCGTCATGCGCCTCATAGCCTCTTCGAGGGAATACCAGCTGGCATAGCGGGGGGCTTCCACCTGCAAGAACAACGTAGATGGACAGGATAACCAGGATGTCGTGACGCGGACAGTCTCGGCTATCCGACTTATCCTGTCCATCTTGCATATCTATCTGAAACCACCGAAGGCGGGGAGTGCAACGTGACCACCAGGGCCAGCGCGGCAGCGTCCATCGAATACCTCAAGACCATCGGCATAGTCAACAACGGCAACAACGGGCGCGGCTTCGCCAACCCATACGATATCGCCTTCCAGCCCGATGGCCGCATCTTCGTCCTCAACCGCTGCGACCCCGCGCGCGCATCGGCAATCCGCGTGGGCGTGTGCAACCTCGACGAGGACTACCTCTACGAGTTCGGCAACGGGTACGGCGACGGCGACGGACAGTTCGTCTGGCCCGTCGCCATGGCGTTCCACGAAGACAAGCTCTACGTCACGGACGAGTACAACAACCGCGTCACCGTGTTCGACGCCGACGGCGAATTCGTATCCCACTGGGGCGAGGCCGGATCCGAACCCGGACAGCTCGACGGCCCAGCCGGTATCGCCATAGCGGAGGATGCCACTCTATATATAGCCGACCAGCACAACAACCGCATCCAGCGCTTCACCGCAGACGGCGAGCTGGTATCCCACTGGGGCGAGGCCGGATCGGGCGACGGTCAGTTCGACCTCCCCTGGGGAGTCGGAATCGGCCCAGACTCTTCCATCTACGTCGCCGACTGGCGCAACGACCGCGTGCAGAAATTCTCTCCCGACGGAGACTACCTCAGCGCCTTCGGACACTCCGGCGGCGGAGACGGCCAGCTGAGCAGGCCGTCCGGCGTCGCGGTGGACACGTCCGGCATGGTGTACGTATCCGACTGGGGAAACGAGCGCGTTCAGGTATTCGACCCTGACGGCAGCCACGCTGCCACCCTCAAGGGCCAGGCCACACTCTCATCTTGGGCAAAAGACTACTTCTCCGCCAACCCGGACGAGTGGGCTGTCCGAGAAATTTCCGAGCTCGAACCGGGGCAGCTGCCGGAACACCTCCAGACCCCATACCACACCTCATCGCAGATCGAACCCTACTTCTGGGGACCCGTATCCGTCCGCCTCGACCACGAAAGCCGCCTCTACGTGGTGGAAACCAACCGCCACCGCTTCCAAGTGTACGGGAAGGGGTTGTACCGGAAGGGGTAGGGGGCTTAAAATACAAGGTGGATGATCAAGCAGAGGAGACTATCAGATGGCAATTGAAGCTAGGAATCGTTCCTTGCCTGAATGGTTTACTCGAGTTCAAACAGGGCAGTTGGTATTGCCACGATTCCAGCGTTACGAAACTTGGGAATATCACGAAGTGGTTACACTTCTTGATTCTGTGTTGAGGGGGCGACCAGTTGGCGCTGCGTTGATACTCCAAATCGGTAATAAAGAGCCGTTTAAGAGTCGTCCGATGGCGGGTGTACCTACTCCGACCGAGCGCACAACTGAGCACTTGTTGGATGGACAACAGCGACTAACAGCACTCTGGAAGGCACTCAACGACCATTACGAAGATCGAACCTACTTCGTTTTGCTAAACCCCCAAGACGGAGATGAGTCTCTAGTAACCAGCATAAAACGATGGATGAGCGGTGGCAGACGTCGCCCTCTTTGGGCTGATCAACCTAAAGAGCAACTGAAACGCGGCTTTGTGCCTATGCGGTTGCTAAACCCTGAAGTAAGGTTTGACGAAATCGGCGAATGGTGTGATGAGGCGACCGATTCCGGAAAAGATAGCCGAATCAGGGAACGGCAGGTACAGGTAATGGGGCAGGTAATGGCGTTCCAAAATGTCGTGCGGGACGCGAAACTTCCTTTCTTGAGTTTGCCAGTTGAAACACCTGCGGATGTAGCAATTGATGTGTTCATCAAGCTGAACACTACTTCAGTGAAACTCTCCAAATTCGACATAATAGTCGCTCAATTCGAGGGTGCGATTGGTGAATCACTTCACGGCCTCATAGAATCGCTACGCGTAGCTGTGCCAGCCGCAGAACGATACGTTGATGTCTCGGACTTAGTTCTACAAGTCGCTGCGCTGCGTGAGAATCGGTCTCCAACTGAGTCTTCATTCATGCGCTTGGATATGCAAAGACTTTACGATGAATGGAAGACGATCAGAGAAGGCATCTCTGGAGCAATTGATTTTCTGACCGGTGAGCACATATTTGACCAAGCTCGCTTGCCTACGGTAACCGTTGTGCCGGTGCTCGCCTCGATCTGGAGTCAGATGCCTCAAGAACTTGACGCTCATGGTCAAGCACGCACATTGTTGCGTCAGTATCTATGGCGTTCATTCTTCACTGACCGATATGAACAATCAGCTAACACACGAGCACTCCAAGATCATCGTGGTTTAAAGTCTCGAATCGTTGATGGAGAATCAACCGCTCCAATCCCGATTCTTGATGAGACCCAGTTCCCGATCGCAGGAGTTGATGAATTAGTCGATGCTCCTTGGCCACAGCTGCGTCGTATCCTCGCTCGCGGAATACTGTCTGTTTCCCTCCGAGGCGGTGCCTTGGATCTCGCTGATGACACGCCAGCTAGCACAGAGTCATTACCCGGACGTGAATACCATCATCTGTTCCCGGCTGCGTTGCTCAGGAACGAAGCTGGTCTGGAAGCACGCGATATCAACCTGGCATTGAATTGTGCTTTGTTGACAGGGAAAACCAACCGAAATATCTCGGCGAAGGAACCCATCGCGTATCTGCGGGAGCGAGTGGAAAATGCCACATTAGGCGTGAATCAAATCCAACATCGCCTTAATTCGCACACAATCCCATTCAATGAACTCAATGTCGGTGGATATTCCGACATTATGGACGCAGGAGAAAGAACCACAAGAATCAAAGAGGATTATGACCGCTTTATTTCCTCGCGTGCCAAAGCGGTTCACGAAGCCGCCGTGAAATTGTGCGCGGGTGAAGAATGGACGGGATTGAGTGACCAGTAGAATTACTCGCATTGCAACAAAGGCCACGATAGTCTCTTAAGTCTGGCCCGGGCCGGATTCGCCCGTGTGGGATTGTAGCCCCTGACTCCAGCAGTCCACTACGTGGTGGAAACCAACCGCCACCGCTTCCAGGTGTACGGGAAGGGGTAGAGGGCATGAGAGATCTTTATCCATGATTCCTGCGCAGTCCGGAATCCAGACTAGGGGAGATGAGACAGCATGAGAACAGACATACTAAATCCTGGCCAGATATTCCAGAATCCAATTCGCTACACGATTCCTGCCTTCCAGCGTCGGTACGTCTGGACACAGGATGACCAGTGGGAACCGCTCTGGGACGACGTCCGCAATACGGCAGAGATCTCTCTGGAAGAGATAAAACGATCAGGCGATAACCCAGTTCATGCCGCCAATACCACTAATCCCCACTTCCTCGGCGCCATTGTTATCCAGCAGAGGAATGTGCCAGTAACAGACATCCCGCAGTGGGAAGTGATTGACGGTCAGCAGAGAATGACCACTATCCAGCTCCTGATCGATGCAGTCCAGTATGTCTTCGAGGAGCATGAAGGGGCCGATTTGAAGCGTGAATCCGGACGCCTATCGGGGCTCGTGACGAATCCTGAATACTTTATTGGCACTGACGAAAATGAAGTCTTCAAGCTGTGGCCGACGACAGACGACAGGGAAGCGTTCAGACATGCCATGGACAACGGCTTGGCTACTGATGACTTCGAAGACAAGAAAATTGTCCAAGCACATGAATTCTTCCAGCTGCAAGTTAAAGAGTGGCTCGGCAGCGACCCCGATTCTGTGCAGTACCGCGCGCAGGCACTCGAAGCCACAGTGTCCAGGATGCTTCAGATGGTGGTTATAGATCTGACACCGACAGATGATCCACACATCATTTTCGAAACCCTGAACGCGCGTGGCACCCCTCTAGAGGAATCCGATCTTATCAAGAATTACGCAATATTCAGGTCCGGTCAGGCAGATATTTGGGGAGACCTGTCCGATGGCTGGTGGCAAGAAGGAGTCAGGCAAGGACGTCTACCTAGACCACGCATAGACGTATTGTTCAACTACTGGTTGGTAATGCGTACTGCGCGCGAAGTCTCTGCCGGCAGGGTTTTTAGAGAGTTCAGACGCCACGCTGACAGCCTGCCAATCGAAAACGTCATGTCGGAAGTCAAGCGTGATCTGGGAAACTATCGTCGTTTCCTTGAGACGGGGCCTCGAACGCGAGATGAGGAAATGTTCCTTTACCGCGTTATTCAGGTGATGGGGCTAGGAGCTATCACTCCGGCGCTGTTGGCACTCCTGACATTGCCAGACGAAACGCGAAACAGGGCGCTGCAAGCGCTGGAAAGTTTCCTAGTCAGGAGAATGATATGCCGAGCAAGTACTAGAAGTTACCCTGGGCTGACTTCCGTCCTTGTTGGCGAGTTGCGGAAGAACAGACTTGATGATGCAGATAGCATCATCACCGGTTTCCTGAAGAGGCAGACAGCCGAGTCCACAGTATGGACGGATGATGCGGCCCTCGCTCATACACTGGAAACCTCGCCGCTCTATCGTATATTGACGAGGGGCAGGCTCCGGATCGTCCTCGAAGGGATCGAAGAAAAGCTCCGCAGATCGTCAATGGCAGAGCAGACCGACGTTCCTAGGCGTCTAACCATAGAACACGTAATGCCGCAGAGTTGGGAAGCACATTGGCCCCTTCCCGAAGATGTCGACAGACCGGAGGGAGCTAACAACCGCAATCGGCTTGTCCACACGATAGGCAACTTGACCCTAATCGACGGACGACTCAATTCAACGATGAAGAACGCGCCCTGGCAGGACAAGCGAGAAACGCTCGACAGCCACAGCGTCTTGCTTCTCAACAGCACACTGCTGAACGAATCGCGCGATGAAGACTGGGACGAAGACTTCATCCAAGCCCGCAGCAGGCGCATGGCAAAGCTGGTTGCCGAAATCTGGCCCGGGCCGGATTCGCCCGTGTGGGATCGTAGCCCCTGACTCCAGCAGCCCACAGAGTGCATGATGACAGGCGAGATCAATACTTGAACGGTTCGATGGATAGTGACCTTTTTTCATTCGGATGGCAGAGCCAATACCGAGGCGGACTTCCCGTCTGTGTCGCTCTGGCACCCGGGTAGAAAGACCGCTAGGGATGAAGCCGCCCGAGTGCTGATCGAGCTGCGGGATGAACGCCGTGATGAGCGCGACTGGATTGCGACCGGACACCCCGATCCGTTCGAGGTCGGCGCCGGTCGTCACCCCGGCGGGCAGTGGATTCTCAGGTACAGTGACCTGTCTGTTGGCGCCGGCTGTCGGAAATCAGAGAGCGATTGCCAAGATGAAGTCCCCACACCATCTGTGGATAAGACGCTCACGCGAACGAAGTCAGCGGCCGGCGCGTGGAAGGGAATCATAGACGCGGGAAAGCTGAAACAGACACTCTGCGAAATACCTACCCCGCCGGCTGTATCAACTCAACGTAGTTCCCCTCCGGGTCCTGCACGTAGCATATGCCGCGCCTGCCCTCCGGCGTCTCGTGGAAGATCGGATCCGTCACGAACCTTATCCCCTCGGACTTCAGCTTCTCCGCCAGCGCGCTCAGGTCGGTCACGTTGAAGCAGATGTGCGCCGCCCCGAGCTGGTGCCTGTCCAGATGCCCCTCCGGACTCGGCGGGTCTATGAAGTGGACCAGCTCCAGCACATGCTCGCCCCCCGGCTTGCCCACGAAAACCAGCGTCCGCCGCGCGCCGGGAATTCCCGTGTGATCGCCCTCCGGCGGCGCCACGCTGTCCACCTCGCGCATCACCGACAGCCCCAGCGTATCCCGATAGAACGCCACCACCCCCTCGATGTCTCTGACCACGAACCCCGAGTGATTGAATCCCGTTATCATCTCATCCCTCCCTTTCGATTTCGATGCCAGTGTATTCCAAAGCTCCCTCCACTACAAACACGCCGCCAACCCAGAAGCCGATATGAGTTCCGGACTCCGACCGTGAGGACCCAATCCCCCGTCACGCCGCGCCGCCGAGTGTGACACGTCCGCCCACAAGACCGATGCAAGCCCTCTCTGTCTATCGACCGCCAGCCACTGGTCACAGCCACTAGCCACCAGCCGCCAGCACAGTGTATCCTTTCCACAGACACTTGAGGACAGGAAACACGCATTGCTCGCCAGACTCCAATCTTCGAGAATCCTGAAGCTGCTGGACACTTGGATCACCTGGTCCGTAGTCGGATTGGCTATCGGCTTCGGGCTGGGCGTCAACTCCGTTTCGGTGTGGCTGCTGACCATCGGACTCGGAGTGTTCGTCGTCTACCTCTCGCTGCACGGCCCCGCCAAGCGAGAGACGGAGGGCGGCCTCTTTGCATCCGGCTGCGCGTTCGTAATCGCGTGGCTGGTCGGCTTCGTCATCAGGGGGCTGGCGCTGTGACACCCTCGAACCCTGATCCGCGCCGCCATCCGGTGAACCCATGAGCGCGCCCCCAGACAGACGAAGAGTTCAGCTGTTCGTCACCTGCGTGGTCGATCAGCTCTTTCCCGATGTCGGCGAGTCCGTCGTGAAAGTCCTCAGCGCGCTCGGCGCGGACGTCGAGTTCGACACCGATCAGACGTGCTGCGCCCAGCCCGCCTTCAACTCCGGCTTCTGGGACGATGCCCGCCCCGTTGCAAGGCGACTGCTCGGCCAGCTGGATCCTTCCAAGCCCGTCATCGTCCCGTCGGGATCGTGCGCCGCGATGATCAGGAACTACTACCGCGAGCTGTTCGCGGACGATCCAGTCAACCTGTCCAGAGTGAACAGGCTGCGCCCGCATATATACGAATTCACCGAGTACCTCCACGAATTCTTCGACCTCGATATGATCTCACGCCTGCTTTCAGACAGCCCCTCGAAAGACGGTGTCGCCTTCCATGAGGCTTGCCACACCAAGCGCGAGCTGGGCGTCGACGCTCAGCCCAAGGCGCTGATCGACATGATGCCCGGTGTCCGCCGCGTGAACCTGCCGCAGGCGGAGGTCTGCTGTGGATTTGGCGGAACGTTCTCCATCAAGTACCCCGACATCTCCGGCGCGATGCTCAGCGACAAGCTCGACTGCATCGAAGCCAGCGGCGCGAACGTGGTCGCCGCCTGCGATTCCAGTTGCCTCATGCACATTCACGGCGGACTCAGACGGCGCGGAAGCGCTGTCAGGACGAAACACGTCGCCGAGCTGCTGGCCGAAAGACTGAAGCAGCCAGCATAGATTCGCCAGACGTTCCGTCAAAGCCGAGCCGCCCACTCCGTCCACATATGCCAATTCTATGTCAAAATCCACTCAGCAGTTGAAGGTGGTGTAACACGTTGCAGCCGCGCACGACACAGTTCAGGCAAAACTCCGCGTCCGCGCTCGCGGACGAGAGAATCCAGCGCAACTTGGCAGGCCTATACTCGGGCTTTCACAGCGCGAGAATCGACGCATCCTCCGCCACGGCGGACTGGGAGAGCCTCCGCGCTCGCGGACACGAGATCAAGTCCCACGTAATCGAGAACCTCGACTACTACCTGAACACACTCGCCGACAGCGTCGAGCGCGCAGGCGGGCATGTCTTCTTCGCCAAAGACGCCGAAGACGCCTCCAGCTACGTAGTCGAAGTCGCGTCCAAACGCGGCATAGACCTCGTGATCAAGAGCAAGTCCATGCTGTCCGAGGAGATGGGACTCAACGAGCGCCTCGAAGCCGAGGGCATGGAGCCGGTGGAGACCGATCTGGGCGAGTACATCATCCAGCTTGCGGGAGACACGCCGTTCCACATCATCGCGCCAGCCATACACAAGTCGCGCGAAGAGGTCTCCGATCTGTTCACCGAGCGGCTGGGCGCGCCGCGCTACGAGGACATAGAAGACCTCACCAAGGAAGCCAGAAGGCAGCTCAGGCAGAAGTTCCTAGCCGCCGGCATGGGCATATCCGGCGCAAACTTCTTGGTCGCCGAAACGGGAACCGTCGCGCTCGTCACCAACGAAGGCAACGGGCGCATGGTGACGTCCATGCCCAAAGTCCACATCGCCATCGCGGGCATGGAGAAGGTCGTGCCATCCATAGAAGACCTCGCCATGTTCCTGCGCCTGCTGATACGCTCCGCCACCGGCCAGATGCTGTCCAGTTACGTCACCGCCGTCACGGGCCCCCGCCTGCACGACGAGGAGGACGGCCCAGAGGAGTTCCACCTCGTCATAGTGGACAACGGCAGATCTCGCATCCTCGCTGACGAGCATCTGAGAGAATCGCTCCTGTGCCTGCGCTGCGGCGCCTGCATGAACGCCTGCCCCGTGTACCGCAAAGTTGGCGGACACGCATACGGATGGGTCTATCCGGGCCCGATTGGGGCGATAGTCTCCCCGATGCTCACAGGCCTTTCGGACGGCAAAGACCTTCCATACGCATCTACTCTGTGCGGCGCGTGCAAAGAAGCCTGCCCTGTGAAGATAGACATGCCCAGAATGCTGCTCTACCTGCGCAAGGAGCTGACTCAGGGCGACTCATACCCCGAACACCGCTCGGCAGACGCCGCCGAGCGTCTTGCTGTGAAGGGCTGGCGAGCGTCCGCGTCTTCGGACGCCGCCATGAGAGCCACGAACCTCGCCGCTCGTCTTGGGCAGGCGCTCCTCTCGAGGGGAGGGGAGATTTCCAAGATGCCCGGGCCGCTATCGGGCTGGACAGACCACCGCGAGTTTCCACGCGCGCAGAAGCCGTTCAGATCGCGCTGGCCGCTCGGCGATGACGCGGCGCGGCGACCGAGAGACGAACGATGAGCCAGCGCGACGCCTTTCTGTCCAGAATCAGCGGCGCGCTCGGACGCGACCGCCCCCCGCAGCTCCCGCCGTCCGCTCCTCCTTACTCGGTCGGCCCCCCCGACGAGATCGCCGAGCGCGCCGCGCTCGTCACGGACATGATGAAGCGAAATGCCGACAACCTGTTCGCAACGCTCGCCCACGTTGCCGAGTCCGCCGGATGGAACGTGGCTCGTGTTCCAGACCCCCGCGCCGCCGGCAAGCGCATCTTGGAGATTGCCAAAGACCTCGAAGCCAGATTGGGCGTGTTCTCCCCACATCCGATCGTGCGGGCCGCGCTCCGCGCCGACCCCTTCGCGGGATCGGGAATCGAGCTGCTGCCCGTCGCGCTCGGACTGGACGAGTCCGAATCCCCCCAGCGGGGCAGGGAGCGGCTGAGGGCAGCCATGGCAGTCGCAGATCTGGGCATAACCGGAGTCGATTACGCCATCGCCGAGACCGGCACCTGCGTCATCATCCCAAAGGCGGGAGTCAGCAGGCTGGTATCGCTTCTGCCGCCCGTCCATGTCGCCCTCGTCGAAAGAGGCCAGACACTGCCCAGCCTTGACGAGCTTTTCACGCTCAGACGAAACGACTTCATGCAGGGCGAGACGCGCAGCTATATGAACCTCATCACCGGCCCCAGCCGCACCGCCGATATAGAGTACACCATCGTAACCGGCGTCCACGGCCCGGGCGAAGTCCACATGATTCTGGTGGGGTAGGCTCTTCCATTCCGTCGTTCCGAGCGGTCTCTTGGATACGCTGGATCCCAAGCCGGCGAAGCGATCACTCGCAGGGTTCGAACACGTCATCCTGTTCATCCCCATTCGCACAGCCCATCGCAGGGTAGGGAAGTGGCCATCCTGTCCGATCACTCGGAGAAGACGGACGAGCCTATCTTCATCATCCTCAGCGCCTGCTCTGTCGAGTGGGCGATCAGCTCCGCCGCCCGCTCGGATGCCTCGTCCAGACTCATGGGGCCGCTCGTAATCGCCATCGCCGCGCCGATGCCGTGATCCAAGACCAGCCGGTAGCCCTCTCCCAGCGTCCCCGCGATGGCGATTACTGGTATTCCCAGCCGCGCCGCCCGCTGCGCGACTCCAATCGGGGCTTTGTTGTACACCGTCTGATAGTCCAGCGCGCCTTCACCCGTTACGACCAGGTCCGCGCCTTCGAGTTTGCCGTCCAGCCCCACCGTCTCCATTACGATCTCCACCCCCGCGCGCAGATCCGCGTTCAGGAACGCCACCAGTCCGCCGCCCAGCCCACCAGCCGCGCCAGCTCCGCGCAGGTTCTCCACGTCCACGCCCAGATCGCGCCTCGCTGCTTCGGCGAATCGCCTCAGCGCGCTGTCGAGATAGTCCACCATCTCCGGAGTCGCGCCCTTCTGGGGGCCGTAGATAGCGGACGCCCCCTCCGGGCCGGTGAGCGGGTTGCTGACGTCGCACGCCACCAAGAACGAGGATTCGGCGATGCGCGTGTCCAGCCCGGATATGTCTATTCGGCTCAGATTCGTCAGCGCCGCGCCGCCGTGGGGCAGATCGTCTCCGTTCTCGTCCAGAAGCCGAACGCCGAGCGCCTGCGCCATTCCCGCGCCCGCGTCGTTGGTTGCGCTTCCGCCTATCCCCACCACGAAGCGGCGGAAGCCGTCATCGAGCGCAGACGCGATCGCCTCTCCGAGTCCGTAAGTAGTGGCGTGAAGCGGGTCTCTCAGATCCAGCGCCACCAGCGCCAGCCCTGAAGTCCGCGCCATCTCTATCACGGCAGTCTGGCCGTCTCCCATCGCGCCCCACTCCGCCATCCTCGACTCTCCCAATGGGCCGGTGACTGACGCCGTTCTGATTTCGCCGCCCGAGCCTTCTACCAGTGTCTCCAACGTTCCATCCCCCCCATCGGCGACGGGAACGATGACGGTCTCCGCGTCTGGCGAGGCCCTCAGTATACCTGTTCGCATGGCTCTGGCCGCTTCCAGCGCGGATATGCTTCCCTTGAACGTCTGTGGCGAGATTACTACTTTCATATCACTGTCCATTGTATTACGAACGGCGCGGAGTGTGCAGAGGGCGCCAGCAAACTTGTATACAGAGATGACGAGTCAGGGACATCTTGGCAAGGGGCGCGCTTCTGCCCGGCTCGCTCCCTCTGCGACGAAGCCTATATTTCACCTATCTGAATATTTCGATATATTGAGATATTCAGAATGCCGAAATGGAGATATATTAGATTGGCAGTAGCGGCATCCGTGCTTGTGTGATAATATTCGGATAGTCCAAAAGAAGGGGTTGCACATGCCCAAAGAGAAGGAATCACAGCCAACTAGGCAGCTGTACGCCAAGATCAGGGAGGACGTGTACCTAGACGCCAAAGCCAAATCCGCCGAGCTTCGGGTTTCCATGCGCGAATTCATCGAGAACGCCCTGATAGGCGCGTTGTCAGAAGAGCCCCCCCCGCCCGTCGAGACGAAAACCGTTGATAGCCAAGTTCGGAGCTCCGTATTGGACGACGTGTATCTGGACGTCAGAGCCTCGTCCGCCGAGTTTCGGCTTCCCCTGCGCGAGTTCATAGAGAACGCCCTGATAAGCGCGCTGTCGGGAGAGCCGCCCCCGCCCGTCGATATGAAAACCGCTCGTCACACTCAGCGCTCCGTGTGGGATGACGAGTATCTTTCCATGCAGAATCGCCAGCCGATGGGGTCGAGGGTGGAGCTGACCAGCGAGGAGGCGGCGGCAATTCTGCGCGACGCCCTTATGAATCCACAAGGCAACGAGTCCGCAGGCTGAGGGAGGCATACCATGGAACCGAAAGTCATACTCGATACCGCCGTGGCGGAAGCCATCTGGACAGGAGGGCAGGGCGCGCAGTGGATAAGACCGGTCGCAAGCGGAGACCTTCCCGCCGCGCTCAACGCCTCTTCGTTCGCCGAGCTGGTCAGCCGCGCCCCCGACAGGCGCGCTGAAATCCAGCTCGCCGCCCTCGCCTCGCTGCTGAACATCGTCGAGCTCGATCTGGACATCGCGCAGAAAGCGGGACAGATAGCGCGCGACCTCGACCCTGACGACCCGACCGTCATGTCCAGCGCCATCGTCGCCGCGACCGCCCTCCAGCTGAAGATCCCGGTCGCCTGCATCGACGAGGAGTTCTTCTCCGCAATGGGCTGCGAGATCGCCGAACCCGCGTGAACGCGGCGGCGCATCTCCCGCGCTCCCTCGTCCACGCGGCGCGCGTGTGCGGAATCTGGTATGTCAAGATCGGGAAAGCTGGTCTATAATGCAGACAGGCACATGCCCTGACCTGCTGCTCCGGTCGATCATCGCAGGATGTCACGTTGTCCGAGATCCAACCGCGATCTCCGTGAGCCGAACTTCGCCATGACGTCGAACATCCGTCGCGCTGCTCTGGCGCTCCTGACAGTCTTGGCGACGCTGCTCGCGTTCGCCGGCGGCGTGAGCGCGCAGCAGGGTGGGTACGTCCTCGTAGGGCGGATAGACTCTGCCATAGACCCTATGTCGGCGCGCGTGCTGAGCGGGTGGATCGAGCAGGCGGAAGCGCGGGGCGCGTCTCTGTTCGTTCTGGAGATCGACACCCCCGGCGGGCTGTTCGACTCGATGAGGGACATGACCGGCGCGCTGCTCGACTCGCCCGTGCCGGTGGCTGTCATAGTGACCCCTTCCGGCTCCAGGGCGGCGTCCGCGGGAACGTTCATAGTCGCCGCGGGCCACGTCGCAGCCATGACTCCCGGCACCACGATCGGCGCTGCCTCTCCCGTAGATTCGAGCGGAAACGACCTTCCTGAAACGATAATGGCGAAGGCATCTCAAGACGCCGCCGCCCTTCTTCGCGGAATCGCAATACAGCGCAGCCGCAACTCCGATGCGCTCGAAAGCACCATATTCGAGTCTAAGTCGTACACCGCAGAGGAGGCGGTCGAGCTTGGAATCGTCGACCTCACCGCATCGAACGTCTCCGACATGCTCGCCAAGATCGACGGCAGAGCCGTAAAAGTGCTTGGCTCAGAGATGTCGCTCGACACAGGCGATGCGGTCGTCGAGAGCGTGCAGGTAAGCCCGGTGGAGCGGTTCCGGTGGTGGCTTGCCAGCCCCACGCTCATCTTCATCCTGCTGGTCGCCGGGGGCATCTTGGTGCTGGTCGAGCTGATCAGCCCGGGCGGCTGGATTCCGGGCGCCGTCGGAGCGGGCTTGCTCATCCTCGCCTTCGTGGGCATCGGCAGCCTTCCGGTGAACTGGATCGGCCTCGCGCTCATGGGCGCGGGTCTGGTTCTCATATTCATCGAGCTTCAGGCGCCGGGATGGGGTGGATTCGGAGCGGCGGGCGGAGCGGCGCTCCTCCTCGGAGGCTTCCTGCTGTTCGGCGACTCCAGCATCCCCGGACTTCCCGCGCCGGACATGAGGGTCGGATGGGGAGCGCTCGGCGGCGCCGCGCTGTTCATCGCGCTCAGCGTGTTCGGGCTGATGTACTTCTCGCGCAAAGCCAAGAGCATCCACGTAGAATCGCGCAAGTCGCAGATCGTCGGTCAAGTCGGCACAGTAAGGAGCGCCCTCAGCCCCACCGGAACCGTGTACGCCGCCGGGGAGCTGTGGAGCGCCGAATCGGAGTTTGGAGACACTATCGACAGCGGCGAGAACGTGATCGTATCAGAGCTGGACGGCGTAACGCTCAAGGTGTTCAGGCATAGCGACTTGGACTCAATAGACTCAGCGCACAGGAGCATCGAATGATTCCATACATCAAGGTAGTAAAACAGTACGAACGTCTGGCGCTGTTCACGCTGGGCAAGTACTCCGGCATACGGCAGCCCGGCCTCAACCTGCTCTTCTGGCCCTTCCACTCGGCCAGCTCGGTAGATCTGCGCGAAGATGTCATGGACATACCGCGCCAGACCAACATCACACTGGACAACGCGCCCATAGACATAGACTTCTTGGTTTACATGCGCATCATGGAAGACCAAGCGGAGAAGGCCGTTCTGGATGTCGTCGACTACCGCGGCGCAGTCGTCGGAATAGCCACCACCACACTTCGAGCCGTCATCGGCGAGATGAACGTGGACGACGTGCTGTCACAGCGCGAGCGCATCAACGAAGACCTCAGAGTCAAGCTGGACGAGATCACCGCGCGCTGGGGCATCAAGGTCACTCAGGTAGAGATACGCGAGATCGAGCCTGCGCGCGACATTCAAGAAGCCATGAATCGCCAGATGTCGGCGGAGCGCATCAGACGCGCCGCAGTCACCGAGGCCGAAGGCACGCGGCAGGCAGCCATCACAGTGGCAGAAGGCGAGAAGCAGGCATCCATACTCCGCGCCGAGGGTCAGCGCCAGTCGGAGATACTCTCAGCCCAGGGAGATCAGCAGGCGGCGGCGCTCAGGGCAGAGGGGTTCAGCGTAGCGCTGCACAAGATTCACGAAGTGGCGGAGCGCATAGACGCCAACACCCTGAGCCTTCAGTACTTCGATACGCTCAAAGCGCTGGGGGCTAGCTCCAGCACCAAGTTCATCTTCCCCATGGAGTTCACCAACCTGCTCAGCCCGTTCATCAACGCCGCAATGGGCAACGGCGACGGAAAGCGAGACGACAGAGACCTGCCGCGCTCGACATATGCCGCGGGAGACTGCATCTTCATGGAAGACGGCGACGAAACGCGAGACGAAGGAGACAGGTAGGCGCTGAGCGATGGGAGCGGGGAAGGGGGGAGAACCCACACGTGGCGCGCCCCCCATTCCCACTTCCAAATTCACGGCTCAGATGTGATCCTTGATCGACTTGGCTACGGTCATCGTCATGCCCGGCACTGCTGCCACGTCTTCCAGCGACGCTTCCCTGATGCCCTTGACCGAACCGAACCTGCGTATCAGCATCCGCTTGCGCTTCGGTCCCACCCCCGGCACCAGGTCGAGCGTCGACTTGACGCTCTTCTTGGATCGCCTGTCTCTGTGGAACGTGACGGCGAACCTGTGCGCCTCGTCTCGCACCCGCTGAACCAGAAAAAGCCCCTGTGAGTTTCTGGGCAGCATAATCGGGTCTTTCACGTAGGGAACGAACAGTTTTTCGTTTTCCTTTGCTAGGCTGGACAACGGAACATCGTTGATTCCGAGTTCCAAGAACACTTGCAGCGCGGCCCCCAGATGCCCTTTCCCCCCGTCTATGATGACCAGATCCGGCGCAGATCCCCAAGACTTCCCCGCATCTCCTCGCCTCTCGATGTCTCGCTCGACCGACTCCGCCCGCTGCCTGCGCGAGTCCGAAAGACGCTTGAAGCGCCGCGTCAGCACCTCGCGCATCATCGAGTAGTCGTCCACTCCGGCAACGGACTTGATGGCGAACCTGCGATACAGCGAGGTCTCCGGGCGTCCGTCATCGAACACGACCATGCTGCCCACCGCGTTCGTTCCCTGGATGTTGGATATGTCGTAGCACTCGATTCGGCGCGGAAGCTCCGGCAGGCTCAGCGCCTCCTGAAGCTCCTCCAGCGCCTGATGGTTGTTCGTGGATTCGTGTATGCGCCTGATGGTCAGCTGCTCCAGGCCCTGCGCCGCATTCTGCGCGACCATCTCGACCATCTTCCTCTTCTCGCCGCGCTGAGGGACGTGCAGCTGGACTGCTCCCCGCCTCTTGGAGCGCAGCCAGCCCTCGATCGTATCGAGGTCATCGGGCAGGTGCTGAAGCAGAACGCGCCTCGGCACGTATGGGTTCGCCGCGTAGAACTGCTTGACGAAAGCCGCCATCACCTCCGCCTCCTCGTCGCCGTCCGCGCGGTGCATGAGGAAATTCTCGCGCCCGACCAGCTTGCCCTGCCTGATGAAGAACACCTCCACCCAGGCGTCGCGGCTCTTCTGCGCCAGCGCGATCACGTCCGCGTTCTCGTTGGACAGATGAAGCACCTTCTGCCCCTCGTGTACCTTCTCGATGGCGGTCATCTGGTCTCTGAGCGCCGCGGCGCGCTCGAACTCGAGGTTCTCTGCCGCCTCCTCCATTCGGGAGCGGATCCCATTCACCACCTGATCCGTGCGCCCTTCCAAGAACATCGCCACCTGCTCTATGATCTCGTGGTACTGGCTCTTGTCGACCGCGCCTATGCACGGCGCGGCGCAGCGGTGGATGAAGTAGTCCAAACATGCCCTGTCGTCGCTGCCCGTTATCGTCTTGGTGCATGAGCGATAGGGAAACAGCTTCTTCAGAAGCGCAAGCGTCTTTCGCACGCTGTGGGCGCTGGCGAAAGGCCCGAAGTAGCGCGCGCCGTCGTCCCTGACCCGCCGCGTCAGGTACACCAGCGGGAAGTCCTCGTTCGTGTCGATCTTTATGAAGGGGTAGGACTTGTCGTCCTTGAGCCGCGCGTTGTACTGGGGCTGATGCTCCTTGATGAGATTGCTCTCTAGGATCAGCGCCTCCTGCTCGGACTCGGTTACGATAAACTCGAAGTCCGCTATCCTCCCCACCATCCGCCTGATCTTGGGCGGCAGACCGGAGGGGCGGCCGAAGTAGCTCGCCACGCGGTTTCGCAGAACCGCCGCCTTGCCCACATAGAGAATTTCCGCGCTCGCGTCGCGCATCAGGTAGACGCCCGGCCTAGTCGGCAGGGCGCGCAAACGCTCGGTGAATGTGGAAGTCTTGGTCAAGACCACGCTGCCCTTCGCGGCCTCCTTGACTCGGTTCATGTGGCACACTCGCTGACGGGGCTGAGCCACTCACTGATTCGCCCCGCCCCGTCGCCGTCCCGCTCTGTGGGCGGCTCAGCCCGTCCTGCGCCTCTCTGGGGCTGCCTGTCAGCTGACCCGATAGGGAAGGGGGCTCGCCGTGTTCGTTTCGCCGCGCCGTCGCAGACGGGTTTGCCCATCCACGTCATCGCCTGTCGTCATCTGAGGACGACAGTCAGCACCGCCAGCGCCACGACCACCAAGCCCATGAGCGCGCCGATTCTGCGAAGCTCCGAGCCGAGATGCGCGTACATCGGCAGCGGTTCGAGCTGTACTCTCGCCCTGGAAGCGCGCCTCCGCGCTATGGGAGACTCGCGCGCCTCCAGCGCCTGGGGCGCTGGCGCGGTCGTGGTGATCGGCGCAGCCGTCGCCACCGCGCCAGCCGGGCGCTGGAGGGCGCTGGTCCTTCTCACCTCCGCCGGTGCCGCCTCTGCGCGGGCTGGGCTTCGCGCGCGCCCGCCCCGCCGCCGGCGCTGTCTGAGCTGTGCTTGACGGGAAGCTGCTCGTTTGTTCTTGCTGGGCATAGGATCCGCTCCTCTAACCGTCGTCCATCCACTATAGGATAGAGATGATGGCGAGCGGTTTCAAATCACGCTCTTCACGCTCTCGGATGCGCGTGGTCGTACTCCAAGCGGACATGCTCGCTCGTCAGGTGCGTATATACCTGCGTGGTCGTTATGCTCGCGTGGCCGAGCAGCTCCTGAACGTGTCTCAGAGGAGCGCCGCCGTGCAGAAGGTGAGTGGCGAAGCTGTGCCTGAGTGTGTGCGGCGTTACCCGTCCGTTCAGACCGGCGCGCTTGGAGTGTCCCTTCAGTATCAGCCAGAAGCCCTGCCGAGTCAGCCTCGAGCCGCGCCTATTGAGAAACAGCGCAGTCGAAGACTTTGGCTTCTCCAGCGCGGGCCGCGCGTTCTCGATGTAGAAGGTCAGCGTGTCGCGCGCCTCAGTGTAGACTGGTATGATTCGCTCCTTGCCGCCTTTTCCGAAGCACCTGACGGCGCCGCCCACGACGTCGATGTCCTCGAGGTTCAGCGAGATCAGCTCGCTGACCCTCATCCCCGTTGCGTAGAGCAGCTCCAGCATCGCCTCGTCGCGCCTCGCCTCCGGCGTATTCAGATCGCTCGGAGCTGCCAGCAGTATCCCGATCTCATCCGTACTGAGCGGCTTGGGAAGCGTCCTGCCCAATCTTGGCGAAGCCAAGTTCATAGTTGGGTTTCCTTCCACCACCCTCTCCATCACCAGAAACCCGAACAGCGATTTGGCAGAAGCTATCTTGCGCGCCCGTGTGGTTTCCGAATATCCTAGATCGCGCAGATGAAGAACGTAGTTGGCCATCGTCTGCTCGGTGATGTCCGACCAAGCGCGGAGTTCGTCGTTCGCCCCGATGTACTCTGTGAGCTGATGGAGGTCGTTTCGGTATGCGGCCAGCGTATTGGGGGAGACGCCCCGCTCGACGGTCATATAGTGCAGGAAGTCTTCGATCTGCTCTCTCATAGGCGACGATCCTTCGGCATAGATTTGGCGCAGCGTGGCGCACAGTGGCAACAACTCTATACACACCCACCGCCTCGCCCAAAGCGAATAGTGGGCTAGGATAATGGCGAAATCGGCTCCCATGCCCCATACGCACCCAGTAATCGGCGCGCGCGACTCAGGAAACGCTCTACATGATTGAAATTCCCATTGGCCCCAATCTGATAGCGCTCTCCAGCTTCGTACTCAGCTGGCACGGACTCTTCAGCTTCGTGGCAGTCGCCACCGCCGTGTTTCTCGTCGGACGATGGGCGCCCATGCGCGGCGTCCACCCGGACGACATCTACGCCATCGCAGTATGGGCAATCATTGGCGGCATACTCGGCGCGCGAGCGGTCCACGTCGTGGACAACTGGAGCTTCTACCAGAGCAGCCCCAGCCAGATCATAGCCATCTGGGGCGGCGGCATCGGGCTTTGGGGCGGCATACTCGGCGGATTCCTGAGCGGCGCGATCTACGCCGCCATCAGAAAGCATCCTGTAGGCGTCATAGCCGACCTAGCGGCGCCTGCCGTCCTGTTCGCGCAGACGATCGGACGGCTCGGCGACATCGTGAACGGCGAACACTGCGCCAAGGCGTGGGACTTCGCTCTAGGCTTCGTCTGGACCAACCCCGCGTCAGACGCGGCGCGATGCGCCAACGGCTTGAACGCCTCCGTTCAGCCCGTCATAGCCTACGAGATGATCTGGAACATGCTGTCACTGCTGATCGTATGGAATCTCAGGGGCAGGCTGCGCCCGGACGGGATGCTGTTCGCCCTGTACCTTGCGCTGTACTCTCTGGGCAGGTTCGGGATCACGTTCCTCAGAGAAGATCGCATATGGGCGTTCGGGATGCAGGAGGCTCACTACATCGCGCTGCTGGCGCTGGCGATCACCGTGCCGCTGCTGCTGATCAGGGCGCGCCCCGTCCGCGCCGAGGATGTCGCATCCCAACCCGCATCTCCCACCCGCCTGGACAGAAGAACGCGAGCGGAGCGAAGGCGCGACAGACGCTGAGGGAGCCTTTCGCGCGCCTCGTGGTCACGCCGCCGCGAAATCCGCCACCACCAGCTGAAGGCTGGTGCGCCCCCGCCAAGTGTTGGGTTCCATGCTGTACACCAGCTCGACCGCAGCCCCCGGCGGCGCTTCGGAGACCCTGCCGCCCTGTCCGAAGGCTATCGCGTCCCAGTGCGATTCGCCATCGTGAAGGCGCATCTTCAGCCCGCCGCGCCGCGCCGCGCCCACGCTTCTGGATTCGCTCACCCTCATGGGGCCGGAGACGAACACAGGCTGAGGGCATTCCGCGCCAAATGGCGCGAGCGAGCGGGTGAACTCGTACAGCTCCGCCCTGACGAGCGAGGGTGAAGCGATCATGTCCGCGTCGATCTGCGCCCCGCCTCTCCGCGCCTCGAACGAGACCGCCTCGAAGTGTTCCGCCAGCGCGCGCAGGTTCGCGCTGGGCGCGCTGAAGCCCGCCGCCTGATGGTGTCCTCCGAATCTCGTGAGCAGATCCCCCGCCTCTCCGATGGCGGCTAGGATGTCGAACTCAGGCACGCTCCTGGCGCTCGCCCTGCTGTTCTGGTCTCCAACCGACACGGCTATCGCCGGCCGCCCGTGCGCATCAACCAAGCGCGATGCGATCAGGCCGAGTATGCCCGGGATCCAATCCCTGCTGCCCACCATGATCACACCGGGAACCGATTCGCCCCAGCGCCGCCTTATCTGCGCCTCGGCCTGCTCGGCCCCGGACTCGGTGAGGTCTCTGCGCTGAAGGTTGTACCGATCCAAGAGGTCCGCCATCGAGCGCGCCTCGTAGTCGTCCTCCGTCGTCAGCAGATTCAGAGACACGCCGGGATCCGCCACTCTGCCCGGAGCGTTCAGGCGGGGGATTATCTGGAAAGACAGCGCGCCCGTGTCCAGTTCGCGCCCATCCAGTCGTGCCACCTTCACCAGCGCCTTCAGCCCGGCGAACCGCGTTCGGTTCATTCGGCGCAGCCCCTCCGCCACGAAGTAGCGATTCTCGCCCTTCAGCGCTCCCACGTCTCCCACTGTGCCGAGCGCGACCAGCTCCAGCAGCTCGCGCGGCTCTTCGCGCCCCGCGTCTTCGTAAACCGACTGCATCAGCTTGTACGCCAGCCCGACGCCCGTCAGGTGTTCGTATGGATAGCTGGAGTCCAGACGTTTCGGATTGACGAGCGCGAACCCCGCGTCCCGCTTCGGCAGATCGAACATGGTGTGATGGTCCGTGATCACGCAGTCGACGCCCAGCGAGCGCGCCAGAGCAGTCTCCGCGTCAGACGTCGCCCCGCAATCGACGGTCACCAGAGTCTTGACGCCCCGTTCGGCGAGCGAGCGCACGGCGCGTTCGTTCAGCCCGTGTCCCTCGTCCTCTCGGTCCGGGATGTAGGGGATCACGTTGGCGCCCAGCCCGCGCAGCCCAATGGCTGCGACTGCCGTGCCGCTGATGCCGTCGATGTCGAAGTCTCCGAACACGCCGATGGTCTCGCCATCTCGGATGGCGCGCCGCAGAAGATCCACCGCCAGATCCATGTCCGGCAGCAGCATCGGGTCGTGCAGGTCCGACTCGCTAGGGGAGAGGAAGTTCAGCGCCTCGCCGCGAGACGAGATGCCGCGATTGTACAGCAGCTGAGACTGAAGGCGAGGAAAGCCCAGCGCGCTGACAACCGAATCGGGAACGTCGGGAGGCAGAGCTTCGGTGAATTTCAATGGCGCGAACTCCGTTCTCTAAGCGCTGACTTCTCGATCGACATACGATTGGCATAATAGCGCGAAAAGCCCTCTACTCCTCGAACTCTTGGAAGACGAGCGAGGCGTTATGTCCTCCGAACCCGAACGAGTTGCTCATCGCCGCTCGCACCCTGCCGCGCCTGGGCAGGTATGGGGTGTAGTCCAAGTCGCAGTCGGGATCGGGAGTCTCCAGGTTGATCGTGGGCGGAATCGCCCACTTCGACAGCGCCATCACCGTAACCACGGCCTCCAGCGCTCCGCTGGCGCCCAGCAGGTGGCCGGTCATAGACTTGGTCGAGCTAATCGGTATCTTGTACGCCTCCTCGCCAAAGACAGACTTCACCGCCATCGTCTCGTACTTGTCGTTCATGGGTGTGGATGTGCCGTGCGCGTTGATGTAGCCGATCTCATCCGGCTGCGCCTGCGCCTGCGCGAGCGCGTTGCTCATTGCGCGCGCCGCGCCTTCGCCCTCGGGCGCGGGCTGCGTGATGTGGTGAGCGTCCGCAGTGGAGCCGTACCCGGTGATCTCCGCAATGGGCTGAGCGCCGCGCGATGCCGCGCTCTCCAGCGACTCCAGCGCCAGCACGGCCCCGCCCTCGCCGAGAACGAAGCCGTCTCGGTCGGCGTCGAACGGGCGCGAAGCCCTCTGCGGATCGTCGTTTCGCTTCGACAGCGCATGGCAGGCGTTGAACCCCGCGACCCCTATCGGGCATATAGCCGCCTCGGATCCGCCCGCGAACGCCACGTCCACGTCGCCCCTGCGGATCGCCTCGAACGCCTGCCCAATCGTGTCAGCCGCGCTGGAGCAGGCCGAGACCGTGCTGTAGTTCGGCCCCTTGGCGCCCAGAAGCATGGAGACCTGCCCGGATGCCATGTCGGGCAGCATCATCGGCACCAGGAACGGCGAGATGCGGTTTGGGCCGCGCCTGCCCAGCACGCCAATCTGATCGGACAGCGTGATGATGCCGCCGATTCCGCTGGCGATCATCACCGAGACCCGATTACGGTTCTCGTCGGTTATGCTGATGTCGGCGGACTCCACCGCTTCCAGCGTGGCAGCCGCCCCCAGCTGGACGAACCGATCCATCCTCCGCGCCTGCTTGCGACCCACCAGCCCGTTGGGATCGAATCCCTTGACCTCCGCCGCGAACTTCGTGCCGTAGCCCTCCGCGTCGAAAGACGTGATTGGGCCCACGCCGGACCTGCCTGACAGCAGCCCCTTCCACGTCGAGGCGGCGTCCAGTCCGAGCGGTGTTGTCATTCCTACGCCAGTCACAACTACTCTGTTAGGGATCATATGGGCAATACTCCAAGGGCAGGGCAGGGCGGCGCACCTCTGAAGATGGGCGGCCCGAATCCAAGATTTCGGTGACGATTATATCAGGTATATCAGGATGGGACAGATTTAAGACAGGCTCGATGCTGCTTGAGCTTGGCAGAACCCGCCGAAACAGTCGTCTCCTCATCTTTTCTGACGCTCGAACTCCTCAGCCGTCGACCGCCTCGAAGAACGCGCGGCTGAGCGCCTCGTACAGATGGGAGGGTTCGGCTGGAGGAAAGCCCACCTGTCGGCTGTCGCCGCCGCTGCTTCGGATCTCCATTCCAACCACCCCCCGGCCTTGCTCCGCCGACAGCACGATGCCCACGCGCTCGCGCTCGGCGCGTCGCGCCGCCCACGTGCAGATGTAGACCACAGACGGCACGCCGCTTCCCATCGGATCGCGCGCCTCCACGCCGCGCGTGATGTCCAGCTCCCACCCCGCGCCGAACAGCGCGTTGCCGAAGCTGTCCAGCGTCTCGCACATCGCGGCGTCCTGCTCGTCAGCGATGGCCCACAGGTGACAGACTATGCTCACGTCGGCATCGAGCGTCGGAATCTGAGCACCCGCCCTGTTCACGAAGTCTCTCGCCTCGTCCACATAGTCCACCATCCGCCGCGTTCTGGCGACCCAGACATCCAGCGGCTGCGTATCGTTTTCCGATGTCATGGAAGTCTCTACCTCTCTGCGCGCCTAATGTTCGGTCTCCGATTCGACTTGCAGCCTGCGGGGTGTCTATCATTGAGCCAGCGGGCGACACCGCCAGCCCATGATATTGTACAGATGTACCCAGACGAGGCGAGCTATGAACAGAGACAATGCAAGCGAAAGTTCCAGCCGATTGGCGGCGGCGCGGCCAACCGTTCGGCTGGAGACTCACGGCTGCAAGCTCAATCAGGCGGACACGCAGGCGCTCGCGCGACAGTTCGCCAGCGCAGGGTACGACATCGCCGCAGGTCACGAGGACGCGCAGGTCTACGTACTCAACACCTGCACCGTGACTCACGTCGCCGACCGCAAGGCTAGGCAGGCAATCCGCGCGGCGCGGCGGCGCAATCCCGACTCGTTCATCGTCGCCACCGGCTGCTACGCGCAGAGGGCCGCAGACGACCTGCGCTCGATGGCCGAGATAGACCTCGTGGTCGGAAACGTCGAAAAGCGCTCCCTCGTCAGCCTCGTCTCCGAGGCGGCGTCCGGCCCTCCGTCTGCCTGCGCCATTGGAGACGATGAATCGCTCGCGCCCGTCATGAAGCTGCGCTCGCGCGCCATGATCAAGATACAGGAGGGCTGCGATCAGGTGTGCGCCTACTGTATCGTTCCGAAGGTCAGGGGCAGAGAGCGCAGCATTCCGCCGGGCGAGATCGTGGACTCCGCCAACGCATACTCCGCCATCGGATGCCGCGAGGTCGTCCTGACGGGAACGCAGCTCGGCTCGTATGGGTTCGATCTCGAAGGCATGGACATCGCCGGCCTCGTCAAAGCGCTCTTGGCTGAGACGGACGTGCCGCGTATCCGCATATCCTCGCTCCAGCCCCAGGATCTGTCGGAAGACCTGCTCGATCTGTGGACGAATTCTCGCCTGTGTCCGCACTTCCACGTACCGCTACAGAGCGGAAGCGATGCCATTCTCGGCAGGATGCGCCGCAGATACAGCGCATCGCAGTTCCTAGACGCCGTGCGCCGCATCGAGGACGCCGTCGATGGCGTGGCAGTGACCGCCGACGCCATAGTTGGCTTCCCCAGCGAGACGGACGGCGACTTTCGGCGCACGCTCGACGTGTGCGAGGCTGCGGGGCTGGCGTCCGTCCACGTATTCCCGTACTCGCAGAGGCCCGGCACCAGCGCCGCGCACTACGGCGATCAGGTGGATGCGAAGGTGAAGTCTCGCAGAGTCGAGGCGCTCTCGGAGGCTGTCGAGGGGCTGTCGCTGCGCTTCAGGCGGCGCTTCGTGGGAAGCGCCCGTCCGGTTCTGTGGGAGCGTGCCATTCCCGCGTCAGCGTCAGGCCGGGCCTTCTGCTGGTCCGGCCTGACGGACAACTATCTTAGGGCGCGAGCCGAGACGGACGCCCATCTCGCCAATCAGATCACCCTAGCAAGGCTAACGGCAATCGATGGGGACGCGATGACGGCTCAAATCACCTTAGGCACCAGCTGAGGTTCGCCGTTTCGGTCATACTGGATGTATCCGGCCGCATACTCGTCGCCATGGCCGAACACGACGAGCCAGCCATCGGATATCGCCATCTCCAGCAGCTCTCGCTTCTGCACCAGCGTATCGTTTGGGTACTCGTCCGTGGCCGGAATGTGATGCAGCCACAGATGGAACGGAGTCGGAATTAGGTCGCCGGCATAGACGATCCTCTCGCTCCCATACTCTATGAACACCAGCTGGTTCCCTTGGCATGGGCCAGCGGCTAGCTTCACCCTCATGATGCCCGGTATCACCTCCTCCTCCTCGTCCAGGAACCTCACTTGGTCGCGCTCCTCTAGCGGCTCGTAGTCTTCCTCGTAGAAGGCGTGGGCGTACCTCTCGTTGGGCGACATCGCGGCTTCCCATGCCGACTTTTGCATCATGTATGTGGCTTTGGGGAACATCGGTATGGACGTGCCCGAGCGGTCCAGCTTCGTGCCGCCGCCGATGTGATCGAAGTGAAGGTTGGTCAGCACCACGATGTCGATATCGCGCGCCGTCAGCCCGCAGTCCTGAATGCCCTTTCCGAGCCTGTTGCCGCGCAGGCTGTAGTCCACTTTCATCTCGTTCGTCCGCTTGCCGCCCGCACCGGTGTCTATCAGCACGTTTAGCTCGTGCGTTTGCACCAAGAGGGAGTTCAGCCCCAGCCGGATGCGATTCCTGCGGTCGGGCTTGATATACTCCCCCCACTCGCTCTTGGGAAGCTGACCAAACATGACGCCGCCGTCCACCATGTAGGTCCCATCTCGTATCAGACTGATGGAGATATTTCCGATATTCATTTGGATAGTTAGACTCCTGACCCTCTTGTTGAGGCAGTCAATGGTTGTAGTCGAGGTGGGGAGGGGAGATCAGCGACACATCGGCTAGGAGGTCAGTCGCATGAGATCTGCCCGTTATGGACGCACGTCTCCCACGGATGGAAGGACGAAACGTTCGATAGAGTATGCCGCTCTCCGGATCGGTTCGAATCTCTTCAGCTAGTCGAGTGGGACTTCCTTCGTCCACGACCTCGACACCCAAGAGAAACCTGTTGGCTGCGTCCGGAGCTATTGCTCCGATGACGGTACCTTTCGACCGGGGAAGTGGGCTTGTTCCCCCGTAGCCCACTCAATACTCCCTACAAGGGTAGGATCGAATGGGCTGTATGTCAAGTGAGAAAAGGTTTATGCAATTCCCGATTTCGTGTGAGATTATTTTATATCTCTTCTAATTACTGAAAAACAGTTATGTAATTCCCGTGTTGCTACGAATTTCGTAAGAGGTCTTAGCGCAATCGGGACGGAAAATCTCGGAGGCCTTGCGTGCGGCTGAGCGGAAACATCAGCGCCCAAAGGTGGGCGTCGTGCGTAATGCCCAGCCGCCGAAGCATCTCAGGCGTTCATCCCCCCGCCGGACGATTCCTACGGTTGGGCTTGGCGTACTGCTCCCACTGGCTCTTGGGAAGCTGACCAAACATGACGCCGCCATCCACTATGAAGGTCCCATCTTCTCTTATCGAATTCTTGGAAGTGTTTCGGATATACATTAGACAGCTCGACTCCTGACCCTCTCTGTAGAGGCAGTCAATGGTTGTCAGTGGCTGTGGTCGAGGTGGGCAGGGGAGATCAGCCCGACACATCGCCGAGGGGGGCAGGCGTATGAGATCTGCCCGCTTTTGGGCGCACGTCCCCCACGGATGGCAAGATGAAGCGTTCGATAGAGTATGGCGCTCTCCGGATCGGTTCGATCTCTTTCAGATAGCGGAAACGTGAGCGCCCAACGATGGACGGCGCGCGTAATGCCCAGCCGCCGGCCTACCTCATATCCTCTATCGCGCCCCTGAACGCCTCCAGAGTCTGCTCGACGTCCGCTTCCGTATGCGCGGCGGAGACGTAGAACTTCGACGCTCCCTTGAAGACGCCCCTTTCGATGACGCCCGCGTTGAACCTGCCCATCATTGCCGCGTCCGCCGATAGGGTGGACCTGTAGTCCGTGATCTCCTCGTCGGTGAAGAACACGTCGAACAGAACCGCCTCCCCAGTTACCCGCGCGGGTATCTCCGCTTCGTCCAGCATCCGCTGAAGGCCGCTCTTCAGCCGCGTCCCGCTCGCGCGCATCGCTTCGTAAGCGCCGGGCCGCCTCAGAATCTCCAGCGTCTTGAGGCCAGCCACCGCCGCAACCGGATTGCCGCTCAGCGTGCCTATCTGAGGCATGAAGCCGTCCGCAGGCGCCGAGTCGCTGTCCATGTGCGCCATTATGTCTTCGCGCCCCGCCACCGCCGTCAGCGGGAATCCGCCCGCCACCGCCTTTCCGAGCGTGCAGATGTCCGGCGTCACGCCATAATACTCCTGCGCGCCGCCGTATGCGAACCTGAAGCCCGTGACCACCTCATCGAAGATCAGCGGCAGACCGAATTCGGCTGTCAGCTGTCGCAGCCCTTGGAGAAAGCCAGGCTGCGGCGGTATCAGCCTCTGGAACGGCTCGACTATGACACCTCCGATCTCCTCGTGATGCTCCTCGATGATGCGCCGCGTCGTATCCAGATCGTTGAAGGGCGCGATCAGCACCTCGTCGCGCACCGAGCGCGGGATTCCCGCCGAGTCGGGGACGGGATGCGGAAATTCCGCCGGCTCGGACGGCCCCATGCTCATCAGCGCGTAGTCGTTCATGCCGTGAAATCCGCCCTCGAACTTGAGGATCTTGTCTCTGCCCCGATACGCTCGCGCCGCGCGCATCGCGTACAGGGTCGCCTCGCTTCCGGTCGAGCTGAACCTGACCTTCTCGGCGCACGCCACCGCGCTCACGATCTCCTCGGCGAGCAGTATGGCGTGTTCGTTGTTGGCGAAGAAGGTCGTCCCCTTGGACAGCTGCTCGCGCACGGCTTCCACCACCTCCGGGTGGCTGTGTCCCACGATCATCGGGCCGGAGCCGAGCAGATAGTCTATGTACTCGTTGCCGCTGGCGTCCCATATTCGGCTGCCCTCGCCCCGCTCGATCACCAGATCGTAGCTGACGTTGCCCAGGTTGCCACCCGGCAGCGTCGCATGGGCGCGCTGGATAAGATTCCGTTCTCTGTCCGACTGTACGCGAGTCATTCTCAACTCCTGAAACTGGGTGTGCGCCGCAGGCTCGACAGCCATTCCCGACTCCTGAAGCTGGGCGCGCGCAGGGCTTGGCGGTCGGCGAGATTATACCAGAGAACGCCCCAATCGTCTGTTATGCTGTAAGCTCGATGCTGGACAGTCGCCCTTCGACCGTGACGCCACAGCCATACCCGTTCGCGGGCGCGACCCCATCCCGGAAATCCGCCAATCTGGAATCTGGCACACCCGCTATAATGAAACTGTTTCTGCACGGGAGGAGAGCGAATGAAGATATACGCAGTTCATGGAAATATATCCGAGCGCGAGGATGCGGCCATCGTGGTCAACCTCTTCGAGGGCGTCACTGACCCCGGCGGCGCGACAGGCGCGGTGGATGCCGCGCTCGGCGGCGCTGTCAGCGATCTGATCGCCGAAGGCGACGTCAGCGGAAGCAGGGGAGAGCATACCCTGATCTATACGCTCGGAAGGCTGCCAGCCAAGCGCGTGGTCATAGCAGGGCTTGGCGACCAGAGCTCGTTCGGCGCCAACGAGGCCAGAGACGTCCACGCAGGAGTGGCGAGGCTCCTCAATTCCAAAGGCGTTCGCAGCTACTCCACCGTGGCGCACGGCGCGGGAGCGGGCGGCATGGACGCATCCGCCGCGGGCCGTGTGGCTGCCGAGGGAATCGCGCTCGGCCTCTACTCGTTCGACAAGTACAAGTCCGCCGCCGCCCCGTCGTCTCTGGAGTCTGTCGCCATAGTCGAGTTCGACCGCGACCGGGTCGGCGCGATAGGGGAGGGCGCTTCAGACGGCGTCGTGGTCGCGGACGCTGCCAACCTCGCGCGTGAGATGGGTAACGAACCCGCCAACTACATGACCCCCACGCGCATGGCGGAGATCGCCCTCGAAGTCGCCCAAGAGTCGGGCATGGAGCTTACGGTGCTGGAACGCTCGGACATCGAGCGCCTCGGAATGGGCGCTCTGGCGGGAGTGGCGCAGGGCAGCGAGGAGCCTCCCAAGTTCATCGTGATGCGATACCATGGCGACCCCGAAAACCCGGAGAACAACCTCGCGCTTCTGGGCAAGGGCATCACGTTCGACAGCGGCGGCTTGGATATCAAGTCCGCGTCCGGAATGCTCACCATGAAGAGCGACATGTCCGGCGGGGCGTGCGTCATCGCCGCGATGAAGGCTATCGGCGCGTTCGAGCCTAAGATCAACGTCTGGGCAATCGTCCCCGCCACGGAGAACATGCCCGGCCGCCGCGCCCAGCGGCCGGGAGACGTCGTCCGAGCCATGAACGGAAAGACCATCGAGATAGGCAACACGGACGCCGAGGGCAGGCTCGTCCTCGCTGATGCCATGTGCTACGCCGTCGAGAACCGCCTGACCAGAATAGTGGACGTCGCCACCCTGACCGGCGCCGTCCGCGTGGCGCTGGGAGACGCAGCCACCGGCATCTTCGGGAACGATCAGGCATGGATCGACCGGATAGTCGATGCGGGCGCGGCGGTGGGGGAGCGCATGTGGCAGCTGCCAACCTACGACTCGTACAAGTCCGACTACCGCAGCGACATCGCCGACATCAAGAACACCGGAGGCGCGGGAGCGGGAGCGATAGCCGGAGCGCTCATCATAGGCGAGTTCGCCGCGGATTCCAGCTGGGCGCACCTCGACATCGCCGCCACCACCAGAACGACGAGCGCAAGGGGAATCAACCCGAAGGGATCTACAGGCGTTCCTGTCAGAACGCTGGTCGAGCTTGCCATGAGCCTAGCTGTGGACGAACAACCTAAGAAAACCGCAAAAGCATGATATTCGGACACATAATCAGCGCCACCTGACGATAATACATGCGAGCGTCCACACGGCAGAGGCCTGTCGAAGGCGGACTGTCCATCGAGCCGAGAATCTCGGGCGGCATACCCCTCGAACACGTGACCATCCCGCAGTAGGGGAATCGCGCCGAAGGGATCCACAGGCGCGCTTGGTCAGAATGCTGGTCGAGCTTGCCATGAGCCTAGCTGTGGACGAACAACCTAAGAAAACCGCAAAAACATGATATTCGGACGTACAATCAGCGTCGCTTGACGATAATACATGTGAGCGTCCACCCGGCGGAGGCCTGTCGAAGGCGGCTGTCCATCGAGCCGAGAGTCTCGGATGGCATACATCTCGAACACGTGACCGTCCCGCAGCAGGGGGAATTCGAGAAGTACATCGGCACCCATCGCCTATGGGACAGTTAGCTGCCTCGAACGCCCTAGATTGAACTGACATTGGCCTTGTGTTAGTATTTGTTCAATCCATATGGAGGCCCCAGCCTTGTGACATCCCCTTCACGGTGGACCTTCATCACCAATCACGGCCTCGTTCTCAGCTACATCTCGCACAACTCCACCAGCACGGCTCGCGAGATCGCCCAGTACATCGGCGTAACCGAGAGAACCACTCACAAGATCATCTCCGACCTCGAACAGGCGGGGTACATCACCAGACGCAGGCGAGGGAGAAGGAACGTGTACAGCGTCGATCCCAACCTGCCCCTGCGCCACCACACCAAGAAAGACGTGATCGTATCCGAGCTTCTGGAGGCGCTGACTAGCCGCGACCTCCATGAGATCATGGAGACGTCCAGCAACGACTCATCCGCCTGAATGGATTCCGCGCAGTCTTTACGGGGAATCGCAGTCAGTCCGCTTCCTCTCACGCAGACGCTTGCGGGGCAAGCAGTGAGACGAGCGCGAATCGCAATCGAGAGCTGCCTATCCGTTGGTCGGAGAGCTTTGGGGCGGTAGAACCGCGCCGCGCGCGGAACGGCTGCCTTCCTCACCCCTCGTTGACCCTCTCGAACGTAGGGTGCTAGAATTTCCGTGTGGCAGTGGTGAGCGTGGCCAAGTGGCAAGGCGCCAGGTTGTGGCCCTGGAGATCGGGGGTTCGAATCCCCTCGCTCACCCCACCATCTTTCTAGCTCTCTCACGTCTATCCAACGGCCATCGGAATATCCGCCGCCGGGATATCTGATTGACGCCAAGCGGCCCCTACCGCAAGGAGGGTACCCAAGTGCCATCTGGATTCGCCTCTGTGGACATCCTGCGTTCTGGAGATCCGCACGGTAACCGAATGGTCTTGCGCATGACCACCCCGACCGAACAGCCCATTCACGCTATCGGCGTCCCGCAGGACTGGCCATCCCGCACAGGCCCAACGTGGTGCTACGTGTTCGAGAACGAGGGCGTAACGCTGGTGGACCCCGGCGCGCAAGGCTCTTTCGCCGAGCTTCGGGACGGCCTGAGAGTCGCCGGATACTCGGTCAGAGACATAGACCGCGTTATCGTCACCCACGGCCACTCCGACCACGACGGATCGACCGCCGAGCTGGTGGACTCGGCAGACGCGCAGCTGTGGGCGCACCAGATGTACGCCGCCCTGATCGCCTACAATCCCTGGGAAGTCCAGAACCGAGACGCCTCCCCCGTTCACGCCGAGATGAACAGAGTCGTCTCCGGAAACATGGATCGTCGAAGCCACTCATTCGCCGCGCGAAACAGCAGATACGTAGCCGCCCGAAAGGGGCTGACCGTACACCGCGAGGTCGACGACGGGGACAGGGTGGGTGATCTCGCCTTCATCTACGCTCCGGGACACTCTCCCGATGAGTTGTGTCTGACTCTGGACGGTGTGGTCTTTACAGGAGATCACGTCCTGCCGGAGATTACGCCCCATCCGACCACCAAAGCGGGCTACTCCGATCACGTGGCGCAAGACATCCCCGCAAAGTTCAGCGACTCCTCCCGCTCGTATGGACTGGAAGCGTACATGAGATCGCTCAAAACCGTCCTAGATCTCGGCGAGGAGCGCGCCGTTCTTCCGGCGCACCGTCTGTTCAATCGCGGCAGGTTCAACTTCGTTTCCGTGAACAGGGCAGGCGAGGTCATAAATCATCACGGGCGGCGCTTGGATCAGATTCTCCAGCGCATAGACGACCGCCCCGCCGGTCTCGAAGAGGTGACGCGCGGCGTGTTCGAGCGCCGCAAGCTCAGCGGCGGCAATCTGTTCATGGCGCTCTCCGAGGTGGTGGCGCACGTAGAGGTGCTGCAAGACTTCGGAGACGTGGAGTTCACCGATGAAGCCATGCTGAGACGCACAGGCACGAAAAAGTTTCGCTCTTTCGTCCAAGAACTGGTAAACTGATATAGGCTTCCCCTGAGAAGCCAGCAAATGGGCGCCCGTAGCTCAGTGGATAGAGCACTGGTCTTCGGAACCAGGTGTCGCGGGTTCGAATCCTGCCGGGCGCGCCAAGCTCCATCTAGCCATCCTCCGACCAGAAAGCCACACCAACCATTCCCGGCCCTATGTGCGCGCCCATGACGGGCGTGAACTCCGCATCGAACAGCTCCGCGCAGTCGAATTCGCTTTCGATCATGGCGCGAAGAGTTGCGGCCTGCTCCTCGGCGTCGGCGTGCATGACGATGGCGTGTACGCTGCCCCCGCCGATCCTGTCCGCCATCAGCCGCGCCATTCTGTATACAGCGCGCTTGCCCGTTCGCGGCCTCGCCAGCCCTCGAACCTCCGAACGGCGCAGCTCGAAGATGGGCTTCAGCTTCAGGAGGGACGCCGCCATCTGAGCGATCCCAGACACGCGCCCGCTCTTCCACAGGTGATATAGGGTGTCCACGTATGCCAGCAGCCGAACTCGTTCGCGCGTCCGGCGCGCTGCGGCTTCCACTTCGTCTATGCTCGCGCAGCCGCTCGCCGCCTTCAGCGCCTCCCATGCGATCAGCCCCTCGCCGCCCGCTGCGCTCTGAGAGTCCAGCACTCGTATGTCGAAACCGTCCGAGACCTCCTGAAATCGTTCGCGCGCGATCTCGGCGGATATTCTCGTGGAGCTGAACGTGTCCGACACCGTCACGCATAGAATGGACTGTGCCACTTCCGCAGCGGACGAGAACGCCGCCAGAAAGTCGCCCGGGGTCGGGGCGGAAGTACTCGTCCGTCCCGCGCTCAGACGCTGCACCTTGTAGAACTCGGCCGCGTCTATGTCCTCGCCGTCTCGGAAGGCGTCGTCTCCTATGTGAAGCAGCATCGGAACCACGAAAGTCAGGGGGTGAGCATGAAATCCGTCGGGCGCGGATGCCGCGCTGTCCACCACGATGGCGACCTTGCCCGCCGGATGATATGCTCCCAAACGACATGGTGTCATCCTGTCCATTGCGCCGTGATTATGTTACGGCGAGCTTGGATCGTCAACCTAGAGCCAGCGCAATTCGCCCCGCCAACAGATCCCGTGCCTACTCGAATAGCCAGCCCAGTGGATGAACATGAGCGCGCCTGCCGATGGGATGGGCGACTTATCGGCATCGAACGGCGACCGTGTGATACGATTGCTTCATACCAATCGCCACGTCACCTTTGGGACGAGGATAGACATGACTACGAAACCAGTTGTCAGCCCCGCCGCGCCTAAGCGGTACGGCCCGGATTTCCAACTGCCCGATCCGCCGAGGCCTTACGATATGAGACAGCGCGCTCAGTTCAAGCGCTTCGACAGCGCATTGGACGCACACTTCGCCGACCGCCCGGATGTCCTCGTCTGCGGAGAGGGATACCTGCGGCTCGACGGCTATGACAACGCCGAGGTGTTCATCCCCGACTGCGTGGTCGCGTTCGGAGTGGATCCTGACTCCATAGTCGCGCGCAACGGCTACATCATAGACGAGGTGGGAAAGCCCCCCGACTTCCTGATGGAGGTGGCGTCCAGAAGCACGGGCAAGCGCGACTACACGATCAAGCGCGAGAGCTACGCCCGAGACTACCAGGTGCCGGAGTACTGGCGCTTCGACGAGAGCGGCGGGCGCTGGCACGACGCGCCGCTGGCTGGCGACACGCTGGTGGAAGGGGAGTACGTCCCCATACCGATCCGGCGGAACGAGGACGGTGTTCTGTGGGGACGCAGCGAGGTGCTGGGTCTGGACGTGTGCTGGGACAATGGACGCCTGCGCTTCTACGACCCAGACGCTGGCAGGTATCTTCCGGACGCCGAGGAGATGAGGCGCGAGCTGGACTCCAAGAGAGCCCGAGCATACGCTGAAGGCATCCGGGCAGATGCCGCCGAAGCGCAGCGCGACATGGCAGAGGTCCAGCTGGATTCCGAAGCCGCCAGAGCCAACACAGCCGAAGCTCAGCGTGACGCAGCCAGAGCGCAGAGAGACGCAGACAGAGCCAAGCGAGAGGCAGCCGAAGCCCAGCGTGACGCCGCTAGAGCCAAGCGAGACAATGCCAGAGCGCAGAGAGACGCAGCCGAAGCCGAAGTCGAGCGACTCCGTGAAATGCTCCGCCGCCTGCGCGAATAGCGCGCCAGCCGCTCCCATGCCAATCGGCGCGATTGAACGCCCGTCCAGCGCTGATGTAGAATTCAGGCTAGGAGAGGGCCTTTGGTGTCGGAGACAAACTTCATAGGCAGGCTGAGACACATGCGAGACCTCGGTCCCGATGAGGCCGAGGCCAGCCGCGCCATCGCTGCAAGCCTCGCCGGAGCCTTGGCCAAAGGCGGATTCCAGCGCCTCGATACGCCAGTGCTGGAGCGGACGGACATGTTCATCAGAAAGTCCGGCGGAGAGATAGCGGGCAGCCTCTACGCCTTCTCCGACCCCGGCGGCGTCAGCGTCAGCCTGCGGCCCGAATTCACCCCGTCCGTCATCAGGTGGTTCATCGAGAACGTTCGCCAGCCTTGCGGTTCGTACAGGTACCGCTACTCTGGGCCTGTGTTCAGATACGGCGGCAGCCGCGGAGCGAGATTTCGCCAGTTCCATCAGGTGGGCGGGGAGCTGATCGGAACTCCCGGTTCTGCGGGGGACGTCGAAATCCTGCGCGCCGCGCTCGACTGCCTGGAGTCCATAGGAGTCTCCGGCTGCCGCCTGCGCCTCGGCCATCTCGGAGTCGTCCGCGCGCTGGTCTCCTCTCAGAATCTGTCCAAGCCGCTGCAAATGTTCGTCATCTCCAATCTGGAAGATATCGGAGGACGCGCCGACTGCCTGGCTCGCTTGGGTGAGAAGGCCGCCGCCGCCGGACTCGTCATCGAAAATTCCAAAGATGCCGTGTACGCTCAGCCCATCGCCGACAGCTCCGTACCCGCGCTCGACGCGCTTGGACACTCGATATCCGGGCCGACTGGCAGAAGGACATCCGAGCAGATACTGACACGGCTCTTCCGCCGCATGGGGCAGGCTTCCTCACGGGCCGACTTCTCCGCCGCTATCGAGAACGTGGCGCGCCTCGTCTCTGCCACAGGCTCCGCCTGCGAAGTGGCAGCCCACGCCAGAACAGTCTTCGAGAAGTGCGGCGCGCCCTTGGACCGCGTCGAGGAGCTGGAATCCACCCTGTCCAATCTCCGCCGCGCAGGGGTGGACGAGTCCGCCATCCAACTCGATCTCTCGTTCGTCAGGGGGCTGGCATACTATACGGGAATCGTCTTCGAGTTCACGGACGGGGAGGGCGCGAGTGAGCATCCGCTCGGCGGAGGCGGCAGATACGACGATCTGGTCAGGGCGTTCGGCGGCGCGGACGTTCCAGCCTGCGGATTCGCTCTGAACGTGGACGAGCTAGCCGCCCTGCCGCCCGCGCCGAAGGTGGACGATGACTGACTCGACTCTGAGAATCGCGCTGCCGAGCAGCGGCGCGCTCCATGATCCCTGCATGTCGTTCATGCGCTCGTGCGGTCTGCCGGTGTCACGCACCAACAGCCGCCGATACATCGCCTCGGTCGACTCGATCCCAAACACGACCGTAATGTTTCAGCGAAGCTCGGACATCACCTCGATGGTCGATGAGGGTACGGTCGATCTCGGCATAATCGGAATGGACCAGTTCATGGAGAATCGCAGAGAGGACGGCGATACGAGGGTCGCCATAGACAGACTCGGCTTCGGCAGAAGCAGCCTCGTCCTCGCCGTTCCCGATTCGTGGGTGGACGTGACATCCATCTCGGATCTGGCAGACATCTCGGTCGAATTCAGGAGCGGAGGACACGATCTGAGAGTGGCCACCAAGTATCCCCGCCTCATCCAGCGCCATCTGCTTTCGCACGGTGTCAGCTACTTCAGCTTGGTCAATTCCAGCGGAACGCTCGAAGCCGCCCCTGCCATGGGTTTCGCAGACATCATAGGCGATATAACCGAGAGCGGAACCACTATCCGCGAGAACCGTCTGAAGCAGATAGACGGCGGAACGGCCATCACCTCCGAAGCCTGCGTGATCTCGCGCCGCATGAGTCCAGATCGAGACTGCGGGAGGCTGGCTGCGGCAAGGCTGATGCTGGAGATGATGGAAGCCCACCTAGGCGCGCGCAGCTGCGTCAGCGTCACCGCCAACATGAGGGGCGAGACCGCCGAGGAGCTAGCCGAGTACGTACTCAGGTACGAGGACATCTCCGGGCTGCGCGGCCCAACCATCGCCAGAGTCTTCGCTCCGGACGGGCTGGACTGGTTCTCCGTCACCGTGATCGTAGAGGAGAGTCGGCTCATGGTCGCAGTCGACCGCCTGCGCAAGATCGGAGGCATCAGCGTAACCGTCTCCAAACCCGACTACGTGTTCCAGTCCGAGTGCAAATCCTACGCCCGCCTCATCTGAGAGGGGAGCGGCCAGAATCGAGCGCGCATTGCCCAACATTCCGTCGCACATACAGCTTGCGGTCACAGCGGCGTCCCAGCTGCGCCACCGAGACATCGAATCCAATCTCGGATACTTCTATCTGGGTTCCACGTCGCCAGACATACGCGCCCTTACGCGAAGATCGCGCGCCGAGTATCACTTCGTGGAGCTGGACTTCCAGACGATTGGCTCAGGCGTCGAGACGATGTTCGCCGCGTACCCCGATCTTATGAACGCGGCGGAACACGACGGCCCCACACGCGCATTCGTCGCCGGATACATAACTCATCTGCTCGCGGACGAGTCCTACATCGTCAGGATGTTCAGGCCTTACTTCGGAGAGGCGGGCGTGTTCGAGGACAAGACGCTCGCCAAGGTGTGGGACCGCGCGCTCCAGCTAGATTTCGACCGACAGGTTTGGGACGACGTGCGCCGCCGCGTGGCAGACGCATCTATGGACCCCGCCAACGTCAGCGTTCGCTTCCTGCCGCAGGACGATCTGCACAGGTGGAAGGAATGGGTGTACAGGGTGGTGGACGGCGGCTTCTCATGGGAGCGGCTGCGCTTCATGGCGCGCAGAATCGCCGCAGGGGACGAGCGCCATCCTGCCCACCGCCACGCCGAGGAGTTCATAGAGTCGGTTTCCGAGTCGCTCGGCTCACTGTACGATCTGGTGCCTCGCGCGCGCGTCGAGGAGTTCGGGGCCGAAGCCGTCGAGACCATAGCCGCCTCGCTCAGGAGATATCTGTCGTGAGGATCGTACACGGCGCGCCCGATGCCATGCGCGTCCTGTCGGAGGGCAGGCGGCTCGACCTCGCGTCCGCGCCGCCCGTCGTCCTCGAAACTTCCGAGCGCGTCTTTGGGAAACGTCTGACACCCCTGGAGACTGTGGCGAGGGTCATAGACGCCGTGCGCCGAGACGGAGACGAAGCGGTCCGCCACTTCGCCCTGTCGTTCGAGGGCCGCAGCCAGTCCGCGCTCGAAGTGCCTTCCGATGAGATGGATTCCGCCGCGCGCAATCTGGATCCCGCAGTCGCCGAGGCGCTGGCGCTGTCCGCAGACAGGATACGCAGATACCACGAATCTTTCATGCCGCGCGGCTGGATGGACTTCTCCGCCGGCTACGGCGCGCTGTGGACTCCGTGCGAGCGGGTAGGGGTGTACGTCCCAGGCGGAAGCGCCCCGCTGCCTTCCACCGTGCTGATGACCGTCATCCCTGCCAGGGTGGCGGGCGTCTCGGAAGTCATACTCTGCTCGCCCGCCAGAGATGGAGGGCTGCCCGATCCCGTCGTGCTGGCGGCAGCCAGTATCGCGGGCGTAGACCGCGTGTTCGCCATCGGCGGCGCGCAGGCTATCGCAGCCATGGCATACGCCACCGAGACCGTCCCCCCCGTGGATATGGTGTGCGGCCCCGGAAATCTGTTCGTCACACTAGCCAAGAAGCTGGTATACGGAGACGTTGGCATAGACGGGCTATACGGCCCTACCGAGACGCTGATCATCGCCGACGGATCGGCGAACCCAACGCTGTGCGCCGCCGACATGCTCGCGCAGGCGGAACACGACGCAATGGCTATGCCCGTCCTCGTCTGCACCTCCTCGCCGCTGGCTCAGCAGGTGGCGGCGGAGATCGAAGCCAGGCTCGAAAGGCTCAGCCGCGCTTCGGTGGCGCGCGCCGCGCTGGAAGGGCAGGGCTGCATCGCCGTCGTCAGCGACTTGGACGAGGCGATCCAGCTTGCAAACCGGTTCGCGCCTGAGCATATGTGCTTGGCTGTGGAAGACCCTTGGAGATGGGTGGGCAAGGTCAGGAACGCGGGCGTCCTGTTCCTCGGAGAGTTCTCACACGAGGTTCTCGGCGACTACGTGGCTGGCCCAAGCCACGTCATGCCCACGTCCGGCACGGCGCGGTTCAACTCCGGCGTCAGCGTCCACACCTTCCTGAAGGCGATTCCAGTGGTAGCCATAGACGAAGAGCAGTCGCTCGCCTTGTCCGAGAGCGCGGCGATCATAGCCAGGGCCGAGGGTCTGACCGCACACGCCGAAGCCGCCGAGATCAGGCGTGAACTGGCGTGATTAGCATGTATTTTGTGTTACAGCTTGCTGCTAAAAGCAACCTAAGGAGCCTAATGGAATGAACAACCGCGAAATCGTCAGGCGCGCCAGAGACGCCGGAGTCCAGCTCGTATCGTTCTTCTACTGCGACAACGGGGGAACCATTCGCGGCAAGGCGACTCACGTCTCTGGCCTCGAAGGAAGACTGAACTCAGGAATCGGCTTGACCCTGGCGATGCAGGCTTACACCAGCATGGACGATCTTCAGGTGATCCAAGGAATGGGGCCTGTCGGCGAAGTCAGGCTGATACCCGACCCCGACACGTTCACCATCCTGCCCTACGCTCCCAAACGCGCTATGATGCTGGCGGATCTGGTAACGACCTCGCGCCGCCCCTGGGAAGCCTGCCCCAGAGATTTCCTGAAGCGCGCGCTGGCAAGAGCCGAGTCGCTGGGTCTGACCATTCAGGCTGCCATGGAACCGGAGTGGTACCTGGCAACGAAGGAAGAGGATGGATTCGTCCCTTTGGACGAGAGTCTGGACAACGCCAGCATCGGATACACCTTCGCGCAGGACGTTATAGACGACGTCATAGAAGCGCTCGAAACGCAAGGCTTGCGCGTGCAGCAGTACTACGCTGAGCTGGGACACGGCCAGCAAGAGCTGAGCATCGAACATACAGATGCGCTTCGCGCCGCCGACAACCACATCATATATCGAGAGACCGTGCGCAACGTGGCATATCAGCACGGTCTGTTCGCTTCGTTCGCTCCCAAGCCGTTCCCCGATCAGGCGGGCAGCGGCTGCCACATACACCTGAGCGCCTGGGACGGAGACGGAGCCAACAACCTGTTCTACGACTCGACGGACTATCAGAACATCAGCGCGCTGGCGTACCAGTTCATAGCGGGCGTAATGGAACACCTGCCCGGCCTGATTGCTCTGACGTGTCCGAGCATGAACAGCTACAGGCGGATTTCGCCCGGCTCGTGGGCGCCCGCATTCACCTGCTGGGGTCCCGACAACCGCGAAGCCGCGCTGCGCATACCGTCTCTGTTCTGGGACGCGGAGATGGCTTCGACCAACCTCGAATACAGGACGGTGGATTCCAGCTCCAACCCGTACATCGCTCTGGGCAGCGTCATAGCCGCCGGCTTGGACGGGATAGAGCGCGGTCTGCGCCCAAGTGAAGGGCAGCGTCTGGACGTGGACCCCACCAGCCTGACGACGGAGGAGCTGGAAAGACGAGGCATCCGCCGCCTTCCGTCCTCGCTGAAGGAAGCCATCTCCGAGCTGGAGGCGGACACCACTCTAACGGACGCTATGGGGGAGCAGCTGGCGAACTCGTACCTGACCGTCAGGCGCGCCGAGTGGGATATGTTCTCCCAGCGAGACGCCGAATTCGAAATAAGACACCACTTCTACAAATACTGAGCCGGGCAAGACACCCCCAGCTCATAGGGAAGACGGGACACGGGTTCCCACACGCCCGCACAGGAGGCGACCAATGCCGCAGAAGCGAGCAACCGATCTGATCAGGCCGCATCTGGCCTCGGTCCAGACATACCAGCCGGTAGATCCCCCAGAAGTGCTGGCAGCGCGCGCGGGAATTCCGAGGGAGTCCATCGTAAAGCTGAACGGGAACGAGAACCCATACGGCCCATCTCCAAAGGCTATGGAAGCCGTGTCCGAGGCGGAGCTGCACATATACCCGGACCCGTTCCAGCGCAGGCTCAGGGCGGCTCTCTCGGACTACACAGGGTTGGCCCCAGACAACATCATCGCGGGCGCCGGAAGCGACGAGCTGATAGACCTGCTCTTTCGGCTGTTCATCGAGCCCGGCGACTCCATACTGGACTGCGACCCCACCTTCGCCATGTACGCCTTCTGCGCCAGAGTCGCCGGAGGCGAGCTGAGGCTGATCCAGCGCGGCGAGCTTTTCCAGATAGACCTGGACGCCGTTCGCTCCGCCATCGACGAGAACACCAAGATCATATTCATCAGCTCTCCGAACAACCCCACTGGCAATCTGGCTGCGGAAGACGAGGTTCGCGCGCTGCTGGACACCGGCCTGATAGTCGTCATAGACGAGGCGTACTTCGAGTTCAGCGGCGAGACGGTCGCTCCGCTCGTCCACGAGTACGACAATCTGGTCGTCCTTCGCACCATGAGCAAGTGGGCGGGGCTGGCAGGCCTTAGAATCGGGTACGGAATAATGGACAGCGGCTTGGTCGACCACATCGTAGACATCAAGTCGCCCTACAACGTCAACATCGCCGCCGAAGCCGCCGCGCTCGCGTCTCTGGACGACAGGGATTACCTGCTCGGAAACGTCCAGCGCATAGTCGAAGGCAGAGAGCGGATGCACGACGCGCTAACGGCCATGGACGGCGTGAAGCCCTGGCCTTCACATGGCAACTATATTCTGTGCCAGATGGACTGCCCCGAACGCGCTCAGGATATGTTCGACCAGCTCGCCAGTCGGGGCATCTTCGTGCGCAAGTTCGGCTCCGACCGCCTCCGAGACTGCTTCAGGGTTGCGATAGGCACTCCGTCCGAGAACGCCGCCTTCCTGAACGCCGTTGGGGAGATTGCCCGATGACGCCAGCGCCCAGGAGCGCGCGCCTAGAGCGCGACACCGCCGAAACCCGCATCTCCGTATCACTGAACATAGACGGGATGGGCGAGTATCGGCTGAGCGCAGCCAACGGCATGTTCGAGCATCTGCTCGCCCAGCTGTCGCGTCACGGGCTGATGGACCTGAACGTTTCTGCCAGCGGCGACACCGAAGTCGGCCTGCACCATCTGGTAGAGGACGTCGGCATCGTTCTCGGCCGCGCGCTGGCGGAGGCGGTCGGAGACGGCGCTGGAATAAGGCGCGCCGCGCACACCTTCATGCCTCTGGACGAGACCCTCGCGCTGACGGCAGTGGACTTCGGCGGAAGGGGATACTCGGTCATAGACGCGGACATCGGAGACAGCGATCTGGGCGGGCTGTCAGGAGACCTGATACGCCACTTCTTGGAATCGTTCGCCAGAGAGGGGCGATTCAACCTGCACGTTCGCCTAGTCACTGGCTCGAACAACCACCACAAGGCCGAGGCGATCTTCAAGAGCCTTGCCAGATCCCTGCGAGACGCACTGGAACCGGACCCCCGAAGGGCTGGCGCCGTCCCAAGCACCAAGGGGACGATTTCAGGGTAGGGGAGGTGTTCCGAGAGAACGATGGACGGGCTGCGCCGCCTCGATCTCGAAGGTGTAGTCCTCGATGATCGGGTTTGCCAGCAGCTGGTCGCACATGGATGACACGCTGCGCTTGGCGGATTCGACGTCATCGCCGTCCAGCCTGATCTCCATGTACTTGCCGGCGCGAACGTCCGCCACGGAGTCGAACCCCAGCTGGCGCAGTCCGCCGCGAATCGTCAGCCCCTGCGGATCGTTGACGCTCGGCTTCAGCTTGATATAGACCTTCGCCAGAAGCATCGGTTCACCTGGGCACCCTGTATTCGGGAGCGTTGGGCGAGCTTTCGTGGGCTGACATGAAATCCCTGATCCTCTGCTCGTCGAACTCCTCGAACTTGTCGATGAACGTCCACGCCGTAAGCGCGATTCGGGCGTCCATGTCAGGGTATGGACTCATCAGCAGCTTGGCGCCGCGCTCCGTTCCCTCGTTCACCAGCTCGGTCAGAGACGCCACCAGATCATCGCAGCCGTCCGGGCAGTCGTAGTGTACGTTGACGTACCCATGTTCGAGATTGTGCAGCAGCACCTCGTCTTCCAGCGCATCCTCGTAGATTCCCCAGCGAGCGGGGGCGAGCGGAATGTCGTAGTGCCACCCTGAAGTGGCGGGCTTGGAGTTGTAGGCTTCGTGACTTTCGCCGGGCTGGACGTGAGTCTGTCCCTGGTCCGCAATGCGAAGGCCGGGGCCGTCCGGTCCGCCGCCTCTGAACAGGCTGTCCAGCGGCAGGCCGGGCAGGAACAGGGACGCTATCAGCAGGGAGGCGATGAGGATGACCAGCGCGCCCCCACCGTACCTGTATATTCGCCTTCGCCTGTCGCGTCTGGCGCGCCGCGCCGCCCGCGCCTGAGTCGCGCTCATTCTCGATCTGGATCGTCTCGATGCTGATGCCATTTCGCTCGTACCGTTTCCACTGGTTCTTATGGAGATGTGCAAGATGGAGTCGGACGGCTAATGACCATCCGCGCCGCGCCGCACTGGATATCCCGTCGTCTACGCTGCCGTCATCTGCGCTGGCTATTAGTCTAGCCGTCGCCCCGTCAGCTTGGAAAATGCCTCGAAGTATCGCTCCGCAGTCTTTTCCACCACGTCCGCCGGAAGCTCGGGCGCGGGCGGCTCGTGGTCCCACCCGAAGGCGTCGAGCCAGTCGCGCACGAGCTGCTTATCGTAATTCGGCTGGGACTTGCCCGGCTCGTAGCCGTCCGCGTCCCAAAAGCGGCTCGAATCTGGGGTCAGCAGCTCGTCTATCAGGATCAGCTCGTCGTCCACGACGCCGAACTCCATCTTGGTGTCGGCGATGATTATGCCTCTATCGCGCGCGAAGTCTCTGGCGAACTCGTACACCGCTATGGTGGTGTCTCTCAGCTTCTCCGCCGTCTCCAGCCCGACCATCTCCACCACTTCGTCCCAGCTCATATTCTCGTCGTGGCCCACCTCCGCCTTCGTGGTGGGTGTGAACAGCGGCTGCGGAAACGGATCGCCCTCTCTCATGCCGCTGGGCATGGGGCGATCCTGCACCGTTCCGGCTCTGCGATACTCCGCCCACGCCGAGCCTGTGATGAAGCCTCGAACCACGCATTCGACGTCTATGCGCTCTGCCTTCTTTACGACCATCGCGCGTCTGGCGATCTCTTCCGGAATGTCCAGATCCGCTCGCTCGGACGCCATCTCTATAAGGTGGTTGGGAACGATGTCCGAAGTGCGCTCGAACCAGAACCGCGATATCTGGTTCAGCACCGCGCCCTTCTCCGGAATTCCCGTAGGCAAGACCACGTCGAACGCAGAGATGCGGTCCGTAGCCACCATCAGCAGCGAATCTTCGTCCACGGCGTATGTGTCCCTCACCTTGCCGCGATAGAGCAGGCCGGGCAGGTTGGTCTCTCGAATCGTAGTCGTCATAGTGTCATGTCCATCCTGCGGTTGAATGTTGGGGTGTCAGCTCAGGCCCGCGCGCTCGAATATATCGTCCACGAACCTGACGTAGTAGCCGTAGTCGAACAGGTCGTCCAGCTCGACGTTCTTCATGTGGCTCAGCACGGTGGAGTCGCTCCTGACGAGCTCGCGGAAGTCGGAGTCTTCGTCCCATGTTCGCGCCGCGTTCACCTGCATTACCTTGTAGGCGTCCTCTCGGCTCATCCCTCTTTCTATGAGCGCAAGCATCAGGCGCTGAGAGAACAGCAGTCCGCGCGTAAGCTCCATGTTCTGTTTCATGCGATTTGGATATACCCTCATGCCCGCTAGAACTCCGGTGAAGAGATCCAGGCTGTAGTCCAGCGCCATGCAGGCATCGGGCAGAATCAGCCTCTCGGCCGAGGAGTGGCTTATGTCGCGCTCGCCCCACAGCGCCATGTTGTCCAGCGCGGTGATCGAGTGTCCCCTGATGAGTCGGGCGAGTCCGCAGACACGCTCGCTCAGCTCGGGGTTGCGCTTGTGCGGCATCGAGGACGAGCCTGTCTGCCCCTCCGAGAACGGCTCCTCGACCTCTCTGATCTCGGTGCGCTGGAGTCCGCGTATCTCTGTGGCGAACTTCTCAAGAGACGACGCGATGACGGCGAGCGTGGATACGAAGCTGGCGTGTCGGTCTCGCTGGACGACTTGGTTGGACACCGGGGCGGCGGCGATTCCAAGCCGCTCGCACACCCGCGCCTCCACACTGGGCGGGACAGTAGCGTGCGTTCCCACGGGTCCGGATATCTTGCCCACTGCGATCTCGTCTCTGGCGTGGCTCAGCCGTCTCCTGTTGCGGCGCATCTCGTCCCACCACAGCGCCAGCTTCAGCCCGAACGTGATCGGCTCGGCATGGACTCCGTGCGTGCGCCCCATCATCAGCGTGTCTTTGTGTTCGCGCGCGCGGCTGCCGAGAACGTCTATGCAGCGCGCGATCTCGTCGTCCAGAGCGTCCGCCGCCTCCGCCAGCTGCAAGCTGGTTGCCGTGTCCCAAACATCGCTGGTCGTCAGCCCCAGGTGAAGCCACCTGCCCTCTGGTCCGAGCTGCTCGGTGATCGAACCGAGGAAGGCGGTCATGTCGTGTTTGGTGACGCGCAGAATCTCGGCTAGGCGCTCGCCGTCGTAGCTCGTGCCGCGCAGCTTCGCCATGTCTTCCGGCGGGATCACGCCCGCCTCGGTCCACGCCTCGCACACCGCCAGCTCGATCAGAAGCCACTTGTCGTACTTGCTCTCGTCAGACCAGACCCGTTTCATTCTGGGTCGGGCGTATCTCTCGATCATGTTTCAGTCCAGTCTCCCTTGAGAGGCGCAAAAGGCCCTTTCCCAAGCCTGTGACATCGCGCCGCGCTGCGAGGTGGGGGAGTGATCTCACACATCACTTCCGTATCCTCGACTCCTGCGAAAGTCGCGCCTTCAGCGGCTTCTGAGGCTTTCGCGGTAGTCGTCATACGATTTGCGAATGGCTTCGTGCTTTCCGCCCAGTATCTGCGCCGCTAGGAAGGCGGCGTTGCGCGCGCCCCAGCTGCCCACCGCTACACACGCCACAGGTATTCCGGGCGGCATCTGCGCGATGGCGTACAGCGCATCTATTCCCTTGAGATCGCTGGACGGTATCGGCACGCCGATTATCGGCAGTGTGGTCCACGATGCCAAGACCCCCGGAAGACCCGCCGAGCCGCCGGCGCCGGCGATGATGACCTCGATTCCGCGATCCCTCGCGCTCATGCCGTACTCTCGCACCCTGTCGGGCGTGCGATGCGCCGACATCACCTCTACTTCGTGGTCGATTCCGAGCTGATTCAAGACTTCGACAGTCGGCTCCATGGCCGGCCGGTCCGAGCTGCTTCCCATCAGTACGCCTGCGAGCGGCATTCGTTCACCTCAATCCAGATTGGCGATGTCTGTTCTATAGTAGGCGTTGGCGAAGCGCACTTCGGCCGCCAGCCTGTACGCATCCCGCCGCGCCTCTGATATTGTAACGCCGCGCGCCGACGCGGTCACCACGCGCCCGCCCGACGTGACGACCTTGCCCTCTTGCAGCCGCGTTCCTGCGTGGAAGACTATTCGCCCGTCCGACGGCGGCGGCGCGCCGCTCAGCTCGAAGCCTGTTTCGTACCCGCCCGGGTAGCCGTCCGACGCCATCACGACGCCGACCCAGCAGTCGGACGACCAGCGGATCGTCTGCTCGCTCAGCCTGCCTTCGGACGCGGCGAGCGCGATTTCCAGCAGGTCCGACTCCAGACGCGGGAGAACCACCTGCGCCTCCGGGTCACCGAGCCGGCAGTTGAACTCGAACACCTTTGGGCCGTCCGAAGTCAGCATGATCCCCGCGTACAGAACCCCGCGGAACGGGCATCCCATCTCAGCCATCTGTCGCGCCACCGGCTCCAGTATACGCTGTCGGACGTTCGTTTCGATCTCCGCGTTCCAGAATGGCGGTGGGCTGTAGCTGCCCATGCCTCCGGTGTTGGGGCCTAGATCGCCGTCCAGCGCGCGCTTGTAGTCGCACGCCACGGCCATATTAGACACATAGCTACCATCCACAAACGCAAAAACGCTGATTTCCTGTCCAGTCATCCACTCTTCGATGAGAACCGTGTCTCCAGCGTCGCCGAATGCGCGCTCCTCGAACATCGTCCTGAGCGCGCGCTCCGCCTCGTCTCTGCCCGGCGACATCACGACGCCTTTGCCCGCCGCCAGCCCGTCGGCCTTCACCACGTAGGGCGGGTCTGCGGTCTCCACGTATGCGAGCGCGTCGCGCAGGCTGTGGAACACCCGCGCCCGCGACGTCCGAACGCCGGCCGCTTCCATCACCTGCTTGGCGAACGCCTTGCTCGCCTCGATCCGCGCGGCCGCTCTTGTGGGGCCGAACACGCGCAGCCCCTCGGCTTCGAAGCAGTCCACTATGCCAGCGGCAAGCGGAGTTTCTGGGCCTACGATGGTGAGATCAACGGACTGCTCGACAGCCAGCTTCAGCAGGCCGTCCAAGTCTTCCGCGCCCACGTCCATGTTCGTCCCAAGCGCGGCTGTCCCCGCGTTGCCGGGGGCCGTCAGGATTCTAGGCTCGAGTCGGCTTGCCGAGACTTTCCACGCGATGGCATGTTCCCGCGCGCCGCTGCCAACTATCAGGACTTTCATGTCTCAGTCCAGACCCTCGATTCTCCAAGACTGCCCACGCTTCCACCGTGTGAAAGCGGTTGGCATGTCTATTCCCACTCTATCGTTCCCGGTGGCTTGCTCGTTATGTCGTACACCACGCGGTTGACCCCGGCGACCTCGTTGGATATTCGGCTCGACATCCTTGCCAAGACTTCGTAGGGCAGACGCGCCCAGTCCGCGGTCATGGCGTCGTCGCTTGTGACTGCGCGAATGGCTATCACGTCTCCGTATGTTCTGAAGTCGCCGGTCACGCCCACCGAGCGCGAGCCTGTCAGCACCGCGAAGCACTGCCACATCTCACGGTAGAGACCGTTTCGCTCGATCTCGTCCATCACGATTCGGTCGGCGGCGCGCAGCGTTTCCAGCGCGGAGCGCGTAGCCTCTCCGACTATCCTAATCGCAAGGCCGGGTCCGGGGAACGGCTGGCGGTGAACTATCTCTTCGCTCAGGCCCAGCTCCAGCCCAACGTCTCTCACCTCGTCCTTGAACAGGTATCTCAGCGGCTCGACCAGGTCCATTCGCATATGCTCTGGAAGGCCGCCAACGTTGTGGTGAGACTTGATCTTGGCGGACACTTCATCGCCCGGCGACTGGCTTTCTATGACATCGGGATACAGCGTACCCTGCGCCAGATAGTCCACCTCTCCGAGCCGCGCCGCCTCCTCCTCGAACACCTCGATGAACTCCTCGCCTATGATCTTGCGCTTGGCCTCCGGGTCGGTCACGCCTCGGAGCGCAGACAGGAAGCGCTCCGAGGCGTCTACATAGGTCAGATTCATGGACATGTGCCTGCCGAACGTCTCGCGCACGCGCTCAGGCTCGCGGTGGCGCAAGAGACCGTTGTCGACGAAGATGCACGTGAGTCTGTCGCCAATGGCGCGATGCACGAGCAGGGCAGCCACAGCCGAATCCACTCCCCCCGAAAGCGCGCAGATCACCCTGCCGCCGCCGACCTGAGCGCGAATGGATTCTACCGTCTCGTTAACGAAGTTTCCGGGCGTCCACGAGCCGGAGCATCCGCAGACGTCGAACAGGAAGTTTCGTATGAGCTGCCTGCCTTCGACAGTGTGGACGACTTCCGGGTGGAACTGGATTCCCAGCCTGCCGCCGCCGTCTCCGAGCGCGGCTATGGGGGAGTTGTCCGTATGCGCCAGCGCTGAGAAGCCGGACGGCAGCTCGGCTATGTTGTCGCCGTGACTCATCCAGACCTGCGAGCTGGAGGACATGCCGCGAAAGATCGGCGCGTCGCTGACGCTCTGGCGCAGCTCCGCGTAGCCGTACTCCCTGCGCGAAGCGGGGGCAACCTTTCCCCCAAGCTGGTGGACCATCGCCTGCATACCGTAGCATATGCCCAGCACGGGCAGACCCGATTCATAGACCCACTCCGGAGCAAGGGGGGCGCCATCCTCGTAAACGCTCGCAGGCCCGCCCGAGAGTATGACGCCGCGCGGACTCAGGCGCTCGACGGTCTCCCAAGGGGCGGTGTGGGGCGCAAGCTCGCAGTACACGTTCGATTCTCGCACCCTGCGCGCTATCAGGCGCGAGTACTGCGAGCCGAAGTCGATGATGACGACCGTCTCCCTAGACGGGGCAGGCTCGGCGGTCCGAGGACGCGCCCTTGCGACCTCGCTCGTATGTGTCTCCCCATCCAGTCGGTCACTGGCCGAATCTGTACGGATGGGGGATTCCGAGTAAGTGGAAGGCATGAGTGCGGTCGGACTTCAGGTTAACGAATCCGCAACGCTTGGGTCAAGATTGGAAGCGTCAGCGCAGCCATAGGCCCAGCTGGAAGACGGCGTGATCGTCACAGGCGCTTCGCCAAGCGCCGATGGTGGATGCTGACGTGGGAGGGAAATGAAGAGCGGCGGCCCGCCTTCTCCGAGATCGTCGAGTGTGGCGAATACAGCGTCGACCCCCCAGAGGGGTGTACAGTATCGAAGGCGCGTCTCGGCTGGGAAGGATTCGCCGACCGATTTTTCGCTTATCCGAAAGGCTTGGGACGCGGTACGGGACTGATGAGATGGCCGCTCTCGCTGTCTCTCGACGTGTTGGCGATATTCTCAGTTCGAGTTATTAACCAATATACGACCGTATTACCAGTGTCAACGCTGTAATAGACCGTTTTGTTAGCCTGTTTATCCACTTTAGACATACCACGACGGCCTTTTACTTCGAAGACGCTGCTGAGCTTGCCGCCTCGCTCCGGCAGCTCGGATCGCCAATCGAGTCTTGCAAGCTCTTTACGCTTGTGTTTGCTATTGGGCTGTCGATTGCCCTCGCCCGGCTTCTCGATCGCATCGAAGGCTTCAGAACAGAACTCCGATGCCCTGTCTGCGCTATACTGAATAGCGAGATTCCACATTCGCGCAGGAGGGAAAGCGCATGTCGCATATCGAATCGAGCTCCGCCGTACTGTCTGCGTGCGTCGAGCGGGCAGCGCGGATACTCCGCGAAGACGGCGTTATCGCTGCTCCCACCGATACCCTCTACGGGATACTGGCGAACGCGCTCAGCGAGCGCGCCGCCGCCAAGGTGTTCGCCGCCAAGCTGCGCGCAGACTCCAGCCCGCTCCCCATATTCGTCTCGGAAATCGAAGATCTGTCCGAGTACGGGAGAGACGTTCCCGACTTCGCCTACCGCCTTGCGTCGGAGTTCTGGCCAGGGAAGCTGACCATCGTCGTTCCCAAGTCCGAGCGCGTCCCCGCTCTGGTATCCGGAGGACTGGACACTGTTGGAATGCGGATTCCCGGCCACCCCGTCCCCAGGTCGATAGTCTCTGCGCTCGGCGCGCCCGTCACCGCTACCAGCGCGAACGTGAGCGGGAGCGCGCCGATGACGTCCGCCTCGGACGTGGCGCGCGAGCTGGGCGGTCGGCTCAACCTCGTGTTCGACGGCGGCCAGCTCGCGCCTTCGCCGCCGTCAACGGTCATAGATACCACCGTCACGCCGCCGAAGATACTGAGAAGCGGCGCGATTCCGCTCGAGCGCATCGAGCGAATGACAGGCGTATCCCTAGACGTGTAGAATCCCATCCGAACCCACCCTTTCCGATCCAGATGCAAGGTGAGAACTTGGTTGCGCAGCCCCTCATCCACGAATACAGCCTGATGGTGGACGACGAGCTGAAGCGTGTGGTCTCAGGCCGCGCCCTGCCGCTCTACTACATGATGGAACACCATCTGGGTTGGGGGACTGCGGACGACCCAGCCCCCTCGCCGAAGCTCAGGCCGCTCGGCGCGCTTTGCGTCGCCAGCTGCGGCGCGCTCGGCGGGGACGCCGCAGCCGCGCTGCCACTCGCCGCCTCGATAGAGCTGGTCCAGAACTTCTGCGACATCCACGACGATATCCAGAGTGGAAGGGTGGCGCGAGACGGTCGAGATACCGTGTGGTGGAAGTGGGGTCCGGCGCAGGCGATCAACGCCGGAGACGGAATGCACGCGCTGGCGCGGCTGGCGCTTCTCGGCCTTCGGGACATCGGGTTCGAGTCCGACGCCGTCTTCGATGCGGTCAGGCTGCTGGACGAAGCCAGCCTAGCCACCTGCGAGGGGAGGTTCGCGGACCTGGAGGCGCAGGAGCGCTTGGACATGACTTCGGACGCATATCTGAGCATGGCTGCTGCCAAGACCGGCTCCCTGTGGGCGGGCGCGATGGAGTTCGGCGCGCTGGCGGCGGGCGCGGATGGCCAAGCCAGAAAGCAGCTCGCCGAGGCCGGAGCGAAGCTCGGGGCTGCGCTGCAGATCGGCCAAGACACTCGCCATCTGCTGGACGCTTTGGGCGGCAGCGCGCCACCCTCCGAGGACTTCATGAACAAGAAGAAGATGTATCCAGTAGTCCTAGCCTTCGAGATGGCCTCTCCCTCACAGCGAAGGCGGCTGGGAGACTACTACTTCAAGCGCGTTCTGGAGCCGTCCGACCTGCGCGGCCTATCCGCCATGGTCGAGGAGACAGGCGCATTGGACAGGGCGGAGCGTGCCGCGAAGTCGCTGATGGACGATGCGCTCGGCGCGCTGAGGATCGGGGCGGGTGCGCTCGGCGACACGGATGAGATCGAGAACGTCATTCGCCAGATTTGCAAGGTGGGCTGATGCCTCGCAAGAAGAGCCTGCGAGATGTTCCCTTCGAGCCGGGCGCGCGTGTCATCGTCAGGGTCGATTACAACGTTCCGCTCCATGCGCGCACCCGCGCCATCTCGGACGACAGCCGCATCCGCGAATCTCTGCCGACCATTCGCTATCTCAGAGAGCGCGGCTGCCGCGTTGCGCTATGCTCCCACTTGGGAAGGCCCAAAGGCAGAAGGGACGAGGCGCAGAGCCTGAAGCCGGTGGCGCGCCGTCTGTCCCAGATGCTGAGCGGCGAAGCGCGCTTCGTGGAAGATTGCGTGGGAGACGAGGCAGAGGCGGCGGTCGAGAGCATGGCGTCGGGCGAAGTGTCCTTGCTGGAAAACCTGCGCTTTCACCACGGCGAGGAGTCCAACGACCCCGATTTCGCCCGAAGTCTGGCGCGGCTGGCAGACTATTATGTCAACGACGGCTTCGGCGCCGCCCACAGACGGCACGCCTCCACCGCTGCCATAACCGATCTCCTGCCCTCCGCGGCGGGCTTTCTCATGGAGCGCGAGATCGAGGCGCTCAGGCAGGTCACGGAACGCCCGCGCCACCCCTACGCGGTCGCCATCGGCGGCGCGAAGGTCGCAGACAAGATAGCGGTCATTGAAAACCTGTTCGAGAAGGTGGACACGTTTCTGATAGGGGGGGGCATGGCTGCATCGTTCCTCTCTGCCGCAGGCGCGATTCCCTACGCGGCGGGCGTGGACTGCCAAGACGTGAAGCTGGCGAGCCATATCATGGATCTGGCCGATGCTCGGGGGGGCGAGATCGCGCTGCCCACGGACGTCGTCGTCAGCGACAGGTTCGCAGCCGATGCCGAGCCGATGACGGCGCGGGTAGGGGAGATTCCACCGAGCAGCAGCATCATGGACATCGGCCCGCAGACGGTGCGGGAGTACCGCGACAGGCTTGCACAGGCTGGAACGGTGGTGTGGAACGGCCCGATGGGAGTTTTCGAGTGGGCGCGATTTGCGCAGGGAACGCGCGGCATAGCCCACGCAATCGCCGATCTCGACTCTGCCTACAGTGTGGTCGGCGGTGGATCGACCGCCGACGCCGTGAGGTCGCTTCATCTCGCAGGCCGATTCTCGCACGTGTCCACCGGCGGCGGCGCGACTCTCGAATACCTAGAGGGCAGGGATCTGCCCGGCATCGCCGCTCTGCCGGACGTGTGACACCCCATGATCGACTTCCCGTTTCTCAGCGACATATGCCAGCCGACCGATTCGCGTATCGTTCTCCTCGTGGTGGACGGACTCGGAGGCCTTCCGCATCCCGATACGGGCATGACCGAGCTGCAAACCGCGCGCACGCCCAATCTCGACAGTCTCGCCGCTCGAAGCGTATGCGGGGTGACGACGCCAGTCGCGCCCGGCATCACTCCCGGCAGTGGCCCCGGACATCTGGCGCTGTTCGGCTACGATCCCATGAAGTACGTGATCGGGCGCGGTGTCTTGGAGGCGCTCGGCATCGGCATGGACCTCGGCCCTAATGACGTGGCCATCCGCTGCAACTTCTGCACGGTCGACGAGCGCGGACGGCTGACTGATCGCAGGGCAGGGAGGATCCCCTCCTCGGAGTCCGCTCCTCTGGTCGAACAGCTGGCGGCTATCACCATCCCCGGAGTCGAGGTCATTGTACGGCCCGTTCAGGACTATCGCTTCGTGGTCGTGTTCAGGGGAGACGGGCTGAGCGAGGACGTGGCGGATACCGACCCGCAGCGGGTTGGTATCGAGCCGCTCGATCCGATGTGCAAGACGGCCGCCGCTTCATACACGGCGGACGCGGCGCGGCGCTTCGTACAGGCTGCGCGCGACCTGCTCGGCGCGAGACGAACGGCAAACATGATCCTGATGCGTGGTTTTGCCAGCAAGCCCGACTGGCCTGCGTTCGGCGACCGATACAAGCTCACCCCCGGCGCGGTCGCGGCATATCCGATGTACAGGGGGCTGGCAAGCCTCGTTGGTATGGACGTCGTCCCAACGGGCGACGACTTCGACGCCGAGATCGAAACGGTCTCTAGCCATATGGACGACTACGATTACGTCTTCCTGCACTACAAGCCCGCAGACACCGCAGGAGAAGATGGGGACTTCGACGCCAAAGTTCGCTCGCTGGAATATCTCGATATGCGTATTCCGGCTTTGCTGGATCTTGGGGCGGATGTCCTAGCGGTGGCAGGCGACCACTCGACCCCCTCGACTCTTGGCGCGCACAGCTGGCATCCGGTGCCGGCGCTGATCAGCTCCGACTCCACACGACACCTAGGCGCACCCGAATTCAGCGAGAGGGCGTGCGCAGCCGGCTATATCGGACACATCCCAGCCTCGTCCCTGATGCTGCATCTGATGGCACATGCGGGTAAGCTCGACAAGTTTGGAGCGTAACTTTCGGCTGGATTATAAAATCGAGATATTGATATATGTCGTCTTTGACCATCATCGGCAATTGGAAGATGAATACCACCCCATCGACGGCCCGGATCCTTGCGGCTGAAATCCGTGATCGGCTGCGCACGGACGGAGAGACTGATACGCTCGTCGTACTCTGTCCGCCTGCCATCGCTCTCGAATCCGTCTCAGGCGCGCTGAACGGCTCCGGGATCGCTGTGGGCGTGCAGAACATCTATCCGTCGACCAGCGGCGCGTTCACTGGGGAGGTATCCCCGCAGATGGCGCGAGAGCTCGCCGAGTTCGTGATAGTAGGCCACTCCGAGCGGCGCGAGCTGTTTGGAGAGTCGGACGAGTTCGTTGGCAGGAAGGTCGCCGCCGCGTCCGAAGCCGGGCTGAGGCCCATACTCTGCGTCGGCGAATCCCTCGATATCAGAAGGTCTGGTCACGCCGAGCGGTTCGTATCCGATCAGCTGCTCGAAGGCGTGTCCCGCTTGGACAACGCCTCCGGTCTCATAGTCGCATACGAGCCGGTCTGGGCAATCGGAACCGGAGAGTCGGCTACCCCGGAGATTACGCAGATGATGCTGGCGACGCTCCGCCACGCTCTGGTCTCTCGATTTGGGGAGCAGGCCGCTTCCGTGCCGCACCTTTACGGGGGGAGTGTGAACGCCGACAATATCCGCGACCTCGTGCGCCAACCCGACATCGACGGCGCCCTGATCGGAGGCGCTAGCTTGTCTGCCGAGTCGTTCGCGGCGATAGTCAAGAACGCGGCTGAAATTTGCGCCTAGCGCGCGCTTCGAGCTGACAATCCCGGACGGCGAGCGGATGGGATCACAAGACTGACAGGGTAGGGCAAATCGGGCAGTCGCTCGCCCTGAATCTGTCGAAGGATGTCTGAGCTTTCGGGCTTCGGCCCGCGCTGGAACGACCTTGTCAGCGCTGGAGGTAGGGGAGTGGGCGACGCCGCGGAGACCCCCAAGCACATGGATTGCGACGAGGTGCGCCGTGATCGGCTGCTCGTCATCGTCGGCCAGACAGCGGTCGGCAAGACCGAGATGGCTCTGAGGCTAGCCGAGCGACTGCCCATCGAGGTGATAAGCGCAGACAGCAGGCAGGTCTATCGTCTCATGGATATAGGGACCGCCAAGCCTGCGCCGGCGCAGCTCGCGGAAGTGCGCCACCACCTGATCGACGTCGTGGATCCAGATGACGAGTTCAGCCTAGCCGAGTTCGTATCTGCGGCAAAAACAGCAATCGAAAACGCAAATCTAACAGGAAAACTGCCTGTTTTGGTGGGAGGAACAGGGCAATACGTAATGGCTGTTCTGGAAGGATGGAACGTTCCCACCGTGCCTCCGAACCCCGAGCTGAGGCGGACGCTCGATGATCTGATGCGCTCGGACGGCCTGCCTCCGCTGGTCGAGCGACTGCGCCGCCTTGATCCTGTCGCCCTGCAAACGGTCGATATCAAGAATCCGCGTCGTGTGATCAGAGCGATCGAGCTGGCTGTCGCCGGACATCGCCGCGCCGAGCGGCGCGCCCCGAATAGGAAGCCTGCTTTCGACTCTCTGGTCGTTGGACTCCACATGGAGCGTCCCGATCTGTACCGTCGAATAGACGACCGAGTCGAGCGGATGATCAGCCAAGGGTTCGTGGAAGAGGTGGAAATGCTTCTGGATTCAGGTTACGATCGTACTCTGCCATCCATGTCCGGCATCGGATATCGTGAGCTTGCGGACTACTTGGCGAACCGCTCGGACCTCGAACACGCTGTCAGCAGGACCAAGTTCAGAACCCATCGCTACGCGCGGCAGCAGTCGAGCTGGTTCAGGAGAGACGACCCCAGAATCGAGTGGTCAGAAGTATCGGAGATGGATTCAGCGCTCGAGGTCGCGCATACTTGGGCAAGCGCGCGCGGCAGGCACATAAGCAATTAAGTTTATACAGGAGTCAGAGATGCGCTTTGCCAAGCTCCACGGGGCGGGAAACGACTACATATACATGGACGCACGCGGTCAGGAACGGGACTGGAACGAGATCGCCAGACGAGTTAGCGACCGACACTTCGGCATCGGCGCTGACGGCCTCATACTTCTCAGAGAGTCCAATTCCGGGGACGCCAAGATGCAGATGTTCAATGCCGACGGCTCCGAGGGGATGATGTGCGGTAACGGTATTCGCTGCTTTGTGCGTTTCGGTTTGGATGGTAACGCTCTCGATTCTGCCTTGAATTCCTTTGATATCGAGACAGCCTCGGGCGTGCTGAAAGTTCGCCCAATCTGGGAGAACGGCGAGATGAGCCGCGCTTCGGTCAGCATGGGAGCGCCAATTCTCGCACCCTTGGACATTCCCGCAGCCGCTCCCAGTGGGTTGGATCGCCTCATCGACCACCCGCTGACAGTGAGCGGAGACGAGATACTGGTGAGCTGCGTCTCCATGGGAAATCCCCACGCGGTGCACTTTTTGGACACCCCCGTCGAAGAGTACCAGCTGACAGTCATCGGGCCAGTCGTCGAACGTCACGCCATGTTTCCCGACCGCGTGAATTACGAGATTGTCAATGTCCTAGACCGCGACCGAATCAGAGTGAGGGTCTGGGAACGCGGATCGGGCATCACCTTGGCGTGCGGCACAGGCGCGTGCGCCGCTGTGGTGGCAGGGAGGCTGAAGGGCCTGCTGGATGACAGTGTGGCAGTGGAGCTGCCCGGAGGAGAGCTGCTCGTGTCATGGCCCGGCGAAGGCGGAGTCGTACTCGAAGGTCCGGTTGCGCGAGTGTTCGAGGGAGAGTGGCCGGACTGACGGCTCGAATCGGACGAAATTCTGGTCTTTTGAGTCTAAGTTAGCTTGCTCCGAGAGCAACAATGCAACACCCAAGTTCGACTGTTGCCGTCTGTCTCCCGGATCACTTCTCGATGATCCGAAGGCAGTGGAAGGCGGATACAGTATGAGAGATTTACCAAACTACGGATGCCAGAAGTGAACTATTCCGACCGAATCACCCTGTAAGTTATGGAGTACGTCCGCAGAGACCCATATGACCGACTCGATTGTGGAGAGCTTGGAAAGCGGGCTGTGGAGGCTGTATGCTGTATTTTAGTTTCGGTTAGCTATGTAGGGACGACCGAATCCAGCGCCGATTTGTCTTCGGCGCCTGGCCAACTCCGACAGCCCGATTCTTGAGTCGGAATCTTGGCGTGGTCAAGTATGTTAGCCTCATTGCGCGGAATCCTGAACCACTCTGAGGGCGTGTTTTCGTCCAGTCCTGTGTCTCGTCCAGAGCTTTTCTTTACCTTGAGCGCAGGTTGACTTACCATGTAATCATCGCCCAATTCTCACTGGGAGCAGCCATGAATTTCGCAAGCCGCGTGCAGAAAATACCACCGTACCTGTTCGTAGAGATCAGCAGAAAGATCGCGCGCAAGCGCGAGGAGGGCATCGAGGTCATATCGTTCGGGATCGGAGACCCAGATCTGGAGACTCCCGCCCCAGTCATAGAAGTCCTGCGCGAGACCGCAGGAGACTTGCCCAATCATCGCTATCCCGAGTCGGAGGGCCTGCCGGAATTCAGGAAGGCGACGGCGGACTGGTATCAGAGGCGCTTCGGCATCTCCCTTAACCCCGACGCCGAGGTCATCTCTCTGATCGGGGCCAAGGAGGGCATTGGACACGCCGCCTTCTGCTTCATAGAACCCGGCGACATAGCCCTGGTACCCGATCCCGGATATCCTGTCTATTCCGTTGGCACCTGGTTCGCAGGCGGCGAATGCCACTGGATGCCACTCAAGGAGGAGAACGGCTGGCTGCCCGATCTGGACGCGATACCCGTGGACGTGGCCAAGCGCGCCAAGGTGATGTGGCTCAACTATCCCAACAACCCCACCGGCGCCATCGCAGACTTGGGCTACTTCAAGCGCGTCGTAGAGTTCGCCAAGTCATACGATATAGCCGTCCTTCACGACGCCTGCTACACCGACGTCACCTTCGACGGCTACAGGCATCCGTCTTTCCTGGAAGTCAGCGGCGCGATGGACGTGGGCATGGAGTTCCACTCCCTCTCCAAGACCTACAACATGACCGGCTGGCGGCTCGGAATGGCGGTTGGGAACGCCGAGATGATCAACGCCCTTCTGGTAGTGAAGTCCAACCTCGACTCCGGCGTTCCACAGGCAATCCAGCAGATGGGCATAGAGGCCTTGAACACGTCCGACGACTGGATAGACGAGCGCAACGCCATATACCAGAGGAGAAGGGACAAGGTGCTGGCCACGCTTGCGGATATCGGCCTCGAAGTCGATCCGCCGAAGGCGAGCCTGTACGTGTGGGCGCGAGCGCCGGAGGGGTTTACCAGCGGTGAATTCGCCGAGCAGCTGCTCGACCAGTGCGATATAGTGGTCACGCCGGGAGCGGGCTACGGCGCGCACGGAGAGGGCTACATAAGGTTCTCGCTGACCATCCAAGACGATCTGCTGGAGGAGGGCCTGAAGCGCCTTGCCACGTGGAGCGGATCGCAGAGCTGACGGACGCCCAGAGGGGCAGAGGAGTATCACCATCGCAAAGAGACTGAAATCCACCAGACCCAGACGCGAGCGCGCGATTCTGGTGAGCGTCACGCCCAAACGGGGACGGCAGCTGTGGCATCCCCGCGACTCGCTCGACGAGCTGGCAGAGCTGGCGAGAACCGCCGGCGCGATGGTCGTCGAGCGCATGGCGCAGCGCGTGGACCGTCCCACGCATACATACGTAGGGAAGGGCAAGCTGGAGGAGCTGAAGCGCGCGTGCGCGGATCTGGACGTCGAGACGGTGATCTGCGACGACGAGCTGACACCCACCCAGCAGCGCAATCTCGAAGACAGCCTGGACGGGCGCAAGGTGATAGACCGAACCGCGCTCATCTTGGACGTGTTCGCATCACGCGCTCGAACCAGAGAGGGACGCCTTCAGGTGGAGTTAGCCCAGCACGAGTACCTGCTGCCAAGGCTGGCGGGGCAGTGGACGCACCTAGAGCGTCTCGGCGGCGGCATCGGCACCAGAGGGCCGGGCGAGACCCAGATCGAGACGGACAGACGACTCGCGCGCGGCAGAATCCAGAAGCTGAAGTCCGAGCTGGAAGGCGTGCGCCGCAGCCGCAGACTGCGCCGCTCTAGGCGCGCGTCCAGCGACATTCCCGTCGTCTCGCTCGTAGGCTACACCAACGCGGGCAAAAGCACGCTGCTGAACAGGCTGACCAGAGCGGGCGTCAGGGCAGAGAATCTCATGTTCTCGACCCTGGACCCTGTGACTCGCCGAATCCAGCTGCCATCCGGCAACCCTGCGCTCGTCACGGACACGGTGGGATTCATCCACAAACTCCCGACAGCCCTCGTCGCCGCGTTCCGCGCGACTCTCGAAGAGATCGTCGAATCCTCGCTGATTCTGCACGTCGTCGACGCGACTCACAGGAACGCGCTCGAACAGATCATCGTGGTCGATTCGATTCTCGACGAAATTGGGCTGGACGACATCCCGACGATCATGGCTCTGAACAAGTCCGACCTGCTGGACTCCGAGACCAGTCTTCCTGATCCGTCCAGCAGGTTCGCCGCCGGTGTCCGGGAGGGAGTGCTGGTCTCCGCGCTGACAGGGGACGGAATCGAAGACCTGCTCCAAGACATAGACGCACAGCTGCATCCCACACCGACCAGAGCGGCAGCGGCGATTTAGAGTCAGCCGCACACGGGCCGAGCCACACCCATACCATCGTCGGCACCACGGCGATGGTTGGGCAGATTCGGGTTGCGGCCGGCACGCCCGCAGTCGTTCGCTCTGAGCCGTCCGCCAAGCTCACCCAAGCCTTGCCGAAGGATGTTAGATTCCTCTCCGCCGCGTCGAGGATGGCTAACCCCGGACCGCGAAAGGGGAGTAAAGAGGCGTCTCTTCGCATCTCGTAGTTGGTTCGCACTATAAATGTTATGTAAATTACAGGGTGGAGGAAAAGGGCTGCGCCGCCGCTGCTTTACATAATAGAAGTCACACAGCGCGCCTCCGTCTGGTCGTCCTGATTCTGCCCGGACGCGATCAGCGCGGTCATCAGGCTGGAAAAGAGACTGGCGCTCCGAGAGTGACCGACCGCCGTGATGCTTCCCGAGAGATCTCTTACTGCCGAAGCTCCATCGTCTTCTTGGCCATAGAGTACGACGGTTCGCCGTCCCAGCTGGACGACCGTGGCTCCGAGCGCTGCCCACGCTCTGGCTGTCTCGTCAGTAATTCGAGAGCGTTCCACCAAGCCAGACGAACACGCATCCGCGAGCCGTCCGAAGCGCGAGCGACTCCGAAACGAGCGCAGCGCCGGCCAGATCCGCAGAGACCGCCGGAACCCCCAGCCCGCGCACGAGGTCGAGCGACTGCGCGCCTGCGCGGTCGTCGCCGTCCGCCACCACCAGAACCCCGCGGCGTTCGTCTTCGGCAGCGCACCCACCCGCTGCCCCTGTATCTCGCTTCGTGGAATCCGGGGCGCGGACTCGGACGCGCTCTCAGGAGCTTCAGCCTCCCGCGTCCCCTCCACAACCAACGCCGCGTAGTCAGCCCACGCTCACCTTGATGATGCCGGACGCGATCAGCGCGGTCATCAGGCTGGAAAAGAGACTGGCGCTCCGAGAGTGACCGACCGCCGTGATGCTTCCCGCTTATGAGATCCACCGAGCGCCACGTCGTCAGCCCACGCTCACCTTGATGATGCCGGACGCGATCAGCGCGGTCATCAGGCTGGAAAAGAGATTGGCGCTCCGAGAGTGGCCGACCGCCATGATGCTTCCCGAGAGATCCTTTACTGCCGAAGCCCCATCGTCTTCTTGTCCATAGAGTACGACGGTTCGCTGTCCCAGCTGGACGACCGTGGCTCCGAGCGCTGCCCACGCTCTGGCTGTCTCGGGTCCGAAGCCCTCGCCAGTCTCGTCGTAATTCGAGAGCGTTCCACCAGGCCAGACGAACACGCAGCCGCGAGCCGTCCGAAGCGCGAGTGCGAACGACTCCGAAACGAGCGCAGCGCCAGCCAGATCCAGATCCGCAGAGACCGCCGGCACCCCCAGCCCGCGCACGAGGTCGAGCGCTTCCATGCCTGCGCGGTCGTCGCCGTCCGCCACCACCAGAACCCCGCCGCGTTCGTCTTCGGCAGCGCGCCCATCCGCGTCCCCTGTATCTCGCTTCGTGGAATCCGGGGCGCGGGGCGCGGACTCGGACGCGCTCTCAGGAGCTTCAGCTTCCCGCGTCCCCTCCACAACCAGCGCCCCCGACCTATCCGCGATTATCTCAGCGAACAGCCCGTTGCGCCTGATTATTCTCAAGCACTCCTCGGCCAGCTCTGCATGAACCCCGAGCTGGCGTGTGAGCGTGTTGGCGGCGTACACGTCCTCCGGCATCCGCTTGCCCTCGTATGCCTCGTAGAAACTTCTGAAGACATCGGGCGCAAGCGCGGCTTGGCGAATCGCATCGGATCGCTCCTCGAAACTGGTGGGCGCAGTCAGCATTTCGCCGAGATCGGTCAGCTCTATCAGCACGTCGCTGTGCGACCCGATGGTCAGGCCGTACTTCGAGGATGAGTTGAGCTTCTGAATGAACGCGCTGCTCTTGACGGACGTTCCGAGAGACTCCGCCAGCAGACCGGTCTCCACGGGCCTGCCGCCGTTCACCTCTTGGATAGTCTCGGATATGGGGAGAACATCCTGAAGCGAGTGAGTCGGATACGGACGGTTGAGCCTCGTTCGCCTTGCCATGAAACAACTCTCCACTTGGGTTTCTGGATATTCTAGTTTCTGTTTTCTGAAAACATATACGGTATTCACAAGTATAACATACGCCTGAAAAGCCGATTTCACGGTATGTTTCACTAATTTCAGAAATACATGCAGACTTCGGCGAAAGCTCGTCGGCCGCCATGCGCGCCGGTCTGGGATGCTCAGCGGCGGCGGATGTTCGGCAGAAGAATCAGGACAGGTCGGACAGGATTTAGGATTTCATCAGGGCGCTTTTGTCCTGTCGACACGCCCCGACTTTGCGGAAAGACGAGGCGGCGGCTGGGCGAACGAACCGCATTCGAGCGCCCCCGAAGGCTCTGCCCTCATACGAAATCTCTCATGCAGCCTGCGCAGCGAGCGATAACATGGTCGAGGAACGCCTGCGAAGTCGAAACGGAGCCGAGAGTTCGGAGAATTGGGATGTACGATTTATGTCAACTAGGTGTTAGAATGGCATCATGTATATTCAGAGATACGCACCTCCACACACTCGCCCCAAGTCCCGGACTGCCATGGCTGCGTTCGGATTGCCGGTCCTTGTAGCCCTCGTTCTGCTGCTCGTCTCCTGTACGAGCGGCGCCGGGGACGTGGCGACGCCGGCGGAACCATCGCCTCAGACTCAGTCCGAGAAGCCCGCTCAGGCTGGCGAGCCGTCTTCGGATTCGTCGCAGCCCGCAGACCCGTTCCTTCTCCCCACCGCCCTGCCCGCCGTTCCGATGAACGTGCCCGATCCGGTCCCCGAAGACTTGGCTACGCTCTGGGAGGTGTGGTCACTGGTATCCGAACAGCACGTTGACCGCCAGCAGTTCGACCCGGCTGAGTTCGACGAAGCGGCGATCAGGGGCTTGCTCCGCGCCATCGGCGACCCACACACCCACTACGTCCCGGCCGAAGCCTTCCAGATAGAGAACCAAGACATCTACGGCTCGTTCGAGGGCATCGGCGCGAACGTGCAGATGAGGCCGGACGGAAAGCTGTTCATCGTGGCGCCGATCAAAGACGGCCCCGCTGAGAAGGCCGGACTGCGTCCCGGAGACCTCATCCTAGAAGTCGATGGCGAGTCCATAGAGGGACTGAGCCTTCTGGAAGCGGTGAACAAGATACGAGGACCGAGGGGGTCTGAAGTGGTGCTGCTCGTGCTGCACTTGGGCGCAGGCGAGGAGGTGGAGCTGTCCGTGGTCCGCGACACCATTCCCCTGCCGAGCGTTCTCGTCCGCAGCCGTGCAGAAGACCGCTTCGCGCACATCCGCCTCACCACCTTCTACGCGAACACGCCGGAGAAGCTGGCGGAGGCCATACGCCAAGAGCAGGCGCGGGGCGCGGAGGGCCTGATCCTAGATGTCAGGGACAACCCGGGCGGTCTGCTCGACAGCGTGGTGGAGGTGGTCAGCATGTTCATAGACGATGGCTTGGTACTCTATCAGGTGGACGGCGCGGGACGGCGCTCAGACCTCAACGCGCGCGGCTCGGGGACGTTCTCGGATATCCCGCTCGTATTGCTGGCAAACGAGGGCAGCGCGAGCGCGTCCGAGATACTCACGGGCGCGCTCCAGGACCACCAGCGCGCGCCTGTCGTCGGCGCCAAGACCTTTGGCAAGGGCAGCGTCAACATCCTGCGCCGCCTCAGCAACGGCGGCGGCATCTATCTGACGTTCGCCAAGTGGTACACGCCCAGCGGACGCCTGATCGAGGGCAACGGCCTCGAGCCTGACCACGAGGTCACGTCCCGAGACAGGCAGAAGGCGGAGACGTCCCAGTTCGAGAAGGCGGTCGAGGTCATGGAGAGCCTGATCCGCGCGCCCGGGGGAGCATGAGAATTGAACGGCGGCGGATCATCAGCGACCATCACCACCAACCGCAGGGCGCGGTACGACTACGAAATCCTGGACACCGTCGAGGCGGGCTTGGTTCTTACGGGAACCGAGATAAAGTCGATCCGAGGCCGCAGGGTGAACCTCAGCGACTCATACGCGCGGCCGCGAGACGGTGAGATGTGGCTTCACAATCTTCACATCGACGAGTACTCCCCTGCCCACCGCAACAACCACGACCCGAAACGCCCTCGCAAGCTGCTGCTTCACCGCGCCCAGATCCTTGACCTGACGCGCCAGATAGACCAGCGCGGCCTGACGATCGTTCCACTCCGGCTGTACATCAGGAAGCACGTCGCCAAGATCGAACTGGCGGTCGCGCGCGGCAAGAAGCGCTACGACAAGCGGCGCGCGCTCATCGAGCGCGAGCGCGAGCGCGAAGCCAGGGCCGCAATCGGCTCCGCCAGCCGACGCTAGACAAGCCAAGCCGCCTCCGTCGCCCCCGCCTTCGCATGAAGGACGCGAACGGCGACCGGTGGCGGTGAGGATGAGCCGCCGAGCATGGATGTCTGCCGGCTCTTGTCGAGACACACACTCCTACCCTCCCCCCAACGTCCGCCGTCGTCCCTTGTATGGCGCGCCAAAGCGAAGAATATGAAGAGACGGGATTGAGCGGGGATCTACTCTACCTCCTGACTGTCCGCCCTTCTGCCGAACTTCGCCCCGTGTCTGGGCGCGCCAAAATGAAAGTGGCCGGCGGGAGATTCGATCCCCGCCGGCCATTTACTTCCGGGCATGTCTCTGTGGTGTGGAGCCTATGCCTGCGTCACCCGCTTGATCTCGATGGTCTCGCCCGGCGCGAGCGCCACACGCTTCACGTTGATTCCGAGCTTGAGCAGCCAGTATCCCAGCGTGGCCTTGCTCACCCCGAGCTCTTCGGCGGTGGAGGACTGCCCCCGGTCGGTCACCATCTCCGGCAGGATCTTCTCCAGCGGCTGGTGGAACCTCTCTTCGACAGCGATCATCTTCTTGGTCTTCCGCGTCATGTGTCTCATGCCTCCGTCTGTCTTACCTGTCTGTCTTTCGCGTTGCAACCATCCTAGTATTGCACTCATAATCCTGTCAACGTCTTTTCAAGACTTTTTCCAATAGTTCCTAGATGCTAGAAATAGTCTGAAAACTACCTGACAAGCGTAGATACTGACTGTTTCATCATTTTGCACGCTTATTTAGCGTGTAAAAATAAAACAGGTGCGCAATCAGGCAACTTGGACGAGTCATCCCCCGCCGCCGCGACTGATACAGCACACAGCAGAGAGCCTGCGGAAAATGGCCCCGACGTTGCGCGCTGAGGCAGACGCACGGAAAATCCACGCTCTTCTTGGAAGTGAAACAGACGAAAGCCTTGCCCCAGCAGACGAGCTTGCATGAATCAGGATTTTCCGGATTGGAGTGATGGACAAAGGGACGGGCGGCGAGTTGCGGAGCGGCGGTGAGACCAACAGAGCAAACAGCAGGAGCCGGCGGGCGCCGGCGCTCGACATCGGCGAGACGAGGCGCGCTGACATCCCCGAGCCAGAGACGCCGTCCCGCGCGCGCCAAGGGACGGGCGGCGAGTTGCGGAGCGGCGGTGAGACCAACAGAGCAAACAGCAGGAGCCGGCGCTCGACCTCGGCGAGACGACGAGGCGCGCTGACATCTCCGAGCCAGAGACGCCGTCCCGCGCGCGCCGCACGCTCAGCCTTCGACGAGGTGAAGGACAGCGGCGGCGGGAAGCGCCAACGCAACCTGTTCCTCGTTTCCAATCATCACAGGCTCACACTCTCTCAGAGAAAAACAGCATTCGTCCACCGATGCGCCGTCGAGATAGATGGGCTGTGTACTGACGATGAAACTTCCCCTGTCCTTCATTCAGAGGCTAAATACTTACGGGATTGGAGAAGCTGCTGTGTACTGACTGACGCTGAAACTCCCCCTGCCCTTCATCTAGGTCTGCGCCATGTGCTATTGTCTGCTTGACTCTCTCCGGGGTGAAGCCAATGGAAATGATCGACAGAGTACGCCGGAACCACGCGATCGAACACGCCACAGTCGCCGCGCTGATCGAGAAGGGAGTCCGTCCACCGATGGGCGGATACTCCGTTGCGAAGGGTTTCATCATCTGGTCACGCGCCTCGGAAGACGCTGTGGCGGCGGCAAGCCAAGAGGCGCTGCGGCTGCTGAAGTCGGGCCACTCGGAGCTTGCCATTTCACCCTACTGCGGCACCAACCTTGTCACTAGCGTACTCGTTGGCGGACTGGCCGCCGCGCTCGCGTCCGGGGGAAGGCGCGGAATCTGGCCCAGCCTGCGCGGTTCGATGGCCGCGCTGATCGCCATGTCCACACTTGGCAGGCCGGTAGGAAGGCTCGTGCAGCGCCGCTTCACCACCCTATCCGAGGTGAATCGAGTCGAGGTCGCCACGGTGCGAACCATTCTGAAACGCCCGGTCACGGTGGTATGGGTAGGTACGAATCAGGATGATGGCTTCTAGCCCATCCCATAAATGCCTGAGCAAGATGACGATGCGCACGATATGAACGAAGTCGAGGCAGCTGCCGGCATGGTACTCATACCTGATCGCCAAGCCTGCGGAAGCTGCCCAACCAGAGGCGAACAGCCTCTCGACCCAGCGTATCCTGTAACGTCGCAACGGTCGTCCGTCCTGAGTCGTGGGCATCTTGCGATTGCGTCTGTGAGGCGCGATCATGTCGATCCCTCTGTTATCGAGCGCAGCATCCTAGGGGGCGGCGGAGTCGTAAGCGCGATCACCGATGAGTTCGGGGCAGCTCGTCTACCAGCCTGCATTCCCAACGTGGCCTCTACGAATCTGACCTCATAAGGCGGTGTGTACGGGGAGACGGGGAGACGGGAAGACCAGAGCGGTCTGCCACTGCCATGAGCTTCGTACCCTGCCCCGCTTGGTCTTTCCAGCCTGTTTTGGCGCTGCGAAAGTGCCGTCTATGAAACATTAGCTCAGATCGAGCCTGCCCCTGTCATGCAGGTATTCCGTCAGAGCGCAGAGGACTTGCTCCAAGGCGCCATCGTTCACCCATCCGGAAGCGACGGTGGCAGGTCTGGTATGAGGGGTATCGGTCGGGTAGATCACACCAAGGCGCGCCTGTTCTGGGTATCCATAGAATACCTCCAGCGCCTCTCGACTCGAACGTCAAGCTCTGCCACCGTCCATCGCTTCGTCTGGGGCAGCTCGGCAAGAGGAGGACACCGCCAGCCACTGCTCATCTGTAGGGTCCACTGATCATCCTCCCAACGAGCAGATCACCACCACAGCCTATTTATGAAATGGCTTCTAGACGATTCGAGTAACCGCCTAGAAGCGCGGGGGCCATGCGGCATCGGTTCTCTGAGAGATGCCGCTCAACGGGGACTTGCGCCAAGGGACAGGGACACCCAGCCCCGATCCAACCCATGGATGTGTGGTACACGATGGGAGAGATTGATTACTTTCCCCACCGTTGCTAAACTTGAGTCCAAACAGAGTCTGGAACGTGTCCCTGTAGCTCAGCTGGATAGAGCGGCTGCCTTCTAAGCAGCGGGTCGCGGGTTCGAATCCTGCCAGGGACGCTCCATACTTGACACCCACATGATAGGCTTCATACTCACTTCCACGCTGTCCTGACGTTCGCCAATCTCCAATATAACTATCTAAATATATCGTGAATCCGACTGCGCACCACGTGATAACCCCCAACTTCAATATTGCGCATTTCCGAATATGCCATGTATATATCTTCCCAAAAAATCTAAATATCTGCATATGCGGGATGGACTGTTTCGCGTCCATCCCCACAGTGGGAACGCGCCCCCAAACCTCTAAAGCCCCTTCAGGCGAATGGGGATATATCGGCTAGATTCATGCTCGGATCACTGGATTACGCCATCAGGATAAATCGGGATAAGGAATAAGCTCGGATTATGTTGCGCGGTGAAAGCATGAGTGGCGATAATTTCAGCGACCGTCTCTGGCAGATGGCCTCTCCGATATGGCAGGCTATCGAGCGCCACCCGTTTCTGATGGAGCTGGAAGCGGGGACGCTGCCGCTGGATAGGTTCCGATACTACGTCCTTCAGGACTATCTCTACCTCGGCGCGTTTGGACGCTCGGCCGCCGCCGCTCTGTCGCTCGCGCCCGATACGGAAACCGCTAGAAGGCTGCTGAAGCGGGTATCCACCCCGGTCGAGAGACCACTTCACGCCGGCCTGTTCGATGCGCTCGGCGTGACACAGGATGACGTCGACTCCTGCGTACCCTCCCCCACCAATCTCGCTTACATGAACCATATAGAGGTCTCGATGCGGTTGGACGGCCTCGCCTGCGGAGTTGCCGCGCTGCTGCCGTGTCCGCGCATCTACCACGAGGTGGGCAGGATACTGAAGAAACCCGATCACCATATCTATGAGATATGGCAGTCTTCCTACGCCGAAGGGCTGCTCGAACAGAGCTCCGCCGCGTGGTCCTCCCTCGTTGACGATATGGCGCGCGCCTCCGGCCCCGCCGTCAGGGACGGGATGGCGCAGGCTTATTTGACTAGCGCGCGCTATGAGCATATGTTTTGGACAATGGCGTACAATTGCGAGCGCTGGCCTGTGGAGTGAGCCGACAACCGTCTTACGAACAGCCGCCGGCGCCAAATCTACGAATGGAGGGCAAAATGAGCCCACGCAGGTTCGCAGGAACCGTAAACGCGCCGGACTTTCCGGACGATCTCGACTGGCTGAACTCGGACAGGCCGCTGAAGATAGCGGACTTCGGCGGGAAGATCCTCATACTGGACTTCTGGACGTACTGTTGAATCAACTGCATGAATGTATTTCCGCAGTTGCGGAAACTGGAGCAGAAGTACGCGGGTGAGCTTGCCGTCGTGGGCGTTCACTCCGCCAAGTTCAACGCGGAGAAGGCCACCGACAACGTGCGCAAAGCCATACTCCGCTACGAGATAGAACACCCCGTAGTCAACGACGCCGACTTCCGCGTATGGCAAGACTACGCAGTTCGCGCATGGCCCACGCTGATGTTCGTCGGGCCGGATGGCAGGGTCATCGGCAAGCACGAGGGCGAGTTCCCCATAGACGCGCTCGACAGCGTTCTATCCACCATGATCGACGAGTACGACGAATACGGTCAGATCGAGCGCGCTCCCCTGCACTTCAAGCTAGAAAGTGAGAAGGAGTGGGAAAGGCCGCTGTCGTTCCCAGGCAAGGTTCTCGCCACCGAGCGCGGCCTGTTCGTATCCGACTCGAATCACAACCGCATCGTCTGGACAGACCTGAACGGCGTGGTCAAGGCGATAATCGGTTCAGGGGAAACCGGACTGAAGGACGGGCGCGCGAACGAAGCCTCGTTCCACGACCCGCAGGGCTGCGACCTCGACTACCCCATGCTCTACGTCGCAGACACCAAGAACCACGCGATCAGGGCAATAGACCTCGAATCGCTCGAAGTCAGGACCATCGCCGGCACCGGCGAGCAGGCCAGAGGCTTCCGCACCGGCGGCGGCAACGCGCGCTTCGTTGCGCTCAACTCGCCCTGGGACGTGGAGAAGGTCGGCAATACGCTGTACATCGCCATGGCCGGCTTCCACCAGCTCTGGAAGCTCGATCTGACTGGCAGGACGGTCGGCATCCATGCGGGCAACGGGCGCGAGAGAATCACGGACGGCCCGCTGCAAAGAGCCGAGCTTGCGCAGCCGAGCGGCATAGTCAGCGACGGCAAGACCATCTACTTCGCCGACAGCGAAACCAGCTCGATCCGCCAAGCGGCCATCGACCCTATGGGTTCGGTGGATACTCTGGTCGGGCTGGACCTGTTCACCTTCGGAGACGTGGACGGCATAGGCGATCAGGTCAGACTCCAGCACCCCATCGGCATCGAGCTTTACGAGCGTGTCCTGTGGATAGCGGACACGTACAACAACAAGATCAAGCGGCTGGATCCCGATTCGCGCCTGTGCCGCGCGGCGTTCGGCTCCGGAGCGGTCGGAAGCGAAGACGGAGACGCGGCGCAAGCCACGTTCTCCGAGCCCGGCGGAATCAGCGCCCATCAGGGCAAGCTGTACATAGCCGACACCAACAGCCACCTCATCCGAGTTGCAGATCTCGATTCCAAGCGGGTCGAGACCATCGAGATAAGGGGAACGTGAGCGCAGCGCAAATGCCCAACCGTCTTTCCTCAGAGACCAGCCCATACCTGCTTCAGCACGCCGACAACCCCGTGGACTGGTATCCGTGGGGCGAGGAGGCGTTCGAGGAGGCGCGCAGGCGCGACGTCCCCATCATGCTCAGCGTGGGCTACTCATCGTGCCACTGGTGCCACGTCATGGAGCGGGAGTCGTTCGAGAATCCCGCCACCGCCGCGCTGATGAACGAGCGCTTCGTCAACGTAAAGGTGGACCGCGAGGAGCGGCCAGACGTGGACTCGGTTTACATGACGGCGGTTCAGGCGCTGACCGGACACGGCGGCTGGCCGATGACCGTCTTTATGACCGCGGACGGCGAGCCGTTCTACGGCGGAACGTACTTCCCGCCTGACGACAGGGGCGGCCTGCCCGCATTCCCGCGCGTTCTGGAGGCGATCTCGAACGCTTTCACCGCCAGACGCTCGGACGTCATGTCCACCAGCAGGCAGCTCGTCGAGAGAATCGGTCAAACCTTCGCCGCAGAGCGCGGCGTCGATCCTCTGACGGACGGCGTCGCGCGCTCCGCGTTCCACACGCTTTCCAGCCAGTTCGACGGCGCATCCGGCGGCTTCGGAATTCAGCCCAAGTTTCCACAGCCCGCCACTCTCGAATTCCTGCTGCGCTGCCACGTCAGGACAGGCGCGCCCCAGCCCCTCGAAATGGTGGAGCTTACGCTGGACAGGATGGCTGCCGGCGGCATACACGACCAGATCGGGGGAGGCTTCCACCGCTACTCCACAGACGCCTTCTGGCTGGTTCCCCACTTCGAGAAAATGCTGTACGACAACGCTCTGCTTGCTTCGCTGTACACCCGCGCCTGGCAGGTGACGGGAAACGCGCAGTACGGCGCCGTGGCTCAGGGAGTCGTGGACTACGTTCTCAGGGAGATGACTTCGCCGGACGGCGGCTTCTACTCGGCGCAGGACGCCGACAGCGAGGGCGTGGAGGGCAAGTTCTTCGTGTGGCGACCCGAGCAGCTGGCGGCGATTCTGGGCAGAGACACCGCCTCCATCGTCGCAGACTACTACGGAGTCACCAGAGAGGGCAACTTCGAGGGAATGTCCATCCTGAACGTCCCACGTCCCGCGGCGCAGGTCGCCGCGCGCCACTCGATGGCGGAATCCGATCTGACGTCGCTCGTCGAATCGGCGAATGCCAAACTGCTGGAAGCGCGCTCGGAGCGCGTCCCGCCGATGACGGACACGAAGATCATCACCGCGTGGAACGGGCTGATGCTGGCGGCGGTGGCGGAGGCCGCAGCCGCCTTCGACAGGTCGGACTACCTAGAAGCAGCGCGCGCCAACGCCGCGTTCCTGCTGAGCCGCATGAGTCGAGACGGGCGGCTGAGAAGGACGGACAGCGCATCCGAAAACGGCGCGATGGGATTCTTGGACGACCACTCAGCGCTCGTCAGCGGCCTGCTCGCGCTCCACCGCGCAGACGGCGACCCTGCCTGGCTGCTGGAAGCCGAAAGGCTTGCTCGGCGGACGATAGACCTGTTCCGGGACCCGCTGCGCGAGCAGCTCTTCGACACGGGGAGCGATCAGGAGAGCCTGATAGTCCGCCCGCGAGACGTGACGGACAACGCCCTGCCCTCCGGCCACTCGATGATGGCGGACGCGCTGATTCGCCTCTCCTCGATCACTGGCGACCACGATCTGCGCTCGATAGCCGCAAGCGCGCTCAGGGGCGTGCGCGGAATCATGGCGCAGTTCCCCACAGGCGCCGGTCACTGGCTTTGCGCCCTAGACTCGTATCTCTCGGAGTCGAAAGAGGTCGTCATAGTGACCGGGTCGCAGTCTTCGGACGCCAGGCCGATGCTGCGCCGCATCGCCTCGGATTACCACGCAGGGGCGGTCGTCGTTGCCGCGCCTGAGTCGGATGCAGAGCGAAGCGACTGGCCCATCTTCCGGGGTCGCTCCGCCACTGATGGAAAACCCACCGCATACGTCTGCCGCAGCTACGCCTGCCGCCTTCCCACCACCGACGCCGATACCATGATGACGGAGCTTGCGCGGCTGGACTGAAGCGATTCGGAGGAGACCGTCGCGCCACAATCCCCGAACGACTCGCTCGCTCGCGCAGTAAGTGAGGCGGCTTCTGCGCCGATGATAAGCTGCTCCAGTCGCCGAACACGAAGGCGATGCGCCAGCTGCCGCATACGCGAACGCTCCACTGAGATAGAGCGCAACGCTCATGCGCGGCGATGCGAGCGGAATCTATCTACCAAGTCGCGCCCGTGTTGCGCTGGCTCTTGGGATAATCTACTATTGTCTCTCGGAGCGAGACGCATGACCTTAGATATGAATTCGATCATCCCGCAGCTCCAAGCCGTCGTGGGCGCGGAGTACGTCATCCACAAGCCCGAAGACCTCATCGTGTTCGAGTACGACGGCTCCGTGGACCGCGCGCTTCCGACCGTCGTAGCCCTGCCGGACAGTGCCGAACAGGTCTCCGAATGCGTCAAGATCGCGGAGCGGAGCGGTCTGCCCATCGTGGCGCGGGGGGCAGGCACGGGGCTGAGCGGCGGAGCGGTCGCCGAGCATGGCGGACTCGTGCTGGCGATGACTCGCATGACGCGCATCCTCGAAGTGGACGTGGAGAACCGAGTCGCCATAGTCGAGCCCGGCGTGGTCAACCTGCATCTGTCCGAGCAGGTCTCCAAACACGGCCTGTACTTCGCGCCCGACCCGTCCAGTCAGCGCGCCTGCACTATCGGCGGCAACGTTGCCGAAAACTCCGGCGGCCCCCACTGTCTCGCCTACGGCGTCACCACCAACCACGTTCTCGGTCTCGAAGTGGTGTACGCGGACGGCGGAATCGAATGGGTCGGCGGCATCCACCGCGAATCTCCCGGCTTCGATCTCAGGGGAATCATCATCGGATCCGAGGGGACGCTGGCCATCGTCACCAAGATAGCCGTCCGCCTGCTGCGCCAGCCCGAAGCGGTCAAGACGCTCTTGGCGGTGTTCAGCGAGCTGGACGACGCGAGCGCGGCGGTGTCGGGCATCATCGGAGCGGGCATCGTTCCAGCGGCAATAGAGATGATGGACGAGCTTTGCATCAGCGCAGCCGAGGCCGCAGTTCACGCCGGATACCCCGAAGGCGCGGGCGCCGTCCTGCTCGTGGAGGTGGACGGACTCGCGGAGGCCGTGGAGGAGGAGGTCGCGGCGGTCGAGGAGGTCTGCAACCTGTACGATCCGCTCGAAATCAGGACAGCCACCGATCCGGTCGAGCGCGAAAAGCTGTGGTCCGGGCGCAAGGGCGTTCTCGGCGCGCTCGGACGTCTCGCGCCCAACTACCTGCTGGTGGACGGCACCGTTCCAAGAACGCGGCTGGTGGAGACGCTCTCTCGAATAAAGGGCATCTCCGAGCGGACGGGATACCCAATCGCCAACCTGCTGCACGCCGGAGACGGCAACCTGCACCCCTCCGTTCTGTTCGACGAACGGAAGCCGGGAGATACCGAGGCGGCGCTGAAGATAGGCGGCGAGATACTCGAGCTGTGCGTCGAGGTGGGCGGCGTCCTGTCTGGCGAACACGGGATCGGGCTGGAGAAGCAGGAGTACATGCCGCTCATGTTCACGGACGCGGACATGGACGTCATGGCGCGGCTGAGGCCTTCGTTCTCCACGAACAACATCTTCAACCCCGGAAAGATATTCCCGACCGGGGCGTCCTGCTCGGACATCAGACAGATGGCTGCGGCGATACAGCGCGCCGGGCCGGGCGCTTATGTCTAGCGCGCCATGCCGACAGATTCCCTTATGATCACCCGGCATCTGCGAACGCGCGATGACCTTGCGAGCTCGACCATAGACGGCGTGGAGCCGATCTCGGCAGTCGCGCCGTCCAGCGAGGACGAGCTGCGCGAAGTCGTGGGCGCGGCGGATGGCGAACGCCTCGCGCTGTACCCGCGCGGCGGCGGAACGCGCATCGGGCTGGGCGGAATTCCCGCGCGCCCCGGAATAGTGGTGGACATGACGAGGCTCAACCGCGTGGCGGCGCACAACGCCGGAGACCTCACCGCCACGTTCCAAGCGGGGGCCAATATGCGGATGGTCGCCGAGACGCTGGCGCAGCAGGGGCAGATGCTCGCGCTCGACTCTCCCCTGCCCGCGCGCTCCACGATCGGCGGGACGCTCGCCACCGGTCTCAGCGGGGCGCTCAAGTGGCACATGGGCCACGCCAGAGATACCGTCATAGGCATGAGGGTCGTGCAGCCGAACGGCTCGGTCACCAAGAGCGGCGGCCAAGTCGTGAAGAACGTCAGCGGCTACGACATGTCCCGTCTTCACATCGGCGGACTGGGCAGCCTCGGCGTCATACTGGAAGCCAGTTTCAAGCTGACGCCGATTCCGATGTACGAGCGCACGATACTGGCATCGTTCGACTCGCTGGAAGGCGCGATGGACGTCTCCATGAGTGTGTTCAACTCCCACGTCATGCCGCTGGCGCTGGCGTCTTTCGGAGATTCGACGGCGCGGCTCATGGACGTCGATCCCGCGCGCCCGGGATCCCACGTCGCGTTTCGGCTTGGGGGAAGGCCGCGCACGCTGGATCGGCAGGTGGATGACGTGGTGAAGGCGTGCCGAGAGGCGCGCGCGGCTCACATCGGCGAATCGCCCACGCCCAGACTGTGGCGCGCGATCTCCGACTTCGGATGGGACGCCGATTCCCTCCCCGATCTGGGCATGAGGATAACTGCCCTGCCCAGCCAGACGGGGGACGTCATCGCCGCAGTCGAGGGCTGCGCCGCTCCGGATATGGAAGTGGCTTGGCTGGCGCATCCGGGATTCGGCACGGTGGAAGGCGCGTGGCTTGGCGCTAGCTCCGAAGGCGCCAGCGCGGAAGACCTAATTGACATAATCTCCGAAGCCAGAAGGCGCGTCCTCACGCTGGGGGGGTGGGCCATAGTCCTGCGCTGTCCGACTGAGGTCAAGCGCAGAGTCGACGTTTGGGGCGGCGAGCCGCGAGGGTCGAGCGTGATGCGCGAGCTGAAGGCTCAGTACGATCCGAACGACACCATGAACCCAGGCCGATACGTGGGGGGCATCTGATGGTCGAGGCGAAACACGGAGAGGCGCGCATAGCCCCCGATTTCCTGTTCTCGGGGCCGGACGCGCCGGAAGAGTCCGACCTGTACAAGTGCGTCCACTGCGGATTCTGCCTTCAGGCGTGTCCGACGTATCTGGAGACGGGCCTAGAAACCGAATCGCCGCGCGGACGGATCGCGCTGATGAAGGCGGTGAACGAAGAACGGATCGGCATGACGGATTCGGTAATCAGGCACTGGGACTTGTGTATCCAGTGTCGGGCGTGCGAGGTGGCGTGTCCGTCCGGCGTTCCATACGGCAGCCTGATAGAGGCGACGATGGCGCAGGTGGAGCGCCGCCGCAAGCCGGGAGCGCTGGCGCGGTTTGCGGAGAACGTGTCGCTGAACCACGTCCTCCCGCATCAGGGCAGGCTGAAGCTGCTCATGTCGGCGGCGAAGGCTTATCAGCGCTCCGGGGCGCAGTCGCTGGTTCGCAAATCGGGCGTCCTGAGACGTCTCGCGCCCTCGCTGGCGGACATGGAAGCGTCCATGCCGCGCGTGTCCTCCACCTACTTCAGCGCGAAGGGGCAGACGGTGGAGGCGGAAGGAGAAGCTCGCGCGCGGGCTGCCATTCTATCCGGCTGCGTCATGCCCTTGGTGAACGGTCCCGAGATGGATGCGGTGGTCAGGGTACTGGCGCGAAACGGCTGCGAAGTGGTCGCGCCCGAGCGACAGGTCTGCTGCGGCGCGATCCACTCCCACGTTGGATATCTGGACGCCGCTAGGAAGATGGCGCGCCGAAACATAGACGTCTTCTCCGAAGCGGGCGTCGACGCCGTCGTGGTCGCCTCCGCCGGCTGTGGATCGCGGATGAAGGAGTACGCCCATCTTCTGCGAGACGATCCGCAATACTCGGAAAAGGCGCGGCGCTTCTCGGATATGGTCAAGGATATTCACGAATTCTTGGTGGAGCTGCCGTTCGTCCCGCCGCGCGCCGCGCTCGATTGCAGGGTCACGTATCAAGACTCGTGCCACCTCGCAAACGCTCAGCGGATAACGTCTGCGCCGCGCCGAATTCTGGACTCGATCCCCGGGATGGAGTTCGTGGAGCTGCCCAACGCGGGCCGCTGCTGCGGCGCGGGCGGCACGTATACGATAACCGAGCGCGAATTCTCGCTGCGCGTGCTGAATTCCAAGATGGACGATTTCGAAACGACGGGCGCGGACGTGCTGACGACCGCCAACCCCGGATGTCTGATGCAGCTTCAGTACGGGATCGCCGAGCGCGGCCTGCCCGCGCAGGTCAAGTACGTGACCGATCTGCTGGACGAGGCTTACAGACGTGAGAGAAGTGGCTAGCAGTCGGCGGGCTTCGCAGCTCGGCTCTCTTTGTCGAGCTTGCAACGGTATGCAGACCGAGACCAAGTTAGAATGGCGACTAACGAATCCCACTTCCCCGAATGACATAAGACGTGAAGGCTGAATGTGAATCAACCGCATATCGGCAGTAAAGTTTCGGCAACAACCTAACGACAACGCAAATACAGGAGGAATATCATGGATCTTGGACTTCATGGAAAAGTGGCGGTAGTCACTGGCGGAAGCGAGGGAATCGGCAAGGCGGCGGGGGCAAGCATGGCCGCCGAGGGCGCGGACGTGGTCATAGCCGCGCGAAGGCCCGACGTGCTGGACGCGGCGGCGGCTGAGATCCGCGCCGTCTCGAATCACCGCGTCTTGGCGCTTCCCACAGATATCATGGACTCAGAGCAGGTGAACAACCTGATCGAAACGACAATGAGCGAGTTTGGACGCATAGACATCTTGGTAAACAACGCGGGGACGTCCGCAGGCGGGCCGTTCCTGAGCGTGGACGACGAGGGCTGGCAGCACGACCTCGATCTCAAGCTGTACGGCGCGATCAGAACCTCTCGGCTGGCGCTTCCCATCATGCGCGAACAGGGCGGCGGGCGTATCATCAACGTCACCAACCTGGGCGCGAAGGCGCCTGGCGCGGCGTCCGTGCCGACCTCCGTCAGCAGAGCCGCAGGAGTCGCGCTGACCAAGGCGATGTCCAAAGAGTTCGCCGCCGACAACGTACTGGTGAACACCGTGTGCATAGGCCTGATCAAGAGCGGACAGCACGAAACGCGCTTCAGGGCGATGCGAGAGACCAATCCCGATCTGACGCTCGACCAGTTCTACGCAGACATGGGCGAGCGCGTCCCGCTCGGTCGCGTGGGCGAGGGCGCCGAGGCGGGAGACGTGATCGCGTTCCTAGCGTCCGAGCGCGCCAGCTACCTGACGGGCATCGCCGTGAACATAGACGGCGGCTCTTCGCCGGTGGTGTAACAAGATCCAACGAGATGCGCAGGGTCGATGGGATGCAAGGGATCCGAGTCCGCGCCACTGTGGGATGGGTTCACGGCCCGACTGTCCTGAAGACCCTGCGCATCTACGTTCGCAGCCCCCAAGTGGCGGCTGAGTGATCTCATGCCAACGAAGGGCTGGATGGTGACTGTCACCGGCTGCTGTCACCGGCCACTGTCCCCCACTTGCCCCCTCTGCCTCAGCGCGTGATCGGCTAGGACGAGGGCCATCATGGACTCGACTATCGGGACGGCGCGGGGCAGAACGCATGGGTCATGCCGTCCCCTTCCCTTCAGTGTGGTCTCGTTTCCATAGACGTCCACCGTGTCCTGCTCGCGCATTATCGTGGCTGTGGGCTTGAATCCGGCTCGGATGACGATGTTCTCCCCGTTGGAGATGCCGCCCTGTATGCCGCCCGAGTTGTTGGTGCGCGTGCGAATGCGTCCCCCTTCGCTGTAGAACGGGTCGTTGTGCTGAGAGCCGGTCATGTACGTGCCTGCGAACCCCGATCCCACCTCGAAGCCCTTGCACGCGGGCATGGACAGGACGGAGCGCGCAAGGTCCGCTTCCAGCTTGTCGAATACGGGTTCGCCCAGTCCGGGCGGCACGTTTCTGGCGACGCACTCCACCACCCCGCCGAGCGAGTCGCCATCCTTGCGCGCCTGCTGAATGCGCTCGATCATGCGCGCCGCCATGTCCGGGTCGGGGCAGCGCGCGATGTTGTCTTCGACCTCGTCGGAAGTCACCAGATTCGGGTCCACCTGCGCCTCCAGGCTCCACACGCGCTTGACGTAGGCGACTATTTCGACGCCGTACTCGGACGCCAGCCACTTCTTGGCTATCGCGCCGCCGGCGACGCGCCCAATGGTCTCGCGCGCGCTCGCCCGTCCGCCGCCCATCCAGTTGCGTATGCCGTACTTGGCATCGTAGGAGTAGTCGGCGTGGGACGGACGATACTTCAGGCGCATCTCCTCGTAGTCTCGGCTGCGCGCGTCTCGATTCCACACGATTATCTGAATCGGAGTGCCAAGCGTCAGCCCATCGAAGACGCCGGACAGTATCTCAGCTTGGTCACCCTCGCGGCGCTGGGTGGATATGACGCTCTGGCCCGGCCGCCTGCGATCCAGCTCGCGCTGGATGTCTTCTTCGGAGACGGGGAAGCGTGGGGGGCAGCCGTCCACCGTGACGCCCACCGCCTGCCCGTGAGACTCCCCCCACGTGGTGATCCTGAACATGTGGCCGAACGAGTTTGCCATAGTGAACCTCTGTATCTGCGATCTGCGCCGTCGTCCCGCGAGAGCGAAAGTCTGCCCGTTATGGTATCATCAAGGTGACGGTCATGGCATGACCGCGAAGCCACGAAGGGCTTGGATCGAACACCTGCGAGCGCCTTCCGCCTCTGGCGGCTGAGCGCGGCTCGCAATCCAGGCCCGCTTTCGCTGCCCCGCCCCACGCATTCGGTCGGCGCGTCTGCGAAGTTGAAACAGGCTCGCTCGCCGCCGTTTGCCTCTTCGGGCGTCGAACAGGTACACTCGGTTGCATGAAAACCAGCTCACCCGCGTCCTCAGACGTCGAGGACGCCCCGCCGCCAGCGCAGACGGGCGGCGCGCCGGATCAGCCGCTTGGCAAGACAGCGGACAGTCCGGATAAAGACAGACCCACACGGGCGCTCCCCTCCCGGGCTCATGCGAAGCTCCCTCCCCGCGAAGCGACGCGAGGGTGGCGACAAACCTTCTCATCGCTCAAGAACCGCGACTACCTCGTGCTGTGGCTCGGCATGATGGTGATGATGGGCGGGATGCAGATGCAGATGCTGGCGCGCGGCTATCTGGTGTACGACCTCACAGGGTCGGCGTCGCTGCTGGGGGTCGTGAGCGCGGGGTCAGCCGTGCCGATGCTCGTTCTGGCGCTGTTCGGCGGAGCGATTGCCGACAGGGTGGATCGCAAGCGTCTCATCCAGATTGGCCAGCTTATCGTGGGGCTGCTTGCGTGTCTCGTGGGCGCGGCCATCGTGACGGGGCTGGTGCAGTGGTACCACCTGCTGGCGTCCTCGCTGATACAGGGCGCGATCTGGTCGTTCATGATGCCCGCGCGCCAAGCGATCATCCCGCAGATCGTCGGCCCGGACAGGATCGGCAACGCAATGGCGATAAACGCCGCGGGCATGAGCATGATGACGCTTATGGCTCCCGCCGTCGCAGGCGGACTCTACGCTTGGGCAGGGCCTGCCAACGTCTATTTCGTCATCACCGGCCTGAGCGTCGCCGCTGTAATAATGACCTCGATGATCTCGCGGCCCGACCGGCCGACTCCCTCTCGAAAGCGCGACATGCTGGGCGACATCGTGGCGGGGCTGTCGTACATCAAGGGCAGCCGAATGGTGCTGGTGCTGCTGGTCATGGGACTGGCGACTACGCTGCTGGCGTCTCCGTTCAGGATGCTCTTGCCTGTGTTCGTAGTGGACATATACGGCAGAGGGCCGGACTCCATGGGGCTGCTGGTGGCGATCATGGGCGGCGGCTCACTGGCAGGCTCGCTCTTCATTGCCGCGCTCGGCAACTGGCGGCGGGGGATTCTGCTGATAGTCGGCGCGTTCGCGTCTGGAGCTGCGCTGCTGCTGATCGCCGCGTTCCCCTTCTACTACGCGGCGGCGGTCATCATGCTGCTGGTGGGGCTGGGAGACTCCGGACGTCGAACGATCAACATGGGCCTGATAATGGAGGTGGTGGACGACGAGTACCGAGGCCGTGTTATGAGCGTGTTCATGATGAACTTCGGTCTCATGCCGCTGGGCGTTCTGCCCGCCGGGCTGGTCATAGACTACCTGGGCGGCCAGATGGCGGTAGCCATACTCGGCTGCCTGCTGCTGGTGGTTGCCGCCGTGGTGCTGCTCACCCAGAAGCAGCTGCGAGCGTTTCAGTAGAGGATGGTCGAGAAACGGGGCGGCAAATCCCGCAAGTGGCGGCGAGTGGGACGCAAACCCGATGCGCGGGCGACCGGCCTCGCGCCGGTGGCTGTCTTACGAACGAACCACCGACGCTTGGGGAGATGCCCTACTGGGCGTTGGCAGTCTCCATCTCGCGCGAGACGCTTTCTAGCTCGGCCACGGCGCCTGCCACCAGAGCCGGGTTGAGCCGCGCCGCGTGGTCGGCGTAGCCAGCCCTGTCGAGCATCGCGCCCAGCTTGCCGCCCTTGAAAAGGTCGAGCGCCCAGCCTAGCGGGTCTGGAACGGCTGTCCTGTCCAGATAGAGCCGCTGATTCTTGGCGCGCGGGCCGTAGTGGTAGTGCGGGGCGCGCTCGAAGCAGTCGAACGTCAGCAGCTCCTGCTCATCGCCCGCCACGTCGCCCAAGACGTGTATTGCCACGCCGCGGTCGTTCGACAGTGTGCGGAATTCGACTCCGAAGCGCACAGGTCCCGCTTCCAAGATGACGTCGCCGCGGTCGTGCATGACCGTCCTGCGCCCGTCTACCGCGAGCTGCCGCGCCTGCGCCTCCAAGTCATCGGTCGCCCCCGACAGGTCCATCGACCTGGCGTACTCTGCCAGCTCCGGGTACTCTGCGCGCTCGATCATCTCCGGCAGACGATTGCGGATCTGCTGGATAGTCCAGTCGAGAGAGTCGCCCTCGGTGGTCTTGTCGAGCATCAGCCTCTGGTTGCGCTTCTGCGGGCCGTAGTGGTAGTGCGGCTCGTGGTCGAAGCAGTCGAACCTCAGCAGCTCGTGTTCCTCGTCCTCGCTCACGTCGCCCAGAACGTGGATGCACACGCCCTGATCGTGGAGCAGATCGCGGTACTCGATGCCGAACTTGATCGCCCCGTCGCCTATAATCGTATCCCCTCGCTCCTTCATGTCGTCCTCCTCTTTGGTTGGGTTCGTTATATTATAACCTCTTGTCTGGAGAAACGGGCGCGCTATTCCCAGACGAATACAGGCTTGCCCGTCTTGCCGGTGTCGAACAGCCTGTACGCCTCATCTGCCTGATCGAGCGCGTACCTGTGGGTGATGAGCCTGTCCAGCGGCGCTCCCCTGTCCACTACGAAGTTGGCGGCTTCGGCGAGGCCAGCCAAGCTGAACGTCCACGAGCCGTAGATCGTGAGCTGCTTGTGTATGATCTGGGCGCTGACGTCGAACGTGGTCGTGTTTCCCTCTCCCACGAAGCAGACCCTGCCCCAGTATCTTGCCGAGTCGACGGCGTTGATCCGCGCCTGCGGTATTCCGGTGGCGTCCAGCGTTGCGTCCGCCCCTTCGCCGTTGGTCAGCTCTCGGATCACGGATTCGGCATCGTCTTCGGAGGCGTCGACCACGACGTCAGCGCCTAGCTCGCGGGCAAGCTCCAAGCGCTCCGGGATCATATCCACCGCAATGACCCTTGCGCCCATCGCTCGGGCGAACATCGTGGCGCTCGCCCCAACGGGGCCCTGTCCGAATACGGCGATCGTATCTGCGCCGCTGATGCCGAGCCGCTTGACTGCATGGAAGGCGGTGCCCGTTCCGCAGGCTACCGCCGCGCCCTGATCGAACGGCAGATCGTCCGGCATCCTCACGCAGGTCGAAGCGGGACAGAGCAGATAGTCTTGGTGTCCTCCGTCTGCGGTACTACCGTATACCTCGTGGTGGTTCAGACACATCTGCGTGTATCCGATGCGGCACATGGAGCAGGCGTTGCAGCCGGTGTAGTGGTGCATCATCACCCTGTCGCCTACCTGAACCTGCGTCACACCCGGCCCGACCTCGCTTACCACGCCGCAAGGCTCGTGTCCTGCCACGTGGAGAGACCCTGTCAGCTCGGCGCGCGGCGCGCGATAGCGCTTCAGGTCGCTGCCGCACAGACCGGATGCCATCATCTTCAACAAGACCTCTCCGGGTCCGGGCTCGGGTTCCGGAAGGTCTCTCAGCTCCAGGTTCCGATCACCGATGAATACGACGCCCTTCAACTCTCCCCTCCCACTGTATACCCCGTATACTCTGAATTCTAATCGCTTGGGGCGTATGCTACAATTCGGCTCACCAACTGGCAATAGCCCTCTCGAACCAGAGACACCCTTCAATAAGCATCCCACGCCAAGCACCCCACGCCGGAGGTCTTTACATGCGCCCAATTATGGAAGTTGCCGAGGAGTTGGGGCTGAGTCGAGACTCGATCATCCCATACGGGCGGCACAAGGCGAAGATCTCGCTGGACGCCATACGCGAGGACGGCAGGCGCGGCAAGATGGTGGTCGTCACTGGCATAACGCCCACCCCGGCGGGCGAGGGAAAGACCACCACCACCGTAGGCCTGACTCAGGCGATGGGCAGGCTCGGCAAGAGTGTCGTTGCCACGCTCAGGGAGCCGTCGCTCGGGCCGATCTTCGGCATCAAGGGCGGCGGAACCGGAGGCGGCAAGAGTGTCATAGAGCCGGATGACGAGGTGAACATCCACTTCACCGGCGACGCCCACGCCGTAGGATCGGCGCACAACCTTCTGGCGGCGCTCACGGACAACGTCGCTCAGCGCGGCAAGATCGAGGGTTTCCGGCCGGAGGGCATAACGTGGCGTCGCGTCACGGACGTTGAAGATCGCGCGCTCAGAACGATCATGACAGGCATCGGCGGCGCGAACAACGCGCCAGTGCGCGAGAGCGGCTTCGACATCGTAACCGCGTCCGAGATCATGGCGATCCTGGCGCTCTCCCGCGACCTCGCCGACCTGCGGAGACGGCTGTCTAGGATCGTGGTCGGCTACACTGCCGAGAGCGAGCCGGTGAGCGCGGACGACGTGGGCGCGGTCGGCTCGATGATGTCGCTTCTGCGCTACGCGATTCAGCCGAACATCGTGCAGACTGGCGAGGGGCAGCCGGTCATCGTCCACGCTGGGCCCTTCGGCAACATCGCGCACGGCTGCTCGTCCGTCATCGGCGACAGGCTCGCGCTCGGATACGCCGACTACGTGCTTTCCGAAGCTGGGTTCGGCGCGGATCTGGGCTTCGAGAAGTTCATGCACATCAAGGCGCGGTTCAACGGGCTGGAGCCGCACGCCGCCGTCATAGTGGCGTCTGTCAGGGCGGTCAAGTACCACGGCGGGGTGAGGGCGCGCAACCTCGATGTCCCCAACGCCGACGCCGTGCGCGAGGGCATGGCCAACCTCGTCCACCTGATAGGCATGATAAAGTCTTTCAACCTGCCCGTAGTGGTGGCGCTCAACCACTTCCCCACCGACACCGCTGAGGAGACGGCCATAGTCAAGCGCGGGGCCGAGGAGGCGGGCGCGTTCGCGGCGGTCGAGAGCAAGGTGTTCGCCGAGGGCGGCGCTGGGGGCATCGAGTTGGCGCAGGCAGTGATGGCTGCTGCCGAGCCGGACGAGCATCCGGAGATAGACTACGCCTACCCGATCGAGGCGACGCTGAGGGACAAGGTGGTCGCGCTCGCCAAGCGGGTCTACAACGCCGACCGGGTAACGTATGTCCTAGCCGCCGGGCGGCAGATGCGCCGCTTCCAAGAGCGCGGATGGGGAAACCTGCCCGTGTGCATGGCGAAGACGCATCTCTCGATCTCGCACCGCGCCGCGCTCAAGGGATGTCCGTCAGGCTACACCTTCCAGATATCGGACGTTCGGGCATCGGTGGGCGCGGGCTTCATCTACCCAATCGCCGGCAGCATCGTCACCATGCCGGGCCTGCCGGGCTCCCCCCGCCAGTTGGACGTGGACGCGAACGGGGCGATTCTGGGGCTTTAGACGCCGCCGCCTCATGCCCAAAGTCCGAGAAGCCATGCGCTTGGTTCGGCAGGATGGGTGGTACCTTGCACGGACACGCGGCAGCCACCGCATATACCACCATGCGCAGAAGTCGGGAAGCGTTGTGATAGCGGGTCATCCGAGTGAGGACATGAAGCCGAAAACATGGGACACCGTATTGAAACAGGCGGGCCTAAAATGAAGAAGACCGTGAAACTCAGGTACGCGGTAGTTTTCGAGAAAGCTCCCAACAACTACTGTGCATACGTTCCGGAGCTGCCCGGCTGCGTCGGCACGGGCAAGACTTGGGAGAAGATGCTGGCGATGATACAGGAAGCCATGGAGCTTTACATCGAAGGCATGATGGAGTGTGGCTACCGAGTTCCCATGCCGCGCATGTCGCTCGCCAAGGCGATGGCGCACCACATATCACTGGACGATGACTACTACAACCCCGATCTTGGCATCTACGAGAAGTCTGAATATGAGGAGGAAGAGACGAGCTTCAAGTTCGTGGAGGTCGAGGTCGACCTGCCGCTGGCGAAGGTCGCCGCCGAGCCTGCGGGCGTCGGAGAGCGTCGGTAGGCAGTGCCAAAGGTCAGAGAAGCCATACGCAGGATTCGGCGGGACGGATGGTACTACGTTCGGACGCGGGGGAGTCATAGGCAATACAAGCATCCACATAAGCCCGGAAAAGTCACCATAGCGGGGCATCCGGGGGAAGATTTGTCGAAAGGCATGTTCAAAGAAATCCTGAAACAAGCCGGCATCAGGTAAAGAGGAGTTCGGCGTGAAATACGCAGTCGTGATAGAGAAATGCCCAAACAATTACGGGGCATATGTTCCCGATTTGCCGGTTTGCGTAGCTGCCGCAAAGACAAGGAGCGAGACGCTCAAGTTGATCCGCGAGGGAATCGGGTATCATATCGAGTTCATCATGGAGGACGGCGACCCCGTTCCCGAACCGCGCATGTCGCTGACGGACGCGATGGTGGACTATCTCTCCACAGGCGACGGATACCGCGACCCCGAAACTGGCGTCTATGAGAAGTACGACTACGAGGATACGGAGGTCACTTTCGTCATGGTGGAGGTGGAGGTCGACCTGCCGTTGGCGAAGGTCGCCGCCGAGCCTGCGGGCGTCGGAGAGCGTCGATAAGCAGTGCCAAAAGTCAGAGAAGCCATACGCTTAGTTCGGGGTACTACGTTCGGACGCGGGGAAGCCACCGCATATATCACCATGTGCAGAAGCCGGGAATCGTTGTGATAGCGGGTCATCCGGGAAAAGACCTATCCAAAGATACATGGGACAGCATTTTGAAGCAGGCCGGTCTCAAGTGAAGGGAATTCGGTATGAAGTACGTAGCGGTAATCGAGAGATGCCCAAACAATTACAGCGCATACGTTCCCGAATTGCCGGGCTGCATAGCCGCCGCAGACGCGAGGGACGAGACGATCGAGTTGATCCGCGAGGGAATCGGGTATCACATTGAGTTCATGGTGGAGGACGGCGACCCCGTTCCCGAACCGCGCATGTCACTGACGGAGGCGATGGTGGACTATCTCTCCACAGGCGACGGATACAGCGATCCCGAAACTGGCGTCTATGAGAAGTACGACTACGAGGATACGGAGGTCACCTTCGTCATGGTGGAGGTCGAGGTCGACCTGCCGTTGGCGAAGGCCGCTGCCGAGCCTGCGGGCGTCGGAGAACGTCGGTAGGCAGCGTCCAAAGTCAGAGAAGCCATACGCAGGATTCGGGGTACTACGTTCGGACGCGGGGAAGCCACCGCATATATCACCATGTGCAGAAGCCGGGAATCGTTGTGATAGCGGGTCATCCGGGAAAAGACCTATCCAAAGATACGTGGGACAGCATTTTGAAGCAGGCCGGTCTTAAGTGAAGGAAATTCGGTATGAAGTACGTAGCGGTAATCGAGAGATGCCCAAACAATTACAGCGCATACGTTCCCGAATTGCCGGGCTGCATAGCCGCCGCAGACGCGAGGGACGAGACGCTCGAGTTGATCCGTGAGGGAATCGCAGTTTACATCGAAGCTCTGATCGAGTTTGACGAGCCGCTTCCGGAGCGGCGCATATCGCTGACGGAGGCGATGGCGGACTATCTCTCCACAGGCGACGGTTACCACGATCCCGAAACTGGCGTCTATGAGAAGTACGATTACGAGGATACGGAGGTCGCCTTCGTCATGGTGGAGGTCGAGGTCGACCTGCCGTTGGCGAAGGTCGCCGCCGAGACGGGCAGCCGCCTCGAGGTGAGCGCGGCCGGAACATAGCCATGTGAGCGCTATCCTGCGTTCTTGGAAAAGAGATGCGCCGTGCCAGAGTTTTTCAACGTTCGATCTCCGGCGCGGGCGCTGGCGGATTTACTGCCGCGCCTGACGCCAATCGAAGGCCGCGAGACGGTTCCGACGACCGAGGCGCTGGGGCGCATCGTGGCGCGGGACGTCCGCTCGCCAGAGGACCTTCCAACGTTCGCGCGCTCGGCGATGGACGGCTATTCGGTTCGCGCGCGCGATACGTTCGGGGCGTCCGAGAGTCTGCCTGCGCTGCTGGAAGTCGTCGCCGACATTCCGACCGGGCAGACATCCGACATCGAGATCGGCACGGGCGAGGCGGTGGTGGCATACACCGGCGGGACGCTGGCGAAGGGGACGGATGCGGTGGTCATGGTCGAGCGAACTCAGCCGGCGGATGAGAGATCCATAGAGGTCTTGCGACCGGTCGCGCCGGGCGAGAACGTGATTCAGGTCGGCGAGGACGTTCGCAAGGGTGAGGTCGTCCTGAAAAGGGGCCGCCGTCTGCGCGCTCAGGATGTCGGCGGACTGCTGGCGCTGGGGATTGTCGAAACGGAGGTCTTGCGCCGTCCGAAGGTGGGGATAATCTCCACGGGGGACGAGCTGGCAGCGCCTAGCGAGACGCCGCCGCCGGGCAAGGTGCGCGACATCAACACCTATACCATCGCGGCGCGGGCGGCGCAATGCGGCGCGGATGCGCTCGCGCTCGGACTTTTGCCGGACGTGTACGAGGCGCAGCTGGCAGCGGCGCGCGAGGGGCTGAAGTCGGTGGACGCGCTGATCTTCTCGGCGGGCAGCTCGCTGAGTACGCGAGACATGACGGCGCGGGTATTCGATGCGCTCGGAGAACCCGGCGTGCTGACGCACGGCATATCCATAAAGCCGGGCAAGCCGACCATCGTGGCGGTTGCGGACGGCAAGCCGCTGTTCGGTCTGCCGGGCAACCCGGTATCGGCGCTGGTGGTGTTCGACCTGCTGGCCGCGCCCGCTCTCAGGGTTCTCTCTGGAGAGACGGGCCAATCACTCTCCCCTGCCATCTCCGCGCTCCTGACAGAGGACGTGCCATCCGAGTCTGGGCGTGAGGATTTTTTTCCGGTAAGGCTGTCCGAATCCGACGGCGCGGTTTCCGCATCGCCGATTTTCGGCAAGTCGAATCTGATATACACGCTGGTCGACTCTGACGGCATAGCGCGCGTTCCACCTGAATCCGGCGGATTGTATGCTGGGGAGGTCGTAGAAGTACTGATATATAAAACCTGAAGCGGTAATTTATCGCTTGTGTTAGGTATTTTGACCGACTGCGCCCGACTAGGCTCGGTCGTGCAATGTCAGAAGACTGACAAATCACCCGGATAGCCTCGATACGACGCTGAACAACGATCACAAGAATCTGACGTATACTCTCGGTCGCTTCATCGAAGTCGTCACGCCGGATATAGACGCACCCCAAGAAAAGTCGAACCAAGAAGACGCCTGATCATACAATGCCCCACCGCCACAGCCGCCGATACTATCTCCAAGACATCCCGCTAGACGAGGCTTTGCAAAAGTATCGGCGCGCGATGGACGACGCGGGCGCGATGGAGCGGACCGATGCCGAGAGCGTCCCCGTACAGGATGCGCTCGGCAGGATAACCGCCCTGCCCGTCTGGGCGCGCAGGTCTTCGCCACACTACGACGCGGCGGCGATGGACGGCGTGGCGGTGAGGTCGGCGGACACGGTGGGCGCGTCCGAGGTCTCTCCCCTGCCCCTCTCGATTCCGCGCAGCGCGCGATGGGTCGATACCGGAGACCCGGTGCCGGACGGGTTCGACGCCGTGATAATGGTCGAGGTGGTCACCGAGCTGGACGACTCGACCATCGAAATCAGGGCGTCCGTTCCGCCGTACAGCCACGTGCGGCCGCTTGGCGAAGACATCGTCGCCTCCGAGCTTCTGCTTCCGGAGAGCCATCGGCTGCGACCCGCCGATCTGGGCGCGTGCGCGGCTGCGGGCGTGATTGATCTTGCCGTTCGCAGAAAGCCGACCGTCGCCATCGTCCCAACCGGGTCGGAGCTGGTCGCACCCGAGCGCGAACCCGCTCCGGGTGAGATAGTGGAGTTCAACTCGCTGACTCTGGCGGGAATGCTCACGGAGTGGGGCGCGGCCCCTGTCCGCCTCTCGCCGATTCCCGACGACCCTGCACTGCTGAAGGCGGCGATGCTGGACGCGGCGCGGCGGTTCGACGTCGTCTTGATCAACGCCGGGTCTTCGGCGGGCGCGGAAGACTACACCGCTGCGACTATCGAGGAGCTGGGCGAGCTCGTGGCGCACGGGGTGGCGATACGCCCCGGCCATCCGATAGCGCTCGGAATCGTCGAGGGAAAGCCCGTGATTGGGATTCCAGGCTATCCCGTATCGGCGGCGGTGGCCTGCGAGCTGTTCGTTCAGCCAATCGTCGAGGCTATGCTCGGACGCCGCGCGAGCGCGAACCCCAGTGTGACCGCCACCGTCACGCGCCGAATTCAGTCTCCAATGGGCGAGGACGAGTTTCTGAGAGTCAGGCTCGGACAGGTGGGAGTCAGGCTCGTGGCAACGCCGCTTCAGCGCGGCGCGGGCGTGATAACGTCGCTAGTCAGGGCGGACGGCATCGCACTGATTCCGAGAATGTCGGAGGGAATCGAGGCTGGATCGGAGGTGAGCGTCCGCCTGCTCAAGCCCATAGAGGACACGCGCAGGACGATCGTAGCCATAGGCAGCCACGACCTGATCCTCGACCTGATGGCGAGCAAACTCGGCGGCGATGCGAACGGCGTATCTCTGTCGTCCGCCAACGTGGGCAGTCTGGGCGGACTGCTGGCGATTCGGCGCGGGGAGGCTCACGTGGCAGGCGCGCACCTGCTGGACGAAAAGACGGGCGAGTACAACGTCTCCTACATCGAGCGGTACGCCGGCGGCAAGGAGGTCGCGCTGGTGAATCTCGCCGGAAGGTCGCAGGGGCTGATGGTCGCGCCCGGCAATCCGCTCGCTGTCCGCTCGCTGTCCGATCTGGCGAGGGGCGAGGTCAGGTTCGCCAACCGCCAGCGCGGATCGGGAACGAGGATGCTCTTGGACTATCGGCTGCGGGAAGAGGGCATCAGCCCCGATGCCATCAGGGGGTACGAGCGGGAGGACTACACCCATCTGGCGGTTGCCGCTGCGGTCGAGGGCGGGCGCGCCGACGCCGCGCTGGGAATACTGCCCGCGGCGAGGGCATTCGGCCTAGACTTCATCGCCCTGTTCGACGAGCGATACGATCTGGTGATCCCAATGGAGTTCTACGAGAGCGACCTTCTCCGTCCCGCTCTGGAGCTAATCCGCTCGGATGACTTCCAGCGCGAGGTGGAATCGCTCGGCGGCTACAGCGTCAGCGAGATGGGCAGACTTATGGGGGTGATTGGCGGCGCGAGCTGACTTCTGATAGTCTGGATCCATGATGGGAGAGCTTGCCATACCAGATTCTGAGGTCACCGCAGTCGTGCTGGCGGGGGGGATGAGCCGTCGGCTTGGGCGCAACAAGGCGCTGGAGCCGTTCGAAGGCGAGACTCTGATTCGTCGGGTCATCGGGCGGATGAGACAGGTCTCGTCACGGATCGTAGTCGTAGTCAACAATCAGAGCCGCGTCGCGGAGCTGAGCCTTCCAGAGGATGTTCGCGCCGTCGTAGACGAGTACCCCAGTAGTGGCTCGCTAGGCGGCATCTTCAGCGGACTCCACGCCGCATCCACCGAATGGGCTGTCTTCTGCGCATGTGACATGCCCTTCCTCGACCCAGACCTGTACGCGATGCTGCTGTCGAATCGCGCCGGCTTCGATGCGGTCGTCCCCGTCTTGGGAGGGAGGCCGGAGCCAATACACGCCGCCTACTCCCGCCGCTGTCTCAAACCTATCCGCTCGAAAATTCTTGCGGACGACCTGAAGATCGCAGGGTTCTACGACGACGTGGCAGTTAGATACGTGGAGGAGGACGAGATTCGGGCGATAGACCCTCGCCTGCTGAGCTTTTTCAACATCAACACCGAGTCCGATCTACGCGCCGCATCCGCGCTCGCGGAGAAGGAGGCCCTCCCGTGCGCGTGACAGTCGAGCTGTTCGGACACGCTCGGCTGGTATCGGGCGTGCGCGAGGTGGAGGCGCGGATTCCGGCGCGCGCGGACTCATCGCATATAGCCGCGGCGCTCGTCTCCGAAGCGCCTGCGCTGAGCGGAGTAGCTGTCTCGGAAGATGGCCGCTCACTCATGCCGAGCTACACTGCGAACCTGAACGGATTGGCTTTCATTGGCGACGAACCCGTTTCGGTATCCAGCGGAGACAGAATCTACGTGTTCTCCAGTCAAGCCGGAGGATAGATCGTGTACGGCTATCACGGAGTCGTTCTGATCGTCGACCTGACAGCTCGCACCGCTCGACGCGAGCCGCTGGACGTGGATGTACTCAGGCAGTTCATAGGCGGAACGGGCCTGGCAAGCTACCTGCTCTATCGCCACTGCCCGCCCGGCGCGGACCCACTCGGCCCCGATAACCCGCTGGTATTCGCTTGCAGTCCGCTGGTCGGCAGCAGGCTGACCACTTCGAGCAAGTTCGCGGTGGCGGCGAAATCCCCTCTTACGGGAATGATCGGAGACTCGATCAGCTCCAGCTTCTTGGCAGTCGAGCTGAAGCGAACGGGGTGCGACGCCCTGCTCATCAGGGGGCGGAGCGACGAGCCGACGCTGCTGACGATAGAAGATGGGCGGGTCGAGTTCCTGAGCGCGGCAGAGCTGATGGGCCTCACCACGCTGGAAACTGAGCGGGACGTCAGGAACAGGCTGGGCAGGCGTTTCAGGGTGGCGTGCATAGGGCCAGCCGGGGAGAACATGGTTCGCTTCGCCAGCATAGCGAACGACGGGGGCAGGCAGGCGGGCCGAACCGGAACCGGCGCGGTGATGGGGTCCAAGAACCTGAAAGCCGTTGCGGTGAGGGGACGCAATCCGGCTGCGGTGTTCGACCGTGACGGGCTGGATGAGATCGGGCGAGGGCTTTCGGCGAAGAGCCTGGGTCCAGCGACTGAGAAGTACAGGACGACGGGAACGATGGCGAACGTGGCCGTGTTCGACAGGCTGGGAGCTTTGCCGACTCGCAACTTCCGCCAATCGACTTTCGAGAGCGCCGACGATGTCAGCGGAGAGGCGCTGTACCAAGGCCACTTCGTAAAGAACGCGCACTGCGCCAACTGCACCATCGGCTGCGAAAAGGTGCTGAGCGTGGGCGCGGGCGCGAAGAAGTCCACAGGCCGAATGGAGTACGAGAGCGCGTTCGCGCTCGGGCCGTTGGTGGGGGTGTCCGACAGAGAGACGGTCATACGCGCTTCACACTACTGCGACGAGATGGGCATGGACACCATCAGCGCGGGCGTGACGACAGCCTGGGCGATGGAGTGCTTCGAGCGCGGGATACTGACTCTTGACGAAACCGACGGACTCGAACTCAGATTTGGAAACTCGAACGCAATCCTTGCATGTCTCGAATACATATCAAACAAAAACGGTAAATTAGGAACTCTACTGGCAGAGGGATCGAGAATCGCGTCTGGCATCGTGGGGCAGAAGTCGGAAGGCTGGGCCATGCACGTAAAGGGGCTGGAGATGCCGGGCTACGAGCCTCGAAGCCTCAAGACGATGGCGCTCGCCCTGGCGGTCAGCACCAGAGGAGCGTGCCACAACCGATCGTCCGCATACGAGGCCGACTTCTCGAATCGCGTCAACAGGCTGGAGGCGGACGCCGAACGCGGCAAGATAACCGCGGACGGCGAGGACTTCTCGGCAGTGCTGGACTCGCTAATCTGGTGCAAGTTCCTTCGCAAGGCGTTCGACGACTTCTGGGGCGAATCGGCCTCCGCTCTCAACTTGGTTACGGGCTGGGACGTGACGCCGAGGGAGTTGAAGGCGGCCGGCGAGCGCATCAACAACCTGAAGAAGCTGTTCAACATACGAGAGGGTTGGCAGCGTGAAGACGACACTCTGCCCGACCGAGTGTTGAGCGAGCGTCTGCCAGACGGCGCGGCGGCGGGTGTTGGGCTGTCCACAGACGAGCTGGAACTCATGATAGCCGCCTACTACGAGGCGCGAGGCTGGAACGAAGACGGCACGATACCCGCGTCCAAGCTGGCAGAGATGAACTTGGATCGGCTGTGGACAACTGCTAGCTGATCTGGCTCTATGTTGCGAAATACTCTGTTTTACGGTTTCTGTTAGATTGTATATCGGGCTGACAAACCGCTGTTCTGCGCCTGCATGGATGCAATAGCTCGCGCGTCGCCTTCGGCAGCCTCTCCCTCCATCAGCTCTATCTGCGCGGCTGCGAGTCGTGGAAGCGCGCAAGCGTCCGCTCGCCAAGCACAGATAGACCCCAGCGCTGACTGTGCAGATGTTGAGCGCTGTGATGCCTTCGATGTCCACACGTCGAAAGCGACCGCGCAATGCTCATGTCTTCGAGGTCGTTGCAAACATAGCCGCCGGCTGAAGTGGGGCTGTAAACTTCAGCGCCCTGCTTGGCGGCGTGCAGGAGACCCGATGCCTCAGATGGGATTGAAGGCTAAGGTCGCTGTTCCTTCAGCCGCCTCAGCAGGTCCTGAATCCGTAGTCTTTCAGCAGCTTCCGACTCGGCTCTGGCTCGCATCTCGGAGAGTTCTGACCGCGCTGCGGTAAGCGCTGTTTCGACTGCGTCGGCTCTGGCTTCGGCTGCGTCGGCTCTGGCTTCGGCTGCCATGCGCTGCGTCTCGGATTCATGGTGTTCGCGCAGATACTCTCGCTCCACCGGATCGTAGAAGCGCAGATTGCCTTCGATCCAGCACAGGTAGAGTCCCAGCGCGGGGCTGTATCCCCTGATCTCCCCGTTCGGCAGGTCGATAAGCTCCGTCTCCATGTATTCGCCGTCCACCAGAAGGTATCCAGTCAGCGGCTTTCGATAGAACCGCCCGCCCGTGTGGTCGAACAGCCAGTATTCTGGGATTCCGAACGCCTCGTACACGCGCGGCTTGTATCTGTAATCGCGTCTGGCGGTGGATATGGACGCGACTTCCAGAACCCAGTCCGGCGGCTTGCCGACTTCGCTGATGACGTAGTTCCGCGCCTCCCTGATGTCTTCGGCATCTACGTCGAAGGTCACGAGGCAATCGGGGGCGAGACGGTTTCTCCATTCGCTTGGAGACTCGTATATGTAGCCTTCACCGCCGACAAGGACGCGGGGGTCGTCTTGGTAACGTGTCTTGAGCGTCGATCTAACGCTGGTGTTGTACGGCTCTTGGTTCATGTCGAGCATCTTGGGCGGCACGGGCAGGATGGTGTAACCCTTGCGCCGTCCGCTGAGTGTGGGCTGCGCCGCTGCTCTGGCAGTCATCGAGGACCTCGCGCCGTTCGGTGGAGTGTGAAGATGATACCACAACTCGGCTTTCGAGGATGGGCGAGACTCACCTCGTAAGCGTTCCGCTGACGGCGCAGATGTAAACTTCAGCGCCCTGCTTGATGGCGTGGAGGAGACCCGATGGCACCAGATGGGATCGAAGGCTAAGGTCGCTGTTCCTTCAGCCGCCTCAGCAGATCCTGAAGCCGTAGTCTTTCAGCGGCTTCCGCCTCGGCTCTGGCTCGCATCTCGGAGAGCTCTGACCGCGCTGCGGCAAGTGCTGTTTCGGCTGCTATGCGCTGCGTCTCGGATTCATGGTGTTCGCGCAGATACTCTCGCTCCACCGGATCGTAGAAGCGCAGATTGCCTTCGATCCAGCACAGGTAGAGTCCCAGCGCGGGGCTGTATCCCCTGATCTCCCCGTTCGGCAGGTCGATAAGCTCCGTCTCCATGTATTCGCCGTCCACCAGAAGGTATCCAGTCAGCGGCTTTCGATAGAACCGCCCGCCCGTGTGGTCGAACAGCCAGTATTCTGGGATTCCGAACGCCTCGTACACGCGAGGCTTGTATCTGTAGTCGCGTCTGGCGGTGGATATGGACGCGACTTCCAGAACCCAGTCCGGCGGCTTGCCGACTTCGCTGATGACGTAGTTCCGCGCCTCCCTGATGTTTTCGGCATCTACGTCGAAGGTCACGAGGCAATCGGGGGCGAGACGGTTTCTCCATTCGCTTGGAGACTCGTATATGTAGCCTTCACCGCCGACAAGGACGCGGGGGTCGCCTCGGTAACGTGTCTTGAGCGTCGATCTAACGCTGGTGTTGTACGGCTCTTGGTTCATGTCGAGCATCTTGGGCGGCACGGGCAGGATGGTGTAACCCTTGCGCCGTCCGCTGAGTGTGGGCTGCGCCGCTGCTCTGGCAGTCATCGAGGACCTCGCGCCGTTCGGTGGAGTACGAAGATGATACCACAACTCGGCTTTCGAGGATGGGCGAGACTCACCCCGTAAGCGTTCCGCTGACGGCGCATCGGGGGCTTTGTGATTCTCTTGACGACTCGGAGACAGGCGGCGGGTCTCTGAAAGTCTGCAACCTCCCCGACTACGCGCTTGCGGCGCGGCTGAGAGAAAGTGATAGAATTTGGTGGAAGACTTCGCAGCGATGGCGTACATGAACATTCCTGACAAGGGGGTAGCTTGATTACCGACAAGAACTCTCTGCGGGCGGCCTTGCGAGAGAAATTCCCCAGAGACCACGGCCAGCTTCTTCCCGCGCTGCACTTCCTTCAGCACGAGTTTGGATACCTGCCGGATTGGGGCATGGAGGTGGTGGGCTGGCATCTGGGGATTCCGTCCTCGGAGGTGTACGGCTCGGCAACGTCTTACACGGAGCTGCGAGTCGGCCGGACTGGGAAGACTATCGTCCGGGTATGCACTGCGCTGAGCTGCGAGTCGGCAGGCTCGGCAGGCATACTGGCCGCGCTCAGCGAGGAGTTGAATATATCTCCGGGAAGCACCTCGGAAGATGGGCGATTCACCCTAGAGGAGGCGCCGTGCGGCTTCCTGTGCGCCATGGCGCCAGCTGTCGAAATAGGAGGGCGTTGGCGCGGACGGCTGGATGTCCAGTCCGCTGTACAGCTGGTGAGAGCGGAGGTCGCAGATGCCTGACCCATCTTCAATATCTCGATATGAAGATATATCGAACTCCGCGCGGGGTCGTATCGCAGCCTCGCACAGGGGGAAGAGGCGAGTCATAGTCCAAGTGGGCCACTGCGGGGCGTCTGTTGGGGCTGCCGATATCGTTCCCGCCATATCGGAGCGCTTTGGCGATGCCGTATCCGTAACAGTCAGCGGATGCGACGGGGGCTGCTTCGCTGCGCCGACTGTGCTGGTCGAGACACCGGGGGCGGACTGCGTTCGGATAGAGCGCGTCTCGTCCAGTGACCTCGATCCCCTGGCCGATGCGCTCGCTTCGGACTCTCCAAGCGGCGCGCCGACAGAGTCCGAAGCGTTCATCGCCTCTCAGCATCGGATAGCCCTAGATGGATGTGGAACGCTGGATGCGGAGTCGATAGACGGCTATCTGGTCGGTGGCGGCTACTCCGCTTTGGCGCGAGCGCTCGACGCGGGCGAGGATTGGGTCATCCAAGAGATGAAAAACTCGCGGCTCAGAGGTCGGGGCGGCGCCTACTTCCCCGCTGGTCTGAAGTGGGAGTCCGCGAGGGGGTTCGCGTCCGCCCAGCGGTACATGATCGCGAACTGCGAGGAGGGGGAGCCCGGGCTGTTCAAGGATCGCCACCTGATGGAGGGCGTGCCGCACCGCGTCATCGAAGGCGCGCTGATCGGAGCGTTCGCCACTGGCGCGAGCAAGGTCGTCTTCTACATCAACGCGGAGGCGAATGTTTCAGCGGCGCGCATGGAGGCGGCGATCCAACAGGCTGAGGATATTGGCCTGATCGGAGAAGGCGTTCTCGGCTCGGCCTTCGACGTCTCCGCTGAGATCAGGCGCGGGGCCGGAGGCTACGTTTGCGGAGACGAGACGACTTTGCTGAACACGCTGGAGGGGTATCGGCGCGAACCGAGGCTCAAACCCCCCTTCCCTACCGAGTCGGGCCTGTGGGGACAGCCGACGGTGATCAACAACGCCGAGACGCTGGCGAGTGTCCCGTTCATAGTGAACGAGGGCGCGGACGAGTTCGCGGCCATCGGGGACGGCCAAGACACGGGCACCAAGATAATCAATCTAAGCGGCTCGGTGCGCAGACCGGGGCTGATCGAAGTTCCGTTCGGGGCGACTCTGCGCGAGATCGTCCACGGCGCTGGAGGCGGCCCGCCGCACGGACGCGCGCTGAAGATGGTCGGAGTCGGAGGCCCTTCGAGCGGGGCGCTTCCCGCTTCGATGCTGGACACTCCGATCAAGCCTGGATATCTTCACGAGTCGGGCGTCATGCTCGGCGCGGGCGGCGTGATAGCGATTGACGATTCGATGAGCGCGCGGGCGGTCGTGCGCAATCTCGCGCGGTACAACGCCAACGAGTCGTGCGGCAAGTGTACGCCCTGCCGAGAGGGGACGCCGAGAATGGTGGAGATGCTGGACGCGCTGGCCGACGGTCGCGCCTCGTCTTCCGACGTGGACGAGCTGACCAAGCTGGCGCGGCTGGTGAACGCGGCTTCTCTGTGCGGACTCGGACAGGCGGCGGGAAATCCCGTGCTGAGCGGGCTGCACTTCTTCGGTGAGGAGCTGGCTGAATAGGGTAATCACATTAAGAGGGAATATAATATATGGAGCGTGCGAATAGCCGGCTCATAGTGAAGCAAGACTGCGAGAAAATCGTGGTCGCACCTCCTATATATAGAGGAGTACAACGAGCTGCCAGAAGACCCGAACGATTTGGCGACCACAGTCGAGCTAAGGGACGAATCGAGAAAGTCTGTCGAAATCTTGCTGGAAGCCAATTGATGGATTATCATTATTGAGTAACGGATACCGATGTCCGTGCGGGCAATGAATATGAAAGGACTCCGAACATGGTGACCGAGCTATTGGAACGCATAGTCATACCGTGCTTAGATGAGCACTACGTGATGATCTGTTCGACTCTGCGCCGTGACGTGGTGGAGATCGGACTTTCGACTGACGAGGGAGATTATCGAGTTCGAATCGCAGATCTCGAACTCGAAGAACCGCTGCTCCAGTTCGGCGTGGCGCCCGTGGCAAGATTCCCCGAAAATCGGGCAGCCTACGCACTGACTATGTGCAACAAGATCAACCGGCTTGCAGTAGGCAAGTTTGCTGTCGACGAAGATGGGGACGTAATCTACACCTTGGAATGTCCTATCAGCCACAGCGCCCAACCGGACGACGTCTGGCGAATGCTGACGTTCGTCAGAACGAACGTCAGCAAATTCTATCCTGTCATCATGGCGGTGCGCTGGACGGACGCTACGGTCGAGCAGGCGTTGGAGAGCCAGAACAATGGAGGTCCCTGATCTCCCATCCTCTCGGACGAGGAGATTCGCAGGTTGATGGAGGGAGACGGAGCGGAGAGAGACGATTCGGAGGAGTGAGACGGATTCTCGGACGACCGCGCGCATGAGAAAAAATCCACGTAATGCATACCGATGTCGGTGCGTGCAATCAATATGAAAGGACTCGAACATGGTGACCGAGCTATTGGAACGCATAGTCATACGGTGCTTAGATGAGCACTCCTTGACCTATTCGATTCTGCGCCATAACGTGGTGGAGATCGGACTTTCGACTGACGAGGGAAATTATCGAGCTCTAATCGCAGATCACGAATTCGAAGAACCGTTGCTCCAGTTCGGTGTGACGCCCGTGGCAAGATTCCCCGAAAATCAGGTAGCCTACGCACTGATTATGTGCAACAAGATCAACCGGCTTGCAGTAGGCAAGTTTGCTGTCCACGAAGATGGGGCTGTATGCTACTACTTGGAATATCCTATCAGCGACAGTGCGCAACCGGACGACGTCTTGCGAATGCTGTCGTTCGCCACAAAGACCTTGGACAAATTCTATCCCGCCATCATGACGGTGCGCTGGGCGAACGCTACGGTCGAGCAAGCGTTGGAGCGCCAGGACGATGGAGGTCCCGGAACTCCCATCCTCTCGGACGAGCAGATTCGCAGGTTGCTGGAGGGAAACGGAGCGGAGAGAGACGATTCGGAGGAGTGAGACGGCTTCTCGGACGAGACCGCGCGCATGAGAGAAAATTCACGTAACGCATACCGATGTCGGTGCGTGCAATCAATATGAGAGGACTCGAACATGGCGACCGAGCTATTGGAACGCATAATCATACGGCACTTCGATGAGCAGTCCGTAACCTATTCTACTCTGCGCCATGACGTGGTGGAGATCAGACTTCCGCCGTCTATCGGGGGATATCATCTTCAAATCGTAGATCACGAGTTTTCGGAACCGTTGATCGAGTTCGGTGTGACGTACATGGTAAGATTCCCCGAGAATCAGGTACCCTACGCCCTTACTATGTGCAACAAGATCAACCGGCTTGCAGTAGGGAAGTTTTCTGTCGGCGAAGATGGGGATGTAAGCTACTCCTTGGATTGGCCTGTCAGCGACAGCGCGCAACCGGACGACGTCAGACGAATGCTGACGTTCGTTACAATGATCGTGAGCAAATTCTATCCCGTCATCATGAGGGTGCGCTGGGCGAACGCTACGGTCGAACAGGCGTTGGAGCGCCAGGACAATGGAGGTATCCTCTCGGACGAGCAGATTCGCAAATGGATGCTGGAGGGAGACGATTCGGAGGAGTGAGACGGCTTCTCGGGCGACCGTGCGCGCATGAGAGAAAATTCACGAGCGAGGGCATGAAATCCATAGTCAGCGATACGCCGCACAAGTATATCTCAATGACTGACGTTACGCAGTCTTGAGTAGTTGGAGTTCGTCGAAGGCGTGGCGGAGTGCTATATGCGGGTTCCAAGCGCGAAGTGATTCATTCAGGGTCTCACGCTGAGCAATTCCAGCCGACAGGCCGAGTAGATGGATATGAAGAAGTGGTCGCTCTGCGTCCGCACCGTCTTCGCAGGCGACCCAGCAAGTGCGGCGTTGGATCAGAACCGGAAAGTCCAGACCCCTCAACCGGACGCGCGCAGCCTCTCCTTCCGGCAGCTCCAGCGTGTCTATCCGATGGGAGTCTTCCGACAGTTTCGCTTCATAGCTCGATGCCGCTCCCCTATTGGATTCGAGCGCGATTATGAACTCCATGTTCTCCTTGGACGAGAACCCAGTTGTATGCCAGAACATGGCGATACTCCAGCCCGTTGTTCTCGCATACTCTGAGCATTCGACGCATCGGCTCGTTCTTGGTGGTCTCGCTCCTGCGCTCGAGTCGCCCTGTGGCTCCGTCTGTGAGCTAGACACGAACTCGGCAGATAGTCGCTACACAGTTCCAGCAACTCTCTGTTCATCGCTCAAGGGCAGCATCTGCTTCAAGTTTGTGCGTAAGGTCTATATATAAGGAGGGCCGCTTCAGTTTGTGCGTAAGGTCAGCTATATATAAGGAGGGCCCCCATGCCAATCACTCTTTCGATCAACGGCAAGAAGGTCACGGTCGGCGACGGGGCGAGTGTGCTGGACGCGATCAACCAGTCCGGGACGTACATATCGCAGCTGTGCAAGGACCCGGACATGAAGCCCATCGGCGCGTGCCGAACCTGTCTGGTGGAGATAGACGGCGTGAGGGGCTTCCCAGCTTCATGCTCGGCGCCGGCGACGGACGGGATGGCGGTGGCGACAGAGACCGAAGCCGCCAGAGAGATTCGGCGCGGTGTCTTGGATCTGACCCTGGCGATGTTTCCGCAGAACGGCGAATCGAGCCGAGACTACCGGGAGCTGTCCATAGCCGCCAAGCACCACGGAATCGACGCTCCGCGCTGGGAGGGCAGGCAGCGCCAGCCGGTCGACGACTCCAACCCGGTGTTCGATATCGCCATGGACTCGTGCATCATGTGCGGGCGGTGCGCGCAGGCGTGTCAGGACGGACACCAGTTCATCGGCGCCATAGACGTTCTCGGCGCTGGAACGGATGCGAGGATCGGCGCGTTCATGGACATGCCGCTCGTGGATTCGATATGCACTACGTGCGGCTCCTGCCTAGCCTCGTGTCCGACCGGCGCGATCCGGGTAAAGTCCGCCCTGCCCGACCCTGTGCGGACTGTCTCCACCACCTGCCCGTACTGCGGCGTCGGCTGCGGGATACAGGCGAAGATCGACGGCAGCGACCGGATAATCGAGATACTGGACGATCCGGACAACCAATCCTCGCTCGGTATGCTGTGCGTGAAGGGGCGGTTCGGATTCTCGTTCGTGAACCACCCCGACCGGATAGCGAAGCCGATGATCCGTAAGGACGGCGAGCTATCGCCCGTGGAGTGGGACGAGGCTCTGGACTACGTGGCCGAAAGGCTGATCGAGTACAGGGGCGACGCCTTCGGCACGCTGGCATCCGCCAAAGCCACCAACGAGGACGGCTACATCCAGCAGAAGTTTGCGCGGCTGGTGATGCAGAGCAACCACATAGACCACTGCACGCGGCTGTGCCACTCGCCTTCGGTCGAAGCGATGCTGACCGCGCTCGGCAGCGGCGCAACCTCGAATTCGTACATAGACTACGAGGAGGCGGGCTGCCTCGTCATAATCGGATCGGACGCCAACTCGAACCACCCTGTGGCCGCGTCCAGAATGCGGCGCGCCGTGGTGGAGCGGGGCGCAAAGCTAATCGTCATCAATCCGCGCCGAATCGAGATGTGCGACTACGCGGACCTGTGGCTGAGGCCGCGCCCGGGCACCGACGTGGCTCTGCTAAACGCGATGGCGAAGGTCATAGTGGAGGAGGGCCTGGCCAACTCCGACTTCGTCGATGGGCGCACCGAGGGGTATGACGAGTGGTGGGAGACGGTCGAGAAGTACGGACTGGGCTACTCGGAGAGTATCACCGGCATTCCCGCGGCGGACATCGCCGAGGCCGCGCGCATATACGCCAAGCCGCCGTTCAGCGGCTCGTGCCTGATCTGGGGCATGGGCATCACACAGCACACGATGGGAACTGCCAACGCGCATGGGCTGCTCAATCTCGCGCTCGTGGCCGGGCAGCTGGGACGTCCCGGATCGGGCATATCGCCGCTGCGCGGACAGAACAACGTGCAGGGGTGCGGAGACGCCGGCTGTCTGCCCGACTCGCTCCCGGGATACCAGACAATCGGCGGCGACTCGCTCTCCAAGTTTCAGCAGGCGTGGAGCGGCCAGCCCCTGCCGCTCGACCCCGGACTTGTCATCACCGACATGGTGGAGGCGATAGACGACGGGCGACTCAGGGCGATGTACGTCACGGGAGAGAATCCGCTGCTGAGCGAGCCGGACCTCAGCCACGCGGAGGAGACGTTCAGGAAGCTCGACTTCCTGGTGGTTCAGGACATCTTCACGCACGAGACGGCGCAGATAGCGGACGTGGTTCTGCCAGCCACGTCGTTCGCCGAGAAGGACGGCACGTTCACCAACAGCGAGCGCCGCGTCCAGCGCGTTCGCAAGGCGGTAGAGCCTGTGGGAGACAGCAGACCGGATTGGGAGATAATCGGCGAGGTGGCGCGGCGCGTCAGCTCGAAGCTGGGGCTGGGGCTGGAACACGAATTCGACTACTCGCACCCATCCGAGATATTCGACGAGATGGCCTCTCTGACGCCGATCATCGCGGGAATATCATACGAGCGGCTGGAGAGGGAGGGCGGCATACAGTGGCCCTGCCCGGACGCCGACCATCCCGGCACGCGCTTCCTGTACGAGAACGACTTCCCGCGCGGGCCGCGCGCTAAGTTCCTGGGCTTCGACCAGGGGCCGGCGGCGGACGAGATACCCTCGGATCGCTTCCCGCTCATACTGAACACCGGGCGCACCCTGTACCACTGGCACGGCGGCACCATCACCACGCGCGCGGTCAGCCTGCTCGCTCGCTCGCCAGAGCTGACCGTCTCCATGAATCCAGACGATGGCGACAAGTACGGAATCGAGGATGGGGAGTGGATCAGGGTGCGCTCCAGACGCGGCGATCTGGAAGGCCGCGCTATGTATACGGAGGGCCAGCGCGCCGGCGAGATATTCGTCCCGTTCACCAAGCTCCAGGATCACGCTGCCAACTACTTGACGAACTCCGCGCTGGATCCGAACTCGCGCATTCCAGAGTACAAGGTCTGCGCGGTCAGGGTGGACAGAGTTGGAGAGGACAGAGGCGTTTCAAGACGCCCATCTCCAGCCGGAGCGTGAGCTTCCCGTCGTTCCAACGTGGATCCCGACCCCGACGAAGGCAACAGACCACCAGAAGGACATACGCCGAATGACTACAGAGCTATCCCGAATTCCCAGACCGCAGGCGGACAGGTTCTCGGGCAAGAAGAAGCTGTTCTTGGTGCCGAACTACGTCTTGCCCCCCGGAGCGACGGAAGATGGGCGGGAGCTGGTCGCCAGATACTGGTCGGAGGTCAGAGACTCGGTCTCCAGCTTGGAGCGCTCGCTGGGCGCAGTCTCCAGAGTGTATCACGAGCTGATCTGCGTGGATGGGGAGGACGGCCTGGCGCAGATCGAGGCGATGAACCCCAACGGCTGCCCGTTCATCAGGGCCATGTGCCAGTCGTCCGCGTCTCTGTACGCGCTCGAAGACGCGGAGCTGGTCGCTGAGCATACGGACTGGCAGAGGGTCCTGTCGCTCGGCCCCGCCAGCCAGAAGGTGTTTTCGATGGCGCTGGACGGCTATCAGACGACCCTCGCGGCGAGATTCGAGGCCATAGGCGAGCGAATAGCGGATGAGATCGAGGAGGGCGAATCGGCGGCGCTGTTCATCCGTGAGGATCACCGCATACAGTTTTCGGGCGGTGTCCAAGTGTTCTTCGTCGCGCCGCCGTCTCTGGACGCGCTGAAGAGATGGCTGGACGGCTTCTTCTCACAGCCAGCCTCCGGCGAATAGCTGCCGCGCGCCTCCGACGTGTACGAAACCGCGACAAGCTGCTTGGGGGCTATGCAGACGTCGGACGTTGTGTTGAAATGGGGTAGCGCTCTTCTGCGCGCGCCGTATCCGTATACCGTATACATACTGTTAGACTGCACTGCCCAAAAGGAAGTCTCGATATGACGACAAGCGCCCCTCGACTGCGAAGCTCGGAGTGGTTCGATACGCCGGAGCTTTACGGCTGGCTGAGGAAAGCCGCGTTCATGGCCGAGGGCTACGGACCGGAGGCTTACGACGGCAAGCCGATTATTGGAATCTGCAACTCGTGGAGCGAACTTACGCACTGCAACGCCCACCTGCGCGGCTTGGCCGAGGCGGTCAAGCGCGGCGTGTGGCAGGCGGGCGGTTTTCCGATGGAGTTTCCGGTCATGTCTCTGGGCGAGTACAACATGCGCCCGACCACGATGCTGTTCCGCAACCTGATGAGCATGGAGGTCGAGGAGTCGATCCGCGCGAACCCGCTGGACGGCGTAGTTCTTCTCGGCGGCTGTGACAAGACGACTCCGGCGATGCTGATGGGCGCGGCATCGGCGGACATCCCCGCGATCATGGTGACGGGCGGCCCGCAGCTCAACGCCAGCTGGCGCGGGGAGACGCTCGGCTCCTGTACAGACTGTCGCCGCTACGAGGTGGAGCTGCGCGCGGGACGCATTACGCAGGAAGACTGGTCAGACCTTCAGACGTGCATCGTGCGCAGCCCGGGCCACTGCATGGTGATGGGTACGGCGTCCACTATGGCGGCGGTGTCCGAGGCGATGGGCATAGCGCTGCCGGGCAACGGCGCGATCCCCGCCGCCGACTCGCGCAGGCTGCGTCTGTCCGAGCTTGCGGGACGGCAGATCGTCAGCTTGGTCAGGGACGATCTGCGCCCCTCTCGCGTCCTGACGCCGCAGGCGTTCGAGAACGGAATCCGCACACTGCACGCGATGGGCGGCTCGACCAACGCTGTCATCCACCTAACCGCAATCGCCGGACGGCTGGGCATAGACCTGCCGGGTTCTCTGTTCGACGCGCTCTCCAGAAGCACACCGTTCATCCTCAATCTGAAGCCGTCCGGCGAGTACCTGATGGAGGATTTCTTCTACGCCGGCGGAGTCGGCGCGCTGCTGAGGGAGATCTCTCCCCTGCTCCACACCGAGCAGATGACCGTCACCGGGCAGACGCTCGGCGAGAACATCGGCGGCGCGGTCAACCACAACGCGGACGTGATACGCGGTATAGAGAGTCCGATGAACGCGGAGGGGGGGCTGGCGGTCTTGAACGGCTCGCTCGCTCCGACCGGGGCGCTGATCAAGCCTACGGCGGCCTCGGAGTCTCTGATGACCCACGAGGGGCGCGCGGTGGTGTTCGAGGATCACGACGACCTGTTCGAGCGAATAGACGACCCGGATCTGGACGTTACGCCTCGGGACGTTCTGGTGATGCGCTCCAGCGGGCCTATCGGCGGGCCCGGGATGCCGGAGTGGGGCTTCCTGCCGCTGCCGAAGAAGCTGCTCGTGGGCGGGGTTCGGGACATGGTGCGGCTGAGCGACGCGCGAATGAGCGGCACGGCGTTCGGGACGGTGGCTGTCCACGTGACGCCTGAGTCTGCGGCTGGCGGCCCGCTGGCGGCGGTCAGGAACGGAGACCGAATCAAGCTGGACGTGCCGAACCGCAGGCTCGACCTGCTGGTGGAAGACCGCGAGGTCGAGCGCCGCCTGTCGGAGTCGCCGCCCGCCCGTCCGATCCACAAACGCGGCTACGCCGCGATGTACGCGCGCCACGTAATGCAGGCGGATAGGGGATGCGACTTCGACTTCCTGCTGGGGTGAGGTTTCTGTAAGCCATACGGCCGTTGGCAACGGTCGATTCGACCAGTACGGCTTTGGCATCGGCGGGCAGATCACAGCCGCGCTCGTCATACATCTCGACAGCGGCGGCCACGCTCTGGAAGATGCTGAGTATTTTGCCGAGAGTGTCGCCCTAGGTCTGCATCCGGGCAGCGCGGGGATTTCGCCATGTACTTCTTCGGACGGGCCGCGCATGACGCAGGGCAGTTTGTACGACTTCAATTGCCCATAGCTCCTCTGATGGCATCAGCTTGACTGTATCAGTGCATCAGACCCCGTTCGCTTTTCTGGTGTCCCGCGTGTAGGGGCGATATTCCTGTTGCTATGGTCTATGACCTCTTGTAGGCTGAATTTATGGAGGTCAATCAGCTTCTGACTCGGTTCAGAGGGTTTGGATGCGCGTTCCACTTCGCACAGCATCCGAAAGGGGTTGGTCGCAAACGACAAGAGCCGGGAGGTAAAACAGTGCTGGCATATCCTATATTTCTCGAAGAAGACGAAGGTGCTCTGACGGTCACTTCGCCGGACTTTCCGGAGTTGGCCACGTTTGGAGTCGACCGCGAAGACGCTACCGCGCGAGCCGCGGACGCGCTGGAAGAGGTGATAGACGCGCGCATAGACGAGTACGAGGATATACCTCCGCCTTCGATGGGCAGCCAGACGACCGCGCTGCCGCCTCTCCTCGAGGCGAAGGTGATGGTATACAGAGAGATGCGCAGACAGGGCATGGGGAAGTCCGAGATGGCGCGCAGGCTCGGCTTGGCCTCGCCTCACGCGGAGCGCGCGCTGTACGTGCAGACAGAATCGCGCCTGGATCCGATCGCCGCGCTGGAGAGAATCGTAGGCCACTAGCTCGTCATTCGCCGCAAGCCGCCCATCGACGAGACTGGCACGTCCCCGAGGGGCGGCTCTTCATTTTTCAGTCCTAACGACCCGGGTGGGCGAAGGGGACGGTCAGCCGGTAACCACTGCTCTGATCTCCTCGCGTTCCGCGGGTGTCATCTGCCAGTCCGCTGCTGCTGCGTTCTCTTCCATCTCTTCAGGGCGGCGGGTTCCCACGAGCGCCACGGAGACTGTCGGCTCCGAGGCGACCCACGCCAGCGCGAGCTGGGCTACGGTCAGACCCCTGTCCGCTGCCATCTCCTTGAGTACGTCCACCTTCGCAAGGTTGTCGAGGAAGGTCTGGCCCTGGAAGATGGGCTGGCCGAACGCCGTCAGACTGCGCCGCCAGTCGTCATCCTCGAATGTGGTCTCCGGCGTCATCGCGCCTGTCAGCAGGCCGTGTGCCAGCGATCCGTATGCCATGACGCCCATGCCGTTCTCTTTGCAGAATGGGATGATCTCGGGCTCGGGGCGGAAGTCGAACAGGTGGTAGCCGACCTGATTGGTGACTATGGGAAAGACATCGAGGCACTCTGCCATCTGCTGCGGGCTGAAGTTGCTGACGCCGCCGAAGCGTATCTTGCCCTGTCGCTGGAAGTCGGCGAACGCCTCCATCGGCTCCGACATCGGCCTGGACTCGTCCGGCCAGTGGACGAGGTAGAGATCGAGGTAGTCGGTTTGGAGGCGTTCCAAGCTCTCGGTCAACGACTTCTCGAGCGACTCGCGGGAGCTGTTGCGGTTGCGTGGTCCGCCTGTCCCGTCCCAAGGGATGCCGCCTTTGCTGACTAGGATGATGCGGTCGCGTCTGCCTTCGATGGCTCTGCCCAGCAGCTTCTCGCCCTCACCCCAGCCGTAGACGGCGGCGGTGTCGAACAGCGTCACGCCGAGGTCCATCGAGCGATGGATGGCTCTTATCACCTGATCTTCGTCGAAAGAGCCGTAGTGGCCCCGTCCCATCGGCCAGCCGCCGAAGCCCACCACCGAAGTCTCGAGGTCTGAGTTTCCGAATTTTCTGTACTGCATTGGGTTCACCCTCACTCCAGCCCTCTCCCATCTAGGGAGAGGGGGTCAGCTGGTTTCTATGCTCAAGTTCTGGTGTAACTCAACTATGCTGGCGGTCCCGATGTGATCTTGAGAGGGGGTCAGCTGGCTTCGATGCTCAGTTTTGGTGTATCTGGACTTTTACCGAACCGCTGTTCTTGTCGTAGGCGGTCTCGAATGCGCTCTGGATGTCTTCGAGTGTGTAGCGGTGTGTAACCATCTTCTCGATTCCGGTGCCGCCGGCGGCGATCATGTCGATTGCCAGCTCGTAGTCGTGCCTGCCGTCCAAGACGCTGTAGCAGGACGAGAAGACGATTGCCTGCTCCCTGAGCATGGGCGTGAGGAAGTCGAACTCGAACGGTCTTCGGAATCCGCCTACTATCACGATGCGCCCCTGCTTGCGCGTGACCTCGACGGCTTGCGCGGCAGTCGCGGACTGGTGGCCGCCGACCGTCTCGATGGTCATGTCCGCGCCGCGTCCGTCGGTGGCCTCGTGCAGGGCGTCGAGGAAGTCCGGGCCGCTGTCCGAGTGAACCTCGTCAGCGCCGAGAAGTCTTGCCATATCCGCCTGCTGCTCGTATCGCGCGGTGGCGATGACCCTGCCCGCGCCGAGTCCCTTCGCGGCGACGATGGACGTGAGGCCGATGTTGCCGCTGCCGAGAACCGCCACCACTTCCCCGCCCTGCATCTGTCCGCGGCGCACGCCGTGGATGGATACGGCGAGCGGCTCGACGAGCGCGGCCTGCTCCCATGACAGATCGCCGACGTCGTAGCAGCCGATGGCCTTGCGCCTGATGTACTCTGCGAATCCGCCGCCCCACGAGGGCGCTTGGGCGCGGCACTGTATGAACTGTCCCTGCCGACAGTACCAGCAGGTGGCGCATGCGCGCCCGTGTCCGATGATCTCCACGGCGACGGGCTGCCCCATCAGAGCCGAGTCCACGCCCTCTCCCACTTCGACTATCTCCCCCGCGACCTCGTGGCCTGCGGGGAGCTGGTCGGGCTCAGTCTTGTCGACGTTCATCTGAAGGTCGGATCCGCAGACTCCGACCGAGCGGACGCGGACGATCACGTCGCCCGTGCCTGTCTCCGGCTTGGGCAGCTCCCTGACCTCCATGCGACCGCTGCCGTCGAAGAACGCGCCTTGCATCGTTGCCATGTTCTGTTGCTCCTGTGGTGAACTCAGGTGTTGGATTCCAGATATGCCCTTGCGCCGCTGAGGATGATTTCGGGCAGTCCGATGGCGGATGAGATGTCGTAGGACATCTTGCGTCCGGCGGCGTGGATGCGCTCGGCGACGCTTGCCTCGGCTGCCTTGACGTCAGGGTGGTCTGGCTGGCCGGGCAGCCCCATGGACTGCGCCAGATCGTTGGATCCCCAGGCGAAGGCGTCTATGCCATCGACTGCCAGTATCTCGTCGAGGTTCTCGAACGCGGTCGCCGTCTCGAGTTGGGCCTGCACCAGCATCTCTTTGTTGGCAAGCTCCATGTATTCGGTGCGCTGAAGGCCGGGCTGGTCCAGCAGGCCGCCGTCGTTGTAGAAAGTTCCCCTGCCGCCGCCCCAACTTCTCTGGCCCTCGGGGACGAAGCGGCAAGCGTCCACCAGCTGCTTGGCCTGCTCCGCCGTCTCGACGTGTGGACCAAGCACTCCAATGACGCCCCTGTCGAGGAACAGGTTGATGGTGGAGGACATCAGGTTAGGCACTCTGGCGGTGACTGTCAGCCCGTATCCGTCGGCGACTCTCACCATAGCGTCTATGGATTCGGGGGAGAACAGGCCGTGTTCGCCGTCGAGGTTTACGTAGTCGAATCCGCCGAGCATACCGACAAGCTCGATGGCTTCGGCAGACGGATAGACGAGGCCAAGCCCAAGTCCGACCTTCCCTTCCCGGTTCTTTGCGAGGATGTTGTTCGTTCGCACTCTTGGCATGTTGCGCCTCTCCTAGATGTTGATTTTGGTGTGCGCGAGCGCGCCGCGAAATCCGCTCGCGCTGACGGTCGAAGTCTAACAGAGTAGATTGCGTCCGCAGTTACTCGTCCAGACTTGGCGGCGGCTCGTCGAATTTTTCGCCCTTGCGCTCTGCCGCCAAGCGGCGCTCGTTCCACTCACGTATCAGAACGCTGAGCTCTGCGATGACCTCGGCGCGCCCTTCGGCGTGTCCTCTAGCGAGAGCTTCTTGAGTCGCTCCCACCTTCGCTTCGGCTATCGCTTCTGCGAGTCTGCGGGCTTCGCGCCTCTTTAGCCAGTTTTCCAAGTATGTTCCGAGAACCATGGTGTTCTTCCCCAAGTCCACTGCCAAGTAGCATAGCAGAGCTGACGCTATGCCAACTGTCACGATTCCTGTGAAGATTCCCAATATCGTATCGTGTACGCTGTCTCCAGACCGCACGGCGATATGATACCAGATTACGTATGCCACTCCGATTGTACACACTGCGTCAAACAGTATGACGTAGGCGGCAAGCCACTCTGAAGGTACGCTCCAGATGGGCTGCCTCGGCGGGTCTTGGACGTTCATCGCTCCCTCATCGGAGGCATCACGTCTTCGATCCATGGAACCAGGTCGGACATGACGTCTTGGTTGATCTCGTGTCCCATGTGGTACTCGCTGTAGGTCGGAGTGTAGCCTTCGGACTCTAGGAATCTGCGTCGACTGCATCCGCGGTCTTCGCAGTTACTCGTCCAGACTTGGCGGCGGCTCGTCGAATTTTTCGCCCTTGCGCTCTGCCGCCAGACGGCGCTCGTTCCACTCACGTATCAGAACGCTGAGCTCTGCGATGACCTCGGCGCGCCCTTCGGCGTGTCCTTTGACACGACCTTCGACACGCCCTTCGGCACGACCTTCGGTATGCCCTTCGGCGTGTCCTCTAGCGAGACCTTCGGCTATCGCTTCGGCGAGTCTGCGGGCTTCGCGCCTCTTTAGCCAGTTTTCCAAGTATGTTCCGAGAACCATGGTGTTCTTCCCCAAGTCCACTGTCAAGTAGCAGAGCAGAGCTGACGCTATGCCGACTGTCACGATTCCTGTGAAGATTCCCAATATCGTATCGTGTACGCTGTCGCCAGACCGCACGGCGATATGATACCAGATTACGTATGCCACTCCGATTGTACACACTGTGTCAAACAGTATGACGTAGGCGGCAAGCCACTCTGAAGGTACGCTCCAGATAGGCTGCCTTGGCGGGTCTTGGACGTTCATCGCTCCCTCATCGGAGGCATCACGTCTTTGATCCATGGAACCAGGTCGGACATGACGTCTTGGTTGATCTCGTGTCCCATGTGGTACTCCTTATAGGTCGGAGTGTAGCCTTCGGACTCGAGGAATCTGCGCGAGTCGCGGGCGTCGCGCACGCCGATCATGGCGTCCTGCGCGCCGTGGGCGACGAAGATCGGCTGGTCTCGATGCTCCGGGAGCATCTGGGACAGCAGATCGGGAGCGGGAACCCTGCCGCTCAGTATCACCAAGCCCGCGAACGTCTCCGGTCTGGGGAGTCCGAAGCGGTAGGTCATCATGCCGCCTTGCGAGAAGCCGCCAAGCACTGCCCCGCCCTCGGTGATTCCGTGTCGCTCGGCGACCTCGTCGAAGAATCCGCCGAGCAGCTCCTCGGCGCGCTGGGCGTCAGCGTCAGATTCGCCCTGCCCGGGACGGGTCCAAGCATATCCCATCATGCCCGGCCCTATCTGCATGGGGATGGGGGCATTCGGGAACAGGTACACGTAGCCCGTCCGGTCTATCGCCGGGGCCAGGCCGGCGAGGTCGGTCATGCTGGCGCCGAACCCGTGTAACAGTACGATGAACGGGTATTCGAGAGTGTGGTCGTAGCCGTCAGGCTCTATAATAATGTAGGTGAGAGAGTTGCCGTCGATCTGTCGTGCTTGCAAGGTTGCCATCCCCTTTTGGCGGATAGGGTAATACCGCCTCACCGCTTTGGCAATAGCCGACTTGAAGGCAGGCACTGTTAGCAATTAGAATCCGAGACAGGCGAGGGCGGCCGGGATCCGGCGCGCTCGTATCTCCCAACCATGCGCTAGAGGTGCCGAACACAGCATGAGCAGACTGACTGATTTGATTACGAAGATGGGACGCCAATCGCCTCAGCCCATGGGATTCGGCGCGCTCGCGGGAGCGGCCAAGCCGTCGCCGACTATCGCGCTCATTGGCCGCTCGACTGCGGCGGAGGCGTCGAGTCGGCTGGACGCCGTGGATCAGAGCCTGCTGGATGCCGTGCTTCTGGATTGGAACGGCGCGGATCCGTCAGACTGCGCCGCCGCGCTCGAAGGGCTGATCTGGGGCGCTGCTTCGGACGGTCTGGACGATCAGGACGTCGAGGCGCTGATCGCGGCGGGCTGTGATTTCTTCGTACTGGATCCGACCACCGCTCCCGGATCCATCGTCAGCAACGTGAACGGGGCGAAGATCGTGGCGCTGTCGCAGCCTGTGGACAGGGAGACGGCGGCGGCGCTGAGGGCGCTCGGGATGGACGGCACGCTGAATACGTCCGGCGTGGGTTCGGGAGATATACGCTTCGGCGACCTCGTGGATCTGCACAGAGTCAGCGCGGCGGCCGGCGGGCTGATGCTGGTGGAGGTGTCCGAAGGTCTGTCGGCGGCGAAGCTGACGACGCTGCGCGACGCAGGGGTCGACGGGGTGGTCTCCCCTCTCGCGGATGCGGAGACGATCGCGGAGCTGGGCGGGAACATCAGGGAGATGACGCCGCGCCAGCGGCCGGAGGCGGGAAACTTGCGCAGTCTTCAAGCCGCGGCTCCGCGCTCGGACTGACCGACAGCCGAACCTTCCCGATCATCGCATCTCGGACAAAACAACGCGAACGCATTCTAACGCGCAACGGCGGGTAGGTCACTATCCGGACAAGACAACGCGAACGCGGCGACGAGCGAACGCATTCTAACGCGCAACGGCGGGCAGGTCACTACTCGGACAAAACAACGCGAACGCGGCGGCGAGCGAGCGCATTCTAACGCGCAACCGGCGGGTAAGTCACTACTCGGACAAGACAACGCGAGCGTGATGGCGGGGATGGCGTACTCTCCGGCCGACCACGCATCCTGAGAAGTAGACATAAGCGATGAGCAAATCTCGACTGTGGGGCAAGAGCATCGGCTCGCAGATGACGGGCAGAAGCGGCTGAGTGGCAGCGGTCTCAGGATCGGAACGAAGCATGTTCATCTTTCACTGCCCTTTCCAAAATCGTCGGCGTCGGCGCGCGGATGTTCAGAGCGGATGGCGCGGGGCGCAATTCCTCTATCTGCCGTAAGATAGGCGCTCGCTGAGGAAATCGGGCAGGCTGTGCGCGCGCATCTTCTCCTGCGTCGCGCTCACGTCGTACTCGACGCGATAGTGGGCAAGGGCTTCGGCTTCCGAGTCGTAGATGGCGTATGCCGCTCTAGGGTCGCCATCGCGCGGCTGGCCTAGTCCGCCGGGGTTGATGATTAGGCGCTCGTCTCGCAAGTCGTATGGGACGCCGTATCTGGGCGTGTCGAAGGCGATGTCTCCGTCGTCATTCATGCGGCAGAGGAATGGCAGGTGGGAGTGTCCGACTAGGCAGCGGTAGGTGTCGAAGTAGTTGAAGCTGGCGCGGGCGGCTCGGGGGGATGTCACATACTCCCAAACTGGGTCTCGCGGGCTGCCGTGAACGAGTGTGAACTCCTCGATTTCGAGTTTCAGGGGCTGGGCGCGGAGGAACTCGCGCCGCTCATCGTCCAGCATAGTGGCAGTCCACTGGTTGGCTGCGGCCGCTATTGGGTTGAAATGCTCCAAGCTCAACTCGCCCACAGCCGCCAGATCGTGGTTTCCAGCTACTGCGCGGTGGGGGCGGCGTCTGAGCAGGTCTATCACGGCGGCGGGGTCTGGGCCGTAGCCGACCAGATCGCCGAGTGACCACATCTCATCGAAGCCGCCGTGTCGCTGGGCGTCGTCCATGACGCTCTGGAACGCTTCGAGGTTGCTGTGGACGTCTGATACTATGAGGGTCTTCACCTGTCGCCTCGCCGTATCTGGTTGTGCTACCTGTATACAATGTATACGGTGTGCGGTGTGCTGCCTATATATAATGTATACGGGTGTACATTGTATACAGGCAACTGCGCGGTAAAGGATACATGGCAGGGTCGTTCTCGAACGACCGCTACCGATTTGGGGGGTCGATCTGCCACCGCCGCGAACGGGCTGCGCTCACGACATCGGGCAATGTATACGGGTATACATTGTATACGAGGGGCCGCGCAGTAAAGGATACATGGCAGGGTCGTTCTCGAACGACCGCTACCGATTTGGGGGGTCGATCTGCCGCCGCCGCGAACGGGCTGCGCTCACGCGAACGGGCATCCCAGACCGAAGGGCATCGTACACGACATCGGGCTGCGCTCACGATAACGAGCATCCCAGACGCGAACGGGCAATGTATACGGGTATACCTTGTATACAGAGGCCGCGCAGTCGAGGATACAGGGCAGGGTCGTTCTCGAACGACCGCTACCGATTTGGGGGTGGGTCCGCCACCGCCGCGAGAAGGGGTTGGATCTGCCGTTGCCGTGCAGGGGGTCGTTCTCGAACGACCGCTACCGATTTGGGGTGGGTCTGCCGCCGCCGCGAAGGGGTTGGATCTGCCGTTGCCGTGCAGGGGGTCGTTCTCGAACGACCGCTACCGATTTGGGGGGTCGATCTGCCACCGCCGCGAACGGGCTGCGCTCTCGACATCGGGCAATGTATACGGGTATACCTTGTATACAAGGGGCCGCGCAGTCGAGGATACAGGGCAGGGTCGTTCTCGAACGACCGCTACCGATTTGGGGGGTCGATCTGCCACCGCCGCCAAGGGGCTGCACTCTCGACATCGGGCAATGTATACGGGTATACCTTGTATACGGGGGCCGCGCAGTCGAGGATACAGGGCAGGGTCGTTCTCGAACGACCGCTACCGATTTAGGGGGTGGGTCTGCCGCCGCCGCGAAGGGGTTGGATCTGCCGTTGCCGTGCAGGGGGTCGTCCTCGAACGACCGCTACCGATTTGGGGGGTCGATCTGCCGCCGCCGCGAAGGGGCTGCGCTCACGCGAACGGGCATCCCAGACCGAAGGGCATCTCGTACACGACATCGGGCTGGCTCACGACAGCGGGCTGCCTCTCGACAGCGGACAGTACAGACCGAACGGGCAATGTATACGGGTATACATTGTATACAGGGGCCGCGCAGTCGAGGATACATGGCAGGGTCGTTCTCGAACGACCGCTACGGATTGGGGGGTGGGATCTGCCACCGCCGCGATCTGGCTGCGCTCTCGACATCGGGCAATGTATACGGGTATACATTGTATACAGGGTCCGTGCAGTCGAGGATACATGGCAGGGTCGTTCTCGAACGACCGCTACGGATTGGGGGGTCGATCTGCCGCCGCCGCGAAGGGGCTGCGCACACGCGAACGGGCATCCCAGACGCGAAGGGTCGTCGCACACGCGAACGGGCAATGTATACGGGTATACATTGTATACAAGGGGCCGCGCAGTCGAGGATACATGGCAGGGTCGTTCTCGAACGACCGCTACCGGATTTGGGGGGTCGATCTGCCGTTGCCGTGCAGGGGGTCGTTCTCGAACGACCGCTACCGATTTGGGGGGTCGATCTGCCGCCGCCGCGAACGGGCTGCGCACACGACATCGGGCATCCCAGACCGAAGGGCATCGTACACGACATCGGGCTGGCTCTCGACATCGGGCTGCGCTCTCGACATCGGGCATCCTCACGACATCGGGCTGGCTCTCGACATCGGGCTGCGCTCTCGACATCGGGCTGGCTCTCGACATCGGGCTGCGCTCTCGACATCGGGCTGCGCTCTCGACATCGGGCTGCGCTCTCGACATCGGGCTGCGCTCTCGACATCGGACAGTACAGACCGAACGGGCAATGTATACGGGTATACCTTGTATACAGGGGCCGCGCAGTCTAGGATACATGGCAGGGGCGTCCTCAAACGACCGCTACGGATTTGGGGGGGGGCGATCTGCCGCCGCCGCGAAGGGGCTGCGCTCACGCGAACGGGCATCCCAGACCGAAGGACATCGTACTCGACATCGGGCATCCTCTCGACATCGGGCTGGCTCTCGACATCGGGCATCCTCACGACATCGGGCATCGTACTCGACATCGGGCATCGTACTCGACATCGGGCATCCTCTCGACATTGGGCTGCGCTCTCGACATCGGGCATCCTCACGACATTGGGCTGCGCTCTCGACATCGGGCTGCGCTCTCGACATCGGGCAATGTATACGGGTATATCTTGTATACAGGGGCCGCGCAGTCGAGGATACATGGCAGGGGCGTCCTCGAACGACCGCTACGGATTTGGGGGGTCGATCTGCCGCCGCCGCGAAGGGGCTGCGCACACGCGAACGGGCATCCCAGACCGAAGGGCATCGTACACGACATCGGGCTGGCTCTCGACAGCGGGCATCCTCTCGACATCGGCATCCTCTCGACATCGGGCTGCGCTCTTGACATCGGACAGTACAGACCGAACGGGCAATGTATACGGGTATGCCTTGTATACAGGACAGGGGCCGCGCAGTCGAGGATACATGGCAGGGGCGTCCTCGAACGAACGACCGATTTGGGGGGTCGATCTGCCGCCGCCGCGAAGGGGCATCCTCTCGACATCGGGCATCCTCTCGACAGCGGCATCCTCTCGACAGCGGGCATCCCAGACCGAAGGGCATCGTACACGACAGCGGGCTGCGCTCTCGACAGCGGGCTGCGCTCTCGACAGCGGGCTGCGCTCTCGACAGCGGGCTGCGCTCTCGACAGCGGGATGGCGCTGTGCGGGGGGGGGTTGGCGAACGTCCGCTGCCTATTGGGGGGTGGGCTGCCGTCGCCGTGTAGGGGTGCCGCCGTGCAGAGGGGCGTTCTCGAACGACTGCTACGGATATCGGGGGGTGACGTGCAGGGGTTGGCACCCAAAATGGCGGGAATATGGGATTTTGGGGTTGCGCTAATCGGAACTGACCTTTACAATCTGATTCCCTGTTGGAGGATATTAGCTCGGATCGTATGGGAGTGTGAATTGGTCAATGGGTGCAGGTGTACGAGCGTGGCTTCCGCCACGCTGTCAAGCCTCTACAGTGCAGGTAAGACCGGCGCAACTGGTCAAACCTGTTGTTTTCCCCTACGCGCCTATGTCCGTTCCCAAATCTCGTTCACACATCGGACATTCTCTTTCTCCCCTCTCTGCCTCTCTGCTCGCCCCCGACAGATACAGACCCTCGACTCAGTCGAACCTGTTTTCCGTCAGGGCGCATCAAATACAAAGAGATGAACTCCATCGACGGTCAATCCGTATCTCTTAACAGTCCGTGGTCATCTTTGGGTGGATTCGTCCGGGTTGGCTTGCTACAGACTGGGACTATCCTAATGTCCCCCACGACTGTTCAACTTCGTAAGTCCTGGCATACGATGAAATGTCAACACAACCTAAGATTGGCTGTGGGAGAGTTTGCGCGGCGTCCTCTCAATGGACGCGGCGTCCTCTCAATGGACGCGGCGTCCTCTCAATGGACGCGGCGTCCTCTCAATGGACGCGGCGTCCTCTCAATGGACGCGGCGTCCTCTCAATGGACGCGGCGTCCTCTCAATGGACGCGGCGTCCTCTCAATGGACGCGGCGTCCTCTCAATGGACGCGGCGTCCTCTCAATGGACGCGGCGTCCTCTCAATGGACGCGGCGTCCTCTCAATGGACGCGGCGTCCTCTCAATGGACGCGGCGTCCTCTCAATGGACGCGGCGTCCTCTCAATGGACGCGGCGTCCTCTCAATGGACGCGGCGTCCTCTCAATGGACGCGGCGTCCTCTCAATGGACGCGGCGTCCTCTCAATGGACGCGGCAAAGCTCGCAGTGCTAAAGGCGTGATATGATCAGCAATGCTGACCGTCTGATGAGATTCGTAGTTCTGGGCGCAGCCGTATTCGCGGTGGCGCTAATGGCCGGCTTGCTTTCGCATCCCACGATCGCATCGACCGATGGGTCCGGGGGGTCGGCGACCAGTACGCCGCCTGTTCAGCCGCCGTCCGGCGGCGAGTCCCAGAACGGCGCTCCGCCGGATCAGTCGCCAGCTGACCCTGACGACGGCGGCGAGTCCACGAGCGACACGCCCACACCCACGCCACCAGACGACGGCGACGGCGACACGCCTACGCCTTCTCCTACTAACGGCGATCAAAACGCGCCTACGCCTACGCCTGACAACGGCGACACGCCTACGCCTACGCCTACAGACAACGGCGACGAGTCCACGAGCGACACGCCCACGCCTACTAACGGCGATCAAAACGGCGCAACGCCCACGCCTACGCCTACAGACAACGGCGACACGCCTACGCCTTCTCCTACTCCTGACAACGGCGATCAAAACGCGCCTACGCCTACGCCTGAGAACAGCGACACGCCCACGCCTACTACTAACGGCGATCAAAACGGCGCAACGCCCACGCCTACGCCTACTCCTACGCCAACAGACAACGGCGACGGCGACACGCCTACGCCTTCTCCTACTCCTGACAACGGCGATCAAAACGCGCCTACGCCTACGCCTGAGAACAGCGACACGCCTACTCCTACTAACGGCGAACAAAACGGCGCTACGCCCACGCCTACGCCTACTCCTGACAACGGCGACGGCGCAACGCCCACGCCTACGCCCACGCCTGACAATGGCGACGCGCCTACGCCCTCGCCTACTCCTGACAATGGCGACACGCCTACGCCCACTCCTGACAATGGCGACACGCCTACGCCCACGCCGTCTGACAACGCCACCAGCACGCCGTCTGCTCAGACGCCAGACGACGGGGGCGAGAACGGCGGGACGCCTACGCCTACGCCTGCTGACGACGGGGGCGAGAACGGCGGGACGCCTACGCCCACGCCTACGCCCACGCCTGACAATGGCGACACGCCTACGCCCACGCCAACAGACAACGCTACCAGCACGCCGTCTACTCAGCCGTCAGATACTGACGACGGGAACGCATCCAGCACGGCGCCGCTCTGGTTCGACGGGACGGTGGGGACGCAAACCTATACGGTGGGGCAAGTGGTCAACGTGACGCTTCCCGCCGCATCGGGCGGGGACGCGCCTCTGAGCTACCGACTGGAACCGGATCTGCCAGATGGTCTGTCGTTCGACTCCGACGCTCTGACTATATCCGGCTCTCCTAGCGAGGGCAGCAGCGCGACGGTCTACGAACTGATCGCAACCGACGCAGGGGGGGATTCTACGTCTCTGCAATTCATCGTAGAAGTCTACGAGGCTGTGAGCCAACAGGCGGCGGCCACGGTCAGCGGCGTGAGTATCACATCCACAGCAACCGCTCAGCAAGACTCGATGGCGTACTACGGGGCGAGCGATAATATCACCGTCGAAGTGACATTCAGCGGAACGGTTGCGGTCACAGGATCGCCTCAGCTCGCTATCACTGTCGGCTCGCGCACTCGCCAAGCGGCACACCTCACCACCTCCGGCTCCACAATCACCTTCCGATACGCGGTCAGCAGCGCGGACCGGGATGCGGACGGCATCAGCATCGCCGCCAACGCGCTTGCGCTGAACGGCGGATCCATACAGTCGGGCGGCGTGGACGTCGCCCTGGGTCTCGGCAGCCACGCTCTGGAGGCGCAGACGAGCCACAAGGTGAACGGCGGGGGGGCGTCCTTCGACGGGGTGGCATCGCCTGCCTATACCTTCGAGATAGGGACCAGAGGAGAGGTCACGCTGCCGGAAGCCGACGGCGCGGCAGAGAATTGCTGGATGGCTCGGTCGGGTGATCAAACCCTCCGCGAACGCTGCCCCTATGAGATCGCCTCCACGCCGAGCCTGCCGAGCGGCTTGATATTCAATCGAGTATTCCACAGTATCGAAGGGACGCCGTCCTCCGCGATGGCTACCACTACCTACACTCTGATCGCCAACAGCGCGTCGGGAAGCGACACGCTGACGTTCACGATTCGGGTAGTGCAGCCGGAGGCGACGGTCAGCGGCGTGAGCGTCATATCCACGCCGACCGCGCGGCGAGGCGCGAACGTGTACTACGGGGCGAACGAGAACATAGACGTGGACGTGACCTTCAGCGGAACGGTTGCGGTCACAGGGTCACCTCAGCTCGCTATCACTGTCGGCTCGCGCACTCGCCAAGCGGCTTACCGCTCTATCTCCGGCTCCACGGTCAGCTTCCGATACGCGGTCAGCAGCGCGGACCGGGATGCGGACGGCATCAGCATCGCCGCCAACGCGCTTACGCTGAACGGCGGATCCATACAGTCGGGCGGGGTCGATGTCGCTCTGGGTCTCGGCAGCCACGCTCTGGGGGCGCAGACGAGCCACAAGGTGAACGGCGGGGGGGCATCCTTCGACGGGGTGGCATCGCCTGCCTACACCTTCGTGACAGGGACATCCAAAACGGTTTTTCTGCCGATGGCCGCCGGCGCGGAAAGGCAATGCACATTCGACAGGTCCACGGATCCCCCTACCAGCACCTGTACGGCCCCCTACGAGCTAGCCTCCACGCCGAGCCTGCCGAGCGGCATTTCCTTCATCCCTGTCACCCGCTCGGTATGGGGGGTGGCGTCCTCCGAGATGGCTACCACTACCTACACTCTGATCGCCAGCAGCCCGCAGGGCAGCGACACGCTGACGTTCACGATTCGGGTAGAGCATCCGCTGGCGACGGTCACAGGGGTTAGCATAACGTCCAGCCCCGCCAGCAGCGCGTCCGGCTACGCGGCGGACGAGAATATAGACGTGGACGTCACATTCAGCCTGCCGCTGAGTGTTACGGGAACGCCTCAGCTTGCGCTGGGCATTGGGGCGAACACGCGGCAGGCGGATATGAGATCCGCGTCCGGCTCGACGCTCAGCTTCAGATATCAAGTGACCAACGATGACGTGGACGCTGACGGCATCAGCATCGGCGCGGACGCGCTTACGCTGAACGGCGGAGAGATAAGCGCGACGAGCGGCGGACGAGCGGCGGCGCTGGGGCTGGGGACTCATGCGGTTTCCAACTCCGCCAGCCACTCGGTGAACGACTCCGCGCCATCCTTCGGGAGCGCGACGATCGAAGACTTGAGTATCGAAAAGGACGGCGCGATCACGCCGGTCGTACTGCCCACAGCCACAGGCGGCGACGGCTCTCTGAGCTACACGCTTACGCCTTCGACGATGCCGACGGGGATGACGTGGACGGCGTCCACGCGCGCGATAGCGGGGACGCCAACGGCGGCGGCGGCGGCGCAGGCGTACACGTGGACGGCAACGGACGGGGACGGGGACTCGGCAAGCCTGAGCTTCAACTTGAGTGTGACCGACCCGCAAGGCCCCGCGCCGAGCGGCGTTTCCATCCACCGCGAACTCACGCAGCCCACCACGCCCAATCACTACGTGACTGGGGATACCATAACGGTAACAATCGAGTATTCTGGCCAAAAAGTGGTCCTGGATACGAGCGGGGGAACGCCTTATCTGAATCTGGTGATCGGGGACAAGACGCGCAGGGCGAGCTACAACGCGAGTGTATCCAACGCAAAGCTCAGCGGCCTGCTCCCCACCAGCACGTATTATTATCTCTGCTTCCAGTACGTGGTTCAGGCGGACGACCTCGACCGGGACGGGATAGCGATTGCCGGGGACGCGCTGCGTCTGAACGGGGCAACGCTGCGCACGGTGAACAGCCCCATCGAGGACGCCAAGCTGCACCTGGGGACTTACGCGGTAGTGAGCGGCGACGCGGAGAGCGCGAGGGCGCAGGTGAACGACGCCGCGCCGTCCTTCGGGAGCGCGACTGTCGAAGACATGCCGCTGGAAAAGGACGTGGCGATCACGCCCGCAACGCTGCCCACAGCCACAGGCGGGGACGGCTCGCTGAGCTATACGCTCACGCCAACGACGATGCCGACGGGGATGACGTGGACGGCTTCCACGCGCACGATAGCGGGGACGCCAACGGCTGTTACTGCATCGCAGACGTACACGTGGAAGGCGACGGACGCCGACGGGGACGCGGCGCAGCTGACCTTCGATATAAGTGTGACCGACCCCACTGGGCCGGCGGTGTCGAGTGTGTACTCCTATACTGGCGCCGATCCCTCCAAGACGAATTACGTTACGGGGGAAACCTTAACCGTAACCGTCGAGTACGAGCTGGGAGGCCAAACATTGGTCTTGGATACGGCGGGGGGGACGCCGTATATCAATCTGGTGATCGGGGACAAGACGCGCAGGGCGATCTACAACGCGAGCGCATCCAACACAAAGAACGCGGGCAACGGAGTCAGACTCTACCACTACCTATGCTTCGAGTACACAGTTCAGGCGGACGACTTCGACGGGGACGGGGCAACGGCTGCCCGGGACGCGCTGCGTCTGAACGGAGCCACGCTGCGCACGAATGCCGCGCCCATCGTGGACGCCAAGCTGGACCTGGGGCGTTTCGCCATGGTGAGCGGCAGCTTGCAGAGCAGGAAGGCGCAGGTTAACGACTCTGCGCCATCCTTCGGGAGCGCGACGGTCGCGGACATACTGGCGGAAAAGGACGGCGCGATCACGCCGGTAGTGCTGCCCACTGCCACGGGCGACGGCTCTATAAGCTATGCGCTTGCGCCAACGACGATGCCGACGGGGATGACGTGGACGGCTTCCACGCGCACGATAGCGGGGACTCCGACGGCTTCGACGACCGCATCCTACACGTGGACGGCGACGGACGCCGACGGGGACACCACGCAGCTGAGCTTCACGATACGTGTGACTGAGCGCACGGGGCCGGGGGTGGGCAACGTGTACTTCAACGTCCCCGGCTACCCTGCCAAGAATTACGTGACCGGGGAAACCATAACCGTAACCGTCGTGTACGAGTTCCAGAGTCGTGGTCAAGGAATGGTCTTGGATGCGAGCGGGGGGACGCCGTATCTGAATCTGGTCATCGGGGACAAGACGCGCAGGGCGATCTACAACGCCAGCGCATCCGACGCAAAGAACGCTACCAGCCGCCCCGAGCTCCAGCTCCATCACGAACTTTGCTTCCAGTACGTGGTTCAGGCGGACGACTTCGACGGGGACGGGATAGCGATTGGCGCGGACGCGCTGCGTCTGAACGGTGCCACGCTGCGCACGCGAACCGCTCCCATCTTGGACGCCAAGCAGAACCTGGGGCGTTTCGCCTTCGAGAGCGGCATCCAAGAGAGCCTGAAGGCGCGGGTCAACGACACCTCGCCCACCTTCGGGAGCGCGACGATAGACAGCAAGCTCTATGACGTCAACGGAGCCACAACTCCCTTCGCGCTGCCCAGCGCCACAGGCGGGGACGGCTCGGTCAGCTACACGCTGACGCCTTCGACGATGCCGGCGGGTATGACCTGGACGGCTTCCACGCGCACGATAGCGGGGACGCCGACGGCTGTTACGGCGGCGCAGACGTACACATGGAAGGCGACGGACGGGGACGGGGACACGGCGCAGCTGACCTTCAGCGTGGAGGTGTGGAACCCGAGCGGCCCGGCGGTCGACGCCGTCTTTAGGTACCGAACGCACCAGGACGGTCAGGGCGACACGGAACAGTACAACTACACGGTCGGCGAGACCCTTCGGGTGACGGTTCGCTATCCTGAAGCCGTTACCGTTACCGGAACGCCCCAGCTCACGCTCGTCATGGAAGACAAGCGGGTCAAAGCCAATTACGACGCCGCTAACTCCTTCTTGTCCGGATATGTGGTGTTCTCATATGCCATTGGGTCGGACGACTGGGACGGTGACGGGATAGCGGTTCCGGTGGACGCGCTGCGGCTGAACGGCGGGACGATTCGCACGAGCGGCGGGCTGGACGTCAAGCTCAACTTGGGGTCTCACGCCATCGTGAGCGGGGACGCCAACAGCGGGATGATGCGTGTCAGGGACACGATGCCGAGATCCGGCCCGGTTCCGAGCAGCGTCAAGATACCGCTGAACAAGCAGGTCAACGTGACGCTGGCGGCGGGGCTGACAGGGGATTCGCCGTTCTTCTTCACGATATCTCCGGATCTGCCCGAGGGCCTGAGTTTGGGAAGGCTGGACGAGGCTACGAACACGGTCATCGCGGATACGCCCAATCTGATTGGGCAGACCAGCGAGGTCGTTACCGACAAGACTTACTGGTTTCGCGTGCAGGACCGGGACGGGGACGAATCTCTACTGGGTCGCATCCTCCTGACTACGGCGGAGGCGGCGGCGGTGGACGAGGTGGAGATACTCTCCAGCCCATACGCGAACAGCACCTACGGGGCGGGAGAGTCGATAGAGGTTGCGGTGGGGTTCGACCGCACGATCACGGGGGTGGACTATTTTAGGACGACGCTTTCCATCGAGGTTGGGGACGACACCCGCTACGCCGTATACCGCGGGTTCGCCTCCGGCGGACGGCTGCTGTACCAGTACATCGTTCGGGCGGACGACGACGACGATGGCGGCATCAGCATCGAGGCGGGGGCGCTGAAGCTGAACGGGGGCGCCATCCGGGACAGAGATACCGGAGTGGACGCGGTCCTGGATCTAGGGACGCACGCCATAGCCAACGACTCGTCGCACAAGGTGGACGGCTCGGTGGCTACGCCCATGGCGGTCGAATCTGTATCCGTAATAAGCTCGCCCGCGAGCGCGGACGGGTACGACGTGGGCGAGGTGATCGAGGCGAAGGTCGTCTTCTCCAAGCCGATCGGGGTTACGGGGTCTCCGCAGCTGCGCCTGACCATCGGGAGCGCGCAGCGACAGGCGACGGCGCAGAGCCTGCACGGGGTCAGTGGGGACAACCTCGTGTTCGACTACACGGTGACGACGCAGGACAAGGACGCGGACGGCATCAGCATCTTGGACACGCTGGACTCGGACGGGAACGTCACGACCAACGCGCTGACGCTGAACGGCGGGACTATCAAAGCTCGGGTGCGCAGTACGCTGGGCGCGGACGCTCCGCGCGCGCTGGGAACGCGCGCCATCTCCAACGCATCGGCGCACAAGGTGTATACGCCGCCGCGCGTGACGGAGGTATCCATAATCTCCGACCCCGGGGCGAACGGCACCTACGACGCCTACGAGAGCATCACAGTACAGCTTACCTTCAGCGAGAACACGAGTGTTAGCGGCATCCCGCAGCTGGGGCTGACCATCGGGGCGAACACGCGGCAGGCGGAAGTGACTGTCAACCTCCCAGACAATGGGCGGCAGCATCTCTACCAGTACACGGTGACTGCGAGCGACGAGGACAGCGACGGCATAAGTATCGGGGCGGACGCGCTGAATCTGCCGTCTAGGGTGTATATTCGCGCCACCTCCGACAGTGAGGACGCGGTTCTTTCGCTGGGCAGCCACGCGATAGAGAACGACTCGGCGCACACGGTGGGGAACACCGCGCCGACGCTGGACAGGATACAGTCTCAGCACTACACGGTTGGGACGGCGGTCGACTTCGCTCTGCCGAGAGCGAGCGGGGGCAACGCGCCGCTGACGTATGAGCTTTCGCCGGCGACGATGCCCGCCGGTCTGACGCTGGCGACCTCGACGACTGCGACATCTACGATAACGGGGACGCCTACGTCTGTGACGGGGACGACTTCCTACACGTGGAGCGTTACGGACGTGGACGGGGACACGGCGCAGGCTGGGTTCGGCATAACGGTTGCGGCGGCGAACGCGCCGAAGGTGGCGGACGTGCGCTTCTTTAGAGGTCCGCGCTCGGGTTCGGGCAACACCTATGACGGCGGCAGCTGGATATTCGTGGACGTGCAGTTCGACCAAGAAGTGAAAAGGATCTATTCGCGCCAGGACGGGAACACGCGGCTCGCGCTGGAGATCGGCGACAAGACGGTTCAGATGACTCCCACGGCAGGTGGGGGCTATGCCATTGACTGCTCGAACGCGGAAGGCGGCACAGTCCGATGCGCAACAGTCTGGACGACTTTGCGCTTCGAGTACCAAGTGCAGGCGGACGACGTGGACGCGGACGGGGTGAGCATCCTGAGCGGGGCGCTGACGCTGGACGGGGTGACTGTGCGCGACCGCGCCACGAACGCCATAGACGCATCCCTGGGGCTGGGCAGCCACACGATCATCAACGACGTGATGCACAAGGTGGCTGGAAACGTAAACCTTCAGCCCAGAGTGTCGAGCGTGGAGCTGGAGGGGCCACAGGCTGCGCCTCCGGCCGGCGGCTACAAGACGGGCGACACCATATCCATATACGTTGGCTTCGATGAAAACATCACGCTGAGCGGGGGGAACCCGTCTCTGGCGCTGAAGGTGGGCAGCCAGACGAGGCAAGCCGCCTTCGATTCGGTATCGAGGCCTGCGGGGGCGGCTTCCGACGCTCCGTACAGCAAGCTGAAGTTCACCTACACGTTCCAGACGTCGGACGTCGACTCGGACGGAATCAGCATCGTGGACAGGCTGGACGTTTACGGGAACGTCCAAGAACACGCGCTGACGCTGCCGAGCGGGGCTACGATCGTGGACTCGGGCGGACAGAGCGCGATCTTGTATCTGGGGACTCACGGCATCGTGAACGACTCGGATTTCCGGGTGTCTTCGCCGCCGAAGATTACGGCGGTGAGCGTGGTCTCGCCACCGGTCCAGAGGGGGACGTACACCTATCCGTTCCATATAACGATAGCGATAGACTACGATCAGGCGGTGACGTTCACGCCGGTTTCCACCAGCACGGGGATGCGGCTGACGGTGGGGATGGATTCGGGCGACGTGGACTTCCATCCGGGGGGCGGCGCGAGGCTTATGACCAACCGCATCTCGTTCGCGCACAACGTGATGCCTTCGGACGCGGACGCGGACGGGATAAGCCTAGCCGCGAACGCGCTGAATCTGATGGGCGGGACGCTGCGGGACGCGCAGGGTGAAGACGCGCAGACAGACCTGACGGGGTTCACGTTCACGAACAAGGCGGACGCGAAGGTGGACGGGACGAAAGCCTACTTCTGGCCCGAATTCGCCAGCGCCACGCTGACGGTCTCCAACCCGGTGGTTGGGAGGCATATCTCGATTGGTATGCCCTCGACGGGCGGGGACGATCCGGAGTCTTGGAGCGTCTCCCCTGCCCTGCCTGCGGGTCTGAGCATGAACGCCGCCAACGGCGTCATATCGGGAACGCCCACGCAGGAGACGCCGCTGACGGAGTATACGGTTACGGTGGAGGACGCCTACGGCGTCCCCGAAAACGGACGGGGCGGCTACGACCACGAGAACGGCGATACCGCCAGCGCAACGTTCCGGATGCAGGTTACGGGGTCTAGGCCGGTGGTGAGCGGGGTTAGCTTCGTCAGCGCGCCTCAGCAGGGGGACACATACGGGGCGAGCGAGGAGATCGCGGTCGGGGTGACCTTCGACATGGGCGTATCGGTTCAGGGTGTTCCTGAGCTGGCGCTGAAGATAGGGAGCGCCACGCGCCAAGCGGTCTACTCCTACAGCTCGCAAGACACGCGCACGATCTACTTCCGCTACACGGCGCAGGCTTCGGACGTGGACACGGACGGGGTCAGCATAGAGGCGGGGGCGCTGAGCGTGGGGAGCGGCGCGGCGATTTGGAGCGCGAGCGGGCATGAGGCGGTGACTGCGCTGGGCGTCCACACGACGGCGGACGACAGCAGCCACAAGGTGAACGGGGCGACGAGCCGCGCGCCGACGGTTACGGGCGTCAGCGTGGTATCGGAGCCGGCGTGGGAAGACACGTACAATCTTGGGGAAGAGATAGAGGTAGAAGTCGAGTTCAGCCACGCGGTGATCGTTTCCGGCGCTCCCACGCTGGGCATGACTATCGGCAGCGCGACGCGCCAAGCGTCCTACGGGCAGGCTGGGGTCAGCCCGCGCTACCACTACTTCCGCTACACGGTGCAGGCGTCGGACGTGGACACGGACGGCTTCCAGACTACGGTGAACGGGCTGAACGTTCCGTCTGGCTCGCACATACGCAGCGCGGCAGGCACGGACGCGCTGAACGGGATTCTAAGCACGGCTCAGCAGCTCTCATCGAGCGGGATAAACGGCGGCGTGAACCGCGCGGCGTTCGTGAAGGATCTGAGGATAACTTCGTATCCGGCGGATGGGAAAGCCTACAAGCTGGGGGAGACGATCACGGCGCAGGTGAGGTTCAGCAAGCCGGTTACGGTTGGCCTAACTCCGAGGCTCAGCATACGGATGACCAGCGGCATTGGCAGCGGGGGGGCGAGCTACATGGGGAGCGCGCGCGCTCAGGAGCCGGTCGGTCCTTCACAGGCTCACCACTACTGGGTGGAGTTCGACTACACGGTGCAGAGCTACGCCAACATCGCGGACGACTACGACGCCGACGGCATCAGCATCAGTGAGGTCTACTTCAGCGGCAGTGGCGTATGGTTCTCGCCGCTGGTTCTGGGCTTCGGCTCGATAGTCACCGGCACTATCGTTGGCGCTGAGGACGGGGGCGTGGCGGCGAATACGCACGTGCGCTTGACGGAGAGGGTCTACGATACGGGTACGAGCCAGTGGGTCGACCGCCTTACGGATCACTCGCTGCGCAACCATCTGCCGCACAGGGTGGACGGGCGTCAGCCGCGCGTTGCGAGCTTGGAGATCCATGGGCAGCCTGCCAACTTCAACGCTTGCAACAACCCCGACAACCTGCCGCTGTCGAGTGTCCAAGCCGCCGTCTGCGATGCGATCCCGGGGGCGCGGGATCAAGCCGCGTACTACGCGGGGGAGACGATAAACGTGCTGGCTACGTTCAGCCAGCCTGTGCGCGTGACCAGCGCGAGCGTGCCGCTGACGATGGCGAACGGGACGGTGACTGCCAACTCGTGGTCTTACTACCAGCCCACGAGCAACAACTACACGAAGATACTGATTGGGTACACGGTGCAAGCTACCGACATGGACGCGAACGGGATCAGCGTTTCGGCGAACGCGCTGAGCGGCGACATAGGCAGCCGCGCAGCGGGCAACCCGGCTGTGCTGACGCACGCGGGGCTGCGCGACCAGCTGCGCCACGCCGTTCTCAAGAGGGCGAACCTGCCTGCCTACACGCGATCCACCGTAATAAAGAGCCAGCCGTACAACGCCGCGAGCGGCTACGACGCGGACGAGTACATAAGGGTTGGCGTGATGTTCGACGAGGCGGTGGACGTTGCGGGCAGCCCGCAGCTGTCGCTCCAAATCGGGAGCGTGGCTCGGACTGCCAGTTACACGGGCGGCAGCGGCTCTACGCTGAATTTCCGCTATCTGGTGCAGTCGGGCGACGTGGACACGGACGGGATAAGCCTTCCTGCGAACGCTCTGTCTCTGAACGGCGGGTCGATTACGACGCGGCGCAACAGGATGGCGGCGAACATCGGGAGCGGGGCGACGACGGCATACGCCGGTCACAAGGTGAACGGGGCGCAGAACGGCGCGCCCAACATCAGCGGCGTGGTCATCCAGTCGACGCCGATAGTGGGCAACACATACGGGGCCGCGGAGACGGTGGAGGTGGAGGTATTCTTCCACAAGCGGATCGCGGTCAGCGGCTCAGCGAGGGGCGATCAGCCGCAGCTGACGCTGACGGTGGGCAGCGCGACGACGACGGCGGCGCACCACGAGACGGGCGAGCAGTCGATCAGCTTCCGCTACCGGGTGGAGACGGACGACCGCGATGCGAACGGGGTCTCGGTGGGCGCGAGCGCGCTCGGTCTGAACGGCGGGACGATCCAAAGCCGCAGCGGTGTGGACGCGAGCCTAGCGCTGGGCAGCCACGCGATAACGGACGACGGCAGCCACCTAGTGGACGGGCGCATCGCCAACGTGCCGAGCTTCGCCGCGATTGCGAGCAAGGGCCTGTTCGTCAACCGCGCCATATCCGAAACCCTGCCTGCCGCCAGCGGAGGGCGCGGCAGCAAGACCTACTCGCTATCGCCGGCGCTGCCCTCGGGGCTGTCGTTCAACAACACCACGCGGACCATATCCGGGAGGGTGACGGAGAGCGCGCTGCGGACGCAGTACACGCTGACGGCGCGGGACGCTCACGGCGTGACGGGCAGCGTCAGCTTCGACATAACGATAAGCCTGAGCCTGATTCCAACCTTCGGCTCTCAGACGATAGCGGACAAGAGCTGGACCAGAGCGGGGAGAATAACCGAGTTCACGCTGCCCACCGCCACAAGCGGCGACGGGACGCTCGTCTACACCATCTCGCCGCCGTTCCAGCGCGGCGTAACCCTCTCGACCACGGCTCCGTACACCGTGAGCGGCGTTCCCGCCGGCGGCATGTCGCGCACCCTGTACACGTGGACGGCAACGGACGCCGACGGCGAGACGGACTCGCTGACCTTCCACATCACCACAGAATCCCCCGGCGTCAATACTCCCTTCTTCGGCACCAAGGAGATAGCCGACCAGAGCTGGCTGCAGAACCGGCAGATAATACCCACACATGACGAGGACTGGCAAGTACCACCCGAAAACGATCCCTCGAGTTGGAACTGGTGGTACAACACCAGGATATTCCTCCCCACTGTGGACGGCGGCGGATATGACAGCGGTGATCCGGACAGGTACTACGACAGCAAGGTCCAGTACACGCTCTCCCCTGCCCTTCCCGACGGCGTAACCCTGGCAACGACGACCCGCTCACAACTGAGGGTCCTACCCGAGGTAGGCGCTGGTCAGATCAGCGGGACGCCCACCGTCGCCATGGCGCGGACGCTGTACACGTGGACGGCGACCGCGCCGGACGAGGACAGCGCGTCCCTGTCCTTCTACCTCACGGTGGCTCCGGACCTGATGCCCTACTTCACCGTGCAGATAGACGACAAGCGCTGGACTCGGGGCAAGCAGATAACGGGGTTCACGCTGCCGGAGGCGAGCAGCGGTGACGGGACGCTGAGCTACGCGCTGACGCCTGCGCTTCCTGCGGGGGTGACGCTGGACGCCGCCACGCGCGCGGTGAGCGGGACGCCCACGGCATCGACGACGAGTACGCTGTACACGTGGACGGCGACGGACGCGGACGGAGACACGGGGAGCGTGACGTTCAGCATCGAGGTTGGCGAGCCGCCGAGCTTCGGCAGCCAGACGATAGCGGACAAGAGCTGGGAGGAAGACGAGCGGATAGCGACGTTCGATCTGCCGCAAGCGAGCGGCGGGTACGGGACGCTGAGCTACGCGATCAGCCCGGCGCTGCCGTCTGGGGTGACGCGCTCCGCCACGTCCACGTTCGCGGTGAGCGGGACGCCGACGTATCCGCAGTCAGCGCGACAGTACACGTGGACCGTGACGGACGAGGACGGGGACACGGCAAGCCTGACGTTCGACATCGCAGTCGACGGGGAGCCGAGCTTCGGTGATCAGACCATAGCGGAGCAGCTGTGGACGCAGCGGCGAACGATAACGGCGCTCACGCTGCCGAGCGCGAGCGGGGGCAACGGGACGCTGACGTACATGATGGAGCCGGGGCCGCCCAACGGAATGACGCTCAGCGACAGCCACCGTCTGAGCGGCGCGCCCTCGTTCCACCAAGCGAGACGGTCATACGAATGGATAGCGACGGACGAGGACGGGGACACGGCTAGGCTCACGTTCTACGTGACGATAGCGGAGGACGTAGCGCCAACGTTCGGGACGCAGACGATAGCGGACAAGAGCTGGACGCAGCGGCAAGCGATAACGGGCTTCACGCTGCCCGCCGCAACGAGCGGCAACGGGGCGCTGACGTACAGCATCAGCCCGGCGCTTCCGGCAGGGGTGAGCAAGAACGCCAGCCGCGAAGTGAGCGGAACGCCGACGGGTCATCAGACCGCCACTACCTACACGTGGACGGCGACGGACACGGACGGGGATACGGCAAGCCTGACGTTCACAATCACGATAGCGGAAGACCTGACGCCATCGTTCTCGACGACGATAGCCAACCAAGCGTGGACGCAGAACCAGCAGATAACGGCGCTCACGCTGCCGAGCGCGACGGGCGGAGACGGCAGCCTGACCTACGCGCTCAGCCCAACGCTTCCGGCAGGGGTGACGAAGAACGCAAGCCAGCGCATCAGCGGAACGCCGACGGGTCATCAGACCGCCACCACGTACACGTGGAAGGCGACGGACGCTGACGGGGACTCGGCAAGCCTGACGTTCACGATAGCGATAGCGGAAGACCTAAAGCCGACGTTCTCGGCGACGATAAGCAACCAAAGCTGGACGCAGAACCAGCAGATAACGGCGCTCGACCTGCCCAGCGCAACGGGCGGGGACGGCACGCTGACGTACAACATCAGCCCGGCACTGCCGGCAGGGGTGAACAAGAACGCAAGCCACCGCGTGAGCGGAACGCCGACGGGTCATCAAGCCGCGACTACCTACACGTGGACGGCGACGGACGCGGATGGGGACGAAGCAAGCCTGACCTTCACAATCACGATAGCGGAAGACCTAGAGCCGACGTTCTCGACGACGATCGCCAACCAGAACTGGACGCAACGCCAAGCGATAACGGCGTTCAACCTGCCCAGCGCCAGCGGCGGGGACGGCAGCCTGACGTATACGATCAGCCCGGCACTGCCCACCGGCGTGAGCAAGAGCAACAGCCACGAAGTGAGCGGAACGCCGACGGGTCATCAGACCGCGACGACCTACACGTGGAAGGCGACGGACACGGACGGGGACGCGGCGCAGCTGACCTTCACGATAGCGATAGCGGAAGACCTAGCGCCATCGTTCGGGGCGCAGACCATCGGGAACAAGTCGTGGAAGCAGTACGATCAGATAAGCGCGTTCGACCTGCCGACGGCAACGGGCGGGGACGGCAGCCTGACGTACAGCATCAGACCCGCGCTTCCGGCAGGGGTGACGAAGAGCGCAAGCCAGCGCATCAGCGGAACGCCGAGCGTGAAGCTGGCAAGCACGGAATACACGTGGACGGCGAGGGACGCGGACGGGGACACGGCAAGCCTGACGTTCGACATCGCAATCGACGGGGTGCCGAGGTTCCATACTGCCGTCACCGTCAACGACAAGACATGGACGCAGCGCGAGCAGATAGCCGAGACGACCCACTATCTCCCCTCCGCTTACGGCGGGGACGGTGAGCTTACCTACGCGCTGTCTCCGGCTCTTCCCAGCGGCGTAACCCACACACCCACGAGACGCTCGCTAATGGAATCGCTGCCCGAAGCCAAGAGAGTCTTCAGCGGCACGCCGAGTGTGAAGCTGGCGCGGACGCTGTACACGTGGAAGGTGACGGACGCGGACGGGGACTCGGCAAGCCTGACGTTCTACATCAGCGTTGACGGCGTGCCTTCGTTCTCGACGCCCATAGCCAACCAGAACTGGACGCAGCGCCAAGCGATAAGCGCGCTCACGCTGCCGAGCGCCAACGGCGGAGACGGGACGCTGAGCTACGCGCTCGACCCTGCGCTGCCCGACGGCGTGGCAACCACAACCACGTTCGCAGTGAGCGGCACGCCGACGAGCGACCAAGCCGCGACCACGTACACGTGGACGGCGACGGACGCGGACGGGGACACGGCAAGCCTGACCTTCACGATAGCGATAGCCGAAGACCTAACCCCAACGTTCTCGGAGACCATAGCCAACCAAGCGTGGACGCAGAACAAGCAGATAACGGCGCTCACGCTGCCCACCGCCAACGGCGGAGACGGCACGCTGAGCTACGCGATCAGCCCAACACTGCCGGCAGGGGTGACGAAGGACGCAAGCCACCGCATCAGCGGCACGCCGACGAGTCACCAAGCCGAAACCACCTACACGTGGAAGGCGACGGACGCGGACGGGGACGCGGCCCAGCTGACCTTCACGATAGCGATAGCGGAAGACCTAGCGCCGACGTTCTCGACGACCATAAGCAACAAGAGCTGGACGCAGAACCAGCAGATAACGGCGTTCACGCTGCCGAGCGCGAGCGGCGGAGACGGCAGCCTGAGCTACGCGATCAGCCCAACGCTTCCGGCAGGGGTGACGAAGGACGCAAGCCAGCGCATCAGCGGCACGCCGACGAGTCACCAGACCGCGACCACGTACACGTGGAAGGCGACGGACGCGGATGGGGACGCGGCAAGCCTGACCTTCACGATAGCCATAGCGAGGGACAACGCGCCGTCGTTCTTGACGGCCATAGCCAACCAGAACTGGACGCAGCGGCAAGCGATAACGGCGTTCACGCTGCCCAGCGCAACGGGCGGAGACGGGACGCTGAGCTACGCGCTCGACCCTGCGCTGCCGGCAGGGGTGACGAAGAGCGATAGCCACCGCATCAGCGGCACGCCGACGGGTCATCAGACCGAAACCACGTACACGTGGAAGGCGACGGACGCGGACGGGGACGCGGCGCAGCTGACCTTCACGATAGCGATAGCAGAAGACCTAGCGCCGACGTTCTCGGCGACCATAGCCAACCAAGACTGGACGCAGAACAAGCAGATAACGGCGCTCACGCTGCCCACCGCCAACGGCGGAGACGGGACGCTGAGCTACGCGCTCAGCCCAACACTGCCGGCAGGGGTGACGAAGAGCGATAGCCACCGCATCAGCGGCACGCCGACGAGTCACCAGACCGAAACCACGTACACGTGGAAGGCGACGGACGCGGACGGGGACGAAGCAAGCCTGACCTTCACGATAGCGATAGCGGAAGACCTAGCGCCGACGTTCGGGGCGGCGACCATAGCCAACCAAGCGTGGACGCAGAACAAGCAGATAACGGCGCTCACACTGCCGACGGCAACGGGCGGAGACACACCGCTGACGTACAGCATCAGCCCTACGCTTCCGGCAGGGGTGACGAAGAGCGCAAGCCACGAAGTGAGCGGAACGCCGAGCGGTCACCAGACCGCGACCACGTACACGTGGAAAGCAACCGACGCGGACGGGGACGCGGCGCAGCTGACCTTCACGATCACCATAACCAAGGACCTCGCGCCATCGTTCGGATCGGCAACCATAGCCAACCAGAGCTGGACGCAGCGGCAAGCGATAACGGCGTTCACGCTGCCGAGCGCAACGGGCGGAGACGGGACGCTGAGCTACGCGCTCGACCCTGCGCTGCCCGCAGGCGTAACCCGCGCGACCACTACTCCGTTCACCGTGAGCGGCACGCCGACGGGTCACCAGACCGCGACCACGTACACGTGGACGGCGACGGACGATGACGGGGACAAGGCGGAACTGACCTTCACGATCACGATAGCCGAAGACCTAGCGCCATCGTTCGGGGCGGCGACCATAGCCGACAAGTCTTGGACACAGCGCCAAGAGATAACCGCGTTCACGCTGCCTCTGGCAACCGGCGGAGACGGCACGCTGAACTACGCGCTCAGCCCGGCACTGCCCAGCGGCGTAGCGCGCGCGACCACGACCCCGTATCGCATGGTGAGCGGCACGCCGAGCGTGAAGCTGGCGAGTACGGAGTACACGTGGACGGTGGAGGACGCGGACGGGGACACGGCAAGCCTGACCTTCGACATCGCAGTTGACGGTATCCCAACCTTCGGCGATCAGACCATCAGTAACAAGCTGTTCCAGAAGGACGTTGAAATAGATGCCTTCAACCTGCCGATGGCGACCGGCGGCGACGGCGACCTAACCTACGAACTCAGAGGAGACGATCTTCCCCCCGGCTTGACCGGCGCGACCACGACCCCGTACCGCGTGAGTGGTACGCCGACCGAGTCGACCCCCTACAGAGTTTCCCTGAGTTACACCTGGACTGCTAGGGACGCCGATGGCGACGAGGCAGAAGAGCTAACCTTCACGATACAGGTGCTCGAACTCTCGTCCCCGCCGCCAATGCCTCGTGATCCGGATGCGACGAAAGGGGAGCTGCTCTTCCCAGGGTCGATGGTAACCGACAAGTCATGGAAGCAATATGAGCGGATAACCGTGTTCGACCTGCCTCTGGCAACGGGCGGCGGAGACTTGCCGCTGACCTACGGGCTGAGTCCCGCGCTGCCCGACGGCGTACAAGTGGCAACCACCACCGACGCCTTCAGGGTTAGCGGCACTCCCAGCGTGGCGATGTCAAGAACGCCATACAGGTGGACTGTGACCAACGGCAGAGGAGAGGTATCGCAAGAATTCCACATCACGGTTGACGGCGTGCCGACGTTCTCGACGACCATCGGGGACAAGTCTTGGACGCAGCGCCAAGCGATAACCGGGTTCACACTGCCCAGCGCAGACGGCGGAGACGGGGAGCTGACCTACTCGCTCAGCCCGGCGCTTCCGGCCGGCGTGAGCAAGGATGACAACCACCGCGTGACAGGCACGCCGACGGGTCATCAGACCGCCACCACCTACACGTGGACGGCGACTGACGGGGACAGCACGGACAGCGACACGGCAAGCCTGACGTTCAAGATCGCAGTTGACGGCATCCCGTCGTTCTCGACGACCATAGCCAACAAGACGTGGACGCAGAACAAGGCGATCACGGGCTTCACGCTGCCCACCGCAGACGGCGGAGACGGCACGCTGACCTACTCGATCAGCCCTACCCTGCCGGCAGGGGTGACGAAGAGCGCAAGCCACCGCATCAGCGGAACGCCGACGGGTCACCAAGCCGCCACTACCTACACGTGGAAGGCGACGGACACGGACGGGGACGCGGTGGAGCAGACCTTCACGATAACGATAGCCGAGGACCTCGCGCCATCGTTCGGGGCGGCGACCATTGGGAACAAGTCTTGGACGCAGCGCCAAGCGATAACCGCGTTCACACTGCCCAGCGCAACGGGCGGAGACGGCGAGCTGACCTACACGCTCAGCCCCGATCTGCCCAGCGGCGTAACCCGCGCGACCACGACGCCGTACCTCATGGTGAGCGGCACGCCGAGCGTGAAGTGGGAAAGCACGGAGTACACGTGGACGGCGACGGATACGGACGGCGACACGGTAAGCCGGACTTTCAACATCACGGTTGACGGCATCCCGTCGTTCTCGACGACCATAGCCAACCAGACGTGGACGCAGAACAAGGCGATCACGGGCTTCACGCTGCCCACCGCAGACGGCGGAGACGGCACGCTGACCTACTCGATCAGCCCGGCGCTTCCGGCCGGCGTGAGCAAGAACGCCAGCCACCGCGTGACAGGCACGCCGACGGTCCATCAGACCGCGACCAGCTACACGTGGACGGCGACGGACGGGGACGACACGGACAGCGACACGGCAAGCCTGACCTTCACGATAACGATAGCCGAGGACCTCGCGCCATCGTTCTCGGAGACCATCGACGACCAGTCTTGGAGGCAATATGACGAGATAACCGCGTTCACGCTGCCCAGCGCAACGGGCGGGGACGGGGAGCTGACGTACACGCTCAGCCCCGATCTGCCCAGCGGCGTAACCCGCGCGACCACGACTCCGTACCTCATGGTGAGCGGCACGCCGAGCGTGAATCTGGGAAGCACGGTGTACACGTGGACGGCGACGGATACGGACGGCGACACGGTAAGCCTGACGTTCGACATCGCAGTTGACGGCGTGCCGAGCTTCGGCAGCCAGACGATAGAGGGCAAGTCCTGGACGCAGAACGAGGCGATCACGGGCTTCACGCTGCCTGCCGCAACGGGCGGAGATACCCCGCTGACCTACACGCTCAGCCCGGCGCTGCCCAACGGCGTAGCAACCACTACCACGTTCGCCGTGAGCGGCATTCCGACGGTCCATCAGACCGCGACCAGCTACACGTGGAAGGCGACGGACGCGGACGGGGACGCGGCGCAGCTTACATTCAGCATCGAGGTGGCAATCGCGGATCCCAGAGACCCGGTAACCGGTCCCAGCTTCGGATCCCAGACCATAGCCGACAAGTCTTGGACGCAGAACACGGCGATAGCCGCGTTCACGCTGCCCAGCGCAACGGGCGGAGACGGCGAGCTGACGTACACGCTCAGCCCCAGGCTGCCCAGCGGCGTAGCAACCACTACCACGTTCGCCGTGAGCGGCACGCCGACCGGGTGGCAGAATGCGACCGCATACACTTGGACGGCGACGGACACGGTCGGGGAGACGGCAAGCCTGACGTTCAGCATAACCGTGGCCAAGGGCGGCGGCGGCGGCGGTGGTGGCGGTGGCGGTGGCGGCGGTGGCGGTGGCGGCAGCAAGCCGCCCCGAGTCGCGCCGCTGAGCTTCGGCTCGGAGACGATCAGAGACCAGAACTGGACGGAGGATCAGCAGGTGCCAACGCTCAGGCTGCCCACCGCAACCGGCGGTCGGGGCAAGATCAGCTACGCTCTCAGCCCCGCGCTGCCCACCGGCGTGAGGACGAACGCCAGCCACGAGGTGAGCGGCACGCCCAGAATAAGGAAGGCGCAGACGCAATACACGTGGAGGGCGACGGACGCTGACGACAACACGGCGCAGCTGACCTTCAAGATAACCGTAGCGCCGAACCTGTCCCCATGGTTCTCGGCGACCATCTCCAACAAGACTTGGACGCGGAACAGCCAGATAGCGGCGTTCACGCTGCCCACGGCGAACGGCGGAAACGGCGAGCTGACGTACACGCTCAGCCCGGCGCTGCCCAACGGCGTGAGCAAGGACAGCAGCCGCGAGGTGAGCGGCGCGCCGAGGGGCAGTCATGCCGCGACCAGCTACACGTGGAAGGCGACGGACGCCGACGGCGACACGGCTCAGCTGACCTTCACGATAACCGTAGTGAACCCGACGACGACTCCCACCACGCCGGAGAGGCCGCTTACCGTGCCGAAGAAACCGCTTCCCGTGATCGTGCCTCCTGCGGATGGAGCGCGTCATCCGATCCGCGCGCCCGCTGTCGAGCAGACGGCAACGCCAACTCCAACTCCAACTCCAACGCCGGAACCGGCCGCGCCGACGCCGACTCCCACGCCGGAGCCGACGGCAACGCCCACGCCAACGCCAACGCCAACGCCGGAGACGGCAACGCCGACTCCCACGCCGGAGCCGACGGCAACGCCCACGCCAACGCCAACGCCGGGGCTAACTGCTCCGACGGCCACGCCGGAGACGGCAACGCCCACGCCAACGCCAACGGCGACGGCAACGCCAACGCCAACGCCGGAACCGGCGACGCCGACGCCGACTCCCACGCCAACGCCGGTCGCTCTGGCGTCCACGCTGATGCTGGAGCTGACCGCGCCAACGCCAACGCCGGAGCCGGTGCAGCTGTCCGCGGTGGACGGAGGCTCCAGCCCGAACTTGTGGTTCTTGCTGGGGCTGCTGTCCGTAGTCGGCACGGCGACGGGGCTGGCCGTCAAGTTCCGCGAGCATCTCGGGATCGGGAGGTATCTAGTGGGGTTCTAGGCTGGACAGCCTCCCCGAAATCGCCCCCCGCCTTCAAGGGCGGGGGCAGTTAGGACTTACGCGGCTGAACGTGGAGACATATCGCAGGGCTGGCCTGTGAAATTGCTCCCAGCTGCGTAAGTCCATATAATATACGGGTGTCCGGCGCGTTCCGAACGGCGCTGGGCGACAATCTCTTCGTCAAGGGCGTTCGATGCGCGCCTGCCTGCGCTCTACCTCAGTTGAATACACGCGAGAGCTGGGCCGCGTCATGGGTGCCAGCGCGAAGCCGGGAGACGTCTTCCTCCTCTGCGGAGGGCTGGGCGCGGGCAAGACTATGCTCACGCAAGGCATCCTGTGGGGGCTCGGCTCGGAGGAGTTCGCGCGGAGTCCTACGTTCGTGCTGGTGAACGAGTACCACGCGCGGCTGACGGTCTATCACATGGACCTCTACCGCCTCGACTCTTTCGACGATCTGGACGGGCTCGGGCTGGACGACTACCTCTTCGGGGATGGGCTGTGCGTCATAGAGTGGGCGGACAAAGCCGAGGGGTACTTCCCCACCGACCACGTGGACGTATCCATATCCGCAGTGTCGGACACGGAGCGCATCTTCAGCGTAAGCTCGTCAGCGGATGAGAGATCTCAGCTGATCCAAGCGGTCGTGGACTTCGGGAGGCTGCACGCGGATGAACACAGATAGACGGGATGAATCCGGAGATCGAGTGCAGTTCGCGCCAAAGTATCCCGCGCGTTCTGTATATCCGCCGTATCCGAGCTAATCGAGAGGGTTTTGCGAAAATCAAGGTGGAGCTTCAGATAGACACTTCGACCAGATACGCCTCTGTGGGCATCTCCTCAGACGGCGCGTCCATAGTCGAAATCGGCTGGCGCTCTGAGCGCAACCACTCCATGGAGCTGGTCCCCGCCATCAACAGGGCGTTCGCGCAGGCGAGGCGCGGAGTCGAAGACCTCGACAGTGTGCTGGTGGCGTCTGGGCCCGGCGGATTCAGCGCGCTCAGAGTCGGGATGAGTACGGCTAAAGCCATCGCCTCCACGCGCTCGATTCCTCTGGTGGCGGTGGGAACGCTGGATCTGGAGATCGAGCCTTTCGAGGGGATGGGCGCGCGGGTCTGCGCGCTGATCAGCGCCGGGCGCAACCGTCTGTACGTGGGCGTGAAAGACCCTGCGGACACGGTGGTCAAGGTCGATCTCCAACAGACTGCCGAATTCTTGGGCGGTCTTTCGCCGAGTACGATCTACTGCGGGGAGGCCGCGCCGGACTTGGCGGCTGAGATGAGCGCGCGGCTCGGCGGGTCGTTTCGGGCGTCGCTCTCCGCGCCGCCGTCGAGACGCGCGTCGGCGCTGGCGCGACTCGGGTATCGGAAGCTACAGGCCGGCGAGACTGCCGACCCCGCCACGGTCGAGCCGCTCTATCTCAGAAGCTCGCAGGTCAGCGCGGCGGCGCGGCGGTGGGGCGTTCGTCAGTGAGCGATCTTCAACCACATCCAATAGAAACGAGAGGCGGATACGTGGAAACAACCCTTGTGCTGCTCAAGCCGGACGCCGTTCAGAGAGGGCTGGTCGGAGAGATTACGGGAAGGCTGGAGAGGACCGGACTGAAGATAGTCGGCATGAAGCTGATGAGCGTGACGGAGGATCTGGCGAATCGGCACTACGGCGAACACGCGGGGAAGCCGTTCTTCGAATGGCTGGTCTCGTTCATCACGTCAGGGCCGATAGTGGCGATGGCTCTGGAAGGCGACAACGCGGTCGCCATAGTCAGAAAGACGATGGGAGCCACGAATCCGGTGGACTCTGCGCCGGGGTCCATACGGGGCGACTTCGGCGCGGACATCGGCAGGAACTTGGTTCACGGGTCGGACTCGCCCGAGTCGGCGGCGCGCGAGCTGGGGTTGTTCTTCGCTGAGGGAGAGCTGCTGAGCTACGTCAGGGCGACGGACGTCTGGATTAGGGAATGACGCGGAGCGGGCGCGCCTTGGGCCACACGGTCTCTAGGTCGTAGAACCCGCGCTGGCGCGGCGCCATGATGTGGACGAGGACGTCGCCGTAGTCCATCAGCACCCAGCCGCTCATGACGGTTCCCTCCACGTGATGGGGCGTCGCTCCCCTGCCCTTCATGCCGTCTTCCACCTCCTCCATCAGCGCGCGGAGATGGGGGGCGGAGTTGGCGGACATGATGACGAAGTAGTCCGCGAAGTCGCAGGCGCTGCGAACGTCCAGCAGGACGATGTTCGATGCGTGCATCGCGTCGGCTATGTCGAATGCTGCCTCTGCCCAATTTCTGGACTGTGTCAATGTCTGTTCGACCATATGGATATTATATTGACTGCGTCATACGGCGGTCAATTGGCCTCGCATACGACGGCGGGGGCGGCGCGCATCCGGGGCCAATTGGTAGGGGATGCTCCAGAAGAAGAAGTGCGCCGCGCCTGCGCCCGGAGGCTACTTCCGCGTGAAACTTCGACTGAAGATCAAGACCCTAGCGGTACTAAACCGAGCCGAGGTGAATAACCGATGCTGTGCTAATGTGATTCACTATCCACCGATTTAACGGCATCATTCCTGAAATTCTTCTAGCGGGATCTCTCGTAGTCTGTGACCTGTATCATCAGCTGCGGCTTGGCTTGGAGCGCCAATCAATGATGACCTGCCGAGCCGATTCCGAGTCTTCTTCTACAAGACGAAGCAACTCATACAACAATTCAACCTCCTGCTCGACGATGCCATCGGCAATCCACGGATAATCTATTACCAGCCCTGCCAGCTCCGGATCCGCATGGTAGATTATGACCAAGCTAGAGATGGCATTCATTTCACGGTCATCCATGTCGTCAGCCAGCCACGAGTAGCCCAGCATCTGCCTGATTAGCTGCGGGTGCCCTGAAGCAATCATAGCCAGGGAGTTAGTCAACGCCTGTTCTAATTCCGTAATGTAGTCAGCAGTCCAAGAGTAGCCCAGTATCTGCCTGGACAGTTCTTCACCCTCCCTCGCAATGAGCGCAAGCGATAGGATGAATCCCCTTTCGGTCGAGGTCTCATCGTCTCTCAACCATCTGTAGCTCAACGGATTCAGTCCCAACTCCTGTATGTAAGACTTATATCCCATGTTCACGATTTGCCGCGCCGATTCCAAATCTTCTGCGGCGAGGTTAGACAAACCTTGAATATTTCCGACCTCACCCCAAGTCACGCCATCAGCCACCCACTTGGAGCTTATGATTAGCCTGCGCAATCCAGGGTCGATCCAAGAAGTCCAGCGAAGAACAAGGTTAAGATTCCTCGCTTCGTCTTCTGTAATTCCGTCGGCGATCCAAGTCATTCTGGCGATTATGGCGACTAGGTCGGGGTCCAAGTTCCAAGGATCGAGGATCACTCCAATTTTAATAGGTGGAGGTACCGGAGTGGGAGTGCCTGTACTCATCGAAGCAGGATCGGCTTCGGAATCCACAGTTTCGGAGCAGACATAGTTCAGATGATGCTTTTCAAAGTATATAAACGGCACTCCAGTGCGCTGTAATTTGCAACGCTCGGGGATGCGCTCAAACACATGATCTTCCAAGTTCGCGTTGAACTCAATCGCGGCGAACCCGAAATTTCGATGGATGTAAAGATCGAAGGCGGGTAGAAATACTCCGTGTACTGACGCGCGCCGATTGTTGTAATCGGGGATTAAGAATGCCTGCAAGTCAGCATCATCTATAGACGAATTGAACGAAACTTCCCATCTGTGCCTTGCGGCGGGCATGTTCAACGCTCGGAACAGGTTCCTGTATCGGAGCGCCCTGTCGTGTCCCCCCGATTCTCTCACCAAGAACGTTGCCCATGTCGGCACACTAAACGACAGGTAAGAAGAGGTAGCAGATGGCGGAAATATCTTCACAAAAAATGGGTACCGGCTTCCCCCATCTCCAGCGAAATGGACGTACCGATTGCGGTCCCAGTCCACTATCCCCTTTACGGCTTCGAGACACTGCTCTAGCCCTCTGCCATCCTCCGGCTGCCACCCACTCGCGCGCATCGCGTGAGTGAACGGACTCAAGACCTCTCCCGGTCGAATTAGGACTTCCGAACCCCTCGCACCCCCCCTGCTCCCATACCCCAAAAGCTTATTGGTGAGGAGCGCGGAGCTTACGAAGTTTTCGCTGATTATATCGTGTATGTACTTTGAAGGAGGCATATATATCACACCAAGCGCCAACAACTCCTCTTCCGAGAAGTCGCGCAGGTCGCACGGGCTGAGCGCGTCCGCCTGTACCACTGCGTGATGAGTCAGGTCCAGCAGTTTCATTCGCTGAAACTGCGCGAGACGATCATGAGCACCAGCGTAGTCCCTCGGATCGTAAGCCATCTGTCCCTTGCAGTAGAGGCAGGTTCCCGGGAAGACTCCAAAGTCGTCCAGCGCCCTCGTCATCTCGGCGCCTTCGGCTCTAGGGTCTGACGGGTCGGCGGTGACGTCGTGGACGGTGGTGTATGGGTCGTAGAAGGTCAGCATGAAGAGTAACGCCTGAACTTCGTTGGCATCCAGGGCTTCCAGCTCCCAAGCCTCGTAGAAGGGTGGGAGTCCGAAAACGCTCTGAGCGCGATCCAGCGCTCGCAGCTCACGCTGGGACAACTCGCCGTCCGCCAAGAACGCCTTGTCGCCTGCCGTCTCAGGCGCAGGGCGCAGGACAGCCTGCCGAAGTTTCGGGTGGTAGCCCTCGAGTCTGATGAGTACGGGGTCCGGCGTAGCCGTTGGGGTGGGAGTGGGCGTATGGGTGGGAGTGGGAACGGGCGTCAGTGTCGGCGTGGGCGTGGGAGTGGGCGACGGCGTAGGCGTTGGGGTGAGTGTCGAAGTCGGAGTGGGAGTAGGGGTATGGGTAGGCGTGGGAACGGGCGTCAGTGTCGGCGTGGGAGTAGGCGACGGTGTCGGGGTTGGGGTAAGTGTCGAAGTCGGAGTGGGAGTAGGGGTATGGGTGGGAGTGGGAACGGGCGTCAGTGTCGCCGTTGGAGTGGGAGTAGGTGACGGTGTTGGGGTGGGGGTGAGTGTCGCTGTGGGAATCGTCGTGGGCATTCTGGCAGCTGTGGGGGTGGGTGTGACCGTACTCAGCGCGGTGGGAAGCGCCTGAACAGCCACAACTGCCGTAGGAGAACCGCCGCCGAATCCGCTATCCCGAACACAGCCCACACTCAGCGCAGCCACCACCGCTCCCACCCAGATATAGACTCCGAAGCGTCTCAAGTCTATCCTCGCTAAGTTAGGACTTACGCTGTTGAACTGTTGCGGATGATATAGGATAATCCCAATCCTCAGCAAGCAAGTTAGACGAACCAACTCAAATGCGATGGCCACGACTACATACAAGAGTGAGGATACGGGAGTGCGAGCGTTCACAGTCACACAGTCGACGTCCCACCAAGGGGGGTGCGATTCTCTGGCGCATGTTGGCTTGCAGGCGCGGGGGTGGGAAACGGAATGACGTCTAGATTCAGGGCGATACCGGCGGTCAACGAGGTTCTCGCTGATCCGAGAGTCGTCGAGCTGATGGGCAGATACTCGCGCGACGCCATCGTAGAGGTGGCGCGCGAGGAGCTGGGCGCGGCGCGCTCGGCGGTGGGCGCGGGCGCGGATCCCCCTACCCTTCCGGAGCTGGCGCAGTCGGTGGCTCGGAGCGCGGCGGCGCGCTGGGCGCCGTGGCCTCGCCGAGTCGTCAACGCCACAGGGGTCGTACTGCACACGAACCTAGGGCGCGCTCCGCTGAGCGAAGACAGTCTGAAGGCGGTCGCCATAGCCGCGTCCGGGTACAGCAACCTAGAACTCGACCTGAGAGACGGGAAGCGCGGGTCGAGGCAGGCGCGCATCTCGGATCTGGTCTGCCAAGCCACAGGCGCAGAGGCTGCGCTGGTGGTGAACAACAACGCATCCGCGCTCATGCTCGGGCTGGCGGCGGTGGCGGCGGGCAAGGAGGTAATAGTCTCGCGCGGCGAGGCGGTGGAGATCGGGGGCGGGTTCAGGATTCCGGACGTGCTGCGCCAGAGTGGGGCGAGTCTGGTCGAGGTCGGGACGACCAATCGCACATACGCCAAGGACTTCGAAGACGCAATCGGCGAGAACACGGGCGCGATCCTGTCGGTCCACGCATCGAACTTCCGCGTAGTGGGGTTCACGCATTCGCCCGCCATAGGCGAGCTGGCTGCGGTGGGAAGGCGCGCAGGGGTGCCGGTGATGCACGATCTGGGCAGCGGCTGCCTGCTGGACACGCGCCCGTATGGGCTGGCGCACGAGCCGATGCCTCAGCAGAGTGCTGCCGCAGGCGTCACGCTGGGGTTCTTCTCCGGGGACAAGCTGCTGGGGGGGCCGCAGGCGGGAATCATCATCGGCGGGCGCGAGTGGGTGGCGAAGGTGGCGCGGCATCCGCTGGCTAGGGCGGTGCGGATCGACAAGCTGAGCATGGCGGCGCTTTCGGCTACGCTACTGCACTACATTCACGGGGAGGCGGAGCGGAAGGTGCCGGTCTGGCGGATGATATCGGCGCCGGTGGACGAGCTGCGAAGGCGGGCTGCCGGGTGGCTGGCAGCGGCGGGAGCGTGGGCGGCGGTGGTGGACACGAGATCGGCAATAGGCGGCGGAAGCCTGCCGGGAGAGACGCAGGAGTCGGCGGCGCTGCGGATAGACTGCGCCGCGCTGGGAATATCGCCGGGCGAGACGCTGGCGCGGCTTCGGGGTTTCGACCCGCCCATCGTGGGCAGAATAGAGGCGGAGTCCGCGCTGCTGGATCCGAGAACGATCTTGCCGGAGCAGGACGAGGCGATCATGGGGGCATTGAGGGCGCTTCGGAACGGCTAGGGGGCGGTTCTCGAAACGCGCCTACGCGATACGTACACGGGATGGACAGAATGCGGCGGGCGCAAGGAACGGATGGGGGCGGTTCTCGAACTGCGCCTACGCGACGCGCACAGGATGGACAGGAGTCCCCCGCGAGGGCAGGAACGGCTAAAGGCGGTTCTCGAAACGCGCCTACGCGCACAGGATGACGGGATGCGGTGGGCGCAAGGAACGGATGGGGGCGGTTCTCAAACTGCGCCTACGCGACGCGCACAGGATGGACAAGGCGCGGCGGGCGCAAGAACGGCCAAGGGCGGTTCTCGAAACGCGCCTATGCGACGCGCACGGGATAGACAGAATGCGGCGGGCGCAAGAACGGCCAAGGGCGGTTCTCGAAACGCGCCTATGCGACGCGCAGAGGATGGACAGGATGGCTGAGGTTCGGAGAAGGTGACGCTGTTCGATCACGGCAGGGAGCGGCGTCTGCGTCACAGCGCGCCGCTGGCGGAGCGGATGCGCCCTCGCGGGTTCGACGAGTTCGTTGGACAAGAGCATATCGTGGGACCGGAGACGGTGCTGAGAAGGTCGATCGACGCGGGCCACGTGCCTTCTATGGTGCTGTGGGGGCCGCCGGGCTGCGGCAAGACCACGCTGGCCGCGCTGATCGCGCATCTGGTGGACGCGCATTTCGAACGGCTGAGCGCGGTGGCGTCGGGTGTGGCGGATCTGCGCCGCGTGGTGTCGGAGGCGAGGGATCGGCTGGGCATGAACGGCGTGAGGTCGATACTGTTCATAGACGAGATACACAGGTTCAGCAAGTCTCAGCAAGACGTCATCCTGCCGCACGTGGAGGATGGCACGGTCACGCTGATCGGCGCGACTACGGAGAATCCGTCTTTCGAGGTGATCTCTCCCCTGCTCTCCCGCGCCAGAGTCTATACTCTGCGCCAGCTGACGGACGAGCAGATGCGGCGGACGCTCGACGCCGCGATGGGGGACGCGGAGCGCGGGCTGGCGCGCGGCAGTCCCGTACTAGACGAGGACGCGGCGGCGGCGCTGATCGCGCTCAGCGGCGGTGACGCGCGCGTCGCGCTCAACACGCTGGAGCTGGCGGTGAACGGATCCAAGCGCGACGGCGACGGGAACGCGCGGGTTACGGTCGAAGTCGTAGAGGACGCCGTACAGCGCAGATCCACGCTGTACGACCGATCTGGCGATCAGCACTACGACACGATCTCTGCTTTCATAAAGTCGGTGAGGGCGTCTGATCCGGACGCGGCGGTGTACTGGCTGGCGCGGATGCTGCACGCGGGGGAAGATCCTATGTTCGTGGCGCGGCGGCTGGTGATCCTAGCGGCGGAGGACGTGGGGCTTGCAGACCCGCGCGCGCTGCTGGTGGCGGTGGCGGCTCAGCAGGCTGTCCATCTGATCGGGATGCCCGAAGGACGGATACCGCTGTCGGAAGCGGCTATCTACTTGGCCTGCGCGCCCAAGAGCAACAGGGCATACGCCGCGATCGGCGAGGCGATGGGCGACGTGGAGCGCGGCGCGAACGAGCCGGTGCCTCTGCACCTGCGGAACGCGGTCACGGGGCTGATGCGCGGCATGGGGTACGGGCGCGGCTACGAGTACGCGCACGACCACGAGGGCGGCTTCACGCCGACCGAGAATCTGCCGGACGGGCTGAAGGGGCGGAAGTACTATGCGCCGTCCGAGCAGGGATACGAAGGCGAGATCGGCGAGCGGATGAAGGGATGGTGGGGAGATTAGCAGTCGGCCGCCAGTGGACTCCGAGCGGCGGCGGTGATATGCGCCGTCAGAGCAAGGATACGAAGGCGAGATTGGCAACCGGCCGCCAGTGGACTCCGAGGGGCGGCGGTGATATGCGCCGTCAGAGCAAGGATACGAAGGCGAGATTGGCGAGCGGCTGAAGGGGGAGACTAACGGCCGGCCGGCAGTGGCAGGCTGTCGGAGCGGCTCAATCGTCTGGCGTATCTGGTGAGCGCCAAGCCTGTCAGTATCACTATCGCAGCACCCGCGCCGACTGCGAACGGGGCTCCGATCAGCGAGGCGATCAGGCCGGTGTGGAAGCCGGTCATTCCGGACATCCCCCACATCATCGCCTGAAAGCTCAGCACTCTGCCGCGCATCCGTCTATCTACTCCGGACTGCATTATGGTGTCCGCGGCGGTCTCGTACAGGGAGGTCGCCGCGCCGGTGAGCGCGAACAGCGCGAGCGACAAGGGCAGCGAGCGCGAGATGGAGAACATAAACAGAAAGCATCCGAACGCGAGCAGTCCGCCGACCATGAGCCATCCCTTGTGCCTGAAGTCGCCCACTGAGGACAGAGCCAGCGCGGTGACGGCGGCGCCCGCGCTTGCGGCGGCGAGCAGCATTCCCAGCGCGGCGGCGCGCTCGCCCAGCACGTCTCTTACTATTACCGGAAGCATCGGCTCTACGGACCAGCCGAACAGCTCGCTGACGAGGATCGCGCCCAGCACGGTTCGCGTCAGCGGATTCCTCAGCGTGTAGGCGACGCCGGATTTGAGCTCGTCCAGCGGCGAGAGTCGTCCTCCATCCGTGTCGGGCGTGTCGGGCGCTGCTGCTGCGCTCGGCGTGTTCACGAGGCTCATTAGTGCCAGGAACAGCGCGTCTCCGGCGAGGATCACGAGGTACGCCCAGCCGATGCCGGCGCCGTCTATGACGGGGCCGATGGACAGCGGAACGGCGACGCCGACGGCGGTCATCGAGGCTACTCGCGCGGCGGTGGCGGTGAGCAGATTTTCCCGTCCGACGATGTCCATTGTGAGCGTCTTCATGCCCGGGATGCGCGCGGCATCTGCGGTTCCAGCGCAGACGGCGAACGCGATTACGTGCCAGAGCTGGACGGAATCGGTGAAGACGAGCGCGGCGAGGATGGCGGCGGTGGCTCCTCTCAGCGCAGACGCCGCCCTGACGACGTCCTTCTTGCGGAAGCGGTCGACCAGCACGCCGCCCCAAGGTGCGAACACGGTCATTGCCACGCCGCCGGCGCCGGCGGTCGCGCCTACCCAGAACGGCGAATCGGTGACCTGAAGGGCAAGCCAGCCGTGAACTGTGATGTAGGCGATCAGGCTCACGTCGCCGAATGCGCCGGCTGTCCAGAACAGCCTGAAGTGGGGATTTCGCAGAATCAGCAGCATGGGATCGCAGCCAGTATGCGCAGACGGCGCGGGGATATGAAGTCGGGGGGGCTTTCCGTGAAAGGCTCACTCTCGCCCCGTTCGCCGATATCGAGAACAGGCGAGGACAGCCCCTGTATATGCGGGTCACTCTTGCCCCCATCCGATCCTGTCAGGTCGAAGTGTTCGCGGATGGCTGGCAGCCGCCTGCCGCCGAGCGTCAAGAAGCGGGGGATGCTCCGTCGGCGCGATCCATGAGCCGCTGGCAGTCGTCGAATATGCCGAGACGGTGAACGCTGCCGCTGCGAAACCAGCCTAACGCCGCTCCGTACTCGGCGATGAGAAAGTGGAGTGTCGCGGAATCTCTGGCCACGGACGAAACGCGGTCTCGAAGTCCGAGAGCGCCATTGGGATTCACGAAGAGATACGCTTCCGAGCAGGCGCTGAGGCCGCGCTTCCAATGCTTCGACTTGTGGATTCCAGCGGTCGAGGGAGCGCAATGGGTTCGCATTGGGAGCTTTCGATTCTCACACGGCGAACACTTCCCGCACCTGTTCGAGTGTGTAGTCTATGTCGGATTCGGTGATGCCGTAGTGGGTGACGTAGCGCCAGCGGCTGGTACCGCCGCCGCCCTTGACGCCGCGCTCGACTAGCTGGCGATGGAGGTCCTGCCAGTCGTCTCGCTGGATTTCGAAGAACACGAGGTTGGTTGGCAGGGAGTCCGGGTCTATGTCTATGCCTGGGATTTCTGCCAGCCCTTCGGCGAGCTTTCGCGCGTTGGCGTGGTCTTCGGCTAGGCGTTCGACCATCGTATCCAGAGCGACTATGCCGGCGGCGGCTATGACGCCGACCTGTCTCATGCTGCCTCCGACCATCTTGCGCCAGCGCCGCGCCTCCTGGATGTAGTCGGCGTCTCCCACGATGATGGAGCCGATTGGGCAGCTGAGACCCTTCGACAGGCAGAAGGTGAGGGAGTCGGCGTCTCGCGCCAGCTCGGAGGCGGGGGCTTCGAGCGCCACGGCTGCATTGAATATGCGCGCGCCGTCGACGTGAAGCGCGATGTTCGTCTCGCGCGCCACTGCGGATATTGCCTGCATGTCGTCCTGGGTGAGGGCTGCGCCGCCACAGGCGTTCTGAGTGTTTTCGAGGCAGACGGCGGCTGTTCGGGGCATGTGGGGGTCGTTCGGGCGAACTGCTGCTCTCACGTCTTCGGGGTCGAGCATCCCCCTGTCGTCGTTGGGGACGGTGTGGAACGATACTCCGCCGAGCGCGGACGCGCCGCCGGCTTCGCTTCTGAAGATGTGCGCCTTGCTGCCAAGAATGATCTCGTCGCCGCGCTGGGCGTGGGCGAGGACGGATACGAGGTTTCCCATAGTGCCGCTGGCGACGAATACGGCTGCCTCTTTGCCGAGTCTCTCGGCTGCCTTCGCCTCGAGCGCGTTGAGCGTCGGGTCTTCGCCGTATACGTCGTCCCCAAGCTCAGCCTCGTACATTGCCATTCGCATCTCGGGCGATGGGTGTGTAACCGTGTCGCTGCGCAGATCGACAACTCGCATGGTTCAGTGGCTCCTAAATATGGATATGGGCTTTCGACGTCAAGGCGTTCGCGTGAAAGCAAGCCGTCGCGCGTCTCTCGGAGATTGTACATTTCTATGGGAGGGATTGATAGGGGTCATGGCGACTGGCGCTATTGCGCCTGCGAGCAGATTTCGGTCTCAGCCAAGCGAGCAGTCCAACGCTGGCTCAGCTGATGGCGTCCGTCGTTCCTGAGTGCGGGGTACTGGCAGATGCCGCTTGTCTGTGGGCGGGCGTCTTGTCAAACTGCGAGTGGGTAGCCTAGACTTTGGGGGACGGTGGACGGCGCAGGCTATGGGGATGGACTGTGAGCGGCGAGCGCGAGTTTTTGGAGATCGACAGCGGCGGCCTTCGACTGGAGGCGGTCTTGCATCTGCCCTCGATTGGGAAGGGCAAGGCTCCCGGCGTGGTGGTGTGTCATCCGCATCCGAGATACGGCGGCGACATGGAGAGTGGCGTAGTGGTCGGGGTGTGCGAGGCGCTGACTGGCAGCGGCTTCGCTGCGCTGAGGTTCAATTTTCGCGGCGTAGGGATGAGTGAGGGATCGTTCGACTGGGGCGGAGGAGAGACGGACGACGCCGAATCGGCTATGGAGACTCTGTCGCTGCGCGATGAGGTGGACGGAAGCCGCATCGGAATCGCCGGATACAGCTTCGGCGCGGCGGTGGCTCTTCAGGCGGCGATGTGGTCGGGGATGGCGCAGGCGGTGGCGTCCATCGCGTGTCCGGCTGCGCATCTCAGGGAGTTCAGCGGAATGGAGATACTCCAGCCCAAGCTGTTCGTGCTGGGAGACAGTGACCACGACTTCCCCGAGGGGCAGTTCAGGTTCCTGTCGAAACGCTTCTCCGACCCGCGCGAGTACGAGGTGATTCAGGGCGCGGACCACTTCTTCAGAGGTCGAGAGGCGGCGGTGGGACGTATGAGCGCGGATTTCTTCACGAAGTGGCTCAAGCGCTGAGGCCGTAGCAGTGGGACAGTCGGCAATCGCGTTCTACAGCAAGAAGATCGAGCTGGAAGGGGTGGTTTCGTTTCCTGCGGACGCGGGGGCGAAGTCCGCTCCCGGCGTGGCGGTGTGCCACCCGCACCCCGCGCTTGGCGGCAGTATGAGCGATCCGGTGGTGATGTCGGTGTGCCGCGCCGCGGATGCGCAGGGAATGGTCACGCTGAGGTTCAACTTCAGGGGAGTCGGCGGCAGCCAAGGGGAGTTTTCGAACGGACAGCGGGAGCATGAGGACGTCAAGTCGGCGCTGGACGTCTTGCGCCACTGGCCCACAGTCAATCGCGGCAGGATGGGCCTGGTGGGCTACTCGGTGGGGGCGACGATCATCTTGGACGGGTACAGGCACATGAGGCGCGCGGCTGCCGTGGCGCTGATCGCGCCCACGCTGGCGGCTCTGCGAAGCAGGCGGTTCGGCAAAGACAAGCGGCCTAGGCTGGTCATCGCCGGCTCCGCCGACCGAGTGGCGCCCTCTCTCGACATCCAGAGGGTTCTGGACGGCTGCCGGGGACCTGTGCAGTTCCACGAGATTCAGGGGGCGGACCACTCGATGCGCGGGCATCAGGGCGAGGTCGGAGAGGTCACGGCGGATTTTCTCATCCGAAATCTCTAGCGCCGGCGGTCGGTATATATATAGTGTATACAGCAGGAGTCTAAAGTGTCAGAATCACAGGGGTTCAGGTCGGAGAGGGACTCGATGGGCGAGTTCGAGGTTCCCATAGACGCCTACTACGGCGCGAACACGATGCGCGCGCGGCTGAATTTCCCGATCAGCGATCTGCGCTTCGGCAGGTCTTTCATCGAGGCGATAGCGTCCATCAAGCTGGCGGCGGCTCAGGTCAACCGCGAGCTGGGCGCGCTGGACGCGGAGACGTCGGGCGCGATAGTGGGCGCGGCGCGCGAGGTGGCAGGGGGCAAGCTCGACGATCAGTTCGTGGTGGACATATTTCAGACAGGCTCCGGCACGTCTACCAACATGAACGCCAACGAGGTGATCTCGAACCGCGCCATCGAGATGCTGGGCGGCGTCAAGGGGTCCAGGGAGCCGGTGCATCCGAACGACCACGTGAACATGGGTCAGTCTTCCAACGACGTGATTCCGACTGCCATACACATCGCCGCGCTGAGGGCGATTCGAGACGATCTGACGCCCGCGCTGAGCGAGCTTCGAGCAGAGCTGGAGGCGAAGGCGGAAGAGTTCATGCCGGTTCTCAAGACTGGCAGGACGCATCTTCAGGACGCGACGCCGATTCGTCTTGGGCAGGAGTTCGCGGGCTACGCGGGGCAGGTGGAGCGCGGGCTGGAGCGGCTGCGCGCGGCCGAGGCGGAGCTGTCGGAGGTCGCGCTGGGCGGGACGGCGGTTGGAACAGGGGTGAACGTTCACCCCGAGTTCGCGGGGCGGGTGTGCGCGCGCCTGTCGGAGATGATCGGCGCGCCTGTCAGGGAGACGTCCAACCACTTTCAGGCGCAGAGCGCGCTGGACAACATCGTGGCGGCGAGCGGGGCGCTGAAGACGGTGGCGGTGAGCCTAATGAAGATAGCCAACGACATCCGCTGGCTCGGATCGGGGCCGCGCGCCGGGATCGGCGAGATCGTGCTGCCCGAGGTTCAGCCGGGAAGCTCGATCATGCCGGGCAAGGTGAACCCGGTCATACCGGAGTCGGTCTGTCAGGCGGCGGCGCAGGTGATCGGCAACGACGCCACCGTCGCGGTGGCTGGGCAGTCAGGCAACTTCGAGATCAACGTCATGATGCCGGTGGCGGCGTACAATCTGCTTCAGTCCATAGACCTGCTGGCGGCGTCTGCGCGCAATCTGGCGCGGCAGTGCGTGAACGGGCTGGAAGCCACGTCCGCAGGCCCGGACATGGTGGAGCGGGGGCTTGCCATAGTGACGACTCTGGTTCCGCGCATAGGCTACGACGCGGCGGCGGACATCGCCAAGGAGGCGCAGGCGACGGGGCAGACGGTGAAGCAGGTCGCGCTGGTCAGGACGGGGCTGTCTTCCGAGGAGCTAGACGAGATACTCGACCCGTCCGGCATGACGGAGCCGGGGCTTGGGTCCGGCGTGGCGGTGGGGTGAAGCCTACCCCTGCCGCAGCAGCTCTTCAGCCAAAGCGCGCTCCTCTGCGCGGGTGGAGACTTCGCCGTCCAGCAGTGAGTAGCGCAGTCGTTTCAGGATGCGCCCCACCTGCGGGCCGTGTCGCGCGCCCATTGCGATCAGGTCGTCTCCGCTCAGGTGGGGGCGCACGTGGCGGCGCAGCGCGAGGTAGTCGGATATCCGATGGCGCGAGGTCGGAGACGCCGCGAGCGTGGCGGCGCGCAGGGCGGTCAGGCTCAGGGGATCGAGCGCGCTCGCAAGCTGGCTGTTGGGCAGCGCCGCCAGATTCGGCTGTAGTCTCGCCAGTCGCGCAGAATCTCGAATCGCGCGGCTGGCGGACGAGCTGGGATTCAGTCTCGCCACGATCCCGACGGCGTCGGAGTCGGACGCTCCGAAGCTCAGGATGGCGTATGCGACGCAGGCGCGATCCTGCGAGGTCATGCCGCGCGTCTCGGCGCTGAACCGCTTCCACGCGCGCGCGTCGTATCTCAGGGCGGGGTGGATGGCGCGAATGCCGCCCCAGTCGCTCAGCAGTCGGAGGGCGCGCGACGCCGCGCCGTCCTCGCCGAACACGCGCTCCAGCTCGTTGCGGACGCGCGCGGGGGACAGCCTATCCATGAAGCGGAGCGATTCGAGAAGTATGCTCTGCGTGTCCGCGCACAGCTCCAAGCCGAGACGCGCGGCGTACCTCGCCGCTCTGAGGATGCGCGTTGGGTCGTCCCGGAAGCTGTGTTCGTGGAGAATGCGCAGGCGGCGGCGTTCGACGTCCGCCAGTCCGCCGAGCGGGTCTATGAGGTCTCCCCACGTGGCGGCGGCGAGAGATATGGCCATTGCGTTGACGGAGAAGTCGCGTCTTGCCAGATCCTGGCGGAGGTCGCCTCTTCGGACGACTGGCAGACTGCCGGGGGCGGGGTAGCTCTCCGATCTGGACATAGCCAAGTCTACGGACATGCCGCAGATTTCGAGCTTGGCAGTGCCGAAGCGGGAGCGTTTGGACAGCTCGCCGCCGGTGAGCGATGCGATGCGCTCGAATATGGCGGCGTCCGCTCCGAGCAGGGAGACATCCAAGTCGGTGATGGCGGAGCGCGACATCAGAATGTCTCTGACCGATCCGCCGACTAGGTGCGGGGCGGCGCCGGCGGACTCGGCTGCGGAGGCGGTGGCGCGCAGCGCGGCGAGCGCATTCGGGGCGATGCGCGCCGCGATCAGGTCGGCTAGGTCGTTCACTATTGGGACGCGGCGGCGACCTTTGCCTGAAATTCCTGCGCGCCGGCGGCGACCCATGCAGGCCATCCGGTCATCATAAACTTGACGCCGCGCTGGATGTACGCCTCGACGTTGGCGTCGGAGGCGAGCGCGCCGGGGGTTCTGCCAGACGCGGCGATCTTGTCCAGTGCGCCGTCGATCGTGGCGACGACTTCGGGGTGGGAGAGCTGGCCGATGTATCCCATGGACTGAGCGAGGTCGCTGGGCGCGACGAAGAAGACGTCTATGTGGTCTACGGTCAGTATCTCGTCCAAGTTGTCGACTGCGACGATGTCTTCGATGAGGACGACGAGCAGGCTCTGATCGTTGGCTTCGGCGAAGTAGTTTTCCACTCCGTAGCTCTGGCGGCTGCCGAACATGCCGCGCTCGCCGATTGGGGCGAACTTGCCCGCGCCAACCACCGCTTCCGCCTCCTCCCTGCTGTTGACGTGGGGGACGACTACTCCCTGCGCGCCCACGTCCAAAGTGCGGTATATGACGCCGGGGACGTTCTGGTTGACTCGGACTACGGACGTCATGCCCCAGATGTCTGCGGCGCGGGTGAGATCGGGGATGTCCTTGTAGTCCACGGGGCCATGCTCGCCCTCGATCCATACGCCATCGAAGCCGAGAGGGCCGAGAGAGTCCACTATATCGGGGGTCATGTGTCCAGACAGGACTACGGATACTTCGCCGCGATTCAGCTTTGCCTTTACTCTGTTTTCTCTCATGGACGCCAACGCGCCACCCCCTCGTGTCCTGTGCGGTACTGGTTCAAAGGGCATTATAGGTTTGGGCGCGGCTGGGGTCAATCGAGGGGGAGCGGGTATGTCTATCCTCACCCTGAACAATCTCCCGGCGAGGGGGCTGGCAGGGGTCCGGGGGAAGTGGCGCGGGCGGCGGCGTCTGTGTACAAGGCGTTTGGGGAAGCGGCGCGGCGGCGCGGGCGGCGGCGTCTGTATACATATACAGTCCGAGCGCGCCAAGCGCGATTGGCGTATAATTGCACCATGCCATCGGACAACACATACTGCCACAGGTGCGGGGGGCGACTGTGCCGCGCGCACGTGGCGGGCGCGGTTAGGCCGAAGTGCGGGGCGTGCGGGGCGGTGGTGTTTCTCGATCCCAAGCTGGCGGTGGTGGTGATCGCGTCTCTGGACTCGCGGATACTTATGGTCAAGCGCGACATCGAGCCGATGATGGGGAGGTGGAGCTTCCCATCTGGCTACGTGGATCGCGGCGAGGTGGTGGAGGAAGCGGCGGCGCGCGAGGTGAGTGAGGAGACGAACGTGGAGGTGGAGTTGGACGGGCTGCTGGGGGTGTACTCGCGGCGCGGCGCGGACGTGATCTTGGTGGCATACGCGGCGACGGTGTCGGGGGGCTGCGCTATGGCGGGGGACGAGGCGCAGGCGGTGGGCTACTTCGAGGCGGACGATCTGCCGCCGCTGCCGTTTCCGAGCGACGAGCGGATCATGGCGGACTGGCGAAGGCTCAGGGGCTAACGGGCGGCTATCCGCAGCAGCGGCGGGATTTCCAAGACGGACTGGACGGCGTAGTCCGGGCTGTACGCCGCTATGCGCCACTCCCTGCCATGCCGCATCCACGCCGCGCGCATTCCGACTCCCTTCGCGCCGCCAATATCGGCGCTCGGATTGTCTCCGACGAACAGCGTCTCGGAGGCGTCAGCCCCGATCAGGCTCAGGGCGCGCTCGAATATGGCGGGGTCGGGCTTGCTGGCTCCGAACTCCCCGGACACGACGACGGCGTCCACCAGACCATCCACGCCCGTGGAGCGAACTTTGGCGCGCTGCTCGAAGCCGCCGCCGTTGGTGACGACTCCCACCGGGACGCGCGCGCTTCTGAGGTCGCGCAGCATGGCTTCGGTTCGTGGGTCGAGGGCGACCATATCGGGCATCGCGGCGGCGTGCGCCTCGACAGCCGCCTCGACGCTGGGGAAGCAGCCATGCCAGATGTCCAGCATCCTCTCGTAGACGTCCGTCAAACTGAGTGGCTCCGGGTACGGCTCGAACATGCGCGCGATGAACTCGCGCTCGGTCGCAGGGCGGGCGCGGGGCGGCAGCGTCCTGTACCAGTGGCCATAGAGGAGGATTACTGCCTTCCTCGTATCTATCAGCGTATCGTCTAGGTCGAAGAGAACTGCGGTTATGGGAGGGTGGCTCGGGGAGGTCATGCGGCTGCTCTCACGGCTCGGATCGGCGCACAGAGTTTAGCACGAGGAGGGCGATCAGCGACAGGGACGCCACGCCGCTGAAGCCGACGCCCCAGCGGAGGGACTGCGGCACGATGTCTAGGATTGCGCCGATGTATATGGGGCCGACCACGCCGCCCATGAAGCCGACGAACGCCTGAACAGCCATCGTGGATCCGAGGCTGCGCGGGTCTGCTGTCTCGGTGACGGCGGTGGAGTAGATGGACGAGTCGGCGGAGATCGCCCATCCCAGCGCGCACGAGAGGGCTACGACGAGCGGCCACGGCGCGCCGGCAGTCCAGCCGATGGCGAGGCTGCATACGCCGCTGAGGGCGAAGATCGCCATTGCGCTGGCAGCGCGTCCGAGACGGTCGGAGACGGCTCCGCCGATGACGGGGCCCACGGAGCCGGCGGCGAGCGCGATTCCTCCGACCGTCGCCGCCGAGATCGCCGCCTGCGAGATGTCCACTCCCCTAGCCGTCTGCGCCGCCACGAGGAGCCCGGGCAGCCACACCCTCACCGCGTAAAGCTCCATGGCGTGCAGCGAGTAGCCGACTATGTACGCGGTGGAGCGTCTGTTCCTGAGAACGTCGAGCTGGAGCCTGCCGCTGGCGGACGGGGCGCGGGCGTCTGGGCGGCGTCCGAGCAGCAGGACGATCAGCGGAATGCTCAGGGCAGAGGCGACGGAGGCGACCAAGTGCGCCTGTCGCCACTCGAAGGAGTTCAGCAGAAGGCCGGTCGCGACGAGGGAGACGGCGTTGGCGCTGTAGAAGGCGGTCACGTACAGCCCCATGGCGAGGCCGCGCGCGGATGCCGGAAACGCGCCCGCTATGAGCCTGAGTCCGGGCATGTAGATGCCCACGAGTCCGATGCCGCAGACGAAGCGGATGAGCGAAGCCGTAATGGAGTCGTAGGCGGCTATGGGGAACAGGATGTTTCCCGCTACGGAGACGATGGCGGAGTACAGAAAGACCCGCTTGGCGGGGAGCCTGTCGGTCATGGGCAGGATGAGAAGCGCGGCGATGGCGTAGCCTGCGAGGTACGAGGAGTAGATGACTCCGGCGGCGGTGTTGCCGGCGTTCCACTCGCGCTGTATGAAGGGCAGCGCGGCGACGTAGCTGGAGAACGGCAGCAGCGCGATCAGCAGCATGGCGCACATGCCGATCAGCCACCCCGCCCTCGAAGCCGCCGCGCGGCTGGGCAGCTGGCTTCTCATAGTGGCTGTGCGGCTGTGTTCGGCATGGAGGTACAGGATATACGGAATGGGTCGGCACTGGAACGGGGACTCGCCTCAGGGGATTCGCCTCGGGCTATTCGCGCTGTTCGTCACGTCGAATCGTCAGCGGATGGCGGACAGCAGCTCGCGCGCGGCGGATGCGATACTCTCGTCGCGGGAGAGTGAGAGCGCGCGATGAAGGTCGTCTTCTGCGCTGTCGGTGTCGCCGAGCGTCAGATGCACTCTGGCGCGGGTGAGCAGAAGCGCGGCGTTTTCGGGGTCGAGCGCGGCGGCGCGGTCGATGTCTGCGAGCGCGGACTCTGCATCTCCGGAGTCGTAGTAGACGGCGGCGCGGTCTGTATACGCTCCGACGGCGCTGGGCGCAAGCTCGATAGCCCTAGTGAGGGCGATGATCGCCTGCCCGTGATTGTCTCTCATCGCGAATACGAGTCCCCTGTACCTGTGGGCGAGCGCGAGGTCTGGGTCTATGTCGAGCGCAAGGTTCAGGTTGGCGACCGCTCTGGTGAAGTCCTCGCGGACGATGTGGGCGAAAGCTCTCCTCGCGTATGCTTCCGGGTTGTCGGGATCGAGGGATATGGCGGAGTCGAACGCGGATGCCGCCTGATCGAGGTGTCCGCCGCGCTGAAGCTCGATTCCGCGCTCCAGCTCCAGCGCGGCGGCTTGCGCAGGCGAGACTTCGGCGCGGGCGCAGGCGAGCGATGCCAGAGTGAGGGCAAGCGCGGCGGCGAGCTGCCAGACGCGGCTCACTGTCCGCTTCCCGCAGAGGGCGGCCACGGGGTGAGGTCTCCCCAAGACGAGACTGCTACGGGGGAGATGCGCAGCACGGGGGCGTCGTCCCGAAGCATCCGCTCGTACTGCCGATACTTCGCCCTAAGCGCGCGGATCGCCTCGCGGCGCTCTGGTTCGGGGACGTCCAGAGTGGCGCGCGCGCTGATCAGCACGTAGCCGAGCCTGTTCCAGTCTTCATCGTACCTGTCCACGAGGAGCGCCACGCTCGGGTTGTCCAGGATGTTCCTGACTCGCCGCAGGCGCATCGCGTCCACGGACTTGGGCTTGGAGTCGATGCCCACGTAGAGACGTCCGCGCATCAGCTGGAAGCAGACTGGGACGACGTGGGGGCGGCCGGCGCGCGAGGAGGATGCGAGATGCGCGACCCTCGCGCTGGCGACGAACAGCTCCTGACGGGCGCTCAGCTGCTGGCTCGACACACGAATCTACTCGGGCCGCCAGATTCGGCGCTCGCCCGATCGAACGAACCTGCCGAAGCCGGGATGCGGGAAGTGGCCGGAAGCTACGAGGGTGGAGCCTTCCTCCAGATGGTCCAGCACGCTGTGGCGGGTATCGCGCGCTAGGTCAGGGTCGGTGTCGAATCCCGGGCTCCAGTCGGTGTACTGCGCCTGCGCGGGGCTGTGGGCGACGTCTCCCAGCACGAACGCGGATTCGCCGGCGGACGAGATCAGCAGGGATACGTGGCCGGGGGTGTGTCCCGGCGTGGGTACGGTCTTGATCTCGGCGGTCACGTCATACTCGTCCTGTATCAGGTCGAGTACGTCGAGGGATTCGAGGGGGAGCATCTGCGCGTCCACGTGGGGCGCCTGAGAGCGAACTTCGGGCTGTGTCCAGTGGTCCCAGTCGGTCTTGGAGACGAGATAGCGCGCGGCGGGGAACGTGGGGCTGCCGTCGGACAGGTTCCAGCCGACGTGGTCGGGGTGTATGTGGGTGAGGACGACGAGGTCTACGGCGCGGCGCTCGACGCCGCTGTCCGCCAGCTGCGTCAGCAGGGTTCCGTCCGGCCCGCCCAGTCCGGTGTCCACCAGCACGGTCTTGCCGCCGGAGTAGAGGACGAACGAGCCGAATCGCGGGTGTATCAGCCCGGCGTCGTCGAGCAGGTCGGCGTACTCGGTCTGCCAGATGCGTATGTCGCTGGCGGGAAACACTTCCGCGGGCGACATGTCGCCCTGCCCGTCGCTGACGGAGACTATCTCGACGCTGCCTACGGCTATCTTCTCCCCTGCCATGCGAAGCCTCCTCTGACGGTGTGGATATTATGTGGCTCTCTGTAAAGAGCATGGGGTATTCTATATTGCGGCGCGGGAGGGCGCAAACTCTGGGGAGCGGGACGGTCGGTTTCCAGCCTACAGACGCCTGTCTGTGTTACATTATAGGGAGAGAAGAGTTCGGAGGGCGTCCTCCACTCGGCGGCGGCGCATCCTGCTGGAGTGCGGCAGTCCGCTCGACGAGCTGGGCGCTGGCAGTTCGACAAGGCGCGCTGGGCGATTAAAACATGAGTCGTTATCTGAAGGCGAGGAGGTACGCGAGGCTCAGCTTCGTCACTGCGCTTCTGAAGGCTGCGCTCATGCTGGCGGTGATTCCGTTCGGGGAGCCGGGATCCGGTCCTCCGCCCGAGCTGCTCATGCTCAACTCGATATGGTCGGGCGCGCTGAAACTCTTGGTCTGCTTCTTTCTGGCGGGCCTCACGCTCATTCCGCTCTATCGAAGATTGAGCATTCCTCAGCATGGCAGGGTCGATACTCGGCGGTATCTGGGCGGGGCGATAGGTCTCGACGGACTGTCGGACATAATCATGAACGTGTGGCCCATGGAGCTGCACTCGCGGCTGGGACTGATGAGCTTCCTGATATCCGTATTCTTCCTCCTCGCCATATATCACGACTACTCATCGGATGACGACGACAAGCCGCGCAAGCGCAGGCGATTCAGGGCGAAGTGGCCTTCTTGGGTCAAGAAGCGCTGGGTAGAAGCTCCGCCCGCGCCCAGTCCGAGACCGTCGAGATAGCGAAAGCGGACGCTGGCGCAGATGCGGACAAGACGATTTTGGGGTGCGAAAGATGAGCGACAAAAGCGTGGACTGTTCGATCAGGGGCGGGCTGGTGGTCAGGGGTTCTGGGATAACGCGCGAGGACATCGCGGTTAAGGACGGGCGGATCGTGGCGGATGCGGACGGCTATGGAGACTCGGACGTGGGCAGGGTGATAGACGCGAGCGGGCTGTACGTGATGCCGGGGATCGTGGACGCGCACAACCACCCCGAAAACGCCGACCGCATAGAGACGTTCTCGCTCAGCGCGGCTTTCGGCGGGGTGACGACCGTCGTTCCTTTCGTTCGCAACAGGCGGCGCTACGGCGTGGAAGGGACGGTCACGGACATGATCGAGGAGTTCATGGACGAGGCGGCGAGGACGTCCTATCTCGACTACGGGATTCACGCGATCCTGCTGGGGGATGACGACGTGGAGGATCAGGTGCCCAGGATGATGAGCATGGGCGTCATCTCCTTCAAGATGTACATGACCTACCCAAGACGCGGGATGATGATGCCAGACGAGCGGATGCTGAAGGCGATGGAGCTTGCCGCGCAGGACGGCGGAATCGCCATGGTTCACGCGGAGAACGGCTACTGCATAGACTATCTGGTGGAGAAGTCCATAGAGGCGGGTCACACGGGCAGGGAGCATTACGCGCCTACGCAGCCGCGAATACTGGAGATAGAGGCGGCGAACCGCGCGGCGACGTACGCGCAGGTGACGGGCTGCCCGCTGTACATCGTCCACCTGTCTGCCAGGGAGATGCTGGGCGTGCTGGAGCGGTTCAGGGGGGCGGACATGAACCTGTTCGGCGAGACGTGTCCGCAGTATCTGGACTTGACGAATCAGGCGATGCTGGATCACGGCGCGCTGGCGAAGATAGGGCCGCCTCTGCGCGAGCGCGAGGACAACGAGGCGATGTGGCGCGGGCTGTCTTCCGGGCTGATAGATACGATAGCCAGCGACTTTTGCGGATACGAGAAGAGCCAGAAGGCGCTGGGCGGCGAGGGCGAGGGTTCGATATTCGATGCGGCTTTCGGCGGCAACTGGGTTGAGCAGATGCTGTGCGTGGCGTTCCAAGAGGGGGTGAACGCCGGTCGGATAACGCTTCCGCGTCTGGTGCAGGTGATGTGCGAGAACCCGGCGAAGATATTCGGGCTGTATCCCAAGAAGGGGTCGCTCGACCCGGGGGCGGATGCGGACATCGTGCTGTTCGATCCCTCGCTCGAACACGTTCTTTCCGCCGAGGAGCAGCACTGCATAGCGGACTACACGATGTTCGAGGGCAAGCGCGTTGTGGGAAAGCCTGTGCTGACGATGCAGCGGGGCGAGATTCTGGTCGAGAACGGCATCATGCGCGGACGGATGGGGCAGGCGGAATATCTGCCGGGCAATCCGTCTCTCGCCGCCTACGCGCCCGGAGGGCATGGGGTATCTTAATCAAGGCGCATGGGCGCAGGGAGGCTGTGATATACTCGAAGCGCGCGCCGCCCCGAAACCGTTCTACCAGCCAGCGCATTATCTTCGATGCAGACGTGATGAAAACGGCAGGCTCGACACGGGCGCTCAAGAACATGAGTTTACCGAAACTAATTAGAGGGCGTCGTGATGAAAACAGCAGGCTCGACACGGGCGCTCGAAGCGCGCACGCGAATACCTGCACCCAATAACTTGCACACAATCATGTAACTTGCGTTCATCGCACACGAGAGACAGGAGCGCGCAACGTGGTCGACATACATGAAGAGATTAGGCTTACGAGCCTCGCAAGCTGCGCGGGTTGAGCGTCCAAGTTCAGCCCCGAGGACCTGGGACAGGTTCTGAGCCAGCTTCCTCCGATGTCCGATCCCAACCTGCTGGTGGGGGTCAACACCGGAGACGATGCCGCCGTGTACCGCATGGACGAGGACACGGCATTGATACAGACGGTCGATTTCTTCCCGCCAATAGTGGACGATCCCTACGCATTCGGGCAGATAGCGGTGGCGAACGCGCTGAGCGATGTCTACGCGATGGGCGGCAAGCCGCTGATCGCGCTGAACGTGGTGGGCTTCCCGGTCGCGCTCCCCAAGCACATACTCGGAACCATTCTCATCGGCGGCTCGGACAAGGCGCGGGAGGCGGGGACGCTGATCGTGGGAGGCCACACGGTGGACGACGACGAGCCGAAGTACGGCCTGTCGGTGACCGGGGTGGTGCGTCCGGGCGCGGAGGTGACGAACGCGGGCGCGCAGCCGGGCGACAGGCTGGTGCTGACGAAGCCGCTCGGCACGGGCATCATCACCACGGCGGGCAAGCAGGGGGTGGCGCCGCCTGACGTCATCGAAGCGGCGGTCGAGGTTATGAGCGCGCTGAACAGGTCGGCGTCCGAGGCGATGGTCTCGGTGGGCGCGAGCGCGTGCGTGGACGTCACCGGCTTCGGGCTGCTGGGGCATCTGCGCGGCATGACTCGCGCCAGCGGGGTCTCGGCGACGGTGTCGCTCGACTCGATACCGTTCATAGAGGGCGCGGTTCGGCTTGCGGAAGAGGGGGTGGCGCCCGGCGGCACTCACCGCAACCTCGAATCGCTGGAGGGCGACGTGGCGTGGGACGAGGGGATCACGGACGTTCAGAAGATACTGCTGGCGGACGCGCAGACGTCCGGCGGGCTGCTGATAGCGGCGGCGGAAGGGTCGATCCCCGCCCTGCTGGACGCGCTGGAGGAGCGCGGCGTGGAGACGCGGGCGGTGATCGGCGAGATTTCGGCGGCGGACGGCGGCGCGGCGATTCGCGTTGCGCTGTAGCTTGGGCAGACGCATGTCGCTTTCGATCAGATACGAGATAGCCGATCTGGTTCGGCGCGCGCTCGATTCGGCGCAGGCTTCGGCGGCTCTTCCGCAGGCGGAGATAGACGACCTGTCGATAGAGCGTCCGCAGAAGGCGGAGAACGGCGACTTCTCTTGCAGCCTCGCCATGAAGCTGGCGCGGCCAATGAGGATGAACCCGCGCGCCATCGGACAGGCGATCATCGACTCGCTGCCCGGCTCCGATCTCGTGGGCCGCGTGTGGCTGGCGGGTCCGGGGTTCGTCAACTTCGCGCTGGACGAAGGCTGGCTGAGGTCTCAGGTAGATGCGGCGGCGGAGGCGGGAGAGCGCTTTGGCGACTCGCAACGCAGGGGCGCGAGCGTTCAGGTGGAGTTCGTCAGCGTCAATCCGACGGGGCCTGTCCACGTGGGACACACGAGAGGGGCGGTTATCGGAAGCGCGCTCGCCAACGTGCTGGGCGCGGCAGGTTACGAAGTGCAGCGCGAATACTACGTCAACGACGCGGGCAGGCAGATGGAGCTGTTCTATCAGACTGTCTACGCGCGCTACCTTCAGGCTTGCGGCAGGCGCGCGGACGTTCCCGAAGACGGCTACCGGGGCGAGTACGTGATCGCGCTGGGGGAGGAGATCGAACGCGAGCGCGGCGACCACTTCCTAGACATGGAGCCGTCTCGAGCCACGTCTGAGATCGGCGAGGTGGCGCTGGAGGCTATGGTAGCCTCCATACGGCGCTCGCTCTCGCGTCTGGGCGTGGAGTACGACAACTGGTTCCGCGAGCGCGAGCTGTACTCTCGGGGAGACTTCGAGCGCGTGATGGCTCTGATGGACGAGCGCGGCTTCCGAGCGGAGCGGGACGGCGCGGTGTGGTTCGCGGCTACGAAGCTGGGCGAGGAGAAGGACGCGGTGCTGATTCGCTCCAACGGCGCGCCGACCTACTTCGCCTCGGACGTGGCTTACCACTACGACAAGCTGATGGAGCGCGGGTTCGACCGCGTGGTGGATATATGGGGAGCGGATCATCAGGGCCACGTCAGCAGGATGAAGGCGGCGGTCTCGGCGATGGGCGCGGATCCCGAGCGGCTGACGCTGATGATCTACCAGATGGTGACGTTCAAGCAGGGTGAAGAGCTGGTGCGCCTGTCGAAGCGGTCTGGGGACATAATCAGCGTGGACGATCTGGTGGACGAGGTGGGGGCGGACGCCTGCCGCTACTTCTTCCTGTCGCGCGCGGCGGATACGCAGATGGAGTTCGATCTGGAGCTGGCGGTGCGCCAGTCTTCGGACAACCCGGTGTACTACATCCAGTACGCGCACGCGCGGATTGCGGGGATCATCGCCATGGCGCGGGAGCGCGGCATCGCGGCGGACGGCGGGGACACCTCCCTTCTAACCCACGAGGCGGAGCTTGCGCTGATCCGAAAGATCGTGCAGCTGCCAGAGCTGATAGAGGTCATGGCCGCCAGTCTGGAAGTCCATCACCTGCCGCACTACGCGCAGGAGCTGGCGACTGCGTTCCACTGGTTCTATCAGCAGTGCCGCGTTATCTCCGGGGTGGAGGGCGATGAGGAGCTTACGAGGGCGCGGCTGATGCTGTGCCAAGCGGCGAGGGTCGCGCTGGCGCGCTGCCTGTCGCTCATGGGCATGGACGCTCCCGAGCGGATGTAGGGCGTTCGCGGGGCGTTCGTGGGGCATTCAAGAAGCGAGGCCGCCGTTTCTGAGGTATCGCTGGGTCTTGAGGACGTACACGCCGCTGAAGTATCTTCCCAGCTCCAGATGTCTGTCCTGAACCTCTCCCCTGACGCGGCCCGGAACGCCTGTGACGATCGACCGATCCGGAACCTGCATGTCGTCCAAGACGACGGCGCCGGAGGCGATGACGCACTCATCGCCGATGGAGACGCCGTCGTTGACGACGGCTCCGTTTCCCAAGAGGGTTCTCGCGCCCACGCGCTTGGCGTGGCAGACCACTCGATGGCCTATGACCACGTAATCTCCTATGGCGGCGTCTGTGTCGCAGTGGACGACGGAGTTGTCCTGAACGCAGGTGTACCTGCCGATGACTATGCGCCCCATGTCTGCGCGAATGACGCTTCCGGGCCATACGCTGGAGCCTTCTCCGATCTCGACGTCTCCTATCACGTATGCCGCCTCGCTGACGAATGCGGTTGGGTGTATGCGCGGGGCGATGCCGTCAAGGGTCCTGATCACTTCTGTTCCTCCATAGCCATAGCGCGCTGTTTCGGTATCGAGCCTAACTCTAGTGCATCGCGGCTTGGATTGGAACGCTGAATCCGCGCCGCATGTGCTATTCTGATTGGGACGCTCACCAAGACACAATGGCTCACGCGCAGGCTGGTTCGTATGCTGAAGACTGTAATCGGGTTCGGATTGGGATTGGCGGTTCTCGCCGCTCTGGCTTGCTCGACTCCGCCGCCGCCTCCAACGCCGACGCCGGAGCCGACTGCCACGCTCACGCCGGTTCCTACTGTGACGCCCACGCCGACGCCGACTGCGACGCCCACGCCCGTTCCCACTGCCACGCCCACGCCTGCGCCCACGCCGACCGTGACGCCCACGCCGCAGACGGCGGCGCTGTTCGAGTATTCGCGCGCGATCAGGCTGCTGGAGGTGCAGGAGTTCAGAGACTCGATAGCCGCGTTCGATCTGGTCATCAGGAAGCTGCCCGAATTCAGCAGGGCGTACTACTACAGGGGGCTGGCGTTCCGAGGGGACGAGCGGATCGAGCTGGCGATGGAGGATTTCGGCAAGGCGATAGAGCTGGAGCCGGGCTTCCCAGACCCCTACATAGTCAGGGCGCTGGTGTACCTGGATCGGGACGAGACGGAGAAGGCGAGGGACGATCTGGAGACCGCGCTGGACGTTGCCAATCCGATTCGGGACGCGGACTCCATTCAGGCGGCGCGGCGTCTGCTGTCGAGGATCGGAGGGCGCTGATACGCTGGACGACGCGGGAGGCTATGCCCCAGCTGGCTGGGGCCACGATGCGGAGCGCGCCAGCTCGTGCAGCCCGAAATGGCGAGCGGCGAGCTTGGAGCGCGGCGATACTCCCAGCGACTTGGCCACGGATCTGGTGACTGCGTCCGAGGGCGGCGCGCGCATCCTCATAAAGGCTGGCAGGGCGCGCTCAGGGGCGTCGCCCCCCGCCAGCGTCGCCCATGCGTGCAGGGCGGGAAGAACGACGTTCGCCACGAGTGTGACGGCGAATCCCCGCCCTATGAACGGCGGCTTCAGGGCGGCGCGTATCAGGCCGCCCGCCCCGTCCGAGTCCAAGACCGAGAGCAAGCCGCGCAGCAGGCCGGGGCGAAGGTGGTCGGCGACGAGCGACGCCGCGCCCCTCATCCGGCTGAGCGGCGCGGCGCTCGGACGCACTCTGAAGCCGCTCCACTCTTCGGGGCGGACGCGCTGCCTGACTCCCAGGCTGCGCGCGACCCGCCGCATCTGCGCGCGCTCGCGCTCCTCTACCCTGCCGATCAGACCGCCTCCCACGACGAGCGCGGACAGCAGGGCGAATCTCGCCGACTCCGACGGCTCGGCTCGCAGGCGGGCGAACCTGCGGAGAGGGAGCGACTTCGCCAGCGCGAGGAACGGGGCGCGATTGCGCGCGTAGCCCATGCCTTCGAGAAGCGACTGGTAGACTGTCTGATCCGGGTCTGCGCCGTCGTCCATCTCGACTCTGTATCCCGCGCTCTTCGAGAGGAACCTTCGCAAGCCGAGCCGTTCGATCTGGGTCTCCGAGGGTCTTTCGCGGAGATCGGGCGGCGCGCGCTCGTCCTGCGGGAACGTGGCGGCGGCGGTGGGCGGAGCGGGCAGGCTGCCGGCGGATCGGAGCGGTCCGAGGACGACCTGAAGGACGACTCCGCGATACGCCGGATCGTGATGGTGTCCGTGCGCGCGCCAGCCGGAGGGGTCCACGTGAAGCTCGATGTCTCCTGCGAGCGCGCGTCCGCCGTGTCTGAGAACGGCGCCTCTGAAGTCCGGCCCCGGGCCGGTGTTCCTGACGCCGGGAAAGACGATCTCGTACTCGCCGCCGTCAGCGTCCACTACGGAGGGACGCAACTGAAGGGAGCGCTCCCACAGGGCGGAGAATGCCTTTTCGGATTCGATTCCGGTTCGCTCTGTAGGTTTTTCCCGAAGCGCGCCGCCATACAGGGCGGAGAATGCCTTTTCGGATTCGATTCCGGTTCGCTCTGTAGATTTTTCCCGAAGCGTGCTGCCATACAGGGCGGAAAATGCCTTTTCGGATTCGATTTCGGGGCTGGGTAGGGGCATCTCCCCGCTCGACGGCGACGGCGGGCGCGAGGCTATACGAGCGGCCAGCGGGATGGGAACGAGACGCCGGCTCGATGCAGAATGCGCTGGCCTATCTCCTGTACGCGCTGTATCAGATCCCACTCGTCTACGAAGGTGGGCTGGTGGTTGCGCACTACGGTTCTGCCGCTGACTATGACGGTGTGGACGCTGCGCCCGTCTGCGGAGTAGACGAGGTTGTTCACCGGGTCCAACAGCGATCTCCACTCGGGGCGGCGGGTGTCGAACAGCACGATGTCGGCGAGCTTGCCGGGTTCTATCGAGCCGATCCTGTCCGCCATTCCCAGCGCGCTCGCGCCCGTGATGGTGGCTAGCTCCAGCGCGGTTTCTGCCGGGATCATGGAGACGTCCTGCCTGCCGTCCTTGTACAGGATGGCGGCTAGGTACATGGAGCGCATGGTCTCTATGAGGTTGGAGTTGTTGGCGGCGTCCGTGCCGAGAGACACGGGGACGCCGGCTTCGAGCAGCTCGGGAAGCAGCGCGCTTCTGGTCATGCCCGCTCCGCTCTTCGCCGCCGCGCTGGGACACATGGCCGCGGATGCGCCGGACTGCGCGATGATCGACACGTCATCCTCGCTTATGCCGAGCGCGTGGGCGAGCAGGGTTCGCTCGTCCAGCGCGCCGATGGATTCGAGATACGCGGTGGGCGCGCGCCCCTCGCGCTCGATCCAGCGGGTGCGGGCGTCCTCGCTGTAGCTGTGGTGAAACGTGACGCGAGAGCCGAGATCGCGCGCGATCTCGGATGCGCCGCGCAGCAGATCGGCGGATGCGCAGTCGGGGGAGAATGGCATTGCCCATGCGCTCACCATTCCGCCGAGCGCGCCATCGAAGCGCTCGATGGCGGCGCGGGTCAGCGCGAGCGCCTCGCTGGTCTCGTACACTGGCACGCCGAGCGCGTTGGGCATGTCTGCGACGTGGCTTCCGGTGACTATCCTGCATCCCGCCTGCTGGTAGGCATCTAGGCACGTTTCGACGTGCTTGGTGCTTCCGGGATCCACGAAGGTGGTGGTTCCGTATTTGAGAAGCTCGGTGACGGCGAGAAGAGAGGTCAGCCGCTCTTCTTCGGGCGTCATGGCGGCCTGGAGTCTGAAGACGCTGGGGAGATAGGCGGGGCCGAGGTCGTCCGGGAAGACGCCTCGCACGGCGTGGGCGTAGCTGATGTGCATGTGGCCGCTGACGAAGCCGGGGGTCGCCACGAAGTGGCGCGCGTCCACAGTCTCGTCGGCGGCGACGTCTCGCAGGTCTCGGGACTTGCCCACTGCGGCTATGGAGTCGCCTTCGATTAGAATTGCGGCGTCGGCTACTATCCTGCGCTCGGGGTCGAGCGTCAGCGCGTAGGCTATGTTGTCTATCTTGGTGGATACGGCGCGGGGCGCGGTCACGGCTGTCTCCCAGTAGAGTTCACGCTGACGGCTGGGGCGCGGGGTTCATCTCGCGTTCGCAGACATTTCTAGCGCGAGATGCGCGGATCGGGAGTCTATCTCCAATGCTCCGGCAGGATTGGGTCGCCGAGCTGGAGACTGTCTGCGATCCAGCGCTCGGAGAACATGCCGTCCAGATAGCTGGACTGCTGGGATGCGTACACACGCGCGCCGCCGCGCAGGACGTTCGAGATGGGGGCGAGGGCTTCGGGGGCGAGGGCGGAGCCTTTCGCGCCAGCCATCAGCAGGGTATGGGCGCGGACGCTCGGAGCGAAGGCGCGAAGGTCGAAGTACGAGAGGGTGTCGGCTACCACCTCGCGCATGGACGGGCTGCTTCTCAGATAGTCGTTGTACTCCTCCAGCGGGTAGCTGGTGGTCTGGGCGGCGAGCGCGAGGGCGTCCATGAAGAGCGCGGGCGCGCAGACGAGATATGACGCGCCGCCGCCGAGAGCGACGGCGTGCAAAGCTACGTCGTTTCCCACGACCACGGTCCTGAGCGGCTCGACCTCGTCTCTGGAGGACAGGAACTGGATGCCGCGCACGGCGTCTGCCACTATGCCCCTGAAGACGTAGGCGAGCGGCGATTCGATGCCGAGCGTGAGCAGGCCAGGGATCATGGCGGCGAAGGGCTTGTCCGCGTTTCGCTGTCCCCTGCCCGCGCAGCTGAAGGTGACGAAGCGGCGGCGGATTTCGTTCGCCGTTCCCTGCGGGATTATCTGCAAGACGCTGGCGTAAGCCGGGGGCCAGTAGATGGCTGGGAACGGACCGCTCCCCTTCGGCACGCTCAGGTATCCGAACAGCCTGTACGGGCCTATGCTCGTCAGGCGCACGCCGTACAGGGTGGCGAAGTCGGTTTCGCGCATGGGGATAGGCTCGATTTCGGGGCGCGCGGGCGCGCGCTCCAACTCGGCGAGGACGCCGTTCCAGTAGTCATCGAAATCGGCGGGCTTGGCGTAGGGAGATTCGGGGGTGGGCATGTTCACACTCCGCGCAGATGCTTGTCGAAGAAATCCACGATGACGGGGCCATGCTCAGCCGAGCCGGCGCTGTGTCCCTGATCGTGGTATGCGTACAGCTTCTTGTCGGCGCTCGCTATCTTGTCGAACAGGGCGTAGCCGGTTTCGGGCGGGCATACGTTGTCCTGAAGGCCGATGTTGACGATGATGGGACAGGTTATCTTGTCTGCGAAGTTGATGCAGTCGAAATAGGCGAGCGTCTCCACTACCTGAGCGCGGCTTTCGGGGCGCTGGCGCAGGTAGTCGTTGATCTCCTCGTAGGGGTAGGTGTGGGTCAGCTCGATGGAGTCCACGTAGCCGGTCAGGTACGGCGCGCCGGCGGCGGCGGCGCGTATCTCGGCGCGCATGGCAGCCGTGCAGATGGTCAGGCCGCCTCCCTGACTGCTGCCGGTAACGCCTATCCTGTCGGAGTCCACCTCGTACCTGCCCAGCAGGAAGTCCACTCCGCGCCAAGCGTCTGCGTAGAAGCCGCGATACGAATAGACGCTGCGATCCACGATGCCGTATGTGAGCAGGCCGGGGTAGCCTGGGTCGAACTGGGATCTGGACCTGAGCTTGCCCCTCGGCGCGAGCGCGAGGGCGGCGTATCCGCGCCTCGCCCACTCCTTGGGTATGCCCGGATCGCTCTGGTAGCCGGGCGCGACTATAATGGCTGGAAGCTGCGCGCGCGCGCCCTTCGGCAGGCAGTACCAGCTCGCCACGCGCACGCTGTCCAGGCTGGTGTAGAAGGCTTGGAACACGTCCACGTCTTCGGACGTTCGCATCGGGTCCGGGCGAAGATCGGGGCGGAGCGGGACGGCGGCGGTCTGCGCCTTCACGCCGTCCCAGAACTGATCGAAGTCTTCGGGTTTTCGCACCTTGCTCTGGTAGCTGGGGTCAACGGTGTATGTCATCTTGTCGCTCCGAGCCTGCCACTCTGTATGATTGTACACGGATGTACGCGATTCTGCGGTCTGGGGTAGAATAGCAGATGCGCGCGCGGCGGGATGGAGCGGGTGATGGGATTCGAACCCACGACATTTTGCTTGGGAAGCAAACACTCTACCCCTGAGTTACACCCGCTCGAGGAGACGGCAGGGGTTCCGTGCGTCGATTCTAGCATCAACACGCTCTGCCAGACAACACATCGGACAACAGGTTACATACTTTCATTAGACTCACGAGCCGAGAATACTCAGACAACACATCAGACAACATATCAAGGACGGGGAGACGAGCATGGCGCTTCAGCCGGCGATACTGGAGATAGGAATTGGAATAGATCTGCACGGTCAGGACTACACCCGAGCAGCGAAGCGCGCGGTGTGGGACGCGGTGCATCACAGCAGCCTGATGTTCCTCAGTATGCTCGGACCCGACGCGTCCAAGGATATGATCGTGGACGTTACGGTGGCGATACCGAAGCCTGACGAGGTGGACGCCGAGCAGGTCTTGGCGGTTCTGCCGCACGGGAAGGGGCGGCTGACGAGTGTCGAGGGCGGCCTGGAGATCGAGCCGCGCGAGGGGTCCGGGGACAAGACGGTCATCGCCAACGCCGCCGTGGTGGTGCGCGTGGACGTGTGAGCGGACGGCGGGGGGACGGGAGATATCAGGCGCGCGCCAGACGGTCGAGGCCGGGCAGGTCGTCTAGGTCGATGATCTCGCCGGTGGCCTCGTAGGTTTCGATCAGCTTTCGCATGTCCGGGGGCACCGGTCTGGCGGCGGTGGCGACGCTGTCGAAGTTGACGTTTACGATCTCGGCGCGCATCAGCAGCCTGTCGGCGCGCGCTTGGCGAATCTCGGCTCTGGTGGTCATGCTGGACGTGCCGATTCGGGCGACCCGCCAGCGGATCGTCAGCAGATCGTCCAGACGCGCGGGGGACAGGTATTCGAGTGTTGCCTTTACGGTGGCGGTGTCGAAGTGGCGGCGGCTTTCGGGGTCGTACAGGCTGATGCCCAGATTCCTGAAGTAGGCGGACTGGGCGACCTCTATGAACGACAGGTACACGCCGTTGACCACGATGCCCTGAACGTCGCAGTCCGACCAGCGGACGCGCAGCTCGCAGCTGAACCTGAACTTTTCGTCAGTCACTTGGCTTCTCGCCTCCAACGCTCGATTGGGAAGGTCTCTCGGGCTTTCGGTTTCTCTTTCAGACTGCTGTGCCGATTATTGACATGATTTTCGGTGCAAAGATATACTCAACGCGATGGGTTCGCAACAGACAGCAGAGTGTACGGTGACGCATCCCGACGGTCTCGAGGTCGAGATAGCGTCTGGCAGCATGACGAGGCTCGCGGGCGTCTCGGCGGCGCTCGGCGGGGCGGAGGGGATACACCTAGCCATAGCGACTATCCCGCCGGGCTGCGCGTCCAGTCCGCACTATCACGTCAACTGTGAATCTGCCATCTACGTCGTCAAGGGCAGGGGCAGGTTCCTCTCCGGGCCCAAGCTGGAGAAGTCGGACGCGATCGCGGCGGGGGATTTCATCTACGTTCCGCCCAACTCGGTTCACCAGCCGATCAACGACAGCCTCACGGACGAGCTGGAGCTGATCGTCGCCAGAAACGCGCCTGTGGAGATAGTGGTCGAGTACGACCCGGAATCCGAGTGAGCCGTCGGCGTCGATCATGGCGCGCGACGGTTGACAGGGCGGTCACACGGGACGGCTCACGGAACGAACCTGCGGGGCGCATTGGCGCGGTTCACACGGGCGGTTCACCGTCTTTGTAGCCATCTGCCATAGAGGGGGATGGGGGTATCCAAGCCTTCTTCGCTGGGCGCGGTCACGGGCGCGGGAAGTGGTGTACACTTGGCGCGAATCGAAAGGGGCGCCAGATGGACTTTCGCGCGCGGGCGCTGTCTTCTCTCCTCGTGGGCGCGGCTGGCTCTGGGTCGGCTTGCACGGCGAGGTACTGTCTAGTCTCCTCGCGGGCGCGGGGGCTGGGGTGAATATGGCAGCTCCGAAGTGGCCGCCGCAGATATATCGGGGATGGTGGGTGGCTTCGGCGGCGTTCCTGGTGTCTGGACTGTACACGGGCGCGGGGATGTACGGATTCGGCGTCTTCATAAGCCCGCTCGAAGAGACTTTCGGGTGGAACAGGTCGCAGATAAGCGCTTCTCTCTCTTTCATGGCGTTCGGCAGCATGGCGGCGCCGCTGCTGGGCAGGGTCATGGACAGGCGCGGCGCGAGGATGATCCTAGTGGCGGCGCTTACGGCGCTCTCGGTGAGCTTCGCGCTCAGGCCGCTGATGACGGAGCTCTGGCACTGGTACGCGCTGAGCTTCTTGCAGCACACGGGATACACGGGGGCGGCGCTGATGCCGGCGGGCAAGCTGGTCGGGACGTGGTTCCATCGCACGAGAGGGCGCGCGCTGGGTCTGACTGCCGTGGGACACAACCTCGGTGGCCTGTTCATCCCTCCGATGCTGGTGATAGTCCTGCAGCTGGCTTCGTGGCAGGGTTCGTACATATTCCTGGGGGCGATAAGCGCGGGGCTGGTGGTGTACTCGCTCGTCATGGTGCGCGACTTTCCATCGGACGAGGAGCTGGGCGAGGAGCTGGATGGGACGGGCGCGGACGGCGCGCCAACGAGCGGCTGGACGCTGCGCGAGGCGCTGAGGGGACGGGCGTTCTACGCTATCACGCTCGCGGTGGTTCTGGGCTCGTTCACCTACACGGGGGTAATTCCGCATATAATCACCCACCTGACCGACAACGGAGTCGGGCTCGGGGTGGCGTCTCTGGCGCTGGGCGGGTTCGCCATGATGGGCATGGCGGGGAAGTTCGCCATGGGCTACTTCGCGGAGCGGACGTCGTCTCGGTATGCGCTGATGCTCAACTTCGTGGGTCAGGGGTCGTTCCTGATCGCCATTATCTGGGCGGGCAATCCGCTGGTGATGTGGACGGCGATTCCGCTGTTCGGATTCTTCAACGGCGCGTTCGGGGCGCTGTTTCAGCTGGTGGTGCCTGACGTCTTCGGCGTTCGCCACTTCGGGAGCATCATGGGGGTGGTCAACATGATGACTTTGATCTCGTTCGGGGCGGGGCCGATCATAGCGGGCGCGTCTTCGGACCTCAGCGGCAGCTATACGCTGGCGTTCGCGGCGGTGGCGATGATGTGCTACGGCGGGGCGCTGCTGATGACGCAGGCGCGGACGGATGGGTGAGAATTTTCCTTACCCTATCCTCATCCTGTACGCGGAAGCGGACTTCTGCGCGCCTTATATAGATTGACGCTACCAGCGGTTCGCCGCCTGCTTCTTCGCACATGCACGGAAGCGGACTTCTGCGCGTCTTCTATCGAAGCCATGAGAGGCTAGCCGCAGCTTACACGGGCGGGATGGCAGACGCTCCAAGCTATCCGCCATAGAGGGGATGGGGGGTCATACAAGCCTTCTCCGCTGGGCGCGGTCACGGGCGCAGGCGATCACGGGCGCGGGAAGTGGTGTAAACTTGGCGCGAATCGAAAGGGGGCGTCAGATGGACTTTCGCGCGCGCGGACGCTGCCTTCTCTCGTCCATCGTGGGCGCGGGGTCTGGCAGCTGGGCAACCCTGCGCGGCAAGGCGCTGCCTTCTCTTCTCGCGGGCGCGGGGGCTGGCGTGAATATGGCAGCTCCGAAGTGGCCGCCGCAGATATATCGGGGATGGTGGGTGGTCTCGGCGGCGTTCTTTGCGTCTGGGCTGTACACGGGCGCGGGGATGTTCGGATTCGGCGTCTTCATAAGCCCGCTCGAAGAGGCTTTCGGGTGGAACAGGTCGCAGATAAGCGCGTCTCTCTCTTTCATGGCGTTCGGCAGCATGGCGGCGCCGCTGCTGGGCAGGGTCATGGACAGGCGCGGCGCGAGGATGATCCTGGCGGCGGCGCTTGCGGCTATCTCGGCGAGCTTCGCGCTCAGGCCGCTGATGACGGAACTCTGGCACTGGTACGCGCTGAGCTTCTTGCAGCATATAGGATACACTACGGGGTCGATACTGCCGGCGGGCAAGCTGGTTGGGACGTGGTTCCACCGCACGAGAGGGCGCGCGCTGGGCGTGACGGTCATGGGACACAACTTCGGAGGCCTGTTCATCCCTCCGATGCTGGTGATAACCTTGCAGCTGGCGTCGTGGCGGGGTTCGTACATATTCCTGGGGGCGATAGGCGCTGCGCTGGTGGTGTACTCGCTCGTCATGGTGCGCGACTTTCCATCGGACGAGGAGCTGGGCGAGGAGCTGGATGGGACGGGCGCGGACGGCGCGCCAACGAGCGGCTGGACGCTGCGCGAGGCGCTGAGGGGACGGGCGTTCTACGCCATCACGCTCGCGGTGGTTCTGGGCGCGTTCACCTACACGGGGATAATTCCGCATATCATCGCCCACCTGACCGACAATGGAGTGGGGCTCGGGGTGGCGTCTCTGGCGCTGAGTGTGTACGCCATGATGGGCATGGTCGGAATGTTCGCCATGGGCTACCTTGCGGAGCGGACGTCGTCTCGGTACGTGATGATGCTCAACTTCGTGGGTCAGGGGTCGTTCCTGATGGCCATGATCTGGGCGGGCAATCCGCTGGTGATGTGGACGGCGATTCCGCTGTTCGGATTCTTCAACGGCGCGTTCGGGGCGCTGTTTCAGCTGGTGGTGCCGGACACCTTCGGCGTTCGCCACTTCGGGAGCATCATGGGGGTGGTCAACCTGATGACTGTGATCTCGTTCGGGGCGGGGCCGATCATAGCCGGCGCGTCTTTCGACCTCAGCGGCAGCTATACGCTGGCGTTCGCGGCGGTGGCGATGATGTGCTACGGCGGGGCGCTGCTGATGACGCAGGCGCGGACGGATGGGTGAGAATTTTCCTTACCCTATCCTCATCCTGTACGCGGAAGCGGACTTCTGCGCGTCTTATATAGATTGACGCTACCAGCGGTTCGCCGCCTGCTTCTTCGCACATGCGCGGAAGTGGACTTCTGCGCGCCTTGTATCGAAGCCATGAGAGGCGAGCCGCTCGATGAAATGGCGCTGTACGGGCGCAGCGGCGGCTCACTGTCACCCAGCAATCCGCCATAGGGGGATGGGGAGTCAGCCAAGTCTTCTGCACTGGCGGGAGTAGGCGCGGTCACGGGCGGGATGGCAGGGCATGGGGGCTGCGCGAGGCGGTCACGGGCGCGGGAAGTGGTGTACACTTGGCGCGAATCGAAAGGGGGCGTCAGATGGACTTCCGCGCGCGCGGGCGCTGCCTTCTCTCTTCGTGGGCGCGGGGGCTGGCAGCTGGGCAACCCTGCGCGGCAAGGCGCTGCCTTCTCTTCTCGCGGGCGCGGGGGCTGGCGTGAATATGGCAGCTCCGAAGTGGCCGCCGCATATATATCGGGGGTGGTGGGTGGTCTCGGCGGCGTTCTTTGCGGCGGCGCTGAACACGGGCGCGGGGCAGTACGGATTCGGCATCTTCATCGGCCCGCTGGAAGAGACTTTCGGGTGGAGCAGGTCGCAGATAAGCGCGTCTCTCTCTTTCACGGCGTTCGGCAGCATGGCGGCGCCGTTTCTGGGCAGGATCATGGACAGGTACGGCGCGAAGATGATCCTGGCGGCGTCGCTTGGGGTGATCGCGGCGAGCTTCGCGCTCAGGCCGCTGATGACGGAGCTCTGGCACTGGTACGCGCTGAGCTTCTTGCAGTACATGGGATACACGGGGGCGGCGATGCTGCCGGCGGGCAAGCTGGTTGGGATGTGGTTCCATCGCACCAGAGGGCGCGCGATGGGTCTGACGGCCATGGGACACAACTTCGGAGGCCTGACTATCCCGCCGCTGCTGGGGATGATCCTGCCGCTGGTGTCGTGGCGGGGTTCGTACATAGCGCTGGGGGCGATAGGCGCGGGGCTGGTGGTGTACTCGCTGATCACGGTGCGCGACTTTCCATCGGGCGAGGAGCTGCGGGAGGAGCTGGATGGGACGGGCGCGGGCGGCGCGCCGATGGGCGGCTGGACGCTGGGCGAGGCGCTGAGGGGACGGGCGTTCTACGCCATCACGCTCGCGGTGGTTCTCGGCACGTTCACCTACGCGGCGATACTTCCGCAGATCATAACCCACCTGACCGACAACGGTGTGGGGCTCGGGGTGGCGTCTCTGGCGCTGAGTGTGTTCGCCATAATGGGCATGGTGGGGAAGTTCGTCATGGGCTACCTCGCGGAGCGGAGGACGTCTCGCTATGCGCTGATGCTCAACTTCGTGGGTCAGGGGTCGTTCCTGATCGCCATGATCTGGGCGGGCAATCCGCTGGTGATGTGGACGGCGGTTCCGCTGTTCGGGTTCTTCAACGGCGCGTTCGGGGCGCTGTTTCAGCTGGTGGTGCAGGACGCCTTCGGCATTCGCCACTTCGGAAGCATCATGGGGGTGATCAACCTTACGACCGTGATCTCGTTCGGGGTGGGGCCGATCATGGCGGGCGCGTCTTTCGACTTCAGCGGCAGCTATACGCTGGTGTTCGCGGCGGTGGCAGTGATGTTCTACGGGGCGGCGCTGGCGCTGACGCAGGCGCGGTGAGAATTTTCCTTACCCTATCCTAACCCTATGCGCCTTGCGGGGTCGCGCCATAGGCAGGCGCGGGTGTCGCGGACCAGGGCGATGTCGGTCTCTCTTTGGGTCTCCGTCGACTTCAGCGGCAGCTATACGCTGGCGTTCGGGGCGGTGGCGATGACGCAGGCGCGGTGAGAATTCTCTCGCCCTATCCCCTACCCTACGCGCGGAAGCGGCCTCCTGCGCGCCTTGCGGGGTCGCGCCAGCGGTAGGCGCGGGTGTCTCGGCCCAAGGCGATGTTGGTCTCTCTTTGGGTCTCCGTCGACTTCAGCGGCAGCTATACGCTGGTGTTCGGGGCGGTGGCGATGACGCAGGCGCGGTGATAATTCCCCTCGCCTATCCCCTACCCTACGCGCGGAAGCGGCCTCCTGCGCGCCTTGCGGGGTCGCGCCAGCGGTAGGCGCGGGTGTCGCGGCCCAAGGCGATGTTGGTCTCTCTTTGGGTCTCCGTCGACTTCAGCGGCAGCTATACGCTGGCGTTCGGGGCGGTGGCGCTGACGCTGGCGCGGTGAGAATTCCCCTCGCCTATCCTCACACTATGCGCGGAAGCGGCCTCCTGCGCGCCTTGCGGGGTCGCGCCAGCGGTAGGCGCGGGTGTCGCGGCCCAGGGCGATGTTGGTCTCTCTTTGGCTTTGGGTCTCGGTTTGCAGCTGCGGCTCGATGTCGGCGTCTTCCTGGCGCAGGGTGGCTCTGCTGTGGGGGCGCAGGTCTGCGGAGTGCTTGGTCAGGGCGGCGCCGTACAGAAAGATCATGCCCGCCGCGTGCGACCAGATCAGCAGCAGGATGACGGACGACAAGGAGCCGTACAGCAGGCTGCGCTGGGTTGCCAGATTGCCGAACAGCAAGAAGAGGTACTTGGCGATTTCGAAGATTATGACGGTCACCAATCCGCCGAACGTGGCGTCTCCCCAGGTGATGGTCTGGTTTGGCAGGTACTTGTACACTACGACGAAGACCAGACCGGCGAACAGGAACGGGGTAAGAACGGAGATGATCTGCGTGGCAGTGATCAGCAGTCGGCTGAGCGGAGCGCCCAATCCGGGAATCTGCTCGGTCAAGCTTCTCACCACTTGGAATACGCCGGTCAGCCCGACCGACACCAAGAACAGCATCATAACCATGAACGCTACGGACACGGTGACCGTAGTCGCGCCGAGGATCCTCTTGGGGGACTGTCCGAACACGAGGTTGACGCCTCGGTTGGCTGCCATGAACATGCCATGCACGCCGAGGAGCATGCCTCCGAGCGCTATCAGCCCGACCCACAGGCGCTGCTGCAAGATGCGGTCGAAGGCTTCGGCCAGGAATTCCTGAGATCCGGGGAAGTAGTATTTGGCTGCCTCGACCACGGTGTTGCGTATGGTCTCGGGGTCGACGAAGCTGGAGAAGCCAAGTATGATCAGGGCGACGAGGGGAAAGAGCGCGAGGAGCAGGTAGTAGGCGAGGGCGGCGCCGGCGTCTAGGCCGTTGATCGCCACGAGCCGCTTGACCGACTGCCAGAGCGCTTTGCCGCGCCACGCCTGCGGTCTCTGGCTGAGGTCTTCGGACAGCTCGCCAAGCGCTTCGGTGATGGAGTTTCTGATAGATGGGGTCAGGTCGTTGACGGGGGCGTCCACGACTGCCACGACCATCATCCTGACGTCTTCTCCGAGCGCGATGTCGATGTCGTGGGCGGCTTCGACGCAGCCCTGCGCCGCTCCCATCATGGCGTCGGTGGAGTTGACGTGTTGCATCTCCGAAGCGAGGATGGCTTCGTCTACTATCAGGCGCGCGATGCCGGGAACGTCCTGGCCCATTCTCGCGCCGCTTTTGAGGAGGGATTTCGACGTGTCGCGCACAGCCTCGAACAGGTCGCCCTGCGTGGATACGACGCCGATGACGACGCCGTGGATCGCGGGGGCGACGACGGCGTCGAACTCTCCGCCGAGGTCGGTGACCGCCTTGACGACTCCGGAGGATGCCTGCGCGCCGGCCGACTCGCTGTCGACTCCGAGAGAGGCGGCGCCCACGATGGCGCCCTCGACTGCGCTCTGCGCGGCGTCCGGCACGTTGCCGCCGACCTCTATGGAGCTTCTGATGGCGCTGGCGACGACGTCCTTGACCACCGGGCGGCCGACTTTGGCGACCTGACCTGTGCCTTCCATGACGCCGACTACGGCGTCGCGCACGAACGCCGTAGTCTCTCCGGTGATCTCCTCGGTTGCCTTGATGGCGCCTGCCACGGCGTCCGCGGCGACGCTGCCCGCGCCCATTCCGAAGCGGCGCATGGTGCTGACGGCCGAGGCCGAGGCGTTTCGGAACAGCTCGGTCGTCGGCCTCGTATGCCTCGTCCGAGCGGCGGTGTTGACCCGCTCTCGGACGCGCTCACCTATTCTTCCTACTCCCAAACTGCGCTCTCCCTCGCTGCGCACAGTTGAGTATGCCACTGTTGCGTGGTAGTTGGCAATGCGAACAGAAAATTGTATTTTGCGATTTTCGGGGGTTGGCGGCTGCTGATCGTCACAGCCCTAATCCTCATAGGCCTAATCCTCTCCCATCGAGCGAAGGAGGCGCTGGGCGCGGGGGGATTATAAGATTATACTTGTGTGGAAAAGAGTACACGACAGGAGGCGCGGGAAGATGGACGAGGTGGAGCGTCAGCTGACGGAGGCTAGGACGGTTGCGGTCGTCGGCATGTCGCCGAGACCGGACCGCCCCAGCCACTATGTGGCGAAGTATCTCATGGAGCAGGGTTACAGGGTCATACCCGTCAACCCGGCAGTGGACGAGGTCTTGGGGCTGAGGAGCTATCCGAACCTCGGATCCATCCCGGAGAAGGTCGATCTGGTGGACGTGTTTCGCAGGTCGAGCCAGACGCCGCCGATAGTGGACGAGGCTATCGAGATAGGGGCGAAGTTCATCTGGATGCAGGACGGCGTTTCTCACGAGGGCGCGGCGGAGAAGGCGCGCAGGCGGGGCGTGTCGGTGGTGATGGACAACTGTATGATGCGCGAGCATATGCGGCGGTTTGGGGGTTAGCGCGTCAGCACGGTCTCTTCGTACAGCTCGAAGCGCTGGCGGATCATGTCGCAGGCGAGCCGAACGCCTTCGAGTATCTGCTCGGCGCTGAGGCCGGGCGCGAACTCGCCTTCTATGGCGCTGCGGGTGGAGCTTGCCGAGACTCTGGCGCGGTAGAGCCAGCGCGTATAGCCGCGCACCCAGTCTGCGAGTACGGGGGACGCATCGGACTCGAACGGGATCGGCGTATCGGAGCCGGCGGCGAGCGCGACGAGCGAGAACGATGCGCCGCTCCCACGCTCGGCGGGGGCGGCGACTCTGAGTTCGAAGCGGACGCCGGCGGCGGGGAACGGCAGTGTGAGGTCTAGGTTCATCTTGGTCAATTTGGCTCTCCCCTATTTCAGCAGGGCGTCTTGGCGCTCGGTGGGTCTTACTGGCAGGTTCTTGGCGGGGTCTATGGGTCTGCGCTCGATGAATGCGAGGCGGCGCTCCTCTGCCTCGTCGGTCTCGGAGTAGTCGGGGGCGTATCGGGCAGTGGGGCTTTCGATCTCTTCGAGGTAGTCGGCGGACTCGTTGAAGGTGATCTTCTGAAGCTGGAGGATGACCGGGCTGTTGTTCTTGATGAGGTTGCAGTACCTGATGGTCTCGTCCATCAGCCGCTCGTGGGGGACGACGGAGTTTGCCAGCCCCATGTCCAAGGCCTGCTGGGCGGAGTACTGCTGGGTGAGCATCCAGATTTCGCGGGCGCGCTTCTGCCCCACCACGTGGGCGAGATAGCCCACTCCGGCGCCGGACGCGGGGCTGCCGACTCGCGGCCCGGTCTGGCCGAAGATGCTGCGAGATGATGCCACTGTGAAATCGCAGCTGTAGGCGAGGATGTTCCCGGAGCCGATGGCGTAGCCGTCCACCATCGCTATGACGGGCTTGGGGACGTGCTTGACCAGATCCATGAACATGCCCTCGCTGCTGCCGGAGTACTCGGGGCTGTTCCTGTCTTCGCCCTGGTCTCTGCCGGAGCAGAAGGCGTTTGGGCCGGAGCCGGATATGACGATGGCTCTGACGTCGTGATCGCCGCCGGCGTCCTTCAGGGCGTGCGCCATCTCGTCTGTGGTGCGCCCGCGTATGGCGTTGTAGACTTCGGGCCTGTTGATGGTGACCCAAGCGATGCCGTCGTCCTTCTTGTAGATGATGTCCGTGAATGCCAAGCGGCTTCCCTCCTGTGGCTTCTCGTCAAGATATGGTAACGCATTATCGGGCTGGTGAGAATGGGCGCGCCCGAATATAATGCGCCCATGCTGGTAAGAGAGCTGGGAGAGTTCGAGCTAATCCGCCTGCTCGAGTGTTCGACGCGCGAGCGCAACCGCGCGCGGATCGAGGGTCTGCGCGAGCTTGGCATCGAGATGGAGCTTGGCATAGGCGACGACGCGGCGGCGTGGACGTGCCGCGCCTCGACGGTGGTTTCGACTACGGATACGATGGTGGAGGGCGTCCACTTCAGGACGGAGACGACGGGCTGGAACGATCTTGGCTGGAAGGCGATGGTGTCGAACCTTAGCGACGTGGCGGCGATGGGGTGCGCGCCCACGATGGCTCTGGCGACGCTCGGACTTCGCGGCGATATTCCGGTGGGCGGTCTGCGCGAGATGTACGCGGGGATGATGGACGCCTGCGAGCGGTTCGGGGGCGCGCTGGCGGGGGGGGACGTGGTGAGATCGGACACGTTCTTCGTCACGATCGCGCTGGAGGGGACGGCGCCCGAAGGGGCGCGCGTCATGTCGCGCGGAGCGGCGCGGGCAGGCGACCTGATAGCGGTGACGGGGACGCTCGGATCATCCGCGGGCGGGCTGCGGATGCTGCTCGATCCATCATCGGGCGCGGGTGCGGCGGCGGGCGCGGGCGCGGCGGCGGGCGCGGGCGTCAGGGCGCGGCTGGCTGCGGCGCACAACAGGCCGACGGCGAGGGTGGCGGAGGGCTTGGCGCTTCGGGGGCTTGGCGCGCGCTGCGCCATGGACATAAGCGACGGGCTGGTGGCGGACCTAGCCAAGCTGTGCGCCGCCAGCGGGGTGTCGGCGGTGGTGGAAGCGGAGGCGGCGCCGGTCGATCCGGAGCTGGCGAGGGTGTTTCCGAACGACTGGCTCGATCTGGCGCTGGGCGGCGGCGAAGACTACGAGCTGGCGATCTGCGCGGACGCGGCGACGATGGCGGCGGCGGCGGAACGGCTGGGCGATACGCTGTCGGTGATAGGCTGGATAGAGGCGGGCGGCTCGGAGGTCAGGGTGATCGACTCGGACGGCGAGCCGATGCGCACAGGGGCCGGCGGGTGGGATCACTTTTCGCAAAGCGGGCGGCGCGGCGGGGGCTGACATGGAGAGGGTGACGGTGCGAATCGAAACGGAGTCTTCGTTTCGGGCATCGGAGATAATGGGAGACCTGCGAATAGTGGCGGAGACGCTGTACTATCCGATGCGGCTGGTGGGGTTCTGGGACGAGCCTGTTGGGACTCATATGTGTCCGGAGACGGAGATGGGGCGCTCGTGTCCGCACGGCGCGGCAGAGGACGATCCCGCCCACGTCCCCTACAGCCGCTCGATGGAGAGATACAAGCAGGCGGCGATCGAGGTCGCGTTTCCACACGCGCGGGTCAGGATGTTCTTGAGCTAGGACGGCGCGCGCGCGGCGGCAGCTGACGCAGCTAGGGAGGTTTACATGGCGACGGCACGACATATGAGAAGATCACTGGCGCCCTACGAGTCGATTCCGCTTCAGGAGCTGCTCGGGCGCGCATCGAGGCGGTACGGGCATAAGACGGCGGTCATAGACGGGGAGAAGTCTTTCACCTACGGGCAGATGGGCGAGTATTCGGACAGGTTCGCGTGCGCGCTGGCTGAGCTGGGGGTAGCGCCCGGGGATCGCGTGGCGGCGCTTGCGCCCAACTGCGCGGAGTTCGTCATCGCGTTCTACGGAATCATCAAGGCGGGCGCGATAGTGACGACGGTCAACTCCGGCTACCGCGAGCGGGAGATAGCGCACCAGCTGAACGACAGCGGCGCGGAGACGCTGGTGGCGCACGAGGCGCTTCTACCGATGGCGAACGCCGCGCTGGGCGAGGCGCTGGGCGTGAGACGGCAGATCGTAATTGGGGAAGGGTCGTCCGGGAGCGAGTCGTTCTGGGATCTGATCGAGGGCGCGTCTGGGGAAGTTCCGGAGCTGGAGATCGACCCGGTGAACGACGTGGTCGCGCTCCCCTACTCTTCCGGCACGACCGGCCTCTCGAAAGGGGTCATGCTCACGCACTACAATCTGGTTTCCAATACGCGGCAGTTCTTGGATCGGGCGGACGAGCGCGGATCGCTGGAGGAGGACGACGTGATTCTGACGCATCTGCCGCTGTTCCACATATACGGCTTGAACGTGCTGATGAACGGGGCGATCGGCTCTGGGGCGACTCAGGTTATGATGGGGCGGTTCGACATGGAGGAGTTCCTGTCGCTGCTGGAGCGGCACAGGGTGACGGTGCTGTTCACGGTGCCTCCGGTGGGGCTCGGGCTGACGCAGTATCCGGGGGTGGCGGAGCGCGATCTGTCTTCGCTGCGGCTGGGCTTCTTCGGGGCGGCTCCGCTGTCTGCGGAGATGCAGCGGCGCATCGAGGAGGTGATGGGATTTCCAATCATCCAAGGGTACGGGATGACGGAGGCGTCTCCGGTTACGCACGCGGACTTCGCGGAGCCGGAACTCGCCCGCCCCGGCTCGATAGGCGCGGCGCTGCCGGACACGGAGCAGAAGGTGGTGGACCTGGAGAGTGGGGAGTCGGAAGTGGCGCGCGGAGAGATGGGCGAGCTGATGGTGCGCGGTCCGCAGGTGATGAAGGGCTACTACAACAACGACGAGGCGACGGCGGAGACGCTCACCGAGGACGGCTGGCTGCACACTGGGGACATAGTTCGGATGGACGAGGACGGCTACGTGTGGGTTCTGGACCGCAAGAAGGAGCTGATCAAGTACAAGGGCTTCCAAGTGCCGCCGGCGGAGCTGGAAGGGGTGCTTCTGGAGCATCCGGGAATCGCGGACGCGGCGGTGATAGGCAAGGATGACTTGGAATCTGGGGAGATACCGAAGGCGTTCGTGGTTCTCAGGCCGGGCGCGGAGCTGAGCGGCGAGGAGGTGATGAGCTTCGCAGCTTCTAAGGTCGCCACGTTCAAGCGCGTGCGCGAGGTGGAGTTCATAGACGCGGTGCCGAAGAATCCATCGGGCAAGATACTCAGGCGCGCGCTCATCGAGCGCGAGCGGGGACGGTCTTGAGAAGATCGGGCAAACTCGGCTTTGGGGCGGCGGCTCGGGGGGCGCAGCGTCGCCGTCTATGAGACGCCGAGTCTTGGCGGGGGTGAGAACCCGCCGCGCCAACTTCGGAGGGGGCGCGCCGATGTCTATGAGACGCCATTGAGATAAGACGCCGAGGCGGGCGGGGTGAGGGGGAGGCGAGAACGCACCGCGACAACTTCGGGACGGGGCGCAACGCCGTCTATGTACTGCCGAGACGCCGAGGATTGGCGGGGGCGAGAGGGAGGCGAACTCACCGCGCCAAACGACCCCGGGACGGGGCGCGATGCCGCTGTCTATGTCACGCCGAGGATTGGCGGGGCGAGGGGGTGGCGAGAACACACCGCGCCAAACGCCCCCGGGACGGGGCGCAACGCCGTCTATGAGAACTGCGAACTGCTGAGGATTGGCGGGGGCGAGAGGGAGGCGAACTCACCGCGCCAAACGCCCCCGGGACGGGGCGCAACGCCGTCTATGAGAACTGCGAACTGCGCCGAGACGCCGAGGCTGGCGGGAGCGAGGGGGTGTCGAAACCACCGCGCCAGACGCCCCCGGGACGGGGCGCAACGCCGTCTACGAGAACTGCGAACTGCTGAGGATTGGCGGGAGCGAGAGGGAGTCGAACCCACCGCGCCAACCGCTGGGTTGCCGCCGGACGGTTTTGAAGACCGCGAGAGCCACCAGGCCCTATCCGCTCCCACGCCGTAATGCTGTTGGGGCCTCGCCGCCGCGGGCAAAGCCCCTGCCGGAAGACGAGCTTCTTGGCGCTACGCCAATACCTCGTCCACTCTCTTCTTGAGCATGGACTTGGGGACTGCTCCGACGACCTGACCCACTGCCTTTCCGCCGCTGAAGATCAGCAGTGTGGGGATGCCGCGTATCCCGAACTGCATGGGGGTCTGGGGGTTGGAGTCGACGTCCAGCTTGGTGAACTTCACCTTGCCGTCGTACTCGCCTGCAAGCTCTTCGACGATCGGGGCGATCATCTTGCAGGGGCCGCACCACTCTGCCCAGAAGTCCACGACTACGGGCGTATCGGAATTGACAACCTCATGCTGGAAGGTTGCGTCTGTGATCTCAACGGGATGGGACATTTCAGCTCCATTCTTGTTCTTGGCTGTGAGTCTTGGCTTGCCGCTACAGTCATCGCTACAGTCATTATAATGGTCATTATATTGGATGCGCGCCGCTTATGACAGTTCGATATCGAACGTGAGTCTGCCAATAACGTCAATCTAGGCGGGCTAGGCGGGGACGCGGCGGCACAAGGGCTAACGTCTTACGTATTCCACGAAGTCGGCAACCACTTCGTCTATCTCGTCCCACCAGAGGGTGCCTAGTGTGAGTCCTCTGGGGACGTCGAACAGCATCCAGCCCTGCACTTGGAAGTTGCGGTCCAGCTGGATGTCGCCCCAGAGCATTGGAACGAACCTGTCTTCGTCTTCGTCGGGGACGCTGACGACGGAGTAGCGATCGAAGGGGTCGAGCGCCTCGATTCTCTCGCCGCGCCTGTCGCCCAGTCTGGCTGCCTCGGGGTTGACGAGGAGGGGCATGACGGTGCTGGTGCGGTTGACTACGGTGACGAAAACCGCCGCCAGCTGCCTGTTGGACGCCCTGGGCCTGATGACGTGGTGATCTCCGGCGGTGGTGGAGTACGAAATCTTGTCCACGATGACGGGGCGCTCGGCGTGAATCTCGATGCTCCTGCCTCTTACGGCGACGATGTCCGGCTCGTTCGAGCAGGCGGCGAACAGTGCCAGCAGCGAAGCCAGCGCGAGGGCGACGAGCGCGCGGGAGGGTATGGTCATGTTCTTACGGCGGGGATGTGGGAAGTGGTTCATTTGCTCGCGGGGCTGATTGCGTGTGTCATATGTGCGGGAACGGCTCGGGTTCGTACTCATACGCTGGAGAGGGACGGCATCGCTCTCAATCTTGCTACCAGACCGGCGAGCGTGTCCAGCAGATAGTCCACCTCTTCATGGGTATTGTCCCTTCCGAGCGTAATGCGAAGGCTGCCTTGCGCCAGATCCGCGGGCAGCCCTATGGCGGTCAGGACGTGCGAGGGTTCGAGGGAAGCGGTGGAGCAGGCGGAGCCGCTGGAGGCGCAGATGCCTGCGAAATCGAGGCCCAGCAGTATGGGTTCGCCCTCGACTTGGTGGAAGGAGACGTTGACGTTGTTGGGCAGACGGCGCGAAGGATGGCCGTTGATCTTCACTCCTTCGATTCTGCGCTCGATGCCGCGCGTCACGCGGTCGCGCAGGCGGAGCAGATGCTGGGTGGCTGCGTCTCTCTCCTCGTCGGCTAGGCGGATCGCCTCGCCGAGTCCGACTATGGCGGGGACGTTCTCGGTGCCTGATCTCTTCTCTCTCTCCTGTCCTCCGCCCATGATCAGCGGCTCGAAGGGTGTCCCGCGTCTGACGTAGAGCGCGCCTATGCCCTTGGGGCCGCCGAACTTGTGGGCGGAGAGGCTGAGAAGGTCTACGCCCAGATCGCGGACGTTCACGGGGATGGACCCGACCGCCTGCACCGCGTCTGTGTGAAGGTGTATCTTTCTGCCGATCTTGGCGGCTTCGCGCGCGACTGCCGCCGAGATTTCGGGGAGGGGCTGGATGGAGCCGATCTCGTTGTTGGCGAGCATTACGCTCACCAGAGTGGTGCGCTCGGTGATCGCGGCGGCGACGTCGCGCGGGTCGACGAGTCCGAACTCGTCCACAGGCAGGTAGGTTACGTCGAAGCCGAACTGCTCCAGCTGGTGGCAGGCGTGAAGCACGGCGTGATGCTCTATGGACGTGGTGATTACGTGGCTGCCGACGTTTCTGAGGGCGAGGGCGACGCCCTTGAGGGCGGCGTTGTCTGACTCGGTGCCGCCGGAGGTGAAGACGAGCTCGCTGATGCGGCAGCCGATGGTGCGCGCCACGCTCCGGCGCGCCATGTCCACGGCGGCGGCGCTCTGCTGGGCAAGCTCGTATATTCCGGACGGGTTGGCGAAGCTCTGGGTGAAGTACGGCATCATCGCGCGCACCACCTCGGGGCGGGTCGGCGTGGTCGCGGCGTTGTCCATGTATATTAGCCTGTCTGGCGAGACCATCCGATATATCCCCTGTATCCCTCTCGTATGCTCCGACTGCGGAGCGGTCTTCTCAATTGTAGCACGTACCTAGGGTGTAGCACGTACCTATGCAGCGCGTACCTAGCGCGCGCCGGCTACGATGTATCCGGCGAGCTTGTACGCGAGGCGGGCGGCGGTGAACGAGCAGGCGACTGGGCCCTCTTCGGGGCTTAGCTCCACTATGTCGAAGCCGACTATTTGCGTCTGGCGCGCAACTGCGGCGAGCAGGCTGGTTACGTCCCACCAGCTCATTCCTCCGGGTTCGGGGGTGCCCACGGCGGGCATGATGGACGGGTCGAGCGCGTCGAGGTCGACGGAGACGTAGACGCGGGGGGAGAGCTGGGCGCATACGTCTGCGATCAGGTCTTCGACGGGGCGCGCCGGGGGCCAGTGGTGAATCGGCAAGCCGCGCTCGAGGGCGAAGTCGTACTCGGCTCGGCTGATGGACCTGACGCCGACCTGCGCTATGGGGCATGTCTCGAAGATGCGCCGCGCCACGGATGCGTGTCCCCAGCGTGTTCCCATGTACGAGTCTCTGAGGTCTGCGTGGGCGTCTAGGTACAGTACGCTGAGGTCTGGATAGCGCGCGGCGCAGGCTTGGACTGCGCCTACGGTGACGGTGTGTTCCCCCCCGAGCAGCGCCGGGGTCTTGCGGTCAGCCAGAACCTGCGCCACGATGTCGCGCACCTGTTCGATGACGCGATCTGGGCCGGAGAGGTCGGGGGATATCTCGGGCAGGGTGTAGATGCCGCAAGCGGAGGCGTCCACGCCGGTTTCGATATCGAAGTCTTCGAGCTGGCGGGATGCGTCTATTATGGCAGCGGGGCCGTAGCGGGCGCCGGATCGGAACGAGGTGGTGCCGTCGTATGGGACGGGGATGACGACGAAGCGCGAGGATTCGTAAACATGCTCTTCGGGCGGGGTATCCAAGAAGGTATGCCACTGGAAGGCTGCTGACGGCACGGCGCGCCCTACCCTACCGATCCGCTGGGACGGCGGAGGGGAGGAACTCCAGCCCGCGGTCGAGTATGCGGCTGCTCACGCGCTCCAGTCCGAAGGCGGCGGTGACGATCTCTATGGTCGCTTGCGCGTCGAACTCCTTGCATGAGAAGACGTCTATGTTGGCGTAGCCGCGACGGGGGAAGGTGTGGATGGTTACGTGGCTCTCGGCGATGAGAACGAATCCGGACACTCCCCAGTCATGGGGCTTCTGGCCGCGATAGGTGTACACCTGCGGGGGCGCGACCTTCGTCATTCCGATCTGGTCGGGGAGCTGGTCCAAGAAGGTGTGGATCAGCTCGACGCTCGCCAGCAGGCTGGGGTCTGCTCCGTAGCTGTCTATCACGAGGTGCATACGCGCCATCCGCACGACTGGAGGGGTGGACGGCGAGGGATGCGAAGCTCTGCCTCGCCATGCGCATCTCTCATATTAGGGCATATATAGGGCATATAGGGGCATATAGGCATCTATAATAGGCATCTAGGGGGAGGGGATCTCTTGCAAGCGTCCCGAAGCGGGTTAGCCGTCGGACTGCTTTCACAGCCCAGCGTCAGTTTAGCATCAGTCACGAAGCGCGGACAACATGCGGACAACATGCCTTGAAAGGGTGGAACATCATCAATTAGAATCCTCTAGGTTTTGTGGAATCCGCTTTGTGGAATCCTCAAGGGCCGTGTGTACGTAGAAGACAACGAAAGTGAACGCGGTTTTGGCGTGGACGGTCTTCTGTCCGCACAGAACATATCCGCCAGAGCATTAGGCAGCAGCGCGGCAGGGTCTTATGATCGAGGTCAAAGAGGTAACCAAATACTTCGGGAGCTTCCCAGCTATTACGGATATCAGCTTCACGGTGGAGAGGGGCGAGATAGTGGGCTTCCTCGGTCCGAACGGGGCGGGAAAGTCCACCACGATGAAGGTGATTACGGGCTTTCTTCCTCCGTCCAAGGGGACGGCGACGGTGGCGGGCTACGACATCGTGAGCGAGTCTCTCGACGCGAGAAGGCACATCGGATACTTGCCCGAGACGGTGCCGCTGTACACCGAGATGACGGTTCGGGAGTATCTGGGCTACATGGGCAAGATCAGGGGGATGTCTTCCGATAGGATACGCTCGCGGACAGGCGACGTGATCGAGATATGCCACCTGGAGGACTACTACTCCTCTATCATCGGGAAGCTCTCGAAGGGCTTCCGCCAGAGGGTGGGGGTGGCGCAGGCGATCATACACGAGCCGGACGTGCTGGTCTTGGACGAGCCTACGATCGGCATAGACCCGATTCAGGTTGTGGAGACGCGGCAGCTCATCAAGGATCTGGGCGGGGAGCATACGCTCATCGTCAGCACGCACATCCTCCCCGAAGTCAGCCAGATATGCGAGCGGGTCATCGTGATCCACGAGGGGCAGATCGTGGCGATAGACGAGCCGCAGAATCTGGCGCGAACGCTGGTGGGAAGCGAGCGGGTCGATCTTCAGGTCAAGGGGCCTCAGCAGGAGGTCCTGAAGGAGCTGGCGGGGGTGGACGGGGTCAGGGACGTGTCCAGAATCAACATCGAGCGCGGGGAGATTCCGCAGTATCGGGTCGAGTCCGAGCTTGGGGAGGAGATCAGGGCGTCGCTTGCCAAGGCGGTGGTGGATGCGGGCTGGGAGCTGCACCGCCTGAATGCGGTGGTCATGTCTCTGGAGGAGATATTCCTTCGTCTGACGACCGAAGAGGATGACGGGGGCGGCGAGGTGGCCGGATGAACACGTTCAACATAGCCTGGAAGGAGACGAAGTCTTACTTCGGCACGCCGGCGGCATACGTGGTTGGCGCGATGTTCCTGGCGCTGACTGGGGTGTTCTTCGTGGCGGAGATCACCTCGCCCTTCGCCGAGGCGAGCGTGCGCGGCATAGTGGACTGGGCTGGCTTCTTCATAATCTTCCTCGCGCCGCTGCTGACTATGAGGCTCTTGGCGGAGGAGCAGAAGCTGGGGACACTGGAGCTGCTGCTCACCTCGCCCGTGAGCGACTGGGAGGTGGTGCTTGGCAAGTACATAGCCAGTCTACTGATACTGCTGGCGATTCTATCGGTCACCTTCTACTACGCGCTGCTGCTGTACGTGTTCGGGTCGCCGGACACGGGGCCGGTGCTGAGTGGGTATCTGGGGCTGATCCTGTACGGGGCGGCGGCGCTGGCGATAGGGCTGCTCGGCTCGTCTCTGTCGAGCAATCAGATCGTGGCGGCGGTGGTGGGAATCGCCATTCTGCTGATGCTCTCGTTCGTGAACCGAATTGGCGATCTGGTGAGCGGAATCGCCGAGCAGATAGTCAACGGCATGTCTATGACCGAGCGCATAGCGGACTTCAGCCGAGGGGTGATAGATACGTCCAGCGTGGTCTATTTCCTGTCTCTGGCGGCGGTGTTCATATTCCTGACAATCCGATCTCTGGAAACGCGCAGGTGGCGTTAGGTGGTTAGACAGCCAGACAGACGAGAGTCGGCGGGCCTGGGGCTGGTCGATTCGCTGAAATCCACGGGGTTCTGGAGCGCGATCGGGGCGGTGGTGGGCGTGGTGGCGGCTCTGGTTGGGGTCGCGCTGTTCATTACGGTCGACGAGCTGAGGAACCTGGCGGTTTCGGTTCTCATAATCGGCCTAGTGCTGCTGTTCATCGCGTTGGTTCTCTCGCCCAGGGCGGTGGCTATATTCATGGCGGGGCGGCAGGGGCGATGGGGGGCGAACTTGGCGATAATGACGTTCGCGTTCTTCGCCATAGTGATTCTGATAAACCTGCTGCTGTTCAGGACGCCGGCGCGTGTGGACGTGACGGCTACTCGGGTGTTCAGTCTAGCGGAGCAGACGCGGCAGATACTGGACAGCATGGAGGCGCCGGTGCGCGCCAACGCCTTCTTCACGCCTTCCGATCAGAGGGCGGCGTTCGACATGCAGCGCGCCGAAGACCTGCTCAACGAGTTCGCGCGGCGCAGCTCGAACTTCACCTACCGATTCATAGACCCTGAGCTGAACAGGAGCCTGGCGGTACAGTACGACGTGACCGAGTACCCTGCGGTGGTGTTCGAGGATACGGTTACGGGCGCTCAGCAGACGGTGTTCGGCTTCTCGGAGCAGGAGTTCATCACGGGTATACTGGTCGCCACGAACGTGGATCAGAAGCGGGTCTACTATCTCACCGGGCATCAGGAGGCGTCTCTGACGCGCGATCTGGCGACGGGGGAGGTGGACAACGAAGGGTTCGACTTCGCGCTTCAAGGGATGCAGCGGGACAACTACCGCGTGATTCCGCTGAACTTGGCGCAGGACGGGGAGATTCCGGATGACGCGGCGGTGGTGATAGTGCCGGGTCCGAAGCGCGATCTGAGCGGGGACGAGATAAGCGCCTTCATGGACTACCTGCTGGAAGGCGGCAGGGTGATCATGCTCCTCGATCCGGACGCGCCGGATTCGTACAGGGAGCTTCTTCTACAGTGGGGAATGCAGGTGGGCAAGCAGCCGGTGGCGGACATCATAAGCAACGTGGCGGGCGAGGCGACGACGCCGATGATCCAGCGCTCGAACGCGCAGTTCGTGAGCAGCGGGCTGACGGGCGTCACCATAGGGGACAGGCTGAACGTGGTGTTCTTCTCGGACGCCACGGCGGTTCTGCCTGCGCTTCCGTTCGAGGACATGCCGGCGTGGATGACGTACAAATCCATAGCGCACTCGACGCCGGCGAGCTGGCTGGAGTCTCACCCGGAGGTCGTGGAGTACGACTCTGGGGACGACATTCTCGGGCAGTTCGACATAGTGGCGGCGATGGAGGCGGGGGGCGCAATCGCGGGGCCGCCGGTGATGAAAGAGGGCAGGGACAACGTGATCGCCAAGCTGGTGGTGTTCGGAGACTCGGATTTCGCCAAGAACAAGTTCTTCTTCAGCAGCGACAACTCCAACCTGCTGCTGAACTCTGTCAACTGGCTTGCGGAAGACTACGAGCTCATATCCATCAGGGAGCCGGTGATAGCGAGCAGGCCGATCATCGTCAATCAGCGGGAGCGCGATTTCATCAAGTGGTCGAGCTGGTTCGTGCCGCCGCTGATAATGCTGATTCTCGCGGTGTTCGTGTGGTGGCGGCGACGATAGGACGGGCGACGGTATGAACTGGAAACTCACTGTGGCTCTGGTGGTCTTGGCGCTGGTGATCGGCGCGACGGCCTACGTCAACCCGTTCCAAGAGAGGGAGACGAGAGAGCCTGACTCCCCCTGGTTCTATCAGGTCAGCTTCGAGGACATCGTATCCATCGGGGTGGACACGGGCGAGAACTTCGAGAGCTTCTCGAAGAACGAGCGCGGGGAGTGGGTCATAGACAGGCTGGGCGACATTCCACCCTCGCACGTGCGCTGGGGCGGGATAGTGCTACTGCTGAGCGGGCCGCAGACACGGCGCGACTTCTCTACGGCGCTGCCGACGATAGACGACCCTGCGGAGTACGGTCTGGACGACCCCGAGCTGGTGGTGAATATAGGTCTGACGGGCGAGCGCGAGCTGGAGTTCAGGCTGGGGGACAAGACTACGGACGGAAATCAGCACTACGGTCAGGTGAGCGGCTTCCCGCAGCTGTTCCTGATAGCGAACATCTGGGGCGAGGTGCTGGCGCGGCTGGCGAACGAGACTCCAACGCCCAAGTGGTGGGAGTACCGCGACCCCGAAACGATTGCGGAAGTGAACATCTATCTTGGCGTTCCGGGCGAGCCGAACGCGCCGTACCTTCGGATACAGAACAAGGACGGCGAATGGCTTGCGCGCGACTTCGAGAAGGATGACGACAACCGCGCGCTCGACGTGGAGAAGTGGGCAGAGTACCTTCCGCTGATGGGCGGGCCGGGGCAGATGGCGGTCGAGGCGTACAAGGTGCGCGACCGCGACTACGTGGACTGGGGGATAGACGAACAGGGCCACTCGGTGGAGATCAGGTTCTCGGGGCTGACCGAGCGCGGCACCAAGTACACGGACGGGGTGCTGTTCCTGATCGGCGACAAGACCGAGGACGGACAGAGCTACTACGCTCTGCCCGCGTCCGACTCCTCGCTCTCTCCGGTGCTTCACATGGACGCGGATTGGGCGGATACGCTGTTCGGGCTGGTCGAGAACGTGCCATACGCGGAGGCATCCTCGCCAAGCAACTAAGAGCGGCTTGGCGCTGGTCTGTCTCTGCCCCTGCCGGACGTCTCACGCCCACGCTCTGCCGAATGGGGGTTCAGGGGTTCCGCGATCCTCAACGTGAAAGCCCCCCTGCGCTGATTCCCAATCGCGCCTGCCCCGATTGGGGGGCGAAACGCTGTCTCTCTCTGATTCTGTGTGAGTCTTTGCGACTGCGCACAGGGAAGGAGCTCTTGAACGCGCGGGGGCAAACGCGCGGGAGAATACCATGTTGGCGGCTCTCGCCTACATGGGTATACTTGCGCGGGGCGACTGGGCCCGGTTCGTTCGAGTCACTGGGGACGGGACATGAAGGCTGAGATAATCTCCATCGGCACGGAGCTTCTGATGGGGGAGACGGTGGATACCAACTCCTCGTACCTTGCGGCGGAGCTGGCGAAGATCGGGGTGGATCTGGTGTGGGCTACGAAGGTGGGCGATCATCCCGGCAGGCTGGAAGAGGCCATCAGGCGCGCGTGGCGAAGGTCTGACGTGACGCTGACCACGGGCGGGCTGGGGCCGACTTCGGACGACCTGACGCGCGAGTCTATCGCAAGTGTCATGGGCGAGGATATGACGGTGCAGGACGATCTGCTGGCGCATCTCAGATCGCAGTTCGAGGGTCGGGGCATACGAATGCCGGAGACCAACATCAAACAGGCGACGCTCATACCATCGGCTACGGTGATCCCGAATCCGATGGGGACGGCTCCGGGATGGTGGGTGGAGCGCGGCGGTCACGTCATCGCGGCGATGCCCGGCCCGCCAAGGGAGATCGGCTCGATGTGGGAGAACGAGGTGGGTCCCAGACTGCGCCGCCTTAGTCCGAACATCGCCATAGTGACGCGAACGCTCAAGACGTTCGGCATAACCGAGGGCGGTCTGGACGAGATGCTCGCGCCGCTGTTCGAGAGCGAGAATCCAAGTCTGGGGATATACTCGAAGCAGGACGGCATACACCTTCGCGCTATAGCGAGGGCCGGGACGGATGCGGAAGCGCGAAAGCTGATAGAGCCTGTGGAGTCGGAGATCAGGCGCGTGGCAGGGGGGGCGATCTGGGGGGAGGACGAGGACACGCCGGTTTCGGCGGCGCTGGGGGCGCTGCGAAGGCGCGGGATGACGCTGGGCGTGGCGGAGGGGTTCACCGGGGGGCTGCTGTGCAGCACGCTGCTGGAAGAGGACGGGGCGGCGGAAGTCTTGCGCGGGGCGCTCGTGGCGGGCGGGGGGATGATGGGGGCGGGGGTGTCGGACAGCCCGACTGCGGACGATGCCGCGACGATGGCGGCGGCGGCGAAGGACAGCGTGGGAGCGGACGTGGGGCTGGCGATCACGGGGCTGGTCAAGACGGAGAGCGCAGGGAGCGGGCGCGCAGGGTCGACGCACATAGGCATCGCCCTAGGAAACGAGACGCACGTTAGATCGGGGGCATACCCCACGCGCCGCCTGCGGATTCGGGCGCGCGCTGTGACACACGCGCTCCTAGAGCTGGCGAGGGTGATCGAGACAGGCGCCGGCGGGCAAGAGGAGCGCTGGGGATAGGCAGGGCGGCTGCGAGAACCGCCCTACCCCATTTCATCGTCGGATCACCCCTGCCCTAGCCCTCTCCCTATATTGAAGAATGGGGTGTCCGTCTCGTCGTCACAGAATAGCTCTGCGCGCATTGCTACATGGTCAGGCGGCGGTAGAGGAACAGCAGGCGCTCGGGCAGGTCGTAGATGTTGTCCAGGACCTCGTAGCCCATGTCGGCGCACATGGTCTTGAGGTAGTCGTGGCCGTTCTTGTCTACGGTGAGGCAGAAGGCGTTGATGTCCTTGCGGCGCGCCTCTTCGAGCGCCATGCGCGTGTCGTGTACGGCGTACTCCTTTTCGACCCCTTCCCTGCTGTAGCCCCTGTCCTGCGGGCGTCCGTCGCTGACTAGGAACAGAATCTTGGTGCGCGCGTCTGCCTTTTCCAGTGTGGCGGTGGCGTGGCGGATGGCAGGGCCCATGCGTGTGGCGTGGAGGGGGGCTACTCTGTCTATCCGCCTCTTCACGCGGTCGGAGAAAGGCTCGTCCAGGTCTTTGATGGTGTAGTACTCGACGTTCTCGCGGCCATAGCCGGAGAAGCCGTAGATGCCGTAGACGTCTCCAATGGCTTCGAGGGCGTTGACGATCAGCACGATCGCCTCCTTCTCGACGTCTATGATGCGCTTGTAGGAGCGTCTAGCCGCCTCGCCTCTGCGCGTGCGCAGCCAGACCATATACTCCACTGGGTCATCGGGCGCGTCCCAGTCGTCTGCGGCGCGCTTGCCGTCGTCTATCGCCTCGGCGGTGGACGCGCTGGTGTCCAGCAGGAAGGCTGCTGCCACCTCGCGCTGTACCTTGTTGCGCCGCCAGTAGAACTTGTCCGACGGGCTTGCGCCGGTCTTCATGTCGACTATTGCCTCGATGATGTCGTCTATGTCTATCTCTTCGCCGTCTTCGAGCTTGCGCACCTTGCGGAACATCTCGGGAACCATCATCTCGAACTGGCGGCGGATTCGGGAGACCAAGCCGCCGTAGCTGTGGAGTGTGCTTCCGAAGAAGTTGGGGTCGCCTTCCGCCATCGTCTTCTGGCGCACTATGCACCAGCGGGGCTTGTAGTCGCCTGCTCTGAAGTCCCACTCGTCATAGACGAACGTCTGCGGCTCGCTGGCTTCGAGCGAGTCTCCGTCCTCGTCCACGTGGACGAACGGGCCATTGCTGAACTCGGGGTTGTCGGGCAGCTGCATCCCCGCTTCCTTGAGCAGGTTATCGGCGAACATGCCCTGTGTCTCCTGAATGTCGCCCTCGACGGCTTGGAGGTCCAGCTCGGCGCTGTTCTGGAGAAGCTCTTCGAGCTGCTCCTGAGTGATGGGATCGCCGCTGGCGTCTGTGGGTCCGTCCTGCTGCATTCTGAGCTGTGTCAGCAGCTGTGTCAGCTCGGGCTTGAAGTCGCCGCGGTAGTCCACCTCTTCGGAGGATTCGTAGTCCTGCTCGCCATCGGGGCGCAGCTCCATATCCATGCCCATCGCCATCTGCTGGAGGAGCTGCTGCATGTCTTCGGGGTCGGTGTACTCTTCGTCCTGTTCGTCTTCGACGTCCACGTCGTCCCACTGGTCTTCGGGGACTTCTTCGTTGGGTATGGACGAGATGATGGCGTAGATGCGCAGGGTGGCTTCGGCGGTGTCTTCGACGGCGGCTTCGGCGTCCAGTATCTGGCGGGCGACTGCGGCGATCTGGCGCGCCTGCTCGACGTAGTCATGCGGGGCGGGAATCTCGCGGTACTGCTGGAGGCTGAGGCGGACGAGGAACTCCACGAGCGCCTCGCGCGCGGGCATGGAGGTTATCTCGGGCCTGCCCTCGGAGGAGTCGATCTGAACGCGCGCGTATGCTGCCTTGATGCCGGGGTACTCGTACTTGACGCGGAAGTCCAAGCGTCCGTCCTCTACGACGGTGAAGATGTCGAGCGAGAGCTTGCGATCTTCGAACAGGTTGAAGTAACGCTGCATGTCGGTTATCCAAGCGCGCTCCAAGCCTTCGCCGTCGAGGTCTGGGGAGTTGGCGGCGGTCTCGGAGGAGCGCTGGCTTTCCACGTGGGAGCGGCGGTCTTCGAAGAGCGCGGAGGGGCGCTCGAACTCGAAGAAGAAGCTGCCGAATTCGAGGTGGGCGACCTGATGGGTGGAGACGACCTTGAACCAAGAGAAGTTTTCGTCCTTGCTGTGGTATCGGTCGACTACGTCGGGGACGAATACTGTCGATCCCTCAGTGGTGGGGGATTCGGCGGAGACCCAGCCGATGTTGCGGTCGACGAGCTCTGGGGACGAAGCGAGCTTGACTTCCTCGCCTGCCAGAGCGCGACAGTACATCTCCATTATAGCCTTTATGCGCTCGAACTCGACGCCGGACGAGAGGGCTTCGAGCATGGTCTCGGAGTGCGCCGACTCGATCTTGAAGTAGGCTAGGCCGCCGTCAGGGTTCTGGCGAAGGAGGTTCACGCCCTCTTCGTACCATCTTTCGAGCTGAGCCATGGAGAGGCGATCCATGACCTGCGCGGACGCTTTTATGAATTCGGGGACGGCTTGGGGCGACTCTTGGATGAGGGCTTCGGCAAGGTCGAGGATGCGCGAGTGGAGGTCTGGCTCGATGCGGGAGAAGGCTTGGGAGGTTTCCAGCATTACGCCGGGTATGTTGGAGCCGCCGCCGTGAACCAAGTTTTCGGCTATCTTGAGGAATCTGAAGCGCTGCTCCTGGTCTATCTTGGGCAGCGCCTTCGCGCCGGCGTCGAAGAAGCTCTTGACCTCGCGCCAGCCGGAGTCGACCAGGGCGGTCGCCAGTGTGATGAAGGCTGTCTTGTCTTCGCCGATGAGCGGGAATATCTGCACGCCGAGCGACAGGCACTCGGCGGCGAGGTCGTAGGATCTGTGGGCGAGGGCGTCAAGGAAGGCGACGAAGCGCTCCAGCTCGGGGAAGGTGAGGCTGTCCATCAGCGCGGGGCTGAATGCGAAGAACTTGCAGGCGAGGGTGCTGGATTTCCACGTGCCTTTGTACAGGCTGCCGCCGAGCGCAGCCCAGCTCTCTATGTGGCGCGAGCGCAACTTGCTCATGGCGGCGGGGGACGCCTCGAAGTAGGATGCCGCCAGCGTGGGCGACTCCTTGCACAGGTCGGAGCCGCAGTCCGTCCACTTCAAGAAGTAGTTGAACGGCATGTATGCGACGACTTTGGGGCTGACGCGGAAATACTGTGTGGTGGCTTCCCACGAGCGGACGGTCTGATCTGCGATGTGAAGTCCGGCCGCGCCCCAGGCGAGGATGTTGGCTTCCTCCATCGTGCGGGGCATCTTTGCCCTAGCCTTGTCGAACTCCTCTACCACGGGGGCGGGGAACCTGCGGAGCTCGGTCCTGAGCTGCTGTAGTGTTGGCGGTTGCTGGTTAACCACGGGGACTCCTTAAAGTCAGTCAGTCAAGTCAGTCCGAATTTCCTTCTCCGCTCGGTGAGAGAAGGCTGGGATTGGGTGCGCTTCTCACCTTCACCCCTGCCCTATCCCATCGAGGGAGAGGGGCATCGAGGGAGGGGCTGCTTGGTCTATCGTCTTCGCTTCCGAAACACCCTCTCACAGCGGTATGTTCGCGGTCAAGGTGAGGAACTGATCGAGTATCCTAGCCGTGGCTCCGAAGACGACGTGGCCATCGTACACGAACGTGGGCATGGTGTCCGTCGTCGAATCGGCTCTCAGCCGCGTCTCGTCTCTGTGAGAGCTCTGGCGTCTCAGGTGTGAGATGGGCGCTTGGATGACCTCGGCGACCTCGATCTCCGACGGGTGGAAGGTGTAGGGAGAGGGGATCGCGCCTACGTAGGTGGAGATCATAAAGCGGGTGATGGTGGGGGTGTCGTCGAGGCGTCCGATGACGTCCACGTCGGCGGGGAGAATGCCCATCTCCTCATGGGCTTCGCGCAGGGCGGTATCCAAGCGCGATTCGTCTTCGGCGTCCGCCATGCCGCCGGGGAAGGAGATCTCGCCTTTGTGATGCTCGACCGTCTGGGAGCGTTTCTGGAGGACGACGCACAACTCATCTCCGACGGCGTGCAGCGCGAGCAGGACGGCTGCCGGAAGCATCGAATGGGCATCCTCGGCGGCCGTCTCGCGGTCTCCGAGAATGCGCTTTGCGTTCGCTATGAATTCAGCGTCCAAACCGGGCCTCGCCGCTCTCCGGCCGATTGCCGGCAGAGTGTGCTATTCGAATATGGAGGTGGTCAGCTCTTCGATGCTCCGCTGGATGTTGTAGTCGTCCGTCACCGCCCAGTTGACTGCCACCTGACAGGCGCGGCGGGGGGCGATGCCGTTGGAGATCATCTGTCCGGCGTATATCAGCAGGCGGGTGCTTGCGCCCTCTGCCAGTCCATGCTCCTTGAGGTTGCGGATCTTCTCGCCGAGTTTGGCGAGCTGCATGGCGGTGTCTTCGTCGCAGCCCGACTCGTGGGCGATTATCTCTGCCTCGATGTCGCGCGGGGGGTAGTCGAACTCGATGGAGATGAAGCGCTGGCGCGTGCTGTGCTTGAGGTCTTTGAGGGCGCTCTGGTAGCCGGGGTTGTACGACAGGATGAGGAGGAAGCCATCCGCCGCTTCGAGAAGCTCGCCGCGCTTCTCCACGGGAAGTATGCGTCGGTGGTCGGTGAGCGGGTGGATGAGTACGGTGGTATCCTTGCGCGCCTCTACGATCTCGTCGAGGTAGCATATGCCGCCGACCTTGACGGCGCGGGTGAGGGGGCCGTCTATCCAGACTGTGCGGTCGCCTTCGAGGAGGTAGCGTCCGACGAGGTCGCTGGCGGTCAGGTCCTCGTGGCAGGCGATGGTGACCAGCGGCAGGTGGTCGCGATCGTCGGCTTCGGCGCTGCCGTTTTCGGGGGGCGCGCCGTTGTTCTGCTGAACTCGGGTGAGCGGCTGTCCGAGCCGGTAGGACATGTACTCAACGAAGCGCGTCTTGCCGCAGCCGGTGGGTCCCTTGAAGATTACGGGTATCTTCTGGGCGTAGGCGGCCTCGAACAGCTCTATCTCATCTCCGACGGGAACGTAGTAGGGCTCCTCGGTGAGGTGATACTCCTCGATTATGTAGCTGCGAAAGAGGGTTCGCGTTGGTGAAGTCATCTGCCTTCCTGGTCTCCTTGTAGTGCTGCGGAGATGCGCGACTGCCACTTCGATTTCACGGAGGCTTCCAGCTCGCTAATCCCCAGATCGTTGGCTATTACGACGTCCGCGCGCGAGGCGCGCTCGTCCTGCGGCATCTGAGAGTCGATCCTCGCCTGCGCCTGTTCGGGCGGCATCCCGCGCGCGGTCAGCCTAGACAGGACCTGTTCGGGCGGCGCGGTCACGACCCATATCTCATCCGCCAGCGGCGTCCATCCCGCCTCGAACAGAAGCGCCGCCTCTACTACTGCCACCGATACGCCTTCGCCTGCGAGCGCGTCTATCCGCTGGCTGATCATAGCATATATTCGGGGGTGGACGATGGAGTCGAGGCGGGCGAGCATGGACGGGTCGCTGAAGACGATCGCTCCGAGCTTTCGGCGGTCTATGTGGTCGCCGTCGTCGAGTATGTCCGAACCGAAGGCGTCCACGACCGCGCGCCACGTCTCGGTTTGGGGAAGATATGCCTCGTGGCCCACGAGGTCCGCGTTGATTACTGTTGCGCCGAGGGCTTCGAGCGTGTTCGACACCTGTGTCTTGCCTGCGCCGATGCCGCCCGTGAGACCGATAACGAACATGAGACGTCCATAGAATCATAAGATTGGGAAAAGTCTTGTCATTCTACTAGAGTGGCGGAAAATGGGTCAACACGCTGGGAAGCATCGAAGCGGCGGTGTGAGCGCGCGCAGCGGCGATGACAAGATGCCGTCCGGCGTCTCAATTGGCGCTCGGCGCGGGCGCGGGCGGTCTTCGTTGAACGGCAGCTGGCAGCTGTGCTAGGCTGGCTGCATGAACAAGGGCAAGGTGATAGTGGCGATGAGCGGCGGGGTGGACTCCTCAGCTGCCGCCCTGCTTCTTCACAGGCAGGGGTACGACGTAGTGGGCGTCACGATGCGCCTGTGGTCGGTGGAGAGGGACGATGTTCCGGAGTCCAGAAAGCGCTGCTGCTCGGTGGAAGACGTGGAGGACGCGCGGCGGGTGTGCCGCGTCATCGGGATTCCTCACTACTTCGTGAACTTCGAGCGCGAATTCCAGCGCCACGTCATAGACTACTTCGTTCGTGAGTACGACAGGGGGCGCACTCCGCATCCGTGTCTTGCGTGCAACGACAAGATCAAGTTCGATTTTCTGCTCAGGCGCGCTATGTTCTTGGATGCGGATTACATCGCCACGGGCCACTACGGGCGTATCAGGACGGGGGCGGACGGCGGGCGCGTCCTGCTCACGGGTCTGGACGCGGCGAAAGATCAGTCATACGCGCTGTTCACGCTGGGGCAGGCGGAGCTGAAGCGTCTGCTGCTGCCGGTTGGGGAGTATCGCAAGGGCGACATTCGCGCTCTTGCCGCCGATGCGGGGCTGCCGGTGGCGGACAAGCCGGACAGTCAGGAGATATGCTTCATCCCAGACGATGACTACCGCAAGTTCGTCGCCGATCGGGTCAAGCCGCGTCCGGGCAACCTGATATCGAACAGCGGGGAAGTGCTGGGCAGGCACCCGGGCATCCAGTTCTTCACGATTGGCCAGCGGCGCGGTCTCGGGCTTCAGGGGAACAGCCGCGCTCCTCTGTACGTGACGCGGATAGACGCGGACTCGAACGAGGTGACGCTGGGCGGGCGCGAAGAGCTGATGAGTGGGACGCTGTGGGCTTCGCGCGTCAGCTGGCTGTCGGACGTCTCGCCGGTCTCGCCGATTCGCGTTAGCGCGAAGATACGCTACAAGGCTCAGCCGTCTGCCGCTACAGTCGTCCCGATTGGGGAGGACGGGGCCGAGGTCAGGTTCGACGAGCCTCAGCGCGCCGTCACGCCGGGCCAAGCGGTGGTCTTCTACGAGGGCGAGCGCATTCTCGGCGGCGGCTACATAGAGACAGAGGCGCCGGTGGCGGCGGCCGTCGGGTAAGCGCCAGCATCTAGGGAGGCTCTCTTGGACTTCAAAGACCTGATTAGGATGGGATTCGACGAGTACCTGAGCGACCTGAAGGGCCTCCTAGACGGGCTGTCGGAGGAGGAGCGCCGCTTTCAGGTGACGCCCGAATCGAACCACATAGACTTCATCGTGTGGCACATGGCGCGGGTGGAGGACGATTTTCTCCAGAGGTTCGCGCAGAGGGCGGCGACGGTGTGGCAGCGCGACGGCTGGCACGGCAAGCTGGGCCTGCCGGAGAGGGAGAGCGGCTTCGGGTACACGGCGCAGCAGGTGGCAGACCTGCCGAGATACGACATGGGCGACATGCTCGCCTACTACGACGCGGCGCGCGCGGAGACGTACAGGTTCCTGGATTCGATCTCGGAACGCGATCTTGCAGTCAAGCCGCATCCGCGCAGGCCGGAGTACTCGCTCTGCAACATGTTCAGCCACCTGATGATCGAGGAGGCTCAGCACGTGGGCCACGTGGCTTACATCAGGGGCATTCAGCGGGGAATCGAGGGCTGAAGCGGGGCTGGACGATGCCAGCGCGCGCCGCGCCGCACTTCGAGATGGAGCGGCGGCTACAGAGGCGGGGATACGCGCATCCGGCGGGGCTGGACGAGGTCGGGCGCGGATGCGTCGCTGGGCCCGTGGCGGCGGGGGCCGTGATTCTCGACCCCAAGCCAAGCGCGCGGATATTCGGGCTGGTCAGGGACAGCAAGCAGCTTCGCGCCAGCGGTCTGAGGGCGGCGAGAGAGGCGATCGCGCGAGAGGCGGCTGCCTTCGCGGTGGGCTGGGCGTCGGCGGCGGAGATCGACCGTGTCGGGATAAGCGGCGCGGTCAGGCTGGCGATGCGGCGGGCTGTGGGCAAGCTGGACCCCAAGCCGGATCACCTGCTCATAGATGCCGTTCCCCTGCCCTCTTCCAATCTGCCGCAGATTTCGATAGTGCGCGGGGACTCGGAATCGCTGAGCATCGCCGCCGCGTCCATCGTTGCCAAAGTCGAGCGGGACGCGCTGATGGCGGAGCTTGCGAAGACCTACCCGGAGTACGGGTTCGATTCGCACAAGGGTTACGCCACCAAGCGACACGTCAGCGCGATACGCAGGCTTGGGCCGTGCGTCGAGCATCGTATGACCTTCCGCCCTGTCAGTGGCGACGGGCGGGCGCCGGCTCGTCCGAGCGCGTCGGAAGTGGGCAGGCGGGCGGAGGAGTTCGCGGGTCTGACTCTGGAAGAGCGCGGGGCGCGGGTGGTGGAGCGCAACTTCAGAACGCGCTTCGGGGAGGTCGATCTGGTGGCGGTCTCGGGGGATACGCTGGTGTTCGTGGAGGTGCGCGCGCGCAGATCGACGGCGTTCGGCACACAGGCTGAGACGGTATCGCGCTCGAAGTCGCGGCGGCTGATCGCGGCGTGCGAGGAGTTCGTTCAGCAGACGGATATAGGCTGGTCGGACTGGCGCATAGACGTTGCCGCCGTCGATCTGGACGGGTGGGGACGGCCTGCGGCGGTGGAGCTTATCGAGTCGGCGGTGGAGGAGTAGAGGGTTTCCTGTCCCTAAACGGCAGGAACGGATGGACGGAAAAACATGCTTATCGAGCGGCGGTCAAGGAATAGAGAATCTCGATCTCCTCTCCTCTAGTGAGATCGAAGGGGATGCGGGCGGCGCATACGGCAATCCGTCTGGAGCGACTATCTACTGGTCAGAGCTGTCGGCGGCGGCGAAGAACCGGTCCACGCTGGCGAGGGCCTGGGAGTAGTCGTAAGTGGCGTAGCGGCGCTGGCGCAGGACTACGGTATCGCCGTTGAAAAAGCGCTCGTAGAGCGCCTGCCGAGAGCCGAACTGCGTTCCTACCAGATCCCATGCCAGTCTGAACAGGCGTATTCTGTCTCTGGCGTCGACGGTCGCGCCCTGATAGTACTTGGAGATGAGGTCGGAGAGGGGGCCGTCGAGGTCTTCGCGGGTGGGCGTAAGCATGAGGCCGCTGGCAGAAAGCTGCTCGATGATCCAGACTATTCTGGTGTGGGCGTCCGGGAACCAGTGTCTCATGGCGTGCAGCGGCTCGGGAGCGAGCCAGACGCCGGGGCCGAGGTGGGGGGCGGCGTCTGCCTCGGATGCGCGCAGATAGGCGCTGACGGTTGCGCGGATGTCTGCTATCTCCGATATCTTCTCCTGAACGTGGCTGTAGATGTCTATGCCGATGGCGTGGGCTATCTTGTAGGTTATGCCAAGCATGAAGTCGAGCTTGGCGAGGTTCTTCACGGCGACCTGCTGCATGTACTGACGCCACAGCAGCACGCGGCCCAAGTTCCTGTTCGCCAGCTCCACGTCATCGAACGAGAATACGCGCTCCCAAGGGATGAGAACGTCATCGAACACGGCTAGACAGTCCATCTCGTCGTAGCGTCCGGAGAGGGGATAGTCGAACGAGTCTTCGCCCCGATCGTATGACTGGCGGCATATGAACTTGAGGCCGGGGGTGTCTGCGGGAATGGCGAACCCGATGCAGTATCTGTTGGAGTCCGGCAGGTCGGGGCGCAGCGGGCGATAGACGGGCGCGAATATCTCGTCCGAAAACGGCGCGAGGGTCGCAAGCAGCCTTGCGCCTCTGACGGTCACGCCTTCGGAGCTGGTCTTGACCACGCCCAGAGCCAGATAGGGGTCGGCAAGCTCGCTCACGTCCACGGAGCGGTTGGTCTGCGGATGGCCGAAGGTGTGGGTGAGGCACAGATCGTTTTCGCTGACGTACTGGTAGTATTCGATCACGTTCCGGCGGTAGCGGTCTTCGTTTTCGCCGTAGACCTCGGCGGCCTGGCGCATGGCCGCGATGCAGATGTTCACGTAGTCGGGGGTTCTGCCAAGCATTCCGAAAGAGGCGCGGGCGGTCACTTCCAAAGCTCGCCTGCGGCGAACGAGGTCGTCCACCGATTCGGGGATCATGTACGAGAGGGATATCGGCTCGCCGCTGATCGGGGACTCGAACGACATCAGATCGCGGGTCTGGGGGTCGTGCTGCAAGTCGTACATGCTTGCGAGGGTGGCTGCCATGTGTCCGAGCTTGGGGTGAGTGGCGACGTCCTCTACTCTTTCGCCCTCCAGCCATATCTCGCGTCCGTCTCTCAAGCCCTCGATGAACTCGCTGCCTGTCCGAACAGCCATGCCGCACCTCCGAAAAAGTAGAAGATCTTCATGCCGAACGTATCATAGCACGCTGGGGAACTGCTGGCGCATGAAGCGGCAAGCGCGCAAGGGACGAAGTGGATCCGCAGCCGAATTCAGGGCGGCGTCTGGCGTCTGGCGGACGTGGAAGCGCAGGAAAATGTTCGGTTCGTGTACACTGTGAAAAAGACCGCTAGGGGGCGAAAAATGGGAGCGACGTACGTAAACGCGATCATCAGAAATCCGTCGGATACGAGCAGGGCATGGGAGGGGCGCTTTCTGGTGGATACGGGCGCGTTCGACTGTCTCGCTCCTCGCGCGGCCCTGGAGTCCATAGGTCTCGAACCCAAAGGGAAGCGCGCGTACATTCTGGGGGACGGAAGCGAGGTGAACCTGGAATTCACGACGGCGGACATAGAGCTGATGGGAGAGGTTACGGGGACGGCGATCATATTCGGGGAGGAAGGGGTGGAGCCGCTGCTGGGCGTGACCGTTCTCGAATCCACAGGGTTCGAGGTGGACGCGCGGGGCGAAAGTCTGCGGAAACTTCCGGCGGTCTTGCTGAGGTGACGGCGGACGGGGAAGGCTGGGAGCGAAGATATTTCAGGTGCCGGTGAACGCTCTCAGGCGGGAATCCGACACCAATGCCGAGTGGACGACGGGGGCGGAGATATCAGGTGCCGGTGAACGGAATACGACGGGAACAAACGCAAGGGCGACAGGAGCGAGGCAATGGGCGACGGCGTGGAGAATGTATACACGGCGTACACGGCGGCGAAGGCATGGGTAGAGAGGGCGCTGAAGGCGGACGACTCGCTGTTCACGCCGGGCAGGGAAATCTGGTCGAGCAGGTGGCTTGGGGAGCTGCGCGAGCGGCTCTTGGACAATACAAACGTGGAAGGCTCCGGGTTCTGGGAGAAGCTGGAGCGGCAGATGGAAGGCAGCCCTCCGCAGGTCTATCAGCTGATGGGGGAAACGCTGTACGTCCACTATCTGATCATCTGGCACAGCGCTATGAAGGGCGAGACGAAAGAGAGCAATATCAACAAAGTGATCGGATGGTCTGGGCAGGCGGTGACAATTCCCGATGATCTCGTCAGCGTCCTGACTCCGGGAATAGCCAAACCTGGGATGTATTTCACCATCACCCGACACCTTCAGATCGGCTTCATTATCGAGTTCGCGGAGCAGTGGAAGGAGCAAGGGACGGGCGAACAGAATCTCATGCTGTCCGATCCATGGGAGTTCAGAGCCTTCGCAGAAGGTGTTGAATTCCGCAGCGCGCTTCTGCGCGATAAGAGTCCGTCCACAACCAACGCTCAGCGGTACGCTACGCTCAATCTCGTCTTTCCAGACACGTTCGAGGCAATCATCAGCAATGATCACAGGAGCAAGATCACCGAGGCATTCCAAAGATACGTCACGCAGCCAACCGACGATGTCGACCGTCAACTACAGCAGATTCGCTCTGCTCTCGAAGCCGTGTATGGAAGCCGAATTAACTTCTACGATAATCCGGAAATCAGGAGCCAGTGGGACCCCAGCTACACCTAGGGCTGAGGAGTGGAGATAGATCGGGCGACGGTAAACAAGGTATGACAGAACAAAACGCAATGGCGACAGGAGCGAGGCAATGGGCAGCAGACTAACGTACGGCGACGATATCTACGAGGGGGCGAACACGTGGGTAGAGCGCGCGCTGAAGGCGGACGACTCGCTGTTCACGCCGGGCAAGGAAATCTGGTCGATCAGGTGGCTTGAGGAGCTGCGCGAGCGGTTCTTGGACAATACAGACGTGGAAGGCTCCGGATTCATGGGAAGGCTGGAGCGGCATCTGGAAGGCAGCCCTCCGCAGATCTATCAGCTGATGGGGGAAGCGCTGTACGTCTACTATCTGGTCGCCTCGAGTATGAAGGGCGAGACGAAAGAGAGGCGTATCAACGAAGTACTCGGATGGTCTGGGCAGGCGGCAACGATTCCCCCTGAGCTCGTCAGAGGTCTGGACGGAGGAATAGGCAACCCTGGGATGTTTTTCATCGCCAACCCTCAAGTTCAGGCCGGTTTCATTGTCGAGTTCGCGGAGCAGTGGAAGGAGCAAGGGACGGGCGAACAGAATCTCATGCTGTCCGATCCATGGAAGTTCAAAGCCTTCGCAGAAGGCGTTGAATTCCGCAGCGCGCTTCTGCGCGGTAAGAGTTCCGACGGTCAGCGGTACGCTACGCTCCATCTCGTCTTTCCAGACAAGTTCGAGTCAATCATCAGTACTGATCACAAGATCAAGATCGCCGAGGCCGAGGCATTCCAAAGCTATGTCACGCAGCCAACTGGCGATGTCGACCGCAAAATCCAGCAGATTCGCTCTGTTCTCGAAACCGCATATGGAAGTCCAGATCACCTCTTCTATTATCCGGAAATCAGGATCCAGTGGGACGACAGCTACGATCCTTGGGATGAGTTGGTCAGGCGCGCCAAGCGCGTCGAGCGCGAAGTCATAGGCAGCGAAGTGGGATTCAAGAATGAATTCGCCAAGGGACTCTCGAATGCGCGCGAAGCGATGGCAGGTGGAGGCGATGACTGGGTCGATCTCATAAAGGAAGCGAACCCAAACAATCTCATCAACTGGAGGAATTGGAATCCCTTTCTCGGCTGGGTCGAGAACAATCAAGAAGACGCTCGGAAGGCGATGCAAGCGCTCTGGGCGGAGGACGATTCACCCATCTCTGAACGGATCGGGGATTTCATGGACATGTTTCCCCCATCCGTGCTAGGCCGCGGCGTCGGAATCCGCGCGTCCGTTGCCGCCGGCTTGCTAATGGGAGTGGATCCCAAGCTGTATCCTCCATTTAGGATCACCATATTCAGAGCGGCATACAAATTTACAAGATACGACGAACCGGAGCGGGGCGCGAAGGAGGCGGAGCTGTACGAACACGCTCTGGGCTTTCTGGACAAGTTCATCGAGGAAGCTGACAAGCGCGGGCTGACCATAAACGATCGTCTTGAAGCGCAATCCATCTTGTGGCGAATCTCGCTCGACGATCCTCCTGCGCCGCTGCCCGTGGATGACTTCGAACGTCTGGCAGAGGAGCTGCTTCTGCCCGTAGGGTTTCTAAAGGAGATCGAGGCGCTCTTGGCCGACAAGAGGCAGGTAATCTTCCAAGGGCCGCCGGGGACGGGGAAGACCTACGTTGCGCAGGCGCTGGCGCGGCATCTCGCGGGGGCGGGCGAGCGGGTGACGCTGGTTCAGTTCCATCCGTCCTACGCATACGAGGACTTCATCCAGGGGTTTAGGCCCACGCTCAGCGGCGGACAGGCGGGGTTCGAGCTGAGAGACGGGCCGCTCGTGCGCTCGGCTCGGCAAGCGATAGCGGAGCCGGACAAGCAGCACTTCCTAGTAATAGACGAGATCAATCGCGGCAACCTGTCCAAAGTCTTCGGGGAGCTGTACTTCCTGCTGGAGTACAGGGACAAAGAGATAAGCCTTCAGTACTCGGACGAGAAGTTTCGGCTGCCCGGCAATCTGCACTTCATCGGCACGATGAACACGGCGGACCGCTCCATCGCGCTGGTGGACTCGGCTCTGAGACGGCGGTTCTACTTCGTGGGGTTCGACGCGGACGGCGAGCCTGTGAAAGGACTCCTGCGCCGCTGGCTGAACAAGAACGGCATGGACGGCATGGGGTGGGTGGCGGACATGGTGGAACGCGCGAACGATCTGCTGAAGGACGATCCGCACTCCGCCATTGGGCCGAGCTACTTCATGCGCAAAGGGCTGACAGAGGACGTCGCGCGCCGAATATGGAAGCACGGCGTACTGCCCTACGTGGAAGAGCGGCTGTTCGAAGGGAGCGAGCGCATGGGCGAGTTCGATTTCGACAGGCTGCGCGGAGCGAGCCGACAGGCAGACTCGGACGAACGCAACGTGAACGGCGCAGGCGATGCGTGAGATAGATCTGAAAGAGTACGAGCGGAGTGAGCCGTATAAGCTGTCGGCGTCCGAGCGGGATGCGCTGGGACGTCTGGATCTGTCCATCGGCATCGAGCCGGCCCGGGGAGAGGATGGCTGGTACGCGCTGACGCCGGGATCGAAGGTCGGCGCGGCGGAGGTCGGCGGATTGTCGGTCCTCATACGTCCCAAGATCGGCATTCCGAATCTGCTGTCGCTGGCGTGCTACGCTAGCGGACTGGTCAAGCTGCGGAGCGAAGACTTCGATTTCCACAGTGACGACGCTCTGCCGGACGTTGTGGCTCGGGCGCTGGCGCGTCACGCGAGGCGGGCGTTCGCTCGCGGGCTGCTGCACGGCTACCGCGCGGAGGAGGACGCGCTCCACACGGTGCGCGGTCGGGTGCGCTTCGAGGATCAGATACGGCGGCGGCTCGGCGCTCCCCTGCCGGTGGAGGTGAGGTACGACGAGTTCACGGACGACGTTACGGCGAACCGTCTGGTGAAGGCGGCGGCGGCGCGGCTGAGAGTGATGCGCCTGCGCTCGGCGGAGGCGCGGCGCGGGCTGGGCTGGACGCTCGGCACACTGGACAACGTTTCGCTGGTGGAGTTTCCGAGCGGCGACGTCCCTGCCATACGCTACGACCGCCTGAACGAGCATTACCGAAACGTTGTCGAGCTGTCGCGGCTGATCCTGCGACGCAGTGTGTTCGAGTCGAGGCGCGGAGAGGAGCGCGCCAGCGGCTTCCTGATGGATATGAACGGGGTGTTCCAAGAGTTCCTGACGCAGGCGCTGAGAGAGGCGCTTGGGGTATCGGCAAGAACGCTGCGCTCGGACGAGAATCTGTCTCGCACGGTGACGCTGGACGAAGCCGGGCGGCTGTCGCTGAAGCCGGATCTGTCGTGGTGGGAAGGCGGCGTCTGCCGATTCGTGGGGGACGCGAAGTACAAGAGAGTAGGCGGCGATGGAAGTGCGCCCGCGCCCGACCTGTATCAGATGCTCGCCTATACGACCGCGCTCGACCTGCCAAAGGGCTTGCTGATCTACGCGAAGGGGGAGGCGGACGCGGCGAAGCACCGCATCCGCCACTGCGGGAAGCTGCTGGAAGTGGCGGCGCTGGATCTGTCCGGGACGCTGGACGAGACGCTGGCGCGAGTAAGGGTACTGGCGAACAGGGTCAGGAACATGCGCGACGAGGCGCGGGGGATTCGCGCCGCGCCTGTGTAGTGTAGAATGCGCTGGCGACGCACTGCACGAGTCGGGAGATGACGATGAGCTACGGAATCCGAATATTGGCTGCCGCGCTCGGCGTGTGTCTCGCGCTCGGCGCGTGCGGCGGGGGCGAGACGCAGTCGGATTCGATCGTGGAGGTCGCCAAGGGCGAGGCGGTTCAGGCGCGCGCGATGTTTTCGTTCACGGGGGCTTCCTCGCAGGGCGAGACGCTGCGCCGCGCAGTGGATCTGGCAGTCGAAGACTTCAGCGGGGGGATACACGGCTACGAGGTCGCCTTCGGGGAGACGCTGGACAGTGGATGCTCCACGGAGAGCGGGAGCGATGCCGCTCGCCAAGTCGCAGCGGACGGGCGCGTGGCCGGCGTCATCGGGACGACCTGCTCGGTCGCGGCGGTCGGGGCCTCGCCCATTCTGAGCGCGGCGGGGCTGTCGATGATCTCGCCGTCCAACACCTCGCCGGCGCTCACTTCCGATCTCGCGGGGAACGAAGGTCCTGACTATCATCCGGGCTACTTCCGCATCTCCAACAACGACCTGTACAATGCGCCGGCCGTGGCGGATTTCGCCTACGTGGAGCTTGGCCTGCGGCGCATGGCGACACTGCACGACGGAGACACCTACACGAGCGGGATGGCGGCAGCGTTCGGCAAGGCATACACGGAGCTGGGCGGAGAGGTGGTTGCGGCAGAGTCGATCAGCAAAGGCGATACGGACATGTCGGGGGTTCTCTCGCGGTTCGCCGCGGCGGCGCCGGACGGCGTGTTCTTCCCGATATTCGCGCCGGAGGGCGAGATATTGGTTCGGCAGGCGCGGGAGATGGAGGCGCTGGACGGCGTGACGCTCATCGGCGGAGATGCGCTGGTGGTGGTGGACTTCCTATCCGCGCCCGAGACGGAAGGGGTCTATCTGGCGGGGCCGGAGTCGGTCTTCACCGGGCGCAATTCGGCTACGGGTATGGACGCGAGCGAGGTCTTGGCGGCGTTCGAGACGGCTTACGGAGAGTCTCCGCCGTCTCCGTACTGGGCGCATACATACGATGCGACCACGATGCTTCTGACGGCGATCCGCAACGCCGCGGTGAAGGAGGAGGGGAACATCCTCACGCGCGCGCTGGGGCTTGCGGACGAGAGGCTGATCATAGACCGCGCCGAGATTCGCAAAGTCATGGGCAGGGACGGGGCGCAGAATCTCCAAGGGCTGACCGGCGAGATACGGTGCGACGAGTTCGGAGACTGCGGCGAGATCCGCGTGAACATCTACCGCCACACTGACGCAAGTATCACGGACCCGGCGCTGCTGGAGGTGGTGTACCGCTTCGATCCGTGAGGGGCGGGGCAGCTCGCCCACAGCGGGGGGGTGTTCTTGTATAATCGGAGCAGCTTCGGGCTTCGGCCTGTGATCAGGAGAGTTTATTGCAGCAGCTAAACGGCGCGAGGGATCTGGCGCAGAGGATAATCGAAAACGTCGAGCGGGTGATGGTGGGCAAGAGCGAGGCGGTGGAGCTGGGCGTGGTGGCGCTGATGTGCCAAGGACACGCGCTGATCGAGGACGTTCCCGGCGTGGGAAAGACGATGCTCGCGCGCAGCCTCGCGCGCTCGGTCGGGTGTACGTTCAAGCGTATTCAGTTCACTCCGGACCTACTGCCCACGGACGTGACGGGGGTTTCGATCTACAATCAGCAGACTGGGGAGTTCGAGTTCAGGGAGGGGCCGATCGTCTCTCAGCTGGTGCTTGCGGACGAGGTGAATCGCGCCACTCCAAAGACGCAGTCCGCCATGCTCGAAGCGATGGACGAGAGGCAGGTCACGGTGGAAGGCATCACCCACACGCTGCCAAGTCCGTTCATGGTGATGGCGACGCAGAATCCGGTGGAGTACGAAGGCACGTTCCCGCTTCCGGAGGCGCAGCTGGACAGGTTCCTGCTCATCATCAGGCTCGGATATCCGACTGTGGAGGAGGAGCTGGAGATCGTGGAGCGTCAGCAGATGGATCATCCCATCGAGACGCTGGGGCCGGTGGCGAGCGCGGAGGAGGTTGCCGGTCTCCAGCGCGCTATACGCGACATATACGTTGACGATCTGGTGAAGCGGTACATAGTTGGCTTGGTGGATTCCACGAGGTCTCACGCGGACGTTGCGCTTGGCGCGTCTCCGCGCGCCTCGCTCGCGCTGTTCAGGGGCGGGCAGGCGGTGGCGCTGATCAGGGGGCGGGACTTCGTTCTGCCCGACGACGTGAAGGAGCTTGCGGTTCCGATGCTGAGCCATCGGATGATCGTCTCGGCGGCGGCGCGGATGCGCGGAACGGCCAGCGAGGAGATAGTGGGGGCGATCTTGGACGATACGGCGGTGCCCGGCGGGCAGGCGCGCTCGGCGGGCGGGAGGTAGTCCGATTTCCTCCTCCGTCAGGCTGCTGGTGCAGAAACGGTTCTACCTCGTGATCGGGCTGATCGTGGTCACGGCGTTTACGGGCGTGGCGACGGGGTTCGGGCTGTTCTTCAGGCTGATCTACATTCTGGCGATCACGGGCGCGCTTGCCTTTCTGTGGAACTGGTCGACGGTGAGGGGGCTGGAGGTGAGCGTGGAGCGGCGCACGCGGCGCGCGAGGGTGGGGGACGATATCGAGGAGAGAATCACGGTGCGCAACAAGAGCGCGTGGCCGAAGTCCACTCTGGAGGTGGAGGACGTGACGGACATGCCCGGCTACCACAACGGCAGGGTTCTCAACCTGCCGACCAAAGGGTTTCGCTCTTGGCGCACTCTTGCGCCCGCAAGGAAGCGGGGCATCTACAAGCTGGGGCCTGTGCGCGTATCGAATACGGACGCCTTCGGGCTGTTCAGGCGCGATCAGGACTTCGGGGGGCAGGACGATCTGGTGGTCTATCCACGGGTTCACGAGCTGCGGGACTTCGAGATTCCGGCGGGCTTTCTCACGGGTGAGAGCGCGGCGCGGCGGCGGTCTCACGATCTGACTCCACACGCGGCGAGTGTGCGCGAATACTCGTTCGGGGACAGTCTGAGCAGAATTCACTGGAACAGCACGGCGAGAACGGGCAGACTGATGTCCAAGGAGTTCGATCTGGGGCTGGCTAGCGATGTGTGGATACTGGTCGATCTGCACCGCGACGTTCAGGCGGGCGAGCTGGAGGACAGCACGGACGAGTACGCGGTTTCGATAGGGGCGTCTCTGGCGCAGAAATACATAGGGGCGCAGCTGCCGGTGGGTCTGATCTCCTACGGGGACGACCGCTACCTGCTTCCGGCAGACACGGGCGCGGGGCAGTACGAGCGCATCATGGAGTTCCTGGCGCGGAGCAAGGCGGAGGGGAGCGTACCCCTGGAGGACGTGATCTCACGCGAGGAGCAGCTGTGGGGAACTCACAGCTCGCTGGTGGTGATAACTTCGTCGCATCGGGAGGCGTGGACGGTGGCGGTGCGAGAGCTCGGGCGGCGGCGCGTCAGGGTGGCGGTCATCCTCATAGACGGGGCATCCTTCGGAGGGATGTTCCGCAGCATGGATACGGTGCCGCTGCTGTACGATGCCGGAGTGGCGCCGTTCGTGGTGCGTATGGGAGACGACATACCGGTTGCGCTGGCGCGACCGTACACCTTCGACGCGCTTGCGGAGTCGGAGACTGGGGAGGCGGTATGAGCTCTCAGACTCGGAGCATAGGGGATCTGCTGGGCAGTCGCGGGGAGAGGGCCGAGAGGCCGATGAACCCCGCGCTGGCGTGGATCCAGAAGTACAGCCCAAGCCAAGGGTGGGCGACGTTCGTCATACTGCTTCTCACGCTCTTGGTGGTGTCCAACTCCATCAACGTGGCGGACTGGGTGGACTTCGAGGGGCTGACCGCTATTATGGTGTGGTCGGCAGTGGTTGGCTTGGCGCTGTCGAAGATTCGCGCGCGCTGGTTCGCGCTGATTCCGGCGGGTCTGCTGACAGGCGCGTTCGCCATTCTGTGGCAGGCGGCGGGCCAGATGGGGGGAGAGTCGGCGGCGGATGGGCTGCGGGTGGTCTTCGAGCGGCTGGGCGTGTGGTGGGAAGCGGCGACCACAGGAGGGATCAGCACCGACCTCTTGCCGTTCTTCCTGGCTATGCTGACCATCGGCTGGTGCGTAGGGTTCTTCAGCTCGTGGTTCATCTTCAGGAGCGACAACGTATGGGTGGCGGTGGTTCTGATGGGGACGGCGATCTTGACGAATCTGAGCTTTCTGCCGGAGAGCTTCGCCTTCCGATTCTTCATGTTCGTCTTTCTCGCCATGATTCTGGTGGTGAGGGTGAGCTTCGTCCAGCGGCACGAGCGGTGGAAGGCTCTGGGCGTGAGCTTCACGTCCGCCACCAGCTGGCTCGCGCTGCACGCGACGATCTGGTTCAGCATAGTAGTTGTGATAGTCGCGCTGGCGCTGCCGCTCAGGGTCTACACGAACGAGACGGCGGCGCGGGTGTGGACGGTGGGGCGAACGCCTGTCGCCAGCGCGGAAGACTTCTTCGCGCGCATGTTCGCGGCGCTGCCGTCCAAGATGGATCAGCCGGGCAGGTTCTTCAGCAAGTGGCTTCCGTTCACGGGAAAGATATCGTTCGGGGGCGAGCCGGTCGGGTGGGCGAGCAGCAGGTATCCGTCCTACTGGACGTCGCAGACGTACAACTACTACACCTCGAAGGGCTGGATAGCCACGGAGACCGAGCATCTGGACATAGGGCCGGATACGCTGCCCCCGCCTCGACGGGACGGCTTGGAGCGGGTGGCGGAGAGCCAAATCATGCAGCTTGGCTTCGAGACGAACAGCTTCCTGACGGGCGGAGATTTCGAGTGGGTGAGCCGCGAGGGTACGGTGGAGTCGCTGGCGCCCAGGAAGTTCGCCATCTACATGAACGACTCTTCGGTGGATGCGGAGTATCCGCAGGATATACAGGAGCTTGCGGCGCAGGTGCGGACGAACGCGGCGGGGCTGACCGCCGTCCACGCGCAGGCGACTATCTCGGACATACTGCCCAGCGACCTGCTGATCGTGGACGTGGAGGCTGACTCTTCGGACGCGACTCAGAGGGTGACGCTCCAGCGCAAAGCGCCCACGGCGCCGGAGCTGGTGGCGTGGAGCTTCTCCGAGCGATCCACGGCGCACGAACCCTATCGGATGACGTCTTACGTGTCGGTGGCGACGGACGACGATCTGAGGGGGGCATCGACCGAGTACGAGGCGTTCACGACGGATCACTACCTTCAGCTGCCCTCCTCCCTGCCGCAGAGGGTGGGGGAGCTTGCGGAGAGTGTGACGGCGGGCGCGGACAACCCTCTGGACAAGGCGCTCGCCATTCAGGGCTATCTGCGAGGCTCGGAGTTCACCTACTCGCAGGATATCGAGGCTCCGCCTCCGGACTCGGACGGCGTGGACTGGTTCCTGTTCGATGCCAAGTCGGGCTACTCGGACTACTTCGGCTCGTCCATGACGGTCATGCTCAGGTCTGTGGGCGTTCCGGCGCGCATGGCGGCGGGGTACGCTCCGGGCGAGCTGAACGAGGAGGGGCAGAGGGTGATACGCGACTCGGACAGTCACGGCTGGGTGCAGGCGTACTTCCCGGAGTACGGCTGGATAGACTTCGAGCCGACTCCGAACTGGCCTACGCACGAGCGTCAGCCGCTGGCGGGGCGGGCAGCGGGCATCATGGAGGATCCTCTCGAAGAGGACCCGGACGATGCGCTGGGGGCGCTCGGATTCAATACGTCCATCGAGGATCTGCTGGAAGAGGGGGGCGGCAGCGGCGGGGGCGGCGCGCTCGCGGAGGTGGTCTCGGACTACTCCCGATATCTGGTGGGCGCGGGCATCGCGCTGGCAGGGGCGGCGGCGATATGGCTGGCGTGGTCTGCCATCTGGAACTTCGGGCTCGGGGCGCTGGCGCCGGAGTCCAGGCTGTACGCCAAGATGACTAGGCTGGGCTGGCTCGCGGGCTTGGGGCGGAAGCCGGAGCAGACGCCCATCGAGTACGGGGCATACGTGGGCCGCTCTGTGCCGGCGGCGGACGAGGGGGCGCGGAAGATAGCTTCGACATACGCGACAGCGCGCTACGGAGGGCGCGAGGCGGACGAGGACGAGCGCGAGGAGCTTGCGCTGGCGTGGAAGGGGATGAGGCTCAGCCTAGCAAGCCGAATGTTCAGGCGGCTGATTCCGCAGACGCAGGAGAGGCGAGGGTGAGGACGCTCTTCTACGATGTGTTCGAGACGGATCTCGGCTGGGTGGGGCTGCTGGGTTCGGAGCGGGGCATCAGGAGAAGCTCCCTGCCCTGCCGCTCTCCGAAAGAGTGTCTGGGCGATCTGGGGGCTGAGGCGGAGGGCGCGGCGCGGGACGAGAGACGGTTCGAGGGGCTGAGGCAACGGCTTTCGGGCTACCTGCAAGGGCGCGCGGTGGACTTCCACGACGTGGCGCTGGACGTGGAGGACGCAACGGGGTTCCACAGGCGCGCGTGGGCGGCGTGCAGGTCGATTCCTCGCGGGGAGACGCGGACGTACAAGTGGCTGGCGCAGATGGCGGGGAGTCCGAGGGCGTCCAGGGCGGCGGGGCAGACTATGGCGAGAAACCGCGTTCCGATCATCGTGCCGTGCCACCGCGTGGTTGGGACGGACGGCAGCCTGAGAGGGTTCGGCAGCGGCGCGGCGCGGCTGGACCTCAAAAGGCAGCTGCTGGAGATGGAGGGGGTGGGCGGGCGTCTGCTGTAAGAGAGGATGGAGGGGGAAAGCCGGCGGCGGCTGTAAGAGGGGGCGGCGTCTGGGGGGCGGGGCGGCGTCTGCTGTAAGAAGGCGGCGGGCGTGAGAGTCTGCCTGCCCTACGTCTGGAGATCGCGGAGGACTTGGCGGGCGGTTTGCAGGTGTGGCTCGTCTACCATCAGGCGGCAGGGGTAGGCGGATACTCCCAAGAACGTGGAGGTGTCTCCGGCTCTGATGAGGGCGGGGACGCCGTTCTGGGTCAGGATGTCTCGCCACATCTCTGCGACGAGCTGATCGGGGGCGGTGGCGAGGTGGACCCACTTCATGGCTGGACAGTCTCGACCGTGGCGGATCCGGAGCCGCCGAGAATATCTTGCAGGCTCTGGGCTAGATCGTCCGACGCGCTGACCTTTATGGGTGTCCACTCCAGACGATATATCTTGCCGCCGGACGCTATCTCGAGCATGACGTCGTCAGCGCCAGAGTTGTCGAGCAGGAGACGCTTCACGTCGTCCAGCATCATCTGATCGGCGGCGACGCTGTCGGACTCGCGCATCTTCAGGCTGAGACGCTGAGGCAGGGTGGGCTTGGAGTGCGCCAGCGCGGGCTTGGGTTCGGGGGCGGCGATGCCGTTGCTCGCGTTTCCGTTGGCGGGGGTATTGACGCTGCCGTTGGCGCGCGCGGGCGAGGGCGAGGATGCGCTGGTCGGGGGAGGCGATGCGGCGGGGATGCTCCGAGCCGGCGCGGCTGGATGGGCGGGTTCGGGTTCGGGGGGCGCGGGCGCTTCCACGCGGGCGGGCGCGGGTGGAGAGGCGGGGACGGGAGGGCCTGGGGTGAACTCGCCGGCGTCGGTGCAGCTTATGCTTATCTCGTCTTCGCGCACGCGGACGGTGCCGGATACGGCGAGTATCTTACCTTCCTCCCAAAGCCCCTCCGCGCGCTGCATCTGGTCTTGCCACACGAACACCTCTATCTGGCCGTCCATGAGGGCGAGGCTGGCTATGAGGAACGGTTCGTTCTTCTTGGTGTATCGCTTGGTGACGGATGCGACCTGGCCAACGAGTGATATCTTCCGGCGCGCCATGCTCGGTTCGATTCCGCTTCTGAATACGATATGCTCAGAGTCGGCGGTGCTGAGCAGGGCGGCTAGAACGCTGATGCTCGACAGCGACATTCCCAAAAGCTCGCGCTCCCACTCCTCCTTCTCGCGGTCGGTGGCTATGGAATCGGAGAGGTCTATCTTCGTCAGCGGAGCGGATACGGACTCTCCGAAGAGGTCGAACATGGAGGTCTGGCTGGAGTCTCTGAGCCTGGACTCGCTCTGAGCGAGGCTAACGATGCGCTCTGCGGAGTCGAGCAGGGCGGCGCGGTCTCCGAAGTCGTCGAACGCGCCGACCTTTATCAGGCACTCCAATGTCTTGCGATTGACGCCGCCCATATCGGTATCGCGGCATATCTGTTCTAGGGATTCGAAGCCGCCGAGCGAGTCTCGGGACTCCAGCACGGCATCGACGGACGCGGTGCCGACGTTCTTGACCGCGCCCATGCCGAAGCGGATGGCGGTCGAGCCGTCTTCCTGCGGCTCGATGGTGAAGTCGGTGCGTCCCTTCGAGATGCTGGGGGGCAGCACCGGAATCTTCAGGCGCTGACACTCGGCGATGGCGGAGGTGACGCGCTCGGAGTGTCCCACGTAGGAGTTGAGCAGGGATACCATGTACTCGGCGGTGTAGTTCGCTTTCAGGTAGGCTGTCCAGTATGAGATCAAGCCGTAGCTGACGCTGTGCGCCTTGTTGAAGGCGTAGCCTGCGAACGGCTCCACGAGGGAGAACACCTTCTCGGAAAGCTCCTGATCGAACCCCTGACTGCGCGCGCCGAGCAGGAACTTCTCTCTCTCCTCAGCCATGATTTCGGGGATCTTCTTGCCCATTGCCTTGCGAACGATGTCCGCCTCGCCGAGCGAGTAGCCGGCGAAGGTGCGCGCTATGTGCAGAACCTGATCCTGATAGACGATCACTCCGTAGGTCTCTTCGAGTATCTCTTCCAAAGCCGGATGGAGGTAAGTTACGGGAATTCGCCCGTGCTTGGCGTCTATGAACGTGGAGATATGCTCCATTGGGCCGGGGCGGTAGAGTGCGATCATGGCTGCCACGTCGCCGAGCGCGGAGGGCTTTAGCTCCTTGATGTAGCGCGTCATGCCGCTGCCTTCAAGCTGGAACACGCCGACAGTCTCGCCGCGTGAGAGGAGATCGAACGCTCTGGCGTCGTCCAGCGGTATGTCGGGCAGCTCGAAGCTGATTCCTCTGGTCTGGGCTATGAGGTCGCGCGCTTTTGCCAAGACGGTGAGGTTGACGAGTCCGAGAAAGTCCATCTTGAGCAAGCCGAGCGCGGCGACGGGTTCCATGGCGTACTGGGTGGTGGCGGCGACGGAGCCGCTTTCGTCCGCTCTCTGAAGGCGCTGGAGGGGTACGACCTCGTCCAGCGGCTGCTGGGAGATGACGACTCCGGCGGCGTGGGTGCTGGAGTTGCGCGTGACGCCTTCGAGTCCCTGCGCGGTCTCTACGAGGGTGCGGATAGACTCGTCGGCGGCGACGGCCTCGCCCAGCTCGGAGTTCGGGTCTGTCTTCGCCTCTTCGAGCGTGATGCCGAGCCGAGTCGGGATCATCCTCGCCACGCGGTCGACGTCGGCGTAGGACATGGCTAGGGCGCGTCCGACGTCTCGGATGGCGGCGCGCGCGCCCATAGTGCCGAACGTGATGATGTGCGCCACATGCTCGCGTCCGTACTTCTGGACGACGTAGTTTATGACTTCCTCGCGGCGGTCGTCCTGGAAGTCGAAGTCGATGTCGGGCATCTCCTTGCGCTCCAAGTTCAGGAAGCGCTCGAAGACGAGCTTGTAGGGGAGCGGGTTGACGTCGGTTACGCCGAGGCAGTAGAGGGTGAGGCTCGCCGCCGCGCTGCCGCGCACCGCAAGGAATATGTCGCGCTCGCGCACGAATCGGGCGATGTCCCAGGCGACTAGGAAGTAGTTGTCGAAGCTGGTCTCTCGTATGACCGTAAGCTCGTATCGGAGGCGATCCTTCTCCTGCTCGGTGGCGTTGGGAATCAGGCGGTCTAGCCCATCCCAGCAGAGGTTGGACAGGTACTCGAAGGGGGTTGTCCGATCATCGGGCAGCTGGTACTGGGGCAGCCGAAGCTGGCTGAAGTCGAAGTCGAAGTCGCAGGTCTCGGCGACCATCTGGGTGTTGGAGACGGCTCGGGGCAGGTCGGGGTAGAGGTCTGCCATCTCCTGGGGGCTGGCGAGGTGGTAGGAGTCTTCCTCCATGCGAAGGCGCTTCGCATCTTCCACGTTGGTGTTGGTGTGGATGCAGATGAGGATGTCCTGAAGGCGCGCGTCCTCTCGGCGGATGTAGTGGGAGTCGTTGGTGGCGACTATGGGGATGCCGAGATCGTCGCGCAGCTCCAGCAAACCCTTGTTGATGGCGGGCAGCTCTGGAACGTCTCCGTGCCGCATGATCTCCAGATAGTAGTCTCCAAAGACTTCGCGGTACCAGCTGGCGGCGGCGCGCGCGGCGTCCATGTGTCCCTGCTGGATGAGGGTGGGAATCTCTCCGCTGGGGCAGCCGGACATGACGATCAAGCCCTCGTGGTGGCGTTCGAGTATCTCGCGGTCCACTCGCGGCTTGTAGTAGAAGCCTTCGAGGTGGGACGAGGTTACGAGCTTGACCAGATTCCTGTAGCCGGCGGCGTTCTTTGCCAGAACGGTCATGTGGTACGGGGTGCGCTCGTTGGGGTTGCGCTCGTGGCGGCTGCGGGGCGCGACGTACATCTCGCAGCCGATGATGGGGCGGATGCCCTCGCTCTTGGCGAGTCTGTAGAAGTCGATGGCGCCGTACATGCCGCCGTGATCGGTTATGGCGAGGCTGTCCATGCCCAGCTCGCGCGCGCGATGCACGAGGGGTTCGAGGCGGCTGAGACCGTCCAGCATCGAGAATTCGGTATGGACGTGGAGATGGGCGAATGACATGGCGACCCGTGTATGGTGGCTTTGGCGGTCAGGCAGGGGTCGGATTATATCAGAGACCGCTGGGCATTTTGCGCTGTGGGAAAAGGTCTATTTTCAGCTCTGTTCTTCCAGTGTGGCGACGCTGAACACGACCTGGAACGGCAGGCAGTAGATGACGACGGATCCGAACGATTCGATGTCGACGTCCGCTGGAAACTCGTAGTTCTGATTGCCGCGGTTTCCCTTCAGCTGGCCGAGGTCGAGGTATCCGGACTCCCGGACGTCCGAGCGTCCCATCGGGTTCGGGTGGAGTGCGGCGAGGACGTGCAGGTCGGGGCCGTTGGTCACGGACAGGTTCTCGAATCTCAGTATGCCTCTTCCGTCGGGAAGGCGGTAGAGGGTCACGGAGCCGCTGCCCTTGTGGAAGCTGTCTGCATCCCTGAACATGCCAGTCGCCAATACGGTGGACTCTGGCATCTCCATCTGCTCGGGCATCGGCTCCGTCATGTCCGTTACGATCTTGGACATTCCCGCCATGACGCTCTCGGCGTCTGCCTGCGTCATATCGTCTGGGATCTGGGCGTTGGCGGAGAAGGGGAACTCCTCTTCTACGGTGGTGCTGGAAAGCAGCGGCGACAGCAGCCACCACGCCAGCGCGAGAATGGGAATGGCGACGATGACGGCGGCTACTGCTATGGTCTTCTTGGACAGGAGGTTCACGGGCTAGGCTCCTAACTGTTGGAATCAGGGGCGGAATCGGGGTTTTCGGGATTCGCAGGCTGTGGGGGATCTCGGGGAGTGCGACGCGACGGGGGCGAGCGCTCTATGGGGTCACATGAGCCGTCCGAGTCTGGGCATGGGGCCGACGAGTGGATCGAGGTAAGAGACGAAATCGGGCGTGACGAAGAGCCGATGGGCGTCCAAGAACTGGGGGGGCATGGTTCGCACCTTGCCGCCGACCTGATCGAGGGGCGCGAGGCCGGTGGAGAAGGGGCAGGCGTATTTAGCTTCGCGCGCGGCGTCTTCGCTAGGGGCGTCTTGGCGTTCCAGTGTGACTATCACGTCTCCCCTGCCCTCGCGCGCGGCTGCGACTGCGGCGCGGCCTGCAAGCTCGGCGTGGCGCATGTCGGTATCCGAGTGCGACTCGATGAAGGATCGCTGGATGGTGCCGGGCTTTTCGTATCTGGCGCGGACTCCGAGCGCGCGGCTCACGAGGGCGGCGAGGTGGCGCGCGGGGCCGTCGTAGTACTCGTGTCCGAAGTCGTCGGTGAACCAAGCGTTGGTCTGTCCTCCGAGAATGCCGCTTGCGCCTCTGGCGTTTTCGGAGACGACGGCCACGGCGAATCCGTATCTGGAGTAGGCGTCCTCGATCATGGAGGTGAACTTGTCTTCGTCTATCGGGATCTCGGGGACGCAGATGACGTGCGGGGCGTCCATCTCGTCGCGCCTTGCGAGCGCGGCGCTGGCGGCGAGCCAGCCGGCATCTCTGCCCATCACCTCTATTATGGTGATCGGAGACGCGCCGCGAAGTGCTTCGGCGTCGCGCCCCGCGCCCATCGCGGCAAGCGCCACGAATCTGGCGGCGCTGCCGTAGCCGGGGCAGTGGTCGGTCATAACCAGATCGTTGTCTATGGTCTTGGGGACGTTGACGACGTTCAGGTCGTACCCGATCTTGCGCGCCGTCTGGTGGAGGGTGTGGCCGGTCTCTGCGGAGTCGTTGCCGCCGATGATGAACCAGAATCCCACGTCGAGCCGGTCTAGGTACTCGAACACGGGGGACGTGTCTTCGTCCCGAAGGCGGCGGCGCGTGGAGCCTATGGCGGCTCCGGGGGTGTCCATGACCGCGCGCCACTGGCGTTCGGTGACGCGGGAGAGGTCGAGCGAGCGGCCTTCGAGAATGCCCTCGATGCCGTGCGGGGCGGCGTAGAGGGCGCCGGGCATGGTGGCGGCGAATTCGGACGCGATGGCGTACAGGCTGCGGTTGAGTACGCGGGTGCAGCCGCCGGACTGCATGACGAGGGCGTTGCGGGGCATCGGAGTCGGGGGGCTACGCGCCCATCTTCTGGGCGAGGTCTTCGAAATCGGTCGCCACTACGTCGATCCAGTCCTCTGGGGAGGTGTCTATCTGGGCGCGGGGGCCGCGCTCGAATGGGCGGGGGACGAACGCCGTTCTCAACCCCTGCGCTCGGGCGGCTTTCAGGTCGCCCTTGTGCGCCGCCGTCATCATCACCTCAGAGGTTTCGAGTCCGAGAATGTCGGCTGCCATCAGGTAGGCTTCAGGGTCGGGCTTGTAGTGACGCGCCAACTCTGCGGACAGGATGCAGTCCCAAGGAAGTCCAGCCCACTTCGCCATGTTGGTCAGGAGCGCCACGTTGCCGTTGGACAAGGTGGCTATGACGTAGCGAGTCTTGAGCCGAGTCAGTCCGGGCGGGGAGTCGGGCCAAGGGTCGAGGCGGTGCCACGCCCTGTTGAAGTGATCTTTCTCGTCTTCGGACAGCCCCTCTATGCCGTACTGAGTCAGGAGGTCTTCGAGAGCCATGCGGTGGAGGTCGTCTATGCGCGTCCAAGCGAGCTCGCCCCGCCGGACGCGGTTCATGGAGGGGCCATACGTGCCGCGCCATGCGTCTGCGAACTCTGCCCAGTCGACGTGTTCGATGCGCTTGCGCTTGCCGAGCGCCCTGCCCTCTCGCGTGATGCTGCCTCGCCAGTCCACCACGGTGCCAAACACGTCGAACACAAGGGCTTTGACTTCGTTGATGAGCATTTGTGCGCCTCGCGGGGGATGACTGTATACTGGCGGTCGCTGTGTGGAATGTTACGCAGGGATTGGGGAAGTGTCAATATGGGTGGTCACACTCACCCTAGCACTCTGCCTTCGAGGGAGAGAGGGGTCTGGTTCGCAACTGCGGTATCACCCTCTCCCCAACCCTCTCCCTGAGGGAGAGGGGGCTTATGTACCGCGATACGGTTGTACCGCGATACGCGATGCGGCATCGGCTGGTGGCGGTTGACATACGCGCGGGGGCGTGTGAGATTATCTGTGGCGCATACAGACAGCGAGCAGGGGGCGATCTTGAAAACTCTCGCGGATATTTTCGAAAGCCACGCGGCGGAAAGCCCATCGGTTGCGCTTCCCAACGGTCCTAGTCTGAGCTACGGGGAGCTGAGGGAGGAGGTGGAAAGGGTCGCGGAGACGCTCGCGGAGGCGGGGGCGCGCAGGGGCGAGGCGGTCTCCATCGCGCTGGGGAACGGTATCGACTTCATCACGACGTTCCTGGCGGTGACGAGAATGGGGGCGATAGCGGCTCCGCTGAATCCTGCCTACACGGTGGACGAGTTCAGGTTCTTCATGGAAGACGCGGACGCGCAGCTGGCGATACTGCCTGCGGGCGACCACGCCGCACGGCAGGCGGCGGCGCGGCTGGGCATCGGGACGCTGGTCGCATCGGTGGATTCCAACGGCAGGGCGAGCCTGTCGAAAGACGGGCGCGCGCTGTCCGGTCGCAGGGACGTCGAAGGGCCATCGGCGGACGACGTGGCGCTCTTCCTGCATACGTCCGGGACGACGAGCCGCCCGAAAGGGGTGCCGCTGACTCACGGCAATCTTGCCGCGTCTCTGAGGAACATCGGAGACACATACGCGCTCACGCCGGACGACGTGGCGATGGTGGTCATGCCGCTGTTCCACGTACACGGGCTGATAGGCGTGGCGCTTTCGACTCTGAGCACTGGGGGCAGTATAGTGCTTCCGGAGAGGTTCAGCGCGAGCCGATTCTGGGGTCAGCAGCGCTCCAGCGGGGCGACGTGGTACTCGGCGGTGCCGACCATCCACCAGATACTGCTGATGAGGGCGGACGGGGATGACGCGCCAAAGGAGAGCTTCAGGTTCATACGGTCTTGCTCGGCTGCGCTCGCGCCCTCGGTGTTCGGCGACATGGAGGACAGGTTCGGCGCTCCGGTTCTGGAGGCATACGGGATGACGGAGGCGGCGCATCAGATGGCGTCCAATCCACTGCCGCCGAGGTCTCGCAAGCCCGGCACCGTGGGACAGGGGACGGGGGTAAGCATCGGCGTAATGGGCGAGGGTGGCCGTATGCTGGACGCGGGGGAGACGGGGGAGGTGGTGATCAGAGGGGCGAACGTGACGCGCGGCTACCACAACAACCGGGAGGCGAACGCGGAGGCGTTCACGAACGGGTGGTTCCGAACGGGCGACCAAGGTCTGCTGGACGGGGACGGGACGCTGACGCTCACGGGGAGGATAAAGGAGCTGATCAATCGGGGCGGCGAGAAGATATCGCCCCTGGAGGTGGACGCGGTGCTGCTTCGGCATCCGAGGGTGGCGGAGGCGGTGTGCTTCGGCGTTCCGGACGTCAAGTACGGCGAGGTCGTCCACGCGGCGGTCGTGCTGGCGGAGGCGTGTTCGGAAGGCGACATACGCTCGTTCTGCGGGGACTATCTGGCGGGCTTCAAGGTGCCGGACCGGGTGCATCTGGTGGACTCGCTTCCGCGCACGGCGACGGGCAAGATACAGAGACGGCACATAGCGGCGATGTTCGAGGACCAAGCATGACTGCGAAAGGGTTGGGGAGATGCCGGTTTCGCGGCTCGCCCATGCGCTTTAGATAAAATCGCCACGCCATCGCGCGGCGAAATCTTGGCATGGGCGGCGGCGAAGGTGTATAATCCTAGTGTCTGCGGTTCGTGGGGATATAGCTCAACTGGGAGAGCGCGGCGTTCGCAATGCCGAGGTTGGGGGTTCGAGTCCCCCTATCTCCACCACACAACCCACGCATCCCCTCCCCCACGTCCGAATCGTCTCATGCCTGTGGGCATATGGGGATGGGCAAAACCTCCGGCGCGTCGTCCCAAGCGCATTCCTGCGGCAGCTGCCCCGCGCGCGGCTGGGGGAGCGGCGCGCTCTTGGGATTTCCACCGTCTGCGGGACGGTCGCTTCCCACTCACCCACACTTCCCTTCCCCATGCCGCGCTCGTCTCATGTCTGTGGGTTCGCCTATGGGGATGGGCAAAGCCATCGTCCGGCGCATTGCTGGGGCAGCGGGAGCGGCGCGCTTTTGAGATTTCCACGTCCGAGAGGCGGTCGCTGGGCGCGCTGACCTGCGTCACTGGGCGCGCTGACCTGCGCCGCTGGGCGCGCAAGCTGTTATAATCGCGCTGAACAAGACGGTTAGGGACTGGACGGGCGTATGACTATCGAGAAGCCGAGTGTGTGGCGGCGGGCGGTGGATGTTCCGCACGTGGCGGCGCTGAAGCACAGGAACTACAGGTTCACGTGGCTCGCCAACATGTGCTCGGGGGCGGCGATGTGGACGTTCATCGTCGCAATCTCATGGCTGATCTTGGAGGAGTCGGACCGGTCTGGGGACGTGGGAATAGTGACGTTCGCCTCGATGCTCCCGTTCTTGGTGGCGTCGCCTGTGGCGGGTATGATCGCGGACCGTCTGGACCGTGGCTCGATAGCTCGGTTTACGTTCGCCGCCAACGTCTTGATCACCGCTATCGTAGCGGGTCTGGTGTTCGCGGACGTGCTGGTGCTGTGGCACCTCGCGCTGCTGACGTTCGTCTCTGGCACGATGCGCTCGACTCAGGAGCCGGCGATAGCGTCGCTCATTCCCAATCAGGTGCCGCGCGAAGACCTGCTCAACGCGATCACGCTGAACTCCGCCACTCGGCACGGGGCGCGGTTCTTCGGTCTGCTGGTCGCCTCTCCGCTGCTGGCTATCGACGTGGTGGGCGCGCCGGGGGTGCTGGTGCTGAGCGCGGTCTTCCAGCTGGTGGGCCTCGGATTCATGTCTATGACGAAGACGCGCTCCACAGGCGAGTCGTCTCCGCAGTCGGGATGGATACGAAGTATGAGCGACGGGCTGGTCTATATCTACACCAACCGCATGATCTCGATATTCATTCTGCTGGTGGCGTTCCACTGCGCGCTGGTGATGTCCTACGAGTCGATACTGCCGGTGTTCTCCAGAAACGAGCTGGGGGCGACGGACGGATCCATTCTGGGATACATCGTGATGGGGTTCGGGATCGGGTCTCTGGTGGCTACGATACTGATAGCGGGCGTCAGGAACGAGCGCTCGAAGGGGCAGTGGCTGCTGTGGGCGGCGGTCCTCAGCGGAGTCACGCCGATAGCGCTGTCGGTGACGCCGCTTGCCGCGCTGGGTATGGACGGAATCAGCCCTGCCACGGGTTCGGCGGTGTTCGTGGCGGCGGTGATGGGGGGCGCGCAGTCGGTGTTCATGGCGCTGACGACCACCTACGTTCAGACGATAGCTCCGGACCGGCTGAGGGGGCGAATATCTAGCCTGTACATCCTTCACGCGGGCGGGATAATGGCGTTCGCCAATCTCGGCTACGGGTTCTTCGCGGATGTGTTCTCGTCTCCGCCGATCTTGCTGGGGACGGCAATGGCGTTCTTGGTGTTCCTGTTCGCGGCGAACGCGAGCCTTCCGGATCTGAGGCGAGTTTACAGGACAGGGCAGGTGGCGGCGGCGTGAGTCGCAGACTAGGGAGAGAGGCATGACGGTCAGGAAAGCGGTTATTCCGGTGGCTGGGTTCGGGACTAGGTTCCTGCCTGCCACGCTGTCGGTGCCCAAGAACGCGCTTCCGGTGTTCGACATGCCCTCGATTCACTTCTGCGTGGAGGAGGCGGCGCGCGCCGGCATCGAGGAGATCGTGTTCATCGTATCGAAGAATCAGGAGGCGATCCCGCGCTACTTCGAGGCGCTGCCCGAGCTGGAGCGCGCGCTGGAGGCGAGGGGCAGCGTCTCGACGCTGGATATGGTGCGGCGGATAGGGTCTCTGGCGAAGATTACCTGTGTGGCTCAGACTGAGCAGAAGGGGCTGGGCCACGCGGTGCTGATGGCTCGGGATGCGGTTGGGGACGAGGCTTTCGCGGTCTTTCTGCCGGACGACGTGATCTGGTCGGAGCGGCCGACGATCGGGGGGATGATCGAGGCGCATCAGCGGACGGGGGGGTTCGCGGTGGCGGTGAAGGAGGTGGCGGACGAGGCGGTGCCAAATCTGGGGATCGTGGACGTGGGGGGCGAGTCTGGGCGGAGTCCGAGAATAGTCGGCATGGTGGAGAAGCCGAGTCTGGAGGATGCGCCCTCGAATCTGGCGATCATAGGCAGGTACGTTCTGGGGGCGGAGATATTCGAGACGCTGGAGAACGTGGAGCCGGGCGCGCTGGGCGAGGTGCAGCTGACGGACGGCATCGCGGCGCATCTGGAGCGTCCGGGTGTGTTCGGGTACAGGTTCGAAGGGGAACACCACGATGTGGGAACGCCGCTGGGGATGCTCAAGGCGTCCATAGCCGCCGCGCTGAAGCGTGACGATCTTGGCGACGACCTGCGCGCGTGGATGGATGGGCTTCGAACAGCCCCAAGGGCTGCTGGGTTCTGAAGGGCTGCGGCGTCAGCTCTGCGCGGTCTCGTGGACGATTCGGGCTATGAGGTCTTCTACTGACAGTGCGCCCAGGTCTTGGCCGGATCTCAGCCTGACGCCGACGGATGCGGAGGCGATCTCCCTGTCTCCCACTATCAGCATGTAGGGGGTCTTTCTCATCTGCGCCTCGCGTATCTTGAAGCCCATGCGCTCGTTGCGCAGGTCGGTCTCGGCGCGCAGTCCGGCCTGGGCGATGCGCCGTCTCACGCTCTCGGCGTAGTCGTGGTGGCGGTCGGCTATGGGTATGACGTCTGCCTGCACGGGCGCGAGCCACGTTGGGAACGCGCCGCCGAAATGCTCGATCAGCACGCCCATGAAGCGCTCCATAGAGCCGAACAGCGCTCTGTGAACCATGTAGGGCTGATGCTGGTCGCCATCCGAGCCGATGTAGGTCAGCCCGAACCTGCGCGGCAGGTTGAAGTCGAACTGCACGGTGGTGCATTGCCACAGGCGGCCTATGGCGTCTCTGATGTGAACGTCTATCTTGGGGCCGTAGAACGCTCCCCCGCCCTCCTCTACTTCGTAGCTCATGCCGCGCTCTTCGAGGGTGGACCTGAGCGAGCTGGTGGCGACGTCCCACTCCTGCTCGGAGCCGACGGCCTTGTCGGGGCGCGTGGAGAGCATGACGGAGTAGTCGGTGAAGTCGAACATGTCGAGCAGGTGGAAGGTGAGGTCGAGGACGCCGTTGACTTCGTCGGCGATCTGGTCGGGACGGCAGAAGATATGGGCGTCGTCCTGAGTCATGCCCCTGACGCGGAGCATTCCGTGAAGCGTGCCGCCGCGCTCGAAGCGATAGACGGAGCCAAGCTCTCCGATTCGCATGGGCAGATCTCGGTAGCTGCGAAGTCCGCTGCGGTAGTACATGATGTGAAACGGGCAGTTCATGGGCTTGAGATAGTATTCCTGCCCCTCCATGTCCATCGCGGCGAACATGTTCTCCTTGAAGTTTTCCAAGTGGCCGCTCGTCTCCCACAGGGTGGAACGGCCTATGTGGGGGGTGTAGACGAGGTCGTATCCCCAGCGGTAATGCTCGCGTTTCCACAGGTCTTCGACGAGTCCGCGAACGCGCGCGCCCCGGGGGTGCCAGATGACGAGTCCGGGGCCGGTCTCGTCGTGGACGGAAAACAGGTCCAAGTCACGGCCCAAGGATCTGTGGTCGCGCAGTCTCGCCTGCTCCAGCCGGTCGAGGTGTTCATCGAGCGCGGTCTGGGACTCGAAGGCGGTGCCGTAGATGCGCTGGAGCATGGGTCTGCTTTCGTCGCCGCGCCAGTACGCTCCCGCCACGCTGAGCAGCCTGAACGCGGGAATCCTTCCGGTGGACTGGACATGGGGGCCGGCGCAGAGGTCTTCGAAGTCGCGGTGGGTGTAGGTGGAGATCGGCTCGTCTTCGGGGATGTCGGCGATGACTTCGAGCTTCAGCGGTTCGTGGGCGTTCATCTGGTTCATCTGTTCGCGGGGGTATTCGGCGTACTCGAAGGTGTGGTCTTCGGCGATCACGAGGCGCATACGGCGGTCTATCTCTTCGAGGTCTTCGGGGGTGAAGGGGCTGTCTACCATGAAGTCGTAGTAGAAGCCGTCGTCTGTGGGGGGGCCGATTCCGAGTTTGGCATCCGGAAACATGGTCGTCACCACGTCCGCCATGACGTGGGCGGCGGAGTGGCGTATCCTCGTTCGCAGCTCGATGAGCTCGGATTCGGGGTTGAGTGTCATTTGGGTTTCTCCTGCGGTCTGCGCCGAATTGGCGGTTCGGCGCGATGTGGGCTGGGAATGGCTCAGACGAACGAAAAGCCCCTCGCGCGAATTGGAGTCAAAGCGCGAGAGGCGGCGTAGTCAAAGTGGCGATGAAGCTGGGGTGGGCTAAGCGGTTCCCAATTCAGGCGGACCATCCCTAAAGCGTAGAGGCTTCAATGATTATAAGGGGGAGTCCCGCGCGGGGACAAGGTGGAGAGCATCGAAAGAGGGACGGGGGCGCGGGACCCGGTTTGACTGGAACGCTCAAGGCTGGCTTTCGCTGGGGCTGGGACGCTCAAGGCTGGCTTTCGCTGGCGCTGGGGCAGTACGTCGGGCGCGCCAGCTCGTAAGTGTCGTGGGTGCGGCAGTACATGCTGCCGGCGAGACGGCCGACGGGCTTCAGCTGATGGTGACGGATGCGGTGGCCGTCTATGAGGTCGTCCCTGACGTGCATGAGGAGTATCTCGCCGATGACGAGGCCGTTTCCGGATGCGGGGTCTCCGATCTGCACGACCTGATCGAGGCGACACTCCATGTTCACGGGGGACTCGGACACTCTGGGAGGGCGCACCAGATCGGACGGCGCGGGGGTGAGGCCGCTGATGTGGAACTCGTCCACGTCGGCGGGGTACTCGGCGGCGGTGGCGTTCATGGCGGCGGCGATCTCGTCCACCACGACGTTGACTACGAACTCGCCAGTCGCCTCGATGTTGGACAGTGTATCCTTCTCCTTCCAGTCCGCTTGTCTGGAGATGCCCAAGACTACGGTGGGAGGGGAATAGGCGACGGCGTTGAAGAAGGAGAACGGCGCGAGGTTCGCCACTCCGTCCGCCGACACGCTGGATACGAAGGCTATGGGCCTGGGAACGACTACGCCGGTCAGCACACGGTTGAAATTCTCGAATTCATGGGGGGTTATCTTCAAGGGACTCTCCAAGTTTGGGGCTGGATCGGGCGAAAGGGCAGTGACGCGCGGCGGGGTGGCAAGCTCTCTGCCAAGCGGTCAGCGGCGGCGGCTCTTCAGCAGGTCATCGTAGAAGAGGTACTGGTTGGCGTATCCGGCGTGGGGGCCGAAGCGCTGGGCTGCCCACTCGCGTATCTGGCGAACCTGCTTCGGGGTGGGCTTCCTGGGCTTGGGGCCGTCGCGCGGGGACGGGATGAAGGCGCGCGTGTCTGGGTAGCTGTCCCACATGGCGCGGTGTATGTGGACGTCTACGGGAAAGGCTTCGAGCTTGTCGAGCGAGAAGAGCAATACGCAGTTGCCCACCTTGTCGGCGACGCCGGGGAGTGTGGTCACGGCTTCGAGGGCGCGCTCGTAAGACTCCTCGCGCAGGGCGTACAGGTCAACCTGCCCCTGTGACACCAGCGCGGCTGTCTGGTGGACGTACTTCGCCTTGTATCCGAGCCGCAAATCTCTCAGCGCCGACTCTCCAGCGTCTGCGACCGCCTGCGGGGAGGGAAACGCCCAGCGTTCTCCGTCTTGGAGCGCGATTCTGCGTCCGAAGGCTCTGGCGATGTCCTCGACGTTCTGGGAGATGCGCGCGATGTTGTTGTTCGCGCTGCATATGAAGCTGACGAGACACTCCCAAGGCTCCTGGCTGAGGATGCGGAGTCCGGGGTATCTGTGGATAAGGGGGGCTAGAACCGAGTCGCTGGCTAGGGCTGTGTAGATGGCTTCGAGATCGTGTCCGAGTCCGAGATAGTCTTGGAGGACGGGTCTGAAAGAGGACGGGGGATCGGGTTCGGAGGTGAACAGCAGCTCGGATTCCACCTGCTTGAGGCGAACGCGGTTTCCGAATACGACGCCCTCGAAGTGGTCTCCGAGCGCGGGCGAGCTTGCGGCGCGCCACCTGAACGCCTGGCCGCAGTCGAGGGTCGCCTCTAGGTCCATCGCGCCATCGGGTCTGAAGGCGGTCCACTCCTGCGTTTCGCGGGCGCGTGTCATGCGGGGCGCTCCATCCATCTGTCTATGAGATGGGCGGTGGTGGCGCCCCTGCCGTCCGTGAGGCGCATATCGGGCAGTGATTCGATGAATTTGCGTCCATAGCGGCGCGTCACTATTCGGGAGTCCAGCACTATGGCGACGCCTCTGTCGCGGCTCGTTCTGATGAGGCGACCGAACCCCTGCTTGAACCTGATTGCCGCCTGCGGTACGGCGTACTCCATGAAGGAGTTGGCGTACTGCTCCGAGCGCGCTTCGAAGACTGGATCGGTGGGGACGGAGAAGGGAAGCCGAGTGACGATGAGGACGGTCAGGGCGTCTCCGGCGAAGTCGACTCCCTCCCAGAAGCTGGAGGTTCCAAGAAGCACGGATCGGGGCTGTTCCAAGAAGCGAGCCGCCAAGAGCTGAGGGGGGCCGTCCATCCCCTGCGCCAGCACCTGTATATCCTGCCGAGACATTCGGGCGCGAATCGCGCTCGCGGCGGCGCGCAGGGCGGAGTGGGAGGTGAACAGCGCCATCGTCCGCCCCTCGGCGGCAGTCGCCGCGTCCGCGATCACGTCGTGCGCCCTGTCCTGGAACTCGGGCGAGCTGGGCGCGGGTATGCCTCTGGGTGTGTAGAGGAGGGCGGATTCGTAGAAGTCGAATGGCGAGCCTAGCGCGATGTGGCGCGAGTCGAAGAAGCCCAGTCTGTCTTGCACGTGGTCGAAAGAGCCGCCGGCGCTCAGGGTCGCGCTGGTCATCACCACGGCTTCCTTGTCGGCATAGAGTCTCTCGTGAAGCTCGTCTCCAACGTGGAGGGGGGCTGCGTTCAGACGGACGTCCGAAGCCTGCTTGGTCTGCGTGGTCCAGTAGATCATGTCTTCCGATGGGCTTGCCAAGAACTCGTCCGTCTTGCGGCGCAGGTCGGAGACTCCCAAGCGAATCGTGCCAAGATCGGACACGAGGGCGCTTCGCCTAGCGTTGTCGGGCGCGTCTTCTTCGGAGTCAAGGGCGGAGTCGAGGGCGGAGTCCATGGCGGAGTCGAGGGCGTCCAGCGAGCGCGAGAAGTCTGCCATGAGGATGTCGAAGTCTTTCCACGCGCTCTCCACCGCCGCCCATTCGGGCGCGGCTCGCTCGCGTTCGGTGACGCGGATATCGCTGGCGAAGGCGGATGGGCGGCGCTTGCGAGGGAGGGCGGCGGGGATGAGCGTAACGAACAGTCGGGCGACCTCCTCGCGCAGTCTGGGGGCGAGCGCGCCGATCTGCGAGACTGCCTGTTCAGCGGTTTCGCGCGCGGGCGGGTCGGCTTGGCTCACTTCGGAAGCGCACTGTGCGAGCAAGCCGCGTTCGCCTACTAGCTCCGCGAGCAGGTCGGCGAGGGTGTCGGGGCCGATGGAGAAGCCGAGCTGGTCGGTTGCCGCGTCTTCGAGGTGGTGCGCCTCGTCTATGATGAGGACGTCGTAATCGGGTACGGCGTTTCCGCCGGAGGCGAGGTCGGACATGAGCAGGGCGTGGTTGACGACCACTATATGGGATGCCAGCGCCTTCTCTCTCGCGGCGCGCAGGAAGCATGGTCCTGTCTGGTCGGGACACTGGCGCGCGCGCTGGGCGGAGATACGATCCCAAGGGGCGGCTGCCGAGCGGTGTCCAAGGTTGATCTCGGCGCGGTCGCCCGTGTGGGTGTCGGGCATCCACATGAGCGTCTTGGCGATCAGGCGCGCCTGATCGGGGTCTATATCCGCGGACGTTCGCATCTGTCGCCAGCGCTTATAGCAGAGGTAGTTAGCCCTGCCCTTCAGCTGTGTGAATCGCAGCTCGTCGGCGGCGTCTGGGTCTATCGCCGCCAGCGCAGCCTTGACCATCGGCAGGTCTTTTTCGATGAGCTGCTCCTGAAGGTTGATGGTGTTGGTGGAGACGATTACGCGCTTATGGTTGGCGGTGGCGTAGAGCGCGGCGGGCAGAAGGTATGCGAGCGACTTGCCGACGCCCGTTCCCGCCTCGACTATGAGCCTGCCGCCGGAGTCTATGGCGGCTGCGACCGCCTCTGCCATCTCGATCTGCTGCGGTCGCTCCTCGAAGCCCGGAATGGCGGCTGCGAAGGGGCTGCCGGCGGAGAGCGCGCTGACTACGGCGAAGGCGTCGATCGGCTCGGACTCATCGGCGGCTCGCAGCGGTCTATCCTGCGCCAGTCTCTTGGAAAGCTGGCGGCCGCCGGTTATGGGGGAGGGAATGCTGACGGAAGGCGAGGGGCGCGGGGGCGCGAACTCCTGGGCGGAGTCGAGCAGGGGGCCGATCCGCCAGCCGGAGCGCTGAGACAGCCGCCGCAGCTCGTCTGCGACGGCGGGGTCCAGCTCGGCGAAGTCTGCGGTGAGCGCGAGGAACACATTTCGGACGGCGCGGGCGTCGTCAAGGGCGCGGTGCGCTCGCTTCTGCTCGACCGCCTCCGCCGCTGCGATCTGCTGGAGTGTGTACGAGCGGGCGCGTGGTCTGGCGAGATATGCAAGCTCCCAAGTGTCGCAGACGGGGCCATCTAGGGCGAGGCCGTTGGCGCGGAGGAAGCCGAGATCGAACGGCGCGTTGTGCGCGATGACGGTTGCGCCGCGCGTGAATTCGGCGAGGTCTGGGGCGATCTCCGAAAAGGCGGGCGCGGAGTCGACGTCGCGCTGGGCTATGCCGGTGAGGTCTCGGATGAAGCGGGTAAGCTGGCGACCCGGATTCACGTATGACTGGTACTCGCCAAGAGTGGCGCGCGAGGTGAATCTGACGGCGCCGACCTCGATGATGCGGTCGGAGTCGGGCGCCAACCCTGTGGTTTCAAGGTCGAGCGCGACCCACTCGCTGAGTCCTCTGAATGTGGGGTTTATAGTACGCTCCCGTATCACACGAATATCACACAAACGTTCTGTCAATTGTAGCACAGGGCAGGGGCGTTCAGGATGCCAGAAAGGGCAGCAGCCAGCCGAATATGCCGATGGACGCCAGGGCGGTGGCTGCAATGCCGCGCCACACGAGCCTGAAGGCGATGGCGAGGGGCGCGGCGATGAGCGCGGAGGCGAGCGAGACTCCCACGCTGTAGGCGGCGTTTGGGCTGCCCAGTCCGGCTCCGGGCAGGGCGTTCTGAAGCGCGAGGAACAGGAAGGCGAGTGCGAGTGCGACTACTCCCCAGATCGGATACGCGGCGACCACGACGCCCATGACCATGCTTCCGGGCGGAAATCGGGTCGTCAGCGCGGCGACGGCGGGGGGCGGGTCTTTCAGCAGGAAGAAGGCGGATACGCACCAGACGCTGATGAAGACCTTCGCCATGAGCGCGCCGCTGGCGAGTGCGGCGATCAGCGTGTCCATCTAGCGGAATCCGGATGGGGCCAGGCTCTGGTGACGAGCGAATGCCAGCCCTTGATCTTCTCCATGACGAGGTGGACGGTGGTAGCGAACTCTCTTCGCTCCAAAGCGGCGTAGATGGCGGGGCCGCTGCCGCATACGTGGATCTCTCTCGCTCCGGCGGCGCGCATGTCGTTCCAGCAGGCGTCCACGTCGGCGTTGACGGAGCGCGCCACTGAGTCGAAGACGTTGAACAGGAGCTGGGGGGGGACGTCGCCGCCGTTGCGAATTCTGGCTTCGAGCTTGTGAGTCAGCGCGCCGCGCGTAAAGTCCATGTGATCGAGGGCGGCGTACATCGAGGCGGTCTTGTCCGCCGCGTTCGACTTGGGGAACGACAGAACGAACCAAGGGAGAGGGGCGGACGGCAGCGGTCTGATCTTCTCGCCGCGCCCGATCGCCATTGCGATTCCGCCGTCGATGAGGAATGGCACGTCCGAGCCGATGCGAGCGCCGAGCGAGCGCAGGTCGTCTCTGGACAGTCCCAGCTTCCAGAGCCTATCGAGGCCGACGAGTGCGGCGGCGGCATCGGCGCTTCCGCCGCCGAGCCCGGCGGAGACGGGGATTCGCTTCTCTATCTCGATGAGCGCGCCTTCTCCGATGCCCGCCTCTCGGCGCAGAGTGTCCGCAGCTGTCCACGCCAGATTGCGCGTGCCTTCGAGGGCTGGGACGGAGCAGCGCAGATCGAGCGACTCGGCGGGGCTGAGCTTCACGGTGTCGGCAAGCTCCAGAGTCTGCATGATGGATACGATCTCGTGGAAGCCGTCCTCACGCCTGCCGAGCGCCTCCAGAGTGAGATTGAGCTTGGCGCGCGCCTGTATGGTCAGCACTGGTCGCTCCAGAGGGTGTAGAGAGCTGCCAGCTCCGGCAGGCTCAGGGTGGCGGGTCTCCTGCGCCCGTCTATACCTGCGGAGTCCAGGGCGCGGTCGATGCGCTCGGCGGGGGCGTCGAGTCCGATGCGAAGGCTGTTTCGGAGCTGCTTCCGGGGGGCGCGGAATCCGGCGGCGGCGAAGTCCATGAAAGATTCGACGTCATCTACGGGGACGGCGGCGCGGCGGCGCGGCTCGATTCTGACGACTGCGGACGTGACTTTTGGAATGGGGCGAAAGGCTCTGGGCGGCACTGAGAACAGTACTCTGGCGGTGGCGTACATCTGGACTGCGACGGACAGAAAGCTCATATTGCCGGGCGCGGCGGCGATGTTCTCGGCGACCTCGCGCTGAACCATGACGACCATGCAGGCGGGTCTGGGTTCGAGGGTCAGATACCTTCGGATAATGGGCGTGGCGACGTAGTAAGGCAGGTTGGCGACCATCTTGTACGGGCGGCTGAAGTGGGCGCTGGGGTCGAAGTGGAGGGCGTTCTGGCTGAGTATGGAGACGCTGGCGGATTCTCCGAGCTTCGCGCTCAGGGCGTGGGCTAGATCGGGGTCCAACTCGACTGCCACGAGCTTGGACGCGCGCATGGCGAGCATGTGGGTCAGCGCGCCGCGTCCGGGGCCGATCTCCAGCGCATCTTCGTCTGGGGCTATGCGGGCGGCGTCTACAATCCGCTTCGCCACGCGGCGGTCGGACAGGAAGTTCTGTCCGATGCGGGGGCGTCTGCGCGCGCCTGTTCTGCGGGGTGAGGAGACAGGGGGCATTTCCGTTGTGGATGGATTATACGAAAGTGGGTCGCGCACCGCCCTTCGATTCCTTCCGCCGACTTGACGAACGGATCCGACTCAAGCCAGGTATACCTGCGTCGCCCGGAGATAACCGCTTACCGCTGCTTTCTTCCGAACCTGACGGGGTTCACGGCTCGCCGCCGCGCAGGGCCCAGCTCTCGACATCGGAATCCGTCGCCAGAGGACTTCGGTACAGAACCTCGGGGTGGAATTCAGCCTCGCTAGAGCGGATTGCGAGTTCAGGGCACCGCTAACTCCCCACCTAGCACGACCTTGTAGATCATGTTAGGCGAGGATGGCGGCGGTGTCAATTACGGGTAGAGCGCGAGCTGGTCGAGTCCTGCGGTCTCATCGAAGCCGCACATGACGTTCATGTTCTGCACGGCGGCGCCGGCGGCGCCCTTGACGAGGTTGTCGAGGCAGGCGATGGCGATTAGTCTGTCGGCGCGCAGGTCTATGGTGGCGTGGATGGCGCAGTCGTTGTTGCCGGAGGTGTGCTTGGTCTGCGGCGGCAGGGGGACGACGTTGGCGAAAGGCTCGTCGGCATAGCGGCTCTGGTAGATCTCGCGGACGGAGTCTTTGCCTGCCTCGCCAGACGGGAGCGCGCCGGGCTTCAGCGGCGCGTAGCAGCTGACGAGTATGCCGCGAGTCATGGGCGCCAGATGGGTGAGGAACGTGAGGCGAAGGCCGTCCGACTGGCCGATGGCGTCCAGCTCCTGAACTATCTCGGGGTGGTGGCGATGGCCGTCCAAGTTGTATGCCTTGAAGTTCTCGTTGACCTCGGAGAAGTTCAGGGCGACCGAGCCTCCCCTGCCGGCTCCGGAGACGCCGGACTTGGCGTCTACGACGATGTCAGGCTCGATTATGCCCGCCTGCACCGCCGGAGCCAGAGCGAGAACCGCGGCCGACGGGTAGCAGCCCGGGTTGCCGACGAGTCTTGTTTGGGCGATCTCGTCGCGGTGAAGCTCGGGCAGGCCGTAGACGGCGGTTTCCATGAACTGGGGGCAGGGGTGATCTATCTTGTACCAGTAGGTATATTCGTCTAGGTCTTTGAGCCTGAAGTCGGCGGAGACGTCCACCGTCTTGACGCCCTGGGCGATGAACGGCTCCAGGCGCTCGGCGCTGGCAGCGTGCGGGAGCGCGGAGAAGACGAAGTCCACGCTCTCGGTGATGTCCGAAGTGATCTCGATGTCGCACTCGGAGAGGTGCGGAAACACTTCGCCGAGCCGTCTTCCGGCCAGGCTTCGGCCAGTGGCAGACGCAATCTCAACTTCCGGGTGGCGGCGCAGGATGCGCGCCAACTCCATTCCGGCGTATCCGGTGACGTTGATGATTCCTACTTTCACTGGTGGCTGCCTCCCAAGGGCTAGGACTGTCCGCGCGTTCTTTTTCGTCTCGAAGACGCGCAATGGCTGATTATAGAGGAATGGAATGGCTGGCGGCTAGTGGGGGCGGTCGGATGGGTTGTCCGAGTCTAGGTTTGCGAGCGCGTGTTTCGCTGGTCGCAAAGTCCAAAGGCTTGGATGTCAAGACGTCGCGCAGAAAGAGAAGAGGCTTCCCCCTCATGTGGGACGCCCTTGGGATTTTGCCGGCGGACGGATACGGGCGGCTCAGCTCGGACGACTACTGACGCGCTTGCCGAGTGGCGGCGGGTCTCGTGGGCTACTGCTGGAACATGTCTCTCACGGGGATGGAGAAGCCGGGCAGCACTTCGCCGCCGTCCAGAGTGTCGTCTTCGCTCAGGGTGACTATGGAGCCGTCGGAGCGGTGGACGTCTACGCTGCGGGTGGCAGGGTATACTGCCCACACCAGCGGCGCGCCGTATGAGCGCCACATTCGCGCCTTGTCGTGGACGGATCGGCGGCTGTCACTGGGGGACGCCACTTCCACCACTATATCAGGGACGAGCTCGGAGTAGCCCGGCACGTCCTCGTCCAGAGGCAGGCGCTCGGCGGAGATGAACGCCAAGTCAGGCTCGCGCACGGTGTCAGGGTCGCGTTCGAGCAACACGCCGGAGTCGGATCCCGCCAGGCTTCCCAAACGTCTGGGCATGACGAAGTCCATCATCATGTAGCCCAGTTTCATTACTATCTGCCCATGTTTCCATCCTACTGACACGGTTTCGCAAAGCTCCCCTCTTATCAACTCTCCTCTGACGCCTTCGGAATACAGGCGGAGCAGGTCTTCGGCGGTCAGCAGCTTGGGCTTTATCTGTATCTGTGTTGTAGTCATGGCGCTCGCTTTCGGGTGGTGATGGATGTGTGACCAGCAATCCGCGTTACGGATCGAATATGTCTCTTACGGGGATGGAGAAGCCGGGCAGCACTTCGCCGCCGTCCAGAGTGTCGTCTTCGCGCAGGGTGACTATGGAGCCGTCGGCGCGGTGGACGTCTACGCTGCGGGTGTTCGGGTATGCTGCCCACACCAGCGGCGCGCCGTATGAGCGCCACATTCGCGCCTTGTCGTGGACGGATCGGCGGCTGTCGCTGGGGGACGCCACTTCCACCACTATGTCGGGGACGAGCTCGGAGTAGCCCGGCACATCCTCGTCCAGAGGCAGGCGCTCGACGGAGATGAACGCCAAGTCAGGCTCGCGCACGGTGTCAGGGTCGCGTTCGAGCAACACGCCGGAGTCGGATCCCGCCAGGCTTCCCAAACGTCTGGGCCTGACGAAATTCCTTATTTCACCGCCCAAATTCATTACTATCTGCCCATGTTTCCATCCTGCTGACACGGTTTCGCAAAGCTCCCCTCTGATCAACTCTCCCCTGACGCCTTCGGAATACAGGCGGAGCAGGTCTTCGGCGGTCAGCAGCTTGGGCTTTATCTGTATCTGTGTTGTAGTCATGGCGCTCGCTTTCGGGTGATGATGGCTGTGTGACCAGCAATCCGCGTTACGGCTACGGATCGAATATGTCTCTTACGGGGATGGAGAAGCCGGGCAGCACTTCGCCGCCGTCCAGAGTGTCGTCTTCGCTCAGGGTGACTATGGAACCGTCGGCGCGGTGGACGTCCACGCTGCGGGTGTTCGGGTATGCCGCCCACACCAGCGGCGCGCCGTATGAGCGCCACATGCGCGCCTTGTCGTGGACGGATCGGCGGCTGTCGCTGGGGGACGCCACTTCCACCACCAAATCGGGGACGAGTTCATAGTAGCCGATTACGCGAACATCCAGCGGCAGACGCTCGGCGGATATGAACAGAACGTCAGGCTCGCGCACGGTGTCCGGGTCGCGTTCGAGCAGTACGCCCGCGTCCGAGCCGGCGATGCGCCCAAGCCGTCGAGGTCGGACGAAACTCCTCAATTCGCCTATGAAGTTGGATGCGATCTCGCCATGCTCTCCTCCCACGCTCATAGTCTTGCAAAGCTCCCCTCTGATCAACTCTCCCCTGACGCCTTCGGAATACAGGCGGAGCAGGTCTTCGGCGGTCAGCAGCTTGGGCTTTATCTGTATCTGTGTTGTAGTCATGGCGCTCGCTTTCGGGCGGTGATGGATGTGTGACCAGCAATCCACGTTACGGCTCGAATATGTCTCTTACGGGAATGGAGAAGCCGGGCAGCACTTCGCCGCCGTCCAGAGTGTCGCCTTCGCGCAGGGTGACGATGGAGCCGTCGGCGCGGTGGACGTCCACGCTGCGGGTGTTCGGGTATGCCGCCCACACCAGCGGCGCGCCGTATGAGTGCCACATTCGCGCCTTGTCGTGGACGGATCGGCGGCTGTCGCTGGGGGACGCCACTTCCACCACTATGTCGGGGACGAGTTCATAGTAGCCGATTACGCGAACGTCCAGAGGCAGGCGCTCGGCGGAGATGAACAGAACGTCAGGCTCGCGCACGGTGTCAGGGTCGCGTTCGAGCAACACGCCCGCGTCCGAGCCGGCGATACGCCCAAGCCGTCGAGGTCGGACGAAACTCCTCAATTCGCCTATAAAGTTGGATGCGATCTCGCCATGCTCTCCTCCCACGCTCATAGTCTTGCAAAGCTCCCCTCTGATCAACTCTCCCCTGACGCCTTCGGAATACAGGCGGAGCAGGTCTTCGGCGGTCAGCAGCTTGGGCTTTATCTGTATCTGTGTTGTAATCATGGCGCTCGCTTTCGGGCGGTGATGGCTGTACCTGTGATCAGCAATCAATGTTACGGCTCGAATATGTCTCTTACGGGGATGGAGAAGCCGGGCAGCACTTCGCCGCCGTCCAGAGTGTCGTCTTCGCTCAGGGTGACTATGGAGCCGTCGGCACGGTGGACATCCACGCTGCGGGTGTCAGGATATGCCGCCCACACCAGCGGCGCGCCGTATGAGCGCCACATCCGCGCCTTGTCGTGGACGGATCGGCGGCTGTCACTAGGGGACGCCACTTCCAACACTATGTCGGGGACGAGCTCGGAGTAGCCGGTTACGCGAACGTTCAGCGGCAGGCGCTCGGCGGAGATGAACGCCAAGTCAGGCTCGCGCACGGTGTCCGGGTGGCGTTCGAGAAGTACGCCCACGTCCGAGCCGAACAGGATTCCCAACCGTCTGGGCCTGACGAAATTCCTTATTTCACCGCCCAAATTCATTACTATCTGCCCATGTTCTACTCCAACTGACACGGTTTCGCAAAGCTCCCCTCTGATAAGTTCTCCCCTGACGCCTTCGGAATACAGGCGAAGCAGGTCTTCGGCGGTCAGCAGCTTGGGCTTTATCTGTATCTGTGTTGTAGTCATGGCGCTCGCTTTCGGGTGATGATGGCTGTATTTGTGACCAGTAAATCCGCGTTACAGCTTACGGCTCGAATATGTCTCTTACGAGGATGGAGAAGCCGGGCAGCACTTCGCCGCCGTCCAAAGTATCGTCTTCGCTCAGGGTGACGATGGAGCCGTCGGCGCGGTGGACGTCTACGCTGCGGGTGTTCGGGTATGCCGCCCACACCAGCGGCGCGCCGTATGAGTGCCACATTCGCGCCTTGTCGTGGACGGATCGGCGGCTGTCGCTCGGAGACGCCACTTCCACCACCAAATCGGGGACGAGCTCGGAGTAGCCAGTTACGCGAACGTCCAGCGGCAGGCGCTCGGCGGAGATGAACAGAACGTCAGGCTCACGCACGGTGTCCGGGTCGCGTTCGAGCAGTACGCCGGAGTCGGATCCCGCCAAGCGTCCCAACCGTTTAGGTTTGACTACGCTTCCTATTGCAATGATCAGATTCGCCACCGTCTGCCCATGTTCTACTCCAACTGACACGGTTTCGCAAAGCTCCCCTCTGATAAGTTCTCCCCTGACGCCTTCGGAATACAGGCAGAGCAGGTCTTCGGCGGTCAGCAGCTTGGGCTTTATCTGTATCTGTGTTGTAGTCATGGCGCTCGCTTTCGGGTGGTGATGGCTGTGTGATCAGCAATCAACGTTACGGCTCGAATATGTCTCTCACGGGGATGGAGAAGCCGGGCAGCACTTCGCCGCCGTCCAGAGTGTCGTCTTCGCTCAGGGTGACGATGGAGCCGTCGGCGCGGTGGACGTCTACGCTGCGGGTGTCAGGGTATGCCGCCCACACCAGCGGCGCGCCGTATGAGCGCCACATTCGCGCCTTGTCGTGGACGGATCGGCGGCTGTCGCTCGGAGACGCCACTTCCACCACCAAATCGGGGACGAGCTCGGAGTAGCCGGTTACGCGAACGTCTAGAGGCAGGCGCTCGGCGGAGATGAACAGAACGTCAGGCTCGCGCACGGTGTCCGGGTCGCGTTCGAGCAACACGCCCGCGTCCGAGCCGGCGATGCGTCCAAGCCGTCGGGGTCGGACGAAACTCCTCAATTCGCCTATAAAGTTGGATGCGATCTCGCCATGCTCTACTCCTACGCTCATAGTCTTGCAAAGCTCCCCTCTGATCAACTCTCCTCTGACGCCTTCGGAATACAGGCGAAGCAGGTCTTCGGCGGTCAGCAGCTTGGGCTTTATCTGTGTCTGTGTGGCCATGGATTTCGCCTCGCGGGGTGTTGAATCGGTCACGGCAAGTGTAACGCCGCGCGGGGTGAAAGTCAGGCGCGCGCGATGCCGACTATGTTGGGGATGGTGACGAAGACGCCCACGGATAGGGAGAACCGGCGGTACTCGACGGTGGAAAAGCCGGCGCGCCGTATGGCGGAGGCGGTGTCCCGGTCGAGGTTGCAGCCGGTGGTGGCAAAGCGCCAGAGAGGGTTGAGCAATTTCTGGAATCTGCGCGCGCGGTGGTTCTCGGATGCGACATGCTCGTAGAACAGGAACGCGCCGCCGGGTTTGAGCGTTCGGCGTATCTCGCTCACGACGAGATCGAGATCTTTGACCATTCAGAGGGTCAAGGTGGTGACGACGCTGTCGAAAGAGTCGTCCGCGAAGGGCAGCGCCTCGCCGACGGAGGGGATCACGGTTGCGCGCCGCGGCGGGATATCGCGGCATCGGGCGAGGAAGCGGCGCGCCATGTACGGGTTCGGCTCCACAGCGAAGACGTCGACTCCGGGCGGGAAGAACGGCAGGTTGGCGCCGGTGCCGCCGCCGACTTCGAGCGTCCTGCCCAAGCTGCGGCCGGCTGTCAGCCGACGGTAGGGCGCGACGCGGGTCTCCACACCGGAGTCGAGCAGGTCGTACCACGCCGCGAACAGTCTTTTGGAGGGCTTGTCGTATTCCATCGGTCAGTGGCAGTCAGCGCGGTTAGTGGTCGGCGGTCAGTGGTGGCAGCCTCTGGCCAAGATGGGCCAGACGGCTTCGACATGGCGATCTCTGACGGCGATGAACCGGTCCCAGCGGTTTACGAGGATGTCCTGCTGGGCGCTGAGGAGGGTGAACTGGTCGCCCACTTCGAGGGGCATGGGTCCAGCGGACTTCAAGGCTATATGGTCGGGGCCGAGCGAATCGACGGATATGCCGTCTTCGCCCTCCACGGAGGGCAGCGCGCCGCCGGGCGCGGCAAGCGCGCGATAGCCCACGTCGCCTATGGCTGCGCTGTCGTCGGGACGGCTGACTACGGTGGAGATTATCTTGACCGCGTACTGGAAATCCTCCATGTAGGCGCAGTTGACGCCCATGAGCGCATACGTTCCGCCCTGCACTTCCGTCACTTCGGGCATATGGGGGGCGACGTCTATGGTGAAGGTTTCGCCGGTGGAGACGATCTCTACGGGGAAGCCAGCGTCTTCGATGGCGTCTTTGGCGTCTAGGCACATCTGAATCCAGCGCCTGCCCTCGATGAAGCGGGTCTCGCGGTCTGGGTCGCCGCTGATGGACTGGTGGCTCATAACGCCCCTGAAGGTGATGCCGGGAAGCTCGGCGGCAAGGCGAGCCAAGTCTATCCCGCGCTCGGGGGCGCGGATTCCGGCGCGGTTCATGGACGTGTTGACCTCGATGACGACTCCCACGTCCGAGCGGCTGCGCTCGGAGAGGGCGGACAGAAGGCGCAGGTTGCGCTCGTCGTCCACGGCGACCTTCACGTCCGCAAGGCGCGACATGGCGCATACGCGGGCGATCTTGTCTTCGGTTACGACCTGGCTGGTGATGAGTATGTCCGTGATTCCGCCCTCGACCATGACTTCGGCTTCGCTGACCTTCGCGGCGCACACTCCGCCGACCGTGCCGCCGGCGCTGATCTGCTTCTGGAGGATGACGGGGGTCTTGATGTTCTTGGCGTGCTGGCGCATGTTGCACACCGAATCGGAGTACAGCTCGGCGATGTGGGCGAAGTTGTGTTCGAGCGCGTCGAGATCGACGATCAGGGCTGGGGTGTCCAAGTCTTCGACGGGGGTTCCGATTGCGGGGATCATGTGAACTGCCTCTAACTGGGGATTTTACATAGATGTACATGATGCGCCGACGTAATGAGAATTCATTATTTGGTCGTTAGTCGTATCGTCCTCTGGCGGCGACTTCCCACACGGCTTCGAGCTTGCCGTTTCTGGCGGCGTGGATGTAGTCGTATACGTTGACGGTATTGGCTATGTCGTGAGGGACTAGCCAGACTTTGGAGCCGAGGCGAACATCCCACGAAGCGCCGTCTTCTAGAACCATGCCGCCATGCTCGGCGCTCATGCGCGAGATGGACGCGCCGGGGACGCTGTCTACCATAGGAAGTCCGGTGTCTATGCTGGTCGCCTTCTGGCCGGCGTCGAGCCAGACGAGGCCGGGTTCCTGTTCGCTCATCACGGTGGCGAGTATTCGCGCGGCAGGGCGGATTTGGGGCCAACGCTCGATCAGTCGGCGGTCGCCGAGCGCGTAGGAGCCGATTATCGCTTCGGTCAGCCAAGGGGTTCGAGCCAGCTCTCTGTAGTGGGCGGAGCCGCCGGCGGCGATGATCGAAGACTCGGGCAGGTCGGCGCGGCTGGAGAAGATGTCCTGGGCTTCGAGGAGAGCGGCGAGCCGGGCTGAGACGTCGTCATCCTCGCCTAAGTTCAGGGTCGGCGCGGCGAACAGTCCGCTGAAGTGAAGATGGCGAGAGCGTTCTATGAGCTTGGCGAGGTCGGCGGCGGCGGCGGGCGGGGCGCCGATGGAGTTGACGCGCGCGCTTATTGGAATAGCTGCGGGTATGGCTACTCGGTGGGCTTCGGCTGCTTCGGCAAGTCGGGCGACGCCCTTGGGGGAGTTCACTCCGATGATTGCGGGGACGCGCTGGTTCAAGGCGGCGACGCGGGCTATGGCGGCGCGGGTGACGGCGACGTTGAGGATGAGAATGTCTTCGATCTCGGTGAACGCGGCGAAAGCCTCCGCCTGCGCTATGGTGGATACCGCAAAGCCGCGCTCCCAGTCACCCATCTGCACGTGGGCTATCTCCCGGCAGAGGTGGGCATCGAGTCGGGGACGGAGGCCGATCTTCGCTTCACTGAAGAAGGAGCGCGCGGTTTGGAGGTTATCCTCCAGCGCGTCCAAGTCCACCACCAGCGCGGGGGTGTCGAGCTCTTCTACCGGGGTTCCTACTGGCTTGAAAGTCGGGCGTTCCATGTGTTTCTCCGCTGGTATGAGGGGCGCGCGCGCAGACCTGAGATTATCACATGGAAGGGTGGGCGTCTAATGGCTGACTCCGTGCGGAGACGCATGAAAAGGCGGAGGGGAAGAGCCAACACAGATGGGCAAAGTGGGCAAAAGCTGTTCCACGCTGAGATTTCGGCAGGCCGGGGGAAGGAAGATGGAAAGCTCCGAAACGTGTGGGTCGAAACTGAGCATCCGTACAAGGCGGAGACTCGGCAGGCGCGGGGGAAGATGGAAAACCTGAACGTGTGGGTCGAAACTGAGTATCCGTACAAGCTCCTGCTGTGGGACGACGTGGCGACCTGCGAAAGTCTGGACGGGGCATTGCCCAAGATGTGGGAGGATATGTTCATCCATAAGGTCCAAGAGATGGTGGAGAGCCAACGCGCGGGCGGTGAGTCCGAAGGCGCGGAAAGCGGGGGAGCGGGTCTAGGGGCGGATTCCAAAGGGCCTTCTCTTAAAATATACGGCTGCCAATGATCGGCGCGGAAAGTGGGGGCGTTTCACTGCTGCCAAACTCGTCGGCTGTCGCCAAGTGCCGAGAGTGCGGGTGTTTGATAGTATGGTGCGGACGATTGGCTGACTTGGAGGAGGGGATGGCTTGAACTTGGCCGAATACGGCTTCGAAAGCCTCGATCTGCTGGAAGGCGAGGATATCGTCTTCGCCATAGATATGACGAACGGCGGGGGGCGTCCCCTTTCGGGGCGTCCGGAGGCGCTGCTGCTGACGGAGCTTCGGCTGATTCATCTGGCAGGGGCGGGAAAGCGGCGGCAGGCGGCGATGATGCCGCTCGGCTCGGTGGACTCGGTGGAGGTGACGGCGGCGGGCGGCGGAATCAGCGCCTACTTGTGGGCGGGTCTGGCGTTCGCGCTGAGTGTGATCCTGTACGCGGTCATAGATCACAGCGTGGCAAGGATCGCCGCTGCGCTGGCGGTGTTCGCCATGGGGGTCTATCTGGTGGTCAATCAGATCACGGACTCGGGCCAGCCTACGGCGGTGTTCAGGGCAGGCGGGGCGGAGATACGCTGGCCGTTCGACCACGAGGGCGGATCCGAAGGGGTGAACGGGCTGATCAACGCGCTGCACCGCGCTCGGTCGGCGTCGGACGGTCAGCCGAATCGGCGCGCGGACGCGCCGCAAGTGGAAGAAGACGCCGGGGGAAGGTTTGCTCGGAGGTAAACAGCAAGGACGCCCGGAATCTCGCACGCGGTCGGACGGAGCGCGCCAGCCTACCGCAAGATGGGGATGACGTCCAAGTCCCAAGAGTAAGCGAAGAAGACGCCGGGGGAAGGTTTGCTCGGAGGTAAACAGCAAGGACGCCCGGAATCTCGCACGCGGTCGGACGGAGCGCGCCAGCCTAGCCTAGCCGCAGGCTGGGGATGACGTCCAAGTCCCAAGAGTAAGCGAAGAAGACGCCGGGGGAAGGTTTGCGCGGAGGTAAACAGCAAGGACGCACAGGAATGGTCGCCCTTGCTCGGTCGGACGGCGCGCGCCAGCCTAGCCTAGCCGCAGGCTGGGGATGACGTCCAAGTCCCAAGAGTAGGCGTCGCCGTTTCTGAGGGTGAAGTATGCCGCCGCGCCTATCATGGCGCCGTTGTCGGTGCATAGCGCCGGTCGGGGGACTATGACTTCGACGGGCGAGCGGCGCGCCATCTCCGCTCGCAGGTGGGAGTTTGCCGCCACTCCTCCGCCGAGCAGGATGCCGTTGACTCGATGTTTGGCGACGGCCTCGAGGGTTCGGCGAACCATAGAGTCCACAATTGCCTCCTGGAAGGCGAGCGCGACTTCCGCCACGTCTGCGGGGTCTAGCTCGGCGTCCTCCGGGGGCGGGTACATGCCCTTCAGCTCGGCTCGGCGCATGGTGGCGGTCTTGAGTCCGCTGAAGCTGAAGTCCAGCGAGCTTCTGACTCTGGGACGGGGCAATGCGGGTTCGGTTCCGGCTGCGCGCTCGGCGACGCGCTGGATTTCGGGGCCGCCGGGGAAGCCGAGTCCGAGTACTCGCGCCGCTTTGTCGAACGCCTCGCCTGCGGCGTCGTCTCGCGTTCTGCCGATGAGGGTGTAGTGTCCGTGTCCTTCCATCAGGATGAGGTCTGTGTGTCCGCCGGAGGTGATGAGGCACATGAGGGGGAAGCCGGGGCGGGTTTCAGGATCGAGTCCGTCTTCGAGCCAAGCGGCGTAGACGTGGCCTTCGAGGTGGTTGACTCCGATGAAGGGCAGGTCGTGGGAGAGCGCCAAGCCCTTGGCGGTGTTGACGCCCACCAGCAGCGCGCCAGCCAAGCCGGGCCCATGGGTGACCGCCACGCCGTCTAGCTGGGGCAGCTCCATGCCGGCGTCTTCGAGCGCGCTCTCTACTACGGGGATGAGGGTGCGCATGTGCTGGCGGGACGCGATCTCGGGGACGATGCCGCCGTAGCGAGCGTGCATCTCTACCTGTGTGGCGACCACGTTGGAGACTATGTGACGTCCGTCTTCGATGACGGCGGCGGCGGTCTCGTCGCAGGACGTTTCTATGCCGAGTATCTTCATGTCTGGGCGCGCCTCTGCTTGTATTCGCTTTGTATTCGCTGGTGTACGCGGCTGGTGTGGGCGGCTCCGCCTCAGATTCCTCTCTCGCCGCGTCCGAGAGGGATGTACGGGTGGCGGGCGGCGATCTCTTCGCGGAAGGTGATGCCGAGTCCGGGGCCTTGGGGGAGTTCCACGAAGCCGTTCTTCTGGCGCGGCAGGCCGTCGAATACCTCGAAGTAGTGAGGCTCGTAGAACTCGGCGTGGTACTCCTGGATGAGGAAGTTGGGGGTGGCGGCGTCCAGATGGAAGCTGGCGACGGTACCGACGGCGGCGTTGGTGTTGTGGGGCGCCATGAGGACGTGGCGCGGCTCGGCTATGGCGGCGATCTTCTTCAGCTCGGTGATGCCGCCGGCGTTGCAGATGTCTGGCTGGAGGATGTCGACGGCGTCCGCCTTGACCAGCTCGTAGAACGGGAACTTCAGATAGAGGCGCTCGCCGGTGGCGATGGGTATGTTTACGTTCCTGCGCACCTGCGCCATTTCGCTGACGTTCTCCTGAGAGACTGGCTCCTCGAACCAGAAGGGGCGGTACTTCTCCAAGCGCTTGCCAAGCTGGATTGCGGTATAGACGTTGAACTTGGCGTGGACTTCGACGAGTATCTCTACGCTGGGGCCGACGGCATCGCGCACCGCCGCCACTCTGTCTTCGGCAAGCTGGGCTTCTTCGGGCGAGATGGTGTAGTAGTTATGCTGGCCGAAGGGGTCGAACTTCATGGCGGTGTAGCCCATCTCGACCACGCGCAGGGCTTCTTCGGCGTTCTGCTGGGCGCTTCCGGGGTTGGTGTACCAGCCGTTGGCATAGACTCTGATCCTGTCGCGGATGGGGCCGCCGAGAAGCTGGTATACGGGGACGCCTAGCGCCTTGCCCTTGAGGTCCCACAGGGCGATGTCGATTCCCGAAAGCGCGGTGGAGAATAGACGCCCTCCCCTATCGGCGTTGTCCTGATGCAGGCGCATCCAGTGAAGCTCGTGCGCCATTGGGTCTTTGCCGACGAGGTAGGATTCCGTCCACTCGCTCAGCAGGCGGGCGACCATCGGATCGTATGACAGCATGGACGCTTCGCCTATGCCCTCGATGCCCTCGTCGGTCTGAAGGCGGAGTATCAGCCAGTTGCGCTTGGCGTTGCGGTGCCGGGAGGAGAAGATGTTCGTCTCTATGCCGGTGATCTTCATGGGGGCTTCCTGCGCGCAAAGTATCTAGGGTCGATTGCAAGAGTGTAGCACATGGGCGGCGGGGTATCAGGGGTTCAGGGGAAGGCGGGGAAAGCTGCGAAGCGCGGCTTTTTCCAGTCGGTGCCAGCGTTGTATCCAAACAGTGGGCGAATATATAATTTCATGTGGCGGCGTCGGCTGCTGCGACGCGCACGCGCGGAGATTTTCAATAGAATAGATGGGAGGATAGGACATGTTCGACATACGAAGAGCTGGCGTCTTGGCGCTTGCGCTTGCGGCGGTCTTGGCGCTCGCGGCGGGCTGCTCGGACAGCCCGTCGCAAGGGGTCACCGCCGCTGAGGTCGACTCGATCGTACAGCGAATCACCGACGAGGCCGTAGCCAGTGACGACAGGGACATCGAGGGGATGGTCGCGCGCGCCGTGGAAGCTTCCGTGGAACGGGCGATGATGGAGCAGCCAAGCAGCCCGCCGCCGATGTCGGCTGAAGAGATTCAGCGGACGGTGGAAGCCGCCGTTGCCGCAGCCACGTCGGAAGGGGTCACCGCCGACCAGATCGACTCGATCGTAGGGCGAATCATCGACGAGGCCGTAACCAGTGACGACAGGGACATCGAGGGGATGGTCGCGCGCGCCGTGGAAGAAGCGGCTGGAGACCAGATCACCGCGGCGCAGGTAACGAGCATCGTGAACGCCTCGCTCAAAGCCACGAACGAAGCCATAGAGGACGTGGCGACTGACTCGGCGGCGGCGGCGGCGGCGGCGGCATCGGCGCAGATGTCGGCTCAGGAGGCGGTAATGATCGCCAAGGAGGCGCAGATGGCCTCCGAGCGGATGGAGCTAGAGCCGCTGATCGTGGGCAACCTCAACGGTTTCACGGGGCCGCTCACCGAGTTCGCCACGCCGCTTCGCAACTCTGTCGAGCTTGCGGCGAGCCACGTCAACCGCGCTGGCGGCATTGGGGGGGCGTCCATGCTCATCATCAGCCGAGATACGGCGGTCAGCCCGGTGCAGGGGGTGGACTCGGCGCGCGCGCTGGTGGACGTGGAGAACAGCGTTGCGATAGTCGGCGCGCTCTCCAGCGGCGTCACCATCGCCGTTGCGCAGTCCGTCACCATACCCAAAGAGCGGCTGCTGATCTCCGGCGCATCTACGGCGCCTGCCATAACTGTCCTCGAAGACAACGACTACGTATTCCGCACCGCGCCTTCGGACGCCGCTCAAGGGATCGTGCTGGGCGGCTTGGCGAACGAGCAGGGCTACAAGACGGCAGGCGTAATGTACATCAACAACGCATACGGGGAGGGTCTGACCGACCAGTTCGAGAAGACTTTCAGCGCGCTGGGCGGAACGGTGACGGCAAAGGTCGCGCACGAGGACGCGCAGCCCACCTACGCATCCGAGCTTGGGAAGGCGACCGAGGGAGACCCCGACGTGCTGGTTACGATCAGCTACCCGGGTCAGGCGAAGGTGTACATCCGCGAGGCGCTGGAGGGCGACTACGCGGACACGTTCCTGTTCGTGGATGGGGTCAAGGGATCGGACTGGATAGAGGAGATCAGCGGCTGGGACTCGCTGGAAGGCACGCTCGGCACCGCGCCGGGCGGACCGGATCGTCCGGAAAAGACGGTGTTCGAGAGCGCCTACCTGAACGCTTTCGGATATCCGGTGTCGCACCCGTTCATGGCGGAGCATTACGACGCCACGGTGCTGGTCGCGCTTGCCGCCGCCAAAGCGGGCAGCACGACGGACTCGGCCGCCATCAGGGACGCGCTCCGCGAAGTGGCGAACGCGCCCGGCGAGGTCGTGGGGCCGGGGCGTGACGGCATAGCGCGGGCGTTCAGTCTCATCGCCGACGGCAGGGACATCAACTACGAGGGAGCTTCCGGCGTGGTCGACATAGACGAGAATGGCGACGTGTTCGGACCCATCGAGATATGGAAGGTCGAAGGCGGAGCGATCGTCTCCACAGGACGATTCGAGCTTCCGTAGGGGCAAGACAGAGACAGGGTGAGAACGATGCGGGGGCGGGTTCGAGAGGATCCGCCCCCGCTGATATCTATCCCCTATCCCCTACCCTCTCTATCCTCACGTCACGGTGGCGGCTCTGCGATGGGGGCGCGGTCGGGGATGCGCCTTCGGGAGAAGGCGCGCCTCTCTGGAAGAATTCCGGCGGGGCGGATTAGGATTACTGCCACTATGAGGACGCCTATCATAAAGAGTCGGAAATCCGGGTCAGAGAAGATGCCGGGCAGGAACTGAGTTCCTGTCCAGATTCCCCACACTGCGAACGCGCCCAGAACTGCGCCGAGGTTGTTTCCTGCGCCGCCGATCATCAGCATTGCCCATATTACGAACGTGGCAAGCAGGGGGTCGAAGGTGAGGGGGGCGAGAAAACGGATGTGGTGGGCGTACAGCGCGCCGCCTATGCCCATGACGACGGCGCCGAGAACGAACGCCTGCATCTTGAAGGCGAACACGTCCTTTCCGCTGGCTTCGGCTGCCACTTCGTCCTCGCGGATGGCGCGCAGGACGCGGCCCCAAGGGGAGCTTGCGGCTCGGTTCACCGCTAGATACAGAACTGCCAGAGCTACGAGGGCGACCACTAGGTAGAGGTAGTCGTAGTGTTCGGGCGATACCCACTCGTCTAGGAACTTCGGAATCCGGTACAGCCCCTTGGATCCGTTCGCCGCCCACTTTTCGTTTAGGAAGAACAGGCGCACGGATTCGGCGATTCCGAGTGTGGCGATTGCTAGGTAGTCGTCTCTCAGCCTGAGTGTGACGTATCCGATCAGCAGGGCGATGACAGCGCACACCGCGCCGGCGGCGGCGAGTGCGACCGCGAACCACAGATCCACTCCGAGGTCGAGGGGCGCGTACTCGGCGATGTTGCCGCCGAACGCGAAATCCTCGAACAGCGCGGGGTCGGGCGGCTGGGTGGTCAGCAGCGCGGAAGTGTAAGCGCCAAGCGCGAAGAATCCGGCTATGCCGATGTTGAACAGCCCGGTGAAGCCCCAGTGAACGTTGAGTCCGAGCGCGAATATGGCGTAGATGCACGCCATGATCGCAAAGCCCGCGCCGTAGCTGGCGATGCCTGTTATGTCCATTGTGCCGCCCTTGTCAGTGTGTCTTCCAGCGTCTTGGCTTGTTCGATCAGAAGCTCACCCTCACCCTAACCCTCTCCCAGAGGGAGAGGGGATATTCCAGCGTCTTGGCTTGTTCGATCAGAAGCTCACCCTCACCCTAGCCCTCTCCCAGAGGGAGAGGGGATTTCGTTTTGAGGGAAGGGGGATTTCTGTTGGGGGCGTCACCCTTTCCCTACCCTCTCACGTCGAGGGAGAGGGGATTTACAACGACGGTTCGCTATCCGCTGCTTCCGAATATTCCTCTGGGGCGCGCCAGCAGCATTACGATCAGTATTCCGAAGGCGACGGCGGGCTTGTAACTCGGGTTGATCCACTGTGTGGATACTTCGGATGCGACGCCTATGACGAACGCGCCGACGAGGGCGCCGTAAGGGCTGCCTATTCCGCCGAGTATCGCGGCTGCGAACAGTGGAATCAAGAATCTCCAGCCCATGGATGGGAGCATCTGCGCCTGAAACACTGCCAGAAGTATGCCGGCGGTGGCGGCAAGTGCGGCGCCCATTCCCCACGTCCACCATATCACTCGCTGCGTGTCTATGCCGCTGACCAGGGCGAGCTGCGGGTTGTCCGCTGTGGCGCGCATCGCCTTGCCCATCTTGGCGCGCGTCAGCGTCAGATAGACCGCGCTGACGAGGGCGAGCGCCACGAGCGCGACGAAGATGGCGTCCGGCGGCACGCGGACATCCATGGGCAGATGAAAGACTGGCTTCGACTGGCGCGGGAGATGCTGGGCGTCGCCGCTCCATACGATCTGCACCAGCCCGCGAAGGGCGATGGCGACTCCGAGCGATGCCATCGCCAACACGACGGCGCTGACGCCGCGATCTCTGAGCCGACGGTAGATCGCCACGTCCAGGGCGATCGCGCCCGCCGCCACGAGGGCGACGGCGATGGGCAGCGCGATCAGCGTCGGGTAGCCGAAGGTGAAGGGGCCAAACCCCTGCGCTTCCATTCCGAGCGCGGAGAGCGCGCCGCCAACGATGAACAGGGTGAGGTACGCGCCCATCGTCATGTAGTCGCCGTGCGCGATGTTGGCGAAGTTGAGGATGCCGTAGATCAGGGTGAGGCCTATGGCTCCAACTGCGATGATCGCGCCCAATATCGCGCCGTTGACCACCAGACCCATCTTCACGAAGGGCAGCAAGCCGAGCGCGAACGCGCCGAACACGATGATCGCGGTGGTATGCCACGCCGTCCACGAGAGGCTGATTCGTCTGATTGCAGTGCGCAGCGCGGTCACTTGGGACTATCCGATTCCGTCCGATCTCGGGACCCTCCGAGGTACAGGCGCGCCACTTCCGCATTGTCGAGCAGAGCCTGGCCCTCGTCCTCCAGGCGGTTCTCGCCGGACGAGAGGACGTATCCTCTGTCGGACATGCTCAGCGCCTGACGCGCGTTCTGCTCTACGAGCAGCAGGGAGACGCCGGCGCGGTTGATGCCGCGTATGCGCTCGAACACCGAGCCGACCATGCCGGGAGACAGCCCGGCGGAAGGCTCGTCCAGCAGAAGAAGAACGGGATCGAGCATCAGCGCGCGCGCTATGGCGAGCATCTGGCGCTGGCCGCCGGACAGGCTGCCCGCCCTGAGAGAAGGGCGACTGCCGAGGTCTGGGAACATATCGAACATCTCGTCCATGCGCTCCGAGAAGTCGTCATTGCGGACGAACGCGCCCATCTCCAAGTTCTCGCGTATGGTGAGGGACGGGAAGACGTTGTCGGTCTGCGGCACGTAGCACAGGCCGGAGCGCGCGATCCGCTGGGGCGGCAGCGCGGAGACGTCGGCGCCGCTGAACGTCACGCGCCCGGATCGCACGTCGACCAGCCCTACTACTGCCTTCATCAGGGTGGACTTTCCGCAGCCGTTAGGCCCTATTATGGTGACGATCTCTCCCTCGTCCACGCTGATGGAGACGCCGTGCAGAATCTCGGTTTCGCCGTATCCCGCCACGAGGTTAGATACTTCCAGAAGCGCCATTGGCGGAGCCTCCGAGATACGCTTCCAGCACCAGCGGGTTGGTCTGGACGTCCTGCGGCGCGCCCTGGGCGATGACCGCGCCGTTCGCCATGACGATCACCGGGTCGCACTGGCGCATGACCAGATCTATGTCGTGTTCGATCATCAGAAAGGTGACGCCGCGCTCCTCGCTGGCGCGGCGGATGCTGTCGGCTAGGCGCGCCAGCAGGGTGCGGTTGACGCCCGCCGCCGGCTCGTCGAGGAGTACCATGCTGGGTTCTCTCATGAGTGTGCGCGCCAGCTCTAGCAGCTTCTTCTGGCCTGTGGACAGGCTGCCGGCGTACTCGTCCGCCAGATGCGCGAGGCTGACGAACTCCAGCGCGTCGAGGGCGCGCGTCTCGATCTGGCGATCCTCGCGCGCCACGCGCCAAGGGACGAGCCAAGATGCCCACACGCGCTCGCCCATCTGTCCGGGGGGGGACGAGCATGAGGTTTTCGATGGTGGTCATTCGCTTCATCTCGCGCGGGATCTGGAAGGTGCGGGTCAAGCCGAGCGCGAAGGTCTGGTGCATCTTCATGCCGTCTATGCGCCGCCCCTCGAAGACGATCTCTCCGCTGGTGGGCGGCAACGCGCCGGAGACGAGGTCGAACAGGGTGGTCTTGCCGGCTCCGTTCGGGCCGATCAACCCCGTGACCGTGCCGCGCGCCACCGACAGGGAGCAGTGGTCGAGGGCGCGGACTCCTCCGAAGTCCTTGACGAGGCGGCGCACCTGAAGAATGGGGGGGTCTGCGGTCACAGTTCGAGTCCCTTGCGAATCCGAGCGTCGGGCGGTGTCCGAGATTATAGGCGATTGCGCGGAAGCTGTCAGGCGGGGATTTCTCTATGGCGAAGCTCGGCGGGACGGGCGCGGGGGCAAGCGGCGGCGGCGCGTCGGGGTTGGGGAGGCGTACAGTTCAGCTTGGTGGGGAAGCCGGGACTCGAACCCGGACGCCCAAGGGCACATGATCCTAAATCATGCTCGTCTGCCAGTTCCGACACTCCCCCACTGACGGCCCGCTACGGGCAGGGCATGATGATTATATACTAGCGGGCGAGAAAATTGCGCGGGGCGGTTTTTCGGGAGGGGGCGTCACCTTAGCCTTCTACCAGCGTGGGAGGGGGATTTCATCGGAGGGGTGTTGCCCCCACCCTAACCCTCCCCCAAAGGGGGAGGGGATTTATTTGGAGGCGTCACCCTCGCCCTAGCCCTCTCGCTTCGAGGGGGAGGGGATTTCGTTTTGAGGGAAGGGGATTTATGTTGGGGGGCGTACTGCTGAACAGTCTGATGCAGGCTCGAAGGGCGGGCAAGTACGTGCGCGGCGGGGGGCGGTTTCGGTAGTATTTGGGAAGGGGGATCTCCCCTTGGAGAGAACGTAGATGAGAATTCCCGTCCCATGCCTGAACGCGCGCGTCTCTGCGGAACGGCTGACTCTGGCGGCGTTCGTGTGCCTGCTCGTCGTGGCGGCGGGGCTGCGCTTCTATGACCTGCCGGGGAATTCCGTATCGCATGACGAAGCGGCGGCTGCCAATATTTCGAGAGGCGCGCTCTTGGAAGTCGTCTCAGGCACTCGCTGCTGCAACTCCTCTCCGATCCTGTACCCTCTGGCGCTGTGGGCGGCGCAGAAAGTCGAGAGTTCGCCCTTCAGCATCCGCGTTCTTCCGGCGGCGGCAAGCGTCCTGACCGTCGCCGTGACGCTCTTCTTGCTGCCGCGCCTCGGGGTCGCTCGCGGGGCGGCGTTTCTGGCGGCGCTGCTCGCCACGCTTTCGGTCGAAGCGATCAGGCACGCTCAGGATGCGCGCGAATACTCCATCGACGCGCTGCTTGCCGTTCTGATGACGGCGGGGCTGCTGTGGTATCTGCGGGACGGCAGAAGGGGCCTGCTCTGCGTTGCGCTGTTCCTCGCGCCGCTGCTTCAGTACGGTTTGGTGCTGTTCGGCGTCGCCGTCATGGGCGCGGCTGTGATTCTACCCGCCCCGACGTTGTCGGCATCGGAAGGGAATTCGATTCGCAATTGGGTCGAGCGGCGCATCGCTCTGGTCTTGCCCGCTGCGTGCTTCATGGCGGGGTGCGCCATGAGCTACGCGGCCACTCTGCGCTATCAGTGGTCTAAATCAGACTTCACCCCGAATGGCTATCTATCGCCGTACTTCTATCAGGGAAAGTTCGATGCGCGCTCGATCTTCGAGTTTTCGACTGACGGGATTTGGAGTTTGCTGACGTATCATTTGCCGGAGGCTGTGGCGACAGCGGCGCTTGCCGCGTCCGCGCTCCTCTTGGTCGCAGTGTTGTTCAGAAAGATTCGAGGAGATTGGCACGGCAGAGCCATCGCAGTCTTGTTTTCGTTTTGCATCGCGGTTTCCGTCGGGGCTGCCGTGCTGGGCATATATCCGATTGGGGGCATTCGCCAAGTCTTCTATCTGGGGCCGGTCGTCTTCCTTGCGGTCGGCTTGGCGTTTCACTGGACAGTCGGCTGGCTGGCATCGCTCATGCGTCTGGGGGTGTGGACGATGCCGGCTTTGCTGGTCATAGCGTGTGGAACAGCGCTTGCCGGAGCGGACGACATGCGGCGGGACAGTCCGTACAAGACACGTGAAAACATCGAATCCGTTCTTGCCGCGCTGAAAGAACAGGCGCGGGATGAGGACATGGTCTACGCGGTATGGGGGGCAGTCCCAGCCATTCGGTTCTATCTGGGAGAAGAGGAGAGACCGCACAACTACTACTATGGAACCTACTGGTGCACGGACCCTGTGGTGTGTCTTCGCCAGATGGCAGATATAGCCGTCTCGCTACCCAATGTGCCAAATAGAATCTTCCTGGTTCATGACGACGCGCTAATTATGGAGGAATTGGAACCGCTGGGAGATCGGCTTCGGGTCGAGCGTGTAATCGCTGACGGAGAATTCAGTCTCTATGTGATTGCGAATGTCAAAGAGTCCGGCGAACCGGCTGGCAGCTCTGACTTCGACGCACAGGGAGGAGGGGTCACCCTAGCCTTCTACCAGCGTGGGAGGGGGAATTTCATCGGAGGGGTGTCACCCCCACCCTAACCCTCCCCCAAAGGGGGAGGGGATTTATGTTGGAGGCAGCACCCTAGCCTTCTCTCTTCGAGGGAGGGGGGATTTCGTTTTGAGGGAAGGGGGATTTATGTTGGGGGGCGTACTGCTGAACAGTCTGATGCAGGCTCGAAGGGCGGGCAAGTACGTGCGCGGTGGGGGGCGGTTTGGATAGTATTTGGGTAAGGGGATCTCCCCTTGGAGAGAACGTAGATGAGAATTCCCGTCCCATGCCTGAACGCGCGCGTCTCTGCGGAACGGCTGACTCTGGCGGCGTTCGTGTGCCTGCTCATAGTGGCGGCGGGGCTGCGCTTCTATGACCTGCCGGGGAATTCCGTATGGCTTGACGAAGCGGTTGCCGCCATTAATTCAAGGGGGTCCCTCTCGGAGGTAGTCCTCAATACCCGCTGCTGTAACTCCTCTCCGATCCTGTACCCTCTGGCGCTGTGGGCGGTGCAGAAAGTCGAGAGTACGCCCTTCAGCATCCGCGTTCTTCCGGCGGCGGCAAGCGTCCTGACCGTCGCCGTGATGCTCTTCTTGCTGCCGCGCCTAGGGGTCGCTCGTGGGGCCGCGTTTCTGGCGGCGCTGCTCGCCACGCTTTCGGTCGAAGCGATCAGGCACGCTCAGGATGCGCGCGAATACTCCATCGACGCGCTGCTTGCCGTTCTTATGACAGCGGGGCTGCTGTGGTATCTGCGGGACGGCAGAAGGGGCCTGCTCTGCGTTTCGCTGTTCCTCGCGCCGCTGCTCCAGTACGGTCTGGTGCTGTTCGGCGTCGCCGTCATGGGCGCGGCTGTAGTTCTACCCCCCCCCCCCCCCGCACGACTTGGCGGCGGCGGAAGGGAATTCGATTCGCAATTGGATCGAGCGGCGCATCGCCCTGGTCCTGCCCGCAACGTGCTTCATGGCGGGGTGCGTCATAAGCTACGCGGTCACTCTGCGCCATCAGTGGCAGGAAGGGGGCTTCGGCTCGGCTGGTTATCTATCGGAGTATTACTATCAGGGAAAGTTCGATGCGCGCTCGCTCTTAGAGTTTTCGATTGATGGGACTTGGAGTCTATTGACCTATCATTTGCCGGAGGCTGTGGCGACAGCGGCGCTTGCCGCATCCGCGCTCCTCTTGGTCGCAGTGTTGTTCAGAAAGATTCAAGGAGATTGGCACGGCAGAGCCATCGCAGTCTTGTTTTCGTTTTGCATTGCGGTTTCCGTCGGCGCTGCCGCGCTGGGAGTATATACGCTCGGGGGCACTCGCCAAAACATCTATCTGGGGCCGATTGTCTTCCTGACGGTCGGCTTCGCGTTTCACTGGACGGCCGGCTGGCTGTCATCGCTTACGCGTCGGGTGTGGCTGGCTCCGGGGCTGGCCATCTCGGCCGCCAGTGTAATAGCGCTTGCCGGGGTGGGCGACATGCGGCAGGACAGTCCGTACAGGATATATGATAACGTCGAATCCGTTCTTCCCGTACTGAAGGAACGGGCGCGGGAAGAGGACATGGTCTACGCAGACTGGAGGACAGTTCCGGGCATCCGGTTCTATCTGGGAAAAGAGGAGAGACCAGCCAATTACCACTATGGAACCTCTTGGTGCCTACCCTCCACCGAACTGTGTCTCCGTGAGATGGCCAACTTAGCCGCTTCGCTCCCCAATGTGCCAAATAGAATCTTCTTGGTTCATGTCGGCAAATCAATAGAGATGGGGGGATTGGGGCTGCTGGGAGAGCAAGTTTCAGTCGAGCGTGTCACTGCTGACGGATATTTCAATGTCTCCGTGATTGCGAACGCCAAAGAAGTCGTCGAACCGGCGTACAAGGCGCTCGTATCCGACTACGAGTCGGTCGTATCCGGCGAGCCGGCGATTCGCTCCGACTTCGACGTATATCTCAGGGAAAACACGCTGACATACGTCAAGGAGGCGTGCGCTCCAGACGACACGGAGGCGAGGTTCTTTCTGCACCTGTACCCGGTGGACGTGAACGACCTTCCCGACCATCGCAAGCAGCATGGCTTCGACAATCTCGACTTCAGATTCGACAGGCTCAGCGTGAGGTTCGACGGGATATGTATGGCTACGGTGGATCTCCCCGAATATGATATTGTCCGCATCAGCACAGGCCAGTTCGTGTCAAGACAGGGGCGGGTCTGGGAGGGGGAGATTCGGCTTGCCGAGTAGTGGCTGGGGGTGCTGCACTTGACCTAGCCTTCTACCAGTGTGGGAGGGGGGATTTCATCAGGGCATGTCAACCCCCACCCTAACCCTCCCCCAGAGGGGGAGGGGATTTCCGTTGGAGACGTCGCACTCTCCCTAAGCACTCTTCCAGCGTGGGGGGGCGTCACCCTCACCCTAGCCTTCTCTCTTCGAGGGAGGGGGGATTTATATTGGGGGGGTGTCAACCCCACCCTAGCCCTCCCCCAGAGGGGGAGGGGATTTCCGTTGGAGACGTCGCACTCTCCCTAAGCACTCTTCCAGCGTGGGGGGGTGTTGACCTTGACCTAGTCTTCTACCAGCGTGGGAGGGGGGATTTCATCGGGGGGTGTCAACCCCCACCCTAGCCCTCCCCCAGAGGGGGAGGGGATTCCTGTTGGGGGATCTATGTCGGACTGTGCCGGGCTGGGGGCGAAGTGGTAGAATATTTGGGGTTACTCATCTTTGGATATGCGGGATATGCGCTGGACAGCGGGGGCGAGAGAAGCGAATCTATGACTACTGTCAACAGGTCGAGCTACAAGGTCGTAGGCACAAGGCCCATTCGCCACGACGGGGCGGACAAGGTCACGGGCAAGGCGATATACGGAACTGACTTGAATCTGCCCGGGATGCTGTGGGGTAAGGTTCTTCGCAGTCCGCACGCGCACGCTAGGATCAGGTCGATAGACACGTCCAAGGCGGAGGCTCACGCGGACGTGAAGGCGGTCGCCACGTATCGAGACCTCGCAAACGTGGAGGACCGAATCGAAGAGGTCGGCGAGGACGTATATACCAGCATGAAGTACGTGAGGGACAACATCCTCGCGTCCGACAAGGTGCTGTACAAAGGTCACGCCGTGGCGGCGGTGGCGGCGTCCTCGCCCCACGCGGCGGAGGAGGCGCTCGACCTTATAGAGGTGGTGTACGACCCCCTGCCCGCCGTAACGGACGTGGACTCGGCGCTGGCGGAGAACGCGCCAATACTGCACGATCACATGACCACCGCCAGCTTCGGCGACGACTCGCGCTCTGGGACGAACATCGCCAGCCATCAGCAGTTCGCGCTGGGAGACGCAGATAAGGGTCTCGCCAATGCCGACCTAGTGGTGGAGAGGGAGTTCAGCACCAAGTCGGTCCATCAGGGATATATAGAGCCGCAGAATGCCACGGCGTGGTGGCATCCGGACGGCAGGGTGACCGTGTGGTGTTCCAGTCAGGGCCACTTCGGGATACGTGACAGCACTTCGACGGTTCTGGGTGTCCCGGTCTCGCAGGTCAAGGTGGTGCCGCTGGAGATCGGGGGAGGGTTCGGCGGGAAGCTGTCGAGCTATTTGCAGCCGCTGGCGGCGGTTCTCTCTCGAAAGTCGGGCGCGCCTGTGAAGATGTACATGACGAGGGCGGAGGTGCTGGAGGCGACTGGCCCCACGTCCGGCTCGCGCGTGCGGGTGAAGATAGGCGTGGCGAAGGACGGGAGGATCACGGGCGCGGAGGCGTGGCTGGCGTTCGAGGCGGGCGCGTTTCCCGGCTCGCCCATAGGCGGGGCCACGGCGTGCATGTTCTCGCCATACGATATCGAGAACGTGAGGATAGATGGGTACGACGTGGTGACGAACAAGCCGAAGACGACGGCGTACCGCGCGCCGGGCGCGCCGCTGGGGGCGCTGGGCGTGGAGACGGTGATGGACGAGATCGGCGAGAAGCTCGGCATCGAGGCGACGGAGCTGAGGATGATCAACGCGGCGAGAGAGGGGACGCGGCGGGTGGACGGAGTGATCAACGGGCGCATCGGCATGGTCGAGACGGTGGAGGCTGTGCGCGAACATCCGCACTTCATCGCTCCGCTGGATCGGTCGGGCGGCAAGCTGCGCGGTCGCGGGCTGGCGTTCGGCTTCTGGCGAAACAACGCTGGGCCTTCCAACGTCATCGCCACGGTGACGCCTGACGGCAAGGTCATGCTCAACGAGGGTTCGGTGGACATTGGCGGCTCGCGCCCGGCGGTGGCTCAGCAGCTGGCGGAAGTGCTTGGAATTCCGGTGACGAGTGTCAATCCGCAGGTGATGGACACCGATTCGATCGGCTACACGTCCAACACGGGCGGCAGCGGGGTTGCGTACAAGACGGGCTGGGCGGCTTACGAGGCGGCGCAGGACGTCAAGCGGCAGCTGATCGAGCGCGCGGCGGTGATATGGGAGACGGACGCCGAGAACGTGGAGTACGCCGACGGCGGGCTTAGCCACAGGTCGGACCCGGAGCTGAGGATGGGCTTCGCGGAGATAGCGCCGCAGCTGAACGCCACCGGCGGGCCGGTGGCGGGGCGCGGCAGTGTGAACCCGATGCGCGGCGTGGGCGGCTCGTATGCGGCGAATCTGGTCGACGTGGAGGTGGACGCCGAGACGGGCAAGGTGGATATTCTCAGATTCACGGCGTTCCAAGACGTGGGAACGGCTGTCCACCCCTCCTACGTGGAGGGGCAGATACAGGGCGGGGCCGTGCAGGGCATCGGATGGGCGCTGAACGAAGAGTACTACATGGGCGACGATGGACGGATGCTCAACTCCTCTCTTCTGGACTATCGAATGCCAACGAGTCTGGACGTGCCGATGATAGACGCGGTGATAGTGGAGGTCGCCAACCCGGGCCATCCCTTCGGGGTGCGCGGCGTGGGCGAGGCGAACATAGTGCCGCCGCTGGCGGCGATAGCGAACGCCATCCACGACGCGACGGGGGCGCGCATGTCGGAGCTTCCGATGAATCCGGCGGCGGTGGCGAAGGCTCTCGCCGACGCGTAGGGGCAGGCGGCGCGCGTCCAGCCGCTGGGCTGCGAGCGTGGAGAAACCAGAGGAGGAGCGCACATGACGACGAGGCAGGTCGAGACGTACATCAGCGGCGCGTCTCAAGAGATCGACGGCGACGGGGTCTACTACCCATCAGAGGACGACGAGCCAGTGGCAGACAACGATCTTCAGTATACAGCCATGCACGATATGTTCGGAATGCTGCGGTACAGGTTCGGAGAGCGTCCGGACGTGTACGTGGCTGGGAACATGTTCGTGTACTACCAAAGGGGCAGGAACGATACCAGAGTCACGCCGGACGTGCTGGTGGTGTTCGGCGCGAACGGCAATCATCCGCGTCTTTCGTGGCTGATATGGGACGAGGGCGGCAAGGTTCCGGACTTCGTGATGGAGATTGCGGGGCCCTCGACGTGGAGGTACGACGCGGTCGAGAAGCGGGTTATCTACGCGCGGCTAGGGGTCAGGGAGTACTGGCGTCTGGATCCGATGGGAGACATGTTCTCGCCCGGACTCGTTGGGGAGAGGCTGGTGGATGGGGTGTACGAGCCGCTGGACGTTAGGGAGGACGAGTCGGGGATCACGCGGGGCTACAGCCCTGCGCTGGGTCTGGACGTCTGTCTTCTGGAAGGAAACAGGCCGGGGCTGTACGACCCGGTGAGTGGCGAGTGGATGCTGGGCATCGTGGAAGTGCAGACGGCTCTGGCAGAGTCGCAGGCGGCGCGCGCGGCGGTGGAAGCGGAGAACGAGCGTCTGCGCGAACAGCTGCGAGAGATGCGGCAAGAGGGATGATCACGTAATACCAGCGAAGCGTCGCCCATCTGACTTCGACGGGCGGGTGAGAGGCGCGACAAAGAAAACTGATTGCGCGAAACCATCGGAAGCGTCGCCCATCTGACTTCGATGGGCAGGTGAGGGGCGCGACAAAGAAAACTGATTGCGCGAGACAACAGATCGAAAAAGAGGTGAAAGCTAAATGGCAAAGCAGTTTCAGTTCGACGTGGATGCGCGGCAGCAGCTGATGTCGGGTATAGACACGCTGGCCTCGGCGGTCGGCGTGACGCTTGGGCCGGGAGGACGAAACGTCGTTCTGGACAAGGAGTTCGGGCCTCCGCACGTGTGCAGCGACGGGGTCACCATCGCCAAGGAGATCGAGCTCAAGGACCCATTCCCCAACATGGGCGCGCAGCTCGTCAAAGAGGCGTCAAGCAAGACGAACGACGACGTGGGCGACGGCACCACCACATCCACGGTGGTGGCGCAGGCTATGATCCGCAGCGGATTCAGGGTTCTGACCGCCGGCGCCAACCCGCTGGCGGTGAAGAGGGGAATCGAGAAGGCGGTGGTCAGTATGCGGGACGAGATCCGCGCGATGTCCAGGCCGGTCAGCGGCAAGGAGCAGATCAATCAGGTGGCGGTGCTGTCGGCGCACGACCAAGAGATGGGCGAGCTGATCGCGGACGTTCTCGACAAGGTGGGGCCGAACGGCATAGTGACCGTGGAGGAGTCGAAGGGTCTGGCATACGAGGTGGACTACGTGGAGGGGATGCAGATAGATCGCGGCTACCTGTCGCCCTACTTCGCCACCAATCAAGAGCGCATGATCGCGGAGATAGACGACCCGTACATACTGGTGACCTCGTCCAAGATATCGGCGGTGAGCGATCTGCTGCCGATACTCGAACAGGTGTCGAGGGTGAGCAGGAGCTTCGTGGTGATCGCCGAGGACGTGGACGGCGAGGCGCTCGCCACTCTGGTCGTGAACAAGCTGCGCGGAACGCTGAACTGCGTGGCGATCAAGGCGCCTGCGTTCGGCGAGCGGCGCAAGGCGATCCTGGAGGACATGGCCATCCTGTTCGGCTGTCAGGTGATCAGCGAGGAGACGGGACGCGATCTCCAGTCGGTCACGGCTGCGGATCTGGGGCGCTGCCGCCGCGTGATCGCGGACAAGGACGACACGACTTTCGTCGATGGAGGGGGCGCGGACGAGGCGATCCAAGCGCGTGTATCGCAGATCAACGCGCAGGCGGAGGACACGACATCCGATTACGACAGGGAGAAGCTGCAAGAGCGGGCGGCGAAGCTGGCGGGCGGCGTGTCGATCCTGCGGGTCGGAGCGGCGACCGAGATCGAGCTTCGGGAGAAGAAGCAGCGGCTCGAAGACGCGCTCTCGGCGAGCAGGGCGGCTATGGAGGAGGGTATCGTTCCCGGCGGAGGCACTGCACTGCTGAGGGCGGCTCAGAAGGCGGTCGCCAAGATCGACTCGGAGGGCGACGAGCGCACTGGGGTCAACCTCGTGCTGAGGGCGGCGGAAGAGCCGGTGCGCGTGATCTCGTCGAACGCGGGGCTGTCGGGGGACGTGGTCTTGCATCGCGTCATGTCTCGCTCTGACGAGTTTGGGTTCGACGCCGAGAACGAGCAGTACGGGGACATGTTCGAGCTGGGCATCGTGGATCCGGCGAAGGTCACTCGCTCGGCGCTGGAGAACGCGGCGAGTGTGGCGGGCATGGTGCTGACCACCGAATCGCTGATCACCGAGCTGAACCCGATGAAGCTGCCCGCGCCGTATGACGACTAGGGGCGGCGCAGAACTGCCAACGAGCGGGGACGGCTCTCCCCAACTGCCCCCGCCCGGGGCGACGGGCAAGGGAGGCAGTCGCCCCGCTCGCGCAAGGCTGAAAACCGAGCTCTGAGCTGTTTCGTAAGTTATGGTGAGGTGATCTATGGGAACGTTTCAGGTGACTCTGGAGATAGGGGATCCCGACGGTGGGCGCTTCGAGCGGGTGGATGCGCTCGTGGACTCCGGGGCGACGTATACGTTCATGCCGTCGTCTCTGCTGAGGGGACTGGGAATACGGCCTCACCGCGAAATGTCGTTCGCAATGGCGGACGGGACGCGGATACGGCGGGGCTTCGGTCGAACATGGTTCAGGCTGGACGGGGGAGAGGAGATTTCACCGGTGATCTTTGGCGGCGATGAGGTCGCTCCCCTGCTGGGTGTGGTGACGCTGGAGATATTTGGGCTTGGGATAGATGCGGTAAATGAGCGGCTGGTTCCCGTTGGCGCGCTGCTCTAGCGGCTCGTCCGAAATGACAGCCGCCTTCGGCAAGCTGCCGACTGCCGATGGCTTGCCGCGCCTGCGCTGTCGAGGCGAATCTCGGAGCAACGGGCGCGAGGAAGTCTTCGGGTGGGCGCAATCTTCGGAATGCCCGCGTCCGTAACGTAGGAGGGCGGCTGTATCGTGGGAGAATCTGCAAAAATGGCTCAGGCTGAAAATGGCGACGTCGTGGAAACTGCGACGGGTGCGGATTCGACGATCAACGTCAAGGGCGCAATCTTCGGAATGCTCGCGTCCGTAACGTAGGAGAGCGGCTGTATCGTGGGAGAATCTGCAAAAATGGCTCAGGCGACTCAGGCTGAAAACGGCGACGTCGTGGAAACCGCTACGGATGCGGATTCGACGATCAACGTCAAGGGCGTTACGAAGCGCTTTGGGCCGCGTATCGCGGTGGACAACCTCTCGTTCGACGTCAGGCGGGGCGAGATCGTTGGCTTTCTGGGGCCGAACGGGTCGGGCAAGACGACGACCATGAGGATGCTCACGTCCTACTACACGCCGGACATCGGCAGCATCACGATCAACGGCGAGGACACGCAGGAGAGCGACATCGCCACGCGCGCTTCGATCGGGTATCTGCCGGAGAACAACCCGCTGTACGAGGACATGCTGGTGTCGGAGTATCTGGCTTTCGTGGCGGAGCTTCGGGGGCTGAGCGGGGACGAGCGCAAGAGGAATCTCGATCTGACGGTCGAGGAGACGGGGCTTCAAGAGTACTACTACCGCCCGATCCACGAGCTATCCAAGGGGTTCCACCAGAGGGTCGGGCTGGCGCAGGCGATCCTGCACCGCCCTTCTGTTCTGGTGCTGGACGAGCCTACCGAGGGGCTGGACCCCAATCAGCGCATCACGATCAGGGATCTGATCCGGCAGCTTGGGGGGGAGAGGACGGTTCTTCTCAGCACTCACGTAATGCAGGAGGTGGAGAACACCTGCGAGCGTGTCTTGGTGATAAGCCGAGGCAAGCTGGTCGCCAACAGCGCGGTTCGAGACCTGCTCCAACAGGCGATGGAGCTTAGGAGCGTCCACGTAGAGGTGGAAGGGGACGAGGTGGAGGCGGGGCTTGCGCGCATAGAGTCGATAGCGGAGGTGGAGAGCGAGGGCGCGGAAGGCGGCAGGAAGCGATACCGTATCGGAGTGGCGGGGGAGTCGGACCCGAGGGCCGATATCTTCAGGATGGCAAAATCGAGAAACTGGACGCTGTGGGAGCTTCACGAGGAGCGCGCGCGCCTGGAGGACGTGTTCCACAATCTGACCGCGGAGACGGTATCCAAGCGAGGCGAGTCATAACCCGATGCGCTCACCGCTATTCGCACTGATCAAGAAGGACATCAAGGGCTACTTCGACCAGCCGGCGGCCTACATTCTGATAGTGCCGTTCGTGGCGGTGCTGTCGCTGGTCTTCTTCGGGCAGGCGATCCTGTCGGGCGAGGCTTCGCTGAGGCCGCTGTTCACGGTGGAGTTCGAGATACAGAACCCCTCGCTGCCCTGGCTGCTGGCGATATTCGTGCCTGCGGCGACGATGCGGCTGCTGGCGGAGGAGAGCCGAGACGGGACGCTGGAGCTGCTGCTGACCCACCCGATACGCGGCTGGACAGTGCTTCTGTCGAAGTTCCTGTCGGGGTTCGCGTTCGTGGCGTTCGCTATCATCTCGACTGTCGGGATACCGATAGCGGTGGCGACGGCGGGCAATCTGGACGTGGGCGCGGCGGTGGGTCAGTACCTGAGCAGCCTTCTTCTGGCGGCGGCGTTCGTGGCGATCGGTCTGTTCACGTCCAGCCTGACGCGCAACCAGATCGTGGCGTTCATCCTGGGGCTGCTTCTCACCATGCTGCTCATGGTGATGGGTCTGGACATAGTGGCGGTGACTCTGCCGCAGTCGGTGGCTTCGCTGCTTCAGGACCTCAGCCCGGTGACGCACTTTTCGAGCATCGCGCGCGGGGTCGTCCACCTGCGCGACGTCTTGTACTTCGTGGCGCTGGTTTCGACGTTTCTGAGCGCGACTTTCCTGATAGTGCGCGGGCGCACGCTGAGCCACCAATCGAATCAGTACCGCAACCTTCAGCTCGGCACGGTGGGGCTGATAGTGTTCAGCGTGCTGATCGGCTGGTCTGGCAGCACCATAGCGGGCAGGCTGGATCTGACTGAGGACAGGCTGTTCACGCTCAGCCCGGCGACGGCGGACATACTCGAACAGCTGGACGACATCCTGACGGTGGAGCTGTTCGAGTCGCGGGAGCCGCCGGTGCAGATCGCATCGACGGCGCGAGACGTTGGGGACTTCCTCGAGGACTTCGAGGCGGCGGCGGACGGCACGGTCAAGCTGGTGCGCAGATACCCGGAAGACGATCCCGACGAGACGCGCAAGGCGCAGAATGCGGGCGTCACGCCAAGGCAGTTCAACGTCCAGAGTCAAGGGAAGCTGGAGATAACGAGCGGATACTCCGGGCTTGCCATGACCTACGTCGACCAGCGGCTGGTATTGCCGTTCATCGCGGGCTTCGAGGGCTTCGAGTACAGGCTGGCTTCTCTAGCCTACCGTATGCTGGAAGACGAAAAGAAGACGGTGGCATTCCTGGGCGGGCATGGGGAGTTCGCGCCGAGCAGGGGCTACGGGGGGTTCGCGTCTCTGCTGGCGGACACATACGAGATCGTGGAGCTGGACACGACGGAAGACGCGGAGACAGACCTTTCGGAAGTGGACGTGCTGGTGATCGGGGGTCCCACACTCTCCATAGCGGACGAGACGGTGGAGGAGATACGGCAGTACATTCGGGCGGGCGGCAAGGCGATGATCCTAATAGAGTCGGTGGTGATAGACCAGTCGCGGCTGGTGGCGACGCCCAACCGCAACAGCTTCGCCCACCTGCCGGAGGAGTTCGGCGTGATCGTGGAGGACGACCTGATATTCGATCTCCAGTCGAACGAGACGCTGTCGTTCAGCAGCCAGCAGGGAAGCGTATTCCTCCCCTACCCGTTCTGGGTGCGCGCGCCGGTGGTGGATACGACCGTCGCGGGGGGAATCGAGTCGGCGATGCTGCCCTGGGCAAGCTCCATCGGAATCGCCGAGTCGGAGCGCGAGGGCATAGACGTCATTCCGATACTGGAGACTACGGAGTTCGCCGCCATAGACTTCGAGTACGGAGACGTGAGGCCGAACGCGCCGATCTTCAACGAGATCACGCCGAGCAACTTGGTGCAGAGTCTGATGGGCGTGGCTGTAGCGGAGCGGGAGCGCGGAGAGGGAGAGACCGGATTCAGGCTGTTCGTGGTGGGCGACTCGGAATGGCTCTCGGACGCGGTGAGCTCCAGGGCGCAAGGGAACATCTTCTTGGGGCTGAACATGGTCGACTGGCTGGCGCAAGAGGACAAGCTGGCGGACGTTCGCAAGAAGGTCGTCACCTCGCGCGCGCTGCTGTTCTCGTCCACCACGCACGAGCAGGCGGCGCGGTGGGCGAACATCGCCGGCGTTCCGCTGCTGCTGGTGGCGGCGGGGCTGGCGCGCTCGATGCGCAGGCGCAGATTCGGCTTCTTCAGGTACGGGCAGACTGCCGGCTCGTCGCGGCTCGGGCTTCGCCGCAGGCGGAGAGACGACGAGGGGGACGGGGGATAAGAGCGCGATTTTTCGTGGCAGCGGCTCTAGACAGCGCAGACGTGTTTCCTGTATAATTCGTTACGCAAATGGTAATGAAAGTGAGGCTTGTCGTGTGGATAGTGGATATAGGTTTCAGAACCCAAAAGTTGCAAGTGAGGCTGAGGCTCAAGGAAGGGAAACATGGATACAAATTTCCGTACTGAAAAGTTGCAAAAGATTTTTAATTCGGACAAGGATTTACAGAAAAAGTACAATAAGTTCATGGTGCGCAAAATCAAAATGCGCCTTGCCGTCATGCGCAGCGCGGACACTTTGGCGATGGTTCCGACGAATCGACCCGTACGTCGCCATCTGCTGAAGGGCAAAAGAAGCGGACAGTATGCGGTGGATCTGGTGCATCCGTTTCGGCTGGTTTTCGAGCCGAACCATGACCCGATTCCTGGCAAGGAAGACGGGGGAATAGACGAAAGGCAGATAACGGCTGTTACCATCATCGAAGTAGTGGACTATCACTGAATGCGCTGAACGCTAATCTCGGGGCCCGAGTCGACGCGCTCGGGCCTGTTACCATCATCGAAGTAGTGGACTATCACTGAACGAGGCAGTCTCATGGCGAGGGCGGCGTACAGGTACGATCCGGATTACAGTGTTCCGCCGGGCTGGGTTCTCGAAGAGCATCTCGAAGCGTGGGAGATGTCGCGCGCCGAGTTCGCCAGACGCTGTGGGCGGTCTCCAAAGCTGATTAGCGAGATAGTCGCGGGCAAAGCTCCGATAGAACCCAAGACAGCGCTCCAGTTCGAGAAGGTGCTGGGAATGGACGCCAGCGTATGGCTTGGGATCGAGACCCATTACCGTCTCTATATGGAACGAGAGGCGCAGAAAGCCAGCGACGCCGAACGCGAGGAGTGGGCAAAGCGCTTCCCTCTGGACGAGCTGGTAAAGCGGGGCTACGTGGACAAGGAGCATTCACTAACGGAAAGTCTGTCCGCCATCCTGTCGTTCTTCGGTGTGGCGTCGACAGACGCTTGGGAAGAGAAGTGGAAGAATACCGCAGTCGCCTATCGACACTCCCCGAGCTTCGAGAGCGAAGAGGCGGCGCTTGCGACATGGCTTCGGATGGGAGAGATCGAAGCCGAAGGCGCGGACTGCGCCGATTACAACGCGCCGACCTTCAGGCGCGCGCTGAAACGGATTCGTCGGCTCACGGAGAATCCACTGGGTGAAACGATTCCAGAGGTGAAGCGTCTCTGCCAAGAGTCCGGCGTGTTCCTTGCGATAGTAAAGCCACTCCCGAAGACTGCGCTTAGCGGCGTATCCAGATGGCTGACGCCTCGCAAAGCGATGATTCAGCTAAGCGCGCGGCACATGAGCGACGATCATCTCTGGTTCAGTCTGTTCCACGAGGCGGCGCACATACTCATTCACGGCAAGAGGGATATCTTCGTTCACAGCGGTGGAAAGGGCGAAGTCTCCCAAGCCGATGCGGAAGCCGACGTGTGGGCCAGGGACTTCCTGATTCCAAAACGCGATTGGGTCAGCTTCGTGGACTCCGCTACGTTCACATATGGCGAAGTTGCCAAATTTGCCGAAGAACAGGGCATAGCGCCGAGTATCGTAGTTGGAAGGCTTCAATATGAGGGTCTCGTTCCGTGGAGCAGTCTGAATGGACTGAAGGCGCGGCTGCGATGGGGAGGGGAGCAGCCAATGAGTGACGGCGTTCGCAAGGCGCGCATGGCCGAGGAGGACGGGGGATGAAGAGCAGGCAGCTTGGGTTCGTGCTGATCGCGCTGATCGTGGCTGGCGTCTCCGGACTGGTGTTCAGGGTGGTGGCGTCTGGGGGCGAGGAGATCGTGCTGGAAGGGCTGGTGCAGGTGGGGCCGCAAGCGAGCGACCGCATAGTCGTTGAAGGGGATGGGATGTCCACCGAGATTCGGCGGCTGGGAGCGGCCGAGGATCTGACGTGGTTCGTGGACGATCAGCCTGTCTTCGAACCGCGTATGCTTCAGTTCTGGCAGGCGGCGGACGATCTCTACGACGCTCAGCTGGTGTCCATCAACCCCGACAACCACTCTCGCATGGGTGTATCGGACGGAGAGGCGATAGAGGTATCGTTCTTCCAAGATCGACGCTCGCTTCAGGAGAAGTTCATCGTTGGGACGTGGAAGCCGGACGTGCGGCTGTGCTACTTCAGGCGGGCAGGACACGAGGAGACCTACGGCATACCGTGTCCGAATGGCAACATCTTCGATCCGAACCCGGACCGCTGGAAGAACCCGGTGGTGGCGTCCATACCGCCCAACGAGATCAGGGAGATTCAGTACACGTATCTGGACGAGCAGTTCCTGCTGAGACCGAACGAGGATGGCGAGTGGAAGGCGCTGACGCCGGACGGCGAGGAGAAGGCGGCGAGTCCGCTCGCGCTCAACAGTATAATGGGGTCGCTTCAGCTGGTCGTGGCATCGGGGTTCGCAAGTGAGGAGGAGGCGGACACGCTGAACTTCGCGGTGCCGGACGCGATGGTGCGCGTGCTGACTCACGACGAGGCGCCGACGCCATCCACGAGGCTGAGGCTGCTTCAGCGCGATGCTCAGACGATGTACCTCTCGATACCTGCCACTGCCACAGTATACATAGTGGACAACAGGGCGATCGCGGGGCTGCTGCTTCGATACGAGGACGTCCTGGAGGAACAGCCCTGAGAGGGGCGGCGGAGAAGCGCCGGGCTGTCAACCGTTCCAACCAGAGGAGCAGCCCCGAGAGGGGCGGCGGAGAAACGCCCGGCTGTCAACCGTTCCAACCAGAGGAGCAGCCCCGAGAGGGGCGGCGGGGAAGCGCCTGCCAGCCCTACAGTAGGCGGAGGAAACGAGGCTCACCCTCTCCCGTGATGGGCGTGATGGGAGAGGGTCTTTTTTCGTGAACCCGCGCGGGCGCGGTGAGTCCGAACAACTCGGGGTCGGGCGCGCCCGTGATGGGAGAGGGTCTTTTTTCGTGAACCCGCGCGGGCGCGGTGAGTCCGAACAACTCGGTGTCGGGCGCGCCCGTGATGGGGGAGGGTCTTTTTCGTGAACCTCCCCTGCCCCGTTGCCCCGTATCAGTCGGGCAAGACGACGGATTCGGGGTCTTCTCCTCGCAGGATGCGGGCGGCGTTGTACATGGCGAACGTGCGGCTCTTCTCTCCGGATTCCTGCGTGAACGAGGCGAGATGGGGCGTGACCAAGACGTTGTCCATGTGGAGCAGCGGGTTATCCACAGGGGTGGGCTCTTCTTCGAGGACGTCCAAGCCCGCCTGCGCCACTTTGCCCTGCTGCATGGCGCGGATCAGGGCTGCCTCGTCCACGACGGGGCCGCGGCAGGCGTTGACGAACACCACAGTGGGCTTCATCAGGTCGAATTCGCGGTCGCTTATCATGCCGCGCGTCTGGCTGGTTAGCGGGACGTGCAGGGTGATGATGTCGGACGTCTGAAGCAGCTCGTCCAAGGATACTCGCGTCAGGTTCAGCTCCTCCTCGATGCCGGGTTCGGGGTCTACGACGTCGGAGTAGATGACGTCGCACTCCCAGCCCTGAAGTCTGCGGGCGACGCGGGAGCCGATGTGTCCGAGTCCGACGATGCCCACGGTCTTTCCGGCTATCTCGTTGGCTTGGGAGAACCACGCTTGGCGTATGTCCGCCGCCCACTCGCCGGCCTTGACGGCGTTGAACTGGAGCTGGAGCTTGCGGATGGTGCTGATCAACAGCGCGATGGTGTGTTCGGCGACGGCGACGGCGTTTCCGCCGCCGTTGTTGGATACGCGAATGCCCATCTCGCCCAGCGCGGTCTTGTCGAGGGTGTCGGTGCCTGCGCTGGTGGTCTGGACGAGCTTCAGGTTAGGGGCGCGCCGCGCGACTTCGACTGTGACGACGCCTCCGGCGATGACTGCGACCTGCGCATCCTGAAGATCGGCTGCCTGATCGTCCAGCGGCTGGCTGGAGTCCACCCAGCCGACGTCGACGCCATCGGGCGCCACTCGCTCGAAAGCGCCAAGCGCCGCTTCGTTTGGTCCGTAGATGATTACCTGCGCTCCCATGTCTGCTCCTGTGTGGCTGGCTGTTGGGTTGGCAGGCATGATTATAAGAGAAGTCGGCGGCTAGGGGCTAGTTCTCGGCGAGGCTGACGCTCTCTTCAGAAGAAGCCGATGTTGAGTATGTTGTACGGGACTCCGTGAAAGCGCGTGTCGTCTCCGATTATGGACATGATGCGTCTCTTGACGTCTCTGGTGTAGTCGCCCGTGGAATGGTGGATCATCCACGTTACATCGGTCTTGCCCGGACAGGCGGGCGGCGCCCACCAGTACGTGGGCGGCGATACAGGCCAACCCCTTATGCCTCTGGTGACCCCGGGGATGGATTCTATGAGTCGAACATCTTCTGCGTGACGCTCCAAGACGCGCTCCACTTCATCTATGGAGGGCCAGAGCCAGCAGGGAACGCGATGGGTCTGCACGGCGAGAACGAACTCGCTCACGGGGTCTCGAACTATCGACATGCTGCATTCGACGAACAGGAGCGCGAGTATCAGTACCAAGACGAGGTCGGAGCGCTTTCTGATTCCCACCGAACCGAGCCGGCGCATGACGTCTATGTCTGTACGGCGAGAATGGTGGCTTTTCACGTCGGTCTCTAACTATATGTCGGCTATATGCCGGAGATGCCGCCAGAAGGCATGAGCCATCCAAAAGCGGGGTAATGCCAAGAGTATTCGGCTACTTCTGGATTTGGCTCACGGCGGCGAGCGTGGTGGAAGATGTCCGTTGGATCAAGGCTAAGGGCGGTTGGTACACTGGTCAACGGCAATTTCCCATCATCTCGCCAATGTGCGCGCCCGCGCGCCGGCAAACCTGTATAATCGCGTGTGCAGAGTTGGAGCGGGAATCGCGGAGGTCGAGTTGAGCGGAGCGCTGGACGGGATCGAGGTCTTGGACCTTACTCACCACGTGGCAGGGCCGTACTGTACGAAGCTGCTGGCGGACTTCGGGGCGCGGGTGACGAAGGTGGAGCGTCCCGGTTCGGGGGATCCGGCGCGGCGGATGGGGCCGTTCGCAGGGGACGATCCGCACTCCGAAAAGAGTCTGCCATTCCTGTACCTGAACACCAACAAGCGGTCGGCGACGCTGGACTTCAAGACAGATACGGGGCGGGCGCTGCTGAAGCGGATGGCGGCGGGCGCGGATCTGGTGGTGGAGAACTTCAGGCCGCGCTCGCTTCCCGCGGCTAGGCTCTCGTACTCGGAGCTTTCGGCGGTGAATCCGTCGGTGGTGATGGTGTCGATCTCGAACTTCGGGCAGACGGGGCCGTACAGAGACTTCGAGGCGACGGACATCGTGGAGTACGCTCTGAGCGGGATACAGTATATCTTCGGAGACAACGACAGGGAGCCGCTGAAGCACGGGTTCGATCAGGCGCAGTACAAGGCGGGGACGGACGCGGCGGCGGCGGCGCTGATCGCGCTGTACCACCGCGCCATGACGGGCGAAGGGCAGTGGGTGGACGTCTCTATACAGGAGTGCATAGCTACGGGTCTGCGCGATACGACTTCTGCGTTCACGTACACGGGCGCGGTGAAGTGGCGGCGTCCGAACGAGACGGGGGATCTGCCGCGCTCTCCGGTGGCGACCAAGGACGGCTACATCGTGCCGATAGCGTTCGGCGGGGCGGGCTGGAACGAGACGGTGGAGTTCTTGGGTTCGGATGCGCTAAGGGACGAGCGATTCTCGACGGCGGAGGGCAGGATGGAGAACGCGGCTGAGGTGGATCGCATTCTGCGGGAGACGTTCGCGCAGTACGAGAAGAGCGATCTGTTCCACAGGGCGAACCGCGTGCGCGGCCTGATCTACGGGCTGGTGCAGGATTCGGCTGAGCTGTACGAGAATCCGCAGTACGAGCATCGGGGGTATTTCGTGGAGGTCGATCATCCGATTGCGGGCAAGGGGCGCTATCCGGGCGCGCCGTTCGGCATGTCGGATACGGGGTGGAGTGTGAGGAGTCATGCGCCGCTTCTCGGTCAGCACAACGTGGAGGTATACGTAGAAGAGATGGGGCTTTCTATGGACGAGCTGAGGCGGCTCACCGCCGCGGGGGTGGTGTGATGGCGGGGCGCGCGCTGGCAGGGGTGCGCGTGGTGGAGATGGGGCAGCTGATCGCCATTCCGTTCGCCACCAAGCTGATGGCGGACATGGGGGCGGAGGTCATACGGATCGAGTCGTGCGCGCGGATGGACGGCTATCGAATGGCGGGGTTCTACAAGCAGGACGCTTCGGGCGATTACTGGAACCGCGCGGTCAACTTCCACGAGCAGAACAGGGGCAAGCGAAGTGTGACGCTGGATCTGACCAAGAGCGACGGTTTGGAGACGCTCTTGGATCTGATAGCGGTTAGCGACGTGTTCGCGGAGAACTTCACGCCGCGAGTCATCAGGAACTTCGGGCTGGACTACGAGGATCTTCGCAAGGTCAAGCCGGACATCGTGATGGTGTCTTCGACCGGGTACGGTCACAGCGGGCCGTGGAGCGGGTTCGGCGCGATCGGCTACGGGACGGAGGCGGCTTCAGGTCTGGCATCGGTGACGGGCTACGCGGACGGGCCGCCTGCGATTCCCGAGCTTCCCTACGCGGACTACACGGCGGGCGAGCATACGGTGTTCGCAATCATGGCGGCGCTGATGAGGCGCGCGGTCACAGGTCGGGGGCAGCTCATAGACGTGTCGCAGACGCAGACGCTCACGGCGACGGCTCCGGATGCGCTGATGGACTACGCCTTCAACGGGCGGGTCGGCGCTCCGTCCGGGAATCGTCATCGCGTGTGGGCGCCGCAGGGGACGTACAGGTGCGCGGGGGAGGACAGGTGGATATCGCTGACGGTTCGATCCGATGACGAGTGGGCGGCGCTGTGCGAGACGCTGGACAGGCGCGAGTGGATTGGCGATCCGCGATTCGAGGACGGGCTGGCGAGGCTCGGCAGCCACGATCGGCTGGACGAAATGATCTCGGAGGCGACGAGGGCATGGGACGCGGGTAAGCTGCAAGCGGCGCTTCAGGCTGTCGGGGTCGCGGCGGGCGCGGCGCTGGACGGAAAGGGTCTGCTGTTCGACGAGCATCTGAACGAGCGCGGGTTCTTCGAGGTGGTCGAACACGCGGAAGGGTCGGGCGTCCCTCCCCTGCCCTACGCGAGCCGTCCGTGGAAATTCGGGGCGACGCCGGGACGAATAGATCATGCGGCGCCTTCGCTGGGGGAGCATAACGAGGACGCGCTGGGCGGTCTGCTGGGGTTCTCGACCGAGCGCGTGCGCGAGATGGAGGAGGCGGGGGTGATCGGAACGGCGCCGGCGGGCGGGCTGCCGCGCGTGGAGTCGAACGATACGCTGATGGCGCAGGGGCGCATAGTCCGCTGGGAGGACGATTTCGAGGAGCAGACGCGGGCGCGGTTCGGGGGCGGGTGAAGCGCGGGCGAACGATACGGCGATGGCGCAGGGGCGCATGGTCCGCTGGGAGGACGATTTCGAGGAGCAGACGCGGGCGCGGTTCGGGGGCGGGTGAAGCGCAGTCGAACGATATGGCGATGGCGCAGGGGCGCATAGTCCGCTGGGAGGACGATTTCGAGGAGCAGACGCGGGCGCGGTTCGGGGGCGGTCACGCTCCGAAAAAGGCGCGGGCGCGGTCTGGGGAAGACGAAGGGGGCTTCGTGACCTGCATCCGAAGCATGGGGGAGATGGGGCGGCTTGCCCGCTGGAAGTGGCGAACATATAATCAGGTACAGTGTGCAGTGGAAGGCTTGGAGGGTTGGCAATGGAAGCGGTAGCCATTGACGGGCCTGCGGCATCGGGCAAATCTACGGTGGGGCGCGACGTGGCGGAAAGGCTGGGGTTCGGCTTCCTGGACACTGGCTCGATGTATCGGGCGGCTGCGCTGTGGGCGATCAGGCGCGGGGTCGACGTGTCGGACGAGGCAGGGCTGACTGCGCTGGCGGAGTCTGTGCGGATGGATCTGGACGGCGACAGGCTGAGGGTGGACGGGGTGGACGTGACGGACTGGCTGAGGATGCCCAACGTGGAGCGGAACGTGTCGGCGGTGTCGGCGGTTGCGGGGGTCAGGCGCGCGCTGGTTCCACAGCAGCGGCGCATCGCTGAGGACATGCCCATCGTCATGGTCGGGCGCGACATCGGCACGGTGGTCTTGGCGGATGCGCGCGTCAAGGTATATCTGGATGCGACGGTCGAGATTCGGGCGAGGCGCAGGTACGCGGAGATTATGGGGGCGGGGATGGACGTAGATCCGGGCCACGTGCTGTGGGAGATAGCGAGGCGGGATCGGGTAGACGCGGGGCGGGCGGACTCGCCGCTGGCGGTGGCGGAGGATGCGGTTGTGATTCATACCAACGACCTAGACGCGGGCGAGGTGGCAAGCAGGATAGTCGATCTGGTGGAGGGGAGACAGTGAGCGCGGTCTATCACGTGAGCAATGTTCTACAGCGGCTGACGCTGCGCGCGTTCGCGGACTGGAAGGTGAGCGGCGCGGAGAACGTGCCGCCGATGGGCGCGCTGGTGCTGATAGCGAACCACATGAGCAACTTGGATCCGTCCATGCTGAGCGTGAGCGTGCCGAGACGGCTGAACTATCTGGCCAAGGACGATCTGTTCGGGGCGGTGGGGCCTGTGGGCAGGTGGTATCTGCGCGGCTACGGCGCGTTTCCGATAGACCGCGTGGGGGTGGACGCGCGCGCGTTCAGGTGGGCGCTTCGGCGTCTTCAGCGCGACGCGGCGCTGGTGATCTTCCCGGAGGGGACGAGGAGCCGCACGGCGAGCATGAACGAGGCGAAGCCGGGCGCGGTCAGCCTGATCCTCAAGTCGGGCGCGACGGTGCTTCCGGTGGGGATAACCGGCACGGAGCGGATGCAGGCGTTCGCGCGAGTGGTCAATCCAACGGGCAAAATACGGATCAACATAGGTCAGCCGTTCTCGCTTCCGAACATCGAGGGGCGGCCAAGCCGCGAGCTGCTGATGTCTATGACGACGGACATGATGCGCCGCGTGCGCGACCTGCTGCCGGAAAGCTACCATGGATACTATGCCGAGAGCGGGAAGGTTCGGGTGGGGAGTGAGACGGGCGGCTGAGCGCGAAGGTTATCCGCCGGACGAGGGTTTTGCGCTCTCCGCTGCGGTGAATAGGGACGGTATCTGAGAGATGTGCGGGATAATTGGGTATTCGGGCGAGGGGCAGGCGGCGCAAGTTCTTCTGGACGGTCTGGAGACGCTGGAGTACAGGGGATACGACAGCGCGGGGATCGCGGTGTTCGGGCCGGACGGGACGGCGCGGATATTCAAGAAGTCTGGCAAGCTGGCGAATCTCAGGTCTTCTCTGAGCGGGACGATGCCGGCGGGGCAGTGGGGAATCGGGCATACGCGCTGGGCTACGCACGGACGGCCAACGGACGAGAACGCTCATCCGCATACGGACTGCTCCGGCGAGGTGGTGGTCGTCCACAATGGGATCGTGGAGAACTACAGGGAGCTGCGCCGCGATCTGGCGGCGCGCGGTCACGAGTTCGACTCTGAGACGGATTCGGAGTGCATCCCGCACATGATCGAGGACCACATGGGGCGGGGACTCGACCTAGTGGAGGCGGTCAGGTTGACGGCGCGGAGCGTCAGGGGCGCGAACGCGCTGGTGGCGGTCTGCAAGCGCGAGCCGGGCAGGCTGGTCGGGGCGCGGCTCGGCAACGCGGGCGGCATAGTGGCAGGGCGCGGAGAAGAGGGGGCTATCCTGTCGTCAGACCTCCCTGCCCTTCTGCCGCACACGCGCGAGGTGTTCTACCTGTCGGCTGGGGAGATGGTCTCGCTGAGCGAGTCGGAGATGTCGTTCACGACGGTGGAGGGCGGCTGTATAGACAAGCTGGCGGCGCAAGTCGCCTACGACGCGCGCGCGGCGGAGAAGGGATGCCATCGCCACTACATGCACAAGGAGATACACGAGCAGCCTTCGGCGCTGGCGAGCTCGTTCGCGGGCCGTCTTTCGCTGGACGATCTCTCGGTGGACCTCTCGGAGCTGGATCTGCCGCGCGATCTGGTCGAGTCTACGGAGCGCGTCATGCTCGTGGGCATGGGTACGAGTATGCACGCGGCGATGGTGGGCAGGCTCTGGATGGAGTCGCTGGCGCGCATACCGGCGGAGTTCGACAACTCATCCGAGTTCAGATACCGCGAGCCTGTGCTGGACGAGAGGACGCTGGTAGTGACGATCAGCCAGTCTGGGGAGACGGCGGACACGCTGGCGGCGATGGAGCTTGCGGCGGAGCGGGGGGCGCGGCAGATCACGCTGTGCAACTTCCTGGGGCCGCAGAGTACGAACGTGGCCGAGCGCACGCTGCTGATCAGGGCGGGTCAGGAGGTGGCGGTTGCCGGATCCAAGACGTTCACCTGCTCGCTGGCCGGGCTTCTGCTGCTGGCGCTGGAGCTGGGGGCGCGCAGGGGCGCGATAGACGAGGCGAGGATGGGCGAGATCGTCTCGGAGCTGGCGGGGCTGGCGGACGCGATAGGGGCGATGCTCGGCGAGGAGGGGCGATACGTGGATCTGGCGCGGAAGTACGCGCAGAGGTCTGACTTCCTGTTCCTAGGCAGGGGCTACGGCTTTCCGCTGGCGATGGAGGGCGCGCTGAAGCTGAAGGAGGTCAGCTACATCCACGCGGAAGGGTACCCGGCGGGCGAGATGAAGCACGGCCCCATATCGCTGATAGACGAAGACATGCCCGTTGTGGCGATCGCGCCGAGCGACTCCACGCTGGACAAGATGCGGTCGAACATCAGCGAGGTGCGCGCGCGGGGGGGAGACGTCATCGCCATCGTGACGGAGGGGGATTCGGACACGGCGGAGATGGCGGACGAGGTGATCGAGATTCCGGCGGCTTCGGAGATACTCAACCCGTTCCTGGTATCTATACCGATGCAGCTGACCGCATACCACATCGGGGTCCGGAGGGGCTGCGACGTGGATCAGCCCAGGAATCTTGCGAAGACGGTTACGGTGGAGTGATTGCGGCGTATGCGGCGCTGTGCTAACTTGGCGCGAGACGAGCGCGATTAGGAGCCTGAGTTGCTAGAACATGTTGAAAAATTTGGCATCTACCTGAACGCCGCCGAGGGGAAGGTGGTTCGGATAACGTCTCCCTACTGGTTTCCGGAGGAGCCGGACTGGGTGTACGTGACGAGCGAGGTCAACGCTACGCTTCTGGCGATCCGCGAGAAGATACGGGAGCGGTCGCTTTCGGACGACCCGGAGGGTGTGACTTGGGGCAGGATCCCACTTCTGGACTGATGGGGATGGGGCGATGAGGGGACGCTGGGAGTCCGTTTCGTGCTGACCGTGCTGAGCAGGGTTCTCAGCATGCCGCCTGCGCTGCGCTACCCGAAGTATCGCGCCTACTGGCTCGGCACTCTGGCGTCTGTGGGCGGCTTCCAAGTGCTGATGTTCGCGCAGGGCTGGCTGACGTACGAGCTGACCGGATCGACGCTGGCGCTTGGGTGGGTGAGTCTCGCCAGCGCCTCGTCAGCGGTGGCGCTGAACCTGTTCGGCGGGGTGTTCGCGGACAGGCTGGATAAGCGCAAGCTCATCTTCGCGGCGCAGCTGATCACGGCGTCGCTGATCTTCCTGCTCGGCGCGCTTACGATGCTGGAAGTGGCGCGGCTGTGGCATATCATCGTTCTGGCGTTCGCTGCGGGAGCGGTGAACGCATTCGATCAGCCGGCGCGCCAAGCTCTGTATCCGCATCTGATAGAGCGCAAGGCGATTATGAGCGCGGTTGCGCTGAATTCGGCGATATGGCAGGGAACTCGTATCGTGTCTCCGGCTGCGGCGGGCTTCATCATCGGCTGGACCAGCACCGCCGCGGCGATCTTCGTGGCAGCCGCCGGGTTCGTGGTCATGGCGGCGGTGATCGCGTTTCTGCGGATTCCCAAAATCGAGATCGGCTCACGTGGAAACGCGCTGGGCGACCTCGTGGAGGGGCTGAAGTTCATCAAGGGCAACCCTATATTCTGGTTCCTGATCGGGATGACGTTCTTCAACAGCTTCTTCGGCATGGCGTACATAATGATGATGCCGGCGTTCGCGGTGGACGTGCTGAAGGTGGGGTCGGAGGGCCAAGGGGTGCTGATGGGCGTTAGCGGGGTTGGCGCGCTCACGATGACGGTTCTTCTCGGCGCGGTGGGCAACTTCCGACGCAAGGGGCTTCTGATCATCGGCGGCGGGCTGGGATTTGGGCTGACGATCTCGGCGTTCGCGCTGACTTCGGAGTACGTGGGGTCGTATCAGCTGGCGATGGCGCTGATGGTGGCGATGGGGGTTTGCAGTACGACTTACATGATCACGATAATGAGCTCGCTTCAGCTGCTGGTGCCGGACAGGATGCGCGGGCGCGTGATGGGCTTCTACGGCATGACGTGGAGCATAATGCCGATCGGCGGGTTCTGGGCGGGAGCGATGGCGGAGTTCGCGGGTGTGGCAGTGACGGTTGCCATAGGCGGCGGTCTGGTGGCGGCGTTCGCGCTGGGGCCGGCGCTGGTGAACAGGCAGGTGCGGAACCTGGGGGCGATTCTGGAGATGGCGGGAGGCGATGGGAGAGGGGCGGCTGGCGAGCGGGTGGCTTCAGGGACGATGGAGAAGGCTTGACCTAAGCGCGGCGGCTCACTCAAAGAGTTTCGGGTACACGGCTGCGCCTGCTGCCGACGCGTGTTCCCAAGACGGGACCCGCAGGCTGACGATGGTCGCATTCAGCTGGGGCTTGGTCTCGCCTATCAGCCCAAGAGCTTGTTCAGGGCAACGTTGACTGCGACTCCGACTCCCACAGCGCTCACGAGCCACCTTATCAAACGGGACTCCATGGCTGATAGATCGGCTCTCAATCGGGACTCCATAGCGGCTATATCGGCTCTCCATTTGACGACTTCGGTTCTCAGCTCGGCTACGTCGGCTTTCGTCGCCAGATGGTCGTATGCGCCTTCGAGTCGGCTGACTCGCTCTTCGGTGGATGGTCTGTCGTCCGTTTGGGTGGTCATATCCCCTCCGATGCCGCCTGTGTGGGATGCCGCTCAGCCCAAGAGCCTGTTCAGGGCAACGGTGACTGCGACTCCGATTCCCGCAACGCTCACGATCCACTTTACCATTCGGGCCTCCATAGCGGCCATCTCGGCTCTTCCTTTGGCGACTTCAGTTCTCAGCTCGGCTATCTCCGTGCGCACGTCGGCTACGTCGGCTTTCGTCGCCAGATGGTCGTATGCGCCTTCGAGTCGGCTGACTCGCTCTTCGGTGGATGGTCTGTCGTCTGTTTGGGTGGTCATATCCCCTCCGATGCCGCCTGTGCGGGATGCCGCTCAGCCCAAGAGCCTGTTCAGGGCAACGGTGATTGCGACTCCGATTCCCACGGCGCTCACGAGCCACTTTACCATTCGGGTCTCCATGGCAGCCATCTCGGCTCTCAATTTGACGACTTCGGTTCTCACATCGGCTACCTCTATTCGCACCTCGGCTATCTCCGTGCGCACGTCGGCTACGTCGGCTTTCGTCGCCAGATGGTCGTATGCGCCTTCGAGTCGGCTGACTCGCTCTTCGGTGGATGGTCTGTCGTCTGTTTGGATGGTCATGGGGGATCCTCCTATGCCGCCTGTGTGGGATGCCGCTCAGCCCAAGAGCCTGTTCAGGGCAACGGTGACTGCGACTCCGATTCCCACAACGCTCACGATCCACTTTACCATTCGGGTCTCCATGGCGGATAGATCGGCTCTCATTCGGGTCTCCATAGCAGATAGATCGGCTCTCATTCGGGTCTCCATGGCGGATAGATCGGCCCTTCCTTTGGCGACTTCAGTTCTCACCTCGGCTGCCTCTATTCGCACATTGGCTATCTCTGTGCGCACGTCGGCTACGTCGGCTTTCGTCGCCAGATGGTCGTATGCGCCTTCGAGTCGGCTGACTCGCTCTTCGGTGGATGGTCTGTCGTCTGTTTGGGTGGTCATGGGGGATCCTCAGATGTCGTTCGGGGCGCGGCGGTCTTGCGTTGAGAGTATGCTATCATACTTGGCGAACATGCAAGGTCGATACGAAGTCAAGTGGAGTGTGACACCATGCCGGCGCGAGCCAGACAGGTTACCAGAGATTCGATACTGGCGCAGGCGGCGGCGCTGGGACTCGTCATCGAGGAGGGGGAGATGGACGGGCTGGCAGGGCGCGTGAGGTCGGCGGCGGAAGACGTAGAGAAGATGGACGGGCTTGGAATCGAGGGGCGGGAGCCGGCGGTGAAGTTTCGCGCGCGCGCCGAACGGAGCGGGCTATGACTTCGGCATCCGATGAGCTTTGCTTTCTGACGGTCAGCGAGGCGGGGCGGCGGATCGAGGCGCGGCAGCTGTCGCCGGTAGAGCTGGTCGAGGCGCACATCGACAGGATAGAGCGCACCAAGCCGGCGCTGAATTCGTTCATAACTCTGCTGGCCGACGAGGCGCTGGAACAGGCGCGCGAGGCGGAGCGGGAGATCGCGGCGGGGGGATACCGGGGGCCGCTGCACGGCGTCCCCATAGGGCTGAAAGACCTTTACTATACGAAGGGGATTCTCACGACGGTCGGCAGCAAGATCATGCGCGACTTCACGCCGGGTTACGATGCCGCCGTGACCGAGCGGTTCGAGGAGGCGGGGGCGGCGCTGCTGGGCAAGCTCCAGATGCACGAGTTCGCGCTAGGCGCGACCAGCGTCAACCCGCACGACGGCCCGGCGCGCAATCCGTGGGACACGTCCAGAATCACGGGGGGATCGAGCGGAGGGTCGGGGGCGGCGGTGGCGTCCGGCCAGTGCATGGCTGCGCTGGGCAGCGACACGGGCGGCTCCATCCGAATACCCAGCGGGCTGTGCGGAATTGTGGGGCTGAAGCCGACTTTCGGGCGCGTGTCGAGATACGGGGTGCATCCGCTGTCGTGGAGTCTCGACACCGTTGGGCCAATGACGAGAACCGCGCTCGATTCGGCAATCGTCCTCAACGCGCTGGCGGGGTACGACGCGCGAGATCCTTCATCGGTCGATGTCCCTGTCGAGGACTTCACGGCGGGCATAGAAGGCGGAATTCGCGGGCTGCGGATCGGTGTTCCCACAGACTTCTTCTACGACGTGATCGACGAGGAGGTCGCGGCTGCGATGTGCGAGGCGGCGGGGGTTCTGACAGAGCTGGGGGCGACTGTGGAGCGCTGCTCGATACCCGCGCTCGACCACGCGCTGGGCGTATCGGGCGCGATACTGGTTACGGAGGCGGCGGAGACGCTGTTCGACCACCTGCGGGATAGGCCGGAGGACATAGGGGCGGACGTGCGGGCGCGTCTGTACCTAGGGGCAATGACGCCGGCGGTCGATTACATCAAGGCGCAACGGGCGCGGAGCGCGTACAACGCGCAGCTCGCCGACGCGATGAAGACCTACGACCTGCTGATAGCGCCGAGTGTGGCGGTGGGCGCGCCGCGCATTGACCAAGAGCTGGTGGAGGTGGGCGGCAGGCGGGAGAACGCGCTGTCGCTCATGTCGAGGCTGACGCGGCCATTCAACCTGACTGGGCAGCCAACGATCTCCATGCCGTGCGGGTTCACATCGGAGGGGATGCCGATTGGGATGCAGATAGCGGGCAGGCTGTGGGGGGAGTCCACCGCGCTCAGGGCGGCGCACGGTTACGAGCAGGCTACGGAGTGGCACACGAGAAAGCCGGGGGGATTGGTCGGTGGATAGCGCGGTTTTGACATGGGGGATCAGTCTCTCCCTAACCCTCTCTTCGAGGGAGAGGGGATGAATTGGAACCTGTCGATCTGTCATATCCAAAGTGGACACCCTCACCCTAACCCTCTCCCTAAGGGAGAGGGGATGACTTGGAGAGGGGATGGAATGGAACACACGGTACAAGGGGGCGGAATGGCAGAATGATTCGACCTCTACCTTCTTCGAGGGAGGGGGGATGGCTTGGAAGCTGTCGATCTGTCATATTCAAGTGGGCACCCTCACCCTAGCCCTCTCCCTTCGAGGGAGAGGGGATAACTTGGGGAGGGTATGGCTTGGAATATGTCGATCTGTCATATCTAAATTGAAGCGGATGATTCAACGAGCGGTGAAATCGGTGATGCGCCCTGCCCTACCCGTCTTCCGGCCTTCGCCGGGATGACGGGTGGGAGGCTGTATATATATGGAGGAGCTATCGTGACAACAGACGTTTCCAGCGGGGGGCTGTCGCTCCACGACGCGGCGCGCGCGCAAGGGGTGACTTTCGAGCGCGAGGCGGTGCCGGAGGATAGGTTCGTCGATGCCAACGGGATGACGTTCCACTATCTGGACTGGGGCAATCCGACGGCGCCGGATATGCTGCTGCTGCACGGGTTCGCGCAGACGTGCCACTCGTGGGACTTCGTGGCTCTGGCGTTCTGCGACAGGTTCCACGTGGTATCGCTGGACCAGAGGGGACACGGCGACAGCGACTGGGCGGAGGACGGCGACTACTCGCCAGAGACTCAGCAGGCGGACATCGCGGCGGTGGTGGCGGCGGTGGGGCTGAAAGACTTCGTGCTGATGGGGCTGTCTATGGGCGGGCGCAACTCTTTCACCTACGCCGCGAACCATCCGCGCGACGTGCGCGCGCTGGTGATAGTGGACGCAGGCCCCCAGAACATGCGCTCAGGCTCGCAGAACATCCGCAGCTTCGTTCAGCAGGAGGACGAGCTGGACTCGGTAGATGCTTTCGTGGAGCGCGTGCTGAAGTACAACCCGCGCCGCGACCCTGTGCAGGTGCGCGGGTCGATCATGCACAATCTGAAGCAGCTGCCAAACGGCAAATGGACGTGGAAGTACGACAGGCGGCTGAGACAGCCGGGCGGGCGCAGGTTCCAGCATAACGCGGCTATGACCGAGCGGCTATGGGGGTACATGGAGAGCCTCGCCTGTCCCACGCTGGTGGTGCGGGGGGCGCAGAGCGACATCATCGCGCTGGATACCGCTGACGGGATGCACAAGCGCATACCCAACGGGCGTATGGCGACGGTGGAAGACGCGGGGCATCTGGTGATGGGCGACAATCCATCCGGGTTCGAGAAGGCGGTGACGGGGTTTCTAGGGGAAGTGGAGACGAGCGAGTAAGGCAGGATCGAGAAGCGAGGGGGCTTCGCTCGACATGGTCTCGCGGCGGCGAATTCGCCCGAGCGGGATGAAGAAGCTCGTCTCGGAACTCGAACTCGCGTCTGCGCGTCCCGTGAGCGCGGCGTCCGGGGCGGTCTTTCGCATCGTCTTCGGTCTGCTGGGCGTCGCGGCGGTGATTCGCTTCGCGGCCAAGGGCTGGATAGCCGAACTCTACATCGAACCTGTCCACCACTTCACATACTCCGGCTTCTGGTGGGTTCAGCCCTGGCCGGGGCTTGGGATGTACGTCCACTTCGCTCTGCTCGGAATTGCAAGTCTGGGCGTTGCGCTCGGCTATCGCTACCGATTGTCGATTGCGGCGTTCTTTCTGCTGTTCACGTATGTGGAGCTCATAGACAAGACGACCTATCTGAACCACTACTACTGGGTCAGCCTGATGAGTTTTCTGATGATCTTCCTGCCGCTGGGCAGGTGGTGGTCTGTGGACTCGTGGCGGAATCCGGAAATTCGAGGCTGCGCGGTCTCGGCGTGGGTGGTATGGGTACTGAGGGCGCAGGTCGGCGTGGTGTACGTGTTCGGAGGCGTCGCCAAGCTGAACGCGGATTGGCTGCTCGACGCGCAGCCGCTGAGAATATGGCTGTACAACAGCTCGGACGCCGCATTGATAGGGCCTCTGGTCACGGATGCGTGGGCGGCTTACGCGATGAGCTGGGGCGGGGCGATATTCGACCTGACGATTGTTGGCTGGCTGCTGTGGCGGCGCAGCAGGCCGGTAGGGTATGCCGCGCTGGTGGTGTTCCATATCGCCACCTGGATGCTGTTTCCGATAGGGATGTTTGGGTGGCTGATGATCGGCGCGTCAGCGGTGTTCTTCTCCCCTGACTGGCCGCGCAGATTCACGCCGTCCATGCTGCGCTGGCGGGCGGAGGCGCTCACGCAGCCGGCGCCGGCCGCGCGGCTTCGGGGAATCGCGCTGGCGGCGGTCGTCGCGCTGGCGGTCGCGCAGATTGCGATGCCGCTGCGCCACTGGGCATACCCGGGCAACGCGCGCTGGAACGAGGAGGGGTATCGTTTCTCGTGGCGGGTGATGCTGACCGAGAAGGTGGGACACGTCAAGTTCAGGGTCAGCGTTCCTGCGACCGGCGAGAAGTGGCTGGCGTATCCCGAGGACTATCTGACTCCCCTACAGGTCGAGCGGATGGCGTATCAGCCGGATATGATACTCTCTACGGCGCGGCTGATCGCCGCGGATGTCGGAGATCGGGGCCACACCGTGGAGGTGCGCGCGGATGCGTTCGTCGCCTTCAACGGCAGGCAGGCGGCGCGGCTGGTGGATCCAGACGTCGATCTGGCTCGGATCGAGCCGGGAATATGGCCGAAGAGGTGGATACTGCCCGCGCCCAAGGGGTAGCGCTCCTCCACGAGGGAAGCGCATGGGGATGATAGGGTCTCTTTCTCACCCTCTCCCCAACCCTCTCACGTCTAGGGAGAGGGGGTCTGTTGGCTGGGGATGATGGGGGCTCTTTTTCACCCTCACCCTAGCCCTCTCCCGTCAAGGGAGAGGGGATCTGTTGAATGGGATTCAGGATTATCCCCGCATATTTGCCCACTCCTCTCAGACAGGGAGATTATAGGGACTCACCCTCACCCCAACCCTCTCCCGTCAAGGGAGAGGGGGTCTGTTGGCTGGGGATGATGGGGGCTCTTTTTCACCCTCACCCTAGCCCTCTCCCGTCAAGGGAGAGGGGATCTGTTGAATGGGGATGATGGGGTCTCTTTCTCACCCTCTCCCCTGCACTCTCACGTATATATAGGGAGAGGGGGTCTGTTGGCTGGGGATGATGGGGGCTCTTTTTCACCCTCACCCTAGCCCTCTCCCGTCAAGGGAGAGGGGATCTGTCGAATGGGGATGATGGGGTCTCTTTCTCACCCTCTCCCCTGCACTCTCACGTATGTAGGGAGAGGGGGATGTCGAATGGGATTCGGGATTGTACGGGTGGCGGTTCGGATGTGACTCAGCGCATACTGTCTCCGTCGGTGTCGCTGAATCCGACGGCTATGGACAGCAGGCTCACTATCTCGGTGTCCAGTGTTTGCTGAAGCTCTGACAGGCGATCATATACGAATCGAAGCTGATGCTGCCTGTCGCGCAGCGCGGCGCTCATGGGGCCCTCTACGGCTGCGATGGCGTCCAAAGAGGCTTCGAAATGCTCGCGCATCCTCAGATTGGTCTCGTCAGAGAGAGGGTATCGGATATGCCAAGCGCGTCGGGCGAGTCGTGGCCGATGTACACGTCCCGAAGGCCAAGTACTTCGTTTTGCAGATCGGCTAGTCCGTTGTCGGCCGCGCCGCCGGGTATGGCGGAGTAGTCCGCGCCGCCCTCGCGCAGTCCGAGCGCGGCTGCCAGTCGCATATCCACTATGGCGCGAATCAGGAACACCTGTGTCCGCACCAACTCGGTGACGGCGACAGTGGTCAGCAGCGAGCTCGACGAGCGGCCGGTGAAGAATTCGGCATATGCAGGGTTGGACTCACTTCCATCTTCCCAGTCCGCCAGTATTGCCTCGCACTCGGAGCGGAGCGAGCGGCCCAGCGCTGCCACATAGTCGCATCTCGGAGAGGACGGATCGGAGAGGCGTTCCAGCGCGTCGTCTGCGAACAGCAGATATTCGACCGCGCCAAACCCGCGCTGCGTCGAACTCAGCTCATCGCGTATGGTCTCCTGCGTGGCGGCTGGACGCTCCCTGAGCAGCTTTTCGATGCGTTCCGGCTCGACAGGCGACCAATCCATCAGTCCGATGGATCGACGATCCATGATAGGGCCGAACCACGTCGCTTTGGAGCGCATCCATGGGGCGCGGGCATCCCGCCACGCGCTGCGGGCATGGTCGAGCGCGGAGGGTGAAGGGGTGGCGCAGAGCGCGGTCAGCGCGTCGTCCAGCCGTGCGATCTCGGTGGCAGTGGCGCGGTAGCCTGGGACGATGACCAGATCGGCAAGGCTTGCCAGAACCTCGTCCTCTGGCGGGCCGCCGGAGCCGCAGCCGATGAGCAATGCCAAGAGAAGCACGGAGGGGAGGGCTAAAGCGGGTGGGCGAACCATCAGAGCGACTCCAGAAATCGGATGAGCGCGGCACGCTCCTGAGCGGGCATTTGCATGAAGTGGCTGCGGGACGCATCGGCCTCGCCGCCGTGCCACAATATAGCCTCCTCCAAGCTGCGCGCGCGTCCGTCGTGCAGGAAGTTGGTATGGCCGCTGACCGTCTCGATCAAGCCGATGCCCCACAGCGGCGGCGTGCGCCACTCTCTGCCACTCGCCAGACCGTCAGGGCGACCGTCGGCGAGGTCTTCGCCCATGTCGTGCAGCAGCAGGTCGGTGTAGGGAAACACGATCTGGCTGCGGAAGGGGCGGATTGGGTGGTCGTCGGCGGTGACGTGGCGCGGGGTGTGACACGCGCCGCAGCCGGCGGTTACGAACATCCGCGCGCCACGCTCGACTTGCGGGTCGTCCACGCCGCGCATGGACGGCACAGCGAGCGCGCCGGTGTAGAAGGCGACCTTGTCCAGCCGCTCGTCGGGTATCTCGGGGGAGCCGCCGTTCGGCGCAGACCGACAGGCGGGCTGACGGGGAGGACAGTTTTCGTTCGGGAACAGGCTAGACGTTATGCCAATATCCTCGAGGAAGGCGGCGGCGGACTGCTGCTCGACGGTGGGCTGGCCGGCTTTCCAGCCGAAACGACCCAGGGCGGGGCGGTCGTGCCGGATGTCCCAGACCATGTCCGGACGTCCGGATATGCCGTCGCCGTCTGCATCGTCCGGGTCGGAGAGCTCGTGTATGCGCGCCTCCGGTATGGCCTCCAAGAGACCCATGCCGATGGTGGAGGGCGCGATTCGGGGAGAAATCATCGTGTCGGGGTGGAGTGGACCGAAGGCGGGTTCGAGTATCGTATAGGTCGGGTGGCGCAGGGAGAATGTATGACCGTCCGGGTACTCGCCCGGCGCTTCCTCGTAGCGGATGACGAGGCGGCCTTCCGGCGGCACGCCGATTATCGCGCGGTCCTGGAGCTGATCTCCGTACCTGTGGTCGTCGGCTGTGCCGCCCGTCCCCGCCGCGCTCAGTCGCAGCAGCAGCCCGCGCGCGGGGTCGGAATCGTCGGCGGGCGGCCTGGCGCGGCCGTCGTGGGTGTGGCATGAGGAACACGACTGGGCATTGAACGCGGGGCCGAGGCCGTCGCGCGCAGTGGTCGAGGAAGGAGCGGTGACCCAGTTCTGCTCGAAGAAGCTGTCGCCCACTTCGAAAGCGCGCCGCTCTTCATTGGTCAGGTTGCGGGCGGACAGCTCGAAGGCGCTGCGGCCTTTGGCGAACGCGGTGGTACTGCCGCCGAGCAGCTCATCGTACACGAGGGCGAGGTCTATGTCGTCCGCGCCTCGTCCGCAGGATGCCAGCAGGAGGAGAGGGGCGGCAAGCAGGATGCCAACCGCCCCCATGCGACGCGCGCGCCGATTCAGGTACACTGCCGACCTGTGTCAGCTGACGCTGATCGTTATGCCGACCTGCTTGGCGGCGTCGACGATCGTATCGGTCTGGTCTTCGAGGGACTCTATGGTTCGGAGGACTGCCTGCCTGCCCGCGGACTGGTCCGAAACGCCTTCGCGCAGGTGCTGATCGAACGGGGCGGGTATGGCTTTTGCGAGGCTGACGCTTTCTCTAATCTGCGAGACGAGTCTGGCGGCAAGCTCTTCGTCCTGAGCTTCGATGATGTCCACGATTCCGGGGCCGGAGACTGCGCCGTAGTCGCCGAGGAAGACCATCTGGATGCCGAGCGCGTTGCCCACGATGTCGGCTTTGGTGTTGTCGGAGAAGCAGGAGTGTTCGTCTTCCTGAGACCGCGCCTCGAAAGCGACGGTCATGCGCTCTCCGGCTAGCTCGCCCCGACTGAGCTCGCCGATGCCGGTTATGATGTTGTCGATTGCGGCGTCGGAGTCCATCGCCAAGAACTGCGACCGGTAGCTGTCGCCGCGTGCGGGCGACCAAGCATCGACCAGATCACCGAGATTGTCCAGCAGCAAGTCGGACGTGACGGCGAGATAGGCGGCGCGCCGGTCGGCGTTGGGGTTGGTGGTGTAGTCTTCGAGCGGGCGTTCTCCGGGCCCGGTCGCGCTCAGGTCCTGGCCCCACAGCAGGAACTCGATGGCGTGCCAGCCTGTGGATACATTCTCCTCGCCGCCCTGCTCGTTGAGCGAGATCAGCAGGTCGGCGTCTATGACGGGGAATTCGGCTGGGTTGTTGATCACGCCGGCGGAGGGGCTGCCCTGCACGTAGTCGATGTAGGACTCGTCCAGCGGCCATGCGTTGATCAGGCCCTCGGGGCCGTTGTCAGGGTTGTCTATGGGGCCGTCGTAGAAGCGGAACGCCTCCGTGGGGCCGTAGTCGTCGCGCGCCGCTAGCCACATTCGCTTTGCGGATTCGAGATGCCCGGGGGTCGGGTTAGCGATGAACTGGTCGATGGCGGCATCCATTGCCTGCGCGGACGCGAGACTCCTGGAGTACAGGTGATGGACGCCGTCGGCGTAGTTCTCGACCACGGCAGCCTTCAACTCGTCGTCCGGGCCGCTCGACTGGCAGGACGCTAGAATCCCTGCGATGAGCGCTGTCAGTATGATCAGCGGTATGGTTCTCGTCATGGGTATCTCCTCCGCGCATTTTGATATGTTAACTTTTGTGATTAGTCCATAGTCCGATTTTGAGTTAGTATATCCTTACTATTTTAGTAAATGCAACCACTGTGAAATAATTATGCAGCACGAACTATCTGGGAAAGTCTGTGCATCGGGATCACCCTCTCCCTTCGAGGGAGGGGGGGTTTTTGTATCAGTTTAGTAGGCAGGGGGATCACCCTCACCCTAACCCTCTCCCGTCAAGGGAGAGGGGATTTCTGTAATGCTGGCCAATGAGAGGGAGGGGGCTTCTGTAACGCTGGCCAATGAGGGAGTGGGGACTTTGTAACGCTGGCCAAAATGATGCAGCATCGCGTTAGTAGGTAGCAGGATCACCCTCACCCTAGCCCTCTCCCTCAGAGGGGGAGGGGATTTCTGTAATGCTGTCCAATGAGAGAGTGGGGGCTTCTGTAACGCCGTCCAATGAGGGAGGGGGGGCTTCCGTACTGCCAAGGGCGATATCTGATTTGCTGTTGGGATTCTCGGCATGGTAGAATTCTCCTTGAAGAAGGAAGAGAACAAGAACAGACAGGGACCCAGGAGACGGGATTGGACGGGGCTGAGAAGCAGGCCATAGTAGCTGAGTACAGGATGAACGAAGACGATACAGGGTCGACCGAAATTCAGGTGGCCCTGCTGACAGCCAAGATCAACCGTCTTACCCAGCATCTGAGAGAGAACAAGCACGACGAATCCACTAGACGCGGGCTCCTCAAAATGGTAGGACGCCGACGTCGTCTGCTGCGATACCTCAATCGCGAGAGCGTAGCGCGCTACAGAACTCTGATTTCCAGACTCGGCCTTAGAGGCTAATCCCCCCTCGCAGCGCCCCGACAGCGGGCGCTCTTCTTCTTTAACTGTGGGTTCCACATTAGGAGGCTCTACGCCAAGATGACAACCCTTTTTGAACGTGAAATCGGAAACGCAACCCTCTCGTTCGAGTCCGGCAAGCTGGCGCAGAAAGCCAGCGGCTCGGTGCTGGTCAAGTACTTCGACAACGTGCTGCTGGTCACTGCCACGACCGCAGCGCCGCGCGAGGGGATAGACTTCTTCCCGCTGACGGTGGACGTGGAGGAGCGGCTGTACGCAAGAGGCAAGATTCCCGGAAGTTTCTTCAAGCGCGAGGGCAGGCCCACGACGCACTCTATACTGATAGCGCGGCTTACGGACAGACCGATCCGCCCGCTGTTCCCAAAGGACTTCAGGAACGAGGTTCAGGTCATAGTCACTCCCCTGTCCTCGGACACTACCAACCCCTACGACGTAATGGCGATCATAGGCGCGTCCGCCGCGCTGACGATCTCGGATATACCGTTCGAGGGGCCGATCTCCGCCACGCGCATGGGATACATAGACGGCGAGCTGGTGGTGAATCCGTCCTACGCCGAGATCGAGAAGAGCGCGCTCGACCTGATCGTGGCCGGCTCGCGCTCCGGAGTGATCATGATGGAGGCGGGAGCGAGCGAGGTCTCGGAGAATACGGTTCTCGAAGCGATCGAGCGAGCGCAGGAGGTCAACCTCGAGGTGATCGAGCTTCAGGAGGAGCTAGCCGCCGTGTTCGGCAAGCCGAGCCTGGAGTACACTCCTCGCGCATACGACGCCGATCTGACGGCGGAGGTGTCCGAGGCGGTGTCGGAACGGCTGGCCGATGCGCTGGCGAGTGACGAGAGCGACTCGGAGACGGCCGAGATAAAGGCGGAGGTGTCCGAGAAGTACGGCGACAGCCACGACTCCAGCTTCATAGACACGGCCTTCGATGAGGCGCTGGAAGCGGCGTTCAAGCAGCGGGTTCTGGATACGGGCGAGCGTCCTGACGGGCGCGGGCTGACGGAGATTCGCACCATATCGAGCGAGGTGGGGCTGGTTCCGAGGACGCACGGAACGGGGCTGTTCACCAGAGGCGAGACGCAGGTTCTGGGGGTTTGTACGCTCGGATCGACGGGTGACTCGCAGAAGATCGACAACATGAGTCCGGAAGAGACGAAGCGGTTCATGCTCCACTACAACTTCCCGCCCTTCTCGACGGGCGAGGCCAAGCCGATCCGCTCGACCGGGCGCAGGGAGATTGGACACGGGGCGCTCGCCGAGCGGGCGCTGGCGGCGGTGATACCCGGCGAGGAGCAGTTTCCGTACACGATTAGGCTCGTGGGCGAGTGTCTCAGCTCCAACGGCTCCACCTCGATGGCGACGGTGTGCGCGTGTACGCTGGCGCTGATGGACGCCGGAGTGCCGATCAAGTCGCCTGTTGCGGGAATATCCATCGGACTGGTGACGGGCGAGGGCGGCAGATACGTCACGCTGACGGACATACAGGGCAAAGAGGACCACATGGGCGACATGGACTTCAAGGTCGCCGGCACGTCCAAGGGGATAACCGCCATCCAGCTCGACATGAAAGTCAAGAGCATCAGCTACGACGTGATATACGATGCGCTGCATCAGGCGCGGGAGGCGCGCGGGGTCATTCTCGACCACATCGAGCAGACGATCCCGAAGCACAGGTCCGATCTGAGCCAGTATGCGCCTAGGATGGAGTCGATCAAGATTCCGGTGGACAAGATCGGGGTGGTCATCGGGCCGGGCGGCAAGACGATAAGGGGAATAGTGGAGGAGACCGGGGCCACGGTCGACGTTCAGGACGATGGCACCATCATCATCGGGGCGAGCGAAGGCGCGGCGTCCGCTCGGGCGATCCAGAAGATCCGAGATCTGACGAAGGACATAGAGATCGGAGAGATATACACGGGCAAGGTGGTCAGGACTACGGACTTCGGCGCTTTCGTGGAGCTGCTGCCCGGCAAGGACGGGATGGTACACATCAGCGAGCTTGCGAACTACCGCGTGCCGTCTGTGGAAGACGAGGTCAACGTGGGCGACGAGATCACCGTGCTGGTGACGGACGTCGACCAGACGGGGCGAGTGAGGCTGTCTCGCAGGGCGCTGCTGAGCGACGGCTACGAGGACGAAGACCCGGTGCAGGCCGCGCTCGCCAGACAGCAGCGCTCTTCACGGGGCGGCGGCGGACAGAGAGGCGGCGGCGGACCCAGACGAGACAGGGACGGCGGCGGAGGACCCAGACGAGACAGGGACGGCGGCGGCGGACCCAGACGAGACAGGGACGGCGGCGGACGAGGCCCGAGAAGAGATGGGCCTGGACGCGGGCCGAGCAACCGAGAGCAGGGGCAGGGGTTCGGGCGCGCGCCCCGTGACCGCCGTGACCGTGACAACCGTGACCGTGACAGAGGACGCGACCGGGGCGACCGGGGCGGCCGCTCCGGCTCCGGGTACAGGTCGAGAGATCGCGAGCGAGGCGAGGGCCAGCGTCGCTGGCGTGACTAACTAGAGGAGGTGTCGCATGTCATCCATCAACGTGGTGGTACACGGAGCGCTGGGCAAGATGGGGCAGGAGGCGCTGCGGGCGGTGTCGAGCGCGGATGACATGCGGCCAGTCGGCGGGGCCGACAGGATGGCGGAGCCCGGGCAGATGTCGCTTCCAGACGGCTCGGGCCGGATACCGGTGTCCAATGACCTCGCCGACGTGCTGGACGGGGCGGACGTGGTGGTGGACTTCTCCAGCGCGGACGGCGCCATGGAGGCGCTGCGCCGTGCCTCCGCGCGCAAGGTGAACGTGGTCGTGGGGACGACCGGACTGGTCGAGGCAAACTACCGGGAGGCGGATGGGCTGGCGGACGAGCATGGCGTGGGCATAATCATAGCTCCGAACTTCGCCATGGGCGCGGTGCTGATGATACATCTGGCCAAGGTGGCCTCGCGGTTCTTCGACTACGCGGATCTGACGGAGATGCACCACGAGGCGAAGATAGACGCTCCATCGGGCACCGCGCTGGCGATCGCGCAGGCGGCGGTGGAGGGCAAGTCCGGCGGCTTCACGAACGTGCGCGCCGAGAAGGAGCTGATAGCTGGGCCGAGAGGCGGCGACTACGAGGGCATCAGCGTACACAGCGCGAGGATGCCCGGGCGGATGGCGCACCACGAGCTGGTGCTGGGCGCGCTTGGGCAGACGCTGACGATCAGGCACGACTCGATCAACCGTGAGAGCTTCATGCCGGGCGTGATGATGGCGATTCGAGAGGCGGCGAGCCGCAAGGGGCTGACGGTGGGGCTGGAAAAGATAATGGGGCTTGGGTGAGTGGAAATACCACATCGGCGCCTGTGGGGCTGCCGATGTGGCTCGCTGCGGCGATGCGGGAGGGGGCCGAGGCTGATGCCGAGTTCCAGTGTCTGGCGCGGGGTGGTGGTCGGCTCTGTATTCGAGCTATTCTCTGATGATCACAAGAGTTACGCCCGAATCCTGCGCTAGCCGTCTGTCATGGTGGGATATGCTGTCTCCGATTACGGCTGGCACGACACGCTCACCGGTGACGGACGACAGGGTGTTCGCCCGATCCGCCGCGCGGCTTATGTCGTGCGAATCGATGGTCACGGAGATTTCGATAACAGCGTAGGCAGGGGTTCTATCCGCTCTGCTTGCGCCTGCGATTATGAGGTCTGCGCGCTCCAGATCATAGCCCTGCTCAGCGGTGATTAGCTGGCGCTCTTCCGAATCGGCGATCTTGGAAGGAAGCTCGTTGGCGTGGGCGGAGGAGTACTCTCCCTGTAGGATTCTGACTTCGCGCATCTTGAAGTCGCGGTACGCGGTGTTGACGATGTAGCGCGTTATCCTGTGTTCGTAGTTTCTGCCCATCAGGTTGCCCAGCTGACCCTGCATTCTGTCTTGGCGGCCTTCCATTCTCTCAAGGCGGCCTTCCATTCTGGTTTGGCGGCCTTCCATTCTGTCTTGGCGGCCTTCCATTCTGTCGAGGCGACCTTCTATTCTGACTTGGCCAGCTTTCAGGTCGGATACGTCCTGCTCCAGATGATCGACCCTAATACTCAGGCCTTCTACCTTGTTACTCAGACCTTCCACCTTCGCGGGCAGATCCATCAGGCCTTCCACCTTCGCGGGCAGATCCATCAGGCTGTCCACCTTGGACGGGAGCAGCAGGAAATCGTCCGTTAGCAGGGTTCTCAGCAGGATGCGCCTAGCGGCCGGGTTTTCGTCCAGCTCGGACACCAGACGCGCCGCCAGAGTTTCGGGATTCAGGGTTTGGCTGGTCATCGGGGTCTCTCCACCTTCGCGGGCAGATCCATCAGGCTGTCCACCTTGGACGGGAGCAGCAGGAAATCGTCCGTCAGCAGGGTTCTCAGCAGGATGCGCCTAGCGGCCGGGTTCTCGTTCAACTCGGACGCCAGACGCGCCGCCAGAGTTTCGGGGTTCAGGGTTTGGCTGGTCATCGGGGTCTCTCCTCAGTATCCCTCCAAGAGTATAATAGCATGTTCGGGCGAGGCGTTCACTGGAACTGATCGTTGGCTACACGCTATGATTTCGGGTAAGAAATTGCTTATGGGGGTTTCGGGTGAACGAGTGCAGTATTGCGATTGTCGGCGCGACAGGGGCCGTGGGAGAGGTCTTTCTCAGAATAGTCGAGGAGCGGGATTTTCCGGCGAGGTCGATACGGCTCTGCGCGTCCGAGAGGTCGGTGGGCAAGCGGCTGAGGGTGAAGGGCGAAGAGATCGAGGTGGAGCTTGCGACTCCAAAGCTGCTGAGCGAGGTGGATTTCGCGTTCATAGCGGCATCGACGGCGGTTAGCCGCGAGCTTGCGCCGCTGGCTGCGAAGAACGGGGCGGTTGCCATAGACGACAGCTCGGCGTTCAGGATGGAGGCGGACGTTCCGCTGGTGGTGCCGGAGGTGAATGGCGAAGACCTAGATGGCCACCGGGGGATCGTGTCTATTCCCAACTGCACCACCACGCCGCTGGTGATGGCGCTGAAGCCGCTGCACGAGCAGAACGCGGTGCGGCGCGTCATCGCGTCTACGTACCAGTCCGTGACCGGCACGGGCGCGGCGGCGCGGCGGGAGATGGAAGAGCAGTCTCGCGCGGCTCTGGAAGGTCGCAAAGTCAGCGCGGAGGTCTACCCCCATCAGATAGCGTTCAACGTTCTTCCGCACGTGGAGCCGTTCTGGGAGAACGGGTACACGAACGAGGAGATGAAGATGCAGAACGAGACGCGCAAGATCATGCACGCGCCGAACATAAGGGTCTCGGCTACGTGTGTGCGCGTGCCGGTGGCGATCAGCCACAGCGAGGCGGTGAACGTGGAGTTCAGCGAGCCGATCAGCCCGGGCGAGGTGCGCGAGATTCTCGCGGGCGCGGCAGGGATCCGGCTGGTGGACGATCCACAGTCCAACGTGTATCCTATGCCAATCGAGGCGGACGGCGAGGACGAGGTGCTCGTCGGACGCATTAGGTCCGATTTGGCTCTGGACAACGGGGTGGCGATGTGGCTCTCGTGCGACAACCTTCGCAAGGGGGCGGCGCTGAACTCGATTCAGATTGCCGAGGAGATGATGGAGAGGGGCCTGCTTCGCAGATAGTGGGTCTCCTGCTGCACAGGAGGTTGAAATGGCTGAGATCGGACGGCTCCTGACCGCTATGGTGACGCCCTTCGATGAAGATGGCGAGATAGACTACGGGAAGGCGCGCCAGCTTGCGCGCGCGCTTCTCGACTCTGGCACGGACGGGCTGGTGATCGGCGGCACGACCGGAGAGTCGCCCTCTATGAGCGACGACGAGAAGGTGCGGCTGTTCGCGGAGGTCAAGGAGGAGGTGGGCGATCAGGCGGCGGTGATCGCGGGAACGACTGACAACAATCATCGCAAGTCGGTGGAGCTGTCGATAGAAGCCGAGAAGGTCGGCGCGGACGGGCTGCTGCTGACGGTGCCCGCCTACAACAAGCCAACCATGGAGGGGCTGTACCAGCACTTCAAGGCGATTGCGGCTGCCAGCTCTCTGCCCGGCATCCTGTACAACGTGCCTTCGCGCACATCTCTGAACATGGACGAGGCGACCACGCTGAGGCTGGCGGAGATCGACAACATCGTTGGCGTGAAGGAGGCTTCGAGCGACCCGGTGCAGATAACGCGGATCATCGACGGCGCGCCGGATGGCTTCAGGGTGTGGTCTGGGAACGACGACGAGACGTTCTCGATCATGTGTACGGGCGGCTACGGCATCGTGAGCGTGGCGGCGCACATCGTGGGGCTTCAGATCAAGGAGATGATGGGCCGGATTCTGGAGGGCGACATCGAAGCGGCAGCCGCCGAGCATCGCAGGCTGCTTCCGCTGTTCAAGGCTATCTTCTGGGTGACGAATCCCATCCCGATCAAGTACGCGGTGAATCGCGCGGGTATGGATATCGGCAAGCCGCGCCTGCCGCTGTGGGAGGCGGACGATGCGTTCACCAGCAGGTTCGACCCGCTGATGGACGGGTACGACATAGACCTGCCAGCTAACGGGGCGTAAGGCGACGGCGCGAGCGCTCGCGCCGTCGATCTGTCGGTCCGGTCAGCCGGAGAGCTGCAAGAGGCGCGAGCGGTCTATGTTGCCTCCGCTGAGGACGCAGGCTACGGTCTCCCCTGCCCTCACCTCGATCTGGCCGGAGATCAGGGCGGCGTAGGACGCGGCGGCGGCCGGCTCTGCCAAGACCTTGACGCGCTCTAGTATCAGCCACATCGCCTCGACGATGCGCGAGTCGTCCACTATGACGACATCGTCCACGAACGCTTTGACGTGCGCCAAGTTGTGATGTCCCACGAACGGGGCTGCCAAGCCGTCGGCGACGGTGTCGAGGCGCTCCATGTGTACGGGCGCGCCCTCTTTCATGGCGAGCGTCATGCCGGGCGCTCCGCGCGGCTCCACGCCCACGACCCTGATATCGGGGTTGGTCAGCTTGAGGGCGGCGGAGACGCCGGATATCAGCCCGCCGCCGCCTATTCCGCAGATCACGGTGTCCACGCGCGGCGCGTCTTCTACGATCTCGGCTCCCAGCGTGCCGGCTCCGGCTATGGTGGACAGGTCATCGAACGGGTGAACGAGGGTGAGATCGCGTTCGCGCTGTATGTCGAGCGCAGTCTGGAGCAGGTCGCCTTCGGAGAGGACGACAGCGCCGCCGTAGCCGCGCGTGGCGTCTATCTTCGACTGCACGGCGTTGACGGGCATGACCACGGTCGAGGGAACGCCTGCCATCGCCGCGGCGTATGCCAGAGCCTGCGCGTGGTTTCCCGACGACAGGGTTACGACTCCCCGCCGTTTCTGTTCGTCCGAAAGGCTTGCCATCTTGTTCAAGACGCCTCTGGGCTTGAACGATCCGGTCTTTTGGAACATTTCGAGCTTGAGGAGCAGGCGGACGCCGAGCATGTCTCCGAGAAAGGCGGAGGACGCCATCGGGGTGCGGTGGACGTGGGGCGCGATCAGCAGGGCGGCGGCGCGGATCTGGTCTAGGGTTGCGAGCTGGTCGGAATCGGTCATGCGGGGATCACACCTTCCTTCTATCGACTATCGAGGCGACTATCGACGCGATTGGCGGCGCGCTTGCTGGCGGCGCGCTTGGCGGATGTCTTGCCGTTCGATGGGCAGCCCCACGCTAGTGTACATTCTATCGACTATCGACGCGATTGGCGGCGCGCTTGCTGGCGGCGCGCTTGGCGGATGTCTTGCCGTTCGATGGGCAGCCCCACGCCAGTATACACTCTTGGCAGCGCGGTCTCTGGGCTTTGCACACCTGCCGCCCGTGTCTGATGAGGTACACGTGGAACGCGAACACGTCTTCGGGGGCGACCATAGGCTCCAGAATGTCGTGGGCGGCGTCCGCGGAGACCTTCGGGCCGATCAAGCCAAGCCTCTTCGAGACGCGGTATATGTGGGTATCGACCGGCATGGCGGGCATTCCGAGCGAGAAGCACAGTATGATGGCAGCCGTCTTGGGGCCGACGCCGGGGAGCGCCTTCAGCCACGCTTTGGCTTCGCGCATGGGCATCTCGGCGAGGAAGGACAGGTCGAACGAGCCGACCTGCTCACGCACGATCTCCAATACGCGCTTGATTCGGGCTGACTTCTGCTTGGCGAGTCCGCCGGACTTTATGGCGTCTTCGATTGCCTCAGCGGGCGCGTCTGCGATGGCGTCCAGACCTTCGAACGCGCGCATCAGGCTGAGGAAGGCGCGTTCGGAGTTTATGTCGGAGGTGTGCTGGGACAGTATGGTGTACACCAGCTCCTCGGCGGGGTCGTATCGCGGCTGCCACTCGGCCGGCCCGTAGTCCGCGCCCAGTGTGGTCATGACGTCCGCGGCGCTAACCGTCTTCTTGCTGTGTCTCATGGCAATGCTCCCTGCGCTCGGCAACGCTGGTTGAGATTATACTCCACTCCTCGCGTGAACGGGCGCGGGGAGGCGGCTCGTATTCGGATGTATGCGGTCGAGGCGTCCGATGGGATATGCTGGATGCCGGAAGTGTCACGCGCGCGGCAGGGCTGACGCGGTGGCTGCCACTTGACAGCCTCAAACGGCTGAATTACTGTCAACGCGAAATTGCCGTTCGTCCCGTCTCCAGCCAGCCTTCCGGAGCAGCGCATATGACCCAACAGCAAGTAATGGACGATCTCGCGGATCCGAGAAAGCCGATCAGGCACGCGGATCTGATGCAGCTGTCGGGTATGGCGAGGTCCGAGGCTGCGGGGGTGATGTCCTCGTGGGTGGGTGTCTCCGCGGCGCGCAAGTCGGAACTGATCGAGCGCATGGTGGAGATGGCGGAGGAGAACATCGAGCTGGACTTCAGCGGCGTGCTGAGGGCGTGTCTCAGAGACGCGCACGCGGGGGTTAGGGAGAAGGCGGCGCTGGGGCTGTGGGATTCGGACGATCGCAGCATCGTTCGCCCGCTGGTCGAGCTTCTGGGCGGCGACCCTAGCTCCAGTGTGCGCGCGGCGGCTGCCACTACGCTCGCCAAGTTCGCGGAGATGGCGGGGGAGGGCAGAATGACCAAGCGGGACGTCCAGAGGATAAGGGGGGCGCTTCTTGCGGTGATAGAGCGCGAGGACGAGGAGATCGAGACGCGACGACGAGCCATCGAGTCCGTCGCCGCGTTCGATTCCGACCGAGTGAGGTCTATCATATCTCAGGCTTACGGCGACGCGGACGTCAGGCTGAAACAGAGCGCGATCTACGCAATGGGCAGAAGCTCGGACGAGCGCTGGCTGCCCACGGTTCTGCGCGAGACTCGCAGCGAAGACGCGGCGATGAGGTTCGAGGCGGCGACTGCCTGCGGACTGCTGGGCGACGACGACATGACGCCGCATCTGATAAACATGCTCAATGACGAGGACAGTCAGGTGCAGCTTGCGGTGGTGCGCGCTCTGGGCGTGATCGGGGGCGACCTGGCGCGGCGCGCGCTGATGCAGGCGATCAGGCTGGGCGACGACGCCGTGGAGGAGGCGGCAGAGGAGGCGCTCGCGCTGATCGAGTTCGACGAAGATCCCCTGGGATTGCGGGTAGATTGAGCTTAGTCGGAATCATAGCCAATCCTGCCGCTGGGAAGGACATCAGGCGGATAGTGGCTCAGGGCAGGTTCGTGCCGAACCACGAGAAGGTGAACACTCTCAAGAGGGCGCTTTCGGGTCTGGACGCCGCCGGCGTGGAGCGCGTGCTGTTCATGCCCGACAGCGGCTCGCTCGGTCTCGGCGCGCTGGAGGGGGAGGCGCTGAGCCTAGAAGCGGGGTTCGTGGAGATGCCGATATTTCACGAGGAGGCGGACACGTCCAGGGCGGCGGGGGCAATGCGCGAGGCGGGCGCGTCCTGCATCGTCACGCTGGGGGGAGACGGAACGAACCGAGCGGTTGCCAAGCAGTGCGGAGATATCCCGCTCATGCCGCTCTCCACCGGCACCAACAACGTGTTTCCGATGATGCTGGAGGGGACTGTCGCGGGACTCGCCGCGGGCGTGGTGGCGACGGGGCTGGCGGACGTGGAGCGGTCGGTATCGAGACACACGCGCCTAGAGGTGTTCTTCGACGGCGAGCTGAAGGACATCGCGCTGGTGGATATTGCCGTATCGACGGAGCGGTTCGTGGGCGCGAGGGCAATCTGGGACATGGCGACGGTCTACGAGCTTTTCCTGACGAGGGCGGAACCCACGAGCATAGGGCTATCCGCTATCGGCGCGCAGCTGAGGATGACTCTAGCCGATGAGCCTGTCGGTCTGTACGTGAGGCTCGGGGAGGGCGCGGGGGAGGTGATGGCGGCGGTGGCTCCCGGGCTGGTGCGCACCGTCGGCGTCTCCGAGTGGCGGGCGGTCGAGGCGGGCGGATCGGGTGTGTCGGTAGATCTGCGTCCCGCCACGATCGCGCTGGACGGCGAGCGCGCGTTCAGCCTTCCGGCGGCGAGTAAGGTCGAGGTGAGGCTGGGGCTGAACGGGCCCAGGGTGATAGACCCTGCGCGCGCGCTGGCGCTGGCGGCGGGGAAAGCTCCGCCTTCGCGGGCGGGGCCGGCGGGCTGACGGGGATTTTTCCCGCCCTACCCTGCGGGGATTGCGTATCTGTCCGAGTCGGGCTATCAGGAGTGATAGGGCATCCAACGGATTTTTTTCCTGCTCTGCCCTGCCCTGCGGGGATTGCGTATCTGTCCGAGTCGGGCTATCAGGAGCGATAGGGCATCCAACGGATTTTTTCCTGCTCTGCGGGGAATTACAGCGATGATGGGAGTGAGAACGAACTCCCCATCTCCGCGCTCCTCGTACTCCTATGGTTGCAGGGTGTGAAGGCAGTAGACGAGTCGAACCGCAGGCGGGAAACCGGCTCTCACCCGATGGGAGAAGGGGGTTCTCGTAAGAATACACAACGAGATAGAGGGGAGGGTTATGAATTTCGCATCGCGGCGTTCCAACGTGCGCGCGGTCAACGGGATGGTCTCGACTACGCAGCCTCTGGCGGCTGTGGCGGGGCTGAGGATGCTGATGGAAGGGGGCAACGCCGTAGATGCGGCGGTGGGCGCGGCTGCCACGCTGAACGTGGTGGAGCCTCACTCCACCGGCGTGGGCGGAGACCTGTTCGCGCTGGTGTGGTCGGCGGACGAGAAGCGGGTGCGCGCGCTGAACGCCAGCGGCAGGTCTTCTGAGAATGCGTCTCTGGAAGAGCTGGTCCGCGCTGGTCTGCGCGTGGTTCCCGACCAGAGTCCCTACGCGGTCACGGTTCCGGGCGCGGTGAGCGGCTGGGAATCGCTGCTCGAACGATACGGCAGGATGGGGCTGTCGGATGTTCTCGCGCCAGCTATCGGCTATGCGGAAGGCGGCTTTCCCGTGTCGGAGGTGATCAGCGATCACTGGAAGGCGGGCGCGTCCAGGCTGCGCGCGGGGCCTGCGGGCGGCGAGCTGCTGCTGAACGGCGAGCCGCCCAAACCGGGCGAGGTGATGCGGATTCCCACTCTGGGGCGGACGCTCAGGGCGATAGCCGAAGGCGGCGGGGAGGCGTTCTACAAGGGGCCGACGGCGGAGCGCATATCGAGGTTCACGCAGTCGATGGGGGGCTGGCTGTCCGAGCGCGACTTTGCGAGCCACCGCTCGGAGTGGGTGGAGCCTGTGAGCGCGTCGTATCGCGGGTTCGACTGCTGGCAGTGTCCGCCGCCTTCGCAGGGGGTGAACGCGCTGATGGCGCTCAACATCTGCGAGGGGTTCGATCTTGCCGAAATGGGGGTTCAGAGCGCGGACTCCTTTCATCATCTGATCGAGGCGATGAGGCTGTCGTTCGCGGACTCCTTGGAGTACGTCTCCGACCCGGATCGGATGTCGGTTTCCGCCGCCGATCTGCTGTCGAAAGAGTACGCGGCGGCGCGGCGGTCTTCGATCATGTCGGACCGCGCTCTGGACATCGCATCGCCGGGCAGGCCGCTGGAGCATCACGACACGGTGTACGTGAGCGCGGCTGACGGGGATGGCAACGCCTGCTCGCTGATCAACAGCGTGTTCATGTCGTTCGGCAGCGGGCTGGTGGTTCCGGGTACGGGAATCGCGCTGCACAATCGCGGCGCCTCGTTCGTCTTGGACGCCGAACACGTGAACTGTCTGGAGCCGCGAAAGCTGCCCTTTCACACGCTCATTCCCGGAATGGCGACGAGGGCGGGCGAGCTTGCGCTGAGCTACGGGGTGATGGGCGCGATGCAGCAGGCGCAGGGGCATCTTCAGATATTGACGAACATGATCGACTTCGGGCTGGATCCTCAGCAGGCGCTGGACGCGCCCAGGTTCAGCGTGCGGCTGGGTCAGGGGGTGGGGATAGAGAGCGGCGTGGATCCAGAAGTGGTTCGAGGTCTGTCTTCGCGCGGCCACAGGATGCTGGTTATGGAGGCGCACGGCACCCTGTTCGGGAGCGGGCAGGTGATCGCCAGAGACGCGGAGACGGGGGCGCTGACTGCGGGGTCCGAGCCGCGCTCGGACGGCATGGCGGTTGGGTTCTAGGGTGAAGTAGAAGTACGGCCCATCCTCCCGGGGGGTGGAAGACAGGCCGTACTCGATTTAGAGAGGAGTTTGACTTGGCCTCCTCGCAGGGTGTCGATCCGATGTGGGATGCGCCTTTCGGCGAAAACTTGTGTTCTGCTTACGTTGTGTTCTAATAATAGAACGAACGGATGTGTTTGTCAATGGCGGCGCGAACGGATATTCGGGCGATTTTGGGGAGGATTGCCGTGATTCGGCGTGGTCGCCGCTGTCTGACGCTGTCGGGGGAGGCGTCTCAGGCGCGCAGTCTGCTGGCGGCGGCGTAGTCGGATTCGGCTTCGGCGCGCTTTCCGATTCCCCACAGCGCAAGGCCGCGCTGGGCGTAGGCGAACCAGAATTTGGGGTCTAGGTCTATCGCGCGGCTGAAGTCGGCGATGGCGAGATCGAGGTCTCCTGTGTCGGCGTGGGCGATGCCGCGGTTTACGAGCGCGTCTCGGTAGGCGGGGTCTATCGCCAAGGCGCGTCCGTAGTCTTCGATGGCGGCGGCGAACTGTTCGGTGAATCTGAGCGCGATGCCCCGATTGTTATAGGCGACGGGATCGGATGGGCGCAGATCGAGGGCGGTCGAGTAGTCCTGAATCGCGTCCTGAAACTGGCCGGAGTCCAAGTGGGCGTTCGCGCGCCGGAAGTAGTGGATGGCTGAGTGTGGATGCAGGTCGATCTCGTCGGTCAGGTGGAGGATGAGCTGGGCTAGGTAGTCGCGGTCGCTGGTCGCGCTGAGGTTGGGGTCGCCGCGCCATGGGTACGTCATCGGTCATCCTCTGGCGATTGGTCACGGGCTGGACCGAGAGGCGGGAACTCTTTCTTGGACGGCGCGAGGCGGGCGGGCATGGATCGAGCGCTGCCTAGACGCTCATGCCGAGTGTGAGAATTATCTTCCACTGGCGATTGGTCACGGGCTGGACCGAGAGGCGGGAACTCTTTCTTGGTCGGCGCGAGGCGGGCGGGCATGGATCGAGCGCTGCCTAGACGCCTAGACGCTCATGCCGAGTGTGAGAATTATCTTCCACTGGCGATTGGTCACGGGCTGGACCGAGAGGCGGGAGTTCTTGACGAGAACCATATCCTGAAGGTGGTCGTGGCTCTTGATCTGCTGTAGGGTGACGGGCTTGTGGAACTTGTTCTCGGCTCTGATGTCCACCATGTACCAGATGGGATTGTCGGGGGCGCTGCGGGGGTCGTGATGGTCGGAGTTTGGGTCCCAGGCGGTGAAGTCGGGATAGCCTGCCTTGACGACTATGGCGTATCCCACCACCGCGTTGGGCTTGGAGTTGGAGTGGTAGAACAGGACGCCGTCTCCGACCTGCATGTCGTCGCGCATGGTGTTGCGCGCGGTGTAGTTGCGCACGCCGTCCCACTCTGCGATGCGCTCTTCTTCTTTCAGCAGGTCGTCGTACGAGTAGACGCCCGGTTCGGACTTCATCAGCCAGAATCTGCGTTCGGGCATTGGTCTCTCCTCAGCTTCAATTCGGATTCAGTGAAAGTTTCTCCTCTCAATGAAAATCAAAGGGAAGAACAAAGGTCTCTCCTCAGCTTCGATTCGGATTCAGTGAAAGGGCTAGCGGCTACCGGTCGTCCGGGAGTGTGGAGACGTTGACCCAGTAGTCCAGCACGCTCTTGATCATGGAATTGAAGCGAACTCTGTCTATGGGCTTGTTGACGTAGCTGTTGGCGCGGAGGCCGTAGGAGTAGAGCAGGTCCTGCTGGGCGGTGGAGGTGGTCAGCACGACCACGGGGATCATGCCCAAGCTCTGGTCGGACTTGACCTCCGCCAGCACCTCGCGCCCGTCCATTCCGGGCAGGTTCAGGTCGAGCAGGATAAGGTCAGGCCTCGGGGCGTCTTGGTACTCCCCTTCCATTCTCAGGAACTCCATAGCCTCCTCGCCGTCTTCGGCGTGGTGAAGGCTGTGGTGAAACTCGGTGTCTCTGATGGCTTCCTGCGTAAGCCTGGCGTCGGCTGGGTTGTCCTCTACGAGGAGTATCTGAACGGGTCTTTCCTGACTGCCCAAGGTCATCTCTTGGCCTCCTGTGACGTGGAAATCGTAAAGTGGAAGGTCGAGCCTTTGCCGACTTCTGACTCGACCCATATCCTGCCGCCGTGCCGCTCCACTATCTTGGCGCAGAATGCCAGCCCTATGCCGGCTCCCGGATACTTGCTTCGCTTGTGCGCTCTCTTGAACATGCCGAATACGCGCTCTTGGTAGCGGGCGCGTATGCCGATTCCGTTGTCGGATACGGAGAACTGCCAAGCGTCTTCGCCGCGTGTGGATGATACGTGAACTACGGGCGCACAGTCATCTTGTCTGAACTTGATCGCGTTGGCGATGAGGTTCTCCAGCAGGTGCGCTATCTGCACGGGGTCTCCGATCACCTCGGGGAGGGGGTCGGACGTTATACGCGCCTGAGACTCCTTTATGGAGACGTCCAGATCGGCTATGGCGTTGGCGAGCGCGCTGTTGCAGTCGGTCGGCTCGAAGGGGTTGCCGTGCGACTCCATCTTGGAGTAGTCGAGCAGGGCTTCGATGAGCGTTCTCATGCGGTGGACGGCGTCTATGGTGAATCCGATGAAGTCTCTGGCGTCCTGATCCAGCTCGTCGGCGTATCGCTCTTCGAGCAGGTGTACGTAGCCGGCGATGACGCGCAGCGGCTCCTGCAGGTCGTGTGAGGCGATGTAGGCGAACTGCTCCAGCTCGGCGTTGGAGCGCACCAGCTCCTCCGCCTGTCGCTGAAGCTCTCTGTCTGCCTCTACGGTCTCGGCGTGCAGCTGGGAGCTTGCTATGGCGCCGGCGACCTGCGCGGCGATCAGCTCGGCTACCTCGATGTCGCGCGGGGTGTAGACGTCCGAGCTGAGCGAGCGGAAGTTCAGTGTTCCTATGACGACTCCCTGATAGAACAGCGGCACGCTCAGGAACGAGCGCAGGCCGGCGTCGTACTCGCGTTCGAGTCCGGGGTACTTCTCCAGGGTTGCCTCTCTGGTGGTGGCGTGGAACACGCCTGCGCGCCGACTTAGGCGGGTCTCGTCTGTGAACGTTCCTGCCAACGGTGTGGTGTTGCCCACGCTGCGGCCGGGAACCTGCGCTCCAAAGACGTAGGCTGTCTGGAAGTCGGTGGTCTCATCGTGAACTAGGTTGATGGATATGCGGTCGAACGGGATGAGGTGGCGCGCCTGCTCGGCGAAGCCGGCGTAGACCTGCTCGATTTCGAGCGAGGACGATATCACTCTGCCGATGGCGGCGAGGGCGGCGTTCTGGGCGGCGAGTCTGGTCGCCTCCGCTTCGGCGGCGACGTGCTGGGCGTAGAGCTGGGAGCTGGCTATGGCTGGGGCGATCTGGTCGGCGACCTTCCTTATCAGGTCGAGGTGGTGGAAGTTGTAGGCGTTGGCGTCCAGAGAGCGCAGGTGAAGGACGCCCAACACTTCGTTTCTGAACAGAATGGGTGATTCGATTACGGACTTGAGGCCGGAGCGCACCATCTTGGGGAAGCGCGCGTGTATCTCGTCTAGGTCGCCCTGGAAGATGATCGCTTCGCGTGTTTCCAAAGCGTGGCCCATCGTGGTGCCTTCCACTGGGATGCTTACTCCGCGCTCGCGGCCCGGGGCGTAGACGCCGAGTACGTATTCGTTTCTGAATGTCTGCGATTCGCGGTCGTACATGCTGATGGCGATGCGGTCGAAGGGGATGAGCCGCCTTACCTGAGTGGCGAAGCCTTCATACACGTCGTCTATATCAAGAGACGAGGTTATTATTCTGCCGACCTCTGCGAGAAGGGCGTTCTCGTCCGCCAGAAGCTCTGCCTCAGCGGTCGCCGCCTCCAAAGCTCTCTGCGCCGCCATCTCCTGAGTGACGTCGTCGGAGTAGACGCTGATCTGATCGGAGTCTTCTGAGATGACCACTTTCTGGCTGAAGGTTCTGTCGCCCACGCGCACCTCGCGGGTGACGGACTCGGCGCCGGAGCGCTTCATTTCGTCTGCGACGTCTCGGACGCCTTCGAGCAGGGGATGTCTGAAGCCGAGCAGGTCGAGGGTCGGGAACATGTCTCTGGCGGCGTTGCTGCGGTAGGCGACGGCGCCATCGAATTCGATCTCTACGACTGCGCTGGGGCTGTGATCCGCCAGCGCAGCGAGGCGCGCGAGAACGCTGCTGACTCGTCTGTGCGCGCTCTCGGCGGCTTCGAGCTCTGCGATGCGCCTGTGAGCCGCTTCCAGCTGCTGCTGGATCGGGCTGTGGAGGACGTGCTGACTATTCACTGATGCAAGCTCCAGATTCGTTGACACCCCGCGAGGGGGAACGCTAAACTTTGCGCGCTTGGCCGATGGGATGCTGGCTGTCGCCGGCGACTATCGAGCTTGGGCGCGAAGATCGGCAAGGGCGCCGCAAAGGTCTAGTCTGCATTATTACTTTTCGACGGCTGAGGGCGCAAGTACGGAGCGAGGTTAGATATGGCCGTTATAGCGACTGGGGGGCTGTCAGGGGGCGGGGGGCGCTTTCTGGGGCCCGAGCTTTCGAGGCGAATCGACGCGGACTACGTGGACAGGCTGATTCTGTCGAACGTGGCGCGCGAGCTTCAGGCGACGGTCGAGGCGCTCGATCAGAGGGAGCGGCGGCCTGCGACTCGCACGGAGCGGTTCTCTCGGATCATCCAGAGGATCATGGAGCGCACGGCGTACACGGGGGGCGGGCCAGACCCGTACTTCGGCACGGTGTATCCCGAGTTCCTGGTCTCGGAGTACGACGAGCTGCCGACTCTCGTAGCCACTCGAGGCCACGAGATAGACGACGATGCCTACATCGCGGCGATCAGGAACGTGATAGAGGACCTGGCGAGCGGCAACAACGTTGTGATAGTCGGGCGCGGCGCGCACATCATCTTGGAAGACAACCCGAACGTGCTTCGCGTGGGGCTGATAGCCACGTTCGAGGACAGGGTGGAACGGGTGATGGTGCGCGAGAGGATGGGGAGAAGTGAGGCGGAGGAGGCGATAGCGGCAAGGGACGCGGCGCGTCTGCAATACTTCCAGCGCTTCTTCGAGATAGACGATCCAGACTCTGCGGATCACTACCACCTAGTCATCAACACCAGTGAGATGAATCTCGACGCCGCAGCGGACATCATCATACGGGCGTCCGAGGAGCTGGAGCTGGGCAGGCTGTCGAGGCACGCCTTCAGGGTGGAGCCGTAGGCTGCGCGGCTGGCTGGGGAATGCGCCTATACTCCTCATCATAATCATCATCATCATAAAGGCATAAAGGCATAAAGGCTATGTCATAAAGGCTGGTATATGCTGTGGGCGTGACGCCGCTTCCAGATACGGGCGGCTGCCTGCGCCAAGAGCTTACTACTATAGGGCTTACCGCCAGGAGCTTACTACTATGGGCTTTCCCGTCTCCGGGTGGCTCAGGACGCTGACGCGCGCGCCGTATGCCTTCGCTATGTTTTCGGGTGTGATCAGCTCGGCGGGCGCGCCCTCCGCCAGCACGGTTCCATCGCACATCAGGGCTATGCGGTCGCAGAACTGGGCGGCGAGGGTCAGATCGTGTACGGCGGCGATGACGGTCTTTCCGGACAGCGCCTGTCGGCGCAGTGTATCCATGATAGCGGGCTGGTAGGCGAGGTCGAGGTTGGCGGTGGGCTCGTCGAGAAGCAGGGCGGGCGTCTGCTGAGCGAGCGCAAGCGCGACGGCGACTCTCTGCCTCTCGCCGCCGGACAGCCGATCCACGTGCCTATCCGCCAGACGCTCGGAGTCGGTCATTCGCATGGCTTCGAGCGCGATGGACAGGTCTTCGGCGCTCTCCCACGAAAGGGTTCCGAGGTGCGGGTTGCGTCCCATCAGCACGACTTCGACGGCGGCGGTGGCGGGGGGCAGGTCGGGGTCTTGGGGAACGACGGCGACGAGGGCGGCGCGTCTGCGCGCGGGCAGTGACGCGATGTCCACGCCTCCGACTCGCACGGAGCCGCGCGCGGGCTTCATCGTGCCTGCCATCAGCTTGAGCAGGGTCGACTTGCCCACTCCGTTGGGGCCCGCTATGGCGGTGAAGCTGCCGGGCTTGGCGTGGAGATTCACTCCCGAGAGGACGCGCCTATCTCCGTAGGACGCCCACACGTCATCTATGGCGATCCCGCTGGCGGGGTCGTGTTCGGGACGGGGGAGGCGCGGGCGCGCGAGCTCGAGAAGGGAGCGGATCACGTGATGCTCCTGCGGCGGCGCATCAGCACGTAGAGGAAGAACGGCGCGCCGCAGAATGCGGTTACGATTCCGACCGGAAGCTCTCCGGGGCTGACGACGGTTCGCGCCACGAGGTCCGCCAGCACCAAGAAGGCGGCTCCGACGAGGCCGGACATGGGGAGTATGAACCTGTAATCGACGCCCCACAGCAGCCTGACGGCGTGGGGGGCGACGAGGCCTACGAATCCGATCAGTCCGCTGAATGATACGGCGGCGGCGGTGGCGAGGGTGGCGGCGGCGATGAGCAGGAGCTTCGCCTTCTCCACCTCTACGCCGAGCATGGCGGCGTGTTCCTCGCTGAGCTGCATGACGTTGAGGATTCGGGCGAGGGCGATGATGACTGCCAAACTGGGGGCTAGGTACATGAGGGCGGCTGCGCTGTCGCTCCACTCGGCGGCTATGAAGCTGCCGAGCAGCCAGCTGATGACGGGGCGCAGGTCTGGATCGCTTCTTATCATCAGCAGGCTGGTTACGGAGCCGGCGAGGGCGGATATGGCGACGCCTGCCAATATCAGGGTGGCAAGGGGGGTTCCGGCGGCGCTTCTGGCGATGGAGTATGCCGCAGACACAGCGGCGATGCCGCCGGCGAACGCGGCGATGGGCAGCATGGCGACGCCGCCAACGACGAGGGGGAAGCCAGTCAGCAAGACGAGGGTTGCGCCGAGTCCGGCGCCGGACGCCACGCCCACTAGGTAAGGGTCTGCGAGCGGGTTCTTGAACAAGCCCTGATAGGCGGCTCCGGCGATGGCGAGTCCGCCGCCAACGAGCGCGGCCAGGGCGACTCTCGGCAGCCTGAGATGCCACAGTATCGTATCCCACGAGGCGGGAACGTCGGGGGGCGATGCGGCGCCCGTCATTCTAGCGGCGAGTATGTCGAGCAGCGCGCCAAGTGGAATATCCACGGATCCGCGGCTGGCGGCGAGCATGGCGGCGGCGGCGAGCGCCAATCCGCCAGCTAGCAGTCTCCACCACGGATAGCGAAGACCGACCAAGCGGGATGCGAGGTCGGCGGCGGCGGCGGGCGCGGGCGGGCGGCGGCGCGTCTGTCTTGCCACGTTCGCCTACCTGAACAGGCCGGGGTACACGAGCCGCGCCAGCTCTTCGACTCCCTCTACGAACCTGGGGCTGGCGACGGACAGGGCGTTGGAGGAGATGGAGACTATCGCGCCGTTCCTGACGGCGCGAACGTTGGCGAAGGCGGGGTCGGTCGTAAACTGCTCGGCGCTGGAGGAGATGATTATAGTCGGGTCGCTCTCTACGATCACCTCCGGGCTGATCTGGGCGTATCCCTGTATGTCCGCCGCCACGTTCTCCAGCTTCAGCAGGTCGAACACCTCCTGCATGAGGGTTCCCTGTCCGGGTGTCCAGTAGCCTCCGACGTCCTGAAAGACGATGGGGCCTGCGCCGATGGGGGACATGGTCTCCTCTACCCGGGCGACTCTAGCCTCGAATTCGAGCGCGACCTTCTCGGCAGAGTCCGGGCTGCCGACTATCATGCCCCACATTCTGATTCTGTCGGCGATCTGGATGAAGTCGTCGGACAGGGTGGGCATGTACAGGGCATGGAGGCCGGCGCGCTCCAAGTCTTCGGTGAACCTGTCGAAGAAGATGAAGACGAGGTCCGGCTCCAAAGCGACTATGGCTTCCATGTCCATATCGAAGGCGTCTCCCACGCGCGGGATCGACTCCGCCTCGGGGGGGTAGTCCACGAAGGAGTGGGTGGCGATTATGCGGTGTCCCTCGCCTATGGCGAAGAGTATCTCGACGAGGGCGGAATCGAACGCCACGATTTTCTGGGGCGGCTCGTGGAAGGTGATCTCTCGTCCCTCGCCGTCCGTCACGGTCACGGGGAAGACGGCAGGTATGGGGGTCGGCTGGGCTGGGGCGGCGCGGGCGAGCGGGGGGGCCGAAGGTACGGCGCGGGGGGGCGGCGGGAGTGCAGCGAGAGCGGGCGGCGCGGGCGCGGCGGCGGCGGGCAAGGCGGGCTGAACGGACTGCGCAGGCGCGGCGGCGGCGGGCAAGGCGGGGGCCGGCGGCGCGGGCGGTCGAGGCTGCGACGGGGCGTCGGGGGCGTCGGCGGTACATCCAAGCGCGAGGGCGAGGGCGATGATGAGGGCGAGCGCCAAGATGGGGACGACTATCTTCGACAACTGCTTCGGTGTGAACACTTGCGCCTCCTCCACGTGGGAGGGCCTGCGAGAAGGCTGCAAAGAGAGACCCCGCTTCCAAAGAATGGGCGGGGTCGGTGCGGCTTGCGGGCTGCGCCCGTACCTTTCCTCGAAGGCCAAGACATCGACGGGAGCAGTGGACCGGGCTCGCTCCGACTGAATCGGGGCCTACCGTTGCGGGACAGCGCTGGACTTTGACCAGCTTCCTCTATCAAGCCCTGTGAAGGGCGCTCCCACCGTATGCGATTCGATTTTCGAACATGCCCGACCATCGGCGGGCAGGGTCAATGATGTACCGAGTGGGCGGGGGATGTCAAGTGACCGATTGGGGTGATGTGGGGTGTCACCCTCTACCTAGCACTCTCCCTTCGAGGGAGGGGGGATTTCTGTAACGCGGAGGGGGGGCTTCCATTCGGTTGGAGAATCCCACGCCAGCGCGGGGGGATGACGGGATGGCGCTTCGCGCAAGTGTGAACTAGGGGTCTAAAACTGTGGAATCGCGGATGAAGTATGGCTGGAATTCGTTGAGGGAACTATCGGAAAATGGTACAATAGTACTGTGGCGGCGTCGGGCTGGGGAGGCCGCTTCTTTAAGCCTTGTGCCTGCGCACGTGGGGCGTCCGAGACGTACATGGGTCTCTCCTCGCGCCAACGCGAGCGTCGATTATCCATGCAGACCACGCGGGGCGAGGTCTGCGCGACGAGCGGCGGAAGTCGGTCCCAGCTCGGTCGGGGGCTTCACGCTCTCCCCTGCCCTCTCCCTTCGAGGGATGGGGCGAAAAGCGTCGTTTGCTCACCATGCAAGCTGGTATGGGGAAGGAATCGGCTCTCATACCGGCGGCAAGTCCAGATCACTCATCTGGGAATCGAGACGGCGCTGTTCGTCAAGAGGGAATCGGCTTTACATACCGGCGGCAGTCCAGATCACTCATCTGGGAATCGAGACGGCGCTGTTCGTCAAGAGGAAGAATCGGCTTTACATACCGGCGATACAGGAGCAGCGAATGGCATTGAAGCCCGATCAGCGAGATGACCAGTATACCGCAACCGATATTCAGGTGCTGGAAGGTATGGAGGCGGTGCGCAAGCGTCCGGGCATGTACATCGGCAGCACGGATCAGCGCGGGCTGCACCATCTCATCATCGAGATAGTAGATAACGCGGTGGATGAGTTCATGGCGGGGTACTGCTCCAGCGTGGAGGTGGTGATCAACGAGGACGGCTCGGTTAGGGTCACGGACGACGGACGGGGAATTCCGGTCGACAAGCATCCAACCACTGGGGTATCGGGCGTGGAGACGGTGATGACCACGCTGCACGCGGGCGGCAAGTTCGGCGGCAAAGCGTACACGGTCTCAGGCGGTCTGCACGGCGTGGGCGCGTCTGTGGTGAACGCGCTCTCTGAATATCTGGCAGTGGAGATACACCGCTCGAACAGGGTCTACTATCAGGACTTCTCGCGCGGCATACGCCAGAGTGAGCTGAAGTATCGGCGCGCCAAGCAGGGCGAGAACGGCTCGACGGGAACGGTCGTCACCTTCCTGCCGGACAAGGAGATATTCCACGAGTACGAGTACGACTTCAACATGCTGTCTCAACGGTTCAAGGAGATGGCATACCTGAACAAGGGTCTTCAGATAAGGTTCAGGAGCCACTACCACGCGGATAGATGGCCGAACAACGAGGTGACGTACTACTTCGACGGCGGCATAGCGAGCTTCGTCACGAATCTGAACCAGACCAGAGAGGTGCTGCACCAGAAGCCGATCTACGTCGAGAAGCAGCTGGAGAGCGGCACTATAGTCGAGGCAGCGCTCCAGTACAACGACAGCTTCAACGAGTTCGTCTATTCGTTCGCCAACTGCGTGAACACGGTGGACGGGGGGACTCATATCACGGGGTTCAGATCGGCGCTGACCAGGGTGATGAACGACTACGGGCGCAAGCAGAACATAATCAAGGAGGCGGACTCGAACCTAGCGGGCGAGGAGACGCGGGAAGGGCTGACGGCTGTCGTCAGCGTGAAGATGACGGATCCGCAGTTCGAGGGGCAGACGAAGGGGAAGCTGGGCAACCCGGAGGTGCGAACGCAGGTGGAGAGCGTGGTTGCGGAGGCGGTGCAGTTCTATCTGGAGGACAACCCCACGGACGCCAAGAAGATCATCGACAAGTGTCTGACGGCGCAGCGGGCGCGCGAGGCGGCGAGGAAGGCGCGAGACCTCATCATCCGCAAGAACGCGATGGACGGCGGCGGGCTTCCGGGCAAGCTGGCCGACTGCTCGGAGAAGAACCCGGAGCTTTGCGAGATATATCTGGTGGAGGGGGACTCGGCGGGAGGCACTGCCAAGGGGGGACGCGACCGCAGGACGCAAGCCATTCTGCCGCTGTGGGGAAAGATCCTGAACGTGGAGAAGGCGCGCGCGGACAAGATGCTGAGCCACGACGGGATACGGTCTATGATCACTGCCATAGGCGCGGGGCTGGACGACGATCTGGATATCTCCAAGCTGCGATACCACCGCATCATCATAATGACGGACGCAGACGTGGACGGCTCGCACATCAGGACGCTGATCTTGACGTTCTTCTTCCGACACATGGGGGCGCTCATCGAACACGGCTATGTCTACATCGCCCAGCCGCCGCTGTACAAGATCAGCGCCGGGCGCGACTCCCACTACGCCTACAGCGAGCTGGAGCGCGAAGGCGTGATGGTGCAGATGAAGAACAGGCGCAACGTGAACGTGCAGAGGTACAAGGGGCTGGGCGAGATGAACGCGGAGCAGCTGTGGGAGACCACGATGGATCCGGAGAGCAGAACTCTGCTTCAGGTGACTATCGAAGACGCCGCGAGCGCGGACGAGACGTTCTCCATGCTGATGGGGGACGTGGTCGCGCCGCGCCGCAACTTCATACAGACTCACGCGCTGGAGGTGAAGAACCTAGACGTGTGAGGGGGCATGGGCTTGGGTCTGCCGCGCGCGCCGGCGCTAAGTCCACATGCCAGTGCTGAAGTAACGCTCGCCGATGTCGTTGAAGATGGTGACGACGTTTCCGGCTCTGGCTCGCTGCGCGGTGTGGATGGCTCCGAGCATGTACGCGCCGGAGCTTTGGCCGGCGAACAAGCCCTTCGAGGCGAGGGCCAAGGAGACGCCTCGGGCCTCGTCCACGTCTATGGGGAGCATCTCGTCGACTACGCTCTCATCGAGGGTGGCAGGGACGATGTGACCCTCTCCCAGCGGCTTCAGCCCCTCTACGCCGGGCCACTCGGGGGGGTTGATTCCAACGACTCGTATGGATGGGTCATGCTCCTTGAGCCGCCGCCCCACTCCGCTGATGGTGCCGCCGGTGCCGACTCCGGCGACGAAGTGGGTTATGTCTGGGACCTGGCGGAGTATCTCCTCTGCGGTGGTGTCGTAGTGGGCGCGGGGGTTGTTCATGTTGGAGTACTGGTCGCACCAGAAGTAGCGGTCGGGCGCGCTCTCGAAGCGGCGTCTGACCTCGTGGAGGGTCTCGTCGTAGCCGAGCATCGGATCGGTGAAGATTATCTCGGCGCCGTGCGCGATGAGGCGCTTCTTGCGCTCCTCGCTGGCGTTCTCGGGCATGACGAGGGCGACTTTGTATCCCAGTGTGGCTGCGATCATCGCGTATGCGATGCCGGCGTTGCCGGACGTGGCGTCGAGAATCGTCTTCTGCGGGGTCAGGTCGCCGGACAGAATGGCTTCGACGAGCATCCGAAGGACGGGGCGATCCTTGATGGAGCCGCCGGGGTTCAGGTGTTCGTACTTGGCGAAGACGCGCGCCTCGCCGAGGTCGCGGCCAAGGTCTATCTCGGCGACGGGTGTGTTGCCTATCGCCTTCAGGGGCGGGTAGCTATCGACAAATTCTAGAAACTCCCTGGAAGGAGCCAACTTCATACCTCGTTTGGCTAGTATCTGCCCAGAGGGTATGGGCAAGCCGTATGGAGTATATCCAGTTCGAGAAAGCGCGTCCAGTTGAGATGTCGCCTAGCCGTCTCACATCGAGGGAAGGGGGATTTCACTGACGCTTGGCTGGTGGGGCTTCACCCTAACCCTCTCCCTCAAGGGAGAGGGGATTTCTGTATCGCTGTCCAGTTTGGGGGGGCTTCACCCTCACCCTAACCCTCTCCCTCAAGGGAGAGGGGATTTTCGTTGCGGGTGGGGCTTCACCCTCACCCTAGACCTCTACCTTCGAGGGAGAGGGGATTTTCGTACCGCAGACCAAATTTATACGGCATCGGGAGGCTGTCGAGAAAATCGCAAAGGGCGGATACTACGTTGGTATCCAAGACGATCATGGCTGCCAACTCAGTGGAGGCGAGGGGCGCGGATGGACTCGCGCGGCGGCAGGTCGAGATCGACGCCGCCCAAAGGGGCGAATCGGGCGTGAATGGCGCTCGCCAAGTCTTCTGGCGGCGGGGTTCCTCGATCGAGCGCGGCGCGCAGTATGCTATGGGTCTCCTGCTCAATGGATCTGCCGTTCTCGGCGGCCCTGACTCGCAGACGCCTCTCCAGAGATTCTTCCAGATTGCGCACCGTGATACTTGCCATGATCGCATCTCCGCTTGGGGTGTAGGTTAACGATACTGAGATTGCGCTGAAATCACAATATGAATTTCGTGGAGACTGGAGATAGAAGCTGTCCATGCGGGGCTTCACCCTCTCCCTTCTAAGGAGAGGGGATTTCACTAACGCTTTGTATGTGGGGCTTCACCCTCACCCTAACCCTCTCCCTCAAGGGAGAGGGGATTTTTGTATCGCTGTCCAGTTTGCGGGTTGGGGCTTCACCCTCACCCTAACCCTCTCCCTCAAGGGAGAGGGGACTTTTGTCCCGCTGTCCAGTTGAGGGGGCAATTCTCCTAGATTACAGGCGGCAAACGGCGATATGATCTGTCGATACTGCCGATACTGCGCGCGAAGCGGCTACTGCATCTAGGGGGATGAAATGACGACCGCGGGAGACGGGGTACAGGCGAGAATCTGCAATTTGCGTGAAGAGATCAGACGACATGACTACCTCTATCACGTGAAGGACAGTCCGAAGATATCGGATCGGGAGTTCGACGGGCTGATGAGGGAGCTGGGGCGGCTGGAAGGGGAGAATTCGGATCTGGTGACCGCCGATTCGCCTACTCAGCGGGTGGGCGGGGCGCCGACGGACGGGTTCGAAGAAGTGACGCATCGGCGAACGATGCTGAGTCTAAGCAACGCCTTCGACGAAGTGGAGCTGGCGGCGTGGCACGCGCGGCTCTGCGGGCTGCTGGAGACGGATCAGTTCGACATGGTATGCGAGCTGAAGTTCGACGGTCTGGCGGTGGCGCTCACCTACGAGGGCGGAAGGCTCGTTCGAGGGGCGACGAGGGGGAACGGAATCGTGGGCGAGGACGTCAGCGCAAATCTCAAGACCATCAAGAGTGTTCCGCTCAGGCTGCGAGGCAGCCGAATTCCGGATCTGATCGAGGTGAGGGGCGAAGTCTATTTCCCCAAGTCCAAGTTCGAGAAGTTCAACGCTCGACGGGAGAAGGAGGGGCTGCCGACTTATGTCAATCCGCGCAACACGGCGGCCGGGTCGCTAAGACAGCTGGATCCCAAGATGACGGCGGAGCGGCCACTGGATATCTTCGCGTATTCGGTCGGATACTCGGAGGGGGGGGAGGCCGTGGATACTCAATGGGAGACGCTGCGCCTTCTGGACGAGCTGGGATTCAAGGTGAATGCGTACAATCGGGTATTTCGCGCTCTGCCGGAGGTGATCGACTGGTACAAGACGTGGCTCGAACGGGTTCACGATCTGGACTACGGCTGTGACGGGCTCGTCGTCAAGGTGAACAGGCTTGACTATCAGCAGCATCTGGGCGAGGTGGGGCGCGAGCCGAGATGGGCGATCGCGTACAAGTTCCCGTCCGAGCAGGCGACGACTACGCTGCTGGACGTCAGGTTCAACGTCGGTCGCACAGGCTCCATCAACCCCTACGCGGTGCTGGCGCCGGTGTACGTGGGCGGCGCAACGGTCAGACAGGCGACGCTGCACAACGAGGACTATATCGCAGAGAAGGGGCTTCGGAAAGGGGACGTGGTGGTTGTGGAGCGCGCCGGCGAGGTGATTCCGCAGATCGTCAGGGCGCTGGCGGAGAAGCGCGGCTGCTCCGACGAGCAGGCGCACATGCCGCGCAAGTGTCCGAGCTGCTCGGAAGCGGTGATACGGCGCGAAGGCGAAGCTATGTCCTACTGCGCGAACGCCTCGTGTCCGGCGCAGCTGGTTCGGCGCACGGAACACTTCGTGAGCAAGGGCGCAATGGACATCGAAGGGATGGGCGTCAAGCAGTGTCAGGCACTGATAGACGCGGGGCTGCTGAAGGACGTTGCCGATATCTACGCGCTGAAAAGCCAGCGCGACAGGCTGATCGCAATGGAGCGTATGGCGGAAAAGAGTGTATCGAACCTGCTGGAGGCGATCGACAAGAGCCGCTCGCAGCCGCTGAGCAGGGTGCTGGTCGCTCTGGGAATCGAACACGTCGGCGCGGAGGTCGCGGTTGCGCTCGCGCGCCGCTTCAGGGAGATCGGGAAGCTGATGGGCGCGTCAGTGGAGGATCTGGTGGCTCTGAACGCCATTGGGCCGAAGATAGCCGAGTCGGTTCACAGCCACTTCGGGCAGGAGTCGAATCGGCGCGTGGTGGAGAAGCTGGCGGAAGCCGGGGTGAACATGGCGGAGGGGGAGGCTGAAGGAGGCGATGACGTGGACGCGCTCGCGGATATGCGGTTCGTGGTAACGGGCAGGCTGGCGGGCTACTCCCGATCCGCTATTCAGGGTCGTATCAAGGATCTGGGGGGGGCGGTCTCCGGATCGCTGAGCGGCAAGACCAACTATCTGGTGGCGGGCGAGGGCGCAGGGTCGAAGCTGGCAGACGCGGAGAGGCTGGGGGTGAAAGTCCTGTCGGAGGAGGAGTTCGAGCGGCTGGTGACGGATCGGACTCTGGCGATGGCGAATTCGGTTTCGGAGGAAGGGGCGGAATCGCTCTCCATCCAATCCAGCCTATTCAAGGGAGGGGCAGATGGTGGGTAGTCGAACTCGGCTGGTGTGTCTCCCTTACGTATCCAAGCCCGACGTTCGAAGCGCGGGGGATGCTGGGCTGCGTATGCGCAAGTGTGGGATTATCTCTATCCCAAGCGAGACTGTTCGAAGCGCGGGGGATGCCGAGGCGGAGGACGCTAGGCTGCGTCAGCGCAAGTGTGGGACTACTTCTTCCCGAGCCAGACGTTCGAAGCGCGGGGGATGCCGAGCCGGGGGATGCTGGGCTGCGTCAGCGCAAGTGTGGGACTACTTCTTCCAAGAATCTGGCGAGCTGGGTCTGCTGGTCGAACGAGGCGAATCTGACGATCATCGTGGACGCGCCGGCGTTCTGGTAGCTTCGGATTCTCTGCACCGTCAGATCGGAGGGGCCATACGGTCCCCAGCGGCTGCCCCATATGTTGGCGCCGTAGTACATTTTGAGGAATCTATCCGCCTCGTCGGCTGACTCGCTGGGGTCTGCGCCTAGGTTGACGGTCATGTAAAAAGAGCGTTCCAGCGAGTCTGGGGAGCGTCCGAGCGCGCGGGCGTGGAGATCGACGCGGGCGAGCGCCTTCGCGTACTCTCGTGGGTAGTCGGATATGGAGATGACGCCCGAGCCGAGCCGAGCGGCGCGCTGGAACTGGGAGTCTCTGTTGGCGCGCCAGTGGGAGGCGACGAGGAACGGGACTCCGCCCGTCTGCGGCGACTTGGGGGCGATCGCCGCGCCGTCTAGGTGGAAGTGTCTGCCCGCGCGCGTGACTGTCTCTCCGCGAGTGAGGGCGCTGACTATCTCCAGGACTTCGTCGAAGCGAGAGCCGCGCGTTCGCGCATCCACCCCGGCGATGCGCCACTCCTGACGCTGGGCTTCGTTGAACGCGCCGCCCACGCCCACGCCGAGAACCAGCCTTCCGCCGGAGACGAAGTCTAGGGTTGCCGCCTGATGCGCGAGATGGACGGGATGCCTCAGCGCGGCGAGCAGGACGGCGGTTCCCAAGCGGACGCGCCGGGTGTGGGAGGCGATGGCGGCCAAGGCGGTCAGCGGCTCGAGGCGGGGCTTGGCGGTGAGGCTGTCGCCCACCCAAACGGAATCGAGCGCGGCATCCTCCGCAGTCCGCGCCAAGCCGATCACCTCGTCGAACCCTCGCGGGTCCGCGCCCTCCATGACGATGCGGCGCGTGGGCAGAAGAACTCCGAATTTCATTCAGCAGGCTCCCTTACGGCGCCCGCCAGTCGAACGATGGACTGAGCGCCCCTCTCAATGCAGATCAGCAGGTCGTCTATGGTATCCAAGTCGCGCTCGAAGCCGAGTGAGCGCATCTCGCGCATCTCCAGCCCAAGCTCGCGGGCGTGAAGCCTGTGACGCTCGGCGCTGCCGAGCCCGAGCTTGGGCGTGAAGGCGGAGGACGGCGGCGCGAACAGTCCGTTGGTGCCGCCATCGTAAGCGGGGCAGATGGTGAGTACCTCGCCGCCGTCCGACCTGTCGATCGCGGCGTTCACGTCTCCGGCCGTCAGCATGGGCAGATCTGCGGGGACGTATGCGGCGGAATGTCCATCCGCCCATACGCTGGCGAAGGCGTCTGCGAGCGTATGGTTCAGATCCATGAACTCATCGGGTCGCCAGAGCGCGCCTTCGGACAGGGATATCGAGCGCACGTGGTCATCTCCGCCGACAACGAGGGTTCGGGAAATTTCGGAGCGGCGCAGGGCTTCGAGAACCCACGATAGCATGGAGAGGCTGAGCGCGGCGCGCTGGGACGGGTTCAGGTGGGCGCGCAGTCTCGTCTTGGACTGCGCCAGCGGCTTCATCGGCACGATTGCCACCATATGGAAATCAGGCGTCAGGAGATCAGGCGTCAATTGTCGCATCCAGAATGCGCCGCGCCAGCTCGATCTTGTCGGCTTCCGTCTCCATTACCGTGTTGGTGACCAGAGGGCGCATCCCCAGAGCGCGAATGTCCGGGGACAGGTGGGCGTCTATCTGGTCGATGACGAACACATCGCACAGTCCGACGTACTGGCGCGCGACTCCGACGCAGGAGACATCCTCGCCAAGCTCGCTCAGCAGCTTTGCCGCCGGACCTCTGAGCGCCTGTCCGCCCACTATGGGGCTGACGGCGATCTTGACGCCGGCGAAGCTCTCTATGGCGGCGCGCGCGCGCGGCACGGCGAGCATAGGGGCGATGCTCAGGTACGGGTTGGACGGGCATACGATCAGCATATCGGAGGAGTCTAGGGACTGGCGCAGCGCGGGGGACATTGCCGCCGACTGCGCGCCCTCGAATCTCAGCTCTGTCACGACCGGCTCGCAGCGCATCTTCACGAAGTAGGTCTGGAAGGGCATCGGTCCCCGGTCGGTCACGACGGTCGTTCTAACGCGGTCGTCGGTCATGGGGGCTACTGGGTGGGCGATGTCTAGGCTGAGACACAGGCGGCTCGTGACCTCCGACAGCGTCTTGCCCTGCCTGAGCATCTGGGAGCGGACTATGTGGGTCGCCATGTCCTGATCGCCAAGTCCGAACCACGTATCCATGCCGAGCCTGCCGAGCGAATGGAGTGTGGCGAACGACTCGCCGGCTATGCCCCATCCGGTATCCGGGTTGGACATTCCCGCCAGTGTGTACATCACGGTGTCGAGGTCTGGGGATACGTGAAGGCCGTAGAACTCCTCGTCGTCGCCGGTGTTGACGACTATCCGAAGGTCGTCTGCGCCTAGTACTCTGGCGAGTCCGAGGCAGAGTTTAGCGCCTCCGACGCCACCAGCCAGAGCCAAGACTTTCATCGAGCGGCCTCCTGAAATCGCGCCAGCTTTGGGGTGATCACGGATCGGAACGTGGCTACTGTAACACGCAGACAGCGGGGCAACCAACAGGGCTGCGCTCGGAAAATTGCAAATGGGCAGTTTTCTAGAGCGGGAGACTGGAAGAGAGTCCGCCGCGTGATGGTCGACCGCCCTCGAAGCGGTCTTCGGACGGCGTATCGGGGCTTTGGGAATTTCGGCTGTGCTAGAATCAGCGCGAGGCGCGACGCGCCAGCGCAAGGGGGACAGTCTCATCCGTATCCGCAGGCTTCGACTTACGAACTTTCGCAACTATGCGGCGCTCGACCTGCCTATCGAAACCGGCACGACGGTTATCGAGGGGGCGAATGGACACGGCAAGACGAATCTGCTGGAATCCATCTATCTGATGTCCATAGGCAGGTCTCCGCGCACTTCGACGGATCGGGAGATGGTCAGGAAAGAGGCGCTGGGGGAGTATCAGCCGCATACTCAGATAGTCGCGGAGGTGGAGACTGCGGCGGGGGACGTCTCGCTTCAGATAGACCTGTCGGCGCGGCGAGCGGCGGGGGGCGCGGCGCGAGTGAGCAAGACGTTTCGGGTAAACGGGGTTGCGAGGAGGTCGGCGGAGTTCGTGGGGGTTCTGAAAGCGGTGCTGTTCGCGGCCGAGGACATCCACCTGACCAGCGGGCCGCCCTCGGCGCGCAGAAGGTACATGGACATACTGGTCTCGCAGATGGGGCGGGCGTACCTGAGAGACGTACAGGAGTACCAGAAGCTGGTGACGCAGCGGAATCACCTTCTCAAATCGGTGCGGCGGCGGCATTCGGCGGCGGCGGAGCTGGAGTTCTGGGAGGCGCGGATGGCGCAGCGAGCGGCGCGAATCATGGATGCGAGAGTCGAGGCGATCGGGGCGCTGAGTGAGGCGGCGCGTCCGATTCACCGCGAGCTGAGCGGCAGCGATCAGCCTATGTCGCTCACGTACTCGCCATCGGCGGAGGTCGGGGAGTACGAGGACGTTCGCGCTCTTTCGAGGCTGATTCTCGGCGCGATCCAGCGGCAGCGAGAGCGTGAAATAGCGGCGGGCTTCTGTCTGATAGGCCCTCACCGCGACGATATCAAGGTGTCGATAGGGGATATGGACGCGGGCGCCTACGCATCGAGAGGGCAGGCGAGGACGGTGACGCTGGCGATGAAGCTGGGGGAGGCGCAGCTGCTTGCGGACGCCTGCGGAGAGCAGCCGGTCATCCTGCTGGATGACGTGGTATCGGAGCTGGACCCGGCGCGCGGCAGGCACGTCTTGGACCGGGCGGCGAGTTACGAGCAGACGCTGATGACCACCGCCGAGCCGACTATGGCGAGCGCGTTCGGCAGTCGCGCAGTCAACCGAATATGCGTCAGCTCCGGCAGCGCGGCTGCGGTGCGCGGGCGAGCCGATCGGGAGGGGCAGAAATGACTTTGCAAGATACCGAAGCGGCAATCCGCCTAGCTTCCGATCTTATCGCGGAATCGGATCATCTGGTCGCGCTGGTGGGCGCGGGGCTGTCGGCGGAGAGCGGGATTCCGACTTTCAGGGGCGCGGGCGGTCTGTGGTCCAAGGTGGGGGAGCCGAGCATGAACGGGTACGAGCAGTTCCTAGCCGACCCGGCGGGATGGTGGGAGAATCAGCTGGACCCGGCGGCAGATCCGGCGCGGACGGAGTTCAGGGAAGCGATCGACTCTGCCGAACCCAACCCCGCCCATCACGCGCTGGCGGAGCTGGAGCGTATGGGGGTTCTGAAGGCGACGATCACTCAGAACGTGGACGATCTTCACAACAGGGCCGGCTCCAAGCGGCTGATCGAGATACACGGCAACCGCACGAAGGTAAGGTGTATTGGCTGCGAGGGCAGATGGTCGAGAGACGAATTCTCTTATGACGCGCTTCCTCCGATCTGCCCGAAGTGCGGCGAGCTTCTCAAGGGGGATACGGTGATGTTCGGCGAGCCGATTCCGCCGTCTGTGATCGACGCCTGCTATCGGGAGGCGACGCTGTGCGACTGCATCATGGTATGCGGGACGTCTGCGACGGTCTATCCGGCGGCGGGGTTTCCGCAGATCGTCACGAGTGGAGGCGGCATCGTGATCGAGGTGAACCCCAATCCTACGCCGCTGTCTCGGATTGCTGTCGTGACGCTCAGGGGGGCGGCCGGGGCGCTGCTGCCGAAGCTGGTCGAGCGGCTGAGGGGGTAATCCGAACGGCAAGGCGGCTTGGTCTTCGATTCTTACAGCCGCGTTCCTGCGCGGAACACGATTCGCCCGTAGGCAAGGCGGCTTAGTCTTCGATGCTCCAGAGCCTGCATCTTCCATCGGCGCTGACGGCGGCGGCGAGCGATCCATCGGGAGAGGAGCATACGCCGTACATGCCCTTGATGCGGGTTTGCGCCAATGCCACGACATCGAACGTGACCGAGTCTAGCAGTCTCACTCCGCCGGCGACGGAGCAGACTAGAAGGCTGCGTCCCGGCGTGGGAGCGACGGAGTTCAAGGCGCCGTCCGGCATCTGCGCGGAGGCGCTAGGCTCTGACGCGCCGGGCGGGAACCTGAGCAGACGGCCTTCGTAAGTGTGGCAGAACAGATCGCCGTCCGGGAGAAAGACGCTGCCGACTGCCGCGCTGCCCTTCGCCTCCATCTCGGAGACCAGCTCGCGCGATTCGACATCCCATATCTTGACGACGCCGCCGATTCCAGAAGCCGCGAGAGTCTCGCCGTCTGCGGAGAAGCTGAGGGAAGTAACGTGGCGCGGATGGGAGCGAAAGACGCGGAACTGCTCGGACTCGCGTTCCCAGATGCCGACTCTTCCATCGTAAGAGGACACGGCGGCGAACGATCCATCGGGGGAGAACCTGGCCGATGCCAAAGTGTTCCTGAAGCCGGTGAGGGTGTGGAGTGGCTCGGCGGATTCGTAGCTCCAGACGATGGCGGCGCGGTCGGAAGATGCGGTGATCGCCGTAGAGCCGTCGGGCGATATGGAGATGGCGTTGACGCTCTTTTCGTGTCCCTCGAACATGCGCAGCGGTTCGAGATCCGGAACGGACCACACCTTCGCCAGCGCGTCCATGCCTGTGGTTGCGATTTCGCCGCCGTCCGGCGAGAACGTGACGCCCTGCGCGTGGCGGGGGTGTGCCTTGAGATCGTTCAGTGGGCGCAGATGCAATTTCATCTCCAAGCAAGATTAGCTGACGTGTCGCCATTCAATGATACACGACGCTGGGCGGGTGTCAGCGGTGTTTTGTGAAGATCGTAACGTTCGGGGCTGGGAATTCGGCGCGCCATCCCATCCACTGCCCTATCCAGCGCATGGTGGCGCGGGTGTAGAAGGCGATGTGGGTGGGGTCGCGCTGGTAGCCCCACGCTGGGAACGTGGATCTGTCGTCCAGCATACCGGTCATTATTCCGAGCTTGCCCCCCAGACGCAGCGCGCGGTCTATGAGGCGCAGCGTATCTCTTGGCGTTCTGAGATGCTCGATGGTTTCGGTGCAGGTTATGAAGTGGTAAGAGCGATCCAGCGCCGATGTGTCTGGGAAGAAGTGCAGATCGTACTTCTCGACATCGAAGCCGTCTTCGCGGATCATCTGCGCGAGGGCCGGGCCGGGGCCGCAGCCGTAGTCGAGGCCGGACGATCCCTCGGGCAGCTGCGGCTGGAGAACGCTCCACAGTCTATCCAAGAACTGGCGGTATCGGACGTCTGCCGGGTCGTTGTCGTGCAGCAGGTAGCGGTCGATCTCGGCGGCGATGGGCAGATGAAAGCGCGGCGGCACGAATGCCAGATCGCACGTGGCGCACTCGTAGAACTCGCGGACGCCGTGCCTGTCGTCCGAGCGATGGAGGAATCGGGGGCGGGAGTCGAGGCACAGGGGGCAGGTCGGGCTGGCGCTCATATCCACACACTCACGGGCGCGGGGAGGTCGTCCGGGGGTTCGTATACAGTGATGCGGCGCGCGTACAGGTCGGCGATGGAGTCGCTCGGATCGAGAACGTTCACGCCGTCCAGCGCCATGCCGTCTGCCATAGGCTGCCACCATCCCCAAGAGTCTGCGCCAGATGGTAACAGTGTTTCGGAAAATTGCAAAAGCGCGGCTTAGAGGGATCCTGTTACGGTTTTGCGAGCAGATTCAATTGCAGCCGTCGTTCGACATGCGGACGCCCAAAATGGGGGGCGAAAACGAGTGAGCGGCGAGGTTCGCTCCAGACTGGGCTTTTGGCGGCGTATGGGGATCTTTGCAAGCTGCCGAAGGTTTGACTGCCTTTTTCCGCTCGGTTACAGTCTCGGTTGGCTACAGTCTCGGAGAGTCTGATTTCATGGAGGTAAGAGGGCATGGCCACACAGGACGAGGAGGCGCGGCGAGTCAGGTCTTACTTGCAGTCGCAGGGTGAGAGGTACACGTTCGCCGAGCTTTGGACGCGGCTGATCAGGGCGAGGGTATCGCTGATGGACGCGGCGGAGGGGGTGACTCAGGAGCAGGCGGATTTCAGGTTCGCGCCCGACGAGTGGAGCATCTCGGAGGTGCTGCATCATCTGGTTACCAGCTCTGGAAGGGTCGCCGAGCTGGTGGAGGGGCTTTCTCGCGGTGAGTCCGTCGAGTCTGGAAGGATAGACCCGCCGCGCGAGGAGACGAGTCTGAGTATAGACGAGCTGCGGGCGCGGCTGCGGGACGACTCGATTTCGTGGTCGGCGCTGACGGAGCGGCTCTCCCCCGCTCCCGCCACCACGCCGACGGCGGCGCACTCGTTCTTCGGCGAGCTTCACGCGCGGGCGTGGTATCTGTTCCAGCGGGTTCACGACCTGGATCACGCGGGGCAGATCGCCAAGAACAAGGCGGCGGATGGGTACCCGGAGTGAGTGAAGAGGAGCGCGCGCAGATGAAGATTGCGGTGAATGTCAGCTCGGACGCGGATGGCGGCTGGGAGAGCGCGGCGGCGTTCGCGCTGGAGGCGGAGCGGCTGGGGGCGGAGTCGATCTGGTCAGGGGAATCTTGGGGGTTCGACGCCATAACGCCGCTGGCGTATCTGTCGGCGCGGACGCGGCGAATCGGGCTGGGGACGGGGATCGTGCAGCTTGGGAGCAGGTCGCCGGCGAACCTCGCCATGGCTGCGATGTCTATGCAGTCGCTGTCCGGCGGGCGGTTTCGGCTCGGGCTGGGGGCGAGCGGGCCGCAGGTCGTGGAGGGATGGCACGGCGTCCCGTTCTCGCGTCCGATACAGCGCACGCGGGAGATGATCGAGATAGTGCGGCTGGCGACTGCGGGCGAGCGGCTGTCCTACGATGGGGAGGTGTACCGCCTTCCCCTGCCAGATGGCGAAGGGAGGGCGATAAGGTCGAGCGCGGAAGCTGTCCACGTGCCGATATACGTTGCCGCGCTGGGGCCGCGCAACCTGGAGCTGACCGGGGAGCTGGCGGACGGGTGGATCGGCGGGTCGTTCATCCCGGAGACGGGCGAGGCGTTCCTGAAGCATCTGAGGGCAGGGGCCGAGCGCGCGGGGCGGTCGCTCGACGATCTGGACTTGCAGATACCGCTCTCGGCGGAGCTCACGGACGACGTGGAGGAGGCGGGCAAGCGGCACGCGCGAGGGTACGCCTTCACGTTCGGGGCGATGGGGTCGCTCAGGAACAACTTCTACAAGAACGCATTCGCAAGGCAGGGCTTCGCCGAGGAGGTGGACGAGGTTCAGCGTCTGTGGATGGACAGGGAGCGCGACAAGGCGCGCGACGCGGTTCCGGTGGAGCTGGCGATGAAAGCCAACCTGATCGGCACTCCCTCGATGATTTCGGAGAGGCTGAGGGTCTACCGCCAAGCCGGGATCACCACGCTTCGGCTGGGGCTGGCAGGGGCGAACAACGGCGAGAGGCTGGACACGCTGGGGCGAGTGATGGATTTGGCAAAGGGACTGGATCAGGCTTAGAATCAGGTGAGAGGAGATGGGAGACGCGGGCTTGCAAGCCCCGAACCGGGGCATTTCGCTACTCTCCGTAGTCGGACGATGGGCGTCCATTCCAAAGCAGCTCGGACACGGCGCAGGAAACCAGAGGGAGGCGCGCAATGTACGCGAGGGAGAAGCTCAAGTCGGCGAAGACGCGCAGGCGGTACACGAAGCTGCCCGACCCGCCAGATCCTACAGATATGACGCAGCACAAGTACATAACCGAAATCGACACCATCCTCAGAACGCGGTACGGGGGACGCGCGGACGTGTACATAGATGGGCAGGGCTATCTGTGCTATCGCACCACCGAGCTCATGTTCGCGCCGGACTGCATAATCTCCTTTGGCGTGGACGCCGAGGCGCTCGAAGATGCCAACGGATACGCCATAAGTGAGGTGGGAAAGCCGCCGGACTTCGTGCTGGAAGTGGCGTCTCCATCCACAGGCAGGCGCGACTACACCGAGAAGCGCGTGGGATACGAGGGGCTGCTCGTGGGCGAATACTGGCGCTTCGACAACACGGGCGGCGAGTACCACGACCGCGCGCTGGCAGGCGATCTGCTGGTGGACGGCAGATACGTCGACATAGAGCTGCACGTGGAGGCGGACGGGATGATCTGGGGACACAGCCCGGCGCTGGGACTCGATCTGTGCTGGGACGACGGGCGTCTGCGCTTCTACGACCCGGTGGCTGGAGAGTACCTGCGCAGCCATTCGGAAGCGGAGGCGGAGCGCATCGCAGCGGAAGCGGAGCGCGACTCGGCCGAAGCCAGAGCGGGCGTGGCAGAAGCCAGGGCGACTGTGGCGGAGGCGGAAGTCCGCCGGCTTCGGGAGATGCTGCTCAGGCTCGAAGGAGGGGACGGCTAAGCGTCGTCCGAACCCTGAAGTCGGGCGCGGACCTGCCGCATCTCGCGCAGGTCGGCGAGCATACGGCGCAGGAAATCAAAGGGAGACGCGCAATGTACGCGAGGGAGAAGATCAAGACGGCGAAGACGCGCAGGCGGTACACGCTGCTGCCCGACCCGCCAGATCCTACAGATATGACACAGCACAAGTACATAACCGAAATCGACACCATCCTCAGAACGCGGTACGGGGGACGCGCGGACGTGTACATAGATGGGCAGGGCTATCTGTGCTACCGCACCACCGAGCTCATGTTCGCGCCTGACTGCATAATCTCCTTTGGCGTGGACGCCGAGGCGCTCGAAGATGCCAACGGATACACCATAAGCGAGGTGGGGAAGCCGCCGGACTTCGTGCTGGAAGTGGCGTCTCAGTCCACAGGCAGGCGCGACTACACCGAGAAGCGCGTGGGCTACGAGAGGCTGCTCGTGGGCGAATACTGGCGCTTCGACAACACGGGCGGCGAGTACCACGACCGCGCGCTGGCAGGCGATCTGCTGGTGGACGGCAGATACGTCGACATAGAGCTGCACGTGGAGGCGGACGGGATGATCTGGGGACACAGTCCAGCGCTGGGGCTGGACCTGTGCTGGGACAACGGGCGTCTGCGCTTCTACGACCCGGTGGCTGGAGAGTACCTGCGCAGCCATTCGGAAGCGGAGGCGGAGCGCATCGCAGCGGAAGCGGAGCGCGCCTCGGCGGAAGCCAGAGCAGGGGTGGCAGAAGCCAGAGTGGGCGTGGCGGAGCATTGGCTGGCAACGGAGCGGCAAGCCAGAGAAGCGGCGGAGGCGGAAGTCCGACGGCTTCGGGAGATGCTGCTCAGGCTCGAAAGAGGGGACGACGGCTAAGCGTCGTCCGAACCCTGAAGTCGGGCGCGAACCTGCCGCATCTCTTCGCGCAGGTCGGCGAGCATACGGCGCAGGAAACCAGAGGGAGGCGCGCAATGTACACGAGGGAGAAGATCAAGACGGCGAAGACGCGCAGGCGGTACACGCTGCTGCCCGACCCGCCAGATCCTACAGATATGACGCAGCACAAGTACATAACCGAAATCGACACCATCCTCAGAACGCGGTACGGAGGACGCGCGGACGTGTACATAGACGGGCAGGGCTATCTGTGCTACCGCACCACCGAGCTCATGTTCGCGCCGGACTGCATAATCTCCTTTGGCGTGGACGCCGAGGCGCTCGAAGATGCCAACGGATACACCATAAGCGAGGTGGGGAAGCCGCCGGACTTCGTGCTGGAAGTGGCATCTCAATCCACAGGCAGGCGCGACTACACCGAGAAGCGCGTGGGCTACGAGAGGCTGCTCGTGGGTGAATACTGGCGCTTCGACAACACGGGCGGCGAGTACCACGACCGCGCGCTGGCAGGCGATCTGCTGGTGGACGGCAGATACGTCGACATAGAGCTGCATGTGGAGGCGGACGGGATGATCTGGGGACACAGTCCGGCGCTGGGACTCGATCTGTGCTGGGACGACGGGCGTCTGCGCTTCTACGACCCGGTGGCTGGAGAGTATCTGCGCAGTCATTCGGAAGCGGAAGCGGAGCGCGCCTCGGCGGAAGTCAGGGCGGGCGTGGCAGAGCATTGGCTGGCAGCGGAGCGGCAAGCCAGAGAAGCGGCGGAGGCGGAAGTCCGACGGCTTCGGGAGATGCTGCTCAGGCTCGAAGGAGGGGACGGCTAAGCGTCGTCCGAACCCTGAAGTCGGGCGCGGACCTGCCGCATCTCTTCGCGCAGGTCGGCGAGCATACGGCGCAGGAAACCAGAGGGAGGCGCGCAATGTACGCGAGGGAGAAGATCAAGTCGGCGAAGACGCGCAGGCGGTACACGCTGCTGCCCGACCCGCCAGACCCTACAGATATGACGCAGCACAAGTACATAACCGAAATCGACACCATCCTCAGAACACGGTACGGAGGACGCGCGGACGTGTACATAGATGGGCAGGGCTATCTGTGCTATCGCACCACCGAGCTCATGTTCGCGCCGGACTGCATAATCTCCTTTGGCGTGGACGCCGAGGCGCTCGAAGATGCCAACGGATACACCATAAGCGAGGTGGGGAAGCCGCCGGACTTCGTGCTGGAAGTGGCGTCTCCATCCACAGGCAGGCGCGACTATACCGAGAAGCGCGTGGGATACGAGGGGCTGCTCGTGGGCGAATACTGGCGCTTCGACAACACGGGCGGCGAGTACCACGACCGCGCGCTGGCAGGCGATCTGCTGGTGGACGGCAGATACGTCGATATAGAGCTGCACGTGGAGGCGGACGGGATGATCTGGGGACACAGTCCGGCGCTGGGACTCGATCTGTGCTGGGACGACGGGCGTCTGCGCTTCTACGACCCGGTGGCTGGAGAGTACCTGCGCAGCCATTCGGAAGCGGAAGCGGAGCGCATCGCAGCGGAAGCGGAGCGCATCGCAGCGGAAGCGGAGCGCGACTCGGCGGAAGCCAGAGCAGGCGTGGCAGAAGCCAGGGCGGGCGTGGCGGAGTATGGGCTGGCAGCGGAGCGGCAAGCCAGAGAAGCGGCGGAGGCGGAAGTCCGACGGCTCCGGGAGATGCTGCTCAGGCTCGAAGGAGGGGACGGCTAAGCGTCGTCCGAACCCTGAAGTCGGGCGCGGACCTGCCGTATCTCTTCGCGCAGGTCGGCGAGCATACGGCGCTCCTCATCGGGCGCAAGCTCCATGTCGCGCATGACCTGTGCGGCCTCGGACATGAGCTGGCGGCGGACGGCGCGGTAGTCGTCTTCGGTCTGGTTTCCGAGTATGCGGTCCAGCTCCGCGCTGGATAGGCCGGCGACGGCGGACTCCCAGCGTCTCATCAGGTCTGCCTGCGGAGCGCCCTCGTCGTACTCGAACTCGTCGCGGCGCAGACGCGCTACGAACGGCCACAGGATGAACACGGCGGGGACGAGGGTCAGCAGTATGGCTGCGAAGACGAGCATAGAGAGCTACGCGCCGGCGGGGTGGGCGCCGCGTGGGACGGAGACGACGGCGGGCGCGGGACGGCGGCGGGGGGAGAGGGCGATCAGCGATCCGAGCAGCAGCACGGGGCCGGACGCCCACATCCACCAGACCATCGGGTTGATCAGCACGCGGAACACGGCCTGGCCGTCTCCGGAAAATTCGGACGGCACTATGTAGAAGTCCTCGATGGGTGTGCTGTGTATCGCGCCAATAGTCGAGGCGATGCGGAACTGCGGGTACTCGGCCTTGAAGGGTTCCATCACGCCCAAGTATCTGTCGCCGGAGTAGACGTCGAATCGCGCGTAGGCCTCCTCCCTGTCGGGGAAGCTGGTGTGAGTCGTTCCCATGTAGGTGAAGGAGTAGTCGCCGAGTGTTCGGGTGTCGCCGGGGCGCATGACGAAATCGCGCTGAACGCTGTAGAACGAGGATGCGGCGGCGCCGGCGGCGAGCATGATGATGGCGAGGTGGACGACGTATCCGCCGTAGCGCGGTCGGTTGGCGGCGAGCAGTCTTGCGAAGGCGAGGTGGTACGGCTCGCCGGCTCGGTGGCGCGAGAGTGTTCCGCGCAGCCACTCCTGGCCTATGCCCGCCACGACCAAGGCGCAGGTCGCGGACGCCAGCAGCGCCACCGGTCGGGTGACGCCGAGCGCGGCGAGCGCGACTGTGGCGGCGAGCGCGAACGCGAGAGGCCAGCGCAGCATCCTGAACATGTTTCGGGGCGCGGCGCGCCGCCAGGGGAGGATGGGGCCCACTCCCATTAGAAGGACGATTCCCAGAAGCATGGGGCCGTTGACTCTGTTGAAGAACGGCTGGCCGACGGTGACCACCGTGTCGCTGGCGGCCTCCGAGAAGATTGGAAAGATCGTCCCCCACAGGGTGGCGAACGCCACGGCGAGGAACAGGACGTTCTGGGTGAGGAACGCGCTTTCGCGCGAGAGTATCGACTCCAGTCTGCCTCGACTCCTGAGGGACGGGGATTTCCAGATGAAGGCGGCTGTGGACGCTATCAGCGTCACCGCCATGAACAGCAGGAACAGCCAGCCCATCGTCGACTGGGCGAACGAGTGGACGGACGGGACTGGGCCGCCGCGGTTGATGAACATGCCGAGCTGCGCCATAGTGAAGGCGATGATGATGATTGCCATGTTCCACATTCTGAACATGCCGCGCCGCTTCTGAACCATTATGGAGTGGACGAAGGCGGTCATGGCGAGCCAAGGCATGAGGGCGGAGTTCTCGACGGGGTCCCAAGCCCAGTATCCGCCCCAGCCGAGTATGGTGTACGCCCACCACGAGCCGAGCATCAGCCCAAAGGTGAGGACGAGCCACGCTATCATGCCCCACAGCCGGCCCTGATCGACCCACTCATCGCTGCCGCCCTTGTTGGCGAGCAGCGCGCCCATGGCTATGGAGAAGGGTATTGCCACTGAGACGAGTCCTGCCATCTGAAGGGGCGGGTGGATGAACATTCCGAAGTGGACGAGCAGCGGGTTGATGCCCTGCCCGTCCGCTGGGACAGCCTCCAGCCGCGCGAGCGGGTTGGCGAGAAAGAGCATGACGCCCAGCAGAAAGGCTAGTACCAATGCCATGATTGCGGTGGCATACGGGGACGTGTACGGCAGCTTGCGCCGTATGCCGACAATGGCGGCGAGCGACATGAGGGAGAAGATCACGGCGAGATACAGCATGGAGCCTGCGTTGCCGGCGTAGAAGGCGACCCACGTATAGGCGCGCGGCATTGCCAGATTGCTGTTCTCGGCAACGTAGCGCACTGAGAAGTCGCTGGTGACGAAGGCGTAGACGAGGGCGGCGGTGGAGACGAGCAGCAGCGCGGGGACGCTGTACATGCCGAATCTGCCGCTGACGAGCAGCTCGGAGGAGCGGCGCGCCACGCCGAGCGCGGACGCGAGCGCGGCGTACACGCAGACGACGAACGCGAGCGCCAAGGCGAGCTGTCCGGCTTCTACGATCATCCGCCGTCCTCTCGGGGGCGCGGAGGCGGACCTTCGGCGGGGTCGGGGTCCAGGGCGCCTTCCAGTCTGGCCAGGTAGGCTGACCGAGCGGAGTCGTCTTCCCCGTCCCTGCCCGTCTGCGTGGAGGGCGGCGCGGCGCGCATCCAGCGCAGGGTCAGCAGCAGCGCGGCGAGCGCGAGAGCGAACGCCACGGGCGGGACGAACCAAGCGGCGAGGCCGAACCCGCTGGTGGGCGGTTCGAGCAGGACGCTGGGGCCGTACCTCTCCACGAAGAAGTCTCTGATCTGATCGTCGCTCCAGCCCTCGGCGAGCTTCTCGCTCACGATGGCGCGCATCTGACCGGCGAGGGCGTTCTGGCTCTGGTCTATGGACTCGCCGGGACAGACGGGGCACATGATGGTCTGGTTCAGCTGCTGCGCTCTGCGCTCGACGTGGGGAACGTCGCGCTGGGCGGAGATGACGCATGCCGCCAGCGTGAGGGCGGCGGCGAGCAGTATGGCTGTGGATGCCGATTTCACGGGGTCAATTATAGCGGATCCAAGGGGGTTGTCTGAATCCCGATTTTTACGCTATCCCCGCGATGTGCGATGGAGGATGGGCATGACTCGAAATTCCAGGATCCGGAGCGTCGAGGTTCTTCTTTAAGAGCAACGTCCGAATTTAGGGCGTGTTAACGCTAACTCGTCTGGAAGTGTTGCTGTTCCTAAAGTCTATCGAAGCTCATGGGGTTGGAAACGGAACTCACACAAGCTCAAGTTGAGCTAATACAGCACTGTATGCCTGTACAACGTGGAAATATCAGCATCCTCGCATCGTTCTTCGAGCCACTCCTCCACTATTTCCGAGTTGGAATATCTCGTAGAATGCTCGCGTCGAGAGACGAGAAAACATCTGGGTACAGCAAACCCCGTGTTTTCATCACTTCATACAGGTCATTGTTAAGACTTAGGGGAGTTGTCCGTACTGCTGCATCCCACAGTGCGCTGACCAATCTGTCGCCGAGTTCCATGAACTGCTGTAATTCGACGACCTTCATGTCCGGCGAGGGACTCGCGTTATCGGTAGTCGGCGACAAAGGTCCGACGAAAACCGGAATAATTTCCGACGGCTGATGGTTGTCCTTTACCCATTGAACGTGGTTATGCAGCTGACCCACGTAGTCTTTTCGGTAGAATGATGTCTGTTGTTTGCCAGTCTTTACCTCCATGCAGACGGCGGCCCCATCTTCTCCAAGCCAAAGAACGTCTGGACCCGTACCAGATTCATTATCTGGCCTTGTGGATCTCAGGCCGAGATATTGACCCAGACAACGCAGGGCTTCTTCCGTCTGACGCCAAGACCCATTCCCGTTAAGTGGCACAAGATCTTGGGTGATCGTCTTGGGAATCTCAACGGAGATGGAATTCGAGTGTCCGATCCGCATTTGTTCTGCGACATGCGACACTTGTGGCGGAACCGGTGTCGCCGTAGCTGGTGGACTCGGGGTATGACGCGGCATATCGGATTGGGCTACATAGGCTCTCCCGTAAAAATGCGCGGCATTCGTGTCGTCACCGCCCATCTCGAAAGCGAAACCGAGCCATAAGCTCAACCATGCTCCAGTATATTGACTAAACTCAAAGGCATCTGGAAGAACCGCGTCCAAAACACCCGCCGCACTCTGGAAATCCCTGTCCCAAAAGGCTTTCCCGAATCTTGCTTCAGCGAGAGCAACTTCGAGCGCTTTCTCCATGTCAATTGGATCGCTTTCAGAAGACAAATCCCTCATGTTGTCTGTGTAGAACTGGATCCATCCAGGGGCGCGATCAAGGCAAGCGGCGGCGGCTGAAGCTAGCCCGTCGGTATCTTGCGCGCTCTTGGAGACGTCTTCCCCGATTTGTATCTGCTTTTGCAGGAACTTGGGCAGCAGAGAGCGGTTACGCGGTAGAAGAAGCCATTCCACCAAACCCTTTCCAGTAAGTAGAACGACTCCGTGATCACTCATACCTCTTGAGATGCGTCCAAAACTTTGGACGATCCGCGATGCCAACATACTGCGCAGACTATTTTGCATGTTCAACCGCTCCCATTGGAAACGTTCCAAAGGGCCCGATCCTGTTGGCAGTTCGTCTAGCACCATCATCCGGCAAGTGTCCCCGGGCAGGTCTATACCGTCATATCTGGCAGCGAGTATCAGCTTTTTCGGTGGTTTGGCATTGCGAAACGAATCGACGGCTTGTGGTACGTTGGGGGGTGGCTGGGCTATCTCGGACCACTTCTTACCCCCAGAAAAACTGGGAACCAGTATCAACGCCTTTTTGTCCTTTATGACCTCCTTGGCTGACGCTACGTCATCATCATCTACCCCTTCGACTACGGACGGGATGAGTATCATCCTTTCGCACTCGCCTGCTGTGGTGGATGGAGCCACTATCCTGTCAGGCTGGCGGCCAAAAGCCCTTACGAAGCTGTCGGGGGCGCTCAATGTTGCCGACAAGTAAACTCGCCTAACTCCCTTGTTAAAGTAAGGCAGCGTGGAAACTGGCACTACCGGGGGCGTAAGTGTTACTTCCTTATCGGAAATTAAGAGACAGCACAGGTCTTCATGGTCTCGAATATGCTCCCAAGAAAACATAGTGCTGAGCGGTTCCCTGAGATTGGCGCTGAGGAGTAATCGGCGCAGTTCTCTGACATTACGCCGTACCTCGGATGGGTGTGCGAAAAACTGGCTTGAGGATTCCCCACTGGAAACTTCAGCATAGCTGCTCTCCAAGCCTACCGAATCGTGATATGGTCGAAACAACGCGACTATCTGTTCATAGGTTTCAGTCAATTCCGCACGGGCAATCGATAGCGAGAATTGGTCGCGCAGAATATGTTCGGCGGTATGGGCGTCGTCGAATATGACGGCAGCTACATCGCCCGACCTAAATCGAGTTTTGCCGTTAAATAGCGCTTGATATGTGGTTACGCATGGAGCTTCAGCGCGATGGTATAGGCCATCAGGTGAAAATTTCCCGTGGTAATAAGTTGTCGCTGGCAGCCCATAATCCCTAGCTTTGTTAGCAGTCTGCTCAACAAGCTGAATCGAGTTACATGCGTAAACAACCTTACGCCGGGTCTCGTTCACCAAAGATTGGGCGATGAGCAACCCTACTAGGGTCTTTCCTGCACCCGTATTCAGGACAACTGCCACGTCGTTCAAGGCCCTGTGGTCGTTCCATTCGCGTAAAGCATCCCCTTGAGCCAACCAAAGGTCATTTATATTGCCGTCGGTAACGGCGGATGCTTGGAAAATCTCTATGGGATCTGTCGGTTTTGCTTGCTGGCTCTGTACTTGGATTTTGGAAAAGTCGAAGCTCATCTCCCTACGCTCCTTTGCGGTTTGTTTCGTTTGCCGGGATCTCATTCACCACTGGCAATAAGCTATCTGTGTTCATCAAACAGATTTATTATAGACCGTTAAAAGGGGATTGGCTAGAAGCCATCTCAATAAATGCCTGAGCAAGATGACGATGTATCCGAGATGAACGAAGCCGAGCCAGCAGTCGGCATGGTACTCATACCTGACCGCCAATCTGCGGAAGCTGCCCCAGCCAAGCGAACACAGTCTCTCGACCTTCCAGCGTTTCCTGTAACGCGCAGCGGTCGTCCGTCCTGGGTCATTGAGAGCAACATCGAGGGGGGCGGAGTCGTAAGCGCGGTCGCCGATGGGTCTTTGGGGCAGCTCGTCGACCAACATGTCTTCCAACGTGGCTTCTACGAGTCTGACCTCCATGAGGCGAAGCGCTCTCGGTGTGTACGGCGACAGGAAGACCGGAACGGTCTGCCACTGCCATGAGCTTCGTATCCCTGCCACGCTTGGTCATTCCAACCTGTTTTGGCAGCTGCGAATGGATAGGTTCGGGCGCGTCCTGCCAGCGCTCCCAAAATAGCGCCTGCCAAATTGGGACGCTTCCCCAGTTGGGGGTTGGGGAATTTCGTTGGCGGCTGGTGGTACAATGGCTACGAAGCGGGTGGCGCGCCTCGTTCTTCTATATATTCCTGTATATGTTCTGCTCGCAGCCGATTGGGGCGAACGATCTGATACAATCGGGCAGGCGCGCGGATGGCGGACAGTACGGTCTTCATGCGGATTTGGGGTTCTGTCAGAATCGGGGTTCGCGGGATGGATCGGCGCGTGTTCGCGATGGCGCGTATTCATCGAAACTGTGCGGAAGCTGTGTGAGGAGCAAACCGATGTCCGTTCTACTTGTCGCATCAGATCGGCCCGGCGCGGGGAAGACGGCGGTGGCCGTCGGGCTGGCTCGCGTAGCGCGGCGGGCAGGCATCGGCGCGGCGGCGTTCAAGCCGTTCGCATCGAGCGCGGACGACCGCGACGCTCGCGTCATCGGCGAGCTGGCGAATCGGGCGCCGGACGGCTGGCCCATGTCGATCGGCGATTCGGGGCCGACTGCGGACGACCTGCGCTCGACGGCAGGCGCGCTCGAAGACGCGGGCGCGGAGCTGTCCATCGTGGAGCTTCCGTCTGCGGCGGGGCCCGAAGGGGCAAGGGCGGCGGCGGACGCGCTGGGCGCAAGCGCGCTGCTTGTGGCAGGCTATCGCCGAGGTCTGACGGGGGATGATCTGAAGGGCTGGCGCGACAGGCTGGGCGACAGGCTCATCGGCGCTCTGGTGAACGGGGTCACGAGATACATGGGGACGGAGGCGAGGAACGTCCTCGCTCCGTCTGTGGAAGGCGCGGGCGTGAAGTGTCTGGGGCTGATACCCGAAGACAGGCTGATGCTGTCGGTCTCCATCGAGGAGGCGCGGGCAGGGCTTGGCGGTCGGTACGTGGTGGACGAAGGCGACACGAACGGGCCGATCGAGTGGTTCCAGGTCGGCGGGATGAGCCTAGATCCGGGGGAGCTGCGCTTCGGCCTGTACGAGAACAACGCCGTGGTCGTCAGGGGGGACAGGCCGGACATACAGATGTCTGCGCTGAACGCCTCCGCCTCGTGTCTCGTGCTGACCGGGGGCATCGAGCCTATCGAGTACATCCTCTACGAGGCGCGCGAGGAGGAGACGCCGATCATGGTCGTCGAGCCGGATACGCTGGCGACTATGGCCGCGCTGGAAGGGGTCAGCGCAGGGGCGCGGATGGACGGCGAGGTGAAGGCGCGACGGTTCAGCGAGCTATTGGAAGCTCACGTGGATATGGACGCGCTCCTGCCGCCCAAGTAGGGCGAATCCAACGGCCTGTGGGAGTGTGGGCGATCCGAGCCGCATCCGCAAGCGACGGCGCGCTGGGGAAGGATCAGTTGTCCAAGCTGCCGGGGAACTCGCCGGCGGGTATTCTCCGCTCGCGCTGGCATTACATCTGGGGTTCGTCATCTTTGGGTTCATCGTTGATGCGATACGCAATAGTGTTAACATGCCCTAGCATATTGAGCATTAGAGGCATCTTTCAATCATATTCCTAGTGTCTTCCGTAACTGTCTATATTGACCGTTGGATGCTATGTTTTCGAGCCGGTTCTTCTGGTATTTCTTGATGAACCTCAGCATCTCGGTCAGCCTAGGATTTACCGCCCGCGTAATCAGCGTTGCGGCCAGTTCCTGATACCGATCCGCACACGGTAGAAATTGCAGGCGCGAAGCAACTTCCGAATCGTGGACAAGATTGATGAACTCGCGGATGTGACCATCAGAGAATCGTGTTATCAGATCGTCATAGTGATCTCGGGCAGCCCAAGAGATCCCATAGCCGTTGCCAATACGACACATTGTGACCGTCTTGACATATTTTGCCCAGACTGTTCTGGGAACATCTCCACTTTTGGGTACAAGACGACTCAGAAGTCTGGCAGGGGCCGGCTCTGTATAGAAATTATGCCATCCGCGGTGTGCCATCATCAGGTTATCCAAGGCAGTTGACATTTCGGCAGCGCGGGTTTCTTTGGTTAAGAACTCCGTCCCGTCGACTATTTCGATAAACTCGCGGGCCAGTTTCGCTCTGGATGCTTCGCCATTGACAGCGAGCGTTGCCTGATGCAATCCGACTTCTCGGCGTGCACCCACTGAAACAACGGCCCAGACCGACGGTGCTACAAGTTTGATGTTGTCCTTGACCTGAGTATCAACACTCGTGTCCGTGTACATTCCAAGAATCGCGCGGAGCAGGGACTCTGACAATTCTTCAGGTAGTGACGGTAATCTCGTCGCAATGAGTGGCACCTCAGTATCAGAGAGTTGCTCTGTACGCAGGCTGTTCAGCAACCTGCGTACTTCAATGACTGGACCGGCAGGATCCTTTGCTATTACCTCTACGATACATGTCTCGAGCCAGCTAATGATCTGCAATCCCGTGATTTCGTTCTGGTTTGGATGGGCTGCACTAGCATGGTTTCTCATGTTCCGGACGTAGTCCAGATGTCGAAAACCGTTCTCAGTGATAATGCCTGTTGTATGGCAACCGCGGATCAGTTCCCAGTCGTCGAGCTTTTCCAAGTCGGCTTCGACCCTGAGTTTCGACCGTCGATTAGGATCATTGACCACACTGTCGAAGAAATACGCAAGATCGAACTGAGTGACCTTCTGGCGTAGGTTCCTGACAGTCTCGTTCCAAAGGTAGTTCAACGCTGCATCAAAGAGACCTACCGCACACGCAGCTGCGAACTTGGAGATGTAGACCGCCGCCGCCTTCTGATCATCTGTCAAAACCCCGAGAACGGTCGACATATTTTGGAATACAGGACGGCGACGATCGACCGGGACTAGGATATCATCTTTGGGCAATCCCTCCAGATCCAAGTATGAGTCGAGTTGCGTGCCAAACGCCTCAACCGCCGGGGCGATCTCTATACGTGAGTATGGTTCCATGCTTACATCAGTATCCACGTGCAATCTCCACACTGATACTCTTACATCTTCCTGTCTTCCGGTTCCAAATTGTACCAAATCGCCAGTTTAGCTTCAAAGATCATATACGAGCAACGTGTTTTTGCTATAGGTATTCTCCACTCGCGTTAGAGACTCCCTGAGCCACACCATCGCCAGCGATCCCCTCAGCGCCTCCACGTTCTTTGTGTACCCCTTCGTCGATCGCGCCAGCCGGTTCAGCTCGCTGCCCTTGCCAACCTCATGTATGCCGCTATGTACGCCGCCGGGCAGATAGCTGTACACCTCATACGCATCGCCCCTGCAACGCTCAACCCTCGGCAAGGCGAGCGACTGGGTGATGGACGCGCTCGTGGTATTGGCGGCGGACGCCGTCGGGGTGAAGAGGCGCCGGCAGTCTCCGCAACGGTATGTCTGCTTTCCGCGTGAGAATCCATACTTGGGTGTTCAGTTGGAGGCGCAGTGTGGATATCGCGTGTCGTGACGGTAGATTCGTGGACGAGCCGTTGGGCATGTCCTTTCAGATGCGGATAGTGAAAACACGGATTTCCTATGCTGTCTCATCGTCGTAAAGTGGTATAAGCTGGGATCTGATATGAACACCTTAGCTTAGCTATTGATGACCTGCCATTTCCACTGCCACCCACTCTCGATGAACAAAGTGGAGGCGGCGCCGTTCTCAGCGTCTCCGACTGTCGAAGCGACCTGCGGGAAAGTAAGCGCATCGTGGGGGAGGACATATTCACTCCGATGACGACTGGCCAAATCCGAGTCGCAGAGCTCGACCTACCAGCCATTGGTCGGCTGCGCAGCCTCTATACGGGGGTGGGCTGATGGTGGAAGCCAACGTCCCGTCTCCCTTCATGCTCTACGTCGTTTGGCATCGGGAATACGATCTTGGGGCCAAGATCGCAAAAACGCTTCACAACCACTTCGGTTCCCATCGCTACAGAAACATTGCAGGGGGCGCGGGTGTGCGCGTGATTTTTCGCAATTCGGCTGCGCCTGACTCTCAGACCCCTATTCCAGTCGACTGGGACAGCGCTGACACGACTGCAACCGTGACCTTGATCGACCGATCGCTTGCAAATGATCGAGCATGGGTACGGTATGTTATTGGCTTGTCGAGAGAAGCCGATGTCAGGGGTTTCCGTGCCCGAGTGTTTCCGGTCGAAATGGAAGCGGGTACCCTCGATATCGGGATCGAGGAGCAAGCGTTCCGCTGGGTCCGTTGGACGGGTACGAGTGACGAACGCGAGCAACGGCTCATCAGAGACATCACCCACGAGTTCTGTAGGATGCTGAGACATCACTTGGCGCAACTTCAGCATCCAGATGCCGAAGACGACCTCGAACAATACTTGAAGAAAGTCAACGTCTTCCTCAGTCATTCCAAGCACGACGGACATGGTGAACTGGTGGCTGAAAAAATCCGAGACTGGTTCCACAGCAACAGCGCCCTATCGAGTTTCTTGGACGTCCATGATATACCCGCGGGGCTGCCATTTTCGACGGTCATCAACCACTCCATCCAAGACGGAATTTTGGTAGCGGTGTATACTGATTCCTACTCGTCTCGCGAGTGGTGCAGACATGAAGTGATCAGAGCAAAGCTCATGAACGTTCCGATGCTGGTTGTGGATTGCCTGCAAACGCTCGATGAGCGCGCCTTCCCCTACTTGGGGAATGTGCCTTTCATCCGCATGGATCCAGATAGAACGGATCGGATCGATCAGATAGCGGGCATCCTGCTAGACGAAACATTCAAGGACTTCCTCTGGAGGTGCAGGGTCGAGAGGCTCCGCGAACTGCATCCACAGACCATGTTCACAGCGCGTTCGCCAGAGTTGATATCGCTTGCGAGCTTCCCTGACTCAACTGGTGACTTCGAACGAGTAATCGTCTATCCCGATCCACCGCTAGGCACAGGGGAGGCGCGGCTGTTCTCTGACGTTGCACACAATGTGAGTCTGTACAACCTGACTGAGTGGCTGGCGGAAGTGGGAGAATGACAACTAACTATGAACAGAAGCCCAGTGTCATCGCGGTCTCGACATCGGAGAGCCCGGATATGGCGGTGTTTGGACTAAGTGATGGACATTTGCGAGACGCCATGGCCGAAATCGCCACGCACCTCCTGGCGCGCGGGGCGAACCTGGCTTATGGCGGAGATCTGCGCGGCGGCGGCTTCACGGAGTTATTGTTCGAGCTGGTTCTGCGCTACCGGCGTCTATCAGAAACGGCTGGTGACGTCCGCGTGACCAACTACCTAGCGTGGCCCGTCCACATCCAGATGACTGCCGATAAGCTGAACGCACTTGCCGAGGGGCTCTCCGAGACTGCACTTCTGGCACTAATCGGAAGGGATGGCGAGCGACTGGCGCCGGAAGATCGCCATGCGCTTGCAGAGCATGAACCCGGCGCCGATGAGTGGTCCAATGGCCTGACAGTGATGCGGCAGACCATGCGCGACGAGACGGATGCGCGCATTGTGCTTGGTGGGCGGGTAGAGGGTTACAGGGGGTGTATGCCGGGTATCGCGGAAGAGGCGCTGTTGTCACTTCAGTCCGGCCAAGCGGTGTTCCTGCTCGGCGGCTTCGGGGGTTGCGCGCGAGACATTGCGGAAACACTTATGCTCGTAGACCCTTGGGCTGGCTCACGTCCTGCATGGCCAGGACGGGCAAAGTTCGAGGGCTATACTCCGGACAGTCTGCACAACGGACTTTCAAGGGAAGAAAACCGCATACTTGCGGATACTCCTTACATCGATCAGGCTGTGACCCTAGTTCTGCGAGGTATCAACCGATTACGCGCCAACAGGGCCAGTGGCGACTCAGGGTAGGAAGGGAGCAATGACGCCGACAATGCCGCGTGGGGATGGACCATGGGATTGGTGCGCGCGCGCAGGAAGCCGCTGACGCGGTCATCAGTCTCGGACACGTGCGACAGGAAGAAACCCTACGCAACGAGCCGCTCGCGCGCCGTTCCACTGTCCAACGGCGCCACTCGCGCCAGTCTCGTGAAGAAGCCGTGATTGTCCGTAGCCATTGTCGAGCCTCTTGGCTGGTTATCAAGACAAGACAAGAATAAGCCCCAGCGTGATATACAGGCCGGGGCTTGGGGTTGGTTAGGAGAGGGCTGCTCCCATGCTTACAATGCCAACGCATACGCACATGGTGAAGGCGAGTATCACGCATCCAAGGGATATCAGCATCCCCTTGAGCGCCTTCTGCACCTTCGCCTTGCCCACCGGAGTCTCGTTGTCCTGGACGAGGTAGATGATCACTCCGATGATTCCCAGGCAGAACCCTATCCAGAACGGCGTCGCTCCCACTTCGATTCTTTCAGCTTTCACTATTGCATCTCCTGTGCTGATTACCGCCCGCATTGCGTTACGGCGTTGCGAGCATCAAGGGCTGAGTATTTGCCCATTCCCCCATCAAGTTGGGCGCTGAGCGAAACCATATTTTCTCCGGCCTGACGACCTGCCGCCGAGACTGCGTCATACTCCGCTCGCACCCAAGCGCAGCCGAAATCCCTCACGATGGGATTGGATGTCTGACTGGGTTGTGTTTGGCCAGTCTGTGTCTGCCTGGGCTGTGTCTGCCCGCATTGCGTTACGGCGTTGCGAGCGTCAAGGGCTGAGTATTTACCCATTCCTCCATCAAGTTGGGCGCTGAGCAAAACCATGTTTTCTCCGGACTGACGACCTGCCGCCGAGACTGCGTCGTACTCCGCTTGCACCCAAGCGCAGCCGAAATCCCTCACAATGGGATTGGATGTCTGACTGGGTTGTGTTTGGCCAGTCTGTGTCTGGCTGGGTTGTATCTGTCTCTGCTGACCCTCGAACTGCTGCTGGACGATTGGGGTTGGTACAGGTGCGGGGAGGGCAGGCTGGGACGGCGGTTCTGCGTCACAGCCCGCGATCAGCGTGAACGCGAGAATCATCGCTCCCGCGAAGGCGAATCTGGTTCTGGTCATGTCACTCTCCTTCTCTCCAAATCATAGGCTCCGCCATGTAGTTTCGACGGTATGAGATGAACGTCTTGTGTCGAACTCGATCTAGCATCGTAATGATTCTCCCTCAGCTAGTCTCTGACTCGGACTTCGATCATCGGCCTGCCCATGCTCAGCTCGAGCCAGATAGATAGAACAGAGCATAGACCAGCATCGCTCGTTCTGTCAAACGTTAACGATCTAGATACTAAACGTTTGACGAGTGAGCGCAGAAGTATTACTCTGCACAAGCAATAACGTAGAGGAGGCGATGCGCAATGTCTCTTGGCAGCTATCTGCGGCAGGTAAGGCATACTCGTCAACTCTCGCTCCGCGGTGTGCAGCGACTGGCAAAGGAACAGCGCCTAGGGGCAGAGTTGAGTAGCGGCTACCTCAGTATGCTGGAGCGAAACGAGGTCAAGGAGCCTTCTCCAAGGATCCTCTACACTCTCGCGTCAATCTACGAGGTCGACTACATCGATTTGATGCGGAGGGCGGGATACATTCCGAATGAGGCTGACATGGGAGGAGATCAGCCCGCGCGCGTTGCGTTCAGGGGCGCTTCGCAACTGTCCAAGGAGCAGCAGCAGCGTGTTCAGCGCATGATCGACTTCGAGCTAAGTGAATCCCGCAGGTCGAAGGGGCGTGGAAAAACAGAGGACGCCGATGTCTAGAGTTACTGGCTTGGCGGAGAACGGGAGCAATCCACCAATATTCGTGGAAAAACAGAGGACGCCGATGTCTAGGGTTACGAACTCGGACCGGCTTTCGATTAGGGATCAAGCCGAGCGCTTTCTCGACACACACGGGTTCTCCACTCCCCCTCTGCCTCCTGATCAGGCCCTCGAGGCGCGGAACCTGGAGGTCGTCCAACTCTCACTCGACGACATTCTGATCAAAGTCAATTTGCCTCCGGAAGAACATGAGAAGGTCCAAGCTATGCTCGACGCCAGAGAACGAACGGTGGCGTTCAGGCGTGGCCTACCCGAGCAGAAGAAGAGGTGGGGGGCGCTTCACGAGGTGGCTCACGAGTTCATCCCTTGGCAGAGAGATATCCTCTACTGCTGTCCATTGCTCTGGCTTCCGGCTCACGTACAAAGGCAGTTCGAGGCGGAGGCGGACGTGTTCGCTGCCGAGGCTTTCTTCTTCGGCCAACAGTTCCACAAGAAGGCATTTGTGGGTGACTTGAGCCTCGCCACAGCGATCGAGCTTGCTACCGATGTCTATGGAACCTCATTCCACGCGACATTCGCTCACTACGTCGAAGGAAGCCCCCTGCCGCGCTGCCTGCTCGTGTGGAAACCGAAAGACGAGGGCGGATCAGCGCGGCCCTCCGGGGAGCTAGAGCTGCACTACTACGTGAAGTCGAAGGGTTTCCTCGGGCATATCTCCCCAGGACAGATAGCGGACCCGGATGGGGCAGTGACCAAGCTGTTCAGAGACTCCAGCCCAGGGGTCATCAATCACGAGATGATATTCGCCGGTATGTCGGGGCAGGGCTACGTCGCGCAGGCTGAGTCGTTTTCGAACTCATACAACGTCTTCACGCTGATTTCTCAGCCAACCCGTAGGTCAACTCAACCAGTAGGGAGTCTCGATGCTTGCCGAACTCCAAGGCCGGCGTAATGCTGGTGACGCAACTTGGCGTAAGTGTCCCCAGACAATGCTACATCGAGGATACTTCCAGATGGGCGCCGCGAAGAGGCTATCTTCCGGAAACATGGGGATACCACCGAGCGCCTTTCCGGTTCTTCGCGAATCTGACGAACGAATTATCAGGAATGACCCTGTTCCTGCGTTTGTAAGCGTCATCAATCCAACGAGCCACCTCGTTCGGCGAATCACTCCAGTCATGCAAGTCGGCGAAGCCACACTTGACATTGTAGTAGAGGCGAGGCGGTATTGTGTGCGGATTATAACTGCTCTTACCAAAGGAAGGATGTGTCGGCAGGAAGATGCCAACCAAGCCCGACCTCGAATTCGCTTCAGTGTCGCGTATACTGGCGGCGATCTCCCAGTCGATGTGCTTCCTTCTCCATGTATCACTGCCTATCAGCACCACGGTTACTGTCGAGTCGCTCAGGTAATCATCACGGATTCGACGGCTGATCTCGTCTAATTTCGACCCTTTGGGGATGTCGTCTATCTTGACTGACCTCGAGTCCATGATGTCGTATAAGTCGGCGAAAAGCCTCTCGAAGGCGGATGGACGGCGAGGTGAAGGCGCGACGGTTCGGCGAGCTATTGGAAGCTCACGCGGGTCTGGATGCGCTCCTGCCGTCCAAGTAGGGCGAATCCAACGGACTGTGGGAGTGTGGGCGATCCGAACCGCATCCGCAAGCGACGTCGCGCTGTGGAAAGATCAGTCGTCCAAGCTGCCGGGGAACTCGCCTGCGAACAGGTCGCCGTCTTCGGGCCACTCGCCCTTCGGCACCTCGTAGTACGCCTCGATCTCGTTTCCGTCAGGATCGGAGAAGTAGACTCCGAGCGAGATGCCGTGATCGCCGACTTGGACGACAGGCACGTCGTTCTCCTTGATGACGGCGTAGAGCTTCTTGAGATCCTCGAACGACTGCATCTCCCATGCGAAGTGGAACAGGCCCACTCTGCCATCCTCGGGGCCGGGCGCGTCCTCGCCGACGGGGACGAGCGCCAACTCGTGGGACATGCCGGTGTCCGCGCTCATGAAGGTCATCTCGCCGGGCCGCTTGTTCATTACCTCCAAGCCGAGAATGTCGGTGTAGAACCGCTCGGACTTCTCCAGATCTCTGACCCTGATGACCAGATGTCCCAACTGCTTGGGCGTTACCATGACGGCCTCCTGTTTCCAGTGGTGTTCAAGTGAGTGTATATGCGATGCGGCGGTCGGTCAATGTCGAGATGGGCAGGGGCCTGTTTCAATTTTGTGGGTGGGGCGTCACTCTCACCCTAGACCTCTCACTTCAAGGGGGAGGGGATTTCACCAACGCAGCACTCTACCCTCCAAGGAGAGGGGATTTCACCAACGCAGCACTCTACCCTCCAAGGAGAGGGGATTTCACCAACGCAGCACTCTACCTTCGAGGGACAGGGGGCTTCACTAACGCGCTGGGGGGGGCGTCACCCTCACCCTCACCCTCTCCCTCAAGGGAGAGGGGATTTCACCAACGCAGCACTCTACCTTCAAGGGGGAGGGGGCTTCACTAACGCGCTGGGGGTCGGGCGTCACTCACATTCTCCCTAGCACTCTCATTTCGAGGGAGAGGGGGCTTCACTAATGCGCTTCGGGTGGGACGTCACCCTCTCCCTCGCACTCTCTCTTCGAGGGAGAGGAGATTTCACCACCGCAAGCGCTCTACCTTCGAGGGAGAGGGGGCTTCACTAACGCGCTGGGGATCGGACGTCACCCTCACCCTAACCCTCTCCCTTCGAGGGAGAGGGGACTTCCGTACCGCAGACATCCCACTTATAGGGATAGGGGGCTTCACTAACGCGACCAAGCTGATACAGCATCGCTAGACCGGTCTCTTTGCCGACTGTACAATGTCGAAAACCGTCTGGGGGAATGGCGGGCGGATGGCGAAGGGGTGGCGGCTAGGCTTCTAAACGCGGGGGCGACTGGGCTATGAATCACGATGCGAGAATCAGGCTTGCACGGGCGGGCGACGTGGAAGCCATGCTGGACATCTACTCGCCGGTGGTTCGGGAGACGGCGATTTCGTTCGAGCTGACTCCTCCGACGCGAGACGAGTTCGCGGCGCGGCTCGAAAGCGCGCTGGAGCGGACGCCGTGGCTGGTGTGCGAAATCGGCGGCGAGGTGGCGGGCTACGCCTACGCCGGTCCGCTAAGGTCTCGGGAGGCGTACCAGTGGTCGGTCGAGGTTACGGTGTACGCGCATTCGGAGCATAGACGGCGCGGCGTTGGCAAGGCGGTTTACACCTCGCTGTTCGAGTGTCTGAAGGTGCAGGGCTACTGCAACGCCTACGCCGCGATTGCGCTGCCCAACTCCGCCAGTGTTGCGCTGCACGAGGGCTTGGGGTTCGAGTATATAGGGACGTATCGCAGTGTAGGATACAAGCTGGGGGCGTGGCGCGACGTGGGCTGGTGGCAGCGGGAGATACTGCCGCCAACGGACTCGCCGCGCGCGCCGGCTGCACTCGGGGCAGTGGTGGACAGTGGGCGTTTTCAGAGTGCGCTTCGGGCGGGGCTGAAGGAGCTGCGGCGGACGCCTGTCAAGATGGTCGGACGATGAAATCGGAGGCGAGCGATGCGCAAGGTGGCGGTTCTCGATGATTACCAAGCGGTGGCGCTGGAAATGGCGGATTGGGGGGCGCTCCCGTCCGACGTGTCGGTGGACGTGTTCGGGGATCATCTGTCGGACGAAGACGAGGTGGCGCGGCGGCTGGAGCCCTACTGTGCGGTGGTCGCCATGCGAGAGCGGACGCCCTTTCGCCGTTCGCTGATCGAGCGGCTGCCGAATCTGAAGCTGCTGGTGACTACGGGTATGCGCAACGCCTCGATAGACGTTGGGGCGGCGGCGGACAACGGGGTGACGGTGTGCGGAACGAATGGTCTGCCCTACCCTACCGCCGAACTGACGTGGGCGCTGATTCTGGCGCTGGCGCGAAGGGTCGCCGCAGAAGACGCGGCGACGCGGCGGGGCGCGTGGCAGGTGACGGTGGGCGAAGGTCTTCAGGGCAAGACGCTGGGGGTGATGGGGCTTGGCAGGCTGGGTTCGCAGGTTGCGACCATCGGCAGGGCGTTCGGGATGAATCTCTCCGCGTGGAGCCAGAATCTGACTGAGGATCATGCGGCGCGGTTCGGGGCGAGGCTGGTTAGCAAGGAAGAGCTTCTGGCGAAGTCCGATTTCGTCACTATACATCTCATCCTGAGCAGACGCACGCGCGGGATCATTGGCGCTCGTGAGCTTGCCTCGATGAAGCCGTCCGCGTACCTGATAAACACCTCGCGCGGGCCGATAGTGGATGAGGACGCGCTGATCGAGGCGCTGCGGTCGGGCAGGATCGCGGGCGCGGGGCTGGACGTGTTCGACATCGAGCCGCTGCCTATGGGCCACGCGCTGCGGTCCATGCCCAACACGGTTCTCACTCCGCACGTGGGTTACGTCACGGTGGAGACGTATCGGGTGTTCTACCAAGACGCGGTGGAAGATATCGCGGCGTTCCTCTCGGGGAGTCCGGTAAGGGTGCTGACGGTCCAATAAGGGCGGGCGGCAGCGAGGGACGGACACGGCTCTAGTCGTCTCCGAAAAGACGACGCGCGCGCAGGTAGTCCACGTCCAGATCTGCGCAAAGCGAAGGCGCACACGGGACGATCAGGGCGACGCTGACGGTCTCCAAATCAGGGCGGGCGGCAGCGAGGGACGAACACGGCAAGAGTCGCCTCCGAAAAGACGACGCGCGCGAAAGTAGTCCACGTCCAGCTCTGCGCAAAGCCCGGGGGCGCACGGGACGATCAGGGCGACGATGACGGTCTCCAAATCAGTGCGGGTGTCCGCGAAGGACGGCCACGGCAAGAGTCGCCTCCGAAAAGACGACGCGCGCGCAAGTAGTCCACGTCCAGCTCTGCGCAAAGCCAAGGCGCGCATGGGACGATCAGGGCGACGCTGACGGTCTCCAAAATCAGGGCGGGCGTCAACGAAGGACGGCCACGGCTCTAGTCGCTACTCGCCTCCGAAGACGACGTGCGCGCGCAGGTAGTCCATGTCCAGCTCTGCGCCGAGTCCGGGCGTGTCCGGGACGATCAGGTCGCCGCTGACGATCTCCAGTCCCGGCTGTATGAACGCGCCGTAGGCTCCGAGGTCGTAGCGGGAGGTCTCCAGCTTGTAGAAGTTGGGAGTGGTCATCATTACGTGGGCGCCGGCGAGGACGTTGATGGGGCCGCTGGCGTCGTGTGGGGATACGGGGATGTAGTACGCCTCGGCCATGGTGGATATCTTCTTTAGCTCGGTGATGCCGCCCGTCCATGTGACGTCCGGCATGATGAAGTCTGCCAAGCCGTTTTCGAGTATGGGGACGAACTCCCAGCGTGTGTGCAGACGCTCGCCCACGGATATCTTGACGGAAATCTCGCTGCGCACCTGCTGAAGGGCGCGCCAGCCTTCGACTGGGACGGGCTCCTCGAACCAGTGTATATCGTGCGCCGCCAGCCGATTCGCCAGCTCGATTGCGGTGGGTACGTTGTACATGCCGTGAGCGTCTATGAGTATCTCGATGTCTGGGCCTATGGCGTCTCGCACCGCGCCGACTATCTCGTCCGCCGTGGCTATCCCCTCGCGGCTCAGCTGGCCGTCCATGAAGCCGTCGTTGCCGCCGGGGATGAAGCGCATCATCGGATCGAACTTGAACGCCTCGTATCCGGCGTCTATGATCTGGCGCGCGTCCGCTATGGCGTCTGGGACGGTGCGCGGCTCGGGCGGGTGGGTGTACAGGGCGATGCGGTCGCGCACGGGGCCGCCGAGCAGCTGGTATATGGGCAGTCCAAGCTCCTTGCCGCGTATGTCCCACAGGGCGATGTCTATGCCGCTGATGAGCGCGGTGGTCGCGCCCCGCGACCCCATGTAGGTGAACGTTCGGAATATCTTCTGCCACAGCCGCTCGAACTCGCTGGTGTTCTCGCCGGCGAGGAAGTCGCTGACCTGCGCGATCATGGAGGCGATGGCGCGGTTGGCGACCGGGCCGGGATAGGTGGTGACCTCTCCCCATCCGGTGATTCCTTCGTCGGTATCGACCTGCACCAGCACTAGCTGGCGGTCGTTCGTCACCTGCCGCTGGTCTGCGCCTACGCGCATCTGCCAAGGGAAGCTGATTATCCAAGGGGTTACTTTGGTGATCTTCATAGGGCGCTCCTCTGCTGCTGGGGTATGGACTCTTTCACTCTCGCTCCGCCTTCTCACGTCTGGGGAGATGGGGAAGAATGGCTGCGGCTGGTCTTCGTCTGGCTGGAATGCGCCCATCATACCAGCATGTGGGATGAAAGCGCGTCGGCGAGCCAAGTCTGGCGCGCTCCCAAACGGGCCGAGTGTGGCGGGTGTGTGGCAAATACTCACATATCGGGGATAAGCGAGCGTTCAGAAGCCTTTGCCTCTTTGGGGATTATCTGATACATTGCTCAACGGGTCAAAATGGTGGCTTGCCTTGTCTCAGCGCAGTGTGGAGCATCTCTCGCAAGGAGGGGAATAAGTATGGCAATGAAGAAAGTGGCTCACGTGGTGGAGCGTCCGGGGAGGAAGTTCGGAGACGCGCCCGTCTCGATACCGGTGCCGGTGGATCTGCTCTCGACGCCCGGAATTCCCTCTCGTGAGAGGGACGTCTCGTTCTTCAGCAGGGAGTACCCGCTGGAGAACATGGCGCTGGAGGAGAGCGCGTCCGTGGAGTGGGCGCGGGTGGAGCGCGAGAGGTTTACGCCGGAGTCGATAGAGTTCTTCGACGAGCATCAGAAGCAGATGGAGCCGATCGTCGAGTGGGTGAGGGTGTCCGGAGAGCTGGAGCCGACGGGGACGCCGGACGGCGAGGACGTGACGGAGGCGATCCGACAGAAGGCGCGGGAGCTGGGCTACGGCGAGGTCGGGTTCACGAGAAACGACGCCCACTACGTCTACAACACGCGGAAGCCGCAGATGCGGAAGGACCTGCCCCACGCGATCTGTCTGGCGCTGGAGCAGGACTACCGCAAGACGCAGACGATCCCCAGCATGGAGGCGGAGGATACTCACTTCGGAACCTACTTCGACCAGGGTCCGCTGACGATGGAGCTGACCGCGTTCATCAGGTCTCTGGGGTACAACATCCAGGTATCGGGGCCGACGTGGCACTATGGGCCGATGATACCGCTGTTCGTGGCGGCGGGACTCGGTCAGCTGGGGGCGAACGGGCAGCTGCTGTCGCCGCACTTCGGCTCCCGAGCGCGGCTTCAGATCATCTACACGGACGCCAACGTGACGTATGACCAGCCGATAGACTACGGCATCCACAAGTTCTGTCAGGAGTGCCAGGTCTGTGTCAACCGCTGCCCGGGGCGCGCGCTGATGCCGGACAAGGTCTGGTATCGAGGCATCGAGAAGAACAAGCTGGTGTTCAAGCGCTGCCGTCCGGTGATGGCGCGCTACGAGGGCTGCGGCGTGTGCATGAAGGTCTGCCCGATCCAGAAGTACGGCATGAAGCCGGTGATGGAACACTACGTGGAGACGGGCGGGATACTCGGCAAGGGCAGCGACAACCTCGAGGGCTACGAGCTTTCGGACAAGGGCTACTTCGGCCCCGGCAAGCTGCCCAGCTTCAAGCGGGAGTTCTTCGACATGCCGCACGGCAGGGCCGAGGACTGGCTGCTGATCGAGTTCAGGAACAAGTTGCTGGAGAACAAGGTGAAGAACGGCGAGGGCGAGAACGAAGATCTGCTGTGGGAGGACTTCCGCAGCAGGATGGAGGAGTCGCTGGAGGGCCGTGAGGTGTCGGCGGACATGGGAATGGACAGGGGCATCTAGAAGCCACGAGCCGGCGGCCGAAGTCACGAGCCGCCGCCACGTGACGGGCGGGCGCAAAGCTGCTTTCGAGGGGCTTTGCGCCTGTTTGGCTTCGGTGGAGGGGGGCGGCTTCTCTTCACGCCGACGCGGATGCGGTCATGCCTGTGTGTGATATGATGTTCGCACCGGTCGGACGGCGGCTCGCTGCTCAGCCTGCTTGGAGTTGGAGATGACTACGAAGGTACGCGCGCAGACGCAGGCGGACGAGTACGACCTGCTGACTGAGATGTATCCGCCCAAGGACGGCATTCCCGCGCCGGATGGTATGCACCAAGAACCACACTTCCACCGCATTTCCGATTTCTTCAGGAGGTTCTTCCGCTCCAGAAGCGACGTACTCGTCACTGTGGACAACTTCGTGTACTACGAGGAGGGCAGCCCAAACGTCAAGCTCTCTCCGGACATAATGGTCGCGTTCGACATAGACATCGAAGACATCATGCAAGTCGACTCCTACCTGCTCTGGCGCGTGGGCAAGCCGCCGGACTTCGTGCTGGAAGTGGCATCCAAGAGTACGTGGCGGCGAGACCTGCGCGAGAAGCGCGACATCTACGAGTGGATGCAGGTTCCGGAGTACTGCCGCCTGGATCCGACGGGCGGAGACTACTACGGGGAGCCGCTGGTGATCGAGACGCTGGTTGACGGGCGCTACCAACGCGCGGAGACGAGAGTCCGAGACGATGGGGTGACAATGTGGCGCAGTCGCGTTCTGAACCTGTGGCTGTACCAGATAGGCGGGCTGCTGTACATATACGACCCCGTGGAGGGGAGGGTTCTCACCACGTCGTTCGAGGAAGAGGACGCGCGCATAGAAGCCCAAGCCGAGCGTGATCAGGCGCAGAGCGAGCGGGATCAGGCACGGGACGCACGGGATCAGGCGCAGATCGCGCGTGATCAGGCGCAGATCAAGCGCAATCAGGCCGAGGTCGCGCGCAATCAGGCACAGGACGCCCGCAATCAGGCCGAGGTCGAACGCAATCAGGCACAGGCCGAGACCGAACAGGCGCAGATCGAGCGTGATCAGGCACAGGCCGAGACCGAGCAGGCACAGATCGAGACCGAGGTCGAACGTCAGGCGCGGCTGCGCGCGGAGTCCGAGCGGGATGCCGAGACGCAGGCGCGGCTGCGCGCCGAGGCGGAGATCGCCAGGCTGAGACGCCTGCTCGATCCACAACAGTAGTGTGACGCAGGCTGTCCACGCGCGCCGTTCCAGTGAGGGCCGAGCCAGAGGCTCGCACACAGTATCGGCGTCATCTCAGGTGGAAGCAGCCGAAGTCTTGACAGTTCAGACAGAAGTTTCCGAGGCGAGTTATGTTCGACGTGATAATTTCGGGTGGAACGGTTGTGGATGGCAGCGGCAGGCGCAGATTCCGAGCGGACGTTGGCGTGGGTGATGACCGGATCGAAGCGCTCGGCGATCTGTCGGGCGTCGATGCCAGAAGGGTGGTGAACGCGACGGGTCTTATGGTATGTCCCGGATTCATAGACACTCACGCGCACTCGGACGGCGTTCTGCTGCTCGATCCTCAGCACGCCAACGGGCTGCGACAGGGAATTACCACCGAGATACTGGGGCAGGACGGGCTGAGCTACGCGCCGATGTCCGCCGAGAACTACCGCACATATCGACGATACCTGTCCGGCATTCTTGGCGAGCCGCCGGAGGATCTGGACATGTCGAGCGTGGGGGCGTTCAGGTCGCACTACGACGGCAAGGTGTCGATCAACACCGCGTACAATATCGCGCACGGCGCGATACGGCTGGAGTGCGTCGGCTTCAGGGACGTTCCTCTGCGCGGCGATGCGCTCGCCAAAGCTCTCGACCTGGTTCGGCAGGGTATGGAAGAGGGCGCGGTGGGCTTCGCGACGGGCATGTCGTACCACCCGAACGCATGGAGCGACACGGACGAGCTGGTTGCGATCTGCGAGGTGGTTGCCGAATACGGCGGGGTCTATACGACGCATCTGCGCGACGTGAACACGGACAGGGGCTTCGGCGGGGGCGGCGTTCCGGAGGCGCTGGAGATCGGGCGACGGGCGGGCGTGAAAGTCCACTTCTCCCACTACCGCACCGACGCCTCCAACGCCGGGCAGGTGTCGGAGAGGATGGAGCTGATAGACGAGGCGAAGGCGCAGGGTGTGGACTGTACCCTAGAGCTGTACCCCTACCCCACCGGAAGCTCGTTTCCGCTGAGCTTCCTGCCAAGCGCGGACCATGAGGGCGGACCGGACGAGATCATGCGCAGGCTGAGCGACAGGCGGAGACGTCCCAGACTGGTCAGGGAGCTGAAGGCGAATCCGCGCCGCACACTGCAAGACGCGGTTCTCACCTACATGAAGGTGAACAAGGAGCTGGAAGGCATGAGCCTGCCCGACGTGGCAAGACAGCGCGGCGACGAGGACGTGGCGGAGACGCTGCTCGACCTTCTTCTGGAGGAGGATGGGCAGATATGCTACCGCGGCGCGCCGCCGGACAGTGTTCGCGTGTGGGAGCAGATCAGCAGGGACGCGATGGAGTTCCTGGCAAGGCCCGATTTCATGGTGGGGAGCGACGCTATCCCGATAGGCTCGATGCCTCATCCGAGAGCCTACGGCTGCTTCCCGAGATTCCTCGGGCGGCTTCGCAGGAAGCATCCGATCATCAGCCTAGAGCAGACGGTTCAGCGCATGACGGACAACGCGGCGCAGAGGTTCGGGCTGACGGACAGGGGGCGCATAGAGCGCGGGCGCTATGCGGACATCGTGGTCTTCGACGCCGAGCGCGTTATCGACACCGCGACCTACGACGATCCGGTGCAGTTTCCGACGGGCATCCCGTTCGTGCTGGTGAACGGGCAGGTGGCGGTGGACAGCGAGCGATGCACGGGGGCGATGGCGGGGCGGGCGGTGCCGTAGAGAGAGGGTAAAAGGGAAACAGGTCGACGGATGTATCGGCTACTCGCCAATATCCCGGATGTCTGACACCTGATACTCAACATCGCCTTGACATCGTTCTAAAAGGAGACGAGGGAGCAGTCCATACTCCCTCGTTGTGATGTGAATGTTGTTGATGAGTTCCGATTAGGGGTAGTTGCGGTTGAGTGTGCCCCAAGGGTAAGTTGGACTAGTCGGTGGATCATAGGCCGGCTTAGGGTCAGGCTTGAGCAGATTATTCAACGGGGGGAGCGGATTGTACTGTAGGTTCCTATAAGGGTCTCGGCTGTACCGGTCAAACGCGCGCTCATTGCGATAAAGGCTGTCTGCCGCCTGATATGGGCTTAGTGGGTGTGTGATCGGTAGCTGTTGCAGTCGAAGGATCTCATGACCCGTCAATGGGAAGTGCATTTGTTTACTCCTTAGCTGAAGTAGTGTTGCGATTCTGAAAAGAGTATCGGACCAATTAATACCTCGTAAACAGGGTTGAGCAGAAACAAGCCTGAAGTCCTGCGCATCTGCCAGATACGCACTCTTACGCATCTGGCAGAGATTGAATCAATAGTAGCATGAGAGATGGGCACAATGAGCTGCAGCACTCTTAAGGAACTCATAGATACAACAACAGGAACTCTGCATGTCACTCGTGAGAGCTTTGCCCAAGACATCTTGAACATCAGCCGTGACACCATCCGCAACTGGGAGAGGAACGAGAATGTCACTCGAAGTCCCAGAGCCCGGTACAACTTCAATATGTTCAGAGCGTTCATGGAACATCCATATGATCGACTCGGAGAACTTCACGGAACATCCGGTATCTCAAGGGAGTCCTGTGACCTAATTACATCACATTACAATGACTGGTTGAAGCATTATAATCAGTCAGCACCTTATCAGAACGACAATGGCGAGAAATCTCGACTGCCACACTTGAAATCGAGCAACATGTTCGCCAAGTTGCTCCGTTGGAAAGATGGATCCAAGTCGTCTGTTCCCTTCGAGACCAAGAAGGTAGGTATGGGCGACTACGAAGAAGACCTAGATATATTCGACGAAGCCATCCTATATCGCCACGACGTGCTTGATGGTCCAAGTAATTTGAGTCTCAGGATCGAATTGATCTCCAGCGGGCTGATCGAGATGATAACCGTTGGTCGAGTACAGCACGGGCTGAATGTAGAGACGTACAGAAACAGCAGAGGGCGTGTCGCTCCACTAAACTTCAAAGTAAACCCTAGCTGGTCAGAAATTATCTACTCACTCAGAATCTTCAACGGATTTCAACGTGGATTCGAGAACATTGCCATAAAGCAGTTCAACGACTCCACTGTGGACAGAATGGGCATCACTATGGATTTCAGATCGGTATTTGTGTGTACTCAATTTGACCAGAGGCCAGTGGCGCATCACATACTTTTTGATGGACATAGCAATGAGATCCCTGCGCATCGCTCAGAAGACTCTACTCTGTGGCATACCGAATACACAACTCCTGCTCCCAACTCTCGTATAAGGTTGTCTTGGTTGCTGAAGTAAGCGCGCTGACTCGCGCAGATATCGATTCTCAGGGTCAGGTGACAGCTTGTGGATCCATATCAAGCAGGGCTGTGAGTGAAGACCGAACGACCCTAAGAGAGGCTCAGACGGAGCTTTTCCAATTTTCCCAAGTCTGATCGAGTCGCTGCTCGCCGGGGGTGTGGTGCTTCTCGGATCCACGGTGCTTTCGGCTATCGGGTTCGGCATCGGGATGACGACCATTCCGGCGCTGCTGTTCATGTTCGATCCGCAGACGGTTGTTGTAGTGGTCAACACCGTCTCGCTGGCGATCTTCGGGCTGATAGTCTACAGGAGCCGGGAGGAGCTGCCGTTTCGTCAGGTCTTGCCCTGGGCGATCAGCGGGCTGGCTGCCGTTCCCGTCGGGGTGCTGGCGCTGAGGGACACTGACGCCGCGCTGCTCAAGATCGCCATTACGACGGTGACCATAGCGCTCACGCTGTTCGTAGCCTCGAACGTCAAGGCTCCGGTTCCGCGCGGGCTGGTTCCGGGGCTGATCGTGGGCTTCATCGTCTCGGTGACGCTCAACGCGCTCGGCATAGGCGGCCCTATCATGGCGCTCTACGTGTTCGCGCAGCGCTGGACAAGGGACGGGGCGCGCGGGGCGCTGGCGCTGTATTTCCTGTTCGTGGAGGCGGCGGGGGTGGCGGGATACGGCGCGGCGGGTCTGCTGACGGGAGAGCGCGTCTCGCTCATCCTGGTCGTAATCGCGCCTGCGATGCTCGGGTTCTGGCTAGGGTCGCATCTGGCGAGTCGAATGAACGACGTGGTCTTTAGGCGCGCCACGGTGGCGGCTATCCTCGTCATGTGCGCCATGTCGCTGGCGCGGGAGCTGTCTGGGCTTTGAGCCTTGCTCACGGGGGCGGGTGAATCTACAATCGGCTGGCAAGCGGCGGCGGGCGGGCGAATATCCGAAACGGGAGGGACACATGAAGATCACGAAGGTCGAAGCCATTGGCGTGAGCAGGTATCTGTACGCCAAGATACACACGGACGAGGGTATCACGGGCATCGGGGAGTCGGGCGCGTGGGGATACCTAGAGGCGTCGAAGTCGGCGATAGAACTGTTCGGGCGCTATCTGGTCGGGAAAGACCCTCTGCGAATCGAGCATCACTGGCAGTACATGTACCGCTACTCGCACTTTCGGGGGGCGGCGATCATGGGCGCGCTGAGTGCGCTGGACATCGCCATGTGGGACATCGCGGGCAAGCATTTCGGAGCGCCAACCTACCAGCTGCTGGGAGGCAAGACGCGGGACAAGGCGCGGGTCTATTATCACGTGTTCGGAGACACGCGGGAGACGCTGGTTCAAGGGGTGAAGGACGCGAAGGCGATGGGGTTCACGGCGGTCGGACACCTGACGCCGTTCTTGGACGAGGATCGGGACGTCCCCTACTTCAAGACGCACGTGAACAAGATAAAGGAAGCGATCGAGGCGGTGGGGATGTACCGCGACGCCGTTGGGGACGACGTGGATCTGTGCATCGAGATTCACAGGCGGCTGACGCCGGCGGAGGCGATCGCGCTGGCGCGGGGAATCGAGCGGTTCTACCCGTTCTTCTACGAGGATCCGATTCTGCCCGAGAACTTCGACGCGATGGAGCTGGTCGCGCAGCACATCAACATCCCGATAGCGACCGGGGAGCGGCTGCACACGATCCACGAGTTCGAGATGCTGCTGAAGCGCGGCGCGGTGCAGTACGTTCGGCCAGACGTGTGCATGGTCGGGGGGATCACGCACGCGAAGAAGATAGCGGCGCTGGCGGAGGCGAACTACGTGGGCGTAGTGCCGCACAATCCGCTGAGTCCGGTCAGCACCGCCGCCTGTTTGCAGATCGCGGCGTGCATACCGAACTTCGCGCTCCAAGAGTACCCGACGGGCGAGGGGGAGCCGCCGAAGTCGGAGATCGTGAAGTCGGCGGTGAGGGAAGAGAACGGCTACCTCATCATTCCGGACGCTCCGGGAATCGGTGTCGAGCTTGCCGAAGACGCGGCCGAAAGGCATCCATTCACCCCTCGCGTGGTCTCGACGCGGCTGCATGAGGATGGGTCGGTGATCGATCAGTAGGCGGCTCACCCTCTTCCCAACCCTCTTCCATCGAGGGAGAGGGGGCTTGTTGGCTGACCCAACACATCGGGGGCTAGGGGGCTGGCTGGCCAGTTCTGTTTGACAGGATGAGTTGAATTTAGCTCTGAAAATTCAGTAGGCTGAGTTCACTATGGATATTGAAATCAGGACGATCAGCGCGGACGAGTTCGGGCGCTGGGAGGCGGCGGGAACGCGGGCGTTCGGGGCGCACGCTACTGATGAGGCGATCGAGCTGGCTCGGTCGTTCGCGGAGATCGACAGGACTTTTGCAGGGTTCGACGGCGGCATCGTGGGGACGACCACCACGCGCACGTCCGCGATTACGATACCGGGCGGGTGGGCGAAGCTCGGATTCGTGGACGGCGTGACTGTTCTGCCAACGCACCGGCGACGCGGGATAATGACTCGGATGATGGGCGCGCAGCTCTGCCAGATGCGCGAGCGGGGCGAGCCGCTGGCGGCTTTGAGCGCGTCCGAAAGCCTCATCTACGAGCGGTTCGGGTTCGGGATAGCCACATGGGCGGATTCGTGGAAGATACCGCGCGTCCACGCCGCGCTCGAGATCGCGCCAGATGCTGGCGGCCGCGCGGAGTTCGTCAGCGACTGCGAGGCTCGGGCGGAGTGGCCGAATCTGCACGCGAGGGTTCGAGGCGACCGGGTGGGGATGGTTCACTACGACAGCGCCTACTGGGGGGCCGCGCTGTGGGACGCCGAGTATCAGCGTCGGGGGGCGTCTGGGTTCTTCCACGTCGCCTACAGGCGCGGCGGACGGGTAGCGGGTCTGGTTTCATACCGTATTCGTGAGCGGACGGTTCTGGCGGTGTTCCTGCTCGGAGAGGACGCGGAGGTGGAGGCGGAGCTGTGGCGGTACTGCTTCGGGATAGATCTCATGTCGGAGATACACGGGTTCAATCAGCCTACGGACGATCCCCTGCCCTGGCGTCTGAAAGACCCGCGCCGTCTCGAAAGATCGAAGAGCGATCACATGTGGCTGAGGCTGGTGGACGTTCGGGCGGCGCTCGAAGCGCGGCGTTACGCGGAGCGCGGGGACATCTCGTTTCGCGTCCATGATCGCTTCTGCGCGTGGAACGACGGGGTTTACATGCTCGAAGGCGGGCCATTCGGCGCAGTCTGCAAGCCGGGGGGTATGAATTCAGTCGATATAGAGCTTGGCGTGTCCGACCTTGCGGCGGCGTACCTGGGTGGAGTCTCGTTCTCCACGCTGGCGCGCGCCGGACGGGTGAAAGAGCTCACGACAGGGGCGCTGGACGTGGCCGATCGCCTGTTCAGAACGGAGCGTCAGCCGTGGTCGATGGAGCTGTAGCTTTCCATATCCGGCGACGATCGCGCTCCGAAAAGGGGCATCACCCTCACCCCAGCCTCTCCCTTATAAGGAGAGGGGGGCTCGTTGGATGACCAACTCATCTAGGGAGTGGGGGTTTGTTGGCTGGCTAACCCGTCTAGGAAGAGGGGGCTTGTTGGCTGACCAACTCTCATCTAGGGAGAGGGGGCTTCAGCGTCCGCCCAAACTGATACAGCATCGACGCTGTTGGCTTCCTACCAGCGGCTGGGGGGCGTGTGCTAGAATCCTCGACAGGATGGTTTTGAGAGAATGGCCGCCAACTCGCAGATCGGGTTGGGGCAAGCGCTGGAGGAGACGCCCGTATGGATGTACAAACGCTCAAGCTGGATCGCCGTGTCGTGACCGGCAAGAAGGTGCGACAGCTAAGACGTCAGGGTGTCACTCCCGTGCATCTGTACGGGGCGGCTATCGAACCGGAGAACCTTCAGGTGGACGACCGCACTCTGACAAGGCTGCTGACGCAGGTCGGGTCGAACATTCCCGTCTCGGTCGAGTTCGAAGACCAAGAGATGGAGAACATCTGCTTTGTGCGCGAGGTGCAGCGTCACCCGGTGACCGACGCTGTGATTCATGTCGATTTCCTGCGCGTGGATATCTCCCAGACCATCAGCGCAGAGGTGCCTCTGGCGCTGACCGGCACGTCGCCGGCGGTGACGCAGATGGCAGGCACGCTCCTGCAAAGTGTCCAGTCGCTTTCGATCGAAGCTCTCCCGATGAACATGCCCGAGGAGGTTCCGGTTGACGTCTCGGTACTGGTCGATTTCGATACGCCGCTGCTGGTGAGAGATATCGAAGTTCCAGGCAATGTTACGGTGCTCAACGACCCCGACGAGGCGATCGTTCGCGTGGCTCCGCCGAGACTGGAAGTGGAGCTGTTCGACGAGGAAGAAGGCGGCGAAGAAGGTGCTGCGCCGGAGGGCGTCGAGGGGGGCGAGGAGTCTTCCGTCGAGCAGGGTTAGCGGCTTGCGCTGTTTCCGGATGGGATGGTCGCCCTCTCCTGCTTCGCCCTCCCCCGCCGAGGGAGAGGGGATGGCTCGCGGAACGGTCTATCCGTCATTTCCAAGGGGATCACCTCACCCTCACCCTCTCCCATCAAGGGAGAGGGGATGGCTCGCGGAACGGTCTATCCGTCATATTCAAGGGGGCGCTGTGCTAGGCCACTCTGTGGGGGGCTAGGGCTTCTTCGTTCAGGGTGATGCCGAAGCCGGGGCGGTCAGGGGGGCTGACGTGGCCATCTTCGACTTCGAGGGTCTCTTCGAACATGCGTCCCCACATCGGATCGGTCGAGCCGCGGTAGTATTCGACGGTCAAGCCGTTGGGGATGGCGGATACGAGGTGGACGTGGACGTCCTGATTGCCGTGCGGGGCGATCAGCATGTCGTGTGCCTGGGCCATGGCGGCGACCTTCATGAACTCGGTCACGCCGCCCATGATGAGGCCGTCGGGCTGGAGGATGTCGCAGCAGCGGCGCTCGATCAGCTCGCGGAAGCCGTAACGGGTGTACTCGTTCTCGCCGGTAGCTATCGGGATGATGGTGGAGCTGGTGACTAGGCGGTGTCCCTCGTAGTCGTCGGGGTTGACTGGCTCCTCGAACCAGAAGACGTCGTAAGGCTCCATCTTGCGCGCGATCTCCTGCGCCTCGTAGTGGCGGTAGGCGCAGTTGGCATCGACCATGAGTTTGACATCTGCGCCGACGGCCTCGCGCACGACGCGGACGCGCTCGACGTCCTCGTTGATTGGCGCGCCGCCAATCTTCATCTTGACGGCGCGGGCGCCCATCTCGACGCTGACGACCATCTCTTCGGCAAGCTCTCCGAGTCCTTTGCCCTCCTCGTAGTAGCCGCCGGCGATGTAGACGGGTACGCGGTTGGTGTAGCCGCCGAGCAGCTTGTACACGGGCAAGCCTGTCACCCTGCCCTTGAGGTCCCACAGGGCGATGTCTATGCCGCTGATGACGCGGGTCGTGATGCCGCGCCGTCCGACGAGCTTGGGCTGCCAGAGGTCGTCCCATATGCGCTCGGTGTCGAACGGATCCTGGCCGACGACGACCTGCGCGAAGTGGTCGAGGATTGCCGCGCCGATCTCCTCTGCGCCCTGCACGCCTCCTGCCAAGCCGATGCCGCTCGCGCCCTCGTCGGTCTCGACCTTGACTACGTTGAGGCCGGCGGTGGGATATACGTACATGCCGTTGCGGATGGGCTTGTCGCGCTTCCAGCGGTAGGTTTCCATTGTTAGAGAGGTGATTTTCATTCTGGCAGTCCTCAGTAGTGGTGGGTCTCGATGGGGGTGGGGTTCCGGCTCTAGTATAGTGTCCAGCTGGGCTAGGATGGGTCGCCCTCTCCCGTCTAAGGGAGAGGGGACTTTCGTACTGCCGAACAATGACCTGTTCTTACTTTCGATTGCGACGTCGGGCGATTCGATTGCCCGGCGGCTGCGTTACAGCCTACGGAATATGTCGCCGACGGGTATCCGCCAACCGGGGATGACGTCGTCCACTTCCAGCACGTCGGATTCCGTGAGAGTGACGGCGGCTGCCTGCGGGCGGTGAACTCTGACGTTTCGGCTGCGCGGGTCTATGAGAATGACGGCGAGTGTTCCCGAGTCGAGATAGTCTGCAACTTTCTCGTTCACTCTAGCATAGCGGTCGCTCGGTGAAATCACCTCGATTGCGACGTCGGGCGCGCCGGGGAAGAAACCATCTTGGTTTCCTGCCGACTCCTCTCTGTCACGTCGGACGAAAGCCACATCGGGAACGCGAACATGATCAGGGTCACGGGCAAGCTCGAAGCCGGACTCTGCTGTGTACACTTCGCCCAGTCTGTTCGCTTCTGCGTGTCCCCAGAGAGATGCGGTCATCAACGCTGCGATCTTCCCCTGAAAGCGTCCGGCAGGCGACATCTTGCGCAACTCTCCTCTGACGAGTTCGTATCGGAAGCCATCGTCAGGGATATTCAGAAGCTCTTGCGCCGTCATCGGACGAATATCTCGGGGGACCTCTGTAACCATGCGTGAAATTCTCCGGACTGTGAACGGCTGCCTCACGGGTCTATTGCCTTCGCTGCAAGCTGACGGTTTCGCGTTCGGGTAGTACCGTGTCTACTAGGAACAGGGGATACCCTCTCCCTAACCCATCGAGGGAGAGGGGATGGCACGGAACCTGTCGATCCGTCATATTCGAGGGGGCGATGCGCTAGGCGCGGTTCGCCTGCCGCCAGTAGATGATGGCGGATACGGCCATGCTTACGGCTATGGGCGGCACGAGAATGTCCCACAAGAGTTGTCTGACCTCGAACGCCGCTGCGAATTTTAGAACGTAGTTGTGAAGGTACATGATGCCCACAACACCGATGAACATGGTGAATATGTTCATCGGCAGCCGCTGAAGGGCGGCGGCTTCGCCGCGGCAGTCAAGGGACGTCCAAGTGTTGACCGCGACGACGAGTGCGATCGTGACGATGATGACGGGGTCGATTGCGTAGTTCCAGAGTGGCTGGATGGCGTCAGGGTAGAACGGGAATAGGTAATGGAACAGCAACTGGCCGGCGGCGCATATCGCGCAGAGTATGGAGAGGGGCTTTAGGGGCATAGCTACACTATCCTCCAAGATATGAGTTTGGACTGGAGTATAGTGCATGGGCCGAAGATTTGTTAGCGATTTGGGGGCGGCAAACGAGCCTGTGTCAGGACGTGTTAACACTATTGCGTATCGCATCAACGATGAACCCAAAGATGACGAACCCCAGATACATCACATCGAGCTTGTCGTACCGTGTGAATATCCTGCGGAACCTCTTGATGCGCCGAAAGCGTTTCGCCTCCTGTATATCTCTTTGTCGTATTCCCAAGGGTCTTTCCTGCTGCGCTCTGGCGGAACCACAGGTATGAATCCCATCTCGACAGTCAATCTGCGGGTCTGATTGCTTTCATATGCCTTGTCCATCACCAAGTAGGCTTTTCCCTCGACAGGTCCCAGCTTCTCAAGCAGTTTCCTGCCCTGAGGTCCATCATGGAGCTGACCGGCGGAGAGAGCGAATATCACAGGGGTTCGATCATCGGCTGCAATCACATGAAGCCTGGTGGTCAGACCGCCTCGGGAACGACCTATCAACTGTGTCCCATTTTTTCAATGCGCCGGCGGCGGCGGGATGAACCCTGATGGAAGTGCTGTCGATGGAGAGGACTTCGAGATTGACGTCGATGATGCCCTCATCGCACAGGGCGTTGAATATTCTGTCGAGCGCGCCGCTCTTGGCCCATCGGTTCATTCGAGTGTAGATGGTGTGCCAGCTGCCGAATTCGGGAGGCAGCGCCCTCCACTTGCATCCGTTTTCAAGGATGTGGATGAAAGCGTTGAGGACTTGAGTGTTCGGGATACTGATATTTCCACGTTGTACAGGCAGACAGTGTTGTATTCGCTCGAACTGAGCTTGTGTGAGTTCCATTTCCAACCCCATGAGATTCGATAGACTTTATAGGAACAGTATCACTTCCAAACGAGTTAATGTTAACACGCCCTAAGTGAAGATAAGCGTGAACGGCGCTGTTCGCTGCTTACGTCCATGATATACTCTCCCATCATACGCGAGCCGCAGGAGAACGGTTATGGCAACTCCAACGTCAGAACGCGAATCAGAACCGGCAGGCGTGTTCCTCAGATACGCAACTGTCCAAGATATCGACGAGGTGAAGTCCAGGCTCGACCGACATGACGACAGGTTCGACCGGGTGGATGACAGGTTCGACCGCGTGGATGACAGGTTCGATCGTGTGGATGATAAGTTCGACCGGCAAGACGAGAGGTTCGACCGACAAGATGCCAAGATGGACGAGGGCTTCAGGCAACTCAACGCGCGAATCGACAAGCTGTACTACTGGATAATAGGCTTCGGTGTCTCGATTGTCGTCGGAATGATTCTCATAGGGGTGAGAATCTTCATCTCCTGAGCAGCCGTCGCCGTCTGCGCAGTGGCGCTTATGCCAAGCTGACCTATTCTCGCTCTCCTTCTCCTCCCTTGGCGGAAGAGTCACCGTGTCATGTTCACCTCTCGCCCCTCGCCGACGGTAAACGGCTCAGCGAAGAAGTCGCGCGGCGGAAGAATCACCGTGTCATGTCCACCTCGCCCCCCCTGCACTCTTCCAGCGAGGGGAGGGCAGGCGATGTGACGTTCAGGCTGGCTGTGGCTCATAGGTCCAAGTGGGGCATGTCCGCGTCCTCGTCTAGGCGCAGCTCCAAGACGATCAGGTCCTGGATGCTGCCGTAGATGTCGCGGACGCGGCCCTCGAGGACTGCCACCTGCTCGAAGCCAGCAGCAAGCGCGGCGCGGATGGCGGGCTGCTCCCGTCTGTCTACCAGCTCGAAGTACAGGCTGCGGAGGTCTAGGTCGCGTCCTATCTGAATCATCTCGTGGATGAGGCGGACGCCGAGACCCTTTCCCCTGTACTGTGGATCTACGACGATGCGAAGCTCGCCCACGTGCATTCTGGCGGCGCGGCGGCTGCGGTGGAGGGTGGAGTCGGCGAGTATTCTCTGGTCGTCCGTGGCGACGAGCGGGATCGTCTGGTCGAAGTCCATGTTGTCGGTGAATTCGCGGATGACCTCCGGGGCGGTGACGGCGCTGTTCAAGTAGAACCTGTCTTCTTCGGACACGCGCAGGAAGAGGCGGAGAAGCTCCGTCTTGTCATCCGGGCGCAGTGGTCGGATGGTGACTTCAGAGCCATCGTACAGGGCGGCAGAGCATGGGAAGCGTCTGAGGAAGGCGGGGGTGGTCATGTCAAGGACTCCTGAGACGTGAATCTGTCTGGGCGGAGAAGCTCCGCCTTGTCATCCGGGCGCAGTGGGCGGATGGTGACTTCAGAGCCATCGTACAGGGCGGCAGAGCATGGGAAGCGTCTGAGGAAGGCGGGGGTGGTCATGTCAAGGACTCCTGAGACGTGAATCTGTCTGGGGCGAAGTCCGATACGGGCAGGTCTGTCGCGGCGCGGGTCGTCAGGTCTGCGGCGGCCTTGCCGATGGCGGGGCTGAGGAGTATGCCCTTCTTGCCGGCTCCGGTGGCGAGGCAGGCGTTGTCCCAGCCGGGGGCGCGTCCGACTATGGGCATCCAGTCGGGGGTGAGCGGTCTGAGGCAGGCGGTGTGTCGAACGATGCGCGAGTCGGACATGGCAGGCATGAGGCGGAGGGCGGCTCTCATCAGGGTGGCTCGCGCCTCTTCGGATGGTTCGAGATCGAATCCCCTTCTCTGCTCGGTCGCGCCGACCCAGACCTGCCCGCGTTCGCGGTGGTCCAACGACACGCCGGCGCCATGGAAGTCGGCAGAGAGGGGAGGGCCGGGCAGCTCGGTTCGCAGTATCTCGCCCTTGTAAGGCTCGACCGGGACGGGTACTCCAAGCCAAGTGGCGACGGGCGCGGCCCAAGGGCCTGTGGCGAACACGACGGAGTCGCACGGGAGCGCGCCATCGCGGGTGACGACCGAGGTTACTCTGTGGGCGCGCGAGGTTATGTCCACGGCGTCGGCGTGTACGACGCGGGAGCCGAGCGACTCGGCGGCGGCGGCGAGGGCGCGGGTGTAACGCTGGCTGCTGAGGATGGCGTTGCCGCGCGCGTCCAAGGCGCGGACGGCGCTCTGGGATATGCGCGGCTCGATCTCTCGGAGCTGTGAGGTGTCCAGCCACTCGGCGCTGAAGTCGGCGCGCGCGGCGCTGAAGATGTCGTGGGTGGAGCGCATGTCAACGAGGTCGGATTCGTCGAAGGCGACTCGGATGGACGAGATGATCTTGGGGTCGAAGTCTATGCCGGATCGCTCGATGAGGTCGGGCCATATCTGCTGGTGCATCCTGAACGAGCGGATGGCGAGCGGCGACAGCGGGCCGGGGATGCCCGCGCCTTCCAGAGGGTTGAGGCCGCCGGCGGAGTAGCCGGAGGCGAAGGCGGCGATGTCCGTCCGCTCCACGATGGTCGAGCGGACGCCTTCGAGGGCGAGGTAATAAGCTGCGGCGCAGCCCGCCGCGCCGCCGCCCACGATTACCACTTCGGAGCTGGTCATGTCTTCCTCCCGCGAATCCATAGGGCTATCAGGACTGCCACGACTGCCGCCAAGCCGACAGGGGCAAGGGACAGGAGTATCATTCCGATCTGCTGATATGCGCTCGGCGGATCGGGCGGGGCTGTGTCCTCCGTGACGGGGTTGGACTCGCCGCCCTGCTGCGCGCCGCCTCCCGCTTCCTCGCCGACCATGGGCATCGCGGGGACTTCGAGGTCGCAGGCGAGCGCCGCCAGAGCGAGGGCTGCTGTCGCTGCAAGCAGCAGGATCGAGTGTTTCATGGATGTCATCCTGTAAGTCGGTCTATATATAGATGCTAACTCAACTCGCCGCTGATTGCTTGGACGACGAGCGGCGCGAAATAGGGCGGTTCGGTCGGTGATCTGCTTGGAGTATGCGGGGTCGTGGTCGAGTGGTCGCAGTCGGCACGCGCGCGCTGGGGGAGTCGATGCGAGTTCTCGGTATGCTCGTTTCGAGTGAGCGAGGGATGACGGGGCTTTGGACGTGGTGGGTAATAGGATGCTGGGAGCGTCGAGCGGTCGAGAGCGGGCGACAGACAGACTCGGAACGGCTTTCGCCTAGTACAAGCCCGTGTCCGGCCCCACTGCCTCCAGTCTTGCCTTGACGGAGTTTATGAACGCGCTGGCTTCGGCGCCGTCCATGATGCGGTGGTCGAAGCTCATGCACATGTTCATCATCGAGCGGATGGCTATTCCCTCCCCTACCACCGCCGGCCGCCTGACTATGGCTTCGGTGGTCAGGATCGCGGCCTGTGGGTGGTTCACCAAGGGCTGGCTGAGAACCGATCCCAGCGCTCCGGTGTTGTTGAGTGTGAACGTTCCGCCCTGCACGTCTTCGAGATCGAGCTGTCCGCGTCTCGCTCGCGCTGTGAGGTCGGCGATCTTGCGCGCAAGGCCGACTATGCTCATGGTGTCGGCGTCGTGAACCACCGGCACGACGAGCCCATCGGGGGCGGCGGCGGCGATGCCGATGTTGATTCTGCGCTTGTATACTATGGCGTCTTCGTCCCACGAGGAGTTGAGCAGCGGGTTTTCCTTCAGGGACTCGGCGACGGCCTTGATGACGAAGGGCAGATACGTTATGCCGATGCCCTCGCGCCGCTGGAACTCCTCGCGCGCCGCCTGTCGCCGCGCCACTAAGCCGGTGACGTCCACCTCGACGAGCGTCCACGCCTGCGGTATCTCGGACGCGCTCCTGACCATGTTGGCGGCGATCATGCGGCGCACGGGCGAGAGCGGGGCGCGCTCCTCGTGCGCGGGAGGCGCATCGGCGCTCGGCTCAGGGGACTGGATGGTCTGTTCGATGAAGCTGCGCACGTCCTTGAGGGTGACGCGGCCGCCGATGCCGCTGCCCTGTACACGTTCGAGGTCGACGCCGCGTTCGTCCGCGAGGCGCAGCACCGCCGGGGAGTAGCGTCTCGGCTGGTCGGAGCGCGCGGGCTTAGGTGGAGGGGTCGCAGAGATCGGCCCTCCGGATCCGGTGGGGCCCACGGGGGCGACGTCTGTCAGCAGGGAGCCGATCCTGTCGGGCGAAGGCTCGACGGCGGCTGGGGAGTCGGGGGTATCGCCGGCGTCCGTCGGAAGCTCTCCGTCTGCCTGTACCTCGGCGATGGGCGCGCCCATGGGGATGGTCTCGCCTTCGGCTGCCAAGATCGCCGTCAGAGTACCCGAGACGGGCGAGGGCATCTCCATGTTCACCTTGTCGGTGACGACCTCGACGAGCGGATCGAAGCGCTCGATTCTGTCGCCAACGGACTTCAGCCAGACGCCAATGACGCCCTCGGTTACGGACTCGCCGACCTGCGGAAGCTCGATAATCATGTGGTGTACCAGCCGATCGCTGTTTGCTAGTATGCCGCCAGCCGTCTGATGGCAGCGGAGATCTTGTCCGTGCTGAGCATGAACTCGGCTTCGAGGGTGGGCGCGAAGGGCATTGGGGGGACTTCCGGACCGGCTAGGCGCGTCACGGGGCCGTCGAGATACTCGAAGGCGTCCTCGCCGATGATTCCGGCTACCTCTGCGCCTATGCCGCCTGCCTTGGTGTCTTCGTGGACGATCAGCGCCTTGCCCGTCTTTCGGACCGATTCGATCACGGTCTCGCGGTCTATGGGTCTGACGGTTCTGAGATCGACGACCTCGACGCTGATGCCCTCGGACTCCAGCGCTCGCGCCGCCTCGATGCAGTGGTGGAGCATGAGGCCGTAGGTGACGACGCTCAGGTCTTGACCCTCCAGCTTGACGTCGGCGCGTCCGATGGGGATGGTGTACTCCTCGTCCGGCACGTATCCGCGCACGAGGCGGTAGGTGCGCTTGTGTTCCAGAAAGACGACGGGGTCTTCGTCTCGGATGGCGCTCTTGAGCAAGCCCTTGGCATCGTATGGGGTGGCGGGAGTGACGACCTTGAGGCCGGGTGTGTGGGCGAAGAACGCCTCTACGCTCTGCGAGTGGTAGAGCGCGCCGCGCACGCCGCCGCCCTGGGGGGCTCTCAGCACCATGGGGACGCTCATCTTGCCGTTGGTTCCGTAGCGAACGCGCGCCGCCTCTCCGACCATCTGGTTGATGGTGGGCCATATGAAGTCGGCGAACTCTATCTCGGCGATGGGCCTCATGCCGTGCATGGCGGCGCCGAGGGCTATCGCGGCAATCGAGGACTCTGCCAGTGGCGTGTCGATGACGCGCCGCTCTCCGAACTCCTGAAGGAAGCCCTCGGTGGCGAGGAAGACGCCGCCGCGCGCGCCGATGTCTTCGCCCATGACGAATACTCGGTCGTCGCGGCGCATCTCCTCGCGCATGGCGTCTCGGACGGCCTCTATGACACTCAGCTCAGCTATTTGACTGCTCCTCTCGCTGTGCCTCTCCCCTGCCCCATCTATATATAGAGGGGGACAGAGCGGGCTGGATTCGATTCATGCGAGCGCGGGAGGCGTTCACTCCTCAGCGTACACGTTCGCATAGAATCGCTCCACGCTTGGATATGGGGCGGACTCCACCACGTCGGTGGCTTCGTCTACTATGTCGCGCGCTTCCGATGCGAAGCGCGCTTCGATTTCGTCGGTGAGTAGGCCGCTCTCTTTCAGCTGAGCGGAGAGGATGATGAGCGGGTCTCGCTTGCGCGCCTCTTCCAGCTCTTCTTTGGACCTGTATCGGGTGTCGTCGTCGTCCGAGGTGTGGGGCAGGTAGCGCTCGACCTGCGCTTCGATGAAGCTGGGGCCGCCGCCGGAGCGGGCGCGGCTGGCGGCGGCGGCGGTTGCCTCGTACACCGCTATTATGTCGCAGCCGTCTATCTCGATGCCGGGCATTCCGTATCCCTCAGCGCGCGCGGCTATGCTGTCGACCATCATCTGCTTGGACAGCGGCACGGATATGGCGTATCTGTTGTTCTCGCAGAAGAACACCACTGGCAGTTTGTGTATGGCGGCGAAGTTCATCGCCTCGTGGCAGTCGCCCACGCTGGAAGCGCCATCGCCGAAGTAGGCTATGACGACGCTGTCTTCGCCGCGCATCTTGGCGGCGAGCGCCACGCCAACGGCCTGCGGGATGTGCGTTCCGACCACGTTGGATAGGTTTACGAGGCCGAGCTCGGGGTAAGCGCCGTGGGTGGGGAACTGTCTGGCGCCGCTGAGCGGCTCGCCCTCTTTTGCCAGAAAGCCGCTCATGATCTCCACCGGCGTCATGCCGAGCGTGAGCATGACGGCGAGGTCTCGGTAGTAGATGTAGAACTGGTCTTTGCTTCTGTCCAGCGCCCAGACGCTGCCGATCTGTCCAGCCTCGTGTCCCTGCGAGGAGGCGACTATGGCAGCCTTGCCCTGTCGGTTGAGCATCCATATGCGCTCGTCCAGAGTGCGAACCAGCACCATCTGGCGGTACATCTCGACCAGATCCTGGTCCGAAGGGCGGGCGGCATGGACTCGGACAGATGCTGTTTCCACGTTTGCCACTCTACCGACAACTCCCAGTGAATGTTTCAGGTCCAGTATAACAAGATAGCAAGTCGTTGGCGTCGGCCCCGTCTTGCTCGCTCTGCCGGCAGATCCGGCGAGTATTTCAGGTCAGTATAACAAGTCGTTGGCGTTGGCCCCGTCTTGCTGGCTCTGCCGGCAGATCCGGCGAGTATTTCAACCCATTATAACGCACGAGCCGCCATGTGACAGCCGTCTTCATGCGCCGCGTTCTGTTGGTCTATGATCTATATATGGATGGAAGGCGAAACGCGCTCGGAGGGTATGAATTGGGCATGAGGCTCTGCGACATCGTATGGCGCGCCGTTCGAGGGGCGGCCGCGGCGACGGCGGCGGCGTGGCTCTGCTCGTGCGCGGCGCAGATCGCGCACGTGGACGGGGGAGATGCCGAATCGCAGCGCGCCGAGCGCGTGGAGTGTCAGACGTCGGCATCGGCATCAGCGGACGTGGGCGATTACGGGGCGGCCTCGTTCAACCGCGCGGGGTGGCTCACCGATTTCGGCAAAAGCTCCGTTCGACTGTCGGAGATCGTATCCGGCGGGGTCGGGCGCGATCAGATACGCCCGATAGACGAGCCGCAGAGCGTGCCAGTCTCGGAGGCGGGGCGCATGTTCGAGAGCGACGAGGCGGTGATAGCGCTGGAGGTGGGCGGCGAGCGGAGGGCGTATCCGCTGTCGATCCTGATATGGCGCGAGATAGTCAACGACGAGATCGGCGGAACGCCGGTGGCGGTGACGTACTGCCCGCTGTGCAATTCGGCGGTGGTGTTCGATGCGCGGGTGGGCGGGCGCGCGCTGGACTTCGGCACTACGGGAAACCTGCGCGGCAGCGATATGGTGATGTGGGACCGGCAGACCGAAACATGGTGGCAGCAGATCACGGGGGAGGCGATAGTGGGCGAGCTGACGGGGAGCAGGCTGAAGACGATCCCTTCGGCGGTGGTCTCGTGGCGGCAGTTTCGGAGCGCATATCCGGACGGCTCGGCGCTGTCGGGAGACGCGGGAATGGACATGGACTACGACTCTCCCATCTACGGCGGATACGATCAGCCGGGCGGCAAGCCGCAGCTGTTCGCGGGTGAGATAGACGGTCGGCTGGATGCGATGGAGCGGGTGCTGGGGGTGACGGTCTGCGGCGCAAGGGTCGCCTACCCGTTCAGTCTGTTCGCGGATCGGCCGGTCGTCAACGACGAGATCGGCGAACAGGGCGTGGCGCTGATGTTCGAGCGGCGCACGCTGTCGCCGTTTACGTACTACGGCGATGAGCCTGTGCATCGGATAGTCGGCTCGGCCACGGCGTTCCGATCATCGGTGGACGGGCGGGCGCTCACGTTCGCGTCGGAGGGAAGGGAGATCGTGGACGTCGAGACGGGTTCGACATGGAACGCTCTGGGCGAGGCGGTGGACGGCCCGCTGAAAGGGCGGCGGCTGACTCTGCTCGAACAGGGCAGCCACTTCTGGTTTGCGTGGGCGGCGTTCCACCCGGATACGCTGCTGCGCGAGGCGGCGGACCTGCATTGATCTTCCGCAGACGGCAGGCTGGAGGCAGCCGCCACGCGCGCGGCGCGAGGAGGCGAGGCGCTTTTGGAACGTCGTCCGTCTGCGGGGGCGTCCGTGGGGGCGTCTGTGGGGCGGTCGTCGGCTAGAACGTGGTGGTGATCTCCTGCGCTCGGCCGCTGCGCGCGGCGACGTAGGCTTTCTCCATGACCTCCACGACGTGGCGCGCGTGTTCGATGGTGATGTCCGGAGGTCTGCGCTCGAGGATGCGGCGGGCGAGGTGGGTCAGGCCGGTGGGTATCCACCACAGATCGCCCTCTACGGGGTGATCGCTCCACTGCCTCGCCTCGTTGGAGTAGAGGTGGACGGTGGACTCGCGCGTTCGGGTCACGAGGTCGCCGCTGCCGGATTCGGTGAGTGTGCCTCTGGATCCGACTATCTCCATGCCCTGCGATCTGCTTGCGGCGCCGTGCCACGCGGCGTTCACGTACACGAATCTGGACTCTCCGAGATCCAGCAGAATGGAGGTGTTGTCGTCCTCGGTGACGTCTATCTGGCGCTCCTCCTCGGTGCCCTGCATCAGGGTTCGGGTCGGATCCACGGTGCCGGAGAGGGCGATAACGCGCTTGGCGGGGCCGAGCAAGCCCGTCATGCGCGTTATGGAGTACACCGCCAGATCGTAAACGGGGCCGCCGCCCTTCTGGTAGTACCAAGATGCGTCGGTCTTCTCCTCCGGGCGGGTCAGCACGTCTATGCCCGAGTATTCGAGCTGGCGCGAGAAGCGGTCGAAGTAGCCGGTGATCGCTCCGCCAAGCTGGAAGGCGGGAGCGGTGGCGAACGCAACCGAGCCGATTGCGCCCTCGGCGATCATCTCGCGCATCATCATGTTGGGCGGGTCGAGCATGATGGAGGGTGCCGCCATTAGGTGGACGGAGTTGGCCTCGGCGGTCTCTATAAGGTGGTTTGCCTGATGGAGATGTCGGCAGAACGGCTTCTCCACGTAGACGTGCTTGCCGGCTTCGAGTCCTTCGAGCGCGAGGGGGTAGTGGGTAGTGGGCGGGGTGACGATTACGACCAGCTCGGCGTCGCTGTGTTCGAGCAGCTCGGAGTAGTCGCCGTAAGCCTCCGCGCCGCCCACGAACTCCGCCACCTTGCGCGCCCTATCGACCTCGATGTCGCAGATCGCGGTGACGTCTAGGATGTCCTGCTCGACCGCCTCCGGGAGGTAGTACTTCAGGAACACGTCTCCGGTGCCGACGAAAGCCACTTTTACGCTGTCGGGCATTGGAACTACTCCTCTATATATAGGTATGGTCAGTGCGGTATGGTCACTGCCTGCCGCGTCTCGGAAGATCGGAACACGCCGTCGAGAACGCGCTGGACATGAAGGCCCTCCTCGCCGGGGATGGGATAGGGCGCGCCGCCCTGAACGGCGTCCGAGAACAGCCTGAACTGCGTCTCGTACATGAGCGCGGGGGTTACGTCTATCTCTTCCGGGCGCGCCTCGACGAGGGGGCCGGCTTCGGAATCGAGCCTGAACAGGCGGTTCTCATCGGATGGGGGGCCTAGGGTTTCGAGGGCGAGCAGCTGCGCCTCGCTGCCGTAGACTCGCAGGACGCGCCGCCCCTGGAAGTTCGGAACGCTGGCGTAGCATTCGAGCATCCCCTGCGCGCCGCTCTGGAACTTGGTCAGCACGGACGCCGTATCTTCGATGTCGCGCTGGCGTGTCAGCGTGTCGCAGAAGCTGAACACCTCGCTGACGCGGCCGAGCAGGAAGATCATGGTGTCCAGGGCGTGAACGCCGTCGTCCAGCATTGGGCCGCCTCCGCCGATCCTCTTGGTCTGCCGCCAAGCCATTTGGCGGGTGGCGGTCAGGCTGAAGATGTCTTCGTCTCTGCCGGTGTCCTGTGGGACGGACGGGTTCCACCATACGGAATAGCGCGCGTGGACGGCGAGCGGGCGGCCGATGTCTCCCGCCTCGATCAGCTGCTTCATGCGCTGGTGGTATGCGTTGAAGCGCATCATGGTCGCGTGGCCGAGTATGACGCCGTTCTCGCGGCAGACGCTGACCATCCGCTCTGCCTGCGCCACGCTGACGGCCATGGGCTTCTCGCTAAGGACGTGTCTGCCTGCGCGCGCGGCTTGGATGGCGTTCTCGGCGTGGACGAACGGGGGAGTAGCGAGATAGACAGCGTGGACTTCGGGGTCGGCGAGCATCTCTTCGGCGGTCTCGTAGACCCGTCCGCCGAAGCTGTCCGCCGTGGACTTGGCGCGCTCGGCGTGGATGTCGGTTATGCCCACGAACCTGGCGCCTTCGGCTTCGAGTATCCCGTCCGGAATGGTTCGATTGGCGATTCCGCCGGCTCCGATCACTCCCCAGCCTACGGTCATGTTCTGTCTCCTCGCGTCTGAACTGAATTGGGCAGCCGCCGCGCAGCGGACGATAGGCGGGAGTGTATAGCCGAGATTGGGGGGTGTCAACTTCCGAGACTTGACATAGCCTCGATATAGTGGTCATATAGGAGCGAATTTGGAGATGGCACAGTGCGCCAGTCATGTCTGGCGTCCGAATCCACAAGGAGTTGCGAGGCGTATAATGAACATTGTTTGTGGCATATTACACTCACGAATGGCGACATTCGGGGTTGGGCTAGTGCTGTCGCTCGCGTTGGCGCTGGCGGTGGCGTGCTCGTCCGATCCCGAGACCATCGTGGTGGAGAAAGAAGTCGTCAGGACCGTCGAGGTGCCGGGTGAAACGGTGGTCAAGGAGGTCGTCAAGACCGTCGAGGTCGAGAAGCCCGTAGTCGTCGAGAAAGAGGTGGTCAGAGAGGTGGTCAAGACCGTCGAGGTCGAGAAGCCTATCGAGGTGGTCAGAGAGGTGGTCAAGACCGTCGAGGTCGAGAAGCCTGTCGAGGTCATCAGAGAGGTGGTCAAGACCGTCGAGGTGGTCAAGACCGTCGAGGTGGCTGCCCCCGAAATCATGGCATACAGCGAGTCTCCGGCCTTGGCGCAGCAGGTTGCCGCCGGGCTCTTGCCGCCGGTGGAGGAGCGTCTGCCGGATGAGCCGTGGGTCATACCTACGCAGGAGATAGGCAAGTACGGCGGCACGCTGCACAGGGCTTATCTTGGCTACTCGGACATCTGGAACTGGCTGAGGCTGTCGCGCGCTCCGGTGGCGCGGTGGACGACGGACGGGGCGGGCGCGATTCCGTCAGCGGTGAAGAGGTGGGAGATCTCGGATGGAGGAAAGAAGTTCACTTTCCACATGCGAAAGGGGATGAGGTGGTCGGACGGCGAGCCTGTGACCATGGAAGACGCGCGCTTCGCGTGGGAAGACGTGATCGGCAACGATGAGATCAACCCCTCTCCCAGCCCGCTGGTTTCGGTGGAGGGACAGCTGCCCGAGTTCGAGGTGGTGGATGACTGGACGTTCAGCCTGACGTTCCACAAGCCCAACTACACCTTCGTGAAGGCGCTGCCGCAGGCCGGGTTCGGGTGGATACGGTTCTTCCTGCCCTCGCACTGGGCGAAGCAGTTCCACGGCGACTACGCGGACGCCAGCTCGCTGACCGCGCTGATGACGGCGGACGATCTGGACACGTGGCCTGATCTGTTCGACAGGCACGTCAACGGCTACTACCGCGAGGACGTCAACCAGCCCACGCTGCACCCTTGGATCATGCGGGGCAAGTGGGGCGACTCTCGCGTGGTGGCGGAGCGCAACCCGTACTTCTGGGCGGTGGACACGGCGGGCAACCAGCTTCCATACATCGACAGGCTGATCTATGATCTTGCCGAGAACGGCGAGGTCATACAGCTTCGCGCGATAGCGGGCGAGCTGGAGGTGCAGGGACGGCACATCAAGCTGACCTCGTACCCAACGCTTCAGGAGAACCGCGACAAGGGGGACTACAGCGTAAAGCTCTGGCCGGAGTACGGCGGCTCGAACGTGGTGCTGTGGTTCAACCAGACGTGGAGAGGGCCTGAGGTCGAATACTTCAAGAACGTGGACTTCCGCCGCGCGCTGTCGGTGGCGGTGGACCGCAACACCATCAACGAGGTATCGTTCCTCGGCGTGGCAACGCCGCGCAACTACATGCCATCGCCGGGCCATCCGCACCATCCGGGGCCGCAGTACGATACGCTGTGGACTCAGTACGACCCCGAAATGGCGAACCAGATGCTGGACGCGGCCGGTCTGGGCAGGAAGGACAGCGAGGGCTTCCGCCTCATGGCCAACGGGGATCGGATGTCGCTGTCCATCATCATGTTCGAGGGCTACGCCGACTGGGCGGACGCCACCGAGCAGGTGATAGCCGACTGGGAGAAGGTGGGAATACACGCCACCATGCGGGTGGGGACGCGCAGCAACATCGGGCAGGAGTGGCAAGCCAACGAGGGCATGATCTACAACCACCCGATGGATACCGCCGGCTTCACCTTCGCGGAGGCCGGTCCCAAGACGGCGTTCGCATACGGTCTCGTCTCCCCGCTGTGGCGCGAGTGGTTCAACTCCGATGGCGAGGAGGGGGTCAGGCCCCCGGACAAGATCATCGAGATACACGAACAGCACGAGGTAGGGCCGACTCTTCCTATAGAAGAGAGCAACGCGCTTGCCAAGTCCATATACCAGTACCACGCCGAGAATCAGTACGGCATATCGCTCATCGGGCTGCGCCCGGAGCCGTTCGTGGTGAGCAACCGCATCGGCAACTTCCCGGAAGAGGCGTTCGTGTTCTGGCCGCTTCGCTCCCCCAACAACGGCTTCCCGGAGACGTGGTTCTTCAGGCGCTAACGGGCGGATCGTGAATAACATGGGATCGGGGGGGCGCGAGGGCGGCTTCCCGATCCCATGAGGACGCCAGCCACGTTCCAGCAGACGCGGCGGCAGGTGGGGATACTTGATCCAATTCTTGGCCAAACGACTGGCGATATACGTCCCAATGCTGGCGCTGATGTCCATTGTCTCGTTCGGCATCATAGAAGCGCCTCCGGGCGACTACCTCGACGACTACGTGGCGCTGCTGAAAGCCAGCGGCGAGTACGACGAGGGGGACGCCCAACGGCTGGAGAGGCGCTACGGTCTCGACAGCCCGTTCTACGTGCGCTACTGGAAGTGGGTCAGCGGAGTCGTGCGCTGGGACCTGGGCGACTCTCTCGAATTTCGCCGCCCGGTCAACGAGCTGGTCAACGACCGACTGGCGATGACCGTTGTGCTGGGCGTGTTCACTGTGGTATTCACGTGGACGATGGCCATACCCATCGGGATAATCTCCGCAGTCAAGCAGTACTCGTTCATAGACTACGCCTTCACCTTCCTATCCTATCTGGGCGTGGGGACGCCCAACTTCCTGCTTGCGCTGGTGCTGATGTGGACGGCGTTCTCGGTGTTCGGGGTCAGCATCACGGGCCTGTTCTCGGACGAGTACATAGATGCGCCGTGGAGCTTGGGAAAGATCTGGGACATGTTCACGCACATGTGGGTTCCCATGCTGATACTTGGGACGGACGGGACGGCGAGGCTGACTAGGATACTGCGCGCCAACCTGCTGGACGAGCTTGGCAAGCCCTACGTGGAGACTGCGCGCAGCAAGGGGCTTTCGGAGTGGAGGCTGATTCTCAAGTACCCCGTGAGAATCGCGCTCAACCCGTTCGTCAGCACGGCGGGCTGGACGCTGCCGACTCTGTTTTCGGGAAGCCTGATAGTGGCGCAGGTGATGAGCCTTCCCACCGTTGGGCCTCTGCTGCTCAAGGCGCTCCAGTCTCAGGACATGTACATGGCGGGGTCGATCGTGCTGATACTCACCGCGCTCACGCTGGTCGGCACTCTGCTTTCGGACATAGTTCTCGGGTTCATGGACCCGCGCATTAGAATGGGGGCCTGAGCGATGGCGTCCGCATCGGTTCCGGTCGAGCGAGCAGACGGCGCGCAGTCGGCATACGCTGCCTCTCAGTGGAAGCTGGTCTGGTGGCGCTTCAGGCGGCACAAGCTGGCGATGGCGGGTCTGGCGGTGGTCATCGCGCTGTACGTCGTCTCGCTGTTCCCCGAGTTCCTTGCCATAGCCGATCCGCACGAGCGCAACGCGAAGAAGCTGTACCTTTCGCCTACGCCGGTGCAGATACTGGACGGCTGGCTGCCGATGCCGTTCGTGTACGGTCTCAAGAGCGAGCGCAACCCCGAAACCCTCGCGCTGGAGTTCGAGCCGGACACCAGCAAGAAGTACAGGATTCAGTGGATCACGCGCGGCTACGAGTACAAGCTGTTTGGGTTCTTCACCACCGACTGGCACCTGATGGGGCTGGATACGGAAGACGATCTTGCGGCGTTCCACATTCTGGGCACGGACAGGATGGGGAGAGATCTATGGTCGCGGCTGATGCTGGCGACGCGCATCTCGATGTCTGTCGGGCTGCTGGGGGTGATCATCAGCCTGTTCTTGGGGATACTGCTGGGCGGGCTGTCGGGCTACTACTCAGGCGCGGTGGACGTGACGATACAGCGGATGATCGAGTTCCTGCGCTCGATACCCACCATACCGCTGTGGATAGCGCTGGCGGCGGCTGTGCCTAGAGACTGGTCGGTGGTCAAGGTCTATTTCGCCATCACGGTGCTGATCTCGTTCATCGGCTGGACTACTCTGGCGAGGGAGGTGCGCGGGCGCTTTCTGGTGCTGCGCGAGGACGACTTCGTGATTGCGGCGCGCATCTACGGATCCGGCGCGATGCGCACTATCTTCAGGCACATGGTGCCCAATTTCATCAGCCACATCATCGCCACGACTACGCTGGCGGTGCCGACCATGATAATCGCGGAGACGTCTCTGAGCTTCCTGGGGCTTGGGCTTCGGCAGCCGGTGATCAGCTGGGGGGTGCTGCTGTTCGAGGCGCAGAACATCCGCGCGGTGTCGTCTGCGCCGTGGCTGCTGGTGCCGGGCGCGTTCGTGCTGCTGTCGGTGCTGGCGTTCAACTTCATGGGCGACGGTCTCAGAGACGCCGCCGACCCGTACTCGATTCACGGCTGACGGCACAGGCGCAGGCAGACATGACAAACGATTCGGACACGCTAATCAGAGTCGAGGACGTCAGGACACACTTCTTCCTGGACGAAGGGGTGGTCAAGGCGGTGGACGGCGTATCTTTCGATCTGGCGCGCGGCGCGACTCTGGGCGTGGTGGGCGAGAGCGGCTGCGGAAAGAGCGTTCTCGCCAGAACGATCATCCGCATCGTCCCGCGCCCGGGCAGGACGATAGACGGCGCGATCTGGTATCACAGGCCATCCGAGGGCGGCGGCGAGCGTCCGATAGATCTCGCCTCGCTGGAGGCGGACGGCGCGGAGATCAGAGACATCAGGGGGGGCGAGATCACGATGATCTTCCAGGAGCCGATGGTGTCGTTCAGCCCGGTTCACACCATCGGAGACCAGATAGTGGAGGCGGTGACGCTCCACCGCAACGCCACGCGCGAGGAGGCGCGCGCGATAGCGGTGGATACGCTGCGAAGGGTCGGCATACCGAACGCGGAGTCTCGGATAGACGAGTACCCGTTCAGGCTGAGCGGCGGGATGCGCCAGCGCGCCATGATCGCCATGGCGCTTTCGTCCAACCCCACGCTGCTCATGGCGGACGAGCCGACGACCGCGCTCGACGTGACCACGCAGGCGCAGATACTGGAGCTGATGGCCGACTTGCAGGAGGAGTTCGGCATGGCGATGATGCTCATAAGCCACAATCTGGGCGTGGTGGCGCAGACTACGGAGCGCATCATAGTCATGTACCTAGGGAAGGTGGTGGAGAGCGCGGACGTGAGGACGCTGTTCAGAGACCCCAAACACCCGTACACTCAGGAGCTGCTGAAGTCCGTTCCCAAGCTGAGGCGGAGGAGGCAGACGGAACGGCTGGCGGCGATTTACGGCTCGGTGCCTTCGCCATACGAGCGGCCTGCGGGGTGTCCGTTCCATCCGCGCTGTCCGCAGTTCATGGCGGGCGAGTGCGACGTGATCGAGCCGACGCTGAAGGCGGTGTCGGAGGGCCACTCGGTGAGCTGCCTGCTGTACTCGGAGGAGACCGACTCTTGAGCGCCGACTCCTCACAGACGATTCTCGAAGTGGACGGTCTCAAGGTCTATTTCCCGATCATCAGCGGTCTGATGCGAAAGGTGCGCGGACAGGTTCGCGCGGTGGACGGGGTGAGCTTCGACCTGCGCGTGGGCGAGACGCTCGCGCTGGTGGGCGAGAGCGGATGCGGAAAGACCACCACCGGCAGGGCGATCCTTCAGGCTGTCCAGCCGACGGGCGGCAGGATAACCTTCATGACGCGGGAGGGCGACAGGGTATCCACCATCTCGGCGGCGCGCGACGTGCAGTCGATAATCAGGCAGGAGATACAGCTGATCTTCCAGGATCCGTTCGCCTCGCTCAATCCGCGAATGACCATCTTCGACATCGTGGCGGATCCGCTCATGGCGAACCGTCTCTCACGCGGGCGCGAGCTGGAAGAGAGGGTGACGGAGATGCTCAGGCTGGTGGGTCTTTCGCCGGACTACATGCGCCGCTACCCTCACGCCTTCAGCGGCGGTCAGCGCCAGCGAATAGGCATAGCGCGCGCGCTGATAATGAACCCGCGCCTACTCATCGCGGACGAGCCTGTATCCGCCTTGGACGTATCGGTGCAGTCGCAGATTCTGAACCTGATGCAAGACCTTCAGGAGCAGCTGGACCTGACCTACCTGTTCATAAGCCACGATCTGAGCGTGGTTCAGTACATCAGCCACCGCGTGGCGGTTATGTACGTGGGCAAGATAGTCGAGATTGCCCCCACGGACGACATATTTTCCGCTCCGAAGCACCCGTACACTCAGGCGCTGCTGTCGTCTGTGCCTATACCCGATCCGGAAGTGCGCACGCGGGGCGGCGCGCTGGAAGGGGAGGTGGCGGATCCTGCCAACCCGCCGTCCGGATGCTACTTCCACCCGCGCTGTCCGATGGCGGAAGAGATATGCCGCGAGACGGAGCCGCCGTTCGCGGAAGTATCGCCCGGTCACTTTTCGAGATGCCACTTCTACGCGGACCTAGATCTGCCCGGCGTGCCGGAGTAGGCAGGCACGGTTTGGGGACGCCGCCAATGCGTCTATTTCTCGCGCTGGCGATCTGCGCCGCCATCGCCTGCTCGACGGACGCGCCATCTCCTCCCATCGCCAACTCCCCTATCGCAGTCAGCGCCACGCCTGCGCGGACAGGCGAACTCTCTGTAAGGACCGCACCCGATCCGACCGCGAAGCCCGCGACTGCCGCGCAGACTGCCGTCGTTCCCACGCCTACGCGGAAGCCCACGCCTGCCGCGCAGACTGCCGTCGTTCCCACGCCTACGCGGAAGCTCACGACTGCCGCGCAGACTGCCGTCGTTCCCACGCCCACGCGGAAGCCCGCGCAGACTGCCGCAGCTCCCACGCCCACGACTGCCGCGCAGACTGTCTTCACTCCCACGCCCACGCGGAAGCCAGCGGTCTCCCCTACTCCCAAGCCCGAGCCGCTCGCGGCCGAGGAGCGTCCGATCCTCGCGCTGGACGTGGAGCGGCGGGGGCGCGAGGAGACGATAGTTACGGTGGGCGTGCGCGTGGACGGCGAGCGGCTCGGCTCGGTCGCGCCCGCGCCGGGGGTGGTGTGGTCGCCGGACGGTGCGCGATTCGCGTACACGAGCGGAGACGGGGTTTCGGTGGAGGTTGCCGCGCTCGGCGGGGAGGTCTGGACTGCGCTGGACTCGGGGGACGAGTGGCATCCGATGTACCAGTGGCCGGCGTGGTCGCCGGACGGCAAGCTGATCGCCGCCGTCAACGTCGACTGGTGCGAGGTGGGGATGCGCGTCAGCTCGATAGAGATAATAGACGCGCTCGATGGCGGCTCGGTGGCGCGGCACGGGCCATATGACTTCTGGCAGGCGGACGGAACGATTCAAGGGCCGCAGCGCTTCTCGACTCCGAACAATATAAGCTGGTCCAGAGACGGGGGCAAGCTGCTGGTGTCGTGGGACAAGGTGGCGGTGATAGACGCAGTCTCTGGCAAGCCGCAGGTGGTCACGTCCAAGCCGTCGCTAGCCGAGTGGGCGCCGACGAGTGACGCGGTCTACTACTTCGAGATCGAGAAGGGCGAGCGCAGCCGCCGAAACCGCACTCTGGGCGCGCTGTACGTAAGGCGTCTCGAATCGGACGCTGCCGAGATGCTGCTGAGCGCGGCGCAAGTCGCAGACATGGGGCTGGCGGACGAGTGGGGGCCTGTGCCGGGCGTCATGTCCCTATCCCCGTCGGGCTCGACGCTTGCGGTTGGCGGCGGCAGGGACTCCGACGGATTCGGAACGCTGCACCTGTTCGACGTATCGGACGGGACGGGCGCGGTATCGGCGCTGGACTCCACGCGCTACCCTGTACACGGCGGACTCGTCGCGCTCGACTGGTCGCCGCGCGGCGACGCGCTCGCCGGTCTGGTGGTGAGCAAGTCGGGTACGGTGGTCGACATGCTCGACCTCGCCGCTGGCGAGTGGAAGATCGTAACCACGTCCGATATAAGCCTGAGCCAAGTGCAGTTCTTGGGCAAGTCTCTAAGCTGGACGCGGTGAAAGTGCAAGCTCTCCCCTTTTTGCCTATAACTAGGGGTTGACATTCTGGGGAATATATGTTCTATTATTGGCGTGCGTACAAAATCGACAGAACTTTCCAGCCGTCCCGTTCCAATGCCTAGCGCGATTATTGAAACGGCCGATCGCGCTGGTGCAAGAACGATGTCGAGACGCCTGCTCTTACGCTCACTTCTAACGCTCGCTCTGTGGGCGCTGTCGGCGGCGTGCGCAGGGCAGCCGGAGGCGGCGGCGCCCGCGCGCACGACGGCTGCCGCGCCAGAATCATCGGGCGAGGGACCGGGGGAGGGAATGGCGCTCGTTCGGGACTCGGCTGACATCGTCATGGCGGTCAGGGAGGTCGGCCCTGTGATCGGAGACCCAGCCACCGGGCCTTACCGCACCGCGATCCGCGGAGAGTTCGGCATCGGCGACTACCTGTTTATGAACGAGGGCGGCGACCCGATGGCGCCAATGCTGGCGAGCGGGTGGGAAGTGGCCCCGGACGGCTCGAACGTCTCAATCAGCGTCAGAGAGGGTATTCCGTTCAACGCTCCTCCCGTAGCCGCGGACAACGACTACGGATACCTGAGCGCGGACGACGTGGTCTGGATGCTGAATCGCCACAATCTGAACGTGAATCCGAGAAGCACGGCGACGGACGCTACGCAGCTCGCGGCATTCTTCGGCGAGGCGAAGGCTACGGGCGACTACACGCTGGAGATACCGCTGGCGAAGCCCGTGTTCTTCGGGCTTCCGCTCACCGAGATGGGCATACATCGCACCCTGCCAGCGGTGGAGAGCAGGCGCGCTTTCGATCTGCTCGGACCCGACAGGATTCAGGGCGTCTCGGTAGGCACGGGGCCTTTCGCTCAGCGCGAGTGGTCGCCCGGAGAGCGGGGCGTAGTCGAGGCCGTTCCCGACAACTGGCTGAAGACAGCTGCCATCGACGTCTTCACCGTCGTTCAGGTTTCCGAATCCGCCGCGCGAATCGCCATGCTCGCGTCCGGCGCGGCGGACGCGGCGGAGATGGATCTGTCGGACATGCCGAACGCGGAGAGCAAGGGGCTGAGCTTCCTGCGCACGATGCAGCCGAACGACACGGTGACGGTCTCGGTGGTGTTCGTGGGCAATCTGTGGGAGGAGGCTCACGGCAGAACGGGCGAGGCGCTGGAGCCGTGGAACTCGCCCGCCTACGAGCGGGACTACCCCTGGATAGGCAACCCATGGGGCGACAGGTCGCTGTACGTGGACGAAGACAATCCGCCGGGCATGAGCGACATGGAGCAGGCGCGACTGGTGCGCTGGGGGCTGTCTATGGCGCTGGAGCGCGACAGGGTGGTGGCGGACGTTCAGAGCGGGCTGGGAACGCCGCTATATACGGAGTACATAGGTCCGCTGTATCCGGGCTGGGACGCGGATAGGACGGTGGGCAAGTCCGAGGTGGACGCCATTCTCGCCAAACACGGCTGCGAGCGCTGCCCAACCTACGCGGTTCCCAGTCCCCTGCCCGACCGCCGCTGGCCGTGGCGCGTGCCGCTGGACAGGGCATCGTCCGAAGATCTGCTGGACGCCGCCGGCTACCCCAGGGGCGATGACGGCGTGAGATTCGATATCAAGATAGTCAAGAACCCGTGCGAGACGGGCGATGTGTGTCTCGATCAAGCCAACGCAGTGGCGGACGCCTGGGAGGCGATTGGCGTCCGAACGACTCTGCTCAGGGAGCCTATGTTTCCAATCGTCAGCGCGCGCATGAGCGCGCGAGAGCAGTTCTGGCCGCTGGTGATCAACTGCATCGTGGAGAGCGCGAACACGCCGCTCGACTGGCCGTTTCCGCCCCACGACACCAGTCTGACGCGCCCCGGCTGGGGCTGTGGGTTCGAGTCTGAGTTTCTCGCCAAGATGCAGCTGAAGATCACCTCAGAGCGGGACAGGCAGAAGCGCGAAGCGTGGCATCTGGACGTTGTGGACTGGATGTACTACTGGCATATATTCAACGGCATCGCGCAGCAACCCAAGGGTGTGGCGGTGGATCCTGCGCGCATCGAAAGCTGGAGCGCGCGCTCCTCGATGATTCCGGTGTGGCACAGACCGGAGTTCATCATCCCAGCCGACAGGTGAGGGCCGCCGCGCCCGTTGCCTGCTCGCAGACGCTCGTCTAGAATCGCAGCCATCAGAAACCAGATACCAGCCAGATACTCAGGAGGCGCTCGATATGTTCACGGGATTCAACCACGTCATGCTGTGGGTCAAGGACCTGGAGCTAGCCAAGAAGTTCTACGGCGAGGGTCTCGGCATGCCCTTCGTCAGCGAGGAGTACCGAATGCCGAAGATGTTCAACAAGGCGTACTTCGGAGACGAGCGCATGGTTTTGGAGCTGTTCGAGTGGGAGGACGCGGACGAGTACCCGGACGACCCGGACAGGAACAAGCGATCGGGCATCACGCACTTCTGCCTGTGGCTGGACAGCATCGAGAAGACGGGCGAGGAGCTGGCGGCGGCGGGATTCCCGGACGCGCTAGTAGGACCGCCGAGCGACGTTCGCCCAGGGCTGACGACCGGCTCGGACATGCGGGTTTCGATGATCATGGACCCGGAAGGCAACCCGATAGAGGTCTTCGAGCGCGCATGACGCGGCGATCAGCGGCTGAACCCCGCTATGGGGAGCGTCTGCCGAATAGCGTCCAGCGTCTCCTCTATGTCGGATTCGGTGGTTCGCCCCATGTGGCCGATGCGGAATATCCTGCCGGAGAGCGAGGCCTGGCCGCCGGATACTATCACATCGTGTTCGGTTCGCAATCCGCTCACCAGCGCGGCGGCGTCCACGCCGTCCGGTATGCTGACGGCGGTTACGGTGTTCGAGGCGTAACTCTCGTCTCTTGCGAACAGCTCGAGGCCGAGCGAGCGTACGCCGTCGCGCGTGAACTGGCCAATGGCGGCGTGGCGCTCGTACACGGATCCCATGCCCTCGGCGAGCAGCTGATCGAGGGCGGTATCGAGCGCGAACATCAGCGATACCGAAGGGGTGTATGGCGGCTGGCCTATCTCGTAGTACTTCCTGTACTGCTCCACGTCCAGATAGAACTTGGGCATCTTGGACTCAGCCCGCGCCTTCCACGCGCGCTCGCTGAAGCTGAGGAACGCCAGCCCCGGCGGCAGCATCCAGCCTTTCTGCGACGCCGTGGCGACGGCGTCCAGCCCCCAAGCGTCGGTGGATATGGGGATGGACGCCACGCTGCTGATGCCGTCCACCAGCAGCAGCTTGTCGAACTCGCCCTTGACCACGCCCGCCACCGTCTCCAGGTCGTTGGCGACGCCGGTCGAAGTCTCGTTGTGCGTGACCATGACGGCTTTGACGTCCGGCTCGTCGCCGAGCGCGGCTCTGAGGGCGTCCGGGTCTATCGCCTCTCCGAACGGGAACGAGAGTGTGACCACGTCCGCGCCGTATGCCGATGCGATGTCCGTGAAGCGGTTGCCGAACACCCCTATGGTGGCGTTTATCACCTTGTCGCCCGGGGACAGCGTGTTCACCACGGCGGCCTCCATAGCGGCAGTCCCGGAGCCGGTGATGATCCAGACGTCGCCCTCGGTCTCGAACACCCGCTTCAGACGCTCGGCAGCGCCGAACAGCAGATCCTTGTACTCGGGGCCTCTGTGGTTGATCATCGGCTTGGACATCTCGCGGAGAATGTCCTCCGGAACGGGTATGGGGCCAGGTATTCGCAGGTTCAAGATTCTTCTCCTCACGTGGCGCGCGCCCGTCGGCCGAGGGCGGCAGGCTCTCGAAACAGACCCGAAAGATTCTAGCAAAATCGGGCAGTCGAGAGTTAGGGGATTTCAGAGGCGCGAGCCTGAGAGCCTGAGAGCCTGAATCCATCGTTCAGGGGCGTGCGAAGGCGTGTGGGCGCATCCACAGCTGGGGGCGTCCGCCGCGCTGAAAGCTCGCCGAGGGGAGGCTCTCGAAAACCGCGAATTTGCAATTTTCTAATATATACATTGATACAATCAACAAAATACGCCATAATAGATCAACAAAGTGAAGGAGCTATGGTGTCCAGCGACTGGAGCGAGCTTACGAATCTCACATCGGGCGCGGCGGTTCAGGTCGAGCGCGTTCGTCTCGTCGAGAGCGGCATCGCCATCGAGGGGAACTTCGAGCTTCCGCCGCTTGCGCTCCTCGCGGCAGATGATCAGGTGTTCGTGACCGCCTTCATCCGCTCGCGGGGCAACATGAGGCAGATGGAGCGCATCTTCGGAATCAGCTACCCCACCGTCAAGAACAGGCTGGAGCGCATAGCCGAGCGGCTGGAGTTCGTAGAGGTGGAGCGTCTCCCGCGCCAGTCCGAGATACTGGCGCAGCTGGAAAGTGGGGACATATCTTTCGAAGAGGCGCTGGGCCGCCTGTCAGAAGACCGCGCCGAGACGGGCGGCGGCTGAGTATCAATCACAACGCAATCACAACGCGGAGGTGAGACGTGCAAGAAGACCGCAGGCGCGTGCTGGACATGCTGGCGCAGGGCAGGATCACGGCTGACGAAGCAGAGCGTCTGCTCGACGCCCTATCAGGCGAGGGCGAGGGCGCGGCTTCGGCGTCCGTCACGGTGAGTGAGCGCGTCAGCGTCAAGATCGAGAGCTCGACCGAGTCCGGCGAGGACTACGCGCGCGAGGACGAGTTTCGGGTCGAGGGCGCGCCCAGAATCGTGGTCGAGAACTTCAACGGACGGGTGGAGATATACGGGAAGCGATCCGAGCGCGACGTGGTTCGGGTTGCCGCTGAGATAGCGCATCCGGATCGGGTCGAGTACTCCGCGCTTCAGGAGGGCGAGACGATCAGGGTGACAGCCAAGCCGGCGCCGGTTCACAGTCGCTCATTTCTGGGAAGGCTGTTCGCCAACCGGGGGCCGCGCATCCGCATCAGCGCGCCGCGCCGCTCACGCCTCGAGGTTCGCAACTCGAACGCCAGAGTCGTCCTCAGCGGAATCGAGGGCGGCGGCAGCGCGCGCACCAGCAACGCCGACATTAACGGAAACGATCTGAGCGGCTCGTTCGACATGACGACTTCCAACAGCCGCATCGCGCTCAGCGGGGTCGAGGGCGACTTTGGGCTGCGCTCGTCCAATGGGCGCATCGACCTCGCCAGCGCCAAGGGCAGAGTCGACGCCGAGACGTCCAACGCTTCGATCCGATTCGAGGGCGAGATGGCGGCGGGAGGCGACAACCGCCTGCACACGTCCAACGGAGGCGTAACCGTCTCGTTCGCTGATCCGCCCAGCCTGCGCCTGAGCGCCGAGACGTCCAACGGCTCGATCCGCTGCTCGCACCACATCGACGGAGAGACAGGAGACGGCAAGAGGCGCGTTCACGGCAGGAGGCGCGTTCGGGGGGTCATCGGAAAGGGCGGAGAGGGCGCTGCCAGCCTGAGCGTGATTACGTCCAACGGCTCTATAACTATCGACTAGCGCGACAATGGACGGCTCGATCCGATGCTCGCAACACATCGGCAGAGAGGACGGAGACGGCAGGGGGCGCGTTCGGGGGAGATCATTGGAGAGGGTGGAAAGGGCGGAGAGGGCGCTGCCAGTCTGAGCGTGATCACGTCCAACGGCTCTATAGCTATCGACTAGCGCCGCCACAAGCAACGGCTCTATCCGATGCTCGCAACACATCGGCAGAGAGGACGGAGACGGCAGGGGGCGCGTTCGGGGGAGATCATTGGAGAGGGTGGAAAGGGCGGAAAAGGCGCTGCCAGTCTGAGCGTGATCACGTCCAACGGCTCTATAACTATCGACTAGCGCGCCAGTGGACGGCTCGATCCGATGCTCGAACCACAGCGACGGAGAAGACGGAGACGGCAGGAGGCGCGTTCGGGGGAGATCATCGGAGAGGGTGGAAAAGGCGGAGAGGGCGCTGCCAGACTGAGCGTGATTACGTCCAACGGCTCTATAACTATCGACTAGCGCGCCAATGGACGGCTCGATCCGATGCTCGCAACACATCGGCAGAGAGGACGGAGACGGCAGAAGGCGCGTTCGGGGGAGATCATTGGAGAGGGTGGAAAGGGCGGAGAGGGCGCTGCCAGTCTGAGCGTGATCACGTCGAATGGCTCGATAACTATCGACTAGCGCGGCAATGGACGGCTCGATCCGATGCTCGCAACACAGCGACGGAGAAGACAGAGACGGCAGAAGGCGCGTTCGGGGGAGATCATTGGAGAGGGTGGAAAGGGCGGAAAAGGCGCTGCCAGCCTGAGCGTGATCACGTCGAACGGCTCGATAACTATCGACTAGCGCGCCAATGGACGGCTCGATCCGATGCTCGCAACACAGCGACGGAGAGGACGGAGACGGCAGGAGGCGCGTTCGGGGGGTCATCGGAAAGGGCGGAGAGGGCGCTGCCAGTCTGAGTGTGATCACGTCCAACGGCTCTATGACTATCGACTAGCGCGCCAATGGACGACTCGATCCGATGCTCGCAACACATCGGCAGAGAGGACGGAGACGGCAGGAGGCGCGTTCGGGGGGTCATCGGAGAAGGCGGAGAGGGCGCTGCCAGCCTGAGTGTGATTACGTCCAACGGCTCTATAACTATCGACTAGCGCGACAATGGACGGCTCGTCCGATGCTCGCAACACATCGGCAGAGAGGACGGAGACGGCAGGGGGCGCGTTCGGGGGAGATCATTGGAGAGGGTGGAAAGGGCGGAGAGAGCGCTGCCAGTCTGAGCGTGATCACGTCCAACGGCTCTATAACTATCGACTAGCGCGACAATGGACGGCTCGATCCGATGCTCGCAACACATCGACGGAGAGACGGGAGACGGCAGGAGGCGCGTTCACGGCAGGAGGCGCGTTCGGGGAGTCATCGGAAAAGGCGGAAAGGGCGCTGCCAGTCTGAGTGTGATCACGTCCAACGGCTCTATAACTATCGACTAGCGCGGCAATGGACGGCTCGATCCGATGCTCGCAACACATCGGCAGAGAGGACGGAGACGGCAGGGGGCGCGTTCGGGGGAGATCATTGGAGAGGGTGGAAAGGGCGGAAAAGGCGCTGCCCAGTCTGAGCGTGATCACGTCCAACGGCTCGATAACTATCGACCGGCGCGGCGCGGGGTGTCGGAGGCTAGTCTATGAAATGGAGGCCGCCATGAGCGCAGCCGCTAACCGACGGCGCATACTCGACATGCTGTCGGACGGCAAGATCAGCGTGGACGAGGCTGACAGGCTGCTGTCCGCGCTGGATGGCGGCGGGGAGGCTCGGGCGCGAGCCGCGTCACGTGGCGGGGGCAGTCTCAGGGTGGTGGTGAGCGCGCCGGAGGGCGACGACGAAGGGCAGACGGTGGACGTTCGCGTTCCAATAGCCACGCTCAGGGCGGGCCTGTGGCTGCCGGGACTTCTGCCACACGCAGCGGCGGAGGGGATCAACCGCGTACTGTCCGAGCGGGGGATGGACATAGACGTTAGAAAGCTGCGAGGGGACGAGGCGGACAGGCTGATCGAAGCGCTCAGAGAGATCGAGATAGACATAGCTTCAGGCGATCACCGCGTGCTGATATACGTGGAGTAGAGCAGATGATCCACGCTGAAACGGACGCCAGCCTTCCGCTTGCGGTCGATGGGATAGACAAACGCTACCGCGGGGGCGTCCACGCCAACCGAAACATCACGCTGAGCGCGCAGCGGGGCGAGATGCTGGGCATACTGGGGCCGAACGGGGCGGGCAAGACTACGCTGGTGCGGCAGATTACCACAGAGCTTCTTCCCACGTCCGGCAGCATCCGCGTCTTTGGGGTGGACGTGGCAGCGGACCCGGTCTCCGCGAAGAACCTAATGGGAATAGTGCCGCAGGAGGCGCAGCTGTTCGAGATGCTGACGGTGCGCGAGACGCTGCGGATATTCGGCAAGATGCGCGGTCTGCCGTCCGCAGACGCGCGCAGACGCGCGGACGAGCTGATCTCCGACCTGCGTCTGAACGAGCATGGGGACGTTACCACCGTGAAGCTGTCGGGCGGGCTGAAGAGGCGGGTTATGGTGGGCATAGCGGCGATTGCGCGTCCCGGTCTGGTGGTCCTGGACGAGCCGACTACGGGCCTGGATCCGCAGTCGCGGCGCGACATGTGGGGGCTGATGCGCGAGTACAAATCGCGCGGGGCGACGATCCTGATGACCACACACTACATGGAGGAGGCGGAGGCGCTGTGCGACCGCGTGGGCATCATCTCGGAGGGGCGGCTTCTGGCGCTGGACACTGTGGACAACCTGAAGTCTTCGCAGGGGTTCGACTTCAAGATCACCTACTCAGCGAACGGCGACGGCGCATCCACACGCACCATGTACGGGAAGGACGACCGCGAGCTGGTCGAGCGAGCGAGAGCCGAGGGGATTCGTCAGTTCAGCCTGACGCGCACGACCCTGGAAGACGTGTATCTGGCGCTCACGGACACCGACACGCCCAATACCTGACGGACTGGGGCGGTTCTCCTCTACATAATCGTACACTATCGTACACTGTCGTACACTATCGACGCCAAACAGCACGACGACTAGACGGGATCGACGGTGGAAGTGAAAGCTCATGCCTAGCAGCGGAATCGCTACGCAATCGGAGCCAAACAGCACGCTGTCTCGACGGGCTTGGCAATGGAGCAGCCTCACATGACATCCGACATCCAGCCGCGCATCATCACGGGGCGCAGGAAGTTCTTCAGGGACATCGGCAGCGTGTTCGAGATCAGGTTCATCCTGTTCGCGCGCAGCTGGCACTGGTACATCATGGGGACGCTGGTCTTTCCAATCGGCATGTTCTACTTCGCCAGCGCGCTGGCGCCTGACGATCCCACTTCGATAAGGCGCGCTATGATCGGCACGATCATATTCGGGGCGACGATGCTCACCACCAACATGCTGGGGCAGAACGTGCTGATGGACCGCTTTCAAGGTCGGCTGAAGCTGATCGTGACCATGCCGGTGTCGAAGGGGGCATACGCCTGCGGCATACTGTCGTTCGGCTCCATCCTGAGCTGCTCGGCGATCTGCGTTCTGCTGGCGGTGGCGCTGATAGTGGGGGTGGAGCTCACGTTCACGTGGGCAGTCGCGCCCATCATCGCAACGGTCCTGCTCACCATGTCGGGGCTGACCATGATGGTGGTCAGCTACGCGCCGTCTCCGGAGGTGGGCGGGATCATGTCCAACCTGCTGGGAATATTCCTCGCGCTGGTGAGTCCGGTGTACTTCTCGTCCGAACAGGCTCCGTATCTGATGCGCGCGCTGGGCTGGGTATCGCCGCTGCGCTACGCGGCGGACGGGATGATGAAGTCGCTTTCCGGCAGCTCCGACGTGTTGGTGGAGTTCTCCATTCTAGCGGTGTTCGCCGCAGTGTGCATGACGCTGGGCTTGTGGAAGCTGCGCTGGCGGGAGTCCTAGCCTCGCGGGGCGTCTGGGTTTCTCGTTTCTGCATCTTGGCGCGCAGAATTCCCGTTGACCCGCCCGAAATTCGCCATTAGTCTGAATGTTGGGGCTTATCGAATCGGCCCGGCGCGCAAGCAGATGGAGGACGATCAGACTGCATGGACTACGCTGTACAGACCCGTTCGCTGGCTCGGCGCTTCGGCGAGGTGGAGGCGGTGGACGGGATAGACCTGAACATTTCGAGGGGCGAGGTGTACGGATTCCTCGGACCCAACGGGGCGGGAAAGACCACTCTGGTTAGAATTCTCATCACGCTGCTGATGCCCAGCGGGGGCAGCGCCACCGTAGCGGGGTTCGACGTGCTGACAGAGCCGAACGACATCAGGCTGCGCATCGGGGCCGCGCTCCAAGATGCGGCGCTCGATCCGAAGCAGACGGGGCGCGAGCTTCTCAGGCTCCAAGGCAGGCTCTACGGCCTTTCGCGTCGAGACGTGGACACCAGACTGGGTGAGCTTTCCAGCCTGATAGACATAGGCGAAGCGATAGACAGGTACATCAGCACCTACTCGGGGGGTATGAAGCGCAGGATAGACCTTGCCGCCGCGCTCATCCACAACCCGCAGATCTTGTTTCTCGACGAACCGACCACCGGACTCGACCCGATCAGCCGCGCGCGGGTGTGGGAAGAGGTCAGACGCATCAACCGCGAGCTGGACGTGACGATATTCCTCACCACGCAGTACCTAGAGGAGGCGGACGCGCTCGCCGACCGCGTTGGCATCATCAACCGCGGACGCCTCATCGTAGAGGGTACGCCGGCGGAGCTGAAGCGATCGCTCGGAAACGATGTCATCATCGCTCGGGTGGACGGTCAAGCTGAGCAGGCCAAGGAGGCCGTGAGGAACCTCGATGGCGTCGCAGAAGTCGACGCCGCCGGCGGCGAGGTCGTCATACAGGTATCCAACGGCGCCGCCGCTATCAGCGGCGTGGCTCTCGCTCTGGCTCAGGGCGGCGTGGACGTGAGCGAGATAACCCTCAGAACGCCAACACTGGACGATGTCTTCCTGAGCGTGGCGGGGGCGCGCATGGAAGAAGAGGCCGAAGCCGAACAGGAGACCGAGCGCAATTGAGCTACACAGCAGCCACTCATGCCGATATCAGACCGCGACGCGCCGGATTCTTCTCGGACGTAATCTCGGTGGCCATCCGCGCTCTGCGCTCGATTCCGCGCGACCCGGAGGCGATCTACCCGGCGCTGCTGATTCCGGTGTTCTTCTACGCCATCAACGTGGGCGCGCTTCAGGACATGGCCGAGCGGATACCGGGACTGGACTACAAGGCGTTTCAGCTGCCTGTGGCGATCATCTTCGCGGTTACGGGGATATCGAGGGCGGTCACGCTGGTTACGGACATCCAGACGGGATACTTCGACCGGCTCTCGCTGACGCCGGTCAACCGCTTCGCGCTGCTGCTGGGGCTGACGGTGGCGGACTTCTCGCTGGTCGTCGCGCTGACGATACCTGTATTGATACTCGGATTCGTGGTAGGGGTCACGTTCGCATCGGGGGCGCTCGGGATGCTGCTGTTCGTGCTGCTGTCCGGCTTCTGGGGGCTGGTGTTCACGGGCTTTCCATACGCGATTGCGCTGAAGACGGGCAACCCGGCGGCGGTGAACTCCAGCTTCCTGCTGTTCTTTCCGTTCGTCTTTCTGACCACCGTATTCGTTCCCAGAGAGGCGATGACGGGCTGGCTCGCCACGGTCGCCGCTTACAATCCAGTCACCTACCTTCTGGACGCGCTGCGCTCGCTGATAACCACCGGCTGGGACCTGGACGCTCTGGTGAAGGGGATCGCCTGCATCGCCGGAGTAGGTCTGGTCAGCGGCAGCCTCGCGCTCGCCGCGCTGCGAGGGCGCACGCGCAGGAGATGAGCCGATGCCGCCGCGCCTACCTGCGATGCCACGTCACCGCAAGCTCGGAGACGGCGTCCAGAATCGGGGAGCGATCCCCGAACCAGTGGATGCCCAGATAGTGCTTGGCGCGCGTGGTCGCCAAGTACAGCAGCTTCTTGTTGAACAGCGTGTCTCTGAACGTATCGTTGACGCCCATGACGATGACGGCGTCGTACTCCAGCCCCTTGGCGTCCGGTATTCGGGCGAGAATGGTCAGCGCGCCGGCTGAGTCTTCTTCTCCGAACGACGCGATGCCGTCAAAGCCTGCATCTTTGCAGAAGTCCCTGAATCGGTTCATATTCAGGGTATCTCTGACGAGAATAGAGACGACAGCATCGTCGAGGCCGTCCATCGAGCGAATCCTGTCTATGTCTTCGATAATCGCTCGATACATGGCGCTGCCGTTGGCGTGTCGGCTGTACTCCACCCTAGCGCCATCGCGCGAGAAGGGTATGGGCGCGGGGATGTTCTTGTCGAACGTGCGCAGAATCCTGTTGGTGAACGTGGTTATCTGTCTGGTGGACCTATATGTTCTGCGAACGGGCTGCACTTCGATATCCGAGCGTCCGAACACCGGGTTCAGATCGCGTTTCCACGTCCTGATTCCGCGATAGGGCGTCAGCCTCTGCGCCGTGTCTCCCAGCACGGTGAACCAGTTGTTGGACGAGCTTATGGCGAGCAGCTTGAACTCGATTGGCGATATGTCCTGCGCCTCGTCGACCACGATGTGCCTGTATCTGCGCTCGACGGTCCGGTTCAGGAGGTGGTCGAGATATGCCAGCGCGCCCATGTCGGCGTCTCCGAACTCGCCGCCCCTGTTCGAGCGCGCCGACTGCGCCAGCGATTCGGCGTCCTCGGCGCTCAGGGCGTTCCTGGACAGCCTCGCCATTCTGTCCGCGTCCGACAGCAGCGCGGCGTACTCTTGCCTGAAGTCTATGGGCTGCCACGCGGATTCGCACCAAGACTCGACCACGTCCCTTATGACTGCCCTGCGCCTCTCGGTCTCACTGCGATCACGTCGGGTTCTTTCCAGCGCATCGCGCGCGCCCCGCTGTCTCTGCGACTGGGCGCGCTGAAGGCGACGGCCGAGCGGGCCTGCCTGTTCCACCATCCTGATTATTCTGCTTATGAAATCGTCTCTGAGGCGATTCAGGAACTGCCCAGCCGCGCGCGCCGGCAGCACGGCGTCCAGCGTGTCTTTGACCTGCTGGCGCGTCACCCTGACCACGAAGTCCGGGCCCACGATGGGGTCTAGGTCGAGGCAGCGTTTGCGCGTCTCTCGCGCGCGCTCGGAGACGTGCCTGTCCATGGCGTCCGCCATGCCGAGCGACCCCTTGAAGGTCTCGGACTGCTCATCGAAGTCGCCCATCCCGCCCGTGCTGAGGAGGCTGTTCCAGATCTTGGGTCTGACGGTTACTCGCGCCGACATTAGCTTGCCGAGCCACTCGCTGAACCTGACGCGATGGACGCCCGCCGCTACGCCGAGATTCGGCAAGACGTAATCCACGTTCTCCAAGAACGCCTGCGACGGGCCGACGATAAGCGTAGTGTTCGGCGTGGGGCGTTCGTTCTCGGCGATGTCGCTGAACGGAGACAGCAGAAAAGCGATTCGGTGCAGCCCTATCTCGCTCTTGCCGCTGCCGGCGGCTCCCTGCACGATCAGCACCTTGTCGCTGACGTTGGCGATGCTCTCGTACTGCTCAGGCTCGATGGTCTCTATGATGACGGTCAGCTGTCCATCGTCCGCACCCGTGCCGCTGAGCGCGCGCGCCAGAACGTTCTGACCTGCCGAGTCTGGGGCGAGAAGCTGCCGTTGGAAGATGTCGTTCAGGTCTTCGAGCTGCCCATCCCTGATTCGCAGGTATCGCTTGAGCTCGACCCATGTTTCGATGAATTGCTTGGGCGCGGTGATTCCACCCTCGCGGCTCTGCGTGTACCAGAGACTGCCGACGGGGGCGGTCCAGCTAAAGATGTTCGTGCCGGAGATTTGCGCTCCGCCCAGATAGATCGTTCTCATCTTGCCGAGATCGCCGTTGGATTCGGCATCTGGGAGAGGGTCGCCTTTATCTCTGTGGTAGTAGTCCAAGCGTCCGAAGTACGGCTCTTTGAGCGCGTTCCAGAACACTTCCGAGCACTCGGTGAGGATTTTCTGAATGGCGTTCGCCGTCTGCTGGTGCGCTGCGGTGGCGGGCATAGCGGTCTTCAGGCTCTGGTAGCTATCCTCGATGTGGCGGGTGACGTCCGCCAGCTTCTGGCTCTCTTCGTCGAACGCCTGCTCCGCCAGCAGCTCTTCCGCTTCGTGCCGATCCATGGGGCGCCTCCTCAACTAATCCGCGACTAATCCGCTGCCAGTCTGCGCCGCTCGCTACCACGGAACGGCGCTCTCGTTCTCATCGCCATCCTCCGGCTCGGCGGACGGCGTCGAGGCGCTCACTATCCCGCTATCGAGGATCTGGACGGTCATGGCGACGGCGTTGTACTGCATGTCTATCTCGCGCTTCCGCGCCTCTAGCTGGCGCATGACGGACTTGAGGTCTTCGATCGTATCTTCTCTGCTCACGGTGTTCTCCTTCTCTGGCAGTCCTTTCCTCCGAGACGGGGGATATGGCCGAGACGGGGGATATGGACTGCGCGTTTGGTGTTCGGTCGGGATTTCGGCTGTCGAACCACTCGATATGCACCCGCAGACGCTCGTCATGGAGATGGTATCTGCTGCCATGTCCGACGTGCCAAACCAGATGCCGGGTGCATCTGTATGCCTGCATGTCGCCGCATACGAAGCGCTGGTTATGTCTTCTAGCCACGTCCAGCGCTTCGGCTTCGGAGTAGCGCTTCTTGCCTGTGCATGATTTTCGGCTGGGGCGGAAGCCTATTTCCCGATACATGAGGCCGCGCCTCGTGTCGTACTCACTGCGCGCCTGCGCGTCTTCCACTCCGAGCCGCCTTCGACTCATCATGGGACATTCTCCTCCTCGTGGTCTTGGTATTCGTCGTCTGGGGGGTCGCCAGCTGCGCTTTGGCGCTCCGGCTGATTCGTCTCGTCGATTCGTTCTGCGACATCCCACATTCCGCTTCCAACGCTCTTGAAGCGCTGGTCCAAGCTAAGGTAAGTGCCTACGTTGCGCACGGGGTCTCTCCCCCCCACCACTATTCCCATTTCCACGATCCTGCGGTGTACTTCTGTCCGGTGGAGTGGGCCATGGGCGGCGAGGACATCGTTCATAGCATCACGCATCACGTTCGAAGGGCTTGGGCTTCGGGCGGCGGAGGGCTGCTCTGGCTGGGGAATGGGGTTCGAGTCCATGCCCTCGAAGTACTGAATCATTATTGCGGCCGCGCTGATCTGCTCTTCGATCCGGCGCTTCTTTTCTTCCAGATCCCTGAGCGCCGCTTTTAAGTCGATGACGGTGGATTCACGGACCATGTCTTCCTCTCCGACAAGCGCCAACATCGTCCCGGCGTCCTTAGCGCACTGTATGGTTTTTCATTTAGCGATTATAGCATCTTGGAATGACGAGTATAGCATCTTGGAATTTCCATCATAACGACGCGTCTTTCGATTGGGGAGCTGCTCGACTGTAAATTGAAAAAGGCGGCCCCGCCGTGCGGGAGCCGCCCTTCGTCATTGGGAGTCTGTATACTGCGGGCTACGTGGTGAACAGGATGGGGTTTCGCATGGGCGGGGCGATCTGGCTCTCGGAAAGCTCGTAGGCTTCCTTCTTGTATACCTGAATGCGGTGCTGGCCGAAGTCGCAGATGAACAGGCGGAACTCCGAATCCACGCGCACGCGGCAGGGGGCGCTCAGCCGTCTGGTCGGCTCCAGGTCGGTCATCTCGCGCAGTCTCAGCGTCACCTGATTGGCCAGGATGTACTCGCGCCCTGACTTGGACAGGTTGGCGTCTCCGATGAACTGCTCGATGAATCGTCCGTCGGCGTTGAACATTTGCACTCGGTCGTTGAGCCAGTCGGAGACGTAGATGTCGCCGTGCGCGTCCACGTCCACGGACGAGGGGCGGTTGAACTCGCCCTTGCCGCTGCCGGACGAGCCTATGCTCATCACGAACTCGCCTTCGCCGGTGAACTTCTGCACTCGGTCGTTGCGCCAGTCGGAGACGTAGACGAAGCCAAGCTCGTCTACGGCGACGCCCCAAGGCATGTTCATCTCGCCTTCGCCGCTGCCCTGCACTCCTCCGATGGTCTGAAGGTGCTTGCCGTCTCGCGTGAAGCGCTGGACGCGGTTGTTGATCGTGTCGGACACGACGATGTTGCCCTGCGCGTCGAAGTCGAGGGCGGAGGGTCTGTCCAGCTGGCCGTGGTCGGAACCCGGCTCTCCCCACGTATCCAGCACGTCGCCGTCCTTGCTCATTACGGTGATCGTGTTCTTCGCCTCGTCGGAGACGTAGAGGTTCTCATCCTCGTCCACGAGCAGGCCGGCGGGCCAGGTGAAGCTGCCCGATCCTCTCAGTCCTAGGTTCTCGTCTTCCCAGTTGATGACTCGCACTTCGGACCCCAAGCCGCCGCGTGTGAGAACGTACACGTTCTCCTCGCCAAATCCGATGTCCACCGGATTGGACGTCACCCGTCTCTGGCCCATCGTCAGATAGTACGGGAACCCGGACCTCAGCAGTGCGTATGGCCTCGCCATGTGTTCAACCTCACTCTTGCCCCCTCCCCGTCTGGGGAGGGGGAATCTGCGTTTTTCCAGTCGCTGCTCGAACGGCCCTACTCGAACGGGTGGATCTGCTCGTAGTGGCCGTTGACGATCGGGGCTGCCTCGACGCCTAGCCACTGCTCCAAGATGGTGCCGTAGATGCCCCGATAGTCTATGGTGTGTTCGAGGTCTTCGCCGTTCACCCAGCGGGTGGGTTCCAAGGACGGGTACTCGGAGTACAGCCCGCCGGCAACCGTCTTGCCGATGACGAAGGCTCCGCCGCCGGAGCCGTGGTCGGTGCCGGAGCCGTTGTCGTAGATGCGCCGTCCGAACTCGGTGAACACCAGCATCACCACGTTGTCGTCCGCGTCATGCTCTTCGAGGTCTGCGAAGAAGTCGTAGATCGCGCCGGACAGGTCGCCTATCAGCTTCGGGTGGGTGGGAACCTCGTTGGCGTGGGTGTCGTATCCGCCGTGAGACGTGTAGAACACGCGCGTTCCGAGATCGGCGGTGTGGACGCGCGCCACGTCTCGCAGGCTCTTGGCTATCGGGTTGTCCGCGTACTCCACAGTCGACTGGTAGCGTTCGGGGGCGACCTTTATGAGGTCTGCGCCGGAGAGTACGTCCTGACCTGTGCGCGAGAGGTACTCCATGACTGGACCGGCGCCGATTGCGGGGCCGTACATCTGCTTGAAGATGTCGAGCGCCTGATCGCGCTCGCGGCTCTGTATGCCGGTCATCAGGCCGTAGTTGTCGAGGTTGGATACGCTGGTGACAGGCACGCCGGGCATTGCCATGGCGCGGGGCAAGCCCACGCCGAAGTTGACGCCTGTCAGCGGGTTCTCGCCCGCCGGGTCCAGCTCTCTGAGCGTGCGTCCGAGCCAGCCGATGGTGGATACTTCGTGCGGCTCGCAGGTGTGCCAGATGTCCATGCCCCTGAAGTGGGAGCGGTTGGAGTTGGGGTAGCCGATGCCCTGCACTATTCCGACCATGCCCCGATCGTACAGATCCTTGAACGCTCCCATCTGGGGGTGGAAGCCGAGCGTGTCATCTATGGGTATCACCTGATCTTGGGGTATGCCCACCAGTGGCCTGTTGTCGTGGTACACCGAGCTGGTGTACGGGATGATGGTGTTCATAAAGTCGTTGCCGCCGGTCAGCTGCACGACCACGAAGACAGGCGCTTTTCCGCTGCCGTTTCCCGCCATATCGTTTCTCCTTGTAGTGTTGTGGACGTCTAGGCGAACTGGTACTCGCGGGAGGCGACTATCATCTGGAGCATTCGCGCTACCTTGCCCGCGTTGTCGGTGCGCGCCTGATCGGTGCTTAGGTCGACGTCTCCGACGCTGTCGGCATACGAGGAGAGGGCGCTGCGCGTCTGGTCGCCCACTTCCAGCGGGCCGACGAGGTCGAGGCAGCGCTCCACGAGCTGATCGGGCGACAGGGCGCCGTCTCGCGCCAGTCTCTCTACTATGGCGCGCACGCCGGGGGAGGAGAGGTCGTTGAACTGGTTGACGGCGAAGTTCACGCGCTCGTTGAGGGTGCCGCCGTCTATCCACTCGTGGCCGGTGTGCCAGCCCTCCACTGTGGGGGGGTTCATCAGTGTCTGGCCCATGATGCTGGTTGCGCCGCTGAGCGCGCCCACGGACTGGCCAGGGGCTGGGAGCCAGTCGTAGGTGCCGACCAGCTTGATTGTTCCGGCTACCAGCTCGGCCGGGTTCTTGACCTTGCGGTAGCGCGCCTGCCTGAAGAAGTCGGAGTTGAACAGAGTGCGAAGCACGGGTCTCAGCTGTCCGTCGTTCTCGGCGAAAGCCTGTACGAGCGCGTCTATGGCGTCTGGGTCGTTGGGAGGCTCGATGTTCCACGCGGGAACCTGCGGCTCGTCCGCCACGAAGAAGTTGTACAGGTGGCGGGATATGAACCTGTAGGATGCCTCCTGATGCGCCACTATATCCACGATGTCCTCGCCGTTGAGGTTGCCGGTGTGGCCGAGGAACGTCTTTTCGCTGTCGTCGTGGTCTTCGGGGAGGTAGTGGAACTCAGAGGTGTAGTGGCCGAACGGGTACAGGGGGATGGGCTGGGTGAAAGTCCAGCCGGTGAAGGCGCGCGCGGCGTTCTTGATGTCGTCTTCGGTGTAGTTGCCGACTCCCATGCTGAACAGCTCGAGCAGCTCGCGCCCCCAGTTTTCGTTCGGCTGGTCGGCGTGGTTTTCGCAGTTGTCCAGCCAGTAGTTCATGGCGGGGTCTCTTGCAAGCTCGGTCAGGATGGTTCGCAGATCGCTCATGCCCACCTCGCGGAACATCTCGATCTGTCTGATTATCGTGGGGCTATGCTCGCTCTTGTACCACGCCGTGGCGAACACGTGGTGCCAGAACAGCGCCATCTTCTCTTCGAGGGGGCGGCGCGAGTTGACCATTCGCCACACCCAGCGCCCAGCCCACAGCTGTACGGCGTCGTGATACGAGAGTTCTAGGTTGTATCTCTTGAGCGCGTCTTCTTGCAGGTCTTCTTGCCGCTCCGGATGGAGCAGGTCTTCGACCACGTCTTCATACGATTTGCTGGAAAGCTCTTCCAACTCGTCCCTGCCGGCGCCGAACCCGGCGCGTCGCATCAGGTGGGAGATCAGAGCGAGGTGATTATCCGACATTCTAAGGCCCCCGGTGCTGCGTTATCATTCCAAATCGCGCGTTCACATTCGAGCGGGGCGAGAGCGCCCGCTACTGGGTGGTATTGTACCGCAGCGGCTTTCTCTGTTCAACGGGGTGGAACGCGCGAGTGTGGATCCTGAATCCAGTCGTATGCTCTTTCAGGTCCGTATGCTGGTCGTATGCTCCTCGGGGGGGGCGTCGTCGAGGCGGGTTATCGCGCTGAATGGGCGGGCGGGGGCGAATCGCGCGCGGTTGACAGCGCACCCAAACTGCGCCATAGTCAGCGCCATAGTCTTACTGTGCCAGCTGCGCAAGCGCGGCAGTCGGGAAAGCGAAGCATCTCACTGTTCACTCGCCTCTCCTCGATCCTCGATTGGACTCCGCGCACGCCCATCTTCTACGGGTGGGTGGTGCTGGGTATGGCGGCGCTGGGGACGTATGCCGCCACCGGCGTGGCGCAGGTGGTGATCGGCGGCATCCAGAGCCTCATCTTCGAGGATATGGGCTGGGATCGGTCCACTATAGCGTTCGCGGTCACGGCGGGGACTTGGACGTCCGGGCTGCTCACTCCGTTCATCGGAAGGCTTGCCGACCGACACGGTCCGAGAAGGCTGATGCCGACGGCGGCTGTCACGGTTGGGGTCTGCTTCTTCGCGCTGGCCGGCATCCGCGAGGTGTGGCACTTCTACGCCGCGTACATCGTGGCGCGCGCCATAGCGAACCCGGTTCTGGTGGGGGTGGTGGTCAGGACGATGGCGGTCAACTTCTTTCGGCGCAGGCGCAACCTAGCCATAGGCTTGGTATCCACGTTCAGGCCGGCAAGCGGCTCGGTGAACATTCAGATAATATCGTTCGTCGCCGCCGCGTCCAGCTGGCGGGTGGCATACCGAATGCTTGGGGTGTTTTCTCTGCTGCTTGCCGCGCCGCTGTTCCTGATCATGCGCCGAAGGCCGGAGGACATAGGGCTGTTCCCGGACGGAGACGCCGCGCCTGCGCGCTCGGTCTCGGGCGGAGAGCGCGCATCCGATCCGGAGCGCAGCTGGAGCGCGGGAGAGGCGCTTGCCACGTCCGCGTTCTGGCTGATCGTGGTGGCGGAGATGCTCACGATCCTGACGTCCGGCACGGTCGGCTATCAGGTGACGCCCTATCTGGTGGACTCGGGCATGTCTCAGCCGATGGCTGGGGTCGCGCTCAGCCTGAGCTCGCTGCTGGGGGCGGCGGTGAACCCGGGCTGGGGGCTTCTGGCGGACAGGTTCCAAGCTCGAATTCTGGCGGCGTTCGCCACCGTCATCACGCTGTTCATCTCGTTCTTCTTTCTGCTCACGTCCGGAGGGGCTTCGGGGTTCGCGGTGGTCATAGCGTGGGGGACTGCCTCCGGGGGGCTGAACGTTCTGGGAAGCATGATGCTCGCGCAGTACTTCGGGCGCGGCTCGTATGGCACGATCACGGGGCTGACCGGGCCGTTCCAGATGGTCTTTCTGGGGCTGGGTCCGACGTTCGGGGCGCTGCTGCACGGTCTCAGCGGCGGCTACTCCGTCATATGGATGTACGCGCTCGCAGCCTACGCGCTTGCCGCCATTCTCATATTCAGCGCCAGAATGCCGCGCGAGCGGCAGTGAGCCGCGCAGTGGTACAATCCGAGTCACTCGATTGTCAACAGACTGTCGTCAACAGACTGTCGAGGACACGGCAGGCGCGCAGACGAAGTTCTACAGTCCGGGATGGTATCGCAGATGGATGGCAGAGGATACGGCAGGCGCGCAGGAGAAGTTCTATAGTCCGGGATGGTATCGCAGATGGATGGCAGAGGATGCGGCAGGCGCGCAGGCGAAGTTCTAACGGGTTGCATATGATCCGAACAGATGCGCAAGACGTGAGCGACAGGCGGGCGGCGACGCGCAGGGCGCAGGCGCTCAGGCTCGGCGTGGCTGCGTACTCCGAAGCGCTGAGCATTCAGCGGCGCGTCCACGCGGCGGTGGCGGGCGGCGAGATGCCGGATACGCTGCTCTTGCTGGAGCATCCGCACGTCTATACGGTCGGGCGGCGCGGTCGGGAGGAGGACATCCTGCTGGACGAGGCGGGTCTGGCGCGGCTGGGGGCGGAGGTTCATCATACGGACCGAGGGGGCGAGGCGACTTACCACGGGCCGGGGCAGCTGGTGGGGTATCCGATAGTGAATCTGCGGCGCATGGGGATGGGGCCGCTGAAGTACGTGAGGGCGCTGGAACGGGCGCTGACGGGCGCGCTGGAGGAGATGGGGGTCGAGGCGCAGAGCGAGGGGCGTCCTACGGGGGTGTGGGTGGCGGAGCGCAAGATCGCCGCCATCGGGGTGAAGGTATCGCGGCGGGTGACGACTCACGGGTTCGCGCTGAACGTATCGACGGATCTGTCTTACTTCGATCACGTGGTGGCTTGCGGGATGCCGGGGGCGGAGGCGACGTCCGTCAGCCGCGAGCTGGGGCGGGCGGTGGCGGTGGACGAGGCGGCGGCTATCGTGGCGGAGAAGTTCGGGGAGGTCATGGGGGTGGTGGTGGAAGTGCGCGAGACGGGGCGCGGCGGGGGGCAGGCGTATCGGGCGACTGGCTGAGCGGGCGGGTTCGATCTGGCGGGGGCAGGATCCTCGCGTCGTTCCCAAAACGGGCGGACTTCGGCGGCGGGGCATCCAAAAACGGGGGCGGACTTCGGCGGGGGAAGTGTCGTATAATCCCGGGCAGCAGCTCCCGTTCGTCCAAAGGGAACGGGGGTACTGCCAACTATCTATTATCTATCACTTGTGCAGGCACTTGCAGGCGCAGGCGGCGCGCTGAATTGCGGTCTCGACGGGGTTTTCGAGCGGCAGCCGGCGGCGCGGCGGAGGGGTCAACGGTATGTGTACATACGTAACGGAACAGGCGGAGATCGAGGGCGCGGGGCGCGGTCGGCGCGGATGGTTCAAGCTGACCAACGCCAGAGTGTATTACGATCACCCATTCCACTCGCAAGCCGATCACACGCTGAACATCGACTTCGTGAACGAGGGGCTAGGGCTGGACGCGCGAATTCCGGTCGAGCTGTCGGCGGAGTCTGCGAGGGCGCTGGTGCAAGCCATCGAAGCCGCGCTCGCTTCAGGGGAGTATCTGCACGCGGCGGACTGAAGGAAAGCTGCGCAGATGCGCGCTTGGACAGGGTGCGCGAATTCCGGTCGAGCTGTCGGCGGAGTCTGCGAGGGCGCTGGTGCAAGCCATCGAAGCCGCGCTCGCTTCAGGGGAGTATCTGCACGCGGCGGACTGAAGGAAAGCTGCGCATCCGCGCGCGTGGACAGGGTGCGACTGTCTGCCGACAGCGAGACAGCATCCTGACTGTCCCGCTATCTGTGGAGTCTCTAGGGATAGCGGTACTCGCGGATTCCTCGCCAGAGACGCCAGACGGCTATCACTATCGCAACGGACATGATGCCTCCGAGCAGCATGGCGTTGTTCGCGCCTATCTCCTCGGACATGAACCCGAACCCGAACGTGCCTATGTTTGCGATCATCACGCTCGCCGAGTGGATGCTGACGGCGCGTCCGCGCATGTGGTCATGGGTGGTCAGCTGAACCGTTGTCTGGCGGGCAGCCATTCCTATGGCTTCTGCTGCGCCGAGTCCTGCGACTAGCGCGGCTGCGAGCCAGAGCGAGGCTGTCATCGACAGCCCGAACACGATCAGGAGGATGCCGTAAACGAGTGTGGCATACAGCACGAGCATCCCCTTGGCGCTGAATCTGGCTAGGAACAGGACGGCGAACGTGCCTGCCACTCCGCCGTATGAGCTCGCCGCCGTCAGCGTGCTGACTGCGCTGCCCCCTCCTCTGAGCAGCCTTTCGGCTATGAGCGGCAGTATCTGGCGGTAGGAGCCTACGATGGTCACGCCGATGTCGAGGATGTAGAATCCGGGCAGGATGGGGTGCGACCTGACGTACACGAAGCCTTCCCATATCTTGGCGTATACGTTTGTTTGTCGGAGCATCGCCCAGAGTCCGATAAAGCGGCCGTCTGGCGATGCGGCGCACGTCCTGATGAATAGAGGCAGAACGAAAGCGGGCAGCGCGAAGAGGGCGGACAGGGCGAACGCGGCGGTGGCGCCCAAGTAACTCACGACAGCGGCAAACGCCAGCGGCGCGGCGATTGCGCCAATCTGGAACGCTGCCTGATTCGTCGTCACCGCGTGCATCAGGTACGCGCGCGGCACGAGGTTGGCGGTGATGGCAGCGTGCGCGGGTGCGCCAAATGCGGCGGAGACTGCCAAGATCACGGTAACTGTGGAGACCTGCCACGTCTCCAGAATGTCGAAGGCGGCGCGAGCCGCAACCAGCGCCATAAAGACGAAGCCGAGCGCATGCGCCGACGCGATGAGCTTCTTGCGGTCCCAAAGGTCTGCCAAGGCTCCGCCGAACAGAATCCCGAGGAGCTGCACTGGCACCTGCAAGATGCCCAGCAGGATAACCAGAAAGCCAACCACTAAGCTCGAACCGAAGACGTCGTCCACCCACGCGCCAAATGCCACCATGCTCATCTGCATGGCGGCGATGCCAGCGACCGATGACAGCCACAGGATGCGATAGTCACGAAAGGCGAAGGCTGCCCACGGCCTGATCGGCGTCTCGGACTGCGGGCGACGCGCTCCTTCGGATGCGCTCCGTCTTTCCGGATCCTGCGCTGGGCCGGGATCGTCTACTGCCATGCGAGCGCGGCGCGGGCGTGTGTCGAGGGGGTGATGTTCATGCTACGGATGGCATTATACAGCAACGGAAGGGTGTCGCAAGATTCTGGATATTCGAGACTCATACGAAAGTACGAGCGGGGCTAGGTACGGAGTACGAGTATGGAATACTACTGAGGTCTTTGCAAGATAGTCTTGGCTGCCGATGCGCTTTCCTGTCTCAGGTCGTACATTTGTAATCGAGCCGCTATTAGCGGCGGCTCCACTACAAACAAGACATCCACGTGGGCTGACCGGATCGGCAGTCCAAGAAAGGAAACGAAAATGATGTTGAGACTCAAGGGCTGTGAGCGGTGCGGCGGGGACGTGTCGATGGGACAGGACTGGCACGGGGACTACCTCCAGTGCATCCAGTGCGGATGGTACAAGGACACGTCTGGCGATCCGCTTCAGGGAATGGTGGACTCGGCGATGGCTACGCTGAGAAGTCAGATGATGGCGCAGCGCAAGGCGAGCTGACCTACCGCAGCCAACCTGCACTTCGTGGAACCCTCTCTCGGACCGACGGGCGGATCGACTGCCAGATCGACGGTGCCGGGGGAGGGTTTTCATTTGGGGGTGAAGCCTTATCAGACGCTTCGGGCGGATCGACTGTCGAATCGACGGCGACGGGAGGGGGTTTTCATTTGGGGGTGAAGCCTTCTCAATACGCTTCAAGACGCTTCGGAAGGATGGGGAGCTTCTTTACCCTCGTTCGGCGGCGGCTGTATACTCGCACTGAAGTATCGGCGGACTGAAACTCGGACGGAGGTTCGATCATCGAAGAGACACGACTTCGCGCCACGCTGGAGCAGCTTCGGCAAGGCGCAATCAGCGTTGACGATGTGGTGGCGCGTCTGCGCGATTTTCCATACGAGGATCTGGACTTCGCCAAAGTGGATCACCACAGGGCGATTCGTCAGGGCTTTCCGGAGGTGGTGTTCGGGCAGGGGAAGACGCCAGGGCAGATAGCCGCGATAGCCGAGACGGTGCTGGGCAGGGCAGACCGCCTGCTGGTGACGCGCGCATCCGAGGAGGCTTTCTCGGCGACGAAGGCGCTGGTGGAAGATGCGGAGTACGAGGAGATGGCGCGCTGTATCGTGGTGGATCGTCGCGCCGACAAGAGGGGGCTGCCGGGGGTGGCGGTCTTGTGCGCGGGGACGTCCGACCTGCCGGTCGCGGCGGAGGCGGCGCTGACTGCGGAGCTGATCGGCTGCGAGGTGGAGCGGATATCGGACGTGGGCGTGTCGGGGCTGCACCGTCTGCTAGACCACCTGCCCACGCTGCGCCGCTGTCGGGCGCTGGTGGTGGTGGCGGGGATGGAGGGGGCGCTTCCGTCCGTAGTCAGCGGACTGGTCGATACGCCGATAGTGGCGACGCCAACGAGCGTTGGCTACGGGGCGAGCTTCGGCGGACTGGCGGCGCTGCTGGCGATGCTCAACAGCTGCGCGCCCGGCGTTGGCGTGGTGAACATAGACAACGGCTTCGGAGCCGGCTACCTAGCCGCCATGATCAACCTGTCTTCGAAGCGGCGCGACGACGGCCGAGGCGACGGCTAGAAGGCGTCTTCGGCTTCGGCTATGGCTTCAAGGTCGGCGTGGGTGTACGAGCCGAGTGAGCGGAAGTCGTACTCGGTGTAGCTCTTGATCCAGTGAAGGGCTATCTTGTACGCCTTGCGGTATCGGTCGAGCATCTCCTCCAAGAGGCGCTGGGAGTCTGCGTCCGAGGGCGCGGCGGCGGCGCGGCGTTCGATGATGTCCTCCAGCTCCTCGCGGAGCAGGCGCTTGACAAGGGCGAAGTCCTGGACCTGGCCGGTGTCCTCGTCTTTGACGGAGTGGATGATTCGCTGAGCGGTCTGGGCTACGGAGATGCGCCCTGTCGCCAAGTCTTCCATTAGGGCGGGGTGCGCGCCGGGCTGGCCTTCGAGGCTGTCTATCCCCTTCGCGCCGCGTCCGGTCAGCCAGCCTTCCACGTACTCGATCAGCATTCTGACGTTTCGGCGAGAGCCTTCGGTGGTGATCGAGCCGTCCGGAACGGTTATGTCCACTGGGAAGTTGTCCGGGTCGTACATGTCGGGGGACGGCTCCCAGCCTGAGCTTCGGAGCTGCTTGAACGGGTCGGCGGCGGTCTTCATGTGGAAGATGTGCGCCACCCAGCCGCGCAGGAAGCCCTGCTGCGCCTCCCACTCCTTATCCGCGCGGATAGAGCTGCCGGCGATCTCGTTGATCTCGTCGTCGCGAGACGGCAGGGCGGTAGCCATGCCTCCGATCGGAACGGCTCCGCGCCGCAGGCAAACTGCCACCAGCCGCCTGAATATGCTTGCCATGAAGTCGGTGGTCTTGATGTCCACGCCGAATCGGTCGGGCCAGACCTGATCGGGGTCGGACATGACGTACTCCAGCACGGACGCCTTAAAGTCCCAGCGCGCGGCGTTGAGTCCGGCGGCGTACTCGCCCAGCTCGTACAGCAGCTCGTCCATGATGTACACGGCGGGGAGCGACTCGACTAGGAAGATGGCTCTGATCACGCAGTCTTCCGGGTAGCCGAGCGTCTGCCTGCCGAAGTCGAGGAACTGGCGATAGAAGCGCGCCTCCTCTACTACCTCTACCTTGGGCAGGTAGAAGTACAGCCCCTGTCCGCGTCTCACCTGCTCCCTGCCGCCGCAGGCGAGGGTCAGCCCCATGCTCAGGATGGTCGCGGGGATGGGCGCGCCGTCTATGGTGAAGTCGGCTTCGTCCAGATGTATGCCGCGTTCGCGGTGCATGAAGAACGGCATCTCGCCGGGCTGTATCTCGTAGGTGCGTCCGCGCGCAGGATTGTGGAATCTCAGCGTCCTCAGCGTGGCGTCGCGCCTGTTGATGGCGGCTTGGACGGTATCCTGAAGGCGGTGGCCTCCGGAGTCTTCGTCGTCGTCCAGATAGCCTGTGGCGCGCTCGCCGTCCGCGCCGGGGTTGAGGGCGTTGATCGCCATGTTAGCGATGGAGACGGGGCCAGATATCTCGATGCCGGGGCGTGTAAGCTCGGCCGGCAGCGGTGGAACGCTCCAGTCGCCGGAGCTGGCTTCGGACGAGGGGGGGAACGTGGGCCGGATTCCGTCTCTGACGGCGCGGCGGATCATATCGTCGCGCTTGCGGCGAATGTCCGCTATCGCGGGGGCGAAGCGGTCGCAGGCGGCGGTGACGTAGTCGAGGAACTCGGGGGTAAACAGCTCGTCTGCCCCTGGAACATCGGCGTACTGGACTCTATCGGCATCGGCGGCGGGCATGGGCTGTGGCCTCTTAATCAAGTATGCTGCGCTTGCAAGTGTGCTGCGCTTGGCAAAGCGAGTTTACTGAGGGTTCGGGGGAGTGTCAACGACGGAACGGATAAGTCGACGCTCTGCGAAGGCTGCGGGTATACGACCGACAGGGGGTGGTGTCAACGGCGGAATCGGTTGACGCTCTGCGAAGGCTTGGGTAGACTCTGCGCATTCGGAGACGACGGGGAAGGTGATTGGATCCAAGCGGGCAGGATGGCGCGCATGGCTCGACGGCCGCCTATTTATAGGAACGACAGGGGAGGATGATTGGAGATGGCGCTTCTTCTCGACAGGCAGACGATTCAGGGTCTGCTGGACATGGACAGGATGATAGAGATTCTGGAGCGGGCGTTCGGGGAGCTGGCTTCGGGGTCGGCGATCATGCCTCAGCGAACTGCCGTCGCCGACGCGGACGTGAACGGCTGGTACGCCTTCATGCCGGCGCAGCTCAAGGGCATGGGCGCGCTGGGGGTGAAGTCGGTCACGGTCTACAAAGACAACCCGGCGTCCTACGGAGCGCCTGCCACGCTTGCTACGATCTTGCTGATGGACAGCCGGACGGGGCAGACGGTGGCGGTGATGGACGGCGGCTACATAACGGCGATGCGAACGGGCGCGGTCACGGGGCTGGCGACGAAGTACCTAGCGCGCGCCGACTCGAAAATCGCGGGGGTGATGGGGGCCGGGGTTCAGGCTAGGACGCAGCTGTGGGGCATGGCGTGCGTCGCCGATCTGGACAGGGCGCTGGTGTTCTCGCTCGATCCGCCGGAGGCGCAGCGGGCGTTCGCGGAAGAGGTGTCGGCGCAGCTTGGCATTCCCGTCGAGACTGCGGCGAGCGGGCGCGATCTGGTGGAGAGGGTGGATATTCTGTCGCTCGCCACCACAGCTACCACGCCGATAATAGACGGCGACTGGATAGGGCCGGGTCTGCACGTAAACGGGATAGGCTCGCACGCGGTGGGGGTGAGGGAGCTGGACACCAAGACGGTGGTCATGTCCAAGCTGGTATGCGATCAGGTGGACGCCTGCCTCGCGGAGGCGGGGGACATCCAAATACCCATCGAGGAGGGGGCGCTGGACGCTGCGGACATATACGGGGAGATAGGCGAGCTAATCACGGGGGCGAAGGCGGGGCGCGAGAGCGAAGACGAAGTGACGCTGTTCAAGAGCGTGGGGCTGTCGATTCAGGACATATCGGCGGCGCACTACGTCTATCAGCGCGCAGTGGAGGAGGGAGTGGGGACGGAGTTCGCGTTTTCGTGAGGGAGGCGTGGGCTTTTCCGCATGGAAGTTGACAAGAATGGGAAACTGTGACAATATCGCGCATACTCGTTGCGCTTCAATGCGTTTCGTGTACATTGTCACATTTCAACCCCTTTAGGGTACGGGAAAAAGGCAAAAGTCTCGGCGGAGGTTGGCTATGATGCGACGAATGGACTCGAGGAGGCTTCGATGGGCGGTTTTCGCCGTGTTGGGGCTTGCGCTTCTACTGGCATTGGCGACTGCGTGCAGCTCGACTGAAGATTCTGCGGGGCCGGCGCCTACAGCGGCTCCTGCCGCGCCCGCTCCGGCGGCTCCGGCTCCTACAGCGGCTGCGGCGGCGCCCGCTGCGATGGCGGCTCCTGCCGCGCCGGCACCGGCTGCGACAGCAGCTCCCGCCGCGCCGGCACCGGCAGAGCGTATGAGCACCACGATCACGGTGGTCTTGGACAACGTGGGCGCTCCGCAGTTCAGGAACGAGAAGGGGACGTGGCCGGACGTGATGTTCCACGGCTTCTACGGCTTTCAGGAGCCGCTTCTGGGCTGGACGCCCTCGGAAGACGACATGGGCAACCCGCTGGTGAACAGAGACACCTGCTCGTCTCCTCTGGTAATCACGGGCTGGGAGTGGGAGCTTCCGTCCAAAGACGGCATGTCCAAGATCAAGCTGGACAGGGATCTGGTGGGCATAGACGACCCGAGCCTTTCGCTCGAAGACACCGTCATTCCGGTGGCTAAGTCCGAGCGCGCGAATCCCGACGACGAGGGAATAGTGACCGTGTTCGTGCGCGAGGGGATAGACTTCTATCGGTCGATAGACGGGGAAGTCACGCGGATGCACGAGCTGACTGCCGAGGACGTGGCCTGGTCGATGAACGACGCCGGCTCGGACAACCCGAACACGGCGCACTCGAACTCGTCTCAGCAGTACGAGTTCTACAAGCCGTGGTACGTGGTGGACAAGTACACTGCGCAGGCGCCGAACAGGGCGTTCACGGGAGACGGCCTCTCGAACACGTCCTCGCAGTGCTGGGACGCGGTGTTCATGCAGTCGAAGCCGCTGTTCGACGATCTGGGCGACACGTTCGGCGTGCCGCATGGCACAGGTCCGTTCGTGGTGCATCAGTGGCGTCCGAACGAGCGCATAGACGCCGAGGCGCGGGTGGATCACTACCGCGCCAACGCCTCATACGACAATCTGGTGATCATCCAGGCGGGCGAGGCGCAGACGCGCTCGGCGATGCTCCAGACGGGGCAGGGTGACGTGGCGCTTGCCTCGATTCAGGACGTGTCGAGGCTGGAAAGAGAGGGCTTCGAGTTCCACGACGGTCTGGACACGATCTACGGCAACTTCTTCTACTTCTCGGGCAACTACTACTCGTTCGAGGATCCCGAGACGGGCGACCCTGTGCTGAGGGAGGGGTTCAAGCCTTCGGCGAAGTATCCGTGGATCGGCGACCCGCGTCTGGAGTGTGTGGGCATAGACCGAACGGATCCTGCGATACAGGACACGCCGGGGGCCGGCTGTGACGCGCAGGGATTCGACAACAAGGACACGGACAGGTTCAGCTACGAGACGCCCTCCATGATGAGCGCGCGCGCGTTCCGGCTGGCGCTGATCTACGCCATAGACCGCGAGCTGATCGCGGCGTCCGTCACTGGCGGCTACGGCGGCGCGGTCTACGGCGGCGCCTATCCGGGCATGACCTTCCATCAGAGCCACCCCGAATACAAGGGCAGGTGGGCATACGAGTTCGACCCGATGAAGGCGCAGGAGTTCCTGGCGGAGTCGGGGGTTCCGGAAGGGTTCGAGTTCGAGTTCTTCTGCTCGCAGGGCAACGGCACTTCGCTGGAAGTGTGCGAGGCGACGGTCGGACAGTGGAAAGAGAACCTCGGCGTGGTGCCGGTGATAGACAGCCAGCAGTATTCGGCGCGGCGTCCCACGATGCTGGCGCGCCAGATCCACGTGCCGTGGATGACTCGCTGGGGTCCGACGAGCAAGCAGGGGCGCATAAGCGACCTGGGCGGCACGCTGCCGGGCGGCGGTCTGTGGCCTCTGCCTTCGGGCGGGTACAACCCGGGGCTCGAGGACAACCTGTACTACGACTTCCGCGAAGAGACTCGCGCTCAGGCGAAAGGCTCGGAAGCCAACCTCGCATCGCGCGAGAAGATCATAGACAGGGCGCACTACTGGGGGCTGACCGGCGGCGTGGTGGAAGTTCCGGTGCTGATCGGATTCAACCCGGACACTGTGCAGAGCTGGGACCTCAAGCCCTGGGACCTCCCCAACTCGTTCGAGACGATAGTTCCTGCCAAGTAGGGGGCGCGCTCGTCATCGAGTAGGGCGCGCGACCGAAAGACGCTGCCCCAGCTGACAACGGCTGGGGCAGCGATTGGATTGCAGTCATACAGTCTTGCCATATAGTCTATTGTTGTTTTCGGCAGATATGTTTTCACGCGGATATATTCGGACAGCGGGGACAGTCCCAGAGGAGTCGTCGGCATGAAGGTGTTCATAGCGCGAAGGCTCGTACTGGTCATAATCGCCATAATCGCCTCTACTCTGATAGTCTTCTCGCTCTCGCGCTTTCAGGGGGGCGACCCTCGCTACCTGATGCTCAACGTAGGCTACACCTCTCCGGAGATATGGGATGCGTGGGGCGATCGGCTGCATCTGGACAAGCCGCTGGTGGTTCAGTACTTCATCTGGCTGTGGAACGTGGTGTCGAAGCTGGACTTCGGCGACTCGATCAAGACCAGCCAGCCGGCGACGGAGATGATCTGGCAGTTCGCGCCGGCGAGCTTGCAGCTGGGCGCGTGCGCGTGGCTGTTCGTGATGGTGACGGGCATTCCCATCGGCATACTTTCGGCGGTCAAGCGCGGCACGGTGTGGGATGCCGTTGGTCGGACGTTCGCGCTGTTCGGTCAGGCGCTGCCGCCGTTCTGGCTGGGCATCATGCTCATCCTGATATTCGCGGTCAACCTCGACTGGCTGCCCGCCGGAACGCGCGGCCACGGCGTGGAGTGGCCCGGGCGTCTGCTCTACTACATCATGCCCACGGTTACGCTGGGCTGGCTCGCCTCGGCGACGGTCATGCGAATGGTGCGCTCGTCCATGCTGGAGGTGCTGGACTCGGAGTTCGTGAAGCTGGCGCGCGCCAAGGGTGTGAGCCAGACTTCGGTCATCTGGAAGCACGCATTCAGGAACGCGCTCATTCCGCCTCTGACCGTCTCGGTGCTGATACTGGCGGGGTTCATAGGCGGAACGGTGGTGACGGAGACGGTGTTCGCGTGGCCGGGGCTTGGCTTCATGGTATATCAGGCGATCAACAACATAGATTTTCCGGTAATCACGGCTGCGGTGATGGTGGCCACGGTGCTTACAGTGATGGCGATCTTCCTCTTGGACGTGCTTTACGCTCTGGTGGATCCCAGGATTCGATACACGTGAGGCGCTGGACATGACCACAGAGGCCAGACAGTACACCGTCGCTGAGCTGGAGGGTCTGGGAAAGACCACGGGCTTGCAGGATTCGCTGTACGTGCTGCGGCGCTGGCCGCTGGTGCCGTTCTTCATCCTTGCGGTGCTGGTAGTCTGCGCGCTGTTCGCGCCGTGGCTGGCGCCGCATGACCCGGAGGCGGATCAGCTGCGAGCGGTGATCGCGTCGCCCGCTTGGTATCCGCCGTGCGAGGACGGGCAGATATCCAACAAGGTGCAGTCCTGCAACACGAACGGGATACCGCTTGGGCGCGACGAAAAGGTGTACACCTTCTTTCTCGGCGCGGACCAGCTGGGGCGCGACCTGCTGAGTCGGATAATCTACGGGGCGCGCATCTCGCTGACGTTCGCTTCCATAGCCATTGCGGTGGGGGTGGTCGTGGGCACGACGCTCGGGCTGGTCGCCGGGTACTACGGCGGGCTGGTGGATGAGCTGGTGATGCGCTTTACGGACGTGTTCACGGCGCTGCCCTACATAATCGTGGCAATCTCCATCGTCATAGTCTTGGGGCAGAACTTCTACGTGATCATCTTGGTCCTGGCGCTGGCAAGCTGGCCGGGCATAGTGCGGCTGGTGCGCGGGCAGACTCTTCAGGTGAGGAACTTCGACTACATAGCGCTGGCTTACGTGGCTGGGGCTTCGACTCCGCGCATCATGCTCAATCACCTTCTGCCGGCGGTGGGGAACACGATCGTAGTCGCCATGACGCTTCAGGTCGGAAGCACGATCTTGACGGAAAGCATCCTCGCGTTCCTCGGCGCGGGCGTGCCTCCTCCCACACCGTCCTGGGGGGCGGACATCTCCAACGGGCGCGAGTATCTCGGCTCGGCCTGGTGGGTGGCTTTCTTCCCGGGTATGGCGATATTCCTGACGGTGCTGTCGTTCAACTTCATCGGGGACTGGCTGCGAGACCGCTGGGATCCCAGGCTGCGGCAGATTTAGGGGTCAACAGCCTATGAAGTGGATCATACTGATTGGGATTGGCGCGGCGATGGTGATAATCGCCTCGGCGGGCAGGATACCGGGAACCGGGCGGCAGCTGGCGGTGTCGGACGAGACGCGCACGGCGGCGGCGGTCGAACACACGCCCAAGTACACGCGACAGAGAGCCATCGAGATAGTGGCGGAGCATATCCGCGAGAGCTGCGCGGCGTCCGACGAGTACCTATCCAACCTCGACAGCTTCGAGGCTCGGTGGATGCGCCAGCCGCGAACGGACGACCACCACGAGCGAGGAACCCGCGAGTGGACGGTGTCCGATCCGCTCAGCGGGGCCTACTGGCGCATGTACGAGGACAATCTCGAAGTGGTGGACGTCATCGGCGACTGCTGAATGGCTGGAGAAGAGGCCGACGACACGGGGTTCGCGGCGAGCTGGCGCGGGGGTACTCCGCTAGGCGCGCCAGCGGGAAAGCTAGACAGACAGGAGAAGCTGGACCAATTGCTCTCTCTATTCGACATGCACGTTCACACCAATCAGGGAAGCCCCGACAGCGGGCTGACGCCGGAGGAGATGGTCGAGGACGCGCGCCGTCTGGGGCTGACTGGCATCATGGTCACGGAACACGACGGCTGGCCGCGTCACGACTTCGAGGCGTTTCGCAGGACGGTCGACGACATCGTCCTAATCCGCGCTCTCGAAGTTTACACTCCGCTCGGTCACGTGATCACCATGGGGCTGGAGGGACACGTGGCGGGCTACGGGGACAGTATAGAGGTCATTCGCACGCTGCGGCGCGAGGTGGACAAGGTGGGCGGGTTCATGATTCTCGCGCATCCGTTCAGGTTCCTGTTCGACCTGCCGCACTACACGCAGAACATGCTGTTCCAAGACGCTGAGCGCATTCCGCAGAGTGCGGACGAGGCGGCGAAGCACCGGGTGTTCGAGCTGGTGGACGAGGTGGAGGTGGTGAACGGGGGCAACATCGAGGTGGAGAACCGCTTCGCGCAGGAGGTGGCCGCTATACATGGCTTCTGGGGAACCGGCGGCTCTGACGCGCACTCGCTGGACGGGCTGGCGCGCGGGGTCACTGCGTTCATGGGAGACGTGCGCGGGGAGGCGGACATGCTCGAGGCGCTGCGCGCGGGCGACTTCGCCCCAGTGGAGAGCTTCCACGTGGGCAAGCCGGTCAACTACGGGCGGGCAAGCTGGCTGAAGCCGGAGATGCTGCTGGGACGGGCGGCGCGACACGAGAGCGCGGCCGGCTGACGAGCCGAGTGGTGGAGTGAAAGCGCTGCTGGCTGACCGCATAGCCGATCCCGGCGCGGAGATGCTGCGCGAGGCTGGGATCGAAGTCATCTCGGACCCGAATCTGAGTGGGGATGCGCTGGCTGCCGCCACAGCCGAGACGGGCGCGGATGTCTTGGTGGTCAGGAGTACGCGGGTCACGGCGGACACGCTGCGCGCGGGGCGGCTGAAGCTGGTGGTTCGAGCGGGCGCGGGGCTGGATACGATAGACGTAGCCACTGCCGCCGAGCTCGGCGTTCGGGTGGCGAACTGTCCGGGGAGCAACGCGGCGGCGGTGGCGGAGCTTGCGTTCGGGCTGCTGATCGCGCTGGACAGGCACATCGCGGACAACGTGGCGGATCTGCGCGTCGGACGCTGGAACAAGCAAGGCTACTCGAAGGCGCGGGGTCTGCGCGGCAGCACGCTCGGACTTCTGGGAACGGGCGCGACGGGGCGGGCGATGATTCCGATTGCGCGCGCCTTCGGGATGGAGGTCATCGCGTGGAGCAGGTCGCTCTCCCCTGCCCTAGCGTCCGAGCTTGGCGTGGACCGAAGGGCGCGCGCGGTGGAGGTGGCTCGGGATGCGGACGTGGTGAGTGTCCACGTTGCGCTGACTGCGGACACGCGCCATCTGGTGAACGCGGCGCTGCTGTCGGCGATGAGGCCGGGGGGATACCTGATCAACACGTCGCGCGCGGAGGTGGTGGACGAGGGCGCGCTTGCCGAAGCCGTGCGCTCGAAGGGGCTGCGCGCAGGGCTGGACGTGTTCGAGGGGGAGCCGCCGACTCCGATGCCCAGTCCGGTCTCGAACGCGCTGTTCGGGCTGCCGGGCGTCATAGGGACGCACCACATAGGCGGCGCGACGGCTCAGGCGCACCGAGCGGTTGCGGAAGAGATGGCGCGGGCAGTGATAGAGTTTGCGCTGACGGGACGGGCGGGAAATCCTGTGGAGCTTCTGTGAAGTGGCGGCTTGGACGGACAGACAGCGGCGGCAGGGCGCTGGTCTCAGCGGTATGCGTAGCGCTTTCCGCTCACGGACGGTTCGGCGGCGAGCTGGCGGCGGATTTCCGAGACGGTTTCAGCATCCATTCCGAGCGCGGCGCATACGGATTCGTCCAAGGCGTGGCGCGTTTCGCAAGCGTTCATATGCGGCAGTGGCAGCATCGCCTGTCCCGCCAAGGCGTCGTATGTCATCGCCAGCGTCCAGACCGCGCCTGAGCCTATCTTGGCGAAGTCGGGGACGAACAGTTTTCTAAGGTCGTCCATAGAGAATTGGGGATATGACGGGATTTTGTTCGAGCGGTTGCCCAACATCGCCAGTATGCCCGTGGACGAGTTGAGATACGCGCAAATGGCTTTTTCCAGAAGCTCTTGGGAGACGTTCCGCACTTCGGGCTTGCACGGAACCCACGCCGACCCCAGCGCTCGCTGGTCGAGCCTTACGCTCAGCATTCTGACGGTGTTCAGCCGCGCTCGCGTGGGCAGCATCAGAAATCCGCGCTGACTCCAAAGACGCCGCGCCGCCGCCGTCTTCCCATTCTTGGGGACGATGTAGGTGTCGGTATTGGCGGACATGGTCTGTATGACGTTGGTCTTGTGGTGGTACAGCGCCCTCATGCCGTCTTTGCCCGGCATGGCGGAGCGGTCGAAAACTCCTCTTATTCCTCGTCCATCAGGCCCTATGTGCGCAATCCCGCTGAGGGCGGTAGAAGAGAGCATGTCTCCCCGCGCCAGATCCAAGAAGCGCTCGCACAGGTATGGGGACAGGAATTGGACGCCGCCCCAATCGCCCGCCGCGATTCTGTCGGATGGCCACTCTTGGACGACGCCGAAAGCCCGAGTCTCCACGACGCCGTTTTCTATTGCCTGCGCCAAGCTGATCGCGTCCGCGGGAGTGGATGGATTGACAGCCAAGTTGACTATTCGAGTCGGCGGCTTGGGCTTCTCGGAATCGCTCCAGCTGCGACAGATGAGCAGCATTTCGCCAATGCTAGTATTTTCGGAAAAGTAGATGCGCTCCGGATCATGCGATGTCACGATTGTCTCGACGTGATAGCTGCGCCCGAGGAATTGGCGTATTCCGAGAGAAGAGGCGTTCGTAGAAGTCACGAGTGGCAGGATTGCCGCCAGCGTCCCGGATTCGGTCTTTTTGATGTAGTCCGCTAGAACTATGAAGGCGTTGCCGTTGCTGGAAAGATGCACGGGTTTGTTCGAGAAGAGTTGTTTTTCCCTCGCCTTCATCTTCATCTCGTCGGCGCGGCTGAACTGGTCATGTCGCAGGCTGTCGCGGGTAAACGGCGGGTTCATTATCACCAAATCGGCGGGGTCCGGTCGAAGCATGTCTTCGCCGCTGTCGATCTGAGTGACGCGCTGAGCGGCGTTGGGCCAAGACATCAGCTTGGGTTTCTGATCCAAGAACTCCAACGAGCCAAGAAAGGCGTCTCCCGCGCCGTCCACGCCGAGGAACGTTCTGCCTATCTTCATGTTCTGGAATCGGGTACTCGGCGAGAGTAAGCCGAGCGTCGTAGCCGCCATGTGGGTCGCCGTCAGGTTCACGTCGTATCCGCTCAGCGCCCGCTCGATGAGCGCCCGCGCCGAAGGGTCGTGATCTCGCGTTCGGGGCGCCAGGTCTCGGATGCGCTCGGCGGAAGCCATGAGCAAGGTTCCCGTTCCACAGGCGGGGTCTATGATTCGCAGCCCGTCGAGCGCGTCCGGCGCGTCCCAATCGCGCATGTCTTCGGTGATGGCGAGCGACGCCAGCAGAGTCGCGGCGGCGGTGGTGGTGTAGAAGGAGCCGTCGTAGCGAGCGGTGTCCAGCACAGTGTGGAAGATGCGCCCCATCAGGTCGTGCCTTATGCCGGCGATGTTTCCCGCCACTTCCAATGCCGCCTTTGCGGTCTCTCGAATGGCGGCGGTGAACGCGGAATCTGGCGGGCAGGCATGGAGCGCGGCTCTGCCCGTCTCGAATATGGGTCTGTAATCCAGCGCAAGAATCAGGTTCCAGGCGTCCGAGAATGCGGTGGTGGGGTCGGCGGAGTCGGCGCAGTCCCGCGCCATGCTCGGCGGCCACTTTGCGGTGAACGGGGCGGCGGGCGACGCTCTGTTGTCCAACTTCGGTTCGAGCGTCTTCAGGTGGACGTCCAAGCGCGCGTGAAACATTACCGCCGTAGCCACCACCAGCAGCGAGCGCTTGGCGGCTTTGTCCCATCGCGCTCCCCTGCCTTTGGCGGGCGGCAGATCGAGACGCTGGGCGAGAAGTCTTTTCTGCGCCTCGCTCAGACGCGCCACGCCAGCGTCGAGGCTGGCCGACAGAGAGGCTGCCACGTGGTCGGGGTTGCCCAGCTGCATCGGGGCGAGTCTGATGACGCGCGCCAGATCGTCGATGTCCGCGCTGCCCCAGCTGGGGGTCTCCGAATTAGAACTGACGTTCGTGGGGGGGGGGTAACTCTAATAGTCCACAGCAAATCGCTGTGGGTAATCCCATCGCGCTCGACGATGCCATCTGGGTAGCAGACGGCTATGGCGCAATCGGCAAGCCCTTGACTCAATCGGCGGTCTGCGTCTCTTACCGCCTCGCGCTTCTTGGCGCTCGTCTGACCCTGCTCGGCTTCGAGCGCTATCCTCACGGGGCCAAGGCGAATGTCCACGTCTATGCGGCGGCCCTGCCGCATACTCTCTTGCCGAGCGTCCAACCCTCGCTCGCGCAACAGCTCGGCGAGCCAAACGTTCAGTGTATGTTCGTGTTCGCGCACAGTCATATCGTCGAGTTTCGCAGGTGTGGGTGGCAAGGCACGCCACCATTATACATACGCAACGCTTGCGGCGTTATCCGCAGCTCGTCGCCATTCTCTATCGAAGCGCGCTCTTCTTTGGTGATGAACTCCAAGACGGCGGGGCTGCCTGATTCCAGCACTTTGGCGGCGGTCTGTATCGCGGGGACGATGTGGTCGGGCTGTTCTATTGCGTAAGTCTTGGGACATTTTGACACCGAACGGGCGGGAAAGCGAATTAGCGCGCTGTGACACTGAGGACGTTCAAGCCGTTGACTCTATTATCCCACCGCGTTATCGTCTTTGGGTTGAACAGATTTGCAGACAGAAACACCGAACGGCTGTTCAATGGTCAGGTCGTCCGTCGCATACCAGCTGATATCCAGCGGCGCGCGCGGATGAGATTGCAGCGTGTGATTACGGCTGTCGCACTCGGCGACCTTCGGCTTCCGCCGTCCCATCGGCTCGAAATACTGCGCGGAGACCGCAGGGGGCAGTACAGCATCCGCATCAACGATCAGTGGCGTGTCTGCTTAGCTTGGACTGAACGAGGGGCTGTGGAAAAGGAAGGGGTGTCAATGTCCATCGCTGACCCGATCCACCCAGGCGAACATCTCGCAGAGATACTTGGCGAGCTAAATATCAGCCAGTACCGGCTGGCGAAGACGATTGGCGTCCCGCCGCGCCGCGTCAACGAGATAGTTCGTGGTCGACGCTCTATCACCGCCGACACAGCTATACGAATTGGCAAAGCGCTCGGCATGGCTCCGGAGTCTTGGCTGAACCTCCAGCGGCTCTACGATCTGGACGTCGCTCGCGCCTCGACGGACACCAGCGAGATCGAGCCGCTGGCTGCGGCTGTGACGTCAGCGTCGGATCAGTGAATTCGGTCCGCGATGCCGCGTCTGGACGCTTTGGCGCGTGTCCAATATAATTCGAGGCGAGCTTGGCGATGGCTGGGCATCCACTCAACAGGAGCGCACTCAATGGCAGACGATACGATCCGCATAGGCTACGTGGGGGCCGGGGGAAATACCAGACTGAGACACCTGCCGGGCTTTGCGGCGATCGAGGGGGTGGAGAACGTCAGCGTGTCGAACCGCAGCCGCGAGTCGAGTCAGCGGGTGGCGGAGGAGTTCGGGCTGAGTACGGTCTATGACTCCTGGGCGGAGCTGATCGAGGCGGACGATACGGACGCGATCTGCATAGGCACCTGGCCGTATATGCACAAGGCGCTGGTCTTGGCTTCGCTCGAAGCGGGCAAGCACGTTATGACCGAGGCGCGGATGACGATGAACTCCGCGGACGCGCGGGAGATGCTGGCGGCGTCTCTCGAATGTCCGGGACTCGTGGCTCAGATAGTCCCCGCTCCGCATACGCTCAGGATAGACGCCACGATCAAGGAGATGATCGGCGGCGGCTACTTCGGCGATGTGCTGTCGGCGGATATCACCGTCCACCAAGGGGGGTTCGTGGATCGAGACTCGGGGCTTCACTGGCGGCACAATCGGGATCTCTCGGGCAACAACATCATGCAGATGGGCATATGGTACGAGGCGATCATGCGCTGGTTCGGCCCGGCGGAGGCTGTAACGGCGGTGGGACGGGTGAACGTAAAGCATCGAACGGGATGGGACGGCGGCATCGCGTACATAGATATCCCCGACCACGTCGAGATTTTGATAGAGTTCGGCTCAGGCCCTGTGGCGCGTCTGCGGCTGAGCTCGGTCACGGGGCTGGCGCCGGCGGATGGGGTGTGGATATTCGGCTCGGAAGGCACTGTTCACGTGGATTCCGCCTCTATGACGATGCGCGGGGGCAGAAGGGGCGACGGCGAGCTGGCGGAGATCGAGATAGCCGAGGAGAAGCAGGGCGGCTGGCGGGTGGAAGAGGAGTTCATCAACGCGATCCGCGGGGTGGAGCCGATCACGCACACCAGCTTCTTCGACGGTGTGCGCTACATGGAGTTTACGGACGCGGTGACGATCAGTATGCAGACGGGCGGGCGGGTGACGCTGCCGCTGGTGTAAAACTGGCGCAGCCATCGAACAGAGTCAGCAGGAGTGACGATATTGGACTACACGAATCTGTTTACGAAAGACATGCCTGCCGAGGTGGCGGGGCCGCCGGGACAGGCGGAAGACACGAAATACACCTTCTCGGTGACGTACACCGACCGCGACACGATGCCGGTGCAGGGGTTCGTGGACGCGCTGGCGGACATCATGCCGCGCGAGGGGGTGGAGCTTGCCAAGTATCCGCCGCCGCAGGGACACGTGGGCCTGCGCGAGTACATCGCACAGGCGCTTCACGACAACCGCGGGATGGACGTTCCGGTGGATAACATCTTCCTCAGCGCGGGCGCGGGCGGCGCGGTGGGGACGATACTGGACGCCTTCATAGACGCGGGGGACACGGTGCTGGTGGAGGAGTTCTGCTACTCCGGCACGCTGGGAATGCTGATGGGAAAGCGCGCCAACGTGATCCACGTTCGCAGCGACGAGAACGGCATGGATACGGACGCGCTGGAACAGACGGTCAAGGGGCTGGTCGCCGGCGGTACGCAGCCGAAGCTGATATACACGATCAGCGTCTATCAGAACCCGATGGGCATGACGCTCAGCGCCGAGCGGCGCAGGCGCATGGTGGAGATATCGCAGACCTACGGCATCCCGATACTGGAGAACGAGTCCTACGCCGATTTCCGCATAGACGGCGACCCGCTGCCGCAGGCGATGTACGGCATGGACGATCAGGGCGGGGTGTCTCACGTGTCGGCGTACACGAAGCTGCTGGGCTGCGGGCTGAGGCTGGGCTTCGGCGTGGTGCCCGATCCTGTCAAGGAGGTGGTGGGCAAGCTGCGATTCGGCGCGTCTCCGAGTCATTTGGCGTCCATGGCGGTGTTCGAGTATCTGAACACTCACGGGGACGAGTACATAGCTGAGGTGGCGCGCTCGCTGGGGGCGAAGCGCGATGCGATGCTGGCGGCGCTGGGCGAGCATTTTCCGCCAAGCTGCGAGTGGAGCAACCCGCACGGGGGAATGATGCTCTGGGGCAGGCTGCCAGAAGGCGCGGACACGTGGAACACGCTGGAGAAGGCGGTGGCCGCAGGTGTCAAGTACAATCCGGGCGCGGTGTACCGAGCCACGCGCGAACCGAACAACTACATGCGGCTGACGTACAGCTACCACGACGTGGACGAGATACGGGACGGCATAGCCATCCTAGCGGGGGTGTTCGAGCGGGAGGGGCTGTTCGAGGGCGCGTAGAGCGGAAAGGCGCAGTGTCCCATGAGATCTTGGCAGAACACGTCTATTGCATACAGAACATATGTTGTGATAGAATCTGTCAATGTGAGAGGGGCCAATTATGCCCTCGGCGATAGAGTGGACAGACGAGACTTGGAATCCGGTGACGGGCTGCACCCGCGTGTCTCCCGGCTGTGATCACTGCTATATGTTCACCCTGTACCCGCGTCTCAGGGCCATGGCAGTGCCCGGCTATGAGGGTGTACCCGGTGAGGTAAGGCTGTTGCCGGAGCGCCTGGATACTCCGCTCAAATGGGCGAAGAAGCGGCACGTGTTCGTCAACAGCATGTCCGACGTGTTTCACCCGCGTGTGCCGTTCGATTTTGTACACAGGATGTTCGAGGTCATGCGGAAGGCCTCGGATGAGCGTGGGCATGTGTTTCAGGTGCTGACAAAGCGACCGGGGCGCGCGGTAGCGTGGTGGTCTGACTACGGGCAGCGATTTGGAGACGTCTGGCCTGCCAATGTGTGGATAGGCACTTCAGTCGAAAGCCAGAAGTACACTCCGAGAATCACGGTGCTTGCGCGCTTGCCCGCTCCGATCCGGTTCGTATCCGCTGAGCCGCTCCTCGAAGCTGTCGATCTCAGCCGATGGTTAGACAGCGGCGCGCTGCAATGGGTAATCGCAGGCGGGGAAAGCGGCCCCGGCGCAAGACCGATGGAGCTCGACTGGGTACGCGATCTGCGCGATCAGTCACATGAGGCAGGCGTGGCGTTCTTCTTGAAGCAGCTAGGCGGAGTCAGAAACAAGCGTGGCGGAAACGACGCCGTCATAGACGGGCAGCAGTGGCAGGAGATGCCCGAGACAGGTGATTTCTAATGGTCAGGACGTCATTCGGTGGAGGGTGGACTCAGCAAAAGCTCGAGATACTCCGCCGTTATCTCGACTCGTACACCACTGCGCTGAAGAACCGCCCGTTTCGGTTGGTATACGTAGACGCTTTCGCAGGTGAAGGCTACTGGCAACCCGGGTCAGGCTATCAAACAGAGGAATACGACGATTTTAAGGAAATACTGGAGGGATCGGCCAAAATAGCGCTGGATATTCGTGACAAGCCATTTGACAGGCTGGTGTTCATCGAGAAAGATCCCAAGCGGGCTATGTCGCTCAGACAACTGTCCGCACAGTACCCTGAACGCGACATTCAACCCATCACTGGGGACGCTAACGAGGAGATTCCCAAGTTTTGCGGGGAGATGGATGACTTCGACCGTGCGGTTGTCTTTCTCGACCCGTTTGCAACTCAGGTCTCATGGGACTCGGTCAAGGCTGTCGCGGCCACTCGGAAAATAGACTGTTGGATTCTATTCCCGCTGATGGCAGTTGCCAGAATGATGCCGATTGGCAGTGAGCCGAGCGAGGCGCTGGCGGGTCATTTGGACCGCATCTTCGGCGGGCGTGACTACTGGAAGATGGGCTATCGAGAGTCGGCACAGATATCGTTGTTTGGAGACGAACCGAGGCAGGAGCGTTCCAGAGGGAATGAGCAGATTGCGGACATGTTCAGAGATCGACTGCAATCAGTGTTCTACAGCGTCGCCCCGACGCGGCGTGTGTTCCGCAACTCTCGGAACTCTCCGATGTTCGATCTGTTCTTCGCAGCGGGCAATCCCAGAGGAGCTCCGATTGCGATCAATATCGCAGACCACATTCTGAAGAACTGGTAACGCAGTCGGTCTCCTGATTCTCACCCCCAACAGACGGGCGACCATGCCAGCCCCGCTATCAGCCGCAGCGGGGATACTTCGAGCAAATGACACGCTGACTGCCAGCGTGTAGAATTGTGCGGACGAAATCGTCCCCATCCGCCGCCTGAGATTCGGGCGACGTCCCCTAGGAGGGAAATTCCAATGCCGGAACATAGCAGGTTCAGCTTCGACGGTCTGTACTCCAAGCACGCGCCGGAAGGTCGCCCGCGAGGCGGGGCGGGCAGGCGCGGCAAGTACGACTTCGCAGTCGCGTATCCCGATCCCAAGTCCATCCCGATCGACGGGCTGGTCAGCGGGCTTCAGCAGGCTCTCAGCGAGGAGGGTGAAGACCTCGCCATATATGCGCATCCGCAGGGCTACCGTCCGCTGCGGGAGTTCGTATCGGGCAAGCTGGCGCGGGAGCGGAACATACACGTCTCCGCTGACGACATCATACTGGGAGACGGATCGGGTCAGCCGATCCACATGTTCCTCGAAGTGCTGATAGATCCGGGAGACGTGGCGCTGACGGAAGACTACGTGTACGCGGGAACGCTGGGGCAGCTGCGCAGGTTCGGCGCGGACGTGCGCGGCGTGGAGTGCGACGAGGACGGGATGCTGCCGGATGCGCTGGAATCTGCCATAGAACGCGCCGCCTCGCAGGGCAAGATGCCCAAGCTGATCTACACCATCCCCACCTACCAGAATCCGCAGGGCTGGACTATGACGCTGGAGCGGCGTCAGGCAATGGTGGATATAGCGAATCGCCACGGTGTCCCGATACTCGAAGACGACTGCTACGTGGATCTGCGACTCGACGGACCCGAGTCGCCTACGTCCATCTACTCGCTCGATGAGACGGGCAGCACGATGTACGTTGCCTCGTTCTCGAAGATCATCGCGCCGGGTATGAGGATCGGGTACGGGACAGGGCCGGCCGAGGTGCTGGACAGGGCGCTGGTGGCCAAGAGCGGCGGCTCGGTGAACATGTTCGCGTCTTACGCGGTGCATCGCTACTCGACCGACAATCTCGACTCCCACATCGAGGAGATCAACCACGTGCAGAGGGCGAAGCGCGATGCGATGCTTTCCTCGCTTGGGGAAAACTTCGGCGACCGCGCCGAGTGGAGCAATCCGCACGGCGGGCTGTTCGTATGGCTCAAGATGCCGGACGGCAGCGATATCACCTCGATTCGGGATACGGTTCTCGACAAGTACGAAGTGGGCTATCTGTCCGGTGTGAACTTCTCGCCGGAAGGCGGATCGGGGCAGAACTACGCGCGGCTGTGCTTCGGATTCAACCAGCCGGACGAGATCCACGAGGGGATCGCAAGGCTGGCGGAGGCGTTCGAGGCGGAGGGGGCGTTCTGAAGGGCATCGAAGGCGAGGAGGGTTTGTATGGGGGCCACGTGTCGGCAAACGAGCCGATAGAGTTCAGCGAACATGGCGCGGCGGACGCGCGAAACCGGAACAGTATCCTGAAAGCGGATATGCCTGTCCATCAGTGGTACAGGTTCGTGCTGTCGTTTCCGCCCCATCTGGTTAGGCACTATCTGAAGAAGTTCGGTATCGAACCCGGTCAGGTGGTGCTAGATCCCTTCTGCGGGACTGGAACCACTCTGGTAGAGTGCAAGAAGCGCGGGATAGACAGCGTGGGGGTAGAAGCCAATCCCATCGCCCACTTCGCCAGCTCTGTCAAGACGTCCTGGAACGCCGAGCCGGATAAGCTCCTGAATCACGCGCGCGAGGTGGCTGAACGGGCGGACGCGGCTCTTCGCAGAGAAGGGCTGTCGTCCCCAGACCCTCTGCCAAGCTCACATGACACGGTGGGTTTGGAGACGGGGCTGCGTCGGCTGACGGAAAGACAGTCGAAGCTGCTGATACGAGGTTCGATCAGTCCCCTGCCCCTGCGCAAGACGCTCAGGCTCCTAGACGCGATAGGGGGGCGCTGCGATCCGGTGTACTCTGGATACGAGAGGCTCGCGGCTGCGTCGGCGCTCGTAACCTGTATCGGGAATCTCAGATTCGGTCCGGAAGTGGGGGTGACTCGCCCCAAGACGGATGCGCCGGTGATCGACTGCTGGCTGAACAACGTGCGCTCTATGGCGTCCGACTTGGCGCAGGTGCGGGATCGGCGCTCCGTCCGATCGCAGGCGCTGGGGGCGGACGCGAGAGCGATCCATGAGACGGTCGCATCCGAGTCGATCGACGCCGTGATCACCTCGCCGCCCTACCCCAACGAGAAGGACTACACGCGGACGACGCGGCTGGAATCTGTGCTTTTGGGATTTCTCAAAGATCGGGACGATCTGCGAGCGCTCAAAAGGAGCCTGGTCAAGTCGAATACCAGAGGGGTATATAAAGACGACGATGACGACCAGCTGATCTCCGAGCTGCCCGGAATCCGTACACTGGCAGACAGCATCGAGCGTGAGAGGGTGCGGCTGAACAAAACTTCAGGGTTCGAGCGTCTGTACGCTCGGGTGACAAGGCTCTACTTTGGCGGCATGGCTCGGCATCTTGCCCAACTTCGCCGCGTGCTGAAGCCCGGCGCGCGCTTGGCTTACGTGGTCGGAGACCAGGCTTCGTACCTCAGAGTGATGATCAGAACCGGTGAGCGGCTGGCTGACATATCGCACTCCTTGGGGTACAGAGTGATTGGGAGAGACCTGTTCAGAACGCGATTCTCGACAGCTACCAAGCAGCATTTGCGTGAGGAGGTACTGGTGCTGCAATGGCCGGGGTGGGGTGAGTGACTACGAATTTGCCGAGCAGACGAGGGCGCAACAGATACACCGCGATCATCCTGAAGATATTTCAGGATAGATATACAACGGGTGACGAGAGTGTTCCGTTCAGGCGTGAAGATATCCAGATAGCAGCCGAGACGCTGAATGTCGATCTTCCCAGAAATCTGGGAGACGTGATTTACACGTTCCGATATCGTTCACCGCTGCCTGAAGAAATTCAGTCCTTGGCAGGTCCCGGGCGAATGTGGATCATTCGACCTGCCGGCGCCGGAAGCTATCAGTTCGATCTGGTTCTTGAAGTCGATTTGAGTCCCAATCGGAATCTCTCTGTTACAAAGGTCCCTGATTCTACGCCTGGGGTTATCGAGCGCTACGCGCTTGGGGATGAGCAGTCGCTTCTCGCTCGCCTGCGATACAATAGATTAATCGACTTGGCGACCGGGCTTACCTGTTACTCGCTTCAGAATCACTTTCGGACATCTGTGCCAGGCATTGGGCAGATCGAAACCGATGAAATCTATGTTGGAATCGACCGTGACGGCGTCCACTACATCATTCCGGTTCAGGCCAAGAGCCGGGGGATTTTCTCAACATCGTTCAGATCGAGCAAGACTACGCCATGTGTGAAGCCAGATTCCCGTTGTTGATTGCAAAACCTATCGGGGCGCAGCTCGTCGATGATCGGACTGTCGCTATGTTCGAGTTCGAGCGGTCCGATGGAGTTGTAAAGATCTCGGCAGAGCGGCATTATCGTCTTGTGGAACTCGAAGAGCTTACAGAGTCGGACATCATCAGCTACCGTCAGCGACTGTTTAGATGAATTGGAGGCCGCCAATGCGTATATGTTCGTTCCTGCCCAGCGCAACGGAGACAGTCTATCTGCTTGGGCTAGGCGATTCGCTGTACGGGGTCAGCCACGAGTGTGATTTTCCAGATGGGGCGCGGGCGAAGCCGAAGGTGGTTCGCAGTCGCTTCGATCCGAACACGCTCAGCAGCGGCGAGATAGACAGGCTCATCACGGATATGATGACGCGCGGCGAGAATATCTACGAGGTGGACGAGGAGACGCTCTCCAACGCTCGCCCCGATCTCGTCATAACTCAGCAGCTCTGCGAGGTGTGCGCGGTTTCGTTCGAGGACGTTCGGCAAGCTGTCGGGCGGCTGGAGCGCGCCCCTGCCCTGCTGTCGCTCGATCCGCATGGGATAGGCGACGTTCTCAATGACATCCTAGAGGTGGGCCGGGAGACAGGGGCGGATTCCGAGGCTCATCACGCCGTGTTCAATCTGCGAGGCAGGATAGACGCGGTTCGGCGAGCCGTCTCGCGGGCGGAGACTGTCCCAACGGTCGCCTGCATCGAGTGGCTGGATCCGGTAATAGCCGCAGGCCACTGGATACCCGAGATGGTGGGGATCGCAGGGGGAGCGGACGCGCTGATGGAGGCGGGCGCGCCGTCCGAGCGGGTGGGGATGGATCGGCTGGTCGAAGCCGACCCGGACATCCTCGTACTCATGCCGTGCGGCATGGACGCGGACAGGGCGAAGTCCGAGTTCGGGGCGCTGTCCGACGTCGAACGCTGGCGGGGGACGTCGGCTTTCGCCAATGGCAGAGTGTATGCGGTGGATTCAGGGGCGCTGTTCAGCCGCAGCGGTCCCCGACTGGTGGACGGGCTGGAGGTCTTGGCGCGGATTCTGCATCCGAATCTGTTCGGGGATCCGCCATCCTCGCAGTTCTGCGCGCGAATTGCATAGGGGCGGCTAGTGGCGGCTGAAGCCGCAACGTGCAGAGTCCACAAGTCGCCGGCAACATAGTCGGAAAGAGGGGGGCGGCTAGTGGCGGCTGAAGCGACGGCTCAGCTCCCATGCCATGCGGCGGCGCAGCGCGCGCGAGTGACGCCGCAGCATCTCGGTTTCGGCGCTCAGTCTGCTGCGCGCGGAGGGGTGTTCCAGCAGACGCTGCTTATCCTCCAGCTCGAGCTGCATTCTGGCGGCGATGTGGTACGAGAGCGCCGCCGCGTCCGATGGGACGCGCGTCTGTCGCACCCAGCCACCGGATACGCCCACGGCGCAGCGCGCATACTCGGAGAACGCTTCAGCAGCCTCCTCTATCAGGTGGTCGGGCGCGGGTTCTGAGCCTTCCTCGTCCAGAATCTCCACGCGGGCTTCCAGATACGGCGCGCGATGGATGACTTCCAGAATGCGGAAGCGCTGCTGTCCGATGGCGGAGACGAAGAATCGGTCGCCCTCGATCCGATTCACCTGAACGATGTGGGCAACGGTGCCGATCTCGCGCGGCACGGCAGAACCTCCGACTTCGGCCCCCTCCCTGATGAGCGCGACGCCGAACTTCGAGTCAGACTCCATGCAGTCGCGCAGCATGATCTTGTAACGCTCCTCGAATATCTGGAGCGGCAGCGATGCGTTCGGGTACAGAACGGTGTTCAGCGGAAACAGCGGCAGAGCGCGAATGTTGGTCATTGTACGAAGTCTAGGTGGGCGTAGCGCATGAAGATGCCTCCGCCGGGGCGGGCGAGCGGGCCGTTGACGCACAGGCAGGCTATCACGTGGGTGGCGCCGGGGCGAGCGCTGTCGGAGACCCTGACGCGGTTGGTTACGTTGAAGCCGTTGACCGCTCCGGCTTGGCGGTCCCACTCCCCATCTATCCACAGCTCGCCGTAGTCGTCTATGTTGGTTTCGAACCAGACCTCAGTGCCCTCGACGTCGAAGTCTCCGACGCGATCGGGCAGTGTGACCGAGATTCTGTACCAGCCGAAGGTCAGACCCTCGGATCTCTTCTTGCGGATGCCGGGATGCTCGGGGCTGCCGGAGGGCTTGCCCTGTCCTCCTGCCTCCAGGTCGTCGATGACCTCCCAAGAGGAATCATCGTAGTCCGCAAGTCTGGCGGGGCTGTCGGCTGCCTGCGAGATCAGCCCTTCGTTGGGTTGGTCGGGGTTCCAGCCCGATCCGAAGCGCCACTCGGCGCCGATCCGCTGGAGTACTGCGGGGTCTTCGAGGTCGAGGGTGGCGTTGGGCATTGGGCGACTCCTTGCGGCTCTTGTGTCTGTATGAAGGTTCTCAGCACTTGCGCCAGATGTCAACTGGCGTATGATCGAAGGCGGTACGAAGAGAATCTTACGGGAGGGGCGAGGAAACATGGGAAGATCGAACTGGTACTACGACCATCCGCCCGCGTGCAGCTGCGCCGCTTGCACAGAGGGGCGCTCTCGAACGAGGCGGGAGGGCTGGCTCAAGAGGCTGTGGCGGCTGATCACGGGCAAATAAAGCCATCGCTAACCGAGCGCCGCTTTCGCGCGTTGTATGTGTCGAGCGGCCCATATCGGCGTGGCCGCGAGCATAGAGGAGGAATCGAAGTGATGAAGACCAAGACCATAGCCGCCGCGAGTCTTGCGGCTCTGGCGGGGCTGGCGCTGTTCGCGCTCGCGGTCGCCAACCCGTTTTCTACACAGGCGACTACGCAGGCGGCATCCGACGGCGCGCCGGAGAGCCTTCATCAGGAGGGAATGGCTCCGCTGAGGGTGGACGTGGCGGCTGTGTCGCAGATCGCGCAGGGCGAGGGGGGCGGTCAGCCTCAAGCCACAGACGACGAGACCAAGCCGTACATCGGAGTCGCCATTTCGGAGCTGGATGATGGAAGTGTCGAAGTGGTCGAGGTGCTGGAGGACGGACCATCCAACGGACTTCTGGAAGCGGGAGACGTGATTACGGCAGTCAACAGTGTGAGTATAGACGGATCCCAAGACCTGATAGACGCCATCGCCAAGGCCGGGGTGGGCGCTTCGATCACGCTCACCTTCACGCGAGACGGACCGGTTCGCTACGCGGTGGTGACCGTGGGCGGGCGCGAGGTGGAGACCAAGTCGGCCTTCTGGGGGGCTGACAGAGGCGGGGCGTTTCACTTCTCCAAAGAGAGCTACCTCAAGGCGCGCGGCGCATGGGAAGACTTCGCGCGCTCGGAGATATCCAGAGCCGATGAAGACGGCAGCTACAAGACCTACCGCAAAGCTGTCGGAACGGTTACGAACGTGGACGCGGACGCGGGAACGTTCACGCTTCAGCCCAAAGACGACTCCGACCCCATCGCGTACACCATAGGCGAAGATACGAAGGTCGTCATCAATCGCACGGGCGACATAGGGGGGCTGAACAGCGAGGACGAGACGCTGGTAATGGACGTCGACGGCGATGTGCAGCTGGTTCAGCAAGGGGATCAGACGGCAGGCTTCGGCTGGGGCAGGAAGAGCGGGTTCGGGCGGCACATGTCCGGCTGGGACAAGAGGAGCGGGTTCGGGCGGCACAAGTCCGGCTGGGACAAGAGGGGCGGGTTCGGGCGCTTCAGCCTCGACAAGGGCTTTAGCCACTCTTGGGGAGATTTCGAGGACATCCTGAAGTGGGGCAAGTCCGATGCGGACATGTCGGGCGCTATGCGGGATGAGCTTCTCGAAAAGCTCAAGAGCCGCTTCGCCGACGGGGATTCGTACAGGATCGAGATACGGACGCCGAACGGTGTCAGGATGTACACGAGCGATTCGAACGACGGGGACATGTAGACCGCAGTATTCGGGCTTTACTTCCCACAAAGCCAGGGGCCCCGCGTGAAAGCGCGGGGCCTCTTTGCGCGCAGGGGAAACTCATCGACCAACGATGTCCTGTACTGAATGGGGCAACGTGAAAGCGCGGGGCCTTTTGCGCGCAGGGGGAAAAAAGCTCTTGCGCTGTTTGTTACAATCCTCGAGCAAGAGCAATGGCGACGCAGGGCGTCTTGGAGGCAGCGGGTGATGTCCTTTCTGAGGAATCTTCAGGTCAAGGTGCTGCTGGCGGCGCTGATTCCGGGGTCGGTGATTCTCATTCTGGTGGCTCTAATCGCAATCTACGCCTACGTAGCCACCGCTCTGGAGGTGGTCGAGCAGCGCGATGCGGAGCTGGCGCGGCTGACTGCCGAGCGAGTCGGGGACGTCGTGGAGCGACAGACCGACATCCTGCGATCTGTCGCGTTCGGTCTGGGCGCGGAGTCGAGGTGGGCGCAGGATCTGGGCGCTTTCGACGGGGGCGTTACGGTCTACGCGCGCGATGGCTCGCCTGTGTGGTCGAGCGAGGAGGCTGAGCCTCTCGGCGGGATTGCCGCCGCCGAGCTCGAATCGGCTCGATCCACCATGCTGCCGTCCTATTCCAACGTGTTCAGCCACGCGCGGAGCGGACGGCACGCGGTGATGATCACGGTGCCTGTGGTGGACGAGGCGGGCGAGTTCTGGGTAGCGGCGTCGGGGGTGGCGACTCTAGACGGCTCGCCCATGAGCGCGATGCTCTCGGAGTCGCTGGACGTGGCGCCCGGCGAGGACGGACACGCTTATCTGGTGGACGGATCGGGCAGGGCGATATTCCACGGGCGCGCCGAGCTGGTGGCGGCAGACCTGACGGGGTACCCTCCCGTATCTCAGGTGTCGGCGGGCGTGAGCGGCTCCGATCTGTCTATCGCTCCCACCGGAGAGCGGGTCATATCCGGCTTCGCGCCGATCTCGGGCGCGGGCTGGGGAGTGGTGATTCAACAGCCATGGAGCGAGGTTCAGGGACCGATCCGAAACACTAGCTGGATGGTGCTGGGGCTCTTGGCGCTGGGATCCGCGCTCGCAAGCGGGGGCGTCTGGCTCTTCGTGGGCAAGACGCTCATGCCAATCCGCGATCTGACCGAGGGGGCGCGGCTGATCGCCAGCGGCAGATTCAGCCACACCATCGAAGCGAATACGGGCGACGAGGTTCAGGAGCTTGCCGAGCAGTTCAATCTGATGGCGCGCGCCATCGAGAAGTCTCACGCCGAGCTGGACGATCGGGTCTCGCGCCAAACCGAATCTGCGCGGATGGCGGCAGAGGAGAACGCGGTGATGGCGGAGATCGGGCGCATCATCGGCTCCTCGCTGGACATCAGCCTAGTGTACGACCACTTCGTGGATCAGACGAGGCGCATCATAGATTCCGACGCCATCGCCATAATGAACGTCTATCCGAGGAGAGGGACGTTCACGGCGGCGTACATGTCGGGGCTGTCCATGCCCAACCGACAGCCGGGGGTGGAGTATCCGCTGGATGGGACGGCAACGGAGCAGGCGTTCGAGACGGGGATGGCGGTTCTGTTTCAGACGGATTCGGAGGTGGAGGTGATGCGCGACTTTCCCGGGCTGATGCCAAGCTGGGAGCAGGGGCTGAGGTCTTTCATGGCGGTGCCGCTCATGTCTCACAACGAGGTGATCGGGATTCTGTGGGTGGGGTCTCGATCCGTAGAAGCCTACGGCGCGCGGGACGTGGGGATCGGCGAGAGGGTGGCATCTCAGATTGCGGGCGCGGTTGCGAACGCGCAGCTGTACGAAGAGATCCAGCAGTTCTACGAGCAGGAGCAGCGGCGCGCCGAGCAGTTCAGGGCTATCGGCGAGGTGGGCAGGCGCATATCTTCCATTCGGGACGTGGATGGGCTTCTCTCCAGCGTGGGACAGCTGGGGACCGAATCGCTGGGGTACGACAGGGCTTCGCTGGGAATGCTGGAGGGGGGCGAGCTGGTCTTTTCTCCAAAGTACAATCCGCACCTGAGCGCGCGCGTGCGCCGCTCGCTTCAGGATGGACACGAGAATCAAGGGATAACGGGGCTGGTGGCTTCCACGGGGCAGCCGATGATCGTCCCGGACATCGAGAACGAGCCGCGCTATCGTCCGGTGGAGGAGACTGGGAACGCGCGCTCGTGTGTGACGGTTCCGGTGACGGCGGGCGGGCAGACGGTGGGCGTTCTGCACACTCAGAGCCTGCGCGCCAACGCATTCGACGAGGCGGACAAGGTGGTTCTTCAGGCGCTGGCGCAGGAGATAGGGATAGCGGTCGAGAACGCGCACCTGTTCCGCGAGCAGCAGGACAGAGCGGAGTTCTTCCGACTGGTGGCGGAGCTGAGCTCGAAGATGTCTTCGACGCTGGACCTGGACGAGGCGCTCTCGCAGATCGTCCAGATGATCCAGAACACGTTCGGCTACTACCACGTGGGGATAGGGCTGATAGAGGGGGACGAGGTGATCTACAAGTTCGGATCGGGCGCGCCGTCCGACAACCCGGAGTTCAGCTTCGATCCGGCAAGGCTGAGGGTGGGCAGCGAAGGGCTGACGGGCTGGGTGGCGCGGACGGGGGAGGCGCTGCTGGTGTCGGACGTGAGCCGCGACCCTCGCTACGTGGCGATGCGCCACCTGAACACGCGCTCTGAGCTTACGATACCCATTCGCGCCAAGGGCGAGGTGATCGGCGTACTCGACCTTCAGAGTGATACGGTGGGGGCATTTTCCGAATCTGACCTGATTACGCTCCAGTCGCTGGCGAACGAGGCGGGCATATCCATCGAGAACGCGCGTCTGTTCGAGGCGGAGCGGAGGCGCAACGAGCGGATGGCGGCGATCAACGCGGTGGCGCTGAACGTCAGCGCGGTGCTGACGCTGGGCGAGCTTCTGCCGCACGTGGTTCAGCTGGTGCGCGAGACGTTCGGATACCACACGGTCGGCGTCTTTCTGGTGGACGATGACGGGCGGGAGGCGGTTCTGGAGGCGGTGGACAGCGGCGACAGCGAGCTGCCGGTGCGCGGAACTCGCATGAGGATCGGCGAGGAGGGCATAGTCGGACACGTTGCCGCCACAGGTCTGCCATGGATCACGGGGGACGCATCCAGCGATCCGTTCTACTCGACGCTGGCGCTGGAGAGTCCGGCGACCAGATCGGAGCTTGCGATGCCCATAAAGCAGGGTGATCTGGTGGTCGGGGTTCTGGATCTGCACTCGGAGCGGGCGGACGCTTTCGACGACACGGACATGCTCATCGCGCAGACGCTCGCCAATCAGCTGACGGTGGCGATCGAGAACGCGCGCATCTTCGACGAGACTAGGGACCTCGCGGTGCTGGAGGAGCGCAACCGCATGGCGCGAGAGATACACGACACGCTCGCGCAGGGGTTCACGGGCATCGTTATCCAGCTGGAGGCTGGGGAGCAGGCGATGGACAGGGACGTGTCCGAGCTGCGGGGACACGTCTCGATGGCCAAGAGTCTAGCGCGCGAATGCCTGGCAGAGGCGCGCCGCTCGGTGTGGAACCTGCTGCCGGAAGCGCTGGAGGAGAACCCGCTCGACGTGATAATCGAGGCGGAAGTGGAACGGTTCAACGGGACGTCCAGCGCGAATGCGAGCTTCACGCTGCTGGGGGCGCGGCGTCAGCTTCCGGCGGTGGCTCAGGCGGCGCTGATGAGGATATGCCAAGAGTCGCTGATCAACATAGGCAAGTACGCCGACGCCAGCGAGGTGGGGGTGACTCTCGACTTCGCGCTGGATACGGTCACGCTGACGGTGGAGGACGACGGGGCGGGGTTCGACCCGGACGCGGTGCGGATCGAGGTGGGGCGCGGCGGGTTCGGGCTGATAGGAATGCGCCAGCGCGCGCGCCTGCTGCGCGGGGACGTGAGCATAACCAGCGCGCCGGGCAAGGGGGCCAAGATCGAGGCGCGAATACCTATTGCCTAGCGGTCAAGGAGGGGTGGTCGAGCGAGCGGCTATAGGCGCGTGGACGGGGCGCGGGAAAGGGCGTCGAGCGAGCGGCTATAGGCGGGTCGACGGGGCGCTAGGAGAAGATGGATGCGACGGGCATAGTCCAGCCGGGGATGACGTCTGCGCCGTCGAGTACGTCGCCTTCGGCGAGAGTGACGGCGTCCGTCGGCGAGCGGTGGACTTCCACGGTCCGATTGCGGGGGTTCACCACGATCACCATGCGCGTTCCTGCCCTGAGCCACTCCGCCACCTTGTCGGCTGCCCGAGTGCAGCGGTCGCTGGGCGATACGACTTCGACTGCGAGGTCGGGAGCGCCCTGCCAGTAGCCCTCGGTCTCCCCTATCTCGTCGAGCCGCTCACGGCTTACGAACGATATGTCGGGAGCGCGAACCGTGTCGGGGTTCGAGGACAGTGTGTAGCCTGTCTCCGTGTACACCTCGCCGATGCCAGCTCTTCTGACGTGTATCTTGAGATCCACGCCAACGTTCATAGCGAGCTTGCCATGGTACTGTCCGGGAGGGGTCGTCTTTACGAGCTCTCCTCGTATTAGCTCGTATCTGAAGCCGTCGTCCGGCAAGTGCAGGAGCTCTTCGGCGGTGGTCGGGCGGGTCTTGGTCGTCATGGCGGCTATTCCATCGTGGGCGTTGTGGATGCGTGAAATCTCCGGCTATAGGCGCAAGGGAGGCGCTATATGCCAACGAACCACTGGGTGAAGCGTTCTGCCAAGCCTTGATCTCCGTCCAGGGCTATGCGTCCGCGGCGGATGGATCGGCGGATGGGTATTCGTCCCATGAGGAACAGCACGTAGGCGCTGGAGTCCAGCGAGATGATCGCGTCTGGGCGCGCGTTGGGGTCGGATTCGGAGAGGGAGAATCCATCGCGGCGCACGCGCAGATCGCGGGCTTCTCCGAGTGAGTCGGTCAGGGCGAATCGCAAGGTTACGTCGCGCTCCAAATCCTGCGGCTGTCGGAAGCAGGCGCGCAGCCAGTTGGGGACCCACTCCTTCAAATAAGGTATGGCTATGCGGGCGATGGAGGCGTTTCTGTCTACTCCGTAACGGATGTCCCAGCCGTGTACGGCAAGCTCCATCAAGCGCAGTCCGATCAGCCGTGAGACGTCCATGACGGCGGCGGGGTGCCATGCGGGCATGTCGTACTGCTCCGGCTCCAGAGACGCGAGCAGCCTGTTCAGCCTGAGACAGGAGACGTTGAACTCCGGGAACAGGTCTTCGTCGAACGCCTCTCGGAGGGCGGCGATCTCTCGCTGCCGCTCCTCCGCGCTGGTCTTGCGCCAGCCCATAGGCGGCGAGACGCTCCCCTTCAAGGCGCGCTCTATGCTGAGGGTCTTCATGTTGGCGATGGCGATGAGGTGGGTAACCACGTCTGCGACGTTCCACTGGTCGCAGGGGCTGGCGTAGGTCTCGGCGTCGCGCCAGATGTCTTCGGGCAAGCCGTGCAGGAACGCGGCGAGATCGTTGGACAGGGCGCGGATGATCTGGATGTTGCGCTGGATGGTTCCGGTGTCTGTCATGCGGCTGCTAGAGTCCCCTATCGGCGATGAACGCGGCGAGATCGGCGGTGCGGCATGAGTAGCCCCACTCGTTATCGTACCATCCGACTACCTTCACCATGTCTCCGCCCATCACCATGGTGGATAGGCCGTCTATTATAGAGCTGTGGGGGTCTTGCCTGAAGTCGGAGCTTACGAGCGGCTCTTCGGTGTAGTCGAGTATTCCGTTGAGCTTGCCGGCGGCGGCTTCGCGGTAGGCGTCGTTCACCTCGTCCACGGACGCGGGGGCGGACAGCGTGGCGACGAAGTCGGTCACCGACACGGTGGGAGTCGGCACCCTCATGGCCATGCCGTGAATTTTGCCTTCCAGCTCGGGCAGCACCACGCCAACGGCGCGCGCCGCGCCGGTGGAGGTGGGGATTATGTTGAGCGCGGCGGCGCGGGCGCGGCGAGGGTCGGAGTGAACCTTGTCGAGAATTCGCTGATCGTTGGTGTAGGAGTGAACGGTGGTCATAAGCCCGCGCCGGACGCCGAAGCTGTCGTGAAGTGTCTTTACCATAGTGGCTATGCAGTTGGTGGTGCAGGATGCGTTGCTGAGTATGTGATGGCGGTCGGCGTCGTACCTGTCTTCGTTTACTCCGAGAACGATGGTCAGGTCTTCGCCGCTGGCGGGGGCGGAGATGACGACCTTCTTCGCGCCGCTGCGCAGGTGCGCGGCGGCCTCGTCAGCGTGTGTGAATGCGCCGGTGGACTCGACCACGATCTCCGCGCCTAGCTCTGCCCATGGGATGTCGGAAGGGGCGCTCTCTGCCAACACGCTGATTTCTGAGCCGTCGACGCGTATGCCGCACTCGGTGGCGTCGACCTCTCCGGGGTATCTGCCATAGGTGGAGTCGTACTTGAACAGACGGGCGCAGTCCGAGGCGCTGCCGCGACTGTTGACTGCGACGACTTCGAGGGTGTGCGGGTGGCGCTCGCGCACCGCGCGGAGAACCTGTCTCCCTATACGTCCGAAGCCATTGATTCCGATTCGGGTCGCCATGGATGGCCTCCTCCTCGACGGGGGGCGAGTCTTCGTCTGGCAAGTGGGAGTGTGCGCGCTTTCCATATTATGGCCATATTATGGCAGAGTGTGGCTGTTGGTGAACAGCGGCGGCGTTCTTCGCCCAGTGCGAACGGGCTGTCTCGGCTGCTCAGACTCGCTGCGAGAGGAACTTTTCGTAGGCGTCCGAGCCGGCGTAGCGCGCGTCTGCGCCAAGCTGCTCTTCGATGAGCAGCAGCCTGTTGTACTTGGCTGTGCGCTCGCCTCTGACGGGCGCTCCGGCCTTGATCTGGCCGGCTCCGGTTCCGACTGCGAGGTCGGCTATGGAGGAGTCTTCGGTCTCGCCGGAGCGATGGCTGATGACGGTTCCCCAGCCGGCGTCTCTGGTCATGCGGATGGCGTCGAGCGTCTCGCTGACAGTGCCTATCTGGTTGAGCTTGACGAGGACGGCGTTCGAAGCGCTGCGCTCGATGCCCCACTGGATGAGCTTGGGGTTGGTGGTGTAGATGTCGTCTCCGACGAGCTGCACTCTGGAGCCGAGCCGCCGATTCATGGTGTCCCAGGAGTTCCAGTCGTCTTCTGCCAAGCCATCCTCGATGGAGATTATCGGGTAGTCGCTGATCCAAGCGTCGTAGATGTCCACTAGGCTTTCGGAGTTCAGGGAGGTCTCGCGCTGTGGGAGTGTGTAGCGTCCGGGGCGGCTGCTCAACTCGGAGGCGGCTACGTCTATGGCTATGAAGCAGTGGTCGCCGGGGGTGTAGCCGGCGTTCTCGATTGCCTCGATTATCAGCTCGACGGCCTGCCGATTCGTCCTGACGGGGGGAGCGAAACCGCCCTCGTCGCCGACGTTGGTGCCGAGGGCGCGGTTCTTCATGCTGTCCATCAGGGAGTGGTAGACCTCGACTCCGGCCTGCATGGCGCGCCTGAAGGTGTCGAACCCTAGGGGAACCACCATGAACTCCTGGAAGTCGGTGGAGTTTTCGGCGTGCCGTCCGCCGTTGATGATGTTGAACATCGGCACTGGCAGGGTGATCGGCTCACCCTGGTTGAAGTGGCGATACAGCGGCTTGCCGCCGCTCTCGGACGCGGCGCGGGCTGCGGCGAGCGAGACGCCGAGGATGGCGTTGGCTCCGAGGTTTGCCTTGTTCTCGGTGCCGTCGAGCTCCGTCAGTATGGTGTCTATCGCGCGCTGGTCTTGGGCGGGATGCCCGGCGAGCGCAGGGGCGATCTTCTCGTGGACGTTGCTGACGGCCCTGAGTACTCCGCGCCCTCGAAAGCGCTTGGGGTCTCCGTCGCGCAGCTCGACGGCCTCGTTGGCGCCGGTGGATGCGCCCGACGGCACCAGCGCCCTGCCCCACGCGCCATCTTCCAAGGCTATGTTGACTTCGACTGTGGGGTTGCCGCGCGAGTCGAGGACTTCTCTCGCTCTGATGTCTGCGATCTTGGTCATGGCGTCCATCCTGTGCGCGCTGGCTCGTGTCGTGTATCGTCCGCGCCGACGGCTTCGATGACCTGAACGACGGGGTCTCCGGTCCTGACGCGGCTCTCTTCCTCGCTCAACTCAATTTCTACGGCTTCATCGGTCTCTGTCTGTCTCGGCTTGCGGAATTTCTCCATCGCATACGACTGTTCAATCCTACAGAGTATCCGGCAGCATCTCAAATCTATCATAACCTGAGCGGGGATGCTGTCCCTGCTCGATCCGGGACAGCCTCTTCAAGCAGGGGACTGTTTCAATTTTGCTGGTGGGGCGTCACCCTCACCCTAACCCTCTCCCTTCGAGGGAGAGGGGATTTCCTTACTGCCGACCAAACTGATACAGCATCCTGAGCGGGTCGAGGTTTGCGACAGGCTGCGCCAAGCGGTATATTGCGCTGAAAGGCTACACGTCGCAGATATTCACGTTTGGGCTGTCGTCATGAATCCGAGCAAGCGCGCTCTAGGCATAGACGAATACGGACTGATCGGGGACATGTCTTCCGCCGCGCTGGTGGGGACGGACGGGTCGATAGACTGGTGCTGTATGCCGCGCTTCGACTCTCCGAGTGTGTTCGCTGCCATTCTCGACGCGAAATCCGGGGGGCGCTTCCGCATATCTCCGGCGGACGCGCAAGCATCGGCGCGGCAAGCCTATCTGAAGGACACGAACATACTGGAGACCACGTTCCGCACGGGCGCGGGTGTGCTGCGGGTGACGGACTTCATGCCGGTGGGCGAGGACGAGCAGCGCGCCAACGCGCCGCATGAGATACACCGCCTAGTGAGGTGCGAATCGGGCGAAGTGGTCGCGCGCTGCCACTTCGAGCCGCGTCTGAACTACGCGCGCGGGACGACAACGCTGCGCGGGCTGCGCGAGGGGGTTCACGCGCGCGGAGAGGGGCAGGCGCTCAGTCTGCTGGCAAGTGTTCCGCTGAACGTGGCGGACGACCACGCGAGCGCTGAGTTCAGGCTGGCGCAGGGACAGGAGGCGACGTTCGTTCTCGCCTACGGTCACGGCAAGCCGCAGCGTCTGAGCGCGTACCGCGCGCGCGACAAGTTGGAGTACACACGGCGGCACTGGCGGCGGGTGGTCTCGAACGTGGAGTACTCAGGCTTCTGGTCGGAGGCCGTGACGAGATCGCTGCTGACGCTCCACCTGATGATGTACCGACGCACGGGCGCTATCGTTGCCGCGCCCACTACGAGCCTGCCGGAGACGCTGGGCGGAAGCCGCAACTGGGACTACCGTTTCGCATGGCTCAGAGATTCGAGCTTCACGGTGGATATTCTCTACCGTCTGGGGGACGAGGACGAGGGCGACCACTACATAAGCTGGCTGCTGGATCAGTGCAGGCTGAACGAGCGCAAGACGCGCATCGTGTACGGCGTCAGCCCGAATTCGTCTCTCGATGAGCGCACGCTCGACCACCTTTCGGGGTACGCAGGCTCGAGGCCGGTGCGGATCGGCAACGGCGCGGCGCGCCATCTTCAGCTCGACGTCTTTGGGGAAGTGATCCTGTCCATCCACTCGATGCACAGGCTGAAGGGCGCGATTCCGTCCGGCGCCTGGGGGCTGGTCAGCACTCTTGCGGAGACGGTGATGGGCAACTGGCGGCGCAAGGATCGGGGGGTGTGGGAAGTGCGCGGGGAGCAGCGGCACTTCGTCTACTCGAAGGCGATGTGCTGGGCAGCGCTCGACCGCGCCGCGGACATCGCGCTGGCGGTGGGAAACGGGCGGATGGCCAAGCGCTGGTCTCGCGCCGCCGGACGGATCAGGTCGGAGATACTGCACTCCGGCTGGAGCCGCGCCAAGCAGGGCTTCCGCCAGCGGTACGACGGCGAGGCGCTGGACGCGAGCAACCTGATGATCCCGTTCTTGGGGCTGCTGCCGCCGGACGATCCGCGCATACTGCTGAACGTGCAGGCGATAGAGCGCGAGCTTGCGGACGGCCCGCTGGTGTGGCGATACCTGCCATCGGAGACGGACGACGGGCTGGACGGGCAGCGCGAGGGGGCGTTCACTCTGCTCAGCTTCTGGCTGATAGGCAACCTGATCTACACGGGGCAGATCGAGAGGGCGGAGGCGTACTTCGAGCAGATGACGTCTCACGCGAACCACCTGGGGCTGTTCTCGGAGATGATAGACTCCAAGACGGGCGACTTCTTGGGCAACTATCCGCAGGCGTACAGCCACGTGGGGCTGATCCACACCGCGCGCAACCTCAGCCGCGCGCTGCTGGGGCAGCCGATTCATAGGGGAGCGGATTAGAGACGGCTTCCATCCAGCCGCCTCCTCCGCGTCCCAGCTCCATCTTGACCGGATTCATAGGGGAGCGGATTAGAGACGGCTTCCATCGCCCATTTTTCATGTTGACGCCCGCGATCTCCGCCTTTAGACTCGGCGTATCCACTCAGCATGTTGCCCAACTAATCGCGCCGGAGGAATCTCAGCGTTGCGGCTTGGCAGTAAGCTCGAATACTTGGCGAGCAATCGGATCTACGAGGGAGACGCCCGCGATTTGCTGCGGCGCATACTGCCCGAATCGGCAGCATTGAGTTTCTGGTCGCCGCCTTACTTCGTGGGCAAATCCTACGAGAAGGATCTCACGTTTCAGGAATGGCAATCCCTCCTCCGAGCAGTGATTCATCTTCACTTCGATGTACTGAAGCCGGGTGGATTCCTCGCAATAAACATCGCAGACATCTTGGCCTTTCCGGATCCGGACATGCCGAGGATTCAGGCCGACAACGTCTCGAACAAAAAGGTCAAAATCACACGAGATCATGTACTCGAAGCGCAGAGAAACAACCCCGACTTCAACAGATACCAGCTCGCCGATCTGCTCGGTTGCAGTGAGCAAACCATTGACAGGAGGCTCAAGCACAACAACGTGCGCGGCGGCAAGTACGCCGTTCAACGCAAGGTCAAGCTCGTTGGCGGCCTCGTGGAACAGTGGGCAGAAGAGGCGGGCCTGTATCTCTATGACAGGCGCGTGTGGGTGAAAGACCCGTGTTGGGAAAACGGACGGTGGCACAGCCTATCTTACCGCTCGGTGGACGAGTTCGAATACATCTATGTATTCTGGAAGCCTGGAATCACCACGGTGGATCGGACGAGGCTGGATAGATCGGAATGGAGCGAATGGGGGTCTCGCGGCGTCTGGCATATACCATCGGTTAGGGCGAACGTCGAACACGAATCCCAGTTTCCGATCGAGATTCCGAGACGGGTGATCAAGATATTCTCCGCGCCCGGAGACATCGTTCTGGATTGCTTCATCGGAAGTGGAACGACCGCGGTTGCGGCTATCATGGAGGGGCGCAGATACTTGGGGATAGAGCTTTTGCATCGGTACGCCAAGATAGCGAGAGCGCGTTGCGATGAGGTTCTGACTTCCATAGGATGATACTCGATCCGCGCGTTTTGGACAGAAACCCAGAGGCGCTCGAAGACATCGAGAAGGCGACTCTCAGGATGGTCGCGCGGGCCATATACGATTTTCGGGACGAGGCTCGCGAGTTTTTCGTTCACGAACTCGATATGGTCGCCGACATTGGGGAAGATATAACTCGTGAAGCGATGGAGCGCATGGGAACTTCCATAATTCCCGTGCGCCTGTTTGGAAAGATAGACTACAAGCGCGCCAGATACGTGTTCCATCCCGAATACTCGATACGACAGGCGCTGTTCGTGGACTCCAAGTCCGAGAAGCTGGGAGGCGCGGGAACTATCACGATTCAGACCGGGCAGACTTCCATGCGCGTCCGTCAAATACGGCAGGGCATACCAACCGATGTAGAGGGTGGCTTGCCTCAGATTCTGAGTATTCAGAACGAAAATTATCTGGTTACGACTGTGTTCGTGAAATACAGCTACCGCGATCTGGAAGAAGGCTCCCGCAAATCTCTTGAGAACATCGCGATAACCTGCCTTCCAAACGGAATGCTCCAAGACAAATACAACCCATCACATGAGCGGACTTTCTGGCGGGCTGGGAGAAATGCGCCGAGCCGAGCCGAAACATTCAGAGTCAGAATCAGCCTCGCCGCCCTAAAACTGGCTGCCGGGTGGCGCGTTCAGACAGTGGAGCTCGATCCAAACACTCCTTTCACATGGGACGAATAACCAATTGGTCGAGGATTGCGCCAATGACCAACCGAATCCAAACAGTCGTCATAACTGGGGCATCTTCCGGGATTGGGAGGGTCAGCGCGCTGCATCTGGCTGAGCGCGGATATACGGTGATCGGAACGAGCCGCGAGCTGGGGCGGCTGGAAGGGCTTTTCGACGACGCGGAGGGGCGCGGGCTGCGAGTGTTCGGCGTGGAGCTGGACGTCAACTCGGCTCGCTCCGTAGATTCGGTGATGCCCGAGCTGATCTCGCAGTTCGGCGAGATCCACGCGCTGGTGAACAACGCAGGCTTCGGGGTGTGGGGGCCGGTGGAAAGTCTCACGATGACAGAGCTGAAGTCGCAGTTCGAAGCCAACTTCTTCGGCGCGGTCAGGATGATCTGGGCCACGCTGCCGGAGATGGTGTCGCGCAGGTCGGGCAGAATAGTCAACATCAGCTCGGTTCTGGGGCGGATCGGCACGCCGTTCAACGGGGCATACGTATCCAGCAAGTACGCGCTGGAAGGGCTGAGCGAGTCTCTGCGCGCCGAGCTGCGGCCGTTTGGCGTCCAAGTCTCGCTGGTCGAACCCGGCTGGTTCGAGACCGATTTCCAGAAGAACCAGATCAGGGCGGCGCGCGCCGACGACCCCGCGCTCGCATACGCTCGGCACATACGAAGCTACAGCGAAAGCCACGAGCGGTTCGAGTGGTTCGCAGGCGACCCGGTTCGCGTGGCCCGCGTGATCGAACACGCGCTGAGCGCTCGGCGTCCATCTTTCAGGTATCCCGTCGGAGCCGACGCGCGCGCGGGCATACTCGGCGCTCGGCTGCTGCCGGAGAGGCTGTTCCACGCGCTGCTGGACAGGGTGACGACTGGCGGCTAGTCGGAGGCGTTTCGGCCTTTGGACAGCGCATATGCCAGCTTCTCGAACGAGTGGTCGAGCGCGGCGGCGCGCTGGCTGGATGGCGCGCTGTCGTCGATTTCACGGCGTGGCTTGGGATCCTTGGGCAAGTGGGATGCAGTCCGAGAAGAGCGCCACCGCGAGCCGCCACGCTCCCAAGGCATGGCTATGGCCTCGCCGCGTGGGGATCTGCCCGCAAAGGCGGGGCTGCGGTCGGGGGTGTGACTCCCGTGACTCACTGCCCGCCTCGTACCTGCGGACAGGTCACGCGCGGGACGCCGTTCGCCCAATGGGGAGGACAGCGGGGAGGGTATCGCGCGCCTGTCACGGGGCGAAGCGGAAGCGCCGTGGAAGGACGACCCGCTTCCGTTCGCCTCCATGCTGCGGAGGGGCGATGGCTCTCGGCTCGGACGGGGGGCATAGTCTTCGTCGAGCGCGCTGGCGGCGGCGCGGCGGGGGGCTGCGTCGTGGGCGACGGGCGCGCTCTGGCGCGCTCCTCCGGCGTCCGACGTCTGCCTACTCTCGGCGCGGCGCGATATCCTGCGCCTGATCAGTCCGTAGCCGCCGGACAGAATTCTCATCACGAACTCGAGGGTGACCACCGCGCCCATGTAGTAGACCATCGTCTCCCAGTGCGAGATCACTTCCTCCAAGCTGGATGAGGGCGTGGGGATGTTCACGAGTGTTCTGTCGATGAGCATGATGCCCAGCAGGGCGAAGGGCAGTATCTTGGCGAGGTCGGTCGAAAGCGCCTGATTGTAGTAGGCGCATATCCGTATGCTGCCGACTACGGATATTGCCGCGAGCAGTACGCTGGCGAGGGACTGGTTTCTCACCATGAGGGAGAGCAGGAAGGCGACCACGACGAACCAGAAGAATACGAGCGCGGGGAAGATGACCAAGAACTTGAGGACGTAGAGGAGCGATGCTATCGACTTTCTGACGATGCGGCGGCGGGAGTGGTTGTACTTGTCGAGGTCGAGCTTGATGATGTCCTTGCGCGCTATGAAGCGATAGAAGTTGAACACGAAGACGCCGTAGATGGCCATGCCGATTATGGCAAGCGCGAGCGGTCTCAGCGTGGTGTAGGCTTCCATCAGGTCGAGGCTGATCGGCGGCAGCAGCGGCATGGCGTGGCTCCGTGTCGGTTTTGCGCGTCCAGATTACAGCCTCTGGCGGCTCGCTGGCTAGGTGATTAGGGGTCAGCGGCGGCGGTCAATCGCCATTCATCGCTATCCAGACTATCCAGCGGCGCGCTGCCGCTGTATACTCGAAGCTGCAAGGTGGCCGGGCGGCCGCTCCGAGTCGTCGGAGAGGAAAGTCCGAGCTTCACCGGACAGGATGCCCGCTAACGGCGGGGCGGGGCGACCCGACGGAAAGTGCCACAGAGACATACCGCCCGCGCTCGGTCGCGGGTAAGGGTGAAAAGGCGAGGTAAGAGCTCACCGTTCCGATAGTAATATCGGCAGCCAGGCAAACCCCATCCGAAGCAAGGCCCAATAGGGGGAGCGAAAGGTGTCCGGCCCATCCCCGGGTTGGCCGCTCGAGCCCGTCGGCAACGGCGGGCCCAGATGGATGGTCGCCGTTCGTCCGCCGCGGCGGGCGAATACAGAACTCGGCTTACAGGCCACCTTGCAATGCCCAGCGGACGGCCCGTGTGACCTTCGGCTGCTCCCCAACGACTCCCAGCGGACGGCCCGTGTGATCTCAGGCTGTCCCCTACCAGTCCAAGCCGACGGCTCTGGTCAAGAACTCGGCGAGCGGCGCGGCGACTCGGCAGGCGTGGGCGTAGACGTCTATGAAGTCTGGCGAGCAGGCGGCGCACTGGTCGAAGGCGGTCGATGCGGCGAAGGACTTTAGCTTGAGCGTCTCGATCAGCGGGTGGTCGGGGTCGAAGCCGCGCGGGGCGCGCTCGAGCGAGTCGGATTCCAAGCTGTACATGGAACGGAACGCATCGTCGCCGACGATGGCCTGCCAGCGCCCGGGATTGGCGGCGATGGCTGCGCGTATCTTGCGCAGAGTGCCTGAGCTGGGCCTCCAGATTCCAGCGGCGGCGAACACCTGGCCGGGCTGAAGGTGCAGGTACAGGCCGGGTCCATGCACCTCGCGCCCGACCTCGTGGCGGAAGTGGGCGCCCACGTTGGTCTTGTACGGCGACTTGTCTCGTGAGAAGCGGATGTCGCGGTTGATGCGGAACATGGAGCCTCCGGATCGGCGCGGGTCGGCTACCACGTGGGGGCTGATCGTCTCCAGTCTCTGGGCGAAGTCTATGATGAATCCGATCATCGGCTCGCGCACGTCCCGCTCGTAGCGCTCGCGGTTGGCATGAAACCAGTCTCGGCTGTTGTTGTCGGCAAGCTCTGCCAGAAACTCGAACAGGGCGGGCGTAAAGTGGGGCTGTGAGCTCATGGCGTCTCTCCAAGCTGATCTGGGGTGATCTCATTGTACTGCGCGCGCGGGGTGAGGTCTTGCGCGGCGGCGGCGTGTTCGTGGCATAGAGGGCGGCTTGTGATAGAGTACGCGGTGAATTCCCGATCCGTGGATGACGACGGTCGGGGACGATCACCAGTCAGCAGCGCGAACAGGAGCCGTATTATGAAGATCACCAATATCAAGGTCGAGATGTTCAACTGGAAGTCGGAGCCGTGGATGACGGGCGTAGGGATGCAGTTCGGGGCGACGCAGCTGGGCGTGGTCACGGTGGAGACGGACGCGGGGGTGAGCGGCAACGCCTTCTTGGGGTCGTCGCGCGTGGGCGCGGACCACTACGCGCCGGCGCTGATACAGTTCCTCAAGCCGATGCTCATCGGGCGCAATCCGCAGGACATAGGCGCGATCTGGCGCGACATGTGGAAGGCGAACCGCTCGGTCTCCACCAACGCCATCGGCGCGGTGGATATCTGCCTATGGGACATCAACGGCAAGATCGCGGGCCAGCCCATCCACCGCCTGCTCGGAACGTGCAAGGAGTCCGTCCCCGTCTATTCCTCCACCGCGTACTGGGAGACGACCGACGAGTACGCAGAGGAGGCGCTGCGCTTTCAGGGCATGGGCTGGACGGCGCACAAGATACACCCGCACGGCAACCCCATGTTCGACATCGAGATATGCAAGGCGGTTCGCGCGGCGGTGGGCGACGGCATGAAGCTGATGCTCGATTCCATGTGGGCGTACCAGTACGAGGACGCGCTGAGGGTCGGGCGCGCCATCGAAGACCTGAACTTCTACTGGTACGAGGACCCGCTGGTGGAGGAGGACATATACAGCTACGTGAAGCTGCACCAGAAGCTGGACATCCCGATAATGTCCACAGAGTACGCGCCGGGCAAGTTCTATGGGATGGCGACCTGGATAACGCAGTACGCCACTGACTTCTTGCGGGGAGACGTCAACGTGATCGGGGGCATAACGCCGATGGTGCGGCTGTGCCATCTGGCCGAGGGCTTCAACATGAAGTGCGAAGTGCATCACGGCGGCAACTCGCTGAACAACGTGGCCAATCTGCACGTGACTATGGCGGTTCCCAACTGCGAGTTCTTCGAGTTCTTCCCCTGCACCGGGGCGAACATGTTCGGCCTCGTGAACGACATAGACATGTCGGGCGGAGTGGTACACGCGCCGGACAAGCCCGGTCTGGGATACGAGATCGACTGGCAGCTGCTGAGGCCGGAGTACACCGGCACGGCGGAGTAAGGGGGCGTTCGCCGCCGAGCCTGCGTGGGGATATGGAGGTGATACAATCGAAGTCATAAAGAGACTCGCTCCGAAATACTGGTTCGGGTACTACGCGGTGTACGTGGTAGTCGAAGTCTTCTTGGCGATGTGGTTTCGCCACTCGCTCCTGGACTGGTCGGGAAACGAAGGTCTCTACACCCTCGCCGCCGTGTTCGGAGCGTCGGCGGGGACAGCGCTAACGGCCGCGCTCGTCACGGAGGGGATAGGATACGTCATGCTTCTAATACCAAACAGAATAAGAGAGATCAAGGAAGAGGGGCGCGCGGAAGGGCGCCAAGAGGGCCGCGCGGAGGGTCACCAAGAGGGCCGCGAAGAGGGGCTGAGGGTGGGCCGAGTCGCAGAGCGGGAGCGCATGAACAGGCTCTTCGAGCTGTACGACAGGGGCGAGATCACTCGCGCCGAGTTCCTCCTGATCATGTACGGAAGGGACGACGACCGTACAGACCTCGGCTGACCGGCGGCGCTCCGGTTTCGGTAGTGAACGTCATAGACATGACGGGCGGAGTGGTACACGCGCCGGACAAGCCCGGCGGGATACGATCGGCTGGCAGATGCTGAGGCCGGAGTACACCGGCACGGCGGAGTAGAAGCGTGCGCCGCCGCGCCGACGTGGGGATATGGAGATGATACAATCGAAGTCATAAAGAGACTCGCTCCGAAATACTGGTTCGGGTACTACGCGGTGTACGTGGTAGTCGAGGTCTTCTTGGCGATGTGGTTTCGCCACTCGCTCCTAGACTGGTCGGGAAACGAAGGTCTCTACACCCTCGCCGCCGTGTTCGGAGCGTCGGCGGGGACAGCGCTAACAGCCGCGCTCGTCACGGAGGCGATAGGATACGTCATGCTTCTAATACCAAACAGAATAAGAGAGATCAAGGAAGAGGGGCGCGCGGAAGGGCGCGCGGAGGGACATGAAGAGGGCCGCGAAGAGGGGCTGAGGGTGGGCCGAGTCGCGGAGCGGGAGCGCATGAACAGGCTCTTCGAGCTGTACGACAAGGGCGAGATCACTCGCGCCGAGTTCCTCCTGATTATGTACGGAAGGGACGACGACCGTACAGACCTCGGCTGACCGGCGGCGATCCGGTTTCGGACGATGAGACGGTCGATCGGATGGGCGGTCGGTCAGCCAAGCGCCGCTCAGAATACGCTGACGGCGACGCCCCGCCCCGCGTCAACACAGACCCTGCGCCAACGGCGACGGTCACACCGACGGCCGCGCCGATGCAGTAGCATACCGAGACGGAAGATCGACCGCCTTCGGTGGCCTGCCACCTACTCCGCTGTTGGGAGCGGCGCCGATCGCGTCCGGATTTGGCGTTCTCGCAGTACGTCGCCCGTCCGCTCACCAGGGAACGTCGGCGTCTTCCTCATCGAGGGCATCCTGAATGGTCTCAGTCGCCGCCAAGACCTTGTCCCTGATCTCCGAGATGGTACCCTCAGATCCGTCGGGACGCGCGTACTGCCAGAATATCCATCCGTTGGCTGGAACTCCGCCGATGGTCTCGGCGGCTCGGGACGTAGACATCCACTGATCCATGAACCAAACGCAACTTCCCCTGCCCGACTCGGTTATTCGGGATCTGTCCAGCGTGGCCTCGTACAACCCTCCTTCGTAACGCGCGAATATGGGAACCGGCGCATCCTCTGGACCCTGTTTCGGCGGGACGAGAACCGAGAACTTCACAGCTATCTCGTAGAGACTCCGGGAAGTGTCTTCGTCACCCGCAACTAGGCTGTCGACGACGATGTTCAGCGTCCGATCTCTCAGATCTCGAATCTGTCTCAAGGTGTGTTCGTCTGGCACGACTGGATACCTCCGACGAGTTTGCATTTGGATTCTAGCACAAGTTCAACCCGAATGTCCCAAGAGATCAAAAGGCAGAGGCGCTCCCGATTGCCGCGTCGTGCGATGTTTCATAACATTCCGCCAACTTCGTTCGAGGTCGCAGTGCAAGATGACAGCGGGGGGCAGTCCCGCGCGCGGGGCTGACTATATGGCAGCTGCCTGAACACGAGGCGATGGGCGTAAACCTCGACTGGAAGCCTAGAGTCGACTCGCATATATGGAAGGCGCCGGCGCTTTCGCTAGATGCCGGAGCGATCTCGAGCTTACGCGGTTATGTGGGAAGAAAGAATCGCAGCTTTGCCCTTTCGCATCGGAACATGTCTTGACATTCAGAATATATGTTCTATATAGTCTAGGCGTGGCGTTCGGAAGACAGGCCGAGCGGCGCAAGACAGTAAAGACGGCTTAGACCGTCCATACTCAGGCCTGTAAACGGCTCTTTCTGGCGACTGGTTCGCCCGGGAGGGTCGTTTTTTCGTGTCCGCAGTCGGGAGGGGATCTAGGCGGGGGACGGGGCTAGTGAAGGGCATGTCGTTGGCAAGAGTACGGGCAAGGTTACGCTGACCGCCCAAGAGCTGGGGGGACGGGGCTAATGAGGGGCATGTCGTTGGCAAGCTATGGCGGCGAGGTTTACGGCAGGGGCTAAGGCAGGAGACGGGGCTAGTGAGAGGCATGGGCGGGGGATTAGCCGCCAAGCTGGATCGGGCGGGGACGGGAGACGGCCACGTGCCAACAGCCGCTACCGGCCAAGAGCTATTTGGAGGAGCAGGCAATGGAATCGGTCTTTCGATTAGGGGGGCGGAGTCGTAAGCGCAATCACCGATGAATTTGGAGGAGCAGGCAATGGAATCAGTCTTTCGATCCATCGGGACACTGGGGGACGCCAAGACGAATGGCGACGGGGTTCACTCGGTCACCATCTTCGCCAACAGGATCTCCCGCGATGGCCTCGTTCTCGAGCCCTCGGGCATGGACTTCAGCAGCTACAGCAAGAACCCCGTGGTGCTGTATGCGCACGACTTCACGGGCAGAACGGAGTCGGGCGGACTGCCGATAGGTCGCACGCGCCGCCTTGTCAGGACGGTCAAGGGACACATCAGGGCAGAGTTCGAGTTCCTGCCCGGAGACGCCTTCGCCGACCGCGTTCGCAACGCATGGCAGCAGGGCTTCCTGCGCGGGGCGTCTATGGGGTGGCGCGCCATCGAGAGCCGTCCGTCGGAAGAGGGCGTGCGCATCGTCAAGTCCGAGCTGCTGGAGTGGTCGATCGTGGCCGTTCCCGCAGACCCGGACGCGGTTCGAGACGGCTACCGCCACATCATGGAGACGCTTATCGACAAGGGCGACGTCAGAGAGGAAGTAATATTCGAGGCGCTGTCCGACGGGGGCGGGGGCGAGTCGACGGGAGGGGTCGATCTGGGGGAGACGAGGCGGCGGATGGCGAAGCTGGCAGCCCATGCGCGGCGGAGTCGGGGCTGAAATCCTACCCTGCTCTCCCAGACAGATGCCGCTTCAAGCCGCTGGATTGGCGAGGACGAAGAAAGAAGAACGCTGTGTCTGCAAGCGCGCCAGCCAGCAGCCAGCAGCCACTAGCCACTAGATCACAAGACACTGGACACCAACCACTAAAAGCAAGGAGCAGCCAATGACGACGGCAATGGACGAGATGAGGGAGATGAACCGGAGCTTGGCGGAGATCGGGGGCTTCGTGAGGGAGCGGGCGGATGACGGAGATGGCGGACCATGCGCGGCGGAGTCGGGACTGAGATCCTACCCTACCCTCACATCATCATAGAGACGCTTACCGACAGGGGCGACGCCAGAGAGAAGGTGATATTCGAGGCGATGTCCGACGGGAGCGGGGCGAGTCGACAGGAGGGGTCGATCTGGGGAAGACGAGGCGGCGGATGGCGAAGATGGCGGCCACGGGAAGGGTCGAGCTGGGGGAGACGAGGCGGCGGATGGCGGAGATGGCGGCACATGCGCGGCGGAGTCGGGGCTGAGACCCTGCCCTACCCTCACATCATGGAGACGCTTATCGACAGGGGCGACGTCAGAGAGGAGGTGATGTTCGAGGCGCTGTCAGCCGGGGGTAAGTCGACGGGAGGGGTCGATCTGGGGGAGGCGAAGCGACGGATGACGGAGATGGCGGCCCATGTGCGGCGGAGTCGGGGCTGAGATCCTGTCCTGCCCTGCCAGACAGATTCCGCTTCAAGCTGCTGGATTGGCGAGATCGAAGAAAGAAGAGGGCTGTGCCTGCAAGCGCGCCAACCATCAGCCAATAGATCACAAGACACTGGACACCAACCACTAAAAGCAAGGAGCAGCCAATGACGACGGGAATAGACGAGATGAGGGAGATGAACCGGAGCTTGGCGGAGATCGGGGGCTTCATGAGGGAACGGACGGATGCGCTGAGTGGTGAGATGAAGGCGCTGGGCGAGGAGAACGAGAGCAGGTGATATTCGAGGCGCTGTCCAATGGGGGCGGGGGCGAGTCGACGGGAGGGATCGAACTAGGGGAGACGAGGCAGCGGATGGCGGCCCATGCGCGGGGGAGTCGGGGCTGAGTTCCTACCCTACCCTCACAAATGGAGACGCTTATCGACAGGGGCAACGTCAGAGAGCAGGTGATATTCGGAGCGCTGTCCAACGGGGGCGGGGGCGAGTCGACGGGAAGGATCGATCTGGGGGAGACGAGGCGGCGGATGGCGAAGATCGCGGCCCATGCGCGGCGGAGTCGGGGCTGAGATCCTGCCCTACCGCCACATCGTGGAGACGCTTATCGACAGGGGCGACGCCAGAGAGGGGGTGATATTCGAGGCGATGTCCGACGGGGGCGGGGCGAGTCGACGGGAAGGGTCGATCTGGGGGAGACAAGGCGGCTGATGGCGAAGATGGCGGTCCATGCGCGGCGGAGTCGGGGCTGAAATCCTACCCTGCCCTGCCAGACAGATGCCGCTTCAAGCCACCGGATTGGGGAGGACGAAGAGAGAAGAACGCTGTGTCTGCAAGCGCGCCAGCCATCAGCCACTAGATCACAGGACACTGGACATCAACCACTAAAACACTAAAAGCAAGGAGCAGCCAATGACGACGGCAATGGACGAGATGAGGGAGATGAACCGGAGCTTAGCGGAGATCGGGGGCTTCGTGAGGGAGCGCGGATGCGCTGAGCGGCGAGATGAAGGCGCTGGGCGAGGAGAACGAGAGCAGGTGATATTCGAGGCGATGTCCGGCGGGGGCGGGGGCGAGTCGACGGGAGGGGGCGATCTGGGGGAGACGAGGCGGCGGATGGGGAAGATGGCGGACCATGCGCGGCGGAGTCGGGGCTGAAATCCGTCCCTACCGCCACATCATGGAGACGCTTATCGACAGGGGAGACGCCAGAAGAGAGGTGGGGATGTTCGAGGCGATGTCCACCGGGGGCGGGAGCGAGTCGACGGGAGGGGGCGATCTGGGGGAGACGAGGCGGCGGATGGGGAAGCTGGCGGCCACGGGAGGAGTCGATCTGGGGGGATACGAGGGGGCGGATGGCGGAGATGGCGGCACATGCGCGGCGGAGTCGGGGCTGAAATCCTATCCTGCCCTGCCAGACAGATGCCGCTTCAAGTCGCTGGATTGGCGAGGACGAAGAAGGAAGAACGATGTGTCTGCAAGCGCGGCAGCCATCAGCCACTAGATCACAAGACAATGGACACCAAACACTAACCACCAGATCACTGGACACCAACCACTAACCACCAACCACCAGATCACACCAACCAACAGATCACACCAGCCAACAGATCACACCAGCCAACAGATCACACCAACCAACAGATCACACCAACCAACAGATCACACCAGCCAACAGATCACACCAGCCAACAGATCACACCAGCCAACAGATCACACCAGCCAACAGATCACACCAGCCAACAGATCACACCAACCAACAGATCACACCAGCCAACAGATCACACCAGACAGCAGATCACACCAGACAGCAGATCACACCAGACAGCAGATCACACCAGACAGCAGATCACACCAGACAGCAGATCACACCAGACAGCAGATCACACCAGACAGCAGATCACACCAGACAGTAGCCACTAGATCACTGGACACTCTGGGCAAGGAGTTCATCATCGCGCTCGAATCCAAAGCGCGGCAGCCACCCAGCTAACCAGCCACTAGATCGCAAGACAATGGACACCAAACACTAGGTCACAGAACACTGACACCAGCCGCTAACCAACAGATCACTGGGCACCAGCCCAGCAGCCACTGGATCACAAGACACCAACCATCAAAACGCTGAAAGCAAGGAGCAGTCAATGACTACGGCAATGGACGAGATTAGGGAGATGAACCGGAGCCTGGCGGAGATCGGGGGCTTCGTCAGGGAGCGGGCGGATGCGCTGAGCGGCGAGATGAAGGCGCTGAACGAGGAGAACGAGCGGATGCGCTCGGACATCGGCAAGCTGCAAGAGCGGCTCAGGGAGCGGCGGCGCGCTGAGGTGGCGCGGGTCGATGACGTCGAACGCGGCATCAGGGTCAGGGCCGGCAGATTCGCAGGGTGCAGCCCCCTGGATATCGGCATCATGCGCGCGGTGGCGCACAACCATCGCAACGATCCGGATACGCCGCACGCGCGCGCTTGGCTGTCTCAGCTGGTCGACGCCACGAGGTCGCTGGCGAACGACCTGACTCCCGAATCGGTGGAGCGCCACTTCGAGAGCATCGAGCGGCGGATGCGCAGCGCATACGCGCAGGGGGCGGCGGCGGTCGGACACGCGCGCGATCCGGAGATGCAGTTTCGGCAAGCGGCAATGCCCATGCTCAACCACCTCAGAGACTACGCCACGCGCGCAGCTATGGACTCGACGACGTCCGGACTGGGCGGCGAACTGGTGCCCACGCTGGAACGGGCGGAGCTGTGGATGGACGTCAACCTCCAGACGCTGGTGGCAAGTCTCATCCCGATGTTTCCCATGCCGAGCCAGCCGTTCGACATCCCGACGCAGCTCGGGGACGTGAACTTCTACCCGGGCGCGGAGAACACAGCCACTACGGATACGGCGCTGAGTACGGGCAAGGTTACGCTGACCGCCCATGAGCTGGTGGCGCAGGTGCCGTTCAGCTTCGCGCTGGAAGAGGACGGCGTGCTGCCGTCTCTGCTCGGGGAGATCAGGTCGTCTCTGGTTCGCAACAGCGCGGAGGCGCTGGACGACATCATCCTGAACGCGGACAGGACCACGAGCAACAACATCAACGCCGACGGCGCGACTATCTCCAACAACGAAGCGGGCAAGGCTCACTGGCTGCTGGGCTACGACGGTCTGATCCACCTGCCGCTGGTCGACAACACCAACGTTGCGATCGACCACAACGCGGCGGCGTCGGACGATCTGTTCAACAAGGTGAGGGCGAAGATGGGACGGTACGGAGCAAGGCCCTCGGAACTGGCCTGGATCATGGACGTCAACACGTTCATCCGCGCTCAGGCGGTGGACACGTTCAGGACTATGGACAAGCTGGGGCCGAACGCAACGGTGCTGACTGGAATGCTGGGCGCGGTGGAGGGCATCCCGGTAATCGTGTCCGAGCAGATGAGGCCGGCGGACACGGACGGCATGGTTACAGCCGCCGGCAACAACACGGATACGGGCAGGCTGCTGCTGGTGAACCGCACGCAGTGGGCGCAGGGCTTCAGGCGCGGTCCGAGTATGGACGTTGCCAGAGATCCGCAGAGGCGGCAGACGGTGGTGACCATCAGCCTGAGACACGCGCTGACCGAGCGCAGCGGCGCGCGCTCCAGCGCAACTCACACCGCGCTGGCGTACAACATCACGCACGGATAAGGAGGAGGGAGAGGGGACAGGAGACGACGGCCAGGCACTCTTCGAGATACTCGGGAGATACTCGGGAGCGACTCCCGATCTCCTGTCTCCGCATAGATACGATGAACGCTTACGCAACGTTGGAAATGCTCAAGAGTCAGTCCGCGCTCGACATACAGGGCGCGGCGCACGACAGGCGTCTGATATCTCTGCTGGAAGGCGTGTCGCGTCAGGTGGTGCTGACTGGAATGCTGGGCGCGGTGGAGGGCATTCCGGTAATCGTGTCCGAGCAGATGAGGCCGGCGGACACGGACGGCATGGTTACAGCCGCCGGCAACAGTACGGATACGGGCAGGCTGCTGCTGGTGAACCGCACGCAGTGGGCGCAGGGCTTCAGGCGCGGTCCGAGTATGGACGTTGCCAGAGATCCGCAGAGGCGGCAGACGGTGGTGACCATCAGCCTGAGACACGCGCTGACCGAGCGCAGCGGCGCGCGCTCCAGCGCAACTCACACCGCGCTGGCGTACAACATCACGCACGGATAAGAGGAGGGAGAGGAGACAGGAGACGACGGCTAGGCACTCTTCGAGATAACCGGGAGATACTCGGGAGCGACTCCCGATCTCCTGTCTCCGCACAGATACGATGAACGCTTACGCAACGTTGGAAATGCTCAAGAGTCAGTCCGCGCTCGACATACAGGGCGCGGCGCACGACAGGCGTCTGATATCTCTGCTGGAAGGCGTGTCGCGGCAGGTGGTGCTGACTGGAATGCTGGGCGCGGTGGAGGGCATCCCGGTAATCGTGTCCGAGCAGATGAGGCCGGCGGACACGGACGGCATGGTTACAGCCGCCGGCAACAACACGGATACGGGCAGGCTGCTGCTGGTCAACCGCACGCAGTGGGCGCAGGGCTTCAGGCGCGGTCCGAGTATGGACGTTGCCAGAGATGCGCAGAGGCGGCAGACGGTGGTGACCATCAGCCTGAGACACGCGCTGACGGAACGCAGCGGCGCGCGCTCCAGCGCAACTCACACCGCGCTGGCGTACAACATCACGCACGGATAAGGAGGAGGGAGCGGAGACAGGAGACGACGGCCAGGCACTCTTCGAGATACTCGGGAATACTCGGGAGCGACTCCCGATCTCCTGTCTCCGCACAGATACGATGAACGCTTACGCAACGTTGGAAATGCTCAAGAGTCAGTCCGCGCTCGACATACAGGGCGCGGCGCACGACAGGCGTCTGATATCTCTGCTGGAAGGGGTGTCGCGTCAGGTGGATGGGTGGTGCAGCCGCCACTTCTTCACGCTATCCGCCACGCGGCTGTTCGACTCGAACGACTCCGCGACTCTGCGGACGCCGGACCTGATCTCGGTATATCCGAGTGGGATGCGGACGGACGAGGGCGGCAAGCGCAGCTTCGATACGGTATGGGATGCGTCTGACTTCCTGCTGCACCCCGCCAATGCCGATCCGACGGGGGGACACGACGCATCGAGGCCGTACACGGCGGCGCTGGCGGGCGGTCGGCGCGGATTTCCGGTCGGACACAGGACGGTGCGGATCAGCGGCGAGTGGGGCTACTGGCGGCGTCTCAGGAGCGCGGAGGAGACTACGGCGGCGCGGATCGGGACGTCCGAGAGCAGCGCGCGCCTGAACACGGGCGCGGACGTGGAGACGGGGCATACCATACTGGTTGGATCGGAGCAGATGTACGTGCGAGGGCGTGAGGGGCAGACGCTCGAGGTGGCGCGCGCGGTCAATGGGAGCGCGGCGGCGGCTCACTCCGCGGGTTCTGCCATCTGGGTGTACGAGTACCCGGCGCCGGTGGTAGAGGCGGTGATCATCCAGTGCTGCAAGCTGTGGAGGCGCGGCGGCCCGGCGGGCGGGGCGGAGTCGTCGCCGTCCGGTCTCGACGCGGACGCGCGCCAGCTGGTAAGCCAGTACCGCAGGCTGGCTGCGGGGGTGGTGTGATGGCGGGCTGCGTACAGGATGCGCTGGACGGTCTGAAGGCGCGGCTGGAGACGGTGCGCGGGCTTCGCGTCATCGACTACAACCCCAGCAGCTGGAGCGATTTTCCTCTGGCGACAGTGGGGCTGGCGTGGCGCAGCGGCTCGCAGGTGGGGCTGGGCGGAGCGTCCTTCGAGGGCGAGATGCTGGTGACGGTCATCGCGCCAATGCGAACGACTCATCCGACCTACCGCGATCTGATGCCGTTCATCGACCCGCTCGGCGCGATGAGCGTAGAGGCGGCGATAGACTCGGACAGCACGCTGGGGGGATCGGTCGATGACGCGAGGCTAGTGGAGGTGGGGGAGATCGGCCCAAGACGCATGGGGGGCTACACATACGCGGGGGCCGACTTTCGGATCAGGTTCGTAAAGCAGATTACGGGCGGCTAGAGAGAGTGAGTACGAATCGCGGCAAGCCGTCCTCCGTCTCATCGAGTCGGGGACGGCGTCGGGTATGTATATGGAGGAAGTGCGCATGGCATTTTTCGACAGCAGCAGATCGAGATTCACACTGGACGACACGGGCGGCGTCGAGCGAGACCTGAGCGCGTACATCACGGATATATCGGGGCTGCCGGGAACGAGGACGCTGGAGGATATCACGTCTCTGGGAGACGCGGGGCGCAAGTTCATTCCCTCGTCGGAGGAGGCGGAGATCTCGATTTCCGGGGTGTTCGACAACACGCGGAACGTGGGGCCGGACGTGACGCTAGGCACGCTGAGAACGCACCATTCGGCGGTGGACTTCGGCTACGCGCCGCACGGAACGGCGAGCGGCAGCGTGAAGTATTCGGGCAAGTGCTGGGTGGAGACGTATGAGGTGTCGTCCTCAGTGGGGCGGCTGGTGCAGTTCACCGCCAAGCTGAAGGTGAACGGGAAGGTGAGCAGGGGAAGCTATTGACTGCGACGCTAGAGCTGTACGACGGAACGACGACGATAGATCTGCTGGCTTCGCCCTACTTCGCAAGCGGACAGGCGCGGATGTCTCCTCCTCGCGCTGAGTTTGCGCTCGCTGGCCAGACTCTGCGCAGGGTGCGCTATTCGCCCCGCGAGTTCGAGGTGAACCTGAACGTCAGGGCGTCTGGGGTGGCAAGTCTGAGGGACAGGCTGCGCGCGCTGGAGTCTATGCTGGCGGCGGCGGAGAGCCGAGCGGCGGCGGGCGCGGAGCAGGTGAAGCTGAGATGCCAGCTGGGGAACGCGAACGCGCGGGACGTGGGGTACGGGGTGCTGAGGGGGGAGGTGGAGCTTCCGGCTACGCTGCTTCAGGAGCCGGAGCTTTCGACTGTCCACGCGGCGTCCGGGGTGAGGCTGCGGATGCTGGTGGAGCCTTTCGGCAGGCTGGCGGAGGTGACGCCGACTGCCAGCGCGCTGAGGAACGAGCAGGACGGGAGCAGCCGAAACTACATCGACTTTACCATGATGCGCGGCACTCACGGCGCGAAGCTCCAGCTGAAGATCGAGGACAGCGGGGGTACGTGGACAGGCTCCAAGAGGATGTGGATAGCGAAGCGCTCCGGCGCGCGCAGGACGGACGCTCTGTTCTTCCAAGCGGAGGATGGGACGACCGAGCGGGGAACGAGCCCCACCGGAAGCGGCAGTTACGGCTGGGACGGCTCGGACGTGTCCAGCGCGCTGGCGAGCGGGGGGAAGCTGGCGCGCATGGAGTGGGCGACCGGCGAGAGGTACAGGCTGGGTACGGAGTTCACGCTGGCGGGGCGCGTGCGTGTATCCATCTCCGGCGCGCGCATACCTCGGGGGCTGTTCCGCGTCTTGGCGCGCTGCCGCCCGGGGGCGGCGCGCATCAGACTGGACGAGGGGGAGACGATGGGGTTCGCGCTCGGGTGGGAGTTCGGCTCCCACTCCAAGACGCCGACGGCGCGGGACGCGGTCTATCCTCCGAGCAGGGCGGACGACCCATCATGGGAGATGTACGACCTGGGGGAGCTGCTGCTGGAGCCTATGGCTGTGCCGAATGGCTACACCGCGCCGACTTTCATGCTGGACGTACACGGCTTCTACCACAACCGGAGCGCGATCAACGGCTGGCTGAATCGCCGTCTGCGCTGGGACGTGGACTACGTTACGCTTCTGCCGATAGACGAGGGGGCGGTTATCCTGAACGGGGTTGGGCCGAGTGACCGCGTGCTGATGGACACGCTCAGCGATACGCCGGGGGTGTACCTGCTGAACTCGTCCGACGTGGTGCAGAGGTTCGCCGACTTCGCGGGCGGACCTTTCGGGATAGGGGCCGAGGATACGCGAATCTACTTCGTCCGAGACGACTCGGGCGACCCTTCGAGTGTGGGCTTCAGGGTGACGCCGAAGTACTCGCCGCTGGTGGCGGGGGTGTAGGAGACGGACGCCATGCCGAGGAAGATCGCTCAGAATCTGAGAATCTACGAAAAGGAGGTGTCGGGCGGCAAGCTGCGCGCGATCATGGAGCCGGACGAGGCGGCGAGCTTCGATCACGCTACGAGGCTGCCGGGCGGGTTCTTCGAGGCGCATATCAGGCTGCCCACCACGGAGGGGGAGTTCTGGGACTGGAGGCAGAACCGAATGCTGAGCCGAATCACGGTGGAGGAGGCGAGCGGACGGATGATCTGGGAGGGGCGCATAGAGGAGGTGGAGCTTGCGGATTTCTGGAGTGTGGATCTGAGGGCGCGCGGCTACTGGTCGAATCTGACGGACACTACGCTGAATCGCAGCTACGCCGGCGGCTCGAACACGGGCGGCTCGATCATCGCCGATCTGCTCGGAAGAGTTCACGCCGACACGCTTCAGCTATCTACGTCCACGGCGCATCTGGCCACAGGTCCGAACATCGCGCAGGAGTATCAGGACGACTGGACGATCTGGCGGATACTGACGGACGCGCGCCGTGGGGTGGCGTCGTTCGGCTCCGGCGGCGGGGGCGAGATGGACGTGGGCGTGTGGGAAGGGCGCAGGCTGCACTACGCGGAGCGCAGCCCGTCTGGGGTCGACTGGCTGAGCTACGTTCGGGCGGAGAACGGGGGCGGGGTGGTGGAGATGCCTTCGCGGGTGGCGTGGGGCGATGTGGCGAACGCGGTGGTCGCAACCTATGAGGCCGCCGGGGTCGTCACGCGCACGGCGGCGGCGGTGGACGGCGACAGCGTGGCGCGGCACATAAGGCGGGAGCGCCACGTGGCGAACATCGGCGAGTCATCGGCGGGGACGGCGAATCTGCGCAGGGACGCGGAGCTTAGGCTGCGCTCAGGGCTGCGCCAGCGCAGCGGCGATCTGAGGATAGACAGGGTATGGGACGCGGACGGTATCGAGTGGCCGACGTGCAGGGTGCGCGCCGGGGACGTGATCCGCATTCCGGACTTCATCCCCAGCGCGGACGACCTCGCGGGCGTGAATCTGGACGATCTGCACACATTCTTCATAGAGGAGACGCTCTGCGACCACAGATCGGGGACGCTGACGATTCGGCCAGACCAAGCATGAATCGCTGCCAGTGTATGCGCGCCACGCGCTTCATAGAGGAGACGCTCTGCGACCACAGATCGGGGACGCTGACGATTCGACCAGACCAAGCATGAATCGCTGCCAGTGTATGCGCGCCACGCGAATAGGAAACAGCGGACAACTCGAACGGCCAGACCAAGCATGAATCGCTGCCGGCATATGCGCTCCCCTACTGGGAGAGGGGGCGGACGGCAGGGGCGCGGCTCGTGAACGGCGGTTACAGTGGCGGGGTCGCGCGAAAGTCTATGACCCGCTCGAACAGGGCGGCAACGGAGAGCAGCTTCGCCTCGTTCCAGTGGGGCGCGACGAGCTGGACGCCGAGGGGCATTCCAGATACGGACACGCCGGCGGGCAGCGAGATGGATGGGAAGCCGCCGAAGGTGAAGGGGGTCTGGAACATCGGGTCTCCGGTGGTGGTGAGATCGCGCGGCGCGGCTGCCAGCGTGGAGGGGGTCGCCAGCACGTCGCAGGCTTCGAACGCCGCGCTGACTGTGTGGGTGAACTCGCGCTGAACGCGCTTTGCGTGGAGATAGTCCAAGGCGGTGGCGGCGATGCCGTCTTCTATGACCTGGCGCACGTTGGGGGAGTAGTCGGCGGCGCGCGCGGCGAACCAGTCGCGGTGAACGTCCGCGCCTTCGGTGGTCATCAGGACGCGGTGGGCGCGCAGCATCTCTTCGAAGTCCGCTCCCAGTGTCACCCACTCTACGGAGGAGACGGCGGCGATATGCTCGGCCAAGAGGGTGAGCGCGCGCCACGCGCTTTCTGAAGCTCTCTCCGAGAAGAAGTCGGTGACGATTCCGATTCTGGGCGCGGGCTGGGATGCGTCCGGCGCTGCGGACGCGGCGCAGTCTTCGAGCGGACGGTCGGACGAGGCTGGGTCTTGGGGGTCGTGTCCTGCCATGACATCGAGGAGCAGCGCGGCGTCCTGTACGGTGCGCGCGAAGTGTCCCATAGTGTCGAGCGACTGGGCAACGGGTACGACTCCGTATCTGCTTATCCTGCCGAGCGTGGGCTTGAGTCCGACGACGCCGTTGAAGGCGGCGGGTCTGAGAACGGAGCCGGCGGTCTGGGAGCCGAGCGCGGCGGGGAAGAGGCCGGCTGCGACGCCGACGGCGGATCCCGAGCTGGAGCCGCCCGGCGTGCGCGCGGCGTCCCAAGGGTTGCGGGTGGGCGGAGGGTCGCCGCACGCGAACTCGGTGGTTACGGTCTTGCCCATGACAATGGCGCCCGCGCTCCGCAGCTTGGCGACGGCGGTGGAGTCGAAATCAGGGACGAAGTCGGCGAGGATGGGGGAGCAGGCTGTGGTGCGAACGCCGCGGGTGTAGTAGATGTCTTTGACGCCAATGGGGACGCCGTGAAGGGGGCCTCGCGGTCCTTCGTTCGCAAGCTCGCGGTCGCGCAGGTGTGCCGTTTCGAGCGCGGCATCCTCGTCCAGAGTCACCCACACATCGAGGTCAGGCTCGAGCGCTTCGCCGCGTCGAAGCAGGGCTTCCATCAGCTCAGCGGACGAGAGCTTCCCCTGTCGGATCGACGAGGCGGCTCGTGTGACGGTGAGGGTGTGCAGATCGGGCATGGCTGGCGTCTCCGGCGGCTGGGAACGTATGGTTTGCTATGGTGGCTTGCGCGGATATATCGGGGGAGAAGCTGCTCAGCCCGACTGCGAATACTCATCTGGTCACGGGTGGTCACAGGCTAACTCGGCTGCGCAGACGCTCTCAACTGCGCAAGCGTATCGAGCAGCGAGAATCGTCGTTCTGACATACTTCGGATGGGCGAGAGCCGATACGGCGGATCGGGCGGAGCGCATATTCCAAAGCGATGAGCGAATCGCAAATCCAAGCTGCTTATCCCTAAGTTATGGGTTCGACGAATTGTATACGATAGAAGCGGATGGGTGAAGCGGCTGGCGGCAGCTTCTGAGCAGGATGCGGCGAGTCGTTCGCGGCGGCAATCGCGGAGGGCGGGCGCGCTGGTCAAGCGCTCCGCTGACAGTCTCGGCATATGGGCTGTCCCCGACGCTGAGGCGAGCGTAAGCGATGGGACTGGCCGACGACGAAACCAAAGGCTAGGCGCGAAACGGGCTGGATATACGATAGCGACACGTATTCTTCTAAGGTAGAATTTACACAATCGAGGACGGGGACGGGACGGGACTGAGATATGCAGAGACTTTTGAGTCGAGCTGGAATCGTCAAGCTGGGAATGTGGCCGGCGCTGGCGCTGGCTGTGGCGCTCGTGGCGGCGGCGAGCGGTCTGCTGGCGGCCGCGGGCGGCGCGGGCGACGCGGGTCAGTCCGCTACCGGTCTCCACATGAGCGCGGACGCGGAGACCGGGGGCTACTGGTCGGACGGGAGCGTGAACCTTCTGCTGACCGCGCAGCTGCGGAACGATGGTCCAGACATGCTCAGAGACGCTCATCGGGTGGCGATAGACTGCGCGCAGGGCGGCGTTCCGATTCGCAACTGCGCTAGGCATCTGTCGTTCATCCTGTCGGACGGGTTCAGCCCAGCCTCGCAGGTGGTGAGCGTGCGCGCGCCCGCCGGCAGTGTGGATTTCAGCATAGACTACGGAGCGGACGAGCCGCTCGGTCTGAGCGTGGTCGTGCCAAAGCGGATCGTGGGCGTGGAGCGCAGCGTGTGGGAGTGTTTCAGAGACACGTCCAACGTGGGGACGCGCCTAGAGGCGACGCAGGGGATCGGGTGCGCGGCCTGGGAGAGCGAGAAGCTCGCCAAGTGGGATCAGTCAGCGCCGGTGAAGGTGTGGGCGACGGGGCAGCCCTCGTGGACAAGGGAGTTCCGCAAGGTCATGGACGAGATCGGCTCGGTGGCGAGTGTGGACATCGAATGGGTCTCGCGCGAGTCGGAGGCGGACATCGTGGCGCGGGTGGGAACGGCGCGCGCGGCCGGGGGCGAGAGCTGCGCGGACGGGGAGATCGGCTGCTCTAAGCGGAGTGTCAGCGAGAGCGGCGAGATCCAGCGCGCCAGCATTCGGATTCACAGCGGCGCGGTGGACTTCGGCAACCTGTCTATACATGAGAGGAACAGGACACTCCAAGCGATGAACCGCGAGGCTGTGCGCGCGCTCAGCCCGATGCGCGAGCGCGCCAAGCCGGGCAGCGCGATGGAAGGCGGCGAGGTCGGGAGGGTCGGGCTCAGCCCGATGGACGAGGAGCTTCTGAGGCTGTTCGGAAACCCGCTGATAGAGCCGGGAAGCGCCATTGCGGACATAGAGGCGCTGATCGTGTTCGGCGAGGACGTGATCAATCCGCAAGCCAGAGACGCCGCGCTCTTCAGATGGAGTCTGGCATACGGGGCTTATTCGTCCATGCTGGAGGGGGAGACGGCGAGATTCAGAATAAAGTCGGACTCGCCAGACTGCAATACGTCGTTCGACTGGGCGGACTACCACGCCGCCAACATCACGCGGGAGCTGGACCGCTTCAGCTGGGTGAAGCTGACGCGCGCCGACGTGGTGGACCTGTCCATCGAATCGAGGCCGCAGGTGTTCGAGTACTGGCACCGTCCGTTCGGCAAGTGGTGGCCCATAGAGTGGGAGGAGTACATCATCGACAAGGAGGGCTGGCGCGGCGATCTTGCCGATCCGTACCGCCTGCTGGAGACGCTGCTGAGAAGCGCGGACTGGGACGATACGACCCTGCAATCGAGCGGGGAAGGCGGATTGCGGCTGAAGTTCGACATGGACATGAAGGGGACTGTGGCAGACTCGTTCCTTCAGAGACTGAAGGGCCACGTGGACATAGACCCGAATGCCGGTGTGATGCGTGGATTCGACGTCAGGTGGACGTTTACGGGCCAAGCGTGCAACACTCATCACTTCGAAGCCGAGTCGGGCAGCGTGGGGGACGAGTTCGAGATTCCGTCCGCCGTGCTGAAGGGGTCGACGGCTCTGGAGAAGTGCGACACCGATCTGGGCGTCATAGACGGGTCTCTGCGCCACGCCGATTCGTGGCTCAGGCACTGCGCGCCGACTGCTTCCTCCGGCGCGCCTGACGAGTACTCCCGAACTTTCGACTTCACGCTGGGCGACTGGCTGATAGCGCGTCTGGAGACGGACGTGAAGTCGGGCGCGGCTACGCGCCTGCGCCTCTCGGCGGTGAGCGAAGGGGAGACCGTTCCAGCGGCGCAGGGCGCGGGGGCGAGGCTGTCCAACGCCTGGACGCAGAGCCTCTTGGCGCCGGGCGCGTACCGCCTCGAAGTCGTGACCGCCAGAAGCCCTATTCCCGAGCCTTTCGAGCTGTCGATCATATCGTCCGAAACGGGCCTGCCGCCGCTCGTGTTCCGCTCGGTCAGCGTGGGCGGTCGCCACACGTGCGCGCTGCTCAAAAGCGGCGCGCCGGCGTGCTGGGGAAGCAGCGGGCAGGGGCAGGCGCTGCCGCCGCTGGGCCACAGGTTCAGCGCGATCAGCAGCGGAGACAGCCACACGTGCGGGCTGAAGACCAACGGCGTGGCGGCGTGCTGGGGGAGTAACTCGGCCGGACAGTCGAGACCGCCGGCGGGGGCGAGGTTCGCAGCCATCAGCGCAGGGCCAGACTACACCTGCGGGCTGAAGGCGAACGGTGTCGCCGAGTGCTGGGGGAGTCTGACGGAGGGCGGCGGGTCTACGAGGAGCGTAGAGCGGCTCGTGTCTATCGACAGCGGCGGCGGCCACGTGTGCGGACTGCGGCGGAACAGGTCGGCGGCGTGCTGGGGTTCCAATGAGGCGGGTCAGGCGACGCCGCCAACGGACGGCAGGTTCGTATCCATCGCCAGCGGAGACGCGCACACGTGCGGCCTTGCGCGGAGGAGTGGCGCGCTGACGTGCTGGGGGGCGAATCAGCATGGGCAGGCGTCTCCGCCTGCTGGGGCGTTCAAGTCGGTCAGCGCGGGCGGCAACCTGACTTGCGGGCTGCTCAAGAGCGGCTCGGCGGTGTGCTGGGGCCGGGACGCGCCGACGACGGGAGGAACGGTGTTCCGTTCCATCGACACGTCCGGATATCACACCTGCGCGATCCGAGCCGATGGCTCGCCAGTCTGCTGGGGACGGGACGAGTTTGGCCAAGCGTCTCCTCCGCTGAGGCCTGCCGTCAGCCAGACGCCCTAGCCACGGAGGTTCTAAGGGACGATGACACGCATCCACGTTCTGGGCGCCGGCACGCCCACGCCGACGCCGACTCGATTCGGAAGCTCGTTCGTACTGGAAACGGGCGATGACAAGGTGATGATAGACTGCGGGCCGGCGGCTACCCACAAGCTGGTGAAGGCGGGGCTGTGGCCGACCGAGATCGGCTATCTGTTCTTTACGCACCACCACTTCGACCACGACATAGATTACCCCTGCTTCCTGCTGTGTCGCTGGGATCAGAGCATCGGGAAGGAGCGGCGGCTGGAGGTGTACGGACCGACGCTGACGGAGCGCATCACGGAGGGCATTCTGGGGGAGGACGGTGTTTTCGCCCATGACTGGAAGGCGCGGGTGAACCATCCGCTGAGCCAGCGCATCCACGTCAACCGCGGCGGCTCTCTGCCCCGCCCTGCGCCGGACGTGCTGGCGAAGGACGTTGGGCCGGGTCTAGTCTGCTCGGGAGCGGACTGGCAGGCGACGGCGGCCCCGGCGGAGCATGTCCAGCCATATCTGGACTCCTTGGCGTACAGGTTCGACACGCCTGACGGGGGCGTTGTGTTCACGGGGGATACTCAGCCGTGTGACAGCGTGCGCGAGCTGGCGACGGGCGCGGATCTGATGCTGTGCATGTGCTGGGACGATCAGGACGTGATGGACGAGATCGGAGAGGCGGGCGGGCAGTGCGGAACGAAGGGCGCGGCGCGCATGGCGCAGGAAGCGGGGGTGAAGCGGCTGGCGCTGGTGCATATAGGGCCGCATCTGTCGGGACACGGCGCGATGGAGAAGGGCATAGGGGACGCGCGGGAGATATACGACGGGGAGCTGGTGTTCAGCGAGGAGCTGATGACGATAGAAATGTGACAACGGCGGAAAGCAGATCAGACTGGCGCAGAGTCGTCTTCTGAAGAGGGTGTGGCGAGTCTGGCGTGTTCGTCAGCCGCCCTAGCAGATGGCATTCGACGATTTCGCTCTCATGGCGTCCCACTCGTGCCGCCAAATCTCCATCAGGATAAAATCGTGGCCGCCGCGTCGGACGGGCTTGACATCCTTGAAACCGGACTTGTGGAAGCTCTTCTGGGCGCGGAGGTTCCAATCCAAGGTGTGCAGGTAGACGCGGTCGAAGGGGTACTCTCCAAACATGTGGTCGAGCAGCAGGTCTACGGTTTCGGTGCCGTATCCCCTGCTCCAGTACTCTTTGTTGCCGATCATTATGCCCAGCTCTGCCTCGCGGGTACGCAGGTCTATGTCGTAGAACATGACGTTTCCGATGTGCAGGCCGTCTGCGGTGTCCACTGCCAAGCGCTTCGATCTGTGCGCTGGGGCTTCCAGCTCCTCTACGGAGTAGCGCTCGAAATCTCGAAAGTCCATCTGCAACGGGCGAGTGGCGTCGAGCTTCGCAAGCTCGTCGTCCGTGCGCCATTCGTAGTCGTCAGGGATGTCCGTCGCCGCCTTCTCGCGCAGCTGCACACGGCAGCCGCTGACGTGGACGTCTTGCTGGATGTCAGCCGGCTTGGGATGCCGGCTCGACCATTGAAACACCTTTCTGAACAATGTCAACCTCGTTGTCATAGGTGAGGGACTGGCAGGCGTCCGAGACGGGGGCCCACTTGACGAAATCGAATTCGTGGTCGTGGTTGGACAGGCTGCCGCCGACCGGCTTCATTAGATAGAAGTGTACGATCTTGCGACATCTGGATCCGTCCTGAGCGCGCACGAACCAGTATTCGATGCTGTCTATGTATCTCTCGGATACGACCTCCAAGCCGGTCTCCTCGCGGACCTCTCGGAGCGCGGTCTGCTCCTCAGTCTCTCCGGGGTCCGGCGTTCCCTTGGGGAGTCCCCAGATTTGGGGGTAGCTGCGACCGCATATCACCACTTCCACCTGTCCGTGTCCGTTGGCGCGATAGACGACGCCCCCGGCGGACATCAGCTCGATAGTATGTCTTTTTCTCATGGACTCTCTGCCTGCCTGATGTGGGCAATTCTAGGTTCTGAGCCTATGGCGGTCAAGATGGTCACGCGCTGGACATAGTGTTACGGGTGGCGCAAAGAGTGGAGGTAATGGAGGTACTTTGACTAACAGATTGTTACGCGCTGGACATAGTGTTACGGGGTGGCGCAAAGAGTGTACAATGAACGCAAGGAGAACAAGTATGACTACGGCAGTGGAAGACATCATCAGGGCCATGCGTGAGCAGCCCGAAGTGAGGGATCAGGTTCGCCGGGCTGTCTTGACTGACGAACTCTTGGAGCTGCCCGAGCGGTTTGCAACCCTCACGGCGCGGGTGGAAGACCTCTCGGAGCGGGTGGAAGCTCTCACCGCTCGATTCGAGGACATGGCTCTCATAGTGGAGAGCAACACGAGGCAGATAGCAGTCCTCACTGAGCGACTGGACACGCTCACTCAGCGCGTGGACGACCTCACAAAGCGCGTGGACACGCTCACTCAGCGCGTGGACGACCTCACAAAGCGCGTGGACGACCTCACAAAGCGCGTGGACACGCTCACTCAGCGTGTGGACGACCTCACAAAGCGCATGGACGTTCTGACGGCGCGCGTGGACACTCTCACTCAGCGACTGGACACGCTCACTCAGCGCGTGGACGACCTCACTATCATAGTGGAGAACAACACCAAAGCGATTTTGGAGCTTAGGGACGATGTTGGGCTGCTTCTGGGCGACAGGCTCGAACGGATATCCATACGCAACCTTCCGCCACAGCTCAGCCAGTCGCTCGGACTCAGACGCGCTCGCGTCATGCACTCGATGGAGGTGACGACGCGTCACAGCGACGACTTCATCGCCAGAATCGAAGACGCCGCGGATGAGGGAACGATCTCCGAAGATCAGGAGTATCGGCTCAAGCGAACGGACATCATCATTCATTCGCGCCGAAAGGGCGCGGGGAGTTCGCTGTGGATCGCCGCAGAAGTATCGGGGACGATTGGAGAAATAGACATCTACCGCGCTGCCGACTCCGCGGCGGCGCTGAAAGCCGCGCTGGGGGAAGATACCGTAGGGGTCGTGGTCGGCCATCGCATTCGGGACGAAGACCGAGCCAGGGCTGATGCGAACGGGCTGATCGTGCTGTTGGAGGGGCGCGATGCCCACGCATGATCCTCCGAAACCGAATTCGTCCTTGCTCTACTATGGGCATGTACGATAACATTATTCCCGTTTTGATGGACGTAACAGAAGCAGGGAGGTCCGCGCCAGTATGGCTGATATGTCAAGGTCCGTAGCCATCGTCGGGGTAGCAGAGTCCGACGAGATAGGCAGGGTGGAAAACAAGTCGTCTCTGCAGCATCATGCGGAGGCCGCATACAATGCGCTCGAGGACGCTGGTCTGAAGATGAGCGACGTGGACGGCCTGCTTTCGGCTGGATTTGGCACGCTGACGCTTGCCGAGTATATGGGAATCGAGCCGAAGTACACAGACTCGACTTCGGTCGGCGGCTCGTCTTTCATCATTCACATCGCGCACGCGATGGCGGCGATCAACGCGGGCTACTGCGAGGTGGCGCTGGTGACGCACGGCGAGGCGGGGCGCAGCGCGCGAAGCCGCGCGGGCGGAAACGCCGCAGAGCCGGGGCCGCAGTACGAGGTTCCATATGGGTTCATCGGCGCGCCCATTCTCTACTCCATGGCCGCGCGCAGGTACATGCACCAGTACGGGGAAGACCACGCGCGGCAGGGCATGGCGGAGGTGGCGGTGGCAACGCGCAAGTGGGCGAACCTGAACCCGAAGGCGTACTTCAAAGATCTCCCCATGTCGTTCGACGACTATCACAACTCGCGCTGGATCTCGTGGCCGTTCCACCTGCCAGACTGCTGCCTAGTGACGGACGCGGGGGGCGCATACGTCATTACGAGCGCAGAGCGCGCGCGTTCGCTGCCCAAGAAGCCGGTCTACGTTCTCGGAGCGGCGGAGGGACACGACCACGGGCTGATAAGCACGATGCCAGACCTGACGCGCACTTGGGGCAGATACACCGGACCCAAGGCGCTCGAAATGGCGGGCCTCACCCATGACGACGTCGATCTTGCGATGATCTACGACTCCTTCACCTACACCGTGCTGGTGACGCTGGAGAGCCTCGGGTTCTGCGGGCCGGGAGAGGCGCCGGACTTCGTGGCGAATCAGCGCACCGCGCCCGGCGGCGAGTTCGCCATGAACACCAGCGGCGGCGGGCTGTCCTACACCCACTCGGGCATGTATGGCATGTTCCTGGTTCTGGAAGCTGTCAGGCAGCTGCGCGGCGAGACGGGCGAGCGCCAACTGGATGACCCCAAGATCTCGCTCGTACACGGCACCGGCGGCCAGCTTTCGTCCACAGGCACGGTCATTCTGGCGGTGGACTAGAAGTTATTCACCCTCACCCCTACCCTCTCCCACCTAGGGAGAGGGGGCAGATTCAGAGGAGTAACGACATTGACTCAAGCCTACAACAAGCCCGTACCTGTTCCTCAGCAGGAGTCGGACTTCTACTGGGAGAAGGCCAAGCAACACGAGCTGTGGCTGCGCAGCTGCAAGGACTGTGGCAGCGCCTACTTCTACCCGCGAGACATCTCGCCGTGCTGCTTCTCCAAGAATACCGAATGGGTTCAGGCTAGCGGCAATGCGGCGCTGTTCACCTACGGCATAGTCCACCGCGCGCCGCACCCGGGGTTCGTGGGCGACGTGCCGTTCGTCACCGCGATAGTCGAGCTGGAAGAGGGGCCGAAGATGGCGGCGAACGTGGTCATGGATGACCCGACGCCGGAGAAGCTCCAGATCGGCATGGCGCTGGAGGTGGTGTTCGAAGACATCACAGACACGATCGCGCTGCCGAAGTTCAGGCCGGCTTAGGGGGTCTGAATCAGGGTTTTAGGATTATCACACGCCGATGCGCCAGACGCGCGATGGAGCGTATGACTGCGATCCTGTGAATCCTGATTCAGACAAAGAAAGAGCAGTGAGGGAAAGCTAGGGGCGTAGGAGTCAGCGGTCAGCGTCCCTATTCTCGCCATCCATTGCCCTCGTCCACGTAGGTTGTCCTGCCCACCCTCGACAGGCGGATGTGCTGGCAGTACATCCCACTCTCGAAGCGGCGCTCGGCGGTGTGGGTCTCGGACGACCACTCGACCGACGGCGGGCCGCCTATCAGGGCTTCACGGATCACGCGCCCGTCCATTTCGTCCGGGACGGGCAAGCCGAGCAGGTGGAGCGCGGTCGGAGTGAGATCTATGTTGCCCGTCGGCGATGCTATGCGGGTCTGACGCTCGAAGCTCGGTCCGCGCGCCAGCAGAACGTTGTTCATCTCGTGTCTGCTCATCGAGCCGTGCTGTCCGAGTCCGGGCGCGCCCCCCGAGGAGTGAGCGTATCCGGCGTATCCGGCCGGGTTGGGGCGCGAATCCCATCCGAAAGACATGGCAATCTCCGGAGCGCGCGGGCCGTCTCCCCCGGCGATCGACATGGGCAGAGCGCCCTCGATCTCCCCTGCCGACTCGGACGCCAGCAGCGCGCCGCACCACGCGCGCGACATGAGCCACGCTGCCAGCCGCTGCGCCGTGTCCGAATCGCGCGTGTAGAACAGGACGCTGCCGCCGTTGGGCGCGACGAGTACGTCTTCTCTGCCGAACCCTGCCTCGCGGACGTACCACTCCACATCGACCACCTCTTGGATCGTGGAGTAGCCGTGATCCGATACGACCAAGACGTCGGTTTCGGCACCGCGTCCGCTGGTCTCCAGCCATTCGAGTATCCGACCGAAGCCAGCGTCCGCCTCGCGGACGGCGCGGTTGGACATCTCCGACCCCACGCCGCCGGCGTGCTGTGACTTGTCTGGCTCGGAAGACCAGACGAGGGCGACTGTGGGCTGGCGCTCGGGCAGGATATGTTCGGTGAGGATGCGGATGGCGTGGTCGAGTCTGGGGGTGTTGGGCAGGGACTCGGCCGGCCACGCGCCGAATCTTGCCGCGAGCCGCTCGTTCAGAGTTCTGGGCAGGGTGAAATCCGGGTGGATGGTCGCGCCGCCGGAGGTGTCCGCGCTGGGGTTGTGGACGTAGGCGTTGCCGGAGGTGCCGACTCCGATTGCGGCGTATTCGAGGCCGTGATCGGAGAGTACGTCTGCCAGCGTGGGCGCGAGCAAAGCTCTGCCCGTCCTGCGCCGAACGTCCTCCAGCGTGGGTTCGAGCGCGGAGAATACGAGGGTTGGATCGTAGTCGCGCGCCACCATGGTGTTCGCGGCGAGGCCGTGTCCGCCGGGATACCTGCCTGTGACCATGCTGGCGGCGTTTATGCGGGTGACGGACGGAAACACCGGGTGGTGGCTCTCGAAGAAGACGCCCTCGGAGGCGAATCGCGCCAGATTGGGGGCCAGATCCGGGCGCACCTGAGCGGGCTGAAGTCCGTCGAAGACGGCGATGAGGACGTGGGGCATGGCTGGCCTCCGGTCGTGGTCAATCTGATCTGGCATATCCCATCACTCCATGCACATACCCATCACAGGTACAGGCCGAACACGTCATCGAGGCTTCATCCGCACGTAATGAATGGGCGGATGACCGCCATCGGGATTCGTTTCTCGCAGCTCGAAAACGTCTGGGCATGACCTGATCAGCTGCGACAACTGCCTGTGTCCATAGCTTCGGGAATCGAAAGCAGGGTCGAGCTGACGCAGAAAGCTGCCGACCGATGCGAGGGTCGCCCACCCATCATCCTGAGCCGCCGTCTCGATCGCGCGCTTGACCATATCAGTCCAGTCTTGCGCTGCTGTCTGGGGCGAGTCCGAAGAGGCAGCCTGCACAGGCTGAGGCTGCGTTTTCTTTTGTGGAGTCAGGTTTTCCGTGTAAACAAATATCTCACATGCGTTGACAAACGACTTCGGAGTCATGGACCGACCGACGCCCATCACGAACAGTCCCTGCTCTCGAATTCTCATCGCCAGCCGGGTGTAATCGCTGTCGCTGGAGACAATGCAAAAGCCGCTGACGGCGCCGCCGTGCAACAGATCCATGGCATCCACTATCAGCGCGCTGTCCGTGGCGTTCTTCCCGACTGTATAGCGGAACTGCTGTATGGGCTGGACTGCAAACGTATGAAGAGAGTCTTTCCATCCCGACATCTGCGGAGTTGTCCAATCGCCGTAGATGCGACGTGTCGTCACCTTTCCGTACTTTGCTGTCTCAGCCAACACATGCTCTATCAGCGAGGGCTGAGCATTGTCGCCATCGATCAGCATAGCTATATCGCGAGAATTCAAGACCATGTCGCTCCTATGCTGTCTATCCCCTTCAGCGGGGCTGCGTCCTGTAAATGGTTATTCCGAATGTGTCTATATGCGCCCTGAGAGGAGCGTATCGAATGTCCTCGTATGCTTCGAGGTCGCACTTCTGAGGTATGTCTATGTCGTCGAGATCGAGCGCGAGCCGTCCGAGGCGATGGCGGTCCGCGATGCCGCGTGTCGCCAAGTCGATGTCCGAACGATCAGATGCCTTTCCGATGGCGCGCGAGCCGAACAGTATGACCTCGGTCAGATCCTGGTATGCGGCGAATACCCGTGTCAGCTTCGCCATGGTTGCGGGCGTCAGGTCTGGAGAGTTCACGATTCGAGCGTCTCCTCCATCGAGCGAGCATACAACGCTTCCAGTATCCGCAGGTATCGGCAGACTATGTTCTCAATGACCTGCTCGAACCTGGCGGAGTCATAGGTATGCGACATCAGGATGCGGTCGTTCAGCATGTCGATCCACGTCTCGCCGTCTTCGATCAGCTTTGCCTGAAACGCCTCTCGGATGACGCTGCGTGGCGTGACTGTCGCCAAGACGATTCCATCGTGTTCCATACGATCCTTCAGGGTGTTCCATGCCAGCTCGAAGGTGTATTCGAAACGCTGTATGACGCCCTCGCGCTCCAGCTCGTTCAGCGCATCCACACCGTCTTTCAGCGCATCTCGCAAGAGGAAGAAGGCGCGGGAGAAGTTGGTGAACCTGTATTGCCATCGTATTTCCTGGCTCATCCCGTCATGCTGCCTGCCATATCACGGACTATTTGACGACATCATGCTATCATCTTACCCGATAGCTTATAAATGAGGAGCCGCCATGATCCACCACGAGCTGGAAACTGCTTTCACGATGGATACGTCTTCGATCAAGTTCGGGCCCGGCTCGACGCGGGAGGTGGGGTACGAGGTGGCGCGGCTGGGGGCCAAGCGCGTCTGCGTGGTCACCGACCGGCGAATGGCGGGGCTGGCGCCTGTGGACGTGGTCATCGAATCGCTGAGGGCGGAAGGGGTCGATTTCGAGCTGTTCAGCGAGGTGGAGGTGGAGCCTACGGACGAATCTTTCAAGACTGCCATCGAGTTCGCGCAGGATGGAAAGTTCGACGCCTTCGTATCCGTGGGCGGCGGTTCGAGCATGGACACGGCGAAGGCGGCGAATCTGTACTCCACATACCCCGCGGACTTTCTGACCTACGTCAACGCGCCCATCGGTCAGGGCGCGCCCGTGCCAGGGGCGCTGAAGCCGCACGTGGCGGTTCCAACGACCTCGGGGACCGGCTCCGAGACTACGGGCGTGGCGATCTTCGACCTGCTGGAGATGAAAGCCAAGACAGGGCTGGCGCACAGGGCGCTGAGGCCAACGGTGGGCGTGGTCGATCCGGAGAACAGCCGCACTCTGCCGGGAATGGTGGCGGCGTGCAGCGGGTTCGACGTGCTGTGCCACGGGCTGGAGTCGTACACCGCCATGCCGTTCAGCCAGCGGGAGGCGGCAGAGAATCCGGGGCTGCGTCCGTCGTACCAAGGGGCGAATCCGATATCGGACGTGTGGGCGACGCGCGCCATAGAGATGGTGGCGCGCAACATCGTCAGCGCGGTGCAGGAGGCGGACGATATCGAGTCGAGATCGAACATGATGCTGGCGGCGACGTTCGCGGGCGTCGGGTTCGGCAACGCGGGCTGCCACCTGCCGCATGGGATGTCGTATCCGGTGTCGGGGATGGTGCGCGAGTTCGCGCCGGAGGGATATCCCGGCGACCATCCAATCGTCCCTCACGGCATGAGTGTCATTCTGAACGCGCCGGCGGTGTTCAGGTACACCGCGCCGACGAATCCGGAGCGCCACCTGCACGCGGCGCAGCTGATGGGCGCGGACGTGTCCGGCGCGGGGCGGGAGGACGCAGGCGACATTCTTGCGGACGCGATCGTGGCTCTGCTGCGCAAGATCGGCGTACCCAACGGCCTGAGCGCGATAGGCTACACGCCGGAGGACGCGCCCGCGCTGGCAGCAGGCGCGATGCCGCAGCAGCGGGTAATCGGCCTGTCCCCTCGACCGGTGACGGAGGAGGATCTGCGAAACCTGTTCCTAGACTCGATGCGGCTGTGGTGAGGTAGCGCCGGGCTTCGGGAATCGGATCAAGGGTTAGGCATACGGCTGACCGAAGCGCTCGGAGTGGGCGATCTCTGACAGCGGCTTGCGGTTCTTGATTCCATGTGAGCCGTCGTTGCCGTCCAGTCGGTAGCCGAATGGCAGGACTGTAACCAGCTCCAAGCTATCGGGGATGCCGAGCAGCTTCTTGATCCGCCGGTTCTGCTCGGCGACGCGCAGGCCGACGAAGCAGGTTCCAAGTCCTTCCTCCCAAGCGACAAGCTCGATCTGCTGCATCGCGCGGCCGGTGTCGAGATCGGGGCGGTCTGCGTTGTCCATCGCGATAGCTATTGCCATCGGAGCGTCCGCGATGAAGCGGCCGCTGGACGCGATTGCGCCGATCTCCGTGAGGGTGTCGCGCTCCCTGATGACGATGAAGCGCCAAGGCTGAAGGTTGCGCGAGCTTGCGGCCCACTGCCCGGCTCTGATCATCTTGTCTACGACCTCGTCCGGGACTGGATCGGGCTTGAATTCGCGCACCGTGAGTCTGGTTCTTATGGCTTCGAAGACGTTCATGTTTTAGATGTCTCCTTTCAGGCTATTGCTTCAGGCCATTGCTGCGCCATTCCGCAACAGTTATAGCTGGCTAACGTAGTGCCGAACGATTGTGTTCGGATGCAGCCAATCGAAGTCCTTATCGGTGGTTATCAGCTGAGCATCGGCTGAAACACAGGTGGCTGCGATCCATATGTCGTTTTGGGACATTGGATGTCCGCTCTTGAGGCTGTACGCCTTGATTTCGGAATATGAGTTGACAACCTCTGGGAGTCCAGCGCTCACCATCGTCATCTCGTTCAGGATTTGCTGGAGGCGGTCAAATTTCCTAGTACCCCAACCCCACCAACGGGCAAGCGCGCCTATCTCACCTTGTGTAACTGACGATATGAGCGGCTTTTCGTCGCGAAGGCGCAACCGGAATTGCTGCCGAATATGGCGACCCGTCGGATTGTCTCTAGCGACATGCACAATCACAGAAGTGTCCAGCACTATAAGACCGCGTGGATCAAGAGTCACGAAAGCATCTCCAGCGCCTCGGCGATCTCTTCGTCTGTCTCGTCGCCCGGCCACTGACCAATTATCGCCCCTATCCCCGTCGAAGGCGTCTGACGCACACGGAGCGCGTTACGCTGTGCGGCTGAGAATCTGCTCCTTCGAGTCAGTGGCTCAGGCAGGTACGACCATGAGGAGCTTTCGCTGATTGCGGGGCCAATGTCGTCTGCGTCGATTCTCAGCGGATTTCCGGATGGTTTGTACACTACACGTCCCCGCACTAACACCCGCGTCGACAGCATGGATGCTGTCTCCTCGAGGTTTCCACTGTCGAGAACACCATCAATCAGTCTGCCATCGTCCAATACGAGCCTGAAGTTATGGTCGCTCAGGCTCACCATGTCCAACTGCCCGACGATACGGGCGCGGCGCGGCGCGGGGATAGGGGCAGACGCCATGCTCCGCGCCATTTTTGCGGTGCCGGCGTTCAGAATCACGGGCAGGTCAGAATGTCGGTATGAGTCGAAGCAAGCGGATGAAATCCGTCCATTGAGACATTGGTTAAATCGTCCAATGTTTTTGAGCAGAGGTTCGTCCAGCCGCCTACTGTCACGGTCTTGACTGTTGACGTCCCATACTGCGCTGGCTACTAGATCGAGGGCGGTGTCGCCTTCCTGCACATACGGCCATGTTCGATCTTGGCAACTCCACTCACCGCTGCGCTTGACGGACTGGCTGAACTCCTCGACCGTATAGTCCAGTGTCGGCACAGCCAGTATCAACGCCGTTCCCGATGCTGCCTCTTCGTGGCCGACATACTGAATATCGGCGGCGCGTGTCAGCCATGGAGGAGGTCGCCCAGGTCCCGAACTGCGGAGCTGGAATGCCATCCGCACCGATCCCCGGGCAACTATGGACAGTGTGGATAGGAAACGCCCGAACTGCAAAATCGGCAAGTGACCTTCGAGAGGGGCAGCGCCAGTGAGGGTGATTGTCGTCTCTGCCGGCATCACCTCATACCTCCGTGTATTCCAAGCGTGCCATTATCATGGCAGATTTACGTCGTGCTGACAAATCGTTCGATGCGGCGCTGGACTATGGCTTGGTCTGCCCGTACAATCGCGGCGGTGTGGAAGCCGGAGGGAGGAGCGCGTTGGAATCAGCAGTCAGTCGGCGGGGTCGGGTGAGGAAGAGGGGGACGATCCTGGGGGTGATGTCGGCCGGGCACGGGGTGGCGCACCTGTACGATCAGGGCGTGCCGGTGATGATGCCGACTATCGCATCGCACTTCGGGCTGACCACGTTTCAGGTGACGGTGCTTCAGGCGCTGCGCTTCACGGGCTTCGGGGTGGTGAACATCGGCGGCGGTCTGGTGGTGGATATGCTGAAGCGGCACTGGGGCATGATGCTGACGTGCTGCATGTTGTCCGCCGCGCTGTTCTTCGCGCTGCTGGGGATGGCGCCGGGATATGTGGCTCTCGTCCTGATCGTGCCGCTGGTGTCTATTCCGGGGGCGCTGTGGCACCTGCCCTCGGCTGCGTCTCTCTCGCAGATATTCTCGGACAGGCGAGGGTGGGCGATATCCATCCACGGATTCGGCGCGAATCTGGGCAATCTCGCAGGCCCGGTGATCGCAACCCGGCTGCTTGCCCTGCTCGGCTCGTGGCGAGGGGTGATGTTCGTCTACGTGGCGCCGGCGCTGGTCATGACGGTGTTCGTGTGGGTGTTTCTAAGGCACGTGGGCAGGATAGGTTCGGTCGAACGGCGCGATCTTTCGACGCAGATACGCGCGTCTCTGGGGCTGGCGCGCAACCCGGCAGTCGTGCTGATGGTGTCGGCGGCGACGCTTCGCGGCATCGGTCTGGACGCGCTGTTCGCGTGGTCGCCGTTCTATCTGGAGGAGACTCTGGGCAAGGGTACGACGGACGCGGGGTTCAATTTCGCGCTTCTGACGGGCATGGGCATCGTCTCGACGCCGATTCTGGGCTACCTGTCGGACCGCTTTGGGCGAAAGGCCGTGATAGTGCCGGGCTTCGCAGTGGCGGCGGCGCTGTCGCTGGCGACGGTGGCGGCGGGCGGCGGCTGGATGCTGTCGCTGGTCATGGCGGGGACGGGGCTGTTCAGCTTCGCGCTGCACCAGATCGTTCAGGCGGCGGTGCTGGACGAGGTGGGGGAAGGGAGAGAGGCGACGGCGGTGGGGCTGATATTCGGACTGAACGGCATACTGGGGGCGGTGTCGCCGTTCCTCGCCTTCCTGGTCATAGACAACTTCGGCGGGTACGGGGCGGTGTACTACTACGCGGGAATCCTGACTGCCGCGGGCGGGGTCTTGGCAGTCCTCGCGCCTACTGGGAGGAAGCCTCCGGCATCTGTCCGATGACGTCGGCTACGGGCAGGGCGGCGTCAGGGAAGGCGATGGGGCTTACGGTCTGACCGGGGCGGAAGGTGCGGCGGGTGGTGTACTCGCCGCCGAGCGGGTCGGTGTACACCTCTATGACGCGCGACGGTATGTTGGCTATCCAGACTTCGGGGATGTCGAACCGGGCGTAGAGTGGGAGCTTCACGCTGCGGTCGAACGACAGGCTGGAGTGGGATACTTCGATGATAAGAAAAACGTCTGCGGGTCCGGCGGGGCCAGAGCGGTAGAAGTCGCGGCGGCGTCTCAGAATGACGAAGTCCGGCTGTGGCTGGTTGTACTCGTCCAGACGGATGGCTCCCTGCACTCTCACGATGGCGCGTCTCCGCACTGCTTCGACCAGAAGCTCGGTGCCGGTGTCGACGCTGGCATGGTGTTCATCGCCAATCGGAGTCATTATTACGATCTCCCCGTCAATCAGCTCGACGCGATCCTTCTCTTCCAGAATTCCGGCAATAGCCATTGCGTGGTACTCGTCCACTGTGAACCTGCGTCGCGCGGGGGTCTTTACGAGAGTTGTCATATTCCGCGTTCCTCCGTGAGCTATCTTGCGAGGGCTGGGGTCTCATGCAGTCGGGACACTCTCACACTCCAAACGAGACGTCGAGGTTTCAGCCGCTCGCTTCCGCGCTCCTGCCGATGACGTCGGCTACGGGCAGGGCGGCGTCAGGGAAGGCGATGGGGCTTACGGTCTGACCGGGGCGGAAGGTGCGGCGGGTGGTGTACTCGCCGCCGAGCGGGTCGGTGTACACCTCGATGACGCGCGACGGTATGTTGGCTATCCAGACTTCGGGGATGTCGAACCGGGCGTAGAGTGGGAGCTTCACGCCACGGTCGAACGACAGGCTGGAGTGGGATACTTCGATGATAAGAAAAACGTCTGCGGGTCCGGCGGGGCCAGAGCGGTAGAAGTCGCGGCGGCGTCTCAGAATGACGAAGTCCGGCTGTGGCTGGTTGTACTCGTCCAGACGGATGGCTCCCTGCACTCTCACGATGGCGCGCCTGCGCACTGCTTCGACCAGAAGCTCGTTGCCGGTGTCGACGCTGGCATGGTGTTCATCGCCAATCGGAGTCATTATTACGATCTCCCCGTCAATCAGCTCGACGCGATCCTTCTCTTCCAGAATTCCGGCAGCTGCCATTGCGTGGTACTCGTCCACGGTGAACCTGCGTCGCGCGGGGGTCTTTACGAGTGTTGTCATATTCCGCGTTCCTCCGTGGGTGTCTCACAGCATAGTATAGCTTCGAGGCGCGCCGACGCGAGGGGCGGTCAGGTGAGCAGCGCGCTCGCCAACTCTGCCAGAGGGACTTCGGACTGCGCGCTTGCGCCAAGGTCTCTGAGTGTGGCGACGTCCTTGGCTAGCTCGTCGTCTCCGATGATGACGGCGTGGGTGGCGCCGCTGCTGGCGGCGTAGCGCATCTGGGCGCGCATTCCTCGGGGCGGGGCGAGGGTGGCGGCGATCCCGTCTCTTCTGAGCTGCGAGGCGATGCGAACGCCGGCTGTCTTGGCGGCGTCTCCGCGATGAACGACCATGACGCGCGCGCGGTCGTCCGCCGGCGTGGGGACTTCCTGGCGCTGGATGTTCTGGATGACGCGCTCCAAACCCATGCCGTAGCCTATGCCGGGCGTGGGTCTGCCGCCAAGCTGCTCTATCAGCCCGTCGTAGCGTCCGCCGCCGACTATGGTCACCATTCTGCCCTCTTCGGGCGGCGAGATTTCGAATACGGTGCGGGTGTAGTAGTCCAGCCCGCGCACTAGACGATGGTCTATCTGGTACTCGATGCCTGTCTCTTCGAGATAGCGGCGCAGGTCTTCCCAGTGCGATTCGCAGTCGGCGCACAGGTTATCGGCGCTGGCGGGGGCGTCTTCGATGAAGCTCTGGCACTGGGCGTTCTTGCAGTCCAGAAGGCGAAGGGCATTGCGGTCGATGCGCCGCGCGCAGTCCTCGCATATCTCCTCTCTGTGGGGCGAGTAGTGCGCCTTCAGCAGCTCCACGTAGGCGGGTCTGCACTCGGCATCTCCGATGGAGTTTATGACGAGGGTCAAGCCGGAGAGGCCGACGGCCTCGAGGTAGCGCCAGCCGACCTCGATAACCTCGCAGTCGATGCTGGCGTCTGCCTCGCCTATGACCTCGATTCCGAACTGCGTGTGCTGGCGGTATCTGCCCGACTGTGGGCGCTCGTACCTGAAGACGGGGCAGACGTAGAACATTCTCACGGGCTGAGCGAGGCTGTGCATTCCGTGTTGCAGGTAGGCGCGGCAGACGGGGGCGGTGGCCTCGGCGCGGAGGGTCAGCATGTCGCCGCCTCGATCCTCGAAGGTGTAGGTCTCCTTCTCCACGATGTCGGTGGTGGAGCCGACGCCGCGCTCGAAGAGGTCTGCGCTCTCGAACATCGGGGTCTCGATACGGCGGTATCCGAACGTGGACGCGACCTGTGCGGCCTTGCCACGAACGAGGTCCCAGTACGTTTGATCATCGGGCAGCTGATCGGAAGTGCCGCGCGGGGCTTGGAGTCGCATTTCCACCCTCCTAGTGCGAGTCTGACTGGGCGCGTTCCGGCTGGGACGCGGTTTTGTTGTTTCTGAACTCGCTTCGAGTATATTTGATAGGAGTTGCGCAGTTGAGTCAAGCATGTGAATCGGTCGCTGCGGTGGCGAGTCACCGGCTCGATCCGCTTGGCACAGGGCTTGCCCAAGGGTGTGGAGTCGTCCAGAAGCAAGACTCCATCACTGAGATCGACCAGTACGCGCGCCTGTCGTCACGACGCCTCAGTGTTCGGCGGAGGCTGTCTCGTGATCAGGCGGGTGAAGGGGTCAGCTGAATGCTCTATGAACTGCGGCCATGAAGTATACGCAGTCGTTGGTCATCGCGTTTGGGTGGGTCGATCTGACCTGCTCGCTGCGGACTGGGACTATCCTATCTATATCCCAATCCGCAGCTATTCAACTGCGTAAGCCCTGCCTCTGTCGCAACGAGGAGGGGTCAATCGCTCACTGCCGACCGTCAAGGAGACCAGACCGGGGCCCAATCACCGCTGGAATGATCAGTGAGACGGGTTACTCCCGAACCGTCCGCGTTCACCACGTATATCTCGGCGTTCCCGTCCCGTTCAGAGGCAAACGCTATGCGCCGTCCGTCAGGAGACCAATCCGGGCGCCAATCACTCTTGGAATGATCCGTGAGACGGGTGACTCCCGAGCCGTCAGCGTTCATCACGTAGATGTTGTGGTTCCCATCCCGATTAGAGCTAAACGCTATGCGCCGTCCGTCAGGAGACCAATCCGGGTACTCATCCTTCTCAGTATGATTCGTGAGACGGGTGACTCCCGAGCCGTCAGCGTTCACCACGTAGATATTCCTGTTCCCGTCCCGTTCAGAAATAAACGCTATGCGTCGTCCGTCCGGAGACCAGGTCGGTGCCCAATCATCCTCAGCATGATTCGTGACGCGGGTGACTCCCGAGCCGTCCACGTTCATCACGTAGATGTTGTGGTTCCCGTCCCGATCAGAATTAAACGCTACGCGCCGTCCGTCCGGAGACAAGACCGGGTACGCATCAAGCCCAAGCCGATTATTAGTGAGACGGGTGACTCCCGAGCCGTCAGCGTTCATCACGTAGAGATCCCAGTTCCCGTCCCGATTGGACTCAAACGCTATGCGCCGTCCATTCGGAAACCAAGACGGGTCATAATCCAACCCACGATTATTCGTGAGACGGGTGACTCCCGAACCGTCAGCGTTCATCACGTAGAGCTCGGCGTTCCCGTCCCGACGAGACTCGAACGCTATCTTCCCGGATGGTGTGGGTGTGGGGTAGGAGGAAACCCGGACTGTGCCGGTCCAGGCCGGGTTGCGATTGAACCCAGAATGATCCGTGAGACGGGTGACGACTCCTGAGCCGTCCGCGTTCATCACGTAGATCTCATCGTTCCCGTCCCGACGAGACTGAAACGCTATGCGCCGACTGTCCGGAGACCAAGCCGGGGTGCTACCATCCCACGCAGTAGGATCAGTGAGACGGGTGACTCCCGATCCGTCAGCGTTCATCACGTAGATGCTCCTGTTCACGTCTCGATCAGAGACAAACGCTATCTTCCGTCCGTCCGGAGACCAAGACGGGTAGCCATTACCCTCGGGGGTATCAGTGAGACGGGTGACTCCCGATCCGTCAGCGTTCATCACGTGTATCTCACCATTCCCGCCCAGATCCCGAGTAAACGCTATGCGTCGTCCGTCCGGAGACCAGGACGGGAAACTATCCTCCTCAGTATGATTCGTGAGACGGGTGGCTCCCGAGCCATCCGCGTTCATCACGTAGATCTCCCTGTTCCCGTCCCGAGTGGACTGAAACGCTATGCGCCGTCCGTCCGGAGACCAGGCAGGGTAATGATTCTCCCCAGGAGTAACAGTGAGACGGGTGACTCCCGATCCGTCAGCGTTCATCACGTAGATCTCAACGTTCCCGTCCCGAGTGGACTCGAACGCTATACGCCGACCGTCCGGAGACCAAGTCAGGACCCCATCCCACGCAGTATGATTCGTGAGCCGCGTCACTCCCGAACCGTCCGCATTCATCACGTAGATCTCAGCGTTCCCGTCCCGATAAGAATGAAACGCTATCCTCCCGGATGATGTGGGTGTAGGCGTATGCGTGGGAGTAGGCGTTGGCGTAATAGTCGGCGTGGGCGTTGGTGTATGTGACGGCGTTGGCGTATGCGTGGGCGTAGCCGAGATAGTGGGAGTAGGCGTTGGCGTAATAGACGGCGTTGGCGTTGGCGTATGCGTGGGAGTAGGCGTTGGCGTAATAGACGGCGTTGGGGTGGGGGTATGTGACGGGGTTGGCGTTGGTGTAATAGACGGCGTTGGGGTGGGGGTATGTGACGGGGTTGGGGTCGGGGTCGGAGGTGACACAGGCGTATCCGCGGCGGCGGTACCAGTGACCTTGAAAAGGCTCCCTGAGCTTACTGCCCAAGACAGTATCGCGTTGTTTCCGGCGAGATCGGTGATGGACGACCCCGACGGTACGCGAAGGCTGCCAGCAGGAACCCAAATTGTTCCGTCATCATCCCTGTCCCCTTCCTGTACCGTGTATATGAAGATTAGGCGCGTGTCGGCGCTCTCCTCTGCGACATACTGCGCTCTGCGGGTCTCGCTGCCCATCTCCAATCCCAGATATGGCAGTCCGCCTCCAGTATCGACAAGTACGTCCTCGTTGAACTCGACCCGTATCCGTATCTTCTCTCCCCTGCCATAGGTATCTCCAGACAGTGGGCTATTTATGATGCCCGGCGCTCCGCCATAGATGTATGGCCGGAAAGTATCCGTGTGACTGCCTCTGACTTTCTGGTTGGGTTGGGTTGGGAGCGCTTCGTGTGCAGAGTCCAGAACTACTCCGTCGTAGGTAACGAACGATATGGAGTTGGCGGAGATGCTGATTCCGTCGTTGTCTATGTCATCTTGGGCAACCAGATAGCTGAATGAGATATTGTTGGGACCGCAGCCGGAGTAACTCGCATCCTTCACTGCCGCTGGGCCGCTGCCTGTCTGGAACGTTAGGGAAATCCATCCCCTGCCGCAGACCTGTTCGCTAAATCCGACTTCGACCCGGATGGCCTCGCTTGGTCCATAGGTGTCTCTTACGCCGTCACCGTCCGAGTCTATGCTCGGCTGAGAAGTGATGGTTGGGCCGCTAGTAATGTTCGGACCGGAAGAACGAGGCGCGGGCGTGGGTGTCGGCGTAATAGACGGCGTGGGCGTAGGCGTATGCGAGGGTGTCGGCGTTGGTGTAATAGACGGCGTGGGCGTAGGCGTATGTGACGGGGTATACGTAGGTGTCGGCGTAATAGACGGCGTATGCGTATGCGCCATCGCAACCTGGACTGCGCCGGTGCCGGTCCAGGCCGGGTTGCGATCGAACCCAGAATGATCCGTGAGACGGGTCACTCCCGAACCGTCCGCGTTCATCACGTAGATATCATCGTTCCCGTCCCGACGAGACTGAAACGCTATGTGCCGTCCGTCCGAAGACCAAGTCGGGGTACTTCCATCCCACGCAGTATGATCCGTGAGACGGGTGACTCCCGATCCGTCCGCGTTCATCACGTAGATGTTCCTGTTCCCGTCTCGATCAGAGACAAACGCTATCTGCCGTCCGTCCGGAGACCAGGACGGGTAGCCATCACCCTCGGGATGATCCGTGAGACGGGTGACTCCCGATCCGTCCGCGTTCATCACGTGTATCTCACCGTTCCCGCCCAGATTCCGAGTAAACGCTATGCGTCGAGCGTCCGGAGACCAAGACGGGAACCCCTCCTCCTCAGTATGCTTAGTAAGCCGGGTGACTCCCGAACCGTCCGCGTTCATCACGTAGATGTTCCTGTTTCCGTCCCGATTAGACTGAAACGCTATGCGCTGTCCGTCCGGAGACCAAGCTGGGAAACCATCCTCCCCAGGATTATCCGTGAGACGGGTGACTCGTGAGTCGTCCACGTTCATCACGTAGATGTCCCAGTTCCCGTTCCGACCAGACTCGAACGCTATGCGCCGACGGTCCGGAGACCAAGTCGGGACCCCATCGTCCTCAGGATTATCCGTGAGGCGGGTGACTCCCGAACCGTCCGCGTTCATCACGTAGATCTCGGGGTTCCCATCCCGACGAGACTGAAACGCTATCTTCCCGGATGGCGGGGGCGTAGTCGCAGTCGTGGGTGTTGGAGTCGGCGTATGCGTATGCGTCATCGCAACCTGAACTGCGCCGGTCCAAGCCGGGTTGCGATCGAACCCAGAGTGATCAGTGAGACGGGTGAGCTCCGAACCGTCTGCGTTCATCACGTAGATCTCATCGTTCCCGTCGCGACGAGACTGAAACGATATGCGCCGTCCGTCCGGAGACCAAGTCGGGGTGCTTCCGTCCCAATTGGGGTGATCCGTGAGCCGGGTTACTCCCGATCCGTCTGCGTTCATCGCGTAGATGTTCCTGTTTCCGTCTCGATCAGAAACAAACGCTATCTGCTGTCCGTCCGGAGACCAAGACGGGTAGCCATTACCCTCGGGAGTATCAGTGAGACGGGTTACTCCCGATCCGTCCGCGTTCATCACGTGTATCTCACCGTACCCGTCCAGATCCCGAGTAAACGCTATGCGTCGTCCGTCCGGAGACCAGGACGGGAACCCATCCTCCTCAGTATGATTCGTGAGGCGGGTTACTCCCGAACCGTCCGCGTTCATCACGTAGATGTTCCTGATCCCGTCCCGATTGGACTGAAACGCTATGCGCTGTCCGTACGGAGACCAAGACGGGAAGCCATCCTCCCCAGGATGATCAGTGAGACGGGTGACTTCCGAACCGTCCGCATTCATCGCGTAGATGTCCCAGTTCCCGTTCCGACCAGACTCGAACGCTATGCGCTGTCCGTCAGGAGACCAAGTCGGGACTCCATCGTCCTCAGGATCATCAGTGAGACGGGTGACTTCAGAACCGTCCGCGTTCATCACGTAGATATCGGGGTTCCCGTCCCGACGAGACTGAAACGCTATCTTCCCGGATGGCGGGGGCGGGAGTGTAGAGGCGGGTGCTAGCGGGGGTGTTGGAGTGGGAGCTGCGGGATTTTCTACCTCGGCGACGACGGTTCTAACTACAGGAGCGGAGCTCGCGGGGGGGGGGGGGGTAGTTAGGGGATCCTGCGCGCACGCGACGGCGAAGACAACGGTCAGCATGAGGGAGAGGGCTTTCGGAATTCGACCTTTCCCAGCAAGCTGATTCATTCTGATCTTACGCAGTCCTAGGCAGATGGAGTTCGTCGAAGGCATGGCGGCGGTCCTCGATACATATGCGGGTTCTGAGCGCGAAATGACGCATCCCAATGTCTCACACTGAGCCATTCCGAGCGGCAGACCGAAGCGAGCTTAGCAAATAGTCTCTGTACAGTACAGTTCCAGCAACTCTTCGTTCACGGCTCAGGGGCGGCATCTGCTTCGGTTTGTGCGTAAAGTCTATCGGGTACATCTCCCCCGATTCCCGTGACCTGCTCGCTGCGGATATTATCCTATCTAATCCTAATCCGCAACTGTTCGACTGCGAAGTTGTTCTCGGCACGCTGCAAGTATATTATATCTAGTGAGCGTTTGCGGTGGACGGTGACGATGTCAAGGGATGAGGCGCGTTCTGAAGAGGGGGTTATGTCATGCTCGAAACTCTGATGAGCAAGGTCAGGGGGTACATCCCGAACGACAGGCTAAGGGTGGTGGTGGACGCCTACGAGTACGCCGAAGATGCGCACAGGGGGCAGACGCGCAAGTCGGGGGAACCCTTCATCGAACATCCGCTTCAGACTGCCGTGGCCCTGGCGGATCTCAGGCTGGATGCCGACGCGCTCGCCGCAGCGCTGCTGCATGACGTGGTGGAAGATCGACACGACATCAGCATCGAGGACATTCGGGAGAGGTTCGGCGGCCAAGTGGCGAACCTAGTGGATGGGGTCACCAAGTTCACCGAGGCGGAGATGGCGGCATCGGCGGGCGGGGGCGGCGCTCGAACGGTATCCGCTCAGGCTCAGGCAGAGACGATCCGCAAGATGCTGATAGCGATGTCGGAGGACATCCGCGTGGTGCTGATCAAGCTGGCGGATCGGCTTCACAACATGCGAACCATCCGCTATCTTCCGCCTGCGAAGCGGATCGAGAAGTCCAAGGAGACGCTGGACATTTACGCGCCGCTGGCGCACCGACTGGGTATCTGGGATCTGAAGTGGAAGCTGGAGGACATGGCGTTCCAACAGCTGAACCCCGAAGAGTACAGGTCGATATCGCTGCGCCTGAACTCCACACGCAGGGAACGGGAGCGCTATATAGAGAACGCGAAGGTCATACTGCGCAAGGAGCTGGAGAAGGCGGGGATAGGCTGCGAGGTGCTCGGCAGGCCGAAGAGCATCTACTCGATACACTGCAAGACTGCCAAGTACGCGCTTCAGAACAAGACGGTGGACGACATCCACGATCTGTTCGCGCTGCGCGTTCTGGTGGACAGTGTGCAGGACTGCTACGCCGCGCTGGGGGTGATTCACACGCGGTGGCACCCCGTCCCCGGCGAATTCGATGACTACGTCGCCAATCCGAAGGACAATCTCTACCAGTCGATCCACACAACGGTCGTGGCCGAGGACGTCCATTCGGTGGAGATCCAGATACGGACTCACGAGATGCACCAGCTGGCTGAGTATGGGGTTGCCGCGCACTGGCTGTACAAAGAGGGTGACGCGGGGGACGAATCTTTCGACAAGAAGGTGGTCTGGCTGCGCCAGATCATCGAGGGTCTGAAGGACGTGACGGAGGCTGAGGAGTTCTTGGAATCCGCCAAGAAGGACTTCTTCGCGGATCACATCTTCGTCTACACGCCTCTGGGAGAGCTGAAAGAGCTGCCGGCTGGGGCGACGCCTCTGGACTTCGCGTTCCGCATCCATACAGACCTCATCTTCCGCTGCATAGGGGCGAAGGTGAACGGCAAGCTGGTACCTCTGACCTACCAGCTACGGAACGGCGACACGTGTCAGATACTCACGTCCAAGACGGTGCGCAGGCCTAGCCTGGACTGGCTGAACAAAGACCTGGGCTATGTCAAGACCGGCTCCGCCAGAGCCAAAGTGCAGCAGTGGTTCAAGAGACAGGAGCGCTCGGTGAACATCCAGAGGGGGCGCGACCTGTACCGGCGGCATATCCACCGGCTGACGTCTCTGCGGGACGAGCGGGTGGCGGCGCTGATGGGCATTGGCAAGCTCGATGAGTTCCTCGCCCAGCTGGGCGATGGCTCTTTATCGGTGGCGCACGTGGTGAACAAGCTCAGCTCGCGCGAGAAGGAGGCGAAGGACGAGGTCAGGCACCAGCAGGAGCTGGGTATGCCCATCAGCTCCAGCGCGGGGATCGAGGTTCTGGGGGTGGGCGATCTGCTCACGTCGGTGGCTCGCTGCTGCAACCCCATCAGCGGGGACAAGATCATTGGATTCGTGACAAGGGCGAAGGGGGTGACGATTCATCGGCTCAGCTGTCCCAACATCCTGCACGAGGACGAACCCGAGCGGCTGGTTCCGGTAAGCTGGGGCAGCAGGACGGAGGTTAGGTATCCCGTCAGGATCCAGGTGAAATCAATGGACCGCGTGGGTCTTCTGGGAGATATCACCTCTCTGGTGTCTGCGGAGAAGGTCAACATCACATCGTGCGTGTCCGAGGAGTATGACGACGTATCCATCATCACGCTGACGATGCACGTGAGCGGAACGGACCAGCTGAGCAGACTGTTCTTCGATCTCGATTCGGTCAAGGGGGTGATGAGCGTTAGGCGCACGAATTTATAAGAGCGCGCCAAACGTGCTAGTATAGTATACTGTTCGCCAAATGACAGTTGGAGTGACGCCATTGCCCTCAGCCAAATCAGAACGTGCAGCCCTGCGCAAGCGCCAGAGCAACCAGCCGCTGCGAACGCGCGCGAGAACCTACGTCAGAAACGCTCGGAGGCACATCGCCGACGGCGACATGGACAGGGCGGAGCGGTCTGTCCGAAGCGCGGTGGTGGCGCTGGACAAGGCGACCTCGAAGGGCGCTCTGCATCCGAACAACGCGGCGCGGCGCAAATCTCGGCTGACTAGCCAGCTGAGCAAAGCCAAGAGATCACAGGGGATCTAGGCGGCACAGCCCGATCTCGGAGGTCTCCCCTCCCCTGCCGAGCCAGAGGGCGGATAAGGCGACGGGCTCGGGAAAATCCGGCGGGGCGGTGATCTGCCATTCGGGGGGACGAGGATGTTCCTCGCTCCGCCGGGCTGGTACAGTGCAGCGCAATACATGAAAGAAGTTTCGAGAACAGCACATGCTCAAAATACGACTCAGAAGAACCGGAGCGCGCAATCAGCCCAGTTTCAGGGTGGTGGTGGCGGACGCGAGGGCGGCGCGCGACGGCGCGTTCGTGGACTATCTGGGGCATTACAACCCCAGAACGGAGCCGGCGACGGTGGTCATAGACGAAGAGAAGGCGCTCAAGTGGCTCCGGCAGGGCGCTCAGCCCTCGGACGCCGTCAGACAGCTGCTCACCACGCTGGGTACGCTGGAGAGAGTCAAGGGTGAATGAAAGAGCTGGTCGAGTACATAGCCAGGTCGATAGCCTCTCAGCCTGACGAGGTCAAGGTGAGCGAGGAGGAGGGCGAGGACGGACGTATCATCCTCCGCTTGGAGGTGGCTCCGGAAGACAAGGGCAAGGTCATAGGCCGGCAGGGTCGTGTCGCTCAGTCCATTCGGGTGCTGCTGAGGGTGGCGGCTGTCAAGCGGGGGACACGCGCCACGCTGGAGATAGTCTGAGCGTCGCGCGCGTGTCGAACAGCGCCAACACTCCTCCGCAAGACGCTTCGGCTCGGAGCCGGGGGCGTAAAGGCTCGCGCAAGTCTTCGCGTCCGAAACGGGTCGAAGAGCCTCCGGATGGCCACGTGGCAGTGGGCAGAATCACGGGGGCATGGGGGATACGGGGGCAGCTCAAGGTGCGGTCCGAGACCGATTTTCCGGAGCGGTTCGCGCCCGGGTCCGAGCTGCACCTGAACGGAGCGCCTGCGGTGGTGACGTCTGCCCGGCCACATCGCGGCGGTCTGGTGGTGGGGCTAAGCTCGGTGGAAGACCGCAGCGCAGCCGAGTCGCTCAGAGGCTCGCTGCTGACCATCCGAGAGGATCAGCTCGCGGCTCTCCCAGAAGGTACCTATTACCACTTCCAGCTTATCGGCATGGACGTGTTCACGGACGAGGGCGAGGGTCTGGGGAGGATCGCGGAGATACTGGAGACTCCGGGGAACGACGTCTACATCGTGCGGAAAGAGGGGGGGCGCGACTTGCTGCTGCCGGCGCTCAAGAGTGTGGTTCTCAGTGTGGACGTGGCATCGGCGCGGATGAGGGTGCGCATGACGCCGGGTTTGCGCTGAAAGGAAAAGGCCCCGGCGCGAGCCAAGGGCCTTCGATTCGGATTTCGGACGCTGCGCTAGTCGTCGGCGGCGACTGCCAGAGAATCCAGCCTGCTTCTGACGATCGCGCGCAACTCCTTGACGCGGTTGAGGTGAGGCGTCTGACCGCCCTCCTCAGCCTTGTCGTAGATCTTGTCGCCGTCTACGAAGACCTGAAGCACTCCGCCCACGCCGGGCTTGATCTCGATTGATACGTCCTTGCCACCTTCCGCCACGAACTCGTTGACCATCCAGGCCGCAACTCCGTGGTACTGTCAAGGAACGCAGTAGATGATCTCGATGTCCATTCTGCCTTCACCAGCCATACGGCAAACCTCCTGTGAGTTTTCTGGGGATGCTCTGCATCTAGTTTTCTGGCGATGCTCCGCATCTACGGGGTGTCATAATTCCCACCTATGCCAGATCTCTTATGACAATATTACATTATCACCAGAAGGCGGGGGTGTCAACGGCCTGCGCTCGGCGGGGCTGGAGCGTCGAAGCTCGACCCAACCTCAGCCAGCTCTCTGAATGAGTCCGAACGAGAGGGGGAAGCCGTATTGATTTGTGAGCGGTTGGGGGCAGGTGCTACAATTCGAGAGTGTGCGTCTCGAACGAAAGGCTCACGGAAAAGGCGGCGGCGCTCCGCGCAAACATACGCCCAGCTTGGGCGCTCAGATTGGATTACAGGGGGTCGGAATAAGGTGGCTGATATCAACGTAGCTATAATCGGCGTCGGCAACTGCGCTTCGTCTCTGGTTCAGGGCATACACAAGTACGCCGACGCCGGCCCGAACGATGACATTCCGGGGCTGATGCACCCGGTGCTCGGGGAGTACGGGGTGGGCGACGTCAAGGTGGTGGCAGCCTTCGACGTGGACGCGAACAAGGTGGGGCTGGACGTGTCGGAGGCGATCTACGCCGCGCCAAACAACACGGTGAAGTTCTTCGACGTTCCGAACACGGGGATAACGGTTCAGAGGGGAATGACGCTGGACGGCGTGGGACAGTACATGTCCGAGATGATAGAGAAAGCGGCAGGACCCACGGACGACATAGCAGGGATACTCAAAGAGCGCGATGTGGACGTGGTCATCAACTACCTGCCCGTCGGCTCGGAGGACGCCACGAGATGGTACACGGAGCAGATACTCGCCGCCGGCTGCGGGATGATCAACTGCATTCCGGTGTTCATCGCCAGCGGAGAGGGCGACTACTGGCAGCGCAGGTTTCGCGACGCGGGCGCGCCGATAATCGGCGACGACATCAAGTCGCAGGTGGGCGCGACCATCATCCACCGCGTTCTGACGCGCCTGTTCATGGATCGCGGGGTGGATCTGGAGCGCACCTACCAGCTCAACTTCGGGGGCAACTCGGACTTTCTGAACATGCTGGAGCGCTCGCGCCTCACGTCCAAGAAGATATCCAAGACCAACTCGGTGCAGTCGCAGGTGGACGTGGAGGGGGGACTCGACCCTGACGACATCCACATCGGCCCGTCCGATCATGTTCCCTGGCTGTCGGATCGCAAGTGGGCGTACATCCGTCTGGAAGGCAACAGCTTTGGGGACGTTCCGCTGAACGTGGAGCTGAAGCTGGAGGTGTGGGACAGTCCCAACTCCGCCGGGGTCGTCATAGACGCGATACGCTGCGCCAAGATCGCCAAAGACCGAGGACTGGGGGGGCCGATTCTGGGGCCCTCCGCCTACTTCATGAAGTCTCCGCCGGTGCAGTATACCGATTCGGCGGCGCGCCAGATGGTGGAGGATTTCATCTCCGGCAAAGACAACTGAGGGGAGGATGTGGAGTCAGGAGGGCGGAGCGCGGGGGCTGCATCGAACCTTCGGCAATATCGAACCTCAAGCAACTGGCTAATTCTCCTGCGTAGGGATACAATACGCTTGTCGCCGACCGTTGCGCCTTCGCTGTGAGTGCCTGAAAGGGCGGCCTGCGATGGGGCAGCGGTCACACCCACATTCGGGGCAAGTGTATGGACCGAGCGCTTAAAATTGGACTGTTCTCGCCATACGATCACGCCGTACACGGTGGCGTTCAGAGTCACATCAACGAGATTGCCGGGCAGTTCAGGAGCTGGGGGCATCGGGTTCGCATCGTAGCGCCCGCCTCGTCTCCGGCATCCATCGCCGATCCGGACTTCATCCCGATGGGTCGCCCGTTTCCGCTGCCCACCGCCGGCTCGGTTGCCAGAGTGTCGGTGTCGGTATGGCTGCATCCGAAGATCAAGGATCTTCTGCGCCGCGAGAATTTCGACATCCTGCACTCTCACGAGCCGCTGGTGGGCTACGTGCCGCTGTGCGCGCTCACGGTGGTGGACAGAAGCTCGACGGTCAACGTGGCGACCTTCCACAGCTACCGGGGGCGCCGGGCGTGGTGGGCCATCGGATCGGACAGGCTGGCGAACCCGCTGCTCAATCCGCTGCACGGACGGGTGGCGGTGTCGGAGCCTGCGGCGGAGTTCATCAACAGGCACTTTCCCGGCGACTATCGCGTCATTCCGAACGGGATTCGAGTGGATGACTTCGCGGGGGCGCGCCCACTGCCGGAGCTGATGGACGGCAAGATCAACATTCTCTTTCTCGGCAGGCTGGAGAAGCGCAAGGGGCTTAGGTATCTGCTGTCGGCGTACAGCAAGCTCAAATGGGACTGGCCAGAGCTTCGGCTGATAGTGGTTGGCGCGGGCAGCCCGGATCCGGAATGCTACAGGATAATGAGCGAGCGCAACCTTCAGGACGTGGTCTTCACAGGGCGGGTGTCTAACGAGGAGCGCGCGCGCTATTTCAAGTCCGCTCACGTGTACTGCTCGCCCGCCACGGGAAACGAGAGCTTCGGGATCGTGCTGCTGGAGGCGATGTCGGCAGGCGCTCCGGTGGTTGCCACGGACATCAAGGGGTACGCGAGCGTAGTCCATCACGGCTACGACGGTCTGCTGGCGGCGCCCAAAGACGAAGACGCGCTCGCGCAGGCGATTCAGGCGCTGGTGAAGCATCCGGAGCTGAGGGCGCGCCTTTCGGAGAACGGGGTTCGGACTGCGGAGGCGTTCCGCTGGGAGCGGGTGGCGGGCAAGGTGATGGACTACTACGACGAGTTCGCAACCCGACCTGCGGCGGCGGTCAGCGGGCGGCGGCGCGCTGTCTAAGCCTTGTAGCAGGCGACCATCCGGCCGCCGCCTTTGTCTTCCAATGGGGGATGCTCGCTGTCTCGACAGAAGGCGTCCGCCACTGGGCAGCGGTCGTAGAAGCGGCAGCGGGGCGGCGGGTCTATTGGCGTGGAGACTCCGCCCTCGATCTTTACGGGCGGGCGCGCGGCGGAAGGGTCGGGGATCGGCACTGCCGACAGGAGAGCCTGCGTGTATGGGTGCTTCGGGTTGTGGAGTATCTCTTCGGTCTCGCCCTGCTCGACTATCTTGCCCAGATACATTACCGCGATGCGGCTGCACATGTACCTAGCCACTGCGAGATCGTGGGTGATGTACAGGTAGCTGATGCCCAGACGCGCCGCCAAGTCTTCCATAAGGCGCATGATGCCGGTTCTGATGGACACGTCCAGCATGGAAGTAGGCTCGTCTGCGACGATGAAGATTGGCTCGATCACCAGCGCTCTTGCGACAGCCACTCGCTGCCTCTGGCCGCCGGAAAGCTCGTGGGGATACCTGAACAGGAAGGTCGCGGGCGGCGTGAGGCCCACCATGCCGAGCATCTCGGAGACGCGCTCCACTCGCTCGATGGCTCCTCCGATCTTCTGCACCTTCAGCGGCTCGGCAACGGTATCGAATATGGTTCGGCGCGGGTTCATGGACTCGTAAGGATCCTGAAAGATCATCTGCGCCTTGCGTCTGAACGACTTGAGGGATCTTCCCGACAGGCTGGCGATGTCGGTCGGCTCGTCTTCGCCGTCATCGAAGACGATCTTGCCTTCGGTGGGGTCCACAAGGCGGACGAGGAGCTTGCCGGTGGTGGTCTTGCCGCAGCCGGACTCGCCAACCAGTCCGAAGCTCTCTCCGCGCTGTATCTGGAACGAGACGCCGTCGACGGCGTGGGCGAAGCTCCTGTCGCGCCGAAACCAGCCGGACGATACGGGGAAGCGCTTGGTCAGGCTGATGGCGTGGATCAGGGGGCGGGACGGGGCGTCGGGGGCTTGGGTCATGGCGACTGATCTTCGGGCGGGTTCCAGCAGTCTGCCCAGTGGACGCCGCGCCGAACGGTGGGCGGGGGCTGAGAGCGGCACTCTTCGGTGGCATACGGACAGCGCGGGTGGAAGCGGCAGCCGCTCGGCGGCGCCAGCAGGTTCGGCGGCTCGCCGGGCAAGGTGGCAAGCTCGCGCTTCTCGCCGGTGACGCTCGGAAATGCGGACATGAGGGCGCGGGTGTATGGATGAATCGGGTTCTCGAACACGTCTTTCGTCTCGCCGAACTCCACTATCCTGCCTGCGTACATAACGCCAACTACGTCGCTGACTTCGGCGATGACTGCCATATCGTGCGAAATGTAGATCATGCTCATGTCGAGCGCGTCTCTCACCTTTCGCATCTCGCGCAGGATGCGGTCCTGCACGATGACGTCCAGCGCGGTGGTCGGCTCGTCGGCGACGATGATGGCGGGTTCGCACGCCAGCGCCATGGCTATTATGGCGCGCTGCTTCATTCCGCCGCTGTACTCGTGGGGGTAGCGCGGGATGAAGCTGTGATTCAAGCCAACGAGGTCGTAAAGCTCGCGCACGCGCTCGACTGCCTCGCTCGGCGCGGATCCTACGTGAAGCTCCAGCGCCTCGATTATCTGGTCGCCAACGCGATAGACGGGGTCGAGCGAGTTCATCGCCGCCTGAAAGACCATGGAGATGCGCTTCCAGCGGTACTCTCTCATCTCGTCCTCGGACAGGGGGAGGATGTCCACGCCTTCGAGAAGGATGCTGCCGGACAGTATGCGCGCGCTGTCTGGGAGTATCTTGAGCAGGGATATCGCTATGGACGACTTGCCGCAGCCGGACTCTCCCACGAGTCCGAGCGACTGTCCGCGCTCGACGGAGAAGGTGACGCCGTCGACGGCGCGCACGGCTCCCGCCCTGGTCATGTAGTGCATGGAGAGGTCCTGGACGGCGAGGACGGGCTGGGCGGTCAAAGCTGTCTCAATCTCGGGTTGACGACCTCATCGAGAGACCGACCCACCAGATAGAACGATGAGCAGAGCAGGGTTATGGACAAGCTGGCAGGGAAGATCAGCCACCAGTATTCGGTCACCTGAAGCAGATAGCCTGCGGATTCGGTGACGTGGATCATCAGTCCCCAGCTCATGCGAACGTCCAGCAGGCCGAGGAAGCTCAGCACGGCTTCGGAGAAGATGGCGCCGGTGACGGTGAACATCATGTACAGGAACGAGAGTGGAAGCAGGTTGGGGACTACGTGGACGAATATGACGTGGACGTGGCCGCCGCCGGCGGTCTTGGCTGCCTCTACGTAGGGCTTGACGACCACGGAGAGCGCCTGCGACTTGAGGACGACGCCGGTTGCGCCGAAGCCGGACACGATGCCGATGATGATGGCAAGCTCGAAATGCTCCACTCCGATGAGCGCGCTGAGGACTACGAGAACGCTGATTACGGGCAGCATGATCATTATGTCCGCCAGCCGCATGAGAACGGCGTCCACCACTCCGCCGAAGTACGCGGACACCGCGCCCACGATGGTTCCGATGGAGACGGTCACGAGCGCGGCGAGCAAGCCCAGCATGAACTCGGAGCGCGCGCTGAACATCAGCTGGCTAAGGACGTCTCGCCCAAGAGGGTCGGTTCCGAGGGGGTGCTTCAGGCTGGGCGGCGCGGGCTGGCGCGTCTCCTCGAAGGCGTAGCCGACCACCGGGTCGTAGACGCGCTCCTCCCATACGAACATCATCAGTATGGGGTGGGCGGCGGCGAGCAGGGCGTAGAAGGCGATGATCGCAAGGCCTATGACTCCGATTCGGGTTGCTAGAAACAGCGTCCAGCTCTGGCGCAGGCTGCGAGTGGCGAGGGTGAGGCGGGCTTTCCATAGGGAAGGCTGCGTCTGCGAGTATGTTCGCTGGGGCGACACGTGTATCTCAGTACCTGATTCTGGGGTCTAGGTAGACGTACAGGATATCCGCCGCGAGATGGGCTATCAGCACGAATACGCCGACGAACACGAACGCGCCGACGGCGAGGGGCAGATCTTCGGTGAGGGCGGCGGAGACGAGGGTCTGCCCCATGCCGGGCCAAGAGAATATCTGCTCGATTATTACGCCGCCATCGACCGCGAACGCAAGGCTGAAGACGAAGCTGGTTACGATGGGCAGCAGGGCGTTGCGCGCCACGTGCCTATCGCGCACGTCCTTTTCGGGCAGCCCCTTGGCGCGCGCCGCCATGACGTAGTCTTCGCGCATGGTTTCGAGCATACTGTTGCGGGTCAGCAGCATGGTTCCGGCGAAGCTGATGAGGGTGAGGGTTGCGACGGGCAGGATCATGTGCTTCAGGATGTCCCAAGCGAGATAGCCGGTGCCGGTGGCGAACCACGCCGCCGCCACCGCGAGGGCGGAGAGCGCCAAGCCGCCGATTCGTATTAGTCTGGAGTGCGCCATTCGCCTCTTGGCGGTGACGGCGAACAGGGCGAACACGGCGATGGAGACGACTATCGCGCTGAGTATCATGCGGTTGAATATGGCGTTGGCGTCTGTGGGCGCGTCTCTCCACAGCACGGGGTCGAGGAACTTTCCTATGGGAAACCAGCCGGCTCTGAAAGCGAACAGCCAAATCATCATCAAGCCGAACCACGGGGTGAACACGGTATACAGGGTGACTCCGCCGATGGTGGAGGTGTATTCTGTCCAGCCTCCGCGCCGCCACGCGATGATCTTTCCGAGCGCGAATCCGAGATAGAACGATATGACGGATGCGGTCAGGAACAGCGCGAGTGTTCTGGGCAGCCGCTCTCTGATTATGTCCGCTACGGTTCTGGGGTAGTGGCTGAACGAGACTCCGAAGTTGCCGGTGAAGGTGTTCCTGACGTGGACGAGGTACTGCTTCCAGAGCGGATCGTTCACTCCGAAGAGGTCTTGCATCCGCTCGCGCGTCTCGGGCGGAATGTCTGGGTTCAGGGCGTAGAAGCTGCTCACGTCTCCGGGCTGGGCGTTGACTATGAAGAACACCAGCGAAAGGAAGACGAACAGGGTTAGGAGTATCTGCGCCGAGCGCTTTACTAGGTAGTGTGCCATTGGGCTTGTGGCGGGTATCCTCCTTCAAGGGCAGGGCTTCAGGGACGCTCGCGGGGGGCGAGGCTACTTTATCACTGCCTCCTGCTGCATTCCGCCCTGAGCTTCTATGCCGCCGAGCGAGGCGGTGTACGGGAATTCGACGCGCGAGGGGCGGAATGCGTCCAGCTTGGGCGTGGTGAACAGGGTCACGTATGGGAGGTCTTCCGCCAAGAATCGCTGGAGGCTGAACGCCTTGTCGCGCGCGCCCTCGATGGTCGTCTCGGACAGCAGGCCGATGGCGAGGTCGTCGAACTCGGGGCTGGCGTAGCCGCCCCAGTTGTAGCCGGCGCCGTTCTCGGGCGCGTGTCTGCTGTGGAAGAAGTTCTCCAAGTAGTCGGGGAAGATCGACAGGCTCCAGCCGAGTATCCACATGTCGAGGTCTTCGGCTACGGTGTCGCTGAACAGCTCGCCTACGATTACGTTGAAGCCGGTGAGGTTGGCGCGCGCGGGGATTCCGATGTCGTTGAGCCAGCGCTCTATCCATATGGCGAAGGTCGAGCGCATCGGGTCGTAGCCTGCGCTCGGCGCGAGAAGCGTCAGATCGGGAACGGGCGATCCGTCCGGCATCTTGAGTCCCCTGCCCGCCCTGGATACGAAGTTGCCGTCCTCGCTGATCTCTGGCTCTTCCTCGTAGGTGAAGCCGGCGCTCTTGAGCAGCTCCACCGCCTTGGACAGGCGCTCTGCGCGCGTCATGCCCTGTCCGAACTTGGGGACGTCCGCGTTGTGCCAGAATAGGTTGCCCTCGGGAACCATGGAGTAGACGGGCAGCGCGGCGTCTTGGAGTATGGTCTGCGCCACGAACTCTTTGTCTATGACGGTTGCCACTGCCTGCCTGAACTCCCTTATGTTCATGGGCGGCTTGCGAGTGTTGAAGCCGAGATAGCGGACGCCGTTGTTGGCGTTGGCCGCCACCTGAAGGTCGGGGGCGCTCCTGACGCGGTCCAGGAAGCCCTTCTCCAAGCCGAGCGGGTTGAACACGAAGTCTATGTCTCCGTTGGCGAGGGCGAGTATGGCGGCGTCCTGGTTGCCGTAGATGCTGAAGATCGAGGAGTCGGAGTGAGGGCCGACGGTGTATTCGAGCAGCTTCTCGCCAGTGGGTTCGCCGTAGTGCGCGACCGTCTGGCCGGTGTTGGGGTTCGTCTCGGCGTATGCGCCGTTGGCGTACTGGGTGATGACGGTTCCAGAGAAGTAGTAGCTCGGGTCGGTATCCTTCTCGTAGAAGGCGCCCGGCTCCCACCTGTCGAAGACGAACCCGCCGGCTGTCGGCTCGCCGTCGGGGACGTGCGCGAAGAGCGCCTCATGGCGCTTCTCCATATCGGCAGACGCCGCCATGATCTCTTCGACCACCGGCGCCCAGTAATGCTCGGCGAGTATGGGCATGAAGCCCAGTCCGAACTGCCAGACGCTCAAGCCCGGCGTCTGGGGGCTGCCGTCTGCGTCCTCAGTCTTGAAGAAGATCTTCAGCCTGTGGGAGTCGAGGGCTTCGACGTGGTCGACGAACGCGGGATCGACGGCGGACGCCCAGCTCGATCCTAGCTGAAGGTCCATGACGGTGCGAACGGTGAACGCGAAATCGTCTGCGTTCAGCTCTTCGCCGTCGCTCCACTGGACGCCTTCGAGCATGGACACCTCGGTGGTCCAGAACTCTTCGCCGCCGACCGTCTCCTCGATCAGCGGCGTTGGGAAGTCCGCCGCCAGCGAGGGGATCCAGTCGAAGCGCTGGTCGGAGTATGCGAACAGCGAATCGGCGTGTCCGTCCATAACGTACTTTGTCCAGACGGATCCGCCCGGCCCGCCGTAGTAGTTCCAGAAGTTTCTGGTGATGGGTTCCTCGAAGATGCCCATTTGGTAGATGGGGGGGCCTGCCATAACCGCCGGAGCGGGTGTAGGCTCCATGGGAACTTCTTTGACTACTTCGACGGTCTTGACGACCTCGACGATCCTGTCGACTGGTACCTCTTTGACTACCTCGACGGTCTTGACGACCTCCTTTTCGACGGGTACTTCCTTTATGACCTCTACGACATCGGGGTCCTGCGAACACGCCACTGACAGCGCGGCGAAAGACGAGACGAGCGCCAGTGTGATCCACGCCAGTTTCCTGATTGCGAACATAGCGTCATCCTCCATCTGGCGACACGTTCTCGGCTGCTGGGTTTGGGGCAAGGTTGGCACAACGCGGGCGCGCTGTCAATGCGATGTCAGCGCGGGGGCGCTAGGCTATGTTGATCTCGGCGCTGGTGTCGCGCATCCACGTTGGGCGGATTATCAGCTCGGGTATGGCGGCGCGCTGGGGCAGGCGGGCTATAAGGGCGATCGCCTCGGCTGTGTCTTCGGCGGTGACCATCGTCTGGCGCGCCTCGGGCGAGGGTACGACGGGCCTGCCGTCCAGAATGGGGGTGTCGACCTCGCCGGGTATGACCACGCTGGCGCGGATGCCGGTGTTTCGCAGCTCGGCGTTGAGGAAGGCGGTGAAGTTGATGACCGCCGCCTTCGCCGCGCTGTAGCTCATGCCGGCGAGCGGGCTGGCGCTGACGCCTGCCATGGACGACACGTTGATTATCGTCCCCTCGCCCGCCTCCTTCATGGAAGGGGTCACGGCTTGGGCGCAGAAGACGGAGCCGACCAAGTTGCTCTCGTAGACGCTGCGGAGATCGTCGGCGGTGGTGGTGAGGAGCATCCTTCGGGGGGAGCTGTGGCCGGCGTTGTTGACCAACACATCTACTCTGCCGTACTTCGCCAGAACCTCGTTCACCATGCCGCAGACTCGCTCTTCGTCTCCGACGTCTATGCCGTATGCCTCAGCTGTTCCGCCGCTGGCGGCGATCTCGTCTCTGACCGCCTCGACTTTGGAGGCGGTGCGTCCGACGGCGATGACCGCCGCGCCCTCCTCCGCCATGAGAATGGCGGAAGCGCGGCCTATTCCGCTGCCGCCGCCGGTGATTATGCAGACTTTGCCATCGAGCGTCATGTTCGTATCCTCCTAGGGGAATTTGTGTCATGGAGAGAATCGCAGAAGTTCCGATGCGCCGTCAAACGTCGGGCAGGGGCATGTTTCAGTTTTGTGGGTGACGCGGCTAGGGCAGCAGGGTCAAGGCGAAAAGTCCGGCGAACACCACGATGAGACCGACGAGCTGGATGGTCGAAAGGCGCTCGCCGAACAGCATTATGCCGCCGATTATCGGCACGACGGGGTACGCGGTGGAGGCGGCGGCTACTATGGACACTATGCCAATCTCGGAGCCGCGGGTGAAGGCGAACAGTCCCAGGCTCTCCAGAACGGCGGCTGCCAAGACTGTCAACGCGAGCTTGCGATTCATCGGACGCCAAGGCCACTCGCGGCGGATTGCGACTATCGGCACCAACAAGGCGACCATGAACAGGCGGGTGAGGTATACGGGAACGAACCAGCCCAGATCGCGCGAGAGGAGCGCTATGGCGAACTGCCAGAAGCCGGCGGCTATGCACACGGCGACAGCGAGCGCGACTCCCAACCCCATGATCTTGCGACGGTCTGCCCTCCCCGCGCCAAGCGCGCGCCAGTCTACGGACGCCAACGCGACTCCGCAGATGGTCGCGGCTATCGCCGCCATCTTCCAGGCTCCGACAGGCTCGCCCAAGACGAACATCGCCAACAGTATGATTATCGCGCTGTGCGCCGCCACTATGGGGCCGACCAACGCTATAGGTCCCAACTGAAGCGCCTTGAAGAAGCCCAGATAGAACAGCGCGACCAAGGCGGTAAGCGCGCTCATCAGAATCCAGTCGGACGCCTCCAGTCCACCTAGCGGGCGAGTCCACAGGGCAAAGAGGGACATTCCCAGAACGCTGATCAGCTGGAGAAGAAAGACGGTTCGCAACACGCCCATGCGTCGCGTGAGGCCGGCGGACAACACATCCGCGACGCCGATGCCCACCGCGAACGCCAATCCGAACAGGACGCTGACTATGATCATGCGGCGCGCGCCCCTCTCGTCAGCCGAAGACGGCGACTCCGATCAGGCGACCCACGGCGAACGTGACGGAGGCGGCGAGGCTTCCCACCATGAGCATCTTGAGCGCGCCCCACGCCGGACTTCTGCCCGAACCGAGGGCGACCATGCCGCCAACGGCGGCGAGGGCAAAGGCGCTGAGGAGCGCGCTCATGGCTGCCGCGCTCACGGCGACGCCAAGCCCGAAAGCATCAGCGTTCGCCAGATACGGGATGATCGGGACTATCGCGCCAAGCACGAACGCCACGAAAGAGCTGGACGCCGCGCCCAAAGGGGAGCCCAAGAATCGGAGGTCCAAGCCAAGCTCCTCTCTGACCTTAGTATCGAGGGCGACGCGCGGGTCGGACATGATGCGGCGCGCCACCACGCGCGACTCCTCTGGGGTAAGCCCCTTGTCCTCGTAGATCTCGGTCAAGGCGCGCTCGGAGTCGTCTGGGGACTGTTCGAGCCGAACGGCCTCCTCGCGTATCTGGTGGCGATAGACGTCTCTCTGGCCGCTGACGGAGATGTACTCGCCGGCGGCCATGGAGAAGCCGCCTGCGAGCAGCCCGGCGATTCCTGTTAGCATGACGTGGGTTGGGTTGTCCGAGCCGCCGGCAACTCCCATGACGAGGCCGAAGTTGGACAGCAAGCCGTCGTTCACGCCGAGAACCGCGGCGCGCAGGTTTCCGCCGGAAAGCGGCCCATCGCGGAGGAAGCTCTGCCACCGCTCGCTGTTATGCTCGCTCGCCGCCATTCAGCAAGTCGTCTCCTGTTCGAGCCATCACACCGGCACGGAGAGGCGTTCTCTGATCGCCTTCAGTCTGTCCACGTTGTCCTTGTCCGGTCCCTTCTTGTTGGTGCCTGGCACCTCCAGAACGAACGGCGCGTCTCGAAAGGCGGGGTGTCCCATGATGGACTCGAAGCCCTCGATGCCGATGTGTCCCTCTCCGATGTTTTCGTGTCTGTCAACTCCGGATCCCAGCTCGACCTTGGCATCGTTGGCGTGGACGACGGCGAGCCTGTCCAAGCCGATATGCTCTTCGAACGCGCTCATCGCGCCGTCTATCTGCTCGGGGCTGGCGATGTCGTATCCGGCGGCGAAGCAGTGTTCGGTATCGAGGCAGACGCGCATTCTGTCGCTGCCGACGGCGGAGATCATCCGTCCAAGCTCCTCGAACGATGCGCCGAGGTGCGAGCCCATGCCGGCGCTGTTCTCCACAATGAGCCACGGACCCTCGGGGCTGGACTCCAGCACTCGCTTCAAGGCGTGGGCGGCGGAGGCGAGAACGGCATCGAAGCCGCGCCCCTTGTGGCTGCCGGCGTGGAACACGACCCCAGCGGCGCCGATCTCGGCGGCGACTTCCATGTTCCTGATGAGGCACGCAATGGACTTCTCCACGAGGTCGGGGCTGCCGCCCACGTTGACGAGATAGCTGCCGTGTATGAACACGGGGGCTATGCCGGTGCGCTCAGCCGACTCGTGGAACTTGGCGACGACGTCATCTTTGAGGTCTCGGAACTTCCACGCTCTGGGCGAGGATGCGAATATCTGAATCGTCTCCGCGTCCATGTCGTCCGCTCTCTTGAAAGCGGTGTGCAGTCCGCCGGCTGTGGAAACGTGCGCGCCTATCTTCAATAGCCTGTCTCCTGTGGTGTGATGTAATCATTCTATTGGACAGCGCCGCCCAACTCCATAGGGGAAAACAGATCGAGGACGCATCAATTTCTCTCAATTTCTCGTAGGGTTCTCTCAGCATCCGCGCGCAGTGACGTTTTCGCGCGTGGGGGCTATAATGGCGGCAATCACCCTTTGGGAGGGTCCAAGTGAGTCTGAAGACGATAGCGATTCTGAGTCCCGGCGACATGGGTCACGGGGTCGGCAAGGCGCTGCGCGAACATGGATACGACGTGATCACGTGTCTGGCAGGGCGAAGCCAGCGCACCAGAACTCTGGCGGCGGCCGGCGGCTTCCGCGATGTTCCGACGCTGGAGGAGATGATCACGCAGGCGGATCTGATCATGTCGATCCTGGTGCCGGCGGCGGCTGTTGGAGTCGCCGAATCGGTGGCGGAGGCGATGGCGAGGGCGGGCGTATCGAGGCCGTTCGCGGACTGCAACGCCGTCTCTCCGGCGACGGCGCAGGCGATGGAAGCGATAATCAGGGACGGCGGGGGCGAGTACATAGACGGTGGCATAATCGGCGGCTCGCCTGCCAGAGGAGCGACGCCGCGTATCTACGTCTCCGGACCCGGCGCCTCGATCATGGACGAGCTGGACGGCAAGGGAATCGGCGTTCCCAACCTTGGGGCAGAGATCGGCAGGGCGTCCGGAATCAAGATGTGCTACGCATCCATGACGAAGGGGACGTCTGCGCTTCGCGTGGCGATGCTCACGGCGGCGCGGTCGCTGGGGCTGTACGGCGAGCTGGTGGCGGAGCTGGCGCACAGCCAGCAAGGGGCGCTGTCGGCCATGGAGTCCGGCGTTCCGGGTCTTCCGTCCAACGCGGGGCGCTGGATTGGGGAGATGGAAGAGATAGCGGCGACTTTCGAGGGCGCGGGGGTGACTCCGAGCTTCCATCTAGGGGCGGCGGAGATATTCAGGCTGCTGGCGTCAACGCCGTTCGCGGACGAAAGCCCGGAGACGGTAGACCGCGACAGGACGCTGGCGGATACCATTCAGGTTACGGCGGAGCATCTCCCCGCCGCCGAAAGGATCTCGGAGTGAAAGCGCTGTTCTCAGTCGCTGAAGTCGCCAAGATGGAACGAAGCTCGCCAGCCGAAAGGACCTCGGAGTGAAAGCGCTGTTCTCAGTCGCTGAAGTCGCCAAGCTGGAACGCAACTCGCCAGCCGAAAGGATCTCGGAGTGAAAGCGCTGTTCATAGAGATGCCAGGTCCAAGCCCGCAAATCGGGATCAGAGAGGTCGAGACGCCGGAGGCGCGTTCTGGCGAGGTGGTGATGGAGGTGAGCGCCGCCGGGCTGTGTGGACACGACATAGCGGTTATGACGGGTCTTCTGAGAAGGGGCGTGGATTACGGGGTGATCCCCGGTCACGAGGTGGCGGGGCGCGTGGCGCAGGTGGGGGCTGACGTGTCGGGGCTGTCCAGCGGGGACGCGGTGGTCGCCTCTCTGACTGTGTTCTGCGGTGAATGCGACCGCTGCGCTGCGGGCATGGACTACCGCTGTCGAGTCGGGCGCGGCGTGGGGCATGGGGTGAACGGCGGCTTCGCGGAGTACATGCGGATTCCGGCGAGGTGCGTAACGCGCGCGCCGGACGGGATGGATCTGACGCAGGCGGCTCTGCTGGCGTGTCCCATCGGGGTGTGCGCGCGCGCGGTGAGGTCCGCCGCCGGCGTGGCTGGCGGGGAGACCGTTCTGGTCACGGGCGCAGGGGGCGGGCTGGGCATTCACGCCGTACAGGTGGCGAGGGCGCTGGGCGCGCAGGTGTTCGCTGCCACGTCCAGCGCGGACAAGCTCGATGAGCTGGAACGGTTCGCGCCCGGGGGGGTGATTCTCGGCGGCGAACTCGATTTCTCCGAGCTTGCGCTGGCATTCACGGAGGATCAAGGGGTGGACGTGGTGATAGACACGGTGGGATCCGCGGTCTTCAGAAGCTCGGTTCGCAGTCTGGCGCAGTACGGGCGAATCGTGGTACTGGGGGAGGTCGCCGGAGGGCGGGCGTCGCTCAGCCTGACGGACCTGATGTTCAGAGACGCATCGGTTCACGGCTCGACGGGCGCCAGTCTGTCGGACATAGCCGCCGCCGCGGAGATGGCGGCGAGCGGAGAGGCGCGCCCTGTGGTACACGCGGCTATGGCGCTGGAAGACGCGGGCGAGGCGGTTCGGATGGTGACGAACAGAGAGGTCACCGGCAGGATTGCGCTCGTGCCATAGATGAGGGCTAAGCCGCCGCCGGCTTTCTCTCGCGGCGGAACAGCCAGCGGACGTCTCCATCTTCCCACGAGATCAGCACCTGACTAGCCACGGCTATGGAGCTGTACGTGCCTGCCACCACGCCGATCAGCAGGACTAGCAGGAACTCGCGTATGGTGGAGCCGCCGAACAGGAACAGCGCGGACAGGGTGATCAGCAGGGTCAGGCTGGTGTTCAAGGACCTGCCTATGGTCTCGGATATGCTCAGGTTCACGACCTCGCGCAGCTCCCTGTTCGGGTGGGTGGTTACGTTCTCGCGTATGCGGTCGAACACTACTATGGTGTCGTTGACGCTGTATCCGATGACCGTTAGGATGGCGATTAGGAACATGGTTCCCACCTCCATGTCGATCAGGTATCCCAGTATGGAGAATATCCCGATGACGATGATGGTGTCGTGGATCAGGGCGATGATGGCGGCGGCGCCGTACCTGAACGGGCTTGGGACGTTCCTGAACGCCCACCAGACATAGACGAAGATGCCCACGGAGGCGGCTAGTACGGCGTATATGGCGTTGGTGACCGTTTCCGATGCGACGATGGGGGATACCAAGTCGAAGGACAGCTCGGTGACGCCATCGGGCGATAGGCTGGATTCGAGGGAGCTCACAAGCTCGGCCTTGGAGTTGTCGGTGAGCGCCTTAGTGCGAATGAAGAAGGTGCGATCTCCGAGCCTCTGAAGGGTGGCGTCCGAGTAGCCGTCGAGGGCGAGACGCTCGCGCAGGTCTGTCTGCTGCACGTCCGCCTCGAACTCCAGCGTGAGGGTGGAGCCGCCGGTGAAGTCTATGCCGGGCTTGAGGCCCGGCGAGATTATCAGGAACACCACGCCGGGCAGTATGACCGCCAGCGAGAACAGGTAGAACCAGCCTCTTGCGCCTACGAAGTTCAAGTCGCTCTCCTGTTTGTCAGCCTCAGCCTCAGTCTCAGCCGTCAGTCTGCTGCTGGCTGCGGAATCTCGCTGCCGCCTGACGGCAGCCACAGCCGGACGGTTCTCATAAATCTGGCAGTCGCCACGAACCTGAGCAGGGTTCGGCTGATGGTGATGGCGGTGAACATGCTGACGACTACGCCTATTGCCAGTGTGACGGCGAAGCCCTGAACGATGCTCGCGCCAAGCTGGTCTGCGAACCAGAACAGGATGGCGCAGGTTATGAGGGTGGATACGTTGCCGTCTCGTATGGCGGGCCATGCTCTGTCGAAGCCGACGTTGATGGACGTCAGCAGCGTGCGCCCGGAGCGCAGCTCGTCTTTCATGCGCTCGAATATGAGGATGTTCGCGTCCACCGCCATGCCTATGGACAGGATGACGGCGGCTACTCCGCTCAGGGTGAGGGTAACCGGCAGTATCTTGAAGATCGCCAGCACGAGCGCGGCGTAGATGAGCAGCGCTACGGAGGCGATCAGGCCGGGCAGGCGATAGTAGAGTGTCATAAACGCCAGCACCAGACCCAGCCCCACGAACCCGGCGACCGCGCTCTTGGCGAGTGAATCCGCGCCGAGTATGGCGTCTACGTCGCGCTCTTGGATGAGGGTTATGGGGATCGGAAGTCTGCCGGATTCGAGCAGCAGGGCGAGATCGCGCACGCGCTCGATGGTGAAGTCCGCGCCGCCCTCGATGATGGCGGTGCCTGCGGTTATGGGGGTGTTGACCTGCGGGGAGATCAGCTCGCGTCCGTCCAAGAAAATGGCGATCTGGTCGCGGTAGCCGGTGGCCTCGCTTCTTAGAACGATGTCCGTGGTCAGCTCGCCGAATATCCTCGTGCCTTCGTCGTTGAACTCCAGGTTCACTATGGGCTTCTGCGAGGTGGTGTGCTGGCCGGGGAATGCCCTTGCGAGGTCGTCGCCCGTCAGCCCGGTGTCCTCGTCCGCGAAGCCCTGAAGCTCGGTGAAGAGTATGGCGGGGCTGTCGCCGAGCCGCGCGCGCGCGTCCTCTACGGAGGGCTGCTGGCTGGTTCCCGGCTCGAATGGCAGGGAGAAGGCGAAGGTGTTGGTGTCTTGGACGCGCTCTATGGACTGCGCGGACAGGGCGAAGCGCTGCTGCTCGCTGCCTTCGACGGTTATGTCGATGGAGCTTGCGGGTGTGAGGCTGCCCTGACCGGACTGGAAGGCTATGAAAGACGCCGCAAGGCTCTCGAACAGGCGGTTGTGGATGGTCTGAAAGCTCTCCGCGCCGGTGTCCGTGAACTCCACCATGAGCTTGAGGGGGGCGGGATCGGGGGGCGGCGCGGGCTGGGCTGGGTCCGGCGCGGGGGTGGGGCTTGCTTCGGGGTCGGGCTCGGGCTCGGGCATGAAGTCGGCAGTTATGCTGACGATCTCGGCGTCCGTGATCTCGGTGACGTCTCTGGGGACGTTCAGCTCGCGGCGCTTGAACTCCAAGCGCGCTGTCTCTCCGATGAGGCTGACGGCGCGCTCTCGGTCGCGCACGCCCGGCAACTGGATGAGCAGCCTATCCGCGCCAAGTATCTGGATGATAGGCTCGCCAAGCCCGGAGCTGTTGACGCGGCGCTCTATGGTTCGCTTGAGCGCCTCCATCTGATCGGCGGACACCTCGACGCGCTCGCCGGTGTCCGGGTCGATCAGGTCTGCCTGATATACGATGTGGATTCCGCCCTGAAGGTCGAGTCCGAGACTCAAGCCGAGCGGGGTATCTCCGCCGCGCTCGAAGTTGGCGACGGATATCCGCTGAAAGCCGAGTATCAGCCCTGCCGCGATGACGATGACGGCGATGGCGATGACCGTCCGCCCGTATCTACCCACCTCCGCCTCCTGCTGCCAGGTGTGTGCGCGCCAATGTCAAAGCCTCTTCTCTGTTCTTGACCTGTCCGCCCGCCTCCGCCTCCGCCACGACTCTGAGAAGCCGTCCGACCGCTGGGCCGGAGTCCAAGCGCAGCTCGCGCATGATGTCGTGGCCTGTGAGAAGGGCGACCCTCCTCGAAGGCGGCGTCCGTCGCTGGGGGCCGACCGCTAGGATGTGTCCGATGACCGTCGCCTGCCGCTCCATCTCGGCGGGAGTCAGCAGCGGGCCCCTTGCCGCAAGAAAGTCTGCCATGTTCAGGTACAGCGTGTCCAGAGCGGCATCAGCCAAGTCACGGTAGTATCGGTGTATGGCGCGGTCGGTGGGCAGCTCTCCCCTGCCCGCCATCTGGCGCGGTCTGAGATGGTGGCGGATCATGGTCTGCGCCAGTCGCGTTCCGCGCCGTCCAACTCTGAGCCGCGTGAGTATGACGCCCGCCGTCTCCTCGCCCTTCTCGGAGTGTCCGAAGAAGCGTACTCTGCCGGACGGCTCCACGGTCTTGGTCTGCGGCTTGGCTATGTCGTGAAGCAGGGCGACCAGCTTGAGAATGGTACCTCTGGAGTGGCCGTCCGTGACCTCTTGGCGGAAGTGGGCGGACATGCCCTCGAAGCGCGGCATCATCTTGCCGATGAGTGGGGGGGAGTAGTTTTCGCTGGCTATCTGATCGGCGAAGTCGACGGCGGCCAGGAGATGGCCGAACACGTCGTAGTAATGCTCTTTGGGCTGGGTCACGCCGCGCGCGGCGTCCAGCTCGGGCAGGATCGCGGAGAGGATGCCAAGACTGTCCATCATGCGAAGCCAGCGTCCGGCGGCGGGCAGCGCGAGGGTTCTGAGCAGCTCCTCTCTCACCCTCTCGGCGGAGGAGCGGCGCAGGTGGAGCGCGTGACGGCGGATCATGGCTTGGGTGGCGCTCTCGATGGCGAAGCCGGTTTCGGCTGCCAGACGGACGGCGCGCATCAGGCGGATGGGGTCGTCCGTGAAGGCGGTTTCGGACGCGGCGCGGATGAGTCGGGCGCGGATGTCGCGGCTTCCGCCGAGCGGATCCATCGGCTTCCAGTCGCCGGACAGGGCGGAGGACAGATCGAGACCAAGCGCGTCGATCGTGAAGTCTCTGCGGCGCAGGTCGGCGTCTATGCTGCCGCCCTGCATCGCGGAAAGGTCGATGAACGCACTTCGCGCGCCTTCTCGGACGATCACGCGGACGATCACGCGCGCCACGTCTCTGGAAGAGTCCAAGGATACGAAGCGGCCGCCGAGCAGCGAGGCGAGACGTGGGCCGAGCCGGTGGGGGGAGCCGTCCAACGCGATGTCCACGTCCGCGCTCGGCAAGCCGAGCAGGGCATCTCGGAGCGCGCCGCCTACGATGTAGGCGGGAACGCGGCTCTCAGCGAGGAATGCCGCTGTTCGGGCGATGATCTCCCTCGTATGGCAGTCGAACAGACTCATATCGGCGCTGTTCCGGGCGACGTCGACATGCGGCGCGCCACTCTCTGGGGCGGCGGCGCAAGCCGAGCGGCTGTAGGGCTGGGCGCTCACCTTATCTTCATGGAGGCGGGGGCGTCTTCTTCGGAGCGTGGAGGCGCGGCGTCAGGTTCGTCATCCTCGATTCGTCTGCCTTCGGCGTCCAGCCGATGCCCGTCCTGATCGACTCGGTACAGGTTGGCGTGGTCTGCCAGATGGTCGAGGTACAGGATGCCGTTGAGGTGGTCCACTTCGTGTTCTATGGCCTGTGCGAGCAGGTCTTCGGCGTCTATCCTGACGGCCTTTTCGGTGTGGTCGAGCGCGCCGAACCTGACCCATACGGACCTGTTTATGAGGGCGCGGTATCCCACGTGGCTGAGACAGCCCTCCTCGACCTCGCGCTCGCCCTCGCGCCGCAGTATCTCGGGGTTGATGTAGATGCGCGCCTCTTCTTCTTCGGGGATATCTATGACGACCAGCCGCCGCAGCTCGCCGACCTGATTCGCCGCCAGCCCGACTCCGCCAGCGGCGCGCATGGTGTCGACCATGTCGTAGGCGAGGCGAAGCAGCTTCTTGTCTACTCGGCGCACCCTCTTGGCGCGCTGCCGCAGAATGGGATGGGGAATCTCGAGAATATCCCTAATCGCCAATGAAGCACCCCCGACCGATCTCTCGCAGCGTATTAGCGAAGCGTACTGACGGTTGAGATTATATCCATCGACCGTCCGATGTGTAAAACGGCATTCGGGAAGAGCGGCGGCGCGCGAGCTGCTGGGCTGAACCGACTCGGTTTTCCCAAATGGGGAAAGATAGAAGGCGCGCGCCTATCCACGATGCCCCGAACCTGATATCTTGTTCTGCGAAACTGACGCTGGGATGCCAGCCCTGTCCGTCGAGAGGGCGGATCGGGGGCGCGGGAGATGGCCAATGGATATTAGCTTTCTGCAACCCATTCTAGGCGTGGCTGCGCTCATCGCCTTCTCGTGGGCGATAAGCGACAACCGCCGCTCGTTTCCCTGGCGGGTGGTCGTGGCGGGGGTGGCGCTTCAGCTCGCGCTGGCGGCTCTGCTCATCAAGCTGCCGGGGTCGCAGCTGGCGTTCGCATGGATCGGCTACGGGGTGGACGGGCTGCTCCGGGCGACGGAGGCGGGAACGTCGTTCGTGTTCGGCTTCTTGGGCGGGGGAGATCTGCCATACGAGGAGACGATACCGGGGGGGTCGTTCACCTTCGCCTTCCGAGTTCTGCCGCTCGTCATACTGATAAGCTCGCTCTCGGCTGTGCTGTACCACTACCGTATCCTGCCGTGGGCTGTGCGCGGCTTCGCGTGGGTCTTGAGCAAGGCGCTTCGCATCAGCGGCGCCGCCAGCTTCGCCACCGCCGCCAACGTGTTCATCGGCATGGTGGAAGCGCCGCTCATGGTGCGCCCGTATCTGGCGCGGATGAGCCGTCCAGACCTGTTCATCGTCATGGTGGGCGGGATGGCGACGGTGTCGGGAACGGTGTTCGGCGTCTATGCCTTCCTGCTCAGCGACATCATCCCAGACCCGGCGGGACATCTGCTGACCGCCTCGATCATAAGCGCGCCCGCCGCAATCTTGATAGCTCAGGTGATGTCTCCGTCCCCGTCCGTGTCGGCGTCTCCCGAAATAGGGGTGAAGCTGGAGCGGCTGTACGAGAACGGGATAGACGCGCTCACTCGCGGCGCGATAGACGGGCTGCGCCTTCTGGCGTACATCATCGGGATGCTGATAGTGTTCATCGCGCTGGTGGCGCTGGTCAACATGCTGTTGGGGCTGGTTCCGGACGTGGCGGGCGATGCGCTGAGCTTCCAGCGAATGCTGGGCTGGGCGCTCGCGCCGGTGGCGTGGGCGCTGGGGGTGCCGTGGTCGGAGGCGACGACGGCGGGGCAGCTGCTCGGCTCGAAGGTGGTTCTAAACGAGTTCGTAGCCTACGTGCAGATGGCGGAGCTGCCGGAGGGCAGCCTGAGCGAGCGCAGCGGGATCATCATGGCATACGCGCTGTGCGGATTCGGCAACTTCGGAAGCATCGGCATAATGATCGGCGGAATCGGCGCGGTCGTCCCCGAGCGCCGCTTGGAGATCGCGCAGCTGGGGCTGAAGTCCATCCTCGCAGGCTCGATAGCTACGGGCATGACAGGGGCGATAGCGGGGCTGCTGACGTGGTAGGGCAGTCTCGGAGGCTTGCGGTTTTCGCGGAGAGTCCTGAGCGGGCGGGGAGCCAACCGATATGAAAGTCCTGATTTCAGGTTCTACGGGTCTCATTGGAAGCGCGCTGGGGGCGGCGCTGGATGGGCAGGGTCACGAGGTGGCTGCGCTGGTTCGTCCCGCCACCAGAAGCGGGCGTCCGGGCGTGGCGTGGGACCCGGAGGCGGAGGTGATAGATCGCGGCGGGCTGGAGGGGTTCGACGCCGTCATCCATCTGGCGGGGGAGAATATCGCGTCGCGCCGATGGTCTTCGGCTCAGAAGCGCAGGATCAGGGGCAGCAGGGTCAGGGGGACGGCGCTTCTCGCCAATGCGCTGGCGGGGCTGGAGCGCAAGCCGTCCGTCATGGTCTGCGCCTCGGCGGCCGGGTACTTCGGGGATCGGGGGGACGAGGTTCTGTCTGACGACGCTCCCGCAGGCGCGGGCTTCATGGCAGATGCCACCAAGCAGTGGGAGGAGGCTTCGGCGCCGGCGTCGGAAGCTGGCATCAGGGTCGTCAACATGCGAATCGGCATCGTACTCGACAGATACGGCGGTATGCTGAAGCGCGTCCTCCCCATCTTCAGGCTCGGACTTGGCGGAAGGCTGGGGGCGGGGACGCAGTACATGAGCTGGATCACTCTGGAAGACACGACGCGCGCGGCGCTGTGGGTTCTGGGGCGAGGGGACATGTCGGGCGGGCTGAACGTGGCGTCTCCCAATCCGGTCACGAACGCGGAGTTCACGCGCGCGCTTGGCGAAGCTCTGGGGCGTCCCGCTCTGCTCGCCGTGCCGAAGCTGGCGCTTCGCATCGCGCAGGGAGGGTTGACGGAGGCGATCTTGTCGAGCGTCAGGATGGAGCCGGGAAGGCTGGTGGAGTCGGGGTTCGAGTTCAGGCATCCGCGCATAGGGGACGCGCTGGCGTGGGCGGCGGCGCGCTCGTGACTGGGGGCGTTCGGATGACGGGCGGGGAAGATCGGTCAGCCAAGAGCCAAGTCTCAGGCGCATATCTTCAACATGATTGGTCGCCGCCTGCGCAAGTATACAAGGCTGGGAGACAGAGCCGCTTCTTGCAGCTGCGCTGACGGCAGAAATCGAAAACAGGCTCTTGCCGCGATCAGCCACTGTTGACGAATGGGCGATTTGCTGTACACTGTGGACGCATCGAATCGGAACACGGTTCGCGTTTGGCTGTGTGCAGGCCACAGCGTGGACGCTTTGCAAACGGGAGTGAGAATCAATGGCTGATACGCTAACAGGTAAGGTAGCCATAGTCACCGGCGCGGGTCGGGGGATCGGACGCGGCATCGCGCTCCAGATGGCCGCCGAGGGCGCGAAGGTGGTGGTCAACGATCTCGGCGGAGCGGTCGACGGCACCGGGGCGTCGAGCAGTCCCGCGGACGAAGTGGTTGCCGAGATCAAGGCGAACGGCGGCGAAGCCGTTGCAAACTACCAGTCCGTATCCAGCATGGAGGGCGGAGAGAACATCGTTCAGGCCGCGCTCGACAACTTCGGGCAGCTGGACATCGTGGTCACGGTGGCGGGCATACTGCGCGACCGAATGCTCTTCAACATGACGGAACAGGAGTGGGACGACGTCATAGACGTCCACCTCAAGGGTACGTTCACGGTGGTCAAGCACGCCGCTATTCTGTTCAGGCAGCAGCGCTCGGGGCGCATCATCACGTTCGCATCGGAATCGGGCCTGTTCGGCAACACGGGGCAGGGCAACTACGCCGCCGCCAAGTCCGGCATCGCCGGCTTCACCAAAGTGGTGGCGCGCGACATGGGGCGCTACGGGGTGACCGCCAACTCGATATGCCCAAGGGCCTCCTCGCGCATGACTGCCACCGTTCCCGACGTAGCAAGGCAGATGAGGGCAGGGCGAACGGAGGGGGACAGGGCGGCGGCTCCGGCTCCGCAGGGGCCGATGGATCCCGAAGACATCGCGCCGTTCATCTGCTACTTGGCGAGCGACCTAGCCGCCAGTGTCAACGGGCAGACGTTCCTCGTCTACGGCGGCAACATCACGCTGCTTTCGCTTCCGAGGCGCGTGCGCACGATCTTCAAGAACGACCAGTGGACGCTGGACGAGCTGAAGGAGCTGGTGCCGCAGCACATAACGCGCGGGCTGCCAAACCCGTCGCCTCCGCAGCCGCCGAGGCAGTGACCGAAGCGCGAATCGCAGCCGCCCTCTCTCCCTCAGCAGGGAGGGCAGGGGTGAGGAGGGCGACGAGCCTCCCCTCATTCCAACATTCAGACTCAACTAGGGAGACCATACAATGGGAGACACGCTGAAAGACAAGGTTGCCATCGTCACCGGATCGGGGCGAGGAATCGGCGCAGGCATCGCCAAGATGTTCGCGGCTGAGGGCGCCAAAGTAGTGGTCAACGACCTCGGGGGCGCTGTGGACGGTACGGGCGAATCGTCCGCGCCCGCCGACGAGGTGGTCGCGGAGATCCGAGACGCGGGAGGCGAAGCCGTCACCAACTACGACTCCGTCGCCACGATGGAGGGCGGAGAGAACATAGTCAAGACCGCGCTGGACAACTTCGGCAAGCTCGACATCGTGGTCACGCCTGCGGGCATCCTGCGCGACAGGATGGTCTTCAACATGACGGAACAGGAGTGGGACGACGTCATCGCGGTGCATCTGAAGGGCACCTTCACAGTCTCCAAGTTCGCGTGCATACTGTTCCGCCAGCAGCGAAGCGGCTGCATCATCACCTTCTCGTCCACCTCCGGCCTGTATGGAAACTCGGGGCAAGCCAACTACGGCGCGGCGAAGGACGGCATAGCCGGGTTCACGCGCGCAGTGGCGCGCGACATGGGACGCTACGGCGCGCGTGTCAACGGCATATCGCCGGGCGCCAACTCGCGCATGACCGCCACTGTTCCAGACTCCGCTCGGCAGATACGCGCCTCATCCGGGATACAGGGCGCGGCGGCGGCGCGGACTCTCGAGCTGCGCCGCGAGCCTGAAGACATCGCCCCGTTCGTCACGTGGCTGGCGTCGGACGAGGCGAAGGACGTCAACGGCTACATCTTCCACGTGACCGGCGGCGAAATCTCGCTGATGAACAACCCGGAGCCCGCGCGGACGCTCCAGAAGAGTGGGCGCTGGTCTGTGGAGGAGATAGCTGCCATGTTCCCCGCCACTCTGGGCATGGACATGGTGAACCCCGCGCCGCCACAGGCTCCGAGACAGTGATCTAACGGCAGGCAGACAAGCGCTTGGCAAGGGCCGCGAGAGAAGATCCCGCGGCCATTTCTCTTGGATTCGCAAGGCGAATTGACTGCCTGACGGTCTGTTCATATAATTCGGGCATCTTGACATGGGGCGGGAGACGATGGATCCACTCGAACCAAGACGCATCGGCGCGACCGACTTGCACGTGACCAGTCTCGGACTCGGCGGCGCTCCGCTCGGCGGGCTGTCCGACTCCGAGGGGGCGCGCGGCGCGGTGGACACCGTGAAGCATGGATACGATCTCGGCATCCGATTCTTCGACACCGCGCCGCTCTACGGGCGCGGCAAGAGCGAACGGTTCTATGGGGACGCTCTGCGCGACTACGACCGCGACAGCTTCGTCTTGTCCTCGAAGGTCGGGCGCGTGCTGAATCCGAACGGCGAAGGCGGCGGCGACCGCGCCGAGCCGCCGCCGTATGACGTGGCGTTCGACTTCAGCAGGGACGGCGTTCTGCGCTCCATAGAGGAGAGCCTGGAGCGGCTGGGACTCGACCGCTTGGACGTGGCGCTGATCCACGACCCGGACGACCACTGGCGGCAGGCGATAGGAGAAGCCTACCCCACGCTGGCGGAGCTGAAGTCTCAGGGCGTGGTGGGCGCAATCGGAGCGGGCATGAACCAGTGGGAGATGCTCGCGCGGTTCGCGGTCGAGGGCGATTTCGACTGCTTCCTGCTGGCAGGACGCTACACGCTGCTGGACCACTCGGGGCTGATGGCGCTGCTGCCGCTCTGCGAAGCCAAGCGGATCAGCGTAGTACTGGGCGGGCCGTACAACAGCGGCGTTCTGGCGTCCGACCTGGGGCCTGATACTACCTACTTCTACCAACAGACACCGCCCGACGTGCTGGAGAGGGCGCAGCGTATAAAGGCGGTGTGCGACAGGCACGATACCCCGCTGAAGGCGGCCGCGCTCCAGTTCGGCATGGCGCATCCAGCCGTGGCCGCTACCATACCCGGCCCGCGAACGCCGGCAGAGGTGGAGGAGAACGTGGGGATGGCGGGATTCGACATTCCGCAAGACCTGTGGGCGGAGCTGAAGGCGGAGGGGCTGATTCCGGAGCGCGCTCCGATTCCATCGGGTTGACGGATGAAGGGAGACAAGCAGCCCAAGCGGGTGTCGCTGTGGAGCGTGCTGAACAAGTACTGGGCCTATTTGGTCTGGCTTCTCATAGTGTTCTTGGCGGTGTGGACATCGCTCTTCGTGGCGGCGTATGACTTTGCAATGTACACTGAAGGGGACGCTCGAACAGATAACGCGCCCTTCGAATCTGGCTCGCGGATTGCCGTGGGGCTGGTATTCCTGAAGGACTACGCATCCTATACCATACCGGTGCTGATGGTGGTGGCGGTGGGGTTCGCGCTGCTGATGGATGGAAAGGAGAACCTCGTAATGACTATCACGCGATGGCTCAGACAGAAAGTGGACGACGAGATTAGGGCTGAAGGCAGATCCGAGGGGATAGCCGAGGGGATAGCCAAGGGCATGGCTGAGGGCAGATCCGAGGGGATAGCTGAGGGCAGATCCGAGGGCAGATCCGAGGGACAGATGGAGATGCACAGAGCGTGGGCGGAGTGGTACAGACGGCTCAAGGAGGCGGAGAGAGACGGCAAGCCTTTCGACGAGCCGCCTCCATCGATCTGATCAATGACTATCACGCGGTGGCTCAGACAGAAAGTGGACGACGAGATTAGGGCTGAGGGCAGATCCGAGGGGATAGCCGAGGGGATAGCTGAGGGCAGATCCGAGGGCAAGATCGAGATGCACAAAGCGTGGTCGGAGTGGTACAGACGGCTCAAGGAGGCGGAGAGAGACGGCAAGCCTTTCGACGAGCCGCCTCCATCGCTCTGATTCATGGCTTTCGATCTCGAAGACAAGGCGGTGCGCTATGCCTACGATACAAGCTGACCGGTTGAAGAATATCGCGGCGAGGCTGCTGGTGGGCAGCGGGGCCAGCGCGGAGGAGGCGGAGACAGTATCTCGCCACTCGGTCGGCGCGAACCTCGCGGGACACGACTCCCACGGCATCATCCAGATTCCCACCTACATAGACAGGGTGAAGCGCGGCCACATCGTGCCGGGAGCGGAATTCGAGGTTCTCAGGGACACGCCCACCACGACAGTGGTGGACGGCCACTGGGGCTTCGGATACGTGGTCTCCGAACGCCTGATGAAGATGACCATAGACAAGGCGAAGCGGAGCGGCGTAGCAGCGGCCACGGTGTTCAGGCAGAGCCACGTCGGGCGCGTGGCCGACTACCCTATCATGGCCGCCCAAGCTGGCATGATAGGCATGATGACCGCCGACTCGGGCAGGTCGTCGAAGTCGGTCGTGCCGTTCGGCGGGCGCGAACCCAGACTCGGCACGAACCCCATCTGCATCGCCATGCCCTCGAACCTCGAAGGTACGATGTTCATAGACATGGCGACCAGCGCAGTCGCCGCCGGCAAGCTCGGCGTGGCGGTGGCGCGAGGAGCATCCGTGCCCGAGGGCTGGATACTCGACAGCGAAGGCAACCCTTCCACCGATCCGAACGACCTGCGAAACGGCGGCGCAGTGCTGCCGCTCGGCGGAGCGGAGGGACACAAGGGCTACGGGCTGTCCGTCATGGTCGAGATACTGTCGGGCATCCTCACCGGGCTGGGCTTTGGACACGACCCGTCCGGACGGCACAATGACGGCTGCTTCATGGCGGTGTTCGACGTGGGCGCGTTCCGAGACGCCGAGGAGTTCAAGAGCGAGGTCACGGAGTTCGCGCAGTATCTCAAAAGCTCGCCCCCAGCCGCCGGATTCTCCGAGGTCTTCTATCCGGGAGAGCTGGAGCATAGGCGTGAACGGCAGCTGCTCGCCGAGGGCATATTCGTAGAGGATTCGACCTGGGGCGCTCTGGAGGCGCTCGCGGACGAGTTTGGGGTGTCGAAAGACTTGTTCAGCGACGGCTGATCACCCGCGATCCCCGCATTCCGCGACCGTTTCGCAGACGGTCTAAATCCCACAAAGCGCATCAGCTTCTACACCGCGCGCGGGACGGCTGTCTTGATCCCCGATTCAGTCGTCTCGCTCCCCAATGTCCCAAATAGCTTCTACACCGTGCGCGGGGCGGCTGACTCGATGGCGCAGATGGGCTGTCAGCGCCTGAATTGGGGGTTGGCGTCGCCTTCGAGTCTTACGGCGCGACGGGTGAAGTCTGCGCTCTTGATGTCGCGCTCCACGACGAACCTGATGTATCTGGACAGGATTCCCTCTACCTCGTCACGCAGGGAGTCACGCAGCGTTGGCGTTCCGAGCTCGTCCGACCGGCTGGTGCGCTGCAAGTGCCTCAGTACCCTCATGGCCGACTCGGAGACGAATATCTTGCCTCCCACTCCAAGAGAGCGGCAGTTTGGGCAGAGCGCGCCCCCCGCGCCCAAGTCGAGCAGATGGTCGCCGGGCTTCAGCGCCTCCGCGCACTCCACGCAGTCCTCGATCTGCGGTCTGAACCCAGACACGTCCAGAATCCGCGTCTCGAACCATCGGGTCAGCAGCCACGGGTCGGGCGCGGGGCCGAGCGTGTCCAGCACGGACAGGGTGAGGCGGAACAGCTCGCGGCTGCGCGATCCCTCCGGGGCGAACGAGTCTGCCAGCTCGCAGACGTAGAGAGCGAGCGACAGGCGGGGGAGGTCTGAGCGCACCTCAATATTTTGTCCGAGAGTGCGCGCCTCGGTGATCACGTCCAGATTGCGCCCGAACGATGCCGCGAAGTCGATGACGCTGGTGAGATCGAGATTGCCGCCGAGCCTGGTTCTCGGCCGACGCACCCCTTTTGCCACCGCTCTGACCTTGCCCATCTCCGGCGTCAGAATGGAGACGATGCGGTCGGCTTCTCCGAGCGGATACTGCCTCAGAACGATGCCGCGGCTCCTGTACGTTCGTGATCGCATGTGACTGCGCTAGAAGTCTTGCCTGCCCTCTATCGCTCGTCCCAAGGTGGACTCGTCCGCATACTCAAGGTCTCCTCCCACTGGCAGCCCGCGCGCCGGCCTCGTCACCGAAATGCCGAGCGGCGCAATCAGGCCGTGGATGTACATGGCTGTGGCGTCTCCCTCCACGTTCGGGTTGGTTGCCAAGATGATCTCTTCGACGGGATTCTCTCTCAGCCGCGACAGCAGCGGTCGAATGCGGAGATCGTCCGGGCCGACGCCGTTCATGGGCGAGATCGCGCCGTGCAGAACGTGATACAGGCCGCGGTAGCTGTGTGTCCGTTCGAGAGCGAGGACGTCCAGCGCCTCTTCGACCACGCACACCCGCGACTGATCGCGCCTAGGGTCGGAGCAGATGTCGCAAGGGTCCGCTTCCGTGATGTTGAAGCAGCGCGAGCATATGGACACGCGCTCCTTGACGCCCACTATGGCTTCCGCCAGATCGCGCGCCCTCTCTTCGGGCATACGCACGAGATAGAACGTGAGCCGCTGAGCCGTCTTTGGGCCTATGCCGGGCAGCTTGCTGAACTCTTCCACCAGCTTCACTATGGGGGCGGGCGAGTACGAAACGGGGGTGGTCATTTCAGAACAGGCCGGGGATGTTGAGGCCGCCCGTGATCTCGCCCATCTTGGAATTCGCCATGTCCTGTGCCTTCGAGAGTCCTTCGTTGACGGCGGCTACCACCAAGTCTTGGAGGATGTCCACGTCGTCAGCCGAGACCACCTCCGGGGCTATCTCGATGGACTCGACGGTCATCTTGCCGCTGACGACCACCTTCACCACGCCTCCGCCGGCCGTAGCCTCGACTGTTGCGCTCTCCAACTCTTCCTGAAGCTGCGCCATTCTCTTCTGAAGCTGCTGAGCCTGACGCATCATTCGGCGGTTCATCGTTCCGTATCCTCCTCGAATTTCTCGACCAGCCTGGCGCCCATCAACTGCGCCGCCCTTACGAGGTGGCTGTTGTTGGCTTGTCCCGTGCTGCTGCTCGCCATCATCTCCACCACGAGCTCGTACTCGCCGCCCATGGTCTGCGATATGGCGTCTGCGATCTCCTTGCTCACAGCCGGGTTTCCCATCTCTTCTCGAATGCGCTCTGCGTGGGAGTTGTGAGCGAACTTCACCACCATGCGCCCATCTTCGAGGCTATACCCTCGCGCGCTTCTGAGCAGCGCGTCGATCTTGAACCTCGATCCGGTGTTTCTCAAGGCGCGCAGAAGGGTTGACCAGTTCGGATCAGCGCGCGCGTCCGACTGGGGCGGGGGAGGCTGCGCGCTGCCGGCGCCGGACGGACGCGGCGCGGGAGCGCGCGCGGCGGGGCGTGTCGGAGGAGGCGGCTGAGCTCGCGCCTGCGATTCCGCGCGCGCCGGTTCGCGCCGCGCTTCCGCGCTTCTGACTGCGCGGGGCGCGGCGGCTTGGGCAGTATACACAACGGCGGGCGGCTCGGCTGCCGCATCTATCAAAGCCAGCTCCAGCGACAGGGGCGACGAGGTATCTCTCCTGAGATCGACCTCCGAGAAAGCCTTGAGCGCCCTAAGAGCGTGTGAATGATCGCAGGCGGACGCGATATCTCTTATACGCTCGCCAAGCTCGTCGGGAAAGCTGGACGTGTCATCCACCCCGACTGTGGAGAGCATAACCGCCCGCAGGAAATCGGTAACCGCGCGCTGAAGCTGTCTCAGGTCGGATCCCTGCGCCGCCACGCGATTTATGAGGGTGAGACCCTCAGCCGTCTTCCTCTGAACTGCGAGGGCGCACAGTTCTAGCGCGTCCTCGTCGCCGGTCAGCTCCAGCATGTCGCGCACGTGGTCGCCGAGCAGCGGAGAGCCGTAAGAGACTACAGCCTGCTCCAGCAGGTTCTCGGCATCGCGCAGGCTTCCGGTCGAGTGTCTGGCTATCAGCTCCAGCGCGTCGCGCTCCGCCTCCACGTCCTCGGCGCGGCACAGCTGCGCCAGCTTGTCCTCTATGGCGTCGAGTGGTATTCGGCGGAAGTCGTAGCGCTGGCACCTCGACACGATCGTCAGCGGCACCTTGTGGGCTTCCGTGGTCGCCAGTATGAAGATCGCGTGGCTCGGCGGCTCCTCCAGCGTCTTGAGGAGGGCGTTGAACGCCGGGTCGGTGAGCATGTGGACCTCGTCCACGATGTAGACCTTGTAGGGGAACTCGGTTGGCGCGAAGCCGATCTTGTCGCTGAGGTCGCGGATGTCGTCGATGCCGCGATTGCTGGCGGCGTCTATCTCGATCAGGTCGAGCGCGCGAGCTTCGTTGATCGAGCGGCAGCGGTCACAGGAGTTGTCAGGCTCGCCCTGCGCTGGATTCATGCAGTTGACCGCCTTCGCCAGAACGCGGGCGGTGCTGGTCTTGCCCGTCCCCCGGGGGCCGCAAAAGAGGAAGGCATGGGCGAGCCGTCCGCTGGAGACGGCGTTCTTGAGGGTGTTGGTGACGGTCTCCTGTCCCACCACGTCCGCCAGCGCGCGCGGGCGCCACTTTCTGTAGAAGACTTCCGCCATTCAGCTTCCTTCCGAAACGAGTCCCGCGAGCCGCATCGAGTCCGTCGCCGCTCGCTCCTTGCCGCGCATCTCCGCCGCCTCGCGCTCGTCCTCATGGTCGTAACCTAGCAGATGAAATACGCCGTGAGCAAGGAGGATGGCAAGCTCCATCTCGGAGGTATGCCCCGCCTCGCGCGCCTGACGGACAGCCTGCGGATGCGATACTACGATCTCGCCGATTTCGGGTTCGCAGTCCGGCGGCAGAACGAAGTCGGGGAAGCCCGAAGCCGTCCCGTTGTCCCGATCCTCGCCGTAGTAGCGGCCGGAGTGGACGTTGGAGAACGAAAGGACGTCGGTCGCGCCTTCCACCCCTCTGTGCGTCTTGTTGAGCGCGGCTACGCTCTCGTCGTCCGCAATGACCACACTCACCCCGCCGTTGGCTGATTCGACCTCGCCAGCCAGCGCGCAGTCGACGACACGACCGATCCATTCAGCCGAAACCGAGCTTCTGAACTCCTCGAAGACGTGTATCTGGACGCTGGTCAATGCCGAAAGGATCCGACCTACGGAGTCTCAGTTCCGAACCTATCCTTGATGCCGTCCCCCGACTGCAAGAACTCGAACAGATCGCTGTCGGCGGGCAGGACGACCGTAGAATTGGATTCGAATATCTTCCTGTACGCTTCGAGTGAGCGCTGGAATGCGTAGAACTCCGGGTCTGCGGAGATTGCCTCTGCGAATATCTGGATAGCCTGCGCCTCGCCCTCGCCGCGTGTGATGTCTGCCTGTTTCTGCGCCGTCGCCCTTATTATGGCGGCATCCTTGTCGACGCTGGCGCGCACCTCGGCGTCGATCTCGGCGCCTTCGGCGCGCTCCTTGTCCGCCTTGCGCTTGCGCTCCGCCTGCATCCGCGCGTACACGGACTCTGCGATCTCGGCGGGGAAGTCGGCGCGCTTTATGCGAACGTCTATGATGTCCAGTCCGAACTCCGACAGCTTGGGGCGAACGTTATCTCTGACGCGGTTCATTATGTCTTCGCGCTTGGTGGTGATTATCTCTGCCTGATTGTCACTGGCGATCTCGCGCCGCAGCTCGGATGCGATGATCGACTCCGCCCTGGATCTCCCCTGTATCTCGGTCTGCACCGTCTCCCTGAACAGCACGGGGTTGTCGATGCGGCCTCTGGCGTACACGTCTATGATCAGACGCTTCTTGTCCTTGGTCAAGAGCGACTCGGCGGGGGAGTCGAATATGAGGAGGCGCTTGTCGAAGTAGGTCGCGGTGTCGATGAACGGCGTCTTGACGTACAGACCCGGGCTTCTTATGGACTGGCGCACCTGTCCGAAGCGCGTGACGATGGCAAGCTGCTTCTCGTCCACCACGAAGAACAGCTGTGGGCCGACTATGCCCGCGACGACGGCGAGCAGGATGAGGGTGATTGCCAATACTTTAATCATCGATCATCTCTCGACTCTACGGGTTCATGCCCAGTGATTCGGGCATCTGTCCACTGTCAGTCAGCGGCAGCAGCTCTATCAAGCCGCCGCCGGTCTCGCTGGAAACGATGTACTTCCTGATGCCTGGGAGTATCTCCTCCATCGCCTCTAGGAACAGGCGCTGTCGGGTCACTTCGGGCGCCAGCTCGTACTCGGCGAGAATGGAGCGGAAGCGCTGGGACTGGCCCTCCGCTATGGCGATTCGCTCCTGCTTGTAAGCCTCTGCGCTCTCGGTCAGACGCGCCGCCTCGCCTCTGGCCTTGGGCAGCACGTCCTCTTTGTATGCGTCAGCCAGATTGATGATCCGCGCCTTGTCCTCTTTGGCGCGCACCACGTCATCGAAGGCGTCTTTGACCTGCTCCGGCGCGAACACGTTCAGCAGCTTCACCTCACGAACGTTGATCCCCGTCGCGTACTCGTCGAGCAGCGTCTGGAGCAGTATCTTGGTCTCCGCCTGCGTATCTTCTTTCTTGTCGGTCAGCGGGTCGTCTATCGGGCGGCTGCCGATGACCTGCCTGAGAGCCGTCTCGGTGGCGTCTTTGATCGTCTGTCCGTCAGGATCGACCGCACGATAGAGGAACTGCTGAAGGTCTTTGATGTCGTACTGGACGAGCAGCTGGACGTCTACTATGTTGGGGGCCTCGCCCGGGCGGCCCTCTTCGTCCGGATCGCCAGTGATCATCAGCGACTCGCCCGGCTGGGGGATTCCTCCCCTGACGCCGACCTCGAGCTGGCGGATGTCGTCCACCTTCACGACGTCGCGCGCGCCGATGGGCGCGGGCCACCACCAGTGAAGGCCGGGGACTTGCAGGCTGTCGAACCTGCCCAGCCGTCTCACCGCTGCCTGTTCGCCCGGCTGCACCGTGAAGAAACCGGAGCCTAGCCACACTGCCAGAGCCACGAGGAACAGCGCGACGACGATCAGGTATCCCGCGCCGCCACCGCCTCCGCCGCCTCCGATTCTAAACTTGCCGAAGAAGTTGCGTATCCGGTCGAGAACCTGTTCCAGGTTGACTTCCGGCTCTTCTGGTCGATACATATGCCTATTCCGATCTCGCCTTGCTGTTCTGAGCGTGCAGCTCGTCCCTTGAGAATATCTTAACACATGGGAGCGGAGACCGTTCTACGTAATCCGCCGCGCCGCGCCTACCGCCTGCGGAACAGGTCGAGGAATCTCTCCTCGTAGAACTCGAACGCGCCCCAGCGGTCTAGCTCGCGCTTGAGGTCCTCGGGGTTTCTGCCGTTCCGAACCTCTCTGAACATGCGCTCGATCTGCTGCGCCGCCGCGCCGGGCAGCCCTCCGATGGACTGATTCGGACTCAGCATCCCGCGCGAATTCAGCTCCTGTACGTTGCGCTCCGCAGATCTCGACGTGTACTCGTATATGAACTTGAGCAGGGACACGTCCCAGAACTCATCTACGCCGACCATGACGACCGCCAGATTCTCCTGCTTCTTCGTCAGGTCTTGGTCTATGCGGTGGGCTATCTCCGAAGGCTCGCCGCTCAGTATCTCCGTACCCTCCGGCTCGTTGCGATACTGGTAGAGGATGCCCGGGCTGTTGGGGCCGTACTCGTCCGAGACGTGGCGCAGGTACTCGTATGCCTCGGAGCTGAACCCTTCCAAGCTCATCGCGTAGTACGGGGTGACTATGGAGGGCTTTTCGGCAAGCACCTTGCCGGTTCTGACGACGCCTTCCTTACCGTGGGGATCCAAATCTCGGTAGATCGGCTCCGTGACCACGTAGTACGACAGCGAGGTGACGCCAAACGTTGCCAAGTGCTGGCGCGGATACCTGACCACCCACGTCTGCTCTGCTGCTCGAATCCAGTCTGCGAAGTCTTCCAACGGCTACCTTCTTTGTCTGCGTAGTCGCAGCCCTGCCAGCCCCAGCGCCACCAAGGGCAGCGTGAGGTCTTTGGTGGATGCCGATTGATTGCGGGGAAGGCCGCACGCGGCGGATCCGCCTTCGCCCTGATCTTGCTCGCCAGTTTCGGGCGGCGAGGTCTCCGCGCCCCTCGCCACGGCGGGCGGCTCGGTCGGAGCGGGCGAGGGAGTTGCCGTCGCCACTGGCTGCGGCGTGGGCGTGGGAGTCGCCTCGATGGAGGCTATCGTCTCCGAACCCGCCTGTGGCGTCAGGCTGAACAGCTGGAGCGTGGGCCTGGAAATCGGGGTGGGCCTGGCGCTGTCACGGCTCGGCGGGACGTAGGGCGGCGCTCCGATGGTATCGCGCCACTGGTTTTCGAGGTCGATTCGGCCGACGCCGTAGATGTCCTGAATGGCGTCGTCCATGTTCGTGCCTTCGCTCAGCGTCTTCATCAGCTCGCGCATGGAGTCTGGGCCGTATGCGGCGATCATAAACTGGATCATGCTGCGCGCCTGTCCGTAGAAGATGATGACATCCTCCGGGTCTCCCGGCAAGATGGGCATGGAGGTTATGGGCAGAAGCCTATCCGTTCCCAGCGCGAACTCCAGCGCGATGTCGTAGGAGAAGCCGGGGTCTATGTTTCCGTACTCCGCCAAGCCCTCGTCCAGCCACGAGGGGATGTTCCTGACGATGCTGTCTCCGGCGCGATGGGTGAGAATGTGGGTGACCTCGTGGGATGCCGTCCCCATCGCGCTCCTTCCGCCGCCAAGCACCAGCAGGGTGCCTACGCTGGTGAACGCCTGTCCTTCGGTGATCAGCTCTCGCCTGATGGTGCTGGAACCGGGCGGCAGGGCTTCGAGCATCTCCTTGACGTTGTTGTACATGGTGACGCGAATGGGGATCGAGGTGTCCGCGCCGAGAAGCGGTCCCATGACGTCCAGCGTCTGGACTATGGCATCCAAGATTATCTTGGCGCGCGTTTCGACCGGGCCGTGATACGCCACCGCCACTGGGCCATCGGAGACCTCTTCCCACGAGAAGCGGGCGTCGTAGTAGATGAACTCCGCCGATTCGGTGTCGAGCCGGTTGCCGGCTCCGTCTGTTATCTCGAAGTTGTACTTGATGATGGTTCCGGGAGGAATGTACCTGCTTCCCGAGTTGGTGCGCCACAGCAGCTCGGCATCGACGGACGCGGCGCTGTCGAACTCCAGATACTCGTAGACTCCCCTCGTCTGCTGTCCTACACGCAGTCTGACGGCGATCTCTTCGATATCGTCTTCGCTCTCTGCGCTGATGGAGAATCTCATCCCGATGGGAAACTCGCTCTCGACGGTCGCAGAGATGACGGTTATCGCATCTTCCGAGCCGAACAGGGCGGAAGGGGCCGATACGCTCGCCAAGAAGCACGCGGCGAGCAGCAGCGCGGCGCGAAGGGGCGTCGCCCTCGATGTCAATGATCTCAGCGCCAATGTGATATCCTCAGAGTCAAAATGCGTCCCCCAGCGCGAGCGTGTCGCCAGAATGCGGCGCGGGCAGAAGGCAGGCTCATCGAATCGCCATCTCCAACCCTCTACTCTATTATATACGTATACGTCAGCCGCCGATGCGGGGATTGCGTCCGCCCTACCCTAGTTTTCGTCTTCGGACGCGAGCATACGCGCCGTGTGCGCCAATCTGTATATTGCCGTCAGGATCGTGAGCGAGGCGATAGCTCCCAGCGTCAAGAGCATGAAGATCGGCAGCCAGTGGCCGATGATCAGCCCGCCGCCGATGGCTGCCACGCGCTCGGGCCTAGTCATCACGCCAACCTTGCACTCGATCCCAAGCCCCTCAGCGCGCGCGCGCAGGTAGCTGACCATGATGGAGCCGATGACTGCCACGTAGACCAGAATCGAGCCGAGATCGTCGCCGGTGGCGAGGTAGTAGGCGAGGATGCCAAGAAAGACGACGGCTTCCGACACCCTATCCACCACCGAATCGAGCAGCGCGCCGAATCTAGACTCGCGCTTGGACATGCGCGCCAGCGCGCCATCGAACAGATCGAACACGCCGGCGGCAAGGACGACGATCCCGCCTCCCCACCACTGGCCCACGCCAATGAGATACGCGCCGACGCCGGCGCCAGCCAGCCCCAGCAGTGTCACCATATTCGGGGTAAGGCCCATGCGTCCCATCACACGCGCGACGGGAAATTCGACATAGTTCGAGATGGCCTGTCGCGCCTGCTCTCGCCCTATCATGGAATCACCTCGAATTGGATGTTGGCTGTTGGAACATCTTAGGCAGGTATCGGCGGCGGGGTCAAATGAAAGTCTGCGCTGGGAAGGGAATGTGACGTCAGCTATTCCAGCGCGTCAGTTATTCCAGCGCATAAGATACGCGCATGGCCCCATGCGCGGTTGACACCCTCTAGGGCGTATTGCAACAATCAGGGAGGCGGTCGCGCCGCGTGCCCCTGTAGCTCAGGAGGATAGAGCATCGGTTTCCTAAACCGAGTGCCCCGGTTCGAGTCCGGGCAGGGGTACCATGCCGCGCTGTTGGCCGAACCGGGGTAGGGAGACATTCTCGTTGTCCCTCCCGGTCATTCGGCTGTCACATGGCATCGGAATGCTGTAGTGGATCGTGGTCTTGCCGGGCAAACGACAATCTCCTTGACGAATGTCCTAATGAACGCTTTGGATTCCGTCAATTCGCTCTCTATGAGGAACGCGCTCATGTCTTGGTCGAACCCCTTGATCGTCTCCACGTCGTCAGGGTGGATTTGCGCTCTGAGAGTACAGCCTCAACCTCCCTCGCAGATTCCTGTAGCTTGCGCTCATTCTCCCAATGCTCTCTGATGCGTGCGGCATGATGTCCGAGATGTTGAGGTTGGTGGTTTCGATGGCACTGTGGAGACTGCCGACACCGCTTCACCCCCGACGGCGTCCGCCATCAATACCCTAAGCGCGTCATCACCCAAGCGCTCGCCATGTACTCGGAGGGCGCAGTATGTCGGCGATGGGCATAAAGCTCGGCACGGTCTATTCCTAGGTTAAGAAAAGCCCGCTGGGCCGAGCGTATCCTGAGCGAGGAGCGCAAGAAGCACACTGCCGAGACGCCTGATATTCCATCATCAGTAAGGGAGCGCGTCATGCTGGCAAGCGTCAGTCCGTATGGATATGAACGGCTGTGGTGGTGGAGCGGGACGGCAGTGTGTGGAAAGAGCGTGGAGGTGCTGAGGGGATCGCTGGTGTGGCTCAGGGAGTCTCTAATGTAGCACCAATGCGAGTGGAGAACACCAGTTTTACCCACTCACTAGCTTGGGTGTATCTATGTTAAACTGGTTCTTAGTGGAGGATGGTAATAGACAACCTCCGGAGGAGACCACTTTGACGAAACGAGTGGAGGACTTCAACAGATTTATCTCGGATCACGTCAACGTCAATACCAGCGGGCGCGAAAGGCTGAACAGATGACCAAGAATAATCGGCAATTTCGAGAGTTCCTCAGAGACGAAGTGAACCTCAGCAAATCTAAGTTGGACAGGCTGATAACCGGCATTAGAGGAGTGGACGGTTACCTCAAAGACAATCTATCAGGCTACCAGAAGATGGAGCCGCAGGGATCGTATGCCCTCGGCACGGCCATCAAGCCGGTGGACGATGACAAAGAGTACGACGCCGACATCCAGATAGTGATGAACCCCAACCCTATATGGGAACCGCGAGAATACATCAAGGCGATCTACAATGCTCTGAAAGAGAACCAGACATACTCAGGTAAAATCGATCTCCATAACCGCTGCGTAACCGTCGACTACGCCGGCGATTTTCACCTCGATGTGGTGCCGCGCATCACCATAGAGGGTAGTCATCATATCTGTAACATAGGGGATAATGAGTTCGAAGAAACTGACGGAATTGGATACCGGGAATGGTTCAATGAGAAGAACCGGATAACCGAGGGCAACCTGAAACGGGTAGTCAGGTTGCTCAAATACCTCAGAGATCACAAAAACTACACCGACAAGTCGATTTTGCTGACAACTCTCGCGGGCAACACCATAGAATCGTCCGACGAGGGGACAGAAGCCGTAAAAACAGTATCTGACACGCTAGTAACCGTACTGACCAGAATGGATGACTACCTCCAGAAGCATTCAGATATGCCTGAAATCAGAAATCCCGCATTGCCCTCCGAAACATTCAATCGTCACTGGGATCAAAAAAAGTACGATAACTTCAGAGACAGAGTCCATTCGCACGCGCAAACTGCGAAGGAAGCGAAAGCCAACCCATCAATCCAAGACGCTATAAGAGCGTGGCGAAAACTGTTCGGGGACAACTTCGGCAGAGGGTCATCTGGGACAGGCAACGACGGCGGTGGTAATCGTGGCGGCGGCTCGCCCAGGAATCCATCAGGCAGTCAGGGCGGCAGTCAGCCGCCACCGGTAGTAGCTCCTGTAAGGCCGAGAAAGCCATACGCGTCCAGACAGGCGCCGGGATCGCGATGCCCTGAATCTGTATCTGTCCCAATATCGGACGAAGACATTCAAAGGCTTACCCAAGAACAATCCGGCCTGTCATACGATGCTGAAAACCATCGAATCATCGGAGTACTGGAATTCTCCGCGGAGTACGATCAAAGCGACGGATGGCTAAGACCCACGCCACTTTCCACAATCCAGAGGCAGGGAAAATCCATCCATGACACGTTCGAGATCGAGATACGCCTTGAATTCCAGCCTACAGTGTGGAACCCTTGGCCGCCTGTCATTGAAACTGATGGGCGGATACAGCGAATCATGGAGAAACACCAGATAGCCGATATCGCAGACATGCACTGCTACCCTGACCTATCTGAGAACCTCTGCTGCTTGGGCTTAAAGGCAGCGACTGACTACAGAATTGAGATCACTCAGTTCGTGAGGGACCTTGTAGTTCCTTTTTTCTACCGGGTGGCATATGTAGAGCGTCACGGGCTGCGAGCTGCACAACATGACCTGTGGGGGGAATACTCCCACTATGGCCCGGAGGCATACAAAGAGTACCTAACGGAATTGCAGAATATGCGCAGTACAGGCAGAAACCAACCATGCCCATGTGGAAGTGGGTCAAAGTACAAGAAATGCCACCTGCAAGAGGTAAACGACGCAAGAACACTCGTGTTACAGGGCGTCTGATATCAGATGAGTGTGGAGAGACAGGAAAGTATCATCGCCTAGCCTATCCTGTAGGTCAGAATTCACTACACCCCTGAAGTGTACAGAACCAGCGGCGGTGTCAATGACGAGTGAGTTGGCACTGCCAACATCTGTGTACTGTGAATGACCGGCAAGACGCTCAGACATTACTGCACGGCAAACTACAGCGCTACCACCAACTCGGGAGTGCGATGGCACGCAAAGGGGCGCGGGTTCGAGCGGATCCCGCGCCCCTTTCACTCTAACTGGCACTCTAACTAGCCGACGGCCTAGATTCTGGACTCCGCCTTCTCGTTCAGCTCGTTCGTGGTCTGGACGACGCGCTCCACCAAGTGGGCGGGCACCTGCTGGAAGTGGTCGAACTCCATCGTGAAGCTGCCCTGTCCCTGGGTCTGGCTGCGAAGCTCGGTGGCGTAGGTCAGCATCTCGGACTGCGGGGCCTCCACCTGCACGGATGTAGTGCCGTCTCCGTTCGGGACCATGCCCTGTATTCGTCCGCGGCGGCTGTTGAGGTCTCCGATGATGTCTCCGGTGAATCCGTCCGGCACCGTGATCTCGACCTTCATTATGGGTTCGAGCAGCACGGGGTTCGCCTGCTGAAGCCCCTTGGTGGCGGCGTGACCGCCCGCTATCTCGAACGACACTCCGGACGAGTCCACGGTGTGGAAGCTGCCGTCTATGAGGGTCGCCTTCATATCGACTACGGGATAGCCTGCGACGACTCCGTCGCTCAGCGCGCCTCTGACGCCCTTCTCCACGGATGGGATGTACTCGCGCGGCACCACGCCGCCCACGATGGTATCGGCGAACTCGAAGCCGGAGCCGCGCGGCAGCGGCTCGACCTCGATCCAGACGTGTCCGAACTGGCCGTGTCCGCCGGTCTGCTTCTTGTGTCGATACTCCACGCGCGCCCTGCGGCTGATGGTTTCCTTGTACGGCACTCGCGGAACGTCCAGCACCATCTCCGCGCCGAACTTGCGCCGCATCTTCTCTATGGCAACGTCCAGATGGGTGTCGCCCAGCCCGCCCATGATGACCTGATTGGTGTTGGCGTCGCGCGTCACGGCTATCGACGGGTCCTCCTCGACGATTCTGGAGAGCGAGCTTGTCATCTTGTCCACGTCCGCTTTGGACTTGGGAAACACTGCCATCTGATAGACGGACGGCGGGAAGCTCAGCCCGCGCAGGATGATCTGCCGATCACGGGAGCTTATGGTGTCTCCGGTGAGTACGGAGCTCAGCTTGGTGACTGCTCCGATGTCGCCAGCCGCAAGCTCCGACACGCCTTCCTGCTGTCTGCCGCGTATCTCGAACACCTGCGCCACGCGCTCTGCCTCTCCCCTGCTGGCGTTGAACAGCTGCGAGTCGCCCTTGAATGCGCCGCTGTAGACTCTGAAGTACGACAGCTTTCCCACGAAGGGATCGGCGGCGGTCTTGAACACGAGCGCAGCCAGCGGGCCGTCGCCGTCGCACTCCAGATCGCTCCACTCATCGGATCCCGGCTCGCGGCTCGCGGCGGCGGGCATCTCGGCGGGAGAGGGGAGATAGCCAGTCACGAAGTCCAAGAACTCGGTGACTCCAATCTCTTTCAGCGGCGAGCCGGCGAGTATCGGCACGAGCGTTCCTTCCATCAGCCCCTGCTTGACGCCCGTGACCATCTCTTCGGTGGTTATCTCCTCGCCTTCGAGGTACTTGGTGGCTAGGTCGTCGTCTATCTCGGCTACTGCTTCCACCAAGCGCTCGCGCGCCTCCTCCGCGGCGTCGGCGATCTCGGCGGGAATGTCCGCGTTCGGGTCGATCAGGCTCACCAGCGCGGAGAACGAGGACTCTGCGCCCACCGGCAGACAGACGGGGACGAGATGGCGTCCGAATCGCTCCTGAAGGGCTTGGACCACGCCGTCGAAGTCCGCGTTTTCGCGGTCCATCTTGGAGATGTAGATGATCTTCGGAAGCTCGCGCTCCTCTGCCAGATTCCACATCTGGCCCGTTCCCACCTCGACGCCCGCCTGCGCCGCGACCACGACCACCGCCGCATCCGCCACGCGAACGCCGGAGGCGACTTCGCCCCGATAGTCGGCGTAGCCGGGAGTGTCTATCACGTTTATCTTGTGGCCGTTCCACGGCGCGTTCAGTATCGCCGTGTTGACGCTCGCGCCCCGCTTATGCTCCTCCGGCTCGAAGTCCGACACCGTGGTGCCGTCCTCCACTCTGCCCAGCCTGTTGGTGACTCCGGAGAGGTGGAGCATGGCTTCGGCAAGAATGGTCTTTCCCGCTCCACTATGCGACAGTAGAACGATGTTCCTGATGCGCTCAGTGGGTACGTTGGGCATGGTGACGTTACTCCTATTCTTGCGAGTTTCAACTAACGCCCATTGTATTGAAACCTCTGCATATGCGCAACGACTCGTTTACACGCTCCAAGCCACGCGCTAGTCTACGGGTGGAAAGACACTCAGCAGACACGCTTGGAGCTGGCAGCATGATCGGATTTCTTGGAGGAACGGGGCCGGAGGGGCGCGGTCTTGCGCTCAGGTTCGCTATGGCGGGAAAATCCGTGGGGATAGGCTCTCGCGACGGCGGCAGGGCGTCCGCCGCCGCCGATTCGGTGAGATCGCTGGCGCACGGTCTCGAAGTGGGCGGGGCGCTCAACGAGGTCGTGGCTTCGGAGTCGGACATCGTATTCGTGGCGGTGCCATACGGCGGACATCGCGCCACGCTCGAATCCCTGCGCGAGCGGCTCGACGGCAAGCTGATCGTGGACGTGGTCGCTCCCCTGCGATTCAGCGGGGGCGTGGCGCGCGCCGTGGAGGTAGAGGAGGGGTCGGCCGCGGAACAGGCGCAGAAGATACTGCCTAACTCCCGGGTCGTTGGAGCGTTTCATAATTTGAGCGCAGAGGATCTGCTCGATCCAAACGTCGAAATCGAGTCTGACGTGGTGGTCTGCGGAGATGACGCCGACGCCAAGCGCGAGGTGATGGATCTGGCGGAGACGATAGCGAGTGTCAGGGCTGTGGACGGCGGCGGTCTGCACTGCTCGCGCTACGTGGAGGGGCTGACCGCGCTGCTCATCAACGTCAACCGCATATACAAAGCGCATTCCACAATCAAGATAGTGGGCATATAACCGATTCGTACACGCGGGGCGTCTTGCCGCAGCCGTCGCTCCCGAAAGAGTCTCGCTTATCTGTGTCCACGTAGGGTAGAGATTCACACGGAGAGGGCAGATTGTCGATCTTGACGATAGCGGCAGTGGCGGCGATTCTCGGAGCATCGGACATCGGCGGGGGCATTCCGTTCGGCGGGCTTTCGGGCGGGTCTGTCAGGATCATCGAATCGGGCCACCGCATCGAGTTTCCCAACCGCATCCTGTTCAGACTGAGGGCCGAAGCTCCCGCAGACGTGCGCTCGGTGCGTCTGTTCTACAGGATCGGAAGCCACAGGGCGAGTGTGTACACCTACCCGACCAGAATGACTGCCGCGCCCAACCTGAGCGCCGAATTCGTGGTGAGAACCGCAAGCGGCGGATTCATTCCGCAGGGGGTGGATATCGAGTACCACTACGTCTTTACGGATTCGGCGGGCGCGCAGACCGAATCCGCGCGCTTCAGCTTCGAGTACCTCGATCCGCGCTACGACTGGCAGCGGCTGGAGATGGAAGACTACGTTCTGCTGTGGCACGACATGTCTCAGAGGGCGGTCAGAAGCGTGGCGTCCGACGTGTCCATTCGTCTCAGGCGCGTCAAGGCTCTGTTCGGGCTGGATGGCGACTACCGATTCAAGGCGGTGCTGGTGAACGGTCGAGCGGAGGCGTACCGCAGCTTTCCGCCGGTCAGCCAGACTTCGCAGGATACAGCGCTCTACGGCGGCTTCGCGTTCGGCGAGTTCGGCGCGCTGACGCTGGCAGGGCTGGACGCGGACGGGCTGACTCACGAGCTAGTCCACCTCATGCTGGACGAGGCGGTTGACTCGCCGCGCGCCAGAGTTCCGGCATGGCTCAACGAGGGGCTGGCGATGTACTTCGAGCGCAACAGCAGACTGGGCGAGGACGCCGTGAGGTCCGCGCTCAGGCGAGGGCGGCTGATTCCGCTGCGGAACATGGGCGCAGTACCCGGGCGGCCGGAGGACGTCAGGCTGTTCTACTCGCAGTCCGCCAGTGTGGTTCGCTTCATGCTGGACGAGCAGGGCGAAGCCGCGATGAGGTCGCTGCTCGCGCAGATCGACCGGGGGCGCTCCATAGACGCCGCTCTCAGGGAGTCGCACGGCATGGGAGTCGATCAGCTGGATTCTGCATGGCGAAGGCGGCTCTCCGAATCGCGCTACGCCTCCGCAGTCGTCGACCCCGGCACGGCTGCCACATCCGCGATAGTGGGCGGCGCTGCGCTGACCACGGCGTCCGCGCTCGGCGTGCGCTGGCTCAGGCAGCGGTACGGCGCGAAAAAAGATGAGGCATAGCGTCTTGTGGTAGAATGGCGCGACTTCGCGTCCACACTTACGGGCGCAGGAAGAGGCGTCAGGGTTCCAAAATGACGAGGCGAGCTGTATTCGTTTACGACGATCGGATGTCGGCGCACGTGCTGAGCGACGCTCACCCCATGAAGCCGGTGCGTCTGAAGTACACCCGCCAGCTTCTGGAGAGCTACGGCGCGTTCGACGGCAGGACATCCAGCTTGGAGAGGCCGAGAGACGCCACGAAGGACGAGATAGGCTGGTTCCACTCGCGCGACTACGTGGAAGGGGTGGAAGCCATAGGCGCAGGGCTGGGGGGAGTGAACCCGGCGCGCTTCAACTTCGGACCCGGAGACAACCCCGCATATCCCGGAATATACGATGCCGCCATGCTCTCCACAGGGGCTTCGCTCACCGCCGCCGAGATGCTCGCCGCTGGCTACGCGGACGCCGCGTTCAACGTCTCCGGCGGCCTGCACCACGCCATGCCCGACCACGCCTATGGGTTCTGCGTGTTCAACGATCCGGTCATAGCCATACACCGCCTGCTCCAAGAGGGGATGCGCGTTGCCTACGTGGATATAGACTGCCACCACGGAGACGGGGTTCAGCACGCCTTCTACTCCACAGATCGCGTTCTCACGATCTCCGTACACGAGTCCGGCGCGTTCCTGTTTCCGGGCACGGGCTTCGTTCAGGAGACGGGCGCGGGCGCGGGGCGTGGGTACTCGGTCAACCTGCCGCTCTATCCGTACACGTCGGACGAGGTGTACCTGTGGGCGATGGAACAGACCGTTACGCCGCTGATCGAGGCGTTCGCGCCGGACGTCTTGGTTACGCAGCTGGGCATAGACTCCCACTACCGCGACCCCATAACCCATCTCGCGCTGACCGTGCAGGGGTTCGGGCGCGCCGTCTCGACGCTCGCCGCCGCCGCGCCGTCCAAGTGGCTCGCGCTCGGCGGAGGCGGGTACGACCTTCAGGCGGTTGCCAGAGCGTGGACGATGGCATACGGGATACTGTCCGAGCAGGAGTTCCCGAACGACATCCCCGAATCGTACCGCCGCGCGCATGGCGTGGACTCGCTCAGAGACCCCGACGTTCTGCGGATCGACGGCAAGACGGTATCGGATTCGAGAACCTTCGCGGAGGCGAGCGTGCAGACGATTCACCGCCTGATCTTTCCCACGCACGGCATCCGAACTGCCTGAGACGCCGACGACCACAGCGCAGACGCGCGCGCGGGGCGGATACGGCATCCAACGGATACCATCTCGGATACCATCTTACTCGCCCCTATTCACTCAGGGGAGGCTGGGGGGAGGGTGAGCATCGTTGACCTGCGCCACCCGCCCGGTTACCATTCGGCTATGGGACGTCTCGTCATGGTATCGAATCGGGTTCCATCCGCGGCGGACCTCGACCCCGAAAACAGAGGCGCGGGCGCGGTTGGGGGGCTGGTGAGCGCGGTTCGCGCTTCGCTGGTGGAAACAGGCGGAATGTGGGTCGGCTGGAGCGGGCGCGCATCGCCGAGACGCTCCCCCGCTCACCGCGCCGTCTCTCGGACGCCCGGACCCGTAGAGCTTGCCACCATAGACCTGACTGCCGACGAATCCAGTCTGTTCTACACCGGCTTTTCCAACCGCACCCTGTGGCCGCTGCTCCACAGCTTCATCGAGCGAATGCAGATTCGGCACGACACCTACCGCGCATACCGACGGGTCAACCGCCGCTACGCTCAGGCGCTGAGCGCCACGCTGTCCGAAGGGGATGTGGTATGGATTCACGATTATCACCTCTTCTCCGTCGCCCACGAGCTCAGGCGGATGGGCTGGAAGGGCAAGATCGGCTTCTTCCTTCACACTCCGTTCCCCGCCGCCGACGTGTTCTCGGTTCTGCCGTGGGCGGGCGAGCTGCTGGCGTCCATGCTGGCATACGATCTCATAGGGGTTCACACGCGCCGCTACCTGCTCAACTTGGTGGACGCATTCGGGGTAGAGCTCGGGGGAGACTGGAACGGATTCAGCTTCGCGTATGGGGGCAGCGCGTCCAGGCTCGGCGTCTTTCCCATCGGCATAGACCCGCAGGCGTTCCGGAAGGCGGCGCTCGCGTGCCGGGAGTCGCTGCCGCGTATGCTCGGACTGCCGCCAGATGAGAAGATCATCATAGGCGTCGACCGTCTCGACTACACGAAGGGCATACCGCACCGCCTTCAGGCGTTCTCCACGATGCTCGACCACCATCGAGATCTGCGCGGGGCGGTGACGTTCGTGCAGATATCCAATCCATCCCGCGCCAGAGTGCCGGAGTACGTGCGCGAGCGTGAGGCGGTGGAGCGGCTGACTGGGCGGATAAACGGGCGCTACTCCGAAGGCAGCTGGGTTCCCGTCCGATACCTGTACAGGAACTTCAGCCAAGAGACCCTCGCTGCCTTCTACCGAGACGCGCACGTCAACATGGTCACGCCGCTCAGAGACGGCATGAACCTCATAGCCAAAGAGTTCGTGGCTTCGCAGGTCGCAGATCCGGGCGTCTTGGTGCTGTCGAGCCTTGCCGGAGCCGCGGCGGAGCTGACCGACGCGGTCATAGTCAATCCGTTCGATGTAGACGGAAGCGCCAGCTCGCTGTACAAAGCGCTCTCGATGCCAGCGCGCGAACGCCGCTCTCGATGGGAGCGCATGAGTCGAGTCGTCGAGAGTCGCACCGCTTCGTGGTGGAGCAGGAGCTTCACGGAGCAGCTCCTAGCCACAGCCGAGCGTTCGGGGTACACTCTAAGCTAACCGCTGTCCGCCGACGCCGCTGCCCATATCATGCGATAGACGAAGTAAGCATACTCTTCGGACAAGTACAGCACTGCGCAGGCAAGGACTTCAGCTAAGCAAATGTCCACATTCGACGAAGTAAACATACTCTTCGACCGCGCCTCCGAACGGCTCGGGCTGTCCGATGGCATTCGGGAGCTGCTTCGCCGTCCGTGGCGGGAGCTGCGGGTGTCCGTCCCCGTCAGGATGGACGACGGCTCCATACGAGTCTTCAGCGGCTACAGAGTGCAGCACAACGGGGTGCGAGGGCCCTACAAAGGCGGTGTGCGCTACCATCCGGACGCGGACCAAGACGAGGTGCGCGCGCTCGCCTCGCTCATGACGTGGAAGAACGCGCTGGTGGATATCCCGTTCGGCGGCGCAAAGGGAGGGGTGCAGTGCGACCCGCTCTCCCTGTCCAACGACGAGCTGAACCGCATGACGCGCAGGTACACCACGAACATCGAGCATCTGCTCGGCGTCAACCGCGACATCCCCGCGCCGGACCTGGGAACCAGCGCCCAGACTATGGCTTGGATGATGGACGCCTACAGCCATATACACGGCTACTCTCCGGGAATCGTCACCGGCAAGCCGGTGGAGCTTGGCGGCTCGGTCGGACGCGAGCAGGCGACCGGCAGGGGGGTCGTCCTCGTGACCCGAATCGCCGCAGCCGATCTGGGGATGGATCCTCGAGGCGCGCGCATCGTAATACAGGGATTCGGGAACGTGGGGGCCTGGTGCGTGAGGGCGGCCAGCGAGATGGGCTGCAAGGTGATCGCGGTGTCGGACATTCATGGCGGCGTCCACAGCGGCGATGGACTCGACGTTCGCGCGCTGGTCGCGCACGCGAGGGAGTCGGGGACGGTTTCGGACTTCCCAGCAGCGGATCCGCTGGACAACAACGAGATGCTCGAACTCGACTGCGACATCCTGATCCCTGCCGCCATAGATCGCGTCGTACACGCCGGCAACGCTCCCAAGGTCAGGGCGCGGCTGGTGGTGGAAGCCGCCAACCACCCGCTTACCCCAGAGGCGGACGCGATACTTGGAGATCGGGGAATCGCGGTCATACCGGATATCCTCGCCAACGCCGGAGGGGTCATCGTATCCTACTTCGAGTGGACTCAGAACCTATACCAGCACAGATGGACGCTGGACGAGGTGAACGACGAGCTGGACGCTATGATCGGCAAGGCATACGCCGCCGTTCGGGAGACATCGCTCAGAGAGGGCATCAGCTACCGAGACGCCGCCTTCCTGATCGGGGTGGGCAGGGTGGCGGCGATATTCCAGATGCGAGGGTTCATCTAGCTCTGGGGCGCGCCGAGCTTGACCCTCATCTGGCGAAGGCGTAGGCTAACGCCAGCGGGAGTTCGAGGGATCACCGAATCGGAGGGTAAGATGGAGTTCGGCTCGTTCATGGAGTTTCACACACGCCCGGGCCAGTCGCAGTCCGAAGCGTTCAGGGAGGGATTCGCCCACATAGACCAAGCCGAATCGCTCGGTCTGGACGGCGTATGGATGGCCGAATCGCACTTCAACCCGCAGCGCTCGGTGCTGTCTGCGCCTCTGGTCTTGGGCGCCGCCATAGCCGGACGCACCAGCCGCATCAAGATCGGCACCGCCGTACACGTGATACCGCTCGGAAACCCGCTGAGAATGGCGGAGGAGGCGGCTACTCTCGATCAGGTCAGTCAAGGGCGCTTCGAGTACGGGGTCGGCAGAAGCGGCTTCCAAGGAAGCTACGAAGGATACGGCATCGCATACGGCGAAAGCCGCGAGCGCTTCTACGAGTATCTTCAGATCATAAGACATGCCTGGGCGTCCGACACTTTCAGCTACGAGGGCGAGTTCTACTCGTATGAGGACGTCTGCCTAACGCCCAAGCCCTACCAGCGTCCGCACCCGCCTTTCCGAATCGCCGCCACCACCACGGACACCTTCTCCGTACTCGGCAGACTGGGGTATCCGATCTTCGTGGGCGTGCGCGGACTCGGCGCGTCTCAGGTGGCCGAGCAGGTCGCTCTATACGAGCAGGCTTGGAAGGATGCCGGACACGAAGGGCCGATAGACGTCTCTCTTCGCATCCCCGTCTACGTGGGCGAGTCCGAGCGGGACGCGGTGACCCTTCCGGAGAACAGCTTTATGAAGCAGTTTCGCAGGCTGGGCAGCCAGCTTGCCGCCTCAGCCACGCGCGCGGGCGCGGACCCGAGGGAGGAGCGCACCGAGCGCAGCGCGCAGCTCGCCCAGATCGGCTGGGACGAGGTGCGGAAGGAGAAGGTCGCGGTGGGAACTCCCGACATGGTGGCGGCGCAGCTCGCCAAGCTGCGCGACACGCTCAGCCTGTCCGGCGTGGTAGCCGAGCTCAACGCCGGCGAGGAGATACCCGCCCACAAGATCGAATCGTCTCTAGAACTCTTCTGCAAAGAGGTCATGCCCGCGCTCCGGTGAGGGCGGGGGTGAAAGTCTTGCTTCTAGCCATAGACATCGGGAACACCAACGTTACCGTCGGCGTGTTCGACGGGGATGACCTGCGAGCCACGTTCAGGATGTCCACCGACGCCCGCAAGATGCCGGACGAGTACGCCATCACGGTCAACCATCTGCTGCCTCTTCAGGGCGTTTCCAGCGCGGACGTGGACGCCGCAGCCATATGCAGCGTGGTTCCGCCCCTCACCCCCAGCTTCGTCCATCTCTCCAAGTCGTACTTCGGTATCCAGCCGCTGGAGGTGGGCGCCGGCACCCGCACCGGAGTTCGCGTGCGCTACGATCCGCCCCGAGACGTGGGCGCGGATCGAGTAGTCGATGCCGCAGCCGCGTTCCAGATGTACGGCGGCCCCGTTATAGTGGTGGACATAGGCACTGCGACGGTTCTAGACGCCGTTACAGCGGACGGCGACTATCTGGGCGGCGCAATAGCTCCGGGAATCTCCATAGCCGCCGATTCTCTCTTCCACGCAACCGCCATGCTCCGCCGCGTAGAGCTTGCCGCGCCACCGTCCGCCATAGGTCGAAACACTGTCCACGCGCTCCAGTCCGGTCTCGTATTCGGCTACTCGGAACTGGTCAAGGGCATGGTCGGCAGGTTCAAGAGAGAGCTGGGGGAGCGCGCCAAGGTGGTTGCCACCGGAGGGCTTGCCAACGTGGTGGCGGACGAAGCCGCCGTCTTCGACGCAATCGACCCGAACCTGACGCTCACTGGACTGCGAATCGTCTACGATATGAACGCGGACAGACACAGAGGCTGAGCCTGTTTCGATCCGTCCGAGGCGCTCTAGGAACGTCCGCAGCCGTTAGACCAGCCAGTAACTCGATTCGGACGAACTCTGAAAATGCCCTACAGTCTGACAGGAAAGAACATAGCTCTCGGTGTAACCGGCTCGATAGCCTGCTACAAGGCGGTCGATCTCGCCAGCAAGCTGACGCAGCTGAACGCGAACGTGGACGTTATGATGACGGACGCGGCGCGTCAGTTCGTGACTCCGCTGACCTTCAGGTCGATCACGCATCGGCCCGTCGTTAGCGGCATGTTCGAGGCGGACTCGGAGCTGAGCATCAACCACGTGGCGATCGCGGAGCGCGCGGACGTGGTGGCAGTGGTTCCCGCGACCGCCAGCACGCTGGCGCGGCTCGCGCACGGCATGGCAGACGATCCTGTGAGCGCGACCGCGCTGGCGACGTCCGCCCCGCTGCTGGTCGCGCCCGCTATGGACGCCAACATGTTCGACAGCCCCGCTACTCGCGCCAACGTTGATCTGCTCCGCCAGCGCGGGGTCTACGTGGCGGGGCCGGGAGAGGGCAGGCTGGCGTCGGGGCTGGTGGGCAGAGGGCGGCTGATCGAACCTTCAGAGATCGTCGGACACGTGCGCATCCTGCTGGGACGGGGGGGCGATCTGGCGGGGCGCAAGATAGTGGTCAGCGCGGGCGGCACTCAGGAGGCGATAGACCCGGTTCGGGTGATAACCAACCACTCGTCCGGCAAGATGGGCTACGCCGTAGCGGAGGCTGCCAGAGATCGGGGGGCAGAGGCGGTTCTAGTATCGTCCCCGACCGCGCTCGCTGACCCGACGGGTGTCAGAGTAGTCAGAGTCGGATCGGCGCTCTCGATGCGCGATGCGCTGTACAGGGAATGCGCCGACGCCGACGCGGTGGTGATGGCCGCCGCCGTAGCCGACTGGCGCGTGGCGGACGTATCGGATCAGAAGGTCAAGAAGGGCGGAGCGGACGTGTGGTCGATAGACCTCGTAAAGAACCCTGACCTGATCGCCGGACTGTCTTCCGAAGACATCGTCAAGATCGGCTTCGCCGCCGAAAGCGAGGACCTGATCGCCAACGCCCGATCCAAGCTGCTGTCCAAAGACCTGGACATGATCGCAGCCAACGACATCACCGCCGAAGACGCCGGCTTCTCCTCGGATGACAACCGAGTGGTCATACTCGACCGAGAGGGCGCGGAAGACCGCCTGCCTCTCATGTCCAAGTACGACGTGGGCGCGGAGATACTAGACCGCGCGCTGCCGCTCTTCCGCAGCCCAACGCCCTAACCGCCAACTGCCAAGATCGAGGAGTAATCATCATGCCAATCGTAAGAGTAGAGATGTGGCCCGGACGGACGCACGAGCAGAAGCGCGAGCTTGCGAAAGCCATCACCGACGCGGTGGTGAACATCGGCAAAGCCCCCGCCGAGGCGACCTTCGTCATATTCGAAGACGTTGCCAAAGAGAACTGGGCGCAGGCGGGGGCTCTGGCTTCCGACGAGTAGCGAGCGCGCCGTTATCCCCGCCCCCAGCCGCAGCGGGCGGCAAGCCGGTCGAAGCGTGTTCAATCTACAGTCTACAGTCCACGCGCATTTCGCACTGCATTTCACAGGCAGGCGCATGGGGCGGGTCTGGCGTGTGGCAAAATCGGATACGCTCATGTTACGCCGTCGACAGCCTTGACACCCGCCGATACGTCTCCGCTATACTCATAACTACAGGCTGAGATCAGAATTAGTACGCCTTCTGAACGGGACTCCAGAGAGCCGGGCAAGCTGTGAGCCGGTGTCTGCGAGAGGGCGGAATGGGTCTGGGAGCCGCCAACCGAAGTCCACGAGGATTGTAGGCTTGGCCGGGGAAGGGCGCCGTTACCAGAGCCCGGGGCATCGAGGCTGAACGCCTCCGTGTCTGGCAAGAGGCTGTCCGCATGGCGCGGACGGCGAACTAGGGTGGCACCACGGATTCACCATATCCCGTCCCTATCGAGGGGGCGGGTTTTTTTTGTTGGCGAAACTCGAATCCTCCTCCCGCGCAGATCGGGAGGGGCATAGTGAGGAACGAAGGACATGACCACGACCGCGCAAGCCGCGCCAACGGCAGAACGAGCATCGCAGAGCCCGGCGCGCCGCCGTGTATTCAGCGGCGTCCAGCCGAGCGGAGACCCGCAGCTCGGCAACTACATCGGGGCGTTCAAGGGATGGGTAGATCGCCAAGACGAGAAGGAGAACTTCTTCTGCATCGTCGATCTCCACACCATCACGGTCGACACAGCCCCTGACGATCTTCGACGGCAGAGCCGCGAGCTGGCGGCGGCGCTGTTCGCCTGCGGAATCGACCCGGACAAGTGTACGCTGTTCGTCCAGAGCCACGTAGCCGCCCACGCGGAGGCGTGCTGGATACTCAACTGCGTCACGCCCATCGGCTGGCTGGAGCGCATGACGCAGTTCAAGGACAAGTCCGCCGGGCGCGAGAGCGTCTCCACCGGGCTGCTCGACTACCCTGTTCTCATGGCGGGCGACATCCTGCTGTACAGCGCCCACGAGGTGCCTGTGGGAGACGATCAGCGTCAGCACGTGGAGCTGGCAAGGGACATAGCCGCGCGCTTCAACCGCATATACGGCGAAACGTTCGTGGTTCCCGAAGCCGTCATCCCCGATGTGGGAGGCCGCGTCATGGGGCTGAACGATCCGCGTGTGAAGATGTCCAAGAGCTTCTCCCACGTAAGGGGACACGCCGTCCGCCTGCTCGACGAACCCCGGGAGATCGAGCGCTCGATAATGCGCGCCGTGACCGACTCCGGCAACGAGATCGCCTTCAGCGACGATCCGGACAGGGCGGGCGTGAACAACCTGCTCGGCATCTACAAGGTCATCACGGGCGGGACCAACGCGCAGGTCGAGCGAGATTTCGCGGACGCGCGCGGCTACGGAGACCTCAAGCGGCGCGTGGCGGAGCTGGTCATAGAGGAGCTGACGCCCATCAGAAGACGCTACTACGAGCTGATGGACGACGTGGCGGAGCTGGACAGGCTGCTGGCAGTCGGGGCCGACCACGCCAGAAGCGTATCGGATCCGAAGCTGACGGAGATGAAGGAAAAGGTGGGATTCGTCCTGCCCTCGTGAGGAGGCGCTTCGATGTATCATCCAACGTATCATCCAACGCTGGAACAGGTGGAGCAGTACGCCGGAAGCGGCAACCTCGTTCCGGTCTATCGTGAGATCAGCGCGGACCTCGAAACGCCTGTGTCCGCATACCTGAAGGTAGCGAGAGGGCCGTACTCGTACCTGCTGGAGAGCGTCGCCGGCGGCGAGCGCATCGCGCGCTACAGCTTCATAGGCACAGACCCGCTGGAGGTGATAAAGACGGGCGCGGGCGAGTCTCTGGGGCGGACAGACCCGCTGAAGCCGGTCGAACAGATGCTGTCCAGATACGAGCTGGCGCAGATCGACTACCTCGAAAAGTTCAACGGGGGCGCGGTGGGCTACATCTCATACGACGCCGCGCGCTACTTCGAGACACTGCCAACCCCAGACAGCGACCCGCTCGACCTTCCCGAATCGGTGTTCATGCTCTCCACCACCTACCTGATATTCGACCATCTGCGCCATCGCATCAAGGTGGTCAGCCACGCGCGCCTGAATGGAGACACGCGCCGCGCCTACCGCGAGGCAACCGAACGGATAGGCGAGATCGTGGCTCGGCTGGGCGATCCGCCCGTCACTCCGCAGCCAAACATCGAGGCTGCCACCGACGCCGACATCGAGTTCAACATGAGCCGCGAGCGATACGCCGACATGGTCGACAGAACCCGCGAGTACATAATCGCCGGAGACGTCATTCAGACGGTCGTCGCTCAGCGCATGTCTCGGCGCACGTCCGCCCACCCCTTCCAGATATACCGCTCTCTGCGCGCCATCAACCCGTCGCCCTACATGTACTACCTAGATATGGACGGCTTCCAGATAGTGGGGGCGTCTCCGGAGCTGCTGGTGCAGGTGGTGGACGGCAAGGTGGCAGTCCACCCGATAGCCGGCACGCGGCGGCGCGGCAGAGACGAAGCGGAAGACCTCGCGCTGGAGGAGGATCTGAAGACGGACGAGAAGGAGCGCGCCGAACACATAATGCTCTTGGACCTCGGCAGGAACGACGTGGGCCGCGTCTCCAAGCCCGGCACGGTGGAGGTGACGCAGGTTCTGGACATCGAGCGCTACTCTCACGTCATACATCTGGTATCCCACGTGACCGGCGAGCTCAAGGACGGCTACACGAACTACGATGCCATGCGCGCCTGCTTCCCAGCGGGCACCGTCTCCGGCGCGCCCAAGATTCGCGCCATGGAGATAATCGCGGAGCTGGAACCCGACAGGCGGGGCGTGTACGCCGGCGCGGTCGGCTACTTCGACTTCTCCGGGAACATGGATACCGCCATAGCCATCCGCACCACAGTCGTGAAAGACGGGGTGGCGCACGTTCAGGCCGGGGGCGGCATCGTGTACGACTCCACGCCAGACATGGAATACGCAGAGACGCTTCACAAAGCATCCGCCGTGTTCTCCGCCATAGACGAAGCCGAGCAGGACATAGACAGATGATCTTACTCATAGACAACTACGACAGCTTCACCTACAACCTGTATCAGTACCTGTGCGAGCTTGGCGCGGAAGTCGAGGTGGTCAGGAACGACCGGATATCTCTCGAAGAGATAGAAGAGATGCGCCCCGAGCGCATCGTCATCTCGCCGGGCCCATGCACGCCAGCCGAAGCGGGCATATCCAACGATGTCATAAGGCACTTCGGGCAGCGGCTGCCGACCCTCGGCGTCTGCCTGGGCCACCAGTGCGTAGGTCACGCTTTCGGCGGCGTGGTCGGCGGCGCGGGCGAGATAATGCACGGCAAGATGTCGCTGATTCACCACGACGGGCGCGGGGTGTTTCGCGGGCTGCCCAACCCGTTCGAAGCCATCCGCTACCACTCGCTCGCCATCTATCGGGACGACCTCCCCCCAGAGCTGGAGATCAGCGCGTGGACGGGCAGCGGTCTCATCATGGGCGTGCGCCACAGGGAGCTTCCGATAGAGGGAATACAGTTCCACCCCGAATCCATCATGACCAAAGTGGGCAAAGACCTGCTGCGCAATTTTCTGAACATGCCGGTCGAAGCGCGAGAGTCCGCCGGAGAGAGGCTATGATCCAAGATGCCATAGAAGCCCTAGTTGGCGGGAAGGACCTCTCCACGGAGCAGGCAGCGGACGCCATGAACCTGATCATGTCCGGAGACGCCACGCCCGCGCAGCTGGGCGCGTTCGTGACGGCGCTGCGCATGAAGGGCGAGACGGTCGACGAGATAACGGGCATGGCGAGCGTCATGCGCCAGAAGTCTCTGGGCGTCCGAGCCGAGGGGGTGGCAGTCGACACGTGCGGCACGGGAGGAGACGCATCCGGCAGCTTCAACATATCCACCACCGCCGCGTTCGTGGCGGCAGGCGCGGGCGTGAAGGTCGCCAAGCACGGCAACCGCGCCATGTCCGGATCCACAGGCTCGGCCGACGTGCTGGAGGCGCTCGGCGTGAAGATCGCGCTCTCCCCCGAATCGGTCGCTCGCTGTCTGGACGAAGTGGGATTCGGGTTCATGTTCGCGCAGGGTTTCCATCCCTCGATGCGCTTCGCCGCAGGCCCACGCCGCGAGATCGGCATTAGAACGGTGTTCAACATCCTCGGTCCGCTCACGAACCCGGCGCGCGCCGCTCGACAGGTCATAGGCGTATCCGATCCGTCTGTGGCGGAGAAGATGGCGCAGGCGCTCGGACGGCTCGGCAGCGAAAGGGCGCTGGTCGTACACGGCTCGGACGGCATGGACGAGCTGACGATCACAGGGCCATCCACCGTCTGGCAGCTTCAGGATGGGGACGTCTCCACGTTCGAGGTGACGCCCGAGCGGCTCGGCTTGGGCAGGTCCGCGCTCGACTCGATCCGCGCTCACGGCCCGGAGGACAGCGCGCGCATCGCCCGCGCCGTCCTCGCGGGAGAGCCGGGCGCGGCGCGCGACGTCGTCCTGATGAACGCCGCCGCCGCTCTCGCCGCCGCCGACGTCGCGCGCAGCCTCGCTGACGGGGTGGAGCTTGCCGCGCGCTCCATAGACGGCGGGAGCGCAGCATCGAAGCTAGACGCGCTAGTCGATCTGAGCCGCAAGCTAGAATGAATGTCGCACTGCACCCCGCATTCGACGCAGCCAAGGCGATGATCTTCGACTTCGACTTCACCTTGGCGGACTCCTCGAAGGGGGTCATCGCCTCCGTCAGCTACGCCCTCTGCCACATGGGGCTTCCGCCCTCGACGCAGGAGGAGATGCTCGACGCCATTAGCCTCCCCACGCGGGAGATGCTCGCGGCGCTCAAGGGCGAGGAGTACAGGGCTCGGGGCGAGGAGTTCGCCAAGCTGTTCAACGAAAAGGCGGACGAGGCGCTGGCGGATGGGACGCGCCTGTACGCGGACACGCCCGAGCTTCTCCGCACCCTGAGCCGTCTCGATATCCCGGTCGCCATCGTCTCGACGAACTACAGGCGGCGCATCGAATCCGTGCTGTCGAGGCGCGGACTGAGCGAGCTCGCTGCCGTCATCGTGGGCGGCGAGGGGGTGAACGAACACAAGCCCGACCCCGAAGGTCTGCTCCTAGCGTGCCAGTATCTCGGCGTTCCGGCGCAGGACTGCGTCTACATCGGAGACAACGAGGTGGACGCGCGCGCCGCCTCGTGTGCGCAAATGCCCTTCGTTGCGGTGAAATCCGGGACTACTTCCGAAGATGTCTTTTCCACCTACCCACATCTGGCAATCCTCGCCAGCGTTTCGGATATAGTCCGCGCTTGATCGAGTCTATGCGCGGGCGATTCTGCTAAAATGGGGTGACGACAAGCGTTCCACCGCCAAAAGGCGCAGCGCAGCTGCCGAAAGAAGCTCCTGAAAATGACAGTCAAAGCCGACTCGCCCGACATCTTGAAGAAGATCGTCGAGGTCAAGAACCGAGAGGTGAGGCGTCTCAAGGTGGAGGCGCCGCTGGCTGAGCTTCGAGCTAGGATAGAGAGGCAAGCCACCCCCCTGGACTTCGCATCCAGGCTCGTGGGCAGCCGCGTCAAGGTCATCGCCGAGGTCAAGCGCGCCTCCCCATCGCGCGGGGTGCTTCGGGAGAATCTCGATCCGACGTGGCTGGCGATGCAGTACGTCGAGAACGGCGCCGCCGCGATATCCGTCCTCACCAACACCGACCACTTCTACGGCAGCCTGAACGACATGGAGCTGGCCGGCGCGGTCGCCCACGAACACGGTCTGCCCGTTCTGCGCAAGGAGTTCATCTACGACCCCTATCAGGTGCATGAGACGCGCGCATACGGCGCGGACGCCATCCTCCTGATAGTGTCCATGCTCAACCCAGATCAGCTTTCCAAGCTCAAGGATCTGTCCGAGGAGTATGGGATGCAGTGCCTTGTGGAGGTGCATGACGAGGACGAGCTCGCCATCGCGCTGGAGGTGGGCGCAAGGATAATCGGCGTCAACAATCGGGATCTGAGAACGTTTCACACCACGCTGGACATCACGGATACGCTGGGGCATCAGGTACCGTCCGACTGCGTTCTGGTGAGTGAAAGCGGGCTGCGAACGCCCGAAGACATAAGCCGCGTGCGGGAGGCGGGGGCGTCCGCCGTGCTGATCGGAGACGCGCTCGTGACCGCTCCGGACCCCGGGGCAAAGCTGAAGGAGCTGGTGTGACTGTCTTCAAGATATGCGGACTGCGGGATACTGCCAGCGCGCTCACTGCCGCCCAATCCGGCGCGAGCTTCTTGGGATTCGTGTTCGTCGAGGGGGTCAGACGCCAGCTCGCGCCCGACAGGGGCGCGGAGATCATAGGCGAATATCGCGGACGCGCCGCCGCCCTGCGCGTTCGTTCTCCCCTCATCGTTGGCCTGTTCGCCAACCAGACCGCCGAGTTCGTCAACCGCGTGGCTCGATCCTGCGGACTCGATTACGCTCAGCTGTGCGGCGACGAGCCGCCCGACTTCTGGGACGCGCTCGATCTGCCCGTCATCCGACAGGTCAAGGTCAGGGAGGAGCTGGGACGCGCCGCCGCCGTGGGGCTGGCGGCCGAGCAGGTCGGCGAAGCCATCCAAGCGGGACATCTCGCAGCGCTGGACAAGCATCAGGCGGGCGCGCTGGGCGGTACTGGAACGTCCTTCGACTGGGGGCTGGCAAAGGACATCGCGGGCGAGCGCCGCATTCTGCTGGCAGGCGGGCTGACTGCCGACAACGTTGCAGATGCCATCGCCATCGCCGCACCCTGGGGAGTCGACGTGTCCAGCGGCGTGGAGACGGGGGGCGTGAAGGACGCAGCCAAGATCAGAGCCTTCGCGGAGGCCGTCGAGCGCGCGGGCTGATGCGGGAGCCGCCGCCATCCGTACCGGGCGCGGAGTGAGCGCGAATTGGCGCGCCCTGTCACTCTTCACGCGATCTCCGTAGAGATAGACGCCCCGCGCGCGCTCGTCTTTCAGATGCTCGGCTCGTTCCGTCGCGGGAGGGCGCCGCGGGGCAGTGCGGAGTCCACGAGGCTGATCTGCGAGGACGGAGACGTCAAGACAGTCGAATCTAGGACGAAGGCCGGCCCCTTCACCTACACCACTATCGAGGAAGTCACCCTCTTTCCGCCCGAGCGAATCGCCTTCCGCCACATCGAAGGGCCGCTCGACTTCTGCGAAGAAGAGTTCACTCTGAAGGACACGCCCGAAGGCGGCACGCTGCTCAGCCACAAGGGGAGCTTCGTATGGAAGCGTATTCCGCTCTTCGGCTGGCTTGGCGGCGTCATCTACACCAGACCGATGTATCGCGCCGTCATTCGCAAGCATCTGTCGGCAGTCAAGCAAGCCGCCGAAGCGCGCGCGTCCAGAAGCCACGTCTTCAGACGACGCGGGTAGACGCCATGATGAGGAATCACACACTGGATTCGATTACTCCAATCGACTTTCGTCCAGACCATACAGGAAACCCCAGCAGTTTCGAGTTTCGAGACCTGAAGCATCCCCTGATGCTGCATGAGGAAGTGAACTACGAACTGAAGGGTCGCACGAATCTTCGGAAGAGGCTGGGGCTGATACTCCAGCACCTTGCGGCCCACGGACGCACCAGCATCGTCAAGGGCTGCGTAGGCGTCAATCAGGGATGGCGACGCTCCCCTCTCGGCGGCAATGGCGGGATGCAGTTCTATCTCTGGTGGACTCCACAAGGCAGCTCACAGGCGAGCCTGCTGGACGGGAACTCCGAAAACGCTCGCAACACTATCTGGGTGCGAGCGGCCCGCCATCACGACGACCACGCTCCACTCACTATCGGCAGTGACAGCGATTACTACTCCCTGAATCAAAAAGACATGGCTGCCGATGACGAAACTTTCGTCAGCCTGCCGGACACCAAGGGGCAGAGTCGGTTCGTAAAAGGCGACAAACCGGTGCGGATCGTGCACGGACATCCCGGATCGGGCAAGACAACCGCGCTGTGGAAGGCGATAGAAGCTCGTAACAACCAGAGTGTGCTGTACGTTTCCTGGTCACGAGAGCTGACCAGTATGGCAGAAGAGCGGCTGTCCACGTTCGCCCCCACCGGCGTAGCCGTGACAGCGCTGGACTTTCTCTCTCTGATGGGCGAGATTCGCGGCCGTGACGTCGAACGCATCACCTACGATCGAAGCCGCGCTGTGTTCGACGATGCGCTGAAACGAACCCGCATCGGACCGGCGGAGATGGGGGCGTGGGCAACCCGCACCGACGCGCTGTACGCCGAAATAAGGGCTGTGCTGCTGGGTCGCGCCATTCCTTCGGATCCGAGCAGCACCTACATCGAGCTGAACACAGAATCCAAATCCGAGGACACCATCAAGGGTGACAGACGTCTGGCGCGCCTCGCTGACAGCAAGTACCTTCGAATACGCGGCAACAGGAAAGGTATAGGCGAAGCGGCGGCGGAGTCCCTACTGTCCATCGCCGAGCGGCTGGAGCGACATTCGGCTTTGGATCTGGAGAAGGCGTTTCCCGAACTGGTCGCAGCCACCGATTCGATCGAGTCGCTGAGACGAGACGAGATTCCTCCGCAATTCGCAAAACTGGACCGCATCGCAGTCGATGAAGTTCAGGACCTGACGCTAATCGAGACTGCGGTGGCGGTGGAGCTGTGCCGCGCAATCGCGCGCCGGCGAGGGCGCGCGCCCTGGCTGCTGCTGGCTGGAGACGAAGGCCAAACCGTGCGTCCGTCGGGCTTCAAGTGGGGGCTTCTGAAAAGGCTGCTCGGCAAGCGTCTCGCCTCGGCGGAAGATTTTCTGCTGGATACCACTCTCCGCTCACCGGAGCGAATCGAGCGGGTCGTCGAGCGCGCCACACGGCTTTACAAGGACGCAAAATTGGAACGGTGGCGGCGTCCTGCCGATCAGCGGAACGAGCCAGGGGGCGATCCGACCGACGCGCAGCTATTCTACGTGGATGCGCCAAGCCGCGAGGAGGCGATCAGGCTCTTGGAGCGGCTCGACGGCATAGCAGACCTCGCGGTCGTAACGACCGAGAGCCACGCCCCGGAGTGGCTGCCAAAACATCTGGTGGATATGGCGCTGACGCCTGCCAGCGTCAAGGGCTTGGAATACCAGACTGTATGCGTACTCGAACCCGGGCGAACGCTGATGAATCTGCACGCCGAGATAGATCAGAATGACAAAGCGCCCGAGCTGGAGACACACTCGCGCCGAGCCGCGATTGACAGATTGCGGGTGGCTATAAGTCGCGCTACCGAAAATCTGGCATTCATCGAGGTGTCCCCGGACGAGAGCGTCCAAGCATCGAGTCGGGAATTGCTGGGCGACGCCGCTACGTACAGTCCAGATGACCTGATCGAATATCTTGACAATTCCGACATGCAGGCGGAAGTGATCGTTCCGCAACTCATAAACGAGGTTAGGGAGCTGATCGACAACGCGCCGGGGCGAGCTTGGCATAAAGCAGGTCAAGCCGTGAATCTGCTCGGCGAACCCGACTCACCGGAGGCGGTATCGGATGCCACCATCCGCAAGGAGGCACACATGGCGCTGGTCTCCACTGCCGCGCGCCTGCTTGTGGATAGACTGCCTGACCGTGTAGACCGGCGGCAAGTGGTCGAACAAGCCGAGAATTCGCTCGAACACGTAGGAGAAGAGAGATTCGGCGAAGCGTTCAGGCGGCTGGACGAATGGACCGGCGAGCGGACGACTGCGCCGTTCGCGCTGCTGGACGCGACTCTATCCACCGAATCGGGCGGTAGATGGATGAAAGACGCGCTAACGCCCGTATTGCAGACTATCCGCGAATCCATAAACCGTTATTCGAGTGATGCGGACGCCGCCAGCAGCTTCGCAGGGGACGTGGAGGGATGGCTGCGAGTGGTCGCATACTCCGACGACATCGGCGAGAATGCCGAAAGACTGCGCGCCAATGCCGCGTCAGCGCTTCTCAGCACAGGAAATATAGAACTGGCAGAGCCGATCTTGGAGAAGCTGCAAGACGAACACGCGCGAAAGCTGCTCATCGACGGAGCAACCGCCATGCTCGACTCCGGAGACATCGAGAAAGCTGGTCCGATCATAGCTAGGGTACGACCGGAAGAACTGCTCCTGAGCGCGCTGTACAACGAAAAGCTCGAACGTTGGGAAGATGCGTCAGAACTCTATGAACGGGCAGGGGCGATTGCGGATGCGAAGAGGGTAAGGGAGATCGGCGTAAGAACGCATTTCGACAGGGGGACCGTTCATCTCAGAAACGGGAGCTTGGAGAAAGCGATAGGCGACTTCACCAGTGTAATTCGCATGGATCCAAACCACGCGGAAGCCTACTGCAACAGGGGCGACGCTCACGCAGGGAAAGGCGATTACGACCGAGCGATCGCAGACTGCACAGCTGCTATACAGATCGATCCCCGTTACTGCGCAGCATATGTCAACAGGGGCAACGCTCACGCAGAGAAAGGCGATTACGACCGAGCGATCACCGACTACACAGCCGCTATTCGCATCGATCCAAACCACGCAGAAGCATATGTCAGAAGGGGCAACGTTCACGCCGCAAAAGGCGATCACCAACGAGCGGAAGCGGACTACACAACCGCTATTCGAGTCGATCCAAACTACGCAGAAGCATATGTCAGAAGGGGCAACGCTCACGCCGCAAAAGGCGATCACCAACGAGCGATCCCCGACTACACAGCCGCTATTCGAGTCGATCCAAACCACGCAGAAGCATATGTCAGAAGGGGCAACGTTCACGCCGCAAAAGGCGATCACCAACGAGCTATCCCCGACTACACAGCTACTATTCGAGTCGATCCAAACTACGCGGAAGCATATGTCGGAAGGGGCGACGTTCACGCCGCAAAAGGCGATCACCAACGAGCGGAAGCGGACTACACAGCCGCTATTCGAGTCGATCCAAACTACGCGGAAGCCTATGTCAGAAGGGGCAACGCTCATGTCTTGAAAGGCGATCACAGACGAGCGGAAGAGGACTACGCTGAGTACGAACGCATCAGTCGGAGGCTCTAATCGCTATCGACATTAGAGTCTATGCTCGATACAGGCAGGTGGGAGGCGAAACGGCAAGATCGACCGTCCCGCCAACTCGACGCCAGCCACTGCGTCGTTATGGTGACTCTCGATGTCATACAAGAGAAGCTCGACATAGCCTGACACAGGGACAGGCTATATGATTCACGGCAGCCGATCATCGAGCGGGCAGGCTGCCAGCGTCAATGTTCTGATTGGATGTCGAGCGCGGGATAGAGCTATCTGCTCGGATGCGCTAAACTGTCGAACATGGGAAAGCTGAGACGGTCAGGAAAATTTGCGAAGGCGTGCCTCTATCTGGCGCTGGCAAAGCTCGCGCTCGCGGTGATCCCGCTGGGAGAGTCGGACTGGGCGGGTGAGCCGATGGTGTCCAAGTGGGGCGTAGTGCAGGTCGTCATCGGCCTGGCGTTCATCGGTCTCACGCTCATTCCGTTTTACAACAGAACGCTGGTTCCGGACCGCCGCAGGATTCGCACTCGGCGGCATCTGGGCGCGGCGTGTATTCTCGATGGCCTGTCCAGGGTCATTATGGATCTGTGGCCGACGGCTCTCTACCCCCTGCTGATGGGTATAGGCATGGTGATATCCATATGCTTCGTCATCACCATTACTCTCGAATATTCCAGCGATGACGACGACAAGCCCCGACGGAAGCGCAAGAGAATCAAGGCAAAGTGGCCGTCCTGGATACCGAAGCGCTGGAGCCCCGCCCCGCCAATTCCCAGCCCAAGACCGGCACAGATAACCAGAGCCACCCTCGATACGTGACGGCAGAGCGGCGCGGAAGACTCGACGCGCCTGCCGCCGCGCCGATATGACAGCCCGCGAGATTTCCGGCTGCCGTGCCAGCTAGACTAGCCCCCCGTCATATGCTATCTTCATTTGCGAATTACCGACCTCAGAGGTGGGCTAGAATGTACTCCCATGACGTACTCATCATAGGCGCGGGGCTGGCGGGGATGAGAGCCGCGCTGTCCGCCCGTCAAGGCGGGGCGGACGTCGCCGTCATATCCAAAGTCCACCCTGTCCGCAGCCACTCCAACGCCGCGCAGGGCGGGATCAACGCCGCGCTCGAACACGCCGGGGACGACTGGCGAGATCACGCCTACGACACGGTCAAAGGCTCCGACTACCTCGGCGATCAGGACGCCATCGAAGTGATGTGCCGCGAGGCCGGCTCCGAAGTCATTCAGATGGAACACTACGGAGTCACCTTCAGCAGAGACGAGGCGGGCAGGCTGGGAACCCGCGCGTTCGGCGGGCAGGGCAAGGCGCGAACCTTCTTCGTGGCAGACTTCACGGGGCAGGCGCTCCTCCACGTCCTCTACGAACAGATCATGCGCGCGGGCGTCCGCGTCTATGAAGAGTGGCTCGTGCTGGAGCTGATAATCGAAGATGGCGAGTGCGCCGGCGCGGTCGTCATGGAGATACGGTCGGGCGACGTCCACGTCATAAGGGCCAAAGCGGTCATCATCGCCGCGGGCGGACTCGGAAGGGTGTTCGAGCCTTCGACCAACGCGCTCGTCTGCACCGGAGACGGAATGGGCCTCGCGTACCGCGCGGGCGCGCCTCTCATGGACATGGAGATGGTGCAGTACCACCCGACCACCCTCAAGGGAAGCGGCGTGCTGATCACCGAGGGGGCGCGCGGCGAGGGCGCGCACCTGCTCAACTCGGAGGGACAGCGATTCATGGAGCGCTACGCCCCCAACATGATGGAGCTTGCATCGCGCGACGTGGTCTCAAGGGCGGAGCAGACCGAGATAAACGCGGGCAGGGGCATAGATGGCTGTGTGCTGCTGGACATGCGGCATCTCGGCGAGCGACTCATACGCGAGCGCCTCACGCAGATACTGGACATTGCGCGCGACTTCGCCAACGTGAATCTGCTGGAAGAGCCGGTCCCCATCCGTCCGGGGATGCACTACCAGATGGGGGGCGTCAAGACGGACGTCGACGGCCAGACTCAGCTGCCCGGGCTGTACGCCGCCGGAGAAGCCGCCTGCGTCAGCGTCCACGGCGGCAACCGTCTGGGCGCGAACTCGCTGCTGGACACGCTCGTCTTCGGGCGAAGGTCGGGTGAACACGCCGCCGAGATGTCCCGCGCAAAGGCGCAGAAAGACCTGGACGACAGCGCCGCCGACGGCCAGAAGGCTCATATCCAGCGTCTGCTGGACAACGAGCGCAACGGCGACATGTTCGGACAGATCCGGCTGGATATGGGACGCGCCATGAACGATCACCTCGCGGTCTATCGCAATCAGGCGGGCATGGAGTCCGCGCTGGATACGGTCAGGCAGCTGCGAGAGCGCTACCGGTCGGTTTACGTCCAAGACAAGGGGCGGACGTGGAACACCAACCTCGTATTCACCCTAGAGCTGGGCTTCATGCTCGACTCCGCAGAGGCTATCACGCTATCCGCCATCGAGCGCAAGGAGAGCCGCGGCGCGCACACGCGCGAGGACTACCCCGAGCGCGACGACGAGACTTGGATGAAGCACATCCTCGTTCGGCAGACTCAAGACGGCCCCGCGCTGGACTACATGCCTGTGGCAATCACCCAGTGGGAGCCGCAGGTCAGAAGCTACTAGCAGCGATGGCCCCCGCCTGTGAAATAGTGTCCATCGATGTCGCGGACTCCGGCCTGTCGCCAAAACCGCGTATCTACAAAGGCGACGTCATGGAATGTTACGGCTCATGGCCTGATCCTACCGTAATTGTCTCGGATGGACCCTACGGCTTGGGCAGCTATCCCGGCGATCCACCCACGCCTAACGGCTTGGCGGACTGGTACGAACCCCACATCGAAGAGTGGTCCAAAAGATCCACTCCGCAAACGACGTTGTGGTTCTGGAACTCCGAAATCGGCTGGGCGACTGTGCATCCGGCACTAGCCGCCGCAGGGTGGAAGTATCGTGCCTGCCACGTATGGGACAAGGGCAAATCGCACATAGCGGGCAACTCCAATACCAAGACGCTGAGAATGTTTCCCGTCGTAACCGAAGTGTGTGTGCAGTACGTTCGAGAGTTGGAGTTCGATTCCAACGGATCGAGGCAGTCCGTCAAAGAGTGGCTGCGAAGTGAATGGACGCGCACCGGACTTCCGTTCCGCTTGGCAAACGAGGCGTGCGGAGTGAAGAACGCGGCTACGCGCAAGTATCTCACCGCTGATCATCTCTGGTACTATCCCCCCGCAGATGCATTCGAACGGCTGTCGGAGTACGCCAACCGGCACGGCGATCCGTCCGGATCACCGTACTTCAGCGTCAACGGCAAGATACCCATCCCTCGCGATGAATGGGCAGGGATGCGAGCCAAGTTTTACTGTCAATATGGAATTACCAACGTATGGGGCGAGCCCACGGTCAGCGGTGAAGAACGTATCAAAGGCGGCGACGGCAAATCCCTCCATATAAACCAGAAGCCGTTGCGCCTTCTGGAAATCTGCATCCGAGCGTCTTCTGACGCGGGAGACGTCGTCTGGGAACCGTTCGGAGGCCTATGCTCCGTCGCGGTGGCGTCACATCGTCTTGGCAGACGGTGTTACAGCGCGGAGATAAGCGAACGATTTTACGCTGCCGCTGAGAACCGTCTGCGACGAGAAATGGCTATGAGACCAATGCCGGAGTTGAGGTGACTGCTGAACCGCCCAAGAGGATGGAACCCGAAGCGACATGGGAACACTACGACTTATGGGTTCGCGTTCGAGAAGCGTTGAGGGCTCTCCCTGACTACTTTGCGTCGGAAACCAACATCGAGGGTATGCTGGCAACGGACATCTTTTCGCTGAACACGCCTCTTGGCGCAACTATCGAGGAACAGGTCGTAGCGACCCTGAACCAAATGAGACCGGTATGGGACCCTCTGAGAGAGTACCAAACCTATTCGTTCACACGGCAGACTCAGACGTTCCCGGATGTGTTGCTTCGCAAGCAAACCGACGGTCAACACGTGATTCTTGGGATTGAAATGAAAGGTTGGTATCTGCTTGCGAAAGAAGGGATGCCAAGCTACAGGTTCACGGTCAGCGCTGGTGCTTGCAATCGGTCGGATATGCTCGTCGTGGTTCCGTGGGTTCTTTCCAATGTGCTGTCTGGAACACCCGTTACCTTTCGCCCATTTATAGAGTCGGCTCGCTATGCGGCTGAGTATAGAAACTACTATTGGCAGTATGTACGAGAATCCAGAAGTCGGGATCGTTCGGTGATTCTAGCTGAAGGGGTTTCTCCTTATCCCGTGAAAAATGATAGGATTTCAGACCGAGCGGCAAGTGACCCTGGCAGCAACTTCGGACGTATCGCACGCTACGGTTTAATGACGGAGTATATGAATACGATGAGAGAAACTCATATCAGGGGCATTACAGCGAAGGACTGGTCGAATTTCTTCAGCCAGCATAGAGATTCTTAGTAAGCGTATCGCGCTATGGAATCGAACGGTGGTGACATTGGGCGAGAATGCACTGAACAGGATGTCTTCCGAACTGATCCGGCGACCGAAATGACCCACACCGAAGCCAGTCTGACCCACGATCCGAAGGCGCGCGCGGTGGCTAGGGCCGTCTATGACGAGCTTATGCCGCGCTCCGTCATCCTGTTCGGATCGCGCGCGAGGGGTGACTTCGGCCCGGACTCGGATATAGACCTGCTCGTGATCACCGACAGCCGTCTGAACCGCACCGAATACCGAGCATCCAGCAAGGCGGCATACGCCAAGATGGGCGAGCTGTACGGTCGATGTCGCTTCGGGGTGGACGTGCTGAACATGACCGCCGACGAGTTTCGGGACAAGAGGCGCGCCAGGAACCACGTGGCGGGACAGGCGGCAAGAGACGGAATCGACATGAACGGAGACGGTGTGCCACCCGACGATCAGCAACCGAGCAACTTGCCAGACATCCGCCAGCGGATAGCCAACGCCGAGCGGAATCTGAATGACCTGCGCAATATGGTGGAGAACGAGGGGTTTTCCCAGGAGGCGGTCGGATTCCACGCTCAGCAGGCGGTGGAGAATGCGCTGAAGGGGTGGATATCCGCGCTGGACGAGGACTACCTCAACATCCACGACATATCCGAGCTGGCGGCGATAGTCCGAGCGCGTCCGGAAGAGGACGACACGGACGCGGCGGAGCGGCTGTTCTGGCTGACAGAGTACGCAGTCAGATACCGCTACGAGGGCGCGAGGATCGAAGTGGAAGACCGATACGAACTCCTGCAACACGTGACAGAAACCGTCCTGTCCATAATCGAGCGCATAAGAACCCTGAGCGCAGCGGAAGATCGAAGGTCAACAGGCGATAAGTAGAGCCAGCGACGGAATGGTTAAAGTTTCAGTAAAGCCGATTCACGACCCGAAGGCGCGCGCGGTGGCTAGGGCCGTCTATGACGAGCTTATGCCGCGCTCAGTCATCCTGTTCGGATCGCGCGCGAGGGGTGACTTCGGCCCGGACTCGGATATAGACCTGCTCGTGATCACCGACAGCCGTCTGAGCCGCACCGAATACCAAGCATCCAGTAGGGCGGCATACGCCAAGATGGGCGAGCTGTACGGTCGATGTCGCTTCGGGGTGGACGTGCTGAACATGACCGCAGACGAGTTTCGGGACAAGAGGCGCGCCAGGAACCACGTGGCGGGACAGGCGGCAAGAGACGGAATCGACATGAACGGAGACGGTGTGCCGCCCGACGATCAGCAGCCGAGCAACTTGCCCGACATCCGCCAGAGGATAGCCAACGCCGAGCGGAATCTGAATGACATGCGTATTCTGGTAGAGAACGAGGGGTCTTCTCAGGAGGCGGTCGGCTTCACCGCTCAGCAGGCGGTGGAGAACGCGCTGAAGGGGTGGATATCCGCGCTGGACGAAGACTACCGCAACATCCACGACATATCCGAGCTGGCGGCGATAGTTCGATCGCGTCCGGAAGAGGACGACACGGACGCGGCGGAGCGGCTGTCTTGGCTGACAGAGTACGCCGTCAGATACCGCTACGAGGGCGCGAGGATCGAAGTGGAAGACCGATTCGAACTCCTGCAACACGTGACAGAAACCGTCCTTTCCATAATCGAGCGCATAAGAACCCTGAGCGCAGCGGAAGATCGAAGACCAACAGGCGATGAGTAGAGCCAGCGACAGAATGGTTACAGCTTCACCCAAACAGATTCACGATCCGAAGGCGCGCGCAGTGGCTAGGGCAGTCTATGATGAGCTTATGCCGCGCTCCGTCATCCTGTTCGGATCGCGCGCGAGGGGTGACTTCGGCCCGGACTCGGACATAGACCTGCTCGTGATCACCGACAGCCGTCTGAGCCGCACCGAATACCGAGCATCCAGCAAGGCGGCATACGCCAAGATGGACGAGCTGTACGGTCGATGTCGCTTCGGGGTGGACGTGCTGGACATGACCGCAGACGAGTTTCGGGACAAGAGGCGCGCCAGGAACCACGTGGCGGGACAGGCGGCAAGAGACGGAATCGACATGAACGGAGACGGTGTGCCGCCCGACGATCAGCAGCCCAGCAACTTGCCCGACATCCGCCAGCGGATAGCCAACGCAGAGCGCGAGCTGCGCACATCGAACATCTTGGTGGAAGCTGACTCGGACCAAGAGCCGATCGGTTTCCACGCTCAGCAGGCTGTGGAGAACGCGCTGAAGGGGTGGATATCCGCGCTGGACGAGGACTACCGCAACATCCACGACATATCCGAGCTGGCGGCGATAGTTCGAGCGCGTCCGGAAGAGGACGGCACGGACGCGGCGGAGCGGCTGTCTTGGCTGACCGAGTACGCCGTCAGATACCGCTACGAGGGCGCGAGGGTCGAAGTGGAAGACCGATTCGAGCTCCTGCAACACGTGACAGAGACCGTCCTATCCATAATCGAACGCATAAGAACCCTGAGCGCAGCGGAAGAGTAGCCGCCCTTTAGAGGACAACATGCAAGTAAAATTCAAGGTTCGCAGATTCGACCCGGACGCCGACCGGCCCGTCGCCCGCTACGACGAGTACGAGCTGGAGATGTCCGAGTCCAACACCGTCTTGGACGGGCTGATTCGCATTCGAGAGGAGATGGACGGCACGCTTGCGCTGCGCTGCTCGTGTCGCAGCGCCATCTGCGGCTCGTGCGCCATGCGTATCAACGGTCAAGCCGGGCTCGCCTGCAATACCCTTCTCATCCACGCCATCCCGAAGGACGGCGGCCCGATAGTCGTGGAACCCGCGGGCAACCTCGAAGTGCAGAAAGACCTCATCGTGGACTTCGCGCCGTTCTGGAGCAAGGTCCGCGCTGTTCAGCCCTGGCTTCAACCCGAGGGGCCGGAGCCGGAGACCGAGTACATCGCCCCAGCTGACGACATGCAGCACCTCACGGGCGTCATGGCATGCATCATGTGCGGGGCGTGCGTGTCTGACTGCACCGTGCTGGACGTGGACGACAACTTCCTCGGCCCCGCCGCGCTCGCCAAGGCGTACCGCTTCGTGCGCGACCCGCGCGATGACGCCGACAGCTCACGGCTCGGCGCTCTCAACGAGTATGGCGGCGTGTGGGACTGCACCCGCTGTATGCAGTGCGTGGAGGTCTGCCCCAAGAACGTAGACCCGATGGGGCGGATCATGGCGCTGCGCGACCGCGCGATGGAGGAGGGCTACACCAACACCACCGGCGCGCGCCACGCCAAAGCCTTCTCCGACTCGGTGGAGCATAGCGGCTGGCTAGACGAAACCAAGCTGGTGGTCAAGAGCCACGGCGTCACCAACGTCAAGGAGATGCTCAAGCTGCTGCCCGTAGCCGCGCGCTCATTCAGGGCGGGCAAAGTTCCGCCGCTGCGCCACAAGAGCATCCCCGGAGCCGAAAACGTCCGAAGGGTGTTCGAGAAGGTCGAAAGCCGCGATCAGGGCTGAATCCGAACGTGAATTCGTCCAACCCGTCCAGCCACGAACTCAGCAACCACAGGTAGGGAACAAGAGATGCCATATGCGTTTTATCCCGGCTGCGTTTCGCGCGGCGCGTGTCCCGAGTTGTATGCCGCCACCCTCGAAGTGTGCCGCAGGCTCGGAATAGAACTCGATCTGACCACCATGCAGAGCGCGTCCTGCACTGGCGCCGGCGTGCTTCAGGAGAAGAATCTCAGGCTGGGCGACACTCTCAACGCGCGCACTTTCGCTATGGCAGAGCGCGCGGGGCGGCAGATACTGACCATCTGCTCCACCTGTCAGGGTGTCATGTCTCAGGCAAACGCCAGGCTTCAGGACGATGACTACCGCGCCTCCGTCAACGAGGACCTCGCAGAGGAGGGCCTGAGCTACAACGGCACGGCGGACCCCAAACATCTTCTCTGGGTCATAGTCGAGGAGGTGGGCATAGACACGCTCGAATCCATGGTCGTCCAGCGGCTGCCCAGCCTGCGTATCGCCCCGTTCTACGGCTGCTACATCGTGAGGCCGTCTTCGGACCTGAAGTTCGAGGAGCATCCCGAGCGCGAGGACGCTCTGGAGCGCGTCATAGAAGCGGTGGGCGCGCAGGTGGTGGACTTCCCCGGCAAGACTCTGTGCTGCGGATTCCCGATCCTGACGATCAACGAGACCAACTCGCTGAAGATGGTCGCAAACCACACGATGGACGCCAAGGGCAGGGGAGCGGACGCTATGGTTACGCCGTGTCCGCTCTGCCACCTGAACCTAGACGGCTACCAGCCGCAAGCCGCCAAAGCCAACAGCCCGCTCTCGCCCATAGACGTGCCTATACTGCACCTGCCCCAGCTCATAGGCTTGGCTCTTGGAATCCCCCCCAAGGCGATGCGCCTCAACAGCCACATCGTATCCACCAAGACGATGCTCTCGGAGCTTGCCCTGTCTCCATAGCGGTCAGCGCAAGGGCGGTCAGCGCAAGGGCGGTCAGCGCGGTGAACGGCTGGAGCGGCGCGCATGAACGATGAGCTTCGACGCCGGCGGTCGCGGCTATGGCTGCGCGCCGCTCGACGGAGCGGTGGCGCAGGCGGCAGGCCGCGCTCACTGCACGGGAAGGGGCGGCTGCCACCACGCCGGAAGCTCGCTCACTTCGATCTCCGTCACCCACTTCACCCACTCGAACCCGCGCCGGCGCGGTGCGACCAGTCTGAGCGGGAAGCCGTGTTCGTGGGACAGATCCTCGTCGCCTACGCGAGTCGCCAGAAGGAACGTCCGCGCCGCTTCGGGCGAGAAGCGCCGATAGTAGCCGGTGACGGATCTGACGGCTACGCTTCGCGCCGATGCGTCCGCGCCGGCTTGTTTCAAGATGTCTTCGAGGGCGATTCCTCGCCAGCGCTGAGTCGAGTGCCAGCCGCCTGTGCAGTCGAGGGTCGCCACAGTCTCGGCATCTCCGCGCAGGCGCTCCACGTCCAAGCTCAGCGGACGCTCCACCGCGCCCCGAACCTTGAGCCGCCACGTCTCGGCGTTCACGGGAGCGGGGTCGTCGTTCAGCCACGAGACTCTCGGAAAGTCGTTTCCCGAGTAGCTGCGCGCCTCGTATGAGCCTGTGAATCGGCGCGTCTGCCCGTTCAGATCGGCGGCGCTTGCCACGCTCTCCGACAGACGCCAGCCGACGAAGCCGGCGAGGGCCGCGCCGGAAAATCTGAGCAGCGTTCGCCGCGCCGGACTGAAAGACAGCCCCACGCCGCGCGTCATCTCCAGCGCGTGCCACGCCAGCAGTGGAACGAGGGCGGCGGCGGTGTAGATGTGCCAGCTGACTCCGCTGAACAGCCACCAGTGATAGGGGCCTGCCAGCGACCACGCCAGCCCGAGCCCGAGCGTAGCCAGCAGAAGCAGCGCAAGCGCAAGCGAAGCGGCGCGGACCGCGACGGCCCGAGGCCAGCGCAGCGAGTGGACGACTATCGCGGTCTTCCACACCAAGATCGCCAAGATGCCGTACCCCGCCACGCGGTGAACCTGCATGTGGATGGCGCGGTCTTCAGAACCCGAAGTCAGCCCGAAGAACCCGGAGACCAGCTCCGCCAGCAGGAAGAGCAGCAGCAGGGTATTGGCCCAAGAGTAGCGCACTCGGTCGCCTCCACAGCCGCCGTTAGGCTCTCGATTCCGTCGATGGGGGGCGGGTTATACCCAGTGGTTCTGCTGGCGCGAAGGCATGGTGTAGCGGCTTCGGTAGCCGCCTCGGTTTTCCACTTCGCCCTGCGGGTGTCTGCGCAGCGCCTCTTCGTCCATTTCGACGCCTATTCCGGGCGCGGCGGGCAGGTCGAAGAAGCCGTCCGTCTGGCGCTGGAACGGCTCGACCAGAAGGGAGTCGTACCAGTCGGCGTGTCCTCCCTCCTGTATCAGGAAGTTCGGCGCGCAGGCGTCCACGTGAATCGCCGCCATCGTATTGATGGGGCCGTATGGGTTGTGCGGCGCGAAGCCCACGTAGTAGACCTCCGCCATGGCGGCTATCTTCTTCAGCTCGCTGATTCCTCCGGCGTGGCACACGTCCGGCTGGACGACCGCCACCGCCTGCTTTTCCAGCAGGTCTTTGAATCCCCACTTGGTATATATACGCTCGCCCGTGGCGATTGGGATGTTGATTGCCTGCGCCACGCGAACCATGGCGTCTATGTTCTGAGGGGGGACGGGTTCTTCGTAGAAGAAGGGGCGGTAAGGCTCCAGCTGCTCGCCGATGCGGATGGCTTCGGCTGGGGTCAGCCGTCCGTGTACTTCTACCAGCAGCTCCACGTCTTCGCCGACGGCCTCGCGCACCGCGGCGACCTTGGCTATGGCGTCGCGCTCGGACTCCGGCGAGGTGAATATCCCCTGATGTCCGAACGGGTCTCCCTTGAGCGCGGTGTAGCCGTCTTCCACGAACGACATCGCGTTGGCTACGGCGGCATCGGGATCGACTCCGTCGAAGCGGCCATACGTCCATATCTTGTCGCGCATCGCGCCGCCGAGAAGCTCGTACACGGGGACGCCGAGCGCCTTTCCCTTGATGTCCCACAGGGCTATCTCGATGCCCGAGACGGCTGCCATCTGGAGCGCGCCGCCGCGCACGTTGTGGAACAGGTGATACATGTCCTGCCAGTGTTCTTCGATGCGGAACGGGTCGCGCCCAATGATGGCGGCGCCGAACTCCTCGACCACCGCCGCCACCGAAGTGGCGCCGATGCTCGACTCGCCCCATCCCACGATGCCTTCGTCGGTCGCCACCTTGACGAAGACGTAGTTCCCCGCCGCTCCCGGCGGCTTGGTTACGAAGGCGCTGATGTCGGTGATCTTCATTGGGCAGGCTCCGAAATGGGGTGAGGGTATTGTATTGGCGAGACGGCGGGCGGTCAACGGGAAGGGGCGGGGGTGTAGAGTCCGCCTTCCAGCTTGAACGCTCCGTACATGCACGTTTAATATTATGGCTGTCGAAGTCTTGTCGCTTCGGAGCAAGGGTTGCATGAGGAGAGTCTATGCCGATGGTGAGATGGACATTCGCTCCCAACGAGATGGAAGAGGTGGAAGGCCCCAACAACGCCGGCATAAGCACCTTCACCAGCGACCGATACGGTTCGCTAACGCGCGAGCTGCTTCAGAACTCCATAGACGCCCGCGCCGACTCAGGGGAACCTGTCCACGTGTCTTTCGAGATGAAGGACATATCCACAAGCTCCCTCGATCTGGATGGACTGCGCCTGTCGCTTTGCGCCGCCATCGAATCGGAGGACAACGACGAACGTCACCGCAAACAGTTCCGCAGAGGTCTGCGCGTCTTGGAAGCCGCCATCGAGAGCCGCGCAATTCCCGCGCTGGAGATAACCGATTCCAACACCACAGGCGCGCCGGACGTCAATGGGCGCAAAGACAAATGGCACAGTCTCACCAAGTCTCAGGGCAAGAGTGAAAAAGACGCCCGAGACGCCGGCGGGTCGTTCGGCATAGGCAAGCACGCCACCTTCGCCGCTACCGATCTGCGCACGGTCCTGTACTCCACCGCATACCTTCACGGGGGGGGGGGGGGTAGAAACCCGCTTCACCGGAAAGTCCATCCTCGTATCGCACACTCGCGGCGACGAATCCTTCCGCTCCACCGGATGGCTCGAAACTGACGGGGGATCCCTCGCCAACTCCGCCGTGCCTCCGGAATTCAGACTGGACACGCCCGGAACGCGAATCGCCATCTTGGGCTACAGGCGCGGGCGAGGCGAAGACGGCTGGAAGAAGCGAACGGCGCACGAGGTCATATCCCACTTCTTCCACGCTGTCCGCCACGACAACCTGCGCGTAGGAATCGGCGCGGACACGATCTCAGCCGACACGCTCGACCGCTGGCTTCCCGAACTCGACGACAACCTCAGAGAGCGCGTCGAAGTGTCCGGCTCGAAAGTGGTCGACAGCGCGTCTATCGAGGGAATCGGCGAAGTCAACCTGCGGGTAAGAATCCGCGAAGATGGCGGCAACCGCTCCAAAACGGTCATCTTCGTCAGAGACGCGGGGATGATGATAACCGACAAGCTCGGCAGTTTGCAACTTACTGCCACGACCCGGATGATCAAGAGCTTTCCGAGACGCTGGAAGGGCTTCGTCGCCATCGTGGAGTGTCTCTCGCGCGGCGAACGCTCGCTGCTCAGGGAAGCCGAAGCGCCCAGCCACGACAGGGTTTCCCCCGACAACGCGGACGAAGACGACCGCGCCGCAGTTAGGAAAGCTCTCAGCGAGCTTGGCGAGTGGGTCCATGCCGCCATCGAAAAGCTGGCCGCTCCTCCCGAAGCTCCGGATACCGAAACCCTGAACGAGCTGGCGGATTACCTTCCGCTGGAAAGCGATGAGGGCGCAACAGTGAACGAGGGTTCCACGAACTACGAGATCGTCGCGCCCGTCAAAGCGGAGAGCGCCCCGAGAAACCTGGGGGCGCGCAGAGGCAAGACCGGCGCGAGGCGTCTGCGAGGCGGAGGCAAGGGCGACGATGATGACAACAAACCCAAGCGCAGGCGCAAGAAATCCGAGCGCAGGCGCAGGCGCGGCGGCGCGCTCGAACCAGTCTTGCAGCCGCTGAACGACCTCCGCCGTCTGCCCCACTCGCTTCAGTGGAGCGATCACGCCGTGAAATTCGCCTTCGACAAGCCCGAAGGCGCGGTGAGGCGCATAGAGCTGTACGCCAAGGGCGAGATGGGCAAAGACGAGGTGGTGAGCGTGGAGCGCGCCTACCACGACGGCAGGCGGCTGAAGGTCAAGGACGGGGCGGTGGTGGATTTCGACTTCGACAGCGTGGTCGGAGACCGCGTACAGCTCGAATTCAAGACCATTCGCCCCGTGAGCGACAAGCGCGTGGAGATAACGGCAATCGTATGAGATTCAATCCGGACGCATACGCCAACCACCCCATCCTGCGCCCCAACTCCGATGACTACCCATCTGGGGAGTTCGACACGGGGCTGACCGTCTCGCAGGTCGGAAGAGACCTGACGCTGAACCTCTCTTTCCAGATAGGCGAACCCGCCGTGAAGGAGAAAGTCTCGTCCGGGAACGCTGTCTGCTGCGCCTACGTCTACTGCGGGGCCACCTGCTTCTCAGAGATGCTGCGCGCGCAAGCGGGCTGCGCGCGGCTGTCCGCCTCCATACCGCTGAACGTTCTGAACGGGCGCGTGGAAGTCCACCCGTCCATCATCGCGCTGGACGACTCGATCATCCGACCGGGTACAGCCAACCCGGAATACGGAGACGGCCCGATAGCCGTCCCGCGCTTCCGACAGCTCGCGGCGACGACTCCGTGGCATCTCGCGGTCGGCGCGGTCGGCAGCGTCGAAAGTGCCTTCAGGCTTCAGAAAGACGCTGAAGCGAATCTGGCATATGGCGAATTCGAGTTCGATATAGAGCCGCAGGAGCGCTATATCGTCATCAGGGTGAACCCGGAGACGCACTCGCGCTTCACGGGAGCTCGCGCCGACGAAGCTCTTGCCATGTCCACCGTATATCTCGCCGCGCTCACGTCCGCGCTGGCGTATATCGACAGAACAAAAGACGACGCGGGGGAAGAACACGCCAACGGATGGGCGCCCACCCTGCGCGCGCGACTGGAGGAGAAGAAGATAGACCTAGAATCCGTCTCCATAGGGCTTGCCGCCCAAAGGCTGCTGGATACGCCCCTGAGCTACGTTCTTCGAGAGGACGGCCCATGACGCTCAAAATGGTGAACGACACGGGCCTTGCCGCGCTGAAGGCTCTGGCCAAAGAAGAACCTGCCCTCTTCGTCAGCCCGGACCCCGCGCGTCTCGAAAAGAGGACGGCGGAGAGGGCCGATACGGACGATATATGGGGAAGCTCGCTTTCGCTTCGAGCCGATCTTTCGCCTCTCGACGAAATCCAAAGCGGTGGACCGGGAACTGACGCCGCGTTCGCGCCCATAGTGCGGGACGCGCTGCCCGACCTGCCGCCCTCGGAGGGGCTGAACGAATACAGGTGGGCAACCATCAACTGCTTCGCTGTTCCACACTACACGCCAAAGCGATGGAATACCAGCAGAATGGCGAAAGACCCTAAGAAACTGTCCAACTTCGTGGAATCGCATTGGCTGAAAGGAAACCTGACGTCCGCCAGAAACCAAAACGCAGCCGCGCGGCTGTGGTGGCTGGGGGAGCTGTCGTCCCGAGCGGCGCGGGCGTCGCAGCTTCTGGATCAAGATGAGATTCTGCACGCCATGGCGGATAACGTGAATCTCTACCACCAGCTGCTTTCGAGGCCGAACCTTCTATCGCGTCCGCGTCTGGTGGCCGCGATCTACGAGATGTTCTTGGACGGAAACGACCACCTCAAAGCTACCGCTTACGCCAACCCGCTTCTCAGCGCCTTGAACCTCCGCGCCGCCGACGTGTCGCTGGACTTCATGGACGGAAACGAGCTGCGGGACGCAGTAGAGGAGGCCAAGCCCCCAAAAGGGCGGTAGGCCACCGCCACCGAAGCCGCCCGACGGCTCCAGCCCAGAGGGTCGTCAGCCTGGGCGGAGGCGTGCAGAGTACGGTAATGTGTCTGATGGCGGAAAAGGGGCTGCTGCCGGAACGGCCAGACTACGCCGTCTTCGCCGATACTGGATGGGAGCCGGACTCGGTTTATAGAACTCTCGACTGGCTCGAAACTCAGGTCTCGTTCCCGATCCTCAGAGTCAGCAACGGGCGCAGTCTGCGCGAGGATGTCCGAAACGGCGTGAACGCTCAGGGGCAGCCATGGATGACGCTCCCCGTATTCCTCGCCAGCCGAGAGGGTGGCGAAGCGGGCATAAACTGGCGTCAATGCACCAAGAACTACAAGATAGACCCGATTCGCAAGACGATACAGCGAGAGCTTGGGGTCAAACCGCGCCAGATTCTTGCCGCCGACACCTCGGTGGAGATGTGGCTGGGAATCACCACGGACGAGATAATGCGGATGAAACCGAGCCGCAACTGGTGGATCGCTCACAGATTCCCGCTCATCGAGGACGCGCCCATGAGCCGGCGCGACTGCGAAGGCTGGTTCGCCCAGAACTACCCCGGACGCCAGCTCGGACGAAGCGCCTGCGTGGGCTGTCCGTTCAGAAGCTCCTCCAGCTGGCTGGAGATCATGGAATCCGAACCGGAGATGTTTTCCGAAGCCGTGGAGATAGACGAAAGCCTGCGCGCGAGCGACCACAACGCCGGGCGGATGTTTCGCAAGCGGGCGTTCCTCCACCACCGCCGAATACCGCTGGCGCAGGCGGTCGCACTGGACGCGGACGAATACGAGCATAACGGGTTCATCAACGAGTGCGAGGGGCATTGCGGGCTGTGATCGCTCATACGCGGCGGCGGGCCGCCTCCACTCGTTCTCTGAGACGCTGGACCCACGCGCTGAGCGCGGTGTTCGAGCGCGCCAGCGGGACGGACGCCGCCACCGTCCGGTACACCCAGCGCCTGCTCACCTTCGAACGGGATGACGGCTCCAGCCACTTCGGATTTCGCATGAGAACGTCCAGTGTTGCCAAACCCATCAGCAGCGGCCAAGCGGCTGCCAGCCTGAGCCGCAGACAGCGGCGCGGGATGGACAGCAGATACTCTTCCGCCGCCTCGAAGTGTCCGAGCGCCATGCGAACTCCCCTCGCCAGCGCGGGGCGCGCCGCCATGCTGTTGGTGGGATCGGTCAGGTCGAGCGGATGCAAGCCGATCTCGCTCAGCCACGCCGCCGGAATGTAGCAGCGTCCCGAGCGCAGGTCGGACGGGACGTCTCGCAAGATGTTGGTCATCTGAAGCGCCTTGCCGAACGCGACTCCCAGCTCTGCCTGCGCGTCCCTGTCCCAGTGTCGGAGCGCGGGGGTGTGCGCCATGCTCATGTCCGTCCAGAACTCCCCAACGCAGCCAGCCACCAGATAGGCGTAGCGATCCAGCTCCTCGCCGCTGTCCAGCCAGCACAGCCCGCGCTCTTCTTCGGGGGGGAAGCGGGTGAGGTCGAACTCCATGCCCTCGCACAGAGTCGACACGACTGCGCTGACACGCTCGCGGTCGGCGACGTCCAGCGATTTCAGGGCGGCAGCCACGCTTCCGGCCGAGATCAGAAGCTCCCGCTCGGCGTCGGCGGGCTGGGCATCGGCAAGCGAGCGAGCCAGATCACCGAGCGCGCTCGGCTCGCAGCCATGCGAGACGATGCGCCGAAACGCGACCAGACGATCCAGGCGCATGTCGGGCGGTAGCGCGGAGGTGTCCGCTATGGTGTCCGCGGCTCTTGCCAGCAGGTAAGCCAAGCTCACAGGCTGCCTGACTCCGCTCGGCAAGACTCGTATCGAGAGGTAGAACGCTCTGGAAACCCGTTCGAGCAGGTCTGGCGACAACGGCTCGCTTCGCAGGTGGTCGTCGTCGCCGACCATCAGGCGCGGGGAGCCACCGAGTCGGCGAAATGCTCCATCGTCCTGATGCAGTCGTCCACGTCTGGGGTGCGAAAGTCGAAGGTCAGCTGCTGGATTCCGATTCGCTCGCACGCGCTGACGTCTTCGATGATCTCACCGGTGGAGGCGATCAGCGCGCCGTTGGAGCGGTTGGACCGCCCCTCCTCCACGCCGAGATCGGTGAAGTGCAGCGTTCGCTTGAGTGAGATGGTGACCTCGTCCGGATCGCGCCTGACGCCTTCGGCGTATCCGCGCAGATAGGGCAGATTAGCGGCAATGAACTCGGGGGTCTGCCGCGTGGGGTGCCAGGCGTCGCCGTAGTTGACTGCGCGGCGCATGGCTCGGCGGGTGTGTCCGCCCACCCATATGGGGATGTGGCCGTCTCTGACGGGTTTCGGGGCGAAGTAGATGCCCTCGAAATGGTAATGCTCTCCGTGGAACTCAGGCTCGGCGTCTCGCCAGAGCCTTCTGAATATGCGAAGATACTCGTCCGTGACGGGGCCGCGCTCCGGGTAGGACGCGCCCAGCGCCTCGAACTCCTTCTCCAGCCAGCCCACGCCCACGCCGCATACGACGCGCCCCTGGGTGAGAACGTCCAGTGTGGCGAACATCTTGGCCTGAAGTATGGGGTTGCGGTATGGGACGATGGCGACGGTGGTTCCTATGTCGATCCTGCTGGTGGAGGAGGCGATGTAGCTGAGGGTCACGAGCGCGTCCAGCTGCGGATCGTCCGGGCGCGCCACGAAGCGGCCGTCGGGCGTGTAGGGATACTGGTCGGTCTCCTCCGAGGGCAGGACGATGTGATCTCCCATCCAGACCGACTCGAAGCCGAGGTCCTCCACCGCCCGCGCGAATCTGATCAGAGCCTCGCCGTCGGTTGTCTTGGGGAGCGCGAATCCGTATTCCATAGCAAGTTTGCCTCCGCAGGCTGTTTCGGCGTGTGAGGACATTATCGCGCAAATTGGGCGCGGCGTCATCCCGTCTGGTGGCGGCAGTGACAGATGGGAGTCCTGTGCGCCGCCGCTTTCATAATGGACGGCACGCTTGCCATGCTCGGGGCGTCTGCATGGAACGAGCGCGCACGGATCGAGACAGCCCGAATTCACCCGGAGGCGAGGCGCACGCTTGCGGTCAGAACCGGCGGGCGGAGGGATACGCTGAACAACACGCTGCGCGCGCTGTCCGAAGTCTTTCCAGAGTGGGGCATGGAGAAAAGGGACATGTCGCTGGTTCCAGCCCGCCAAGTGAAGCCATACGGACGGGGCGGGGCGCCCAAGAGACCCAGCCGCGAATTCGATCTGATACTGACGCGCCGCGCCACATGGTGACTCGCCTCGGACTCGAACCGAGAACCTACTGATTAAGAGTCAGTTGCTCTGCCAAATTGAGCTAGCGAGCCACCTGCAAGCCGCAGCACAGCCGAGCTGTGAGATAGCTGCGACTGCGCAACGGCAAGACAATTCTAGTTTTCGAGCGCGCTGGCAGTCAAGGCGAAAATGCCCTGTCATCAGCATAGGTTTAGGGTAAGCCCAAGACGTAACCGCCTACTGATCAGGGGAGCTTCCAACGTCGGCAAGGCTTGTTTTATGTTCGGATATGTATAATGCTCATACACGTATCCGAATATGGGGAGGATGTCTCAGTGACAAGAGTTCAACTGATAATCTCAGATGAAGACCGTGACCTCTTCGTCTGTCAGACACGCAAGGAGGGCCTGACTTCAGCGCATGGATGAGGGCCGCGGCGCATGAGCGGATCGAGAAGCGGTAACGCGGAGGCAGTTCAAGTCCTCAGAGGATCTGAAGCAGTCTTTGAAAAGCGCGCTGATCGTGAAGGCGTTGGAATGGAACCGGATCGGTCAGAGCATCTCCAGACACTGCACGAATCGATAACCAGCGGCCTGTCAATGCCGCTGTAGCTTTCCGGTGCGGAAAAAATTCACTACGGCCCCCTGCCCCATTTCACATACAAGCCCCGGGCTCATACGCCCGCCGGAGGGAGTACGGGCTGATATACTGGCAGTCGAGCGAGAGACCGATGGGCTGCTGGGGGAGATTGGGGAAGGAGCGAAAGATGAACTTGGGAACGCTGTTCAAAGATTTTCACTTGGATAAGATTCGACTGAGTCCAAGCAGCGGAATGATAGAAATATCTTTCAAGCCGGATGACAAGGACGCCGCTTGGGAACTGTATATTGAGATGCTGACCAGAATCGTAACTCAGCCCCTTCCATCTAGCGCAGGGGATGAAGAGACGGCCCTGGGCAGCGTTTACTCGCTCTTCGCGGTCACTCGTGAGATTCTGCGAAGACGCGGGCGCGGAACGATTCAGTTTAGTATGGTTGCCATACCCGTACTGAACCAAGTGGTGCGGCCCTTCACCGCCAAGTGGCACAAAGAGAGCTTGGCGGGCGCTTTCGATGGCGAGACCAAGAGGAAGGAGTTTCGCGAAGAACTGGAGATCCTGCAAGAGGAATTGCGTGAGTACAATCGTATGCTGGCTCAGATTGCTGGCGTAGAGGATTTGACCAACTTGGAACAGGCAGAGGGCGAGCAACGATGATACGTCAAACTCCGAGACACAGAGTATTCATCAGCTTCCATCATGATGATGAAGCATACAAAGACTTCTTTGTCCGGATGATGGGGGATGATATCGTGGACGAATCAGTTAGCGATGGAGACATAGATGATGAAAACCTTCCGACAGAAACCGTCCGTCAACATATAAGGGATCGCTTCATTCGTGAAGCGACTGTAACGGTCGTGCTCATAGGTAGTCGTACATGGCAGCGCAAACATGTGGACTGGGAAATTGGGTCCAGCTTAAGAGAAACTCGCAGAAACTCTCGATGCGGCCTGTTAGGTATCCTGCTTCCGAGTCATTCGGATTTCGGAAGCCAAACATACAATCCACGCTTGATACCTCCGCGACTATCGGACAACTGCGATGGAAATGACCCCTACGCATTTATCTATAATTGGCCAAACGATCAAAGAACAAGTGACATTCGCAATTGGATTCACCGTGCATTCAACAGGAGGGATGGAACACCGCCCAACAACGCGCGACAACAGTATCGCAACAATAGAGGCGGAGACTATTCAAGAGGCTGGCAGAACTAGAACGGCGCGCAAGCGTCGGGAAGAGAAAGAAAACTGATGCTCACGTACCGTGTGCATATCTATACCCGTGCGATGGTTGTAACCGCCGAGGCGACGACGCTTGCTCTGTCGTTATCGAAGTGTACGGCGGAGCTGCGAATCAAGGCCAACCCCCCAGGCGCCGTTGAGAAATATCTGCCAGACCTGAGGAGTACAGCGGCATCTCTTTGCACCGCTGTCGATAAATTCTTGGAGGCACTCCCTTCGGAAGTTCGAGAGCAGATTAGAGGTCATACTAACTTGATGCGTCATCTCTGTTGGATTGACTATTGGCTCGGAAAGAGATCACCAGATAGCTGCATGGGTGATCCGGTTGATATTGTGGCGTACGACCTGCCCGACGCTCTTGGACTGTTCGAAGAGTGGTACGAGCGCCAGTCACCTACCGACAGCATTCTCGGTACTCGCTTGGAGCCACATATCACCAATGGGCAACTGAACGCGGCACTTCGGGAGGCGTGGCCTGTCTTCAAGACTCGGATGGTTGAGGTGTTCAGACTCGCAGACAACCTTGATGGCCATGAGCTCACAAACAAGCTCTTCGGGAGTAACGGCTCCACAGCGGGACTCTTGCCAGATCAGGAACGCGAAGGATACCTGAATCTATTCAAGGGTCTGTACACGCTCAGCAGAAATCCTGTGGTCCACAACGATACGCCAGTCAATCCAGAGGAGGCCGGCGCTGTACTTGCACTGATCAACTCTGCGCTCGTGAGGGTCGAAGGTGTACAGTGCGCCACTGTCTCTACGAGCGCCAACCTCACGTCCAAGTAGGGACAAAGGGATGGTCATGACCCTCACCGAAAGCCATCCGCTCTGAAGCGTGGCAGTACACACGCTTACCTACCGGCTCGTACTGGGACAGCTTCGAAAAGCCAATGCGATTGACCGCCGAAGGGTGGCTGTGATACCCTCGCTCGTGAAATAATGCACAGACTGGCGACGTCTATGGGGTATGGGGCAGCAATTGAGTCTCAATCCATCCGACTCGAGCGATCCGACCGAGAACATGCCCTCCGATAGGGTTCTGATCGCTTTTCGCGTGGTTGCGGTGGCCGCAGTCGTTGCCGCGCTCGGTCAGGTCACGCTTGGCGGCGTAGTCCGGGTTACGGACTCGGGGCTGGGTTGCCCGGACTGGCCTCTCTGCCACGGAAAGCTCATCCCGCCGTTCGACACTGCAACGCTCATCGAGTACAGCCATCGGCTGTCGGCATCGGTCTTGGGGCTGTTCGTCGTGGCTGCCGCCGTCCTCGCGTGGATGCGCCGCAGCAGCGCGCCGAACGCTTTCTACGCCAGTATCGCAGGCGTGGCGCTGGTGACGGTGGCGGCAGTGCTGGGCGGCGTCACCGTGCTGACAGAGCTGGAGTGGTGGTACGTGCTTCTTCACCTGAGCATCGCCGAGCTTCTGACTGCCAGCCTCGTGGCGGCGGCGATCATGGGCTGGGGCGCAAAGGCGCGGTCGCTGTCGGATACCGATAGATCCAAACCCTCCAGCGCGGATGACGCGACGGGAGGGCTGATCATGGGCGCGCTTGCCGGCGCGATGGCGCTGATCCTGTTCGGGTCTTTCATGGTGGGGTACGGGGCAGGGACTTCGTGCGCCACGTGGCCGCTCTGCCGCGGCAGTCTGCTTCCCGATGGGAGCGCCTACGCGATTCACATGGGACACCGCTACATCGCCGCCGCGGTCGGGCTGGTGATGCTTGCCGCCGCGTGGCGCGTCTGGAATGCGGCGCATCCCGCCAGCGCCGTTCGCGTTGCCGCAGCTGCGGTGTTCGCTTCGTTCGCGGCGCAGATCGCGGTCGGCGCGGTGGTGGTGTGGACGGGCTTCGATGCGGTGTTCAAGGCGGTTCACCTGAGCCTAGCCACAGTGGTATGGATCGCGCTGGTGGCTATGGCCGCGCTCCACTGGATCCCGCAAAGAATATCCGAGACCGAAGGGGCGCGCTCGCACACGGGGCGCGGGCTGGCGCAGGAGCGGCAATGACCATCACGACAGCGGTTTCACAGAGCGCGCAGACGACGCTGAGGGGCTATATCGCCCTCACCAAGCCGCGCATAATCTCGCTGCTGGTGTTCACCGCGCTGGGTGGGATGTTCCTCGCGTCCGGCGGGCCTCCGGATCCCCTGCTTGCGGCTGTGGTGCTGATCGGCGGCGCGCTGGCGGCGGGGGGCGCGAACGCGCTGAACCACTATCTCGACCGCGACATAGACGGGATGATGAAGAGGACGTCGAACCGCCCGCTCGTCAGCGGCAGTGTGCCGCCGACTCATGCCATGTGGTTCGGAATCGCGCTCAACGCCGCGGCGTTCGTGATGCTCGGCTATCTCGCCAACCCTCTCAGCGCGCTTCTTACGCTCTCAGCCACGCTGTTCTACGTGTTCGTCTACACCAAAGGGCTGAAGCGCAGCACTCCGCAGAACATCGTGATCGGAGGGGCTGCGGGGGCGATTCCGCCGATGGTCGGATGGGTGGCGGTCACGGGCGGGCTTGGTCTGCCCGCACTGTACATGTTCGCAATCGTGTTCTTCTGGACGCCGCCGCACTTCTGGGCGCTGTGCCTGCTGCTGAAAGACGACTACGCAGAAGCCAAGCTGCCCATGCTGCCGGTGGTGGCAGGGGTGGAGGAGACGAAGCGCTGGATTCTGCTGTACGCGGTTCTAGTGCTTGGGCTGACTGTGACGTTCTCGGTCACGGGCGCGGTTGGCTGGATATACTTCGGCAGCGCGCTGGCTCTGGGGCTGGGCTTCGTGTTCTACGCATGGCGGCTGATGCGAAAAGCCGGGATAGAGGGCGCGAAGGCGGCGTATCTGTACTCGCTGGCGTACCTCGCGCTGCTGTTCCTGGCGATCATGGTGGACAGTGTGGCGCGGATCTAATGGGCAGCTGCGAAAGACGGGGCCGGGGGATGGGCGAGATCGCCAGAGGCGGGGACCTAACCTTGACTGTCATAATACGCTTTGATAGATTTTACAACCGATGTCGGCTGCGGCTTCCGAAGAAGTGGGTAGCGCACCAGAGGTAACCTAAGACATGTTGAGACTCTCCCCTCGCTACAGGTATCTGATCGCCCTTGCGATGGTCGGAATGCTGGCGGCGCTGCTGTTCGGATGCACGCCCAACGATCCACATTCCACTTTCGACGCGCGGGGGCCTGTGGCTCAGTCGCAGCTGAACCTGTTCTGGATCATACTGGCTGCGGGCGCCATCGTATTCGTGCTGGTCGAGGGGGCGATCATCTACTCGATAATCAAGTTCCGTCGGCGCAGGAACGACGAGATACCCGAACAGGTGGAGGGCAACAGCACGGTCGAATTCGCATGGACAGCGGGGCCGACCGCGCTGCTCGTACTCGTCGCCATACCTACTATCATCACCACGTTCGACAATCAGGTCTCGCCCGACCAGAACGCGCTTACGGTGGACGTGGTGGGCCACCAGTGGTGGTTCGAGTTCCGCTACAGACACCCGGACGACCCCGAGAAGGAGATCAGGTTCGCCAACGACCTGCACATTCCCGTTGACGAGGTGGTCAACGTGAACCTCGGCTCGGAGGACGTGATTCACAGCTTCTGGATTCCAAAGATCGCGGGCAAAGTGGATATGATACCGGGTGGCGGAAACACCATGTGGATCCAAGCCGATCAGACGGGCTTCTACTATGGGCAGTGCCTAGAGTTCTGCGGCGTTCAGCACGCGAACATGCGCTTCCGAGTGATCGTCCACTCCGAAGAGGACTTCGACGCTTGGCTCAGGTCCGAAGCCGAGCCTGCCATAGACTCCCCGGACCCGCTGGTACAGGAGGGCAAGCGCGTCTTCCTGACGGCGGGCTGTACGGCGTGCCACCAGACGCAATCCGTGGTGAACGTGGGGCAAGTCTCTCTACAGGGGCCGAATCTGACGCACGTAGCCAGCCGAACGAACATAGCGGGCGGCGTGTTCGACAATCGCGGCGAGGATGGCGAAGTCAACGACGCGATTTTCCAGCGCAACATCAGGACGTGGCTCGAAGACCCGGAGAAAGCCAAGACGGGCAACGTGATGGCGCGCGAGGCGCCGAGCTACATGAATCCGGAGGACGCCCTGAGCGAGGCCGAGCTTTCCGCGCTGGTCGCCTACCTATCCAGCTTGAAGTAAGAACAGACCGACATTGGCAACAGTGTCTGGAGGAACGGAATGACGACCATTCCCCTGGCGATTCCCAGGCCAGTCCACCCAACGGGCATATGGTCTTGGATCACGACGATAGACCACAAGCGGATAGGCATTCTCTACGGAGTGACCGCCTTTCTGATGTTCTTCTCCGGCGGCATCGAGGCTCTGCTGATTCGCATACAGCTTGCGCGTCCTGAACAGAACCTGATCACGCCGGAGATATTCAATCAGCTGTTCACGATGCACGCCACTACGATGATCTTCCTTGGGGTGATGCCGCTTTCGGCTGCCTTCTTCAACTTCGTGGTTCCCTTGCAGATTGGCGCGCGCGACGTTGCGTTCCCCAGGCTCAACGCCTTCAGCTACTGGACGTTCCTCGGGGGCGCGCTCATCCTCAAGATGAGCTGGCTCACCGGCTCCGCGCCCAACGGGGGCTGGTTCGGATACTCGCCGCTGACGGGCATCACGTACAACCCGGGACACGGCATAGACGTCTGGATACTCTCTCTACAGGTGCTGGGCATCGCGTCCTTGGCGGCGTCGTTCAACTTCATCGTCACCATACTCAACATGAGGGCGCCCGGCATGGGGCTGATGCGTATGCCGCTGTTCACGTGGATGACGCTGGTTACCGCCATTCTGCTGGTGCTGGCGTTCCCGGTGATCACGGTGGCGCTGATCGAGCTGTTCTTCGACCGCGCCTTCGGGATGAACTTCTTCAACGTTGCCGCAGGCGCGAACGCGGTTCTCTGGCAGCATCTGTTCTGGGTGTTCGGACATCCGGAGGTGTACATCCTCATCCTTCCTGCCATGGGCATCGTCTCGGACATCATACCGGTCTTTTCGCGCAAGCCGCTGTTCGGTTACGGAACGGTGGTGCTTGCGGGCGTCATCATCGCCTTCATGGGCTGGATGGTCTGGAGCCATCACATGTTCACGGTGGGGCTTGGGCCTGTCGCCAACTCGGTGTTCGCGGTGACGACGATGATGATAGCCGTGCCGACGGGCATCAAGGTCTTCAACTGGATGGGGACGATGTGGGGAGGCTCGCTGAGCTTCAAGACGCCGATGCTGTTCGCTCTGGGCTTCGTGACGATGTTCGTCATAGGCGGCATCAGCGGCGTGATGCACGCCATCGCGCCGTCGGACGCGCAGCAGCAGGACACCTACTTCATCGTCGCCCACATCCACTACGTGCTGTTCGGAGGGGCGATATTCGCCATTCTCGCGGGTGTGTACTACTGGTTCCCCAAGCTGACGGGGCGGATGTACGACGAAAAGCAGGGGCAGATGCACTTCTGGCTCATGTTCATCGGCCAGAACATAACCTTCTTCCCGATGCACTTCACGGGACTCAACGGAATGCCGCGCCGCATCTACTCGTACTACGGCGGTCTTGGCTGGGACTTCTGGAACTTGGTATCCACGCTCGGAGCCCTGATCCTGGCTGTGGGCTTCCTGATCTTCATATACAACATGGCGAAGAGCTGGCGGAAGGGCGAGGTCGCCGGAAGCGATCCGTGGGACGGGCGCACGCTGGAGTGGTCCATCCCCTCGCCGCCGCCGGAGTACAACTTCGTGGAGATTCCCCACGTGGAGGACCGCGATGACTGGTGGGAGGAGAAGCAGCGTCGCCGCGAGCGTCGCGCCGTTCCGGTGGTCGCGGGCGGATCGGACGCGGACGAGGGTCACGACATCCACCTTCCACAGCCGTCCTACTGGCCGTTCTTCGTCTCGCTGGGGCTGTTCATAGGCGGGATGGGTCTCATCTATCTTATGAACGTGGACGCGGACGGCATCCGAACGCTCAACTGGGCCGCGCTCACTGTCACGGTCGCGGGCTTGTTCATGGGCGTCGTATCGGTGTACCGCTGGTCGTTCGAGCCGGTCAACGACCCCGAGCCAGACGGCGGACACGCCGCGCACTAAACCCCTCACGGAGGCTGATCAAGTGGCAAACGCTACCGCCGCCGTCACGCACGGCGAGCATGAACCAACCACCACGGGCTTGGACCATCGAAAGCTCCTCATGTGGGCGTTCCTCGGGTCGGACTGCATGTTCTTCGGTACGCTGATCGCCACGTATCTGGTCTACAAGAACAAGAGCATCGAGGGCGCGCTGCCCATAGACGTGTTCGACATTCCGGTGACGTCCGTCAGCACTTTCGTACTGCTGATGAGCTCCATGAGCATGGTCATGGCTTACGCTTGGCTGACGCGGGGAAACCTGAAGGCGTTCAGGATATGGCTTGCGTCGACTGCCATAATGGGCGCGACCTTCTTGGCGTTCCAGATGTTCGAGTTCAGGGACTTCGCGGTGCATGGCCAGCTGACGCCGCGCACGAACCTGTTCGGAAGCACTTTCTTCACGCTGACGGGCTTCCACGGCGCGCACGTGACGCTCGGCGTGGTATGGCTGCTCTCCATTCTGTTCCACTCCTTCAGAAAGGGCGGGGTGACCCCCGAGAAGAACCTGGACGTGGATCTTGCCGCGCTGTACTGGCACTTCGTGGACATCGTATGGATCGTGATATTCACGGTGGTGTACCTGTTCGGAGTCTTCGAGGGCTTCCCCGGCGCGGCGGTGTCCACTGGCCACTGACCGATGAGATATCCCCTTCGCTCGCCGTGAGAGGAAGGGGGCAAGCTGGGGGCGGGATCCCCCATCCCTCGATGAAGAGGGACAGAATGAGATAGCCCCTTCGCTCGCTGTGAGAGGAAGGGGCCAAGCTGGGGGGCGGATCCCGCATCCCTCAATGAAGAGGGACAGCGTGAGGGGAAAAGCCCCGCATACAGTCAAGACATCGCTTGAGAGGGAGCGCGAATGAGCCAGCAGGAAGAGACCCGCGTTGAAGAGTCACAGGATGCGCACAGCGTCCACACGGGACACCCCACGCCCGCCACCTACTTCAAGGTGGCTATGGCGCTGTCCATTCTCACCGCCATAGAGGTCGGCATCTTCTACATCACCGCGCTGAGCTACGCCATCATCCCCATACTCGCCATCCTGTCCATCGGGAAGTTCGCGCTCGTGGTCATGTACTACATGCACCTGAAGTTCGACCATCCGATATTCTCGGGTATGTTCTTCTTCGGCATGTTCGTTGCTACAGGGGTGATATTCGCGCTGATGGCGCTGTTCAGCTGGTTCCTGATCTAGCCGGCGCTGACGTTCGCAACCTGTTGGGAGGATGGAGTTGGAGACCGGGTCGCTGTGGATGGCATGGCAGGCAGAACCTGAGTCCGTCGTCCTTCTGGTCGTCATAGAGGGGCTGTACCTGCTTGGGGTGGGCCCGCTGCGCGAGCGCAACAACTGGGCGGACTACGTGGATCCGCGCCAGACTGCCACCTTCACGGCTGGCATCATCGTACTGTTCCTCGCGCTCGTCTCTCCGATAGACGTGGTGAGCGATGACTACCTGTTCAGCGTCCACATGCTCCAGCACGTCCTGCTGACGCTGGTCGCGCCTCCGCTGATGGTCAGGGGCATACCGGACTGGCTCATCCGACCGCTGCTGAGGCCTAACTGGTCTTTCAGGTGCGCCCGCGCCATAACCCACCCGATAGGCGCGTTCTTGGCGTTCAACATCGTATTCTCGCTCTGGCACGTGCCGGCGATGTACAACGCCTCGCTTCAGAACGAGGTGATCCACGTGGTGGAACACGCCATGATGATCTCCACCGCTATGATCATGTGGTGGCCGCTGACCAGCACCATGCCGGAGCTGCCCCGCGTGTCGTACCCGATGCAGATGATGTATCTGTTCGGGCTGTCGGTGGCGCAGATAATCGTATTCGGCGCGCTGACCTTCGCCGGCGAGCCGCTCTACGAGCGCTACGCGAACGCTCCGAGAATCGCCTCGATCTCCGCGCTCACGGATCAGCAGATCGGCGCGATCATAATGAAGGTGGGCGGCGGTGTGCTGTTCCTTGGTCTGCTGATCGTGACCTTCTATCGCTGGTACGGCGAGGAGGAGCGGCTGAGGCGCGCCAATCGCAAACGGCGTTATACTTACATATCGGACAGCCCCCCTGAGCTGGAGGACAACCCCGGATGAGCAAAGACTTCGGATTCTCGGTTCTGTTTCCGCTGCTGGCGGTCCTGCTGATCGCGGTATATGGCGGCGGACTCGGAATCATATTCATAGTTCTGCGGGAGCAGGTGGGGGTCGAGGGCGTGATAGTTCTCGGCACGGCGCTGGTGCTTCTCGTGCCGATAGCCGCCTATCTGCTGACGCGCAACGAGCCGATCGAGTCCTGACTGTGTGCGGCCGGCGCGGCGCATCTGCGATCTCCGGATTCCCGCTTGCGCCAGTGACGACAGGGCTGGGATGAGCATACCGAACGCCGCCAAGCGTGTTCTGAACGCCGCCGTTAGAACATTTGTATGGGGGGGGGGGGGTAATTCCTTCCTCACGGCTGGTTCTGGCGGCGTTCGTGTGCCTGCTCATAGTGGCGGCGGGGCTGCGCTTCTATGACCTGCCGGGGACTTCCGTATCGAGTGACGAAGCGATTGCCTCCAATAATTCGAGTGGCGCCCTCTCGGAAGTCATCCCCGGCACTAATTGCTGTAACACCTCGCCTATACTGTATCCCCTGGCGCTGTGGGCGGTGCAGAAAGTGGATGTCTCTGCCTTCAGCCTCCGCGTTCTGCCGGCGGCGGCAAGCGTCCTGACCGTTGCCGTGATGCTCTTCTTGCTGCCGCGCCTCGGGGTCGCTCGGGGAGCCGCGTTCTTGGCGGCGCTGCTCGCCACGCTTTCGGTCGAAGCGATCAGGCACGCTCAGGATGCGCGGGAATACTCCATCGACACGCTGCTTGCCGTTCTGATGACGGCGGGGCTGCTGTGGTATCTGCGGGACGGCAGGAAAGCTCTGCTCTGCGTTTCGCTGCTCCTCGCGCCGCTGCTCCAGTACGGTCTGGTGCTGTTCGGCGTCGCCGTATTGGGCGCGGCTGTGATTCTACTTCCCTCGACTTTGGCGGCATCTGAAGGGAATTCGATTCGCAATTGGATCGAGCGGCGCATCGGTTTGGTCCTGCCCGCAGTGTGCTTCCTGGTGGGGTGCGCCATAAGCTACGCGGTCACTCTGCGCTATCAGTGGCAGGAAGGGGGCTTCGCTTCGGGTGGCTATCTATCGGAGTATTACTATCAGGGAAAGTTCGATGCGCCCGCGATCTTCGAGTTTTCGATTGATGGGATTTGGAGTCTATTGACGTATCACTTGACGGGGGTCGTGGCGATGGCGGCGCTCGCCACATTCTCGATCATCCTGGTCGCAAGGCTGCTCAGAAAGTTTAGAGGAAAGTTTCCAGACAGCGCCATCGCAGTCTTGTTTTCGTTGTGCATTGCGGTTTCCGTCGGCGCTGCCCTGCTGAGCATATATCCCTTGGGAGACATTCGCGCAAACCTCTATCTGGGGCCGATTGTCTTCCTGACGGTTGGCGTTGCGTTCCATTGGACGGCGGACAGTCTGTCCTCGCTCACGCGCCGGGCGTGGCTGGCTCCGGCGCTGGTCGTCGCGGCAGTCGGCGCAACAGCGCTTGCGGGGGTGAGCGACATACGGCGGCAGGACAATCTATATCATCATAAGGGCCACAACGCCGAGGCCGTTCTCGCCTTTCTGGAAGAGAATGTGGAAGAAGGAGACATGGTTTACATAGACTATCATTTAGTCTCTATGATGAAGTTCTATCAAGATGAAAAACCGAGCAGCTACCACTATGGAAAAGCAGGATGCTGGCCCACCTTAGAAGAAAGGTGTATCCGTGAAATATTCGGTTTAGGCTTCTCGCTCCCCAATATCCCAAATAGAATCTTCTTGGTCCACCACTCGGCGGTTCGTATAGAGACAACGACGACACCATCCGGCGAGGCCGGGATTACTGACAGGGTGGGAAACGCTGTCTCTGCCTACTTGGTTAACGACAAGTCCCACTGGGCTGACGACAACCCGCCCCAGCCTTGGCGATGGCAGCGGGCCGACGCCCTGCCCGGCGATGCCAATACACCCGACGACGCCACTTGGACCGACATCGTAGGCGCGCGCTCATCCAACTACACTCTGCGGAAGGAAGACAGGGGCAAGTTCTTGCGCGCCTACGTGTCCTACGAGAAGAATGGCATAACGTACCAGGTTCAGACGGATGCCATAAGCACGCTAGAAGTAAAGAGCGGGTTGGAGCTGCTGGGAGAGCAAGTTCCAGCCGAGAATGTCCTTGCTGACGGATATTTCCATATCGCTCTGGTTGCGAACATCAAAGAGTCCGTCGTATCGGTGGTCCGCGCCGCCTACGAGTCGGTCGTATCCGGCGAACCCGTAATTCGCTCGGACTTCGACGTGTATCTCAGCGAAGACACGCTGACCTACGTCAAGGAGCCGTGCGCCCGCGCCGACACGGAGGCGATGTTCTTTCTGCACCTGCTTCCGGTCGACGTGAACGACCTGCCCGACCATCGCAAGCAGCACGGCTTCGACAACTTGGGCTTCGATCTCAAAATGCGCGGCGCAATATTCGACGGGAGATGTGTGGCGAAGGTGGCTCTCCCCGAGTATGATATTGTCGGTATCAGCACTGGCCAGTACGGGCCAGTGGACGGCGGTTACGAGAATATTTGGGAAGGGGAGTTCGTTTTCGATAAGGCGCTCCTATCCGCCTACGAGGCGGTTGCATCCGACGAACCCGCGATCCGCTCCGACTTCGACGTGTATCTCAGCGAAAACACGCTGACATACGTCAAGGAGGCGTGCGTCAGCGCCGACACGGAGGCGATGTTCTTTCTCGCCCTGTTTCCGGTCGACGTGAACGACCTGCCCGACCATCGCCGGCAACACGGCTTCGACAACCTGGACTTCAGATTCGACAGGCGCGGCGTGATATTCGACGGCGGGAGATGTGTGGCGACGGTGGCTCTCCCTGAGTATGATGTTGCCCGTATCAGCACCGGCCAGTACGTGCCAGTGGGCGGCGGTTACGATCACATATGGGAGGGGGAGATTCGGCTTGCCGAGTAGATGGAACGCGCCCGCCCCCGCCCTAGCCCTCCCCCAGAGGGGGAGGGGATTTTACTGTAGCCTTCTACCTGCGAGGGGGAGGGGATGGCTTGGAGACTGGCGAACTGTCATATTATGAGGAAGCCTAAGCTCACCATGCCCGCGCTCGTCTCTTCGGAGCGGCTGGTTCTGGCGGCGTTCGTGTGCCTGCTCATAGTGGCGGCGGGGCTGCGCTTCTACAACCTGCCGGGGACTTCCGTATCGGGTGACGAAGCGGTTGCCTCCAATAATTCGAGTGGCGCCCTCTCGGAAGTCATCCCCAGCACTAATTGCTGTAACTCCTCGCCTATACTGTATCCCCTGGCGCTGTGGGCGGTGCAGAAAGTGGATATCTCTGTCCTCAGCATCCGCGTTCTGCCGGCGGCGGCAAGCGTCCTGACCGTCGCCGTGATGCTCTTCTTGCTGCCGCGCCTCGGGGTCGCTCGGGGAGCCGCGTTCTTGGCGGCGCTGCTCGCCACGCTTTCGGTCGAAGCGATCAGGCACGCTCAGGGTGCGCGGGAATACTCCATCGACACGCTGCTTGCCGTTCTGATGACGGCGGGGCTGCTGTGGTATCTGCGGGACGGGCGGAAAGCCCTGCTCTGCGTTGCGCTGTTCCTAGCGCCGCTGCTCCAGTACGGTTTGGTCTTATTCGGCGTCGCCGTATTGGGCGCGGCTATAGTTCTACCCTCCCCTACGTTGTCGGCGACGGAAGGGAATTCGATTCGCAATTGGATAGAGCGGCGCATCGGTCTGGTCCTGCCCGCAGCGTGCTTCCTGGTGGGGTGCGCCATAAGCTACTTGGTCACCTTGCGCTATCAGTGGCAGGAAGGGGGCTTCGCTTCGGATGACTACCTAGCGGAGAATTACTATCAGGGAAAGTTCGATGCGCCCGCTATCTTCGAGTTTTCGATTGATGGGATTTGGAGTCTATTGACGTATCACCTGACGGGGGGCGTGGCGACAGCTGCGCTTGCCGCATTCGGTATCCTCCTAGCCGCAGCATTCCTCAGAAAGTTTTGGGGAAAGTTTCCAGACAGCGCCATTGCAGTCTTGTTTTCGCTGTGCATTGCGGTTTCCGTCGGCGCTGCCCTGCTGAGCATATATCCTTTGGGAGACATTCACCAAAACCTCTATCTGGGGCCGATTGTCTTCCTGACGGTCGGCGTTGCGTTTCACTGGACGGCGGACAGTCTGTCCTCGCTCACGCGCCGGGCGTGGCTGGCTCCGGCGCTGGTCGTCGCGGCAGTCGGCGCAACAGCGCTTGCGGGGGTGAGCGACATACGGCAGGACAATTGGCTATATCATAAGGGCCACAACGCCGATGCCGTTCTCGCCTTTCTGGAAGAGAATGTGGAAGAAGGAGATGTGGTTTACCTAGCCCCTATTATGATGAAGTTCTATCAAGATGAAAAACCGAGCAACTACTACTATATAAAGGCAGGATGCTGGCCCACTGTAGAAAAGTGTATCCGTGAAATGTTCGGTTTAGTCTTCTCGCTCCCCAATATTCCAAATAGAATCTTCTTGGTCCACAACGCGGCGGTTCGTACAGAGACAACGACGACACCATCCGGCGAGGCAGGGATTACTGACAGTGTGGGAAACGCTGTCTCTGCCTACTTGGTTAACGACAGGGCCCACCGGGCTGACGACAACCCGCCCCATCCTTGGCGATGGCAGCGGGCCGACGCCCTGCCCGGCGATGCCAATACACCCGACGACGCCACTTGGACCGACATCGAAGGCGCGCGCTCATTCAACTACACCCTGCGGAAGGAAGACAGGGGCAAGTTCTTGCGCGCCTACGTGTCCTACGAGAAGAATGGCATAACGTACCGGGTTCAGACGGAGGCCATAAGCACGCTAGAAGTAAAGAGCGGGTTGGAGCTGCTGGGAGAGCAAGTTCCAGCCGAGCGTGTCCTTACTGGCGGAGAATTCAATATCTCTCTGGTTGCGAACGTCAAAGAGTCCGTCGGATCGGTGGTCCGCGCCGCCTACGAGTCGGTCGTATCCGGCGAACCCGTAATCCGCTCGGACTTCGACGTGTATCTCAGCGAGAACACGCTGAACTACGTCAAGGAGCCGTGCGCCCCGGCCGACGTGGAGGCGAAGTTCTTTCTCGCCCTGCTTCCGGTCGACGTGAACGACCTGCCCGACCATCGCAAGCAGCACGGCTTCGACAACCTGGACTTCAGATTCGACTGGCGCGGCGTGATATTCGACGGGAGATGTATGGCGACGGTGGCGCTCCCCGAGTATGATATCATCCGCATCCGCACGGGCCAGTACGGGCCAGTGGACGGCGGTTACGATCATATCTGGGAGGGGGAGTTCGTTCTCGATAAGGCGCTCCTATCCGCCTACGAGTCGGTTGCATCCGACGAACCCGTAATTCGCTCGGACTTCGACGTGTATCTCAGCGAGAACACGCTGACATACGTCAAGGAGGCGTGCGCCCCGGCCGACGTGGTGGCGAGGTTCTTTCTGCACCTGTACCCGGTGGATGTGAACGACCTGTCCGACCGTCGCAAACAGCACGGCTTCGACAACCTGGACTTCAGATTCGACGGGCGCGGCGTGATATTCGACGGGAGATGTATGGCGGCGGTGGCTCTCCCTGAGTATGATGTTGCCCGTATCAGCACCGGCCAGTACGTGCCGGTGGACGGCGGTTACGATCACCTCTGGGAGGGGGAGATACGGCTTGCCGAGTAGATGGAACGCGCCTGCCCCCACCCTAACCCTCCCCCGAAGGGGGAGGGGATTTATGTTCGCGCTCCGTTAGGGGAAGGTTAGGATGGGGGCGAGAGGCGATTTCCGCTCGCGCTTGGTTTAGGGGATTGCATCCCTTCCCCCTTTGGGGGAAGGTTAGGATGGGGGCGATATGAGGAAGTCTAAGCCCGCCATGCCCGCGCCACCAGAACATAAGTGGGGAGGGGTAACTCCTTCCTCACGGCTGCGCGGCGCGCTGTTCGCTCTGTTCCTCGTCGGCATACTGGCATACGGCGCAGGGTTCGCTTGGTACATGCTCGCCCGCTTCGACCTCGTCAACCTGATCCGAGACGTAAACGAAGACGACGCCTTCTACTACCTCCAGATAGCATATAACCTCGCCTCTGGGAAGTTCTCCACCTTCGACGGCGGCATCACGCAGACCAATGGCTATCATCCCCTCTGGCTATTTCTGATCACGCCCTTCTACTGGGTATTCGACAAGGAAGCGGCGCTGTTCGGAATCAAGGCGTTCGAGATCATGCTCATCGCCGGCGGGGTGGCTCTGGTCGTCGTGGCAGCGTGGCTGGCGCGTCTTCCCTGGATTCTGCTGTTCGCCACGCTGCCGCTGCTCTACCAGCAGCGCGCTCTGTTCTTGGGGCTGGAAGCGGCAGCCGCGCTGTTCATGCTGGGGCTGTTCTTCTTTGCCGCGATGCTCTACGCGCGCAACCCGGGGCGCTGTAAGTGGCCGCTTGCCGCCGCTGCCTTCAGCCTGCCCTGGGTACGGCTGGAGTACGTGGCGATATCGCTGGCGGCAACGGCGGCGCTCGGTCTCATCGAGTGGTCGAGGCGGGGTGAGGGTGATTCCCGCGCCCTATCTGCGCTGAACGCTGTGGTTCCGATGCTGGGCGCGGTGGGCGGCATTCTGGCGTACTTCGCATACAACGGCATCGTCTTCGGGGGCGTGACGCCGGTGAGTGGCGCGATCAAGCGGATGTGGTCGCAGGCTCGGTGGGAGTGGGAAGGCGGCGTTCAGAACTTCCGCGACGTCTTGCAGATTCCAGTCTTCGACTACGAGCTGCTGGTCGCGCTGGAGGTCTGCGCCTACGTCGTTCTGATCTGGTGGCTCGCGCGCCGCTCTCGGAGACGAGACGACTGGCTGATGCTTGCCTTCTTCGTGTGCGTGTTCGGCTTGGCGGCTGGCCACCTCGCCAAGTTCGCGCAGACTGTCCTCACCGTGCATCCTTACTATGGGAGCGATAGCTGGTACTTCGTCCCGGCGTACCTGATGATGGCGCTCGTCATTCCCGCAAGGTGCTATATCGCAATCCACTTCACCCGCCGTTTCATCGGGTCGAGGTGGCCCTGGGCAGCCAACGTTCTGATCGTGGGCATAGTGGTTGTCGGAGCGGCATTCCTGCTTGCGAATGCGGACTTCACGGGGCCATTCCGGTATGCTGACCGGGAAAGCGAGTCAACCAGCCGCGAATGGGAGGTTACTTCTCATATGGGTGTGCAGGTTATGGACCATGCGCTGCCCGATGGCAGCGTGGTCGGGTCGTGGGACGCCGGCGTCATCGGGTACTTCTCGCGCTTTCCGGTGGTGAACCTAGATGGGCTGGTCAACTCCTACGACTACCAGCGCGCCCAAGAGGAAGGAAGCGATGCCGCGTTCCACCAGCGTTACGGGATTACCCACTTCGCCAACGTCTGGCGCATCCAAACCGATGCCAGATCCTACTATCGTTACGGAATTACTCAGCGCGCCAACGTCTGGCGCGTCGTTCGGGGCGTGGACGCGATGCTGTTCGAAGGCTCGCCATATCTCCATTACGATAAAGACCGAGCGCACAAACGCCAATTCAAGCTCTGGCTCGCCGAGCCGTCGGAGACGTCATCCGGCGGGATTGGTCGTTCCGACTGGTTCTGGCGGCGGATGGAGGCGCACTTCAACAGTCGGTCGGACGGCATAGGGCTGATAGTGGACGGACGGATGGCGCAGGCATTCGCCAAAGACTGCGCGCCGGACGAGCTGGCAGTGTGGTCATGGACTGGCGCAGCGGATGAACCGGTCGCCAATCTCTGGACGCAAACGCAAACGGGGCTGTGCGTGGCCGCGCTCGTACTGCCACACGACGCGCTCCCTCCGGTGCGGGTGGAGACGACGGCGGCCGACGATTACTTGGCAAGACTGATCAAAGACAGCCAGCAGGCAATCCGCTCAGACTTCGACGTGTATCTGATCGGAAACCGTCTCGTCTACGTGAAGGAGGCGTGCGCCCGCGCCGACACGGAGGCGATGTTCTTTCTGCACCTGCACCCGGTCGACGTGAACGACCTCTCCGACCATCGCAAGCGGCTCGGCTTCGACAATCTGGACTTCAGATTCGACTGGCATGGCGTGAGGGTCGGCGAGATATGTCTGGTGGAGGTCGATCTCCCAGAGTACGGCGTCGCCGAAATCAGCACCGGCCAGTTCGTGCCAGTGGACGGCGGTTACGATCACCCTTGGGAGGGGGAGATTCGGCTCGAGCGGTAGATGGAACGCCCCCTCCCTAACCCTCCCCCGGAGGGGGAGGGAATGGTTTGGAGATTGGCGAATTGTCATATTCAAAGGCATCTCTCGGTATCATCCTGGTCTGCCTGCCCTGGCTGGCTCTGCTGGGATGGATGGCCTCGGTGTCGTGGTTCCTGACGGATGACGCCTTCATCAGCTTTCGCTACGCGCGCAACCTGCTGGAAGGTCACGGCTTGGTCTTCAACCCCGGCGAACGTGTGGAAGGTTACTCCAACTTCCTGTGGGTGCTGGAGCTTGCAGCCGTCTGGCGGGCGCTGGGCGTGCCTCCGGAGGACGCGGCGCCGTGGCTGTCGGTGGCGTTCACCGCCGGAACGGTCGGCGCGCTGGCATGGTGGATATATCGCCTGCCCTCGCTGCGAAACCGGGGACTGGTCGGCTGGATGGCGCTGGGGCTGGTGTGCAGCAGCGCGACCTTCGCGGTGTGGACATCGGGCGGCGGGCTGGAAACGCGGCAGCTCACGTTCTTCATCGTGCTGGCAGTCGTCTGCCTGAGCCTATACCGAGACGGGCGAGCGGGCCTGCTGGCGGCGTCAGCGAGCCTGATCGGAGCCGCCCTGACTCGACCGGAAGGGCCGCTGATTGCGCTGTGCTGCTTCGGCTGGCTCGCCGTCCAGCGGATGGCAGACGCCAAGCGGCTGACGGTGAGCTGGCGCGAGCTGACGTATCTGGCGGCGCCCTTCGTCATCGTGGTGACTGCCCACTTCCTGTTTCGCTACGCCTACTATGGCGAGTGGCTGCCCAACACCTACTACGCCAAGCACGTCCGCCCGTGGTACGAGTCGGGCTTCCGCTACCTGTGGACGGCGGCGCTGGAGACGGGGCTGTACCTGCTGATTCCACTGGCCTGGGCCGCTCTGCGGCATCGGTGGCGGGAGACCCGCGACGGGATCTATGCTCTGGTCCTGCTGCTGATCGCTGTCCACATGGCATACGTGATGCGGATTGGCGGCGACCACTTCGAGTATCGCCCGCTGGATTTCTACTGGCCGCTGCTGGCGCTGCCGGCAGCCGAAGGGATCGTGTGCATCGGCTCGCGGATCGCCGCCTTCGACTGGCGGCGCATACCCCACTCCCACCGGCTCCGGCTGCCGGGAGCGAGGGCTTGCGCGCTCATCCTGTTCATCCCCGTCATCTTCTACTGCGGCGCGATACAGGCAGCGCTATTCTTCGAGGGCGCCAAGGTCGACAAGCGCATCCTGAGACTTCACATAGAACTCGACGAGGGCAATGCAGGCTGGCTGCTGGCAGCGCCGGGGATGCCTGTGTTGGCCGCCATCTCCAACGACCTGCGCCGTCAGTCTATTGTCCAGTTGGTCGCTGCACCATTCGCGGAACACCGCGAGTTCGCCAACGTGCGGCTGCGCGGGTGGCAGCCCTACGAGGATATGGAGCGGGGAGTGATTCCCGATGACGCGCTGATGTCAGGCGGAAGTATCGGCATACGGTTCTATTACCTTCCTGACCTGAAAATCATCGACAGCCACGGCTTGACCGATGCGACGGTGGCGCGCAATCCTGTCACAACACCCAACCACCAGCGCGTAATCGCCCATGATCGCCAGCCGCCGCCCGGATACCTGATGGAGCGCGGCGTCAACTTTAGAGCGCACCATGCGGCCTTCAGCGAAGCTGAAGCCCTCGTCCGAGGGCAGTACGCCGTGAAGGTCGGACCCGGCCTGTGGATGCCCTTCGACTCCGACGACCATGACTGGGTCGTGGCGAGCTTCGCCGGACACGACTTGCGGATGGTCGGTGAAACGGAGCCGGTGGGCGATTATATGGCAAGACTGGCAAGACTGATCAGAGACAGCAAGCCGGCGATCCGCTCCACCTTCGACGTGTATCTCAGCGAGAACACGCTGACATACGTCAAGGAGCCGTGCGTCCGCGCCGATACGGAGGCAATGTTCTTTCTGCACGTGATTCCCACCGACGTGAACGACCTTCCCGACGGTCGCAAGCAGCACGGCTTCGACAACCTGGACTTCAGATTCGACGGGCGCGGCGTGACATTCGACGGGAGATGTATCGTGAAAGTACCTCTTCCGGAATACGACATCGCCGAAATCAGCACCGGCCAGTACGTGCCGGTGGACGGTGGTTACGATCATATTTGGGAGGGGGAGATTCGGCTCGAGCGGTAGATGGAACGCCCCCTCCCTGACCCTCCCCCTCCCCCAGAGGGGGAGGGGATTTCATCGGTAAGGCGTTACCCTCTCCCTTCGAGGTAGGGGGACTTATGCACACTCGACCTATATGGGCAGCCTCCACAACCGCGTGAGGAAAGGGGATGACTCGGAACCTGTTGATCCGCATATGGGCAGCCTCCACAACCGCGCGAGGGATGGGATGAATCGGAACCTGTCGATCCGCCATATTCAAGTGGGCGCTGTACTAGGGCTTGTCATGGACGCGGCAATGGCGCGTTTTCGAGTGGTCTTGGCAAGCCGCTGGATGTCGTCGAGTAGCTTGGGGTTGGTGAGGGTGGCGGCAGTCGCTGCTGCGCTGCTCCTGTCGTCAGGGGGGTGCGGGGCGGATGAGCAGGAAGTCGAGCTCAACGGGACGGTTCTGAAAGATGCAGAATCCGCTCCCAATTTCAGCCTCTCCAACCAGCTCGGTCAAACTGTGACCCTCGACAGCCTCGGCGGGCGCGTGGTGGCGCTGACCTTTCTCTATACCAACTGCCCCAGTGTATGCCCGATCGTGACGTCCCAACTGCGAGAGGTGTACGAAGGGCTTGGAACGGATGCGGAATTGGTGGAGTTCGTAGTCATCAGCGTCGATCCGGAGCGAGACACGGCAGAGGCGGCGCGCGCATATCTGGATCGGTGGAAGCTGTCAGACGGCTGGGGGTTCTTGGTCGGAAACAGGGCGGATCTGGAGCCGGTCTGGAAGAGCTACTACATAGACCCGGCAATCGACGATCCCGATACCGCCGCCCTAGTCTCCCGCGCCCCGGCGTCCGCCGCTCCATCCGGCGCGATCGACGCCCTCAGATCAGAGATAGCGCAGCGCTTCGACGTAATTCACTCCGCGCCCGTCTATCTGATAGACCCGGACGGCAGGCGGCGCGTGGTATTCACGCCGCCGCTGGATGCGCCGGAGATCGTAGAGGACATCAGGGCGCTGCTGGGGGGTGGGTAGTGGCAACGGTCGGTCGGTTTTGTGGGCGAGAGGTCACCCTCACCCTAACCCTCTCCCTCGAAGGGAGAGGGGATTTGGTATTCTCGACTCGCGCTGGCATTACTATTACACACACGAGTCGAGAATACCGGGGATTTTCGTACCGCCGAACAGTCGTGGGGCTTCACCCTTAAACCCACAGGAAATTGGAGCAACCGTTCGCCGGGGTTGAACACGAAGCCGTGACTTTACCCTTAGCCCTCTCCCTCGAAGGGAGAGGGGATTTGGTATTCTCGACTCGCGCTGGCATTACTATTTACACACACGAGTCGAGAATACCGGGGATTTTCGTACCGCCGAACAGTCGTGGGGCTTCACCCTTAAACCCACAGGAAATTGGAGCAACCGTTCGCCGGGGTTGAACACGAAGCCGTGACTTTACCCTTAACCCTCTCCCTCGAAGGGAGAGGGGATTTGGTATTCTCGTCTCGCGCTGGCATTACTATTACACACACGAGTTGAGAATACCGGGGATTTTCGTACCGCCGAACAGTCGTGGGGCTTCACCCTCAACCCACAGGAAAGTCGAACACGAAGCCGTGACCTTCAAGCAGGCTGTGGACGCAACGGAAGATGATGAAGGCGGCGGTCGGGAAGCAGGGTACGGGGATGCCAGCCAGCAGCGCCATACATGCTAAAAGCCGTGACCTTCAGGCTGTGGACGCAACGGAAGATGATCGAAGGCGGCGGCGGTCGGGAAGCAGGGTACGGATGTCTGCCAGCCAGCAACGCGACACATGCCAAGACGAGGAAAGCCGCTCAAAAGCGGTATTGGAGTATTTCTAAAGTCGCTCGACTATTCAGCATGACTAACGAAACGGAATGACGTCAGCCAGCCGGCTCCAGCTGTCGCTTGGCGGCGGCGGCTATCTGCGCGAAGGCGTCGGGGTCTCGCATTGCGATGTCTGCCAGCATCTTTCGGTTTATCTCGATGCCGGCGAGTCTCAGCCCGTTGATCAGCCTGCTGTACGTGATCCCGTTGGCGCGCGCGGCGGCGTTGATCTTGATGTTCCAGAGCCTCCGCATGTCGCCCTTGCGCTCGCGCCTGTGCGCGAAGGCGTAAGAGTAGGCGTGGAGCATCGACTCGTTCGCCTGCCTGAACAGCCGATGACGCCCTCCCTGATGCCCCTTGGTCATCTTCAGGAGTTTCTTATGGCGTTTTCGCTTGGTTACGCCTCGCTTGATCCGCGTCAATTCATATCCCCCATGGCTCGGACATGCAACCGCCCCTGCTCGAAGGAGGGGCGGGATGTCGAATTGTAGCAGTTAGTCCAAGCCGTATGGAAGCGCGCGCCTGAGCATCTTCACGTCGGACGGGCTGACTTCGATCTTCTTGGCAAACAGGCGCTTCGCCTTAGTGGACTTCTTGCGCCGCAGGTGGCTCCTGTGACCCTTCATCCGCACCAGCTTGCCTGTGCCGGTTATCCTGAAGCGGCGCTTGGCTCCCTTGTGTGTCTTGAGTTTAGGCACGTACTCTCTCCGGCTGTCGATCAGCGCGCTGATCTCCGGCGGCTGGGCCGCCACTGGGGGCTAGGACCATCGAGAGCATCCTTCTGCTCTCGAACCTCGGGGCGCTCTCCAATCCCGCCTCGTCGACCAAGGCTTCCGCGACCTTGCGCAGAAGCGCCATTCCGATCTCGGGATGCTCGTTCTCACGGCCTCGAAACATGACCGAGACCTTGACCTTCGACCCCTGTCCGAGCAGGCGTTTGACGAGCCGCGTCTTGGCGAGGCGGTCATGCTCGCCGATGCGCGTCTTCATCCGCACCTCGCGCAGCTCGTTCGTCGGCCGCGCTCTGCGCGCCTTGCGAGCTTCGCGCTCCTTGCGGGTCGCCTCGTACTTGAACTTCCCGAAGTCCATGAGTTTGCACACGGGCGGCCTGGCGCCGGGCGCGACCTCCACGAGATCGTATCCCCGCGAATCGGCGATGTCCAGCGCGTCTCGCGTAGGCATGACGCCTAGCTGGGTCCCCTCTTCGTCGATGACTCGGACTTGAGGAATTCGTATCTGCTCGTTGGCTCGATAGTCCCTGGGTGGTATCCTGACACCTCTTGATAATAGTATGAACAACTTGGGGATTCTCCCAAGCTGATCCGAATATAGCACAACTCGACTGTCTGGGCAACAGTATCGCAGGTGAGAATCCGAAGGCGGGCGGAAGTTGAAGGTCACAGGCGGCGGTGGTATACTTGCAGGCGATAGTGGCTCAGACAATCAAGAGGGAACAGCCGTTTTGCTTCAGGACTATTCGTCTGCCGGCTGCGTCTGTATCGGCCTCGCCCGCGCAAGGCGCTAGGCAGGGCGGCGGACCAGCGGACAGGCTTCGGCGGCATCCATCAGAGAATGGACGCAACGCAGGAATTGGCCTCCACCTCAGCGCCAAGCATTCGACGGGTGGAGGTTTTGCTTTGTCCGAATCCAGACGGGGCTTTTCGATACGAACCGGAGGAACATAATGACGACAACGCAGGTTAGGCCGCTCACTCCGTACCAAGTGATGCGGTACAGCCGCCACATCATCATGCCGCAGGTCGGCAGCGTGGGGCAGCGCAAGCTGATAGACGCCAAGGTGCTGATAGTAGGGGCGGGAGGGCTCGGATCTCCCATAGCGATCTACCTGACGCTTGCCGGAGTAGGCACGATAGGGATAGTGGATTTCGACACGGTGGACGTGACCAACCTTCAGCGTCAGGTGCTGCACTACGACGGGGACATCGGAAAGCCGAAGGTGCAGTCTGCGGTGGAGACGCTGAACGCCTACAACCCGGAGACGGCTGTCATCACCCACGAGGCGCCGCTGACCTCCGACAACGCCATGGAGATAGTGCAAGGCTACGACATCGTGGTCAACGGAGCGGACAACTTCCCCGCGCGGTATCTGGTGAACGACGTGGCGTACCTTGCGAACAAGCCGCTGGTGGACGGCAGCATACTGCTGTTCGACGGAATGGCTACGGTGTTCATGCCGGGCGAAGGGTGCTACCGCTGTCTGTTCCCAACCCCGCCGCCTCCGGGCGAGGTGCCGAGCTGCGCCGAAGCGGGCGTGCTTGGAATGCTGCCGGGGATGGTCGGCACCATTCAGGCTACGGAGACGGTCAAGCTGGTTCTGGGAATCGGCGAGTCTCTCTCCGGCAGGCTGCTGCTGATCGACGCGCTCGACATGGACTTCAGGGCGGTCAGGCTGCGCAGGAACCCCGACTGTCCGCTGTGCGGCGACAGCCCGACAGTGACCGAGCTTATAGACTACGTGGCGTTCTGCGGAGGCGCGCCGCTGACAGGCTGAATCAGGATAGCAGAACAGGAGAATGGAAATATGGCATCACAACCAGCGCATCCCGAATCCATAGTCACGACCGAGTGGGTCGCTGAAAATCTCGCCAGCGAGAATCTCAGGCTCGTGGAGGTGGACGTGGACACGGAAGCATACGATCAGGGGCATCTCCCCGGAGCCATCGGCTGGAACTGGACTTCGCAGCTGAACGACCAGCTTACGCGAGACATCCTTTCGCGCGAGCAGATGGAGCTGCTGCTGGGCGACTCCGGCATTAGCCGCGACACGACCGTGGTACTCTACGGCGACAACAACAACTGGTTCGCCACCTACGCCTTCTGGCAGATGAAGATATATGGCCACCCCAGTCTGAAGATCATGGACGGCGGCCGCCAGAAGTGGATAGACGAGGGGCGCGAGCTAAGCATGGACGCCCCGGAAGTGGAGAAGGCGAGCTACTGCGCATCCGACCCGGACACCTCGATCAGGGCGACGCGTGACTACGTGCTGGACGTGGCATCTACGGCGAACAGCACGGGGCTGGTGGACGTGCGCGCTCCGGACGAGTTCAACGGGACGCTGCTCGCTCCGGCGAATCTTCCGCAGGAGGGATCTCAGAGGGGCGGTCACATCCCCGGCGCGGCGAACATCCCCTGGGCGTCGGCGGTCGCAGAGGACGGCGCCTTCAAGTCCGTCGAGGAGCTTCAGGAGATATACGGAGGAAAGGGCATCAGCGGAGACTCCGAGACGATCGCCTACTGCCGCATCGGGGAGAGAAGCTCGCACACGTGGTTCGTGCTGACTCAGATTCTGGGGTACAGCAAGGTTCGCAACTACGACGGCTCATGGACGGAGTACGGCTCGATAGTCGGCGCGCCAATCGAGAAGTAGCAGGCTCTTCGGAGCGAGCGAGGGGCGAGTAAAGAGGCGGTGGGTCTGGGACCCATCGCCTCGCTTCTTGCTCCTCAAACTCTGGCGTCCCTGTCCACTCTGATTCCATCTAGGAACACGTCCGAAACGCGGCGCAGGGCGGCGATGTCTTCTGTGGGATCGCCTTCGACCACGAGCGCGTCGGCCTTCATGCCCGGGCGCAAGGATCCGACTCGATCTTCGATCCAGCACGATCTGGCGGCGTCTCGCGTTGCCGATGCGATGGCGTCCATGTTGGACATGCCCGCCATGACGTGGGCTTCGATCTCGGTCTGGAAGTCGCCCATGCGGTAGTTTCCCCAAGCCGAATCGGAGCCTGCCGCCATGACGACTCCCGCGTCTCTCATGCGGGCGAAGTGGTCCATGCGCACTTCGGATGCGCGCCTCATCGTGTCCAGATCGGCGCGCTCGGCGTGGCTGAGGTCGGATTCCATACTCTCCAGCATCCGAATGCGGGTCACGGCGCCGCCGAGTGTTGGGTTGACGCAGACGCCCCGCTCGGCGATGCGCTCGGCGATCTCGGGGCGGTAGACGTCAGAGCCGTCTGCCTCTTTGTGGACGCCGTGTATGATGGTGTCTATGCCCGCGTCGAGTGCGTTGACCATGCCCTGAGACGATGCGCAGTGGGCGGCGGCGTGCTTGCCGAACTTGTGCGCCTCATCGCAGATGGCGGTGAGCTCATCGACGTCGAACGAGGGGCGGAGGGGGTGGCTCGTGCGCGTGCTGCCTCCGGTGGCGGTTATCTTGATGAAGTCCGCGCCCTCCTTGATCAGCTGTCGGACGGCGGCGCGACATTCGGTCGTGCCTGTGGCCTGTATGCCGAAGTAGCTGAGGTGTCCGCCGATGATGGCGACGGGTCTGCCGGCTAGAATCAGTCGAGGGGAAGGGACTATGCCCATCTCGACCGCGTCGCGCAGCAGGAACGTCGTTCGGTTCTTGGCTCCGCAGTCTCGGACGGTGGTTACTCCGGAGTAGAGATGTCTTCGGACGTTCTCTGCCGCCTGCACGGTGAGAACTTCATCCGGCAGGGTGACAAGCTCATCTCCCGCGCGCCCGTCGCCAATTCCGATCAGGTGGACGTGGCAGTCGACGAGGCCGGGAAGGATCGTCCCGCTGGGGTAGTCGAATTCGGCTGCGGACGCTCCCTCCGGCGCGTGGACGGTCTCGCGCGTTCCCACCTGCCGAATGGTATCGCCCTCCAAGAGGATGGCTGCCTGCTCTGCGACGGGCGATCCGTCGCCGTCGATCAGTCGGGCTGCCCTTAGAATGGTGAACTGGGCTTCTTGCGGCATTGTCTCTCCTCCTGTGCAGGGCGTGGATGTTCGATCTTTCCCCGTCATCGGATCGAGCTGGGGGGCAGGGGCTAGAGCTGGGCGGGCGTCTGTCGCACCGCGGACAGGGAGGCATCGGAGCCGCGTTCGAGCTTTCTGCCTGCGAAGAACACGTCGGCGACGTTCCAGAGGTCGCTGATCTCACGCGCGGGGTTTCCGTTGACGATCAGGATGTCCGCCTCTTTGTCGGGTTCTAGGGATCCAACCCGGTCGTCCATGTCGAGCGCGGATGCCGCCCAGCTCGTTACCGACATGATCCCCTGCATGTTGGAGTATCCGGCATGTACGAGAAGCTCTGTCTCGTAGACGGTGTTGCCGAGTTTGTAATTTCCCCAAGACGAGTCCGAGCCGGTTATGACGCGCAAGCCCATATCTATCATCCTGCGGGTGTCGTCCATGCGGACTTCCATGCCGCGCAGGGTATCGTCCAGGCGCTCGCGCTCCTGCGGAGTGAGACCGTGATCGTCTCTCTTGCGCGCGAGTGTCCACGCGCTGGAGCGGCCAACGTGCAGGGTTGGGTTGACGTATGCGCCCTGCTCGCCTATGCGCTCGGCGATGTCTTCGCGGAAGTTGTTCGCGCCGTCGGCGTCTCGAAAGGCGCAGTGGATTATCATGTCTACGTTCGCCTCGAGCGAGTTGGCGATGCCCTCGGAGGATAGGCAGTGGGTGGCTGTCAGCTTGCCGAACTTGCGCGCCTCTTCGGTGACGGCCCTCAGCTCTTCGATCTCGAACGAGGGGCGAAGGGGGAAGGAGGTTTGGGTGCTGCCCCCAGTGGCGGTTATCTTGATGTAGTCCGCGCCCTCTTTTATGAGCTGCCGGGTGAGGGCGCGGGTCTGGTTCGCGCCGGTGACCTCGCCGCCGAAGTATCCCATGTGACCGCCGATGATGGCGACCGGCCTGCCGCACAGGTGCATCCTGGGGCCGACGGTCAGCCCGGCGTCGATCGAGTCGCGCAGCCTGAACATGGTGACATTCTTGGGGCCGTTCTCGCGTATGGTGGTGACGCCGGAGTACAGGCTGGCGCGCGCGTTTCTGGCGGACTGAATCGTTAGCAGCTCATCGGACAGAAGCGCGAGGTCGTCACCCATGCGGCCATCTCCGAAGCCGTTGTGGTGGGTGTGGCAGTCTACCATGCCGGGGAGCGCGGTTGCGGCGGGGTAGTGGTGGACGTCCACGCTCGCGCCCTCGGGGGCGGATACGTCTTCGGCGCGCCCCACGCTCACGATCTTGGATCCTTGGGTAAGAATCGCGCCGTCGTCGATTGGCGCGTCGCTCTTGGCGTCTATGACTCGGCTGGCTGTGATCAGCGTGAAGTCGGCGGTGGGTGGCATGTCTCCGTCTCCTTGTGAGGTCCAAAGCGGCCCTGCGGGGAAGTTAACATGCCGCTGTCGAAGGCGCAATGGCTTCGGATTGGGGCGGAATCTGTGTCGGGAAGGTGAATCTCGGCTCTATACCGTGCTATGATTGAGGGAGACAAGGCTGGCGCATTGCGCGCGGGCATCTCGTCAGAGCCAACGTAGCTCAGTGGTAGAGCAGCGGTTTCGTAAACCGCAGGTCGGCGGTTCGAATCCGCCCGTTGGCTCCACTTCCCCAGCATGAGCCGAGCGCGCTCAGGCTTCCCCATCTTCAGCTGAGGATGGGCTTAGAGGCTTCCCCGTATTCGGCAGAGCGCGCGTTCAGGCTTCCCCGTATTCGGCAGAGCGTGCGCGCAGGCTTCCCCATCCTCAGCCAAGCGTGCGCGCGCTCAGCTGGTTCGCCACTCGGTGCCGCTTGGGCTGTCTTCGAGTACGACTCCAAGCTCGCCAAGCTGGTCTCGGATCTGGTCTGCGAGCGCGAACTGGCGCTCGGCGCGGAGGCGGGAGCGCACGTTCACCAGCAGCTCTATGAAGGGGCCTGCGGCGACGGCGGCGGCGGGGGGCTGCTCGCGGAGATCCAAACCCAACACGGATGCAAGCTCGACCAGCAAGCTCTGCGCGGACGATACGCTGGCGTTCGAGTCGCGGGCGCGGTTGATCTCTCTGGCGAGGTCGAACAGCGCGGCGAGCGCGCGGGGGGTGTTGGCGTCATCGTCCATTGCGGCTATGAACCGCCGCTCGAAGGCGGATGCGTCCAGCGGCTTGCCGTCTCCGCCCGAATCCGCTCTTGCCGCCTGCCTGAGTCTCTGGATGGCGCGCTCCTGATTCCTCACGTTGTCCTCGCTGTAGAACAGGGGAGAGCGGTAGTGGGAGCTGAGGAAGAACAGTCTGAGCGCCTGCGGGTCGTACAGGGTCAGCGCCTCGGACAGTGTGATGATGTTGCCGAGCGACTTGCTCATCTTCTCCGCGCCCAGCCGCAGCATTCCGTTGTGGACCCAGAATCTGGAGAACGGCACGCGGTCGGTGAACGATTCGGACTGGGCTATCTCGTTCTCGTGGTGGGGGAATGCCAGCTCGTCGCCGCCGCCGTGTATGTCGAGGGTCTCGCCAAGGTACTTGATGGACATGGCGCTGCACTCGATGTGCCAGCCGGGTCTGCCCTGTCCCCAAGGGCTGTGCCATGCGGGTTCGCCGGGCTTCTGGGATTTCCACAGCGCAAAGTCGAGAACGTCTTCCTTGCGCTCGTCTATTTCGACTCGCGCGCCTGCCAGAAGGTCGTCTATGCTTCTGCGGCTGAGCTTGCCGTAGTCCTCGTCGCGGCGCACGCGGAAGTATACATCGCCTTCGACGTCGTAGGCGTAGCCCTTGTCGATCAGGCGCTGGATCATCTCGACTATCTTGTCGATCTCCTGCGTGGCTCTGGGGTACTCGTGCGCGGGCAGGATGCCGAGCGCGCCCATCGCGTCCATGTACTCCTGAATGTACTGGCTGGCGAGGTCGGAGACTTCGGCTCCTCGCTCCTGGGCGGCGGCGATCATCTTGTCGTCTATGTCCGTAAAGTTCTGGACGTGGATGACGTCGAAGCCGCTGAACTGTAGATATCGTCTGATGACGTCGAAGGTCACGGCGGACATCGCATGTCCGATGTGGGACGAGGAGTATGGGGTGATGCCGCAGACGTACATGCGAACGCTGCCGTCGAGCGGCTCGAATTCGCGTACCTGTCCGCTTAGAGTGTCGTAGAGTCTCATGCTTTCGATATGGTGGCGACGGCTATGCAGCAGATGCCTTCGCCGCGTCCCACGAATCCGAGATGGTCCGTGGTGGTTGCCTTCAGGCTTACTGTCTGAAGGTCGACGTTCAAGGTTTCGGCGAGCGCTGATCGCATGTCGCTGACGTGTGGGCTGAGGGTGGGTTTTTCGGCGACTATTGTAGCATCAACGTATTCGAGCCGCCAGTGATGGCGCGCAATCAGGCGCGAGGTCTCCGCGAGCAGGCGGAGGCTTCGGATGCCGCTGTACTGCGGATCGGACGATGGGAAGTGGCTTCCTATGTCTCCCAGGTTGGCTGCGCCCAAGCAGGCGTCTATGATGGCGTGGGTGAGCGCGTCGCCGTCGCTGTGTCCGTCCAAGCCGAGAGGGGAGGGGATGGCGACGCCGCCGAGCACGAGATCGCGGCCGGCGACGAGGGGGTGGACGTCCACGCCTATGCCGGTGCGGATGCTCACGCCCGATCTTCTCGTAAACGCGCCAGCGCGATGGCTTGCGCCAGAGTCAGGTCTTCGGGGGTGGTGATCTTGATGTTGGCGTAGTCTCCCATGAACAGCTTTACGGGGTGGCCGGCTGCCTCGACCATGCCGGCGTCGTCGGTCACGTCGTGGTCGATCTGGGCGTGGACGCTCCTGAGCAGAGGGGCGGCGAACGCCTGCGGGGTCTGGGCTGCCCAGAGTGTATCTCTAGGCGGGGTGCTGGCTACGGTCATATCGGGGGCGGCTATCTTGATGGTGTCCTTGACTGGAACGGCGGCGGCGGCGGCGTGACGCTCAGCGGCCTCGCGCGCCGCGCTGGATATGATGCGGTCGGTGACGAACGGGCGCGCGCCGTCGTGGACGAGTACGATTTCGGCAGCGTCCAGCTCTCCTAGCGCGCTGGCGACGGAGTCCTGCCTTCGCGCGCCGCCTTCCACGATGGATACCACCTTGCGAATGCCGCCTTCGCGCGTCAGACGTCGAACGCGACCTATGTTCGCCTTCGACGCGGCGATGACTATGGAGGCGATGGCGGGCGATTCGTCGAAAGCGCGCAGGCTGTGGAGCAGCAGGGGCCGGGCGGCGATGGGGGCGAACAGCTTGTCCCATCCTCCCATGCGCCGACTCTCTCCGGCGGCAAGGACGATTGCGGCTGCCTGCGGGGGGCGTTGGGGCTTGTCTGTGGAACTCTGGGTGTGCAAGGCGAGGCGGCGCTAACTTGGGTTGGCGAAGATGATGCAGCCCGCCGCGGTCTGAAGCACGCGGGCTACGGTGACGTCAAGATCGGTGTCGATGTGGTGGACTCCCGAATCGACGACAACCATAGTGCCGTCTTCGAGGTATCCAACGCCCTGTCCGCGCTCCTTTCCTTCGTGGAGGATCCTGATGTTCACGCTCTCGCCGGGAATGAGGACGGGGCGCAGAGAGTTGGCAAGCTCGTTGACGTTGAGGACGGTTATCCCGTCTATCTGGGCAACGCGGTTGAGGTTGAAATCGGTGGTGAGGATGGCGGCGTCCATCTGTCTGGCAAGGCCGGCGAGCTTGCCATCGACCTCGTTCGACTGGGGATAGTCTATCTCTGGGAACTCGGTTCGCACGTTGTCATCCTGTCTTATCTCGTTGAGCATTTCCAGCCCTCTTCTGCCGCGCGACCTGCGGAGGGCGTCGCTGGAATCGGCTACGCGGCGCAGCTCGTCAAGGACGAATCTGGGGACGATCAGCGTGCCTTGTATGAAGCCCGTCTTGGAGATGGCGACTATGCGCCCGTCTATTATGGCGCTGGTGTCTACGAGCATCGGCGCGGCGTAGCCGTTGGGCGAGTGGGCGGCGTCCGAGTGGCGGGGGTCTCTGCCCTCCGGAATGAGCTTCTGGAATATGTCTCTGGAAGGCGCGAACATCAGCGCAGCGCCGAGGTAGCCGATGAGGAGGCTGAGTCCGACGGGCGCCGCCACGCCGAGCCATCTCGACGACGACAGGAGCAGGGGGGTGGACAGGAGCAAGGCGACGACCAAGCCGAGTATGAGTCCGACTGCGCTGGACAGCAATCTGGACGTGGGAACGGAGCGGGTCTGCTCGGCGACGCTTCGGGAGAGGCGGACGGTGACGTATGGCGTGGCGACGATGCCAATGACGCCCCCGGCGAGCGCCAGTCCGAACACCCAAAACACATACTGCCTCGGGTCCCAGACATCCGAGACGTACTCGCCAATGCCCCATCCGCCGGTGGCGAGTATAGCGCCTCCTATGATGCGGGAAAGTATATCCGCAACCATGCTTTAGCACCTGTGAGATTGCTTCAGCAGTCCACCGCCACCTCGAACGCGAACCCGTCGAACTCAAACGAGCCTGTTGTCGGGCATAGAGACGTTGGCGAAAGCGGCGAACAGCCAAACCCGCCCACGTCATCAGGGTCGTACAAGCCAGAATAGCATCGGAGGGAAGCAGTGTCAAAAGGGGAGCGGGCGCGTCTCCGCGTTCTTCGGCGCGTGAACATCAGGGGCGGTTTCCACGAACGCCGACGTGGGGCAGCGCGCGGGCGGCTGTGGTAGACTTCGAGGGCTATGCTGAAACGTCTTGGATATCTTGTGAGGGGAATCGCCGCAGCGCTCGCGCTTGCGCTCGTGCTGGTCGCAGCCACGCCGCAGGGGAGGGCGGCGGTGGATACTGCGCTGCTCTTGCCTCAGCTGGTGCCGACTGTTCCCCTGAAGCCGCAGACGTGGGTCTTCCCGGACCCGATCAGGGACGAGGCGAGGTATCCGATAGAGGGTGGACTGGGCAAGGCGGATCTGTACGCGCCGGCCGGGGACGGAACGCACAGCGCGGTTCTGCTGTTCCTCGGAGTCAATCCGGCGGGAAGCGACGATCCCAGGGTGGTGGGGCTTGCGGAGGGGCTGGCTCGGGCGGGCCTGGTGGTGATGATACCCTGGTCGGACACGATGACGCGGCAGCGCGTTACGGTCGACGAGGTCGACAATCTGGTGAGGGCGTACCAGTTTCTGCTCGCTCACGAGCGTGTGGACGCGGAGCGGTCGGGCATGGGCGGGTTCTGCGTGGGCGCGTCCTTCGCGGCGATGGCAGCAGCAGATCCGAGGGTGCGCGACGACGTGGCGTTCCTCAACTTCTTCGGTGGATACTACGACGCCCGGGATCTGGCGGCGTCAGTCGTGTCGAGCAGTCGGTTCAGGGGAAGCGAGATCGAGGGGTGGAGTCCTGACAGGCTGAGTCAAGATGTGGTGGCGACGCACCTGATCGAGGGCATGGCGGACGGCGGGGAGGTGGAGCTTCTGAGAAGGGTCTTCGCAACCCGCGAGGTCGCGCTGGACGACAGGGAGGCAGACGCTCTCTCGCCAGAGGCGCGGACGGTGTATCGGCTGCTGTCTGGGGTGGAGCTGGGCGAGGCGCGAAGGCTGATCTCGGAGCTGTCCGAGTCGAGCGCCGCCACGCTGCGCGCCATATCTCCAAGCTCGACGGTGGGCGATCTGTCGGCGCGGGTGCTGATCATGCACGACCGCGAGGATGCGCTGGTGCCGTCGGAGGAGTCTCAGCGGCTGGCGGACGCGCTGGCGGAGCGCGGGGACGTGTACCACACGGAGTTTTCGCTGTTCGACCACCTAGACCCCACGCGCCCGGTCAGTCCGCCCGTCTACGCGAGGGAGATGTTCAAGCTGTACCTGCACATGTACAACGTGCTGCGAGAGGTGGGGTGAGTGGCGGACGGGTTGGACTAAATGCGGGTTTGATATAGAATTCCAGCCTACAAAGTACAGTCCACAAGTACAGGAGGGACGGGTTTCGATGGGATACGAGTTCAATCACGTTCATCTGAAGGCGCCGGAGCCTATGAAGACGGCGGAGTGGTACGCGGCGGCGTTCGACTTCGAGATCGTCAGCGACCGCGAGAGGCCGCAGGGCGACAGGTTCGTGGTCACGAGGACGCCGGACGGGGTGACTGTCAACATATCGAGCGCGCGAACCGGCGAGGTGCTGGACGAGGGCAGCGCGGACGTCCACTGGGGGCTGGAGCATATCGGCATCACGATCGAGGACATGGAAGCGGAGCTGGAACGGCTCGCGGAGATGGGCGCGGTGCTGAAGGAAGGGCCGATCGACGTGCCGGACGGACCCAGGATCGCGTTCATCGCGGGGCCGGACGATACGAGGATAGAGCTGCTTCAGCTGTCGTACTGAGGGCTGACGAGGAGGTGAACCATGCCCAGAAGAGCATTCTTCCCAAACCCTGACAATCGTCCGTCTGGATTCTCGCCGGTTACGCGCTCCGGGGGCGTGGTGTTCGTGTCGGGGCAGGTGGCGACGGATTCGGACGGCGCGCTGGTGGGCGAAGGGGACGCCGCCGCCCAATCCGCGCAGTGCCTGAAGAACGTGGAGGCGGCGCTGAACGCGGCCGGGGCGACGCGAGCGGACGTGACCAAGATAACGGCGTTCCTGATCGACGCGGGGGACTATCCGGCGTATGCCGAGGCGAGGCTGGGCTTCTTCGGAGAGCCTGGCCCGGCGTCCAGCACGGTCTTCGTCAAGGGGCTGGTGAACCCGAAGTTCTTGGTGGAGATCGAGGCGATCGCTATGGTGTGAGCGGGCGATTAGCCGCCCGCATCTCCTCTCCCCTCTTCTGATTTCGGCAGTCAGAAGAGGCGGGCGCTGGCTATGGACAGGGCGATGAACACGACGACCAAGCCGATTGTGAATCTGAACATTTGCAGCTCGAGGCCGCGTCGTGTTCTGAACGAGTTGTCGGCAGAGCCGAACAGACCCGCGCCCTGACCCTTGACCTGCAAGAGGATGATTCCTGCGAGCAGTACCGAGATCACTATGTGGACGATGCTGATGATGTCAACTACTGTCATGGGTGGCTCGCTCGCTTGCTTGGATGGTCGTCATGGCTCTGCCCGAAACCCGTTACCCGTTCGTTCTCTTTACTGCCGTTTGGCACTGACTGCCGTTTGGCGCTGCCGTTTGGCGGCTGCCGTTCGCGTGGGGGGGGGTAGAATCCAGAATGCGCATTACGGCGTCAGCCAGCTTGTCCGAATTGTGGCGGAGCGGGTTGGCGTCGTCCGACAGATCGGTCAGAAGAAGTTTGGCGTGGTTCAGATGCTCGCCGTCGTGGGCTACAGGCTCGGAGTCGAATTCGTCTCCAATCTCGACAGGAGAGTCGTTTCCAAGAACGTAGTCCGCTATGTCTTCGGACGTGTGACGCTGCAACGCCTTCAGATGGTCGCCTATGGTGTAGCCGTCCGTCTCCCCCATCTGGGTAGCCACGTTGCACACGTAGACGGTGGCGGCGGACGTGGAGCGGATGGATTCGGCGATTCCGCGCACCAGCATGTTCGGTATTATGCTGGTGTACAGGCTGCCGGGGCCTATGACGACGATGTCCGCCTCGTCTATGGCTCGAATGGCCATGGGGTGGGCGTATGCGCCGTCTGGGTCGATCATCAGGCGCTCGATGCGTCCGCCGCTCTGGGTGATGCTGGACTCTCCGCGCACCACGCGCCCATCTTCGAGGCTCGCGGAGAGGTGCAGGCTGTAAGAGGTGGCGGGGATCACTGTGCCGCGCACGGCAAGCACGCGGGTCGATTCGATCAGCGCCTTCTCGAAGCTCCCCGTCATGTTCGTCATGGCGGCTATGAACAGGTTGCCGAAGCTGTGTCCCTTGAGGCCGTTTCCTCTGTCGAACCTGTACTGGAACAGCTCGGTCAGCAGCGACTCGTCATCGCTCATGGCGAGCAGGCAGCTGCGAAGGTCGCCCGGGGGCAGCATTCCCAGATCGCGGCGAAGCATTCCGGAGCTTCCGCCATCGTCCGCCACGGTGACTATGGCGGTGAGGTTGTCGGTTCGTGACTTGAGACCTCTCAGCAGCACGGACAGGCCGGTGCCGCCGCCTATAGCCACCACCTTCGGGCCTCTGTCTCTGTTCCCCAGCCAGCGGCTGTAGACCGCTTCGGTCAGGGCGTCTATCGACTGGTCTCGGAATACCAATGGGCTAAGCGTGCGGTGGGTTCCGTACATCGCCGCCAAGATCGCAAAGCCGCCGACTCCCATCAACAGGAAGCCTTCGAGATACCAAGGGAGGAAGTCGGGGAAGTACAGCCCCGAGACTCGTCTGATCCAGTACGCAATCCCCAGGGAGCATATGGCGATTCCAATTGCTCCGAGCAGCGCCCAGCGTTTGAGGCCGATTCCGGGGTAGAGCAGGCGCAGCATTCGGCGCGCTCGTCCGGCGCGCTCGCTCGTGTGGCGGGGTCCTGTTCCGTTGAGGCGCAGCGCCATCAGCGCAGGTCCTCCAGCTTCTCTCTGACCAGCTGGCTTGCCATTCTGGGGTTGGCTTTGCCGCGCGTAGCCTTCATAACCTGCCCTACGAGGAAGCCCATAGCCTGCCGCCTGCCGCCGAGGTAGTCGCGCACCGGATCGGGATTGGCGGCGATGGCGTCTTCGACCGCGGATAGGAGCGCGTCAGCGTCGGATATCTGGACGAGGCCCTCGGAGGCGGCTATGTCTTTGGGGGAGCTGCCCGTATCGAACATCTTCTCGAACACGGTCTTGGCCATGCTGGAGCTGAGGGTGCCATCGTCTACCATAGATTGCAGCTCGGCGATCTGCGCGGGTGATATCTTCACATCGGAGAGGCGCTGTCCGGACTGGTTCAGCAGCCTTGCCATCTCGCCGAGCATGAGGTTGCTGACCGACTTGGCGAAGTCGGGGGAGCGGGCGCCGTCCGCTCTTGCCGCGAGCGCGTCTTCGAAGTAGTCCGCAGTGGAGCGCGTGGACGTGAGCAGGCCGGCGTCGTATGGGGGCAAGCCCAGCTCCTGCACGAATCGGGTCTTTCGGCGGTGGGGAAGCTCGGGCAGCGACTGGCGAATATCCGACACCCAAGCGGGCGAGATTCGCAAGGGGGGCAGGTCGGGTTCGGGGAAGTAGCGGTAGTCCGAAGCGCCCTCCTTGACGCGCTGGGATACGGTCTTGGCGTCGGTCTCGATCCAGCCTCTGGTCTCTTGGACTATCCGCCCGCCGCCTTCTATGACCTCGATCTGTCGCCGGGCTTCGTATTCGAGCGCCCCGAACACGGAGGCGAAGCTGTTCATATTCTTGATTTCGACCTTCGTTCCAAGCGCAGCCTGCGCGTGTGGGCGGACGCTGATGTTGGCGTCGCAGCGAAAGCTGCCCTCCTCCATATTGGCGGTGCTGACGCCGATGTACTGCAAGATGGAATGAAGGCGCGTGAGGTAGGCGCGCGCCTCTTCGGGGGCGCGCAGATCCGGCTCGCCAACGATCTCCATGAGCGGAACGCCGGCGCGGTTGACATCCAAGAGGGAGTAGCTTTCTCCGAAGCCGTCGTTCCTGTGGAGGAGCTTGGCGACGTCCTCTTCGAGATGGACGCGGGTTATTCCCACCTCGCGCTCCATGCCGTCTACTTCGATGGTCATGCAGCCGCTGGAGGCGATGGGAAGGTCGTACTGCGATATCTGGTAGCCCTTCATAAGATCGGGGTACGGGTAGTTCTTCCTGTCGAACTTGGTGAAGGGCGCGATTTCGCAGCCGAGCGCGAGTCCTGTCCTGATGACGTGTTCGACGGCCTTGCTGTTGATGACTGGCAGGACGCCGGGCATACCCATGCAGACCGGACACGCTACGGTGTTCGGGGGGGCGTCCTGATATGCGGCGTCGCAGGAGCAGAACATCTTGCTGCGCGTCATTAGCTGGGCATGTACCTCTAGCCCAATGACGACCTCGAATCTCACGGGTATGTCACGACCTTCAGAAGGTGGCTGATGCGGGTGGAATCTCGATTATCAAGTATATGGAAAGCGCCTCGCGTTTACAATGACATGTGGCTTCGGTACGATGTCTGGCGGCTCCATGTGCATGTATCTTCGGGGGGGCGTCGAGTGCGCTTCGCGTCTCTCGTCTCCTGTCTGCGCGATCTCGTCTTCGGACCAAGCATCTCTGCCGATCAGGGGGACGAATCTACAACCCCCCAGCGATCTGATGGAGATGCCCTCGGCGGTCTTGGTCATCTTTATCAGTGTCTGTTCGCGCAGGCTTCCCACGGGAGCGACCAGACGGCCGCCGGGCAGGAGCTGCGCCATCAAGATGTTGGGTATCCTGGGCGCGGCGGCGGCTACGGCTATGGCGTTGTATGGGGGGTCTTGGAGCCTGCCGAGAGACCGTCCGGCGATCTCCACTCGAACGTTGTCGTATCCGAGTGTGTGGAGAAGGGTCTTGGCGGATGTGGCGAGGTCTGGGATACGCTCTACGCTGGTGACGCTCCGCGCTATCTCCGCCATCACAGCGGCTTGGTAGCCGCTGCCGGTGCCTATCTCCAGCACCCTGTCGAATCGGCGCAGATCCAGAGCCTCTACGGTCAGAGCTACGATCAGGGGCTGGGAGATGGTCTGGGCGGCGGCTATGGGAAGGGCGACGTCGTCGTATGCCAGATGTCTTATGCGGGCGGGCAGAAAACGTTCTCTCGGAACGCTGCGGATGGCGTCCAGCACCCGCTGGTCGGTTATCTCCTCTGCCAGTTTGTCTAGGAGTCGGCGCTTTTCTTCTTGGAGTGACATCTACGGGGCGCTCCAGTGGCTCGAAGGGTTCTTTTTCATGCCTGCCTCCCCTCTCTCATCGAGTGAGAAGGAGGAAAGAGAATCTGCCGCTTCTCTCAAAAGTAAGGGCTGGAGCGGCGCGCGTCAACACGGGTCTGGCGGACGGGGGAGCTTCAGAATTCCTTCGCATGTCCTCGAGGCTCTCTCCTGACGCCTCGAAATGGGTTAAGATGTGGTAAATGGAAAGTCGAGATCGGAGGGTGCAGGTGCCCAGATACTATCCGGCATTCATAGACGTAAGAGGGCGCGAGTGCGTTGTAATAGGCGGTGGGGCGCTGGGGGAGGAGAAGATCTTCAAGCTGCTGGAGTGCGGTGCGAAGGTGAGGGTGATAAGCGCGGACGTGACGGAGGACGTGGAGAGGCTCGCATCCGAGGGCGCGATCGAGTGGAGGCGCAGAGGGTACGAGGGCGGCGATCTGAGGACTGCGTTCATCGCAATCGCGGCCACGGACGACGATGGGATGAATCGGCGGATCGCAAGGGAGGCGGAGGAGCGCAACATCTTGCTGAACGTGGTGGACGTAACCCATCTTTGCACGTTCATCGCGCCGTCAGTGGCGCGGCGCGGGGAGGTGACGGTGGCGACGTCCACAGGCGGCGCAAGCCCGGCGCTGGCGCGAACGTTCAGGGAGAAGCTGGAATCGAGCCGCATACTGGAATACGCCGATCTCGCGCCGCTGCTGGCGCGAGCCAGAGCGGAGCTGAGGCGCAAGAGGCTAAGGGTGAACGCCGACCGCTGGCAGGCGTGCATCTCCGAAGAGCTGCTCGATACGGTGCAGAGGGGGGACGAATCCCGCGCTTACGCCGCTCTCATGGGCGGGCTGCTGGCAGAAGCGGAGGCGATGGACATGCCATGAGCCGCCAAGTCGTCAGGATAGGGTCGAGAGCCAGCAAGCTGGCGCTGGAGCAGGCGCGGGAGGTGGTGGACGCTCTGCGCTCGGCGTGGCCGAGACTGCGCTTCGAGGTGGCTCGCATCGCGCCGGAGGGAGACCGACGGAAGGGCGCGCCGCTGCTGGCGCTGGGCAGGGGGACGTTCGTCAAGGGCGTGGAGGAGCATCTGCTGAGAGGTGAGATAGATGCCGCCATCCACTCTGCCAAAGACATGCCATCCACTCTGTCCGACGGTCTAGAGATAGCTGCCTTCACCGAGCGCAAAGACCCAAGGGACGTCATCGTCAATCGCTGGGGGCTGAGCCTGAAAGAGCTGCCGGCGCGCGCGCGGCTAGGCACGAGCAGCCCGAGGAGGTCGGGGCAGCTGCTGGCGGCTCGACCGGACATCGAGGTCGTTCCAATTCGCGGGAACGTGGATACGCGGCTGGCTCTGGTGGGCGTCGGGGGGCTGGACGGGGTGGCGCTGGCGGCGGCGGGACTCGAACGGCTTGGGCGAATAGAAGAGGTGAGCGAGTTCCTAGAAGCGGACGTGTGCGTTCCAGACGCTGGGCAAGGGGCGCTTGCGGTGGAGACGAGGAGCGGCGACGCGGAGATGGGATATATCCTCGCGCCGCTGAATCACGCGCCCACGTGGGCATCCGTGACTGCGGAGAGGGCGTTCGTGGAGACGCTGGGCGGGGGGTGCAGGGTTCCGGTGGCGGCTTACGCGATTCCGTCGAGCTCAGCGCTGACGATTCACGCGGCGGCGTGTCTGCCGAACGGATCCCGCGTGTTCCGCGCTGTGGTCGTCTCGCCCGTGTCCAGTCCGAGAGAGGCGGGGCGCAAGGCTGCGAACGCGCTGATCGACGCCGGCGCGGAGGCGATACTGTACTCGGACATGGTGGGAGAGGGTTAGGTGGCTCGCGCTGTGAATGTGGGCAAGGTATATCTGGTGGGAGCGGGGCCGGGCGATCCGGATCTGCTGACGCTCAAGGGGCTGCGTCTGCTGAAGTCGGCGGGCGTGGTGGTGTACGACCGTCTCATCGACCCTGCTCTGCTGAAGATGGCGCGCGAGGGGGCGCGGCTGCACGACGTGGGCAAGACGCCGTTGGGCGCGGGTGCTTCGCAGGCGCGGATAAGCGCTCTGCTGGTGGACGAGGCGAGGAGGGGCGGGATGGTCGTTCGACTGAAGGGCGGCGACCCGTTCGTGTTCGGCAGGGGGGGCGAGGAGGCGGAGACGCTTCACGAAAACGGGATCCCGTTCGAGGTGGTGCCGGGCGTGACATCCGCCATAGCCGCGCCCGCCTACGCGGGGATACCGCTGACGCACCGAGACTTCTCATCGTCCTTCACGGTCTTTACGGGCAGCCTCGCCGGCGGCGAAATGGACTGGGACGCGCTCGCTCACGCTCCGGGTACGCTGGTGGCGCTGATGGGCTGGCGCAAGCTGGATGAGATAGCCGAAGGGCTGATGCGGCACGGGAAGCCGGGCGACACTCCGGCGGCTGTAATCAGCTGGGGCAGCGAGCCTTGGCAGAGGACGGCCTGCGCGCGTCTGGACTCGATAGCGGAGGCGGCAAGAGGCGAGGGGCTGTCCGCTCCCGCCACACTCGTAATCGGCGAGGTGGCGCGGCTCAGGGACAGGCTGAGCTGGTTCGAGACGCTGCCGCTGTTCGGGCGGCGGGTACTGGTCACGAGGGCAAGGGAGCAGGCGGGGGGGCTTGCCGCGCGGCTGTCTGAGCTGGGGGGCCTGCCCGTAGAGGCGGCTACTATCGAGACGGTGGAGCTGGAGGACTACTCCAAGCTCGATGGCGCGCTCGCCGATGTCTGCCGCTTCGACTGGATAGCGTTCACAAGCTCGAACGCAGCTCGCGCAGTCATGGGCAGGCTGCGCGCGCTCGGCAAGGACGCCAGAGCGCTGAGCGGCGCGAGGGTGGCGGCGATGGGCGGCGCTACAGCGGCAGAGCTGGAAACGCGCGGCATAGTGGCGGACTTCATCCCCGCGAGATCGAGCTCGGCAGGGCTGGCAGAGGGCTTGGCGGAAGTGGGAGGCGCGAAGGGGCGCGTGCTTCTGCCGAGATCGGACATAGCCACCTGCGAGCTGCCGCAGAAGCTGCGAGCCAGCGGCGCGGACGTGGTCGAGGTTGCCGCATACCGCACGGTGACGCCGAACGGGGCGCGCGACGCGCTCATCGAGGCGCTGGACGCGGGGGTGGACGCGCTGACGCTCACGAGTGCATCCGCTGCGATCAACATGGTCGCGCTGCTCGATGGCGACGTGCGGCGGCTGGACGGAGTGGCCGTCGCGTGCATCGGCGGGGCGACTGCGGCGGCGGCTGGCAGGCTGGGGCTGAGTGTTGATATAGTTGCACGAACCCCCAGCATGGACGCGCTGGCGCGCGATCTGGCGACGTATCTTTCGGAAAGCGGGTGAGGCGAGATGGCGAGATTCCCAACGACCAGACTGCGGAGGCTGAGGCAGAATCCCGCGCTCAGGCGCATGGTCGAGGAGACTAGGATATCGGCATCCGACCTAATCTATCCGCTGTTCGTCACGCACGGGCGCGACACGCGGAGCGAGATTCCGCCGATGCCGGGCATCTACCAGCTGTCTCTGGACCACCTGATCCACGAGGTCGGAGAGGCGGCGCAGCTGGGGATCGAGAGCGTGCTGCTGTTCGGGATTCCCGCTCACAAGGACGCGCGCGGGAGCGAGGCTTACGATCCGGGCGGAATAGTTCAGGAAGCCATCGGGGTAATCAATCAGGCGGCTCCTGAGATGACGGTAATCACGGACGTTTGCCTGTGCGAGTTCACCGACCACGGTCACTGTGGGGTTCTCGACGGCCAGAGGATAGACAACGACGCCACGCTGGAGCTGCTGGCGGAGATGGCGGTTCGCCAAGCGCGCGCGGGGGCGGACATGGTGGCTCCCTCGGCGATGATGGACGGGCAGGTGTCTGCGATTCGCGGCGCGCTGGACGAGGCGGGCATGGTCGAGGTGCCGATCATGGCGTACTCCGCCAAGTACGCCTCGGGCTTCTACGGCCCGTTTCGGGTGGCGGCAAAGTCCGCGCCCCAGTTCGGCGACCGCGCCGGCTACCAGATGGACCCTCCGAACATCCGCGAGGCGATGCGCGAGATAGCGCTGGACATCGAGGAGGGCGCGGACATGGTGATGGTCAAGCCTGCGCTGGCGTATCTGGACGTGCTTTCCGCAGCCAGAGGGCGGTTCGACGCTCCGGTCGCAGCCTACAACGTCAGCGGCGAGTACTCGATGGTGAAGGCGGCGGCGGAGAACGAGTGGATAGACGGCAGGCGCATCACGATGGAGATTCTCACTTCTATCAAGCGCGCTGGCGCGGACGCGATTCTCTCGTACCACGCCAAGGAGGTCGCAGGGTGGCTCGCGGCAGAGCGGCGATAGTTACACTCATGCGCAGCAATCACGGGAGGCGCGAGACATGCCAACGTACATAATGCTGCTGTCGCTAACCGCGGAGGGGCGGCGGCAGATGCTCAGGAATCCCGACGCGCTTCTGGTGGCGGAGCAAGCCATAGACGTTCGAGACACCGGGATCATGGGGCAGTACGCGGTGCTGGGAGAGTACGACTTCGTAAGCATTCTCTCGGCCCCGAATAACGAGTCGGCAGCGAGGTTCTCGATGGAGCTGGGCGTTGTCGCTGGACTCCAGATTACGACCCTTCCGGCGATCCCAATTGGGCGGTTCGAGGAGGCGCTGTCACATGACGATCCCATCGAGGAGGACGCCGACGCGCCCATTCCGAAGGGAGACGGGCAGCGAATCGGAGGCGATTAGCGTCGCCTGAACAGAGGCCACAGGCGGGCGGCGACGATGCCGACTATCGCATCCCGATGGATGGGGCCGAAGCTGCGGCTGTCGGCGCTGTGGGCGCGGTTGTCGCCCAGCGCGAAGCAGTGACGCTGTCCGACGTCCCACGAAAGGCTGTCCATGCGCGGATGCGCGGGCAGCCCCCGCAGGTACGGCTCGGTGTGGTGAGCGCCGTCTATGAACAGCATCCCTTCCTCGAAGGCGATGCGCTCGCCGGGCAGTCCGACCACGCGCTTGACTCGACTCGCGGGGCCGTCTTCGGACGGTACGCTGACGATTGCCACGCGCCCGCGCGCCGGAATTCCGCCGCCTCGCACGACAAGCAGCAGGTCCCCGTCTCGGAGCGCAGGCTCCATGCTGGCGCCCCTGACGATGTACAGTGAGGGCATGGCGGCTTCCTAGTGTTCGTCTTCGGGTGGTTGACCGCTACAGTCTATTTCTGTATCTTCATATCCACAATACACCCCAATTCCTCACTGACGGAGAAAGGAGAAAAGCAGGCTATGAGAGTTGCGTCTGCATTGAAAGGACTGCTGAAGGTTCGGGAAGCCAGCGCGCACTGCGATATTCCGTGCGGCATATACGACCCGGTTTCGGCGAAGATCGCGGCTCAGACCGTGCAGAAGATGGTATTGCGGATCGGGGCGCTGGAGCCTTCGGACGACGCATCCCACGCCAACACGCTGTCGCGCTACGTGACGGTGAAGGAGGAACACGCCGAGCTGTGCAAGCACGAGCTGCGCGTGCTGTGGGCCGACTACACGTGGCCGGGGACGGACGCCAACGAGATCGCTGCCAAGTTCAACGCGGCGCTGAAGCTGGCGAGCCAGTGCAAGCAGACGGTGAGCATGGACAGCGCCGAGGCGCTGGTTGCCGCCGTGGATGACATCGCCAGCGTGTTCTGGGCGACCAAGGGCGTGGAGTACAGCGACCCGGTGGCGGAAGTGCGGTACGGTACGTAGAGCGTTCTCCGGCCTCCCGTAGAAACTGTCTGAAGTGGAAGGGGCGCTCCTCATAGGGGGCTCCCCTTTTGCTTTTATAGCGCGTGGTCTGCATGGGGGGACTCTACGGCGCACCGAGCAGCCGATCCAGCCGCTCCCGAAGACGCCGCACTTCTGCTTCTGCCTCGTCCGCGCGCTGGCTTGCCTCTACTCTGGCGGCGTGGGCGGCGTCCGCGCGCTGGCTTGCCTCTACTCTGGCGGCGTGGGCGGCGTCCGCGGCGCGCTGGCTTGCCTCGGCTGTGCGCTGCAACTCTTCGGATAGATTCCGCAGGTATTCTCCTTTTGCGGGATCGTACAGGCGCAGGCGGTCATCCTCGCAGCGCAGCTCGAGATTCAGCAAAGCGCTGTATCCCCAGATCGCTCCGCTCGGAGCGTGATGAATCTCCATCGGCCTGTATACGCCGTCCACGAGGAGGTCCGCTGCCAGTATCTGGTCGTAATACCTGCCGCCGCTGGGATCGAATCGCCAGTATTCCCTCACTCCGAAGCGCGCGTATATCTCTCGTTTGATGGTGTGGTCGCGTGTGCCGGTCGATCGTGAGGCGATCTCCAGCACGAAGTCCGGGGGCTTGCCGACTTCGCTGATGGTGTAGCCGTTGCTCTGCACGATGGCTTCCTCATCCACTCCGAAGGCGATCACGCAGTCAGGCACGAGATGGCCCTGTGGGTCTCGAATGTCGCGGGCGTGGCGGCAGACGTAGCCCTTGCCGGCAACCAGAACGTCCGGGCGGTGTTCGTAGCGCGCCACGAGGATGGACTTGATTTCGGTAGCGTGTTTGTCTTGCAGCATATCCATCTTCTTAGGGGGATCGGGCAGCTCGGTGTAGCGTCTGCGCCGTCCGACGGGTTGGACTGTGGCTCTGGCAGTCATGGTGAATCTGACCTCGCATCCAGCAGCCGATCCAGCAGCTCCTGAAGACGCCGCGCTTCTGCTTCTGCCTCGTCCGCGCGCTGGCTTGCCTCGTCCGCGCGCTGACTTGCCTCGTCCGCGCGCTGACTTGCCTCTACTCTGGCGGCGTGTTCGGCGTCCGCGCGCTGGCTTGCCTCGTCCGCGCGCTGGCTTGCCTCTACTCTGGCGGCGTATTCGGCGTCCGCGCGCTGGCTTGCCTCTACTCTGGCGGCGTATTCGGCGTCCGCGCGCTGGCTTGCCTCTACTCTGGCGGCGTGTTCGGCGTCCGCGCGCTGCGACTCTTCGGATAGCTTCGGCAGGTATTCTCCTGTTGCGGGATCGTACAGGCGCAGGCGGTCATCCTCGCAGCGCAGCTCGAGATTCAGCAAAGCGCTGTATCCCCAGATCGCTCCGCTCGGAGCGTGATGAATCTCCATCGGCCTGTATACGCCGTCCACGAGGAGGTCGGCTGCCAGTATCTGACCGTAATATCTGCCGCCACTGGGATCGAATCGCCAGTATTCCCTCACTCCGAAGCGCGCGTATATCTCCCGTTTGATGGTGTAGTCGCGTGTGCCGGTCGATCGTGAGGCGATCTCCAGCACGAAGTCCGGGGGCTTGCCGACTTCGCTGATGGTGTAGCCATTGCTCTGTACGATGGCTGCACCATCCACTCCGAAGGCGATCACGCAGTCAGGCACGAGATGGCCCTGTGGGTCTCGAATGTCGCGGGTGTGGCGACAGAGGTAGCCCTCGCCGGCAACCAGAACGTCTGGGCGGTGTTCGTAGCGCGCCACGAGGATGGACTTTATTTCGATGGCGTGTTTGTCGTGCAGCATATCCAGCTTCTTAGGGGGATCGGGCAGCTCGGTGTAGCGTCTGCGCCGTCCGACGGGTTGGACTGTGGCTCTGGTAGTCATGGTGAATCTGGCCTCATGGCCGCTCGGCGGCGTGTGGATACGGTACCGCGCAGGGCGGCTCAACTCATGTAATCTTCTCTCGGCGGGCTGAAGATGTCCAGCGCTCGGGAGGGGCGATCGTTAGCCTGAACGGAGTGTTCGACTCCGCCGGGAATGATGTAGGTTTCGCCTCTCTTGACGCGGGTCGTCACTCCGCCGATGGTGAAGTCGAACTCGCCCTCCAGCACCATGCCCGCCTGCTCGTGCGGGTGGCTGTGCATGGGGACCTGCGCGCCCGCCTCGATCTCCACTAGGCTCATCATTATCTTGTCTCCCCACATGGTTCTGAGGAAGACGCCGGGCGCAAGCTCTCTGCGCTCAATGTCGTCTGGGTTTTGAGTGTATGCCAAGTTGGGTTCTCCTTGCTGCGCTGGCGAAAGGCTGTTCAGCGCGATGCCGCTGCGCGGCTGTGAGCGGGCGCGAGGCACGCGGATATGACGTCGTTTATGGGCGTGGGCGTCCCGTGCCGGCGTCCGAGCCGAGATACCCTCCCGTTGAGATTGGCGACTTCCAGAGGCCTGCCCGCCACTAGGTCGGCGTGCATGGACGAGAGCAGATGATCTTTGTCGTGGCGCAAGATGTTCATGGTCTGCTCGACCACGTCCGAATCGAGCGCCACGCCGACCGCCCTGCCGACGGCGGCGGCCTCGACGACGACGGCTTCGGTGAGCGCGGCGGTCTCGGGGGTGTCCATGACTTCCGAGAACGGCGAGCGCGTGATGCAGGTCATACCGCTGAGGGCGCATATGTAGATGAGCTTGTTCCACAGCGCCTTCTGGATGTCCTCTGCGACTTCGGATTCGATTCCCGCCTCAGTGAATGCGGCGGCGAGGTCCAGGGCGCGCTTGGAGCGTCCGCCGATCGGCTCTCCGAACACGATGCGGCACACGCCGCCCTGCTCACGATAGATGGCGCGCTGCGGATGGGCGGCGTCTACGTATGCCGCTCCGAGCAAGACCCTGTTCTCGCCAAACTCGGCGGCGAGCTGGTCGCCGCTGCCAAGCCCGTTCTGGAGCGTGAGTATCATGGTGTCTTCGCCCACTGCGGGGCGTATGGTTTCGATGGCGGCCTCGTTGTGGTAGCTCTTGACGCAGAACAGAACGAGATCGGCAGTCCACGAGCCATCCACGCGATCCGCGGCCGGGGCGAGCGCGGAGAAGCTGCCGGAGGTGACGCTATCGACGCGTATGCCGCGCTTGCGGATCGCGTCCAGCGTGTCTCCTCTGGCGATGAACAGAACGTCGCTGCCGGCGCGGAGCAGAAGGCTTCCGAAGTAGCCGCCGACCGCGCCGGCAGCCATTACCAGAACTCGCATGATCTCTCCGCCTATCTCAGGATTTCAGCTCGACCAGCACGTTGACGTAGCGCGTTTGGGTGTTGTTGACCACGCGATGGACCTTGTGATCGCCGTGATACCGCCACGCGCCGGGGGCGGAGGGGCTGTCTTCGGACGTGCCATCGTCGTACTCGACGACGAGTCCCGCGCCCTCCACGACTATGGTGACGTAGTCTCGCTGGTGCATGTGCCAATCGCTGGACTCGCCAGGGTTGACGATCAGGTTCCATATCTTCACGCGGTCGTTCTCGAACAGTACGTCTGTGGCGATGTCGCCGAGCGGCGCGTCTCCTCTTGGCATGGGGTATTCTCCTTTCTGGTGTGCTGGCGAGCGGGCGCGCACGCGGGGCGCGGCGTATTACGGAAAGCGAAGCGGTCAGCCCTGTTTGATCTCGACTATGGAGTTGCTGTAGAGGGCGTCGCCCACGTTGGTTACGCGGTGGATCGAGCCGCAATGTCCCTCCACCACTTCGCCGAGCGCGTAATCGCTCTCGGAGGACGCGCCATCGTGGTACTCCGCTCTGAGTCTGCCGGGGCGGGTGACTATGAACACGTAGGGCATGGTGTGCTGGTGCCAGTCGCTGGACTGTCCGGGTTCGAGTACGAGATCCCAAGTCTTTACGTGGTCGTCTTCCCACAGCATCTTTGTTCCGACGTCTCCGAGTTCTCGTTCCATTGAAAGCTCCTCGCAATCTCCTGAGCGGTCTTAAAATCCCAGCTGGCGCGACTTCATGCTGACGAAGTCGCGCTCTCCGACTATGATGTGGTCCAGAAGCTCGATGTCCATCATATCCGCGCTCTGGCGGATGCGCCGAGTCACCAGAATGTCCTCCGGGCTGGGCGTTGGGTCTCCTGACGGGTGGTTGTGAACCACTATGATTCCCGTGCTGTTGCTCCTGATGGCGGGGCGCAGGATTTCAGCCACGCGCACGGATGCGGAGTTGACCGTTCCCCGATAGATCATCTCGCTGGCGGTCACGTGGTGTTTGTTGTTCAGCAGCAAGGCGCGCAACTCCTCTTTCTCCAAGAACTGCATGTCCGCCTTGACCAGATTGTATGCGTCTTCCGGTCGTGTTATGGGCATCTCGTAATTGCGGGAGAATCCGCTGGCTCTCTTGCCCAGCTCCAAGGCGGCGAGAATCTGGCAGCCCTTCGCCTCGCCGATCCCGTTGATCTCGCACATCTCATCGAGAGTGGCGTTGGCGAGAAGGCGCAGGTTGGGGAAGCGCGCCAGCACGCTCTGAGAGAGTGTCAGCACGTTCTGGCCGCGCGTACCATCGCGCAGGAGTATCGCCACCAGCTCGGCGTCGGACAGGTTGCTCGCGCCGATGTCGCGCAATCGCTCTCTCGGTCGAATCGAGGGCGGCATGTCTCGGATCGAGGTCGAGTAGGTCGGTCTCGTCTGCTGGGTCTGCTCCACCGTATGGCTCCGCGCTGAATTCGAGCCGTAGTTTACATCGGAGCGGGCGGCAAGTCCATCTTGCGGGGAGATTCGCAGAAGTCTCAGCGGGGCGGTTTTGGGCAGCCCTCAGCGCTCCACTGCTCGTTTCCCACCATTCAGGAGAGCTTGACACCAATGCTCTTGTCAATACAATGATGCCGTACATCAGGCTACCTGCACAATGCTACCTGTACAAATGGAGAGGCGCGCGATGATAAGACGTGATCGAATTGTGGAAACCTTCTGCGATCTCGCCAGAATAGACAGTCCATCGGGCGAGGAGGAGGCGATGGCGCAGCATCTGGCGGCGCGGCTGGAAGCGCTTGGTCTCGATGTGGCGCGAGACGGCTACGGCAACGTAATCGCCACGGACGGCGGGGATGACCCGCTCATACTCTCCGCGCACATGGACACGGTGGAGCCCGGGCGCGGGATCGAGCCGTCAGTGGTCGGCGAGCGCATCATCTCGGACGGGACTACGATTCTGGGGGGAGACTGCAAGGCGGGCGTGGCAGCCATACTCGAAGCGCTGGAGTCGATCCGCGAGGACGGGGTGAAGCGCATGGCTATAGAGGTGGCGTTCACGCGGGAGGAGGAGATAGGGCTGGTGGGCGCGCGCAACCTGGACTTCTCCATGCTGAAGGGCGCGGAAGCGGTGGTGTTCGACGGGGAGGGGCCGCCGAGTCAGATCACGTCGTCTAGTCCAGAGTACATCGGATTCGACATCGAGATCACGGGGCGCGCCGCCCACGCGGGGGTGGAGCCTGAGAAGGGCATCTCCGCGATACGCATAGCTTCCGAGATCGTGACGCGGCTTCCGCAGGGCAGGCTGGACGAGGAGACCACCTTCAACGTGGGTACGATAGAGGGCGGCACGGTGCGAAACGCCGTCCCGGAGCTGACGTCCGTGCGCGGGGAGTTTCGCAGTCGCAACATCGAGACGCTGGACGGCATCCGCCTTCAGGTGGACGAGGCACTGGATACGGTGCGCGCCATGTATCCGGAAGCGGAGATAGGCTGCCATCTTCATACGGAGTTCGTGGCGTACACGCTGAACGAGGGGGAGCCGGTGGTGAGGCGTGTCACGGACGCGCTCGAAAGTCTGGGGCTTACGCCCACGATGCAGCCGTCCGGCGGCGGAACGGACGGCAACGTGTTCAGGCTGCACGATATAAACGCGGTGGTGGTGGGCATGGCAGATCACGGTATGCACACGATACGGGAGTACGTCACCATTCCCGATCTGGTGGACGCGGCTCACCTGTGCGAGACGCTGCTTCGGATGGACGAGTAAAGCCATGCCAGCTAGGTACTTGGGACACAGCGCGTTCGTGTTCGAGGACGATGCGGGGGCGCGGATTCTGATAGACCCGTTCGGCAATCCTGCGGACGGCGCGCGCTGGTTCGTCAAGCCGTTTCCGCCGCTGGAAGTGGATCTGGCGGCGGTGACTCACGACCACTTCGATCACAACGCGGTTGGCGCGCTTCCACCGGGAACGGAGGTGATGAGCGGCGCAGGCGAGCGGAGGGTTGGCGCGATGCGGATAACGGGCGTGGAGGATGTGCATTCGGGGCAGGCCGGCGAGAATGGGATGGCGAACGTCATCTACGTCATAGATCACAACAACGTGCGCTACTGCCACTTGGGGGACAATCGCCACGATCTGCCGGACGGTGTGAGGGGTCTGCTGGGCAAAGTGGACGTGCTGATGGTGGGCGTTGATGACTCGAGCCACCTGATGAGCCATGAGAACGTGGGCGAGCTGGTGAAGTCGCTGGCTCCGAGTGTGGTTATCCCGATGCACTACCTCGTGGAGGGTCTGACGAGCGCGGGTTCCACGCTTGGGGGGATGGAGCGCTGGGCGCGCTCGCAGGGCCGCCGCCGCCCGCTGCGGCAGTCCGCGATCCGAATAGACCGGCGCGGTATGCCCTACGAGCGCGAGGTGTGGCTCGTGCCGGCGGAGCTGCGCGGGTGACGGCGCAGGGCCGCGCCGGAGAAGACGCTGCCCTGCTGTAGGCTTGGGTTACGCTCTAAAACTAGGAGACCTCTACGGAGGCTCCGGCGCCTTCGAGCTTGTCTTTGAGGGAATCCGCCTCTTCCTTCGGGATGGCTTCCTTGACCGCGGTTGGCGCGCTCTCCACCAGGTCCTTGGCTTCCTTGAGGCCCAGCGTGGTGACTTCTCTGACGGCCTTGATCACGCTGATCTTGTTGGAGCCGAAGTCCTTGAGGGTAACGGTGAATTCGGTCTGCTCCTCTGCTTCGGCAGCGGCGGCCTCGGCGGTGCCGGCGACTCCCTGCACGGTTGCCATAGTGACAGGCGCGGCGGCGCTGACGCCGAACTCCTCTTCGAGCGCCTTCACGAGGTCGGAGAGGTCGAGAACGGACAGTCCCTTGATCTCCTCTATCAGCTGGTCTTTGGTTAGGGGCATGGGTCATCTCCTCCGTGAGTGAATGTGGCTGGTCGAGCCGCTGATCTAAGATTCCTGTTGCTGAAGGTTGTCCACGTGGCCTTGCAGCACGCGCGCCAAGCCGGCGATGGGGCCGTTGAGCACTTGGACGAGTCCGGTTATGGGGCTGTTCATTCGCATCAGCAGATGGGAGATGAGCTCCTCCCTGCTGGGTATGGCCGCCAGTCGGTTCACGTCCTCGCCGGAAAGCGCGCGCCCGTCCATCTCCGCTCCGCGAACCTTCAGATCGGATCTGGTCGAGCGGATGAATCCGCTGAGGGCCTTTGCGGGTTCGGTAGGCTCGCCGTATCCGAATGCGATGCCGGTTGGTCCCTCGATGACGTCCTTGATAGCGGGCTTGCCCGCCTTGTCCGCCGCCAGATATGCCAAGGTGTTCTTTATCACCCTGTATTCGATGCCTGCCTCGCGCAGGGCGCGGCGCAGATCGGTCATCTCGGCGACGGGAAGTCCGGAGTAGTCGGTGGTGATGACGATGGCGCTGCGCGCGAACTTATCGGCGAGGGCATCGACGGCGTCGGCTTTGGCTTGGGTTGGCACTTCTCTATGTCTCCTGCGTAAATGGCAGCGCCCCGAGCTTTCGAGACTCGGGGCGCGGTTGTCCAAGTGTATCGAGCGGAAGCTCGATTCGCTAGGTTCGCGGCCTCGGCGGGCTGAGCTCTTCGTTCCCCGTTCACGCGGGGGAAGCCCGCTGTCTCTGGGCGACCTGTTCCTATTCTACCCGAAGGGACGAGAGGCGATCAACGTCTACCGAGACGCTCGGCCCCATGGTGGCGGTGAGGTGGGCGGTGCGGATGTACTGTCCCTTGACGCCGGGGGGTCTGGCGCGGACGATGTTGTCCATCAGCGTGGTGAGGTTGTCCATCAGCTTGTCGTCTTCGAAGCTGGCTTTGCCGATGGGAACGTGGATCAGGCCGGTGCGGTCGAGTCGAAACTCCACCCTTCCCCTCTTGGCGTCCGAGACGGCGCGAGGGATGTCTTCTGCCTGAACGACGGTGCCGGTTCTCGGATTGGGCATGAGGCCGCGACGTCCGAGGATGCGGCCGAGTCTTCCGACGCGCCCCATCATGTCCGGCGTGGCTATGGAGACGTCGAAGCCGAGGAAGCCTCCTTGTATCTCTCTGATCAGCTCGTCGCCGCCGGAGAAGTCGGCGCCGGCTTCGCGGGCTATGCTCTCGGCTTCACCTTGGCAGAAGACGAGGACTCGCACGGGCTTTCCCACGCCGTGAGGCAGCACCGCCACGCCGCGCACCATCTGATCGGCGTAGCGTGGATCGGCGCCGGTGCGAAGGTGAAGCTCGACGGTCTCATCGAACCTGGCCTTGGCGGTCTTCTTGGTGAGGTCGATGGCCTCGGCAGGGTCGTATCGGGCGTCGCGGTCGAGGAGCGCCACCGCCTCGCTGTATCTTTTGCTCCTAGAAGTCATGTCGAAAATTCCTTGTGAGCCGAGCCGCGTCAGGGGGCGGGGTCTCAGCGAACCCTGATGCCCATGCTGCGCGCAGTGCCTTCTATGATGCGCATTGCGCCATCTATGTCAGCGGCGTTCAGGTCGGTTATCTTGGTTTGGGCGATCTCCTTGACCTGATCTCTGGTGACGGTTGCCACCTGTTCGGCCTTGGGGCTGCCACTGCCCTTCTCCACTCCGGCGGCCTTGCGCAGCAGCTCGGAGGCGGGGGGACTCTTGACGATGAAGGTGAAGGAGCGGTCCTCGAACACGGTCAGCTCGACGGGAACGATGGTGCCCGCGTTCTGCGAGGTGCGCTCGTTGTACTCTTTGACGAACGCCATGATGTTGACGCCGTGCTGTCCGAGCGCCGGACCCACAGGGGGGGCAGGGGAGGCGGAGCCGCCTTCTACCTGAAGTTTTATGATTGCTCGTACTTTCTTAGCCAATTGTCGATCCTATTCACCCTAACCCTCTACCACTGAGGGAGGGGGATGTTGTTGTGTGTTCTATTCACCCTCACCCTAACCCTCTCCCGTCAAGGGAGAGGGGAGTATGGTTACCCTCTCACATACAGGGAGGGGGAGTCGGTTACCCTCTCACATATAGGGAGGGGGAGTCGGTTACTCTCTCACATCTGGCAAGGGGGATGCGTTGGCTGGAAGGGGGACTGTCCGAGTGGTCAAGCTCTCTCTACTTGGAGGAAGTCTAGCTCGACGGGTGTCTCTCTTCCGAAGAAGGAGACTAGCACTTTGACCTTGGCGCGCTCCTGTGAGATGTCGTCCACCACGCCCATGAAGTCCATGAAGGGGCCGTCTATGATGCGCACGCTCTGCCCCTTCTCCAAGCCTATGCGCGGTCTGGGGGAGTCGGTCTCTATCTGTCTGAGAATGGTTTCGACCTCGCGCTCTTCGAGTGCAACCGGCTTGGGGCGGTTCTCGCTCTCGTCCTCGGCGGAGATGAACCCGGTGACTCCGGGGGTGTTGCGCACTACGAACCAGCTCTGGTCGTCCATGCGCATCTGCACGAGGATGTAGCCGGGGAAGATGGTTCGAGGCACTGCCTTTCGCTGGCCGCTCTTTATCTCCATCTCGTCCTCGGTGGGCACCACGACTTGGAATATCTTGTCCTGCATATCCATGGTCTTGACGCGCTGTTCGAGGTTGTCTTTGACGCGCTTCTCCTGGCCTGAGTATGCGTGGATGATGTACCAGCGAACTTCGGGGTCGGAGTGTGTGATCTGTGTAGTCATGTGTCTAGTTTCCCAACGCCAAGCCCATAATTCGCGCGAAAGCCAGATCCACGAGGCCGAGGAATGCGCCGATTACGGCGGACACGGCTATGACCATGAGGGTTAGGCGCAGGGTCTCCTCTTTGGTGGGCCACGTAACCCTGCGAAGCTCGCCGACGACCTCGCCTATGGCGCGGACGCTGAACGCTCGGCGCGCAACCTCGCTTCCGACTCGGCGGGTTACGCCGGGGTCTCTTGCCATCTCTATCTAACCTCGCGGTGCAGCACGTGCTTGCGACAGCGCGGGCAGAACTTCATAAGCTCCAGCCTCTGCGGATCGTTGCGGCGATTCTTGCTAGAGTTGTACGTCCTCTCTCTACAGTCGGTGCATCCGAGAGTTACGAGAATCCGAGCTTCTCCTCGGCGAGCCATGCTGTTCCTGCTCCTGTACTGGACCGCGCTCGATCTGTGGCGGGCTGCGGTCTTGGGTCTGGTCTAAGTCTTGCGGGTTGTCGGCGGCCGGCTGCTGAGACAGGCCGATGCCCTCTCCGACTGAGATGATGACGGAGAGGGCATGGCGGATTGGCAACCGGGGGGGTGTCCCTAGTCCAGTATCTTGGTGATGACTCCGGAGCCGACGGTTCTGCCGCCCTCGCGGACGGCGAATCTGAGCTGTTCATCCAGCGCCACGGCGGTGTTCAGCTGGATGTTCATTTCGATGTTGTCGCCGGGCATCACCATCTCGACGCCTGACGGCAGCTGGATTTCGCCGGTGACGTCGGTGGTTCGGATGTAGAACTGCGGCTTGTAGCCGTTGAAGAAGGGGGTGTGTCTGCCGCCCTCCTCCTTGCTCAGGACGTACACCTGCGCTTCGTAGGATTTGTGCGGGGTCATGCTGCCCGGGGCTGCCAGCACCTGTCCTCGCTCGACGAAGTCGCGGTCGACGCCGCGAAGCAGAACGCCAACGGCGTCTCCCGGCTCGCCCTCGTCTAGGATCTTGTGGAACATCTCGACGCCGGTTACAACGGTGGTGGATGTATCCTTGATGCCGACGATCTCGATGCTGTCTCCCATCTTGACCATGCCGCGCTCGACTCGGCCGGTTACGACCGTGCCGCGCCCCTTGATGCTGAACACATCTTCGATGGGCATGAGGAAGTCGAGGTCTCTGGGGCGGTCGGGGACGGGGATGTGTTCATCCACTTTGTCCATGAGCTCCCATATGCCGCTGGACCACTCGCCTTCGCGGGAGTCGTCATCGCTTTCGAGCGCGTTGAGGGCGCTGACTCGGACGATGGGAACGTCTTCGAAACCGTAGTATTCGAGAAGCTCGGTCATCTCCAGCTCGACTAGCTCCAGAAGCTCCTCGTCGTCCATTTCGTCCACCTTGTTGAGGGCGACGACTATGGCGGGGACTTCGACCTGTCGGGCGAGCAGGATATGCTCGCGTGTCTGTGGCATGGGGCCGTCCGGCGCGCTGACGACCAGAATGGCGCCGTCCATCTGCGCGGCGCCGGTGATCATGTTCTTGATGTAGTCGGCGTGGCCGGGGCAATCGACATGGGCGTAGTGGCGGGTTTCGGTCTCGTACTCCACGTGCTGAATGGCGATGGTGACGCCGCGCTCGCGCTCTTCGGGGGCGTTGTCGATGGAGTCGAAGTGTCGGAAGCCTGCCAAGCCGTTGGAAGCCAACACCTTAGTTATGGCAGACGTCAATGTCGTCTTGCCATGGTCTACGTGACCGATGGTACCCACGTTTACGTGGGGCTTGGTTCTCTCAAACCTCTGCTTGGCCATTTGATCCTCTATCCTCCGTTGGCTGGAGCCCACAAGCAGACTCGAACTGCTGACCTCGTTCTTACCAAGAACGCGCTCTACCTCCTGAGCTATGTGGGCCCGTTTCTGCTGCTTGTATTTGGGAACTCAAGAAGTGGTGGACGGGGAGGGATTCGAACCCCCGTAGCCCTTCCGGGCGCCAGATTTACAGTCTGGTGGTATTAACCGCTCACCCACCCGTCCAGCATTGTCAGAAATTAGTTTAGCATAGCGTCAACTGCCAATCCAAGACTGGTTTGACGCGGGGGAGACGGGGCGGATTGGGAGAGCCCCAGGGGGGATTCGAACCCGCCAACCTCCCGATTACAAGTCGGGTGCGCTGCCAATTGCGCCACTAGGGCCCGCGCTGCCTCCTAGTTAATCTTAAGGCAAGCGCTCGGGGCGGTCAACGGAAATCGCGCGGACACGTCCGGGGACGCGCGGCAAGTGGAGGCAGCGTCCGAAGCCGTCTATGCGGAAATTGCTCTGACATACGGGGTGAAGTCGTGTGACACTTTCAGCACAGTATGAAAAATTCAAGGCCATACATAAAGGAGGAACAGGTATGGATCGCTCGAAGCGCGGCGCGCTCATCACTTTGCTGATGGTCTTGGTCACAATGTCGGCGGCGGCGGTCATGGCGGTTATGTCCGACGATTCGGACGGAGAACCGACGTGGGAGGAGTACATCGCCGGCGCTGACCTCCCACCGCCGGCCGGTGGTCTCTATATAGTAGACGATATGTACTGGCTGCTGCCCGACGCGGGAGAAGCCGCGCGCAGGTCTGACCTGATAGCGCGCGCCGAAGTGACGAGGCGGCTAGACTCGTTCTGGAGTACTCACGACGGGAAGCGCCCCAGGAATCTTACGGAAGAGCAGGTGCTGCTGAATCCAAATCTCAATATCTTCACGCCCTACGAGCTTCAGATAAAGAGTGTCCTAAAGGGCGAAGGGCGAAGCAGCGAGATGATAACGCTCAACAGAGTCGGGGGGCGCGTTGGAGAGGACATCGTGGCAGTCGAATTCGACGCTTTCTCCTTCACGCCGGGAACGGAGGTGGTCTTGTTCCTGCGGGACTGCGGCCAAGAGCGCGTCAATCGGTTCAACGACCCAGCCGAGCGCTTTCGGATCATAGACCGATATCAATTGGACAAAGGGGGAGAGCCGCTAGATCCGAGTGTCACCTACGGCGATCTGGTCAAGACGGTCGAGAGCGAAGGCGCGCTGGAAGCCAAAGGGGGAGGATTCCATGCTGATGACAGGATCACACCCGCAACGTGAGCGGCGCGCGATGCCTGCGCCGCGCGCAGTCAAGCACTCTATATCCCCTCCCATTCGCTCAGAGCCGCTCTGTACACATCGCGCAGGGGCAGGCCGGTTTCCAGCGCTATGCGGCGGCAGTCTTCGTACTCGGGGCCTGCGGATATTGGCTCGCCGTCCAGCAGCTTGAGCTTGAGGGAGATCACGCCCAGCGGGGTGGCGATCCGGCGGACCTCGCGCTCCGCCTCGTAACGGCTTATCGGGCGTGCGCGCACTCCTAGCGTGGTGGTCTCTCGCATCACGAGATGCACGGCGCGCCTTTCGTCGCTCTGGTTCACGATTGCGCTGAGCATGGTAGCGGGGCGGTTCTTCTTCATCTGTATCGGAGTGAACCAGACGTCCCGCGCGCCCATGTCGAACAGCCGCTCCTGCACGTATCCGAGCAGCTCGCCGGTGGAGTCGTCGAGGTTGGTCTCGATGAGGGTCAGACCTCCGCTCGTCGCTGCCGAATCCACCTCGCCCACCCATATGGCGAGCGCGTTGGGGTATTCGGCTAGGTCTCTGGATCCGAGGCCGTATCCGAGCGCGCTCATGTTCATGGGCGGCTGCCCGAATTCGGCGAGCGTGGTTATGATGGCGGCGCCTGTGGGGGTGACCATTTCGCCGGTGCGCGCGGCGTTTCCCGGCGCCGGAATCAAGGGGGCGCGGGACATGGTGAACAGGGCGGACGTGGCGGGGGACGGCACGGGCAACGCGCCATGCGCGCTTCTGAAGACGCCCGATCCCATTGGGAACGGGGATGAGTACAGACGCTCGACCCCAAGCGCTTCTAAGCCGACGACGCTTCCCACCACGTCCACGAGTGTATCCAGCGTGCCGAGCTCGTGCAGGTGCAGATGCTCTGCGGCGGTGCGGTGGACCTGCGCCTCCGCCTCTTCCATGCGGCGGAATATGGCGGTGGAGCGCCGCTTTACGGCTGCGGACAGGTCGGATTCGGCGACGGCGGCGATGAAGTCGTCGAAGGCGCGCGTCCTGCGGGCGTGGTCGTCCAGCTCGACGCGCGCGAAGGTTCCCGTGACTCCGGCGCGCTGCGCCTGCTCGCAGGACAGGGACACGCCGCTGACTCCCAAGCGTTCGATGGCGTCCGTGATCACGTCGAGCGATACGCCCACGTCGAGGATCGCGCCGAGCATCATGTCTCCGCTCGCGCCGCCTATGCACTGGAGATAGGCGGCGATCAATCCGTCACCCCCGCGCCGATCTCCTGCCTCGATCGGGCGCGTCTCGGCTTGCCCATAGCCGCGCCAATCGCGGCGCGGAGTGTAGCGACCGGGAGGGCGCTGACGTCCGAGGGCGGGCGGCGGAGCGACCCTTCGGGAACGAGGCAGGCGCTGAGTCCGAGTCTGCCCACCTCCTGCGTCCGCCTCTCGACCTGTGATACGGGGCGCACCTCGCCGCCAAGCCCAAGCTCTCCGATGGCGGCCGTTCCCGTTTCGAGCGGGGCATCTCGGACGGAGGAGACGATGGCAAGGGCGATGGCGAGGTCGGCGGCGGGTTCTGCGACTCTGACGCCGCCGGTGACGTTGACTATCACATCTTGGCTGGACAGCGGCAGTCCGGCGCGGCGGGTGAGAATGGCGCAGACGAGCAGAAGGCGGTTGTAGTCCACACCGGACGCCACTCTGCGCGGCGCGGGCAGCAGGGAGGGGTTGGTGAGCGCCTGCACTTCGACGAGGAGCGACCTAGTACCCTCCACTGTGGGGACGATGATCGAGCCGACAGAGCCGGCGGAGCGCTGGGAGAGCAGGTGGGCGGATGGGTCCGGCACGTCTCTCATGCCCTGTTCGGTCATCTCGTAGACGCCGACCTCGTTGGTGGAGCCGAAGCGGTTCTTGACCGACCTGAGCAGGCGAAACGAGCTGACGGGATCGCCTTCGAGGTGCAGCACGACATCCACCACGTGTTCGAGTATGCGCGGGCCGGCGATGTCTCCGCCCTTGGTCACGTGGCCAGTCATCACGACCGAGCATCCGGAGGACTTCGCCCACTGGGTCAGCCGTCTGGCGCACTCCCTTATCTGCGCGAGGCTTCCGGGTTCGGAGGACATGCCGCCGTCGAAGACGGTCTGGATCGAATCCACGACCGCGAGCGCGGGGCGGATGGTTTCGAGGTGAGCCAAGATGTCGTCCAAGCCAGTGGACGGGAGCAGGTACAGGTCTTCGGCGCTTATGCCAAGACGGTCGGCGCGCAACTTGACCTGCGCCGCAGACTCCTCGCCGGTGACGTAGAGGGCGCGGCTGCGGCTGGCGGCATCGGCGGCTACGGCGAGCAACAGGGTAGATTTGCCTATTCCGGGGTCGCCGGCGACGAGGCTTACAGAGCCGGGGACCATGCCCCCTCCGAGAACGCGGTTCAGCTCGGGCGATTCGAAGACGAGTCTAGGCTGACGCTCGCTGACTACGTCGCGAAGTCTGATTGCCTCAGCGGGCGCGGAGCCTGCCCACGTGGTGGCGGTCTTTCGTCCAGCCGAAGGCTCTCGAAACTCGGCGAGTGTGTTCCATTCGCCGCAGTGGGGGCAACGACCCTCCCACCTAGGAGATTCTCCTCCGCACGTCTCGCAGACGAAGATGGTTTTCGCTTTTCTTGGCATGGCTGCCCGGGCGGTGAGGGTTTTCCATCTCTCGATGGGGTTTTCACCCTCACCCCAGCCCTCTCCCAGTCGAGGAAGAGGGGGCAAGGGCAATTCGGTTTATGTAGCGGATACCACCGAGAAGGGGGATTCGGCTTTCACGGTTAGCTCGCCGCCGTCTATGTCTATTATGGCGGTGTCGGCTGGGCCTAGGCGGCCTGCGAGGATGGCATCGGAGAGTTTGTCTTCGACGTGATCCTGAATGACGCGGCGCAATGGCCTTGCGCCGAAGATGGGATCGTAGCCCTTCTCCACGAGCCAATCTTTGGCTTCGTCAGTGACGACGAGGTCGATTCCCTTTTCGATCAGGTTGGAGGTGACGTCCTTCAACTCGATTGGGATGATCTGGTGCATGTGTTCGCGGTTGAGCGAGTGGAACACCACGCTTCCATCTATTCTGTTGAGGAACTCCGGTCTGAAGAAGCGCTTGACCTCGTCGAGGACGTTGGTCTTCATGCGCTGGTAGGCTTCGTCCTCGCTCTGGCCCTGCCCGGATCTAGCGGCGAAGCCGATGGAGCGGTCCTGTCTGATCAGGTCGGAGCCGATGTTGGACGTCATGGCGACGATGGTGTTGCGGAAGTCCACCTGTCGGCCCTTGGAGTCGGTCAAGTGACCGTCGTCGAAGATCTGGAGGAGTATGTTGAACACCTCTGGGTGCGCCTTCTCGATCTCGTCGAGAAGTATGACGCAGTATGACTTGCGTCTGACGGCTTCGGTCAGCTGTCCGCCGTCGTCGTAGCCGATGTAGCCGGGAGGGGCGCCGACCAGCCGAGCGACGGAGTGGCGCTCCATGAACTCGGACATGTCTATTCGGATGAGGGCGTCCTCGGAGCCGAACAGGAATTCGGCGAGTTTTCGGACGAGCAGCGTCTTGCCCACGCCGGTCGGTCCCAGGAACATGAATATTCCGGTGGGGCGTCTGGGGTTCTTCAGTCCGGCGCGGGCGCGGCGGACTGCCTTGGACACCAGAGTGATCGGCTCGTGCTGGCCGATGACCTTCTCGTGAAGAACCTCTTCCATGTTGATGAGGCGCTCGGTCTCGGTCGCGGCGAGTCTGGTTACGGGGATGGACGTCCACATGCTGACGACTTCGGCGATGTCCTCCTCGGTCACGATCGGCTTCTCGTCGGATTGCTCGTCCTTCCAGTCCTGCTCCAGCTCGCGGAGCTTGTCGGAGATGCTCGCCTCGCGGTCTCTCAGCTCGGCGGCGAACTCGTACTGGCGTCCGGCGATGGCTTCGTCTTTCTCTTTTCGGACGCTCTCCAGCATTCTGGTTACTTCCTTGACCGAGAGCGGCGCGGTGGTGAAGTTGATTCTGACGCGGGAGGCGGCTTCGTCTATGAGGTCGATGGCTTTGTCGGGAAGGAAGCGGTCTGCGATGTAGCGCGAGGCGAGGGTCGCTGCCTGCTGAAGCGCTTCGTCGGTGATCTCCAGCCCGTGGTGTTCTTCGTACTGGCCCTTGACGCCTCTGAGAATGTCTACGGTCTCTTCGGTGCTGGGCTCCTCGACCCTGACGGGCTGGAAGCGGCGTTCCAGGGCGGGGTCGCGCTCGACGTACTTGCGATAGTCGTCGAGCGTGGTTGCGCCGATGGTTTGCAGCTCGCCTCTGGCGAGTGAGGGTTTGAGGATGTTGGCGGCGTCGACTGCGCCTTCGGCTGCGCCGGCTCCGACCATAGTATGAACTTCGTCTATGAAGAGGACGCAGTTGCCGGAGCTTCGTATCTCCTCCACGACCTTCTTGAGGCGCTCTTCGAACTCTCCTCTGTACTTGGTGCCGGCGACCAGCGCGCCCATGTCCAGGGTGACTAGACGCTTGCCCTGAAGGGTGCTTGGGACATCGTTGTCGGCTATGCGCTGGGCGAGCGCCTCTACGATGGCGGTCTTGCCGACTCCCGGCTCGCCTACCAGCACGGGGTTGTTCTTGGTGCGGCGGCTGAGTATCTGGGTGACGCGCTGGATCTCTCTGTCGCGTCCGACTGTCGGGTCTAGCTTGGCGTCTCGCGCGGCTTTGGTGAGGTCGATGCCGAGCTGGTCCAGGGTGGGGGTGCGCGAGCTGGATCTTCCGCGTCCGCCGCTCTGGGACTGCTGCACGTTCTGGCTGAGGATGCGGCTGGTCTCGGCGCGTATCTTGTCCAGGGTGACTCCGAGGCTTTCGAGGACGCCGGCGGGGACGCCCTCGCCCTCTCGCATCAGGCCGATCAAGAGGTGTTCGGTGCCTATATAGGTGTGGTTGAGGCGGCGCGCCTCGTCCACTGCCAGCTCGATGACCTTCTTGGCCCTGGGGGTGAGGCCGATCTCGCCGGTGGACGCTCGTTCTCCTCTGCCGATGATGAACTCGACTGCGGAGCGTACCTTGGGAAGCTCGACTCCGAGGTTTGTCAGCACCTTGGCGGCGACTCCGTCGGTCTCTCGGACAAGGCCAAGAAGAATATGCTCGGTGCCGATGTAGGTGTGGTTGAACCGTTGAGCTTCTTCTTGGGCAAGGGAGAGGACTCTGCGCGCCCTCTCCGAGAATTTCTCAAACCGACTGGCCATTGGAAGGGTCTCCTCTTCGCAAAGTGGGGCGGCGGAAGGCGGGTAGTTAGAAGTACCGCTCTTCGGTCGCCTGCTTCAGGCTCAATCCCAATCTTCTGCGCTCTGGCTCGATACGCAGCACCTTGACGTAGATCTGCTCGCCTTCCCTCACGACTTCCCGAGGGTGGTTGATCATTCTGGACGAGAGCTCGGAGATGTGGATGAGTCCCTCTATGGAGTCCTCGACGCGGGCGAACGCGCCGAAGTTGGTGAGCTTGGTGATGGTGGCATTCACGACCTCGCCCACGCGCAGGCGCTGGTGAATGGTCTCCCACGGCTCCGGCTGGAGCCTGCGGAGGCTCAGGGCGATCTTCTTGTTTTCGGCATCGACTCTCAGCACGAACACTTCGAGCTGCTGGCCGACGCTGACGACCTCTTCGGGGGTGTTGACCATGCTCCACGAGAGTTCGGAGATGTGGATGAGGCCGTCTGCGCCTCCGAGGTCCACGAACGCGCCGAAGCTGCTGATGCCGGTTACTACGCCCTTGCGGGTCTCGCCTTCCTCCAGCTCCTGGATGAGCTTGGCTTTGAGGGCGTCCCGGGATTCCTGTACGGCTTGTCGCTCGGAGAAGATGGCGCGGTTGCGGCTGCGGTTGACCTCCAGCACCTTCATCTTGAGGTCTTTGCCGATTTCGGCGTCCTGCGCCTCCTGGAGGGTCATCTGCTCCTCCTCGGACAGGCGCTGGTCGTTCTCTTGGTATAGGCGGAAGCGCTCTCTCGGCACGGAGACGAGCTGGGACATAGGCACGAAGCCCTGTACGCCCTCGACCTCCACGATGGAGCCGCCGCGGTTGAATCCGGCGATCTTTCCCTCGATCACCTCGCCGGCGTCCATCGCCTTTTCGAGGTAGCGCCAGCCCTGTTCGCCGATGGCTCTGTCTACGGACAGGATGGCGGGGCTGTCGCCCGTCTCGGTGCGCACCACCATGGCGATGATGGATCCGCCGATCAGGCTGTCCATGTCGGGGGTGTCCACGGTGCGCATCTCGTGGGCGGGGACGTGCGCTTCGGACTTCTGTCCGATGTTGACGAAGAGTCCGTCGGACGCGTCGGCGCTCATTATGACGCCTTCGACGACGTCTCCTCTGCGGACGTTTTTGGTTTCGCCCATCATTTCTTCGAGCAGCTGCCCCATGTCCTCTTCGGCTGGAGCGAGCTCTTGGTGTTGTTCAGTAGTCATTGTTGTTGCAACTTTCCGGTATGTAGGATCAGGCAGATCCATTATATGCAATGATATGCGGCTGGTAAAGCCGCCCATGCCCATCGAGCAGCCCGAGAGGGGAACAGACAAGAGGGGCATTCGATTGGAAACTCCGCGCCGACCATCCCTAGCGATTTAGTAGAAGTGTGCTGATTGTAACACGGCGGGAATGGGCTGAAAAGGCGTTAACGCGCCTGAGTATGGGCAACCGCGCCAAGCGCCGATGATCTGGGACGCTGACAGCAGGCGCGCGCGCCGTGTTTTCGGGCGTCAGTGGGGGAAGGGGAGGGGCGCCTTGCTTGTGAGGAGTACCCTGGCAGTGACCTATTTTCCCACACCCTTGCAAGTGCAGTATCGTCGGCGCTGAAGCGTTTCACTTCCGTGTTCGGGATGGGAACGGGTGGGGCCGCCTCGCTGAAACCACCAGGGAAATTCCGAGATGGAGTATAGCGGCGCGGTCGAGGGGGTGTCAAATTTCTTGACTGCTCTATGGCGGCGTGCTAGCATGGCGACCAAGACGAGCTTCATTTCGTCATGTTCGGAAATACAGACACGTCTCGGAGGTAATGCGCGTGGCGACTACAAAGCTGCTGGAAGTGAGCGACCTGGCCGCCCAGAAGTTCAGGGATGTCCTCGAAGAGCAGGGTGAGAGCGACGGTATGCTCCGAGTCATGGTCATGGCCGACCCGCATGGCGGCGGGGTTCAGTACATGCTCAGCGTGGAGGAGGAAGCGGGCGAGAACGATTTCGTGATCGACGCGGATCGGATTCAGGTTCTGGTGGACGCGGACAGCGCGCCGCTGCTCGACGGCTCCACCATCGACTACATGGAAGGGCTGATGCGAAGTGGCTTCGTCATCAGCAATCCCAACTTGCAGGGACACGGCGGAGGCGGCGGGTGTGGATGTGGCGGCGGCGGCGGTGGATGTGGCGGCGGCGGCGGTGGATGTGGCGGCGGCGGCGGTGGATGCGGGTGCGGCGGCGGCGGTTGTGGATGCGGCGGTCACTAGACGGCGGCTTCCGGCTTCCGAGTGAGTATCGAGATCGAGCGGAGCGGCTGTGCCGCTCCGCTTTTGGTTCTTGCGCGGCTTCGGATGTGTCACCCTCGCGCTGTCCCCTCTCACATCTAGGGAGGGGAGTCTGATCAGAGTCGATCGGCTGGCAGGCGGCAATTGATCTTTTCTACGCTCGATCTACTTATGAACGACCCTGTCTTGGGTGTCATAACGCTGGCGACGCTGTGCGCGTCTCTGGTCATCTGCATAACGGTTCACGAGTTCAGCCACGCATACGCCGCTACGGAGCTGGGAGACTGGACGGCCAGGGGGCTTGGACGTCTGAGCCTGAATCCGCTCAGGCACCTGGACCCGGTTGGGACGGCGCTGATATTCTTCGCGGGGTTCGGGTGGGGCAAGCCTGTGCCTGTGAACGCGCGCTATCTGCGCGTGGGCGAGCGGCCGGGCATGGCGCTGGTGGCGCTGGCTGGGCCGGCGTCCAACATCGTCGCGGCGGTGCTGTTCGCCATTCCGCTGAGGGTGGGCGTGGCGGATACTGCGCTGGGCGGCGCGTCTGTGTTCGGGGCTGGGTCTGGCGGCGTCTTGGGATACGCGGGATACGCGCTGACGTCTCTGGTGTTCTGGAACCTGATCTTGGCGACGTTCAATCTGCTGCCGATAGCTCCGCTGGATGGGTTCAAGGTCGCGCTGGGGCTGCTCCCGCGCAGCCTTGCCGTCCCGTTTGCGCGGCTGGAACCGTACGGGCCGGGCATCCTGCTGCTGATCATCGCGCTGGGGTTCTTCTCTCCGAACCTTCGGATCCTGTCGGGAATCTTGAGGCCGATGGTCAATTTGCTCGGACAGATCATTCTTGGAAGGCCGCTTCTGTGATAGTCTGTTGTGAGTAATCGAGGAGGCGCCAGTATGGATCGAATAGCGATCATCGGGGTTGGGCCTGTGGGCGTGTCCATTGGGCAGTCGCTCATGGCGCGCAAACTGAACAGCACCGAAGTCGTCATATCTACGAGCGACCGCAATACGGCATCCACCATTTCCAAGATGGACGCTGCCCACAAGGTGGAAAGCAATCTCAGGGCTGCCATGACGGGGGCGCAGCTGGTGGTCTTGGACGCGCCGGTGGGCGAGATGCGCGACCTGATGGACACGATAGGGCCGATGGTGGAGCCGGGGGCGGTGGTGACGGACACGGTGAACATCAAGGCTCCGGTGATGCGCTGGGCGAAGGAGTTCTTTCCGCAGGACGCCAGCTTCGTGGGCGGGCATCCGCTGCTGAAGGCGGCGCCCGAGTCTATCGAGGCGGCTGACCCATCGGTGTTCAGGGGGGCGAAGTACACGGTGACGCCTGCGGAGGGGGCGGACGAGCAGGCTATCCGCACAGTGGTTGGCCTGGTGGAGGCGCTGGGGGCGAGGCCGGTCTTTCTGGATCCGGCGGAGCATGACTCCTACGCGGCGGCGATGCACCATCTCCCGGTGGTCATGTCTTCGGCGTTCGTCACGACTACCGCCGGAAGCAAGGGCTGGCGCGAGATGCACCAGCTGGCGGAGTCTCAGTTCAACGTGTTCGGGAAGCACGCCGCCAACCACCCGGAGGACAACGAGGCGGTATGTCTCGCCGACCCGAAGGCGCTCGTCCACTGGATAGATCAGCTGATACTGGAGCTGTACAACTATCGCAACGAGATAGGCGAGGACAGCGACGCGCTGGTGGAGCGCTTCACGAAGGCTTGGGAGCTCAGGGCGAAGTGGGAGGCGGACGCGGTGGTGCCGCAGACGGCTGCCAAGATCCCGAACGCGGGGGACTCGATGATGAGTGTGTTCCTCGGCGAGAAGCTGGCAAGCCGTCTCAGGCAGAACAAGGACGATGACGAGGACAGGTTCAAGCTGCCAGGAAGGCGCAGGTAATGGAGCGGACGGTAGAACACAGGGCGAGGCTCGAAGGCGCGGTGATCCCGCCGGGGGACAAGTCCATATCGCACAGGGCGGCGCTGCTCAACGCAATCGCCGATGGCGATGCGCGCGTGTCCAACTTCTGCGTGGGGGACGACCGCTCATCCATGCTCGGATGCCTTCGCGGGCTGGGCGCTGGAATAGAGGAGCGCGGCAGCGGCGGCGAGGAGCATTTCATCATAAGGGGCGGGGGCAAGCTGGGCCTGTCCGAGCCTGATGACGCGCTCTACTCGGGCAACAGCGGAACGACGATGCGGCTGGTCTCGGGTCTGCTGGCGGCGCTGCCGTTCTTCAGCGTGATAACGGGCGACGCCTCTCTGAGGCGCAGGCCCATGAAGCGCATACTTCTTCCGCTGGAGATGATGGGGGCGCGCGTGATGGGACGAGGCGGCGGCTCGCTGGCGCCGCTGGCGTTCGAGGGCGGATGCCTTCGCGGGATAGAGTACGAGATGCCGGTTGCCAGCGCGCAGCTGAAATCCTGCATCCTGATCGCGGGGCTGTACGCCGAGGGCGAGACGACGGTCGTACAGCCAGCGGAGTCGCGCGATCACACGGAGCGGATGATGGGCGCGATGGGGGCAGACGTAGAGAAGGACGGCCTCAGAGTCACGGTTCGCCCCTCGAATCTGAAGCCTGTCGATATACAGGTGCCGTCCGACATCAGCGGCGCGGCGTTCTGGCTGGTGGCTGGGGCGGCGCATCCGAACGCGCGGGTCACGGTCAGGGGGGTGGGCATAAATCCGTCTCGCACCGGCGTATTGGACGTTCTGCGCGAGATGGGCGCGAACATCCGCGTGGAGAACGCGCGCGAGGACGGCAACGAGCCTTCCGCCGACCTCGTGGCGGAGTCCAGCGATCTGCGCGGCATAGACATCGGCGGGGAGATCATCCCGCGCGTCATAGACGAGCTGCCGGCGCTGGCTATGGCTGCATCGCAGGCGCGGGGCGTGACCACGATAAGGGACGCCGCGGAGCTGCGGGTCAAGGAGTCCGACCGCATATCCGCCACGGCGGAGGGGCTGAGCGCGCTGGGCGCGAAGATACGCGAGACGGACGACGGGATGACGATAGAGGGCGGCGCGAAGCTGCGGGGGGCGGAGGTCGCCAGTCACGGAGACCACCGCATCGCCATGACTATGGCGGTTGCCGGACTGGTGGCGGAGGGGACGACGGCGATCGGCGAGGCGGACGCGGCGGACGTGTCCTACCCATCGTTCTGGGAGACGCTGGACAGGCTGGGGGCGGGGGGCTGAGGTGGGCGGCGTTTCGGTCTGCCAGAGGCGGCGCGGCGGCCGCCTTTTCGTGATTTCGGGGCCGTCCGGCGTGGGCAAGGACGCGGTGATTTCCGTGATGAGGGGAATGGGGCTGGGCTGCCACTTCGCCATCACTGCCACCACGCGCGCCATCAGGCGCGGCGAGCGGGACGGGGTGGACTACATCTTCGTATCGGAGGCGGAGTTCCGAGACATGATCGCGTCCGACGGGCTGCTGGAGTGGGCGGAGGTCTACGGCAATCTGTACGGAATCCCCAAGCGGCAGGTCTCCGAAGCGCTCGAAAGCGGGCTGGACGTCATAGCGAAGATAGACGTTCAGGGCGCGGCGACTGTACGCGGCATCTTTCCGGACGCCGAGCTGATATTCCTGGAGCCGCCGGACGAGGGCGCGCTGGTCAGACGGCTGAGAGCGCGCGCCACCGAGTCCGAAGACGCGCTCGGAGTCAAGCTGCGCGCGGCGGAGCGCGAGATGGGAGAGGCGGCGTGGTTCGACCGCCGCGTTGTCAACGAGGACGGCGGGATCGAGAAGGCAGCCGAGTCGATAGCCGAGATCGTTCGGAGCGGAAGGCAGCGGAGCGCGTGAACAGGAGTGGCGAAGATGGATCAGTCTCTTAGCGGTCTGAAGGTGCTGGACCTGACTCACGTTCAGGCGGGGCCTTCGTGCGCGCAGATGCTCGGCTTTCTTGGCGCGGACGTGATCAAGGTGGAGGATACGAGGGGCGGAGACAGCACGCGGACGGATCTGGCGCACCGCGAGGACTCGGACAGTGTCTATTTTCTGATCTTCAACAACAACAAGCGCGCTATCACGCTCGATCTGAAGACGGAGAAGGGCAAGGAGGCGTTCACAGGGCTGGCTCGCTGGGCGGACGTTCTGGTGGAGAACTTCTCTCCGGGGATGCTGGACAGGCTGGGGCTGGGCTGGCAGACGCTTCACGAGATCAACCCAAGACTGATCTACGCCACGATCAAGGGGTTCGGGGCATACGGGCCATACGCTCACTACAAGGGATACGAGTTCGTGGCGCAGGCCGTGGGCGGCGCAATGGCGACGACGGGGTTCGGCGACAGGCCGCCGGTCATGGTGTCGCCGGGCGTGGGCGACTCTGGAAGCGGTCTGCACGCCGCCATCGGCATACTGGCTGCGCTGCACAAGCGCGAGCGCAGCGGCGAGGGGCAGATGGTAGAGGTGTCTATGCAGGATTCGGTTGTCAACCTGATGCGGATGTTCCTGACCAGAACGCTCGCCACCGGCGAGGCGTTCGAGCGTCAGGGACACATGGGCTTCAGGGGTATGCCGATGGTCTTTCCGTGCGCTCCGGGCGGGCCGGACGACTACGTTATGATCCACCCGCGCGGAGACGGCTGGGACATGATGCTGGCGGCGATGGACCGCGCCGACCTGATAGGCGATGCGAGGTTCGATGACGAGGACGAGCGCGCAAAGAACGCGGAGCAGGCGTCCGAGATCGTCACCGAGTGGACTTCGCGGCGGACGAAGTGGGAGGCGATGGAGACTCTGGCAGGCGCGGGCGTGCTGTCGGGCGCGACGATCTCGGCGACGGAAGTGCTGGAGAACGAACACCTGACGGCGCGCGAGATGGTGGTGAACGTTCGAGATTCGGAGCGGGGCGACTATCGGATGATCGGCATACCGATCAAGCTGTCGGGCGAGACGAACCGCGTCACGCGCGCGCCGCTCTACTCGGAGCATACGGACGAGGTGCTGAAGACGATTCTCGGCTGCTCGGATGAGGAGGTGGGCGAGATGCGCGCCGCGGGGGCGATAGTCTAAGTCGTTCGCGCCTCCAGCCAGTCCAGATCGAATTCGAAGCCGAAGCCGGGGGCGTCGCTCGGTATCAGATACCCGTCTTCGATGGCGGGTGTGCCGGGGAGCAGGATCATCTCTTCCAGCGGGACGCCGGGAGGGGCTACTCCCTCGGATCGCTCGCCCCAAGGTATTACGGGCATGGCATAGGCTAGGTGCTGGCCGTAGGGGTAGTTCATTCCGCCGTGTCCGATGACGGTTACGCCGTGCGCCTCGGCGATGTGGCAGATGCGCACGCTGGCGGTCACTCCGCCCACCCATGCGATGTCTGGCTGGAGTATGTCCACCAGTCCCTGCCCCGCCGCCTGCGCGAACTGGTGGATGGTGTACCAGTGTTCGCCAGTGGCGAGCGTCTGGCCGGGAACGCGCTGACGCACCTTGAAGTAGCTGTCCATGTCTTCGGGCAGAAGGTAGTCTTCCAGCCACTTGATGCGGTATGGCTTGAGCGCTTCCACCAGTCGGACGATGTACTCGATGTTGAGCGACATCCACGAGTCTACGGCGATCTCCACATCAGGGCCCACCTGCTCGCGGGTGCGCGCCACCAGCTCTTCGTCTTTGCGGATTCCCTCGATGCCGTCCTCCGGCCCGTGTCGGACGAACAGCTTGACCGCTTTGAACCCAAGCTCCAAGAACCAGTCTATATAGTTCTCGGTGCCGTAGGTCAGCATGGTGTTGGATGCGTAGCAGAAGATCTTGTCCTTGACGGGGCCGCCGAGCAGCTCGTAGACGGGTCTGCCGAGCAGCTTGCCCTTGAGGTCCCACAGCGCGTTGTCCACCGCGCTGACGGCGTAGCTGGTCAGTCCGTGCGTGCCGTAGGGGGAGGATGCGCGGCGCATCAGATCCCAGCACTTCTCGGTGGACATGGCATTCTGCCCTGTCAGGAGCGGGGCGAAGTGGTCGTTGATGATGGACAGCACGGGGCCGCTGTTGGTGGTCACGCCCAATCCCCACGTGCCATCTTCGGCAGTGACTACGCAGGCGGCGCGCTTCCAGCTGGCGGACCAGCCGCGCCCGCCGAATTCGCGCTCGTAGCGCGCCATGGGGCTGGTGAAGTGGCCGGCGCCGGGTATGGGCGGGACACGCGGCGCGGTCTGGATGCTGGGCGTCAGGTTCACCTCTACGGCTCTGATGCTCTCGATCTTCAATGTGTGCCTCCGAATGGCTCGATTGGCTGCGCTGCGGCGGATTCAGGCGTGAAGCTCGGCGATCATGGCGGCGAGGCGCTCTTCGTCCTGGGGCGTGGGCGTTGGTATGTCCAAGCTGACGGACGTGGCGTAGTCGCCGTGCGCCTGCCTGAGCTTGGCGACGATCTCATCGTGGGTTCCGACTACGGCGAATGTCTCCAGCATGTCGTCGGTGATCTGGCCGGGCATCTCGCGCCATCTGTTGTCAACGGACATGCGGTAGAGTCTGGCGGCGGTGTCATCCCAGCCGTGCGCGCTCATGACGGACTCGTAGCTGCGTGTGGATGCGTAGAACGATATCTGCCCCTTGACGCCCGCTTTCTTGGATTCGACTTCTTCTTCGGTGGCTCCGGTGATTATGAAGCCGCCCGCGCTGATCTCGATTTCGTCCAGTGAGCGGCCGGCGCGGTCTGCGCCTATCTTCAGGTTGGGGATGATGACGTCTCTGGTGTACTTGGGCGTGCAGAAGCCGTGAAGCAGGACGCCATCGCAGACCTCGCCGGCGACGCGCAGCATGTACGGGTTCACGGCGGAGACGAAGACCTTGACTTCGGGGTTCTCGATGGGGCCGGGGTCGAAGAAGGGGGGCATCAGGTTGAAGTCGTAGTGATCGCCGTGGAACTCGACCGGCTCGCGCGTCTGCCAAGCGTTCCAGATGTGGCGGAGCGCCTGGATGTACTCGCGCATACGCGGCGCGGGCGCGGACCAGCTCATGCCGAACCTGCGGACGATGTGTCCGCGCACCTGGCTTCCCAGTCCGAGTGTGAATCTGCCGGAGGACATGGACTGGAGATCCCAGCCGATATATGCCATGTCCATAGGGCTGCGCGCGAAGGCGAGGGCGATGGACGTTCTCAAGCCGATGCGCTCGGTATGCTCTGCCGCTATGGGGAGGGCGAGGAACGGGTTGTGGCTGGTCTCGGACGAGCTGTACGTGTCGAAACCCAGCCGCTCGGCGCGCCTCGCGGACTCGGCTATCTCTTTGGGTGTGCTGCCGGTGAGTCTGGCGCCGACTTTCAATTGAATCCTCCGTGAAATGGGTTTGTCGCCACATGATAGCAGACAAGGCGGGCAGTGGGTGGCGTACAGCCGAAATCGGCCGGCGGCGAACGTGCCGCCACTGTGATATAGTCGTTATCGGCGGATGTGATCACGGAGTTTCGTCAACAGGCGAAACTCGTACGTTCCCTGTTCCATGATACAGTCGCTATCGGCGGATGCGATCACCGTGTCCAGAGGGGCGCGGGACGTGCCGCCATCCAGAGATTCGGGCAAGCGCAGGGGCGCGGCAGTGAAGGGAGATTCCCCATGTCAGACGAAATCGGACTGTTCGAGGCGATCTACTCGCAGCGCGCGATGAGGTACTTCAAGCCCGACCCGGTGCCGGACGAGCTGATCCGCAAGCTGATAGAGGCGGGGACGAAAGCTCCGAGCGGCGGAAACCGGCAGGGCTGGAAGTTCTTGGTCATCACCGACAAGGCTACGAAAGACAGGATCGCAGGGTACTACGAGCAGGGCTGGGAACATGCCTACGGCTCGCTCAATCCAAACCAGACGGACTTGCAGGCGCGCGTGCGACGCTCTGCGGATCATCTGGCGCGGACTATGGCGGAGGTGCCGGTTCTGCTGATGGCGTGCATCGAACACGACGGGGGGCCCTCCACGATGGGGCGCGGAAGCTCGATCTTCCCGTCCGTGCAGAACATTCTGCTCGCGGCGCGCGGGCTAGGACTCGGAAGCTGTCTGACCAGTCTGCACAAGCGATACGAAGACGAGATCAAGGAGCTGCTCGGTATACCGGAGAACGTGGAGACCGCCGCGCTCCTGCCGGTGGGCTTTCCATCGGACGCCAACAGGTATGGGCCAACGCGCCGCGCTCCTGTGGAGGAGGTGGCTTACAGGGAGAGATGGGGCGAGGGCTGGTGAGGTTCGGAGGTGCGAGAGCCGCCGCCTAGTCTTCTCCTCTATTATCTGTTCTGTATTTCCGAGATGCAAGATTGGGGGCTGGCTGTCGGCGGGGGTGTCGAGCGGCCGCCTCTGCTATACTCTTGGGGTTGGAATCATCCATATGCGAGGAGACGACGCATGTCTTACGAGTTCATCACATATGAACAGAAGGGCCGAATCGCCTACGTGACGATCGACCGCCCTGAGCGCCTGAACGCGCTTCACCCGCCGGCGAACGCGGAGCTTCACGATGCGTTCACGCGGTTCAACGAGGACGCGGGCGCCTGGGTCGCCATACTCACGGGGACGGGCGAGCGAGCGTTCAGCGCGGGCAACGACTTGCGCTACACTGCCGAGCGCGATCAGAGCGGCGGACAGGAGGACGCGAACGCGCGCTACGCGCGCGCGCCGTTCGGGGGCATAACCGCCAACTTCGAGTGCTGGAAGCCGATGATAGCGGCGGTCAACGGCTACGCGCTCGGCGGCGGGCTGGAGACTGCCATGGCGTGCGACATCATCATCGCCGCCGACCACGCCGAGCTTGGGCTGCCGGAGCCGCGAGTGGGGCTGTACGCGGGCGCGGGCGGCGTGTTCAGGCTGCCGCGACACGTACCCACGAAAGTGGCCATGGGCATGATGCTCACGGCGCGGCGCATCAGCGCGCAGGAGGCCTACCGCATCGGGCTAGTCAACGAGGTGGTGGCGCTGGCGGAGCTAATGCCCACCGCCGAAAGGTGGGCGAACGAGATTCTGGAGTGCGCGCCGCTCTCCGTGAGGGCGAGCAAGCAGATGGGATACCAAGGGCTGGACTGGCCGCTGGAAGTCGCCATGTCCAGAAACTACAGCGAGGCGCAGAAGCACAACGCATCGGCAGACAGGATAGAGGGCCCGCGCGCATTCTCCGAAAAGCGCGCGCCGAACTGGACGGCCTCCTGAAAATGGCTTGCGGCTAGGTTTCGAAGCCATCGAATACAAGGAAGCGAAATGACTTCATCATCCAGCGAGTGGACTTTGCCTGCCAATGCGCGCCCAACGAGGTACGCGCTGATTCTGGAGCCGGACCTCGATTCGTTCACGTTTTCAGGCTCCGAGACAGTGGGAATCGAGGTGGCGGAGCGGACGAACGAGATCACGCTCAACAGCGCGGAGATCGAGATACAGTCCGCCGCGCTGACGCTCGCCAGCGGAGCGTCTCACCGCGCATCGGCAATCTCGTATGACGAGGAGCGGGAGACTGCCACGATCTCGTTTCCCTTCCCCATACCGTCTGGGAGCGCGGAGCTGAGGCTGGAGTTCAACGGAGAGCTGAACGACAAGCTGCGCGGCTTCTACCGCTCCTCGTACACGGACGCTGAGGGCGGTCAGCGCTGGATGGCGACGACTCAGTTCGAGTCCACAGACGCGCGCCGCGCCTTCCCGTGCTGGGACGAGCCGGCGGTCAAAGCCACGTTCGAGGTCACGCTGATCGTGCCGGAGGAGCTGGAATCCATCTCCAACACCGAGCCTGTATCGACGACTGTGGGCGCGGCGGGCAAGAAGTCCGTGCGCTTCGCGGAGACGCCGGTTATGTCCACCTACCTGCTGGCGTTCATCGTGGGCGACCTCGCCTGTGTGGAAGACCGAACGCGGGACGGCGTGCTGATGCGCGTGTGGGCGACTCGCGGGAACGAGGACAAGGGGCGGTTCGCGCTGGAAACGTCCATGGCGCTGCTCGACTACTTCCACGACTACTTCGGGGTTCCATACCCGCTCTCGAAGCTCGACCACATAGCCATTCCGGACTTCGCGGCGGGCGCGATGGAGAACTGGGGGGCGATAACCTACCGCGAAGTGGCGCTGCTGGTGGATCCGGACAACAGCTCGGCGGGAACGCGCGAGGTGGTGGCGGCGATCATCTCCCACGAGATGGCGCACCAGTGGTTCGGCGATCTGGTGACGATGGAGTGGTGGGACGACCTGTGGCTGAACGAGAGCTTCGCCTCGTGGATGGGCGACAAGGCGGTGGACTATCTGCACCCGGAATGGGATATGTGGACGCAGTTCCTGACGCACGACACCAGCTCGGCGCTGAATCTGGACGGGCTTCGCAACTCGCACCCAATCGAGCAGGAGGTGGGCAATCCGGCGGAGATCGGGCAGCTGTTCGACGCCATAAGCTACTCGAAGGGCGGCTCGATTCTCAGGATGCTCGAACACTACCTGGGCGAGGACGCCTTCCGCGCCGGTCTGCGAATCTACATCGAGCGCCACCAGTACGCCAACGCGCGAACGCGCGACCTGTGGAACGCGCTTGGGGAGGCGTCCGGTCAGCCGGTTGCCGAGATCATGGACAGCTGGACTTCGCAGACAGGCTACCCCGCTCTGGACGTCTCCGTGGAGCGCGGGGGGGAGTCGATAGAAGTCGGCTTGGCGCAGTCGCGCTTCCTGTATGACGACGCGGGGGGGAGTCAGGACGGCGAGGACGGCACGCTGTGGAAGGTGCCGCTGACTGCCAGAACCGCGTCCGACGCCGAACCCGCGCGCGCTCTCATGGAGTCGGCCGAGACGTCGCTCAGTCTCATGCCCGCCTCGTTCGGCTCAGCGGACGAGTGGATCAAGATCAATCCGGGACAGTCGGGGTTCTACCGCGTCAACTACCCGCAGGACGAGCTGGAGCGGCTGAAGGTTCCGATCAGGAGCCTCACTCTGCCCGCGCAGGACAGGCTTGGCTTGCAGTCGGACGCCTACGCGCTCGCCAAGTCGGGGCGCATCTCTGCCACGACTTTCCTAGATCTGGCGGAAGCGTACTCCAACGAGACGGATCCATCGGTGGCTGGGGATCTGGCGGCGTGCCTGAACGCGCTGGACAACCTGCTGGCGGACGAGGCGTTCCACCCCGCCTACCAAGCGTTCGGTCGCGGCATCTTCAAGCCCATCGGCGAGCGAGTCGGCTGGGACGTGAAGCCCGGAGAGGGACACAGGGACGCGCTGCTGAGGTCCACTGCGCTGGGGCAGCTGGGCCACTTCGCGGACGCGGACACTCTGGCAGAGGCGCGAAGGCGGTTCGAGGGCTACGCCAGCGACCCGTCTTCGCTGCCAGCAGACCTTCGCGCGGTGACGTTCTCGATGGCGGCGCGGCAAGGCGACCGCGCGCTGTACGATTCGATCTGGGAGATGGAGAAGGCGGAGACGCTTCAAGAAGAGAAGATGCGCCTTCTGAACGCGCTGTGCAGCTTCGAGGATCGGGCGCTGCTCACCGAGACGCTGGAAAGGTCTCTCGACGACGCCCACGTTCGCAGCCAAGATACGATCCGCGTCTTGGCGTCGGTGGCATCGAACCACAGCGGGCGCGAGCTGGCGTGGCGCTTCCTGAAGGACAACTGGGACGAGCTGGATCGGCGCTACGGCGAGGGCGGGTTCGCGCTGATGCGTCTGGTGAGCATCGGCTCGCTGTTCAGCACGGAGGAGAAGCGTCAGGAGGTCGAGGAGTTCTTCGAGACGCACCCGGCGCCCGCCGCCGAGCGCACGATACGGCAGGGTCTGGAGCGAATGGACATCAACATAGCGTGGCTCGGCAAGAACCGCGCCGAGCTTGCGGCGTGGCTGGTGGGCTGAGGGGGCTAGGCTAGGTGCGCGGTGTCCCAAGTGCGCCACCTATATATGATATGGAACGGGGGCGAACCGCAAGGCGGACGCTGATGAGAAAAAGCGCGCGAAGAGTCGCGGAAGAGAGCGTTTTCGGACTTCCCGGTTAGGGGGCGTCCTCATCCTCTATCAGCACGATTACATCGTCTGAATCGGCTCTGGCTCGGTCTTCGTCTCGAATTCGGTAGCCTATGGCGACGGCGATGGCGTCATCGTCGAATACGGACCTCAGCGCGGCGGCAGACTCGGATGCGCGGGCGATGTCTCTCTGAGCGATGGAGCCTGATGCCTCGACTGCAATCCAAACTCCGGACCCATCGAGCTTACGGCGTGAGTGAACTATGAGGTCCGTCTGCTTGATCCGATCTTCCTGATCGTCTGTGATCCTGCCAGCGTCCGCTGCGTCTTCCACTCGGGATATGAATTCGCTTTCAGAGCCGGGCATCAAGTTTGGGTGATACGTGATGCGCGTGCGCCTGAGACCAAGCATCTGGGTGAGGCGCGGGGGAAGTATGGTCGCAATTCTTCGCTCCAGCCTGTCGCCAATGAGTATTCCAACCTTGTCTTCGAGACGCGCAATCGCTCTAGTGTGTTCAGCCTGTATCTCCGCCATCTTTTGCACTACGGCGGTCAGATCATCCATACGGACAGTCAAATCGTCCACACGGGCGGTTAGAACATCCACACGAGCGGTCAAAATATCCAACCGAACAGTCAGATCGTCCACACGAGCGGTCAAAGCATCCACGCGGGCGGTTAGAGCATCCACGCGGACAGTCAGATCATCCACACGAGCGGTCAAAGTATCCACGCGGGCCGTCAGGGCATCCATACTGACAGTCAGATCATCCACACGGGCGGTCAGAGTATCCACGCGAGCGGTTAGATCATTCAAACGAGCAGTCAGAATGGCTATCTGCTCTGTGTTGCTCTGAACTATCGCAGTAAGATCATCGAACCGACTGGTCAGAGCTGCTATCTGCTCCGTGTTGCTCTGAACTATCAGAGTAAGATCATCGAACCGACTGGTAAATTCGGCAAATCTCTGCGGCAGCGCCAAGAGTTCGTCGGTCAAGATGGCGCGACGAACCTGCTCTCTCACTTCGGGCCTCTCCTGTATGGCCCTGATGATGTCTTCGACTGTGGTCATAGCGGTACTCACTTGGTCATTATACATGATACACCCGCGCGCATCGCGTTAGAAGTCACCCTTTCATGTCATGCCTGTGAATGACACTGTCTGCCTTTCCCCCCGATAGTCCATGTAGATGCACCCCTACGCGGCGGGTATGCGATGGAACGGGGCGTTTGGCTTCACGGTATGGTACATTCTAATCGGCATGAGGGCAGACGACGGGGACGCATCGAGAAGATGGAAGGCTGGCGCGGTGAAGCGGTGGCTCGAAGGCGCTTGGCTCGCGGGGCTGGATATCGCGTTTCCGATTCGGTGCTTGGGGTGCGGGGCGCATGGTCGCTTCGTATGCGCGGGGTGCGCGGAGGCGATGCCGAAGCTCGATATGCCGTTCTGCGACAGGTGCGCGAGTCCGGGCGTGAGCGGGGTCTGCTCGTGGTGTCTCCGGCACAGTCTGGCCACAGACTCGATTCGCTCTCCGTATCTGTACGTGCCTGAGAGTCCGATCTATCGCGCTATCACCGCGCTCAAGTATCGGGGTATGCGGGCAGCGGCGGCCGAGATGGCGGATATGCTGGCGGCGTTCCTGTCGGAGGGGGGCGCGCCGAGGTTCGACGTGGTGGCTGCGGTTCCGAGCCATCGTTATCGGGTGAGGCGGCGGGGGTACGCGCAGGCGGCGCTGATCGCGTCCGCGCTGGCGGCGCGTCTCGAAGCTCCGCTCGACCTGCGCGGGCTGGAGCGCGTGACCAGCGCGCCGTCGCAGCTGGAGACAGAGTCGCGCGAGGAGCGCTGGGGAAACGTGCAGGGCGGGTTCGAGGCGCAGTCGAGCTTCGAGGGGCTGTCCGTCCTGCTTGTGGACGATCTGGTGACGACCGGAGCTACGGCGTCGGCGTGCGCGGAGGCGCTCAAACAGGCGGGGGCCGCGAGGGTCGAGGGGCTGTGCGTGGCGAGAGCGCCGTAGAGTCGGCGTCTTTCTCACACTCGCGCCAGCCATCTCCCATCGTAGGGGAGCGGGATACTCGATTGCGCGCTTTTCTCACCCTCACTCAAACCATCTCCCATCGTAGGGGGAGCGGGATACTCGATTGCGGTCTGAGATCTCGCTGAGTGGGCGGGCTTCGTGTTCGTCAAGCCAGATACGGCGCGCATCTGGCGACGCTCTCTCTGGTATCGAGCCTGATGATTGGGCGGACGTGGGAGAAGTAGGGGGTGGCTATCAGTGTTCCGCTATCGGAAGTCTCGAAATGAAAGCTGTCGTGGCTCAGGCTGTACTCGCCGCCGTCTATGGCCACGCCCAGCGTCCCAAGCTCGTTCTGGGCTAACAGATCCACGTTTCGGACTCCTGCGGGCGCGGCGGCGGCGTTTATGGTGACAACGCTGAGGACAGAGGCAGGCAGGCTGTTCGCATCCAGTACGGGGGACAATATAGTGAGAATCGTCGGCTCCAGCTTCTCCACCAGCTCGGAGAGCCTGTCGCTTCCCCTGTCGGTGACGAGGTGCGCGGGGACTCCCTCCCTGACGAACGCTCCGCATATCTCCGCGCCGAAGTATCTGCTCTCGGAAGTAGTCGCCACCAGCGCGGTCGGATAGTCCACGCCTTTCGGGACGGCATGGGAGAGCGCCCTGCCCATCAGCTCCATCCTGATCCGCGCCTCGTCCGCGCCCTCGACAGTCGGCGGGCGACGCGGCGATTGGCCGAGCAGGGGGCCTGCGATCCAGCTTATCTCGCCGGGAGCGGCGATCAGGGAGTCCAGACGCTGCCGCCGATACTCGGCTACGGTCGTGACGGGCAGCTGTTCGAAGTCTGCGAGGGAGCGTATGGCAGGGCTGCCCAGCTTGCGTCGCCATACGCTCGCTCGGCCGGCCGACTCCACCACCGAAGCCAGAAGCTCGATGTGATTGCGCGGTCGTCGAACCGCTCTCGGTCGGCTCATCTCAGCTGCACCACCGCAATCCCCATCTGGCAGCCCGCGCCTTCGAAATGCTCGTATCTGCTAAGTAGATGGTCATGTGAATCCAGAATCGAGCGCGACGCGGCAGGCTCTCGGCGCTGAAACGTCTCGCCCAGAGGGCCGTCGAGATGCCAGTCGGGATTGGCGTCGAAGTCGAGATCGCGCGATTCGGTCAGATGCCGATACAGGTCGACGAGCGCTTCGAACTCCTCCTCCGTCCTGTGCGGAAGCGGGGAGACGAGGAAGTCCTCGGTTATCGCCAGTCCAAGCTCGTTGTCGAAAACCTGCACCAGATCTATCTCCGGGACGAAGTTTTCCATCATGTAGAAGAGCGACATGGCGAGATCGTCGGGCGCGCGGTGGTAGTAGAAGTCCTCCGTATATGTCCCCATCCGAACGCGGACGGGCTTGGGGCTGTCGCCGTCCAAGACATCGGCGCTGGGCATGAACAGGAATGGGATGTTGCCGTTGGTCGCGTCAACCAAGATGCGCTTGCCGCAGATCACGTACTCCAGCGCGGTGTGCTGCCAGTAGCGCATGGCGGAGTGCGCGCCCCTGAAGTCCAGGCTTTCGATAATCTGGCGAAGGCGGTCTTCGGGCATGGGGCCAATGGCGTCCGGCCCGGCGAATACGCAGCGCGACTCGAAGCCGTACTCGTCTGTTAGGAACTTGAGCGCCTGCACCTTCTCGGAGCAGATAGCCCCTCCGCCGCCGATCATGTTCAGGATCGACTCGTCGCCCGTCTTGTACGCCAGCTTCTGTCCGGTGAAGCGGGAGTAGTTCTCGAACGGGCTGTCCCAAACGGCCTTCGCCACGCGACGCAGGAATTCGACTCCCTCTTCCGACGCATCGGGGGATGGCTGCGCGCCGCGCGCCGCGTCTCGAACGAATCCCTCCAGCGCGCTTCGGTTTCTCTCCCAGCGGCGGCGGTGGAAGCCTGTCCAGCTCCGCGTGTACTCTGCCTCGCTGCGATCTATGGAGACGTCGATCAGGCTCACGGCGCAGCCATTCAGGTCTGCCGCCACCTTGCGCGGAATCTGGTCGGGTGAAATCTCGCGGACACCGCATCGGTAGATCGCGCCGGGGACGGCACCGCCGAGAGCGCCGCCGTCTGACAGCGTCAGGGCCAGATCCTGAACGGATTGAAGCTCCGAAACCGAGTCGGGCAGAATCAGGCGCGCCGACACGAGCGGCCGGATATCCTCCACCGCTAGATACTTCGCAATGAGCGCGGCGAGGGTGGCATCCGCATCGGCGCGCGCCACCCTCAGCGTGCAGGATCGCCTCGTCAGGTAGTCCGTCCACCTGAGAAAGCACGGGGGGGCGCTCCTGTCGGTCCTCAATCCTATTTCCTCTCTGGCAACATGGTCTATAATCATACAATGAAACATCTACGCATCGGCAGAGCAGGTTTGGCGCTGATCGCAGCGCTGGCGGTGATCGTCAGCCTATCGGTTGGCTGTGGGCGAGGTGAGCCGCCCGAAGGGGCCGGCGAGCGCGCTATGGTAAAGGACGAGGCGACTGCCACGCCAGTACCTGAACCGAGCGCGACGCCGATTCCAACTGCTACGCCAGTACCCGAACCGAGCGCGACGCCGATTCCAACCGCCACGTCTGCTCCCGAGCCGACGCCCGTTCCGACGGAAGCGCCGACTCCGAGGGTGATACGAAGGCCGTCGGAGGGCGCGCCCGAGGCGGCGCCTGGCTTCATGGTGGAGACGTTCGACGGCCAGACGCTGCGCCTGTCCGACCTCGAGGGCAAGGTGGTAGTCCTCAACTTCTGGGCGTCGTGGTGTCCGCCGTGCCGCTGGGAGATGCCGTCTTTCGAACGGATATGGCAGGAGTACCGCGAGCGCGACGTGGTATTCGTGGGGATCGCCATGTCGGACACGTTCGAGGATGCGAGCGAGTTCGCGGAGGCGTCGGGAGTGACCTACCCCTTGGCACTCGACACCACGCACGACATAGCGCGGGAGTACGAGGTAGTTTCGCTGCCGACCACGTTCTTCATAGACAAGGCGGGCCACATCCAGCGGCGCTTTGGCGGCCCCGCCAACGACGGCGTGCTGAAGATCTTTCTGAACGGCCAGCTGGAGTAGAGTATCTCACCCTCTCCCCAGCCTTCTACCGTCTAGGCCGTCTAGGAAAGATGGACTGCTCACCCTCAGACTAAAACCTCTCGTATCCACAGGGAGGGGAGAGTTGGGCGCGCCATCTGCCCAAACTGCGGGAAACGCAAAGACACACAGGCTGAATCTAGGGGAAGAGCGAGTCTGTGTGTCTAAACGTTGGTTGGGGGAGCCGGTCTCAGGGGTGAGGGGCTAGTGACCGGGCTAGGATGCGGTCTTCCACTCCAACAGTCTGGCGACTTCGTCTGTGTGGACCTCGGGGTAGGTCACGTGTCCACAGGCGAGGCAGGCGATGTAGAAGCCTTCGAAGTCGCGGCGGATCTGGCGATCCCCGCTACAGCGGACGCAGGACTTGAAAAGCACAGAGTGCTCGCGCAGAGCACTCTGCGCTGTAACTATCTCTCTCATTTGGTCACGTACTCCTTTTGTGAAATCCTGACCACTTTAACCCAATATGCTCAACAGCATGTTATCGGACTATTAACAGTAGGTTAACAACCTATCGGAAAACATAATGAGAAGTATCGTAATAGGCGAAATCCCCACCAGTCCAGTTTCGCCCACTCATGCAAGCCTGCCAAGCAAGAGAGGGGGGATGAGGCGTCCGGCGGAGGGACGCCTCGTTGCAAACAAGACCTGTCTGGCGCCGGGGCTACGGCTTGGGGCTTTCCATGAATACGGTGACGCCCATCTCCCTGTAGTAGTCGCGCAGCTTGTAGTCGTAGCTGCGGAAGCTGATTCTGACATTCGTGCCTTCGAGCTGCTTCAGCGCGTGGCGCACACAGTCATCGACCGACTGCAACGGGTGATGGGGGTGCGCCTCTATGTCGTAGGTCAGGTCGGCGGGACCCCAAGTCAGGCAGGTGATGCCGGGCTTCGCAAGCTGGCGCGCGTTGGTAACGGCGCGCAGTGTCTCCATCTGGATGCACAGGATGCCGTTGGCGTTCCACCACTCGGCATATTCGAGGCGGTCTTCGCGCCCCTCGATGCCGTATCTGGCTGCGCCGCCCCAGCTTCGCCTAGCGACCTGCGGGTAGTAGAACCAGTCGATCGCCTCATCGACCGTAGCCTCGTCTTCCACGAGGGGCACCTCGATTCCGAGCGGGCCCAGGTCGAGGATGTTGCCCACCAAATAGGCGTGGCGCGGGTGCTTGATCCTGAACTGGACGGGGATTCCGACTTCCTTGGCGGTCTCACAGTACTGGACGAGGCGCTCCTCGCTGTATGGGCCGTGCTGAGAGTCGGTGTTGATGAAGTCGTAATCATCCTTGCTGAGGATGTCTTCCATCTGGCTTTTGGTTGCGGTGATCGGCACAGAGACGCTAAGCACGGTGTCTCCGCGCACGATCTTTTCCTTGAGTGACGTCATGCGGTTCTCCTTTTTGGTGTACGAGTTTCCCACATCCATTCGGGCGTTCAGGCGCTCAGACGGGCATGAAGAACTCGAATCGGGACGCGTCGTCGTAGCCCGACATTGGGGCTGGGGCTATGCCCGGGCTGTCGAGCGCCGCCCTGACGATGCTCTTGTTGAAGGTGTGGATACCCGAATCTTCTGACAGGAACTCGGCCAGCGGCATCCACAGGCACTCGGCTATCTCCTCTTCCTGCATGGTGATCTCGGTCGACAGCGCGGACAGGCGGCACACGAAGTAGATGTCGGACTTGCCGTAGCGGTATCCGTGCCAGTGGCGGAAGCAGGCGAGCGCCTCGAATTTGGCGCGGACGCCTGTCTCCTCCAGCACCTCTCTGACCGCGCCGGCGGCGAGATGCTCGCCGGGGTGGAGCGCGCCGCCGGGGAGCTTGTAGCCGGGGCCTCGGCTGCTGCCCATGCGGTAGCGCTCGGACACCACCAGAATCTCATCGCGCTCGTTGATGACGACCGCGCCCGCTCCGATATAGTGGGTGGCGTATGGCGGTATGTAAGAGGCAGCCACCAAGCGGAGTGTCATGAGCGCGTAGCCCTCTTTGGCGTGGTGGTACTCGAAACCGGCGTTCGCCGCCACAGGCACGAGCGCGGCGTTCGCCAGAGGCACTTCGAGCCAGACGACCTTGTATCCCTCGGATTTCCACGTGTCCAGCGAGGCGCGAAGCCGCCGCTCGAACTCGGCGGGGTCGTCTGGCAGCGCGTCAGGGGCGGTGACGACTCCGCCGAACTGATTCGGCGCGAATGCCAGTGTCTCCATCTTCACCATCGTGAGCTCCTCGCTGCGGATTTCCTACCCGTGCCGCACGACCATCTGAACCTGACTGGACGGGTTGCACAGCGCCTCGAACGCGCCCTGTATCTCGTCTAGCGGCAGATAGCTGGCTTCGGAGACCAACGGCTCCATAGTGACCCTGCCGGATCTGATGAGGTCGAGCGCGATTCGCCAGTCTTCCGGCTGCGAGCCGAAGGACGTCTTTAGGCTTACTTCACGAGCCATCCAGTCGGGCGGAAGCAGCGGGGTCTGCTCCCATACGATGGCGACCAAGACCACCTGTCCGTTGCGCCGCACCATGTTCAGCGCCTGATCGAGGGTGCCGCTGGCCGCGGCGCACTCGAAGACGACGTCTGGGCCAACGCCTCCGGTCAGCTCGACTACGCGCGCTTCGGCGTCTTCGGTGAGCGGGTCTATGACGGCGTCCGCGCCAAGCCGCCGCGCCGCCTCTGCTCTGGCGGGCGCGGGTTCGGATACGATCACCTTGCCGGCGCCCGCGGCGCGCGCCACCTGCATACACAGCAGCCCTATGGGGCCTGCGCCAAGCACCACGACGGAGTCTCCGAGTTTGAGCTGGGACAGGCGCGCGGCGTGGACTGTGACCGCGCACGGCTCGCACATGGCGGCTTCTTCGTCCGAGACGCCCTCGGGGATGGGGACTGGCTCCCAGTCTTCCAGCAGAACCTTTTCGGCGTATGCGCGCACGCGGCTGGTGGGCGCGGACGCGCTTTCGAGTCTGTAGTTGGCGCGCTCGCCTCTGGAGGGGTTCGCGGCTCTGCCCAGCGGCGGCTCGCCGCCGCCGCCAACCACGCGGTCGCCCACGCTCCACCGCGAGACTCCCTCTCCTACGGCGCTGACGACGCCGGAATACTCATGCCCCATCACCGTGCCGGGCGGCGCGATGTCGTACATGAAATGGTGGACGTCCGTTCCGCATATGGCGCAGTAGCTGACGTCGATCACCACTTGGCCTGGTCCCGGGGTCGGGTTGGGCATGTCTTCGATGGCGAACTGTCGATTGCCCTTGTAAACAGCGGCGCGCATGGCTGGAACCTCCTGTGTGACTGCTGTCGCATAGGTTATCATGTTTGGGCGCTGGCTGTGGCGCAAGGCACATCCAAGAACTTGGGAGATTCCGGCTGCCCCAGCGCCTGGGGGCAGCGCCCAAACTGATGGATCGAGGAGACCCTATGCGCTTATTCGAACTCTCGGACCTCTTGGAACGGCGGCAGGATTCAGGCAGTCTGTATCTGGAGTTCCTGAACGTCTCGTCGATGAGGCTGGGCATATACGAGCTTGCCGCCGGCTCGGTCGATCCACAGCAGCCGCACACTGAGGACGAAGCGTACTGCGTGATCAGCGGGCGCGGCAGCATCCGCGTGGGAGACGAAGACAGGGCGGTCGAGCGCGGCTCGGTCGTATTCGTAGAAGCGGGGGTCGAGCATCGCTTCCACTCCATAACCGAAGACCTGACTCTGCTGGTGGTGTTCGCGCCGACTGGGGAATCGGAGTCGCAGCTCCGTTCGGGCAGTACAGAATCATCGAGATAGAGGGTAAGGCATGAGCGGCGGCGGAGTGATGGGCTTGTGCGGGTTTCGGAAGGACGCTAGCGCTGCGGCCTCCTCAGGAATACGTACACGCCTCTGTCCTGGGCGTAGGTCCTGTCCTGTTCGGACATCCTGGCCCCGTACACCGCCGGCAGAATCTCCGCATCCGAGTAGATCAGGGCAAGCGCTTGCGCGGACTGCACCACCCTGTCGACATCATCTCTGTCGATCTGGTTGGACACTTCCACCGGCGTGTACACGTCTCGACCCTCGGCACCTCTGCCCCGACGCGACTTGGCGATCAAGTCGGTGCTCATCAGCCGATTGTACTGCTCGTCTGTAATGTCGCCCATTTCGTCAGCGTCGTGGATGGCGTTGTCGAACGCGGGCAGCGACCCTCCGGGATAGAGCGCCCTGACTACTTGGACTCGGCGCACCCCCAGCCTCAAACTCAGCAGTCCGTGGATTCTGCCCTGGAGGCGCATCTCCATGTGGTCGCCTTTTATACTGTCGAGATCCAGCCGCATGACTCTAACGTTCTCATCCAGCCGAACATGCGCGGCAGCCAGCTCTGCCATGGCGCTCTCCAGCTTGTCGAAACGCGCGTTCGTCGTCTCCATGAACCGCGTCTGAGTCGTCTCCAAGGCGTCCAAGCGCGCGTTCGTGGACTCCATGAACCGCGCCAGCGTCGCCGACAGCTCGGCCATGGACTTCTCCAGCTTGTCGAAACGCGCGTTCGTCGTCTCCATGAACTGCGCCAGAGTCGCCGACAGCTCGGCCATGGACTTCTCCAACTTGTCGAAGCGCGCGTTGGCAGACTCTGTGAACCGCGCCTGCGCGACCGCAAGCTGCTGGACGGTCTCGCTCAGCTCCGCAACTACCTGCGGCAGATCCAGCAGCTCGCGGGTCAGCAGCCGCGAGCGCGCCGCTTCCAGCCACTCCGGGTTTTCGTCCATGATTCGGATGAAGTCTTCGAAGGTGTTTATGGTGGTGGTCATTCGCGTCTCCATTGGGTTGTATTATATAAGATCAGGGGCAGGCGTTCCAGTGGAGCGCCCGCCTCTAAAGTCGCGCCTAGCGGAACGCGATGCCTCTTCCAAAAGCTAACGAAGCCCGAGTTTCTCATTCGGATATGGATAGGCTTTCCTCTCATCGCTCGCTTCTTTGCCGCCAAGCCAACCGCCGCGCCTACGCCCGCCCCGACGTTTGTACCGCCTGCCGCGCTCGATGGGAGTGTGAACTTGCTGCTTGCTCTTCTGCTGTTCGCAGTCAAAAACCGAACCAGTATTGCGCAGTGGCCAAGCTCTAGCAGCTCGCTCAGGCAGCTTTGCAAGGCGACCCCGCCAAGAGGTCGGTGAGTGGGCGGGATTGACAGGCAGGCATGGGAGTGTTAGTTTCGCTTCGTTCTAGGCGCGCTGTCCGGCGCTCTAGTCGGGGTCGCCAGCTCAGAACAGTATCGGGTCACGCGAAGTGAGCAAGGAGAATGTCAATGCGGACAGGCTTTGGAAGAATCCCAAAGTGGAAGTTTGTGGGGCTGATAGGTCTGTTCGCGGCGCTTGCCGCCGTCGTTCTATCCGCGTGCAGCTCCGCGGAGCCTCGGGTGGAGACAGAGGTGGTGGAGGTGATCAAAGAGGTGCCCATCGAAAAGGTGGTCACCAAGGAGGTGGTCAAGGAAGTTCCCGTCGAGAAGATCGTCACTGTGGAGAGGGTGGTGGAAAAGGAGGTGGTGAAAGAGGTGATGATCCAGCCGAAGGCTACACCCGAGCCGATCAGGATGGATCCGTCCAAGTTCGGGTACATGATGCGCGCCGTGGAGACCGAGATCGTGCGCGGAGGCGTGGTGAGGACCGCGGGGCCGGTCGAGATGGCGCACTGGGACCTGCACCAAGGCGCTCCGGCGTACACCGGCATCACCAACATGTACAACAACCTCACCTACCGGAACGTGGGCATGGGTCAGCGCGACATCGTTCCCGACCTCGCCACTGGCTGGGAGGTGTCGAACGACGGGCTGACCTATACCTTCACGCTGCGCGAGGGCGCGAAGTGGCATGACGGCGTGGAGTTCACCGCGCTAGACGTCATCGGCACGTTCGAGCGCATTCTCAACCCGCCGGAGGGGGTGATCACAGGATCCATCAGGCAGAGCTTCGAGCCTGTGGAAGACGTGAGGCTGCTGGATACCTACAAGGTGGCGTTCGATCTGGTGAGGCCAACGCCGTGGTTCGTCAACGTACTCGGCGCGGCCCCGCACTTCGGCTACCCCGTCATATATCCCAAGCACTTCCTGGACGCCAATGATCAGAATGTCCGCGAGAATCTGCCGCCCGGCACTGGCGCGTTCGTATTCAAGGAGCGCGTGCCGGGAGAGCATCTGGCGCTGGATGCCAACCCCAACTACTGGAACCCGGAGCTCCCATACGTGGACGGCATCAAGGCTCTTCACATACCGGTATGGGCCAACAGGGGTGCGGCGGTGCTGACGAGCATAGTCGACTTCACATGGAACGGGAACCAAGAGACTTGGAAGCGCGCGATGGAGCAGCCGGATCTCTTCCACGGCAGCAACCCTCCGATCAACGGCACTGCGCCCATGTGGACGAACAACTCGAAGGCGCCTCTGGACGATGTTCGCGTGCGCCGAGCCATTCATCTGGGTCTCGACAAGAAGTTCGATCTGGAGGTCGCCGGCGCGATTGCGCTGCCGAACTACAAGGCGCGCTGGATAACGAAGGCCGTTCCCGGGCACATGTCCGAAGAGGAGATACTGCAACTGCCGGGCTGGAGAGAAGACGAGGCAGGAAGGAAGGCGGACATAACGGAGGCGAAGCGTCTGATGGCAGAGGCCGGGTACCCGGACGGATTCCACATAAAGGCGGTGGGCAACAATACGCCGGCCGGCGGAGAGGTGCGCGGCGTCTCGTGGCTTCAGCAGGCTGAGGACATTCTGGGCATCACCTCCGACTTGGAGATCATCGAAAGGGGCATCGAGGGCGAGATACTCGTGGATGGCGAGTGGCACGTTGCCTTCGTCACGGGCACCGGCTCGGACGTTGCCGATCCGACCGCGCAGTGGAACGGCATCTTCAGATGCGGCGCGGACGGCAACTACTACAGATACTGCAACCCGGAGTTCGACAAGCTGCTGGACGAGCTTCTGGTGGAGTTCGACGCGGCGGAGCGGGTGAAGCTGCTTCACCGCGCCATGGATATGCTGGACGAGAACCCGCCCGGCTACATGGCAGGCGCAGGCAGCGGGCTGCCAATGGGCGGCGTACACGTGAGGGGAATTATGATCGAGGACCTCGGCGGATACCCCTGGGGACGCTATGAGACCGTCTGGCTGGACAGATAAGCGTCTGGCTGCCGCGTGTCCGAAGCTGCGCAACAGAGGGGAAGGGAGGGAGCGATCACGCGCCTTCCCCTCTCTCGGTTCACAGCGCGCAAACGCGCTGCATGACGTGACCGCCACATGCGACGTTACCTGATACGCAGGCTGCTGCTGGCGATTCCGACCGTGTTCGGAGTCACCGTATTGATATTCCTTGCCATGCGGGTGATCCCCGGCGACCCGCTGAGGTCGATAATCGGCGAAGGCCAGATATACATACTCAGCGATGAGGAGCTGGCGGCGGTCAAGGCGTCTCTGGGATACGACAAGCCGCTGATCATCCAGTATCTGGCCTGGATGGGAGACGTGGCAAAGGGCGACTTGGGCTATTCGTTCTGGCAGAAGGACAAGTCCATAGCCGACATGGTGGTCAGGCGTGGGCCCATCACTCTTCAGATATCGCTGATGGCTCTGATCATCGCATGGGTTATCGGGCTGCCATCCGGGATCACAGCCGCCGTGTGGCGCAACACGTCCATCGACTACGGCGTTCGCGTGCTGGTCACGCTGCTGATGGCCATACCCAACTTCTGGCTCGGCCTCGCCATGATTCTGGCGACGATTCTCATATGGAACTGGCGTCCTCCGGTGGAGCTTGCCACTCTCTGGGAGTCGCCGTGGTCGAACCTTCAGATGACGGTCGGCCCAGCTATCGCGATGGGGCTGGGATTCGGGGCGATCATCGCCAGGATGGTCAGGTCTGGAATGCTGGAGGTGCTTACGGAGGACTACGTGAGGACGGCGCGCGCCAAGGGACTGGAAAGCTCCACCGTGGTGATAAGGCACGCGCTGCGAAATGCGCTGCTGCCTACGATAACGCTCACCGGCCTGTACCTAGGCGCGACGCTCGGCGGCGCGGTGGCAGTGGAGAGGGCGTTCTCGGTGCCGGGTCTGGGATTCAGCCTGATATATGCTGTCCAAGCGCGCGACTGGACAGTGATCCAGAGCCTAGTGCTTCTGTTTGCAGTGGCTTACGTGATAATCAACCTGATTGTGGATATAGTATATGGCGTGATCGATCCGCGGATCAGGTACGAGTAGCTCGGAGCGGCGAAATGAGCGGGATGGTCGGACAGTGATGGCGCGGAACGGCGCGGGCTTGGCGCAGCGGGCGGCGACGGCAGCGGCGGCGGTTGCGCGCCAGCCGCCTTTCGACAGCTTCTTGGCATTCGCGCGATCTTCCGTGCTGGGGTCGATCTCGATAGTCCTGCTGGCTGCGCTGGTGCTGGTGGGCCTATTCCCCCAGCTCGCCGCGCCGTATGACCCCGACCAGCTGTTCTACGTAGATCTGAAGAAGCCCCCCTCGATGGAACACTGGGCAGGCACGGACTTCATAGCCCGCGACAGCCTTACGCGAATCATCTACGGAGCGCGCATTACGCTGCTGGTGGCATTCATATCGGTATTCGTGGGCGATGCTCTGGGGTTCGCCTGGGGGGTGATGACCGGGTACATGAGCGGGAAGTTCGACCTCGTATCCCAGCGGATGCTGGACATGTTCATCGCCTTTCCCACGATCATACTGGCGCTGCTGCTGCTGGCGGCGCTGGGCTCGGGCTTGGTCACGATCATAATAGCCATAGCGGTAATCAGAGTTCCCGGAACCGCCAGGGTCATCAGGTCGGTGGCGCTCTCGATCAGGGCGGCGCAGTACGTGGAGGCGGCGGAGGCGGTGGGCGCGTCTCGGCTGCGGATAATGAGCCGTCACGTGGCGCCGCAGTGCGTGGCGCCTCTGTTCGTGGTGGCGAGCGCCGGACTTGGCGCGGCAATCTTCACAGAGGCCGCCCTGAGCTTCCTGGGCATGGGCGTGCCGCCTCCGACGCCGACTTGGGGCAACATGCTGGGCGGCGTGCTAAACGAGCTGTTCCAGCCCCCCTGGTGGCTGGTGATATTCCCGGGGGTGGCAATCACAATTACCATCCTGGCGTTCAACCTCTTGGGAGACGCTCTGCGCGACTTTCTCGACCCCAGACTGCGAGGGAAGCTCGACTGATCGACGCGGGGCGGTCAGCGTCTGGGGAGATTCGAGAATATCTCTGCCCCGCGCCATGCTCTGGTATGATCTATGCGCCGAATGGCGGACTGCTCGAAGGAATGAGTGAATGAACCTAACGCCGTCTCAGAAACATGCCATAGAGTACAGTGGGCGCAACCTGCAACTCATCGCGTGCGCAGGCTCGGGGAAAACGGAAGTCGTGGCGCAGCGCGTGGCCCATCTGCTGACGAAGCCCGGAGATGGCCGCCTAGAGCCGCGCAACATCGTGGCGTTCACATTCACGAACAAGGCCGCGGCGGAGCTTAAGGAGCGCATCATCCGCCGGACGAAAGAGGCGGCCGGCGGCGATGTCACTGGCATGGCAGAGATGTACGTTGGCACTATACACGGCTTCTGCCAAGAGCTTTTGCAAACCGAAGTCCCCGAGTTCTTGAAGTACGAAGCGCTGGACAGCGTCAGGCAAGCAATCTACATAGATCGCAAGAGCAAAAAGACAGGCTTGACGACATCGAGGAAGCTGAGTGGCGTCCAACTGAAGCGCTATACCGACACATATAGGTACATATCGGCATTGGCGATTCTGCGCGAAGACGATGTGAATGATGGAAGACTCAAGGGCTGCTCGGTAGCTGACGGACTCGACTCATACCGCGCCCAGCTGACGGAGGATTCGTATTTCGACTTCTCCTCGATGCTCGAGAACGCTGTCAAAGAGCTGAGTGATAACGACGAACTCCGCTCCCGAATATCGGAGCGCGTGAAGTATGTCATCGTTGACGAATACCAAGACGTGAATCCCATACAGGAGCGGCTGATAAGGATTCTGCACAATTTGGGCGCGGGCGTCTGCGTAGTAGGCGACGACGACCAGACTATCTATCAGTGGCGGGGAAGCTCGGTAGGGAACATCTTAAAATTTCAGCAACGCTACCCAGACGTCGAGCAGATTCGGCTCGAAGAAAATTTCCGCTCCAGCGAAGGCGTGATCGAAACGGCGCGCGGCTTCATAGAAAAGATCACGCCCCAGAACCGTCTGCCCAAGTCGATGAAGTCTGTGGACGCTCAGCCGTATGAAACGGGCGACGTGGCTGCCCTGTCCTTCGACTCGCCGGAGGAGGAAGCCAAGCATATCGCCGACGCCATCAAGTCACTGTATGGCGTCGCCTTCGACGACAGCGGCGAAGAGCGCGGCCTTTCGTGGTCGGATATGGCGATACTCCTGAGAAGCGTCAAAAACAATGGCACGGTCATCACCGAGGCGCTCAGGGAAGCCAACATCCCGTTTGTAGTAACCGGACTGGCTAACCTCTTCGAGACAGACGAGGCGAGCGCAGCCCGCGACCTCTTCTACTTCATTGCTTCCTACGACTCTGTAAGTAAACGGTCACTGCGACAGTCATGGGAAAAAGCTCGGCTTGGTCTCGACAAGCGTAAGCTGAACCGAGCATTGCAATATGCGGTCCAGGTTCGCAACGGGCTACGCGACGGGAGCGGCAAAAACTCGCCAACCGTCCAACATGCTTTCTTGAGATTCCTCGAACTGGTGGAATTGCGTGAGGGTAATATCCCGGGCGGACGCGGTGAAGTCGTCCTGTTCAACCTGGGACGTTTCAGCGAAGTCATTACGGACTGGGAGTCGATCCATTTCAGATCGCGTCCCATAGACTCATTCCAAAGGTTTGCAGGCTTCCTGCGCTACCAAGCCGATGGCAGCTATGGCGAAGGCGCGGAAGACGTGGATTACATGGCGCCGGACGCGGTGCAGGTGATGACCGTTCACCAAGCCAAAGGGCGAGAGTGGCCCGCCGTGTTTCTGCCTGCGCTGCTGAGAAATCGCTTCCCGGCTATCTCAAGAAAGGCCGATGCGTGGCAGCTGATTCCAGAAGAAATTGTCGAGGACGCCAAACGGTATAATGGCTCGAATGAGGATGAAAAGCGGCTTTTCTACGTGGCAATGACGCGGAGCAAGAAATTTCTGCACATGACTTGGGCGCCTATACCCGGGAAAAACAACCGGTATGCCAGAAAATCGGCTTTCTGGAACGACGTGATCGCCTCGAAATGGGTGAAGCGGAGAAAGCCAAACTACGCCAATCGGAATCGACTGAATGCACAGCCGAAGGCGTCCGTCGCCAACGTGGAATTCTCGTTCTCGGACCTGAAGTATCTCTACGAGTGTGGATACCAGTTCAAGCTGCGGATTCTATACGGCTTCAACAGCCCCATCGTCCAACCGCTAGGGTATGGAAAATCGCTGCACGACGCATTAGCGGAAGTACACCAAGCCGCCATGCGCGGCAGGTTTATGACTGAAGCGGACGTGCCGAACTTAGTCAACCGCCACCTGCGCACGCCATACGCATCCGATCAAGTGCGGGAAAATCTCGAGGCGGCGGCTCACCGTGACATAGCGCACTATATCCGGGACAACGCTGACAACTTCGAGTACATAGAATTTTCCGAACAGAACGTAGAGATAGACCTCGGCGACGGTATAACTGTCAAGGGTAGAATCGACTTGGTTCGTCGCACCGACACGAACGAAGTAACCATCGTAGACCTGAAATCCAACGAACGAAGTCAGCAAGAGGAAGTCACCGAAAAGCAGCTGCACACATACGCGCTCGGCTACAGAGAACTCACCGGCCGCGATGCGGATATGGTCGAGACTTACGAGCTGGCAGAGCGTCGCCCAATCCTTCGCCCCGTAGATGAGGACTTCATCGAGGACGTGCGCAAAGATACTCGAAAAGCCGCAAGAGCGCTGCGCAAAATGCGACTTCCGCCAGACCCTGCCAGATCGAGATGCAGACAGTGCGACTTCTCATCGCTTTGCAGCGCGAGTCTGGCTTAGGTCAGTGTACCCGAACGGCTGATCGACACGGGGCGGCTGATCGAACGCGAATCGTCATCAGCAGATAGGTATTCTCGGCTCGTGAGTCTAATGAAAGTATGTAATACCAGCGCGAGTCGAGAATACCAGCAGATACTGGTGTTGCACAATCTAGGGCATTGTCATATCTTTGTGGCGGATGTCGCGTGGAGTGGCGGCGAAGTTGGTTTACTCAGCAGGAGGCGCAAGTGATGATGAAAAAGCTGTCTAAAGGGATGTGGGTCAGTTTGGCGGCGGCTGTCGCGCTGACACTCGCTGTGGTCGCGTGTTCGGCGGACGAGGAGCCTGCGGCTCCGGCGGCGCCAACCGCGGCCCCGGCGGCTCCCGCCGCCGCGCCAGCCCCGGCGGCGCCGACCGCGTCCGCGATGGCAAATGCCGAGCCTGCAATGATGGAGTGCATGATCGGATGTCTCACGTCTCCGGACCCGAACCCCAAGAGTGGCGGAACGGTCAAGACGGCTTGGGGCGCGACCACCAAGCACTTCGACATCCACCAAGGCGGGGCGGGGCATATTATGACCTCGTTCTACAACAAGCTCTTCGGACTGGACCCCACAGTCGGCCTGTCCAAGATAACGCCCGAGCTTGCCACCAGCTGGGACGTCGCATCGGACGGCATGAGCTTCACCTTCGAGCTGCGGGAGGGCGTGAAGTTCCACGACGGCTCGGACTTCAGCGCGGATGACGTGGTGACGACGTTCGACCGCATCATCTTCCCCGATAAGTACGAGGGCATGACGAGCGTCAGCCAGAGCCTGTTCGACGCGATCGGCTCCGTGGAGAAGCTCGATGAGTACACGGTGAAGTTCACGCTCAGCAAGCCGCGCGTGTGGCAGTTCGATCTGTTCAGCATGACCAGCGCGGTGATCTACCCCTCGGACGTGCTGGAGGCGAACGACTACGATCTTAGAACGCTCGTCGCTCCCGGCACAGGCCCGTTCAAGTTCGTGGAGAACAAGCCGGGCGAGCTGTGGGAGTTCGAGAAGAACGTGGAATACTGGAATCCCGAGCTGCCATACGTGGATACGGTCATCATGCAGCACGTCCCGGCGTGGACGGATCGCGGCACCGCGGTGCTGACGGGCAACGCCGACTTCTCCTGGAACGTCTCACGGGACACGTGGGAGGAGGGCGAGAAGCGCGACGACGTGTTCGTGGCGCTGCTGGACAACTTCGGCGCGCTAGAGGTCAAGTGGAACAACGAGAAGGCTCCGTTCGACGACCCTCGCGTTCGCCGAGCCGTCCATCTGGCGATCAACCGCCATCAGGCGGTCGACGTGTACAGGGAGGAGACCAACATCGTCAGCCGCTGGATGTCGAAGGGCGGCGAGGGATCCACCCCTGACGACGTGCTGTTCCAGACTCCCGGATACAAGCGCGAGAACGCGGACGACATCGCGGAGGCCCAGCGGCTGCTCGCTGAAGCCGGCTATCCCAACGGCGAGGGTCTTCGCTCGTTCAAGCTGGTCTCTGCCTCAGTTCCGGGTCACGCGGAGGTGCTGGCGCCTTTCTTCGCAGAGCAGCTCAGCTCCAATCTGGGGATCGACGTAGACATCAGCGTGGTGGAGCGCGCGCTGGTCTCGGAGGAGTACAAGAAAGACTTCGATCTGGTGCTTAGCACTATCTTCCACTCGCCTGTGAAGAACCACACCCCGCTGTGGCAGGTGGTCTGGACAACGGGGGCGTCGCAGAACTTCGGCAAGTACTCCAACCCCGAGTTCGACGCGATAGTCGAGCAGCTCAACGGCGAGCTGGACCCCATGAAGCGCGCCGATCTGTTCCGCAAGGGCGAGGAGGCGCTGGACGCCAACCCGCCTCAGTACCACTTCGGATTCACCGCGCACATGCCCATGTGGCGCGACTACGTGAAGGGGCTTCAGCTCGAAAAGAGGGTGCAGACCGAGTGGGGCCGCTTCGAGACGGTCTGGCTGGACAGGTAACGCGCGGCCAACGGTCAGCCAGCCTATCCTCTATAATATAAAGGCTGTGGAGCGCCTGCGCCGAGTCTGCAACTGGCTCGGCGCAGGCCACCTCGAAGCGGTGACTGCCCATGCAGACATATATCCTCAGACGCCTTGCGCTTGCCGTGCCAACGGTCATAGGCGTCACCATCCTGATCTTCGTAGCCATGCGTCTGCTGCCGGGGGATCCTCTGGAGCAGATATTCGGTGAGAACACGGGGATCTACGTTCTCAGCGAGGCGGAGCTGGAGGCGGCGCGCAAGAGTCTCGGTCTCGACAAGCCGCTGGTCATCCAGTATCTGACATGGATGGGCGACGTGCTTCGAGGCGACATGGGAAGCTCCTTCTGGACCGATCAGCCCATCAGCGCCACGATTCTGAGACGGGGGCCGCTCACCATGCAGATCGGCATTGCCGCAGTGCTGATATCGTGGATAGTGGGGCTTCCCATCGGCATTCTCGCGGCGGCGTGGCGAAACTCGCCGCTGGATTACGTGGCTAGGTTCTTCATCACGCTCTTCATGGCGATACCCAGCTTCTGGCTTGGGATGACGTTCATACTGGTCACGGTCATATTCTTCAGCTGGAAGCCTCCCATCACGGTGGTGAACATCTGGGACGACCCTTACAGGAATTTCCAGATAATGATTGGCCCCTCGATCGCGCTGGGCGTGGGACTGGGCGCGTTCATCGCAAGGATGGCGCGTACTCAGTTCCTCGAAGTGTTCAGGGAAGACTACGTGCGCACGGCCAGGGCGAAGGGGCTGGACGAGCGCGTGGTCATGTGGCGTCACGTGGTCAGAAACGCGCTTCTTCCGGTGATAACGCTGTCCGGCCTCCAGTTCGCGTTCCTTCTCGGCGGCTCAGTGGCGGTCGAGCGCGCCTTCTCGGTTCCCGGTCTGGGCACCGCGCTCGTGGGCGGAATCGAGGAGAGAGACTGGATGATCATTCAGAACCTCGTCCTCCTGTACGCGGTGGTCTTCGTGTTCATCAACCTGATCGTCGATCTCGCCTACGGCGTGATCGACCCTCGCATCAGATACCAGTAGCGAATACGGGGACGGGCGACAGTGAGCCAGAGCAGCGAACAACCATTGGCACAGCTGGGGGAGGCGAGGCCGAGCCGAGCGCTGGCGCTTCTCGACAACGCCAAGCAGTTCGGCCGCTCGTCTCTGCTGGGCGCTTGCGCCGCTGTGTTCCTGGTGTTCATCTTGGCGATCGCGACGCTTGCGCCGTGGATCGCGCCCGAAGATCCGCTCAAAGCCAACTACGGCGCGCTGCTGGAGACGCCTTCCCTAGAGTTCCCGATGGGTACGGACGGGCTGGGCAGGGACACCCTCAGCCGCGTCATCGCCGGAACCCGTCTCAGCCTCATAGTCTCCATCACCGCGGTGGTGATCTCCAAGGTCATAGGCTTCTCGTGGGGCATCACCAGCGGATATCTCGGCGGCAGGTTCGACCTTCTGAGCCAGCGGCTGCTGGACGTTCTCATATCCTTTCCCAGCGTGATACTCGCGCTGCTGCTGCTCGTGGCGCTCGGCGCGGGCGTCAACACGGTGATCATAGCCATAGCCGCAACGGGCATCGCGGGGACTACGCGAATCATCAGATCGGTGTCGCTGCTCGTTCGGGAGTCGGAATACGTGCTTGCCGCCAAGATGATAGGGGCGTCTCCGCTGCGGATCATGGTTCGACACGTTGCGCCTCAGTGCGTTGCGCCGCTGCTGGTGGTCGCCAGCGCGAGTCTGGGCGGCGCGATATTCACGGAGGCGGCGCTGAGCTACCTCGGGCTGGGCGTTCCTCCTCCGGATCCGAGCTGGGGCAACATGCTGGGCGGCATACTGGTTGCGTCGTTCAAGCCGCCGTGGTGGCTGGTGGTCTTTCCAGGCTCCGCTATAACGCTTACGATTCTCGCGTTCAATCTCTTCGGAGACGCCCTGCGCGACCACCTCGACCCGCGTCTGCGCGGACGCTTGGAGTAAAAGGCAAGGCTCGCGCCGCTGTCTGCTCTTCTCTTCGAGCGCGTCGCTGCCACGTAATGCGTCTGACGCTCTAACGCCGCTCCGCTCCCCTAGGCATGGTCTCCCTGACAGCGCGATACCAGTCGCTGTCGAACACGCCGCGCGGATCGTATCTGTCTTTGAGGGCGATGAAGTCTCGAATCTCCGGGTACGCTCGCTCCAGCTGCTGCGGCGCTGCCCAGCGGTGATACGTGAGATAGTAGCAGCCGTCCTCGTCCAGAGCGCGGTCTATCAGCGCGCGGAACTGCGCCTTCGCTCTGTCCATGCCGACGGGGGAGTGTTCCACCAGCAGGTTGAAGATTATGCAGGCGTAATCGCGCTTCGCCCAGCGCAGAACGGTCTCGTCCTCCGCCTCTATGAGCCTGACCGTGCCGTAAACCACGTTCGCCCCTGTTTCTATGAGCGCGTCCCGCGCCGCCGCCATGAAGCTGTCGAACCTGTCGCGCGGCGTGTACAGCTCGGTTATCATCAGCGATCTGAAAGTCGTCCAGCCCAGCCTGCGCGCCAGCATGTCTCCGGCATGGGGCAGGTATGGGCTGAACTGATGCTCGTCCGACCAGTAGAGCTGTCCATCCGTCTGAAGATAGTGCTGGGCGTACTCCGCGTAAGCCGCAGCCTTGTCCGTGTGCGCCAAGAAGTACAGCCGCGACCAGTCATCTTCGGACAGCTCGATCTGCCCTGCGGGGATTTCCGAGATGGAGTCCGTCGGGGAGTAGGTGGACACAATGCCCTTGCGCATGAAGTCTTCGGAAGTCTCGTCGGTCATGTACTGGAAGTCGCCGTAGGCTGCGCCGCGCGCGATCTGTTCGTCCAGCGCGGGCATCACCTCGTCCACGGCGACCTCGCGCACGCGCCTGACCAGCTGAGATCTGGGTTCGAGCTTCAGCCGAATCGAGTCCACGAAGCCGAACATGCCATAGCCGCCTACAGCGGCGGCGAACAGGTCTGAGTTTCGCTCTCGGCTGCACAGCAGACGCTCTCCGTCCGCGTTCGTGATGTGGAACGCCTCTATGTCTGCGACGATGGGCTTTCTGCGGAGAACGCGACCGTGTATGTTGGAGGACAACGCGCCGCCGATGGTCAGCTCGTCCGCGCCTGTCTGCTTCTGGATGATCGTGAGCGGCTGGCGCGCTCCGACCTGCTGGCGATGGAGCCACGCCACCAGCTTGGGCCACGTCGTCCCCGCCTGCGTCCAGACCGAGCGCGACTCGGTATCGAGCGGGCCGACTTCGGACAGCGCGGACGAGCCGAGCGAGACTCCGCCGGCGGCGAGCTGCTGTCCGCCCATGGAGTGGAGCGCGCCCGCAGGACACACCGCCAGCCCGCGCTCGGACGCATCCAGCACGGCGGCGCGAACCTCCTCCGGAGCAGCGGGGGCGAGTGCGCGCGCCATCTCGGTTCGGTTGAGTCTGGAATGGACGTCGTTCAGCGTGGGCATGACGATCCTCCCGAATGAATCAGCCTGTGGCTCTCCGCTCCTCCTCTGCTGCCACGCGAGCGCCCTCAGCCACGTTCACCCATCTCAAGACGATAGTCCCCAAGACTATGAGCAGCAGGATGGAGGTGACGGCTACGCGGGTGTCGAACAGTGCGGTGGCGAACACGTACAGCATGGGGCCGAAGACGGACGAGGCGCGCGTCATGAATCCGAAGAACGAGAAGAATTCGCCGCTTCGGGAGTCGGGCGTGATCTGGGAGAACAGGCTTCGGGCGAGCGCCTGGCTGCCGCCTATGACGAAGCCGACCAGCACGCCGAGAATCAGCCACTGGATGCCGGCGTCTATGCCGAACGGAGCCCACATCGCAGACCTGACCGCGCTGGGCCACCAGTCTATTGGGCCTGCGCCCAGCTGGGACGGGTGGCGCTGCCCTATGGCGGTCTCGCCGTCCATGTCTCCGCCCTGAATGGAGACGCTGTACGCGAAATCGTCCGAGCTGCGCGCCGCTTCCGGCAGGTCGCGCAGCGCTCTCGGCTTCAGCGCTTCGCCCTCGCGCAGAAGCCAAGACTCTCCCTCCCACATCAGCCCGTCGTCCGAGTCGGGGGCGCGGTCTATGATGTATGCGTCCTGATCGGCGGCGTAGCTCAGCTGGTAGTCGAAGTCTTCGTGATCGGCGGGAACGAGGGGCGCGACCGCCACGCCGAACAGGACTATCACTATCCAGCCGCCCAGAGATGCGACCAGCGCGCTCTTGGTGGACGTTCTGCGCGCGAGCCAGCCGAACGCCATCGAGCCCGGCGCGCCCACGAACTGGATTATCAGTATGGTAGCCATGATGTACAGGAGCGATATTCGCAGGGTGTCCGCCGCGAACGCGCCCGCTATGGCGAGAATCGTCTGAAGTCCGTCGTTGAACAGCAGGTACGAGACGAGGTAGATGACGACGACTCTGAATCGTGAGAGGCCGCGGAACGTGCGCCCAAGCTCTGTGAATGCCATGGAGACGGCGGAGACGGCGCCAAGTCCGCGCTCGCGCCGTTCGATGGGCGGCTCAGGCACGACTCGGAGCGTCCACAGCGCCCATCCGAACCACCAGACGCCCACGGACGCGATGGCGCATCGGGTCACCAGATCGGCTATGTCCGAGCCGCTCGTCGTCTGTATCAACGCGAGGTGGATCAGCAGCAGCAGGCCGCCGCCGATATAGCCATACGCGAAGCCGCGACTGCTGACGTCATCGTGAAGCTCGCGGGGCGCGAGGTGGGGCAGGAAGGCGTTGTAGAATACGAGGCTGCCCGCGAAGCCCACGTTCGCCAGCATGAACATTCCGAACATCCACGCCCAAGGCTGTGCGGTGTATACGGAGAAGAACGCCAGCGCGGTGAACAGCGAGCCGATGATGGTGTACGTCCACAGCAGCGTCTTCTTGATCGGCACGCGGTCGGCTATGATCCCAAGCACGGGGCTGGACAGCGCCACGACAGCGGTCGAGAGCGCGACGCCGAGGCTCCACGTGGAGCTTGCGGTGAAGGTCATGCCGAACAGCGATGCGCTGTCGCCGAGCGACTCTCTGAACAGGAATACGAAGTACACGGGGAATATCGCAGCCACGCCCGACGTGGCGAACGCGGAGTTTGCCCAGTCGTACATGCACCACGCGCGGATGACCCGGCGGCGGCTGGCTGGAAGATCGCCGATGCTGGCGATGATGGGGGCTTGGTCTCCTGTTCTCATGGACGGTCACATGATAGCGTAAAAAGGCTGGCTGCGCGCGGGGAGGGGGGAGTAACCCTGGGGGATGTCACCCTCACCCTAGCCCTCTCCCTTCGAGGGAGAGGGGATTTTCGTGAGCAATCCTCTCACATCTAGGGAGAGGGGATTTCTGTTCGCGCTTGACTAGAGGGTATTATTCCTTCCCCCTTCGGGGGAAGGTTAGGATGGGGGCGAAGGGTGACTCACCCTCACCCTAGCCCTCTCCCTGAGGGTGAGGGGATTTCTGTTCGCGCTTGGTTTGAGGGTATTATTCCTTCCACCTTCGAGGGAAGGTTAGGATGGGGGCGAAGGGTGAATCACCCTCACTCTAACCCTCTCACTTCAAGAGAGAGGGGATTTCCGTTTGCGGGTGGGTCTTCACCCTCACCCTAGCCCTCTCCCTGAGGGAGAGGGGATTTCGTAAGTAGCCCTCTACTTCGGGGAGAGGGGATTTCGGTTCGCGCTTGGTTTGGGGGTATTATTCCTTCCCCCTTCCGGGGAAGGTTAGGATGGGGGCGAAGGGTGACTCACCCTCACCCTAGCCCTCTCCCTGAGGGTGAGGGGATTTCTGTTCGCGCTTGGTTAAGGGTATTATTCCTTCCTCCTTCGGGGGAAGGTTTAAGATGAGAGCAAAGGGCGGATTGGGTGTGTCGCCTATCTTATCAGCACTTTCGGCAATCTCAACGAGAAAGCGCGGGTGAATTGGCGACAAAGGTCGCGCAAGTTTCCCAATGCCCTTATAATTTCAGTACAGACTCAGCCGCTAGGGGTCAGAACAGTGAACATCGCAAAGCCGGACTACAAGGTCGACGGGAATACGCAGGCGCGTCTTGACTCGCTGCTTGCGCGATTCGAGGAGCATGGGCCGCGCAACGTGGGCTATCCGTGCAACTCGATCTTCGACTACTCCGCGCTGCTGCCCTTCATGGGCTACGTGATCAACAACGTGGGCGACCCGTTTCACGACAGCAACTTCCGCAGCAACACGCACGACATCGAGCGCGAGGTCATCGCACAGTTCGCAGATATGATGCACCTGTCGCAGGACGGGGCCTGGGGCTACGTCACCTCCGGAGGCACGGAGGGCAACATGTACGGTCTGTACATGGGGCGCGAGATGTTCCCGGACGGCGTGGTCTATTTCTCGCAGGACACCCACTACAGCGTGGTCAAGATTCTGCGTGTTCTCAAGGCGCGCAACATTATGATAAAGAGCCAAGACAGCGGGGAGATAGACTACGAAGACCTGCGCGAGACTATACGGATCAACCGCGACTCGCCGGTCATCTTCATGGCGAACATAGGCACGACCATGAAGGGCGCGATAGATGACGTGGGAAAGGTGCGCGACATACTGGACGACCTCGCGGTCACGGAGTCCTACATCCACGCGGACGCGGCGCTGAGCGGGATGATCCTGCCGTTCGTGGAGGAGCCTCAGCCATACGGGTTCGATTCGGGGTTCGACAGCGTTGCGGTCAGCGGACACAAGATGATCGGCTCTCCGCTGCCCTGCGGGGTGGCGCTGACGAGGCGCGAGTACGTGGCGCGAATCGCGCGCTCGATAGAGTACGTGGGCGTGCTGGACACCACGCTTTCCGGATCGCGCAGCGCGCTGGCGCCGCTCATACTGTGGTACGCTTTCGAGCGCTACGGCATGGACGGATTCAGGGAGATGGTGAGCCGGTGTCTGGACGTGGCAGAGTACGCGGTGGCGCGCTTCAACGACGTGGGCATTCCGGCGTGGCGGCACAAGAACTCTGTCACGGTGGTGTTCCCGAAGCCGTCGGAGTACGTCTTCCGCAAGTGGCAGATCGCGCCCTACGAGGACATCGCCCACATCATCGCCATGCCGCACGTAACCCGCGAGACGATAGACGAGATCGTGGACGACTGTCTCAGGGAGGATACGGAAAGATGACGAGGAGTCCGGCGGTGGAGAGAATCATCGTCATGGTTCGCAACGAAGTCGGCGTAATCGCGGACATAACCGCCGCTATGGCCGAGGCGGATATAAACATTCTGACCATCAATACGGAGGGCGTGGGCGAAACAGGCATCGTGATACTGACGAGCGAGGACAATGACGGCGCGCTGGACGCGCTGACGGCGGCCGGCTTCAAGGCAATCATAGACGACGCGCTGGTGATGAGGCTGCGAGACGAGCCGGGCGCGCTGGCGAAGGTGGCGGCGCGGTTCAAGGACGCGGGCGTCAACATCCAGAGTCTGCACATACTCGACCGACATCACGGATACACGACCGTGGCTCTGTCCGCCGACGACCGCGCAAAGGCGGAGTCGCTGATGGATAAGGAGTCCATAGTTTAGGAAAGAGCATACATAGATGAAGATTCTCCCAATAGCCATCACAGCCCTCATAGGAGGCCTGATCTTGTTCGGATGTCGTGAATCCCCAACCCCCACTCCTTCCCTCGAATCGTATGCGGAGCGGGGAGAGTATGCGGTGGGTGTGAGGGCGATGTACTTCCACGATCCGAACAGGGCGTTCGACGGCTGGAACGCCAAGCACGCCTCCGATAACTACAAGAAGACTCTCGAAGAGATCAACGCCGCTGGCGACAATCAGATAGTCGCGGCGCACATGTGGTATCCGGCAAGCGCGTCTGACTCGGCTCGCAAAGCCACCTTCGATGACTTCTCCAACAGCCGCAGCGTGGCGTTCCGAACCGCCTACGAGTTCGGCTTGCAGTTCTACATGTCCAGCCTCACCAGCGGAGGGGGGGACGTTCTCTCGGACCCGGGCGCTATGCAGACAATATCAGCGGAAGTCAAGAGCCGAATCATCGACTCGCTCTACCAGCCGCCCATTGCGGACGGCAGCTTTCCGGTCATCGTAGCGGCGCACGGGCTGGGCGGAAGCTCTCTCGGCTGGGCGACGTTCGCGGAGTACCTCGCAAGTCACGGCTACGTGGTCGTCGCGCCCAGCTTCATCTCGGACAGCTCCACGCCGAACGCGCTGGACAGTCCCGACTCCAAGTACGCCAACAAGGCGGACGCCGCCGCGCTCGATGGCGCGTATCAAACCATACTGGGCGAGTTCAAAGTCATTCCCGGCTTCTATAAATACTTCTTCGGGTACGAAGGCATGGTGGGCTTCGAGGGGCCGCAGGGCCTGCCGGAGATGAGCGCCGTTCCGGGCGGCGGTCAGAAGGTCGGCGAGATGATGGGTGAGTTCTTCACCCAGCGAGTAGGCGACGTGGAAACCATCATCGACGGGCTGCACAGCCTGAACGAGGGTGGGGAATCGTGCGCCGCCGAGTACTCGGCGCGCGGTCAGCCTGTACACGGCGGCGAAGTGTGCGGGCTGTTCTCAGGCTCGCTCGACGTGGAAAACATCGGCGTCATGGGACACTCTCTCGGCTCGATGACCGCTCAGTTCACCGTCGCAAAGAGCGACAAGGTCGCCGCCGCGGTGGGGTACAACAACGGGCCGCCTCGCTACTGGGAGCCTGAAGGGATATTCGGGGACGGCGCAGCCGAAGACGGTCAGCCGGCCGGAAGCCCGGGGCCTGTCATGCAGATTCACGGCTCGGAGGACGCATTCGTGCAGGGCGTGTTCCGAGGGCTCATGTGGAACGCGCTAACCGCAGCCGGCGGGAATCCGCAAGACATCTGGCTGCTCGAACAGGAGAGGGCGCTGCCGACCGATGAGAACCCGCAGCCGATCGCCAGAAACGCATACAACCGCGCCACTGGCGACAAGGTGATCATCTCGGTCAAGGACGTGAACCACGGCTCTCTGGTGGACGACTTTCCCACAGTCGTATCACAGCGAGCGCCGCTCGTGGTGAACGGCAAAGAGTACTGGAGCGCCTCCGCGCCCGCTCAGAGAAAAGCCGTGGGGCAGGATGTCTTCGATCCAGCCTTCCAAGGTCAGCCGTATACGCCGCTGGGCTGGGACACGGTCGAAGGGTCGGAACTCTACATGCCCGCCTTCATCAGGAACTACTACACGAAGAACTGGTTCGACTTCTACCTCAAGGGGAACGAAGAAGCGGTTCGGTTCACCGAGAATCCGATAGAGGACAAGGGCATACTGGATATTCGCAGCTCTCTGAGCGGGCGATAGGCTGACACGAAACGAGCCATCGACACGGGGAGCGTAACAGGAGAGTCAGGGCCGATGCCGTCAATAGAGCCGCACGTCGACGAGTTCCTGAGCCAGACCCTAGTCGGCGTCATCAGCACGGTGGACGCCGAAGGCCGCGCGCGATCCGCGCCCATCTGGTACCAGTGGGAGGGTGGCGCCGCCTACATGTTCACGGGGCGGCGCACACTGAAATGGCGCAACATCGTTCGCAATCCGAGCGCGTCGCTGTGCGTGGACTGGCGAGAGCCTCCGTACAGGTCGGTGATACTCGACGGGAGCGTAGAGGAGGCGCGACGGCCTCTCTACGATCTCGTCTTGTCTATGGCGATTCGATACTACGGCGATGAGGAGGGGCGCGCGTTCGCGGAGGGCTACCGTGAACAGCCGGAAGATATCGTCATCTTCAGACTCGTCCCAACCCGAATCGCGGACTACCTATCGGAAGGGTAAGGGTTCGCTTCTACCGTCTCACCACCGGCAGCCGGAGCGCCGACTGGCGCTCAGCATCGTGCAGAACGGTATGCGTCGCCGGCGACATGTCCGCAGACAGATGATGAGGTCTTCCGGTGCAGCGGGCGTAGGCGGGGAAGTTGCTCGACGACACCTCGAGCCTGATGCGGTGCCCCTTGCGGAAGAGCATAGAGGTCGGACCCACGTCCACGTGGTATAGGTACGCCTCGCCGCGCTGTATCGGGGATGGGGACTCCAGCGACTCGCGGAAGCTCGCGCGCAGGATGCCGTCGCACACGTTAAGCGCGCGGCTGTCGGGATGGACGTCCACCAGCTTGGCTGTCCAGTCTGCTTCGGAAGCGGATGTCACCGCCCACAGGTCGAGCGCAACGTGGCCGGTGACCTCAGTGTCGCGCTCCAGCGGATCGGACGTATAGACCAAGACGTCTCCCCGCGCCTCTACTGCGCGCTGGTCCTGGACTCCCACCTCGAACACGGTCGGCGCTCCGCCGAGGTGCGCGCCTCCGTATGTGGGAACGGGGTTGGCGGGGTTGTACAGGAAGTGGTCGGGCGGCTCCCCCGCGCTGGGCGGATCGAGTGACAGGCAGCCGTCCCCGTTCAGGGTGTTCGCCCTGCCGCCGCTGCGCAGGAACATGGTCATCGTCTCCGCGTCCGGCGGCGGCCAGACCTCCTCCTTACGCCACTGGTTCGCGCCCATGACGAAGATGTAAGCGCTGGGGTCGGTATCGACGCCGTTGTCCTCGTCTCTCAGCCAGCGGTCGAACCATGCCAGCTGCATCCCGTGCCAGTCTATCGCGGCGCCGGAGGCGGAAGGGCCGAAGTAGCCGCTTCCGGCGGAAGGCTCGGGCAGGGGCTGGTGCAGCCACGGGCCGACTACCAGATGCTGCTGCGTTCTCGCCAGCTCGGTCGCGCCGCGCTCGCGCATTCCCTCGCAGCAGCGCAGCGTGGCTCGGATGAAGCCATCGTACCAGCCTCCCTGGTTGAGCGCGGGGACTGTGATCTTGTCGAACTTCTCGCGGGGCGAGACAGCTTTCCAGTAGTCATCGTAAGTCGGGTGATCGAGCCAGTCGTAATAGTATTCTGCGACCTGTCTGAACGCTGGCACGTCGCTCAGCGGCAGGTGATTGGCGATGGCGTGGGGGTCTCTGCGCCACTTTCGCAGCGTATCCAGAGCTTCGGGAAATGCGGACGCGCGCGCTCCGAAGTCGTCCAGGGCGAAGCTCGCGCTCCATCCGCCTATCCAGAAGAGCTGGAACACGCCGCCTAGGTACGTCCAGCTATCGTAGTAAGAGTCGGCGGTGACGCCGGGAACGATTGCCTTGAGCGCGGGGTGCGCCTCGGTCGCCGCCAGCCACTGGGTGGCTCCGTGGTACGAGATGCCGAACATGCCCACGCTGCCATCCGACCACGCCCGAGACGCCAGCCAGTCTATGGTGTCGTATCCGTCCCGAGCCTCGTTGACGTATGGATACCATTCGCCATCGGAGGCGTGGCGGCCGCGCACGTCCTGAATGACAACCGCGTAGCCGCGATCCAGCGCCCTCATCGGGTCGAGGTACATGCTGCGGTAGCGTGGCGAGTGCTTGCCGTATGGGATGCGCTGAAGCAGCGTCGGATGCCTTCCCGCGCCGGCCGGGCGGTACACGTCCGCGCGCAGTATCGTGCCGTCTCGCATGGGAACTGGCACGTTGGTCTGCGCGGATACGGACGTGGAGCGTAGATACTCGTCCTTGATCGGCTTGGGCAGCATGTTGGGACTCCTCTGACGTCGAGTATGAGGTTGTACGCAAAGTGTATCACTATCTCCAAATGGGCGCGCCCGGCTGTGATACAATCAGCGCGCATTCCATACCGTGCGGAGGAAATCGTGTCAGGATCCAAAGTCGCCGTCAGAGGCGCGACGCTCGATGACGCTATCCATATAGTGCGTTTTCAGCTGAGCATGGCTCTGGAGACCGAAGGCAAAGTCTTGGACGAGGCTCTGCTTGGCGCAGGGGTGCGCTCGGTGTTCGACTCGCCGGACAGGGGCTTCTACATCGTGGCGGAAGTCGATGGGGGCGTGGTCGGCAGCCTGCTGATCACCTACGAGTGGAGTGACTGGCGAAACTCCACGTTCTGGTGGATTCAGAGCGTGTTCGTGGATGCCAGCCATCGGCGGCAGGGAGTCTATACCGCCATGCACAGCCACGTTATCGAGCGGGCGCAGTCGAGGGGGGACGTCTGCGGCGTCAGGCTGTACGTCGAGCGGACGAATCTAATCGCTCAGCAGACGTACAGGAGGCTGGGCATGGACCAGTCTCACTACGACCTTTACGAGATAGATTTCGTTCTGTAACCGGGAGTGGGAACTATGCTTCCAGAGAATGTCAGAGAGTTCGTATCCGAGAACCATCAGGCGGTGCTGTCCACGTTCCGCAGAAACGGTTCGGCGCAGATGAGCGTAGTCACGGTGGGGGCGTATGGCGAGGGCGCAGGGTTCACGACCACGGAGGAGCGGGCGAAGCTGCACAATCTCGCCAGAGATCCGCGCTGCTCGCTGCTGGTCTCGAAGGCCGACTGGTGGGGGTACGTGGTGCTGGAAGGGCGCGCGCGCGTACTCAGGCGCGGCGATGCGGACGAAGCGGAGCTGCGCGAGGCGCTGCGCGGCATATACAGGGCGGCGTCCGGACAGGAGCATCCGGACTGGGACGAGTACGACCGGGCGATGATCGCCGACCGCCGCGCCGCCGTCATCGTCGTCCCCGATCACATATACGGAAGCGCGCCGTGACAGACCGCCCCAACTTCCTCGTAATCATGTCAGACGAACATGGGCCAATGTGGTCCAGCGCCTACGGACACCCATTCACGCGCACTCCGAACATGGAGCGCATGGCCGAGGCGGGCGCGACGTTCGACGCCGCCTACTGCAACTCGCCGCTGTGCGTGCCTTCGCGCCTGTCGTTTATGACGGGGCGCTACGTATCGGGCTGCGAGGGCTGGGACAACGCCAAGCCCCTGCCCTCGGACGCTCCCACGTGGCCCTACCTGCTGAGGTCGGCGGGGTACGACGCCGCGCTGTCGGGCAAGATGCACCTCATCGGGCCGGATCAGCTTCACGGCTTCGGCGAGCAGCTGTCCTACGATCCACATGGCGGCGGACACCAAGCGGACGATGCCGCCCGCCGTCCGGATCTGTCCACAGGCGGCAGGCATCCGATCTACCTGTGGGAAGACGGCGTTCCAACGGCGGACGAGCCCTGGCCCAGTGTGAAGGAGGCGCGCGCCGGCACGGGGCCGATGATCGCGGCGGACGACGCCACGGAGGAAGCCGCGCTCGCGTACCTGCGAGATACGGCGCGGCGCGACAGTCCCTGGGCGCTGTGCGTCGGTTTCGTGGCGCCTCACTTCCCGTTCATCGTGCCAGAACCATACTTCTCGATGTACTATCCCGAACACGCCGACCTGCCCAACAGTCCGCCCGGTCACCTGGACAGTCTCCCCGCCGCCGCTCGCCGACTGCGGCAGGCGTTCAACTTCAGCGGCTACGCAGAAGATGAAATCAGGCGCGCAAGGGCAGCCTACTACGGCCTCGTCACATATCTCGATGACAAGATAGGTCGGCTTCTGGACGCGCTGGAAGAAGGGGGGATGGCGGAGAACACCGTCATCGTCCACACGTCCGACCACGGGGAATCGCTCGGCGAGCATGGGCTCTGGCGCAAGATGAATTTCTACGAGCAGTCGGCGCGCGTTCCGCTTCAGATCGTCTGGCCCGGCGTCATAGATGGAGGGCAGCGCTTCTCGGGGGCGGTGTCGCTGGTGGATGCAACTGCCACGATTCTGGATGCCGCGGGTCTGGGGAAGGAAGATGTCGGATTCACCAATCCGGACGGCGTCTCGCTCCTGCCCCAGATGATGGGCAGCGCCAGTGAGGAGCGAGACTTCGCCTTCGTGGAACATCTCGCGCACGGCACGGACAGGCCTAGGGCGATGGCGAGGCAGGGTCGCTGGAAGTTTTCGTACAGTCACGACAGGAACGCGCCAGACCTAGAGCTGTACGACCTGAGATCGGACCCGGGGGAGTTCCGAAATCTGGCGGACGATGGCGTCCACGAAGCCGTGCAGAAGCGGCTTGCCAGTCGTATCATGGAGGTTTGGGGCGACCCGGATAAGCTCGACCGCCGCATCAGGGACAGCCAGCGCTCTCGCCTGCTGATCCGCGACGTGCTGGGCGGCGAAGCGTCCTTCTAGGCTGGTAGACATGCTCGCCGTTCCCAGCTGCCGAATCACGATTCGATGATCTGGCTGCTGTCTGCGTTCGGCAGCACGCTCGTGTTCACCGTCATATCGGCGATGGACAAGATACTGATTCACCGCTCCGTTCCCAACTCGCGCACGTTCATCGTGATGGTGGGTCTCACTCAATTCCTGATAGCCGCTTCGGTGCTGTACTGGGTGTCTTGGGATGGCTACACTCTCACGGACGCTGCCATAGGGTACGTCTCCGGAATGGCGTCGGGCGCATATCTGACGCTCATGTTCTGGATAATGGGCAAGCAAGACGTATCTCGTGTCGTACCGGTTACGTCCACCTACCCGATATTCGTTGCGATACTGGCTCAGGCGTTCCTCGGTGAGGCGCTCGGCGCGCTGGCTTGGGTGGGGGTTCTGATGACGGTGGGCGGCGCGGTGCTGATGTCGCTGGGGCCGACCGCGAGGCGAGAAGACAGGGGAAGCGGGGAGGTCTTGGCTTTCGCCCTGCTGATGGTGGCGAGTTTGGGGTTCGGACTCAGTCAGTTCTTCAGCAAATTCGTCTCCGAAGAGATGGACGTGTGGACGCTGATGATGTGGAGGGCGCTCGGAAACGGCATGGTGTGCGTAGCTCCGATAGTGGGGCGGAACGGTGTATCGGAGCTGATGAGCGCGCTGCGGCGGCCGTCTTCGGTCGGGCTGATCCTGCTCACGGAGGGCGTTCTGGTGTTCGCGGCTCTTCTGCTGCTGCTGGCGGCGATATACAGCGGCCCGGTCTCTCTCGTATCCACGGTCATGGCTACGAGACCGCTGTTCGTCTTCGGACTCGGCGTACTTCTGAGTCTGGGCATGTCGAACGTGCTGAACGAGCCGCTCGAAGGCAGGATACTCACGGTAAAGCTAATAGCCACAGCCATGACCGTTGTCGGGGTGGTGATCGTCACACTGGCGTAGGCTGGGGATGGAAGCCCCCATCCTAGCCTTCCCTCAAAGGGGAAGGGACGTGATACGGGGTAGTCTTACATGCTCCCATCCTAGACTTCCTCTGAAGGGGGAAGGGATATGATACAGGGTAGTCTTGGCACGCCACCATCCTAGACTTCCTCCGAAGGGGGCTGAAATAGATGCAGCGATTGGTACTCTTGCATGGCTAAGACTCCCCCATCCTAACCTTCCCCCGAAGAGGAAGGGACATGACGCTAGGGCATTCCTAGCACGCCCCATCCTAACCTTCCCCCAAAGGGGAAGGGACGTGATACAGGGTAGTCTTAGCATCCCTCCATCCTAACCTTCCCTCAAAGGGGAAGGGACGTGATACTTAGTGTTGACACTGCACTGTTATTAGCTTATCCTAATCTCTGAACTAAGTGTCTAGCAATGGCATGATTTAGCTTGTATTGATCCAGAAGATCACTCCGAGCTAAGCTCAGGTATAAGGCCTGCATGAACCGTCCGGTTCATGCAGGCGCACACAGGGAGTTTGGACATGCGAACCACTGTCGGCTCCGTACGCGGCGACGCGTCTGTCTCGGTACACAGACGCGCGCACACCCGTTACAGGCTGCCGTGGGTGTTCGACTTGGCGGCATCCGACGCGTCTGTCTTGGTACATAGACGCGCGCGCGCCCGTTGCAGGCTGCCGTGGGTGTTCAACTTGGCGGCATCCGCCCTAGTTGCCGCCGTGATTGCGGCCGGTGTCTGGATCCAAGTCTGAGTCTCGGAAGATGCCTCAGCTCGCTTCCAACGCTCGCTTCCCCGCTTCCAGTGTCTCGATGATCGCGTCCACGTCGAACACGCATCCGCCCCAGGTTCCGCCGGATGCGTTCTGGAGGGCTGCCCAGAGTCTCGAATCGTCGGGCAGGTCCGGGTGCGGTTCGAGATCGTCGGGCGCGGGACGGCTGGACATCTCGGCGTCTCCCCAGTCTCTGCCGAGCGTCCGCCCATTCTGACCGACCAGATTGATCGTCCCCTCCAGCTCGCCGCGGTCTATGACGATCTCGATTACGTCCCCCTCCCGAACCTTGCCGACAGGCCCGCCGTTCAGCGCCTCGGGTCCCACGTGTCCTATGCAGGCTCCGGTGGATACGCCCGAGAAGCGCGCGTCCGTGATTAGCGCGATGTGCTTGCCGTAGGACAGGTGCTTGAGCGCGGCGGTGATCTGGTACACCTCCTCCATGCCCGTGCCGAGCGGCCCGCCACAGGTGAGTACCATAATGTCTCCGGCCTCTATCCGCTCGCCATCGACCCTGCTCTTGATGGCGGATATGGCGGCGCGCTCGGACCTGAACACCCGCGCCGTGCCTGTCTTGCGATATACTCCGTCATCATCCACTACGGTGGGGTCTATCGCGGTGCTCTTGATGACCGAACCTTCGGGCGCGAGATTGCCGGACGGGAAACAGACTGTGCTGGTCAGCCCGCGCTCGCTCGCTCTGTCCGGATCGAGGATTACATTGTCGGGGTCGACGCCCGTCTCCTCTCTCAAATAGCGTCTCACTTCGTGGCGGCGCTCGGAATCCTGCCACCAGTCTAGGTTTTCGCCCAGCGTCTGGCCGGTGACGGTCAGCGTAGAGGTGTCCAGCAGCCCCATTCGGCGCAGGTGCAGCATCACTTCCGGCACGCCGCCGGCGGCGTAGAGTACGGAGGTCGGGTGTCCGATCGGCCCGTTGGGAAGCACGTCGACTATGCGGGGCGTCTGCTTGTTGACGCGGTTCCAATCCTCTACTCCCATGCGGCGGCGGCCCGCGGCGTGCGCTATGGCGGGCGTGTGCAGAAGCAGGTTGGTCGAGCCGCCACAGGCGGCGTGGACGACCATCGCGTTCTCGAAAGCGGCATCGGTGAGGATATGCCGTGAGGTCACGTCGCGCTTCTCGGACATCACCAGCGCCCTAGCCGAGCGGCGCGCGATGTCCAGCCACGCTCCCGTGCCGGAAGGCGAGAGCGCGCCGTGCGTGATTGCCAGTCCCAACGCCTCAGCCACGACCTGAGAGGTGCCCGCCGTCCCTAGGAACTGGCAGCCGCCGCCGGGGGAGGCGCAGGCGCGGCATCCCATCTCTTGGGCGTACTCCAGCGTCACCTCGCCCTGCGCGAAGCGCGCGCCTATGGATTGGATCATGCCCGTGTCCTCCCCATGCTCGGGAGCCAGCGTTACTCCGCCGGGTACTATGACTACGGGCTTGTGCGGCATTCCGGCGAGCGCCATCATCATGGCGGGCAGACCCTTGTCGCACGATGCCACGCCCATGACGCCGCGAGACGTGGGGAGCGAGCGCGCCTGACGCCTGAAGACCTGGGCGGCGTCGTTTCGGTAGGGGAGCGAGTCGAGCATCCCCGTCGTGCCTTGTGTCCTGCCATCGCACGGATCGGAGCAGAACAGCGCGAACGGAATCGCCCTCTGCTGACGCAGCTCCAGCGCGGCGGCGTGGACGAGTGTCGAAAGCTCGAAGTGTCCGGTGTGCAAGCCGAGCGCCACGGGCGAGCCGTCCGCCTCCCTCAGTCCGCCCGCTGTGGAGAGGATCACGAACTGCTTTCTCAGAAGCTCGATGGGGTTCCAGCCCATGCCGGCGTTCTGCGTCATTCCGAAGTGGTCACCGCTGGCGCCGTCTATCAGGAACTCCTCACTGAACGGAACGGCTCCGGCCGGGCCTCTGGCGTGTGTGAGAATCTGCGGCGCGGGACCGTCCAGAACGTCCTGCGTCGTCAGATCGCGCGTGTCGTTTTCGGGGGTGGTGAAAGTGGTCATTGGTCGCGCCGTCCTCGTCTGTGTGGGGTGGTGCGAGTATATTTGCGAGGCAAGCGCAGGTCAAACCAGCCCTCTCCAGAGTGGTCTCGTCACATACCGAAAACCCATTGACTCGCCACGAGTTCGGATATAGGATTCGCGGCAATCCACTTCATATCCGTTTCGAGGGGGGATTTCCAATGAAGTATGACTACATTGTAGTGGGCGCAGGCTCGGCAGGCTCGATCTTGGCGACCAGACTGTCCGAAGACCCGAGCAAGTCGGTTCTGCTCATAGAGGCGGGGCCGGACTATCCGGACATAGACAGCCTCCCGGAAGAGGTCAGGCAGGGCTACGCCACAGGCATGGACGTGATGACGAGCGATCACAACTGGCAGTTCTGGGGACAGCCATCGCCCATCGCGGAGCCGATGATGGTGCCGAGGGGAAAGGTGACGGGCGGTTCGAGCGCGATCAACGGTCAGGTGTTCCTGAGAGGGATGCCAGAGGACTACGATGGCTGGGCGGCGCGCGGCAATGACGAATGGACCTACGAAAAGGTGCTGCCGTTCTTCCGCAAGCTGGAGACGGATACGGACTTCGCGGGCGACTTCCACGGAACCGAGGGGCCGATCATCTGTCGGCGCTTCAAGGACAGCTCCGAGTGGCCGCCGATGCAGACTGCCTTCTACAACGCGGCGAAGGCCGCCGGCCACCCCGACGGGCCGGACCAGAATCACCCGGACGTTACCGGCATAGGGCCTACGCCGTTCAACAACCCGAACGGCATCCGCTGGAGTACCAACGTGGGCTACCTTTCGATGTCGAGGCACCGGCTGAACCTGACGATACGGGGAGAGTGTACGATCCATCGCGTGATCATCGGGGATGGACGCGCCACAGGTGTGGAGGTCGAGAGTGGGGGCGAGAAGTTCGTAGTCGAGGGAGACCAGATCATCCTGAGCGCCGGAGCCATCGCCTCTCCGCAGCTGCTGATGCTGTCGGGGGTCGGGCCTGCGGCGCACCTGAGCGAAGTCGGCGTACCCGTGATCCACGACCTGCCCGGAGTCGGGCAGAATCTCCGCGATCATCCCGTGGTGTGGGCCACTTGGCGAACCAAGCCGGAGATAGAGCTGGACGGCTACGCGCCCAGAAGCCAGCTGATGCTGCGCTACACGGCGACAGGCTCCGACCTGCGCAACGACATGAAGATATCTATGGCGAACTTCGCCACCGAGCGAATCAACCGAGGGGGCGACCGTATGGAGCCTATTGGCGTGCGGATGTCGGTGATTCTCGATCTGGCGGTGGGTTCGGGCGAGCTGACTCTGGCTTCCTCGGACGTAAGCGTCCAGCCCAATCTGAACTACAACTACTTCGCGGAGGAGTTCGACCGCCAGCGCTCCCGCGAGGGGCTGCGGAAGTGCATCGAGCTGTCGCAGTACCGCGAATTCGAAGACATCTTCGCCGAGCGCATCGAGCCTCTGGACGAGATACTCGAATCAGACGACCTGCTGGACGAGTGGATGATGAAAGAGGCGACCACAGGCCAGCACATCTCCGGCACCTGCAAGATGGGGCCTGCCAGCGATGCGATGGCGGTTGTGGATCAGCATGGCCGCGTTCACGGCCTAGCCGGACTGCGGGTAGTGGACGCCTCAATCATGCCCGACTGTATCCGCGCCAACACCAACGTGACCACGATGATGATAGGCGAGCGTATCTCCGACCTAATAGCGAGGGAGTAGCTGTCGGAATCAGCTAACGGAGAAGATGGCGATCAGCGTAGCTATGACTCCGGCGATGACCGTGCCTATCGTAGCCAGCATGAATCTCACCATCAGCGCCGTGGTTTCCCGCCTGTACAGGTCGATCCGCTCGCCCTGAGCTGTGAACTCTGCGCGCAGGTTCGTCTCCACTGCCATGATCTCTGCGCGCAGGTTGGTTTCCACTGCCATGATCTCCGCGCGCAGGTTGGTCTCCACCTTCTCGATCCGTTCGCCCTGAGCCATGATCTCTGCGCGCAGGTTGGTTTCCACTGCCATGATCTCTGCGCGCAGATTGGCCTCCACCTTCTCGATCCGTTCGCCCTGAGCCATGATCTCCGCGCGCAGGTTGGCCTCCACCTGATCGATCCGCTCGCTCTGAGCCATGATCTCCGCGCGCAGGTTGGCCTCCACCCGCTCGATCCGCTCGCTCTGTGCCATGATCTCTGCGCGCAGGTTGGTCTCCACTGCCATGATCTCTGCGCGCAGGTTGGTCTCCACTGCCATGATCTCTGCGCGCAGGTTGGTCTCCACCTGCTCGATCCGTTCGCCCTGAGCCATGATCTCTGCGCGCAGGTTGGTTTCCACCCGCTCGATCCGTTCGCTCTGCGCCATGATCTCCGCGCGCAGGTTGGTCTCCACCCGCTTGATCCGCTCGCTCTGCGCCATGATCTCTGCGCGCAGGTTGGTCTCCACCCGCTCGATCCGCCGACCCTGCTCTGCGAACTGCGCCGTGATCTCTGCGCGCAGGTTGGTCTCCACTTGGTCGATCCGCCGACTCTGTGCGATGATCTCTGTGCGCAGGTTGGTCTCCACCCGCTCGATCCGTCCGCGAATATATGCCAAGTCGTCGTGCAAGACGTTCAGGCGCTCACTGACCTGATCGTATGTTCCCTCGAGCCTGCTGAGCCTGTCTTCGGTGACCATAGGCATCACGTTTCCTCCGGTTGGCAGATCTCGTCTTTAGCAGAGTGCGCGGGCGGGGGCGGCTTGCGGGTCGCTCTCTGCTAGCTGGATTCTATCAGCTGCGCCTTCTGGTGAATGCCCGTCGCTCCGCTGGGGCGGGGCGGGTTGTACTCCTCGATCTGCGGCATGCCGTCCGCCTCTACGCAGCGCACCTCGAAGGCGTGGTTTCCAGCGTCGAAGGGCCAGTCGTATCTCCATATGACCCAAGTGGTCTCCGAGAGCGGCGAGCGCAGCTGCGCTTCCTGCCACGGCGAGTTATCCACCCGCACCTCGACCTTCGATATGCCGCGCGCTCCCGCGAAGGCGATTCCGCCGATTGGGAGGAGCTTCTGATCGCCGTTCTCGATCACCGAGTCGACGGCCACCGTGTCCACAACGGAAGTGGCCCTGATGCGCGCGACCTTGTCCCATTGTCGCTGCACCCAGTAGCCATCGCGATACCCTTCTTCGCCAACGACCTCGATTCCGGTGATCCATTTGGGCTGCTTCATGCCGTACAGGTCAGGGAGCCAGATGCGGAGCGGGAAGCCGTGGTCGAAGGGAATGGGCCTGCCGTCCCAAGCGTAGGCGAGCATGACGCGGGGATCGGAGGCTATGAGATCCAGGGCGACGGTCTCGTGGAAGCCGTCTCCGCATGTTATGTCCAGATGCGTCGCTCCCGCCTGCGGGCGGACTTCGGCTAGGATGTGCTGAAGGCTGGCGCCCGTCCAGTAGGTGGTGCTGATCAGGTCGCCGCCCACGCGGTTGGAGATGCAGGTCAGCGTAACGAACTGGCTTCTGGCTTCGTACCTCTCCATGATGTCCTGAAGCCTGAACGTCAGGGGGTTGTCCACCATCCCGGTGATCGGCAGCGTCCAGCCGGCTTCCTCTATCATCGTGGGCTGAGAGCGGATGAACACCTTGTAGTGGTCTCTGACTGCGGTGTACTCGGGGCGTGTGCCGAGCGCGGGCTTGAGCGGGTCGTTCTCGTTGGGAAGCTCGACCATCGGCTGGGAGTCGGGCATCTTCTCTCGCATCGCCTCCAGCTCGGCTTCGAACTGCTGCCGCTCGCTCGTGGCGAGAACGCGGCCGAGTCCGGCGCCGGCAACGGTGATCGTAGCGGTCGCAACGCCCATCCTGACGAGGAACTGCCGCCTGTCGACCACAGTCACCGAGCGCTCCTCGCCCTCGTCTTCGCCACTGACGCCCCACGGCGCGATGCCGAAGATCAGCTTGCGCGCCGACGCCACTGACGCGCCGCCCCATGTCAGAAACAGCAGAAGCGGCCACAGGAAGTTGAATGCCACGTTAACGGACGACTGGCCAATGTTCGCGGTGATTATGGCAATCGGTATGCCGACGACGGCGCCGACCAGCAGCCCCAATCCATCCCCTCTGCTGGAGCGTCCGCGCGTTTCCACGATGGCGAAGACGACGGCAGTCAGGACGATGCCGCCTATCAGGAACATCATCAGTCCCATGATCTGCTCGGCTGTCTTGGCGGTGTCCGCCACGCTCGCGCCCACAAGCCCGATGCCGTCTATCATCAGGTCAATCCCGAACGTCACCACCGGGCCGGGCAGAATCCGGGCGATCCAGTCGAACACGTCGAAGGGGGTGAAGGACAGATCCAGCCACTTGTCCGCGAAGTACATCAGCGCCATCATGGGGGCCGTCAACAGCGCGCCGACGAGCGCGCCGAATCGAACGTTTCGCAGCTTCATCGCATACCCTCCTCGATCTTGGTTCGGATCATGGTTTCAAGGTTTCCAAGTGGACTCAATCCGCTGTCCAGCTGGCTAGGGCGCTCTCGTCGATCTCCAAGCCGAGTCCGGGGCGGTCGGAGAGCGTAATCGCGCCGCCGACGGGGATGATTGGGTCCACGAAAAGCTCCGCCACGCGCTCGGCCGGGCCGGTGAACTCCTCGGAGAACTCGTGCGGGCGTATCGCGTTCCCGACCGTGCTGTAAGCGTGCAGGCTCGCCAGCGAGTTTGCGCCGATGTTGGGGCTGTGGGGCATGATGACTTTGTTGCGCGCAACCGCCATCTCATAGACGCGCATGATCTCGGACACGCCGCCGACGTTGAGGATGTCGGGCTGGAGGATGTCCGGGTTGCCCAAGTCGAGCAGGTCTCTGAACTGCCACGCGGAGGTTGCCTGCTCGCCTGTGGAGACCTGGCAGTCGAGCGCGTCCACGACTTGGCGCAGGCCGGGGAAATCGTACTGCGGCAGCGGCTCTTCGAAGTGCGCCACGCCCATCTCCTCGAGTCTTCTGCCCTGAGTTATGGCGGTGGATACGGAGTAGCCGCAGTTGGCGTCGAATCCGAGCGGCACATCGTCCGGCAGCCATTCGCGGCACGCTCTGAAGATGGCGAAGTCCTTGTCTGGGTCGGCGTCCTGTCTGTAGTCGCGCCAGTCCATGCGTATCTTGAAAGCGCGGAAGCCGCGCTCGTAGCCTTCCTGCACCTCTTCGAGCATCTCGCCGGGCGACTTGCGCCAGCCGTTGCCGCGACTCCAGTAGAGTGGGATCTCCGTGCGCGCCGCGCCGCCGAGCAGCTTGTGCAGCGGCATCCCCGCCGCCTTGCCCATGATGTCCCATATGGCGACGTCTATGGAGCCGACTATGGCAGAGGGCAGGCGGGTGGCGCGCTCCCCGTCGCCCAGAGCCAGAAGCTCCCATATGCGGCGAGGCTGGAGCGGGTCGATCCCGATGAGCAGCGGTTTGATCGTCTCTTCGAGATAGGCGCTGAACACGCCGTATCCGCGCGAGCCTTCGGCGATGCCGGTTATGCCCTCGTCCGTGAACACGCGAACCAGCAGTCTGCCCGGCCTGCCCACGAACGGAGTTCCACCCGTGGCGCTGTCGGGCGGCTTCAGCTGGGCTACTTCGATATCCGTAATCTGCATGGGTGTACCTCTACTTGTCTTGCAGCTAAGCGGCCAGCGACATTATACACGCTCAGGCGTCCGCCACGACGGGGTTTCGCAGGATTCCAACGCCTTCGACCTCGACCTCCACCGTGTCGCCGACGGCAATCTCTCCGACGCCCGGGCAGCCGCTGGGGATGACGTCGCCGGGGTGCAGGGTCATCACCTCGGACATCCAGCTGACCAGCTCCGCCACTCCCCACAGCATATCGCCGCTGGAGCCGTGGACGACGGTTTCTCCGTTGAGACGGCACGCCACGCCGAGACTGTCGCCGTCTATGCCTGTCGTGATCCAGGGGCCGATTGGGCAGAAGGTGTCGAAGTGCTTCACTCTCATGCTCGTGCCGCGCCCGGTGTCGCTCGTGGCGAGGACGCTCGCGCTGACGTCGTTGACGCAGGTGTAGCCAAAGACGTAATCCAGCGCGTTCGAGGCGCTGACGTGCTTGGCGCTCCTGCCGATCACGATTCCAAGCTCTGCCTCGTGGATTACGGATCGCCCGATTCGGGGGTAGACGATAGGCTCGTTGTGTCCGATCACCGTGCCGGGCTGCTTGAGGAAGATGCCGGGGCCGTCGCGCTCGTCGCGCTCGCCGTAGTTGGCGGCGGCTGCCACGACCTTGTTGGCCCGCGTGTCGATTGGGGGCAGCAGCCTGACTGCGGACAGGTCGCACAGTGTACGTCCGGGTCTGGGTCTGGGGTTGCGGAAGACGCCGCCCCGCAGCGCCCTCACGTCGTCGCCTTCGACGACGCCCCAGCGAACGCGGTCTCTCCATAGAAATCTTGCGATGTTCATTCGGCGCTCCTGAATGTTCGACGGCGGCAGTCAGCGAGGCTGTCCCGCCACTGCCAGTTGGACATGCGGTTAGCGTCAACCATATCATACATGGGGGCTGCATCGAGCCTTGTTTCCCAAAGTTCTCGCGTGGAGGCTAAGACCCTATGATAGGAGCGACCGGAGCGTCGGGTTCGGCGCGGGGCGACGCTGTGGAAGACGACGAAGCGCAACGGAAAAGTCCGCGCTGGATCACGCTGAACACTGTATCCACGCTGGTTCTGGCAATGATAATTGCCGTCGGAATCTTGCTGTCGGGCATCACCTTGAACCAGTTCCTCGTACAGAGGACGGCGGAGGTGATGGACGTGTCCAAGCTGAATGCGGACCGCATCAGCATCGAGATTCTGGAGTCGAAGCACGATGTGCTGACCTCGCTTGGGCTGTCGCCGGACGAAGCTGAGATCGAGCGCATACGCGAGTATCGAAGACACGCCGAAGAGATGAACGCCCGCATCGCGGAGGAGGGGGAGGGGGGCGAGGTCTCTCTGCGCGAACACGAGCTGTTCGCCGTCGGAGTCGCCCTGCTTTCCATCGCCATAACGATGAGCGCCGTATCCAACCTGCTAAAGGAGAAGAGGATATGGATGGCGGGGCTGGCGTTCGGCTTCGTCGGCAGCGGATTCGTCATCGCCGGAGTCTCGGAGATGCTGTTCGCTTAGAGGGCGCGACGCGCGGCGAGGTCCGCTCACCCCCATCCTGACCTTCCCCCACAGGAGGAAGGGAGTTCGCCTAGAGGGCGCGACGCGCGGCGAAGTCCGCTCCCCCCATCCTAACCTTCCCCACAGGAGGAAGAGGGGATGGCTAACGCTGAATGGCTTCCAGCTCCTCTACGGGTATGTGGCAGTTGATGACGTGTCCATCGCCGTTCAAGCCCGTCTGCTGGGGCGGCGGGGTGTGGTCGCATATGTCGCCGAGCTTTCGCGGACACCTGCCGGCGAAGAAGCACCCCTCGAAAGCGGCGCGCAGCGTGGGAACCGAACCCTCCAGCCTTATGTGGGTCGGCTCGGCGTCCGGGTCGGGAATGGGCGCGGCGGACAGCAGCGCCTCCGTGTATGGGTGGGACGGCGCGCTCAGCACGTCCGGCGAGGGTCCGTACTCTGCTACGTGTCCCGCGTACAGCACCAGTATGTCGTCCGAGACGTAGCGCACGACGCCCAGATCGTGGGTTATGAACACGTATGCGTTTCCGGTCTCTCGCTGGTGGTTTTCGAGCAGGTTCAACACCTGCGCCTGCACGGAGACATCCAGCGCAGACACCGCTTCATCTGCGACGACGAGATCGGGGTTGGCTGCGAACGCGCTGGCGAGGGCGACGCGCTGCTGCTGTCCGCCGCTCAGCTCGGAAGGCTGCCTGTCTAGGAACGAGGGGTCGAGTCCGACGGACTCCAGCAGCTCTTCGGCTCGCTCGTTGCTTTCAGCGTGGCTCAGTCCGGCGAACTTTCTGAGCGCCCTCACGATCGCGTGGCGGATGGGCAGCTTGGGGTTGAGGGACGCGGTGGGGTTCTGGAACACCATTCGCATTGCCGAGCGCTGCTCTTCGGTGCGCTCGTGGACGTGGCTGTCCAGGCTCTCGCCGTGCAGCTCGAGGGAGCCGCCGTTTCTGGGTATGAGGCCGACTATCGCGCGCGCGGCGGTGCTCTTTCCGGAGCCGCTCTCGCCCACTATTCCGAGCGTGCGCCCCGATCCCACGCGCATATCCACGTCCACGAGGGCGCGGACGGGCTGGCGCACGGATGGGCCGAACAGTATCCACTTCTTGCGCCCGCCTCCGTAGAACTTCCTAAGCCCCTTCGCGTTGAGAACGGGGACGCCCCCATCTTGGTCCGGCTTCTGCTGGCGTTCCAGCAGGTCGCCCCATATGCCCGGCTTCACGTTCTCATGGTGGAGGCATTTCACCGCGTGGTCGTCTCCGGCATCCAGCATGGGCGGGGAGACGGACGCGCAATCGTCCTGAGCCAGTGGGCAGCGGGGCGCGAACAGGCAGGATTCGGACTGTTCCACCTGGGCATCGAACACGGCGCCGGGGATGCTGCTGAGCTGGTGTTCCACGCCGTCGTCTCCCGGCGGCTGAGGCACGCATGACAGGAGGCCGGCGGTGTACGGATGGCGCGAGCCCTTGAACAGATCGCGCACTGCCGCCTGCTCGACGACCTCTCCGGCGTACATGACCGCGACGCGATCCGCCACTCTGGAGATCACGCCCAAGTTGTGGCTGACGAACAGTATGCCGGCGTTGACTCTGTCTTTCAGCTCGACTATCAAGTCGAGGATGGTGGCTTCGGTGGTGACGTCCAAGCCCGTGGTCGGCTCGTCCATGATGAGCAGATGCGGCTCGCAGGCGAGCGCCATGGCGATGACTACGCGCTGCTGCATCCCTCCGCTCAGCTGGTGCGGGTAGCGTCTGCCGATTCTTCCGGGGTCTGCCAGACCGACGCTCTCGAACAGATCCACTGCGCGATCTCGCGCCTGATCCGCCGTCATGTCGAGATGGTAGACGAGGGCTTCTTCGACCTGCCTTCCAACGCGCATGGACGGGTTGAGCGATGTTACAGGGTCCTGATAGACCATAGCCATGTGGTTGCCGCGCATCTGTCGAAGCTCGGCGTCGGACATGGCGGTTATGTCCATGCCCTCGAAGCGCACGGCGCCTTCGACCTGCGCAGTGCCGGGCAGATAGCCCATCATGGCGAACGCTACGGTGGACTTTCCGCAGCCGGATTCGCCCACCAAGCCCAGCACTTCGCCTCTGGCTATCTCCAGCGAGGCTTGGCGCACGGCGCGAAACGCGCCTCGCGGGGTGTAGAAGGTCACGGCAAGGTCTTCGACCTGCATGAGCGGGGCTTCGGAATTTGGCGTCTGGGTCATCTGGAGTCTCCGGTTTCGGGGATGTTCTGCGCCTGTCGAATTCCGTCCGCCAGCAGGTTTATGCCGACGACCAGCGATGCCATAGCGAATCCGGGCGCGAGCGCGGACAAGGGGACTGTGCTCAGGTGCTTGGCGTTTTCGGCGACCATCAGCCCCCAATCGGGCGTGGGCTCCTGCACTCCCAGCCCCAGGAAGCCCAGCCCTGCGGTGAGCAGCAGCGCGAAGCTGATCCGGATTGCGGCTTCGACCGCCACGACGGGCAGTACGTTGGGCAGTATCTCGCGGAACATTATGTACGGCGTCGGCTCGCCCCTGAGCCGCGCGCTCTCCACGAATTCGAGCGGCTTGACGGCAAGGGTGGCGCTTCTGATTACGCGGCTGTTGTTGGGCATGAACGAGATGCCGATGATGCCAATGATGATCCAAGAGTCGTCAACGCCGCTGAAGCGCTGAGTCGCCATGTTGATTACCAGTATCGCCAGCAGCAGCGAGGGAATGGCTAGGAGCCAGTCCACAATGCGCATGATGATCTGGTCGATCTTTCCTCCGGCGTATCCGCTGGTCACGCCGACTATGGTGCCGAGCGTGACGCCGAGTACGGTGCCGACGGTCGCAATCCATATTATCGAGCGCGCGCCAGCCAGCACGCGGCTCAGCACGTCGCGCCCAAATTCGTCCGTGCCAAGCCAGTAGGCGGCGGTCGGCGCGCTGAAGCGGTCATCCAAGTGGAAATCGGTTGGGGTGTACGGAGTTATCCATGGGCCGATGACGGCAAGGGTGAGGTGTACCATTACTATGGTGAATCCCACGCGCCCGGTGGTGGTGCGCAGGATGAGCGTCAGCGCGCTCCGAGCGGAGGATGCGAAGCGCAGGAGCGGGTTGGCGCTTGCCGATACGTCTCGGGCGGCGGTATGGTCTGCTGCTGCCATCAGGACAACCTCACTCTTGGATTGAGCAACCCGTATGTCAGATCGGCGGCGAGGTTGCTGAAGGCATAGACCGCCGCGATAACCATTGCGGTCGATTGCAGCATCGGTATGTCTTGCGTCTTGATGGAGTTAATCAGCTCCCCGCCCATTCCGGGATACGCGAACAGGTTTTCTATGATGATAAGTCCGCCGAACAGCCAGCCCACGTTGTTGGCTATGACGGTGATCGTGGGAAGCAGCGCGTTCGGCATGACGTGTCTGACCATCACCGTTCGCATGGGGAGTCCCTTGAGAACGGCGGTGCGAACGTAGTTGCTCTCCATTACCTCGATCACGTTGGCGCGCGCCATCCTGAATATGTAGGCGAACAGCGCGCCGGTGACGGTGAGGATGGGCATTATCAGCACCTGCGGATTGCCGATGATGGATTCGCCCGGCATCATTATGCTGGACGAGGGCAGCCAGCCGAGCATGGTCGACAGCACCAGTATCATCACCACGCCGGTGACGAACTCCGGGAGCGATATGGTGACGAGTCCGCCCATCGAGAGGAAGCGGTCTATCTTCGTATCGGCTCTGGAGCCGACCCACACGCCCATCGCCAGCCCAAGCGGAACGGCTATGACGAAAGCGCTGACCGCCAGCAGCGCCGAGTTGCGGAGGCGCTCGCCAATGACGGACGAGATGGAGATGTCCGGCGATTTCGCGGATACACCCAGATCGCCTCGCAGCGCGCCGCCGATCCACTCCAGATAGCGGATGTGCGGCGGGCGGTCCAAGCCCATCTGCTCTTGCAGGTTCCTCAGACTATCGGGGGTGGATTGCTGACCCAGCATCAAGGCGGCGGCGTCGCCCGGCAACAGCTCTATCAGCGAGAAGATGGCGATGGAGACGGCGAGAAGCGTCACCATTATCAGGGATATTCTAACTATGAGGAATCTTGCCATAATCGCCTAACTCGAACTCGTTCTTCTTCTCCGCAGAGCGGTCGAAATCGTTTCTGGTTTCTCTCATTCCCGCCGAAGCGGGAACGCGGCGGGCGCGGACACGCCCGGACTCACTCGCGCTCGCCTCTCAGCGAGGAGCGTAATCTCTCTATCTCGGCTTCCGCCGCCATGCGCGCGTCTCTTTCGGCGGAGACCTGCGCTTCGGCTTCGAGCCGTCCGATGTAGTTTTCACCGGGGCTTAGAAGCCACTCGCGGCTGGCGGGGTCGTAGAACCGCAGGGCGGAGTCGCTGCGAACGCACACGTCCAGAGCGAGCGCGGAGCTGTACCCTCGCAGTATTCCCGCGCTGTCGGTGTACACGTCCAGCGGCTCGTACTCTCCATCCACCAGCTCCTCGCCCACGAGAACCGGGTAGAACAGGTCTCCGATGGGGTCGAAGCGCCAGTATTCGCGCACGCCCATCCGCGCGTAGATCTCCCGTTTCGCGACGGCGTCACGCTCCCAGCTCTTGGGGGCCGCCACCTCCAGAACGAAAGCGGGGACGACTCCCCCTTCGTTCCATATGATCCAAGAGAGCCTCTTATGGCTGCCCCTCGCGCCGAACGCGACGAACACGTCGGGCGCTACCCTCACATCGTTGCGTCCTCTGCGGTAATAGACGAACATGTCGCCCGCTATGTACACGTCCGACCTGTTTACGTATCTGTCCCTCAGAGTCGCTGCGGTTTCCGTGATGGCGGTAAACTGAGGGTCGTTTTCGGACATGGGTTCTCCATCGCCGGAAGGATATACGACGCCGTCGATGATCTCGCCCGGCAGTGGGCGGTATGTCAGCTCGGCGTCCGCCTCGAACAGCTTGGTACTCACAGCGTTCCACTCTCTTCCAGATAGTCGCGCGCCGCTCATCGGCTGGCGCGCGCGGCATATGAAGCGAACGATACCGTCAAAATAGTGTACTTATATAGTGTACTTATAATGATAGAACCTGACCTGTGGCGTATCCGGCGGGGAGCGTTGAAAATATCTCCCCGCCGGACGGCTTGCCGCGCCTAGCTGCCTAAGAGCGGCGGCCGGCTAGTTGGCGACCCACCACTCCTCGAACAGCCAGTGGGCGAGGGCGGCGTGCGCCTGCACGTTCTTGATGTTGGCGCGGTGGGCGTAGATCATCGGGTTGTACGTGAGGTACAGCACGGGGACATCCTCGATGAGGATCTCCTGCATCTCGCGGAAGAGCTCCTTGCGCTTGGCGAAGTCGGCTTCGGCGGAGGCAAGATCCAGAAGCTCGTCCAAGCGCGGGTTGTTGTAGAACGATTCGTTCCACACGCCGCCGCCTCTGAGCTGCACGCTGATGGAGGCGTTGGCGGGACGGCTTCCCCAGTTGCTGCTTATGAACGGGCAGCACGGGTTCATCCACTGAGCCGTCCAGTACGTGGATTCGTCGTGGCTGACGACCTCTACGTTGATTCCGGCGTCAGCCACGGACTCCTTGAACGCCAGCGCCACGTCCTGCATCTGGCTGAAGTCTGCCGTGTTCAGGACGACGTCGATGCCGTCAGGGTATCCGGCGTCTGCGAGGTACTGCTTGGCCTTGGCGATGTCCTGGCGGATGATGGGCTGCTCGTCCCAGTAGTACTGGTCGTTGATGCCCACGGGATGGTCGTTGGCTGGCGAGCCTCGCCCGAAGTAGGCGGCTTCGACCACGAAGTCGCGGTCGACCGCGTACTGCATCGCCTTTCGCAGGTTCTTGTTTGCGAACAGGGGCTCTTCCTCACCCTGGAAGGCGCCGAACGTCTCGGTGTCTCCCTGAAGGTGGTCGTAGCTGGTGTGCATGTCGATCACGCCGACGCCGGCGGTGGGTACTTCGGCGATTCGGATGTCAGGGTTGCCGGCGAACGAGCCGAGCGAGGAGAGGGGCGGGGCGATTATGACGTCTATGGCGCCGGTCTTCAGCGCCTCGACGCGAGTCACCGCCTCTGGCACGTAGAAGAAGACCATGCTGTCGGCGTAGGGCCTGTTCTCGCGCCAGTAGTCCGGGTAGCGCTCCATCACCGAGCGCTCGGTCGGGTTGTGCTCTTCGAGGGTGTAGGGGCCGGAGCCGTGTTCGGCGGTCGTCATCTCTTCGTTGGAGGTTCCGTCCGGCACTATGCGCACGTGGTAGTCGGTCATGTCGCCCATGACGAAGGCGTTGGAGTTGTCGCCCAGATCGAGAACGACCGTGCTGCTGTCCGGGGTGGTTATGGTGTCTATGTAGCCGATGTTGTCCCTGTGGGGGGACGCCGAGTCCTCGTCGCGGATGCGGTCGAGCGTGTACTTTATGTCGGCGGACGTGAGCGGGGATCCGTCATGGAAGTTGATCCCGTCCCGCACCTTGAAGGTGTACTCGGACAGGTCTTCGGTGGAGGACCAAGACTCGACCGCCCATGGGGTGACTTCGCCATCGTACCAGTACATGACGATGTTGTCGTAAGTCAGCTCGCCATATGGGGCTTCGCCCTGCGCGAGGCCGGCGAGCATGGGGTCGAGCGAGTTGAACGCGATCATGCCGAGGCGGATTGCGCCGCCGGGAGTGGGCGTGTCCATCATCATGGCCGGCACAGGCGTGGCTACGACGACCTTCTCTACCTCCTTGACCACCTCGACTTCTTTGACTACCTCCTTCTCTACCTCCTTGACCACCTCGACTTCTTTGACTACCTCTACGGGTACCTCTTTGACCACCTCCACCTCTCTGGTGCAGGCGAGGACGAGCAGCGCGAGAACGACGGCTGCCGCTCCCGCAAGCGCCGGTCGTCTCAGGTCGACTATGCCTTCAATCAACTTCATTATACGAACCTCCTGTGGTTTTCTGACTGCGGTCCAAGATCTTCCGGAATCCGCTTGGTATGTTTCGCTTTCCATCCGAGCCGCTGCGCCTCAGCCCCCTCCCATCAGGTGAGGGCGGGGCGTCGGCTGCGATCCACTCTGGGCTTCACAGGCTGCGCGCTCTGCGAGTCGGACGGCTCTGCAAGCGCGCGCTGATGCTGGGCGGTCGATACTCCTGTGTTGTACACGTGCCAGAGCATTCGGCTGTTTCCGACCAGCAGGTTTTCGTTTCCGAAGTGGTTCAGTGTATTGACGGCCTGAATCAGTCCGTAGAACTGTATAGCCGCCGCCTTCAGATCCACGTCAGCCCTCACCTGGCCCTTCTGTCTGCCGACGGTCAGGTGAGCCTCGATCATCTCCAGGTGCCTGTCTATTGCCGCCTGCATGAGTCTTCTCAGCTCTTCGTCTCCGCTCATCAGCACTTCGGCGATCACCAAGTGCGAGACGGCGGTCATGGTGGAAGGGGCTACGTTTACCTTCAACACCTGTTCCAGCCTCATCATGCCCGATTCTGGATCGTCTTCGATCATGTCTATGCGCCGCGCCAGCTTCCTGTCTATGTCTCCGATCAGCCCGACGAGTATCTGCTTCTTGCCGCGAAAGTGGCGGTATATGGCGCCCTCGCTTACACCGACGGCGCGAGCCAGATTGCCGATGGTCAGCGCCTGCATACCGCGCTCGGTTATTAGCAGCCGGGCTGCCTCGATGATTTCGAGCCTCCTGACTCTTGCTGGGCGTCGTACCCGTATGACCATCTGAACTGCCCCGCGCAGACGATTTGTAAGTGAACGCTCGCATGGCACTATACCCGAAATTGCCGAGTACGGTCAAATCTCCGCGCCGGTTTCACCCCTGTCACCTCGCTTCCAAGATGGTACAATCAGCGTGAGACATCCCAAATTTCGGAGGTACGCGCCCATGAAGCTGGTGTTCTTCGACGATTTCATACTCGGCGTTGTGGCAGGCGAGCGCGTCGTGGACATCTCGGACGCGGTGCGGGACATTCCTCACATCGCGCCGCACCACCTGATCAACGGACTGATAGAGAGGTTCGACGAGTACAGGGAGCGCATATCGGAGGTGGCGCGGCGCTCCGAGGGCGTGCCGCTGGCGGAAGCGCGCCTGCGGCCTCCGCTTCCAAAGCCGGGCAAGATGGTTTGCATGGCGGTCAACTATATGGAGGACGGCACGCGCGCCGCGCCCGCGCCCATCAACGCATTCCTGAAGTCGCCCAAGGCGGTCGTGGGCAGCGGCGATACGGTCGTCCTCTCGAAGCAGCGGGCTGCCATCTTCGAGCATGAGGCGGAGCTCGGGCTGGTGATAGGCAGGCGCGCCTCGCGGGTACGCGCCGACGAATGGGAGCGGTACGTCTTCGGCTATCTGAACTTCATAGACGTGTCTTCGAGGGGGCTGGGAGCGCCGCCGATGGACAGCTTCTTCCCCACGAAGTCGCCGCACACGTCCGCGCCTCTCGGGCCGTATCTGGCAACGGCGGACGAGGTGGCAGATCCGGGGAACCTCGCGGTCAGGCTCTCGGTAAACGGGGTCGCCAGACAGGTGTTCAACACGAGCGACATGGCGCACAAGATCCCGCGCGTCATCGAGTTCGCGTCGTCGATCACCACGCTGGATCCGGGGGACGTGGTGGCGACCGGCACCAACCACAGGGGGCTGAGTCCGCTCATGGACGGGGACACGGTCGAGATGGAGATAGAGGGGCTGGGGGCGCTTCGTCTGAACGTGCGAGACGATCTGAAGCGAGAGTGGCGGCGCGAGACGAGGCTGGAGCGGGAGACGAGAGAAGCGGCTCAGGGGGTATGACGAAATGAAGCTGGCGCTCTTCGACGACTTCGTGCCGGGCGTTCTGAAAGGCGGCTCGGTGGTGGACATATCATCGGCGGTGGCGGGCGTGCCGCGCATGTCGCCGCAGGAGCTGATGGCGGGCATCATCGCCGACTTCGATTCTCTGCGAGCGGGCATAGAGGAGGTGGCAGCCGCTTCGAGCGGCGTATCGAGGTCGGACGTTCGCCTACGCGCGCCGCTGCCCAAGCCCGTGAACATGGTGTGCATGGCGGCGAACTACATGGAGCATGGCTCGAGGTCCGCTCCGGCTGCGATCAACGCCTTCCTCAAGTCTCCGAACTCGGTGATCGGAGACGGCGATACGATCGTTCTGCCAGACGCTCCCGCCAGCATCTTCCACCACGAGGCGGAGCTGGGCGTGGTCATCGGCAGGGAATCCGCCAACGTGGAGGCGAAGGACGCTCTGGACCACATCTTCGGCTATGTCAACTTCATAGACGGCTCAGCCAGAGGTCTGGGCGGAGGCAGCTTCTTCCAAGGGAAGTCTTGGGACACGTTCGGGCCAATGGGGCCGTGCATCGTCACTGCGGACGAGATAGCGGACGCGCAGAGTCTGCGCGCGCGGCTGTGGGTCAACGGGCGTCTGCGTCAGGACTTCTCCACGAGCGACATGGCTTACGACATCCGCAGGTGCATCGAGTGGGCAACGGACATCACCGCGCTGGAGGCGGGGGATCTGATCGCCACCGGCACCAACCACCAAGGGCTGGGGGCGATGCAGGACGGAGACGTGATCGAGATGCGCATAGAGGGGCTGGAGAAGCTGACCGTTCACGTGAGAGACGATCTGAAGCGCGAGTGGCCGCGTGAGATAGACCGCGCCACCGCCGACCGCGCAGCCGGACGGACGACGACAGGCGGATTCTGAAGCAGGACGAAAAGGGATATGCCCACCAACGTACCGCCACAGTACAGAGAGGCCGAGGAGAGGTTCAGGGATGCAAGCAGCATCCAAGCCAAGATCGCCGCTCTTCAGGAAATGCTGGCGATCATGCCCAAGCACAAGGGCACCGACCATCTGAAGGCGCAGCTTCGCTCGCGGCTGTCGAGGCTGATGGCGGAGCTGGATCAGGGGTCTTCCAAAGGGCCAGCGAGCGGCAGGACGGAGCCGTTCTCCATGCCCAAGGAGGGGGGAGGGCGCGCCACGCTCATCGGCCCCACCAACGTGGGCAAGTCGCTGTTGCTCAACAAGTCCACAGGGGCGAGAAGCAGGGTCGGCGCATACGAGCTGAGCACTCAGGAGCCTGTGCCGGGCATGTTGAGCTATGAGGACGTTCGCATCCAGCTGGTGGACACGCCGCCCATCTCCAACCCCTCGACTCAGGGGCGGCTGTACGGGCTGCTGCGCAATACCGATGTGTTCGTGTTCGTAGTGGATCTGTCCATGGACGCCATAGCGCAAGCCGAAGGGGTGTTCTCAGCGCTGAGGGACTGGAACTTCGACCTGCTGGAAAGGGGGCGGACGCCGGACAACGGCAGTCCGTGGCTGAGCAAGCCTACGATCATCGCTGCCAACAAAGCGGACATCCCGGGCGCGCTCGATCAGTACGTGGAGATCGAAGACCGCATGGGCGACAGCTTCCCGGTCGTCATGGCAAGCGCGGAGGAGGAGGTCGGGTTCGACGATCTGGCTCAGGAGGTGTTCGATGCGCTGAAGGTCATCCGCGTCTATACCAAGTCGCCGCGCGTCAAGCTCGATGCCTACGAGCCGACGGAGCCGATAGTCCTGCCCATAGGCGCAACGGTGTTCGATGCCGCTACTCAGCTTCACAAGGATCTTGCCCAAGGGCTGAGGTATGCGGTGCTGTGGGGGGCGTCCGGAAAGTTCGACGGGCAGCACGTGGGGCGCAGCCACGAGCTTACGGACGGGGATATAATCGAGCTGCACGCCTAGAGGCACAGTACCAGTCTCGATGGCGCGCGTCGGAATTCGGCTGACGCGGCGCTAGGGCATTGTTCCCGCCACGCTTAGCCGAACGCTGTACAGGCTCGTCCTAGCGGTCACGAACAGGGTCTTGCGATCATCGCCTCCGAATGCGACGTTGGCGGGCAGCTCCGGGAAGGCTATGGTGCCGAGATGCTCGGCGCTCTCGCTGATCACCCACACGCCGCCCGCGCCGGTCACGTACAGGCTGCCGAGTGTATCCACCTTCATTCCGTCCGGGCTTCCCGGCTCGTCTGTATCCATGTCGATGAACACCCTGTCGTTGGAGATCGACAGGTCTTCGTTCACGTCGAAGGCACGGACGCTGCGCCGCTCGGTGTCGTCCACGTACAGCGTCGACTCGTCCGGCGAGAACGCGATTCCGTTGGGGCGTCCGAACTCGGATGCGAGCAGCGCGATCTCGCCGTCTGGGTCCACTCTGTACACGCCGTTGAATCCGATCTGCGCCTGCTCCGGCTCTATTCCGTAGGGCGGGTCGGTAAAGAAGACGCTCCCCGATGAGTGAACCGCCAGATCGTTCGGGCTGTTCAGCTGCTTGCCGTTCCAGTGCGAGATGACGGTCTCCATCCGCCCGTCCGCGCCCTGTCTGGACACACGCCGCCCCGTATGCTCGCACGCCATCAGCCTGCCCTGTCGGTCGAGCGCAAGCCCGTTGGAGTTTCGACTCGGCTGGAGGTAGGTATCTAGGCTGCCGTCAGGCGAGTACCTGACTATCCTGTTGGCGGGGATGTCGCTGAACAGCAGGTATCCGTCCGGATGCCACACGGGGCCTTCGGTGAACTGAAAGCCGCCTGCGAGCTTGCGCGGGCTGGGGTCTGGAACGAGATCGTGGAATGAAGCCATGCTGGGAGTCCTCTCTGTGTACATCTATATCTAGAAGTCAAGGCATTCTGCCCAAGATCGCGCGGGGCGGGGCTGCGGTCGAGACGGCTGGCGTGTTTTGCGATTGCGGGTGGTATCGGGCGCAGCGGGGATCCCAACGCGGGCTTCGCACAGCTAGCGGGGCGCTAGGCGCGTCTTTGGTCAGCCTGTCTCAGGTATGCCAGAGCGTTTTGCAGGTAGTCTTCGCCATTCTTGAATCGCCCCAGCCCGGTGTTGCAGCTGTCGCATAGATAGCCGCGCGGGCTGCCTTCTCTGTGGTCGTGGTCTGTGACGATCTTCGCAGTGACTCCTACGATGCTCCATTTGCGACATATGGGGCATCGCCACAGCGTACCAGACGCGGGCATGTTTCGCCTCGCTTCTTCCTGCGCGCGCTTCGTCATATTTCTGCGATCTATGTCCAAGCGGCACTGCTTGCAGCTGGGTCTTCGGACGAGTCGGCGCGAGTTTCGCTGATTTACGCTGAAGTCCTGCGTGTCTTTCAGGACGAAGCAGACGTTGCATATCTTCTCAGGGTATTCATCGCCTGTCTCGTTTACGTCTATGGATCCAACGGAGTCCGAGGGGACGCTGTACGACTCGCCTCGACCGGGGAGGAATATTTGGGTGGAAGACCCAAGCTCGTCTTCGACGACTCCGAGAGAGTTCGGGGGGAAGTGGCTCGCTATGGATTCGGGCTTGCCGTCCGAGATGACGTACCCGCTGCTCCCATGGCAAACAACCCAATCTGCGCTGCCGATTCTGCTGCTGGGCATGAGTCTTTCACCTCCAAGCCGCGCGATGCAAAGCCATGAGCCGCAAGCCTTTCACGGGCGATCTCTATGTACTCTTCCGATATGTCGATTCCTACGAATCTGCGCCCGTGCTTGAGCGCCATCTTGCCAGTTGTGGCTGCCCCGCACATGGGATCCAGCACGAGGTCTCCGGGATCGCTCCACGATAGGATGTGGTCTTCTGCCAGCTTCTCGGGGAACATGGCGGGGTGGCGGAAAGCCATCTTGTCGCTCGTGGTTCCGTGCAGCCCCACGGCATACGACCATATGTTGGCGCGCACCTTCTCTTTGTTCAGCGTACCTCTCTTCTTCTTGTTTACGCCGTCCGACAGCTTGTTGTGCGTGAGCATCTCCTCTCCGCTCCTGACCGTCGGGGTTTTCAGCGGGTTGAAGGTGGACGGCTTCCCCTTGGAGAGTACGAGCATGAACTCCCATGCGTTGGTGTATGCGTTGGAGCGCATGAACGGGGTGTTCTTCTTGCGGTATATCATCACGTCATGGACGTCGAAGCCGATGTCTTGAAACGAGATCGCCTGTCTGAAGCTGGTCATGGAGCGTCCGCCGTCGATGCGGTCTCCCACCACCCAGACTACCACGCCGCCCTCTTTCGTGACTCTGTACAGCTCCCGCGCTATGCGCTCGAACTCGAACTCGAACCCCTTGTAGTCGCGCATGTTGTCGTATGGGGGCGAAGTGACCGTCAAGTCGATCACCTCGTCGTCCCAATCGCGCATCACGTCTATGCAGTCGCCGGTTATTAGTCCATCTCGCGCTCCATCTATTAGTCCATCTCGCAGTCCACCTAGAACCGCTTCAGAGTTCAGAGTCATCACGCTCCCTCTCATGCTCGATGCAGTCTATCGTATTATAGAACTTATGTTTTGTAAAGCTGCGCGCAGGCGCGGTTTTATAAGATGGCGTCTGCGAAATACGGGCGGGCTGGTCTATGTGCCTCGCTTCTCCGCTATACTCGCTATACTGTCCAGCAGTCGGGATCCAGTACATCCAAGCGAGGCAATCGAACATGTCCAACTTCATCTACGTCAGCGCATCCGGCGACGACAGGATCATCGTATTTCAGCAGGACCCCGAGACGGGCGCGCTCGACAGGCTGGACGAGGTGGAAGCTCCAGGGCGTCCGGCTCCGATGGCGACCGACCCGGAGCGCAGGTTCCTGTACGTGGCTCGGCGAGACGCGAACGAGCTTTCGAGCTACCGCATAGACGCCGAGACTGGCGGGCTGTCGCTCATAGGCGTGGCGGCGCTGGAGTCAGACCCCAACTTCCTGTCCACCGACAGGACGGGGCGCTGGCTGCTCTCGGCGTACTACATCGCGGGCAGGTGCGCAGTCCACCCCATAGACGAGGGCGGGGCGGTCCATGCGCCGCCGGTGGAGTGGCGCGCGACGGCGCGGGGCGCTCACTGTATGCAGACGGACCGCTCGAACCGCTTCGCCTTCGTGCCGCACATCAGCGGCGGAAACGGTCCGAACACGATATATCAGCTCCTGTTCGACGAGGGAACGGGGCGGCTGACACCGAACGATCCTCCGACAGTGCCGCAGGACGGCGAGCTGGGGCCAAGGCACTTCTGCTTCCACCCCACGCTGGACGTACTCTACTTCTCGAACGAGCAGGGATGCAGCGTGACTGCGTACAGATTGGACTCCGAGTCAGGTACGCTCTCAGCGTTCCAGGAGATATCCACACTGCCGCCGTTCTGGTCGGGGAGAAACTCGTGCGCCCAGATTCAGATAAATCCGAAAGGCTCGATGCTGTTCGCTCCGAATCGAGGCCACGACAGTATAGCCTGCTTCTCGATAGACGCCGACACCGGGCGGATGGAGCGGACGGCGATAGTGCCGTCCGAGTCTGTGCCGCGCGCGCTGAGTCTGGATCAGGCGGGGGAGTTCATGTACGCGGCGGGGCTGGACTCGGGCAGACTAGCCGCGTACAAAGTCAACGAGGCGTGGGGAGGTCTCGACCGAATCGCCACTTACGAGGTGGGCAGAGAGCCTATGTGGGTCCTGCCCACAGCGGTATGACGGGGTGAGAGCGACTGCTATTGACACGCCTGATAGAATTATGGCGATTGGCATGATTCGGATAATAAGGAAGTGAGAATTGCGAAAGGATAGGGATGATAAAGTGAGAAAGTTGCGATTGATAACCACTATGGCTTCGCTCGCGCTCCTGTTCGTTCTGGGCGTCGCCTGTTCGAGCAGTGAGCCGGCAGCGCCGGCGGCGCCAGCCGGAGCCACAGCCGAAGAGGTTCAGGCGGCGATGCAGCAGGCTGTTCAGCAGGCGATGCAGGCGCAGCCGAGCCTGACGGAGGCGGAGGTGTCCGAGGCGATCGCCGAGGCGCTTGCCGACAGGCCGGGCGTCACGCAGGCGGATATTCAGTCCGCAGTCGAGCAGGCGGTCGCCAAGGCGGTGCCCGCTCCGACGGAAGCGCCGGACATGATGATGATGGGGCCAAGCGGCAAGGTCACGGGCGCGGTGATAAGTGTGGGAACCCCCAGCGGCTGGCCCACGGACTGTGTCTGGTGCGCCACGTTCCCCAACATCGGCGCGGGCGAAGTGCTGGTCACAGCCACCAGATCATCCACCGGCGCATTCATCGCGGAGCCCTGGGTGGCGGAGTCTTGGACTCTTGCGCCAGACCAGAGCTACATAGACTGGAAGGTGCGCGAGGGCATCCAGTACCACAAGGGGTGGGGCGAGCTTACGGCTGAGGACGTGGTCTATACGTACAACGCCGGAAACCCCGCCATAACCCCGGAGGCTGTCCACGACACGCTCCCAAGCCCCACGATCGGCAAGCTGGATCTGCTCAGCAAGTACGTTGCGCGGATGAACCTCAACTCCTTCTCGGCGAACACGATCCTTTCCATATCCGATCTGGGAGAGGGCGTGCCGATCATGTCCAGCAAGGTGCAGGCTCAGCAAGGCACGGACTGGATGCGCCAGAACATAATCCTCTCGGGCCCGTTCGAGGTGCCGGAGTGGACGCAGCAGAAGGGCATCTACCTGGAGGCGCGCTCGGACGGCGAGCATTGGAAGGGCATGCCCTTCATAGAGCGCTTCGACATGATCGAGGTGCCTGAGTCCGCCACTAGGCGCGCCATGATCGAGAGCGGGCAGGCGGACATGGCGGATGTCCCGATCAAGGACTGGGCGGCGCTGATCGACGACTCGGGCATGGCAACGGCGCAGGAAGGCATCAGCAGTGCGCGGGGCGTCCTGTTCCAGGGCCACTACTGGGAGACCGAACACCCCAGGAGCGGCGAGGCTCTGGAGCGCACGATCGACGACTCCAAGCCATGGATATCGAAGATGGATGACATGGCAGGGCGCGAGCGCGCCAGAGACGTGCGCACCGCGATCTCGCAGTGCGTGGACCGCGAGGCGATTCTCGACACCATCCTGGGCGGCCAGGGGCGCGTGGCCTACACCCAGTACATACACCCAGACACCGCGCTGTACGCGAAGGCGGACGGCGACACGCGCTGGAGCATCCCCTTCGACTGCGAGGGATCCAAGGCGCTTCTCGCCAAGCACGGCTACGAAGACGGCTTCACCATCAACGACTACTGGGCGGGACCCAGCGGGGTGGTGGTCGAGACCGCCGAGGCGATGGCCGCCACGTGGCTGTCGGAGCTGAAAATCACGGTCGAGCTGGACAGGCAGATATACTCCACATGGAGGCCGGGCCTGATCTCGCGCTCGGTGAACGGTATGCACGGCAGCTTCAACCCGGGCACCGCGCCCCCGATATGGGCCAACGAGTGGACGTGGAGCGCGGTTGCCTCGCCTGCCGGGTACAACTCAGGCAACGAGCTGCCGAAAGCCAGCGAGACGGTGCTGGCGAAGGAGCAGACCACCAACCAAGAGGAGCTGGAGCAGCTCACCCTGGACTGGGTGGACTTCATCTTCGAGGAGCGCTTCGGCTTCACCATCGGCACCATGCCGAGCAACACCATCTACAATCCGAACGTGATCTCCTCTTGGGAGATGCGGCCAATGACCAACTTCAGGGTCGGCGGCATGAAGTCGCTGGAGAAGATCCAGCTAGCCAAGTAGCGTCGAGGCGCGTCCCGCTTCCCCGAAATCGGGGCGGCGGGCTTGGCTTCGATCAGTCTCAGGCAAGATATGGAGGGGCCGCCTCGCGCAGCCCCTCCATAATCGAGTTGCCGTCTGTCGAGGTGTCGTCATAAGCACATTCATCATCCGCCGCTTCTTTACGTCCATACTGGCGCTGATGGGGGCTACGATCATCATATTCGCGGCGTCTCGGGTGCTGGGCGACCCAACGGTGCTGTTCCTGCCGGAAGAGGGCTACGGTCTGGACGCCGCAGAGCTGGACAAGGCGAGAAAACGTCTCCATCTGGACAAGCCCGTGCCGCTACAGTATGCCTTCTGGGTTGCGGACATCCTGCGCGGAGACCTGGGCCAGGATCTGGGAGACAGGCACCCGATATCTTCCAAGCTGAGGGATAAGCTCCCGCCCACTCTCAGGCTCGCCGCAGCAGCGTACGTCATCGCCACCCTGATCGGGATTCCGCTCGGCGTCCTGTCGGCGGTCAAGCGGGGAACGGTCTGGGACATGGCGGGGCGGACGTTCGCGCTTCTCGGGCAGGCGCTGCCCATCTTCTGGGTGGGCATACTCGGAATTCTCATCTTCGCAGTGTGGCTCCAGCTGCTTCCCGCCGGAACGGAGGGGGAGGGATTCTCCATCAAGCACTACATTCTGCCCACGCTCACGCTGGCGTGGTTTCCGGCGGCTGGCTACCTTCGTCTAATGCGCTCTGCCATGCTGGACGTGCTGGACTCGGAGTACGTGAAGCTGGCGCGCGCCAAGGGCGTCAGATCCAACGCCATCGTGTGGAAGCACGCATTCAAGAACGCCGCTATCGCGCCGCTCACCTTCTCGGGTCTGCTGCTTGCCGGATTCATCACCGGCTCGGTTTCGGTCGAAGTGGTCTTTGGCTGGCCGGGCATAGCCAGGCTGGCGGTCGAGGCGGTGCAGACGAACAATCTGACCACGCTCTCGGTAATCACGCTCATGTTCACTCTCATCTACGTGGTGGTGAACTTCCTTGTCGATCTGATGTACGGGTTCATAGACCCGAGGATCCGCTACTCCTGAGGGGAGGAAACGATGGCCGAAGCGTCACAGGAACTGGCGATCACCAGAGGCGGCAATGCTCTCTCCAGAGTCTGGGGCGCATTTCGCAGGTGGCCCATAATCTCGATAGCTCTCATCGCCGTTCTGACCTTCGTAGCCGTGTTCGCTCCTCTGATCTCTCCGCAAAGCCCGATAGAGAGCCAGCTGCGGGACAGGAACGCGCCTCCGTTCTGGTATGGGCAGTGGTACGAGGAGAACCCGAAGGTGACGAGGACCTACGTTCTGGGCGCGGACCCCATCGGGCGAGACGTGCTGAGCCGTCTGATCCACGGCGCGAGGATATCCATGATGGTGGTCATCGTAGCCATGGTCAGCGGTACGGTGGTAGGCACGGCGCTGGGGCTGGTGGCTGGTTACGTTGGCGGTCTCACGGACGAGATCATAACGCGCCTCGTGGACATCTGGCTGGGGCTTCCGTTCATTCTGCTGGCGCTGATAGTGGCGATAACCATAGGCGCGGGGCTGCTCACCATGATGGGGCTGCTTGCCGCCACGTCATGGACGCCGTTCGTGCGCAACATAAGGGGCGAGGTGCTGACGCTTCGGGAGCGTGACTACGTATCGCTGGCCAAGGTGGCCGGGGCGTCTCCGATCAGAATTCTCATCCGCCACATTCTGCCCGGCGTGACCAACACCGTGCTGGTGATCGCCACGCTGCGCATAGGCCAGCTGATTCTCACCGAGTCGTTCCTCAGCTTCCTGGGGGCGGGCATACCGGCGCCCACGCCCACCTGGGGAGCCATGATCGCCGACGGACGCGAGTACCTGAGAGATGCCTGGTGGGTATCGGTGTTCGCGGGCATCGCCATCGGTCTCACCGTGCTGGCGCTGAATTTCTTCGGAGACTGGATGCGCGACACCTTCGACCCCAGACTCCGGCAGGTGTAGCGGGGCGAACTGGTTCCGGGCGAAGAACTCTTTCTCACCCTCACCCCAACCCTCTCCCTCTAGGGAGAGGGGGCTGTCGAATGGGGTTCAGGATTGGCTACTCCTCTACAGGGGGAGGGGGTTTGCCGAATGGGGTTCAGGATTGGCTGCGTATTTACCCACTCCTCGGAAGGCGGGGGTATCACCCTCACCCCAACCCTCTCCCTCTAGGGAGAGGGGGTTTGTCGAATGGGGTTCAGGATTGGCTACTCCCCTACAGGGAGAGGGGCTGGTGATTGGGATTCAGGATTGGCTACTCCTCTACAGGGAGAGGGGCTGGTGATTGGGATTCAGGATTGGCTGCGTATTTGCCCACTCCTCGGAAGGCGGGGGTATCACCCTCTCCCCAACCCTCTCCCTCTAGGGAGAGGGGGTTTGTTGAATGGGGTTCAGGATTGGCTACTCCCCTACAGGGAGAGGGGCTGTCGAATGGGGTTCAGGATTGGCTACTCCCCTACAGGGAGAGGGGCTGTCGAATGGGGTTCGGGATTGGCTACTCCTCTACAGGGAGATGAGCTGGTGATTGGGATTCAGGCTTGGCTGCGTATTTGCCCACTCCTCGGAAGGCGGGGGTATCACCCTCACCCCAACCCTCTCCCTCTAAGGAGAGGGGGTTTGTTGGCTGGGGTTCAGGATTGGCTACTCCCCTACAGGGAGAGGGGCTGTCGATTGGGGTTCAGGATTGGCTACTCCTCTACAGGGAGAAGGGGGTTGTCGAATGGTATTTGCTCTCTTTAGACATCCCAAAGTATAATCAGGTTGGCCCAATGAAACGGATTTACAGGGTCGTGATTACATTCCAGATCTGAGGTTGCCCACAAATGGACCTTACGCTCAACGAGATTCAGACCATGCTCCAGTCGTCGGCGCGGGAGTTCATGGAAGACCAGGTGCCAAAGACGCGCGTACTGGAGATAGACGACAGCGAATCAGGGTTCGACTCGAATCTGTGGGAGCAGATGTCCGATCTCGGATGGCCCTCTCTGACGATACCGGAGGAGTACGGCGGTCTCGGGCAGGGATGGGTCGAGCTGGGCGTGGTATCGGAGGTCATGGGGTACTACGCATGTCCCAGCCCGCTGCTGTCGTCCGCAGTGCTGTCGGCGCAGGCGATCATCGCCGCCGGCTCCGAGGAGCAGAAGCAGACGATGCTTCCGGGAATCGCCGCCGGACAGCAGATATTCGCGCTCGCCTACACCGAGCCTGACTACTCATGGTCGCCGGACGCGATCCGCCTTCAGGCAGTCGAGAGCGGCGGCGGCTACGTGCTGAACGGCACGAAGCTGTTCATCCCAGACGCCAACGTCGCAGACCGCATTCTGGTGGTCGCGCGCACTTCGGAAGGCGAGGCGAGCGAGGACGGGCTGAGCCTCTTCGTGGTCGACCGCACCGCGCGCGGGGTTTCCACTCGCGTCATGGACGGCTGGATAGGGCCGAAGGCGTGCGAGGTCAACTTCGACGGCGTGGAGGTCGACGCTTCTGACGTTCTCGGCGAGCCGGGAAGGGCATGGGGCGCGGTCGAAGCGGCGATGGACAGGGCGACCGGCGTGCTGTGCGCGTTCATGGCGGGCGGGGCGCAGGCGGTGTACGACATGACGCGCGAGTACAGCCAGTCGCGCATCGCCTTCGGCGTTCCGATAGGCACCTTCCAGCGTGTGCAGGACCACGTGATCGACGCGCTGACGGACGCGGACTCATCCAAGTGGACGGCGTTCGAGGCGCTGTGGCAGCTGGACGAGGGAATGGCCGACGCTCCTGTGGGCGTGTCGACCGCCAAAGCCGTAGCCAGCCTCGGCTTTCCAAGGGCGTGCGACGCGGCGCACCACGTCCACGCGGGCATCGGCGCAGACCTCGAGTACGGACTCACGCAGTACACCAAGCGCGCGCGCACCCTCCAGCACTATCTCGGCGACCACGTGTACCACAAGGCGCGCATGGCTCGGCTCATGTCTCTGGCGGGATAGAGGCAAAGACGGGCATGGTAAAGGCACAGGCTGCCAAGCGGCATATCTTCACGGTCGAAGACTACTACGCCATGTCCGACGTGGGTATCCTTGCCCGTGACGAACACGTCGAGCTGCTGAACGGCGCCATCTACGACAAGTACGAGGGCAAGCCGCGTCTGTTCAACGTGGACGAGTACTACATGATGGGCGAAGCGGGCATCCTTCCCATGGAGGCGCGGGGCGTAGAGCTGATCGACGGAGAGGTAATCGACATGTCGCCAGCTGGCGAGGGACACTCGTTCTCGGTTGACGGGCTGGTGAATCCGCTGGCATATCTGCTGTGGGGCCGCGCGTGGATACGCTGCCAGAATCCGCTTCGCATCGGCAACTTCAGAGAGCCCGAGCCGGACGTGATGGTTCTGAGGCTGCGCGACGACCGCTACTCCACCAGTCATCCCTCCGCTGACGATGTTCTGCTGCTGGCAGAGGTGGGCGATTCGTCGGTTCGCTACGATCGAAACGTGAAACTCGCCATGTACGCTCGCGCCGGCGTTCCCGAGGTGTGGCTGGTGAACTTGCCCGATCTGCTGGTGGAGGTTTACACCGAGCCGCCGGATGCCTATGGGGATGTCTATGGTCGCCGGCGGACGTTCCACCCGGGCGAGTCGCTGACTCCGACGGCGTTTCCGGACGTGTCGCTGCCGGTGTCGCGGATCGTGCCTGCATGATACGGGGATGGCTCGGAGTGGACGCTGTACTGGCGTGGGGAGGTGTCCGATGACAGATCTGAAAACGGTCAGCGCGCTGACGTTCGACGTGGGGGGAACGGTGTTCGACTGGCGCGGCGGGATAGAGCGCGAGGTGCAGCGTCTCGCCGATATTCAGGGCGCAGTCGTCGACGTGCCGCAGCTCGCCACCGACTGGCGCAGAGGCATGTTCGCAATGCTGGCGCGGGTCAGGTCTCGTGAGCTTCCATGGATGAACGCGGACGAGATACACCGCCGCGTCTTGGACGACGTTCTAGCCAACCACGACTCGCTCGTTCTGTCCTCATCGGAACGGGACGAGCTGAACGAGGTCTGGCATCGGCTCAGCGCCTGGCCTGACGCGCCCGCCGCTATAGAGAGGCTGCGAAGCCGCTATACGGTGGTCGTCCTGACGGTGCTGAGCTGGTCGATAGTGGTCGACTGCTCCAAGCACAACGGCATTGCCTGGGATGGGATCTTGTCGTGCGAATTCCTGGGGGACTACAAGCCGGACGCAGCGGCGTACCGTGCAGGGGTCGGGCTGCTGCGGCTCGATCCCGAGCGGGCGATGATGGTGGCGGCGCATCCGGGCGACTTGGGCGCGGCGATGGACGCAGGCCTGCGCTCCGCATACGTGCATCGTGAGGGGGAGACGCACGTCCTCGCAGGCCCCGCCGGCTCGCCAGCCAGCTACGACGTAAGCGCCCGGGATTTCACGGAGCTTGCCGATCTGCTGCTGGCATAGCCTACTGCTGCGCTAGACGAGTGTCAGCAGTCGAGCGGCGTTGTCTTGGGTGAGGGCGCGGACCTGTCTATGGGTGAAGCCGCGTCTGAGCATTCTGGGTACGATGTTCTCGAAGATGTGGCCGTAGCCGTGTCCGCCGCAGCGCGCCAGCCGGTGGCGTGTGCAAATGTCATGCGCCAAGACTATCCTGTCCTCGCAGCCTATCTCGTCCACCGCCCGCTTTATCACGTCCAAGCGCTGACCATCGGACGGCATATCCACGTCCGACAGGGGATAGTGGCTGGACTCGTTGCCGAACAGATCCCACTCCAGACAGCAGCCGGTGGCGGCAAGGGACTTCAATGTCTCGAACTCGGAAATGGTGCGGTCGAGATGGCCCATGATGACGCGGCTCACGTCCGCGCCGGCGTCTGCCAGCAGCTCGATTATCTCGATGGGCGCGGTCTCGTGGCGGCCGGGGTGGATGAGTATGGCGGCTCCGGTCTCTCGCTGTGCCGCAGCCGATGCGCGCAGTGACTTGCGCTCGTTGTCGGTGAGCTGCCACGTGCAGCCGACCTCGCCGATGATGCCGGCGCGAACGCCGGTGCCGTCTGCGCCTTCGCGGATATCTCGGATGATCTGGCGCGCCAGATCGTCTTCGGAGCGCGAGTCCATGTCCGCAGGATGCACGGCGTCCACGTAGAACCCGGCGCCCATGACCACGTTGATGCCAGCATCGCGCGCGATTCTGGCAAGGCCTAGAGGGTTCCTGCCGATTCCGATGGTGGTCGCATCTACAATAGTCCCTCCTCCGGCGCGCTCGAACAGCCGCGCCTCGCTCACGGCGGCGTCAACGTCCGAAAGCAGCAGGTTCGGGATGTTGGAGTAGTGGTTGTAGGCTATCCAGCCGCGATTTTCGAGTGTTATGTCCTCGTATGCTCTGTGACGGTCAGAGTCGTCAGCAGGCTCGCGGAACATGAAGCGGAAGTCTATGAGCAGATGCTCATGCGTGGTGGTTGGTCCGAGATCCGCAGGGGACACGGGGCCAAGTACGGTCTGGACTTTGCCTCTGCTGCTGGACACGTCTGATCACCTCGGGAGGGTATGCCACATTCTACACCACTTCCGCGCCGACTGCCGTATGCCGTATGCCGTATGCCGTGTTCAGTCCAGTCGGCGGAATCCGGGATACACTGCGGCGAAGACCAGTGTGGTCAGCGCCAGCAAGATGCCGCTGATCATCAGAGAGTCGGGCGTTCCGGTGCGCTCGGCAAGGAAGGCGAACGGCAGCGAGCTCAAGGGCATGGCGCCGAACGTCATCATCCCAATGCTCATCATGCGACCGCGCATCTCGGGGGCTGCCAGCGTCTGCATCAGCGTCATGGTCATGGACATCAGGATCGAGCTGATGACGCCGATGGTCAGCAGGAACGGGATGGACATGGCGTAGCTGGTCACCTGAGAGAATATCGCCAGCGAAACGCCCCACATGATGGACGATGCGATCATCACCAGCCCTCTGTGCCTTACGTTGGAGAGCGCCGCCAGTGCGAGTGTTCCGAAGAGCGCTCCCACGCCCATGATGGTCATGAGGATGCCAAGCCCGTCAGACTGGACGTTCAGCGCTTCGCGCGCCCATGCGGGCATTAGCGCGTAGTACGAGAAGCCGAACAGAGTCGTAATCAGCATAATGAAGATCAGCCCGAATCGCCCCTGATCGGAGGAGGCGTACTTCAGCCCCTCCCATATGTCGCCCCAAACGCTCTTGCGAGATTTCGAGGCTGAACTCTTTCCGGCGTCGACCATCATCGTGGAGATGACGGAGAAGACGTATATGCCTCCCACCGCGAAGAACACGCCGTGAGTTCCGACGAACAGTATCATAAAGCCTGCGAGCGCCGGGCCGACTATGCGCGTCAGGTTCATGCCCGAGTTGTTCAGGCTGATGGCGTTCATCAGGTTCTTTTCGGGTACTATCTCGGACAGCATCGCCTGACGGCTCGGCATGTTGAACGCCATTAGCGAGCCGTTGATGAACCCTATGACCAGCACGTGCCAGAATGTCACCAGCCCGGTGACGTCCAGCGCGCCTATGATCACCGTCATTAGCGCGTTGCCCGCCTGCGAGATGATGACCAGATGCTTGCGCGGCATTCGGTCTGCGAGCGCGCCGCCGACCAGCGCCACGAAGGTCATGGGCAGGGAGAAGCTCATCATCACCGCCGCGAGCGCCAGCGGCGAGTCGTCCGACAGACGCAGCACCAGCCATCCTCTGGTGATCATCTGCATGTTCATCGCAAGGAACGACACGAATCCGCCGGCTGCCATCCAGCGAAAGTCTCGGTACTGGAAAGAGCGCAAGATGGCATGGCGTTTCAGTGAAAGCCGGGAAGACTCGGGTTCTGGCGTAGATTGCGGGGTGGGGTCTGAAGCGGCGGTTGTCCGTTGGTCCAAAATCTACACCAGTGGGAAGTCAGATTACAGAAATGCCTTGCGCATTGCAGTAACTCAGGTTACACCTGCCGTAAAGTTGCGGTCAACGGAAAGATGGTGTGGCGGAAGATGCAAAGACGCTATTTTCGGGAAGTAGGGTACAGGGGTGAGCGGCAATAGCCACCCAAAATCCTGCCCAATCGAGCGAATCCAAGACTTTGCAGCTCTCTTGGCGGGTAATGGGATCCCATCGGTATGGTAAGATTGGACGGAACGCATCCGCAAGACGAGGCCAGCCATGACTACGAAACCAGCTGTCAGCCCCACCGCGCCGAAGCGGTACGGCCCGGACTTCCAGCTGCCCGATCCGCCGAGCTCTTACGATATGAGGCAGCGCGCTCAGTTCAAGCGCTTCGACAGCGCACTGGACGCACACTTCGCCGACCGCCCGGATGTCCTCGTCTGCGGAGAGGGATACCTGCGGCTCGACGGCTATGACAACGCAGAAGTGTTCATCCCCGACTGCGTGGTCGCGTTCGGAGTGGATCCTGACTCCATAGTCGCGCGCAACGGCTACATCATAGACGAGGTGGGAAAGCCCCCCGACTTCCTGATGGAGGTGGCGTCCAGAAGCACGGGCAAGCGCGACTACACGATCAAGCGCGAGAGCTACGCCCGAGACTACCAGGTGCCGGAGTACTGGCGCTTCGACGAGAGCGGCGGGCGCTGGCACGACGCGCCACTGGCTGGCGACACGCTGGTGGAAGGGGAGTACGTCCCCATACCGATCCGGCGGAACGAGGACGGTGTCTTGTGGGGGCGCAGCGAGGTGCTGGGTCTGGACGTGTGCTGGGACAATGGACGCCTGCGCTTCTACGACCCAGACGCTGGCAGGTATCTTCCGGACGCCGAGGAGCTGAGGCGCGAGCGGGACTCCGAAGGCATCCGGGCAGATGCCGCCGAAGCGCAGCGCGACATGGCAGAGGTCCAGCTGGATTCCGAAGCCGCCAGAGCCAACACAGCCGAAGCGCAGCGTGACGCCGCCAGAGCCAAGCGAGACAATGCCAGAGCGCAGCGTGACGCAGACAGGGCCAAGCGAGAGGCAGCCGAAGCGCAGCGTGACACAGCCAGAGCGCAGCGCGATGAGGAAAGATCGCAGCGAGAGGCAGCCGAAGCCGAAGTCGAGCGACTCCGTGAGATGCTCCGCCGCATGAGCGAATAGCGGGCTAGACGGTCTCGCGCTGAAATGACTTCGACTCCCACCACAGCGGCGATCTCTTCGGATTTCGCAGAAAGCGGCATCGCGCGGCGCGGGGCGGTATGGCAGTGACCCTCGAACAGCGCCACCGCTCCCCAACGCGGCTGTGGACGCTGGATTTCGTTCTCGATCTGCTGACGGCTCACTGTCTGTTCGCCTCGTACACGGCGATGTTCACCCTGATACCGCTCTATGTCTTCTATCGAGGCGGAGACGAATGGCAGCTGGGGATAGTGGTTGGCTCGTTCGGGATCGTTGGGCTGCTGGTGAGACCGTTCGCCGGCAGATGGATCTATACCGTGGGCGCCAAGAAGATCGCGATAGCGGGGCCTGCCGTATTCGCGGCGGCGACTCTGCTCCACATTCTGGCGGTCGACGTGTGGCTCATAGTTCCCGCGCGCGTGCTTCAAGGGATCGGGCTTGCGATGGGTCCCGTGGCTACGTCCACGATCGTCGCCAATCTCGCTCCCGAACGGCGGCGCGCGGAAGCCATGGGGTACATGGGCAATTCGATAGCCGCCGCAAACCTGTACTCGCCCACGCTGGCGTTCTGGGTTCTGGACGCGCTCAATTTCCAAAGCGCGTTCGTGTACGCCGCGCTCATTGGGCTGGGCGGCTCATTCGCCGCCATGGGCATGTCGGCGGCGCGAACCAACCTGCCCTCGCGCCCTCGCGCCGGAGAGCGAAAGATTCCGCTGATCAACCGTCGCGCGCTCTTTCCGGCGGTCGTCTTTCTGACGTACACGATAACCACCGCGCCGGTGTCTACCTTCCTGCCGCTGCTGGCAGATGAGCGCGGATTCGGGAACCCGGGGTTCTACTTCACGCTGCATTCGATCACGTCCATACCGGCTCTGGCGGTATCGGGGTTCGTTTCGGACAGGCTGGGCAGGGGAGCGGTGATCGTGCCGGGTCTGCTCGTGGCGGCGGCGGGGATGTTCGTTCTTACGGCGGCGGGGATGTTCGTTCTTGCGGCGGCTGAAATCAGGCTGCTGTTCATGGCTTCGGGAGTCCTGAGCGGGCTGGGTTTCGGGATGCTCCAGCCTGCGATGCAGTCGCTGACGGTGGATCGGGTGCCGGCGAGGGAGCGCAGCTCCGCGCTCGCCACGCTTCAGGCGGCGTGGGACATTGGGGGATCCGGCGGCGCATTCGTGTTCGGCACCATCGGGGCGGTCACGGGCGCGGCCGCCACCTTCGCTATGGCCGGCGTCGGAACCACGCTGGGCGCGCTGGGCTACGTGGGCGGAAGCGTCCGCTCGTCGCGGACTGCGCAGCGGGACGAGATGCCCAGCGAATAGTACGCATAAGAGTCGTCAGCCCGGTTCCAAAGCCAATTCGACCTGCCGAGCCAAACTCTCTACGATCTTCCGAAAGTCTTCGACCGCTTGGAGCTGGTCCCAGATGCGCTCGAAGACCTCGTCCTCCGTCCCCATGCCGTCCACCACCACCCATCTTTCGGGTTCGGACTTGGCCAGAGCCAAGTATCCCCTGCGGACGCGGTTGTGGAATCTCAGCGGCTCCTCCTCGAACCTGCGAGAGCCTTCTTCGTCCAAGCGGCCGTCTGCTCCCATTTCGAACAGCGCCGTCTGCGCAGAGCCGACGCGCTTCAGTCCCTCCTCCGGAGGGCAGTCGATGAGGAACGTCCTGTTCGGCATCAAGCCCTGAGTCGCCAGAGTGTTGACTGCGTCGACCAGATCGAGCGGCAATCGCCTGCCATAGCCCTGATACGCCACCGTGGAATCGGCGTACCTATCGGCAATTACGATCAGCCCGTCAGAAGCCATCTGCTTGGACAGCACCTTGCCTACCAGCTCGGCGCGCGACGCCGCGAACAGCATAAGCTCGGCTCTGGGAGAGATCGTCTCGTTGCCGAAGGGTCTGCCCTTGATCAGGCTTCTGATGTGGAAGCCCAGCCGTGTGTCTCCAGGCTCGTGGAAGGAGAATACGGGTATGCCTCGCTCAGTGAGCGCGGCTGCGAGACGCTTGGCTTGGGTACTCTTGCCTGACCCCTCCCCGCCCTCGAACGATATGAACAGCGCCACGCGGTCGCTCCTTCTGAGAGGGGTTCTAGCGGTGGTAGAAGACCACGCTTCGGCCCGGCTCCTTGCCCACGCTGTGGGACGACATGCCATGACTCTCTGCGATCTCGTGCTGTCTGTGGCGGGTGTATGACCCCTGCGGGCTGAGCCGCACCTGATGTTCGCCCTCGCGTATGCGATTTGCCGCTTCCTCTGCCTCGCGCATGGCGGAGTCGAGCGCGTCATCGTGGCGACCGTGTCGCTTGTCGCGGCTGATCGCCTTGACGAAATGCTCGATGTGAGGGGTGGTGTTGCGCCTCAAGACGTAGACAGGCTTGCCCTTCCGCTCCGCCGTCTGGAGGGCGCTGGTCTTGCGTCGATAGTAGTTCTTGGTCGTCAGCAGCAGATCCGCGTCCGAGATGCTGTCCACGACCTCGACAGGGGAGTTGGTATGCCTCACCGCCTGCTGCAACTTTCCTCTGTTCACTCCATAGGGCATTATGTGGGTGATTTTGGCGGGCTTCTTCTCACTCGTCGCGGGGGGCGCGGGGAGCGCGGGGGGCGGACGCTCTCGCTCGCCGCTGCTGTCGAACGGCGGCTTGGCGATCTGTCCGGCAACGCCGTTGTGCGAACGCGGGAGCTGCGGCCTAGTCTTCGTGATGGCGCCGTCCGCCGCCACCGTGCGATGCTCGGGCGCTATCGAATAGCCTCTCAGCATCCTGTCCACCGTATCTGCCACGTCCGGGTGGACTACGACTTCAGTCCAACTCTGTATCTCGACCAGTATATCGAAAGTAGGGGGGGCCTGACGTTCCAGCACCGTCTTCTGCGTGCGGCGGCGGCGCGCCTCTATGTCTCCCAGTGTGACGGATTGAATACCGCCGATCAGGTCGGAGAGGGTCGGATTCATCACCAGATTGTCCAGTGTGTTGCCGTGCGCGGTGGCTACGAGCTGAACGCCGCGCTCGGCGATGGTGCGCGCGGCGTTGGCGTCCAGCTCGATGCCGATCTCGTCGATGATGATGACCTCGGGCATGTGGTTCTCCACCGCCTCGATCATCACGTTGTGCTGAAGCGCGGGGGATGGAACCTGCATACGCCGCGCGCGCCCGATGGCGGGATGGGGTATATCGCCGTCGCCCGCTATCTCGTTGGAGGTGTCGACGACTATGACGCGCCTGTGGGCGTCATCGGCCAGAACGCGCGCGACCTCTCTTAGCATGGTGGTTTTGCCAACGCCCGGCTTGCCGAGCAGCAGAACGCTCTTGCCCGTCATTATCAGGTCTTCTATGACTCGTATCGTGCCGTAGACGGCGCGGCCCACTCTGAGCGTGAGGCCTATTATCTGGCCGCCGCGATTCCTGATCGCCGAGATGCGGTGAAGGGTGCGCTCGATGCCAGCTCGGTTGTCTTCCCCGAAGTCTCCGATGCGGTCTATGGTGTGGCGTATGTCTTCGGCGGTGACTTCAGCCGAGTCCAGCAGGACGCCGCCATCCAAGAAACGCGCCTCGGGTTCGCGGCCGAGATCGAGAACGACTTCCAAAAGCTGGTCGAGGCGATCTCCGCTCCTGAGCGGGTCCTGGATGCTTTGGGGAAGTTTGTCGATCAGAACTTCCAAGTCGATATCTATCTTTGGATCCAAGCCTGTCAAACTCACCTGCGCCGGACCAATAGCGGATGTTCGATCTTCAGCTTACCATACCAGTATGCGCCGAGTTCTTCCAGCGTCTCACGGCGCGGGACGCATCGAGAAGATGGCTGGGGGCGTCATGCGAGCGCGCTTTTGCAATTTCCACAGCCGACCTCTACTCCGCCGCCGCCAGCGAGGAGTACGCCGGAGACACGGCCCCGACCGCGCGCGCAGTTGATCTGACCAGCATAGCGAACTCGCCCTCAGCGCGAAATCCCCTGCGCTCCAGCGCCGCGCTCAGCGCGGGGGCGTAATCCTGAACCAGCGCCACCACTCTGTCGGCGCCGTCCAGCGCGCGCAAGCCCGCGTCAAGCATGTCCTGGGTGAGGGATGCGTAACTGGGGGCGAGCAGCAGGGCGAGGGTGGCGACCCCTGCCCCGCGGGACGTCGCAAGCCAGCCCATCACCGATCCATCCACCTCGAACACCCGCTCCTCGCATGAGCCGGGTAAGCGCTCTCGGGAAGATGCCCACTGGTCGAAGGTCATTGCCGCCAGCTGGCGCACGCGAAGCGGCGCAGCCGCGTTGTAGAGGCGGAAGATGTCGTGGGCGTCCTCGTCGCGGCGCATCCTCAGCCTTGCGTCGGCGTGCAGCAAACCGCGCTCCGCCCTGTCGCCGGACACGCTCCCCGCGTACAGAGTCTCACGGAAGCAGGGGAAGAAGCCGGCAAGGCGCGCAGTCTCCGCCACGCCGCCATCCGCCTCCACCCTGAGAAATACCCTCTCTGCCCCGCCGCTCGCGGACGCCGCGGATGCCCTCTCCAGAAGCGCGACGATCGACGGCTCGGAAGTGGGGGCGGCGTACAGGTGCGCCAGCTCCCAGCTCTTCGCTCCAGATCTGGGACGCGCCGAGCATATGCCGTGAATGCGGGATCCCTCGCTCCACACCCACGCGCTGTTCTTCGAGCGGGGGGAGACGCTGGCTCTGGACAAGCCGAGCAGAGAGACGCCGAACGCGCTGGGGCGGCACAGGTTCGCAAGGGTGTACGCGAGGTTGGTCATGCTGCGCCGCCCAAAGACGGCGCACCTGAGCGCATCCAGCGGCTCGAACGGTCTCACACTGTTGTCTTCGAGGCTCGTGGGTCAGCCTCCGCCGCAGTTAAGCCCTCCGCTCGACCATGTCGACGAAGAGACGGTGCATCCTGTCGTCATCCGTAAGCTCGGGGTGGAAGGACGTTGCCAGCATGTGTCCCTGCCGAACGGCCACGGGGCGGCCATCGTCCAGGCTCGCCAGCACCTCGACGCTCTCGCCCACAGACTCGAACACCGGCGCCCTTATGAATACCGCGCAGTAAGGGGGGCCATCCATGCCGCTGACTTCCAGCTCCGTTTCGAAGCTATCCACCTGCCGCCCGAAGGCGTTGCGGCTGACCCGTGTATCCATGAGACGCAGCGGCTGCGGGCGATGGTCGGAGAGATATCCCGCCATCACGATCATTCCCGCGCACGTTCCCCAAGTGGGCATACGGTCGCGCAGAATGCGCTCGCGCAGCCTTTCGCGCATCTCGTAGATGTCGATTAGCTGCACGATGGTCGTACTCTCTCCGCCCGGTATTATCAGCCCTTCGATGTCGTCGAGCTGGTGGGGCATACGTATCTCGCGCACGTGGACGCCGAGCCGTTCGAGCGTCTTGCGATGCTCTGCGAAGTCACCCTGTATGGCGAGGACGCCGACTGTGGTCAACGGTCACCACCCCCTAGTGGCGAGCCGCTCGGACTCGGGCATGTCTGCCACGTTCAGGCCGGGCATGGCATCTCCGAGACCCTTGGAGACGTCCGCGAGGATGGACGGGTCTTGGTAGTGTGTGGTGGCTTTGACTATGGCATCCGCCATCCTGTCCGGGTTGGCGGACTTGAATATGCCGGAGCCGACGAATATGCCGTCGACGCCAAGCTGCATCATCAGCGCCGCGTCCGCAGGGGTGGAGACTCCGCCGGCGGCGAAGTTGACCACTGGCAGGCTGCCGTTCTCCTGCACATCTTTGACAAGCTCGTAGGGAGCGCGCAGATCACGGGCAGTAGCCATGAGCTCGTCGTCTCCCATGTTCCGGATACGGCGAATCTCGCCCAGCACTCTGCGCGCGTGGCGGACTGCCTCTACTATGTTGCCCGATCCGGCCTCGCCCTTGGTGCGGATCATCGCGGCGCCTTCGCCGATGCGCCTGAGCGCCTCGCCGAGATCGCGCGCGCCGCACACGAACGGCACTTTGAAGTCGTGCTTGTTGATGTGGTTGTTCTCGTCCGCCGGGGTCAGCACCTCGGACTCGTCGACGTAGTCGACGCCCAGCGCCTCCAGCACCTGCGCCTCGACGAAGTGGCCGATGCGCGCCTTAGCCATGACGGGGATGGTAACTGCCTCTACAATCTCGGCGACCTTGGACGGGTCGGACATTCGCGCTACGCCGCCCGCCTTGCGGATGTCCGCCGGCACTCGCTCCAGCGCCATGACTGCCACGGCTCCGGCGTTCTCGGCGATCATCGCCTGATCAGCGGTGACCACGTCCATGATGACGCCACCCTTGAGCATCTGAGCAAGTCCTGCCTTGACTCTCCAGGTGCCAGTCTCGGTTCGCGTGGTTAGCGTATCGATCGCCATGTCATGGGCCTCCATAGTTCAGCAAGAGTATTGAAGTCTCATTATACCCACGCGCATACTCTCTGACAATGAATCGCGGCTGTTTTCACGCCGGCGGGGATTGCGCTACACTGTGACCCATATTCAGAAAATTCCCCAAACCGGTGAGGAGCGAGTTACAGCTATGGCCACATATGCAAGATACCTAGCGCACGGCGAAATCGCCTACGGCGTCGTAGAGGGAGACGCCGTACATCAGCTGACCGCCGCCCCATACGAAGACCATGAGGTGACGGATCATACCCACGGACTATCGGAAGTGAAGCTGCTTGCGCCGGTGGTTCCGGGCAAGGTGGTTGCCATCGGGCTGAACTACCGCAGCCACATCGGGGATCGCACCCCGCCGAGCGTGCCGGAGCCGTTCTTCAAGACCACATCTTCGGTCATCGGGCCGGGTGACGACATCGTAATCCCGAAAGAGGCTGTCGAGGAGAACGTCACCATGCAGCCGGAGGCCGAGCTTGCGCTGGTCATCGGCAAGAGGGCCAAGCGCGTGAGCGCCGCCGACGCGCTCGACTGCATTCTGGGCTTCACTTGCGGAAACGACGTGAGCGCGCGCGACTGGCAAGCCAACGATCTCTCTTGGTGGAGGGCGAAATCTTCGGACACCTTCACCCCGCTCGGACCGGTCATCGTCTCCGGACTCGATCCGTCCTCTCTGCACCTCGTGGGCAGGATCAACGGCAAGGTGGATCAGGAGCAGATGACCAGCGACCTGCTGTACGGGGTGCCGGAGATCATCGCGTTCGTGACCAGAGTCTTGACGCTGGAGCCGGGCGACGTGGTTATGACCGGCACTCCCGGCACGCCGGGAAACATTCACGACGGCGACGTGGTCGAGATAGAGATAGACGGTATCGGCACGCTGAAGAACGCGGTGCGAAACGAGGATTAGAGGGCGTCGTTGTCATCGGGCGGGCATCATCGGGCGGGCATCATCGGGCGGGCGGGCAAAGCCGATCGGCGCGCTCATGCGCCTATCCGACCGTCCCTCGAGCGTCCCTCAGTCCGGCGGCGGACAGGATGGCGGGGATGCGCGATTCCCAGCCGATTGCCATGACGTGCGCGCCGTGACACACGTCGCGCGCCTCTCGGATCAGGCGCGCGGTAAGCTCGACGCCTGCCGCCGCCCTGTCGGTGGCGGCGGCAAGGTCCGCTATGACACTCTGCGGCACGCTCACGCCCGGCAGATTGTCGTTCAGGAATCGCGCCATGCGCGCCGACTTCAGCACGATCATGCCCGCCAATACGGGGATGCCGAAGTCGCGCGCCGACTGCATGAACTTTTCCAAGATCGCGGTGTCGTACACGGCTTGAGTCTGGAAGAAGGAAGCGCCCATGCGCGCCTTCTCCTCCATGCGCGCAAGCTCGCGCTCCAAGTCGTCCGCGCCCGGATTCGCCACCGCCCCCGGGAACAGCGAGGTCGCGCCGCTCAGCGCGCTGCCGTACATGTCTTCGCCGGAGTTCAGCGCGCTGACGGCTGCCAGCAGCGCCTCCGCGCCCAGATCGAAGACGCCAACGGCGTCCGGGTGATCGCCTCGTCCGGGCGGGTCGCCGCTCATGCACAGCACGTTGGAGACGCCGAGCGCGGACGCGGCGAGCATATCGCCCTGAAGCGCAATGCGGTTGCGGTCGCGCCCGGTTATCTGAAGGATCGGCTCGATTCCCCTGTCCAGCATGGCGTGCGCCGCGGCTATGGGCGCCATGGACATGTTGGCGCCTGCGGAGTCGGTCAGGTTGAAGGCGTCCACCGCGCCGCTGAGGGCTTGTGCCTGCCTCAGCAGCGGCTCTAGGTCTGCGCCCTTGGGCGGATTCAGCTCGGCGGTCACGATGAACCTGTCGGACTTCAGGAGTTCGGGAAACGGATTCAATTTTGCCTCCACTGCCGCGCTCAGGCGATGTCGAAGGTCGTCTCGCCCTTGTCCAGCGCCTTCTTGACCTCGCTGGCGAATTCTACCAGCGCGGCCTCGTCCGGCACGCCTCCAGACGCCAGCCGCTCCTTGAACTGCTGGAACAGCCAGTCTTCTTCGCGCCCTTTTGGGATATCGAACAGATCGCGCTCGAAGCTCGGAAGCTCGCCGCGTCCGAAGTAGCCCTTCTCACCCATCGAGTAGCCTTCTAGGTTCTCGGTTCCCTTTCCGAGAACTTCGCCGGTCTCTACGTAGTGGCTCATAACGGGCTTCATGCCGTAGCGCTGGACGGGGCATACCTTCATGCACACGGCGCAGCCGTGATACGTGACCATGATCGGTCTGCACCGCTCATAGACGAGCTTGTTCTTCTCGACGCCCCGCCACCATACCTTGTCACGCATGAGCGCGCGTCCGGGACAGCGGCTGACGCACACCTGGCACTCTTGGCAGAACTTATGGATGCCGTAGTCCTGCGGCTCGTCGTAGGTCAGCGGCGCGTTCGTGGTCACCAGCATCAGACGCGCGCGCGAGCCGAAGTGCGGAGACAGCAGCTGTCCGTTCGCGCCGAGCTGTCCCAGTCCGGCTGCCACGAACAGCGGGATGTAGGGGCCGCTGTTGTCGGCGCCGTCGTGGAGCTGGGCGCGGTATCCTCTGTATCTCAGGTAGTCCGCAAGCTCGAAGCACATCTTCATCTGGATCTCGTAGGTCTCGAACCGCGCCTGATCAGCTTCGATGCTGGGCGCGGTCTGCGTCTGGCGGTAGTCCTGCTCGACCGCAAGACAGATGGCGCTCTCGAACTTTGCCCAGCGCTTCGCGCCCGCGAAGGTGTAGCGGCGGTCGTATCTGGTGAAGCCGACCTCTCCGAAGCCCATCTTGCGCGCCAGCCGGCGGACGTCTTCGGTGAGGTCTTCGCCGGGGACGGGCGTTCCAGTGGGGGCGACGTCCGCGGAGACATGCGCCGCCTCGTACAGCGACTCCATGCGCTCTTCCTGATCGTCTCGGAACTCGATGAGGTCGTCCGGCTGCGCCGCCCACGCCCACTGTCGATCGGCGGACATATCTATGGACTGCGACTCCAGCGGGTGTTCCCTGCTGAAGAAAGACACGTCCGCCGACCTCTGCGGGATGCCCGGCACGGATGCCAGCTGCTCGGGAACGGGAACCTCTATCTCGGCGTCTTCGTATCTTCTGCCTAGCCGCTTCACCGTGTGGCTCAGCTGCATGGACATTTGGACCCTCCCTCTCCGCTTTCGGGATCGAAGCGCCAGCGCGCCAGCGCTCCCGTCGCGGTGTGGATATCGCGATTGTCTTAAGCGTCGCTCGCGCTCTTCTTCCGAGTCACCCCCTCATCCTGCTGCCGTCGGGATCGTACAGAGGCTCTCTGGCAACGGTCGCCTGTAGACGCTCGCCGAAGTAGATGACGTCCACGCTCGTACCCGTCTCGGCGTGGCTGGCGGGCAGGTAGCCGTACACGATGCCGCGCCCTATGGAGTGTCCGTAGCCGGCGCTCGTGACGTAGCCAAGCACGCGGTCGCCGTCCATGATGGGTTCCTTGCCCACCACGACGGCGCTGGGGTCGTCCAGCGTCATGCAGCGCAGGCTTCGCGCCGCTGCGCGCGAGCGGAGAGCGCGCAGGGCGTCTCTGCCCACGAAGTCGCCCTTCCTCATCCTCACCGCGAAGCCTATGCCCGCCTCGTATGGGTCGTAATCCGTGTGGATGTCGTTTCCCCACAGGCGATAGCCCTTTTCCAGGCGCAGCGAGTCGAACGCGCCGCCGCCGGCGGCTATGACTCCGAGCGGCTGCCCCGCCTCCCACAGGGTATCCCACAGGCGCAAGCCCTGCTCGGTGGGGGCGTATATCTCCCAGCCCAGCTCGCCCACGTATGAGATTCTCAGCGCGAGAGCGGGGACGTCGCCAACGGTGATACGCCTCGCGCTCACGTATGGAAAGCCCTTGCCGCTCAGGTCGTCCTCGCTCACCCGACTCAGCAGGTCGCGCGCTCTGGGTCCCCACAGGCCGACGCAGCACAGCGACGAGGAGACGTCCGATATGGAGACCGAGCCATCTTCCGGCAGGTGAGAGCGTATCCAGTCCAGATCGTGCAGCCCCATCGCTCCGCCGGTGACGACCATGAAGCGCTGGTCTCCCAGCCGAGTCACGGTCAGGTCGCACTTGATCCCTCCGCTCGGCGTGAGCATGGACGTATAGGTGATGGAGCCTACGGGCTTGTTCATCTGGTTGGTGGCGAGACGCTGGAGCGCGCCGAGCGCGCCGGGGCCGCGCAGGTCGAACTTGGCGAAGGGCGTCAGGTCGAACATGGCGACACGTTCGCGGGCCGCGGCGTGTTCGGCGGCGACCGTTGGCGACCACTCGCGCGCCGCCCAGCCGTGTCGCTCCGCGCCTGCGACGTCCAGAGAGTCGAGCAAGCCCTCGTTGGCGTCGTACCACTGGGGGCGCTCCCAGCCCGCGTTCTCGAAGAACACGCCGCCAAGCTCCTCTTGGCGTATGTGGAATGGCGACAGGCGCAGACCGCGCGGCTTGGCGGGCTGCTGTCGCGGGTGGATGATGTCGTACACTTCGCGGTACTGCTGGGCTGCGCGCTCGCGCACGTATGGGCGAGCGTTGGCGTGGGGGTGGAAGCGTCTTATGTCGCACTCGCGCAGGTCGATGGTCGGCTCGCCGTTCACGATCCACTCGGCGACCGCCTTTCCGACTCCCCCGGCGTGGGTGATCCAGACTGCCTGCGCCGACCAGAAGCCGCGTGTCTGGGGCGACTCGCCCAACACGGGGAATCCGTCCGTGGTGAAGGAGAACATGCCGTTGAACTTGCGCGTCAGCCCCGCGCCTTTCAGACATGGGAGCAGCTCGCCCGCAGCCGCAGCCGCGTTCTCGAAGTGGCGCGGCGTGAACGGCATCTCGGCGGGGGCGACGGGCGCTTCATCGTGGCTGAGAATGTCTTCCGCCTCCACGAGGAGCGGCTCGTGGCTGTACGAGCCGATGCCGAAGCTCTCGCCCTCCTGTCTGAAGTACATGGCTTCGTCCTGATGGCGCAGCAGCGGCAGCGATATCTCCTCAGTCGCGCCAGCCAGATCAGCTACGGGGGTGGTGACGGCGTACAGGTGCTGCATGGGGGACAGGGGGATGGGGACGCCTGCCAGACTGCCGAGCTTGGGCGCCCATATGCCAGCGCAGGCGACTACGGTCTCGGTGGCTATGTCGCCGCGCGTGGTGTGGACTGCGGCGATTCGCCCGTCCGAGATTCCGAAGCCTGTTACCTCCACGCCTGCGAAGAATGCCGCCGCGCCCCTGCGCTCCGCCTCCTGCGCCATTGCCTGCGCGGGCCTGGTTGCCTTCGTGTGGATGTCGGACGGGACATACAGCGCGCCCAGAACGCGCTCGGACAGCATGGGTATCAGCTTGCGCGCCTCGCTGGGGCTGATGAGATGCGCTTCGATGCCCCAGCTCAAGCCGTAGCCCGCCTTGCGCTTCAGATCGAGCAGGCGCTCCGGCGTCCACGCGATCTCCAAGCTGCCGACGGTCTTGGCGCACGGCTCGCCGTCCAGCTCCATCCGCGTCCACAGGTCGACGGTGCAGCGCGCGAACTCTGCCATAGTCTTGGACGGGTTGACCTGATAGACGAGGCCCGGCGCGTGGGAGGTGGAGCCGCCAGTCTCGAACAGCGGTCCCTGCTCCACTACGACGATGTCTCGCCATCCAAGCTCGGCCAAGTGGTACGCCACGCTGCACCCTGCGATTCCGGCGCCGATGACGACGACCCTGGCGCGCTCTGGCAACGTGATGTCGGGGTGTGTCATGCCTACCTCCCGCTGGGGTCGAAGCCCTGTATACGATGCTACCACAAGCGGCGAAGAAGTGGGATGTCGATATGCCTAGTGATATCCAGATATACGGTGCAACATCGAGGGTGGGCAGTACATCACAGGTCTGCTGAGTGGGGGAGAGTGCGAGCGCGTCGAGCTCGAAGAATCGCTTCGGATACGCAGTGCGGCGGCACGGCATCGGTCTAGGTCATCCTGCAAGGGGTGTGACGACTCTAGGGACATGGGGAAGGGTATCGTCAACGCATCCCGGAGACAAGGGGGCGGTGGACGCGCCTATCTCGGCAAGCCGAGTCCGCGCTGGGCTACGATGTTGCGCTGTATCTCCGAGGTTCCCGCCGCGATCGTCGATGACGTGGACATCAGATAGGAGCGCTGGACGTGTCCGCTCAACGGCGCCCACTTCGACCCCTGAGACAGCTGCCCCGCCATGCCCAATATCTCCATGCCGGTTCGCGCCACTCGCTGGGTCAGCTCCGTCCCGTACATCTTGGACATCGAGGCTTCGGCGTTGGGGACCATGTCTTGGCTCTGCATCCACGCCACCTTGTACGACAGCCAGCGGGATATCTCGGTCTCCACGAAGCGGCGCGCCAGCTTGCGGCGAACGTGCGGATCTTGGCTCAGCGGCGCGCCGCCGCGCTCGGTCTCCTTCGCGTACTGTGTGAGGGATTCCAGCGTTCTCCGCGCCGTGGCGGAGTAGCCTACGCCCGATCTCTCGAAGTCCAGCGCCAGCGCCAGCGTGTACCAGCCGCGATCCTCCTGCCCCACCAAGTTGGCGCTGGGGACGCGGACGTCGTCGAAATAGACTTCGTTGAACTCGTGCGACCCTGCCATGTTCACGATGGGCCTGACCTGCACGCCCGGGCTCTTCATGTCGAGCATGAACAGGCTGATGCCGCGATGCTTGGGGGCGTCCGGGTTGGTGCGCGCCGCCAGCCAGCCCCAATCGGCTATGTGGGCGCTGGACGTCCATATCTTCTGTCCGTTTATCACGTAGTCGTCGCCGTCGCGCAGCGCGGAAGTCTGGAGCGAGGCAAGGTCGGAGCCGGAGCCGGGTTCGCTGTACAGGGTACACCAGTAGCGTTCGGCGCGCGCTATGGGCGGCAGATGCTCGCGCTTCTGGTCTTCGGTGCCCGCGATCATCAGCACCGGACCGACCCACGATATGGCTCCCGTTCCCAAGTCGGTGCCGGGGACGTTCCAGTAGGACATCTCCTCGCGGTAGATCACCTGCTCCATGATCGAGCGACCCTGTCCGCCGTACTGCTGCGGCCAAGCGAGGGTCAGCCAGCCTTTGTTCGCCAGCCGCTTCGCCATATCGCGCGTGAAGGCGTGGCGCTGCTCGGGCGTCTGCCCCGCCTGCCCCAGCGGGTCCCAGTCTTTGGGCAGCTCATCGGCTAGGAAGTCGCGTATCTCTTGGCGGAAATCTTCTTCCTGTTGGGTGAACGTTATGTTCATGGCGCGCCTCCGACGTAAGTATGGGCAGTCTAGGAACAGGCTGTTGGCATGTCAAGAATGAGTCGTTATCTTCGGGGCTGTATCGTCGTCCGCTACGTCTGCGCCAGCCGACGAACCATCTCCTCGTCCAGCTCCACCCCGAGCCCGGGGCCATCGGGGACGGCTATGCGGCCGTCGATCACTTCGAGCGGCTCTTTGAGGATGGGCCACTCGTCGCGAATCGAGATCGGCTCTATGTTGTACTCCTGCGAATAGGGAACCATCGAGCTGGCGGCGCAGAAGTGCAGATGGGCAACCGTGCTGAGTATGGGCTGGGTGTTGTGGACGGTGATCGGAACGTCGAACGCCGACGCCAGCGCCTCGATTCGCTGGAATTCGGTGAATCCCGGCGCCTTCACGATGTCGGGCTGAATTATGTCCACTCGTCCATCGAGTATCAGATCGCGGTATTCGTGATGGGTGTAGATCATCTCGCCGGAGGCTATGGGAATGGTCAGCGCGTCCGCTACTGCCGCCAAGCCCTGCAAGTCGCGCGCCGGGCGAGGCTCCTCGAAGTGAAACACTCCCAAGTCTTCGAGCGCCTTGCCTATCTCTATGGAGTGGTGAACCGAGAAAGCGCCGTTGACGTCCACCAGTATGTCCACGTCGTCTCCGACCGCCGCGCGCACCTCGCTCACGGTGGCGACGGTCTGATCCGCGGGATGGTCTATGGCGCCGGGAACCGCGCTGTGGAGCTTGTAGCCGGAGTATCCAAGATCGGCGAAGTGCGCAGCTCTCCTTCCCTCCTCGACTGGGGTCAGATCGCGGCGCATCGAGCTTGCGTAGACGGGGATGTTGTCTCTCGCGCTGCCGCCTAGGAGCTTGTGAATCGGAACAGCGAACGCCTTGCCCTTGATGTCCCACAGCGCGATGTCGAGTCCGGCGATGGCGCAGAACACGGCGCCGCCCATCTCGACTGCGGAGCCGGCGCGTGTCATGTCGTCGAACCGCCGGCCGGTGTCCAGTGGATCCTTGCCGATGAGCGCCGGCGTCAGCAGGTCTTCGACCAGCGCCTTCGTCACCGAGGGCTGTCGGCGGAAGCACTCGCCTATGCCGGTTATCCCCTCGTCGGTATGCACCCACACGAAAGGGTAGTCTCCATCGAGTATCAGGCATTCGACGGACGTAATCTTCATTCGCAACCCTCCGCGCGGACCAGTGGCACATGATAGCGCTCAGCATACATTCGAGCGGGGCGTTCTGTCACTATCGCAGTATCGCGTTGCGCAGCATCGCAGGCGGGCGCAGTATCTTAGGCTTGCAAGCGCAGGCTTGCGGGCGGAGGATTGCGGGCGCGCAGCGGCGCATCTGCTACAATCAGCGCGCCAAGGCAACGCGCCAAGGCAACGCGCCAAGGCAACGCGCCAAGGCAACGCGCCAAGGCAACGCGCCAAGGCAACGCGCCAAGGCAACGCGCCAAGGCAACGCGCCAAGGCAACGCGCCAAGGCAACGCGCCAAGGCAACGCGCCAAGGCAACGCGCCAAGGCAACGCGCCAAGGCAACGCGCCAAGGCAACGCGCCAAGGCAACGCGCCAAAGCGCGAATCATGGGAGCGCGGCGAATCTCGCGCTCAGAACGACGGAGGACAGACTGGATATGGATTTGGACAACGTATCGCCCGGACAGGAGGGCATCCTGGAAGTGGAAGTCACCACGGCTCTGACGACCAACCGAATGGGGAGGGCGGGGGCGGACGTGCTTTCCACTCCGCACCTGCTCGGGCTGATGGAGAACGCCAGCATCGAGGCTACGGACGCTCACCTGCCAGAAGGGTACACGACGGTGGGATACGCGGTGGACGGGCTGAGGCACATCGCGCCCACCAGCGTGGGCGGCCGCGTGACCGTTCGCTCGGTGCTTACCGAGGTGGACAGAAACCGACTGACCTACGAGGTAGAAGCTCACGAAGGCGACAAGCAGATAGGCAGGTGCGTACACAAGCGCGCGATCATACCCACAGGCTGAATGTGTCTGGATTTCTCGAAGGGCTGAAAGTCCTCGATCTCACCCACTTCGTGGCAGGGCCCTACGCCACCCGCCTGATGGCGGCGCAAGGGGCGGACGTGATCAAGGTCGAGCGCGTGGGCGGAGGTGACCCGTCTCGGCGCGCGGGGCCGTTCCCCGATGGCGTTCCGCACCCGGAAAAGAGCGCGCTGTTCTCGTATCTCAACCCGTCCAAGAAGAGCGTAACGCTCGATCTCAAGACGGCTGCGGGGCGGCGCATAGCGCGCCAGCTGGTCGAGTGGGCGGACGCGCTGATCGAGAACTTTCGGCCCGGCGTCATGCGCTCGCTCGGCTTGGGCTACGAGAGCCTGTCCGCGCTCGATCCCTCGCTGGTCGTGGTCTCGATCTCCAACTTCGGACAGACAGGCCCCAAAAGGGACGACCTCGCGCGCGAGATCAACCTGTACGCCTTCGGCGGGCTGATGTACATAACGGGTCACGCCGAGCGCGAGCCGCTTCAGATGGCCGCCCGTCTCGCGCAGTACGGCGCGGGACAGAACGCCTTCGCAGCCACGCTTTCGGCGCTGTTCCACCGCGACTCCACCGGCGCGGGGCAGTGGGTGGACGTTGCCATATCCGAATACTTGGCGACCATTCTGGAGAATGCGCTGAGCATGTACTCCTACACGGGGGCGAACTTTCCTCGCACCGGCAACCGCGGCTACGGGCGCGCGGCGTGGGGTCCGTATCCGTGCAGGGACGGGTACGCTGGGGTGGTCGCTGGACCCGATCACAAGTGGCCGGAGATGGCAAAGCTAATGGGGATCTCCGCGCTGGACGATCCGAAGTTCGCGGACCGCGCCGGACGGGGGGCGAATGCGGACGAGCTGGACGCGCTCATGCTCCCCTGGCTCATGCGCCACGACAAGCGCGAGATATTCGAGAGAGCGCAGCGGCGCGGGCTGGCATTCTCCTACGTAGCCACCGCCGAAGACATACTCCAGTGGGAGCATCTCGACGAGCGGGGCTACTTCGCAGAAGTGGATCATCCTCACGCCGGCAGGCATCTACACCCCGCCGGACCCTTCGCCTCGGACGGGACAGGCTGGCGGCTCGCCCCCGCGCCAACTCTCGGACAGCACAACAGGGAGGTGATCCGCGGGCTTCTGGGCTACTCGGCAGGCGACCTCGTCGCCCTGCGCGGACAGGGCGTTATCTAGCGCCGTCTCTCCTTTATCATATGGCGCGGGCATACGGCGCGGGCATACGGCGCGGGCATACGGCGCAGGCAGAGCCAACGGCCCCGACGCAGCTATTGCGCGGCTGGGCGGGGCTTCATGCGCGAATGGCAAGATGAACGCCGATGCCCAACTGTGCTACTCTCAGAAGAAGCTGGCATCCACCACTCGACACAATCTGTGCAGGCAAGATGCGCGATACCGTTCTGGTAGTAGAAGACGAACCCAACCTGCTCACCGCCCTCAAATACACGCTGGAGCGGGAGGGTTACAACGCTCTGACCGCCGCCGACGGCGAATCCGGGCTGCGGCTCGCGCGGGAGAGAGACCCCGCCATCGTCATCTTGGACGTCATGCTGCCCGCGCTGGACGGGTTCGAGGTGTGCCGAATACTCAGGCGGGAATCAGCAGTCCCCATCCTGATGCTGACGGCGCGGGGCGACGAGGTGGACAGGGTGGTGGGTCTGGAGCTGGGAGCCGACGACTACGTAACCAAGCCGTTCAGCATGAGGGAGCTGCTCGCGCGCATCCGCAACATGCTTCGCCGCTCGTCCGCGCCCGCTGTGGGCGGCTCGGAGTATCAGGCGGAGGTGATAAGGTCAGGAAACCTGATGATAGACCTCGTTGGCTACTCTGTGACGCTGGACGGCAAGCCTTTGGAGATGAAACCGCGCGAGTTCTCGCTGATCGCTCTCTTGGCAGGGAACAAGGGACGCGCATTCACCCGCGACCAGATGCTGGAACGGCTGTGGGGACACGACTACATCGGAGACTCGCGCACTGTGGACGTGCATGTTAGGTGGCTTCGAGAGAAGATCGAGCTGGATCCATCCAATCCCAAGAGGATCGTGACGATTCGAGGGGTGGGCTACCGATTCGACGGATGAGACTCTCCCGCTCCCCGAGCGCGCGAATCGCCATCGTATATGCGGCCCTCGTCACGCTCTTGACGGGGGCGGTGTGCTTTATGGCGGCAGACGCCGCTGAAGTCACGGGGCCGATTGGCGCAGCTGCGACCGCGACCTTCGTTATTGGGGCAGGCTCGATTGGGCTGACGCTGTGGATGGGGCGCAGAGCTGCACGGACTATCAGGACGGTGACGGACGCGGCTCGCCATCTGGCGAATGGCGAGCTAGACCACAGGATAGCCGCGCCCGCCTCGCACGAGAGCCGAGAGCTGGCAGAGTCGTTCAATCGAATGGCAGACCTGTTTCAGGACAGGATGCGCGACCTCGAAGCCGAACAGCGTCTGCTGGCGGTGGTCATGGAGACGATGGCTGACGGGGTGATAGCTCTCGACGCCAACAACAGGGTGAGGCTGATCAACCGTCCGGCGCAGCGCCTTCTGATGACGGACGCCCAAGCCACTCATGGCCGCCCGCTGGCGGAGGTGGTGCGCGACTTCGAGGTGCTGGAGGTCGCCACACGCTCGGCGGCGACGCGACAGATTCAGCACGCTGAGCTAGAGCTCCTGCACCAGCGCAGATTCCTGAGCGTCATCGCCACGCCCATCTCGGCGGACATCGGCGAAGGGGTCTTGCTGACTCTCCAAGACGTGACCGATCTCAGGCAGGTGCAGACCACTAGGCGCGAGTTCGTCAGCAACGTGTCCCACGAGCTGCGCAACCCGCTCGCATCGGTTAGCGCGATGGTCGAGATACTGGAGAGCGGGGCGATAGACGACCGCGAAGCCACGCTGGACTTCCTCGGGCGCATACAGAACGACGTGGGGCGCATGACCGCGCTGGTGAACGAGCTGCTGGAGCTTTCCAGCCTAGAGAGCGGTCAGATGCCGATTCACCTTGCCCCCGTGAATCTGGTCGAGGTGGTGGGCGTGGTGGTGGAGCGGTTCAGGCTGACGGCGGCTGTCCAAGAGGTCGAGATCGGCCACTGCGTGCCTGCGGACGCGCCCTACGTCATGGCGGAGCGGGCGAAGCTCGGCCAGATTCTCACCAATCTCATCGAGAACGCGCTGAGATTCACCCCGCGCGGCGGGCGCGTCACGCTGTCATCGAGCGCAACTGCCAGATGGGTGGAGATCAGGGTCGCCGACAGCGGGGTGGGCATACCCAGAGAGCATCTGCCCCACGTATTCGAGCGATTCTACAAGGTGGACAGGTCTCGGAGCGACGGCGGGACCGGTCTCGGTCTCGCCATAGTGAAGCATCTGGTTCAGGCGCACGGCGGCGACGTAACCGCAGCCAGCGCGGAGGGGGAGGGGAGCGTGTTCACGCTAACGCTGAGACGGGCGACGTGAACTTCGCCGAAGCGGCTCTGCTCGGGCTGATTCAGGGCGTGGTGGAGTGGCTGCCGATAAGCTCGGAAGGCGTGGTGGCGACGGCTCATACCCTCTTCTTCCAATCCTCGCTCGCCGAGTCGGTGTCGTTCTCCCTGTGGCTGCACTTGGGGACGGCGCTTTCGGCGCTTTCGGCGCTGAGAGGCGATGCAGCGGATGCGGTGCGCGGCGCGCTCGGGCGTCCACTGCGTCCCACGCCGATGGTCGTCTTCCTGACGGTGGCGACGCTGGTCAGCGCGCCCATCGGGTTCTGGCTGCTCACGGGATTGGAGGGCTTCTCGGAGCGGGCGGGCGCGGCGGCGATGGCAGCCGTGGGCGCGCTGATGCTGGTCACGGGGGCGGCGCTTCTTCTGAGTCGATACAGCGGAACGCGGACGAGAGACGAACTGACGTGGCTGGATGCGGTCATTACGGGGGCGGCTCAAGGGCTTGCCACGCTTCCCGGTCTGAGCAGATCGGGGCTAACCGTGTCTGCGCTGCTGTGGCGCGGGGTGGAGCGTCGCGAGGCGCTGACGCTCAGCTTCCTGCTCAGCGCGCCTGCCAGCCTTGCCGCAGGGCTGTACGCCGCGCTCGATTCGGGTTTCCACTCCTCGCCCGAGGCGCTGACCGCGCTCGCAGTGTCCACAGCCGCCGGTTTCGTCACCATACGGGCGCTGCTGAGGGCCGCCGAGCGCGTTCGATTCGGCTGGTTCGTCATTCTGGTGGGCGTGAGCGTCATGGCCAGCGGAATCTTGCAGGCGCTCGTCTGACGCAGGCAGCTCGGTCGCGGGGCAGGCATACGGACTGGATCCGGGCGACCGCAAAGCCTGCCCAAACCGTTAACGCTCCCCTCGTTAACGAGACTTTCACCGTCTCACAACAGCCGCTTAACTGCGCGTTAAACGCGCGTTCAACAGCAGGCGGTAGAGTTCCTCCATCCCGAATAGCGGGCATCCCGAATAGCGGGGCGACCGTGCGAGGCTCTGCAACAGACGATGCGGCGCTCTCCCGCGTTTTCGGGCATGTGTTAACGGGCTGTTAAATGTTCGTTCACCGTCGATTAACAGGCGATACATACAATGCTCCGGAGGATATACGATGGCTATGAAGATATACATTCGCCCCGCGAAAGTGGGCATTCCGGCGCTGTGGCTGCTGGGAATTCTGGCGGGGGCGCTCATCGCGTCCGCGTGCGGCTCGGCTCAGGCGACATCCGCCGCCGTCTCCGCCCCGACAGCGGCGCCCGCTCCCATGTCTGCCGCCGTCTCTGGCTCGACATCCGCTTCCGCAGAAGTCGAGCAGCCGCTCGCTCAGCTGAGCGGCACGATAGAGATAGACGGATCCAGCACGGTGTTTCCGATCAGCGAGGCGGTGGCGGAGGAGTTCGGCAAGGTCGCGCCCGACGTTCACGTCAACGTTGGCGTGTCGGGATCGGGAGGCGGGTTCAAGCGCTTCACCGCAGGCGAAACGGACATATCCGACGCGTCGAGGCCGATCAGCGACGAGGAGGCCGCCGCCGCCGCCGAGAACGGCATCGGCTACTTGGAGTTTCTGGTTGGGCTGGACGGGCTTTCGGTGATGGTCAGCCCGCAGAACGACTTCGTGGAGTGCATGACCGTCGAGCAGCTCGAGGCGCTCTGGCAGCCCGGAAGCTCGGTGGACAGCTGGAACGACCTGGATCCAAGCTGGCCAGAGCGGGGCATCAACCTGTACGGACCCGGCACCGACTCCGGCACGTTCGACTACTTCACGGAGGAGATAGTGGGAGAGATGCAGGCATCGCGCGCAGACTATACGGCATCGGAGGACGACAACGTTCTGGTGCAGGGCGTCAGTGGAGACCGCAACGCGCTCGGCTACTTCGGATACGCCTACTACGCAGAGAACGCGGACAAGCTCAAGCTGGTGGGCGTGGACGCTGGCGATGGCTGTGTGAAGCCCACCATAGACGCCATAGCCAGCGGCGAGTACAAGCCGCTGTCGCGTCCGCTGTTCATATACGTCAACGAGGAGCGCGTACAGCGGCGCGCCGAGCTTCGCTCGTTCGTGGAGTTCTACATGGAGAACGGCGCAGCTCTCACCCGCGAGGTCGGCTACGTGCCGCTCAGCGCGGAGGCGTATGCGGACAACGCGGCGCAGCTGAAATAACGGGCGGCTCGCGCGGCGTCCGAGACCGCGAGAGGCTGGGGGTCGTTCGGGCGGTCCTCGACCCCCAGCTGAAATAACGGGCGGCTCGCGCGGCGTCCGAGACCGCGAGAGGCTGGGAGGCTCGCCGCCCGTCAAGCTGTATCGGCGAACAGGAATCAGCGGAGGCGATCGGTTGGAGACGACAGCGCGGGGAGCGGCGACTGTTCGCGGCGACAGAGCCGCCACTGGCAGATTTCGGCGCAGGCGCGGCGCAAGCCTGGAAAGCCGAGTGATCTGGTGGGTGTTCTTCCTGTGCGCGATGCTCTCCGTCCTGACGACGGTCGCCATCGTGTTCAGCCTGCTGAGCCAAGCCTTGAGCTTCTTCAGGGAAGTGGGCGTGTGGGAGTTCATCAGCGGCACGCGCTGGACGCCCATCCTCAAGCCGCGCTCGTATGGCGTTCTCCCACTGGTCAATGGAACGCTGCTGGTGGCGTTCCTCGCGGCGATAGTGGCGCTTCCCGTAGGCCTCGCCACTGCTATCTTTCTGGCGGAGTACGCGCCGGACAAGGTGCGCCGAATCATCAAGCCCGCGCTCGAAGTTCTAGCGGGCGTTCCGACGGTGGTGTACGGCTACTTCGCGCTCACCTTCGTGACTCCGCAGCTTCAGAGGGTCTTTCCGGACATGATCGTGTTCAACGCGCTGAGCGCGGGAATCGTCATGGGCATAATGATCATTCCGATGGTGTCCTCTCTGAGCGAGGACGCGATGATCAGCGTTCCGCGCTCGCTTCGTCAGGCGGCATACGCGCTGGGCGCGACCAAGCTGGAAACCAGCGTCAAGGTGGTCGTGCCGGCTGCGCTGTCGGGGATAGTGGCGTCGTTCATCCTGGCGATCTCGCGCGCTATTGGCGAGACGATGCTGGTCACGATAGCGGCGGGGGCTACGCCCAGAATGACAGCCAACCCGCTCGACAGCATTCAGACTATGACCGCGTACATCGTGCAGCTGGCGCTGGGCGAGGCGGCGCACGGCTCTCTGGAATACAACACGATATTCGCGGTGGGCTTGCTGCTGTTCGTGATGACGCTGTGCATGAATCTGCTCGGATACTGGGTGGTCCGACGCTGGAGGCAGGCGTACTGATGGCCAAGTCCAAAGTCAACTTCGACCCCAGACTGGCGCGGCGCAAGATGATCGGAGGCGTGTTCTACTTCGTGTTCCTGTGCGCCGTCATGGTCGGGATACTCAGCCTCCTCGTGCTGCTGACGCGCATTCTGATGGAGGGGCTGCCCTGGCTGAGCTTGGGCTTCCTCACCAACTACCCCTCGCGCCACCCGGAGATCGCCGGGATCCGCTCGGCAATGATGGGTACGATCTGGGTCATGGCGCTGACGGCGCTGTTCACGGTGCCCGTCGGCGTGGGCGCCGCCATATATCTGGAGGAGTACGCCCCGAAGAACCGACTGACTCAGCTAATCGAGATCAACATATCCAACCTCGCCGGCGTGCCGTCCATCGTGTACGGGCTGCTGGGGTGGGCGCTGTTCGTGCAGATCATGTCCATGGGGCGCGTGGTGCTGGCGGGCGCGCTGACGCTCTCGCTGCTGGTGCTTCCCATCGTGATCCTCGCCTCGCGCGAGGCGATCAGGGCCGTCCCAAACGAGTACAGACTGGGGGCTTTCGCTCTCGGAGCCGACCAGTGGCAGGTCATCAAAGGCGCGGTGCTGCCGTCCGCTATTCCGGGGATACTCACGGGAACCATACTGGCGCTGTCTCGCGCCATAGGGGAGGCGGCGCCGGTGATCGCCATAAGCGCGCTGGTGTACCTGACCTTCGTCCCCGCCGATCCGTTCGACCAGTTCACGGTAATGCCAATCCAGATATTCAACTGGGTGGGCAGACCGCAGGACGACTTCCAATCGCTGGCGGCAGCGGGGATAATCGTACTGCTCGCCATACTGCTGACGATGAACGCGCTGGCAGTAATCTTGCGAAACAGGTATCAGACCAGATCCGAGGACTGACTTGAACGACGACGCTCCGATCTTCGAGGTCTCCAGCCTCAGCCTCTACTACGACGACTTCAGGGCGCTGAAGGACATAGACATGGAGATCAGGCGGTACGCGATAACCGCGCTGATCGGGCCGTCCGGCTGCGGAAAGAGTACGCTGCTGCGCTGCTTCAACCGCATGAACGATCTCATTCCAACGGCGCGAATCGAGGGGCGGATACTCTTCGAAGGCTCGGACCTGTACCACCCCGACGTGGACGCCACGGAGATAAGGTCGCGCATAGGCATGGTGTTCCAGCGACCGAATCCGTTTCCCAAGTCGATCTACGACAACGTGGCGTTCGGTCTGAAGATCAACGGCTACCGTGGCGACATAGACGAGGCGATAGAGCGCTCGCTGAGGCAGGCGGCGCTGTGGGACGAGGTGAAGGACCGGCTCAAAGACAGCGCGCTGGAGCTGTCCGGCGGCCAGCAGCAGCGGCTGTGCATCGCGCGCGCGCTGGCGGTGGAGCCTGAAGTCATACTCATGGACGAGCCGGCGTCCGCGCTCGACCCGATCGCCACTCTCGCAATCGAAGAGCTGGTGCGCGAGCTGAGCGAGAGCTACACCATCGTCATAGTCACTCACAACATGCAGCAAGCCGCGCGCGTCTCCCACGAGACGGCCTTTCTGATGGCGGGGGAAGACCGCTCCGGATACCTCGTAGAACACGGCGCTACCAGCCAGATATTCACCACGCCCAAGAGCGAGCGCACCGAGGCGTACATCACGGGAAGATTCAGCTAATGTGGATTCTCAGGGGCGCTCCCCGCCAAGCGAGTGTCGGCTTTCGCACGGACGCGCGCAGATGGACAGGATGGGTCGAATCGTCAGCGGCGGCTCGCGCGGCGACATCCTGAACATCCTGTGAATCTACGCCAACTATGTGGTGGAGGGTGAAGACAACAATGCTCCGTTCCGAATATCACAGAGACCTCAGATCCCTCGAAGACGACCTGCTGGCGCTCGGCAGCATGGTCGAAAAGGCGATTGCCAAGTCTCTCGACGCGCTCAAGAACCGCGACATGGCTCTGGCGGAACAGGTCATAGAGGAGGACGACGTCATCGACGAAAAGCGCTTCTCCCTAGAGGAGCAGTGCATAGACCTGATCGCCACTCAGCAGCCGCTCGCAAGCGATCTGCGCACGCTCATAACGGTCTTGCACGTCTCGGTGGAGCTGGAGCGGATGGGCGACTACGCGGAGGGCATCGCCAAGATCAGCGTAGCGATGGGCGACGAGCCGCCGCTGAAGCCGCTCATAGACATTCCCAGAATGGCGGACCGCTGCATGGACATGCTCAGGCGCAGCCTAGATGCCTTCGTCAACAGGGACACGGCGGAGGCGTACCAGATATGCGATGACGACGACGAGGTGGACGCGCTCTACGATCAGGTCTACCGCGAGCTTCTGGTGTACATGATGACCGACCCGAGCGCCATACGCCGCGCCACGTATCTGCTGTGGGTGGCGCACGACATCGAGCGCATCGCCGACCGCGCCACCAACATAGCCGAGCGTGTGGTGTTCCTCGTCACGGGGCGGCTGACGGACACGCGGGCTTCCACCTACTGAGCATGATCCGATTGGGGAGCTACAGACGCTCGCGCTCTGGCGGAGTGCCTGCACGACAGGGGCAGGCTGGATCCGAGCGAGTGTTTCATAGACGGCGCTTTCGCAGCTGCCAAAAAACGGAGAGGGGCGGGGTGAGGGTGAACAGTCAAATGCGAGAGCCGAAGCGGTCGAACCGAGAATCGTTGTCCGAGCGGTCGGCGGACTCATACGCGCGCATGGCTGGGGCGCTGCTGATACTGACCGCGCTCGCTACCGCAGTGGCGGTCGGCGGGCGCGTTGCGGCTGACGCGGATCAGCAGACGATAGCGCAGTCGCTGGACAGGATCGCGCTGAACGGCGGGCTGTACGGATTCGGCGGAGCGGCAAGGCTGATATCCGGCGTCGCGCTGATCGCGGGCGCGTGGCTGCTGATGAATACGTGGATCGTCCGCGAACGGCTTGGAACTCCGCTGGTACCCGCGCTGTTCGCGGTGTCCGGGCTGTTCACGGCAGTCAGCGGCGGATGCGCGCTCGCGCTTGCGGTGTCGGCTCCGGATTCGAGCGACGCCGCAGCTCTGGCTCAGGCGGCGACAGACCCGCTGAACGAGACGATCTACAACATCCGCTGGATGAGCGGCAAGATAGGCTTCGCGGCGGCGGGGCTGGCGCTGCTGGTCGCGGCTAGATACCAGTGGAAAGTCGGCGGAACTCTGAAGTACATCGCGCCGGTATCCGCGCTGATCGGCTTGGGGATGCAGCTCATCTGGGTAGACTCGGCGACAGTCGCGCATCGGATCACTGGGCCTGCGTTCTTCGTCTGGCTTCTGGCAATCGGCACGATGCTCGCATCCGGACAGGTGGAGCGGCATTTCGTCTCAATGGTCTCAGTGCTGGAAGCCGAAACGAGTGAATCGCGGACATGAGCTTGGCAGAACGGGCATCCGAGTCGAGCCTGACCGCCGCATACGACAGACGCCCGGCGCTCAGGGACGGCAGGCGGCGCAGCGGGTGAGGCGATTCAGCCGAACACGCTGCGGGCGGTGTTCGGCATAGGCGCGCAAGTCGGCAAAGACCCGCTCACACAGCGCCCTGTATGCTACCCTTATCGTCTGGAATGGCAGAGAAAGAGGGTGAGCGAATGTTCGTAGGAACCAACAGAATCAGGGTGGAGAAAGGCGCAGGCGGCAAGCTGGAGGAGCGGTTCGCGCGGCAAGGCGGAGTCGAAGACGAGCCCGGCTTCATCGGATTCCAAATGTGGAAGCTGGACGCCGACGGAGACTTCGAGGAGTATCTGATAGTCACGCACTGGGAATCGAAAGAGGCGCAGAAGGCATGGGTCCGGGGCGACGGCTTCAGGCAGGCGCACTCCGGGCCGCGAGCGGACTACATCATCGGACACGCGCGATTCAATGGGTACGACGTGCGGCTGGCGTCCGAACCGCATGGGGCAAAAGCGCCGCTCTAGGGTACAATGTATATTGAGCGAACCCACTCACGTCGGACGCGCGCATCGAACCGTTCTCATCCTTTGCAATCAGGAATTGCCCATGCTGACAGATCGCATCCAGGACGCAATCAACCGACAGATCAACAACGAGCTCTACTCCGCGCACCTCTATCTATCCATGTCGGCGTACTTCGAGGCGCTCGACCTCAACGGGTTCGCCCACTGGATGAGACTCCAGTTCGAGGAAGAGACTGCGCACGCGATGAAGCTGTTCGACTACGTGAATGACAGGGACGGGCGCGTGGTCTTGCACGCCATAGATCAGCCGCCCATCGAGTTCGAGTCCCCTCACAGCGTGATGCGGAGCGCTCTGGAACACGAACGGCTGATCACCTCGATGATAAACGACCTGTACGCGCTGGCAGTCGCCGAGCGGGATTATCCGTCTCACGTCCTGCTGGAGTGGTTCGTGTCCGAGCAGGTGGAAGAGGAGAAGGCGCTGAACGAGATCGTCGCCCACATGGATCTGATCGGCAACGACGGCACCGGACTGCTGATCATGGATCAGCGGCTCGGCGACCGCACTGCGGATGCGGATGCCGAAGCAGGGGAGGGAGAGGCATAACTCGTGCGAGGCTCTTTGGGAAGCTGTGTCTCTTCATGTCCATCTACTCTGACTGTCGCCCGGAATGGATCGGCGTGAGACACTGGATAAATCACTTTGCGCTCAAGACCCGAATATACCTCTACCTCAAGGCGCTCCGCCATGCCTTCGACGAACTCCAACTACTCGAGACTGCGTAAGGTCAGTTAAGAAATCTAGCCATGCGAGATTCCGGCGTGCCAGTAATATGTGGATTCCAAACTCTGATGAGAGGGAGGACATCATCTTGTCCATACCAGAATCACAACTCGGCAGGTGGTCAGATCACGGATCGCAGGACGCAGCCAAGCGCACCCATGAAGAGATTCGGAGGATTTTAGCCGCCCACACGTGGCCCCCGGGTGTAAGATACGATTTCTACCTTCAGGGTTCGTACCAGAATGACACCAATATCGGAGGCGGCAGCGACGTCGACGCGGTGTTGGAATTGAAATCAACGGTTCACTACGACACGGAATCTCTTACCGCACGGGACCGCCAAAGGCTCGAATCGACATTTTCACCGCCTGCCTATGGTTGGAACCACTTCAGACGAGAGGCGCTCAAGGTACTGGAGCAGAGGCTCGGCAGTAGATTTGTGGGACAGGGCAACAAGACCATCAAAGTGAAGGCACATCGCCAACGCCTAGCCGCGGATGTAGTCATCTGCTCTACACTCCGCCGCCACACGAGCTACAGCGAATATGTGGAAGGCATAACTCTGTATGCGTTACAGGACAAGCGGTGGATAGTCAACTATCCCAAGCTGCACTATGAAAACAACACGGCAAAGGGCAGAAGAACCTTTGATCGTTACAAACGGACTGTACGGATGTTCAAGAATGCGAGGAACTGCCTGGAATCCGACGGTCGTATTCGTCGAGGTCTGGCACCCTCGTACTTCGTTGAGTGTCTCCTGTATAATGCCCCAGACGATACGTTCAAGTCTGGATTTCAGGATACCTACTGTTCAATCGTCAATTGGATGGTAAGCGCAAACCTCGAAAATCTAGTCTGCCAGCACGGTCAGCAACGCCTATTTGGGACACGTCCCGAACAGTGGTCAGTATCGGATGCCAAGACATTCTCGAATGGATTGGCAGATCTGTGGAACAAGTGGGACTGACTCGTTAGCGATGCATTCGTATGAAATCGAGGGGCGAAAAGGGGTGTTCATCATCCTTGCCACCCCCAGCTTCTTGCTGGTCTGGCTGGTTGACTTTACATCGAAGGCTGTGGGAATTGATCCTCCTTGGTGGATAACAACTCCTTCCTTCGCAGGCTTCTATTCCGTCCTCCATATGCTGTTCGACCGTTACATCTGGCGTTCGAAGATTCTGCATCGAGTAGGACTTATCAAAGTCCCCAACCTCAACGGAAAATGGAAGGGAGCAATTCGGTCGTCTTATAGTCATAATGGATCAGAGCGGCCAGTGTCCGTTGTCATAACCCAGAGGTGGTCCAAGATTCTGATAAGGCTCGACAGCGCCGACTCGCACTCGTATAGCGAGTCGGCGACTCTGCGAAGCGCTGATCCTGACGCGCCCGAATTGGCCTATCTATACTTGAACGAACCTAAGACAGGCGCCGTGGACTCAATGGCTATGCACAGGGGTACAGCCATAATGCGTCTGAGAGAGTCGGCGCTCGCAGGCAACTACTACACGGATAGAGGCCGAAGGGAGATAGGGACTATCAGGCTGACTCGACGAGAGTGACCGACCGGCATAGGATTGGCTTCGCTGCCTGTCCAATATCCCCCATGTTCCCGCATAGATAGAGGGGCGAAACTGGCGGGTAGCTTATCTCTGTGCTATGGCTCTGCCCTATGGCTGTCAGGGTGTAGGGTGTATAGATCGCTTTCATTGTGTGGCTCGTTTGGGCGATAATGGACCCATGAATCCCGATGCTCCACCGCTTGCGCTCGATGGGGTCAGAGTCTTGGACTTCTCCCGCATATGGGCTGGGCCGCACTGCACCAAGCTGCTGGCGGACATGGGCGCGGAGGTCATCAAGGTCGAGTCGGCGCGCAGCTGGGACCCGCACCGCATGATCGCAGGCTCCGGCAATCTGCCGAATGGCGAACCCGGCGAAGAGCCGTGGAACCGCTCCGGCTGGTTCAACACGCTGCACATGTCCAAGCACGGGATAACGTGCGAGATTCGCCAGCCGCTGGGCAAAACCGTCTTGGAAGAGCTAGTGGCGATTAGTGATGTAGTGGTGGAGAACTTCCGCGCCGGACTGCTTGCGCGTCGCGGCTTGGGCTACGCGCGGCTGCGCCAGCTGCGCCCGGACATCATCGTCCTGTCCATGCCCGCGTTCGGCAACAGCGGACCGTGGAAGGACTTCATCCAGTACGGCATAGGGCAAGAGCAGCTGGGCGGCATAGCGGCGATGAACGGCTACGAGGGCGAAGACGCTCCCGTAAAGTCCGGCGTGAACTTCGGCGATCCGATAAGCGGCGCGCACGCGGCGGGCGCGATTCTGTCCGCGCTGTGGCGGCGAAGGCGCGCGGGCAAGGGCGCGTTCATAGACGTATCTCAGCTCGAATCCTCTATCTCGGTGGTGGGCGAGCATATGGTGGGCTGGCAGATGGACGGACGCCTGCCCGAAAAGCGAGGCAACCGCCACCCGTCCATGGCTCCGCATGGCGCGTACCCGTGCGCCGGCGAAGATCGCTGGCTCACGATTGCGGTGGCGTCGGATGACGAGTGGCGTCGGCTGTGCCGCGCGATGGACGCGCCCTCGCTCGCGGACGACGTCCGCTTCTCTGACATGCTCGCCAGACTGCGAAATCAGGACGCGCTGGACGATACGATCTCGGCTTGGACTTCTCAGCGCGACGTCCACGACTTGGCAGCGCTCCTTCAGCGCCGCCGAATCGCCGCCGCGCCCGTAATGACCGGCGAGGATATCTTCGACGATCCTCACTATCAGCAGCGCGAGCTTCTGGAGCTGGTGGATCATCCGTCTGCCGGCGCGTACTTCCTGCCGGGCGCGGCATGGAAGATGTCCGAAACGCCGGGAAGAGTACGCTCGCCCGCTCCCATGCTCGGAGAGCATAACCAGCTCGTCTTCGGCGACCTGCTCGGCATGTCGGACGAAGCCATCGCCCATCTGGACGAACAGGGCATAACCGGCTCCGAACCCGCCTACTGACTCGAATGTCAGATCCCAACGCTGCCCAAGCTCCACATGGACGCTGCGCTGTCTATTCGCGCCAAGCTCGGTTACTCAGTATGCGCTCTCGTCTTCTGGTGTACCTCGTCGAGGGGCAGACTCCGCAGACAGGCGCCAAGCTCGGTTACTCAGTATGCGCTCTCGTCTTCGCCATCAGATCGAGCAGGTCCGCCACCTCTTCGACGCTGCGCACCGTAAAGTCGGCGGCGGCGATCAGCGGCGGCGGCGTCTCGTCCGACAGCACGGCTACGCTGACGGCGGCTATGCTGGTGAGCGAGGACAGCGCGCGCATGGCGTCTAGGTCTGTCGTGTCGTCACCCACGAACATCACGGCGTCCAGCGAGTGGTCGGAGACGAGCGCGGTCACGGCGTCGCCCTTGTTCAGCGCGCTGATGGGTCTCAGATCCAGTATCATCCGCCCCCAAGACGATTCGATTTCGTCCATGTTCGGAGCGCTGACGAGCGCGGCCTCTAGCTGACGCCTAGCCTTATCCGGATCCGCGGCATTTCGGAAGTGGGCGGACGCGCTGAAGCGCTTGTCCTGATAGTACAGCCCAGCCACGCTGACGGCTCGCTTCAGGTGATCGAGAGTAGAGGCGATGGCGTCTGCTTTCAGAACGGCGCCCGCCGCCACGCTGTAAACGCCGTCCGCTATGTACTCGGAGCCGTGGTTGCCGATGTAAACCACGTGGGGGATGTCCACCCTGTCGACCACTTCGTCTACCCGCCGCCCAGACAGCACTGCCACGAGTGGGAACTTTTCGCTCGCCCGACGCAGCGCAGATGCGTTTCGAGGGTGAATCACCGCGTGATCTCCGACCGGGATGATCTCGGAGAGTGTGCCATCGAAATCGAGAACCAGTCCCGGGCGCTCTGCTTCGGTCACGCGCCGTATTGCGGCTGGGCGTTCGAGTATGCTCGGGGGGGTCACTGGGGCGGCTCGTCGGATGTGAGAATCGTCAGCGCGCGAGCGACCAAGTTGGCAGTCAGGCGCACCTTGTAGCGGTTGTCGCTCAGCGGGCGGGCGTGGCGCACCGCCAACTGACCGATCTCGGCGGCGTCTATCTCGCCTGCCGCAGCGCCTTCGAGCGCGAGAGAGACTTCGGCGGCGAAGTGGGGAACTGGCGATACTCCGCCGAGAGCCACGCGCGCATTCGCAACGATGTCCTCGTCCATCTCCAAGTATGCGCCCACGCTGGCTAGGGCGAAGTCGTATGCCCGTCGCTCCTTCGCCTTGAGATAGACGCTGCGCGCGGCGGCGGCGGGCGGCGGCAGGACGATTCCGGCAACGATTTCGGCGTGTCCGAGAACGGTCTCGGAGATCATGCTTCTGCTCGGACCCACGAAGAAATCGACGATCGCAAGACGGCGAAAGCCGCTACCGTCGAATATCTCCACCTCCGCGTTCAGTGCCGCGAGCGCGACGGCGGGGTCGGACGGATGGACTATGTGGCAGCCGTCGCCGCCCAGAATGGCATGGTACTTGCTGCTGCCGGAGACCGCGAAGCAGGTGTCGCCGCCCTTCTTGAGGCAGTCGAACAGCGGGCTTCTGTAGTACCAGCACCTCGGACGCTGGCACAGATTGCCCCCCAGCGTGCCTACGTTTCTGATCTGCGGAGTCGCCACGGACGCCGCCGCCTGCGCGAGCGCGGGATAGAGACGGGCGATGTCCGCGCTGCCTGCTATCTCTGCCAGCGTCACGCCGCCGCCGATGGACGCGCCGCTGGCTGAGACCTCGATTCCGCCGAGCTCGGGCAGGTCGCCAACGCTCACGAGCGCGCTCGGGGAGATGATGCCCTCCTTCGTCTCGCCGAGGATATCCGTGCCGCCCGCCACGATCGCGGCGTCGCCAGCGAGCAGCGCGGCATGGGCATCGGAGAGGGTGGCGGGCGTGTGTATCTGGAACGGTCTCATGGGGTGGTCGGGCTGCGCTCGTCCAAGAGGTCTAGGATGCGGTCCGGGGTGGCGGGCAGGTCTTTGACTTCGATGCCGACGGCGTCTCGGATCGCGTTGATGACGGCTGGCGCGACGCCGATGCTCGGCGGCTCGCCGAGCGCCTTCGCGCCGTATGGTCCGACGGGGTCCGCCACGTCCGCAAATATGACCTCGATGTCGGGGTATTCGAGGATGGTAGGGCTCTTGTGTTCCAAGAAGCTCGCGTTCAGGGTGGCTCCGCTCATGGGATCAGTTATCATCTGCTCGCTGAGCGTGAAGCCGAGCATCTGCGACACTCCGCCCTCCACCTGATTGACCGCCAAGCGCGGGTTGATGATGCGTCCCGAGTCGTGCGCTGCCACGTATCGAACAACGCGCGTCTCGCCTGTATCTGTGTTCACCTCCACCTCGGCGAAGTGCGCGCCGAACGAGTTGACCACGTAATCCGAGCTTCCGGGAGAGATCGCGGCTTCGACTTCGATGGGGCCCGAGCGAGAGGCGAGGTCTGCCAGGGAGACGGCGGCCGCGCCCTCGCGCTGGCGGACGCTCGCGCCGAATATATCGAGTGTGGACGCGGGAACTCCGAGCGCTTTCGAGGCGGATTCGAGTATGCGCGCCCTCAGATCGGACGCCGCCCGCTTCACCGCCAGCCCCGCTGAGAAGGTGGCAGTGGAGCCTGCGGTTATCGGCGAGTCCGGAGTCATGTCAGTATCCCCGAACGTGGTCGTGATCCGCTCGACGCTCACGCCAAGAGACTCGGCGGCGATCTGCGAAAGCGCGGTGTAACTGCCCTCCCCAACGTCCATGACTCCGGAGACGAGACGGAAGGATCCAGCGGCTTCGAGGCGCATCCTGGCGATGGAGCGACCGCCGGGGCCGCCCCTGTATATGAAGATCGCCATGCCCTTGCCGCGACGGAGGGGGCCTTCCGCGCTCGGTTGGAACTGGCTCCATCCGAACGCTTCTGCCCCGCGCTCTATGCACTCGCGCAAGCCGTTGCTGGAGAACGGAATTCCGCCTTCGAGCGGCTGAGTGTCTATGATCTCGTTGGCGGGGGTCGTTCGCTCGCCGGGCTGCCCTTCTGGGCCGACGTGGTTTTTGAGCCTGAATTCGAGCGCGTCCATGCCTGCGGCTTTGGCGGCGCGGTCGGCGATCACCTCCAGGGCGAAGTGTCCCTGCGGAGCGCCGAGCGCGCGGTATGAGCCGCCGGACGGGGTGTTGGTGTAGCAGAGGTAGCCATCGTAGCGAACGTTCGGGCAGCGGTAGAGATAGAGCGCGCCCTGTCCAGCGCGCCGAATGACGCCGGGCCCTGACGAGAGATACGCCCCTGTATCCATCACTGTGGAGGCGTGAACGGCGGTGACCGTCCCATCTCGTTTCACGCCCATCTTTACGGTGGTGAATGTGCCGTGCCTGTGGCGTCCCGCCACGAACTCCTCGTGTCGGCTGGCCTCGATCTTCACTGGCCTTCGGGCGCGCCGAGCGAGTATAGCCGCCAAGACGGACAGGCGGGTTTCGTCTTTGTTTCCGTATCCAGCGCCCATGTTCTGGCCGATCACCCTGACGCTCTTTCGCGGCACGCCGAGCGCGAGCGACAGCAGGAGCTGATCCTGATGAACGCCGCGACTGGACTTCCAGACGGTCAGGCGGTCGTCTTCCCACGCCGCTACCGCCGCCCTGGGTTCGAGCGCGGCGCCGGAGTGGGACGGGGTGCTGAACGTGTCCTCCACGATGAAATCCGCTTGGTCGAAGCCCTCTTCCACGCTGCCGCGTTCCAGCGTGAGCGGATTGCCGCCCGCCAGATTGCCGCCGGGGTGGACGGGAGGGGCATGGGGGGACATCGCCTCGACAGCGTCGGTCACGAACGGCAGCGTCTCGTATTCGACCCGAAGCAGATCGAGGGCGTGCCGAGCTAGGTCTTCGTCTTCGGCTGCGAGCGCGGCGACCTCGTCGCCCACGAAACGAACTTCCGTATCCAGTATGAGCGCGTCGGGCGCGATCTTGCCATCGGGGACGTCGAACGGGGTGACTGCGGCGCAGACGCCCGGCAGAGCCAGCGCGTGGGAGGCGTCTACGGACACTATCTTCGCGTGAGGGTGCGGGCTGCGCAGTATCTTCCCGATCAGCATACGCGGCAGGTACACGTCGGCGGCGTACATCGCCTCCCCAGTCAGCTTCTCCGCCAAGTCTCTGCGGACTGCGGACTGACCGATTGCGGCGAACGGCTTGCTCTGCGTGTCAGGCGGCGCGGTCTTCATGCTTCTATCTTATACCAGCTTACACCAGCTTACGCCAGAAGCGCGCCGCCTGAAGGGTGATTGTCGAGACGAAAGAAACGCGCTACGATGCTCCTCATGTTCGAGAGGGTTTTGACAGCCAACCGAGGGGAGATCGCCTGCCGCGTCATGCGGACGTGCGCGCGGCTTGGGGTCGAGACGGTGGCTGTCTACTCGGAGTCCGAAGGCGCGCCACTGCACGCGGAGCTTGCCGACCACGCCGTGATTCTGCCGTCTGGCCCGAATCCGGTGGCGGAGTATCTCGACATCGGCGCGGTGATCGAGGCTGCGCTGCGGACGGGAGCGGACGCGATACATCCCGGTTACGGCTTCCTATCCGAAAACGCCGATTTCGCCACGGCGTGCGCGGACGCTGGCATCGCGTTCATCGGCCCGGCGGCGGACGTCGTCCGAAGCATGGGCAACAAGCGCGAGGCTCGGCGCAGGCTGGCGGCTGGCGGAGTCCCCATCCTTCCCGGAAGCGCAGCCACGCTCGACGGGTCGGAAGATGCGCAGTCGCTGGCGGAATCGGTCGGCTTCCCGCTCATGGTCAAGGCGAGCGAGGGCGGCGGAGGAATCGGAATGCAGCTCGTGACCGATCCCCGAAGGCTTGGGCGCGCAATCGACCGCGCGCGGTCCTCGGCGCGCAGGTCGTTCGGAAGCGAGGACGTGTATCTCGAAAAGTTCATCATGGACGCCAGACACGTGGAAGTTCAGATACTCGCCGACTCCAGCGGCGTCTGCGCCCACCTGTGGGAGCGCGAATGCTCGATTCAGCGCAGGCGGCAGAAGGTGATCGAGGAAGCGCCTTCGCCCTCTATGTCCGAGCAGGCGAGGGACAGGCTGATCGAGTCCGCCGTGGGCGCGGCGCGCAGTCTGGGCTACACGAACGCGGGCACCTTCGAGTTCGTAGTGGACGGGGACGACGCCTTCTACTTCTTGGAAGCCAACACCCGCCTTCAGGTGGAACACGGCGTTACGGAGATGGTCACGGGGGTGGACATAGTGGAGCAGCAGCTTCGGATTGCGGCGGGATACGCGCTGGACGTGGGCGCGGCGCGGGTGGAAGGCCACTCGATCCAGTGCAGGATATACGCCGAAGACCCGCAGACCTTCATACCCTCGCCCGGCAGGCTGTCCGTGTTCCACATGCCGCAGATGGAGAACGTCCGCGTGGACACCGGCTTCAGGGCGGGGGACGAGGTGACGCCGTTCTTCGACCCGCTCCTGTCCAAGATCATAGTGTGGGGCGAATCCAGAGGCGCAGCCGTCTCGCTCATGTCGGGCGCGCTGTCCGAGTGTCGAGTCGAGGGCGTCAAGACGAACGTCCCCGCGCTTCGCTCGGTCATAGCGCGCCCGGATTTCCTGCGAGGCAGATACACCACCGGACTGCTGGCTGGCGGGTAGGCGCAATCTGCGCGGACAGCCAGCCAGCGCAGCGCCGGTTCGCGCTAGAGCTTGCCGGGCATTCCGCCGTCTACGTTTATGATCTCGCCGGTGAGGAACCTGGCCTCGTCGCTCACGAGGAACAGCACGGTGTTGGCGACGTCCTCGGGGCGGCCCCTGCCGTTCAAGATCTGGATGAAGTCGAACATCGCCTCTAGGCTGTGATGTCCGCCGCCGGTATCCACCGCCGGGGTTATGATCTGTCCGGGTCTGACGCCGTTGACCCTTATGTTGTGCTGTCCGCCCATGCTCGCCGCGTAGCGAGTGAATGCGTCCACGCCCGCTTTGGCGGCGTAGTAAGACGCGGATGGACCTCTGCCAACGAGGTCGTACATCTTCTTGCTGAAGCCTCGCTGGGCGGCGACCGAAGACATGTTGACGATCTTGCCGCCTCCGCCCGCTATCATGTGCGGCCAAACGGCTCTGGACATGTAGAAGGTTCCAGTCAGGTTGACATCGAGGACGCGCTTCCAGACGTCGTCTTCCTCGTTGGGGAAGTTGCCCGGGCCGCCTCCGCCCGCGTTGTTGAAGAGAACGTCTATGCGTCCCCAGCGGTCGGCGACCGTCTGGACTGCCGAATCCACCTGCTGACGGTCTGATACGTCGCAGCTTATGAAGATGGCTTCGCCGCCCCGATCTTCGACCGCTTGGCGCACAGTCTGGCCCTCCTTCTCCCGTCTTGCGAGGATGGCGACCTTCGCCCCCTCTTCTGCGAAGCGGTGAACCGCCGCCTCCCCTATTCCGCTGTTTCCGCCTGTGACGATTGCCGTCTGGCTGGCAAGTTTTCCGGACATGGCATGATCTCCTTGTAATCTCCCTGACGTGTTGGGCTGTGAAGGGGCATCGCGCGCCCCCGCAGGCATGATACTATCTTCGGGCTAACGACAGATCGTCTATAGGGGGACTCATGCTGTTTCTAGCCATCAGCTCGCCGCTGCCGACTCGTCCGTCCGAGGCGCGGGATCAGCGCAAGCTCTACTGGCCCTGGGCGCAGGACAAGCTGGACAGCGGACTCGCCCGCTTCTTCTTCGCGCGCACCGGGCGCGGGGCGGTGGCGCTGTTCGACGTCGACTCCAACGAGACGCTCCACCGCCTGCTGACGGAGTGGGCGGAGATGATACCGGCGGAGTTCGACGTGTACCCATTGATAGACCCGGAAGCGGCGCAGGCGTTCTTGAACGAGGGCTGATCTCTCACTGCCGAGCCGCCGCCCGAACCGATTCGATGATGCGCCCGTAGGCGTTGCACCTGCATATGCAGCCTGCCAGCGCAGCCTTGATCTCATCGTCGCTCGGGCGTGGGTTGGACTCCAGCAGCGCGGCTGCGCTCATCAGGAATCCGGGCGAGCAGAAGCCGCACTGCGCGCCGTCGTTCTCCAGAAAGGCGCGCTGGAGCGGGTTCAGCGAGTGCGCGGTTCCTAGGCTTTCGACCGTTCGGACGGCGCGGCCATCCATCAGCGCAGCCAGCGCCATGCACGAGTTGATCGGGACGTCATCGAGCAGGACGGTGCAGGCGCCGCACTCTCCCCGGTCGCAGCCGCGCTTCGCGCCGGTCAGTCCAAGCTCGTCGCGCAGTACGCTGAGGAGCGTCCAGCGCGTATCGACCTCGATTTCGTGAAACTCGCCGTTGACCTCTATTCGTATTCGGCGCGTAAATCTGGGCATGGCTCAGGGCGTCTCCTCCCACTCGATCCATCTGCCGTGCGCGTTGCGCCTCGCCGACAGAATGGTCGTCGAGCGCCCTTCGCGTATTCTGTCGACGGACATGCGCTCTCCTTCGGATGGTATGTGGTAAAGCGTCCGTCGGCGCGACTCGTCCCTGAGAATCTGGTAGAAGGCGTCGCGCGCCTCGACCGGAAACTGGTTGAGCGTGTGGCAGTGGAATACGCACAGGGCGCAGTCTGCGGGAACGTCTCTGAGGACTCTCGGAAGAACATCGAGCGCGTCCCCGGCTTCCACTGCGGGCGGGTTCGCCAGCCATAGGTCTCTGGCTGCGGACAGTAGAGCCATCCTGCCGGGGTGGTCGGGCCACACCAGCGCCATCATCCACGCGAATTGATCCTCGTCCGACAGGTCGACGGGGTTCAGGTCCACGCCCGCGCTGAAGGCGACGGACGGGAATGCGGCGGGCAGATTCGGCATCGGCGAGCGCGTCTCGCACTCGATCACGACGGGGGATTCCGCCGCGCCGAATGAGGAGCCGTCCGAGTAGATGTATCTGTACTGATCCCACAGCAGGTTGAGGCCCGCGCTCGCGCCCACGTCCACGACGGCCAGAGGTCTGCCGTCCGCGTCCGCCGAGGCGACGCCGAACGCGGGCATCAGGTAGGAGCATCGCCTGATCTCGTTGGTCTGGACACGCCGCGTTCTCACTAGCTCGATGATGGCGTCTCGATTGTCCGCGCAGAACCGCGCGAGCGCGGCGGGCAGAGCATCGGAAGGAGCTTCGCCCTCGGATATGCGCGAGTACAGACGGGAAAGCTCGGCTTCGGGCTGCGTCGAGCCTATCATCTTCACTGCGGCGAAGAACAGGTTGGGTACGGGCTGCCCAGTCCTGCACTCGCGCGCCAAGTCTAGCATGTCGGGGCTGGCGGCGATCTTGCGTGACAGCAGCGCGTAGGTGGGCGAGAAGACGTTGAGACCGGACTCGCCGGAACATTCCACGTCCGCGAACAGGCGGAAGCGGCTGGCGAGCGCCTCGATCTCGCGCTCGCGCGGCGGGCGCAGGTCCACGCGGTCGCGCCCCTGATGCAGGTCTGCCTGTTTCAGAACCACGAGCTATCGCGCTGTGACGCCGCCGTCTATGACCAGCTCCGCGCCGGTCATGTACGAAGCCTCGTCCGAAGCCAGAAACAGCGCGCCGTATGCCACGTCCATCACCGAGCCTATCCGTCCGAGCGGAACCCGCGACTCGGACTCAGCCCTGCCCTCCGGGGTGGATATGTTGTCGGCGATCATTTCGGTGTCTATCGGACCGGGATGTATCGAGTTGGCGCGTATGCCGTCTCTGGCGTGCTGTATGGCGGTGTACTTGGTGAACAGGCGCACGCTGCCCTTCGATGCGCCGTAGGCGCTTCCGCGTCCGCTCCCGACCAAGCCGGCGGTGGACGAGACGTTGATTATCGAGCCGCCGCCCGAAGCCTGCATCGCAGGCACGGCGCGCTTGGTGCCGAGAAATACCCCCGTGCTGTTGACGTCCATGATGCGCTTCCACTCTTCGAGGTCGGTATCCACGATGGGCGTGCGGCGGTATATGGCGGCGTTGTTGATCAGGACGTCGAGTCTACCGTAGGTCTCGACCGTGAACTCGACTGCGCTTCTCCAGTCGTCTTCGGAGGTCACGTCCAGCCTGACGAACGACGCATCTCCGCCGGCTTCGCGGATGTCGGCGACCACGCCTTCGCCCTCGCCTTCCAGAATGTCTGCGACAACCACTCTGGCGCCCTCCTGTACGAACAGGCGCGCCTCGGCTGCCCCCTGCCCTCTTGCGCCGCCGGAAATCAGCGCGACCTTGCCTTTGAGTCTCATGCTCTGCCCCTCTCGACGCCCCCCCTCGATGGGCGCGCGTATCGGTTTCCAAGATTGTAACACCGCAAACGTCAGGCGCAAGCGTCGAGAGGGGCAGAATCTCCGATGCCGCGTCTGCGGGGCGGTATGAACACGTCTCTCGCGCTTCACTTCTCGAAATCGGCTATAATCGTAAGCATATCTTCGTTCGCCATGTTCATTCCGAGAGGTTCCGAGATGCTTCTTCCACCCGTATCCGATCTGGCGCTCAAGGAGTGGGCCGTGGCGGTCAAGAGCTTGGGAAGCGGCGAGCAGGCGCTCATCCTCAGAAAGGGCGGAATTCACAGGGACGACCGCGATTTCCGTCTGGTGCATCCTGAATTCCTGCTCTTCCCGACTTACGAGCATCAGAAGGAGGAGCTGATCAAGCCCGAATTCCGCCGCGCGCTGGAGGAGACGCGCCGAGAGGCAGACGTAGAGGGGCTGGTGGATCTGGCGTACTTCTGCCGCGTGACCGAGAAGTTCGAGCTGCGCGACGAGTCCGCGCTGGACAGGCTGTCCGATCTCCACATCTGGACGGACGACTACGCGCGCAAGCGACTTCACTGGCGACCGAAGCAGCCGCTCACGCTGGCGCTGCTGCGAGTGTACGAGCTTCAGCAGCCCCAGGCGCTGCCCGTGCTGGACGAGTATTCGGGCTGCAAGTCTTGGGTCGAGCTTGGGCAGGACGTCCCGCTTGGGCTGATGTCGCCAGCGCTTGGCGATTCCGAGTACGAGCGCGCCTGCGACGATGTCAGAAACGCGCTGGGCGCGGCTCATGCCGCCGTGTGACGTGAGATGAAATATCGACGGCTTGCGGATACGGAGCTGATCGTATCCGAGATCGGGGTTCCCCTGCGTCCGCTGGCGACGGACGACTACGGCCACGTGACCGAGCAGGACACCATCAATCTGCTGACTCGCGCGTTCGACATGGGGTTCACCTACTTCGACGTCGCCGACTCCTACACGGAGGGCTACGGCGAACGGACTCTGGCGCGCGCGCTCGGCAGGCGGCGACACGACATCGTGATTTCGACCAAAGCAGGGTACGATTTCTACCGCCCCGCCATATATCCCGACAGGCGCGGCAGATCCAGAGTCTGGACGCCGGGCTTCATTCAGTACGCCTGCGAGCAGAGTCTGAGACGGCTGGACACCGACTACATAGACGTATTGCAGCTGCACCACCCCGCCCCTGACCAGATCGAGGACGACGAGCTGTTCGGGTGTCTGGACGATCTGATCGCCGCCGGCAAGATCAGGTACTACGGGGTGGCGCTGGGCGATGACGCGCAGTGTGAAGAGACGGGCGAGGGCGCGATAGACGTTCGGGCGGTGTCTTCGATCCAGACTCGATTCAGCCTTCTCGACCAGCAGCCGGGGCGAAACCTGATCTCACGCGCGCAGGGGACGCCCACCGCTATCATCGCATACGACCCGAGCGCGTCCGGCGCGCTCGATAACGTCTCATCGACTGAGGCGGCTGACGCCACCGCCAGCGCCGAGCTGCGTCGCGAGGCGTTCGAGAGCCGCGCCACGGAGCGCGAGACGATGGTTAGGGCGCTGCGCAAGTTCGGCGGAGACGCGGCGACGTGGTCCATCAAGTTCGCGCTCGCGTCTCCGGTCGTGGCGGCGACGCTGCCAGTCGTCACAAGCTACCCGCAGCTGATCGCGCTCGGTGAAACAGCCGACATGCCCGACCTGCCGAGCGAGCTGGTGGAGACTGCGTTCGAGGCATACGACGAAGCGCATGGCGCTGGCGGCGTGTGGCGCGAGTAGGGCGGCTTCGGTCTGACTTCGCAGGTGTCCCCAGCGGAGACCTGCCTTCGCGCCGCGCCCAGCGGCGCGGCACAGTGTGACCGCGATGGAACATAGCCCGGAACAGACGAGCGAGCCGGCGCGAGCGCAGCCCGGCGCGGCAAGATCGCGCCGCTTCGGGTGGCTGCGCAAGACGCTGCTGGTCGTCCTCGCGCTCGGATTGGTGGTTCCTCGCAGCGACGACCTTCACATAACCCCAGTGGAGCTTATCGCATACGAGCGGCTCTTTTCGCTGGTCGAGTGGGAGGCTGCCAACTTTCCCAAGAAGTGGATTCACCGCGCAGCCAGTCTGATGCCCGGCTCCAAGCCGTCCAGAGACGAGCGGCTGGCGATCATAGACGAGTACCTAGAGGTGACGCGCAGGGCGAACAAGGAAGAGCGGCGAATAGAGGGCGCGGCGCAGCTTCGCAGCTTTCGCGGCTCGACTTCAGGGGCGAGGGAGGGCGCGGCGTCGGAGGTGTATCTCGATGAGCTGCTGGCGCGCAGGCGCGCGCTCCAGCCGGAGGCGGAAGAGGCGGTCGAGGCGGAGGTGAGCGCGGCGCTTGCAGACTTCGGGCTGCGCTCACGTATCGGGCTGATATGGCCTCCTGTGGACATCAGCTTCGGAGAGCCGCCTACTCTGCTGGTCATATCGCCCCGAGACAGGATCGACATGATAGGCGGCGTGTTCCTCGACCCTGACATCGAGCCGTTCGAGCGCGACGACGTGGAGAAGAGGGTGCTGGAGGATCTGGACCTCATCGCATACGTGGACAATCTGGCAGGGCTGGCGACCTTCCCCAACATGGTCAACGATCTGTACACCAAGCGAACCGTGATGAGAACGGCGGCGCACGAGTGGCTTCATGCCTACTGGTTCTTCGAGCCGTTCGGCAGAAACTACTTCGCATCCGTGGAGATGACCACCCTCAACGAGACCGCGGCTACGCTTGCCGGAAACGAGATAGGCGACATGGTGTTCGAGCGGATGGGGGGCGATCTCAGCGAGAACGCGCGCCGATACGATGCCGAGCATCGGGTCGATCCGAACTTCACCGGCTTCATGCGCGAGACGCGAATAGAGGCGGAGCGTCTGCTCTCCGAGGGCATGGTGGACGAGGCGGAGGAGTACATGCGAAAGCGACAGTGGGAGCTGCGTCTGCGCGGCTACTACATTCGCAAGCTGAACCAAGCGTACTTCGCCTTCCGCGGTCGCTACGCGGACAGCCCCGAGTCGGTGAGTCCGGTGGGTGAGCAGATGCGCGAGCTGCGCTCGTACACGTCCGACGTTGGCGAGTTCATCCACACCATATCGGAGGTCTCGTCTCCGTCCGAATTCGATGCGCTGCTCGATAGGCTGAGGTCCGAGCGCGGGGACTGAAAGCGGCGCGGATGCGCAGGATCGGGATAACGAGAGGGGCAACAGCCTGACTGCCGAACTCCGAGCGCGGCTCGGCATCCCGTCTACTCTGCGCATCCATCCCTATAATAGAACAATAGAACGCACTATCCCGCGCCTCAGCCAAAACAGCTATGCCTCGACTGCGCACCCATCCCTATAATGGAACAATAGAACGCTCACATAACCCCCATTACCCTGTTCAGGTTGGCGTGGCGCGCAGGGTCGAGATCGCGGCCCGTGAATCCGGGGAAGTCGGGCGCGTAGCGGTGGACTCTGAACGTGGAGTTGCTCGGGTTCTCTCCGCTGCGGTCAGGGGTGAAGAACGGGTTGACGAACTCCCAGACGATCTCGCCGCGCCGCGTGACCTCGAAGATGCGGCCGTGCGCGCCCTCGCAGATGAGCGTGTTGCCGTTCGGCAGCCTGTCCGCTCCGCTGATGTAGGAGCTGTAGAAAGACACAGGCGGGCTGCCCTCGTAGGTCCACTCTATCTGGCTGGTCTCCGGGTTGACCTCGATCACCCGCGATGCCGCGCGCCCCCTGGAGTGGGTGCCGTTGTCGAATACGAGGATGTTTCCGCTGTCCAGATGGGTGGCGTGGTGCTGGTGGCTAATCTCTCCGGCGCCCCATTTCCAGGTGACGTCGCCGGTCTCGCGCGAGACGATGGCGATGCTGCTGGTCTGTCGGAAGCTGAGCAGGAAATCGTTCCCGTTGGTGAGGCTCAGGGAGTTGGAATGTGTCCACTCGCGCCGACCTTCGAGGGGGCAGATCACGTCCTCTTCGACGCTCAGCTTCTCCCATATCTTCCACTCGCCCGATGTGTGTCCGTCCGTGTCGACTTCTCGGATCGTGTCTCCGAGCATGTGGATCGGGTCTTGCGGGTCTCGGTATCCGCCCCTGACGCGCGCGGACAGATCGGCGGGCATCGGCTCCCATCTCAGGTAGAGAGTCTCCCCAGTCAGCGCGCGCTCTTGGTCGTGGTGCATCCAAGGGTCTCTGTGTTCCCACACCTTCACGCCGTCCCAGCTCAGCTCCACGATGGAGCCGCCGGAGCCGCCCAGTCCGCGCGTGCTCTCGAAATCGGGAGGAAGTGGAGTCCGCACCAGCAGATTGCCGTTCGGCAGCAGAACCGCGTAGCTGATCCCCTCGTGATAGTCCCACCTGTGGCACACGCGCCCTTCCATATCCAGCAGCGCCGCGAACTTGCCGGAGTTGGTGAACACCAGAGTGTATCCCTTGCAGGACAGCATCGGCGAGTGGTGGATAAGGCCCACCTTATGATGTATGGACCAGCCCATGGTTCTTTCTCTCAGGGTTAGGGACTAGAGCGCAAGGTCCAGCGCTGGCTGTCTGGCGGTCTGCGATGCTGGGCAATGGTGAGATTGCCGCTCCAGTCTTTCGATGGCTTTTCGGTGAAACTCCGGCTCTATCTCGAAGCCTATGAAGCGGCGGTTCAAGCGCATCGCCGCCACCGCGGTAGTCCCGCTTCCCATGAACGGATCGAGAACCGTGTGATCTTCACGTGTAGTCAGCTCGATGAGGAACTCCATGAGCTGAAGCGGCTTTTGCGTATCGTGGATACGCCGTTCGCCCTTTCGGAATCCAAATTCAAGTAAATTAGTCGGATTGCCGCCGCACGCTTCGATGTTCATAGCCCCTACGCCATGTTCCAAGACATTATCCGCTATCGTTCCGCCGATTCTATAAGGTTTTATGAACCATGCGACAGGTTCGTAAATGGGAGCTAGATTCCCGACACGCCATCCTCGCCACGTATGGGCTGTGTCCATCATGCCGCGCCGTTCGTAAATTACGCTCAGCCGCTGCGCCCTGCGATGCGCCGCCTCCTTCTTCCAAGCGAGGATATCTTTGAGAAGGAATCCGCTGTTCTCGAATGCGTTGACGACCCTGTGAATAGTGCGTCTCGCGCCGAATACGAAGGCCGACGCTCCGCTCTTCAGCTTTGGGAAAGCCATTCTAACCCAAGACTCGCACCATTCTTGATATTCCCTGCCCGCGTTTCTATCCGCTTGCGACCAGCCGTTGATGGGCTTGCCCCTACGCTCGAACCCCGACTTGCCAATTTGCGCCGGTGACTGGCCCAGCAATGCCGAGTTGGTATTGCTGTGAAGAACATCCCAGTCATCGAGATTTATGCCATAAGGAATATCCGAAAGAAGAAGATCCACGCTGCTGTCCGAAAGCGAGGGGATGTGTTCTTTGCAGTCGGCGAGGGCTATCTTGTCGAGGTATGCGTGGTTCATGGGTTCATTCGATCTCCAACAGACCTCTATCCGCAACGGACTCTACGACTCTCACCTTATTGTCTATTCTGCGCCACCGAATCACTTCTCGAATCGCATCGCTGCGGGATAACTTCATAATGCGCTCGCGTTCTCCCGCCAGAAAGCCAAGCGCCTCGTCTCGCCCTATGCGGATCGATTCCACTGAGGCTATCTTCTCTTGTCGCCAGAGGTCGGCTGTACCATCTGCCGCGTCCAGCATCTTTCGGTTTAACGCCTGCCAATACAAGTTCGCGCTCTTTGATGGATTCATGGCTTCTACGGTTCGAAAGATATCGAGCAGCAGCTCGATAGCCCTGCGCTGTCCTGCTGTCTCGGCATATCTAACAAGTACCGCAAGGTGCGTGTAGGTATAGACACAGACCGATCTGCTTGCGGCTTGTTGGTATATCTGGCTTATTCGAGAAGGCAGCTGGTACACGGGACACACAATCATGGCGAAAGGCTTGCCATGTTTCCAGTTGTCCATGGCCAGCACTTTGAAATCTTTTTGGTTCTTGGCTGTACGGCTCATGCGAAATGCTTTAGCATCTGCCACGAAGCTGTAATCATCGCATACACACTCGACATCGGCGGAGTCAGCGCGCTCCCTCAAGACCAAACTGGTAAATCCCATAGAGGCGTAAGCTGCGGAGATTACAACGTCCGTGTACTTGGAATACAACTTCTCCTCACTGCTGTCGTGATCGTAACTTTCGGGGATTGCGCCGCAAAGTCTGAGATGCGAAAGCAACGGCGAGATGCCGTCTCGTTCTATTTCCTCGGCTATCTCGCGTTCTACACGATCCGAGCCTATAACGAAGTCGCCGCTCAGCCGCCTGATCTCTTCGATCCAGAATCTTCGCCTGTTTACGTCTTGCTCTGTGACCGTCGTCATATCCACGTTCAGCCGTTCCAGTTCTGCGAAACGTGGCATAGGGCGCCGGACTTGCGACGCCCTATGCTCGCCGCTCCTGTCTAGACCTCCAACGGCGTGTGTTCGCGGTTTGCCCACTCGCCCATGGAGCCGTCGTAGTTGCGCGTTCTGTCGTAGCCGAGAAGCCGCAGGGTGAACACTCCGTGCGCCGCACGGATTCCACCCTGTCAATAGGTGACGACGTTCTTGTCGGGAGTCACCCCGAGGGGTTCGAGCAGCGCCCGAAGCTCTGCGGCAGGCTTGAACGTTCGATGCCTGTCTTCGGTGATCAGGTTCAGCCATTCCAGATGCACCGCGCCGGGAATGCGACCTGCGCGCGCGTTGCCCCTGTCGCTGGAGCCGTCCCACTCGCCATCCGAGCGCACGTCCAGGAACACCGTATCGGGGTTTCCGACCTGCCCAAGTCCGTAGTCGAGCGAGCATACCAGCGAGTCGTCGGCGCGCGGGGTGAACGTCACCGATCCGACGGCCGGCGGCCTGTCTATGGAGATGGGGCGGCCTTCGTCCACCCACTTCTTCCAGCCGCCGTTCAGCACCCTTACGCTGGTGTGTCCGTAGTAGTTCAAGACCCACCAGAAGCGTGTGGAGTAGAGGCTGCCGGAGTTGTCGTAGGCGACCACTAGGGTATCGTCTCCAATGCCCATCTCCTCCATCAGACCTTTCATCACGTCCGGCTCCGCCACCAGCGGATATTCTCGCGGGGCGGACGGGTAATCGGGGTGCTTGATGTAGTGGTGGACGCGAATGCCCACGGCGTTCCTGACGTGGGCGCGCAGGTACAGATCGAACTCGTCGCAATCCACGATTCGGATGTTTTCATCGTCCAGACGCTCTGCCAGCCACTCGGTGGATGCCAAGAGCTCGGGGCGGGCGTAACCTTGTTCTGTCATTGGTGCGCCTCCATTCGGTTCAGTCGTCCTAGCCGTCGTGGAACGAGCCGACGTCCGCCGGTGTATCGGTGAGCCGCCGCCGTCAGCGGTATTGTAGCACTATCCATAGCGCAGCGGCCCATAGCGCAGCGGCGCGCGGCGCATGACTATCGCCCGAAATCCGTCTATAATCAGCCTTACACGACAAACCTCAGCGGGAGGCGCGCCGCCATGACCATTTCCCACAGCGACATAGACCCCAAGATGCTCAGCGCGCTGGAGTGGCGCTGCATCGGACCGCCGAGGGGCGGGCGCGTGGTGGCAGTCGCCGGCGACCCTAAAGACATCGGCACGTTCTACTTCGGCGCGTGCGCCGGGGGCGTGTGGAAGACATACGACGGCGGCACGTACTGGGAGAACGTCTCGGACGGCTACTTCGAGACGGCATCGGTGGGGGCTATCGCCGTCTCCGACTCCGATCCGTCAGTCGTGTACGCGGGCATGGGCGAGGCGTGCATCAGGCTGGACGTGACCCACGGCGACGGCGTATACGGGTCTACGGACGCCGGACGCTCATGGAAGCATCTGGGACTGGAGGACACGCGCCACATCTCGCGCGTGAGAATCCACCCATCCAACCCGGACATCGTCTACGTGGGCGCGCTCGGACACGCCTTCGGGCCGAACGAGCAGCGCGGGGTGTTCAGGTCGACCAACGGGGGCGGAGACTGGGAGCGCGTCCTGTTCAAGAGCGAGAACGCAGGCGCGGCGGATCTTGCCATAGACTCGAACAATCCGCGCATCCTGTTCGCCTCGATATGGCAGGCGCGGCGCAATTTCTGGAACATGAGCAGCGGGGGGCCGGACAGCGGTCTGTGGCGCAGCATGGACGGAGGGGACACATGGGAAGACGTGTCCGCCAAGTCGGGGCTGCCCGAAGGGCCGTTCGGTCGCATCGGCGTGTCCATCGCGTCATCGAAGCCGGGCCGAGTCTATGCCACGATAGAGGCGCGCAAGCCGGGCGTCTTCAGATCGGACGACTACGGAGACACCTGGCAGCTGGTCTCGGACGACCACGATCTACAGGGCCGCCCCTGGTACTATCAGCACATCTTCGCCGACCCGGTGGACGCCGACACGGTATGGGTTCTCAACTATGGGGCGTGGAAGTCCATAGACGCGGGGGCTACGTGGGACGAGGTGAACACTCCGCACGGCGACAACCACGATCTGTGGATAGACGCGCGCAACCCCCAGCGCATGATAGAGGGCAACGACGGCGGCGCGTGTGTCAGCTTCAACGGCGGCGACACCTTTTCGACCATCTACAACCAGCTCACGGCGCAGTTCTACCACGTGACGACCGACAATCAGATCCCCTACCGCGTCTATGGAACGCAGCAGGACAACAGCGCGATCAGCGTGCCGTCCCGCTCGCACAAGGGCGGGATTCCGTGGAACGACTGCTATACGGTGGGCAGCTCCGAGAGTGGCTATATCGTGGTGGATCCGAACGACCCCAACGTGGTGATATCCGGGGCAATCGGCTCATCGCCGGGCGGGGGCGGCAACATGCTGCGCTACGACCACGCCAGCGGGCAGGTGCGAATAATCACCGTCTGGCCCGAGATGAACACCGGGTTCGGGCCGGTGGACGCCAAGTACAGGTTTCAGTGGACGTATCCGATCATGTTCTCCCCGCACGACTCCAGCGTCCTGTACGCCGCGGGCAACATCGTCTTTCGCTCCAACGATCAGGGAGGGAGCTGGGAGGCGATCAGCCCAGACCTCACGCGCAACGATCCGACCAAGCTACAGCCCTCCGGCGGCGATGTGACGGGCGACGCATCCGGAGCCGAGACGTACTGTACGGTGTTCTCGTTCGTGGAGTCGCCCCACGAGCGGGGCGTGTTCTGGGCGGGGTCGGACGACGGCCTCGTACACATCTCGAAGGACGGCGGCGCAAGCTGGCAAGACGTCACGCCGTCTCAGCTCGAAGAGTGGACGCGAATCGACATGATAGAGGTCTCGCCCCACGATCCGGCGACGGCGTACATGTGCGCCACGCGCTACAAGCTCGACGACAACCGGCCGTTCCTGTTCAAGACACCGGACTACGGCCAGACGTGGGCATCTATCACGGGCAACCTGCCGGACGATGACTTCACGCGCTGCATCCGCGAGGACACGGAGCGCGCGGGGATGCTGTACGCGGGCACCGAGACGGGAGTTTATCTGTCCTTCGACGACGGTCAGTCGTGGCTCTCCATGAGAGCCAACCTGCCCGTCGTCCCCGTGTACGACATGGTGATCGCGGACGACGATCTGGTGGCTGCCACGCACGGGCGCAGCTTCTGGATACTGGACGACCTGAGCCAGCTGAGGCAGGTATCGGGGGCGCTCGCCGACGCCGACGCGCATCTCATCGAACCCGCTACGAAGGTGCGCATGGCAGCGCCCTTCAGAGGCCGCGCAGGGAGCAGGAAGAAGAACTACCAGCTGGCGCTGGGGGCGGCGGTGGGGTTCGTGGACGTGGAGGGTCCGAGCGGTGAGATCGAGCGCAAGTTCCTAGACGCGGGCGCGAACCCGCCTGCGGGCGTCCGCGTGTGGTACTGGCTGAAGAGCAAGCCGGTCGACGATGTGACGCTCACGTTCATGGATGACAAGGGCGCGGAGATCGAGACGTTCTCCAGCGCGGAGAGCGACCGGGACGATGACTCCCGAGCGCGGCGCATACAGGCGGAGGCGGGGATGAACCGCTTCGACTGGAATATGCGCTACCCGGGGCCGAGCAAGGTTCCCGGAGACAAGACCACCGAGGGCAGCCTGCGAGGCCCGCTCGCGCCTCCGGGGACATATCAGGTCAGGCTGACGGTGGGCGAGCAGTCGCACACGCAGAGCTTCGACATGGTGAAGGACCCTCGCGTTTCGGCTACGCAGGAGGATTTCGAGGCGCAGTTCGATCTGCTCATACGGATTCGGGACAAGCTGTCGGAGACGCACGACAACATCAACCGCCTTCGCAGCGCGCGCGCTCAGGTGGAGGAGTGGGCGAAACGGGCGAAGGGGAGCGCCGCGGAGGAGCCGGTATCGAGCGCGGCGGAGTCGATAGGGGCCAAGCTAGGCGAAATCGAATCTGCGCTGATCCAGACGGAATACAGGGGGGCGCGCGACCGCCTCCACCTGCCGATACGCTGGAACGCCAAGCTCGCCGGGCTGGTTCCGGTGGTGGCAGCCGCCGATTTCAAGCCGCCACAGCAGGCATACGATGTGTTCGCCGAGTTCTCGGAGACTCTGGATAGCCACTTCGCATCCCTGCATCAGGCGCTGAGCCAAGACCTAGACGAGTTCCAGAATCTACTGGCAGAGCTGGAGGTGCCGGCTATCGCGCCGAGCGCAGGGGTCTAGCTTCGGGTTCGCGCCATCAGGCGCGGACTCCGAGCCGACCCGGAAAGAGAGAGAACGATGATCGCAGCCAAGCTCGCAGTCTGCATCTCGGCGACAGTCATTCTGGCGCTGGCGGGCGTCGGATGCGGCGGCTCGGACAGCGCGCCAGCCACGCCGCCCACGCCAGCCACGTCAGCCGCGCCGCCCACGCCAGCCACGTCAGCCACGAGCTACGTAACTGGAAGCGTCACATACGCGGAAGACGTTACGCTGTCCGCGGACGTGGTTTTGGAAGTCCTGCTGATGGACGTAAGCCTGATGGACGTGGCGGCGACCACAATCGCCGAATATGTCGCAGTCAATCCGGGTCAGGTCCCAATCGAGTTCGAGATCGCCTACGACCGCGCAGACATAGACGAGAGGCTGGACTACGCTATTCAAGCCAGCATCACCGAGGGCGGCAGGCTGCTGTTCACCAACGACACGGTTTACAGTGTCATCACGCGCGAGAACCCCGATCATGTAGAGATGATGCTGGTGCAAGTGAATTAGCAGCGCGCTGGCAGCTTACGCCGAACGATCCGTGCGAAGACTATGCGACTATGCGCGACTATGCCCAAGCCCTGCGGCGGCACGGGTTCGCCATGCCGTGACGCTGTCATCGTGCAGCGTCATGCGATGTTCTTGCGCGCCGCCGTCTCAGGCTTCTTCGGCGTCTCGCCACAGGTGGAAGCCGGTTGCGCCCATGACAGGCACGCTCAGCACGGGGTTGATGAACGCCCACATCATCAGGTGAATCTGTCCAACCGCGGCCGGCTCGTTATCCGGGAACAGCGAGTAGAACCAGTTCCAGTAGAACCAGAGCGCCAACAGCAAGGATGCGTAGAACGCTATGTTCGCTTCCAAGTACTTGCGCGTGACGGGGGCATCGGAGCCGCTGGAAGCCAGATCGCGCTTTCGCGTGAAGTTCACCACAAGCGCAATCACCACGCCCAGCGCCATCGGCCAGTTCAGAATCACCCACACGGGATAGTCGCCGGAGCTGTTGTCGTACAGCGGGGAGGCGATCCAGTGGACTCCCACCACCAGCGCCATCAGCGCGAGGAACACGGCAAGCAACCGTTTCAGTATGATCATCTTTGCATCTCCTTTCCCAGCTTCCGCCCATCCCGTCATATGAACGGGCGCGCGGCTCGGACTGAAACGACATAGGATACAGCGTCGTCACGGACGGGAACCCCGATCATGTCAATACGAGGATGGATCCCCACATAGATGTTCTTGCGCGTCGCCGTCTCAGGCTTCTTCGGCGTCTCGCCACAGGTGGAAGCCGGTCGCGCCCATGACAGGCACGCTCAGCACGGGGATGATGAACGCCCACATCATCAGGTGAATCTGTGCAACCGCGTCAGGCTCGTTATCCGGGAACAGCGAGTAGAACCAGTTCCAATAGAACCAGAGCGTCAGCAGCAGGGATGCGTAGAACGCTATGTTCACTTCCAAGTACTTGCGCGTGACAGAGGCGCCGGAGCCGTTGGAATCCAGATCGCGCTTTCGCAAGAAGTTCACCACGAGGACGATCACCACGCCCAGCGCTATCGGCCAGTCCAGAATCTCCCACACGGGATAGCCGGAGCTGTTGTCGTACAGCGGGGTGGCGATCCAGTTGACTCCCGCCGCCAACGCCGTCAGCGCGAGGAACACGGCAAGCACTCGTTTCAGTATGCTCATCTTTGCATCTCCTTTCCCAGCCTCCACCCGCCCCGTCAGCGGATGTCGGACATATCCTCGGACACACCATCCAAGCCGATTTACGGGCGGGCGCGGCTCGGACTGCGTCATGTTAATCTCGGCGCGCGGGGTTTGCTAGGCTGAAGATGCCGCGAATATGCGGCGTTCCGTCTCTATCTCTATACATACGGCTGTGGCATACGGCTGTGGCATACGGCTGTGGCGCTGGCTTCCGAATGGGTGGCGCGGTGAAGGTGAAACGGGGAGGGCGCAGGCAGCTCGTCTGCTGGAACTGAATGGAGTCAATGTGATAGAGATATACTAAAGGCTCACCCTACCTGTGGATGGAAGGTCTATGCAAGCGCCAGCAGCATATCCGCTGAAAGCCGCGCGCGCCCTCGCGCTGCACGCTCAGGGGCTGGCCGAGCCGCTGCGGAGGGGGTTTCGGGCAGACGTGGAAGACATCCACTCCGCAGTAGAGCGCGTGGGCTGGGTGCAGATCGACACTCTTCAGGTGGTGAATCGCGCTCAGTACGTCACGCTGTGGAGCAGGCTGGGCGCATACGATACCGACCTGCTCGACCGGCTGATCTTCGATGGCGGCAGCGCGTCTGCGGACAACGGACGCCGCCTGTTCGAGTACTGGGCGCACGCGGCTTGCATCATCCCGCTGACCGAGTATCGAAACGTGATGCCGCTGATGCGAAGGCGAGGGCAAGGGCGCGGCGGGTGGCACAGGAGATGGGCGGCAGACCCGAACAACAGGAAGCTGGTTGGCGCGACCCTGTCTCGCATCGAGGCGGAGGGGGCTGGGCGGCCGGCGGACTTCCGCACGGAGAAGAAAGCGCCCGGCTCCTGGTGGAACTGGGACTGCGCCAAGATGTCTCTGGAGTACCTGTACGACATTGGCGAGCTGGCGATCTCCAACCGCGTCAACTTCCAGCGCATCTACGACATCCGCGACAGGGTGCTGCCTGACTGGGTGGACAGGAACGAGCCGACGGAGGAGGACGCGCTGAAGCGGCTGCTGGAGATCTCGCTAAGGGCGCTCGGCGCGTGCGAACCCGCGCAGGTGGGGGACTACTTTCACATGAAGCGCACGGAGGCGAAGCCGCTGGTGAATTCGCTCATCTCGGAGGGCGCTTTCGTGCGCATCGAGGCGACTCTCGCCGACCGCCAAGCTCACGAGCTGCTCATCCACAGGGACAACCTGCCGCTGCTCCAAAAAGCGGCCGACGGCGGCATGGAGGCTCGTCGCACGACCTTTCTAAACCCGTTCGACAGCCTCTTCTGGGCGCGCGGCAGGGACATGGCGTTTTGGAAGTTCCATCAGATGCTGGAGTGCTACAAGCGCGCGCCCGACCGCATCTGGGGGTACTTCTGCCTGCCGATCCTCGACCGCGACAGGCTGGTCGGCAGATTCGATCCGAAGGTGGAGCGGCGCGCTGGCGTCATGCGTCTGAAGCGTCTGTATCTGGAAGACGGCGTCATGCCCAGCGCGCGGCTTGCGGCTTCGACCGCGCGCGCCATGAAGGACTTCATGCGATTCCACAGCGCCAGCGATCTGGTGATCGAACACAGCGACCCGCCGGAGTTCGGGGACAAGCTGGCGGCGGCGATGTAGGGATGTCTGCGATGAGCGCGAGCCTGCCGCCAAAGCAGCTCAGCATGGCCATGAGCGCCGAGCGCTCCAGGCGTATGCCGCGCGCTAAGCTCGCGCCCGGATTCGAGCTGCGGGCGTATCGCCCCGGCGACGAAGACGGCTGGATAGCTCTAATAGGCGCGGGGGAGTTCGGCTCGGCTTGGGACAGGCGGCGCTTCGAAGAGTACATCGCAGCGCCCGAGCGCAGGGAAGGCTCGCGCGTGGCGGCTATGGGCGGACGGATAGCGGCCGCCACCTTCGCGTCGGTCGAGGACGCTGCCGAGAGCGTGGGGCGCGTAGACTTCGTGGTCAGCCACCCGGACGTTCGGGGGCTTGGTCTTGGGCGCGCCGTATGCTCGGAGGTGACGCGCTATCTGGTCGGCAGAGGCTATGGCAGCGTCATGCTGTACACGGACGACTGGCGGCTGCCGGCAATCGGCCTGTATCTGTCCATGGGATTCGAGCCGCAGATGAGCCGCGAGGACATGCCAGCGCGCTGGCGGGCGATCATGGAGGCGCTGGAAGGGGCGCGCGCCTCACGCTAATCGCCGACAGTCAGAGTCGCCTCGCCAAGCCCCTCTATCCACACGGCGGCGGAGTCGCCGCGCTTCAGCATGGCGGGCGGGGCGAAGCTGCCGGTGAGGACTATCTCCCCCGCCGCCAGTCTTCTGCCGCGCCTCGCCAGACTGTTCGCCAGCCACGCGAGCGGCTCTACGGGATGTCCCATGATGTCTCTGCCGAATCCCTCGCCGACCGTCTCGCCGTTGATGGACATTCCGCCGTGAGACGATGCCAAGTCTATGTCTCGCCAGTGGCTGACGGGCGCGCCAAGCACTGCTCCGCCGCTGCTTATGTTGGTCACGATCGCCTTGAGTGAGGGATCGGGCGCATCGCCGTCAGCGGCGTCTCGACGGTCGACAAGCTCGAAGGACGGCGCAAGCCACTCGACGGCATCGGAGACGGTCTCTCGCGTGTACGGCGCGCCGGACGCAGGCAGGTCGGCTGCCATCTTCACCGCCACCTCGCACTCTATGCCAAGCCCTGCGTAGTCTCCGACGGACAGGGGCGCGGGCGACTGGTGAACGCGGGACGCCAAGATCAGCCCGGAGCAGGGGGCGGCGATTCCCGTCCGCTCGCGCATGACGGCGTTGGTGTAGGCTATCTTGTAGCCGGCGAACGGCCCGTGAATCTCTGCCAGCCGCGTCAAGAACGCCTCCTGAATGGCGTATGCCTCGTCCTCATGGCGCGGCGCTAACTCGCGCGCCATAACGTCCAGTGGGCGCATTGCCAGATACTCGGCTGCCAGATACTCCCCCGCGCGGCTGATTCTGTCTTGGCTGGGCATCGCGCTTGCCTCCTGCTCTAAAACTCGTTTCGCACTTGCGCCGTCGCTCCGGAGCGCAGAGAGTCCCAGCACGACAGGCACGTGGACACCACACGCGCGCCCTCGCGCGCGCCGACCCAAGGTTTCGCGCCGCGCTGCACACAGTCCGCCATGTGTCGGAGCATGACCATCATCTCGCCGCTGTGTCCGGTGTGAGGCGGGAATTCGGTTACGCGCGTGCGCTGAGGCAGCCACTCGTCGGCGTCCAGGCGCATCGTGTTGTCGGAGATGGTGCCTTTGGGGCCGTAGACGGTCAGCGAGTTCATCGGGACGCCCGCAGGATGCACCACGCCCAAGAAGTTGGCGACTCTGCCTATCATGCCGCTGGCAAACTTGACGTTGATCACGAAGGTGTCTTCCTGTGGATAGTCTGCGGAGACGCCGCTTCTGAGGCCGTAGCAGTGTACCTCTGCGATGTCTCCCATGAACCAGCGCAGAAGGTCGATGGGGTGGCACGCGCCGCCCAGAATGAGGTCCTGCGGCATCTCCACGCGCCACGTCGTGCGCTCGTAGACCGGTCTGAGATCGTGGACGTAGTGCGCCTCCGCCATGAACGGCTCGCCAATCATGCCCGCGTCGCACGCGCGCTTGGCGTCCATGAAGTCGTGCCTTCCTCGCATGGTCTGGGTGACGAGCAAGACCATGCCCGATCTGTCCACCGCCTCCACCACTCGCTCGGCTTCCTGCAAGCTGTACACCATGGACTTGGTGACCATGACGTGCTTGCCGGCGTCCAGCGCGGCGAGTATCTGGCGCTCGTGCAGAGGGCCGGGGGTGTAGATTCCAACGATGTCGATATCCGGAAGCGCGATTAGCTCCTCGAAGTCGGTGGTGGCGGAGCTTATGCCGTAATCGGACGCCGCCGATTGCAGCAGCTCTTCGTTCGTATCGCAGAGCGCGGTCACTTCTATGGGGACGTCCGAGCCGTTCGCGCCGAGCAGAGTGGCGCCGTGTCCAAGTCCGGCAAGTCCCAGTCTGAGCTCTTCCATGTAATCCCTATCCAGTGTGGGGGTTGGCGGATTCGCCGCCGCGCTCAGTCAAGCGCGTTGTAGCCTGTGAGATCGCGCCCCAGTATCAGGGTGTGAATGTCGTGTGTGCCTTCGTAGGTATCGACGGTCTCGAGGTTGAGCATGTGCCTGATGGATGGGTGATCCAAGACGATGCCGGAGCCGCCGAGTATCTCGCGCGCGCTGCGCGCGGCGTTCAGCGCCGCCCTTACGTTCTCGCGCTTGGCTAGGGACACCTGCGCGAAGTTCATCTTGCCCCTGTCCTTCAGCGCGGCAAGCCGCCAGCACAGCAGCAGTCCTCGCGTGTGGTCTGCCACCATGTCGACGAGCTTGTCCTGAACCAGCTGGCGCGAGGCGATGGGCTTGCCGAACGTATGGCGCGACTGGGCGAAGTCGAGCGCGTCCTGATAGACCGCCTCCGCAGCTCCGAGCGCGCCCCAGGTGATGCCGTACCTCGCCTGTGTGAGACAGGAGAGGGGGCCGCGAAGCCCGCGAACGCTGGGGAGAAGCGCAGAGCCGGGAACGCGGCACTCGTTCATAACCAGCTCGCTCGTGACCGATGCCCTCATGCTCATCTTGCGCTCGATCTTGTTAGCCGTGAAGCCCGGCGTGTCGGTCGGCACGAGGAATCCCCTTGTCACGCCGTCATCGTCCAATGCCCATATCAGGGCGACGTCGGCTATGCTGCCGTTGGTAATCCACATCTTGGAGCCGTCGAGAACGTAGCTCTCCCCATCCTTGCGAGCGGTCGTTCGCATCGCTCCCGGATCGGAGCCGCCCTCGTGTTCGGTAAGCCCGAAGCAGCCGACCATCTCTCCGGACGCCAGTCTGGGCAGATACTGACGCCGCTGCTCCTCCGAGCCGTAGGAGTAGATGGGATACATCACCAGCGCGCTCTGCACGCCGGCGAAGCTGCGAAGCCCGGAATCTATGCGCTCCAGCTCGTACATGATGAGTCCGTAGGACGCGCTGCTGACTCCGGCGGCGCCGTATTCGGCGGGCAGGTTCGCGCCCAAGTAACCCATGTCGCCTAGCTTGGGGATCAGATGCTTGGGAAACTCGCCCCTCTCCCAGAAGTCCGCGATGGTCGGCGCGGCTTCGGCTTCGAGAAAGGCGCGCGCCGAGGATTGCGCCTGCTTCTCCTCGTCTCCGAGCATGTCCAGCACGTTGTAGTAGTCGAGCATAGAACCTCGTCCTGCCTGATGTGTTCCAGCGCAGATTCTACCCGTTCGGCTCGTGATTGTGGAAGAGGGGCGGGCATTCTTCTCGGCTGCGCCGCCGTTCCGCTGCGTTGACCCTCCGCTTGGAGCGTTGCTAAACTCCGCATCGAGAGGACATACATCAGCGGAGGTGCGCAGGACAGCGTGGCGATGAAACTTGCGGCTCTGGGCGCGGCCCTAATTGCACTCATCATTGGACTCATCTCGATTCCTGCCGGCGTGGGTCACGCGCAGGGGGCGGCGCGCGCGGTCGAGGGGGTCATCGTGAACGGGACGGCGGGCGGAGGGGACGTGTCGGGGCAGACGGTGACGCTTCATCAGGTGAGCGCGGACGGCTTCCGAGACGTGACCACCACTTCGGAATCGGACGGCAGCTTCAGGTTCGAAGGGATCGAGTACGACCCGACTCTAGCCTACGGCGTATCGGCGCGCTATCAGGACGCGATCTACGGGACTGACCTCGACCTGTCCGCAGGCTCGCCCGAAATGGTGACGCTGACGGTCTACGAGGCGACCCACGATGACACGGTGGTATCGGCGGAATCGGCGTCGCTGCTGCTGGCATCCGCCGACCAGTCGGCGCAGACGCTCGCCGCGCTGGAGATCGTAAGGCTGGTCAACCGCTCGGACACGGCTTACGTTCCCGGTTCGGGCGTGATGGAGCTGCTCAGGTTCGGGCTGCCGCCGGGGGCGACGGAGCTGACGCTGGACACGCAGCTGATAGGCGCGGACTTCGTGCAGGTGGATCGCGGATTCGCGCTACTGGCGAGTGTTCCGCCGGGGGAGTACGAGGTGATGTTCTCGTACAAGTTCCCCTACGAAGCAGAGCGGTTCACGCTGGCGAAGACCTACCGCTACGGCGCGGACTCTCTGCGGGTGCTGGCGCCGGAGGAGGTGGTCACGATAGCGAGCGCGGAGCTGGGAGCGCCCAGCGCGGTGACTATCGGCGAGCGGCAGTACCAGACGCTGGAGGGAGAGGGACTAGCGAGGGGCGCTACGGTCTCCCTGCATCTTGCCGATCTGCCGACGGCGACGGCGGGGCAGCGCATCGGCGGGCGGCTCTCGAACGTCAGGTTCGAGTACGCGGCCCCCGTGGGGCTGGGGGTTCTCATGGCGGGGCTTCTGGCATATGGCGCGATCTGGAAGAGCGGACGGAGGGGGCCGGCTCACCCGCCGGACGAGGACGAGAAAGCGATCATCCGCCAGATGATCGAAGATCTGGCTGCGAGTTACGAATCCGGCGCGCTGAGCGAGTCCGATTACAGGCGCAGGCTGAGGGTTCTAAACTCGCGTCTGACGGCGCTGGCGCATCCAGACTCTGCCTGAACGCGGGAAATGGGGAATTTCGTCAGGTTCCGTTACGCGGCGCTGGCTCTGGCGGTCTTAGTGATCACGGGGGTGTCTGGATACATGGGAATCGAGGGCTGGTCGTTCCTCGATTCCGTATACATGACCATCCTTACCTTCACGACAGTGGGGTACAGTGAGGTCAGGCCGCTTTCCAGCGGCGGGCGCGTGTTTACCACGCTGCTGATGCTGGGCGGCGTCTCCACGATGCTGTACACGCTCACGACCGCTGTTCAAGCGGTGGTGGAAGAGGAGCTTCTACGCGGCTTCCTGCGGAGGCGCACGATGGAATCCAAACTCTCACGAATGAGGGATCACTTCATAATCTGCGGCTTTGGGCGCGTGGGCAGGTCTGCGGCCGCGGCGTTCGCGCGCGAATCGCTCTCGGTGGTGGTCATAGACAGAGACGCCGACGCTATATTGGAAGCGGACAAGATGCGCTTGGCGTATATCCAGAGCGACGCGACCGAGGACGAGTCTTTGCGCGGCGCTCACGTGGACAGGGCGCGTGGACTCGTCGCGGCGCTTGGGAGCGACTCCGACAACGTGTTCGTGACCCTGTCGGCGCGCGGGATGAATCCCGACGTGCATATCGTGGCGAGGGCGCAGAGCGAAGAGAGCCACTCGAACCTGCTGCGCGCGGGCGCCAACAGAGTCGTCTCACCGCACGAGATCGGGGGCGTCAGAATGGCTATGGCGTCCACTAGGCCGCTGGCGATCGACTTCTTGGACTCCGTCCTGCGCCCATCGGAAGAGAACGCGCAGCGTCTGACGGAGGTCATGGTCACGCCCGAATCTGCGCTCGCCAATGCGCCGATCAGCGAATCGTGCGCGGGCAAGGGCGTTCACGTTCTCGCCATACAGCGAGACGGCGCTATCATCGTCAACCCAAGCTCGGAGACGAAGTGCCTTCCGGGGGATTCGGTGGTCTTGGTGGGACACAGCCGCGTTCTGGATATCCTAGAGGGCAAGGGAATCTGAAAGAGCGAGGGGGCGCGTCCAAACCGGGACGGCAGCGCGGAGACGCAAACCGGGAGCGCGAACGAAGAGGGTTCGCGCTCCCGATCATGGCTCGGAGACCGAAAGCTCGGCTTGCCGCTGCTTGCTAACGCAAGCCGGAGGCGATGGTCGCGGATCTCCCCATCTGGAGGCGGCGAGGCGCCGTTCCCGCGCCGTTGGTGGGCAGCAGCGAGTTTATCCGGTCGAACATGGAGGAGACGTTCTCCACCGTGGAGTCGTTCATCTCCGAGCGCAGGGTGCCGTGGTTCTGGAGGAAGTACGCCGCCGGCTTGTACGTGTCGAACTCGCCGTTGGCAATGTCGTTGGCTTCGAAGTAGTTCTTGATGCGCTCGGCGATGCGCGGGTTTCTGTCGGAGATCAGGCGCTGGGTGATCGGCTCCGTCAGCTCCGCCCTGTACGACTCGTTCACCAGTCTCAGGTAGAAGGCGGGATCGAGCAGGTCCTCGATATCCGCGTCTCTCACCCGGGTCACTTCGACCCACTTGACGGGAGTGCGCTGATCGGACGCCAATGCCTCGTTGATATGCTCGATGCGCTCTCTGTTGGTGGGGGTCACGTCCATAAGTACGGCTAGGCTGGTGTAGCTTTCGCCAAGCAGCGAGACGAACGCGGGCAGGTTCTCCGCTCTGCCGACGGGGATTATCACCCATCTGGGATCGAGCTTGGAGAGTCCCTCGGACGCGCAGATTTCCCCCAGCACCTGAAGATAGATGAGGTCGGACGCGGAGTTGACGAGCAGGCAGTGAGGCGCAAGGAAGAGCGTCTGGGCGAGCCGGTATCCCAGCGCGGTTTGCAGGGGGAAAACCGTCTCTTGGCTGTTCATCAGAACGTCTTCGCTGACCACCGTACCCTGCCCGTCCATGTCCTCGACGGTGCGCACGCTGGGCAGGCTGTCGAGGTTTATCATAAATGGGGAGTGGGTGGTGTATATGACCTGATGCTTGGGGGCGAGCCGCTCATCTATGAAGCGCAGGAAGTCGTGCTGCGCGAGGGCGTGCAGGTTCAGGCCAGGCTCGTCGAGCAGAATGACCATGTCGCGGCGCTGCTCGTCTTCTTCGAGGTTCGAGAAGTAGACCAAGAAGCTGAAGAACCAGACGAATCCCTTGGAACGCTCGTCGAAGGGGACGGACACCCGATGCCTGTCGTTCCAGATTCGGACGTGGAGGATCGTCCCGGAGTCGAGCGGGGGCGGATCGTTCGGGTTCGCCACGGACAGGTCGAACTCGACTCTGAGCTGCGTGTTCTGCTTCCAGAACTCGAATATCTCGTCGCTGATGCCGATGGACGCGGATTCCAGCTCCGCCTTGAGGTACTCGTAGCTCATCTGCTGTTCGAGGTCGTCCATGTCGGCGCCCACCATGGACAGCAGCGCCAAGAAGGTGCGGTCTGCGTCATCCATGACCTCCATGTTCATGCGTCGCTGCTTGATGTCCTGTATGGAGATGCGGCCGCGCATGGCGCTGTAGTTGTCGAAGTACACGAAGTCCGGCAGGCGGCGTTCGAGATGCTCCAGTATGATCTGCTGCTCCACGTCCATGCTGAAGCGCTCGGGCAGCTCTGCCAGCAGCGCCCTAGCCTGCTGCGGCTGGAAGTCGAGTGACTCGAGGCGGCTTTTCAGCTCCTCCCAGTTGGCGACGCCCTCCACGTAGGACAGCGTCTCGTGTGGAAGGTCTGCCGAATCTATGACGTGGCGCACCACCGCCGCATGATCGACGTCTACCTCCCAGCAGCGCTGGTTCTTGAAGTTCTTGGATGCCATGACCCGTCTCGACCTGAGAACGCCCTGCCCGAATCGAGATTCCAGCTCTTCGATCTCCTCGTCGGTCAGCTCGAACTCCGCCCGGATTACGGTTGCCGGCTCTCGCTCGTGCCGCCTCCGGTAGCGGACGTATCCCTTTCTGGGGTAGTCGCGCAGGTCGAAGTTGCTGTTGGCGCCGTCTACCGGATTCAGGCGGCGCAGCGCCTGCAAGAACGCGGTCTTGCCCGACTCGTTCTTGCCCACCATGCAGGTCACGTTGTCAAGCGAGACCCATCCGGAATCGTCGACGCTCCGATAGTTCGTGACCCTTGCTCGCGTTATCTTCATACTGTCTCCTCACCTCAGCGCCAAATTGCTCGGGCGCGTCCCGAATCGTGGGAACGCCGCCTCGCCCATCCCCACACGCGCGGCGTCGCGTGTGCCGCCCCGCCTATGAAATCGTCCTTGCTGAGAAGGCTAGCCCCCAGCCAGCAATCATTTCAAGGCGTTTACTGTACTGTGTTTAGACTTAGCGCAAGTCTGTATATCGAAATTCGCCTATCCAAAGTCCGAGCGTCGAGACGCGGGCATCGAGACCGTTCACGCCAGACCGTTTACACCAGACCGTTTACACTAGGCTGTAGCCCGATCCCTGCCGGTCGACGCCGGTTCCCTGCGCCTTCTCTATCCAGCCGAACTCCTTCAGTATCTGCTGGCTGTACGTCACCCTGCCCGTGACTGTGTCGAGCGGCTCCGTGGCCAGAAGCAGCGCCGATCTCGCCATGAGGTCGGGGTGTTCGCCTCTCGGGTCGTCTATGCCGCTGACGAGGTTGTGGAACACGGTGCCCGGAGTCGGCACGACCTGTGATGGCGATACGCAGGTGACGGATATTCCGTACCGATAGACCTCCTGCGCCAGTCCTTGGCTGAATCGTTCGAGCGCGGCCTTCTCGGCTCCGTAGCACGTGCCGCCCGAGCCGGCGGGGGCGTCCGGGTATGGACCGCGCCCTGGCCCTATGGCGGCTCCGGAGGATATGTTTACGATGCTGCCGCCGTTCTCCTTCATGTCCGCAATCGCAAGCTGGCTCAGGATGAACGGGGCGTGGAAGTTGACTGCCCACGAGCGCATCCAGCGGCGCAGGGGATAGTCTTCGAGGGGAATGAAGTAGGTCAGCGCCGCGTTGTTGACCAGCACGTCTACGCTGCCGTAGGCGGCGTGAGCCTCATCGAACAGCCGCTCGCAGTCCTCGGGGAGTGAGATGTTGACCGAGGACGCCGTGGCCTCGCCGCCCGCCTCGCGTATGTCCGCCACCGTCTTTTCCAGCGAGCCTTCGAGGGGGTGATCGCCTTCTCTCAGCGTGCGCGCCGCCGCCACTACGCTGCCGCCCTCGGCGGCGAACAGCCTGGCTATCTCAGCGCCGATGCCTCTGCTGGAGCCGGTAATCACGCACACTTTGCCATCTAGCTTGCCCATTGAATGGCCTCCGTCTTATCCGTATTTGGTTCTTCGACAAGACTGATTATACATATTTCCATGAGACGGGGGCGCGGAGGCTGCAAAGTCCGAGCGCCGCTCTTGCCCGCGCTCGGTGTATGGGGTACATTTGCCCAGAACTGGAATCGGGAGGGTCGGAACGTGGCTGAAAGACAGACTCCAACCAAAGACGAGGTGATGTCTTACCTCAGAGACCGGCGCAACTGGGGGCGCTGGGGCGACAACGGATCGGCGGGCGCGATCAACCTGATCACCGCCGAGAAGCGGCTGGAGGCGGTGGGACTGGCGCAGAACGGGCGAACGGTGTCGCTCAGCCGCCCCTGGGCAGTGGAGCCCAGGGCCGAGAACCCGAGGCCGGCGCAGCATTTCATGTCCGTCATGGACAGGGGAAGCGGAGGCGGCGCGGCGATGGACTTCTACGGCGTGTTCTACCACGGCACCGCCACCACGCACATAGACGCGCTCTGCCACGTCTGGGACGACGGCGGCATGTGGGACGGCAAATCGCCGGACGAGACGCTGACCTTCAGCGGCGGCACATACGGCACGGTCGACGCTTGGAGCGGCGGCATCCTCACGCGCGGCGTTCTGCTCGACGTTCCAAGCCACAGGGGGGTTCCATACGTCACGCTCGAATCGCCAGTACACGGCTGGGAGCTGGAGGACATCGCAGCGGCGCAAGGGGTGGAGATAAGGCCGGGCGACGCCGTCATGGTGTACAGTGGGCGCGAGGCATACGCCGCCGAGCGCGGCGGCAGCTGGGCGGGCGAGGCGTCCAGGCCGGGGCTGCACGCATCCTGCCTGCCCTTCGTGCGAGACAACGACATATCCATACTCGGATGGGACATGATGGACGCCTCCCCCAACGAGTACGGCATCCCTTGGTCCGTGCATGGCGTGATATTCGCCTACGGCGTGGCGCTGCTCGACAACTCGCTGCTCGAACCGCTTGCCAATGCCTGCGCCGAGGAGGGCCGCCACGAGTTCATGCTGACGATCAACCCGCTCAACGTGGTCGGAGGCACGGGTTCGCCGGTTAACCCGATAGCGGTGTTCTGAGGCTGGCGGTCGTCTGGCGCGAGACTCCGCGCAGCCGTTCGCGCCGGACTTCACATCGCATACTCACGCAAGCGCGCTCGGCGACTGTCGGCGAGCGTCCCGACAGTCAGGCGTCCATGCCAGCCGCTATTGAAAATTCTGCCCGCTGTTGGCTAACCTTCTCTTTTGGGAAAGGCGGGCTGGTGAGCTATGGAGCGGAAGACTGTCATTCGGGCGGAGCGGATCGTAAAGCGCTATGACGGCTTCACCGCCGTGGACGGCGTGGATTTCGAGATACTACAGGGGGAGTGCTTCGGCTTTCTGGGGCCGAACGGCGCGGGCAAGACTTCTACCATGAAGATGATAGCGTGCGTCTCGCCGCTGACGAGCGGCGGGATCACGGTGTCGGGCATGGACGTTCGGCGCAGGGCGAGGGACATCAAGCGCATTCTCGGCGTGGTGTCGCAAGCCGACAGCCTCGACCCGGACCTCGACGTTCTTCACAACCTGCTGGCATTCGCGCGCTACTTCGACATTCCCAAAGAAGCCGCAAGGCGGAGGGCGCGCGAGGGGCTGGACCTGTTTCAGCTTCTGGACAAGCGCGGCAGCCGAGTAGAGGAGCTTTCGGGCGGCATGAGGCGGCGGCTGCTCATCGCGCGCTCGCTGATCAACGACCCCGACATTCTCGTTCTGGACGAACCCACTACTGGGCTGGATCCGCAGGCGCGGCTGATGGTCTGGGACAAGCTCAGCCTGCTCAAGTCGCAGGGCATAACCATGCTGCTGACCACGCACTACATGGACGAGGCGGCGTATCTGTGCGATCGGCTGGTGGTGATGGATCACGGCAAGATTCTGGCTCAGGGGACGCCGAGACAGCTGATACGCAGTCTGGTGGGGGATCTGGTGGTGGAGATAAAGGTTCGACACGCGGAGAAGCCCGCGCTGATCGCGCGCATAGAGTCGGCGCGCTCTGGGGCGCGTGTGGAAGACCGCGCCGATACCCTGCTCATGTACCCGGAGAATGGCTCGATCTCGCTGGACGGGATGGGTCTGGATGGCTTCGACGTAGTCCACAGGCCCGCGAACCTCGAGGACGTGTTCCTGCGGCTCACCGGGCGCGGTCTGCGGGAGGAGTAGCTGGCGATGCTTTCAGTTGTCAGGAGGACCCCGGTATGGGGCGGCGCGAAACTGTGGCAGCGCAACCGCGACGCCGTCATCCGCGCCTGGAAGGTGGAGATAGGCGGCCTGTTCATGGAGCCGTTCATCCTGCTGGTGGCGATGGGCTTCGGACTGGGATCCTACGTTGGGAACATCGGCGACCTGACCTACGCGCAGTTCCTCGCGCCGGGCATCATCGCAAGCTACGCGATGTTCCACGCCACGTTCGACGCCACATACGGCGCGTACATGCGCATGGAGAGCCACCACATATTCGATGCCATGCTGTTCACGCCGATGGAGCCGCAGGACATAGTCATGGGCGAGGTGATGTGGGGCGCGACGAGAGCGGTCATCTCCGCCGCCGCCGTGCTGTTCGCGGCGACTCTGTTCGGGCTTATCACCTCGCCGCTGGCGCTGCTGACGCTGCCCGTCGCCTACCTGATCGGAGCGGTGTTCGCCGCGATGGCGATGATTCTCACTGCCACCGCAACCACCATAGGGGCGATGAACAACTTCTTCACGCTGTTTCTGCTGCCGATGTTCTACGTTAGCGGAACGTTCTTTCCGCTGGACAGGCTGCCCGATCTGGCGCAGAAGATCGCGTGGGCGCTTCCGCTGACTCCGGCGGCCAGCCTCGTGCGCGGCCTCGCAACCGGAGAGCTCACCCCCTGGATGCTCGCATGGACAGCCGAGCTGATCGCGTTCGCGGCAGTCTCTCTATTCGTGGCCTCCCACTTCATGCGCAAGCGCCTGATCAAGTAGAACCGCCCGATTCGGTGGTATAATCCGCATACTCGCGACTCGCTGTCGCCACCATAGTATGGGAGGTCAACATGATCTTTGCAGACGGAGCGGATATCTATCGCAGTCTCGGAGTCTCAGCCGCGATCACCGCGTCCGGATCCACCACCGCCTACGGGGGAAGCAAGCTGCGCCCGGAGGTGACGGACGCCATGAACAAGGCGTCCCGGACGATGGTCAACCTAGACCATCTCAACGCGGCGGCTGGCCGAGCCATAGCCGAGATCACGGGCGCCGAGGCGGGCCTGGTGACGTCCGGGGCAGCCGGAGGGCTGGTGCTTCAGGCTGCGGCGGTCATGGCAGGGAGCGACCCGGCGCGAATGGCGCGGCTTCCCAACTCGGACGGTCTCAAGAACGAGATCGTCATGCACACGGCCCACCGCTTCCCATACGACCAGTGCTACACCGCCACCGGAGCGACGATAGTCAATATCGGCGACGGGCGCAGGTGCCAGCCGTGGGAGCTGGAGGCCGCCATCAACGAAAACACCGCCGCCGTCGCCTACCTGTTCTCGTCGTTCCTGAGCCGCCGCGCCATTCCCTTCGAGCAGGTGGTCGAGATCGCCCACGCGCGCGATGTTCCGGTCATAGTGGACGCCGCCTCGTACCTGCCGCCGAGAGCCAATCTCACGCGGTTCGTCGAGGCAGGGGCGGACATGGTGCAGTTCTCGGGCGGCAAGGGTGTTCGGGGGCCGCAGGGAACGGGTATCTTGGCGGGGCGCGCCGACCTCATAGAAGCGGCTTACGCCAACGCCAGCCCTCACCAGTTCATCGGCAGGGGAATGAAGGTGGCCAAGGAGGAGATCGTCGGCCTCGTCGAGGCGCTGCGCATCTTCGTATCGGAAGACGAGGATGCGCAGATGCGGCGGTACAGCGAGATGTGCGATCGGGTGGTGGACGCGCTCATCGAGGCGCCGGGCCTGGACGTGACGGTGGAGCATGACGACTGGCACTACCTCACGCCCCTTGCGGTGATGAAGTTCACCCGCGACTGGCGCGGCCCATCGAGAGACGAAGTTCACGCCCAAATGGCCGCCGGCGACCCGCCGATATACCTGCACGACATCAACGACCCGGACGAGCTGGCGGTCGACCCGTTCAACCTGGACGAGCGGGAGCTGGAAATCGTCATCCACCGCCTGCGCGAGGTTCTGCTCGGTGGGTGACGGAGGTCGCCCGTCCACGGAACGGCCGTGTTTTGGACACAGAAATACAATACCCTCCCGACAGCCCGGAGGACAGAAATGGCCACTGTACTAACCGTGAAGGCGCGACAGCCGACCGGAGACTATACGTTCCCCAAGCCTCTGCCCAAGCCTCTGCCAAGGCCCCACTCCATGCAGCAAGAACCGACAGTAACCGAAATACGGGCAACCATCCGCCACCACTTTTCGGGCCGCCCCGACGTGTTCGTGAGCGGCGAAGGCTACCTCTGCTTCGACACGCGGGACAGAGTAGGCTGGCTGATACCAGACTGCGTCGTGGCGTTCGGGGTGGATCCGCGCGCCATATTCAGGCGCAACGGATACGTGATCAGCGAAGTGGGCAAGCCGCCTGACTTCATCATCGAAGTCGCCTCATCGAGTACGGGGGCCGCCGACTACACCACCAAGCGCGACAGGTACTCCGAGTACGGTGCCGTCGAGTACTGGCGGTTCGACCCCACGGGGGGAGCGTTCCACGACCGGCCTCTGGCAGGGGACACGCTGGTGGACGGCGAGTACCAGCCCATCCCTCTGCGCTACGAGCCTGACGGAGTTATCCGAGGACACAGCGCCGTCTTGGGGCTGGACCTGTGCTGGGTCAACGGCAGGCTGCGCTTCTACGACCCCGCATCCGGCGAATACCTGCGCAACATATCGGAGGCCGAGGCGCGCGCCCAAAGAATGGAATCCGAACGAGCCCAAGCCCAAGCCGAACGAAACGAGGCCGAAGCCGAACAGGCGGACGCCGAAATGCGCGTCCAAAGAATGGAGGCCGAACGAGACGAGGCGCGGGCGGAACAGGCGGACGCCGAGGCGCGCGCCCACAGAATGGAAGCCGAGCGAGCCGAGTCCGAGGCGCGCGCGCAAAGAACGGAAGCCGAGGTTCGGCGGCTCAGGGAGGAGCTGCGCCGAATGCGCTCGGAGTAGCAACCGCCCTATCCAAGATATCCTCGGACGGAGGAACGCGCAATGACCACCAGACTCATCGAGACACCTCGACTGACCGGAGACTATACGTTCCCCAAGCCTCTGCCCAAGCCTCTGCCAAGGCCCCACTCCATGCAGCAAGAACCCACAGTAACCGAAATACGGGCAACCATCCGCCACCACTTTTCGGACCGTCCAGACGTGTTCGTGAGCGGCGAAGGCTACCTCTGCTTCGACACGCGGGACAGAGCAGGCTGGCTGGTACCAGACTGCGTTGTGGCCTTCGGGGTTGATCCGCGCGCTATATTCAGGCGCAACGGATACGTGATCAGCGAGGTGGGCAAGCCGCCTGACTTCATCATCGAAGTCGCCTCATCGAGCACAGGGGCCGCCGACTACACCACCAAACGCGACAGGTACTCCGAGTACGGCGCCATCGAGTACTGGCGGTTCGACCCCACAGGGGGAGCGTTCCACGACCAACCTCTGGCAGGGGACACGCTGGTGGACGGCGAGTACCAGCCCATCCCCCTGCGCTACGAGCCTGACGGAGTTATCCGAGGCCACAGCGCCGTTCTGGGGCTGGATCTGTGCTGGGTCAACGGCAGGCTGCGCTTCTACGACCCCGCATCCGGCGAATACCTGCGCAACATATCGGAGGCCGAGGCGCGCGCCCACAGAATGGAAGCCGAGGTTCGGCGGCTCAGGGAGGAGCTACGCCGAATGCGCTCGGAGTAGCAACCGCCCCATCCAAAATCTCACCGGACGGAGGAACGCGCAATGACCACCAGACTCATCGAGACACCTCGACTGACCGGAGACTATACGTTCCCCAATCCGCTGCCCAAGCCTCCGCCAAGGCCCCACTCCATGCAGCAAGAACCCGCAGTAACCGAAATACGGGCAACCATCCGCCACCACTTTTCGGACCGTCCAGACGTGTTCGTAAGCGGCAAGGGCTACCTCTGCTTCGACACGCGGGACAGAGCAGGCTGGCTGGTACCAGACTGCGTTGTGGCGTTCGGGGTTGATCCTCGCGCCATATTCATACGCAACGGATACGTGATCAGCGAAGTGGGCAAGCCGCCTGACTTCATCATCGAAGTCGACTCATCGAGTACAGGGGCCGCCGACTACACCACCAAGCGCGATAGGTACTCCGAGTACGGCGCCATAGAGTACTGGTGGTTCGACCCCACAGGGGGAGCGTTCCACAACCGACCTCTGGCAGGGGACACGCTGGTAGATGGCGAGTACCAGCCCATCCCTCTGCGCTACGAGCCTGACGGAGTTATCCGAGGCCACAGCGCCGTTCTGGGGCTGGACCTGTGCTGGGTCAACGGCAGGCTGCGCTTCTACGACCCCGCATCCGGCGAATACCTGCGCAACATATCGGAGGCCGAAGCCGAACGAGACGAGGCCCAAGCGCGCGCCCAAAGAGCGGAGACCGAGATTCGGCGGCTCAGGGAGGAGCTGCGCCGAATCCGCACGGAGTAGCAACCGCCCCATCCAAAATCTCACCGGACGGAGGAACGCGCAATGACCACCAGACTCATCGAGACACCTCGACTGACCGGAGACTATACGTTCCCCAATCCTCTGCCCAAGCCTCTGCCAAGGCCCCACTCCATGCAGCAAGAACCGACAGCAACCGAAATACGGGCAACCATCCGCCACCACTTTTCGGACCGTCCAGACGTGTTCGTGAGCGGCGAAGGCTACCTCTGCTTCGACACGCGGGACAGAGTAGGCTGGCTGATACCAGACTGCGTTGTGGCGTTCGGGGTGGATCCGCGCGCCATATTCAGGCGCAACGGATACGTGATCAGCGAGGTGGGCAAGCCGCCTGACTTCATCATCGAAGTCGCCTCATCGAGTACAGGGGCCGCCGACTACACCACCAAGCGCGACAGGTACTCCGAGTACGGCGCCATAGAGTACTGGCGGTTCGACCCCACGGGGGGAGCGTTCCACGACCAGCCTCTGGCGGGGGATACGCTGGTGGACGGCGAGTACCAGCCCATCCCTCTGCGCTACGAGCCTGACGGAGTTATCCGAGGCCACAGCTCCGTTCTGGGGCTGGATCTGTGCTGGGTCAACGGCAGGCTGCGCTTCTACGACCCCGCATCCGGCGAATACCTGCGCAACATATCGGAGGCCGAAGCGCGCGCCCACAGAATGGAAGCCGAGAGAGCCGAGGCCGAGGCGCGCGCCCACAGAATGGAAGCCGAGAGAGCCGAGGCCGAGGCGCGCGCCCACAGAATGGAAGCCGAGAGAGCCGAGGCCGAGGCGCGCGCCCACAGAATGGAAGCCGAGGTTCGGCGGCTCAGGGAGGAGCTGCGCCGAATGCGCTCGGAGTAAGTCTGCGCGTCCAACGCGCTCCAAGGCGGTGCGCTTTGGGCAGTCGCAAGCTGGGCATCCCGGTTTAGCGCTGTTCCCTCTTGTGCCGAAAGAGCTGGCGACAGGTATCCGCTTTCTGGGAAATTCACGCCCTCGCTCCACACTCCGCCCGATGCGCGTATAATGTCCCAAGCAATCCCCAAACATCATCAGGCAGGAGCGCTGAAATGAAGTACGACCACATCATCATCGGAGCGGGTTCGGCAGGGGCGATTCTCGCCACGCGGCTGACGGAAGACCCTTCCAAGTCCGTTCTGCTGCTGGAGGCGGGGCCTGATTACGCCGAGATGGAAGACCTGCCCGACGAGGTGCGCTACGGCTACGCCACCGCCACGGACATTATGACCAGCGACCACAACTGGCAGCTCACCGGGCGCGCCACAGACGCGGCGGAGCCTATGCTGGTTCCCAGAGGCAAGGTGACGGGCGGGTCGTCCGCCATCAACGGCCAGATATTTCTGCGCGGCGTCCCCGAAGACTATGACAACTGGAAGTCGTGGGGCAACGGCGAATGGGGTTTCGAGGACTGTCTACCCTACTTCCGCAAGCTGGAGACCGACACCACCTACTCGGACGACTTCCACGGCACGGACGGACCAATCATCTGCCACAGGTTCCCAGAAGAGACGTGGCAGCCCGTCTCCAAGGCGTTCTATCAGTCCTGCTTGGACTACGGCTTCGAAGACTGCCCGGATCACAACAACCCGGACTCTACGGGCGTGGGACCGCTGCCGCTGAACAACCCCAACGGCATCCGCTGGAGTACCAATCTCGGCTATCTGAGCCTCTCGCGCCATCGCCTGAATCTGACCATCCGCCCCAACTGCGTGGTCCACCGCGTCGTGTTCGACGGAAACAGGGCCACGGGCGTCACGGTAGAGAGCGGTGGCGAGGTGTTCACGGTGGAGGGCGACGAGATCATCCTGAGCGCGGGCGCGGTGGGATCGCCCCAGATACTCCTGCTGTCCGGCGTCGGCCCGGCGGCGCATCTCGACGAGGTCGGCATTCCAGTCGTCCACGACCTGCCGGGAGTCGGACAGAACCTGCGAGACCATCCGCTGGTGTACGTCACCTGGCGCGCGAAGCCCGATCACGAGTTCGACCTGTATGGTCCCAGAATGCAGTTCGGGCTGCGTTACACTGCCACCGGCTCCGACCTGCGCAACGACATGATAGTCTATATGAACAACTTCGCCACCGAGCGCGTGAACCGCGGCGGCAGCCGCATGGAGCCGATCGGCGTCCGAATGATAGTCGGCCTCGATCTGGAAGTGGGCGCGGGCGAGCTGAAGCTGCAGTCGTCCGATCCGCGAGCGCAGCCCTCGCTGGACTACAACTACTTCACGGAGGAGTTCGACCGCGAGCGCATGAGGGAGGCGGTGCGGATATGCGTGGGGCTGGGCGAGCATGGGGCTTGGGACGACATCCTCGCCGAGCGAATGGAGCCGCCGGACGAGGCGCTGGAGTCGGACGACGCGCTCGACGAATGGATGATGCGCGAGGTCACGACCGGTCATCACATATCCTGCACCAACAAGATGGGGCCGGCGTCCGACCCTATGGCGGTGGTCGATCAGTACGGCAAGGTCCACGGGCTGGAGGGCGTCCGCGTGGTCGACGCATCCATCATGCCCGACTGCGTGCGCGCCAACATCAACGTGACCACAATGATGATCGGCGAGAAGATAGCGGACATGATCGCGGAGGGGCGGTGAGCGGTGGGCCAAGACTTCTGCGCGGTCACGCCTCTATTCGGCTGAGAATATCATTCGACATCGGGCGGCATCGGGGCGGGAACTATGGCTTGGCGTGCAGCGATCTCATGCGCGCAGTCGAGAACGCCGAGAATGTCATCGTGTGGCAGGCGCGGGCAAGCCGTAATCGGTACTGGCTCGCCCATGATCCGAGCGCCGCGGATAACGGGCTTGGCGAGCATGACTCTCGGATGGACTTCCTCGCGGTCGGTGAGAAGCGCTGAAATGCTCTCTCGTTTCAGCATGAGCGCGAATGCGCGGGGTTCCAGAAGAGTGTAAGATTTCGGCAAACACTTGGAGCGCTGGAGAATGATGATCTACGACCACGTCATAGTAGGCGCAGGGTCGGGGGGCGGCGCGCTGGCGGCGCGGCTGTCCGAAGACCCCAACCGCTCCGTGCTGCTGCTGGAAGCGGGCGTCGACTACCCCGACTTCGACACGATTCCCGACGACATCAAGTACGGCTGGGGAACAGGGACGGACTTCGTGGTGGAAGACCGCCATAACTGGGGCTTCACGGGGCGAGCGAGCGCGCTGAACGAGGCGATGGACGTCCCGCGCGGCAAGGTCACGGGCGGCACGAGCGCAATCAACGGACAGGTCTTTCTCAGGCCCACGATAGACGACTTCGACTACTGGACATCTCTGGGCAACGACGAATGGAGCTACGGGGAGACGCTGCCGTTCCTGCGCCGCATGGAGACGGACACGGACTACTCGGACGACTACCACGGCAGCGACGGCCCGATCATCGTTCGCAGGCACAGCCTAGACTCGCTTCAGCCGGAGCAGGCGGCGTTCTATCAGTCGTGTCTCGCTCTCGGATTCCCAGAAAACCTCGACCACAACCACCCAGACGCCCACGGCGTGGGGCCGTACCCGCTGAACAACCCGAACGGCGTGCGCTGGAGCACCGCCATCGGCTATCTCGGCATGGCGCGCCACCGCCTGAACCTGACCATTCGCCCCAACTGCTTCGTCCGCCGTGTGGCGTTCGAGGGAAACAGGGCTGTGGGCGTGGAGGTGGAGAGTGGGGGCGAGGTTTTCATCGTTCACGGCGACGAGATCATCCTCAGCGCCGGTCCCATAGCCTCGCCGCAGCTTCTGATGCTGTCCGGCATAGGGCCAGCCGATCATCTGGCGGAGTTCGGCATCGGTCTGGTACACGACTCGCCCGGCGTCGGGCAGGGGCTTCGAGACCACCCCACCGTGCCGATGATCTGGAAGGCGCAAGCCCACGTCCCCGCGCCGCCGCAGGAGGTGGGTCCGCAGAAGGTCGCGCTGCGCTACACCGCGCCCGGCTCCCACCTGAAGAACGACATGATCGCAGTCATGCGCTTTCGCAAGGAGGGTCACATGCTGCTGATGAGCGTTGGCCTCTATCTCGCGGTCGGACACGGGGAGCTGAGGCTGCAATCGGCCGATCCGCGCGTGCAGCCTCTTCTGGACTACAACTTCCTCGCCGACCCGTTCGATCGTCAGCGAATGCGCGACGGGATACAGCTCGCGCAGGACATCGTGGCAGGGACGAAGTTCGCAGACATCGCAGGCGCGCTCGTCTCGCCGAGCGAGGAGGATATGGAATCGGAAGGCGCGCTGGACGAATGGATGCTCCGCAGCGTCAGCACCATGCACCATATATCATGCACCGCCAAGATGGGGCCGGATTCCGACCCCATGTCCGTAGTCGATCAGCACGGTCGCGTAAAAGGCGTCGCGGGCCTGCGCGTGGTTGACGGATCCATCCTGCCCGACTGCCCCAGATCGAACACCAACGTTCCCATAATGATGCTCGCCGAGCGCATCTCGGACTGGATCAAGGCGGGCGAGTGACGAAGGGATATAAATTGGCGCTTGTGAAGATCGCGCTCGGAATCGCAGTGCTGCTACTCGCCTCGACAGCGGCCGGGTGCGGCGGCGCGTCCGACGCCGTTCAGTCTGCCGCGCCGTCGGCGAGCGCCACGCCTTTGCCGGAACCCTCGCCTACTGCCAACGCCGCGCCAACGCCAACGACTGCCATGACGAGCGTATTGGATACGCCAACGCCGGCGCCGCCCGTCGTACCCTCGCCGACTCCGACGCCCGCGCCTGACATGGCGAGCGTATCGGATACGCCAACGCCCGCGCCGCCCGTCGTACCCTCGCCGACTCCGACGCCCGCGCCCTACGATTCCAACCGCGCCATGCAGGACGTGCTGTCGGGGTTCGGAAGCGCCGCGGCGATGTCCGATGCGCTGGAAGAGATAGCGGAGCGCAAAGACAGGTCGCTCGCGCCTGTGCTGGTGGAGATGATGCGATTCATGCCATCTGCCAAGTCGAGGGAGAGCATCGCCCAGACGCTGGCAGTCGTCACGGGGCAGCCGTTCTCCGGCGACGAGTGGGGGCTGTGGATGGAGTGGCTCGGCCAGAATCTGGAAGACTACCAGCCGCCATCGGACTATGTGCGCTGGAAAGAGTCGCTGTACTCCATAATAGACAGCAGGTTCGCGCTGTTTCTGCGTCCCGCGCGCGAGTTTTCGCGCATCGACCCGACCGAGATCGTCTGGGGAGGGGTTCTTCCAGACGGCATACCCGATCTGCGCAGCCCCAAGTTCCTGGACGCGGGCGAGGAGCGATTCCTGAATCCGGACGACCGCGTGTTCGGGCTGGAGATCAACGGCGAGAAGAAGGCATACCCTTTGAGGATCGTCAACGCGCACGAGATGGTCAACGATATGGTGGGGGGCGAGCCGATATCGCTCATGTGGTGAACGCTGTGCGGAACCGGAATCGTGTATTCCGCCAAGATAGACGGTCAGACCACCACATTCGGCACGTCCGGGTTCCTGTACCGCTCCAACAAGCTGATGTACGACCGCATGACGAACACGCTGTGGAGCTCGCTTACGGGAGCGCCGGTCATCGGCGAGCTTGCGCGGCGAGACGACCTGAAGCTGGACTTCTTCCCAGTTTCGCTGACCACCTGGGAGGAGTGGGCGCGCGAACACCCGGACACGAAGGTTCTATCGAACGAGACGGGCTACTACTCGCCCAACAGGTACGAGAAAGAGAGCGACCCGCGCTCGATCTACTACGACTACCGAGAAGACCCGACAACGATGTTCCCCATATGGAACCGCGACCCGCGTCTGGAAGCCAAGCGCGAGGTCTTGGGCCTGACTCTGGCGGGTGTGGACAAGGCGTACCCCGTGACGATGCTGCGCAAGCTCCGCGTGGTCAACGACACCGTTGGCGACAGGGATATCGTGATTCTGGCGTCTGGCGCGTCCTCTGACGCGCGCGTGTTCGAGCGGATGGGGCAGACGTTCGCGCTCGCGCCCGGGGACGATCCGGACGGCGCTCCCCTCGCCCTCGTGGACGAGGACGGCGCGGAGTGGGAGGTCCGGCAAGACGGTCTTCACAAGACGGGAGGCGGGGGCGAAGCGCTGAGCCGCATCCCGTCGCTCATCTACTTCTGGTTCGGCTGGTTCGCCTTCCACCCGGACACGCTGCTGTACGAGGCGGAGTGACACTGCGCCAGCGGCGTTCCATCTGGGATTAGGCGGACGAGACGCCCATGACCGCGCATCGGGGCCATACAGTAGGAGCTGGCAATGAGAAGAGTGTTCATGCCCGCGTTCTTCGTCCTTTGTAGTGTCGAATCAACGAAGATGTAGGAACTTCAATGAGAAGAGTATTCATGCCCGCGCTCTTCGCCCTGTCGATCATGGCGCTAATCTCGGCGCTGATGGAGATTGGGAACGCGAGCGCGCAGGCGACTTCTCCCGTCGACTACGACGCCGACGATGACGGCCTGATAGAGGTGTTCTATCTCGAACAGCTGAACGCCATGCGCTACGATCTGGACGGCGACGGCAGGGCGGACAACACGAACTCCGCTGAGGCTTACGCTTCCGCGTTCCCGTCAGCGCAGCCCGGAATGGGCTGTCCAGACTCCCACTGCCGCGGCTACGAGCTGACGCGAAACTTGGACTTCGACAGCCGCGCCAGCTACATGTCCGGCTCGATCAGCGACAAGTGGACGGGGGGAGCCGGCTGGCTGCCCATCGGCCTCCTCGACAACCCTTTCGACGCCACCTTCGCGGGCAACGACTTCACCATCGCCAACCTGTACATCAGCCGCAGGGGTTTCTACGATACGGGCGCGGCCGGACTGTTCGGCATCAGTGAGGGGGACATATCGCGGGTGGGAGTGGTCGACGCCGACGTAACTGGGGGGGATCAGGTCGGCGCGCTGGCTGGGTGGAACATTGGGCGGATCGCCGAGAGCTGGGCCACAGGCTCGGTCTCTGGGAATGACAACGTTGGCGGCTTGGCGGGGTTCTCCGGTTTCGGTGGATCCAGCGGAAGCGGTATAGTATCGAGCTATGCCGAAGTCGATGTGAATGGGACATACTCCGTCGGCGGACTGGTGGGGCTGAATGAACACGTAATCTCCAAGACTTACGCCACTGGCGGCGTATCCGGAGGGCAGTATGCCGCAGGCGGGCTGGTTGGAATTAACTCCGGCGGACGCATCTTCGACAGCTACGCCACCGGCGACGTACTCGGACACGAAGCTGCTGGCGGCGGGCTGGTTGGAGACAACAGGAACAATGCGACAATAGCAGCGAGTTACGCTACCGGCGACGTGTCCGGAAGCTATTCCATGGGCGGACTGATCGGGATTGCCAACGGTGGCGCGCTCATAGCGAGCTACGCCAGCGGGGAGGTGTCCAGCGCTGGCGGGGCTGTTGGCGGGTTGGTCGGCGAGAGCTTAAGCGGTTCAGTGACAATAGCGAGTTACGCCAGCGGCAAGGTATCCGGAGGCGACCTCGTGGGCGGGCTGATTGGGCGAAACGATGGAACCGCGATAACGGTCGACAGCTATTGGGACACTATAACTTCCCGCGCGCGGGAGGGCGTGGGCGAAGGGCCATCGCAGGGCGCGCAGGGGAAGACCACCGAGCAGCTGAAGCTGCCCACAGACTACACCGGCATATACGCCGCCTGGCATTCGGATCTGGACAACGAGGACAGAGACTTCGACGAAACGACAGGCGTGGACGACTTCTGGGACTTCGGAACGTCTGGCCAGTATCCTGCCCTGAAAGTGGACTTCGATGACAACAGAACGGCGACGTGGCGCGAGTTCGGCAGCCAGAGGCCGACGCCAACGCCTGTTCCAACGCCCGTTCCGACATCGACTTATACACCTGAACCTACGGCTACGCCTAGGCCAGCGCCCGTTCCGGCTTCGACATATCCGCCCGAGCCTACGATCACGCTTGGGCAAGCGCCCGCTCCGACACCGACATATCCGCCCGAGCCTACGATCACGCCGACACCGCTTCGCGCCGATACGCCCACTCCGCCGCCCGCCAGCGCGCCTGTGGCAGAGCTTACCGACAGACCTGCATCGGGTCTCGACGAACCCGAAGAACCGGAATCTGCTGGGGGATGCTTCTCTCCGGCGAAGGTCTCGGCTGGGACGTCGGCCGCCAACCTGCTGCTCATGGCTGCCCCGCTGGGCATGATCGGAGGGGTCAGATACGTCAGAAGGCGGCGGACTGAGGGCATGTAGACCCAAGAGCCAAGCAACGAATTCTAATCGGCAGTCAACCGGACCCCGGAGATGCTCTTTATAATATGCTCCCTGCAAATCTGCTGTTACGGCTATCGGCTGTCTTCGGGACAGCTGCGCCTCCGTTCATAATCCTTGTAGTCATCGCCCTGATCGGAGGGGCGGCGCAGGGTCAGGATGCGCAGATGCTGGCTGTCGCGGGGCTGGCGCTAACCGCAGGTCTGTGGATGGGCAGCCTGATGATCATTGCAGCTCACAGGGCTGAACCGATGACCGCTAGATGGCTTCTCATCGGATCAATCGGTTCACTCGCGGTCCATGCGATAGGGATTCTCGTTAGCATAACAGCAGTGATCGGCTTACTCTCGGTCTCTGTCATCGGATTCCTCATAGGCTCGGCGATCCTGGCGCTCGTGGCGACGTGGGGCGTTCCGAAGATACGGCGGGATGATACACGAGGGTAAGCAAAACATGGAGGCCCCGGATTACTCCGGGGCCTCTTGCTCTTCATGGCTAGTCGGCTGCCAAGACTGCGGAATCCGCTTGGGCGTGCGCCCATCGGAGCAGCTGTTCGGTCTCGTCCCAGCCGATGCAGGCGTCGGTCACGGATACGCCGTACTCCAAGGTGGAGAGGTCGCCGCCGTTGAGCTTCTGCGCGCCCGGCTTGAGGTTGGACTCCAGCATACAGCCGATGATGTTTTCGTTGCCGCCCACACGCTGGGCGATCACGTCCTTGAAGGCGATCTGCTGTCGGCTGTGGTCTTTGTTGGAGTTGCCGTGCGAGCAGTCCACCAGCAGCTCGGAGCGCACGTTGGCATCCTTCAGAAGGCGGAGCGCGTCGGCGATCGACTCTGCGCCGAAGTTGGGGCCTTCGCGGCCGCCGCGCAGAACGAGGTGTCCATCCGGATTGCCTCTGGTGCTGATTACGGCGGTCTGCCCCTGATGGTCGATGCCAAGGAAGGCGTGGGCTGACTTGGCGGAGATCATGGCGTCCACTGCGATCTGAGCGCTGCCGTCCGTGCCGTTCTTGAACCCGACGGGCATCGAGAGGCCGCTCGCCATCTGGCGGTGCGTCTGGCTCTCGGTGGTGCGCGCGCCGATGGTGGACCAGCATACGAGGTCTGCCAGATACTGCGGCACGATGGGGTCGAGGAACTCGGTTCCCGTGAAGACGCCCATCTCGGCTATGGCGCGCATCAGCCGCCGCGCCTTCCTAAGACCCTCGTCGATGTCGAACGTGTCGTTGAGCTCGGGGTCGTAGATCAGCCCTTTCCAGCCCACGGTCGTTCGGGGCTTCTCGAAGTATACTCGCATGACGATCAGCAGCCTGTCTTCCAGCTCCTTTCGGAGTTCGAGCAGCCTTCCGGCGTACTCGGTGGCGGCCTTCTCGTCGTGAATGGAGCAGGGGCCGACCACCATCAACATGCGCTCGTCCTCGCCGGACAGCACGCGCCTGATCTGCTCTCTGCCTTCCAGAACGGTGCGCTCGGCGTCTGTGCCTAGCGGCATCTGCGCTATCAGCTCGACTGGGGTTATCAACGGATCTGCGCTCACCACGTTCACATCCCTTGTAGGTGACTCTTGCATCGGACGACTTGCCTCCTGTGCTTTCGTATTGCCTCGTGACAGGCAATCAAAAACCCCAGCCGCTGCCGGCTGGGGTTCCAACTGTCTCTCGTCTTCGCCTTGCTCAGACTCTGGACATCACCACTCGGCCGGCAGCTTGGGGCCAGCTAAAATAGGCGTAGGTCGCAAAGTACGTGTTGGCGGCTGCGAATTTCATCACGGCTAAGACTCTACCAAGATTGTAAAAGGCGTGTCAACAGCTTCCGCGCGCGCTCGGATGCCGCGCCCCGTCTCACACCTTGCGCCCCGCACCTGCTAAACTGGCATCATCTCCCGCTCAACGGACATAGAACAGTCATATGCCCAACGTCGGATTCGTCTATAACGCACTCGTGGATGAAGCGCCAGAGTTGATCGCCTCCCTCGTTTCGAGCTTGAATCTTCGGGGCCGCTCTTGGGTGTCTTCCGCTTACGACCTCGCCTCGCGCGAGGGGGAGTTCGCCGATACGTCTCTGATCGTAGTCGCGGGCGGCGACGGAACGATTCTTCGGGCGGTTCACTCCATCGCCGCTCACTCGATCCCCATAGTCGCCGTCAATATGGGACGGGTGGGATTTATGAGCGAGCTAAGGGTGGAGGAGGCGGCTGAGCGGCTTCCGTTCTACCTGAACGGGAACGTGAGGATGGAGCGGCGGATGATGCTCCGCGCCACCGTGACGGACGGGGAGGGCGAGCGCATCCTGAGCGCGGACGCGCTGAACGACGTGGTGGTGGGGCGCGGCGGCGTGGCGCGGCTTCTGGACATAGACACCGTGCTGGACGGCGAGTTCCTGACCTCGTACAGGGCGGACGCGGTCATAGTCTCCACGCCCACGGGCAGCACGGGTTACGCGCTGTCGGCGGGCGCGCCAATCTTCTTCCCGGAAGCGCTCATGATGATGCTTCAGCCCGTAGCGGCGCACACAGGCCTGCGGGATGGCTTGGTGCTGCCGCACGATACGGAGGTGGCGCTGTCCGCGACGGACGGCAAGCACGCCTCGCTAAGCGTGGACGGCATGGACGACGTGGAGCTGGACCCTGATTCCAGAGTCACTGTACGGCGCAGCCCTTACGAGGCTGTATTCCTGCGCGCGCAGCCGCGCACATCGTTCTACACCAGTCTCACGCGCCGGCTCGGACTCGTCTACAACCTGACCCCGCCACCTTGACTTCACGGAGTGAACATGGCTGAGAACCCACAGCGGATAGACCAGCAGACCATCTTCAACGGGCGAGTGTTCGACGTGCGCGTGGACACGCTCCTGACGGCGGACGGGCGGCGGTACACTAGGGAGATAGTCCAGCATCCGGGCGCGGTGGCGATCGTGCCGATAGACGCTGAGGACAACGTTCTAATGGTCAGGCAGTACAGGCACGCGGTGGGGCAATCTCTTCTGGAGATACCGGCGGGAGTGGTCGAGAGCGGGGAATCTCCGGACGACACCGCCCAGCGGGAGCTTCAGGAGGAGATCGGCTTCGCCACGCGCAACCTGCGCGCGCTGGGCGGCGTGTACTCGTCTCCCGGATTCTGCGATGAGCTCCTGTACCTCTACATCGCGCGCGACCTGATCGCCAGCCGCCTTCCCGGAGACGAGGACGAGGACATCAGCGTCGAGCGCATCCCAATGTCGAACGTGGACAGGCTGATCAGGCTCGGCGAGATACAGGACGCCAAGTCCGTCGCCGGACTGCTGATGGCGCGCTACCTGTTCGCGCAGTAGATACCGCTTCCAGCGGCTTTCACGCAGATGAGCATAGAATAGATAGGGGGAGGACATGCCGGACTTCAGAGCGATCTTCTCGCAGATCGAGGATATGACTGAGGATATCATCCAGCTGCACCGCGATCTGGTGCGGATTCCTTCGGTGAACACAGGATTCATGCCCACCGGGGACGAGACGCCCGTTTGCGAGTACGTCCGCGACTGGCTCGCCGAGGACGGCATCGAGTCCGAGATACTGGGGCGCGTCCCCGAACGCGGCAACATCATAGCGCGAATCGAGGGCCGAAACTCGGCTGCTAGGCTCATGTTCATGTCCCATACGGACGTCGTGCCGGTCGAGGAGGAGGAGAAGTGGACGTATCCTCCCTTCAGCGCGACGGTACATGACGGGCGAATCTACGGTCGCGGCGCGTCCGACTGCAAGGGGCTGCTCGCGGCTCAGCTCATGGCGATGCGCCTTCTGAAGCGCAACGGAATAGGCCTGCGCGACAGTCTGATACTGTGCTCGGGGGCGGACGAGGAACACGGGGGACGCTACGGGTTCGGCTGGCTAGCCGAAAACCACCCGGAGAAGATCACGGCGCCGTTCGCGGTGAACGAGGGCGGCGGCACGCCCATCGAGGCGGCTGGCGGGCTGACGTACATACTCGGAGTCGGCGAGAAGGGACGGCTCCAAGTGGAGTTCGAGATCAGAGGCGTGAGCGCGCACGCATCGGTGCCATGGCAGGGGACGAACGCGCTGTATCGTCTGTCGCAGCTGCTCGGCAGACTTCAGAGCTACGAGCCGGAGCGCGACACGTCCACCAGCCTGTTCGCGCACCTGTCGAACTTCGCAATCGAACATGCGCCGTCCCGGGGCAACGTGGACGAGATAATCGCCGAGGTGTCCGAGGACAACCCGCGCTTCGCCTCTATGCTCACGGCGCTGTCTCGAATGACCATCACGCCGACCATGATCAGCGGCGGGATCAAGTCCAACAGCGTGCCGGAGCAGATCAGGCTGACCTGCGACGTGCGCACGCTGCCGCACCAAGACGAAGGCTACCTTCGCTCCGAGCTGAACATGATCACGGCGGGCGTCCCCGGCGTCAGCTACGAGATAGACTACATGGCAGTGCCGAACGCATCGGATTTCGACACAGAGCTTGCCGAGCATATTCAGGCGGCGACGGCTATGGCGCTAGGGCGCGAGGATATACAGTGGGTGCCTGCGATCAGCACGGGGTTCACTGACTCGCGCTTCACACGTCCGCTCGACATCATCACCTACGGATTCTCGGGATCCCACCCGGACGATGATCCCATGCTCTCCAACGCGCACGGTACGGATGAATCGGTGGGCATAGCCAGCTTGGTCAGCGGCACTAAGATCATGCTCGCGCTGGCATGTACGCTGTGCGGCGCGGAGTAAGCCACGTGAGCTATCGGAAGACAATATACCTAGCCAACCCATACGGCTTCTCGGAGCAGCAGAAGAGGCTGCTGCTGCCCGAGATCATCGGAGCGCTGGAAGGGCTGGGCATCGAAGTGTGGGAGCCGTTCGCTCGGAACAACGTGGTGGATTTCTCTCAGCGCGGCTGGGCTTACCGTATCGGCCAGGCGGACTTCAGGGACGTGCGCGATTCTGACGCCATCTTCGCCGTGGTGAACGGGACGCCGCCGGACGAAGGGGTAATGGTCGAGCTTGGCATGGCAATCGCGCTCGGCAAGCCGACCTTCCTGTTTCGGGACGACTTCCGCCGCGTTACTGACAGCGAGGAGTATCCGCTCAACCTGATGCTGTTCACCGGCCTACCACAGGACGAATGGCGCGACAGCTACTACACGTCGGTCGAGGAGATCCGCGCTCCGGACAAGGCGCTGGCGAGATGGGCGGCGCAAGGCTGACGCCGGCCTGGGCATCTCCGGACGGGAACATCGCGCTCTATCTGGGCGACGCGCTGGACCTTCTGAAACGCATCCCGGACGAAAGCGTGGACTGCGTAATGTCGAAGCTCGTATTTCTACGGTTGCCGACTCTGCGCAACGCTTCGCAACTCACCCATATCAATATACCGAACAATGTCCAATCTGCTACAATGGCTCTCCTATGGCAACGATTGACAGAATTGACACAGTCGAAGACTTGGTCCGCATTCTCGACGAGAACCCCGAGTGGCTAGAGGCTATCCGCTCCCGTCTGCTGACCAAAGAGTTGTTGGAGATGCCCAACACCCTCGCCCAGTTCATGGAATCCACGAACCAGCGATTCGAGGACGTCGACCGACGATTCAAGCAGATGTCCGACACTCTCGACCGGTTCATAGAATCCACGAACCAACGATTCGAGCAGATTGACCGACGCTTTGAGGACATTGACCGGCGATTCGAAAGTCTAGAGCGCGCTATCCAGCAGCTGCGGGACGACATAAGTCCTCTGAAGGCGGCGCACGCCAGAAACGAAACGAGCCGAGAGTTCGACCTGATAGCCGAGGATATGGGACTCGAACCTGTCAGGATCGTCTCTTTGGACGAGATCAGGGCTTGGGGGCAGTCGCTGCGCGCGTCTGGAATTTCGAGAGGCCAGTTTCAGAGTTTCCGCAGGGCCGACCTGATCGTGGAAGCCAGAGACTCTCAGGACGAGACCTGTTACATCGCGGTGGAGATCTCGTTCACCGCCGACACGCGGGATACGACCAAGGCGGCGCGCAACGCTCGCTTCATATCGCAAGTTACGGGCAAGGTCGCCTACGCAGCCTTCGCCGGTCTGCGCAGGGACAACGAGACTCAGCCAGCTATAGACTCCGGTGAAGTCTACTGGTACGCGCTCGATCCGCATACGCTGGGGGTGGAGTGACCGGCGTCGACCGCTCACTCTCCAGCCCGTTGGCGCAAAGCCGCTGCCGCTGCCGATCTATGGCTGCCACACCCTGCCGAAGCGTCTGGCCAGATCCATGTTCAACTCGGCTCCCAACCCAATATCGGAAGGCAGCCACAGACGGCCATCTTCGACGCGCTCTGGCGGGAGTACAAGCTCGGCGCGCCAGTCGGCCTCGTAAACTGCGTGTTCCAAGGGCAGCGCGCCCCTGACTGCCGATGTCGCGTGGCCGCTGGCAAGCAGGGAGATCGGCCCAGATGGGCTGTGCAGCGAGAATCCCCCGCCCTTAGCCACGGCTGACCGCCCAGCGCGCACCGCTTCGACCGCGCCGCCGCAGTGCTTGATATCGGGCATGATGATCGAGACTGCCTCCGATTCCAAGAGAGAGTCGAACAGGTCCGCGCCGTAGCCAGACTCGCCTCCGGCAACTGGCATCGGCGCCCAGCGCGCAATCTCCGCAAGGTCGTCAGCGTTCGAGGTTGGCTGAACAGGCTCCTCGAACCAGCCCACGTCCAGCTTCGCCAGCTCGTCCACGATCATCGGCGCAGTGTCGCGCTCGAAGCGGCTGTGGCAGTCCACAAGTACGCGCGCGTCCGAACCGACGGCGTCTCGGACCGCCCTCACTCTCGCAAGGCCGGTTGATGCCTCGCCTAATATACGGTCAGGCGAAGATGGTGGGCTGACCTCGTCGAAAGGCGCGCACTTGAACGTCTGAAATCCGGCGCGCGCGGCGCGGGCCGCCACACGACCGAAGGCGGCGGGCGTTCGGTCCGCAGCAAACAGGCTGCGATTGATGTTGGCGTATAGCTCCACGCTCTCGGTTGGCGACGCCCCAAGGAACTCGCCCAAGCCGACGCCCGAGCGCATTGCGCCAAGCTGGGCGACTGCCGTTCTGAGTCCGCTGGCAGCCGTTGCCGCGATTCTGTCTGCCCTCAGCTCTGCGCTGGTCAGTCCGAGAAACGATTCCAAGCGAGACTCGTCGGCGACGTCCTCAGAGCCGAGCGCCGACATCAGACCGGCGAGCGCGTCCGCAGTCCGCCGAGAATCGCCGCCGTGAGTTATCTCCACGCTGGTGGAGTTCCCCTCGCCGTCTGACAGTATGGCGAACACCCAGCTGGTGTTGGGCATGACCGTGACGGACGCGAACCGATGAAGGACGAGTCTCACCGCTCAGCCGCCTCCCCGTACTTCTGCCAGAAGTCTCAGCGTGCGCTCCTCCGTGACGTCGGGATCGTCACCCGCGGGAATGGGCGTTGCCAGAAGCTCCGAAGCTCCCCACTCGAACACCGTCTCGATGCGGCTGGCGACCGCGTCTTCGTCCCCCGCGATAAGCACTTCGTCGAGCATCTCGTTAGTCCAGCCCGACTCCGGCGTATTGGCGTATCCGGCCTGCGCGAACATGTTGGCGTAGAACGGGTTGGCTGGGAAGTATCCCAGCCGCGCGCGCACCCCGTCTCTGGCTGCGTCCAAGTCGTCCGTGACGCACACCGGCGCGTGGGCTATCAGCGGCGGCGCAGGGCGTCCGGCCCTTTCCGCCCCTCTGCGAAGCGCGGGCGCCCCCTGATCTCTCAGGTAGAAGTGTGGACAGACCCAGCTTATCGCGCCGTCCGCCAGCTCGCCGCACGTCTCGAACGCCCCGGTTCGCAGCGCGGACGCCATGATCGGCACGTCCACAGGCGCGGACAGGGAGGCGCTGGCGGAGTACCAGCGTCCTTCGTACTCGACCGCCCCAGTGTGCAGCAGCGCCCTGAGTATCTGAAGATACTCGCGCAGATGGCCGATGGGCGCGCGGAAGTCTGCGCCGTACGTGCTTATCATAGTCGCCCGGTGGCTGGGGCCGACGCCCAGCCTGAAACGACCCGGCGCCAAGCTGTCGATGACCTGCGCCTGTTGGGCGAGTGTGACCGGATGGCGCGACCAAGTTTGGACTATCGACGTGCCTAGCCTGATTTCGTCCGTGACGGCGGCGGCGGCGGCGAGTACGGACATCGCTTCGCCCCCGCCTCCTCCGGACGTCAGCCATGCCGCGCCCACGCCGATCTCTTCCAGATGCGCGATTCGCTCCACACCTTCGCGCGCGCTTGCGGCGGTGACCGATACTCCCACAATGTTATCCTGACTCATCGAATGACCCCCTCCATGCCTTCGGGTTGGCGAGGCGAGTATATCACGTGGCAGGCTGTGGGCGTTCACGATCCTGAGACATGCGCCCCAAACAGGCGCAAACATGATACACTTGAGACAAATCCACTGGTGCAGCGGAACGTTATGGATGGCTTGATAGAATACGAATCGGATGATCTGAACCTGCCCACGATGATAGTGGCGTTCGGTGGCTGGCCGGACGCGGCGGAAGCCGCAACGAGGGCGATACGCTACCTCGCCAGAAAACTGCCTGCCAAGAAGTTCGCGGAGATCGACCCTGAAGAGTTCTATGACTTCACCGTCACGCGCCCCCATACGAGGGTGAACCGCCGGGGGCAGAGGGTCATTCGCTGGCCTCGGAACGACTTCTACCGCTATGTCGACGAGCAGGATTCCAGCAGAAACCTGCTGCTGTTCGTAGGCACGGAGCCGAACCTGCGCTGGCGCGCGTACTCCAACATCGTCACGAACGTGGCTGTGAGAAACGGGGTCGATCTGGTGATCTCACTCGGGGCGCTGCTCGATGCCGTGCCGCACACCCGCGAGCCTCGCGTCACAGGGCGGGCAAGCTCGACCGCGCTCACCGACAAGGTCAAGTGGCTGGGAATCCAGAACTCGGGATATCAGGGTCCAACCGGCATCCACACCGCGTTCACGGACGCCTGCAACAGGCGCGGCCTCGAACACGCCAGCATCTGGGGACACAGCCCGCACTACGTCCAAACCTCCCCAAACCCACAGGTGAGCCACGCGCTGCTTGCCAAACTCAACAGCTTGGTCGATTTCGACGTTGACCTAGACGAGCTGCGTCTGGCAGGAGAGGCGTTCGAAGAGGACGTGTCGAAGGCAATAGCCAAGCAGTCCAAGGTGAGTGCCTACGTGGACAAGCTGGAACGGCGCTACGACGCATCCCACCAGCCAGACGACCAAGAGATGCCCGAACCCGACGAGATGGTCAAGGAGCTGGAGCAGTTCCTGCGGAGTCAGCGCAAACCCGACGACTCTCAGGCCGACGGCTGACATGAGCGAACAGCCCACCGACGCCTTCGTATCCACCGGCGCATACTCCCTTCACTACCGCGATTGGGGAGGAGATGGACAGCCGGCAGTCTTGGTTCACGGTCTGGCTTCCAACTGTAGAATCTGGGACCTCGTAGCGCCGATACTGAGCCGCCAGTTTCGCGTCCTTGCTATCGACCAGCGCGGACACGGCGAATCGTTCAAGCCAGACGACGGCTACGATTTCGCCAGCGTGGTCGCGGACCTCGACGCCTTCATGGACGAGGTGGGCTTGGTTCGACCGATCATCGTTGGTCACTCCTGGGGCGGGGACGTGGCGCTGGAATACGCCGTCTCTCATCCGAGCAAGGCGAGGGGACTCGTCTTCGTGGATGGAGGCACCATAGAGATCTCGGCTCGCGCGGACTGGACTCTGGCGGACGCCAAGCTAGAGATGGCACCCCCTCTCTGGAAAGGCGTCACACTGGAGGGGTTCAGAGAGCGGCTGAGGAGCCGGTGGCTTGCGAACGGCGATCCTCGCGTAGAAGACATAGTTCTCGCCAACTTCTTCGTACTGGAAGACGGCACGATTGCATCCAGGCTGAGCCGCGACAACCACCTGAAGATCATCGAGGCGCTTTGGGAGCATAAGCCATCCGAGCTGTATCCGCGTGTAGAATGCCCGGTCCTGCTCATGCCGGCGCGACAGCGCAGCGCAGATTCACCTCAGTCACGCCGCTTCAGGCGGGAAGAGTCCATAGCCAGAGCCGAATCGCTGCTGCCCAACAGCAAAACGGTCTGGATGGAGGACAGCATCCACGACGTGCCTCTCCAACGGCCCGAGCTGGTGGCAGCCACGATCACCGATCACGTCGCCAGCGGCTTCTTCGGATGACGAACCTGCTGCCACTGTCCAAGCTACTTTGGCTGCGCGCTGTGAGTCCATTGGATTCCGCCCATCTCGGAAATGCGGTCATCGTCTCGAAGCAGTCGGGGCGGTTTTCGACGAGCGCGAACCTTCGGGCAATCGAAATCGACATTTGCCCAATGCGCCTGTCCATATACTCGGGCTTGGCGCTGGAGCAAGGCGGCGATGTCAAAACCAAGCGTGTCCATTGACCGCTTTTTGTGGCAGAGCTTCTAGAGACTCTATCGAGGGCGTGGCGGGGACAGGCCCGATCTCGACCAGACGCTCGACTTCCCCCGTCCTCTGGGCGGGGCGCGAGCGGTCTATCCCGGTCCCGACCAGCGTAACGCTTACGCTCTTCTTCATACGCCTGTCTTGCACTACTCCGAAGATGATGTTGGCGTCCGGGCTGGCTGAGCTCTCGATCACTTCCGCCACCTCGCGCACCTGCCCAAGCGTCAGGTCGGGGCCGCCTGTGACGTTGAACAGCACGCCCGACGCGCCCTCCAGAGGGGCGTCGAACAGCGGATTGGCCAAGGCAGATCTGGCCGCGTCAGCCGCGGCGTCGCGCCCCTCTCCCCTGCCGACCGCCATGAACGCAGGCCCGCCGCCAGCCATAATCGACTTCACATCCGCGAAATCGACGTTTATCATGCCGTTCACCGTCACGATGTCCGAGACACCCTGAACGCCCTGTCTCAGCACCTCGTCCGCCAGCCTGAACGCGCGCGCAAGCTCGACCTTTCCGTCGAGCGCGGACAGAAGGCGGTCGTTCTCGACCACTATCAGCGTATCCACCTTTTGGCGCAGCTGTCGGAGGCCAAGCTCGGCGCTGGAGCGTCTTCCCGGCCCCTCGAATCCGAATGGCAGCGTGACCACTCCCACAGTGAGCGCGCCCTGCTTGCGAGCGATGTCCGCCACCATAGATGCCGCGCCCGTCCCAGTGCCTCCGCCCAGCCCCGCCGCTACGAACACCATGTCCGCGCCCTCCATCAGTCTGGACACCTGCGGCTGGCTCTCGCGCATCGCCTTGCGTCCGACCTCTGGCCGTCCGCCAGACCCCATGCCGCCGGTCGTGTCCGGGCCAATGGCGAATGTCCGCGTTCGCCTGAAATCTCTGAGCGCCTGTATGTCCGTATTCAGTACCAGATACTCGACTCCCGACAGGCAGGATTCGATCATGCGGCGCACTGCGTTGCCGCCGCCGCCTCCGACGCCTACGACACGGATGTCGACGGCGGGCGACGAGACTGATGGACCGCTTGGGGTGGACGCGCGTTTTCGCCATCGGAAAAACAACTCGATGCTCCTCTCTGAGCCTGTCTCGCTTCAGTAGATCGGTGTGCCATGCTCATCCCTGATCGGAGAGAGTATCTACCGGCTGAGCTTCAGCGCTTGCGCGCGCGTCCGCCCAGCCTCGCAGACTCTTACTCACGCCGCCGCTGGGAGCATGAGCATGTAGTATGGTATGTGCCACCTTCCCGACTGTCCGAGATCGACGACCGCTTGGCGCAGCCGTATCTCGACCACCGTACCCTTGACTCCGAATCTCGGCCCTCCCCTGATGCGGCCGCAGTATTGGACCACCTGGCCGGGAGAGACGTTGAGCGGGCCAAGGCTGACTCTGGAACTCCCCAGACTGGGCATCCCGGGCATCTGCATCTGCGGATTGCGGATTGCTGCGCTTTGCGTTGTCATTGACTTCATCCAATGCCAAGTCTAAAACGATTGTTCGTAAGAACATTTTAGAACGAACGAGCGTGCTAGTCAAGGGGATTCCTAGCCGTATCCGAATCTTCTTGGGATTTGGGATTTGCTGCGCGACTTCATTACAATTGTCCGACCACCGAATTAGGATTCTGCCCATGACAACCGCCGCGCCAGCTCGCTCCACCATCGTTGAAAGAGGCTCCGAGATCGAACGCATCCTCGAACGGAGGGTCATGGTCATGGATGGCTCGTGGGGCGTCATGCTCCAGTCTCTCGACCTGTCGGAATCGGACTTCAGGGGCGAGCGCTTCGCCGAGCATGGGCGCGACCTTCGCGGCTGCATGGATGCGCTGGTACTCTCACAGCCCGATCTCGTCCGTCGGATACAGCGCGAATACCTCGAGGCTGGCGCGGACATCCTCACCACCAACACCTTCACTGCCACGCGCTTCGGGCTGTCTGAGTTCGGTCTGGAGTCTCACGTTTACGAGATCAACGCGGAGGCGGCGCGTCTGGCGCGCGCGGTGGCGGACGAGTACTCGGAGCGCGATCCGCAGAAGCCCCGTTTCGCAGCCGGCAGCATCGGACCCACCAACAGGACGCTTTCCATATCGCCCGACGTCAACGACCCCGCCTATCGGGACGTGACGTTCGAGGAGATGGCGAAGGCGTACTCCGAGGCGGCGCGCGGGCTTCTGGACGGCGGCGCGCACGTCCTTCTGGTCGAGACGGTGTTCGACACGCTCAACGCCAAGTCCGCGCTCTACGCCATCGAATCCGTGTTCGAGGAGACGGGGCGACGGGTTCCTGTCATGGTATCGTTCACCGCCATAGACATGAGCGGGCGCAACCTTTCGGGGCAGACGGCGGAGGCGTTCTACGCATCGGTGACGCATGTTCCGCTGCTGAGCGTGGGCTTGAACTGCTCGCTCGGCAGCGAGCAGATGCGCCCGTTCCTAGCGGGGCTGGCGGACGTGTCTTCTCACTTCGTCTCCTGCTACCCGAACGCCGGACTGCCCAACGAGTTCGGCGGGTACGACGAGAGCGCGCAGAGCATGGCCGCGAATCTGCGCGAGTACGCGGAGAGCGGACTCGTCAACATCGTGGGCAGCTGCTGCGGATCGAGGCCGGAGCATACGAGGGCGATCGCTGAGGCAGTCGCCGGCCTTCCGCCCCGCCAGCGTCCCGACGCCAGAACGAACACGCTGCTGAGCGGCATAGACGCGCTCGAAATCAGGGCAGATTCCAACTTCGTCAACGTGGGCGAGCGCGCGAACGTCACAGGCTCCGCCAGATTCAGACGCCTCATTCGGCGCGGACGCTACGAGGACGCAGCGGCAGTGGCGAGGCGGCAGGTGGAGGACGGCGCTCAGATATTGGACGTCAATATGGACGAGGGTATGCTCGATTCCGAAGCGGCGATGGAGCGCTACCTGAAGATGCTCGCGTCCGAGCCGGACATCTCCCGCGTCCCTATCATGGTGGACAGCTCCCGATTCAGTGTAATCGAGGCTGGGCTGAGGTGTCTTCAGGGCAAGGGAGTCGTCAATTCCATCTCTCTGAAAGAGGGTGAGGAGGAGTTCATCAGACAGGCGCGCACAGTGCGGCGATACGGCGCCGCCGTCATCGTCATGGCGTTCGACGAGGCGGGGCAGGCGGACACCGCCGAGCGGAAGGTCGCCATCTGCGAGCGCTCCCATCGCATCCTGACCGAAGAGGTCGGCTTCCCTCCGCAGGACATCGTATTCGACCCCAACATCTTCGCCATCGCCACCGGCATAGAGGAGCATGACGGCTACGCCGTCGCCTTCGTAGAGGCGGCGCGCGAGCTGAAGCGGCGCTTCCCGCTGTCCCACGTCAGCGGCGGCGTGAGCAACGTATCGTTCTCGTTCAGGGGAAACGACGCGGCGCGAGAGGCGATTCACTCGGTCTTCCTGTACCACGCCATCAGAGCGGGCATGGACATGGGCATCGTGAACGCAGGTCAGCTTGGGGTCTACGACGAAATCGAACCCGCGCTGCGCGAGGCGGTGGAGGACGTGGTTCTGAACAGGCGGCCGGGCGCGACCGATAGGCTTCTCGTCCTCGCCGATACGGTGGAATCGGGACGCAGGGAGCGGCGAGCGGATGAGGAGTGGCGATCCCTGCCCGTGAGCGAACGGCTGAAGCACGCGCTGATCAACGGCATAGACGCGCACGTCGAATCCGACGTGGAGGAGGCGCGGCTGGCGTCCGAACGCGCGCTGCACGTCATAGAGGGGGCGCTGATGGACGGGATGAACACGGTCGGAGACCTGTTCGGCTCGGGCCAGATGTTCCTGCCGCAGGTGGTCAAAAGCGCGCGCGTGATGAAGAAGGCGGTGGCGGTCCTCGTGCCGCACATAGAGGCTGAGCGCGCAGAGGGCGAGGGGGCGCGCTCCAACGGCAAGGTCGTCATCGCAACCGTAAAGGGAGACGTCCACGACATCGGCAAGAACATCGTGGGCGTGGTCTTGCGATGCAACAACTACGAGGTGATGGACCTGGGCGTGATGGCTCCGTTCCAGACGATTCTGGACACGGCGCGCGCGGAGAACGCGGACGTGATCGGACTGAGCGGGCTGATTACGCCCTCGCTGGACGAGATGGTCACAGTGGCGCGCGAGATGAGCAGGCAGGGCTTCGAGGTTCCGCTGCTCATAGGCGGCGCGACAACTTCCGTGGCGCATACGGCGGTCAGGATCGAGCCGGAGTACGGGCGCGGCGTGATACACGTGCGCGACGCATCCAGAGCGGTCACGGTGATGGGCGGACTGACAGGCGAGGACGGCGGCGAGCGTGTGGTGAGTGAGACGCGGCGGCGGTACGCGGACGTTCGCGCGCGGCGCGCGGCGCGGCGCGAGAGAACGCGCCTGCTTTCCATAGAGGAGGCGCGTTCGCGCCGCGAGACGTTCGACTGGGCGACGACCGTCGCGCCCGCGCCGAGCTTCATCGGCGTCCGCGTCTTCGACGACTACCCGATCGACGATCTGATCGAGCGCATAGACTGGACGCCGCTCTTCCTGACGTGGGAGCTTCGCGGCGCGTTCCCCGCCATTCTGGACAGCCCCACATACGGGCGAGAGGCGCGGACGCTGTTCCGCGACGCCCAGAACCTGCTGCGCAAGATGATCGAGCAGAAGGCGCTGACGGCGCGCGCGGTCATCGGGTTCTGGCGCGCGAACTCCGTGGGCGACGACGTGGAGGTCTACGCGCCTCATGCCACTGGATCGGGAGACGTGGCGCGCGATCCCCGGCGCAGGATCGCCACTCTCCACTTCCTGCGCCAGCAGCTGGACAAGTCGAACGCGCGCGCCTCGCTGTCGCGCAATGACTTCTGTCTTGCGGACTTCGTCGCGCCCAGAGACTCGGGAGCGCGAGACCACGTGGGGGCGTTCGCAGTCACCGCCGGGCTTGGAGGGGACGAATACGCCGCCGCGCTGGAGGCGGCGCACGACGACTACGGCGCGATCATGTGCAAGGCGCTGGCGGATCGGCTGGCGGAGGCGTTCGCCGAGCGGATGCACGAGCGCGTGCGCAAAGAGTTCTGGGGATACGCGCCGGACGAGAATCTGGACAACGTAAGTCTCATCAAGGAATCCTATCGTGGGATAAGACCCGCGCCCGGCTATCCGGCGTGTCCGGACCACACGGAAAAGGCGACGCTCTGGCGGCTGCTGGACGCCGAGCGCGGCACCGGCGCACGCCTCACCGAGAACTACGCCATCTGGCCCGCCGCGTCAGTAGCGGGCTACTACTTCGCGCATCCGTCCGCCCACTACTTCGGCGTGGGGCGAATAGCCCGCGACCAGCTGGAAGACTACGCGCATCGCAAGGGAATGTCCCTAGAAGAAGCGGAGCGCTGGCTGAGTCCAAATCTGGTGTAGGGATCCCATGACGCCGAAACGGGTTGTGGAACTCGAAGGGATGCTGAGCGGATCTACTGCCAAGATAGTGTTCGTCAGCGCGTTTCCTGACTTGGACGAAATCCGAAAGCACATCGAATCTCTGGCGTGGGGATCGCCGATGCGCCTGACCACATGATCCACTTCGAGGGGGAGCGGTTCTTGGGGCCGCGAACCCCAAAGCGGGCGGGCGACAAAACCATCACGCGAACTCGATTCGCGGCGGGCGGGCCTTCGCCCTACCTACCCTGTTGGCTTCTCAGGTAGGCGACCAGATCCCAGCGCTCGGATTCGGTGAGCAGCTTGCGGAATTCGGGCATGGGGCAGGAGCCGCTGCTGACGCAGCCTTCCATGTCCATCCCCAGATCGGGGTTGGAGAGCGCGGCTAGGCGCGTGCTGTATCCTATGCTGCCGCCGAAGCTGATCAGTCCGTACAGCTCGCCGTCCGGGCGTTCCGTCGTGATCTCCGCCAGCAGGTTGGCGGGAACCATGTTGGGGCCTGTCACCATCACCTTGCCCGTGCCGGCTAGGTCATCACCATGGCACACTACGCAGTTCACCGCGTACAGCTGCGCTCCGCTATTGACGTCTCCGCCGGGGTTCTCTAGCGCGGCGTACTCCTCTGCGGATGCCAGAACCACCTCAGCGCCCGTGATGGGAACGGCTCCGTCAGGGCTTTGCAGGCGCGGCCCCTCTTGTGAACGGTACGAGGGCTGATAGTGCATCTCCGTAAAAACCTGAACTTTGTTGCTGCCCGTCTCGGGGAAGGCGGGCAGAACGAAGTAGATGTCGTCGCTGATACGGGTCTCGCCTGTGTTGTTGTTGTAGCAAGCGATGGCAGTCAGCAGGGCGAGCGCGACCACGAGGGCGGCTGTGGCACTCGTCCCTGCCATCTTGCGCCGCGCCGCGCCTCTGGCATCCGCCGCGCGACGGCGAAGGGGAATCTGTTTGCTGGTTTCAACCACTGTCAGGACTCCCAACCGCGCTTGACCTCTTCGGCGCCGACCTGCTTGAGGACTTCCTCCGCCTTGCCGACTCGATCCTGATCGGTGGTGACGGCGACGCCGATGTATCCCTCGGTGATCCGTTCGTCGTAGGCGCCCATGAACAGGCGGGGCAGCCGCGACTCTATGACAATGCCGATTACGGTGAAGATGATCGCGCCCAGCATCGTGCCTTCGTATATGATGATGGACATTGGGGGGATGGACAGTACGGGCTTGCCGCCGGTGACGAGCGGGTAGGCGAGCTGTGTTCCGCTAGTCAGCACCAAGCCGACTACGAAGCCGCACGCCGCGCCCATCAGCGGCCAGCGGAAGAGGGTGTGCTTTGGCTCCTCCTCGCCGAACGTACCCTCCGGGTACGGTGTGCCGGTGATGATCTCGTACTCGGAGTGGGTGTATCCCTCCTCGCGGAGGGCGTCTAGGGCGTCCGCCGCCATGTCCTCCTGTCCCTCTGGGAACAGGCCCAGAACGCTCTTCTTTGCAAGCATCTCAGGTTACCTCACTCTCGAACCGTCGCCGGAATGGTGAGACGGCCGATCTTGAATTCACGTCTGTTGGTCATGCCCTCCTTGATGTCGAAGAGGGGTATGAGCGGAAACAGTTTGCTGAACAGCAGCATTCCGAGCGCGACGAAGGCGAACGTCTCCGCCACAATCAATATCTCCACGATGGAAGGGTGGTACGTTCCCCAGTCGAAGGTGAGCGGCTGTCGCCTGAGCAGGCCGGGGATGATGATGATGAAGCGCTCCAGCCACATGCCCACGTTGACCAAGATGGTCGTAATCAGCATCCAGAACGCCGAGCGGCGCACGCTCTTGAACATCCACATAGGCACCGGGATGAAGTACGCGGTGACTATGAACACTATGAACAGCGCGGAGTAGGGCCACTGGAACACCTGCAACTCGCGCAGGACTATCTCAGGCCCTTCGAGGGTGTAGAGCGCAAAGACCCATTCGAGGAAGAAGAAGAAGAACCACGTGGTAGCCACGACTATCAGAAGGCGCGCGATGGCGTCGAAGTGGTCGGGGCGAATGTACTTGTCGAGCTTCCACATCCACACGCCGAGCGCCATGAGCATTGCCACTGCGGATACGCCGGAGTGGATAGCGCCGATGATGAAGTAGGGCGCGAAGATGGTGGAGTGCCAGCCCTCGACGCCGATGACTACGGCGAAGTCCCAAGACACGATGGAGTGGACGGAGACGAACACGGGCAGCACGAGGGCGGACAGCAGGATGCCTGCGACCGCTTGCAGCTTCCACTGGCGGGGCGTTCCGCGCCAGCCGAGGCAGAGGCCGGAGTACAGCCGCTTCACCCAGACGTTCTTGGCGCGGTCTCTCACCACCGCCAAATCGGGAATGAGCGCTATGAACACGAACAGCGAGCTGCCGATGAGGTAGGTCATAACCGCGCTCGGATCCCACACGAAGGGGGAGCGGACGTTTGGCCACACGCCGCGCGCGAAGTCGTATGGGAACACCCAGAAGTCGCGCCACGGTCTGCCCACGTGGAACAGCGGCGTGTGCAGGGCTGCCATCAGCGAGAACACGGTCATAACCTCGGCAGCGCGCGTTACGGGCCTGCGCCATTCTGCCTGTGTGAGGCGCAGAATGGCGGAGATCATTATTCCGGCGTGGCTAATTCCGATCCAGAACACGAAGTTGACGAGGAAGAAGCCCCAGAACACCGGGCGGTTCAGCCCTGTCACGCCCAAGCCCTTGTTCATCATGTAGCCGAACGCGCCCAGCCCCGTGAAGACCACGAGCGTCAGGAACAGGACGGTGGGCAGCCACCACGAAGGGGTGCCTAGCACTCCTCCCAACAGGTCTTTGTTGATGGTCTTCTGATCGAGCTGTACGTGTTCTAGCATGTCGCCTCTTCAGGCTGTCGCTTGCCGCGCGCGGGGCGGCGGCTGCGGTCTATTCCGATTTGCCCATTACGCGGACATGGGCGCGATGGTAGGGAGCGTGGCCCCGGTCGTATAGCTGAAGCTCTCGCTGCTCCCACATGTTCATTATCGGGAACAGTCTGCTGGCCGCCATGTAGACCAGCGCGATCAAGCCGATGGCTCCGAGCATGATGAAGATGTCCCATATGTCCGGCATCACCGTCTTGGGCAGATGGTCGAAGTCCAAGACATGCTTATGGACGCTGGGGTTTCCGATTCCCGGCACCGAGTAGGCGGCTACGTACAGCCTGATCCTGTCCAAGAAGGTGCCGACCAAGATGCCCACGGCTATCAGAGGCGGTCCCCACAGGCTATGTCGAACCGGGTTCCATACCAGAGTCCAGAGGGGTATGACGAATACCAGCATGAACACTGCCATGAATACCCAGAGGTACGGGCCTGTTATCAGCAGCTCGATCACCGCCTGCTCGAACGGCATCTTGCCGTACCAGAGAACGTTGAAGCTGGAGAACCAGAACCAGAACCAGAGCAGGGAGAGGGCGAACATGAGCTTGCCAAGTCCCCATATCTGATCGAGGCCGATGTATCTTTCGTAGCCGCAGAAGGTTCGCAGGATCCAAGCTGTGAGAACCATCGTGGCAGCCGCCGCCTGAAGCGCGTTCGCGGCGTGGGTCACCGGGTAGAGCGCGTCTATCCAGCCCGGCACCAGAGTCATGAGGAAGTCCACGCTTATCAGGAAGTGGACGAACACGAGCATCATGAAGTAGAACGCGCCGAGAATTCCCATGCGCCGCTTTACCATGTGCCACTGGCGCGAGGTTCCCTGCCATCCGCGCGCCATCCAGAGCGACCAGCGGCGCTGGAACGAACCCTCTGGCGCGCGCCTGGCTATGGATGCGAAGTCGGGCAGGCACGACACCCACACGAGGGCGAGGCCGGTGACGACAAGCCCCAGTATTGCCGCCGATGCCCAGATGTGCGGCGTGTAAGAAGGCACGAGGTTGGGGTGGTTCATGTCGAAGAACCACAGGGAGCGGCGACCGTCGCTGAGCGGCGGGAGTATCCACAGAATGGGTATGAACCACAGAAGGCTGAGCAAGCCGACCACGCTCCATAGCTCGGCTGCCCGGGATATCGGTCTGCGCCAGTGCGAGTTCGCCATCCTGGGCGCGATGGCGACCATCGGCGCGGCGGACGCGGCGGTTATGATGAAGCTGAACATGGCGACGTAGTATCCCCACGCCGCCGTCTCTCCCATGCCGTCGCCCAGCCTGACGACGAAGCCGATTACGCCGAGTATGGAGAATATGCCGAACACTGCCACCGCGCGCCAGAAGTTGTCTCCCAGCCGCAGGTGCTTGCCGACCAAGAAGCCGGTCGTCTCCGACGGCGAGGTGGGCGGCTCTGCCACGCGGGGGTCTGCGTGACGGGGCGCATGTGGCGCGGCGCGCGCGCTGCTAGCCATGGCTGACTGCTTCCTCAACTGTTTCCTTATCGACCTTGCTCAGGTAGATCACGGATGGGTTGGTGCCTTTCTCTTCGAGAACGCGGTAGCCCCTTCCGTTTTCGGCGTCTTGAAGCTCGCGTCTGACGATCTCCTGCGCTCTGTTCTTGGGTTTGGGGAGTCTCTCGCCCGCGCGCCTCGCGGAGAGCATTTCGAACAGGTCTCCGAATACCAGCGTGTCGGTCGGACATGCGTTGACGCACGCGGGGCTGAGCGCGCGCTCCAGCTCGGGATTGGCGAAAATCGTCTCTGCGGAGGAGTCGCCCTCGCTCTTCGTGGCTGCGCGTTTGGTCCGCCGAATCCGCTGGATGCAGAAGGTACACTTCTCCATGATGCCGCGGCTGCGGACGGTGACGTCCGGGTTCAGCTGATTGGTGAGGCTCTCGGGCCACTCCGGCTCCCAGAAGTTGAAGAAGCGCGCGTGGTACGGGCAGCCGTTGGCGCAGAAGCGCGTTCCGATGCAGCGGTTGTACACCTGAACGTTCAGCCCTTCGGAGTTGTGATAGGTGGCGTACACGGGACACACGGGTTCGCAAGGCGCATCGGAGCAGTGCTGGCAGAATATGGGGACGAATCTAGCCCTGACGTTGGGGAACTCGCCCTCCCAGTACCTTTCGACTCGAATCCACTGGATGGCGCGCCTCTGGTTGAAGTGTTCCTCTTCGTTTATGGGAATGTTGTTCTCGGACTGGCAGGCGACCACGCAGGCTTGGCAGCCTGTGCATCTATCCAGATCTACGATCATTCCCCAGCTTTCAGCCATTTAGATAGTTCTCCTAGCTGTCGTTCGCGGTGGTCTGGTAAACGCGGTGATGCTCGTCCACTGGCAGATCGGGAACCGTGTTCTCGAACTTCGGAACGCGCACCCAAGCATCGGTCTTTTCGATGTTGACCTTCGTGGCTGCCCATGCGAACGCGCCCGACTTGGAGTCTTCCAGCGGCGCAAGGATCGCAAAGACGTTCGCGCCGCGATCCCTGGCGTATCGTCCGTGCATCGAATGCCCCTGCCCCAGCGGAATGGATACGGTGTCAGGCGGCACTCCGGGATGCGGGAAGGCGAGGGCTTCTATGGAGCCTCTGGGAGACGTGACCTTCACCACGTCGCCCTCTCTTATGTCGAGGTCTTCGGCTACGTGAATGTTGATCTCCAGCCACGTGCGCCAAGTAGCGGTGGTAATCGGGTCCGGGGTGGCCTGCATCCAAGGGAGATGCGCGCGCTGACCCTCGCCGATTCCAGTCTGGCTGAACGGGGTCAGGTAGTAGTCGAAGCCGTCGCCGCCGTCGAACTGCGGCTCCTCGAACTCATCGAGCTGCTGAGGGCTTGCCGCTCCCGCGTCGGCGGTGGCTGTCGCATCCCACCATCCGCCGCGCTGCAAGACGCCGTTCCAGAACGCGCCAAAGGTGGGCGCGCTGACAGAGCCTCGTCTGAGATCGTACAGCTTTCGGGCGTCTGCGCGCAGGACGTCTCTGAAGGTCTCCGCGCCCAATTCGAGGTCTATTCCCACCCCTTGCGCGACTGCCATCAGCACGTCTGCGAAGCCGCGCGTGCCAAGCTCCGCGCCGCGATTCTCGAAGAACGGGCGCACCACCGGCTGCTGGAAGCCGACCATCTCGTATCCGGGGCCGAAGTCGGGGGCGTCGCTGCCCCAGTCCTCCAGCGCCGTGTGCTTCGGCAGAACGAGGTCCGCCATTGCCGCGCTGTCGTCTATGATGTCGCTGAAGCTGACGATCAGCGGCACGTCGTAGGAAGCGGTTCTGATGTCCAGCGAGCCGGGCAGGGCGTAGAACGGGTCGGCGCCGCTCATCAGCAGCGCGTCTATGCGGCCGGCGCGCATGTCGGAAACTACCGTCTTCCATCTGGAGAGGGCGCCGCTGGATGGCGGCGCGGCGATGGAGTCCAGCGGCGGGGGCGGGTTGAAGCGCAGTCCGCCCTGCACGCCGACGCTTCCCACGAGGTGGTTCAGCGAGTAGATGGCGGTCATGCTCGACTCGCCGTTGGTGTGGGCAGCCGCAGACCCGCCGCCGATGGCGATTGCAGGGCTATGCTCGGCGAATTCGTGGGCGATGTCGTGTATCTTCTCGGAGGAGATGCCTATTCTGTCTGCCACCGCGTCCGGCGCGTAGGGATCCAGCATGGAGTGATCGCCGCCTGTCAGCGCGTCAGCCGCCGCTGAATCGCCCATGTCGTCCTTGACGATGACGTGGGCGATGCTCAGCGCGAGCAAGCCCTCTGTGCCGGGCTTGACGGGAATCCACTTGTCGGCGTTGGCTGCGGTCATCGAGAAGCGCGAATCCACGTGGTAGTGAGTGCCGCGCTCTCGCTCGCCCTGTCTGAAGTTGCCGTATCCGCGCGAGTATCTTACGGGAGACCCCCAAGTGTTCAGGAAGTCCGCGCCGAAAGAGAGGATGAAGCTCGCATTCTCTATGTCGAAGTCGGGGGGGCGTTCCTGTCCGAACACGGCTTTGACAGCGGTCTTGAGGTTGGTCTGTTCTATGGATTCGAACGGCAGATAGGTCGCGCCGTACTTGTCGGCGAACTGGCGGACGACCAAGCCGAGGTGTCCGCTGAGCGGCTGGGTGGCGAGAACCACGCGCCGCTGTCGGCGCTCGCCGCGAAGGTTCTGGAGGCGGAACGACAGTCTGCTGACGGCGTCCGTCCAGCTTATCTCCTCGAACTGTGCTGTTCCGCGCTCGCCCGCGCGCACCAGCGGCCCGCGAATCCTGTCGGGGTTGTAGAGGGCTTGAAGGGCTGCCTCACAGCGGGCGCTGTGCTTTCCGGCGTTGACCGGGTAGTCGACGTTGCCCTCTATCTTCTTGGCTCGGCCCTCCATGACGCGGACGACCACACCCTCGCCGGATGCGCACTCTCGGCAGACGGTGGCGTACCAGTTGTCTCTGCCAGACACCATGTCTTCGGGCATCAGCACCGGGGGCTCGACCAGCAGCTCGTCCTCCGGCACGCCGCAGGCGGCGAACAGGACTGCGGCGGCGGCAGAGCCGCCCGTCAGGGTCATAAACTGTCTTCTGGTCAGTGCCATATTTCGGTCTGCGCCTCTAGTAGTGGCAGGTTGTGCAGTCGGTTGGCGCGCCGTTGTCTCGGTGGCAGTCCACGCAGTCGCTCATCTTCAGCGTGCGCACCTGTCTGACCTTCTCCATGCTGCCCACGCTGCCGTGACACGTGGAGCATACGGCGGTCGGCGCCACGCCGTCTCTCTCGGAGAAGAAGCTGATATGCGCATCGTGGACGAAGTGGACGTGATCCGGCACCCTGTGGACGCGCACCCAAGCTATCGGGTCTCCGCTGGAGTATGCGTCTCGGATCTTCTCGATCTCCGCCTGCGCGGCCTCGGTGGATCCGTCCACCACCTGATGGCAGGTCATGCACATTCCAACGGAGGGGATGGTCGCCTGCGCGGATTTGGTGACCTCGCGGTGGCAGAAGGTACAGTCCATGCCCAGATCCTGGACGTGCGTCGTGTGGGGGAAGGCTATGGGCTGCTCGGGGCCTTCTTCGGAGGCGAAGATGATCGGCGTTCCCATCCACGCGGAGATGACCCAAGTCAAACCCAGAACGACCACCACCGCAGCAGCCAAGCCGCCGATGCCCAGCGTGGAGAGTAGCATCATCTGCTTTCCGCTGGGTTTCTTTATCTGAAAGTCGCCTGGTATCAAGTTGCGCTCTTCCTGACAGCTGGTGTGGTGTGAGGGTTATATCCAGTAGTCGGGCCAGAAGTCTCGCAGCACGCCCGCGAAATCCACGGCGCGGCTGAGGAAGAACATAGCCACCGCGAAGCACAGGACGGCGAGTACGTACAGCGGCGGTCTTGCCTTGCTGAAAGACTCGGGGACATGGCCGGACATGACGAACGAGGGTATCATGATGTGGCCAAGTATCATGTTGGAGGCGAACAGGACTACGAACAGGACAACCAGCCAAAGGCTTCTCAGCAGGCTTCCCAGCTCGCTCCAGCTTTCTATTCCGATCACGTGCGGGTCGATTGTCGGTTCCATACGCTTGGCAGAAAGTTACCTGTAACTCACTATCTCGGACACTGCCCCAATCGAGGCCGTTGGCGATTATTGCATTGGGCCTGTGAGGTGTCAAGGCCGGGCATCTCGTCCGTCACGCGATACCGTTGTGAAAATTATCACTTTGGCGGCTAGTGTGTCAAGAAGAATCTTGTAGAAGGCGCGGTTCTCTCTTACAATGCCGCCAAAACGCAGTCCAAGGGCAGGAGGGACGATTCGACCATGAACATGAGAGTGAACAACGTAGTTACGAAGATGGGGAGGGGCGAGATGGCATACGGGCTGAATCTTTCGTTTCCTTCCACAACGCTCATCGAGCTTGGCGGGCGCGCAGGCTTCGACTTCGTTACGTTCGACAGCGAACACGGTCCGTTCACGGTGGATATGCTAGATGACCTCTGCCGCGTTGCGGACATGGCGGGCCTGACGCCGATGGCGAGGGTGCCGGACATCGAGCATCCCACGATACTCAGGTTCCTCGATCGAGGCATCATGGGAATCACCGGGCCGCACATCGTGGACGCGGAGCGCGCCCAGAAGCTGGCGGACGCCTGCCGATACGTTCCCAGAGGGCGGCGCAGCTTCGGGTCTGGGCGCGGCGCGTACTTCGGAGACGTCGAATCCCTGCCCGCGTACATGGAACACTTCAACGACAACGTCTTGGTCACAGCCCAGCTCGAAGACGTTCAGGTTCTCGATCACATAGACGACATCCTAGCGGTGGAGGGCATAGACCTCTACGCATCCGGCGCGCAGGACATAGCGCAGTCTCTGGGGCTTCCGGGCCAGCCGAACCATCCGCGCGTGCAGGAGTTCGAGGCGCAGGTGCGCGAGGCGGTCCACGCGGCGGGCAAGCGAATGGCGGACGACGTAATGGACTCGGCGCGCGCGTCGAACATGTTCATGGACGGCGCAAGGGCGTTCCTAGCAAGCCGGCGCTGAGTCGCCGCAGGTCACGGGCTGATGACGAGCGTTGGCACGTTGAGCGTCAGATCGGCAAACTCTATGCCGCCGAAGTTCACGCGCCTGTTGATGCTGCCAAAGATGAAGTTCAGGTCGTCCGACAGCACGTCGCCGCTGATGGATTCGATGTACGGCTCGATCTCCGAAGGGGTGAGATTCACGAATCTGTAGTACATGTCCAGCATCGAGTCGGCTGAGACGTGTCCGCTGCGTTCCAGCTCCTCGCGCAGGTGCGCCAGCTGCGGGTCGCGCAGTACTGCCTGCCACATCATCAGCCGTCCTCGGTCATGCTCTTGGGTCAGGTCGTCCACGGACGCGCGCAGTCCCTCGCGCCACTGTGCCAGATAGCCGTCCCAGCGATAGCCGTCAGGCCACTTGAACGTCTCCACGCCGGCGTACTCGCCGATCTTCCGTATGAGGGCGACCTCGAAGGTGTAGGCTTGTGCTTCGCCCATCGCGCCGATCAGCGAGTCTCTGCTGTACGATTTGGACTGGACCGGATTCAGCAGACGCTGGAGCGCGTGACCTGCTTCGTGGGCGGTGGTGGCGGTAGCCGCGTTTTGCGGCTCGTCTCCGCGCATGATCAGCCGCAAGCCAGAGTCTACGCGTATGCAGCACCAGCCCACGAAGCTCTTCAGCCCGGGGTCCCCTAGCTCGTCCGCGAGCTGGTCGTAGTCCGATCTGGTTAGATAGACAGCCTCCCAGCCGTCGTCCTGTATGCTCCTGCCCGTCAGCAGATAGTATCCGTTCTCGAACACCTCCACCACCAGATCGGAAGAGTCGCGTTCATATACGGTCTTGCCGTCTCCGCTGAACACAGCGGTTTCCCCCAGCACTTCGGCATTCGAGGCGAACACTTCTCTCAGCCGCGCTCTCATCTCGTCAGGGGACAGGGGTTGAAACTCCATCCGCGCAGGCTGTTCGACGGCCGCCGAGGTGTAGCCGTCAGGGAATCCGGCGGCGAGCGCGTAGAGGCTGCCACCGTCCGAGCCGACGTAGACGATTCCGTCATGCACGGCTATCGGCGCGTTTACGTCGTCTCCCGTACCGAACGTCCAAACAGGGGAGCCGCTCGCGGCGGCGAGCGCGTGAACGACGCCGTCGCGCGCGCCCACGTAGACCAGACCTTCGGACACCGCAGGGGTGGACGAGATCGCGTGACCGATCTCGTATCGCCAGCTCAGCGAGCCGTCTTCGAGGGAAACGGAGTAGACATAGCCATCGTCCGAGCCGAAGATGAGCGCGTCGCCAGCCGCCGCCACGGATCTGGTCGCGCCGCCTGTCCAAAAGTTCCATTCCAGCCGACCTGTGCGCGCGTCGAGCGCGAACACGCGGTCCCAGGAGCCGACTATCACCAGATCCCCAACTGCCTTCGTGGAGTTGGATCCCCACAGCAGCTCGGCCTTCCACTGCGCGCTCCCAGTCGCCGCGTCGAGCGAGTACACCCAGCCGTCGTAGGAAGTGAAGAGCGCCGAGCCGCCTTCCAACACCACGCCGCCGTAGACGGCGTTCCCAGCCTGAAAGCTCCACAAAGGGGATCCGTCCGACAGGGAGACTGCCATCACCTTCCCGTCTTCGTTTGCCGCGAACACTCTGCTTCCGTCAGTGGACACCCTGCCCCATATCCTGCTCGAAGGGGACGTGCGCCACTTGCGCGCGCCCGTGTCAGCGCTGACGGCGTGTATCCGCCCACCCAGATCGGCGGCAAGCACCAAGCCATTGGCGAAGGCGGCGTCTGCGGCTATGCTGCTTCCTGCATCGTAACGCCATCGCCGCTCGCCTGTCAGCGCATCGAGAGCGTACAGATAGCGGTCCTGCGAGCCTATGTAGATCGTTCCATCGTGTATCAGCGGTCGGGCGTCGATCCGTCTGCCAGTCTGGATCCGCCACACCTCTTCCCCCGCCCTCGGCTGCGGCGTGACCGTAGGCGTGGCGGTGGGCGGTGGCGTGCTGGTGGGCGATGGCGTGGCGGTGGGCGGTGGTGTGCTGGTGGGCGATGGAATGGCGGTGGGCGTGGGCGATGGTGTGTTGGTGGACGTGGGTTCGGGCGTAGGCGTGCTGGTGGACGTGGGTTCGGGTGTAGGTGTGGACGTGGGCGTAGGCGTGCTGGTGGACGTGGGTTCGGGTGTGGGCGTGGACGTGGGCGTAGGTTCGCTAGTCGGCGTAGGCGTGTTGGTGGATGTGGGCGATGGCGATGGCGTGTCGGTAGGTGTGGGCGTGGCAGTCGGCTCTGGCGTGGACGTGGGAACAGGGGTCGAGTCGGGCGGGCGCGGCGGGGGAAGGGCGGCGACGGACTGGGCGGACGGCGTCTCGGGCTGGACGCACGCGGCAAGGGCCGCGAGCGCGGCGCAGGCGATGAGTGTCCACAGTGTCCGATATGCGCGGCGCATTTGGGTTCAGGAGCGCGCCGCGTCCATCACGCAGCGAAAGCCCATGTTGCCGGTGGAGCTGTCCGGCGTGTTGGAGCTTCGCGCGGCGACGCGGTAGCGGTTGCAGTAGGAATCGTGGCACAGGTACGAGCCGCCGCGAATGACGCGGCTCGCGCCCGTAGGCGGGCCTGTGGGGTCTCGGAGCGCGCCGCTTCGGTGGAACGTGGGGCTGAACCAGTCGGATTGCCACTCCCACACGTTGCCCGCTACGTTGTACAGTCCGAATCCGTTGGGGTCGAACGAGCGCGCCGGGGCGCTGCCAGCGTAGCCGTCCTCAGCGGTGTCGAGGTCGGGAAACTCTCCCTGCCATATGTTGCACATGTGCCTGCCGCCGGGTGTAAGCTCGCTGCCCCAAGAGTAGCGCTTCTGGGGCAGACCGCCGCGCGCCGCCATCTCCCACTCCGCTTCGGTGGGCAGGCGCTTGCCCGCCCATCGGCAGTAAGCCTGCGCATCGTTCCATGAGACGTGAACCGCGGGATGATCCATTCTGCGCCCAATGCCGGAACCCGGGCCGTCCGGCCTGCGCCAGCACGCGCCATCTATCTTCCACCACCACGGCGCTTCGGCGACCGCCTGCGTGACCGCTCGCGCGACTTTGGGGGATACGAACGAGTGGAACACGAACGACCATCCGAATCGCTCGGCATCGGTGACGTAGCGCGTCGCCCTTGCGAACCTGCCGAACTCGGCGTTGGTGACGGCGGCGCGGTCTATGAAGAACGGGGAGAGCGCGACCTCTCGCGCAGGGCCTTCGCCGTCCGCGGGGAAACCTTCGTCGTCATCGGATCCCATTACGAAGCTGCCGCCGGGGACGTATGCCATTCCGCGCGGAAGGCGCGAGGGTACGGCAGTCCTGTTCAGTGTCTTGGGCGTGACGCGGCGAGGGCGGGGGACAGGCTCTATGGAAGGCGCGCAACATGAGTTCTCCATATCGTGGCTATTATACACAGTCATACACGGTCATACACAGTCGCGCGGGGCAGGGTGGGATGACCAGCTGCGCATCTCGAAGCAGCGCGCAAGGGCGGCGGCGTCAGACGCCCAGGGCAGTCGCGGCGGAGCGCGCGAAGTCGATCAGCGGCGCGGGATACACGCCGAACAGCAGCGTGGCGGAGGCGGTGAAGGTGAGCGCGATTCCGGTCGCCGTGTCGGACGCCACCGAGGATCCGTCAGACGGCTCGCGCAGATACATCACCTTGATCACCCGCAGGTAGTAGTAGGCGGATATGACGCTGTTGACCATGCCCGCTATCGCCAGCCATTCGAGATTGGCGTTCACCGCCGCGCCGAACAGATAGACTTTGGACATGAACCCGATGGTGGGCGGTATGCCGGTGAGCGAGATCATGGCGAACGCCATAGTAGCCGCCAGCAGAGGCCCGCGCCGCGACATGCCCGCGTAGTCGTCTATCCGGTCGGATCCGATGCGGTTGGACACCGCCACTATCACCGCGAAAGCCGTCAGGTTGGTGGCGACGTATCCGCCGAGGTAGAACAGCGCGCCGCTGGCGCCGACGTCTGCCTGTCCGGATGATACCCGAGTTGCCACCGCCGCAAGCCCGACCATCACGTATCCGGCGTGCGCTATCGTGCTGTACGCCAGCATACGCTTGATGTTGTCTTGGCGAATGGCTACCAGATTGCCGAACGTCATGGACAGTACGCTCAGGATGGCGAATATCGCCGCCCAATGCTGGCTCATGGCTTCGACTGGGAACGATACGTAGAACACGCGCAGGATCACCGCGAATCCCGCGGCCTTGGACGCGACGGACAGGAAGGCGGTTACAGGAGTCGGCGCGCCCTCGTAGACGTCTGGCGCCCAGAACTGGAAGGGAACGCTGGATATCTTGAATCCGAACCCCGCTATCACCAGCGCGATGCCGAACAGCAGCGCCTTGCTGTCTCCGAACGCCGCCAGCGGGTCGAGATAGCCGGCATCCAGAAGCGCGCCCGTCACGGCGGCGATCTCCGCCAGCGAGGTGGTGCCCGTGTAGCCGTATATGAACACCATGCCGTACAGCAGAACCGCCGAGCTTATCGCGCTGAGGATCAGGAACTTCATGCCGGACTCGGCGGAGCGGCTGTCGCGCAGGAACGCCGCGAGCGCTGCCATCGGAAGCGCGGTCAGCTCCAGCGCCACGTATATCGAGATAAGCTCGGTCGCCGACGCCAGCAGCATCATGCCGGACGTGGCGAGCAGCATCAGACCGTAGAACTCCCCCTGGAAGCGGCGGAAGCGCTCGGTGTAGCTGACGGACATCAGCAGAACGAGCGCGGCTGCCACTGCCAGCAGGAACTTGAAGAACAGCCCGAATCTGTCCACTGCGAGCGTGCCGAACACGCCGCTCATCTGTCCGGACGGCTGAGATTGGAGGTCGCCCCACAGCGACGCGCTGAACAGCACGGAAATGGCAATGCCCGCCATGCCGACAACGGGCAGTACGCCCTTTCTGGACACGAACAGATCCAGAACGATGACCAGCATAGCCACGCCTGCGAGGGCTATCTCCGGTGAAAGCAGGTATAGGTCGTGCAGCGTCACTGTGCGTTCATCCCGCGGCTCACTGTCGCCCGAGCGCCAGATCGAGCTGGAGCGCTTCGACTATCGGCTGAATTCCGGTGGAGAATACGTCCGTGATGGTGGCGGGGAATATGCCCACCACCATGATGGCGATTACCAGCGCCGCCACTGGCACCAGCTCCAAGGGGGTGGCGTCGCGCAGGTCGGCGAATCTCGGGTTGAGCGGGCCGAGCATGACGCGCTGGAGCATCCACAGGATATAGCCCGCCGTCAGCACCACGCCGAACGCGCCGAGCGCGGTCAGCCAGCCCCATACTGGGAACGTGCCAAGGAATACGTGTATCTCGGATACGAACCCGGCGGTGGACGGCAAGCCGAGCGAGGCGAGGCCGGCGACGAGCATTGCCGCCGCCAGCAATGGCATACGTCCAGCCAGCCCGCCCAAGTCGGGGATGTGCCGCGTGTGCGCTCGCTCGTAGACGTAGCCCACCAGCAGGAACAGCAGCCCTGTTATTGCGCCGTGCGTGAACATCTGGAGCGACGCGCCCGTCAGCCCCACCGGGGAGACCGCGCCCGCGGCTCCCACCGCCGAGGAGAGGCCGAGAACCACGAACCCCATGTGGCTTATGGAGCTGAACGCTATGAGCCGCTTCATGTCCGTCTGTCTCAAGACCACCGCCGCGCCGTACAGGATGTTGACGACGCCCGCGCAGGCGAGCAGCCAAGAGACGTCTCTGAGAACATCCGGGAACATCTCGCCTATTCTGAACATTCCGTAAGCGCCCATCTTGAGCAGAACGCCAGCCAGCATTACGCTCGCCGCCGTTGGAGCGTCCGTGTGCGCGTCCGGAAGCCACGTGTGGAGCGGCCAGATGGGCAGCTTCACCGCGAACGCCGCGAACAGCAGCGCGAACACCGGAAGCGCGGGGATCGCTCCGCTGAACTGACGAACCAGCGCGGGCATCTGCGTCATGTCGAACGAGCCGACCGTGAAGAACAGAATCAGTATTCCCACCAGCATGAACGCGCTGCCTAGTATGGTGAAGATGAGGAACTTCATCGCCGAGTATTCGCGGCGTCCGCTTCCCCATATGGAGATGAGGAAGAACATGGGGATTAGCTCCAGCTCCCAGAACAGGAAGAACATGAGGAAGTCCAGCGAGGTGAACACCCCCATGACCGCGCCCTGAAGCGCGAGCAGCCAGACGAAGTATTCGCGCGCGCGATGCTCCACGCTCCACGAGGCGTACACCGCCACCAGTCCGAGCAGGCCGGTGAGCAGAACCAGCGGAGCGCTCAGGCCGTCTACGGCTAGGAAGTACTGCACCTCGAACGTTTCGACCGGAATCCAGCCGGCGACGCGGTCGATCAGCTGATAGCGCTCCGCGCCCTCCGAGGTGTCGTAGGAGAGGAATATGGCGAGCGCGATCACTAGCTCTGCGAGCGAGGCGATGGCGGCGAACACCTTGACCCTCGCCGCGCTGCTCCCCAAAAGAGCGATCAGGAGCGCCGCCCCGATGGGCAGGAACACCGCCAATGTCAGCCAGCCGTTGAACAAAATCTCTCTTTCCCCGCTCTTTCCCTAAATGCCTAGAGGAACCACAGGTACAGGCCCATGATTATGAGTATGCCGATGGATATGGCAGCGCCATACTGCTGGATATGGCCGGTTTGCAGCTGTCTCAGCGCGCCGCCCACGTTGACGCCGAGCCAGCCCACTATGTTGGCGATGCGGTCGATGACGTTCTTGTCGCCCCAGTCCAGCGCGCGCGCGACTCCGCCGTAGAACAGCCTGCGAACCAGTATGTCTTCGTACAGCTCGTCGAAGTAGTACTTTGCGCTCAGCACGGTGTACGCGGATCTGAAACGCTCGCCCATCGCCTCCGCCGACCACTCGCGGCGATAGTACATCTTGTACGCAGTGAAGATGCCGGCGAGGGCGACGGCGGTCGACACGATGGCGAGGATTATATCGAAATCCGGTATCTCCACGGCGACGGGACCTTCGCCCATGAAGTGCGTGAACCAGTGGATCGGCACCACGCCGAGACTGGTCAGCGGGTTGAACACGAACCCGGCTATCACCGCAAGGACGGCGAGGACTGCCATGGGAGCGACCATGACGCGCGGCGACTCGCGCAGGTTGACGTGTCCGAGATGCAGGCTGTCGGGGTCTTCGGACTCCTTCGCCTCGGCGTCCGCGCCGCCCCTGAACTCGCCCTCGAAGGTCATAAACAGCGCGCGGAACATGTAGAACGCGGTCATAAACGCCGCTGTCAAGCCGAGCGCGTACACCAGATAGCCCACAGCCGAACCGGCGTGGAACGCGCTGGCGAGTATCTCATCCTTGCTCCAGAACCCTGCCAGCGGGAACACGCCCGCGAGCGCGAGGCTGCCTATGAGGAAGGTGTAGTACGTCCACGGCATGAAGCGCCGAAGCCCGCCCATGAAGCGCATGTCGAACGTGCCGGATGCGTGGTTGACCGAGCCGGAGCCGAGGAACAGCAGCGCCTTGAAGAAGGCGTGGGTGAACAGGTGGAAGATGGCGAAGGCGTATGCGCCCACGCCGAGCGCGAGCATCATGTATCCAAGCTGGCTGACGGTGGAGTACGCCAAAACGCGCTTGACGTCGTTCATCACCAGCCCCATGGACGCCGCGAATATCGCGGTGAAGCCGCCGACGAGCGCGACCACTGTCATCATTTCGCCAGAGGCTTGGAACAGCGGGAAGAAGCGCGCCACGAGGAACACGCCGGCAGTCACCATAGTGGCGGCGTGTATCAATGCGCTGACGGGCGTGGGGCCTTCCATCGCGTCCGGCAGCCATGTGTGCAGCGGGAACTGTCCCGACTTGCCAACCGCGCCGGCGAACACGCCCGCCGCTATCCACGCAGCCACTCCGCCCGCAATCGCGCCCGTTTCCAGCGCGGCGTACAGGTCTGGTATGTCCAGACCGTTGAGGCCGAGCGCGGACAGCGCGTCTTGCTGGAAGAACAGGTACAGGATGCCGAGCAGGAATCCAAAATCGCCGATGCGCGTCACGATGAACGCCTTCTTCGCCGCGTTCGCAGCCGATGGGCGCGTGAACCAGAAGCCTATCAGAAGGTAAGAGCAGAGGCCGACCAGCTCCCAGAATACGAACAGCTGGATGATGTTCGATGCCAGAACCAAGCCGATCATCGAAGCGGTGAACAGCGACATGTATGCGAAGTAGCGCGCGAACGGTCTGTTCCCCTCCTCGCTCATGTAGCCGATGGAGTATATCTGCACCATGAGGCTGACGCCGCTGACGACAACCAGCATGACGGCGGTCAGCGGATCCATGAGGATGCCGATGTTCAGCTGGAACGCGCCGACTTCCAGCCAGCTGCGCGCCGGGTATTCGATGTGGCCATGACTGCTTATCGTACTGAACAGCGCGGCGATGGATATGACGAAGCTGAGTCCGACGGCGGCGACGGTCAGGTATCCCGCCGAGTCTCCGAGAAGGTCTCGCCCCGTCGTGGACGGGCGCGCGTAAGCCAGCGGCCAGATCACGAGTCCGATCAGGACGAACGAGGCGAGCGGCGCGAAGAAGATGAGCCATACCAGCGATTCGGAGATCATCTACAGCTTCCTGAGTATCTCGTCTGCCACGTGTTCCCTGCCTTTGGGGACGTATATCTTGAACGCCACTCGCTCGCCCCACTCCATGATGTCACCTATGGGGAGTATCTTGGTGGGGAGGCCGTCGCCTTCCAGGACGTCCTTCCACATCTCCGCCATCATCAGGTTGGGGGCTGTACGGTATTCTACCCACATGCGAAAGTCCCCTACCTCCTCATCTGGGTCGCATCCGTGACGAAGACGGTCGAACGGCTGCGGTAGATTGCGATTACGATGGCAAGCCCAAGCGCGACCTCTGCGGCGGCTATGGTGATTATGAAGATCGAAAATATCTGCCCCGTCAGCAGAAGGTGAACCATCTGATCGCCGCCTGCGGAGGGGCGCGAGGCGAGCGCGGCCGGCAGGGTGTAGCGCGAGAACGCCACGGCTGCCAGATTCACGGCGTTGAACATCAGCTCTATGGACATGAGAACGGCTATGGCGTTGCGCTTGGACAGCGCGCCGTACAGCCCTATGGCGAACAGGACGGCGGAAACTATGAGGAAGTTTTCGAGGCTCAACCCGTCACCTTTCGCGTATCAGCGCGAGCGCGCCAATGATGGCGGCAAGCAGAACGACGGACGCCACTTCGAAAGCCAAGACGAAATCCTGCACGAGCATTCGGGCTATCCACGGGATGGTGTTCGAGAACACGTCGCGCACCTGGGCGGTCGCGCCCGCGCTGAGCAGGCCCGCCTCGATGAACTGATCGAGAATCCGCCACTCGGTATCTACGGAGACGAAGATCGCAGTCAGCCCGAACAGCGCCGCGAGGATGCCTACGGGAATCCGCAGCGAGTGCGCAGGGCTTCCGCTCTCCACCTCGCCCGTCATCAGTATGGCGAAGATTATCAGGACGGATATCGCGCCCACGTAGATCAGCACCTGCACGGCGGCGATGAACTCGGCTCTGAGCAGGACGAACATCCCAGCCACAGCCACGAACGAGACGATCAGGAACAGCGCCGCCCTGAACAGGTTGCGCATATGCACCACCGCGAAGGCGGCTACGATGCTCGACACGGCGAGAACCCAGAATACGACGTCCACCGTCAGAGATGCTTCTGTCCCCTGTCCGGGCATCAGCGCTGTCCCCACCTGCTCCGCTGCTGGGACAGCGAGGGCTTCTCGTGCCTGTGGACGTCGTGAGAATCGGCCTCGTCGCCTTCCAGCGGGTTGTATGCGTCGCGTGCGGCGAGCTGCGGTCTGAACCAGTGGCTCGGACGCTTGGGCGAAGCCACCAGCTTGGCTTTGTCTATGACCAGCTCGGCGCGGCTGTACCTGCCCTCCTCGAAGCCGCTGCCCATGTGCAGCGCGTCGTAAGGGCATGCCTCCACGCACAGGCCGCAGAACATGCACCTGCCTATGTCTATGTCGAACACTTCGAGGAAGTACTTGTCTCCCTCTTGAAGATCGGTCTTGGCGGGGTCGGTGACGATCTTGATGATTCCGAGCGGGCAGTACTTGGCGCACGAGGCGCAGCCTGTGCAGCGGTTCTCGTACCAAGAGAACTCCTCGCCTCTGAAGCGCGGGTGCTGGTACTGGCGATCTCGAACGGACGCGAGGCCCACGAGCGCCTTCATCGCCTCGGCGGGCTGCCTGAACGTGAACGTCAGCGGGTTCTGGCCGTTCATTCTGGCGAGGCCCATCAGCCCGATCTTGCGGTCTGGGTACTGGTGTACCGTGAACATTCTGCCGGGCGAGACGAGGTTCTTCATGGTCACGCCAAGCCCCTTGAACAGTGCGAGGCCATACATCTTCTAATCAGCCTCCGCGTACATATTTGCGAGTGGCGAAGGCGAAGCCCGCCGACGCTCCAGCTTGCGCTGTCCGAGCGTCCTTGCGGTCACGACCACCGCCGCTATCGTTATTGCCCAGTTTATAGCCGCCATTATCCACATCTGCCCCGCCGTAATCGCGCCGGTCTCGTCCTGGAATATCACCACCTCTATGGCTATGGCGAATATGTTCACCAGCGAGAGCGCGAACAGACCCTTCCACGCGAAGCCCATGATCTGATCGACCCTGAGTCTGGGCCACGTGGCGCGCACCCACAGCAGCGCGAACACCACCGCGAACGTCTTCAGTATGAACCATATCTGGCCCGGCACTGGGGAGAAGCCGCGCGTGCCGCCAAGGAAGAGTACCACGATTATCATGGAGTTGATCAGGGGCGCCATGAACTCGGCAAGGAACAGCAGCGCGAACTTGATGCCGCTGTACTCGGTGTTGTAGCCGGAGCCTAGCTCGGACTCTGCTTCGATCTGGTCGAAGGGGGTTCGGCTCATCTCGGCGGACGCCGCCGCCACGAAGATGAGGAATCCGAGCGGCTGAACGAGCAGGAAGGGGATCGGCTGCGCCTCTACGATGTCGAACAGCGCGAGCGAGCCGGACAGGAGAACGACGCCCACCACGCCGAGCGCCATCGGCACCTCGTAGCTCACGAGCATCGCCACGCCGCGCATCGCGCCCAGCATGGCGTACTTGTTGGCGGACCCCCACCCCGCCATGAATATGGCGATGGTGTTGACGGACGTTACGCCAAGCACGAACAGGATGCCTATGTTCAGCCTGCCCAGAAAGCTGTCCTGTCCGAACGGGACGACTGCCACCACCAGCAGGGTGGGAACGAGCAGGACCACGGGCGCCAGCGTCATAACCCAGCGGTCGGCATCGTCGGGGGTCGTGTCCTCTTTGGTGATCAGCTTCACCAGATCCGCGATTGGCTGAAGCACGCCGAAAGGACCCCATCGGTTGGGGCCTAGCCTGTTCTGGAATCTGCCTAGCGTCCTGCGCTCGAACCAAGTATAGACTGCGGTGGACATCACCAGCGCGTTGATGACGATGAACGAGAGTACGAAGCCGCCGACCGTGAAGGCGAGCCAGTCTAGGCCTTCGGGCAGCAGGCTGTCTATGAAGGCGTATATGCTGCCGAAGTCCAAGATGCCGGCGGCATGGATCTCGTAGCTCACCTGTCCACCTCGCCCAGCACGATATCGACCGACCCGAAGGTGGTTATCAGGTCACCCATCTTTCCGCCCACGAGCATCTCGCGCAGCGGGGTCAGGTTGATGAAGGACGGCGCGCGCACCTTGCAGCGGTACGGGGCGATTCCGCCGTCGCTGACGATGTAGAACCCAAGCTCGCCCTTCGGCCCCTCCACGGCGGAGTAGGCGTCGCCCTCGGGGGCGCGTATGAAGAACGGAGCGGGGGAGCGAACAGGGCCGCCTTCGGGCATCTGCCGAACGCACTGCTCTATGATGCGGACGCTCTCGCGCATCTCCTGAATGCGAACGACGTAGCGGTCGAAGTTGTCGCCGTCCGCGCCGATCGGAACGTCGAACTCCAGCCTGTCGTAGACTTCGTATGGGTCTGCCTTGCGAAGGTCCCACTGGACGCCTGCAGCTCTGAGCATCGGACCGCTGACGGAGTTGTCTATAGCCTGCTCCGCCGTCAGCGTCCCCACGTTCCGCGTTCGCGTCAGCACGATCTCGTTGCCCGTTATCAGCTGCTCCAGCTCGTCTATGGAGGCGGGCAGGTCTTTGACGACGCGGTCGAGCGCGGGCCAGAAGTCTGGCGGCGCGTCTTGGAGCAGTCCGCCGGGGCGCATGTAGCTGAGGGTGATCCTGGCTCCGCAAAGCATCTCGAACAGGTCTAGGATGCGCTCTCGCTCTCGGAAGCAGTACATGAGCGGGGTTGCGAACGCGCCGAGGTCGTTCAGCAGGAAGCCGGTCGCCATCATGTGGCTGGCGATGCGCTGAAGCTCCGCGCTTATCACCCGTATGTACTGCGCGCGCTCCGGCACGTCTATGCCCGCCAGCTTCTCGACCGCGCGGACGTAAGCCAAGTTGTTGGACATGCTGGCGATGTAGTCCATCCTGTCGGTCAGGGTGACTATCTGAACGTAGGTGCGCGATTCGGCGAGCTTCTCGGAGCCGCGATGCAGGTATCCGAACACTGGCTCCACGTCCAGCACCACCTCGCCATCGAAGGTAACGCGAAGCCTGAACACCCCGTGTGTGCTGGGGTGCTGCGGGCCAAGGTTTATGGTGACTGGCTCGGTCTTGATGGTCATGGTCTTTGGCGGCTGCGGCTAGTGTGGCGCGCGGTCAAGACGACTCGAACGCCGCAGCCTCATCCCAAGAAGTCCTTTCTGAGCGGGTGTCCGGGGAAGCCCTCCCACAGCATGATGCGCTTCATGTTGGGGTGTCCCTCGAAGTGAATGCCCATGAGGTCCCAGATCTCTCGCTCCTGAAGGTCCGCGCCCTTCCACACGTCATAGACGGAGTGGATCGACAGATCGTCTCTGCCGTAGATTCTGGATTTCACCACCAAGCTGGCGTTGCGGCGCAGCGACAGCAGATGATAGACCATCTCGAAGTATTCGACGTAGTCCACGGCGGATACGGCGTTCAGGAAGGAGAAATCGAGCGCGCCATCCTCCTTGAGCAGGCGCGCCGTCTGCTGGATGTACTGCGGGAGTATCCAGACTTCCGTCTGGCTGTACTCGACCGCAGCGCCGGGAATGGCTTCGTCTATGCGCCGCGCCGCGTCCTCGCCCGAGTGCGCTCTGGTCATTAGCCCTGCCGCCTTGACTGCTGAATCGAGTAGCGCTTGATCTTCTCGTGCAGCTGCATGATGCCGTACAGCAGCGCGTCCGGGCGCGGAGGGCAGCCGGGGACGTAGACATCCACCGGTATTATGTGGTTCACGCCGGGCACCACGCTGTAGGAGCCGTAGTAGGGGCCGCCGCTGGTGGCGCACACGCCCATGGATATGACCCACTTCGGCTCTGCCATCTGCTGATAGACGCGCTCGATTGCGGGCGCCATCTTCCACGTGACGGTTCCGGCTATGATGATCAGGTCCGCCTGTCGCGGGGAGGGTCTGAAGACCTCCATGCCGAAGCGCGATATGTCGAAGCGAGACATCGCGCTCGCCATCATCTCGAACGCGCAGCAGGCGAGACCGAACGACAGTGGCCACACGGCGGACTTGCGCCCCCAGTTGACCAGCGCGTCTACGGAGGTGACGGCGATGTTGCGGTCGAACTCATCCGGCACCTCGATCAGCGGCTCGGCGAGCGCTTCGGTGTGAGTCGCCTTCAGGTGGTTTACGTACTTGCCCTCCTCTCTGTCCAGATCCCAGGTGGTCTGGTGGAGATGCAAGCCGAGCGCGCCCACGCCGCTTCGATCCTGAGTCATGTCGTCAGCAGTCATGTCGTCAGCTCCACTCCAGCGAGCCTTTGCGCCAAGCGTAAAGCCAGCCGACTACTAGGATCGCCACGAACACTGCCATTTCGATCAGCACGAACGCTCCGAACTGCGCGGACAGCAAGCCGAAGCCGGCAGCCCACGGAAACAGGAAGACTACTTCCACATCGAACACCACGAAGATGAGCGCGAATGAGTAGAACCTGAAGTTGAACTGGCTCCACCTGCCCGAAAGTGTCTCGAAGCCGCACTCGTAGATCGCCTTCTTGACCGAATCGGGCGCATACGGTCTTATACGGAGAACGGAGAGAACCCAGCTGGCGATCAGCATTCCGACGGGAATAGCCACCGCCACCGCCGCGAATATGGCTATCAGAGCGTACTGCCTGAAGTAGTCGTCAAGCATGTCGGTAGAAGAGACTCCTGCTGAGCGGGTCGAGAGGGCTTGTCCAATGGGGCGCTCACGCCCTCGATCTGCGAGGTTCAGCCTGACGCATACTCTGGACACTGACGCCCAGACCGGCGATATTCAGGCTGGAATTCGGCTGAAATATATCACAGGAATCGCAAAATCCGCAAGTATTACGAGCGGACGAGGCGCGGGCTTTGGCTGGGAATCAGAAAGGCCGGAGCGGAAGTACATCCGCTCCGGCCCGAATTGTCCCGAGTGTCTATGACTGCGGCGGGCTAGTCTCCGTGGTAGATCGCCAAGAGCATCCGCTCAACGTGCTTCGGGAACGCGGTGTCGTAGTTGCCCCAGCCCTGATACTTCTCCAGCTGGAGCGTCCCGGGCAGGGTGTCGAACAGGCCGTATGCGCCGAAGGCGGCGCCGCCCGCCTGCGCGATGGCTTCGTCGACTTTGGCCTTGACCGCGTCGAACAGGTCGTTGTAGTACTCCACGTTCTCCATCATGTCTATGGGGTCGGTGCCGAGCGAATGGGCGTTGACGGCGTGATCTATGGGCCACTTGCTGATTGTGTTCAGGATGTGGCGCACGCCGGCAAAGTTCTTGTCGTCGACTACGTCCGCCCCGCTGAGCGCGCGAGGCTCGTACATGTCCGAGGTAACTACGATTCGCTCGTCTGGCATGTACACCACCGTGGTGGCGTCGCCGTCGCCGGGGCCGAGATAGTGCAGCTGGACGACTTTTTCGCCTACGCGGATCTCCTTGAAGGTGTCGAATGTCTCGTCCACCTTGTCAGGCACGTCTCCCAGCTCTGGAATGAGGTTCGGCTCCCCCTGCCTGGAAGGGTGCAGGTTGAAGATAGGCTCGCAGTTGCGATGGCAAACCACGCTGGCGTCCGGGAACACGCCGGTGCCGCCCACGTGGTCGTAATGCTCGTGAGTCAGCACGATGGTCGTTACGGGCGCGTCCGTCAGCTTGGCGATCTCCTCCTTGAGCTCCTGCGCCCTGGAGACGTTGGCAGTGTCCGTAACGAGCACTCCATCATCGGAAATGACTATCAGGTTGCTGTAGAACGATGAGAAGTAGTGATAGACGCCATCGGCGAGCATGGCCATCACCGGGGGAGGCATCTCGAACGGGGGCGGTTCCGCCGGTTCGGGTGTGGCGGTTGGCTCTGGCGTTGCAGTTGGCTCGGTCGTGGCGGTTGGCTCTGGCGTTGCAGTTGGCTCGGTCGTGGCGGTTGGCTCTGGCGTTGCAGTTGGTTCGGTCGTCGCGGTTGGCTCTGGCATCGCGGTTGGCGCGGGCATCATGGTTGGCGCGGGCATCATGGTTGGCGCTGGCATTGCAGTCGGCGCAGGCATCGCAGTCGGCGCTGGCATTGCGGTTGGCGCGGGCATCGCAGCAGCGGGCGGGGCGGGGGCGGCTGGGGTCGGAGCGAGGGACGCGGTCGCGGGCATTGCGGTCGGCGCGGGCGCGGGCGGGGCCGGAGGCGGGGGCGGCTCGGAGCCGCAAGCCGCAAGCAGCAGCGACAGTGAAAGCGCCAAGGCGCAGCTCACGGCGAGCGCCTTCATTCGGTGGTTCATTCTGTTGCCTCCCTGAAGTTCGGAGAATGTCATGTCTGTGGGGGGCGCCGCAGCGGACGGCGGCGCTCTGCCGTATGGTTAGGAGTCAGTCCAGTCCAGTCAGTCGTCAGTCCGCGTGTGTGATTGCCTGAAGCATTCGCTCGACGTGGCGAGGAAACGAGGTGTCGTAGTTCGCCCAGTCCTGATACTTGCTCAGCTGGAGCGTATTCGGCAGGGACTGGAACACTCCGAAGAGCGCGGGGAAGCCTCCCTGCTCCAAGGCGGCTGCCAATGCGGAGTAGACGGCTTCGTAGAGGTCGTTGTAGTACTCCACGTTCTCCATCATGTCCATCGGGTCGGTGCCGGGGGAGTGGGCGTTGATGGCGTGGGTGATGGGCCACTGGCTGATGGTGTTGAGGATGTAGCGCGTGCCTGTGAAGTTCTTGTCGTCAACCCAGTTCTTGTGGGTGAGCGCGCGCGGCTCGTACATGTCGGCGGTAACTATTATATCCTCCTCCGGCATGTAGATGATGGTGGTCGCCTCGCCGTCGCCCGGGCCGAGATAGTGGAGCTGAACCGTCTTGTCGCCCACGGGAATCTCCAGCTGGTCCTCGAAGGTCGTATCCACGATGGGAACGTCTCCGAGCGAATCGAGATCGAAGTTGGGCTGGCAGTTGATATGGCACACGACTTCGGCGTCTGGGAATACGCCGGTGCCGCCAACGTGATCGTAGTGTTCGTGCGTCAGCGCGATGGTCGTGACCGGCGTTTTCGTCAGCTTGGCGATCTCATCCTTGAGAGACTGCGCCCTAGCAGGGTTGGATGGGTCGGTGATCAGCACCTGATCATCCGAGACCACCACGAGGCTGCTGCCGAAGAAGCCGAAGTAGTGGTAGACGCCATCAGCGAGCTTGGTCATGGTGGGAGCCGGCATAGTCTGAGGGGATGCTGGCTCCTCAGACGGCGCGGGCTGCTGGTAGCCGTAAGCCACCAGCGTCAGCGAGAGTATGGCGACGCCGCACACGGCAAGCGCCAGCTTAGACCTTCGGTTCATCGAAGTGCCTCCTGATGCGATTGTGTCTGCTTTGCAGGCGGCACGGACGCCACCTAACAGCCATCTACTATATCATACATCAAGCGTCAAGCGGCGGCGGATATGGCAATTTTCTCGCATCGCTCTGTTGACACCACCTAGACCCGATGCTAGCATGTTGCCGCTGGCGACATATTGGCTACCAGCATACCATCCTTAGCCCCTTAGCCGAACGGGCGCTTGCGATGCCGCGAACGCCCATCTCCGGCAGGATGCGCTGTAAACACCCGAATGGGGGCGGCCGGGGCCGACGCGTCAAGGTCGTCATCGCTCGACGTCAAAGGCGCGACTCTTAGCCACTGCGTCCCATCACGACACTATGTCCCATCACAACGCGGATCAGGTACCCCTGCCTCCCATGATCGACCGATACGAGGAGGCTATTCAAGGCGCTCTCAGACAGGGGCTGAACCGAGACGGCTCGTTCGTGTACGACATGCTCAGGTACTATATGGGATGGGCGGACGAGACGGGCGCGCCGATACATGCCACCACGGGCAAGGCGGTCAGGCCGACCCTCTGCCTGTTCGGGTGCGAGGCGGTTGGGGGCGTGGCGTCTCATGCCATGCCTGCGGCGGTCGCCTTGGAGTTCATTCACAACTTCTCGCTCGTCCATGACGACATCCAAGACGAAGACGCGACGCGGCGCGGGCGCAAGACGATCTGGGCTGTCTGGGGCAAGCGCAAGGCGCTGGCGGCGGGCAACGTGCTTCGAGTGGTAGCGGACGCATCTCTACAGGGGCTGATCGAGGCTGGGGTGGATTCCGAGCGCGCTCTGGCAGGCGTCTCCCTGCTCACCGAAGCGTATCTGGAGATGATCGAGGGCCAGTATCTGGACATGTCGTTCGAGGGGCGGCACGACATCGGCATGGACGACTACCGCCGCATGATCTCCCGAAAGACGGGGGCGCTGCTCCGATGCTCCCTCAACCTGGGGGCCGCGGTCGGCACGGAAGATCCGGCCACGGTCTCGGCGTTCAGGGAGTGCGGGCGCGCGCTTGGCTACGTGTTCCAGATAAGGGACGACGTGCTGGGGGTCTGGGGCGAGGAGGAAGTAACCGGCAAGCCTGTGGGCGCGGACATTAGACGGAAGAAGAACTCCTACCCGGTGGTGTGCGCCATGGAGTCCGCCGAAGACGAAGACGGCGACGCCATCTCCAGAATATACGGCAAGCGGGAGCTGGAAGATCGAGACGTCGATTCGGTCTTGGATATCATGGACAGGGCAGGGGTGCGGGAGCGCGCCAGCGTGGAGGCGGGCGAGTGGGCGGATCTCGCAATGCAGGCGCTGACGCCTGTGGAGATGTCCGCTGACGCAAAGCGGGAGATCGAGGACTTCATCCACTTCCTGATGGTCAGAGACAGGTAGAGAACGTATCGGATCGTGCGCGGGGCGCGGGGGCTTTGTATGACTTACGGATGGAGGGTGTAATGGCAAGGCCGCTGGAGCTGGCCGCAAGGCTCGCTTGGTACATAGTCAGCAACAAGCTCAGGGGCAGAAAGCGATTTCCGCTCGTCACCATGCTGGAGCCGCTGGAGAAGTGCAACCTCGCCTGCGAGGGCTGTGGGCGCATCAGGGAGTACGAGCCTGTTCTGGACCGGATGCTGAGCGTGGAGGACTGTATAGAGGCGGTCGAAGACTCCGGCGCTCCCATCGTCTCGATAGCGGGCGGGGAGCCGACGCTTCACCCGCAGATCCACGAGATCGTCAACCGAATCGTGGAGCGCAAGCGTTTCGTGTACATGTGTACCAACGCGCTGCTCATGGAGCGGGTGATGAAGAAGATACCGCCGACGAAATACTTCTGCTTCGTAGTCCATCTGGACGGCATGGAGGAGGCGCACGACAGATCGGTGTATCGCAAGGGGGTGTTCCGAATCGCCACCCGCGCGATCCGCGCCGCGCTCGACTCGGGCCACCGCGTCACCACCAATACCACCGTGTTCAACGGAGTGGACGAGGACGACGTTATCGAGATGTTCAAGATGGTTACGGGCATGGGCGTCGAGGGCGCGATGGTCTCGCCCGGCTATCAGTTCGAGATGATTCCGAACCAAGACCTGTTCATCTCGCGGGAGAACGCGCGCAAGGTGTTCGAGAACGTTCTCGACCCCAAGCACGGAATACGCTTCTACAACAACCCGCTGTACTTGGACTTTCTGCGGGGCGAGCGCGAATACCAGTGCGCGGCGTGGTCGAACCCCACCTACACGGTGATGGGATGGCGCGAGCCGTGCTACCTGCTCGGAGACCGCCACACGAGCAGGTTCGACGACCTGATGTCGGAAGAGCTGTGGGAGCGCTACGGAGTCGGCAAAGATCCGCGATGCGCCAACTGCATGATGCACTGCGGGTTCGAGTCCGCCTCGATATTCGGCGCGCTGTCCAGTCCGAAGGACGCCTTCAGGATGGTGAAGGAAGGGGCGGTGCGGAACTCCGGCGTGGGCGCGGGCTAGGGCAAGGCGAGGGTGACGGGCGTGCTGGCTGTGGCGGCTGCGTTCAGGCAGGAGATCGGCGGATACCTGAAAGACGGGGGCTTCCGAGAAGTCTTGCGCAACGGCAGGCTGCGCTTCCACCTGTCCGACTCTCTGCCCGACGTAGTGGTGGCAGAGGGCGGACTGGCGCAGGCGGGGGCGAGGGAGTGCGTCAGGCTTGCCGTATCGAGGTTCGGCGCGAACATGATAGTCTCCGCCGGATTCGCGGCGGGCGCGCTGCCCGGGCAGCGTTCCGGAAGTGTGGTCATATGCGACAGGCTGCTCGCTCTCGACGGCCCGGCGTTCACGTGGAGAGGCGACGAGCGCATGGAAGTCGAGCCTAGCCGAACTGTGGTGAGGCGGATCGAGTCGCAGACACGGGCAAGAGAGCATGGCTATGCGACGGGCTCCTGCATCACCGTTCCGCAGCTCGTCGCCAGCTCGTCGATGAAGGCGTGGATCGGCAGGACTTTCGGCGTATCCACGATGGACATGGAGAGCTACTGGGTAGCCGAAGCCGCAAACGGCGCGAGTGTGCCTTGGGTCGCCGTCAGGGTGGTGCTGGATCCGATGGAGCAGGACGTATCTAGGCTGGTTGGCGAGTCGCTGACGGACGCTCCCGTCAGGATGGCGCTCAGAGCCGCTCGACACCTTGCCGCCCACCCCGATGACGCGCTCGGCCTTCTGAAGCTGTCCCGGCAGGTCGGAAAGTCCGGCAGATCGCTCACCCGCTTCCTGACGCAGCTGTCGGCAGCGCAGCTGTCGTTCCAACGTTACTGATATGCGCGCGCACGTTCGAGCCGAAGATCTGGAACATGCCGTCAGCGGGGCGGTGAGCTATCTGATGTCTGTCCAGCATGGGGACGGATTCTGGGTGGGCGAGCTAGAGTCCAACCCCACGATGGAAGCGGAATATCTGATGCTGACCCACTTTCTCGGCGTGGGCGGCCCCGAAGTCTGGCGCAAGCTGAGAAACCACCTTCTTCACGTTCAGAGGGAGGATGGCACGTGGGGGCAGTTCTACGGCGCGCCCGGCGACCTCAGCACCTCGACCGAGTGCTACTTCGCGCTCAAGCTCGCGGGCATGGACGCCGCCGATCCGCGCATGTGCGCCGCCAGAGAGTTCATACTGTCCAAAGGCGGGGTCACCGAGGCGCGGGTGTTCACCAAGATATGGCTGTCGCTGTTCGGGCAGTACGACTGGGGAGGCGTGCCGTCGCTGCCGCCGGAGCTGATGCTGCTTCCCAAATGGTTCCCGGTGAATCTCTACGAGTTCTCCAGCTGGGCGCGCTCTACGATAGTCCCGCTCCTCATAATCTTCGACAGGAAACCCGTCAGGCCAGTTGCGCCCCGCGCCGCTATTCCCGAGCTGTACACCCTGCCGCCGAGCGAAACCGACTACTCCATCAAGAGGCCGGACAAGCTCATCGGCTGGGAGTCTCTGTTCTACGCGGGGGACGTGGTTCTCAGCCAGCTGGAGAGACTCCCATGGAAGCCGACTCGGGCGCAGGCTGTAAAGAGGGTCGAGCAGTGGATAGTCGATCATCAGGAGGCGGATGGAAGCTGGGGGGGAATTCAGCCGCCGTGGGTCTACTCCCTGATGGCGCTGAGCGAGCTTGGCTACCCTCTCGACCACCCGGTGATGAAGCGCGGCATAGAGGGGTTCGAGGCTTTTTCGGTGGAGGAGGACGACAGGCTGCGCGTGCAGGCGTGCGTTTCGCCGGTGTGGGATACCTGCCTCGCGCTGACGGGGCTGCTCGAAGCGGGGGTGTCTCCGGAAGATCCCGCGCTGCGAAAGGCGGGCGACTGGCTCGTGCGCGGGCAGATACTGACAGGCGGGGACTGGCAGGTGAAGGCGTCGGACATTCCGCCCGGAGGCTGGGCGTTCGAGTTCCACAACAACCAGTACCCGGATCTGGATGACACGTCCGAGGTGGTAATGGCTCTCGACCGCCTCGCGCTCGAAGACGAGGGCGCGAAGCGCGAGGCGATAGATCGCGCCGTGCGCTGGCTGCTCGGAATGCAAAGCTCCAACGGGGGGTGGGCGGCGTTCGACAAGAACAACACTCGCGCGCTGCTTGCCAAGATTCCGTTCTCGGACTTCGGCGAGACGATAGACCCGCCCAGTGTGGACGTTACCGCCCACATCCTGGAGATGCTCGGCCAGCTGGGATACAACGCAGGCAATCCACAGGTGGCAAGGGCGCTGGACTACATATTCGCCGAGCAGGAGGCGGACGGGCCCTGGTTCGGTCGCTGGGGCGTGAACTACATATACGGCACGGGCGCGGCGCTTCCCGCGCTGAAATCGCTGGGCATCGACATGACGATGAAGCCCGTGCTGAAGGCGGCGCGCTGGCTGATAGACCATCAGAACGCGGATGGCGGCTGGGGCGAGAGCTGCGCATCTTACGCGGATCCTCGATACCGCGGGCGCGGTCCCAGCACTCCGTCTCAAACCGCCTGGGCTATTCTGGCGCTTCTTGCGGCGGGCGAGGTGAGCAACCCCGCCACCGCTGGCGGCATTCGGCATCTGGTGGACACGCAGCGGCGAGACGGCTCTTGGGACGAGCCGCACTTCACAGGCACGGGCTTTCCGGGGTACGGCGTCGGGCAGCGTCTGGACGCCCATCTAGCGCAGGACGAGCGCATCTGTCAGGGCGGCGAGCTGCCGGCCGGATTTATGATCAACTATCACATGTACCGCAACTACTGGCCGCTGATGGCTCTGGGGCGATACAGAAGGCTTCTGCGAGGCGAAGACCAGCCCGCGCCGCAGAGGGCGAATCAGGGCGGCGAGCGCGCGCTACAGAGGCCATCCAATCGTTTGCACCGTTTATTGAGGATGTGGTAGTGTTTGCGATGTTCTGTGAGGCGCGCCCTCACCGTAACCACAGCGAGGTTCTTAGATGAAGCTAGGTGAGGCAATCCTGAAGACCAGTGTTTTCACCCTCGAGGTACACACGGGCAGGTCTCCCGCTTTCTTTGACATCACAGACGACGTATCCGACCGTGTTCGACGTTCGGATACGCGCAACGGCTTCGCGCTGGTGTTCTCCAAGCACACCACGGCTGCCATCACCATTCAGGAGAACGAGCCGCTGCTGATAACCGACATGTGTTCGACGCTCGAACGGTTCGCGCCGCGCAATTCGCACTATCGACACAACGATTTCGCTGTCCGAACCGTCCACATGCACGAGGACGAGTGTCCCAACGGACATTCTCACTGCCAGCACCTCGTTCTGGGAACCAGCGAGACCATCCCCGTCATAGACGGCTGTCTCGCTCTTGGGGAGTTCCAGCGAATCTTCGTAGTGGAGCTGGACCCGGAGAAGATGCGCCGCCAAGTTCTCGTTCAGATCATGGGCGTCTAGCTTCACGGCTCCTTCGTCCCTGCTTCTCGATCAGGACCGGGGGACTCCGGCGGCAGAGCGCCGCCTTCCCTGCCCTCCCGCGCATTTCGAGAGTGGAGCGCACTTTGGCTTCCGAGCTAGACCGAGCATACGACCACTGCCAGAGGGTTGCGAAGGAACATGCCAAGAACTTCTACTTCGCCTTCCGAGCGCTCCCGATCGTCAAACGGCGCGCCATCTACGCCGCCTACGCCTACTGTCGGATGTGCGACGACATCGCGGACGGCGATATTCCAGTCGAGCGCAAACGGCGGATGCTCGCTCACGTCAGGCAGACCTTGCGGACCGCGCTGTCACGGGGGGCATCCACCCGCGCCCTTGCGCCCGAGTTCCGCGCTCTGTCTCACGCCGCATCGACCTTCGACATTCCCTCGGAATACTTCTACCAGATTCTGGAGGGCGTGGAGTCGGATCTGACAAAGACCAGATTCGCCAACTTCGGCGAGCTCAGGGAGTACTGTTACAAGGTGGCTTCGGTGGTGGGGCTGGTCTGCATAGAGGTTTTCGGCTACACGGACGCGCGCGCCGCCGAGTACGCGATCGACATGGGCATCGCAATGCAGCTGACGAACATCCTCCGAGACGTCAGGGAGGATGCAGAGCGCGAGCGCGTATACCTGCCGCAGGACGAGATGGAGCGCTTCGGATACACGGAGCGCGATCTGATGGAAGGCGTGGTCAACGACAGCTTCAGACGCCTTATGAAGCTCCAAGCAGAGCGAGCCAGACGCTACTACGACAGATCTCGTCCGCTCTTCGACCTTCTGGACGCGGACTCTAGGTCGTGTCCCCGCGTCCTCCATGCCGCATACGCGGCGATCCTGCGAAGGATCGAGGAGGCGGGCTTCGACGTCCTGTCACAGCGCATCGGGCTAAGCGCCAGCGAGAAGCTCGTGATAGCCGCTCGACTCTGGATCGGCGGCATCGCGCCCAGTCTCCCGCTCGTAAGGCGGCTGCGGTAGCGAGCCGTGCGCGCCCTGATACTGGCTCCGTTCGACATGCCACAGCTTGCGCGTCTCGCCGAGCAGATGGACGTGGCTTATGAAAGCTGGCTCGACACGCGGCGCATCAGCGACCCGGACGAGCTGGCGGCTCGCGTCCTCTCGGAGGGTGTGTCCGTGCTGGTCATCGAGGCCGACTTCGTGTTCGAGGAGATGCTCGAGGGCTGCGCGTCTCTGAAGCTCGTGGGCGTATGCCGCGCGTCCACAAGCCACGTGGACGTGGAAGCCGCCACAGCGCGCGGCGTGGCTGTGGTCAACACGCCGGGCAGAAACGCGCGCGCCGTTGCCGAACACGCGCTCGGTCTGATGTTCTCACTGGCTCGCCGCATCCCGCGCGCGAACGAGTACGTCAGAAGCGGGAGATGGGGCCACCCCGCGGGCGGATACGTGGACTTGCGCGGGATCGAGCTGGGCGGGCGCACCATCGGCATCGTGGGCATGGGCGCATCGGGCGGCGCGCTCGCGCGCATGTGCGCCGCGCTCGGAATGAACGTCCTCGCCTACGACCCGCTGCTGACGACCCATCCCGCTGGCGCAACCCTCGCGGGTCTGGACTACGTAGCCTCAGAATCGGACTTCATCAGCGTCCACGCGCCGAGTACGAGCGACACGGCGGGTATGCTGGACGCGGAGTTCTTCTCCCGAATGAAGAGATCCGCGTTCTTGGTCAGCTGCTCGGACGCCGAGATAGCCGACCAGTCCGCGCTCGTCGACGCTCTGGCGTCTGCGCGGATAGCGGGGGCCGCGTTCGACATGTTCGAGACGCAGCCCATCGCTCCTCACAACCCGCTCCTCACACTCGACAACGTGATCCTGACCCCGCACGTTGGCGGCGCGACCGAAGAGACGATCCGCCGCCACTCCGAGATGATGGCAGAAGACGTACTCCGCTTCGCGCGCGGGCGCAGACCCGTGAACCTCGTCAATCCGGAAGTGTGGGGAAGACATGGGGAGTGACTGCATTCTGGCGGTGGTCGCCGGGAGCGGCTCGGATGTCGCCTGCTCAAAAGCGCGGACTGCTCCGCATGGTGTATCATATCCTCTGCGGGCGTCCGACTGGCGTCAGGCTGTATCCTCGTATGGGCGGACGGCTGGGGGCGGACCAACTCTCGAAAACCGCCCAAGCCTTTCATGCCGCGCCGCGCTGGGGTAAGATACATACAGCAAAGCCGCGCGCGGCTGTGGGAGGAGTGTATATGAGCCATTCAGCCGGATTCGGCATACTGATCTTGGGCGCAATTCTAGCCATCTTGGGCATCGTGATGATCGCGGGCCTGCTCGACTGGCTTCTGAACGTGATCGGATTCATCCTGCTTGTCATCGGGGTGATTCTCGCCGTCATGGGAGTCGTACAGATGTCTTCCGGCAAGAATCGGTTATAGTCGGTCTATCTCGAAACGGCAGGCAGCAGATCAAGTTCAGGAGGCAGGCAGATGGGTGTGATGGCGCGAATGTCGACGGTGGTGAAGGCGAAGATGAATCGTCTTCTGGACAGGGCAGAGGACCCCGGCGAAACGCTCGACTACGCCTACGAAAAGCAGCGCGAGATGCTTCAGAACGTCAAGCGCGGCATAGTGGAGATGGTGACTACGAAGCGCAGGCTCCAGCTTCAGGCTGAGAAGGTTCGCTCCAGCATCGTCAACGTGGAAAATCAGGCTCGTCAGGCTATGGCGGCGGGGCGCGAGGATCTGGCTCGGCTGGCGCTTCAGAGGAAGCAGACTGCGCTGATCGAGCTGGACGGGCTGGACGAGCAGATCGCTCAGCTAGAGATGGAGCAGGAGAAGCTGACGCACGCCGAGCAGCGGCTGGTGGCGAAGGTGGACGCTTTCAGGTCTCGCAAGGAGATCATCAAGGCGCAGTACAACGCCGCTCAAGCGCAGGTGCGCATCGGATCCGCCCTGTCGGGCATCTCGGAGGAGATGGGGGACGTCCAGCTCGCCGTGGAGCGCGCCGAAGACAAGACGGAAAACCTACGCGCCAAGGCGGGCGCGATAGACGAGCTTGCGGATTCTGGGGTTCTGGACAACCAGCTTACGATTGGCGGCAGCGATCCGCTGAGCCGCGAGCTTTCCCAGCTGACCGCCGAGCAGAACGTGGAAGACGAGCTTGCCGCGCTGCGCACGAGCCTGCCGCCCGCGTCCGCGTCTGGGCGAAGGTCACTGCCGGGAGGCTAACGACCAAGTCGGGGCCAACGGGCTTCTCTCTATTTGGACTGCCGCGACCGTCTGCGCGGACGCCGTGCCAGCCTGTGCTTTGGAGTACGTGAAACGATGATAATACGGATACTGACGGAGGGGCAGTACAACCTTCCGGGCGCGTTCTTGGACGAGCTGAACGATATGGACAACACCCTCGTAGAGGTCGTGGCAGAAGAGGACCGCGCAAAGTTCGAGGTGGCGCTCAAAGAGATGCTCGATCTGGTTCGAGACAATGGAACGCCCGTGCCGGTGGAGGAGCTGGTGGAGTCCGACCTGGTGCTGCCAGAGCCGGACATCACCCTCAGGGAGGCGGAGGAGCTGTTCGTAGGGGAGGGGTTGCTGCCCGACTAGATTACGGCGCAAGCGCGACCACATTAGCCTTGATACCTACCCGCTCATAGGGGTATGCTGAAATCGAATTCAGTAATGGAGGGTTAAGGATGGCTCGGTCGTCAGGTGGCGTCGTATGTCAGAGTTGCGCCATGCCCATGGTGCGCGAGGGTGACTGCGGGAGCAACGCGGACGGCTCCCCGAATCACGAATTCTGCGCCCACTGCTATCGGGACGGCGCATACACCGCGCCCGACGTGACCTTCGCTCACATGGCGGACTTCTTGCGAGACTTCATGATCGGCGAGCATGGCATGGACGAAGACCTCGCCCACTCCGCGGCGCGCATGAGCATTACGGGGCTGAAGCGCTGGAGCTGACACCGCCTACACCCACATAGGCCATAGGCGCGCCTTCGAGCAGCCGAACCGTCTGGCGATGGCAGCTGGCGCGTCGCTGTCGGGGCTTGACATCCTCTTAGGATGTTGGTTAGGCTTGAGACAGCCTCCCACTCCCCAAGCGTGTCGCGCTGGCAAACGTGGGCCTGTAGCTCAGTGGCAGAGCGGTCGGCTCATAACCGATTAGTCGCAGGTTCGATCCCTGCCAGGCCCACCAGCTGCGCGAGACCGAGAACCTTCTCGCTGAGGTTCGGGTTGTCGATGCAGTCGAAGCGAGGCTAACTCGCGCTTCGAGCAGCCGCCCAGCCCTCCGACAAGACCTCTGCCTGCTCGATGACCGTGTTCGTAGCCTTCTCCTGCCTGTCGGGAGGGTAGCCGTGTCTGCGCAGGATGCGGCGAACCAACACGCGGAGCTGGGCGCGGACGTTCTCTCGCAGCGTCCAGTCGATTGTGACGCTGCGGCGCACGGTCTCGACCAGTTCGCGGGCTATGCCCCGCAGGGTGTCGTCGCCCATCACGCGCACCGCGCTGTCGCTGGTCTCCAGAGCGTCGTAGAAGGCTAGCTCGTCCTCGGACAGTCCCAGCCTCTCCCCTCGCGCGCTGGCTTCGCGCATGTCTCCGGCAAGCTCGATAAGCTCCTCGATGACCTGCGCCGCCTCTATCGCGCGGTTCTGGTAGCGGCGGAGCGTCTGCTCCAGCAGATCGGCGAACGAGCGAGCCTGCACTACGTTCTTGCGGCGACGTGTGGCGATCTCACCCCTGAGCAGCTTCTGAAGCAGCTCGACGGCAAGGTTGCGCTGGGGCATCCCTCGCACCTCGTCGAGAAACTCTTCGGACAGAACCGAGATGTCGGGCTTGTCCAGTCCGGCGGCGGCGAAGATGTCCAGCACACCCTCGGACGCCACCGCGCGGGAGATGATCTGTCGCACGGCGTGGTCTAGCTGCGCATCCGGGCGCGCCTCTCCCTCCACCCGCTTGACCAGCGCCGACTGCACGGCTTGGAAGAACCCCACATCGTCCCTGATGCGCAGCGCCTCCTCGCGCGGAACTGCCAGCGCGAAGGCTTGGGACAGGTCACGCACCGCGTTCACGCAGCGCTCTTTGCCGTCCTCTTGGGTCAGGATATGCTCTTGGGCAGCCGGAAGGATGCCTAGCCGATCTTGGGGGCTGCCCGTCGTCCATGCGGACCAGTCGAAGCCGTGGAACATGCCGCAGCATATCTCGTACTTCTCGACCATCACCGCCACTGCTTCACTCTGATCCAGCGCGGTCCGACCCGTGCCTCCGCTCTCGGTGTAGGCGGCGAGGGCGCGCTTCAGCTCGTGCGCCAAGCCGAGATAGTCCACCACGAGGCCGCCGGGCTTGTCCCCGAACACGCGGTTGACACGGGCTATCGCCTGCATCAGCCCATGACCGCGCATCGGCTTGTCCACGTACATGGTGTGCAGGCTGGGCGCATCGAAGCCGGTTAGCCACATGTCGCGCACCAGCACGATTTGGAGCGGGTCGGCGGGGTCGCGGAAGCGATTTGCCAGCGCCTCGCGCCCGGGCTTGCCGCGCACGTGCGGCTGCCAGTGCGGAGGGTCGGACGCCGAGCCGGTCATCACGACCTTCACGCTCCCACTGTCGTCATCCTCATGGTGCCAGTCGGGACGCAGGCGCGCCAGCTCGCGGTACAGGTCGATGCAGATGCGCCTGCTCATGCACACGACCATCGCCTTGCCGTCTAGGGCTTCGAGGCGACGCTCGAAGTGAGCTACGATGTCCTCGGCTATCCGCTCGATCCGTTTCTCCGCGCCGACGACGGCCTCCATCTGCGCCCACTTGGTCTTGAGCTTCTCCCTGCGCTCGACCTCCTCTCCCTCGGTGGCATCCTCGAACTCAGGGTCGATGCGCGGCCTCTCTCGCTCGTCGAGGGTCAGCTTGGCAAGGCGGCTCTCGTAGTAGATAGGCACGGTTGCGCCGTCCTCTACGGAGCGCTGGATGTCGTAGATGCTGATGTAGTCTCCGAACACGGCGCGGGTGTTGGCGTCCTGAAGCTCGATGGGCGTACCCGTGAAGCCGACGAACGAGGCGTTGGGCAGGGCGTCGCGCATGTGGCGCGCGAAGCCGTCTATGAAGTCGTACTGGCTGCGGTGCGCCTCGTCTGCGATGACAACGATGTTGCGCCTATTCGACAGCGCGGGGTGGGCGTCGCCCTTCTCTTCTGGGAAGAACTTCTGGATGGTGGTGAACACCACGCCGCCGGAGTCGACCGAGAGCTTGCGGCGCAGGTCGGCGCGGCTCTGCGCCTGCGTGGGCGGCTGGCGCAGAAGGTCGCTGCATCGGGAGAAGGTGGCGAACAGCTGGTCGTCCAGATCGCTGCGGTCGGTGAGGACTACGATGGTCGGGTTCTCCATCGCCGGCTCGCGGATGATGGCTCCGGCGTAGAAGGCCATGGTCAGGCTCTTGCCCGAACCCTGCGTGTGCCAGACGACGCCGATGCGACGGTCGCCGGGGTCGCCGCCGCGCTTGCGGCCCGATACGTACCCGCCTGAGACGTCGCCGATACGCAGCCTTGCCGCGCGCAGCGTCTCGTCCACCGCCGCGCGCACCGCGTGAAACTGGTGATAGCCAGCCATCTTCTTGACGAGAGCGCCGCCCCCGTCGTCCTCGAACACGATGAAGTCGCGGACGAGGGACGAGAATCGCGCATGGTCGCACACGCCTTCCAGAAGCACCTGAAGCTCTGGCAGGCGCGGATCCGCCAAGTCTTCGCCGTAGATGGTGCGCCAGGGCTTGAACCACTCCCGCGCGGCGGTGAGAGCGCCGATGCGCGCCTGCGTCCCGTCCGAGACCATGAGCATCGCGTTCATCGAGAAGAGCGTTGGAAGCTCGGACTTGTAGGTCTGAAGCTGCTGCCACGCCGTCCAGACAGTGGCGTCCTCGTCCGCCGGGTTCTTCAGCTCGATGACGCCCAGCGGCAGGCCGTTGAGGAACAGCGCGATGTCGGGCCTGCGCGTGTTCCGGTTCTCGGTGACGGTGAGCTGGTTGACTGCCAGCCAGTGGTTGCTGGCGTGATCGTCGAAGTCGATGACGCGCGCCTGCGCCCCGCGAATCGCGCCGTCGTCAGCGCGATACTCCACCGTAACGCCGTCCACGAGCATACGGTGGAAGGCGCGGTTGCGAGCTTCGAGCGTCGCCCCCTCCGGGCGGGTCAGCTTGCGAAAGGCGTCGTCCAGCGCGTCGAAGGGCAAGACGGGGTTGATCTCGGCGAGGGCATCGCGCAGCCGCCGATCCAAGATCACCTGTCCGTAGTCGTCGCGCTCCGCGCCGGGGGCGCCTGGGGCGATGTGCGGGCCGTAAGCGATCTGCCAGCCGAGTGATCCCAGCCAAGCCAGTGCGGCCTGCTCGACGTCGGCTTCGGTCAGGGTGGTCATGGGGCGCTTTCAGCCAGTAATGACAGGTTGCGAGGGTTGCGCAGCTCGTAGCGGCTGCCGACTCGGTATATATCGCCGTACATGCCGATGGAGTCGTGGTCTTGGAAAGCCTTGATAACGGTGTCGTATGCCGACTCTTCGAATTGGACGTCCAGCCGAGACGGGCGGCCGTCGCGGACGCAGGATATCGTGGCTCGCCCATGGAACTCTTGGAGTTCCCTCTCCAGTTTGACGACATGCGCGATTACGTATTCGTCGATAGATGGTTCTCGACTGCGGAAAGACTTGGCGACATCGGTCAGGATATCCGCCGAGTGTTCGGAGAACAGGAAAAGAGGGTTGGGGTTGCGGTAAGTGGATGGAGTGCGCCCGCTCGCCCAAGACATGCCTATTTCGATTCCCTCCCCTTTCTTCGCCAGCTTTGCCAGCGCGTCGCACAGGTTGGCGCTGACGCCGAAGTTCACCCCTTGCAGCATGAACGGCTCCAGCGTATCACCGGCGACTACTCGATCTATCGCCGAGCTGGTATGGCTCAACCCCTGAACGAGTTTGGTGGTGACGCGACGTGAGAAAGGAGGGTAGAAGTCGTCTCTCAGATATTCCAGTCTTTCTAATTCTACGGGTACGGGGGAGTGCAAGGTCAGGTCGTAACCCTGGAAGTAGCCGGACAGTGGGCGCACGCTGTCAAGATACTCTGCCACGTCCGAGCTTAATCTACCAAGATATACCGCTTGCGGTTTCTCCGCGGCGCGGGCGGCAGAAGCCAGCATGTCTCCCGCGTCATCGAGCAGGCTTGCGCTCTGTCGCAGCGACAGAGGCTCTTCCACCTTTCCGTTGATCGAGCGGACTCGTATCACGTCGGCGCCGGCGGCGGACAGGTCGTAGAACACGTCCATCTGGGAGCGGCTTTCGACTTCGGCGAGAACTGCGACGGACTCCGCCATATTTTCGGCGTAGCCGCCTATGGTTTCCCGGTGGGGAACCAGGATCTCCCAGATTCTGCCGCCGTGTTCTTTGGCAAACACTGTGACGGGACGCTCGCCCCAAGGCCCTTCGTCTTTCCAGCCGCGTGAATGGAGGTATGCGCGGAGGCTCAATATCGGCAAGGAAGACAAGGCGGCGCGGTCTAGTATCTGGACTAGCACAGTGACCTCCCCGCGTTGGCGCTCGTCATCATGTCGATGAGCTTGCCACTGCCGAACACTTTGTCCATTGGCACTCGAACCGTGACGCTGGAAGTGTTGGAGCTTGGGGGTTGTCCTTCGAGAGACATCCAGTAAGCGCAGCGGCGAAGGCAAAGCTCATCATCCGTCTGATCAATCCACTCTTGGGTCTCCTGCGGCATAATCAGGACTATCAGAATTCTAGGGTTGATGGCCTTGATGCGGAGGTCGTCATAGTTCTTGACCGGAAGCGGAAAGTGGATCCGATTCTGCCTGACAAGATCCCTGGCAGTCGCCTTGGCTTGAAATTCAATACGGGGTCTCCGTCCGAAATCCGAAATGAGAATCCCGTCCACACTGTCGTGGTCCACCTTTGGTTCCGCAACCTGAAACCCCGCATGGGAAGCGACGGCTCCAATGTAGGACAGAGAGAACCTGGCTTTTCGTTCATTCAGGTTCATCGAACAACTCATCACAATCTATATCCGCGCCTCATTAGAAGTTGGGGCGGGGCGCTCGATGGTGGCTTCGGTCGGGGTGGTCATGCTGCTCTGAGTATCTCTTCGAGTCGTTCGGGTCGAGACCAGTAAGCAACCTCTGAATAGCGCGAGAGCAGACGGAAGTCTTCATCCTGCCAGACGTCGGACGTGTCATCGAAAAGCGATACGAAAGTCGGAGGTAGGTAGTAGGTTGTTATGTCATTGTAGTAGACTCTTATATCATTCAGGTCCGCGCAACCCACAAATACGTTATTTGTGATCCGATTAGCCATCGCGCGATCTCTTGCGCTGAGCAGAAAGACCAGCGAAGTTCGGGGGGCGGAGTAAGTCTGAAAGTCGATCGTCCACTCTCTGCCCGAGCTGCCTTTGTATCTGACATCCGCCTTGAATTCAATGTGTCTCTCGACGAGCCACTCGCGCACTTCGTCCACCGCGGACACTTTCGTTCTCATAGTAAACCATATGTCTGACACGCGAACCACTGCCTGCGCGAGTCGGGTTACTGTCTCGCTCAACTCGTCCGCTGCGTGTGAGCGCAATACTAGCTGGCCTCGGATGAGTTTCACTCCCAGCGTCTGGCAAACGTCTTCAATCAAGCGTAGCTGTTTTGGAGTCCGCCGAGGCGAGCTAGTCTGCATTCGCAGCCAAGCGAGAGCTTCCCCGAAGTCGGTGAGTGTATATGAGCCGCCTCGTTCCAGCACGAAAACATCCACGATTCCGCCGTCCGGGTACATCATGGGTGTGCGGACGCGCACTCCCTCACGCGGAGCGGGAGTACACTCATAAAGCGACGGCAGCCCGTCCCTGATGACGGCGCACAAATCTGTGGAACTCATATTGACAATTCCTGTGGGATGTGAGGTGGATACATTGCGCCATGATGAGCAAGATTCGCTTCCGCGCAAAATTGACTCCACACTTCTACCGGACGCTCCCATGTCTCGGTAATATCTTCAGGTGAGTAAGCGAACTTATCCTTAAATCCCTCTCTCCAACTGTGCTTATGCTTGTCTCCTGGGAACTCCCCGTCCGGGTTGCGGTGGTCCGCGCCCAAGTCCAGTCCATAGATTCGACCCGTGCCGCGCAAGATTAAGGTGTATGACAGCTTACCAGAGAACGGGTTGTATCTTCCTGCTACGAACATAGGATAGTCCAAATTGGTCTGAACTTCGACCCTGAACCCACTGGCGGGGGAGTGATCTACGTCATCGGCCCATGTGATGTCCCCGGCAATATGCTTGGTCTCGTCTGCAAGGATGGATTCGAACTCTTGCTGGCTGATTGTCATAGTCGGGATTTCTCAAAAGCATCTTCTGGCATACCCGCGTCTCTCTCGGCAACAGTGTATCACGCAGGGCGGCTATGGTGCGGGGGCGCAGTGGCGGTTCAACAAGGGCGCTCCTCAGAAGTGGGGGCGGGGTGCTCGATGGTGGCTTCGGTCAGGGTGGTCATGGGTTCGTGCGGAGGCCAGGGCCTTCCCCAATCACGGCAAGAATGCGGTTCTTCAGTTTTTCGCGCAAATCCGCGGAGCCCTTCCAGACTATATGGTTGTAGTGGTTTATGTCGAAGTGCAAAGTGTTCAGCGCATCCTGCCGACACATGAAAATAACCGGCAGGGCAAGCCCATGCGCAAATCCCGCCTCGTAATAGACGCCGCCTCTTGCTCCGTCATCGCCATGAGTGAAATCTGCCACGAGAAATCTCGAACGGCGAATCTCGGCTATGATTTCATCGTCAATCTTGTTGATATGCTCTTTCCGGTCTATCCTGAAGGGGTTGTAACCGGCGTCCACAATAGCCGGATCAATCCCGTTCTCGAAAGACTCGCTCATGCTGTCGTCAAACCACATGGCGACAAATGCTTGAGAGGAATCTACGGCGGCGGCCCGCTCCTCAATTCTACTATGACCATCTACTGTGACCGTACCGAGAAATCCTCCGTCTTCAAATCTAACTTCTTTTATTATCCAGCCATTTCCCTCTAGATAGTCTAAATAGTAACTAACCTCGTACCAGTGGGTTGACTCTGACCAAGCATAGGCTTCATGTGTGTCTGCTCGCACTCTAATTTCGGACCCTACTCTTTCTGCCTGACTTGCGATAAACCGAAGAAGTCTATCTGCACGCTCGTGAACTGAAAGAGATGGACTGTTCTTGGCACGCATGACAATTTGCTGTGTTACTGTTGGGAGTTCAACCCCTTGCAATCTTTGATCTATAAGCCAAGTTGTCAACCGTGCTTTCTCGGCGTCATCCAGATGGTTGACTACTACTTGTGCTTCGTAGGTAATCATATATGAACCTCCGGCACTAGGGGAGTTGTTCACGCAAATCAAACCGTTGGAATGGAAATCGAGTCCTTCCACTCCGTAGCTTGCTCCCCAGATCGGGCATGTACCTGTTTGGTTCATCATTTCCAATTCTCCCTATGTTTCATTCGATGTTCCTATCCGACTCTATACCCGCACCGTCCCAGACACCAGCTTCGGCAACAGTGCATCTCGCAGGGCGGCGAGGGTGCGGGATTCTCTGAGACAGTAGAGTGTATCGTTCAGAAATTCGGATGCGATCATCTCGAACTCATCAATGATCTGTACTGGCGGTGTAAGCATGTTCAGCGAAAGTATATCACTTGCTGGCGCTCGCTGGTGACTCCTTGATGTGCCTGTCACGAGAGATTCAATCTGCTGGCGGAAGAGGTGGGAACATGCGAGGCAGTAGATATAGCTTCGCTGAAACGGCGGGCGAGCTTGAAAAACCAAGAATTCTGTGGAGCATACCGCTCTCTCATTCGTTGCTACGTCCACCAACCAGACGCGCTCAATTTCCGGGTTGAGTTTGGAGACTAGAACGACATCAGGCTCTACCCGTGACTTGGAACTCTTGATGTTTTCACCTAATTCATACTTGGGGATCTGTCCCTCATCATAGGCTGGGATGCTGAAGTGACTGAAAACCGTATCGGGGGATGTAAGCGGATTCTCTTTACCTCGGAGTTGAGTTACGGCGTCGCTGAATCTCCCAACCCCCCAGCCCGCTGGTATCTCGCCAAGCTCGGACTCCGCTAGGCGGTCGGGGAACAGGTCTGCGATCTTGGGCGGCAGGCCGGGGTCTCGGCCCTCCATCTTGGCGCGGACGGGGTCGAAGTCCACGAACCACGACTTGAACAGCGCTCGCGCCATCTCTTCCAGTGTCTGGTTCATGCGGCGGTTCAGCTCGATCTTGTCGTCGAGCGCGCCGAGGACGTGGGCGATGGCGCGCTGTTCGGGGAGGGGCGGGATGGATATTGTGAGATGGTCAAGCGAGTTGGCAGGAACCCTTTGGCGTCCTGAAGTACCCGTCATTTGACTAATGGCGTATTCGCGGACTTCATTCCATTGTGTCAGATAGTAAGCAAAGTCGTTATCTGTAACATTTGGACGCCCACGAATGATTATGAACTCTGTTGAGCCGTGCGCCTTCCGCTTATCTTGTGAAGCGTGGTAGCGAGCGATCTTCCCGTTCTCCAAACACGGAGTGATTCGAGCCATAAGCGTGTCGCCACTCTGAAAGCGTGAACCATTGCCCTTAAACGGGCGTTCATCCCTAGGGTAGGCGCTTCTCGAATCCGCGTTCACGGCGGCCATATCCACAAATGGATAAACCGATCCACGGTCAAGGCGTACCGCTGGATTGACCAAGACGGCCTCGCTGAACGTCACCTCGCGCCACTCGGTCGAAGTAGGGGTGAGTGGCGCTCCGCCGCTGGCAGTCCCACCCGATAGGTGGCTGACCGGAGGGGGCCTTCTATCAGATCCATCTCCGCCCCGGGGCAGGGGAGTTCTCTGTAACTCCACGATCTGCCTGAAGGAGTCTCCAATCCGGTTGAAGTCCACAACGTCAACCGTGTACGGGAGGGCTGAGTCCTCGAATGCGTCCTTCAGCGCCCCCAGCGACTTATTGCTGAGCCTGCCCTCGCCCTCTAAGACTAGATCCAAGTCTGATGAGTCTTTCGTGGCCCAGCTGGCGCGGCTGCCGAACACCCAGACTCCGACATCCGCGGATAGATGCTCGCGCAGGATGTCCTGCACGATTTCGAGATGGTCGGGTCTGATGTCCACCGGGCTAGTCAAGGTACTCGTTCCTCTCTTGAAGTCGATTCAAGAGATACCGGGCCTCTTGCAGGAAGTCAGGGACACTCTCGAACACCTCCTGCGCCTTCTCTCCGCTGTAGGTGTGACTGGTCGTTCCACGGTTTCTTCTAAACTCCATCCAAGCCGGGAGCTCGGACGCGAGCAGAGCTTGCCTGAACCCCTCACGAATAACGTCATTGAAGGCGAGGCGGTCTATCTCTGCCGGATTGGCGGACGCAAGCTGGAGATAGCGCTTCAGCATCTTGAAGGAGACTTCGTAGGTGAACTCGAATGCTTGGATTACGGCAGCCCTCAGATGCCTCCTGAGGCGAGGGTGGTCAGAAGCCAGATCGGAGTGGTATATGTCCAGGGCTTCTTCCAGCTGGGTAACAGAATCTTCCAGCGGCGACAGGTCCAGCTTCATCGAACGCCTCCTATTCCCCAAAACCCAGCCGCGAGAGATTCGCCTCGACAGCCGCGTCCAGTCTTGCGGCTTCGGTCTGCTGACTGCGCCGCTGCACAATTGAACGCCCTCCCCAACCTGCGCGCTCAGTCGTCAGTCGAGTCTCCAGCGGATGACGCCGTTTTCTGGACAAGAAGATCGGCGGGTATGCCGAGGCGCTCTTCGAGCGAGCGCGCCATTGACGTTGTGACGGCTCGCTTGCCAGACATGACTTCGGCAACCTTTTCACGGCTGCCTATGAACGGGATGAGGTCGCGCTCGGTCAGCCCGGTCTGGTCCATAACGAATTCGATCGTCCCCACAGGGTCGAAGGCGGGATCGATTGGGTGGCGCTTGTCTTCGTACTCTTCTACGAGATATACGAGGGTGTCCAGCTCGACCCTGTCAGGGTGGTTGGGGTCTTCTTCCTGTCTTCCGTCTGGATATGTCAGGGCATCCATCAGATCAGAAATCCTTGCTAGGGCCAGATCGTAGTCATACTCGGTGCGGATCGACTCGATCTCCCTCCGCAGGTTTTCAATGACTGCCATGCTAGACTTCCTCTGAAAACTATTCGAGATTGTATCACGCCACATCGCTACGACGGGCGCGGGGCGTTTCCAAAACCCAGCCGCGCCAAGTTCGCCTCGATAGCCGCGTCCAGCCTTGCGGCTTCGGTCTGCTGACTGCGCCGCTTGTCGACCATATACAACCGCCCGGCTATGCGCTTTTTGCCACGGTCGGCAGGACGCGCACGGCTTCGCCGACCTTCCGTTCGGCCGCGACTAGGTCGAACTGGGTTTGCAGGTTGAGCCAGAATTGGGGATCGACTCCGAACCAGTGTCCAAGCCTCAGCGCGGTGTCGCCGGTTACGCAACGCTTGCCGGCGATGATCTGACCGATCCGGTTCGGTGGCACGTCAATCTGTCGCGCGAGCGTCGTTGGAGTTACGCCCAACTCCGCCAACTCGTCTTTCAGAATCTCTCCGGGATGAACGGCACGATCGAACATGCTCCATGCCCTCCTCGCTTCCAGTACAGCGTCCAACTGGTTTTGACTGATGAATCACCCTCACCCTGGACATCTCCCGTCGAGGGTGAGGGGATGACTCTGAAGCTGTCGATCCGTCATGTTCAGGTGGGCGCTATGCAAGACAGGGTCGAATGTGGGATCGCTTGAGTGGCGCTTGTCTTCATATTCTTCTACGAGATAAGGGCCAGATCGTAGTAATACTCGGTGCGGATCGACTCGATCTTCCTCAGCAGGTTTTCAATGACTGCCATGCTAGACTTCCTCTGAAACTATTCGAGATTGTATCACGCCACATCGCTATGACGGGCGCGGGCCGTTTCCAAAACCCAGCCGCGCCAAGTTCGCCTCGATAGCCGCGTCCAGCCTTGCGGCTTCGGTCTGCTGACTGCGCCGCTGGGCGGCGAGGCGCGCCATCTTCCGCTCGAACGGCTCGCCGTCGTCGGGCTGCGGCTCTACGCCGACGTAGCGGCCGGGGGTGAGGACGTGGCCATGCTTGCGCACTTCCTCGATCGTCGCGCTCTTGCAGAAGCCGGGTATGTCGGCGTAGTTGTTTATGCCCTCACCCTGACCCTCTCCCACAGGGAGAGGGGAGGAAGTGCGACGGGCAGAGATAGGGGAGGATGTGCGACGGGCAGGGAGGGGGGAGGTGGCGCGCCAAGCGTGGTAGGTGGCGGTTATGCGGGAGATGTCTTCGTCGGTCAGCTCGCGGTGGGTGCGGTCCACCATGCGGCCCAGCTTGCGCGCGTCTATGAACAGGATTTCTCCCCGACGGCTTCGGTATCTCCCTCCTCGTCTGTTCCGCGCCAAGAACCACAGGCAGGCGGGTATCTGGGTGGAGTAGAAGAGCTGGCCGGGCAGCGCAACCATGCAATCCACAAGGTCGGCTTCGATTAGATTCTTGCGTATCGCTCCTTCACCCGACTGGCTGGACGACATGGAGCCGTTCGCCAAGACGAAGCCCGCCACGCCGCCGGGCGAAAGGTGGTGTACCATGTGCTGCACCCATGCGAAGTTGGCGTTGCGAATCGGCGGGATGCCGTACCGCCAGCGCTTATCATCCCGCAGCTGTTCGCCGCCCCAGTCGGAGACGTTGAAGGGCGGGTTGGCAAGGATGTAGTCTGCCTTCAGGTCTGGGTAGCGGTCGCTGTGAAAGCTGTCGCCGTGCGCTATCTGCCCACCTATGCCCCGAATTGCGAGGTTCATCTTCGCCAAGCGCCAGGTGGTGTAGTTGGACTCCTGTCCGTAGATGGGGATGTCCGCCCGCGCCCTGCCGACACCTGATTGGAGTCCGGGTCGGGCGCTGCCGTTGCCGCTGGCGTGGGCGCGGACGAACTCGATGGACTGAACGAACATGCCGGATGAGCCGCAGCATGGATCATAGACGCGACCGTAGTATGGCTCCAGCATCTCGACCAGCAGCTTGACGACACAGCGCGGGGTGTAGAACTCGCCGCCCTTCTTGCCCTCTGCGCTGGCGAACTGCGACAGGAAATATTCGTACACGCGGCCCAGCACGTCCTTCGAGCGGGCGGCGGCGTCTCCGACCCTGATGTTGCTGATGAGGTCGATGATCTGTCCGAGCCGGATCTTGTCCAGCGCAGGGCGGGCGTAGTCTCTGGGCAGAACGTCCTTTAGCGCGGGGTTGTCGCGCTCGATGGCGGTCATGGCGTCGTCCACCGTCCGGCCGATGGACGGCTGCCGCGCCTGCGCCTTGAGTCGCGTCCAGCGCGCTTCTGAGGGAACCCAGAAGATATTATCGGCTCGGTACTCGTCCGGGTCTTCCGGGTCCGCGCCGTCGATGAGCTCGTCTTCCAGCGCGGCTTGTTTCTCCTCGAATGCGTCGGAGATGTACTTGAGGAAGATCAAGCCCAAGACTACGTGCTTGTACTCGGCGGCGTCCATGCTGCCGCGCAGCGCGTCTGCCATCTTCCAAAGCTCGGCTTCGTATCCGGCGTCGCCGTCTCCACGCGCCTTCGGACGTGCCGGGGGTGTCGCGGTCATCGCGCCTTCCTCTCACGTTAGCATTCGTTAGCATTCGGTCTGTCGTCTTGGATTCCAAGTTAGGGTATGTTCCCAGTCGCGCTTGGTCAACGGGTGAGCGGGCTGTAGCCGTCCCCGCGGTATGGGATTTCGAGGGCGGCGCGAAATGCCGTGTTTCGCTCTCGCAGTCGCGCGCCGTCTGGACATACTCCGTCCGCTCTCATATCCTAACGCTTGGGGGCGGTCACATGCCCGCTGTTCGGACGATGAAAGGAGATTTTGGGTTGGCAAGATACAAAGTGGGAGTTCAGAAGCCTACGAACGTGACCTACGCCCTGGGCGGCGGAGGGTACGAGTACGAGATGGAGTACCTATCGGCAATCGACGCCGAGATAGTCGAGATAGACGCTGCCAGCGAAGGGGAGTTCATAGAGCAGGCGAGGGACTGCGACGCTCTGATCGCCAGAGGGAACCCGATTACCGCCAGCATCATAGACAGCCTCGACAACTGCCGCATAATAGCGCTGGGGAGCGTTGGGGCGGATACGGTGGACGTGGCAGCGGCTACGGCGAAGAACATACCGGTTACCAACGTTCCGGACACCTTCATCGAGGAGGTGGCGGATCATACGATGATGCTGCTTCTGGCGACCTTCCGGCGTCTGACGCTGATGGATACGATGGTGCGGACAGGACGCTACGCAGAGGGCAGGCCATACCTGAACCAGTTCCCTCGACTGTATGGGCAGACGCTGGGCTTCGTCTCTTTCGGACACGTGGCGCGCGCTACGGCGATACGCGCCCAGCCCTTCGGTCTGCGGATGATCGCGTTCGATCCATATATAGAAGAGCTGATGATGACCAGCTACGGAGTGGAGCCGGTCAGTCTCAACGAGGTGCTGGAGCGCTCCGACATAGTTTCTATGCACGCTCCTTCCACTTCGGAAGTCCATCACATGCTCAGCGAGGAGCATTTCCGCAGAATGAAGCCCACTGCGCTGTTCATCAACAACGGTCGCGGTCCGACTGTCGATGAGGCGGCGCTGATAAAGGCGCTGCAAGAGGGCTGGATAGCGGGCGCGGGTCTGGACGTGACGGAGAAGGAGCCGCCGGACGCAGACAACGCGCTTCTGGGCATGGACAACGTGATCCTGACGCCGCACGTGGCTTCGGCATCCTCGCGGATGTCGCCGGAGGCGAGGCGGCGCGTGGGGCAGGAGATATCTCTGGCGCTGAGCGGACGCTGGCCCAGGACGTGTGTCAACCCGTCCGTGCTGGCAAAGACCGATCTGGCGCGCTGGCAGCCCTACTCGATGGAGCGGGGGCCGGGGTCGGGCTGACGTTCTAGGCTTGGCGGTCTTGCCAGCAGCACCGCCAAGCCTGTCAGCGCTCCCAGAGCGGCGAAGCCGACGAATGCCCAGTAGTAGCTTGCGCTCACGTCGAAGACCACTCCCATGAGAACCGCGCCTATGGCCTGTCCGAGAGTGGAAAACGGCTCGGTCACGCCCCTGATCACGCCCAGCGAGCGCCGTCCGAAGTAGTCGGCGTATGCCACCGGGGGGACGGACAGCATCCCGCCAAGTCCGAATCCGAACAGGGCGGAGTATGCCAGCGCTTCGGAGACGCTGTCCACGGTGATGAACAGCGCGGAGGCGACGGCCATGGTCGAAGCCACGGCTGCCATGACGAAGCGCGCCGGTACGCGCTCGGCGATCCAGCCCCAAGCCAAGCCGCCAATGCCCAAGAACGCGGCGTTCAGGGTTATGCCCAGCGTGGCGGTCGTCTGTCCAAGCCCCAGGTCGCGCAGGTACGCCGCCGCGTGTATGTTCGTACCCGCCTGCATCAGGAACAGCGCGCCCGTGCCTGTGGCGAGGATCCAGAGCGCGGGGGCGCGCATGGCGTTCTTGGCTGTCCACTCGGGTTCTGCCGCGCCTGCGCCGCCGTCCGCCGTGTCGTCCTTCGCGGAATCGCCGTCTGGCAGAAGGCCTACGTCTTCGGGCCGCTGTACGACCAGCAGCGCGACGGGCGCAAGCGCAACCGCCCATGCGATGACGCCCAGCGCGATCCATGCTCTCTGCCACTCGCCGCCGCTGCCTATCATCAGGCCCGCTACCAGCGGAAACGAGATCATCCCCGCCGAGTGCGACATGGTGAGGATGCCGCTGGCGCGCCCTCTGAGTCTGATGAACCAGCGCGACACCACGACGGAGGCTCCGATCTGGAGCGGACTGGAGAACAAGACGCGCCCGGTGCCGTATGCCAGCCAGAACGCTATCGGCACCGTAAACCCCGCTATGGAGACGGTGGCGGTGGCTGCCGCTAACGATACGGTCGAAAGCCCCAAGATGAATACGCTGACGGCTAGGACGATTCGCGCGCCGTACCGATCTATCAGCCAGCCCACGCCGGGCGAGACGAACGAGGCTGCCAAGCCGCCAAGCGTGGCAGCGCCGGCGATCATCGTCCTGCTCCAGCCAAGCTGCTCGGACAGCGGGTACACGAAGACGGCGATGGTCAGGCTGGCGGCGGCGTTCCTCACGAACTGCGAGCTGCAAACTGCCGACAGCACCACCCAGCCGAAGAAGAATGGGGTTCTATGGGCGAGCCTGTGGGCCGGATTCACCAACGCAGCCTTTTCAAGGTGATCGGGGCGCGAAGCCCAGAGGATGCTACCACCGCCAACGAACGGGAGTCAACAGCGTACTGCCGCGCGGGGCGGGAAGGCGAGGAGGGAGGGGATTTTGCAAGACCAATTCAATTATATATGGGGAGAGAGCGGCTGATCTTCCTGCGCAGCGTCCAACGGCCTACGGGATGGTTGGCGGGACGGTTGGCGCTCGGCTGTGTCCGTGTCCCTCACCGAGTATCGAGGCGAGGATCAGCTTCGCCACTTCCTTGTTCAGCGGGTGGTTGCCGTTGCCGCACTTTGGGGAGTGGATGCAGGAGGGGCAGCCAGCCTCGCATGGGCATTGGGAGATCACATCGAAGGTGGCGCGCCACAGGTCTTCGATCACTTCGTAGCCATGCTCCGCCACTCCCACGCCGCCGGGGTAGCCATCGTGGATGAAGACCTGCGGCTGTCCAGTGTCAGGGTGCAGGGGGGTCGATATGCCGCCGATGTCGTTGCGGTCGCACATGGCGAACAGGGGCAAGATACCTATGGCGGCGTGTTCGACCGCGTGCAGTCCGCCCATGAGGTCGAGCTTTTCGGAGTGGATGCGGTCGAGGGCGTCATCGGTCGGTCCGAACCAGAGCGCGGTGGTGTCGTACTCCTGCGAAGGCAGCTCCAAGTACTCGTCTCCCAGCATCTCATCGGTGTGGTGCTGAAGACGCCTGAAGCCAACGACCTGAGTCGATACGTTCACCTCGCCGAGAAACACGGTCACGCCGCCAACGGCGCGCTGCCTGTACGTGCGCAGAACCCGCGTCTCGGTGTAGTCGCGCGCCTGTGTGTAGTATGGAACTTCGGTCAGTGTGGCGTAGACGGTGCGAGAGTCCAGGTCTAGGCGCTTTATCAGGTACGATTCGCCCTGATGCAGATAGATCGCGCCGGGGTGGAGCTGCATGTATGCGCTGTGTTCGGATACGGTCTCCAAGATCGCGCCGGTTTCGGAGTCTACGAGGGTGAAGAAGCCGCCGGATGCCGAGCGGATGTTGACCCGCTGGGCGGGATATGACACCTCCGGCAGCAGGTGCCAGCGCTGCTGTCGGACGTGGAGGTATTCATCTTGGACCAACTCAGGGGCGTACCAGAGCAGATCGGGGCCGAAGAACTCGGTGTCGCTCATGGTCAGGGGCGCTTCGTATGCGGCGCATATCAGATGGGGCTTCATGACGTAGGGGTTGGCGGGCGAGATTCTGGCGGCTTCGTGGCTCTTGCCGAAGAACGATTCGGGGTGGCGCATCAGGTACTGGTCGAGCGGGTCGTTCTGTGCGATGAGGACGCTGAGCGAGCGTTCGCCGCCGCGTCCGCTGCGCCCCGCCTGCTGCCACGCGCTGGCTATGGATCCGGGGTAGCCGGTGATGAGCGTGGCATCCAGATTTCCCACGTCCACGCCAAGCTCCATGGCGCTGGTGGTCGAAAGGCCGAGCAGCCTGCCCTCGAACAGGTCTTTCTCGATGCGTCTGCGGTCTTCGGGCAGGTAGCTGGCGCGGTACGGGGCTATGCGCTTCGCCACCAGTGGATGGGTGGGCCTGAGCTGGTCGCGGGCGTACAGGTAGATCAGCTCTGCCTGTCGGCGGCTGCGGACGAAGGTCATGGTTCTGGTATGGCGCTTCAGAAGCTCTGCGAACAGCTGGGTCGCCTCGGAGTTGGTGGATCTGCGCGATCCTTCGGCAAGGTCTATCATCGGCGGGTTCCAGAAGACGAAGTCCTTGCCGCCGTATGGCGATCCGTCCTCGTCTATGACCTCGAAGGGGATGCCCACAAGCCGCTCGGCGTGTTCTCTGGGGTTGGCGATGGTGGCGGAGCAGAGGACGAACTGCGGATCGCTGCCCACCTTGCGGCAGATGCGCCTGAGCCGTCTCAGCACGTTGGCTACGTGGGTTCCGAATACGCCGCGGTAGACGTGCGCCTCGTCAAGCACTATGTACCTGAGTCCGCGCAGGGCGCGATACCAAGCGCGATGGTTGGGCAGAATGCCGAGGTGAAGCATGTCGGGGTTGGTCATGACGATGTGGGAGTCGCGCCGAATCGCCAGCCTGTCGGCTCGGGGCGTGTCGCCGTCGAAGATGGCGTGGCGCAGACGGAGATCGGCTGGCATCAGCGCGGCGAGCTTCTTTCCCTGATCCTGAGCCAGCGCCTTGGTGGGGTACAGGTACATCGCGCGGGCGGAGCGGTCGGCGAGCAGGGTTTCGAGGATGGGCAGGTTGTAGCAGAGGCTCTTGCCGCTTGCGGCGGGGGTGGCGACTATGACGCTGCTTCCGCTTCTGATCGCGCTGACGGCGGCGGCTTGGTGGGTGTAGAGCGAGGTTATCCCCAGACCTTCGAGACTTGCCTGAAGACGGGCGTCGAGCGGGGGATGGACCTCGGCGGGTCTGGCGCGGCGCGGCGGCACACGCTCCAGATGCGCGAGCTGGCCCTGATACCAGAGAAGGCTTTGTATGTGTCTGAGGAAGTCTGCGGTGTCCATGCCTGTCGGAGGCTGCCAGTCAAAAGCCTGTGATGATTTCCAGCTCGCAGTCTATCATCTCCGCGTCCGGGCGGTCGGATTCGATGAATCTCATAACGGCCTCCAGAGCCTGCTGGGCGTGGGGCGCGCTGTTGGAGACGCTGGCGATGCCCAAGACAGCCACCTGCCACGTATCCTGACGCTCGACCTCGGCTATTGCCACGTCGAACTTGGCGCGCACGCGCTGGCGGATGGAGCTGACGACGCGCCGCTTCTCTTTGAGGCTGTGGCTGGAAGGCAGTCTAAGGGTCACTTTGGCGACGCCTACGTTCATCTTCATCGTCTCCTCGCCTGCAAATATCGCGTAAACATTCTACAATGCCGGCGTGAATACGCGAGAGAGCAAGGAGGGACTCATGACGCTGGGGGACATCCTGATTTCGGAGGCGGAGATCGCACAAGTCATTCCGGAGATCGCAGCGGAGATAGTGGAGGACTACGGCGACGCGCGGCTCGTGCTGGTTGGCGTCATGGATGGCGCGGTCTGCTTTCTGGCGGATCTGATGCGCGCGCTGCCGCGCTCGGTGGAGATGATCACGGTGCGCGCTCAGAGCTACGAGGGCAGAGAAGCGGGGAACGTGGTAATCGACCTGCCGCCGCGCGAGCGCATCGAGGGCAGGCACGTGCTGATCGTGGAGGACATAGTGGACACCGGGGCGACCGCCGAAATGATGGTGGAGGAGATGGCGAAGCTCGGCGCGGAGTCTGTGGAGATATGCGCGCTTCTGGACAAGCCTTCGAGACGGACGCGCGAGGTGGACGTAGTCTACGCGGGCTTCGACGTGCCGGACATGTTCGTGGTGGGCTACGGCCTAGACTACGACGGGCTGTATCGCAACCTGCGGGACGTTAGGGAGCTGGCATAGCTGCTGGCAGCGTCTCCAAGAGCAGGGGCGGGGAAAGAGGATGTCCCAAGAACCGGTACCGGGTCGGCGACCTAGATATGTCAGAGAGGGGCGCGGGGGACTGGGGGAAAAGAGGATGTCCCAAGTGACCTCACCCTCGACCTGCCGCTTCCCGGACTGCCTTCGCCGAAGCTTCAGCCTCCCGTTCCACTGACTCCGACGACCCCGCCGCCCAGCTTTGCGAATCCACCCGGGCTGCCATCGCAGAAGCTCTGGCCTCCCTGTCGATCCGCTCTGGTGGACTGCCGAACCGCCCTCACCGTCTGCCTCGCGTACTGCCTGCGGAGAACCGCCTGCCGCCCGCTCAGCCGAGTCATCAAGCTCAACCACTTGGGACACTCTTAATTTATACCAAGACTTGGCATCTGTCAACACGTAATTCGGGCAATTTTCGAGAATCGGGAAAATTGGTCGGGCATCTATAAGAACGACGACGAACGACGCTCGGATGCGGGGGCTGTCGCGGCTAGGACTCAGGCTCTGTGATCTCCAGCGTCTGGTCTGCGGGGACGTGGCTCAGGGTTTGGGCGCGTCCGCTGCGCCAGAGGTGGACGTAGTCTACGCGGGCTTCGACGTGCCGGACATGTTCATGGTGGGCTACGGCCTAGACTACGACGGGCTGTATCGCAACCTGCGGGACGTTAGGGAGCTGGCATAGCTGCTGGCAGCGTCTCCAAGAACAGGGGCGGGGAAAGAGGATGTCCCAAGAACCGGTACCGGGTCGGCGACCTAGATATGTCAGAGAGGGGCGCGGGGGACTGGGGGAAAAGAGGATGTCCCAAGTGACCTCACCCTCGACCCGCCGCTTCCCGGACTGCCTTCGCCGAAGCTCCAGCCTCCCGTTCCACTGACTCCGACGACCCCGCCGCCCAGCTTTGCGAATCCGCCCGGGCTGCCATCGCAGAAGCTCTGGCCTCCCTGTCGATCCGCTCTGGTGGACTGCCGAACCGCCCTCACCGTCTGCCTCGCGTACTGCCTGCGGAGAACCGCCTGCCGCCCGCTCAGCCGAGTCATCAAGCTCAACCACTTGGGACACTCTTAATTTATACCAAGACTTGGCATCTGTCAACACGTAATTCGGGCAATTTTCGAGAATTGGGAAAATTGGTCGGGCATCTATACGAACGACGACGAACGACGCGCGGCTGTCGCGGCTAGGACTCAGGCTCTGTGATCTCCAGCGTCTGGTCTGCGGGGACGTGGCTCAGGGTTTGGGCGCGTCCGCTGCGCCACCTGATTCTGATTTCGTCCACGCTCTGGGCGTCGCCAAGTCCGAATTCCAGCTCGATGCTGTCCATGGAGAGGTAGCTGGATCCGGCGCGAACTTCCTGAACCTGCGTCCTGCCGCCGCTCTCCAGATATACGCGCGCTCCGATGGCGTCGGCGCTGCTGCCGGAGCCGTCAATGCCCATTCGTCCCTTCAGGCGGAGCGTCAGCCAGTGGTTGTCCCCTCCACCGTTCATCCACACGAACACAGGGCCGAGCGCCGGAACGAACGAGCTAGAAAGGTCGTCCCACACGGGGCCGCTGCTGTTGGTGGCGATGAGGTCCAGGTAGCCGTCTCCGTTCAGGTCGGCGTGCGCGAGCGCCTTGCCGTTGAGGTGAAACCTGCTGCCGATCCTCTGGCGGTCGGGGTCGAACGCGGGATCGGCAGGGTCGAGGATCGAGTAGTCCACGTCGAGGATGTCGAGGAGGCGCGCTCGAACGGTGATGTCCTCGAAGCTCCCCTGCCCGTCGCCTCTGAGCATTCTGCCCGCTGCCGGGTAGCTGGACTTGCCCGGCGGCCCCTCGGAGCCGAGCCAATATATGTCCTGATCTCCGTCGTTGTCGTAGTCGAAGAAGGTCGTTCCGTATCCGAAGTCGTATGCGCCCAGCCCGGTGGGGACGTCCCATTCGGGATGAATTCGCCTCCTGTCCAGCGAGCGAGGGGGCATGATGGGGCTGGGAGCTACGGTCGTATCCGAAGCCACGTCTTCGAACGCTCCGACCACGCCAGCGCCGTCCAGCCGGGCGGGGCCGTCGTTTCTCAACAGATAGTGGAGGCACGTTCCCCAGTCGAAGCGCTCGGTGTACCTGCAATCGCCGCCCGGCTGCTGCTGCGGCTCGAAGCGGCGCAGGTGGGGGCCGACGTTGGGGATGAACACGTCCAGATCCATGTCGCCATCGTAGTCGCCCACGGCGAAGCCCATCCAGTTGCCGGACTTGTCTATCCCCATTGCCTCTGCCAGCGGGGTGAATCGGGCGCGGCCGGGGGTGGAGTCGTTCCGAAAGACGTAGGGGCGGTGTCCATCGTTGGCGACCCACAGGTCGGGGTCGCCGTCGTCGTCGTGATCGAAGAACAAGACGGCGTGGGTGCGCCCGGACGGGTCGCCCGCCCTGCTGCCGGATGCGTCCAGTACAGTGGGATCGTAGCCTTCGTACTCCGCGCCGGTGTCGGGGTCACGGAACAGGACAGGGTTTCCGTCTGGGTCTCGCAGGGTTATCTGGCCGCCCTCCACGCCTGCGGCTCTGGAAACTTCATCGAAAGTCATGTCGCCGTTGTTCATGTACAGGCGGTTGTAGTGTCCGAGGTGGGACGGCTGATCGAATACGAACCAGTCTTCATCGACTGCGTTTCCCACGTAGATATCCAGCCATCCGTCTCCGTCCACGTCGGCGCAGGCGATGCTGGAGGCGGAGCGGATGTTGACGTTCTCGCCAAAGGCGCGCTCGGTGACGTCCGTGAAGCCGCCGTCTCCGTCGTTCGTGAACAGGTGGTCGCCAATTGCGCGCCTCAGCTGCTTGGAAGCCGTGTCCGCGCCTGTGGCGGATCGGAAGTCCAGCCCGTCCCCGATGACTCCCCTCGCGCCAACGTACATGTCCTGATAGCCGTCGTTATCGAGGTCGCAGGCCACGGCTCCGCTGCTGTTGTTATCCACCAGAGCGACGCCGGCTTCGCGGGACACGTTGGCGAACGTGCCGTCGCCTTGGTTGGCGTAGAGGAAGTTGGCGTTTCCGGCGTTGGACGTGATATACAAGTCGTGATCGCCGTCTCTGTCGTAGTCGAACGCCACTGCGGAGGGTCTGTAGTTGCTGACCTCGAATCCGTCCAAGAGGGCTTGGGGCGCGACGTTGGTGAACGGGGTGACGGCACTTTCGGGGCTGGCGGTCTCCGAAGCCGTCGTCAGTGGCGAAGGGGCGAGCGCGGGGGAGTCGGCGGGCGGGATCTCGGGGGCGGCAGGCGTGGGATCCTGGGTGCAGGACAGGACGAGCAGCGCGGCGGCGATGAGCGGCGCGGCGCGCCGAATCATATCTGTCTGAGCCTCGGGGCCAGCTTGTCCCTGAGCCAGTCTCCGAAGAAGTTCATGGAGAACACGATCAGCAGGATGGCGAATCCGGGGAAGAAGGATATCCACCATGCGGTGGATATGTACTCGCGCCCGTCAGACACCATGCTTCCCCACGAGGGCTGAGGCGGCGGGATGCCGACGCCGAGGAAGCTCAGCACCGATTCGGTGAGGATGAGCGATCCGACCTGAAGCGAGGAGAGTACCATGACGGTATTGACCACGCCGGGCAGTATGTGTCTGAGCGCGATTCGCAGTCCGGACGCGCCGGCGACTCTGGCGAGGGATACGTAGTCGGTGGTTTTCAGCTGAAGGGTTTCGGCGCGCACCTGACGGGCGAACGGCGCCCACGTGAACAGGGCGAGCAGGATTATGACGAGCTCCAGGCTCGCGCCCCACACGACGGAGGCGACCAGCGCCACGACGATGAAGGGCAGGGCGAACACGAAGTCCACCAAGCGCATCAGGACTTCATCTACGATTCCGCCCACGTAGCCGGACACGAGGCCGACCACGGTTCCGAGCGCGGCGCCGGCGACGAGAACGGTTCCCGCCACTATAAGGGACACGCGAGCGCCGAAGATCATGCGGCTCAGTATGCCGCGCCCTATGTGATCCGTTCCCAAGAGGAACTTCGCCGATCCCTCCTCCGCCCACGCGGGCGGCGTATTGCGGTCGTCCAGATCGCCTCCGAGCGGGTCGTTGGGCGCGACCAGCTCGGCGAAGACGGCTACCACGACCAGCAGCATCACGATCGCGACGGGAATGATCGGCCAGCGCCTGAAGGCTAGGTACGCAGTCACGAACCTGTTTTCACGCGGGAGCAGCTCGCGCGCGGCGGTGATGTCCTCGGCGCTACTCATAGCGAATCCGGGGATCGAGGACGCCGTACACCAGATCTGCGAACAGGCTTGCGAACAGGAACACGATTCCGAAGACCAGCGCCAGCCCGGTCACCAGCGGGAAGTCTGTGTTGAGCGCGGCGTTGACTGCCAGCCTGCCGATGCCGGGCCATGCGAAGACGGTCTCCACCACGACGGTTCCGGTCATGAAGCCAGCCAGCAGGATCATGGCGTAGGTGAGCGGGGCTATCAATGCGTTCCTGAAGGCGTGCTTCCAGATTATCTTGGTGGATCCGACGCCCTTCGCTCTGGCGAGCTTGACGTACTCGCTGTCCAGCACTTCCAGCATGGACGAGCGGGTGAGGCGCAGAAGGCCGGCGGCGGGCAGCCAGCCGAGTGTGGCAACGGGCAGGACGAAGTGTGTCCAGTCTCCGCGCCGCGAGGTGGGCAGCCAGCCGAGCTGCACGCTGAACACCAGCACCAGCACTATGGCTATCCAGAACGGCGGGACGGACTGCCCAAGCAGCGCGAAGCTGCGCCCCAGATAGTCCCACGCCGTGCTGCGCTTGACTGCGGACAGGACGCCAAGCGGCATCCCCAAGGCTATGGCGAACGCGAACGATATGCCGGACAGCTGAAGCGTTGCGGGCAGGGATTCCATGATCATTTGCAGTGAGTTTCGCTGGTAGTAGACGGAGTTTCCGAAGTCTCCGCGCACCGCCTTGCCAACCCATATGGCGTACTGGACGAGCAGGGGCTTATCCAGCCCCATCGCCTTGCCCTGCGCCTCTCACGCCTCTGAAGTAGTCCTCGTGTACTGCGTCATGTACAGGTATCGGGGGTCTCCGGTGGCGTGCGACAGCGAGAACACCAGAATGGTGAGGCCAAACAGGACTACCACGATAGCCGCGAGTTTTCGGAGCAGGAGCTTTCGCATGTGTCGGCCGTCAGCCTTTCGGTCGGTCGGGGTTTTCCAAGTTCTCGACTGGAAGGCCGATTGCGTCGTCTGCGCATGAAAGCGCCTGCCTCAGACGCTCGATTGGCAGTCTTTCCGTCCCGCCGCTTTCCCACATCTCTTCCGAGCAGATCGCCACGTGTTCGACGTATGAGCCGCTCTCGTCCAATCCGCGAACGAATGCCCGCGTACATTCGTCGGAGATTTCGGAGTAGGGCAAGCCAAGAACGCCCTCTACCATGGCGCTGTCGTGGAAAAACGCCTTGTCGTTAGCCACGCCTGCCACCTGTCCGATCTCTTCGAGGGTGAGAATCCCAAGCGTTATGTCGATGCAGAGGGGCTGCATCTCCGACAGCCTTATTTCCAGCAGGGGGTCGTCTGGATCCTCGGTGGGCTCTTCTTCGGTGAAGAAAGCGAGTGACAGGGCAAGCGCGGCCGCCGCTATCAAAGCTATCCCAGCCGCGAGTCCCAAGACTATCCACAGAGTCTTTGTTCTTGCCATCGTCACACTCGGCCTTCCGCGTGGCCAGGGGCGCCGGACGGGGGAGAACGTTCCTCCGCCCGGCGCCCGAACGCCGGAGGGCTACTTGTCTATGACGACCGTAGCCGGGTTGTTGAAGCTGCTTCCCCAGTAGGGATGCCACTCCGCGATCGTGGGCAGTTTGACCCAGAAGCTCTTGACCGTCGCCACTGCCGCGTTGATGTGCCAGTAGGACATGTAGCTCTGGAAATGGATTCGGGGCGATCAGACGAAGTGCGAGGCACAGAACGCCTGCGGCACATACGCGCCGATCCATCCAAAGCCAGTTTATACTTCTTATGAGTGGTGTCAAGTGAGGAGCGGGAGGGGATAGGCTGGCGCGATTCATGTCTCTGCCATTCAAGGGCAGCGAGAGAAGAGATATGGGGTCTGCGAAATCGCGCTGCGACTGGCGCGATTCACGTCTCTACGACCAAGGGCAGCCAGTAAGGGGGCAGCCAAGGGCATAGGGGGAGACATGGCTTTGGGCAGGCGGGGCCTCTAGCCGCTGATTGGCAGGGGGCGCTGGCCTCCCTCTCTGACCACGTCGGTGGCGACGCCGATGAACTCTCTGAACAGCGGGTGCGGTCTGTTGGGCCTGGACAGGAACTCCGGGTGGAACTGCGTTCCCACCATGAACCTGCTGGGGACGTACTCCATTATCTCTATGAACTCGCCGCAGGGCGATATGCCGGTGGGCCAGAGGTCTACTGCCTCGAATCGCTCGCGGTATTCGTTGTTCACCTCCCAGCGGTGGCGGTGACGCTCCTCGACGATGTCTTGGCGGTAGGCGCGCTCTGCCCAGCTGTCGCTGACGGTCTCGCATGGGTAGATGCCCAGCCGCATCGTGCCGCCCATGTCGGTAACGCCCTTCTGACTGTCCATGAGGTCTATGACCGGGTGAGGGGTGTTTGGGTCCATCTCGGTGGAGTTCGCGTCCCTGAGTCCGACCAAGCTGCGGCCTATCTCTACGACCATCACCTGAAGGCCGAGGCACAAGCCGAGATATGGCACGTCGTGATCGCGCGCGTACTGCACGGTGCGAATCATGCCCTCTACGCCCCTGAGTCCGAAGCCGCCGGGAACCACGATGCCGGCCGCGGATTCTAGCAGTCTGTCAGGCCCCTCAGCCTCCACCTGCTCGGAGTCGATCCACTGCACGTCTATGGCTCTGTCGTACTGTAGGCCGGCGTGAAGCAGCGCCTCCTTCACGGATATGTACGAGTCCCGAAGGTCTACGTACTTGCCGACTATGGCTATGGGCAGGGTCTCTTTCGGGGCCTGGATCGCCTCGACCATCGCGCGCCAGTCGATCAGGTCGTCAGCGGATACGCCCAGCCGCAGCGCGTCCACGATCAGGTCGCCAAGACCCTCCTCCTGGAGGATGAGCGGCACTTCGTAGATGCTGGACACGGTGGGCAGGTTTATCACCGCCTCGTTCGGCACGTCGCAGTGTATGGATATCTTCTTCTTGATCTCCTCGTCCACGTGGTGATCTGCGCGGCAGATGATGGCGTCTGGCTGGATGCCGATGCTGCGAAGCTCGCGCACGCTGTGCTGGGTGGGTTTGGTCTTCAGCTCGCCGGCGGCGGAGATGTATGGAAGGAACGTGACGTGGATGTAGTATACGTTGTCGCGTCCGACCTCGTTTCGCATCTGGCGGATGGCTTCGAGGAACGGCAGCCCCTCGATGTCGCCGACGGTGCCGCCCACCTCGACTACGATGACCTCGGCGCCGGAGTGATCGGCAAGATCCAGGATGCGCCGCTTGATGGCGTCCGTAACGTGCGGCACCGCCTGTATGGTGCCTCCGAGGAACTCGCCGCGCCGCTCACGCGCGATCACGTCGCTGTATATCTGGCCTGCGGTGATGTTGGACAGCTTGGTTAGGCTGACGTCCACGAAGCGCTCGTAGTGGCCAAGGTCGAGATCGGTCTCGGATCCGTCCGCGGTGACGAAGACCTCGCCATGCTGGTAAGGCGACATGGTTCCGGGGTCCACGTTTAGGTACGGGTCTAGCTTCATGAGGGAGACGGACACGCCGCGACTTTTGAGGATGCGCCCAATAGAGGCGACGCTGACGCCCTTGCCGACCGAGCTGACCACGCCGCCGGTAACGAAGATTATTCTGGTCATATGGTCACCGGATGGTAGAATTCACTCATACTGCGCGCCAGTATAGAACGGCAGCCTGTCAACATCCAAGTCAACTTCCAAGATGTATTGATGTATTAGTGACAGAGAAAGGGGAAACGCCATGCGCTACTACACCCTGATATCGAACGATGGAGACGCCCGAATGGTCGTGGAGACGCCGGATTCGCTCGCTCTCGACCTCACCAGCGTGGATCCTGACCTGACGGACCTCGCCGATCTGCTGCTGGCGTCATCGCTGGCCGGCGTCTCCATAGACGAGATAGCCGAGCGGGTCCTCAGCGGGGGAGACGCCGACAGGTTCGACCTCGGTGAGGTGATGGACAGATCGAGGGACGGGGACGGCTACTATCGGCTCGACCGTCCCTTCGAGCCGCCGGAGGTGTGGGCGGCGGGGGTGACGTACAAGACCAGCGAGATGGAGCGGCAGCGGGAGAGTGAAACGCCGGACGTCTACGCCAGAGTGTTCGCCGCCGAGCGTCCGGAGGTGTTCCTGAAAGCCACCTCGGAGCGCTGCGTGGGGCCGTTCGAGGCGGTGGGAATCAGGGGGGATTCCGATTGGAGTGTACCCGAGCCGGAGCTGGCTTTCGTGCTGTACAGGGGGGAGATAGTGGGCTACACGATCGGCAACGACATGAGCAGCCGCTCGATAGAGGGGCAGAATCCGCTGTATCTGCCGCAGGCGAAGGTGTTCGACAGGTGCTGCGCAATCGGCCCATGCTTCGTCCCAGCCGAGGAGATAGACCCCGCGAACCTAGAGATTGGCTGCTCGATCACGCGGGACGGCGGCGAGGTGTGGAGCGAGCGCACGTCCACGTCTCTCATGGCGCGAACGTGCGAGGAGCTGGCGGACTGGCTCCAACGCCACAACCTGGTTCCGGACCTGACTACAGTGCTTACGGGAACCGCTATAGTCCCGCCGCCGGAGTTCACACTGCGCGAGGGCGACGTGGTGACGATCACCATAGAGGGCATCGGCGTATTGGAGAACGAGGTGATGGAGGTGTAGCAGGGTCAGACACTCTTGCATCGAGGGGCAGACGGGGCAGCCGCCGGCCGCGCCTGTGTGCCAGTGCCAATGATCGCCCGTTTCGCTGGGGTGTCTCCAGTGGACGCACTCGACCACATGCTGGATACTCAAGCTGGATACTCAAGAAGGAGGGTACAGAATGCTGCCGCGAGAGTTCGAGGTAAAGGACAAGACGGTGATAGTCACGGGGGCCGCGCGTGGAATCGGCAAGGGAATCGCGCGCGTCTTTGCGGAGTCTGGCGCAAAGGTGATGGTCACTGCGCTGACCAGCCGCTATCTTGCGCCGCTGGCTGAGGAGTTCGAGGCGGCTGGAACTCCAATCGTACCCGTCACCGCGGACGCCACAGACTCGGCGGACTGGCGGCGCACTGTGGATACCGCGCTGGACGCATGGGGCAGGGTGGACGTGCTGATCAACAACTTGGGAGACGCCATCCGCAAGCCGCTCGTGCCTCTTCCGGGGTCTGGCGGCTCCCCGATCACGGACGATGAATGGCGCTTCGTACTAGACGTCAACCTCACCGAGGCGTTCATGGGATGCCGCGCCGTGGGCGCGCACATGATAGAGAGGGGGCATGGGCGGGTGATCAACATAAGCGGGTTCGCGGCGCGGAGGGGAAGCCCCGAAGGGCTAGTGTACTCCACCGCGAAGGCTGGGCTGGCGCGCCTCACGCAGACGCTCGCCCTGGAGTGGGCGGCATACGGCATAACGGTCAACTGCATAGCGCCGGGCATCTTCCCTGATCCGGAGACCGCAGACCCAGAGCGGATCGCGCGCTCGCGGGAGAGCGCCAAGTCCAGTGTGCCGCTCGGACGGGTGGGCGAGCTTCGAGAAGTGGGCCTGCTCGCGCTGTACCTCGCTTCGGACGCCTCGGCGTACATGACGGGGGAGACGCTCTACATAGACGGCGGTCTGAGCCACAGTTAGCGGCTCCGGAGCATCTTCTTCCGAATCTTGGTCAGGGACGTCACTATGTGTATCAGGGGGGACATCTTGCGCGCGTGGATCTCGCCCTGAGAGAGGGATTCGAGGAATCCTCGCGGGCTGCCGTCGAACTCGGGCATGGTGACGAACGTCCTGCCCAGCTCGATGGCAGTGTGAGCGTCGCTGACGCCGGACGTCAACAGCCCGTGTTCGCGCGCGAACTCATGCGCCTTCTGGTTATCGGCGTCCATGTTGTTGCGCGAGTTGAACACCTCGACGATGTCCGCGTAGGGCAGCACGTCTTCGATGCCGCTGCGCGTGATTACCTCGCTGCGGAAGCGGTCGAACGGGTGCGGAAGGCTGACAAGGCCGCCCTGCTCCTTGATGCGCTTTGCCGTCTCCACAGGCGAAAGCCCCCTCGGTATGGTCTCGCTCAGGAACAGACCCGTCACCTCGCCCTCGGAAGTGGCGACCTCTTCGCCGATTATCACCATGAACGGCGCGATCTCGCGCACTGCGAACGCGCCTTCGGTCGTGTTGTGGTCCGTAACTGCGATGCAGTCGAGCCCGACGTGGAGACAGCGCGCCACCAGCTTCTCGGGGGGCAGAACCGAATCGGGCGAGTAGTGGGTGTGCATGTGGAAGTCTGCCTTCAGCATCTCGCCCTCGACCGGGAGCGCGGGCGGCGCGCCGGCGAACAGTATGCGCTCCCCCATCGCCACTCATCCGCCGATCCAGCCTTTATCGGATTCGGCTCGATATGCCCTACAGCGCCAGCGAGACGTTCGGCGTCTCGGATACGGCGGTAGACAGGTCTGCGGAGCTCTGGCGCGACGGACTGGACGATGCCGGGAGCGCAGAGATGGGGAAGAATGCAGCCGCGTCTGCGCCATGCTCGGCGCGGGCGAGCAACCCGCGCTCCAAGCCCCGGGCAGCTAGATCGGCTCATCTTCGTCGTCCTGTGTCACCATGCGCATCTGCTCGCCGTAGGCGGTGCGGATGCGCGTTATGCGCGTCTCGGCGGAGGTCAGCATCTCGTTGCACACGCGCGCCAGCTTCATACCGCGCTCGTACATGGCGGTGGACTCTGCCAGCGGCAGCTCGCCCGACTCCAGCGCGCGGACGGTCTCGTCGAGAAGCGCCAGCGCCTCCTCGAAAGACAGCTTTTCGATGTTCGGCTGCTTATCCGAGCCGTTGGACGCCATGCGGACCTTCCCTCTACTCGTCAAGACTGAACGGTGGATACCTGTCGGTGGTCAGCATCCCCGCGTATGCCGAAACCCGGACCGTCCATCTGTTGACGCCAACGGCGAAGTCGAACAGCCCGCTCGGGTATCGACCCACTATCAGGATGGCGAACCATGCGATGACCGAAACCACGAACGCCAGCGGCCCAAGTACTAAGAGAACGATGTAGTGTGGAAACGCCAGAATCCACTTGATCAGCGGCAGTACGCGGTTCAGCTGGGCGGAATCTGGGTAGGCGATGTCCAGTGTAACGGACTGCTCGTCGTCGGTGGACGGGTACTCGTCTCGCAGAAGGCCTGCGTAGGCGTTTATCCTGTACTTCAGGCGGTTGACTTCCACCTGCCAATCGAACCACTGGCGCGGGTACTTCTTGCGGAACAGGATCACCAGCGCCGTTGCCAAGCTCAGCCAGAACATGCCATACGAGACCAAGCCGATGATGACGAATGCCGGTATCGCCAAGATGAGGCGCACCAGCGCGGTCAGCCTGTTTCGGATTTCCGGGTACTCTACGTCGAACTGAACCGGGTACATATCCGAGTCATAGACCATGTTATCCTCCTGCGGGGGCGCTGCGTGATACTCGCGTCTGTCTATGGAGACATGCGGAACGGCGGGTAGCGGTCGGTAGTCATCAGAAAAGCGTATGCGAATACCCGATTCCCCCAGCGAGCGAATCCGACGGAGAAATCGAACAGCCCTCGCGGATAGCGCCCCACGATGAGGATGGCGAACCATGCGATTATCGTCACTAAGAACACCAGTATGCCCAAGAAGCCCAAGATGATGTAGTGTGGAATCGCCAGAATCCACTTGATCAGGGGCATGAACCTGTTCAGCTGAGTTTCGGCATCGGGATAGGCTATGTCCAGCGACACCGCTTGGGCTTCGTCTGTGGAGGGGTATTCGTCGCGCAGCAGGAGCAGGTAGGCGAATATCCTAGCGTTGAATCTGGACAGCTCCAGGTTCCAGTCGAACCACCAGCGCGGATACTTCCTGCGGAACAGAATCATGAGCGCAATGGCCACGTACAGCCCAATGGCCGCGTACAGCGCATCTATGCCTTCCCCGGCCTGGGGCGCGATGAGGGTGATGATGACGAATACCGGTATCACCAAGATGAGGCGCACCAGCGCGGTCAGCCTGTTTCGGATTTCCGGGTACTCTACGTCGAACTGAACCGGGTACATGTCCGAGTCATAGACCATGTTATCCACCTGCGGGGGCTTGGGGTCGATCGGTACCGTCCGATACCGATTCCACGACAGCCGCTATTGTACCCCTATCGAGGGCAATAGCCAATGCGTCTCCCGGTCGAGCGTCACGCGCATCTGTCAGCACTCTGCCCGTGGACGGGTCGGCGACTATGGCGTATCCGCGCCTGAGAGTATCCAGCGGGGAGAGGGCGCCGAGCGCGGTCGAAAGCGTCTCGACCTTCGCGCGGGACAGCTCGATTCGGCGCAGCAGCCCCGTTCTGGCGTCTTCGAGCAGATCGTCCACCCTGATGCGCTGCTCGTCCAAGTTCGGGGCGGCGCGCTCCATACGCTCGTGGACGGCTGCGAGCTCAGCCGAAGAGCGCTCGATCAGCCCAAGCATTCGAGCCTCGATCGTCCTCGTGACAGCCGCGACCCTTGCCGCAAGCTCGATCCGATCCGGTACGACAAGCTCGGCGGCGGCGGACGGGGTGGGCGCGCGCAGGTCTGCGACGAGGTCGCAGATGGTGGTGTCGGTCTCGTGTCCGACGGCGCTGACGACTGGCACGCGGCTGGCGAAGACCGCGCGCGCCACAGCCTCCTCGTTGAACGGCCACAGGTCTTCCAGCGAGCCGCCGCCTCTGGCCACGATGACGGCGTCTACGTCCGGCTCCTCGTTCAGCGCGGACAGCGCCTCTACGATGGTCGCGGCGGCGGCGTCCCCCTGAACCATGGAGGGGGCGAGCAGAAGCTCCGCCAGCGGGTAGCGTCGCTCGACGACCGATCTGATGTCCTGCCAGACGGCTCCGGTCGGCGAGGTCACAACGCCGATGCGGTCTGGGAACGCGGGCAGCGGGCGCTTGCGAGTGGGGTCGAACAGGCCTTCGCGCTCAAGGCGCATCAGCAGCTGCTCCAAGCGCATCTGAAGCTCGCCGACCCCTTCGGGCTGGACGAGGTCTGCGATCAGCTGGAGGTCGCCCCTGGCCTCGTAGATCGACACGCGCCCATGCGCCACGATCTTCGCTCCATCGACCAGATGGCGAATGCCGCGAGAGTTTCGGAACGAGACGCAGCGCAGCGAGCTGCTGGCGTCTCTAAGGGAGAAGTAGGCGTGGCCGGAGCCGGGACGCCGCAGGTTGGCGACCTCGCCCTCGATCCAGATGTCTCTGAGCAGGTCGTCGTAAGCGAGCGTCTCCCTGATGTAGGAGGTGATCTGCGATACGGCGTAGACGGCAGCCAATCAGCCACTCCGATCGAACATAGATGTGCGGGATGGACAGGATAGGTCGATACGCCCGGCGCGCCAGGGCCTGTTCACTGCGCGCTTCCTGTGTGGGCGCTTCTCGAAGGTCACACTCTGGACAGGTAGGTGGCGCTGCGGGTGTCCACCTTGACGGTCTCGCCCTCGCCGACGAACAGGGGAACCTGGATGAGCAGGCCGGTCTCCAGCGTGGCGGGCTTGGTGGCGCCGGTGGCGGTGTCGCCTCTGAGTCCGGGAGGGGAATCCACCACCTTCAGGTCCACGGTGAGCGGCAGCTCGATTGCTATGGGGCTGTCTTGGAAGAAGACGAGGTCGACGGTCATCTCTTCCTTGAGATAGCTCAGCTCGTCTGCGATCTGGCTCTTGGACAGCGGGAACTGCTCGTAGTTGTCGGTATCCATGAAGTAGCAGAGGTCGTCCTCGTCGTAGATGTACTGCGCCGTGCGGCGTTCCACGTCTGCGGGCGTCAGCTTGACGTCGTAACCCGAGAAGCTGCGGTCGAGCACCTTGCCGCTGCGAATCTCGCGGAACCTAATCCGCATCGTGGGCGCGCGCTGCTGCATCTTGCTGCGGTCGTAATCCACGACGAGGTAAGGCTCGCCGTCAAGCTCGATGGCCATTCCCTTGCGGAGGTCTCCGTATCCGATAGTCATTCGCTTCGCCTCTTGCGCGCTTCACTCATTTCGTATTTCGGGGCTTGCTGAAGATGCTCACGCATGAGAAACCGCGCCGTCCCACGTGGATTCCCGACAGCTTTTCCGCGACGTCCTCAAGATCGTGTTCCCTGCCTTCTGCGCTCCTTCCGCGCCTTGGCGACGAACTCTTTCAGTCTACGTTCTCGGTCCGCGCTGATTTCGGAGCCCTCTTCCTGCATGAAGAATTGGATCACGGCCCCCAGTGTTTCCTCACTGCCTTGCTCTCGGCCCTCTTCTCGGCCTTCTTCACGACCCCTGTCGAACCTCTCCTGTTTGTAGTGTTCCCACGTCCTCAAGATCGTGTTCCCTGCCTTCTGCGCTCCTCTCGAGCCTTGGCTACGAACTCTTTCAGCCTACGTTCTCGGTCCGCGCTGATTTCGGAGCCCTCTTCCTGCATGAAGAATTGCATCACGGCCCCCAGCGTTTCCTCGCTGCCTTCTTCTCGGCCTTCTTCACGGCCCCTGTCGAACCTCTCCTGCTTGTAGTGTTCCCACGTCCTCAAGATGCCATCCCTCGCTTTCAGGATTAGGAAAGCCTGTATCGCCGCCACTACGCCTACGGCAGTCACGCGCGCCAGCGCGTTCGCGGCTACGTCTGCTATGTCAGCTTCTGGCGGCCGCCTCGTTACCTCATACCATATCACGAATATCTCGCCAATGACGCACAGGATGGCGAAGATGTCGAAATACAGCTCGCTCCACTTCGCGGGAACGCTCATCATGGACTGTCTGGACTGGTCGGAGTCTTGCACTGGCGCGCTACTTTGGCGACCCTGTCAGCTGCCTCGCGCGTCCGTTCTCCATCACCACCATGTCCTCGATCCTGACGCCGCCCCACCCGGAGATGTAGATTCCCGGTTCTATGGTGAACACCATCCCGTTGTCTATCACGTCCTCGGAAGTCGGGACGACCATCGGGCGCTCATGCACGTCCAGCCCGACTCCATGCCCCAGTCCGTGGCCGAACTCCTCTCCGTATCCGGCGTCCTCGATGACCTTGCGCGCTATGGAGTCCAGCTCTTTGCCGCTCATGCCTGGCCGCGCTCCTTCGATCGCGGCTTGCTGTGCGCGCAAGACGATGCGATAGACACGCCTGAACGTGTCGTCCACCTCGCCGACGTGGAAAGTTCGCGTCAGGTCGCTGCGGTAGGCGCGATAGATCGCGCCCATGTCTATGACCACCGAATCTCCGGTCCTCGTGGGCGTATCGGCTGCTCGATGATGGGGAAGCGCGCCGTTGGCGCCCGCGCCAACTATGATGTCGAAGGCGGGGCCGTCCGCCCCCAGCTCGCGCATCTCACGCTCGATCTCCCACGCTATCTGTCTCTCGGTCATGCCCGGTTCTATGGCTGTGCCAACCGCGCCCATCGCAAGGTCGGCTATCCGCGCCGCCTGGGTGATCGTAGCCAGCTCGTCGGCGTCTTTGATCTGCCTGATCCCCTCGATCAGCCCTGTGGTCTCCTCGATTTCGATGTTGGAAATCTCGTCTGCCTCATCCAGATCCGAGAGCATCTTGCGATACGCGGCAACCGTCAGGTGGCTAGCCTCGATGCCAAGCCTGCGACAGTCAAGCTCTGCGAGCAGTCCGGGAAGCCACGTCTCGCCTCCCTTTATTCGGCGCACGTCGTAGGCGGGGGATTCGTCCGCCGCCTGCTCGATGTACCTGAAGTCGGTCGCAAGAAGAGCGTCCGAGTCCGTTACGAGCAGGAAGCCGTGCGAGCCGCTGAACCCGGAGAGATACCTCCGACTGTTGGGGGCGGACACGAGCATGGTATCCACTTCGGCTTCGACCATCTCGGCGCGCAGCCTGCCCAGCCGCTTCCGGTGGCTCACTGGCTCGCCCGCCTGCGCGCCTCGTCTGCGCGCGAGACGAGGAAATCGAGCGCGTACAGGTATCCTCTCCATCCGAGTCCCGCGATCTGCCCCACTGCCAAGTCCGCTATCACGGAGTGGCGGCGATGCTCTTCTCGCGCGTGGATGTTGGACAGATGCACCTCCACGATGGGCAGGCGCGCGTCCGCGAGCGCGTCTCGCATGGAGTAGCCGTAGTGCGTCAGCGCGCCGGCGTTTATTATGATGCAGTCGGAGCTGGTCGTGGAGTTCTGGATGCAGTCTACGATTGCTCCTTCGTGGTTCGACTGGAAGAAGGTGACCTTGTCTCCGCGCCCAGAGGCGCGGTCTCGAAGCGCCCGCTCGATTTCGGCTAGCGTCACGACGCCGTAGTGGGTGGCGTCTCGCCTGCCGAGCCTGTTCAGATTCGGCCCGTTTATCACCAGGATGTTCAAGTAAGATAGTCTCCCGCTGCATCCAAGGGGCGCTCGCACTGCCGCACAGCAGCTCGGAATAGGGCCGTCGCAGTTCTGATTGCAGCAGTTTAGCACAGCCTGCGGGCGTGTGTCAGAAGTGTCCGAAGACGGGCGGGAAGCGTCCGACGGCAGTGAAGGAAGTGACGAATTTGGAAAGACTCGACTCTGTTTCGGATAGGGGACAGGCTCGTCGATCGAACGGCTGAGATGGGCTTGGCCTCTGACTGCGTGAATCTTACTCTGGACGTCAGCGGGGGCTGCTGGGCGGGATGGATTTTCACCTTTCGTCCGGCGCGCCGACATGTTCAGCTGCACTCAGAACACCGAGTGCAGCCGCAGCCCCTCGTTCCTAATGCCATCAGCGCGTGAGAGTAGTACCGCTGCGCGGCATCGTAGATTGGACGAGCGGTTGGGGGTATAATGCCTTGACTTTGGGGTCATGCTAGGTCCGTACTTGGCAGTTTGGGAGCGCGCAGCATGAAGCTAATGGCAGTCATGGCAGCAGCGCTTGCAGTCGCGCTGATATTTGCCGCGGGCTGTACAGATGGATTGCAGCCCCCGGCTGAGCCGTTACCACGATACGCGCCGCTAACGGTGACCGCCGCGCCCATATCGACGCCTGCGCCCGCCGCCACTCCCACACCTACCGCCACTCCCATATCGACGCCCACGCCGACACCTACCGCCATTCCCACATCGACGCCCACGCCGTCACCTACTGCCACTCTCACGCCGTCACCTACCGCCGCGCCCACATCGACGCCTACGCCGCCACCTACCGCCGCGCCCACATCGACACCCACACCGACACCTACCGCCACGCCCACATCGACGCCCACGCCGTCACCTACGTCCGCAGCATCAGGCGGAGCTTCGACCGACAGAGCCGCCTTGACATCGTTCTACAACGCCGCCAACGGCCACGGCTGGACAAACAGCACAAACTGGCTAAGCGACAGGCCAATCGGCGAATGGTACGGTGTCACCACCAACGGTAGCGGGCGCGTCACGGCACTGAACCTCCCCGAGAACCAGTTGAGCGGCAAGATTCCGCCTGAGCTGGGCAGTCTCACCAACCTGAGAGAATTGCGGCTCTACATCAATCAGTTGAGCGGCGAGATTCCGCCTGAACTGGGCAATCTCACCAATCTGACAGATCTGGAGCTCGCCGCCAATCGGTTGAGCGGCGAGATTCCGCCTGAACTGGGCAACCTCGCCAGCCTGACAGTCCTACGGCTCAACTGGAATCAGTTGAGCGGCGAGATTCCGCCTGAACTGGGCAACCTCGCCAACTTGGGGGAGCTGGACCTCTTCGGCAATCAGTTGAGCGGCGAGATTCCGCCTGAACTGGGCAGCCTCGCCAGCCTGAGAGTGCTGGACCTCGACCACAATCAGTTGGGCGGCGAGATTCCGCCGGAACTGGGCAACCTCGCCAACCTGACAGAGTTGCACCTCTACGAGAATCAGTTGAGTGGCGAGATTCCGTCGGAACTGGGCAACCTCGCCAACCTGACAGAGTTGTACCTCTGGGGCAATCAGTTGAGCGGATGTGCGCATGCAGACTTGCGACGTGTGCTGGACAACGATTTCCCGGGGCCTGTCCTGCCGTTCTGCGGCGAGCTCACGCCCGAAGACAGAGCCGCCGCCTTGGCAGCGCTCTACAACGCCACCAACGGCCGCAGTTGGACGAACAACACAAACTGGCTGAGCGACAGGCCAATCGGTGAATGGTACGGCGTCACCACCTACGGCATCGGGCGCGTCACAGAACTAGAACTGTACCTCCCCGACAATCAGTTGAGCGGCGAGATTCCGCCGGAGTTGGGCAGCCTCACCAATCTGACAAGGCTGTACCTCGGCAATAATCAGTTGAGCGGCGAGATTCCGCCGGAACTGGGCAACCTCGCCAACCTGAGAGATCTGGGGCTCGACGGCAATCAGTTGAGCGGCGAGATTCCGCCGGAACTGGGCAATCTTACCAACTTGGAGTGGCTGGGCCTCTCCGACAATCAGTTGAGCGGCGAGATTCCGCCGAAGCTGGGCAGCCTTGACAATCTGAGATTACTGTACCTCTCCGACAATCAGTTGAGCGGCGAGATTCCGCCGGAACTGGGCAATCTCGCCAACCTGAGAGAGATGAACCTCTCCGAGAATCAGTTGAGCGACGAGATTCCGCCGGAACTGGGCAACCTCGCCAACCTGAGAGAGTTGCAGCTCGGCGACAATCAGTTGAGCGGCGAGATTCCGCCGGAACTGGGCAATCTCGCCAACCTGAGAGAGATGAACCTCTCCGACAATCAGTTGAGCGGCGAGATTCCGCCGGAACTGGGCAGCCTCGACATGCTGACAGTGCTGTACCTTCACAGCAATCGGTTGAGCGGATGTGTGCCTTCAGGCTTGCGGCGTGTGCTGGACAACGATCTCTTCGAGCCTCGCCTGCTGTTCTGCGATGAGACGCTCACGCTCGTAGACAGAGCCGCCTTGACAGCGCTCTACAACGCCACCAACGGCAGCAGATGGACGAACAGCACAAACTGGCTGAGCGATAGGCCAATCGGTGAATGGTATGGTGTCATCACCGACGGTAGCGGGCGCGTCACTGCACTGAGCCTCTTTGAGAACCGTCTGAGCGGCGAGATTCCGTCGGAACTGGGCAACCTCGCCAGACTGACAGAGCTGTGGCTCTACGACAATCGGTTGAGCGGCGAGATACCGTCGGAACTAGGCGATCTCGCCAGACTGAGAATGCTGGTACTCTACGACAATCGGTTGAGCGGCGAGATTCCGCCGGAACTGGGCAACCTCGCCAGACTGACAGAGCTGTATCTCGACGACAATCAGTTGAGCGGCGAGATTCCGCCGGAACTGGGCAATCTTGCCAACCTGAGAGTGCTGCACCTCTACGAGAATCGGTTGAGCGGCGAGATTCCGCCGGAACTGGGCAGCCTTGCCAACCTGGAGCGGATGTGGCTTTCCGGCAATCAGTTGAGCGGCGAGATTCCGCCGGAACTGGGCAATCTTACCAACTTGGAGCTGCTGTGGCTCTACGGCAATCAGTTGAGCGGCGAGATTCCGCCGGAACTGGGCAGCCTTGCCAACTTGGAGGCGCTGAACCTCGACAGCGGTCAGCTGAGCGGATGTGTGCCTTCAGGCTTGCGACGTGTGCTGGGCAACTATTCCTCGGGGCTTGGCCTGCCGTTCTGCGACGAACACACGCCCGTCGACAGAGCCGCATTGACAGCGCTCTACAACGCTACCGACGGCCGCAGTTGGGCGAACAACACAAACTGGCTGAGCGACAGGCCAGTCGGTGAATGGTACGGCGTCACCACCGACGGCTGGCGCGTCACGGAACTGTACCTCTACGAGGATCAGTTGAGCGGCGAGATTCCGCCAGAACTGGGCAGTCTCGACAACTTGGAGGCGCTGCACCTCTACAGCAATCAGTTGAGCGGCGAGATTCCGCCAGAACTGGGTAGCCTCGACAATCTGAGAGAGCTGTACCTACGCGGCAAGTTGAGCGGTGAGATTCCGCCGGAACTGGGTAACCTCGACAATCTGAGAAAGCTGTCCCTACGCGGCAAGTTGAGCGGTGAGATTCCGCCGGAACTGGGTAACCTCGACAATCTGACAGTTCTGGAGCTCGGCGGCAATCGGTTGAGCGGCGAGATTCCGCCGGAACTGGGCAGTCTCGACAATCTGACAGTTCTGGAGCTCGGCGGCAATCGGTTGAGCGGCGAGATTCCGCCGGAACTGGGCAATCTTACCAACCTGAAGCAGATGCTCCTCAGCAGCAATCAGTTGAGCGGCGAGATTCCGCCGGAACTGGGCAATCTCGCCAATCTGAGAGAGTTGCGGATCCCCCACAGTCAGTTGAGCGGCGAGATTCCGCCGGAACTGGGCAATCTCGCCAGTCTGGAGGTGCTGTTCCTCTACGATAATCGGTTGAGCGGCGAAATTCCGCCGGAACTGGGCAGTCTCGCCAACCTGGAGGCGCTGCACCTCTACAGCAATCAGTTGAGCGGCGAGATTCCGCCGGAACTGGGCAGTCTCGCCAACTTGGAGGCGCTGCACCTCTACAGCAATCAGTTGAGCGGCGAAATTCCGCCGGAACTGGGCAATCTTACTAACTTGGAGACGTTGGGGCTCTACGGCAATCAGCTGAGCGGATGTGTGCCTTCAGGCTTGCGGCGTGTGCCGGACAACGATTTCTCGGAGCTTGGCCTGCCGTTCTGCGGCAATTGAGACCGCCATGCTCGCGCCCGCTGCGGATTCGGGGATATGCCGAGCCTAGTCGTCAGCCTCGGCATGTTGTGGCTGCATCTGCGGGGATGTGCCATAGAGTCACGTTCTCTGAGCGCTGAAGCGGTTCGCTCTCGATGGCATGAGAGGAGTACCGGCGCGCGGCATCGTAGGTTGGGCGGAGTGGATGGGATATAATGCCTTGACTTTGGGGTCATGCTAGGTCAGTACATGGCAGTTTGGGAGCGTAGCATGAAGCTAATGGCAGTCATGGCAGCAGCGCTTGCAGTCGCGCTGGTATTTGTTGCGGGCTGTACCGATGGGGCGCAGCCGACGCCTGAGCCGTTCCCACTCGATACACCCGCGCCGCCAACGGCTACCGCCGCGCCGCCAACGGTGACCGCCACGCCCACATCCACGCCCGCGCCGCCAACGGCTACCGCCGCACCCACATCCACGCCCACCCCAACCGATACACCCACGCCCGCACCCACATCCACGCCCGCACCCACATCCACGCCCGCACCCACATCCACGCCCACCCCAACACCTACCGCCACTCTCACGCCAACACCTACCCCCGCACCCACGCTAACACCTACCCCCGCACCCACATCCACGCCCACGCCTACCGCCACTCCCGCACATACCGCCACGCCAACACCTACGCCCGTCAACAGAGCCGCCTTGACAGTGCTCTACAACGCCGCCAACGGCCGCAGCTGGACGAACAGCACAAACTGGCTGAGCGACAAGCCAATCGGTCAGTGGTACGGCGTCACCACCGACGGCAGCGGGCGCGTCACGGAACTGAGCCTCACCGACAATCAGCTGAGCGGCGAAATTCCACCAGAACTTGCCAGCCTTGCCAACCTGACAGGGCTGTACCTATACAGCAATCAGTTGAGCGGGGAAATTCCTCCGGAATTGGCCAGACTCACCAATCTGACAGTGCTGAGTCTCTTCGGCAATCAGTTGAGCGGCGAGATTCCGACTGAACTGGCTAGCCTCACCAATCTGACAGCGCTGAGTCTCTCCAGAAATCAGTTGAATGGCGAAATTCCGCCAGAGCTGGGCAGCCTCACCAACCTGACAGAGCTGTACCTATACAGCAATAAGTTGAGCGGCGAAATTCCGCCGGAACTGGGCAGACTCACCAATCTGACGACAGGGCTGAGTCTCTCCGGCAATCAGTTGAGCGGCGAGATTCCGCCGGAACTGGGCAATCTTACCAACCTAGAGGAGCTGTGGCTCGGTAACAATCAGTTGAGCGGCGAAATTCCGCCGGAACTGGGCAGCCTCACCAATCTGACATATCTGGGTCTCGGCGGCGGCAATCAGCTGAGCGGCGAGATTCCGCCACAACTGGGTAATCTCGCCAACCTAGAGCGGCTAGACATCTCCTTCAATCAGTTGAGCGGCGGGATTCCGCCAGAGCTGGGCAATCTCGCCAACCTAGAGCAGCTGTGGCTCAACGGCAATCAGTTGAATGGCGAAATTCCGCCAGAGCTGAGCAATCTCGCCAACCTAGAGCAGCTGTGGCTCAACGGCAATCAGTTGAGCGGCGGGATTCCGTCAGAACTGGGCAACCCTACCAAGCTGATAGAGTTGCATCTCTGGGGCAATCAGTTGAGCGGCGGGATTCCGCCAGAGCTGGGCAGACTCACCAATCTGACAGTGCTGAGTCTCTTCGGCAATCAGTTGAGCGGCGAGATTCCGACTGAACTGGCTAGCCTCACCAATCTGACAGCGCTGAGTCTCTCCAGAAATCAGTTGAATGGCGAAATTCCGCCAGAGCTGGGCAGCCTCACCAACCTGACAGAGCTGTACCTATACAGCAATAAGTTGAGCGGCGAAATTCCGCCGGAACTGGGCAGACTCACCAATCTGATAGATCTGGCCCTCCACAACAATCAGTTGAGCGGCGAGATTCCGCCGGGGCTGGGCAATTTTACCAACCTAGAGCAGCTGTGGCTCTCCGAGAATCAGTTGAGTGGCGAGATTCCGCCGGAGCTGGGCAATCTCACCAGCTTGACAAAGATATACCTCGCCTTCAATCAGTTGAGCGGATGTGTGCCTTCAGGCTTGCGGCGTGTGCCGGACAACGATTTCTCGCAGCTTGGCATTCCGTTCTGCGGCGATGAGACCGCCATGCCCTCGCCCGTCGACAGAGCCGCCTTGACAGCGCTCTACAACGCTGCCAACGGCCGCAGCTGGACGAACAGCACAAACTGGCTGAGCGACAAGCCAATCGGTCAGTGGTACGGCGTCACCACCGACAGCGGGCGCGTCACGGAACTGAGCCTCACCGACAATCAGCTGAGCGGCGAGATTCCAACTGAACTGGGCGATCTCACCAATCTGAGAGTGCTGAACTTCTACAGAAATCAGTTGAGCGGCGAGATTCCGACGGAACTGGGCAGCCTTACCAAGCTGGAGCGGCTGAGGCTCTCCAGAAATCAGTTGAGCGGCGAGATTCCGACGGAACTGGCTAGCCTCGCCAAGCTGAGAGTGCTGAACTTCTTCGGCAATCAGCTGAGCGGCGAGATTCCGACTGAACTGGCCAGCCTCACCAACCTAGAGCAGCTGAGTTTCTCCAGAAATCAGTTGAGCGGCGAGATTCCGACTGAACTGGCCAGCCTCACCAAGCTGACAAGGCTGAGACTTGACGTCAATCAGTTGAGTGGCGAGATTCCGCCGGAACTGGGCAGACTCACCAACCTGACAGTGCTGAATCTCTTCGGCAATCAGTTGAGCGGCGAGATTCCGCCAGAACTGGGCAGACTCACCAATCTGACAGGACTGAACCTCGGCGGCGGCAATCAGTTGAGCGGCGAGATTCCGCCAGAACTGGGCAGACTCACCAAACTGACAGTGCTGAATCTCGGCGGCGGCAATCAGTTGAGCGGTCAGTTGAGCGGCGAGATTCCGCCAGAATTGGGCAATCTTACCGACCTAGAGCAGCTGTGGCTCTACGGCAATCAGCTGAGCGGTGAGATTCCGCCGCAACTGGGTAATCTCGCCAACCTAGAGCAGCTGGGTCTCTACGGCAATCAGTTGAGCGGCGAGATTCCGTCAGAGCTGGGCAATCTCGCCAACCTAGAGCAGCTGTGGCTCAACGGCAATCAGTTGAGCGGCGGGATTCCGTCAGAACTGGGCAACCCTACCAAGCTGATAGAGTTGCATCTCTGGGGCAATCAGTTGAGCGGCGAGATTCCGTCAGAATTGGGCAGCCTCACCAATCTGACAGGGCTGAGTCTCTCCGGTAATCAGTTGAGCGGCGAGATTCCGTCAGAATTGGGTAGCCTCACCAATCTGACAGGGCTGAGTCTCTCCGGTAATCAGTTGAGCGGCGAGATTCCGTCAGAATTGGGCAGCCTCACCAATCTGACAGGGCTGAGTCTCTCCGGTAATCAGTTGAGCGGCGAGATTCCAACTGAACTCGCTAGCCTCACCAATCTGACAGATCTGAGTCTCGGCGGCGGCAATCAGTTGAGTGGATGTGTGCCTTCAGGCTTGCGGTATGTGCCGGACAACGATTTCTCGGAGCTTGGTCTGCCGTTCTGCGGCAATTGAGACCGCCGCGTCAGCGTCAGCTACGCATTCGGGGATACGCCGCGCGAGCCTAGCCGCCAGCCTCGGCATGTCGTGGCGTCAGCTGCGGGGGCGTGCCATAGAATGGCATTCTCTGAGAGTCGAAGCGGTCCGCTCTCGGTGGCGTGAGAGGAACACCAGCGGTTCGGTTTCTTGACACTCACTCTCGGCAGTTTTACACTTGGCGCAGACTTTTCAAGTACGTTCAGGAGCGGGCGGAATGACACAGGAATCGGCTATCACCCCCGAGATGAAGGCGGCAATCGGAGTCGAGTCGGAAGCGTATACCAACGAGGTGGAAAAGGGCGCCATCATAAAGTTCGCTCGCGCCATAGGCGACACGAATCCGATCTACAACGACGAGGAGGCGGCGCGGAAGTCCAGATACGGCGGGCTTGTCGCTCCACCTACCTTCTTCCGCTCGATGAGGTCCGGCCCTATGAAGGTGGATGTGCAGAGTCCCTATTCCGCCAATCTGGACGGCGGGAGCGAGTGGGAGTACTACGAGCCTGTGCGTCCGGGCGACCGAATTACGGTGACGACGAAGATCTCCAACATATTCGAGCGCGCCGGACGTCTGGGGAACATGATGTTCATTCAGCGCGAGACCAAATACGTAAACCAGTTCGGCTCCACGGCAGCCATCCAGCGCACCACGGGAATCAGCTACCAGCCGCCGGACGAGAGTTAAGCGAGGAGAGGAAGCGGACAATGGCAGAGCAAATCTACTTCGAGGACGTCGAAGAGGGGACGGAAGTCGCCACACTTCGCAAGGACCCGACCACCCAGCAGCTGGTGATGTACGCCGGCGCTTCGGGAGACTACTATCAGATCCACTACGATCTGGAGTTCGCAAAGAACAACGGACTTCCAGACGTCATACTGCACGGCGCGCTCAAGAACGCCTTTCTCGGCCAAGTGATGACCGACTGGATCGGCGATTGGGGTACGCTCAAGAAGCTCAGCGTCCAGTACAGGGGCATGGACGTCCCCGGCACCCCGGTGTTCGGCAAGGGCGTAGTCAAGAAGAAGTACCAGCTGGACGGCGAGAACATCGTGGAGTGCGAGATCTGGCTGGAAGACCATCAGGGCCAGCGCACCACTCCCGGCTACGCCGTCGCCGCGCTCCCAGAGCGCCCCGAGTAGCCGAACCGCATCACAGTATCAGGGGCAGTCGTCAGGCGACGGGCGCGAGCGCGGCTCCGACCTGCTTGGCGATGCCCCTGTACTCTTTCAGCACCGCGCCGCTGCTCAGCGCGGCGGGCTTGGACGTGTCTCGATAGTCGGCTCGCATTGCGATGCTGCCCAAGAACGGGATAGCCAGATGCTCGGCAAGCTCCTCTCCGGCGCCAGAGCCGAATATCTCGCCGGTGAAGTTCTCGACCACGCCGAGAACCTCGATTTGCAGCTTCTTGATCATGTTGATCGAGCGCACGGCGTCTATCTTGGCGAGCTCCTGCGGTGTGGTGACGACGACGAAGCCGTCCATGTCGAGCGTCTGCATCACGGTTAGGGGCGCGTCCGAAGTTCCGGGCGGAAGGTCTATGACGAGGTAGTCCAGCCTGCCCCAGTCGGTGGACTGGAGAAGCTGGTTGATGGCGTTGTGTATCATGGGGCCGCGCCAGATGATTGCCTCCTCCTCGTTCTGCTGGAAGAAGCCCATGGACATCACCTTCACGCCGAAGCGCTGCGGAGGGATCATCTTTCGGCCTCCGCTCACCTGCGGGGCCTCCGCCACCTTCATGGCGCGAATGACGTTGGGACAGTCTATGTCCACGTCCAAGATTCCGACGTTTGCGCCATCGTTCGCCAAGGTTACCGCCAGGTTGACGGCCACGGTGGTCTTGCCAACTCCGCCCTTTCCGCTGTAGACGCCGACCTTGTGTTCGATCTGCGCCAGTGTCTCGGATATGGCGCGCTTCTGCTCGAACTGGCGACGCATCGCCTCGACTTTTGCCCTAGCCTGCGCCTGCTGCTGTGGATTCATGGAATTCTCCTGTTCGACAGGGTATGCCGCGAAGATCGAGGGCGACCTTCCGGCCGCCCCGATATTGTCGTATCAAGCTCCGACCCGGGTGGAATGGCGCCCGGCGAAGTGGTAATCGCGCAGTCGGTCAGTCGAGACCGAGCAGCTTCTTGCCCTCGTCGGTGATCAGGTCGGGTGTCCAAGGCGGATCGAACGTCAGCTCGACGTTCACGTCTTCGACGTTCTCGATCTCTGCGATGCGCCACTCGGCCTGCTGGGCGATGTACGGGCCCATGCCGCAGCCCGCGAACGTCAGCGTCATCGTGACGTCCACGCTGCCCTCGGCGACCTCGACGCCGTATATCAGCCCCAGATCGACCACGTTGACGGGAATCTCGGGGTCGTACACGTCCCTCAGCGCATCGTAAACTTCTTCGGTGGTGAGCGTTTGGGTGGTGGTCATTGTCTAGCCTCCTAGAGCGGCGTCTCCGCTAGTCTTTCTGTTCCCGGGTCTGGTATGGGCAGCGCCAAACAGCCGATTCTTGCGCAATTCGTCCATTACGCGGCGAGTCGGTCTCTCGGACAACTCTTCTCGCCGGAGCTGCGGACGGCATCCGGAGCGGGCATCGCTGCGACAGGCGCGCTGTCTGATTCAACCAAGGTGGTATGGAGTATAGCATATGTTGGCGGGATGGTCTGCCGCCCGCCTACTCCGCCGCCGCATCCTCCATCATTCGCAGCATGAGCGCCTCGGCGCGGTCGCGGGTGGCGGCCAGGGTGGTGTAGATCAGGCTCCCTCTGTTCTTGATGATCAGATGGGCGTCGTCCACCTGCTTGTAGCGGGCGTTGGAGCTGCCTAGCGGCATCGTCTCCATGTCCAGCTGGCCAGCGATCGAGCGCACCAAGAAGGAGACGGCCACGCCGGGGTAGCTTGCGGCGCTGACCATTACCACGCCTATATCATGCTCGCTGAAGAAAGCGGCGTCCATGGCGTCCGGTATCTCGGCGGGCAGGCTGCCGTAGATGCCGAAGGCGACCGTCTCCACGCGCACGATGCCGAAGGCGGTTTCGAGTCCTTCGGCTCCGATGCCTACGAGACGCGCAAGCTGCTGAACGAGATCGTTGTCGATGGACACGATCCCCGCAGCCAGAGGAGGGTCGTCATCGGATGCTGGCAGGTTGGTCAGCAGGTTCCACGCCTGCGGCCTTCCTTCGCTGAGGGGGACGAGCGATCCAGACTCGAAGTCTGCCAGCACGCCGTCCGCCCACAGGGAATCGCCGCGGATAACGTGTATGGCGTTGGCGTCGAGCTGAGTCAGCGTCGGGTCGTCGTCCGCTCGCCGCTGGTACAGGTCGTATGCGGTCTGGGCGTCCAGATCGGCGGGGAAGCCGAGCGTTCCCGCGAAGTCGTCGAAGCTGGACAGTACGAGCGCGACCTTGGATATGGGGACAACATCGGGCGCGTCCACTGGCACTTCGGCGTCGGACGGCAGGAAGCGTTCGCGCGCCACGTTCAGCGACGTCTCCGAGTAGAAGTACAGGTAGAGTACGAACTCGGTATCGGGTATGGGCTGGGTTTCCATGCCCTGGGGCAAAGTCGCGCTGCCCGCGCCGACTTCCGAGGCGCAGGCGACGCCCAGCAGGGCGATGGCGACGGTTACCAATATGGCGCTCAGAGCGCGCACGGACGACCTCCAGGGACGGTGAATGTTCGTGTTTTCCTCGTTCATCAATACGAATCTGGTCGGCTCTTGGACGCGGCTACGCCACGACCACCTTTCTCAGATCGGTGATCTGGTCGCGCAGCAGGGCCGCCTTCTCGAATTCGAGCGACTTCGCCGCAGTCTTCATCTGGGATTCCAGATCCTTTATGAGTCTTAGTATATCGTCTTTGGGCATGTCAGAGGAATCCACAGTGTAGCTCTCGCTCGTTTCGGCGACTGCTCTGACGCGCTCTGTTATGTCGTGGATGGTCTTTTGTATGCTCTGAGGGGTGATGCCGTTCTCGCGGTTGTAGACCTGCTGAATCTCGCGGCGGCGTTCGGTCTCGTCGATTGCGCGCTTCATGGAGTCTGTGACCCTATCGGCGTACATGATGACGTGGCCTTCCACGTGGCGCGCGGCGCGGCCAACAGTCTGGACGAGCGAGGTGGTCGATCTCAGGTAGCCCTCCTTGTCGGCGTCCAGTATCGCCACTAGGCTGACTTCGGGCAGGTCAAGCCCCTCTCTGAGCAGGTTTATGCCCACGATCACATCATAGACGCCCAGACGCAGGTCGCGCAGTATCTCGCTGCGCTCCAGCGTGTCGATCTCGGAGTGCAGGTAGTGGGTGCGAATGCCCATCTCGCGCAGGTAGTCCGCCAGCTCTTCCGCCATTCGCTTCGTCAGCGTGGTGACGATGCAGCGCTCACCGCGCCCCACCCTGAGATTGATCTGGTGAAGCAGATCGTCTATCTGGCCGTCGGTGGGCTTGACGTCTATGATCGGATCGGTCAGACCGGTTGGGCGTATGACCTGCTCCACCATCTGCTGGGAATGCTCGTACTCGTATGGGCCGGGAGTGGCTGAGACGTACACTGCCTGATTGACGAACTGCTCGAACTCGCCGAAGTGGAGCGGCCTGTTGTCGAGGGCGGAGGGGAGGCGGAAGCCGTACTCTACCAGCACCTCTTTGCGCGCTCGGTCTCCGTTGTACATGCCGCGAATCTGCGGCAGGGTCATGTGCGACTCGTCTATGAACAGCAGACTGTCTTCTGGGAAGTAGTCCAGCAGGGTGTACGGCGTGCTGCCGGCGGCGCGCGCGCCCAGATGTCGGGAGTAGTTTTCCACGCCGGCGCAGTATCCGGTCTCTCGCATCATCTCGAGGTCGTAGCGGGTGCGCTGTTCGAGGCGCTGCGCCTCCAGCAGCTTGCCCTCGCGCTGGAGTACGGCGAGCTGCTGGATCAGCTCCTCCTCGATGCTGCGCAGCGCGTCTTGCATCTTCTCTTGGGAGGTGACGAAGTGCTTGGCGGGATATATGTCTACGTCGGAGCGCTCCGCCAGTATCTCGCCTGTGAGCGGGTCGAGCTCTACGATGCGCTCCACCTCGTCGCCCCAGAACTCTATTCGCACGCCAACGCTCTCGTATGCGGGGAGTATCTCCAGCGTGTCTCCGCGTATGCGGAAGCGGCCGCGAGCCAGATCGAAGTCGTTGCGCTCGTACTGCATGTCTATCAGCTGGCGTGAGAGACGCGCCGGGCTGCGTATCTCGCCCCTGCGAACGTGCGCCATGAACCCCTGATACTCTTCGGGTGAGCCGAGTCCGAATATGCAGGAGACGGAGGCGACTATCAGCACGTCTCGCCGTGTCAGCAGCGCGCGAGTGGCCGCGTGTCTCAGCTTGTCCAGCTCCTCGTTGATGTCGGCGTCTTTCTCGATGTACAGGTCGGTGCGCGGAATGTAGGCCTCGGGCTGGTAGTAGTCGTAGTAGCTGACGAAGTACTCGACGGCATTATCTGGGAAGAATCCCCTGAACTCGGTGGCGAGCTGCGCCGCCAGCGTCTTGTTGTGGGCGATTACCAGAGTGGGGCGCTGAACCTCCTCTATGACGTTGGCCATGGTGAAGGTCTTGCCGCTGCCTGTGACGCCCATCAGCGACTGGTGGATCATGCCCTTTTGGATGCCAGACACGATACGGTCGACGGCCTGCGGCTGGTCTCCGGTGGGCTGGAAGTCTGAGACTATCTTGAACTCTGGCAAGTTTTGCTTCCTCCTGCGCATACGAGCGTAAAACTCTCGTTTCGGGCCTCCGCCCGGTGGAGCGGGCAGAGAAGCTCACTCACGGACTCGGAGGAGAGCCTGCCCCCCAGCCCGCTGAGTCCTGCGCTCCGCCGCTTACGTTACACGCCTCGATTCCATACTCTATTGTACACTCATCTGTACACCTATCTTCGCTTTACACTTCAGGGCTTTACACCTTTCGGGCGACCCAGATCATCTGGGTACTGGTCTCGTCGAATTCGGAGCGGTCGAAGTCGCCGTACAGCGCTTCGATCTCGAACCCGCAGCATCTCAGCAGGTGGTGGATCTCCCAGCGGTGGCAGTAGCGCAGCTGGTAATCGCGGTACATCTTGCGGCAGACTGCCCCGCTTCCGTCCAGCTCTTCTATGAGCATCCGCACGCTCACAATCTGGTTGTAGAAGTCGTAGCCGGTCTGCTGGTAGAGGACATAGCTGTCGCCGGTCTCAGGATCGGTCACGTCTCGGAGGTGGCGAGGGACGTCGCTCTGTTCGAGAGCCATATAAGGGTCGGGGACGAACACGTCGAACGCCAGCCGTCCGCGCGGCTGAAGGTGTCGGTGGACACTCCTCAGAGCGCGCACCTGATCTTGGACGGTCATAAGCGCCAGAATCCCCCTGAACGGTATCGTCGCCAGCGCGAACTTTCTCTCCGCCCCGCGTGAATCTCTGAGATCGAAGTCTCGCATGTCCGCCGCGACCAGTTCGAGCGTTCCCAAGCTCGGACCGAGAGCTTCGATCTTGCGCCGAGCAGCTGACAGCATGGCGGCGGAGCTGTCGATACCAACCACGTCGCCGCCGCGCGCGGCTGTGGGTATAGCCACGCGCCCGGTTCCGACCCCCAGCTCCAGAGTCGGCCCGGCCGAGTCCAGCGCCTCGCCAACATAGAACGGGATGTCGGCGCGGACGTAGGAGTAGATGGAGTCGTATATGTCTGCCCAAGAGTCGTATGCGGACTCGGATTCGGGATCCGCTGACGCCGGCGCAAGCCCGGCGGACACGCTCTGAGCGTGGCGATCGTGTGGCGCTCGCCCCATATCACTCGCCTGCCAGATGTTCGAGAGCGGCGCGTATGCGGTCTTCTTCCGACTCGCTCGCGTTCGTTCTGGACAGCGCCTCTCGCGCCTCGCTGTCTCCGTAGCCCAGTGCGGTGAGCGCGTCCACCAGATCGGAGTCCGGCGCAGCGCCCGGCGCGTCTCCGAAGTCCAGATCGAGCTTGCCCTTCAGCTCCAGCACGATTCGGCTGGCGGTGCGCCGTCCGACGCCCGGCACGGTGGAGAGAGTGCGCGTGTCGCCAGCCTCCACAGTCTGCGCCAGCGCCTGCGGGCTGAACCGTCCGAGCATGGCGAGCGCAAGGCGCGGGCCGATGCCGCTGATGTCGAGCAGCGTCTCGAAGGTCTGGCGCTCGTCTTCAGTGGGGAATCCGAACAGGGTGAGACTGTCCTCCCTGACCTGAAGGGAGGTGTAGAGCAGCGCGATATCTCCGAGTCTGCCTACGCTGCTCACCGCAGTGTCGGGGACGTTGACCCTCAGCGTGATGCCGCCGACGGACAGATCGACCCAGTCGGGCCCGGTGGCGGACAGTGCGCCGCTTACCGATGAGATCAGCGATGAGACCAAGTGGCTACTCCCACATCTCGATTTCGGTCATTTGGCTGCTGCTGATGTGGCAGATGGCTACGGCGAGGGCGTCCGCCCTGTCCGGCGGCTCCAACGGCTCGTCGAGACCCAACAGCGATTGGACCATCTCCTGCACCTGCGCCTTGGATGCGCCGCCGTAGTCGGTGACGGCCTTCTTGACCTCGCTCGGCGCGTATGACGCCACCGGCACGCCGTTGGACGCGGCGGCGATCATGGCGGCCGCCTGCGCCTGTCCCACGGCCATGGCAGCCTTGACGTTGCGCGAGACGAACGGGGTCTCTATAGCTACGAAGTCCGGCTTCAGGTCTCGGACGATCTGATCGAGTCGTCCGTGCAGCCATCTCAGCCGCTCGGCTATCTCCGCTTTGCGCGGCGGGGCAAGGGCTTCGGACAGGGTGAGGGTGTAATCGTCGCCGCCGTACTCCACCGCGCCTATGCCCATGCTGTAGGTTCCGGGGTCTATTCCAAGCACCAGCAAAATCGCGCCCCTGTCACTCGATGGCTTACTGAGTTATGCAAACGGGAGACCGAACGCGAACCGCGACTGACGGATCCGCTCCGCCCAGATGGGACTGTGCGGCGTTACAGAGTGGGGCGAGGGGGGATTCTCTGCTCGCCGCAGAGTGGGGCATCCGATCTGGCGAACGCGACGAATCCATACCTACTCCGCCTGATAGCTCGCCAGCGTTTCGTCCGGGAAGTCGGCATTGGAATAGACTCTCTGCACGTCGTCAAGCTCTTCCAGCTGGTCGAGGAGTCTGAGTATCTGTCCGGCGGACTTGCCGTCCAGCTCTACGGTGTGGCTTGGGATCATCGAGACTTCGGAGGAGCTTATGGAGGCGTCGCTGGACTCCAGCGCGCTGCGTATCTCTTCGAGCGTGCTTGGCTCGGAGAACACCTGAAGCGTGGAGTCGAAGGTGTCGAAGTCGTCCGCGCCCGCGTCTATGGCGATCAGGGTAAGGTCTTCGGCTTCGTCCTCGGATGCGTCGACGGTGATGACGCCTCTCTTTTCGAACTGCCACGAGACGGATCCCGACTCTGCGAGGTTGCCGCCGGCTCGCGTCAGCGTGGTTCGCACGTCCGACACGGTGCGGTTGCGGTTGTCGGTGAGTGTCTCCAGCATGATGGCGACTCCGCCCGGGCCGTAGGCTTCGTAAACCGCTTCGATCATCTGAACGCCGTCTTCCGCCCCGCCAGCGCCGCGCTTGATGGCGCGGTCGATATTTTCGCCGGGCATGTTGGCATCCTTGGCGTGCTGGACTGCCATCCGCAGGCGGAAGTTGGCGTCTGGGTCTCCGCCGCCCTGCTTGGCTGCGACGATGATCTCGCGCGCCAGCTTGGTGAACAGCTTGCCTCGACGCTGGTCAGTAATCGCCTTGGCGTGCTTTATCTGCTTCCACTTGGAATGTCCAGCCATGTACGAAACTCCGATGGATCCGGCCTTGCGTCCGCTCCTGAATGGAGGGGGCGAGCCGCGTTTAGAAGGTCTTGCCGCGTGATCGGGGAGCAGATCGGGTTTCGCCAGATTCTAGCACGCGGTACATAGGCGGTCAAAGCGGGGGGCAATCGTCCCGCGCGGTGGGGGAAGCGAGGTTCACCCTCACGCATCTAGGGAGAGGATGTATCCAGCCCCAAGCGCGTGTGGAGACGCCGCGAATATGGGTGTCGAATTCTTACAATTGTGATATAGTACACAATAACACCCACAAATGCGCTCAGGATACGACATGGTCATCAAGGATTCTCTCCACCAACTGGTCGATGAGCTGCCCGAGGAGGAGCTTTCCTCGGCGCTGAGGTTTCTACAGTATCTCAAGGACGTGGGCAACGATCCATTCGATGAGTCCGCCCTGTCGGACGCGGACGATCTGACGCTGCTGGCAGTCGACGCCGACCCCGAGCAGTCGGTGGCAGACGCTTGGCAGAAGTACCTAGACGCCAGAACTGGGGTCGAAGCCACTTTCTGACTGATTGCGGTCGGCTAAGTCAAGGGTCGCCTACCCTCCAAAGGGAGGATCCGAGACTCGATGGGCTGGCACAGTCAAGCCGTCGTCTCCGTCATTCGAGCGGCATTCTCGCTCAGACGGGAATGGATGAGGGCATCATCTTCGCGGAAGAATGCCTCCGTCGCGTGATCATACCCCAACAGCTGGGGTATTCGTTCGGTGTGGGAGATGCCGCGCGCCCCTCGTGTCAGAAGGCGGGATACCGCCTTGTATTCGGTACGGGGACGAAGCAGGCTCTTTCGCGCCGCCATTCGGTACCCCATTGGTACCCTGTTGGCGGGGTGGGAAGTGGTGGGCGGTACTGGATTTGAACCGGTGACCTCTGCGATGTCAACGCAGCGCTCTAAACCACTGAGCTAACCGCCCCTGTGACAAGTGTCGACTAAAAGTCTAGCAAGGACATGGCGCTTGGTCAAGGAGTTTCGTCTCGGGTGAGGCTGGAGGCGATATACTTCTTGGATTTCCACTGTCTGCGGGACGGTCGAGGAAGTCCCGTCCGTCCTTCGCAAAACCCCTCCAATCCTCACGCGGGAAATTTGCAAAAGCCCCAGTGAGGAGTCAGCCGGGCGGTCTGGCGGGGATGATTTCGCCACCGCCGCGGCTGACTGTCTCGCTGGTCGCCTAGTCGTCGTCCGAGGATAGGCGGATGCCGATGTCGTCGAGAACCACAGGTTCGGGAGCGATCACCTCTCGCGCGATGTCGTCTCCGAACATTGGGCCTGTGTCCGCTCCGACCATAACAGGCTCGGCGCCGGTGGTCATTATGCCCATGCCTCTGGTCGTGGAGTTGGCTTCTTCTAGGCTCAGGCCGCTCACTCCGTCCTCGCTCAGGTTCAGTCTGGCGGGGATCAGCCTGCCGATAATGACGTTCTCCTTGAGGCCGCTGAGGTGGTCGATCTCGCCGTTGACGGCGGATTCGGTGAGAACCCTTGTGGTCTCCTGGAAGGATGCGGCGGCGAGGAAGCTGTTCATCCTCAAGGATGCCCTGGTGATTCCCAGCAGCACGGGGGTAGCGGTGGCGGGTTCGCCGCCCTCGGCGAGGATTCCGGCGTTGACCTCCTCGTATTCCTGCCTGTCGACGAACTCGCCCGGCAGCAGGTCGGTGTCTCCGGTGGCGTCGATCTGCACCTTTCGCAGCATCTGAGAGATTATCAGCTCCACGTGTTTGTTGTGAATCGGCACGCCCTGGGAGCGGTAGACCTTCTGCACCTCGTCTATGAGGTAGCGCTGAACGGCGTCTCTACCCTGGATGCGAAGTATCTGCTGCGGGTTCTTGGGGCCGGAGGTCAGGGACTGTCCGGCGTTGACCTTGTCGCCGGACCTGACCGTGATGTGGGCGGCGGCGGGAATGATGTACTCGCGCTGGTCCTCGTCCGTCCACGTGATCGTCAGCTTGTTTCCGTCTATGGAGACCACCCCTGACACGCGGGCCATCATGTCGCTGGTCGCCAGCGCGAGCGAGTCTTCGTCCAGATCCACGCTGCCGTCGGGTTCGGCGAGCATCTTGCTAATGTCGACGTGCGAACCGTCCTCGACTGTGGGGGTGAAGCCCTCCGCCAGAACGTACTCGTCGGTGTCCTGGTCCACGTTGGAGACGCGGATGCTGCGCCCTTCGGGAAGTTCGACGATCTCCACATCGCCGTCTATCTCCGACAGAACCGACTCCTGCTTGGGGGCGCGCGCCTCGAAGAGCTCCTCGACTCTGGGCAGGCCGCTCGTGATGTCCTGTCCCGCCACGCCGCCGGTGTGGAAGGTGCGCATGGTGAGCTGCGTGCCGGGTTCGCCGATGCTCTGCGCTGCCATGATGCCCACGGCTTCGCCTATCATGGAGGGGTTCATGGTGGCGAGCGACAGGCCATAGCACATCTGGCAGATGCCGCGCTGCGCCTCGCAGGTCATCGGGGAGCGCACGGTGACCGATTCTACCTGCATCTCTCCCAGCCGCTTGATCGCGTGGTCGTCCAGCGTGTCGTTGCGGTCGAAGAGTATCTCGCCGGTGTTGGGATCGGCGATCGGCGCAAGGAGGTAGCGTGTCTTGATCTGCTCTCCGAACGGCGTGACGTCGCCCTCTTGGTGGCCGTTCCTGTATATCTGGACTCCGTTGGCTGTTTTGCAGTCGTCCAGCAGAATGATGATCTCTTGTGAGACGTCTATCAGGCGGCGTGTAAGGTAGCCTGAGTTGGCGGTGTTGAGGGCGGTGTCGGTCAGCCCCTTGCGAGCGCCGTGTGTGGAGATGAAGTACTCCAGCACGCTGAGGCCCTCGCGGAAGTTGGCTTTGATGGGGCGGTCGATGATGCGCCCTCTGGGGCCTGCCATCAGACCGCGCATACCCGCCATCTGCTTGATCTGCGCGATGTTGCCCTTCGCGCCGGAGTTCGCCATCAGGTGGATGCCGCCGTAGTTCTTGAGGTTGTCCTCGATCTCTTTGGTGAGGCTCTGGTTGGCATCGGTCCAGATCTGAATGTCGCCTTTGTAGCGCTCTTCCTCAGTGAGCAGTCCCAGCATGTACTGCTCCTCCAGCTCTTCCACGTCTCTTTCGGCCTTGGTGATTATGCTGGCTTTCTTCTGCGGCACGTCGAGATCGCTGATGGCGATGGTGATGCCCGCCTTGGTGGCGTAGTGGAATCCGATGTTCTTTATCTGGTCCAGCACCTCCGCGGTGCCCTCGCGGCCCAGTATGTCATAGACCTTGGACACTATCTCTTTCAGCGCGCCCTTTTCGACCTCGATGTTCTGGAATTCCACTCCATCGGGCAGGGTGTCGTTGAAGACGATCCTGCCTACGGTGGTGGTGGTATCTTCGCCGTCTATCTTGGCGACAATCGGGGCGCGAAGGTCGACGGAGCCAAGCTCGTAGGCAAGGCGCGCATCGTCTGGCGCACGGAAGGCGCGTCCGGCGCCGCGCGCGCTGTGATCGATTATGGTCATGTAGTAGGTGCCAAGCACGATGTCGAGCGTGGGCGCTACTATAGGCTCGCCGGAGCTGGGGGAGAGCATGTTGAAGGTGCTCAGCATCATCTGGCGCGCTTCCATGACTGCCTCGCGCGAGAGCGGCACGTGAACTGCCATCTGGTCGCCGTCGAAGTCGGCGTTGAACGCGGTGCATACCAGCGGGTGAAGCTGGATGGCGCTTCCGTCTATCAGCACAGGCTCGAACGCCTGAATGCCGAGTCTGTGAAGCGTTGGAGCGCGGTTGAGCAGCACGGGGCGGTCGGTGACGACCTCTTCCAAGATGTCCCAGACTTCGGGGCGGATGCGCTCAGCCATGCGCTTCGCGCTCTTGATGTTGTGGGCGTAGCCCTTCATTACCAGACGGTTCATGACGAACGGCTTGAAGAGCTCCAGCGCCATGCGCCTCGGCAGCCCGCACTGGTGGAGCTTCAGATCCGGTCCTGCGATGATGACCGAGCGGCCGGAGTAGTCCACGCGCTTGCCGAGCAGGTTTTGCCTGAATCGTCCCTGCTTGCCCCTGAGAAGGTCGGACAGCGACTTGAGGCGGTGGTTGTGGCTGCCCGCGACGGCGCGGCCTCGCCGTCCGTTGTCCACGAGGGCATCCACGGCTTCTTGGAGCATGCGCTTCTCGTTGCGCACGATGATTTCGGGGGCCATGAGCTCGATCAGCCGCTTGAGGCGGTTGTTGCGGTTGATGACCCTGCGGTAGAGGTCGTTGAGGTCGCTGGTGGCGAAGCGGCCGCCGTCGAGCTGTACCATAGGGCGCAGCTCTGGGGGCAGCACCGGCAGGGCGGACAGCACCATCCACTCGGCCTTGTTGCCGCTCTTTCGGAACGCCTCGACCACGCGCATACGCTTGATCGCCTTCTTGCGCCGCTGGCCGGACGTGGACTGCATCTCCTCTTGCAGTCTGTCTCGAAGGGCGTCGAGGTCCATGCTGCGGAGGACTTCCAGGACGGCTTCGGCGCCCATGCTCGCATCGAAGAGGCCGGGGTAGCTGTCTCGAAGCTCGCGGCAGCGGCTCTCGGTCAGCAGCTGGCTTTCCTTCTTCTCCCAGCGGTCGACGAGGTCTTCGATCTCGTCCATACGGTCGGTCAGATCTTTATCCAGCTCGGACTTGTCCTCGTCTATCTGGAGGGTCAGCTGGTTGATGTCGGCTTCCAGCTTCAGCCAAGGGGCGTGGGCGTCCGCGGCGTCATCCTCGTCCATGCCTTGGGTGTCGGGGCGCTCGCCGAGCGCGTTTAGCTGGGCGTTCAGCTCTCCCAGTCGCCTTTCGCCCTCGGCGTCTATCTCGTCGAGATTTCGGTCGAGGGCTTCCTGAATCTCGTCGACGCGCGCCGCGCATAGCTCTTTGTCCACGCCAGTAACGAGGTACTGGGCGAAGTAGAGAACTCTATCGAGGTTCCTGGGGGAGAGGTCTAGGAGCAGGCCCAGCCTGCTTGGCGTGCCTTTGGAGAACCAGATGTGCGCCACCGGCGCGGCAAGGGCGATGTGTCCCATGCGCTCTCGCCTGACCTTGGCGCGCGCGACCTCCACGCCGCAACGGTCGCAGATTACGCCCTTGTACCTGATCTTCTTGTACTTGCCGCAGTAGCACTCCCAATCCTTGGTGGGGCCGAAGATGCGCTCGCAGAAGAGGCCGTCCTTCTCGGGGCGAAGGGTGCGGTAGTTGATGGTTTCAGGCTTGGTCACCTCGCCGTAGGACCATATCTTGATCTGTTCCGGGGATGCCAGCGATATTCGAATTGCGTTGAAGTCGTTGCCGCCAAGGGCCATGTTCACGCTCCATATCAGGGGTGTGGGTCTTTGGGGGTTCTAGTCGTCGTCGCCGATGATTCCCGTATTCGGGCTCTCGGCGGTCTGTTGGCCATTCTCAGGCGCGGGCCGCGCCACGGTCTGGGACTCGATGATGTTCTCTCCCATTCCGGCGGCAACCGAAATGGCGTCGTCCATGCCCATGCCCATGCCTCCGAGCAGCTCCAGGGAGGGCAATGAGTCGCCGAAGTCGCCGCCGAACTCCTCGCCGAAGTCTCCGAGCGACAGGTCTTCGGACTCTTCATGGAGCAGCTCGACGGATAGTCCGAGGCTCTGAAGCTCCTTCAGCAGTACGTGGAACGACTCGGGGATGCCGGGCTGGATCACGTCCTCGCCCTTGACTATCGCTTCGTAGGTCTTGACCCGCCCGACGACGTCGTCGGACTTGACGGTGAGCATCTCCTGAAGGTTGTAGGCGGCGGAGTAGGCTTCGAGCGCCCACACCTCCATCTCGCCGAACCTCTGGCCTCCGAACTGCGCCTTGCCGCCCAGCGGCTGCTGGGTGATGAGGGAGTAAGGGCCGGTCGAGCGGGCGTGTATCTTGTCTTCGACCAAGTGGATCAGCTTCATCATGTATATCTGGCCGACGGTGACCGGCTGATCGAACGGCTCGCCCGTTCTGCCGTCGTACAGGGTGGACTTTCCGATTATGGGCGCGGCGACCTGCTCGTCTCGGTTGAGACGGGACACCTCCGCGATCATATCGTCCTCGCTCATGCCGCTGGCGTCGAGACCTCTCTCTTCCTCCAGCCACATCCGCACGCTTGCCTTGCGCGCCGCGCCAAGCCGAGCGTGCGGACCGAACAGGTCGTCGTAGTCGCAGTCATGCTCCTCCAGCCATTCGCGCACGCGGGCGTGGTCGATCTGGCGGCTGCCCGGGGCGTCCAGTGATCTGGGATCCACCGCGCCCGAGCGTTTCACGATCCATTCCTGGCCGAGCGCGTCTTCGATCTCGGTGTCCTGCGCTCCGTCGAATACGGGGGTGACGGCTCTGAACCCGAGCAGGCTGGCAGCCCAGCCGAGATGTGTCTCCAGCACTTGGCCCAAGTTCATGCGCGAGGGAACGCCCAGCGGCGTCAGGATGATGTCCACTGGCGTGCCGTCCGACAGGAAGGGCATGTCTTCCTCGGGCAGGATGCGGGCTACTACGCCCTTGTTGCCGTGCCGCCCCGCCATCTTGTCGCCCTCGGTGATCTTGCGTGTCTGGGCGACCCACAGGCGCACCAGCTTGTTGACGCCTGGGGGCAGCTCGTCTTTGTTGTCGCGGCTCAGCACTCTGACTTCGATGATCTTGCCGCGCTGTCCGTGAGGCACGCGCAGGGAGGTGTCTTTTACGTCTCGCGCCTTCTCTCCGAAGATTGCGCGAAGCAGCTTCTCCTCGGCGCTCAGCTCGGTCTCGCCCTTGGGGGTGATCTTGCCGACCAGAATGTCGCCGGGGCCGATCTCTGCGCCCACTCGGATGATCCCCTCTTCGTCGAGGTTGCGAAGGCTCTCGTCTCCTACGTTCGGGATGTCCCGGGTGATCTCCTCGGGGCCGAGCTTGGTATCTCTGGACTCCACCTCGTGCTTCTCGATGTGAATGGACGTGAACTTGTCGTCTTGGACGAGCTTTCGGCTGATGATGATGGCGTCCTCGAAGTTGTAGCCTTCCCAGCTCATGAAGGCGACCATGACGTTCTGTCCGAGCGCAAGCTCGCCGCGTCCGGTGGACGAGCTGTCTGCGAGGACGTCTCCGACCCTCACCACGTCTCCCCTGTCCACGATGGGCCTCTGGTTGACGCAGGTGCCCTGGTTGGAGCGCACGAACTTCATCAGGTTGAATACGCGGCTCTGTCCATCTTGGCGCATCACCACTACGCGGTCTCCGCTCACGGCTGTTACCACGCCGTCGACGTCCGAGATGACGACTTGGCCGCTGTCTCTGGCGACGCGCTCCTCCATGCCGGTGCCGACCAGCGGCGGCTCGGGGCGCAGCAGAGGCACGGCCTGGCGCTGCATGTTCGATCCCATGAGGGCGCGGTTGGCGTCGTCATGCTCCAGGAACGGGATGAGCGCTGTGGAGACGCTCACCAGCTGGATGGGGGCGACGTCCATGTACTCGACCATGTCGGGCGGCTCCATGCTCACGTCCTCGCCCTTGCGCGTCTCGATGCGATCCTCGGTGAACTGCCCCAGCTCGTCTACGGCGGCGTTTGCCTGAGCTATGTGGACCAGGTCCTCGGCGTCGGCGGTCAGATAGACGATGTCGTCCGGGCGGTCGGACACGAACGGCTCGACTGCGATCTGCCTTTCGGGAAGGGCTGCGATCTGCGTCAGCCGTCCGTTGCTCCTCGTGGGGGTGCCGCCCGCCTTCAGGATGGTCGTGTCCGAGTCGTCCTTCACGTCCTCGGTGAGCGTGTGTCCCGCCAAGTCGGGGTCGGTGTTGAGTATGGAGGTGCGAACCTTTCTGTACGGCGTCTCGATGAAGCCGTACTCGTTGGTGCGCGCGTAGGTCGCCAGGGAGCCGAGCAGTCCGATGTTCGGGCCTTCGGGGGTCTCGATTGGGCAGATTCGCCCGTAGTGGGAGTGGTGTACGTCTCGCACGTCGAATCCGGCGCGCTCTCGGGAGAGTCCGCCCGGGCCGAGCGCCGACAGCCTGCGCTTGTGCGTAAGCTCGGACAGTGGGTTGGTCTGGTCCATGAACTGCGAAAGCTGCGAGCCGCCGAAGAACTCGCGCACGGCGGCGACCACAGGCCTGATGTTGATGAGCGCCGCCGGGGTGGTGGTCGCTGGATCCATCTGTGTGGTCATGCGCTCCTTGATTACGCGCTCCATCCTGAGCAGGCCCACGCGAACCTGGTTCTGGATCAGCTCTCCCACGGCGCGCACTCGGCGGTTGCCGAGATGGTCTATGTCGTCCGGGTCTATGGCGCTGTTGTTGATCTGAATCATTCGACGGAGCAGCGCCACGATGTCATACGGCGATAGGGTGAGGTCTCGGTAGTCGCCCTCGTCTTCGGGGTGGAGCTTGCGGTTGAGCTTGTAGCGTCCGACCCTGCCGAGGTCGTACCGTCTGGGATTGAAGAAGAGGCTGTCGAGCAGGTTCTTGGCGTTGTCCACGTTGGGAGGCTCGCCGGGGCGCAGCCTTCGGTAGAACTCCAGCAGCGCATCCTCGGGGGTGGTCGCGGCGGTGTCCTTCTCTATGGTGGTTGCCATGAAGGGGTGTTCGGGGTCTGTATCCACGTCCTCGAACAGCTCGCGCAGGCCGGAGTCATCCTCGAAGCGGCGGCGTATTTCAGCATCCGCCTTGTCGCCGTAGTAGTAGCTGAGGCAGCGAAGCAGCGTGCTGACTGGGGTCTTGCGCTTGCGATCCACCTTGACGGACAGCACGTCTCGGTTGGACGTCTCGAACTCCATCCAAGCGCCCCTGTACGGGATGAGCTTTGCCGCCGCGAGGGGGCGGCCTGTGTTGGCGTCCGTGGTGGTGGTGAAGTAGACGCCGGGGGAGCGCACGAGCTGGCTGACGACGACGCGCTCGGCGCCGTTGATGATGAAGGTGCCGGTGGAGGTCATCATGGGAATGTCGCCGATGAACAGCGTCTGCTCTTTGATCTCCCCCCGTCCTGGCCCGCCCGCCTTGATCTTGAGCTGGACGGTGACGTATAGGGAGGCGGCGAAGGTCGATTCGCGCTCGCGGCACTCGTCCTCGGTGAACTTGGGCGGCTCGAAGTAGTGGTCTCCGAGGCTCAGCTCGAAGCGGCCGCCGGGGAAGTCCTCTATCGGCGAGATCTCTTCGAACAGATCTCTCAGCCCCTCGGACTTGAAGTGATCGAAAGAGTCGATCTGCACCTGAATCAGGTTCGGGACGTTGATGATCGCAGGTATGCGCGAGTATGATCTCTTGGCAACACTGCCATTCTGACCGTTTTTCACCTGCAACGCGGTTGAAGCCATACGTTCTCACACTCCTGTGCTAAAGAATGCTGGTTGGATGGAGGGGGCGGCTGGAAGAGGCGACTCGAAAGCTCGGTCACGTCTGGTGTGGGTAGGGGGAAGTGGGCAAGCGTGTAACGGGATGCTGGGGAGGTGGAGTTCTAAGAGGAAGTCAAAAGGCATAGGGCAACTGGTTGACAATCATACCACAGCCTCTCTATGGAAGTCAAACCAAATCTAGCCGCGGACACATGCTCGTCTGCGACTTGGGGCGAGGAACGACCGGGAGCAGAAGGTTCTAGTCCTCCGCGGCCATTCGGGTCAGGCTGTCAAGATGGGGTTCAATGTAGCAGTGTCCGAAATAGTACACCTCATAATCAGTCTCGTCTCTAGTCTCGCGGTATTGGCGTCTCGGCTCAAGGCCGCTGCTGGTCAGGTAAGATCGAATTCTATCGTCTGTCGAGGCGCGGCATAGCGGATCGAACATCAGCAGAACGCGCCGCTCACCGGGAGATACGGTTATCGTCTCCAGCTTCATGGCGCCAACCTCCGAGATTCGTACGCATATTGTAGCACCAACGCGGGAGAATGGAAGTGTTCGGAGTCGGCGCAGCCGCGCGGCGCGGGGTCGGAAGCGACGTGTCTAGGTTCGCTCTCACCCGCAGCCCGTTCGCACCGAGTGAGGGGAGAGGGGATGGGCTGAATCACCCCAAAATTGACGCTCTGCGTCATGGTTGTTAGACTCGGATGCCATGAGTATGGATATGCTTCGTCTCGCGCAGATTCTGGCCGAACGGCTGGGGATAGAGATACCACCGGTTGCAATGGCGTTCGTGAGCGAGCGCGCCGATATCGCGCCGCTGTACAGAGATCCTCCGTCGTTCTGCTCACTTTGGCGGATGGCCGAGATAAGGCCGTTCTACGCCACGGCGGAGCAGCATCTGGGATGCGGGATAGGCGGGGTGGTGTCCGGCTTCATGTCGGAGGAGGGGCGCGAGGAGGAGCTGGCAAGGCTGCTGACGGACATGTGCGATGCGGAGGTGGGGACCACTGAGGAGATCTCCGAGACCGCGAGGTTCCAAGGCGGTGGGGCGGGAGTAGTGTATGCCCCGCTGTGGAAGATGCCGCTGGAACCCGATCTTGCGCTGCTGTGGGCGACACTGCCGCAGATGGGCGTGATCCAAGAGATCATCGGCAAGTTCATGTGGCGCGACAACCCGCAGGGGGCGGTCTTCACTCGTCCGGCGTGCGCTGTGCTGCCCATAGCCCATCAGAATCAGAAGCCTGCGCTGTCGCTCGGCTGTATCGGGATGCGGCTGTACACGGGCATTCCATCCCGCCTGTTCCTGCTGGCGATACCGCCCTCGCACCTGCCCAATCTGGAGCGCGGCTTGGCGGGCATGGACGACATAGGCGAGAGGCTGCGGCGCTACGCGGGGCGCATGGCGCGTAGCTGAGTCAGCGAATCCGCTGGGCAAACGCTCCGGGGCGCTCGCCAGCTGCCAAATCGTCTTCCGCTAAGGGATATTCGCAAAGGCGGGGCATGATACAATTTCCGCACAATTCCAACGTGAGAGACAGCAAACATGCCAAATTCCCAATTCACCGTTTACTTCATAGGCCACAGCCCCAGCCCGCATAACGCGGACATGATCGAGGAGCTGGACAAGGTGGGCGCAAGGCTCGTTCCGCTGCCGCGTCTCGAATCGGAGGGCGAGATAATCGAGCAGGCTCACGACGCCGACGCGCTGATCGTGAGCGAGGCGCCCATCACTCGCCGCGTGCTTTCGTCATTCGAGAAGTGCAAGGCGGTTCTCAGAACGGGCGTGGGCTTCGACTGCATAGACGTACCCGCCGCGACGGACAACGGAATCGCCGTGGTCAACGTGCCGGACCTGTGGACGCGGGAGGTGGCGAATCAAGCCATGATGCTGCTGCTGGCTGCCAACAGGAAGCTGCTGGAGCAGGAGCGCGGCGTGCGCGAGAACCGCTGGACTCCGCGAATCTCCGCGCCCGTGGGACCACTGCACACGGAGACGGTGGGAATCATCGGACTGGGGCGCATCGGCAGCGCGTTTGCGCGGCGCATCGCCGCTTTCGAGGTGGAGCTGATCGCGCATGACCCGTTCATCTCGGACGAGGCGTTCGACGCGGTGGGCGCGAAGCCCGTGTCTCTGGACGAGCTTCTGGCGCAGTCGGACTACATATCGGTGCATACTCCGCTCGACGAGGGAACCTTCCACATCATAGACGAGGGAGCGCTGCGCAAGATGAAGCCCAACGCCATTCTGATAAACTCCTCTCGCGGCCCGGTGGTGGACGAGAAGGCGCTGACGAAGGCGCTTCAGGAGGGCTGGATACTGGGAGCGGGTCTAGACGTGCTGGAGCAAGAGCCGCCGGACGCAGACAATCCGCTGCTTGCGATGGGCAACGTGGTGCTGACGCCGCACGCCGCGCACTACTCGGAGCTTTCGATGGCGCTGCGCCCACGCCGCTACGGGGTGGAGATAGCCGCCGTCCTGGACGGGCGCAAGCCGATGAACCTAGTCAACCCGCAGGTGCTAGAGGTGCTTCCGCTGCGCTGAGGGGGATTGACGGGGCAGTGGGGTCATGCCCGCGAGGGGTTGGAATGGGAACTTTCTTCGCAGCTGTACAGATCGGCGATACGAGCGGCAAACGGTTCGAGGCTGTGGAGGCGCTGGTCGATACCGGCGCGACTTACACCATGCTTCCCGCGTCGCTGCTGCGCTCGCTCGGAGTGTCGCCAATCGAATCGCAGTCGTTCAGGCTCGCCGATGGCAGCAGGATCGAACTCGACGTGGGCGATGCCCTGATTCAGATTGACGGTCGCGTTCGAGGCAGTCCCATCGTGTTCTCCGAAGAGGGGACAAACCCGATTCTGGGCGCGGTGACTCTCGAGATATTCGGACTTGGCGTAGATCCCATAGGCCAGCGGCTCGTGCCTGTGGACGCACTGGCTTCGTCTGTGGCGAGAGGATAGAAGAGGATGGGGACTTTCTTCGCAGCTGTACAGATCGGCGATACGAGCGGCAGCCGCTTCGAGGCTGTGGAGGCTATGGCGGATACGGGCGCGACTTACACCATGATGCCTGAGACGCTGCTGCGCTCGCTCGGAGTGTCGCCAATCGACACCCTGAGTTTCTTGCTCGCCAATGGCGAGAGCGTGCGGCGCGACATCGGCGAGACGACAGTGAGGATCGGAGATCGCGTGCGAACTACGCTCGTGGTGTTCTCTGGGGACGAATCTCATCCGATCTTGGGAGCGTACACGCTGGAAGCGTTCAGCTTGGCGGTCGATCCAGTCAACCAACGCCTCATAACCGTCCAGCCCCTGGCTATGACGGCAGCGCGGGCGCCCGACTACCGTCCTCTGACGTGAGCCGCAAGGGATAAAGTCATTGGAACTTTACCCATCGCCGCAGACGCATGGGACGCCGGACGAACAGGTTCGAGGCGTGGAGGCGCTGGCGGATACGGGCGCGACTTACACCACGCTTCCCGCGCGGCTGAGGTGGCGGCAAGTGGTGTTTACAAAAAAATCTCCATCTGATCGCCGTCGAATGTGATGGAGCGGTCGCCGTGTCTCAGCGACGCCTTCCTGAAGTGGCGCAGCTCCACCCGAAGCTCGTCCAGCCTGCGCGCGGACTCGGACTCGAAGGCGCGAGGCGGCGATCTGCGCGCCATACGCCCCCACAGTCCGCGCTGGGGCATCTTCTTCAGCATCTTGCCGAATTCTGCCATGAACGCCGCGAACGCGCGCGCGGACAGATCCGGCATGGGCGTATCGTCCACCGGATCGGCGAAGTACAGGTAGAAAGCCAGCTCCGACGCCGCGGACGTAGTCGCGTCCAGAAGCAGCACGGGCTGGGGCTGTCCGTCGAAAAGCGAGCCGCCTTCCTCGACGCTGCGCGCAACCTCTCGCAGCGCGGCCTGAATCACGCGCAGCGTGGAGGACACGTAGGATACGGGCAGCGCCCGCGCCTCCACGGTCAGCAGGAGCTTGCAGCCACAGGTCATCCGCCGCGCCTCACCTCTTCGTCCGAACGTCGCCCACCCGACGGGTGACGCGCACGTGATCGAGGTGGTCCATCAGGGCCAGGGCGTACTTGCGGCTGGTGCGGAGCAGGTCGCGCACGTCCGCCACGCTGATCTCCCCGTTCTCGTCCAGATACGCCGAGATCCTATCGACCATATCGGCGTATGCCGAGGCGGAGAAGGCGACGGACTCGCTGACCTTGACCACCCTGCCCTCGGAGTCCAGCAGGTTGACGATCTCCGGGTCTATGGCGAAGTCGGTAGGCGGAGAGAACGGGTTGGAGTCGAGCTGCTCAAGATATTCGTCCGCCGTCCGCCTCTGCGAGTCTGCCAGAGTCGGCGAGTGGTCGGGCAGCCTCACAAGCGATCCGCGCTCGACCGTCACGCGCGCTTCATCGAGCAGTGCCAGAACGTCGTTGAACACCTGGGGGGTCATGCGCAGGCGCGAGCGCAGCTCCTCCTTGGGCGCGCCGGACCTCAGCGGAAACTGCCGGTGGTAGTCTGCCAAGGCGGCGCTGGCGCGACCCTCTACGGCGCGCCAGCCGCTGGCGGTGTAGAATCTGGATGTCTGGCGTATGCTCTTGGATCCTAGCAACACCACCTGCGCATCGGCAGCCATGGACTCCAGCTCCGCCCTGGCGGTGTCGGCGTTCATGGTCGAGCGGTTGACAACGGCGCGGAACTCGGCCGGCTCCATGCCCTCGATGGTCTTGAGCAGCACCTCGCGGTCCGTGCCTGTCTCCATGATCCGCAAGCGCTCGATGGTCGCCGAGTGGCGGCGGCGCGGACGCGGGGCGTGCGTATCCACGATGTTGCCGCCTCCGAGTGTGGTCATGTTGGAGCGTATGACGAAGTAGTCGCCCTTGGCGACCGCTATCGGGCTGTCCAGCTTCAGCTGCGCCCACGTCGTATCTCCGGGCAGCGCGCGGTCGTCCTCCAGCAGGCGCAGACGCGCGACCGCCTCGCTGGAGCCTGTGTGTACGGTCACGTACATGTTGTGGCGCAGGGGGTTCGGGGCATCCTTCAGCACGCGCAGATGGACGTCGAAGGCGGTGGTCGGCCTCAGCCAGCCGGGAGTGGTCAGCACCTCGCCCCTGAATATCCGACTGTGAGGGACGCCGATGAGGTTCACGGCGGCGCGCGTGCCGGGCTCTGCGCGATCCACCCTGCTCTTGTGTGTCTGGAGTCCCCTGATCCGCGTACTCTGGCGCGCGATGGCAAGCTCGACGTCCTGGCCTGTCTCCACGTGGCCATCTATCAGCGTGCCGGTGACCACCGTGCCGAACCCGGTAATCGTGAACGAGCGGTCGATGGGCAGCCTCGGCCGCGCCAAGTCGCGCTTCGCGGGTATCCCTGCGATCATGTTCTCGATTGCGGCCACCAGCTCGGGCAGTCCCTCGCGCGTGTGGGCGGAGACTGGCAGGATCGAAGCACCTTCGAGAACGGTGCCTTCGAGCGTATCCTCGATGTCCGCAGTGACCAGCTCCAGCCACTCGTCATCGACGATGTCCTTCTTCGTCAGCGCGACCATGCCCCTGGGAATTCGGAGGAGGTCGAGGATGGCGAGGTGTTCTCGCGTCTGGGGCATGACCGATTCGTCTGCTGCCACGACGAGCAGCGCGAGGTCTATCCCGCCAACGCCGGCGAGCATGTTGTTGACGAAGCGCTCGTGGCCCGGGACGTCGACTATGCTGACTTCGCCGCCTCCGGGCAGTCCGAGCCATGCGAAGCCGAGGTCGATGGTCAGGCCGCGCTCTTTCTCTTCGGCGAGCCGATCAGGGTCGATGCCAGTCAGCGCCTCGACGAGGGTGGATTTTCCGTGGTCGACGTGACCTGCTGTTCCTACGACAAACATCTATACACTGGGAAACTCGGTTTTCGATCTCCGGCGTAGGGTAGCACAAGAGTGTGAACGATGGCGCTCGGATGGAGTCTGGGGCTATCGAAAGGATGCGGCGAATGTCGGTGGGGTTCGGGCAGGCGCGGGTGGAGGTGAGAAGAGGATCTGCACATGGCGGAGGGGCCCCTTCGATTGTGGTCGACGGAGCGATCAGTCGCGGGCTGAGCCTTCGCCTACGCGCTGGCCAGCCTGTTCCCGCTCGACCGCACGCAGGCGGGAGTCGAGGTCCAGGCGAGACTCCAAGCTCTCGCGGAGATACCTGAACTCAGCTACGATCTCTGCGTTCTGCGCCCTCATCTCTGCGCCCTGCGCCTCGATCTTGGCTTCGAGCCTGTCGTTCTGCGCCCTCATCTCTGCGCCCTGCGCCTCGATCTTGCCGCTCTGTGTGTGCATCTGCCACGTAAGTGCGATCACTCCCAGCGAGAACGTAACCACCACAGCTATTACTGCGACCATTTCCCCTGTTTCCATGAACGCCTCCTTATGGGGGATGAAGCAGCGACAACCGCGGAAGAGACAGATTCGACCCGCAACAGTCCGGCGCGGGGTTCGAGCGAAGCGCGCCACATGAACCCGCAGGACTTCAATTGTAACATGGGCGGCGATAGGCGATAGAAGAAAGGGAGCGATCAGTCGCCGGCTGAGCCTTCGCCTACGCGCTGGCCAGCCTGTTCCCGCTCGACCGCGCGCACGCGGGAATCGAGGTCCAGGCGAGACTCCAAGCTCTCGCGGAGATACCTGAACTCAGCTACGATCTCGGCGTTCTGCGCCCTCATCTCTGCACCCTGCGCCCTCATCTCTGCGCCCTGTGCCTCGATCTTGGCTTCAAGCCTGTCGTTCTGCGCCCTCATCTCTACGCCCTGCGCCTCGATCTTGGCCTCGATCTTGGCTTCGAGTCTGTCGTTCTGCACCCTCATCTCTACGCCCTGCGCCTCGATCTTGCCGCTCTGTGTGTGCATCTGCCACATAAGCGCGATCACTCCCAGTGAGAACGTAATAACCACAGCTATTACTGCGACCATTTCCCCTGTTTCCATGAACGCCTCCTCGTGTGGGATGAAGCAGTGCCAACTGCCGAGAGACAGATTCGACCCGCAACAGTCTGGCGCGGGGTTCGAGCGAAGCGCGCGCCACGTAAACCCGCAGGGACCCAAGCGATCAGTCGCGGGCTGAGCCTTCGCCTACGCGCTGACCAGCCTGTTCCCGCTCGACCGCGCGCACGCGGGAGTCGAGGTCCAGGCGAGACTCCAAGCTCTCGCGGAGATACCTGAACTCAGCCAAGAGCTTGGCCTCGAGTCTGTCGTTCTGCGCCCTCATCTCTGCGCCCTGCGCCTCGATCTTGGCCTCGAGCCTGTTGTTCTGCGCCCTCATCTCTGCGCCCTGCGCCTCGATCTTGCCGCTCTGTGTGTGCATCTGCCACGTAAGCGCGATCACTCCCAGCGAGAACGTAACCACCACAGCTATTACTGCGACCATTTCCCCTGTTTCCATGAACGCCTCCTTGTGTGGGATGAAGCAGCGCCAACCGCGGAAGAGACAGATTCGACCCGCAACAGTCCGGCGCGGGGTTCAAGAGAAGCGCGCCACGTGAACCCGCAGGACTTCAATTGTAACATGGGCGGCGATAGGCGATAGAAGAAAGGGAGCGATCAGTCGCGGGCTGAGCCTTCGCCTACGCGCTGGCCAGCCTGTTCCCGCTCGACCGCGCGCACTCGGGAGTCAAGGTCCAGGCGAGACTCCAAGCTCTCGCGGAGATACCTGAACTCAGCTAGGATCTCTGCGTTCTGTGCCCTCATCTCTGCGCCCTGTGCCTCGATCTTGGCCTCGATCTTGGACTCGAGTCTGTCGTTCTGCACCCTCATCTCTACGCCCTGCGCCTCGATCTTGGCTTCGAGCCTGTCGTTCTGCGCCTCGATCTTGCCGCTCTGTGTGTGCATCTGCCACGTAAGCGCGATCACTCCCAATGAGAACGTAATAACCACAGCTATTACTGCGACCATCTCCCCTGTTTCCATGAACGCCTCCTTATGTGGGATGAAGCAGCGCCAACTGCCGAGAGACAGATTCGACTCGCAACAGTCCGGCGCGGGGTTCAACGAAGCGCGCCACGTGAACCCGCAGGGCTTCAATTGTAACATGGGCGGCGATAGAAGAAAGGGAGCGATCAGTCGCGGGCTGAGCCTTCGCTTACACGCTGACCAGCCTGTTCCCGCTCGACCGCGCGCACGCGGGAGTCGAGGTCCAGGCGAGACTCCAAGCTCTCTCGGAGATACCTGAACTCAGCTACGATCTCTGCGTTCTGCGCCCTCATCTCTGCGCCCTGCGCCTCGATCTTGGCTTCGAGTCTGTCGTTCTGCGCCCTCATTTCCACGCCCTGCGCCTCGATCTTGGCCTCGATCTTGGCTTCGAGTCTGTCGTTCTGCACCCTCATCTCTACGCCCTGCGCCTCGATCTTGCTGCTCTGTGTGTGCATCTGCCACATAAGCGCGATCACTCCCAGTGAGAACGTAATAACCACAGCTATTACTGCGACCATTTCCCCTGTTTCCATGAACGCCTCCTTGTAGGGGATGAAGCAGCGCCAACTGCCGAGAGACAGATTCGACCCGCAACAGTCCGGCGCGGGGTTCGAGCGAAGCGCGCCACGTGAACCCGCAGGGACCCAATTGTAACATAGGCGTGTAACATGGGCGGCGGTAGAAGAGGGGAGCGGAGACGCCGCTTTCCACCCACAGCATCAGTAGCCGTATGGAAGCACGGCGCCATGTGAGCCTGTGGTATAGTTCTTGTGCTATGGAACGAGTCTTGGCTAGAGTGTTGCCCGTATTTTTGGCGGTGACAATGGTGGCGCTGCCTTCGCTGGGTCCGATGGTGGACCACCATTTCGCGGAGCGTCAGCCGTACCACGCCCACTTGGGCGCGGATACGGGACACGTACACGGCTACCGCGCTTTCCATGAACATCTTCCGGTCGGGAGCGGCGCGAATGCTCCAATGGGTAACGAGGGCAGCGTCGCCCTTCCGAATCTCGAAGTCGCATCTTCGGCGGCTCCGGCGGCGATGCCGGCGGAGACGGACACGATACGCGCGCTCATGGACGCGGCGGATGGCGTGTTCGCCATCGAGGGCGCGGCGGACTCGGTTCTCGGCTCGGTTTACTGCACTCCTCCGCTCAGACCGCCTCGCTGCGGCGCGTTGGCTTTCGTTTCTCTGTAACCGAGATGCGCTGGGGCGTCTGTCTGTGAGTGTTCGGTTGTTCATTCGTTCGGTATCGCGGGTGGCCGCTACGTCATTGCGGGACGGTCACGCGCTGGTCGTCCTGTCCGTCGTGACGCTGGCGGCGGTCGGACTGGCGAGCGTCCAAGCGGCGAGCGCGCACGGGGGCGGATTCAGTCTGGACAGACGGGCGAGCGCGGGGCCCTACGAGCTGCGGCTCGGCACGATTCCCAACCCGCTTACGGTGGGCGAGGGTATCCTGATCATGGAAGTCCTAGCCTCGCAGACGGGCGAGCGCGTATCGAGCGCCGACGTGGTGATCACGCCGCAGCGACCGGACGGCGCAGCGGATCCATACGGCGCTCTGGAAACCTGGCCCGACTCCTATGATCCGACTCTGTACGAGTCCCGCGTGGAGCTGGACGCAGAAGGCGCATGGGCGTTCAGGGTGAGCGTGAGCGGAGACGCGGGGGCGGGAACGGCGCTGTTCGCCTACGAGGTGCGGCGCGTCAGCCCGGTCGGGGGAATCATAACCCTGTTCGTCTTGCTGGTCTTGCTCACGATACTGGGGCTTTCGATGCGCGCGTTCCTGAATCAGAGAGACAGCGGCCAAAGAGTCAAGCGGCGAAGGGCATAGCCCGTATGAGAACTCTTTGGAGGTCGGTCATGTCGAAGATTCTAATTGCGATGATCTCAGCGGCGGCGCTGGCATCGACTTCAGCCGCCGCGTTCGCGCACGAAGATCGAGAGTATGGAGACTACCAGCTGGTGGTGGGATTCATGCAAGAACCCGCATACGAAGGTGAGAAGAACGCGGTCAGCATCCGCGTCACGAAGGAGAAAGAAGAGGGGAGCCGCGCGGCGGACATGGGCATGGGAAGCCATGACAGCGCGTCCCACGCGCCAGTCGAGTCCGAGACGCCCGTCAGCGCGCGAATCAGCGCCGAGCTGGAGACGGGCGGCGGCGTGAACGTCCACATAATGACGGAGGGCTGGAGCTGGTCGCCGCAAGGCGTGAACCTGCCCCACAAGCCCGGAGAAGGACACGCTCACATCTACGTGGACGGCGAGAAGGTGGGCAGAGTCTATGCGCCATACTATCATCTGGCGGGGCTTCAGCCGGGCGAGCGACACATCCGAGTGGCGCTCAACACGAACGACCACAACGAGCTGACGGTGAACGGTGAGATCGTGGAGGCGACGGCAACGGTGAGGATTCCCGACACAGGGGCGGACGATACAGGGATGGGCGGCATGGAGTCGCGGGCAGAGCCGGAGGCGGTGGGCGTGGAGGGGCTTCAAGATACGCTTCGTGTGGAGGTGACGCACGTTCCATCCGGCGTCTCGATGGTTATGAACCTGCGGTCGGTGTTCGAGGATCCGGGACACTACGCGGCGGATCTGATTCCGACTTCGCCGGGCCACTATCGTATGCGCGTGTTTGGGACGGTGGAAGGCGAGGAGATAGACGCGACCTTCGAGTCCAAGGCGGGAGGCGGAGACTTCGACGACGTACAGCCGGCGTCGGCGATTCACTTCCCGGACGCGCTCCCGTCCGGCCGCGAGCTGGAGGGCGCGGCGAGGGGGGCGCAAGCCGCCGCCGAGAGCGCGCGGGACGCTGCCATGAGCGCGGAAGAGTCGGTGAGCGGCGCATCCACTCTGGGGCTGGTCGGGGTCGCGCTGGGCGCGCTCGGCGCGCTCATGGGCGGCGGGGCGCTGCTGATATCCATGCGAAACAGGTCAGGAGAGAGTACGAGGTGAAGCAGCTTATCTACATGCTCACATCTGCCGCGCTGGTGGCGTTCGCTGGGCTGGCGCTTGGCGGGTGCGGAGGCGGAGGCGGAGGCGCGCGCGAGCCATCGCCCCCCGCCGCAGCGCCCACGCAGGCCGTGGTCGCGCCCACCCAACTGCCTGCGCCAGAGCCGCCCGCGCCAAGCTCGTCCGACACGCTCGCGGCCCCAGATTTCAGCCTGCCGTCTGCGGATGGAAGCGCGGTGTCGCTCGCCGCGCTCATGCAAGGCCGGGCGGCGACGGTCTTGGTGTTCTATCGGGGCTTCTTCTGAGGCATATGCAGGAACCAGCTCGTGGAGCTGGCAGAGGCATATCCGAAGTTCGTGGAGCGGAACGTGGCGCTCGCCGCGATCAGCACGGACGGCATCGAAGACGCGCGAGGGATGGCGGAGGTGGCTGGGGCGAAGTTCCCGGTGCTGGCGGATGAGGATGCGAGCGTTTCCAAAGGCTATCGGATCTTCGACCTGCTGAACGATGGCGTCGCCGCGCCTGCGACGTTCGTCATCGACTCGGACGGCGGGATCGTGTCGTACCACGTCGCCGCTAACATCGGCGAGAGGCCGTCGCCAGATCAGATACTGGCGGAGATCGACCGCCTGACTCTCCCGTGAGCGCTCGCGGACTGGGCGGGAGCTTCGGCAAGCTGCCAATCGCTTGCGCGTGTCTCCTCGCGCTGCTGCTGGCGCTAACACCGCTAACGGCGGAGGCGCACGCCAATCTCGTCGAGTCCGATCCGGCTGCCAGCTCGTCGCTCGACTCGGCGCCGGACAGGGTGACGATCAGGTTCACGGAGCCGCTGGAAGCCGCGCTCAGCGGGATTCAGGTTCTGGATCGGCAGGGCGAGCGTGTGGATGGTGGGGACAGCGCGGTCCACTCCGATGACCCGCTCACGATGTCGGTGTCGCTGGAAGACGTGGAGGACGGCGTTTACACGGTCGTGTGGCGGAACGTCTCCACAGTGGACGGTCACCGCGTTCGCGGGGCGTTCGTGTTCTCGGTGGGCGAGCCGCTGTCCGATGCCGACCGCCCCGAGATTGCCGACCAGCCGATTCTACAGTCATGGGCCGAGCCGTTCGCGCGCTGGCTGACGCTGCTGGGCGGACTCGTCTTGGTGGGATGCCTGAGCTTTCGGATGCTGGTATCGAGGCCGGTCGTGGAATCGCTGGACGCGCGCGGCGTCTCCAAGTTGAAGGGGACGCTGTGGGGCGCAGACCTCAAGCTGGTGTGGCTTGGGCTGGCGCTGTTCCTCAGCGCGTCCGCGGCTCATCTGGTGATACAGGCGTCGGTCGTGTTCGATACGTCGATCGTCGGCGCGGTTGGCGGGCCGATCTGGTCGATACTGACCGAAACGGATTGGGGACGCGCGTGGATATGGCGCGTCGCGCTCGCTGTCGCTCTGGGCGAGGTGGCGTTCGTGGCGTGGAGACGGGGGGAGAATCTCGGAATTCTCGCGCTTGGCATCGCGCTCGGCGCGGGGGCGCTGCTCACTGTCAGCCTAACCAGTCACGCCGCGGCGACGCCTGCCGTCAGGGGCGGGGCGCTGGTCAACGACTTCGTTCACATGATCGCCGCCGCGGTATGGGTGGGCGGACTCTTTAGCCTAGCGGTGGCGATCCGGCTCGTGTTCGCCAACCTGAGCGGCGACGGCAGGCGAGCGGCGCTGACTGCGCTGGCGGCGCGGTTCTCGGCAGTGGCTGGGGCGAGCGTAGCCGCGCTCGCGCTGACGGGCGCTTACAGCGCATGGGCGCAGGTGACGATACCGCAGGCGCTGGTCGTTCCGTATGGCTCCGCTCTCGTCGCCAAGCTGTGCGCGGTGGCGGTGATTCTCGCGCTGGCAGCCGTCAACCTGATCTGGGTCAGGCCTCGCCTGAAGGGGAGCGGCAGGGCCGCAGCGTGGCTCAGGCGGCTGGTGATCGCGGAGGCGGCGATGGGGACTCTCGTTCTGCTGGCAGTGGGCTTCCTCACCGCGCTGGAGCCGGCGAGACAGGTGGCGTCTCGGCAGGGTATCGGAACGGAGGACATGCTGATCTTTCAGGACACCGTCGAGGGCGCAGGCATCACGCTCGAAATAGAGCCGGGCCAGATAGGGATGAACCGTATCGGCGTGTCGCTGCGTGACCGATTCGGCGATCCGATTGCCAACGTCAGCGACGTGAGGGTGCGGCTGTCGTATCTGGACGAGGATCTGGGCGAGACCGCCGTTTCCGCGCTTCCGTCGGGCGCGGGGGAGTTCGCGCTGGATGGGCAGCCGATCAGTCTGTCCGGAGCGTGGCAGGTCGAAGTCGTGGCGCAGCGTTCGGACGCCTTCGACGCTCGCGCCGCGTTCAGGTTCGAGGTGTCCGGATCCGAACGCGGAAGCCTTGCCATCGCACCGTCCGCGCAGACGGGGCGGATGCTGCTGGGGGTCGAGGCGGGAGTGTTCGGGCTGCTGCTGCTCGGAGTCGGCATTCCTCTGGGCGGCTGGCAGTCGAGAGCGGGCGCGGCGACGATGTCGCTTGGCGCAGTCACTGTGACAGCCGCCGCCGCGCTCGTATTCAACGCGACGGGGGGCGATGGAGGCGTTTCCGCGCGAAACCCGATTCCGCCGACTTCGGAGTCGATAGCCGCCGGAATGGAGATATACGAAGCCAGCTGCCAAGCGTGTCATGGAGTGTCGGGAAGGGGAGACGGGCCGGCTGGAGTGTCCCTGGATCCGCCGCCCGCCGATCTCGCGCTGCACGTCCCGCTGCACCCGGAGCGCGCGCTGTTCGGGTTCGTGCGAGACGGCATTCCCGACAGCGCGATGGTCGGGGTGGGTGATAAGCTGTCGGAGGACGAGATATGGCATCTGATCAACTACATCCAGACGTTCGAGTAGGGGCGAGGAGCGAGGGTTGAAGCCGATCAGGATGGTTACAGCGGCCGCGCTGGGGGGCGCGCTCGCGCTGTCGGCTTCGCCGCTCTCGGCGCACGCCTTCGGTCAGCGCTACGACCTTCCGATACCGCTCAACTACTTCCTCGTGGGCGCGGTGGCGACTGTCGCGCTGTCGTTCGCGGTGATTGGAATGTTCGTCCGACGAGGCGATGGAGAGTTGTCGTATCCGCGCCTCGATCTGCTTCGCGTTCCGGTTATAGGGTCTGCGCTGTCCAGCCGAATTACGTCCGCCACTGTCAGGACGCTCTCGGTGGCGGTGTTCGTCCTTCTGCTGACTGCCGGATTCTTCGGGACGGACCGCGCCATAGACAACATTTCTCCGACGTTCATCTGGATCATCTGGTGGGTCGGGATGGGATACGTCGTGGCGCTGGCGGGCAACCTGTGGTGGCACGTCAACCCGTGGAAGATCGTCTTCGAGTGGGGGCAAAAGCTCTTTGGGAACGCCGACGAGCCAGAAGACCCGCCATTCCGATACCCTGAAGGGCTGGACATCTGGCCTGCGGCGCTGCTGTTCTTCCTGTTCGCGTGGGCGGAGAACGTCTACACGGGCGCGTTCAGACCGTTCACGCTATCTGTGATGATTCTTCTGTACTCCGCCATCATGTGGGCGGGAATGGCGGCGTTCGGGAAGCATACATGGCTCAGGCACGCGGACGCCTTTACCGTGCTGTTCGGGTTCTTCTCCCGCTTCTCCGCCACCGAGCTCAGGGTGACTGACAGGGCCGCGTGCGGCGGGTGCGGCTCGGATTGCGGCAAGGGGGCCGAGTGCGTGGACTGCTACGACTGTTTCGAGCGCGCGCCGTCTGATGGCAGAGAGCTGAACCTGCGCCCGTTCGCCGTAGGTCTAGCGTCGCAAAGGCGCATATCCACGGCAACCGCCGCCTTCGTGATTCTGGCTCTGTCCACCGTGACTTTCGACGGGTTTCAGGACACCGAGACGTGGGCGAACCTGCGAACGAGCCTTCTGAGGCTTGCCAGCGTGGACGTGGTGGATACGCTGGGGCTTGCTGCGGCGCCCTCGATATTCGCGGCGGTCTATCTGGCTTTCTGCTGGGGGGTGGCGCGCGCGGGCGGGGAGCGGGCGGGCGCGCTTGCGGCGGCGCGGGGGTTCGCCCTGTCACTGGTTCCCATAGCGCTGGCTTACAACATGGCTCACTTCATAACGCTGCTGCTGATCGAAGGGCAGCTCATCATTCCGCTCGCATCGGATCCGCTGGGGCTGGGCTGGGATCTGTTCGGCACGGCAGGTTACGCGATAAACCGGTACGTCATCAGCGCGAAGGCGGTGTGGTTCATCAGCCTGACAGCGATAGTTCTCGGTCACGTGATCGCGGTCTATCTGGCGCACCTGACAGCCCTCAGAAGGGCGCCCGCAGGGTCTGGCGCGCTGAGGGGGCAGCTGCCAATGCTGGCGCTGATGATACTCTACACCGCATCCAGCCTGTGGATAATCGCTCAGCCAATTGTGGGGTGAGGGCGTCGAAATCGCGTTGACCGGCTGCTGTGGCAGTGCGTATAATCCGAATGCGGTCATTCCATACCGCGCCCAGCGTTGGGGCTAGCCACTGTGTCCCCCGCGCGAGGACGCGGAGCGAAGCGGAGGTCTCGGCTACGGGACCAAGGAGCGGAGTTCCATTAGTCCTGAAAGCCATCATCTCCAGCAGACAGCTTTTCACGTCGAGCCAGCAGACAGCCATCCAACACAGACTGGCGCAGCTGTCGAAGTCACGGACAGCCCGCGCGAAGCCTGTGGCGCGGTGGGAGTCTACAATCGCGGGGAGGACGTTGCCCAAGTCGCCTTCTTTGGGGTGTACGCGCTCCAGCATCGCGGCCAAGAGAGCGCGGGAATAGCCTCTGCGGACGGCCATCGGATCCGAAATCGCACGGCGATGGGTCTGATCAGCCAAGCGCTGGGGGAGGACGATCTTACCGATCTGCCGGGACACATCGCCATTGCGCACACGCGCTACTCCACCACCGGATCCAACCGCATCGTGAACGCTCAACCCATCGTCGCCTCCGGCCCGGGCATCGAGCTTGCGCTTGCCCACAACGGCAACGTGATAAACGCGGCGGAGCTGCGCGCGGAGATGGAGGGGAAAGGGCTGCGCTTCAGCGGTACGAACGACTCCGAGATCATCGCCAGTCTACTAGCCAACGCCCCCGCCTCGGACTGGGAAGGGCGCATATCCTACCTGATGCGAAGGCTCAGCGGCGCCTACTCGCTGACGGCGCTGACGAAAGACCAGCTTCTGGGCATCAGAGACCCGCTTGGGGTGAGGCCGCTTTGCGTTGGCAGGCTGAACGAGGGCGGCTGGGTAATCGCATCCGAGTCTTGCGCGCTCGACCACGTGGGCGCGGAATACGTCAGGGACATCGAGCCGGGCGAGGCGGTGGCGATAGACGAGCAGGGGCTGCGCACCGTGAAGCGACCAGTCGAGAACGGCAGGCGCGCCAGCTGCATCTTCGAGAACATCTACTTCGCAAGGCCCGACAGTGTGATCGACGGCCGTCTGATGTACACCAACCGCAAGAGAATGGGCGCGGAGCTTGCCAAGGAGCATCCCGCGGATGCGGACATGGTCATCGGCGTGCCGGACTCCGCCACCATCGCCGCCGATGGCTACGCGCAGATGTCGGGAATCCCCTACGGGGAGGGGCTGATGAAGAACCGCTACGTGGGGCGCACGTTCATCGAACCCAATCAGCGCTTCCGAGACCTTGGGGTCAGGCGCAAGTTCAACCCGCTGACCGAAATCATTCGGGGCAAGCGGCTGGTGGTGGTGGACGACAGCATCGTGCGCGGCACCACCACGCCGCACGTGGTCAAGCTGCTTCGCAAAGCTGGGGCCAGTGAAGTACATCTGCGGATAACCTCCCCTCCGATCGTGTCCACCTGCCCCTTCGGGGTGGACATGGCGACCAGAGAAGAGCTTATCGCCGCGAACATGTCGGTGGAGGAGATTCGGCGGGAGGTGGGAGCGGACTCGCTCGGCTACCTGAGCGTGGAAGGGCTGACGCGCGCGGTCGAAAGGGCGGAGGACAACTTCTGTCTGGGCTGCTTCACGGGTGAGTACCCGATCCCCGTAGATATAGAGATGGACAAGCTGGTCATGGAGGATCCAGAGCCGGAGGATCCAGAGGTCGAGCCGGACTAGGGAGGCTGTGCCTGTGGGAATGCTTCGGCTTGGCGTGCTTGCTTCTCATGGCGGCTCGAACTTGCAGGCAATCATGGACGCCAGCCGCGATGGAACACTTCACGCAGAGATTCGGGTGGTGATCTCCAACAACTCTCGCTCCGTCGCCATCGAACGCGCGCGCAGAGCGGGTATACCGACAGCGCACCTGAGCGGCGCGACTCATCCCGACCCCGCCGATTTGGACAGCGCGCTCGCAAGCGAGCTGCTGATGCACAGGGTCGAGCTGGTCGCGCTTGCCGGGTACATGAAGAAGCTGGGGCCTGCCACGCTGTCGGCTTTTCGCAGCCGCATCGTCAACGTGCATCCGTCGCTTCTGCCCAAGTTCGGCGGCGTCGGAATGTACGGCGAGCGCGTCCATGAGGCTGTGCTGGCGGCTGGCGACGGGGTGTCTGGAGTCACCGTCCACGTGGTGGACGCGGAGTACGATCACGGTCGCGCAATAGCTCAGCGGAAAGTCTCCGTACTGCGCGAAGACACCCCCGATACGCTCGCGGCGCGGGTGCTGGCGCAGGAACACATCCTGTATCCGCAGACTCTCCAGCGCATCGCCACAGGCGAGATAGACCTCGACGCGGCTGCCGAAGGCGGTCGCGCGGAATCCCACAGGACCGACCCATGACAGAGCGCACATACAGGCTGGCGGGGGTCGATCTGGATGCGTCGCAGAAGGTCAAGCGACGCATCAGCGACATCGTGGCAAAGACGCACGGGCCGGAGGTGCTGGCTGGGGTTGGCGCGTTCGGCGCGCTCTATGCCTTCTCCGGCTATACAGACCCCGTGCTGGTCGCCAGTACGGACCCCGTTGGAACGAAGCTGAAGCTGGCGGTGATGACCGACCGATACGAGGGCATAGGCGAGGATCTGGTCAACGCCTGCGTCAATGACGTGATCGTGTGCGGGGCGAAGCCCATGCTGTTCATGGACTACATCAACATGGGCAGTCTGCGCGCGGACGTGGTGGAGACTCTGGTGGAAGGCATGGCGAGGGCGTGCGAAGATGTCGGCTGCGCGCTGATCGGCGGGGAGACGGCGGAGATGCCGGGCGTGTTCGCCGAGGGCAGCTTCGACGTGTCCGGGTTCGCGCTGGGAGCGGTGGAGCGGTCGGAGATTATAGATACCTCGCGGATCGAAGCGGGAGACGCGCTGATCGGGGTTCCGTCCAACGGGCTGCACACCAACGGGTATTCGCTCGTTCGCCACGTGTACGGGCTGGACGATGACCCGTCTCCCCTGTCCGAGTACCGCCCCGATCTTGGCGAGACGCTCGGCGAGGCGCTGCTCCGTCCGCATCCTCCATACTACAACCGGCTTCGCCATGTGTTCGGCATCGTGAAGGGGGTAGCGCACGTCACGGGCGGCGGGCTGATCGAGAACGTGCCGAGAATGCTGCCCGAGGGCGTATCGGCGAAGTTCGATACGCTCTCATGGCCGCTGCCTCCGATATTCTTTCAGATTCAGGAGGACGGCGGCATCTCCCGCGAGGAGATGTACCGAGTGTTCAACATGGGGCTGGGCATGGTGATCGCCTGCGACAGGAGCCTGGCGGACGAGGCGCTGGCGCTGATTCCGGGCGCGCTGGAGGTGGGCGAGGTGGTTACAGACAGCGGCGGAGGTCGTGTTATTCTATAATCCCACTGAGAACGCAGCAGGACGGAGGGGCGGATACTATGCAGACCATTCAACTGCCAACAGTCGAAGTCGATCCTGCGATTGCTCCGCTGATCACAGAACAGATAGAGGAAATCCGCGATGTCGTATTGGACAAAGCCTGCAAGGTCGCTCAGAACCTCAACGTAACAGTCAAGCACATCCTGATTCGGGAGTACTTCGAGCCTTACGAAGATGATTTCGCGGGGTTCGTCTTCGACGTCAATGTCTCCACCGACGATGATACGGTGCATGAGTACTGGGGGGATCTCCTCGAAGCAGTATGGAACGAAAAGGGCAGGCTGTCGAAAGAGAGTCAGTCAGCGCTCGATCATGTATCGGTGTTCGTGAAGTGGTAATCCAAGCGCCCTTCGATCACTTGGAATTCATGCGGATTGCGGAGTCGCTTGTACAGAACGATCTATCCGAAGCCAGTCTCAGATGCGCAATTGGCAGAATCTATTATGCAGTGTTCCATGCCGCGCGGCTGTTTCTCGGAATTCAGGGCGGAGTACAAGGCAGACGAAACATACACAACAGGGTGATCGCCGAACTTACGAAGTACGACAGGCTGGCTGGAATGGAACTCCGCGCGATAAGAGACCTGCGAAACGCGGCGGATTATCGTTTGGCTAGCGATTCACCGCCGGCTGACTGGCGTCGCAGCTGCCGTGTCGCGCGTCGGTCTGCCGGGTACATACTCGAAAGGCTCACATGAAGGCTCTACTCAGCGTCTACGACAAGACCGGGCTGGTCGAGCTGGCGCGCGCGCTCAGAGATGCGGGCTGCGAGCTTGTCAGCACCGGTGGCACTGCACGCGCTATCGCGGACTCGGGAGCGCCGGTTACGCAGGTCGCAGACCTCACAGGCTCGCCGGAGATACTCGATGGGAGGGTCAAGACCCTGCACCCGACGATCCACGGGGGCATCCTCGCCAGACGAGACCTCGAATCCCACCGCGCCGAGCTGGACAGGCACGGCATCGAAGCCATCGACGTGGTGGTGGGCAATCTCTACCCGTTCGTTCGGGCGGTGAGCGAGGCCGGAGTTTCAATCGAAACCGCGCTGGAGAACATAGACATCGGCGGGCCTGCCATGATCCGCGCCGCCGCCAAGAACTTTCCGTCCGTGATCGTCTTGGTATCGCCGTCAGACTATGGCTGGGCGGCCGAGCGCTTTGCGGAAGGCTCGTTCACGCTCGACGAGAGGCGCGAGCTGGCGAGAAAGGCGTTTCAGCACGTGGCGCTGTACGACAGCGCGGTCGCCGGATATCTGGCGGGCGAGTCGGACGGCGCATCCTGGCCGGAGCTGACGTTCGGGTACAGCCGCGTGGCGGATCTTCGGTACGGAGAGAATCCGCATCAGAGGGCGGCGCTGTACTCGGCGGCGCTGTCTTCCGGCGGCGTGGTGGGCGCGGAGCAGCTGCACGGCATCGACATGTCCTACACGAACTATCTGGACGCGGACGCCGCATGGCGGACGGTCTCGGACTTCTCGGAGCAGGCGGTGGCGGTGATCAAGCACACCAACGCCTGCGGGCTTGCGGTACACGAAGATCAGCCAAGCGCGTATCGGCGCGCCTTCGAGGGCGATTCTGTCTCGGCATACGGCGGCATAGTGGGGTGCAACCGCGCGCTGACAGCCGCCACTGCGGACGCGATGCGCGGCGTTCTGTACGATATAATAGTCGCACCCGAGTATGAGGAGGATGCGCTCGACATACTCAAGCGCAGGCGACGCACGCGGATACTCAGGATAAGACCGGAGAGGGGGCCTGCGGCGAACCTCGACCTCAGACTCGTCAGCGGCGGCGCGCTGGCGCAGACGTCGGACGCCATAGACGAAGCCCCCTCGTCTTGGCAGGTGGTGACCGAGCGGCATCCGACGGGCGAGCAGCTGCGCGATCTCGCCTTCGCGTGGAAGGCTGCCAAGCACATCAAATCCAACACCATCGCGCTGGCGAAGGATGGGGCGCTCGTGGGCATGGGGGCCGGACAGCCGAACCGAGTCGTCAGCGTCCACCTCGCGCTGCGCACGGCGGGGGACAGAGCCAGAGGCTCGGTTATGGCGTCTGACGCCTACTTCCCGTTCGCGGACAGCGTCGAGATGGCAGCAGAGGGCGGAGTGGTCGCCATCGCTCAGCCCGGCGGCTCGATCCGAGATGGCGAGTGCATCGCCGCCGCCAACCGTCTCGGCATATCCATGGCGCTCACAGGCACGCGCCACTTCAGGCATTGAGAAGATCGCAAAGGCGCAGGTTCAGGGGGGTGAGAAGTGAGATCGTCCAGCGTCCATGACAGGCTAGGCGAGGGCTCTTGCAGCCTTTCGGGCGTAGATCCGCGTTGACTGCTCTGGACATCGTACTGCCCGGACTGAACGAAGAGACGGGCCTCGCGCGCGCCGTGGGTTCGCTCTCGGAGTTCATGTCCGACTGCATGAACTCCTACGACTGGCGGATAGTGATTGCCGACAACGGATCCACGGACGCCACCCCGCACATCGGGCGCGCGCTGGCGGCGGAGAGTGAGCGTGTACAGTACCTGCGTCTGGAGCAGAGGGGGCGCGGGCGCGCGCTGAAACGCGCTTGGACGCAGAGCGCCGCCGACGTGATGGCGTACATGGATATGGACCTGTCCACCGACTTGGACGCGCTCCCCGCGCTCGTGGCAGCCATAGAGGACGGCAGCCACGAGGTGGCCATCGGCTCGCGGCTCGCGCGCGGCGCGGACGTGGTGGGACGCTCACCCAAGCGCGAGTTCATATCCCGCTGTTACAGCCTCATGTTTCGGGGCATGTTCCTGACCGGGTTTCGGGATGCGCAGTGTGGGTTCAAGGCTGTCAGCCGCCGCGTGGCAGAACAGGTTCTGCCGCTGGTCGAGGATACGGGCTGGTTCTTCGACACAGAGCTTCTCATCCTGTGCGAGAAGAGCGGCTACGGCGTGTTCGAGCTTCCGGTCCGGTGGGTGGACGACCCGGACAGCAGGGTTCGCATAGTCAGCACGGCGTATCACGACATCAGCGGGCTTCTGAGACTGCGCTTCGGCGGACTGCGCCGAGCCAGAGCCGCGCTCGGAAAGCTCAGAGAAGAAGAGCGCTAGCTCGATGCTGCTCGTCTTGGCACTCATCCTGCTTGGCGCGCTTGCGGCGCTGCTGTGGAGCCTTGCGGTCTCCAAGGAGGGCGCCAGCTGGCAAGTCGTCCTCGGATTCGTCTGGCTGATGGTGTTCGTGACGCTGCTGTGGGCAGTCGTGTTCTCCAACGTAGTGATGAGTTTCTTCGACTTCGACGTTAGGCGGTTCGGCATCAGGCCGCGCGTGGTCGACGGACTCTGGGGCATTCCGCTGCACGTATTTCTGCACGGCGGCATCGGTCACGCCTTCGGCAACACCATCGGGCTGACGGTTCTCGGCGGGCTGGTGGCGTTTCGAGGCAAAGCCGCGCTCATCGGGCTGTCCGTCTTCGTGACGCTGGCGGGCGGGTCGCTCCTGTGGCTGATCGGCAGGCCGAACACCAATCACATAGGCGCGAGCGGCTTGGTATTTGGCTTCTTCGGCTATCTGGTGGCGCGAGGGTTCTTCCAGCGAGACATCCTGTCGATACTGACAGCCTTAGTAGCAATCTCAGTGTATGGTTTGTCGATGCTGTTCGGCATTCTGCCGACTGGCGGCTTCATATCATGGGAGGGCCACCTGTCCGGGCTGCTGGCGGGCATACTCTACGCATATCTGGAAGGCGGCAGGCGGGACGGCGGCGAGTAGACAAGAGAGGGAAACGAGCGCTCCTGCGCGATCTCGGACATTTCGCCAGCGCTGGCTGACCTCTGGGTTCGGGATATTGTCGGATGGCTGGAACCCGAATTCCCCAAACTTCGAGCGCTGTTGTACAATCGCCACTGTTCCACCACTCCAGCGGAGGTTGTCGAGATGACGGATCTCTTACTCAAAGGCGGTCGGGTGATAGACCCGTCGCAGAGCATAGACGCGGTGATGGACGTTGCGGTGCAGGACGGCGCGATCTCACAGGTTGCACCCGGCATCAGGCCCGCCGCGCGAACCCGCGTCATAAGGGTAGATGGCAAGCTGGTCACTCCCGGCCTGATAGACCTGCACACGCACGTCTATCACGGCGTCAATCAGACAGGGGTGGACCCAGACCTAGCCGGCGTCTACGCGGGCGTTACCACAGTGGTGGACGCCGGCAGCGCGGGGTGCTACACGTTCGGGGGCTTTCCCCAGCACGTAGTCCCCGCCGCCAAGACGCGCATCGTGTGTATGCTCCACATATCACGCGCGGGGCTGAACTTCCAGCCGGAGATCTCGGCGCGAGACGACATAGACTTGGACGAGACCATCAGCGTCATCCGCGCGAACAAGCCGCTCGTACAGGGGGTGAAGGTGCGCGCGGTCGGCCCCGCGGTGCCTGTCTTGGGCGTGGAGATGGTCGCGCTCGCCAAGCGCGCCGCGAACGAGGGCGGCGTGCGCCTGATGGTTCACATCGGAGACCGCGCCGTCGGCGACTCCGGCGGCCCGACCATTACGCGCGAGCTGCTGCCGCTGCTGGAAGAGGGCGACATCATCACGCACCTGTTCAGCGGCAACGCGGGCAGGATCTTGGACGACGGCGGAAAGGTGATCCCGGAGATCATGGAGGCGCAGGAGCGCGGCGTGTTCCTCGACACGGCGCACGGGCGACAGAACTTCAGCTTCGACGTGGCGAAGGCGGCGCTCGATCAGGGTGTGGAGCCGCGCTCGATCAGCACCGATCTCACGATTCCCGGACGGCTGAACACGGTACACAGTCTCGCCGAGATGCTGTCGCGCTTCATGGCGCTCGGCTTCGGACTTCAGGACGTCATCCGAATGGCAACGCTCGAACCGGCCAGCGCGCTCGGCATGGAAGGGGAGCTTGGCAGTCTGGCCGTGGGCCGCGCGGCCGACATCAGTGTTCTCGATGAACACACCGGCGACTGGCTGTTCCACGATACCGATGGCGGCATTCTGAACGGAAGCAAGGCGCTGACGCCCGTTCTGGCGGTCAGGTCGGGCGAGGTGTTCACCGCAGAGTGGGGGCCGCGTCCATGGGGCTGGCTGCCCGATAGCGCGGAGTGATGAAACGTGCCAACACGACGCTCGCAAGCTAACTTCGCTCAGCAGTATACTTGGAGTCTCCGAACACAATGACAAACGACATTCTCGTATCGACCCATGACGGCATCGCCACCGTTACCTTCAAGCGGCCCGACAGCGCAACGCCATCAGCTATCACGTCTGGCTGGAGCTGAGGCGCATCGCCATGGACCTAGATCATGACAGCGGCGTCAAGGTGGTGGTGTTCACGGGCGCGGGCGACGCGGCGTTCTCCGCCGGCGCGGAGTTGGGATCCCAAGAGAGTAACCGACCATGCCCACGGTGCATCGCAGCGGCCCTTATCGAGTGTTCTTTTATACGGGTGACGGGAACGAGCCTCGTCATGTACATGTCGAACGGGACAACCATGTCGCAAAGTTCTGGTTGGATCCGGTTACACTGGAGCGAAGCGGAGGACTGCGCAGGTCGGATATCCGTCGAGTGTGCCGGCTAGTCAAAGACAACAGACAGTTTCTTGTGGAGGCTTGGGATGACTGTTTCAACGGTTGAAGCGCTGGCGCCAAATGCGGACAGCGTGACAGTCACTGACGATGCGCTGACTGCCGAATTGAGCGATGGGCGAACGATCTCCGTTCCGCTGGACTGGTTTCCCAGGCTCGTTCACGGGACGCCACTGGAAAGGTCCAACTGGCGGCTGATCGGCGGAGGGCAAGGCATCCACTGGCCTAATTTGGACGAGGATATTAGCATCGAGGGGCTACTGGCCGGCAGGAAGTCCGGAGAGAGTCAGGCATCGTTCGGACGCTGGATCGAAGCTAAAATCGAAGGACGCGACCTCACGCGTGGTGAACGCGCTGTCCGATCTGGCGCATCCATGCCAGGGATCAAAGCTAAAAGCGAAGGAAGCAGCCTCGCGCTGAGCTTACTCAGAAACAAGGCATCACCTCGGAGACTCCCAACATCAGGGCGCAGGCGTCGAACGCGGCGGGGAAATCCACTCAGAAGCAAGGCATCATCTCGGAGACCCCAACCCAATGACAAACGACATCCTCGTATCGACACATGACGGAATCGCCACCGTCACATTCAATCGGCCGCGACAGCGCAACGCCATCAGCTATCACGGCTGGCTGGAGCTGAGGCGCATCGCCATGGACCTAGATCACGACGGCGGCGTCAAGGTGGTGGTGTTCACGGGCGCGGGCGACGCGGCGTTCTCGGCAGGCGCGGACATCAAGGACTTCGAGGACTATCGCAACAACTCGGCCAAGGCGAAGGTGTACGCTGAGGCGTTCGACGGCGCGATGGACGCGATAGAGGCGATCTCCAAGCCCACGATCTGCCTGATAAAGGGCTTCTGCGTGGGCGGCGGCTGTGAGCTGTCCATGGCCGCGGACATACGCATCGCGGCGGACAACAGCACGTTCGGGATTCCCGTAGCTCGGCTGTCCATACTCGTGGGCTACAAGGAGATGCGCCGTCTCGTCCGTCTGGTCGGGCCGGGGAACGCATCCTACATACTGCTTTCGGCGCGGCTGATCGACGCCGAGGATGCGCGCAGAATCGGCCTGGTGACGCAGGTCGCGCCGCTGTCCGACGTGGACGAGGTCGCCTACGGGCTGGCCAGGGAGATGACGCCGCTCGCGCCGCTCTCCCAGATGCGCCACAAGAAGATACTCCAAACGGTGCTGGACAATCCCAGTCTGGAGTTCCTGAGCGAGGAGGAGGAGCATCTGCCCTTCGCCAACTTCGACAGCGAGGACTTTCAAGAGGGCCGCTCCGCGTTCGTCGAGCGGCGGCCGCCTGTGTTCGAGGGACATTAGACATGACCAGCGCGCTGCCCCTGGAGGGCGTGAAAGTTCTCGATCTCACCCAGATCATGGCAGGCCCATACTGCGCCATGATGCTCGCAGACATGGGGGCGGACGTGGTCAAGGTCGAGAAGCCCAACGGCGGAGACGACACCCGTCGCATGGGGCCTCCATTCATCGAAGGCGAGTCCGCCGCGTTTCTGGCAATCAACCGAAACAAGCGGAGCATGGTCGTCGATCTGCGAGCGGATCGGGGGAGGGAGATCGTCCACGATATGGCTCGCGAGTCGGACATCCTCATCCAGAACTTCCGCCCCGGTTCGCTCGATCGCATGGGGCTGGGATACGAGCAGACGCGCTCGATCAATCCTGCCATCGTCTACTGCACCATCTCGGGTTTCGGCATAACCGGGCCATACGCGAAGCGGGGCGGTTTCGATCTGGTGGCGCAGGGCATGAGCGGGCTGATGAGCGTCAACGGCCAGCCGGGGGATGCGCCCACCAAGCTGGGCGTGCCGATCTGTGATCTCAACGCGGGCATGTTCGCGGCAATCGGCATCCTGACCGCGTACATCAGCAGGCTCAAGAGCGGGCAGGGGCAGCACGTGGACACTTCGCTCATGGAGAGTGGAATCGCCTACACCTTCTGGGAGTCGGCGATGTACTTCGCCACCGGCGAGACGCCGGGGCCGATGGGCAGCGCGCACAGGCTGACCGCTCCGTATCAAGCGTTCGAGACGGCGGACGGCTACGTGAACATCGGCGCGGCGAACCAAGCGAACTGGGAGCGGCTATGCTCTGCCATTGGGCGCGGCGAGCTGCTCTCGGACGCCAGGTTCGCGGAGCCGCGAGACCGTATGAGCAACCTGCCGGAGCTAGTGTCCACGCTGGAAGATACCTTCTCGCAAGAGACATCCGCCCACTGGCTGAAGGCGCTGGAGGCGGCGAGCGTCCCCGCCGGGCCGATCTACGACCTCGATCAGGTCTACTCCGACCCGCAGGCGCGCGCGCGGGACATGCTGGTGGAGACCGAACACCCTGTCGCGGGGCGGATATCGAACATAGGCATACCCATCAAGCTGTCCGAGACGCCGGGGCAATTCCGCCGTCCCGCGCCGACTCTCGGCCAGCATACGGACGAAGTCCTAGGAGCGCTTGGGCGCTCGGACGCCGAGATCGAGTCGCTGCGGACTGAGGGGGTGGTGGGGTAGCAAAGCGGGCCGATGCCGACGCCGCGCTGGATGCGCCGTTCTCGACCGCATTCAGCAGTCTATGGAAGCTGGGACTGCGCTGAGCGATGATCCGAGCATCCAGCGCTTCTGCGATCTGTTCGGAGACCCGAGCAGAGTAGAAGCAATCGCCGAGCAAGTGCTTCAGATGCAGCTTCGGGTTCTGAATCTCGTCAGGCTGGGATGTATCGACACTTCCAAGCGCCTGCCCTCCGAGAAACGCCCTGAGTCCGTCGGCGTCCGCGAAGTACCATGCTTCGAGATGCCACTGCGCGTATGCGTACTGGATTCTCGAATTGAGCCAGTCACCTAGGCGTCCCGGAAGGTTCTCTCGAAATGGAGCCAGCTCACGATCCGGGTCTTTGCCATCGAGATCTATAAGGATGACAAACTTGTCCGGCGGAGGGAAGCTGTACCGAGCGGACTGTATGAGTTTGTATGCCCTCTCGACGTCCAAATCCCGATTTCCGCGTGGGATGCTAACGCTCACCTCGATGCCGCAATCCGTTAGATGCGCAAGGAGGCGGGGAAGCGCCCGCCGCTCGGTCTCGCCGGATGCAATGACCGCCACGTGCTTCGTCACTTGGATCAGCCTCCGAATCCCCTGGTTTCGTAGTACTCTCCGAGTCCAAATCCCGAAGCGTCCAACGCTTTTCGCACACTGTCAGGATCGTTCTCTTTCGAGACAGTCGTACCCTGCTGGTCATCACGCTTGACGACGCTCACAACGCCGGGCTCATCCAGGAAGTCGAGCAGCAGAGGCGAGTGTGTGGTCAGAATAAACTGGACACGACCTCTTGCATCCCGCACATGCTCTACAAAAGAAGACAAGGCTGCCGGGTGAATGTAGTTCTCAGGCTCCTCAATTCCGATCAGGGTCGCCTTCGGATGTCCGTGAAGGGCTGTCATCAGAGCAAGCATACGGAGCGTCCCACTGGATACGCCCATCTGGTTCACCGGGTACTGAAGCCCGGGTTCACGCTGCACAAAGTAGAATCGGTCTTCGGACTCTCTGGCCTCGATTTCGTCTGGAAGACCCACGACTGATCTCGTTGCCGAGACGACTTTCCGCATCACGTCAGGCGACGATTTCGAGAGAGCGTACAACGTCTCCCCCAGATTGCGCCCGTAGGGATCCAACCTGCCTGAGTCCGCAAGGTTCCAGTCTCGCCTGAGCAGGAAAGGGCTGGGGTCGAAGAACCCCCACCTCCCAACGAACTCAGCGACCTCACGTGCAGGGAACGAAGCGTCCGCTGACGCGGCGGCAAGCGCGCAGACGGTTAGCGGCTGCTTCAGCTTCACCCCTTCCTCTTTCTCGCCAGACCACCACCAGCCTTCGCCCATCTCGGCGCTGAGCAGATGGAGCGGGGGAGATCCGGGAGTCGTTTCATGGACACTCTCATCGACGTAAAAGTCATACGCCTGTCTGGTCAGCCGCACAGACCACTTGAACCGCCGCTTTTGGTATTCCAGAACCACCTCCAGCTCTATCAGATTCGCCTCCTGACCCTTCCACGCCAAGTTGAGAATCCCGCCGCGAGAAAAGACAGGCGCACGGAAGTCACGCGCATGGACAGCTTCGGCCAGAAATCGGAGCGCGTCGAGTATGGCGCTCTTTCCCGATGCGTTGGCCCCAATGAACAGCGTGAGATCATCCAGCGCGACGCTCGCATCGCGGATACTGCGGTAATTCTTTGCGGTGAGACTCGATAGCTTCATCTATCCTCAACCCCTTCCCCAAATAGATACTCGGCTCTCCCAAGCATCGAAGTCAACAGGTACAGTGTACACAACAGCCTCACCGCCGCCACGTCTGTTACACTTGGGCAATGCCGATCACACCTGTTCACATGGGGCCCGCGCTTGCGGTGAAGGCGGTTGCTCCGAAGCGATTCAGCCTTCTCGTGTTCGGCGTCACGCAGGTGATTATAGACAGCGAGGCTGCGTTCCACATAGTCAGGGGCGACTGGCCTATCCACGACTTCCTGCACACGTACCTAGGGGCAACGCTGGTCGCTGCGCTTACGGTTGCAGTCGCGCGCCTAGACGGATATGGATACGCGATCAGGCTGTGGAAGCGTGTTGTCGCCAGGACAAGCGGGAGTCTCTTTCGGATCGAGCCGCGCATCCCGCTGTCAGCGGCAGTCTCCGGAGCGCTGATCGGCGGATACAGCCATGTCCTGCTGGACAGCGTCCTATACTCCGACATGAGACCGTTCGCGCCCCTGTCCGAGAGCAACGCGCTGCTCGGAGTCATGTCAGCAAGCCAAGTGTATCTGCTGTGCCTGGCTCTTGGCGCGCTCGGCGCAGTCGCGCTTACCGCAACGCATATGCTCGGACGACGAAGCGTTAGCTAGAAGGGCAAGCGGCTACTCCGACAGTACGCTACTATCTCTATCCCTTGTCAGTCCGAACGATCATTGTCTATATTCAAACATAATGGTGTAACTCTTAATAGCAGCGTGCATTATTAAGTTTTACTGAATTCAATTATAAGGAACGGAGACGCTGTAACCTCTCCGCTTCCCGGTTGTTGTCATCAGATCGAATCAATGGGCGGGGCGTCACCCATCACAGCCGTCGGTTGGACACGACAGGTTCCGAAGCTATCAGGTGGCGCAGCGTGGCGAGATTCGGCACGTCCAGAATCTCGGATATCCCGTCGTCCAGCGACCGCCTCGCAGGGCATTGCGCCATGCGTGGCAATCTTTCGAATTCGTGTTCGGATACCGCGTCGAACAGGTCGGACAGTCGCCGAAGCTGTGACGACGACAGGCGGCGCATGTCCAACACCGGCGTCTTTTCAAGATCTCCCTTCTTCATGGCCACCCAGCCGCCCTTCGTACTTGTGCGCTGGGCCAGTATGGTCAACAGGCCCAAGCTGGAATTGAGCCAGACGGCCAACGCCTTTTCATGGGAGAGGTCTTCGGTCCTGATCGGCCACCATACGTTGGACAGAACTCGCGTGTCTGACTGCATGGCAACTACTCTGATGGTATTCAGCCAAATCCTTTCGGAGATCAAAAGCCGTCCAGCTTTCTGCCATATCTGAGCAAGTGGTTTGAGAAGCCGACCCTGTCGGGGTTTGGTGAGCGGCGCAAGGTACTTGTTCGGCTCGGTAAAGAGACGCCTTCTCTGCTCGGTATCGTGATTTTCGACCATTGGGTAAGCGGTAACTGCATCTGTGCGTTCGAACCCATCCCATAAATCCCGACGGTCCGGACCGATCTGGCCGAGCTCGCCAAACGCGCACAGCTGGACGCTGGCTGTCTCACTCTCACCCGGCACCCACACTTCGCCGTCGTCTAGCAGGCGGAGCGCGCTGCGGAGCAAGTCGGCGCGGGCAAACTGTACGCCGGACCACTTCTTGCCGACGAATTTCGATTCGGGAATCGACACCATCTCGCCGACGTGCCGCCCGTCCACTTCCAGCAGCGCGCTGCCCGTCCCTGCGAAATTCGCCGGCGTCGTGGCAACGATCGCCTGAGCGACACGATGAGCGTCCAGTACACCCGTCGGGTTCTGCCAGAGGTTGACGAAAACGGCGTGTTGCTCAGCATCGTCCTCATCGGAGCGCCGAGTGGCTATCAGCAGAGCCTCCGAAAGGTCTGTGCTGTCAGAAAAATTCCATCGCGTCGGATCATGCGACGCAATTACCATATCGAGCGCGAAGTCTTGATCTATGAGCCCGCGAGTCTGTCGCCAAGATGAGCCTGTGCATACGGTAAGGGGCAGAACCAGCGCGAGGCGGCCTTCGCCGGGGCGCAGCTTGGGAGCCGCTGCAAGCACGAAAGCCGCGCCAAGACCAGCGGTTGCGGATGCCTGGCGATGCTGCATCCCACTGGTGCTGCCCCTGCTTGTCACTGGTTTCAAGCGGCGCGACAGTTCGGCCTGAAGCTGCCGCCGTTCTACTTGGGGCAGACTGCCGAACAGCAGGTTGCCGCCCACGGAGCGGGTAAAGGGCGGATTCATAATCGCCAAGTCAAGGCTTGGCAGCTTGGCGATAACGCCTTCCGTCGCGCCCCGTCCCCCGCTGCCGGACACCCTTTCGGCGTCGCTGGTAGCCGTCGCCATATCATCTGAGGACAGAGCGAACTGCACTGCCGCTTCATGCTCACGCAGAAAGTCCAGAGACCCCAGCGATACATTGTCACCTTCCACCCCGAGCGGCATGACATACAAGTTCATGCGGTCGAACTGTATGCTCGGGTTGAGCATCGCTAGGCTGGTCGCCGCAAAATGTACGGCTGAAAGCTGCACGTCATAGCCGTGAAGCGCCTGCTCGACCATCGCCTTGTGCAACTCGGGCGCGTGGCGTCCGCCTGCGTCAGAATGACGACGTTCTACCTCGGAGGCAACCGCCATCAGCAGCGTTCCAGTCCCACAGGCAAGATCAGCCACGTTGAGGGATGCGGGGAACTCGTGATCGCTCCAGTCCACGCCTGCGGGCCATTCGTGGAACACCAGCCGCGAAAGCAGCGTGGCAGCCGGCACCGAGGTGTAGTAAGCGCCGGTGAACTTGGCGTCTGTCAGCAGAGTGTGGAACAATCGCCCGGACAGGTCATGCCCTTCGAGACGTCGAGTATCCTCCATCGCCTTGACCAGCGGCGCGATTGCCGACTCTTGCAATTCGGCAGGACCATCATCGAGCGTGTCCAAAATGTTAGCCGCCAACTCGAACACAGGCACGTAATCTATGTTGTCGCAGATGCTTCTCCAATCGTCGCGCAGTCCGTGAAACACCCTGCGACCACGATTCAGGGATAGTTGGGACGTCGGAGTTCACGGCGGCGAGCCGGTCCTGGAACGCAATTGCGTTGAACAGGACGAGGCATCCGATACGAAGAGCGGCGGCACGGTCTTTCTCCCGATCAGTTTTGGCAATGATTTCGGCAATTCGTCGGGAGATGCGCTTGTGTTGGGCGAGATCGCCTGCCGCCTGCTCTAGCGCGTATCCAACGACGGCGGCGGCTGCGACCACACGATCCACGCCCTCGAGATCCAGCGGAAGCGCGCGTATCTGATCTGCAAGATCGGCTGCCGTCCCCCTGCGAACCTGGCGATCCGACACTGCCTTTCCGCGGGAGCCGTACAGCCACCATTGGATATCCGTGGCGGCCCCGATCTCAGAGTGAGCGTTCTCCGCGTGTTTAATCCTGTCGGGATAGAGAACGCCGAACATGCCGAGAGCTTCCGGGAAGTTTTTCAGGCGATCGTCAAGTTGGCTATTCAGAGCGCTGTCTGATCCAACCCATTTACATTCCAGCAGAATGGAGTCGCCGTTTCTCAAGTCAACGCGAATATCCGGCGTCCCCCTACGACTGCGCCGTTCGGCCTTTGCAGACACCCCGGATCCGCGCAGAAGCTGAGCCAACAGCGTGTTGACGGCTTCTTCTCGAATAGATTCGCTGCCGCGCCGTCTAGCCGCCATTACAGTATCTGCGATAGGAACAGCTTGGTTCGGTCGCTCTGGGGGTCTTCGAAGATCTGCTCGGGGGGGCCTTCCTCGACTATGACGCCCGCGTCGAACATCATCATGCGGTCCGCGACCTCGCGGGCGAAACCCATCTCGTGGGAGACGACGATCATCGTCATGCCGGACTCGGCTAGCTCCTGCATGACGTCCAGCACCTCTTTGATCATCTCAGGGTCGAGCGCGGATGTCGGCTCGTCGAACAGCATGATGTTGGGCTGCATAGCCAAAGCGCGCGCGATAGCCACGCGCTGCTGCTGGCCGCCGGACAGCTGCATCGGGTACTTGTCCGCCTGTTCGGGGATGCCGACTCGCTCCAGCAGCTCCAGGGCGATCCGCTCGGCCTCGTCGGAGGGCATGTGACGTACCCTGATCGGGGCGAGGGTGATGTTGCTCATCACGGTCAGGTGCGGAAACAGGTTGAACGACTGGAACACCATGCCAACGTCGCGCCGAATGGCGTCTATGTTGCGAATGTCGTTGGTCAACTCGATGCCGTCAACGATGATGTCGCCGCGCTGATGCTCTTCGAGCCGGTTGATCGTGCGTATGAAGGTGGACTTTCCTGACCCCGAAGGGCCGAACGCCACAACCACCTCGCGCTTCTTCACAGTCGTAGTGATGCCGCGCAGGGCGTGAAATTCGCCGTACCACTTGTGAACGTCTCGGCAGATGATGATGTCTTCCGCCGCGCCTGTGCTTTCCGCTGAGACCATCGAGACTCCCTTCGCCTATCGCTCTCCGACTCCCAGATTGCGCTCTACTCTTCTGCTGATGTACGACATGCCGTAGGTGAATATCCAGAACACTATGGCGATGAATACGAACATCTCCTGAGCCGTTCCCTGATACTCCGGGCGGCCGGTTATGGTCGTTCTGCCGACTTCCACCATGTCCAGCATCCCGATGATGTAGACGAGGCTGGTATCCTTGAACAGGCCGATGAACTGCCCGACTATGGCGGGGATGACGTTGCGAATCGCCTGCGGCAGGGATATGAGAAGCATGGTCTGCCAGCCGGGGAGTCCCAGCGCGCGCGCAGCCTCGGCCTGGCCCGGATGAAGCGCCTGAAGGCCGCCGCGTATGTTCTCTGCCATGTACGCGGAGCTGAACAGCGTGATTACGATGCCCGCGTTCAGAAGCGAGTTGCGCGGGAACGTATCGGGAAACGCCAGCGGCACGATGTGCTGAGACATGAACAGCAGCGTGATGAGCGGCACCCCTCGCAGGACTTCGATGAACGTCACGCATACCACCTTCAGCACCGGCAGACGGCTGCGCCGCCCGAGCGCCAGCGCGATGCCGATGGGCAGGCTGAGGGTTATCCCCGCCACCGCGAGAATCAGATTCAGGGTGAGGCCGCCCCAGTGACGCACGTCCACAGGCTGAAGCCAGTTCGAGTCGCCTATGCGGAATCCGAGCATGAGGGCGATCGTGAGCGCGAAGAACACGACGCTGGTTATGGCGATGGCGCGCGTGGAGCCGAACGGCGTGTACCGCCCCAGCGCCCAGCCGGCGCCCAGTGTCAGAAGGTTCGCCGCCAGCAGAAGGCGGACGTCCATGCCCATGCGATCCATGCTGTATGGCAGAAGCGCGAACAGCGCGGCGACGACCGCCGTCAGAATCGCTATTCGCCTGACTAGCCCCGCGCGCGCGACTCCCCACGCCATGCCCATCAGGAGCGTCACCAGCAGAAGCGACGCCTGCGGACGCCAGAAGCAGTTGTTGCCCGGACACGCCTGATCGCTGTTGTAGCTGCCTATGACGAAGCGGTGTCCCACGGTGGCGACAACGCTCCAGTCCGCCGAGAATACGACCCAGCGCAGCCCGAATACCAGCGCAAACGTCAGCGCGGCGAGCGAAATCCCGGTCAGCGCGCTGTTGAACGGGGTGCTGAACAGGTTGGCGCGCGCCCAGCCGAGCGCGCCCGTCTCTGAGCGCGGAGGGGGGAGAATCGCAGTCGTGTCGAAGTTGGATGCCAAGCTATCTTCTTTCGAAGCTGATGTATCGGTTGTAGAGGTTGCCTGTGACCGACCACGCCAAGCTCATCGCCAGATACGCGAGCATTATCAGCAAGAAGATCGACACTGCGGGGGCGGTCTGGGTCATGGTTATGCCCACGTTGGTGAGGTCGGTGTAGCCGACGGCGCCGCCTAGGCTGCTGTTCTTGGTGAGGTTCAGGCACTGGCTGATGAGCGGCGGAATGATGACGCGAAGCGCTTGCGGGAAGGTCACGTGCCGCAGCGCCTGCATGGGCGACAGGCCCATGGCGCGCGCCGCCTCGACCTGCCCGCGCCCGACGGACTGGATGCCGGCGCGCACGATCTCGGCGATGAACGCGGCGGTGTATATGACCAGACCTATCAGCAGAATCAGCAAACCCGCGCGTATGGTGACGCCGCCGGCGATGCGTCCGAATCTGCCCGCGGGCTCGGGCGAGGTTACTATCATCGGCGCGTCCCCAACCGCCGCCAGCGCCAGCCAAGACAGCGCCGCCACGCCCGCCGCCACAGCGAACCCCGCCGCCACCGGGTAGGACGCGCGTCCGCTGACTAGCTCGCGTTTGCTCAGCAGCTTGTGGGCGACGACTCCGAGCGCGATGCCCAAGGCGATCATGGCGACCCAAATCAGAGTCATGGAGAAGCTGCCGCCGGAGTTTGGGCCCGGAAACGATATGCCGGCGTTGTTGATGTATATGGAGTCGGCGATCTCGAATCCCCTGCGCACGGGCGGCAGGGCAAGCACTATGAACAGCCAGAACAGCAGCTGCACCAGCAGCGGCACGTTTCGGAAGAACTCGATGTAGACGAGCGCGACCTTGGACAGTATCCAGTTGCTCGAAAGGCGCGCCACGCCGATGACGACTCCGAGCGCGGTAGCCGCTATGACGCCCAAGACTGCGACGAGCAGGGTGTTCGTGACTGCTACGAACATGGCGTATCGGAACGTGTCCGAAGAGTCGTAGGGGATGAAATGCTCGCCGATGGGCGTCTGATACTCGCGGTCTAGGAAGGTGAACCCGAACGGGATGTCTCTATCCTGCACCGCGTTTCCGATGTTGGTGAAGAACCAAGCCAGCAGCGCCACTATGACGATGGCGGAAACGATCTGCAACATCCACTGAATGACGCGGACGTGTCGCCAGATCGGTATGCCTTCGTATGTAAGTAGAGTGTTGACTGTGGACATGTGAATTCGTCTTTCGAGAGCCGCCGCTATTCTAACGCATTTCGAGAAGTTTTGCGCTGCTCCGCGGATTTCAGTTTTGTGGGTGGGATGTCACCCTCACCCCAGCCCTCTCCCGTCTGGGTAGAAGGAATTTCCGGGCCGCTCTGGGGGGCAGACGGAAAAGGGGACGGTCGGCTCTCTTGCCAACCGTCCCCCGATGTTCGCCTTGTCAGGCGGTCGAGTCGGGCGTGAAGGCTACCTCAGCGGAGCTGCGTACACCTGGCCGCCCTTGGGGCAGCTCATGCACGGGGCGCTCACCCAGAGCGCGTTGCGGCTGCCCTCGCGCTCCAGTCCGAGCGGGGTCAGGTGCCTGTCGTAGATCTCGCCGTAGTTGCCCACTGCCTTGATTACGTCCTGCGCCACAGTCTGGCTCAGGCCCATCTCGTCCTGGCCGTAGCCGCCTTCGAGTCCGAGCAGGCGGTCCACAGACTTGTTGCCCATCATGGAGGTGGGAACGTTGTCGGACGTTATGTCGAACGCCTCGGCGTATATGAGGATGGCCATGACTGTCTTGACGATGTCGTACCACTGCTCGTCGCCGTGCGGCACCACGGGGCCGAGCGGCTCCTCGGAGATGGTGCCGGGCAGGATGGTGTGGTCGCCAGGGTTGTCGAATCCGACTTTGGTCGCCACCAGCCCGCTTCTGTCGGTGGTGAGCGCGTCGCACTGTCCGCTGGTGTAGGCGGCGTTGGTGGACACGTTATCCGGGAATGTGACGACGTCTAGGTTCAGGTTGTTCTGCTGGTTGAAGTCTTCGAGGTTTAGCTCGGTAGTCGTTCCCTGCTGGACGCAGACCTTCGCGCCCTCTAGCTCCATGGCGCTGGAGACGCCGAGGTCCTTCGGCACCATGAAGCCCTGTCCGTCGTAGAACATGGTCTGGGCGAAGTTGCCCCAAGTGGCGTCGCGCGAGGATGTCCAAGTGGTGTTGCGGGACATGATGTCCACTTCGCCGGACTGCATGGACGGGCCGCGCTCGGCGGCGGTGGTCGGGCGAATCTCGACCGCGTTCGCGTCTCCAAGAACGGCGACTGCGACCGCGCGGCACAGGTCTATGTCGAACCCGACTACGTTGCCGGCGTCGTCGGTGAAGCCGAAGCCCGCCAGGCTGTTGTTGCCGGCGCAGACTACCCTGCCACGCTCCTTGATAGCCTCGACTCTGCTGCCTTCCATCATCATGTCGTCCGCCATATTCATGGCGTCCGCTTCGGTCATCATGCCAGCGGTGGCTTCCGCCACCATCGCGTCGGCAGCCTCTTTGGTCATCATGCCGGCGGCGGCTTCCGCCACGGCCTCCGCCACCATCGCGTCGGCTTCGTTTTGGGATATGCCCTGCGAACACGCCGCCAGCAGCGCCAGCGAAGCCAGCAGCCCGGCCAGCGCTATGTATATCTTGCTCTTAGCCATCATAGTAACTGGTACCTCCATTTCCATCCTGTCGGTGTGTCCAACACCGCCCATCTCTGTAACGCCAAATGCTGACGTTGACAACTCGGAATGATAGCAAGAATCGAAGGCTTGGGAAAAGGGAGTTTGCGGCATTCTCTAGCGGGATTCGGTCCCTGCGGTCGCCTGCTATCTCAGCGGCACGGAGTATATTTGGCCTCCCTTCGGGCAGTCCGCGCACGGCGCGGCCGACCACAGGGCGTTGCGCCCTTCGTCCTCGCGCGCTATGCCGATGCCGCCGCTTCCCAGATGGCGCTCGTACAGCTCGCCGTAGCTGCCCACCGCGCGGATCACGTCCTGGGCTACGGTCTTGCTCAAGCCTATGCTCTCCTGCCCGAACGAACCCTCCAATCCAAACATGCGGTCGACCGCCGAGTCGCCTGTCTTGGCGGTGGGTACGGAGTCGGACGTGACGCCGTAAGCCTCTGCGTAGATGATGATTCCCATGACCGTCTTCACTATGTCGTACCAGCGCTCGTCGCCGTGCGGAACGGCGGGCGCGAGCGGCTCCTCGGAAATCGTCTCCGGCAGTATGACGTGGTCATCCGGGTCGTCGAAGCCGCTCCGATAGGCGAACAGCCCGGAGTGGTCGGTGGTGAAGGCATCGCACTGTTCGCCGAGATAGGAGAACACGGCGACGTCCGTATCGTCGAATGTCTTGGCTTGTATATCGAGGTCGTGGAGGTTGGAGAAGTCCTGAAGGTTCAGCTCGGTGGTCGTTCCCTGCGCCACGCAGACGGACGCGCCTTCCATGTCTAGGGCGCTCGTTATGCCGAGCTCTCTATGTACGATGAAGCCCTGTCCGTCGTAGTACATGGGGACGGTGAAGTTGCCCCACTGCGCCTCGCGCGAGGTCGAAGCCGTGACGGTGCGCACGAGCATATCGACTTCGCCGGACTGGATGGTCGCGCCCATCTCCATGGGGGATATGACCTGAATCCGAATCGCGTTCGGGTCGCCGAGAACGGCGGCGGCGACTGCGCGGCACAGGTCTATGTCGAAGCCTACGTTGTTGCCGCTGTCGTCTATGAAGCCGAAGCCGGGGATGCCGTTGTTGCTGGCGCAGAGGACGGCGCCGCGCTCTCGAACCTGCTGAAGGCGCGAGCTTTGGGTTTCCTGGCTCATGCCTGTGGCGGGAGCGGCGGCCGTCCGCTCGGACTCCGCCGCGCGCATCTCCTCCATCATCTCGCGGGCGCGAAGCTCGGCGCGAGCTTCGACGTCTTCCTCTGTCAAACCCTGCGAACACGCGGCGAGCGCGGTGAGAGCGAGGAACGCGAACGAAAAGGCGGGAAGACGTGTCATAGTGCCTAACCTCATACACAGCTTGCGCAGGCGCCGATGGACGCGCGGCGATTATAACAGCAACGGCGCGCGGCGGTGTAGCTGTTCCTGCGAAGGTCGGGGATGATTCTTTTCACCCTCACCCCAACCCTCTCCCTTCTAGGGAGAGGGGGCTGTTGAGTGGGATTCGGGCTTGGCTGCATTTTTGGCTACTACCACTAGGGGGAACTGTTGGCTGGGATTCAGGATTGTCTACATTTTGCCTAGTTCCTTGTAAAGGGAGAGGGGGCTACACCGACGCAGGACGGGATGATACTTTCTCACCCTCACCCCAACCCTCTCCCTATACTAGGGAGAGGGGGCTGTTGGCTGGGAATTCAGGCTTGTCTGCATACTTGCCTAACTCCTCTCTAGGGAGGGGGCTGTTGATTGGGATTCGGGCTTGTCTGCATGTTTGACTACTCCTCCACAGCACAGTCTACAGGGGGAGGGGGTCTGTCGATTGGCATTTAGGCTTGTGTGCATATTTACCTACTCCTCTCAGTCTTGCTATCGTGATCGTAAGAATTCGCGTTCGGCTCACTCGTGTTGAATCGTCGCGCTCATCTTCTTCAAGGAGGCAAACGGAAATGTCGATACGGATGTGGAAGACGCTTTCAGCGGGGGTGGCGCTGGCTGCGCTGGCGCTCGTATTCGCCGTAGTGACGGCGCGGGGCGGGGCGGAAGTCAGCGCCCAGATTCCCGATGACAGCGAGACGCTGAGCGAGATCAAGGACGAGCTGGCGCTGATGCGCAGCCAAGTCAGCGGCATATCGGACGACGTGAAGCTGGCGCAAGGGCAGATTGGGGGGGTGCGCGACGAGCTGGCGCTGATGCGAAATCAGGTCGGGCGGCTTGCGCGCTCCATCGCCTCATCGGATTCTGACCCCGCGGTCTACACGCGGGCGTTCGTCGAAAAGGCGATAAGCCGGTACGAATCCACCGGGCGCGAGGCGACAGCCGCCTACTACAACACGCCCGAAAGTGTGGACAGAGACTGGTACGTCTTCATCATTGACGAGAACGACATGTTCCTTTCACACCCCACCGTTCCCGAATACGTGGGAACGGACGTCAAGGACATCAGAGGCTCGGACGACAGCTATCCGATCGGCTTGGCCATTTCAGGCGCAGCATCGCAGAGCGGCAGCTGGGTCGATTACACATTCAGAACTCCGTCAGGAGATATGCGCGAGAAGCACTCCTGGATAGTGCGCCACGACGGGCTGATATTCGGCTCGGGATGGTACGAGGATGGGCCGAACAGGGTCAGCGAGCCGGGCGAGTTCACCGAGATGTTCGTCCGCAAAGCGGTTCAGCTGCACGAGACCGCCGGGCGCAATGCCGCGTTCGCTCATTACAACTCGCCGCAGAGCGTGGTCGAAGACTGGTACGTGTTCGTCATAGAGAACGGCAGGATTCTGGTCCATCCCACGCCGACCACCATAGGCCAGAGCCTGACGGGGCCGCTTGGGACGGACATTCGCGGCAAAGACTTCGGCGCGCAGATGCTCGCTGCTGACGAGAACGGTATTTGGGTGGATTACGTCTTCCAGAACCCGGCCGACGACAACAAGTACGAGCGCAAGCACTCGTATGTGGTCGAGCATGACGGGCTGATATACGGATCCGGCTGGTACGAGCGCAACGTAGATCTGCGAACCGACTCAGCCGAGTTCACGAAGGCTTACGTGGAAGAGGCCATCCGCCGCTACGACGCGGACGGGCGCGAAGCCGCGCTCGCCTACTACAACTCGTCCGAGAGCGTGATCGGCGACTGGTACATGTTCATCATCGACGAGAACGACTTGACAGTCGCCAACGGCAACGTTCCCGCGCGCGTGGGGATGGACATAAAAGACCGCGTCGATCCGAACGGCTACCCGCACGGGCGCGTCATATCCACCGCAGCCGATGAGGATGGCGCGTGGGTGAGCTACGTTCTGGAATCTCCGACCACGAACGAGGCGCGAGTCAAACATTCCTGGCTAGTGCGCCACAACGGGCTGATATTCGGCTCGGGATGGTACGAGGACGGCATATCCAAGAGCGGCGACCCCGCCAAGTACACGCGGGCATACGTGGACATGGCGATTCAGATGCACGACACGCTCGGACGCCAAGCGGCAATCGACTACTACAACTCGTCCGAGAGCGTGATCGACGACTGGTACATGTTCATCATCGGCGAGAACGACAGGATAGTCGCCCACGGCAACGTTCCCGCGCACGTGGGGACAGACCTCGTCGCTCCGAACGGCTACCCGGTCGGGCGCGTCATATCCGCCGCAGCCGATGAGGATGGCGAGTGGGTGAGCTACGCTTTCGACTCTCCGACCACGAACGAGGCGCGAGTCAAACATTCCTGGACAGTGCGCCACAGCGGGCTGATATTCGCATCGGGATGGTACGAGGACGGCACATCCAAGAGCGACGCCCCCGCCGAGTACACGCGGGCATACGTGGACATGGCGATTCAGATGTACGACACGCTCGGACGCCAAGCGGCAATCGACTACTACAAGACTCAGCAGAGCGTGGACGGGAACTGGTACGCTTCCATCATAGACGAGCGGAACGTCTTGGTTTCGCACCCGGACGCCGCCCTAATCGGGACGAACACCTCCGCTCTCATGGACTCGAACGGCTACCCGATTGGGCCGCTGGCTACGTCCGCCAGCGAGGAAGGATCGTGGATCGACTACGACTACACGACTCCGGCAGGCGAAGTGCAGTCGAAACATGCTCTGCTGGTTCGCCACGACGGGCTGATCTTCAGCTCGGGCTGGTACGAAGCCGCGCCCTCCAAGACGGCTGAGCCGGGCGCGTTCACGAAGCGATTCGTGGAAAGGGCTCTCCAGCTGTACGACATCGGCGGGCGCGAACGGGCGTTCAGCTACTATAACTCGTCCGAGAGCGTGGATGGCGAGTGGTACCTGTTCGTGATAGATCCGAGCGGGGCGATAGTGGTACAGGGATCGGACCCCAGCGTGCGCGGGCAGAACGTCAACGGCCCGATTGGAACGGACGTCAGCGGCAAAGACTTCGGCGCGGAGATACTGGCGGCGGACGAGAACGGCGCGTGGGTCGACTACATGTTCGAGAACCCGACGACCGGCGAGGTCGGACAGAAGCGCTCGTGGGTCGTCAAGCGCGACGGGCTGATCTTCGGAGCGGGCTGGTACGACGACTAGCCGCAAACCCGGGGACGACAAGTGAAGAGGCGCTCGCCATCATCGCATGGCGAGCGCCTTTCTTCGTTCCACGATGGAGGGAGGGCGAGACGCGCGCGCGCTCCCAAGCCGCTACTTCAGCCTCTGGGTCACGCGCCGAGTGGCGTCCACCAGCGCGTCTATCTCGGTCTCTGTGGTCAGCGAGGTCATTGCGCCCGCCGCGCCGGACTGGAGAAGGACGCCCTCGTTGAGCAGCCCCATGAACAGCGCGCGGCGCATCGTCTGATCGGCTCTGACTACGTCGCGGTAGTCTCTTATCTCCTCAGACGTGAAGTGGATGCCGAACAGCGAGCCGATGCCGGTTATCTGGGTCGGCATCTCGAACTCGTCGAAGACCGCTCTGAGCTTGGCGCGAAGCTCTTCGCCCAGCGCGTTCATGCGCTCGTAGACGTCTGGCGTCAGGTGGTTCATCACCGCCTCGCCCGCGGCCATGGTGACTGGGTTGGCGTTGAAGGTGCCCGCGTGGGCGATGGGCGCGCCCTTGGTGGGGTCGAACAGCTCCATCAGCTCGGCGCGTCCGCCGAAGGCGCCTACGGGGGTGCCGCCGCCGATTATCTTGCCGAACGATGTCATGTCCGGAATCACGCCCAGCGCCTCCTGCGCGCCGCCCGGCGCTATGCGGAAGCTCTGCACCTCGTCGTAGATCAGCACGATGCCAAGCTCGGCTGTCAGGTCGCGCAGGCCCTGGAGGAACTCGACGTCTCCGGGCAGGTAGCCGAAGCTGGAGACCACAGGCTCCATGATGAGACATGCCAGCTCGCTCGCGTTCTCGCGCAGGACGCGCTCGCACCAGTCGAGATCGTTGTACGGCAGCACGATCACCTGATCGAGGATGCTCTGGGGCAGACCGGGATGCTCGGCTATCGGCGTGGGGCCGGATGGGTCCAGCTTTTCGAGCGGAGGGCGGACGCTGACGGATACGTACTCGTGCGCGCCGTGGTATCCGCCCTCGAACTTGGCTATCTTCTCCCTGCCGGTGAAGGCGCGCGCGGCGCGAATGGCCATCATCGTGCCTTCGGTGCCCGAGTTGGTGAAGCGGATCAGGTCCACAGAGGGGACGCGCTCGGTGAGAATCTTCGCCATGCGAACCTGCGCGTCCGTCGGCCCGGTGAACGCAGCGCCTCTGGCTGCCTGCTCCTGAATGGCGCGGGTGACGTCCGGGTGGGCGTGGCCGAGTATCAGGCTGGTGGCGTTGATCATGAAGTCCAGCAGGCGGCTGCCGTCCGCATCTTGGACGTAGTGGCCTTCGCCTCGCTCTATGAAGTGGGGATGGGGCGCGAAGAAGGCGGTGCCGCGCGAGCTGCCGCCGGGGAGATAGCGTTCGGCGTCCGCCTGCTTCTGCGCCGATACGGGCGTGCTGGCGGCGAACTGGTCTATTTCGTGCTGAAGTTTTTGCTGGGTGGTCATCGAGCATCTCCTCATGCGAATCGCTGGTCTGGACTGACGCTTCAGGCGCGCGGCAGGGGCGAGTCTAGTGGAAGCCGCCCGACGCCTGCAATCTACATCGCGGTGTAGCCGCCGTCTATGACCAGCTCGCTGCCGGTTATGTAGGACGCCTCATCGGACGCGAGGAACAGCACGCCGCGAGCCACGTCTTCCATCTCGCCGAGCCGTCCGAGCGGGATGGCGTCTTGGCGCTGCTGGCGGGTGGAGTCGTCTGGGTAGACGTCGTCGAGCATCTGGGTCTGGATGGGGCCGGGGTGGACGGAGTTGCAGCGTATGCCCTCGGCGGCGTACTGGACGGCGGTCGACTTGGTGAGCAGGCGCACGGCGCCCTTGGATGCGTTGTAGGCGGTGGACGCGGCGCTGCCGATCAGCCCGGCTACGGAGGATATGTTGACGATGGAGCCGCCGCCCGCCTCGCGCATGGCGGAGATGGACGCCTTCGTGCCGAGAAATACGCCCTTGCCGTTGATGTCCATGACGCGGTCCCAGTTCTCTTCGGTCTGCTCCTCTATCATGGCGCGGTCCCAGATGCCGGCGTTGTTGACGAGTATATCCAGCTTGCCGAAGCGCTGGAGTGCGGTATCGACCGCGCTGAGCCAGTCGGATTCGCTGGTGACGTCCAGCCTGACGAACACGGCGTCTGCGCCGGATTCGGCTATCTCCGCCTCTACCTGCCTGCCTTCGGCCTCCAGCACGTCGCCGAGTACGACCTTCGCGCCCTCGGAGGCGAACAGCCTCGCTTCGGCTGCGCCCATACCCCTGGCGCCGCCGCTTATGAGCGCAACCTTGCCTTCTAGTCGCATGACATTCCTCCGTGTGTCTGGTTTGCGCTGTTCATTCTACGCTACTAGAACATGCTCGGATAGGGAGGGAATCCTGTTGTGGCTGCCACCCGCTGGCAGGCGGGGGCGTCACCCTCACCCCAGCCCTCCCCCGTCTAGGGAGAGGGGGCAGGCTGGCTGTGATTCGGGCTTGTCTGCGTATTCGACCGCTTCTGTAAGTACATCAGACGTTCCAGGTCGATTTTTCGGATTTGCCAGAGGGGGTGAAATATCCCTTGACACATGCTGATTGGGTGGGCTAGTATCTATACATCGTTCGCAAGGGCGACGCACCTTAACAACTGGATAGTGGAAAGAACCAAACCCAAAACAAATCCGTAGAGTTTGATCCTGGCTCAGGACGAACGCTGGCGGTGCGCCTAATGCATGCAAGTCGAACGAGCGAAGGGCTTCGGCCCCTAGCTAGTGGCAGACGGCTGAGTAACACGTAAGTGATCTGCCCCAGAGAGGGGGATAAGCCGGAGAAATCCGGTCTAATACCCCATACGCTCCCCATACTGAGGTGTGGTGAGGAAAAGTTCCGGCGCTCTGGGAGGAGCTTGCGGCCTATCATGGTAGTTGGTGGGGTAAAAGCCTACCAAGCCGAAGACGGGTAACCGGTGTGAGAGCACGATCGGTCAGAGGGGGACTGAGACACGGCCCCCACTCCTACGGGAGGCAGCAGCAGGGAATCTTGCGCAATGGGCGAAAGCCTGACGCAGCGACACCGCGTGGGGGATGAAGGCTCTCGAGTTGTAAACCCCTTTTCCCGGGGATGAGAAAGGACAGTACCCGGGGAATAAGGTTCGGCTAACTACGTGCCAGCAGCCGCGGTAACACGTAGGAACCGAGCGTTGTCCGGATTTACTGGGCGTAAAGTGCGCGTAGGCGGTCTGTTAAGTCTCATGTGAAATCTCCCGGCTCAACTGGGAGGGGTCATGGGAAACTGGCAGACTTGAGTGCAGCAGAGGGGAGCGGAATTCCCGGAGTAGTGGTGGAATGCGTAGATACCGGGAGGAACACCAGAGGCGAAGGCGGCTCCCTGGGCTGTGTCTGACGCTGAGGCGCGAAAGCGTGGGTAGCAAACCGGATTAGATACCCGGGTAGTCCACGCCCTAAACGATGGATACTAGGTATGGGGGGTATCGACCCCCTCCGTGCCGCAGCTAACGCAATAAGTATCCCGCCTGAGGAGTACGGCCGCAAGGCTAAAACTCAAAGGAATTGACGGGGACCCGCACAAGCAGCGGATCGTGTGGTTTAATTCGATGATAAGCGAAGAACCTTACCAGGGCTTGAAATGCTTCCGACAGGCTGGGAAACCAGCTCTTCCTTAGGGACGGTTGCACAGATGTTGCATGGCTGTCGTCAGCTCGTGTCGTGAGATGTTGGGTTAAGTCCCGCAACGAGCGCAACCCCTGTCGCTAGTTAGGATGTCTAGCGAGACTGCCCCCACTGGGGGAGGAAGGTGGGGTCGAGGTCAAGTCATCATGGCTCTTACGTCCTGGGCTACACACACGATACAATGGCCGTGACAGAGGGTTGCGAAGGCGCAAGCCGGAGCCAATCCCACAAACGCGGCCCCAGTTGGAATTGCAGGCTGCAACCCGCCTGCATGAACGCGGAGTTGCTAGTAACCGCAGGTCAGCACACTGCGGTGAATACGTTCTCGGGTCTTGTACACACCGCCCGTCAAGTCATGGAAGTCGGCAACACTTGAAGTCGCTGGGCTAACCGCAAGGAGGCAGGCGCCGAGGGTGGGGCTGGTGACTGGGACTAAGTCGTAACAAGGTAGCTGTACCGGAAGGTGCGGCTGGATCACCTCCTTTCTAGGGAGACAGGAAGCGCTCAAGGCTCTAACCCAGCCAACAACGGGCGTGTCCTAGGTCGGTCGGCGGGTGAGGCGGCCAACAGCAGAGGGTCGAGCATGACCCCGATTCGTCGGGGGGAGCTCCCCAAATGCCAAAGCCAACTCCTAACTTAAGCCCGTCGTCATCCAAATCACACTGAAACACTACGGTGAGGTTCTTTCCACTATCCAGTCGTTAAGGTGTTTCTTTGTAACCGCTCGTCAGCCGGCGCGCCACAGCGCCAGCGGCGAACGGCCCGCGTGGGGCTGTAGCTCAGTTCGGGAGAGCGCCTCCTTTGCACGGAGGAAGTCAGGGGTTCGAATCCCCTCAGCTCCACCACCCCACCCCGCAAGCTGCGCGAGACCGAGAGCCATCGCGCCGAGCTTCGGAGCGACGCTCCAGCAGGCGATGGCGTATTTCCGTCTCTGTACGAAGGTGCTGCCTACGCGCTGGTGGACTCGTGATATCGCTCCCCATGCGACGAGGAGACAAATTCCGTCTCTGTGCGAAGGGGTTGTCTGCCTGCGCTGGTGGACTCGTGATATCGCCCCCATGCGACGAGGAGACGCTTTCCGTCTCTGTGCGAAGGGGTTGCCTACGCGCTGGTGGACTTCGTGATGTCGCCCCCGCGCGACGAGGAGACGCTTTCAATCTCTGTACGAAGGGGTTGCCTACGGGCTGGTGGACTCGTGATATCGCCCCCCATGCGACGAGGAGACGCTTTCAATCTCTGTACGAAGGGGTTGCCTACGCGCTGGATGTCAAATCCTGCGGGCTTCCGCTGGCGGCTTCGGGATACGGAAGTGTTCCAGAAGTACGCGGTCGAGGGACAGCGATCTGTTTCGGCGCGGTGTCCGTCGAAAGCGCTGCGGATATGTTCTTGGCTCTCCGCGAAAGACATGCAGGGCATTGCGTGAGCGCCCGGTTCAGGCAGGGTGCGGGAATCTGTCACGGTCTTCTTGGAAACGGGCGGCGACGGAGGCTCTGACAGCTCTCTGAGCGCTGTCGAACGCAGGGGACAGCCTCGCGTACTGCTTGAAAAACGACTGCCCTAGCTTCGCGCCCTGCTGGACATCGCAGGAAGTATCGTAGGAATGCTTGAAAAACGACTGCCCTTGTTAGTCTCCCACTTCTCGCCCTGCTGGACATCGCAGGAAGTATCGCGGTACTGCTTGAAAAACGACTGCCTTAGTTAGTATGATACCGCTGTCCAGCAGATATGCTGCATCTGTGCCGAATCTCGACCACCTGCCCCACTGGATGGCGAATATCGAGAGACCTACGGGGGGGGGGGGGGTAAAAAATCAAAATCTCCATCGTAACGCCTGTGTTAAACGATGTTCGGGTGGGCCGCGCTTTGGAATCCATCCTGTCGCAGCGGCACAGGCACGAAATAGAGACTATCGTCGTGGACGCCGGCTCCTCGGGCAGAACTTCGGAAGTCATCGAGCAGTACCGAGACAGGATTACCAAACTCATCATAGAGTCGGACGATGGCATCTACGACGGCATGAACAAGGGCATCCGCAAAGCCACCGGCGAGGTGGTCGGAATTCTGAACGCCGATGACCAGTACATCGACCAGCTGGTCATCCGAGACGTGGCGGAGGTTTTCGCAGAGGACGAAGCTGTCGACGCCTGCTACGGAGACCAGATATATTCCAACGAAGCCGGCCGGATAGTGCGCTATTGGAAGGCGGGAAAGAGCTCGAGGATCAAGTGGCTGCTCGGCTGGATGCCCCCTCATCCGACTTTCTTCGCGCGGCGGCGCATATACGAACGTTACGGTGCATTCGACCTTCAGTATCCTATTGCGGCTGACTACGAGCTGATGATGCGGCTGATGTTCAAGCATGGAATCAACGTGAAATACTTGGAAAGGGTGATGCTCAACATGGCTACGGGCGGCAACTCCACCAAGAGCGTAATGAATATCCTGAAAGCCAACCTGGAGGTGGGCCGCGCCTGCCGGAATCACCGACTGCATGGGATGTTCCTGGTTCCCGTTCTGAAGCCTGCCAGGAAGATACCCCAGTTTACAAGACGCCCCATCCACACTTAGATATCCATGAGACAGAGTCTACAATGAACATCTTGGTTGCCGGGGCGGGGGGGTTCATAGGCCATCACCTAGTCGAGCGGCTGAAATCCGAAGGTCACTGGGTCCGGGGTGTGGATATCAAGCGTCCCGAATTTGGGGACAGCGTCGCCGACGAGTTCGTGATCGCCGACCTGCGAAGTTTCGAGGGCTGCCTGCAAGCCGCCTACGGCATGGACGACGTCTATCAGCTGGCGGCCGATATGGGCGGCATCGGCTACATCACCTCCAAGCACGCCGCGCTGACACGCAACAACGTTCTCATCAACAGCCATATGCTCGAAGCTGCGCGGGTGTCTGGGGTGAACCGATACTTCTACACCAGCTCCGCCTGTGTCTATCCCAGCTTTCTCCAGAGTGTCGAGGACGTCGCGCCGCTCCGCGAGGACGAAGCCATTCCCGCCGATCCGGAGAAGGGCTATGGGTGGGAGAAGCTGTTCACGGAGCAGCTGACCGCCTATTACAACGAAGAGTGCGGCTTGGACGTGCGTATCGTCCGATTCCACAACATCTACGGCCCTCTGGGAGCCTACGACGGGGGGAAGGAGAAGGCGCCGGCGGCGATCTGCCGAAAGGTGTACATGGCAGAGGACGGCGCGGAGATCGAGGTATGGGGCGACGGCGAGCAGACTCGCAGCTTCTGCTACATAGACGACTGCATCGAAGGGCTGAGGCGCATTATGGAGTCGGGCTACACCAAGCCGATAAACCTAGGCACGGAGGAGCTGATCACTGTCAACCAGCTGGTGGATGTCGTGTGCGACGTGGCGGGAAAGAGTCTGACTCGCAGCCACGATCTGACCAAGCCGCAAGGGGTGCGCGGACGCAACAGCGACAACACTATCCTGAACGAGATCATCGGGTGGCAGCCTGAAACGACCATACGGGAAGGGATCGGGCATACTTACCGCTGGATAGCCGGCGAGCTTGCCAAGCGGAATGGCTCAGTGAGGCGATTGCCATGAGTTCGAGGGCGGTCGGCGCTGGGCTTTAGCTCAGTAGATCAACAGCGACTCGACGCGGCGGCCTGCGAGCGCGTCCCTTCCTCCGAGGGCGGACAGCTCCACGACGACAGCGCAGCCCACTACCGATCCTCCGGCGCGCTCCACGAGCTGCGCGGTGGCGGACATGGTGCCGCCGGTCGCCAGCAGATCGTCCACTATCAGCGCCCTTTGTCCCTCGCCGATGGCGTCCACGTGGATTTCCATGGAGTCCGAGCCGTACTCCAAGGCGTAAGTCACGGAGAGGGTCTCGGACGGCAGCTTGCCCGGCTTTCGCGCGGGAACCAGTGGAACGCCGAGGCTGTACGCCATCGGCGCGCCGAATACGAATCCCCTGGACTCGATGCTGACTATGAGATCGAAGCTGATCGCAGAGAAGCGCTGAGCCATGCGGTCGACGGCGTATCGGAACGCATCCGGGTTCTCCAGCAGGGGGGTAATGTCCCTGAACAGTATTCCGGGCGCGGGGAAGTCGGGTATGTCTCGGATGTACCGATCGAGGTCCACCTGCGACGCTCCTTTTCTATGGGTGTGGTCGATGATATGAAGTGGGGCGGCTGAGGTCAAGCGGCCGCCGTTTGGATACTCTTTTCCGAATCTGGTATTCTTCGCGGCAAAGATACGATTCGAGGTGCGCGTTGAGAGACTCAGATCTATCATTTCAGCAGTTCGAGATGGACTACGAGAACGCTCTCGCCATGCTCGCGGAGCGGAACGCGGGGGACGGCGCGATAGACGCGCTGATGTTCGCCGAGGAGGCGAGGCCGAACGCGGGGGTCGATCAGTACGCTCCCGACTGGATCCAGCCGTTCGTGGCAGTCGCCGCCAGTCTGGCGCAGGACAATTTCATGCGGCTCGCCGCAAGCTCCGGGGGGCTGGCATCGGTCATACCGCAAGCCATCGCTCCCGCTATCGTCAGGGCGGTTCAGCTTGGATACGTGGAAGGGTACTTCGCAGCCAAAGACGACTAGCGTTCCAAAGGCGCGGCTGAGGTCATGGGGATGGTGAGCTGGTTTCTGCCCGGACGCGCTCGGCGCGAGCTTGGGCTGTCGATAGACGGCGCTGCCGAAGTCGCGCGCTCCAGAGTGGAATCGGACGGGCTGGACGAGTCGAGAGCCAGACTGTGGGCGGTTCTGTGCGACGCATCGCGCCAGACGCTTCGCCAGCTTCTGGTGAAGAACGACGACAGGCGCATGGACTGGGGCCTCAAGAAGCGCGCTCGGCGTGTGAACGACGTCAGGCTGGCGGTGCTGTTCTGGTGGATGCTTCTCTATCAGATCGTACTGTTCAGGAATCGGGGCATGAACGGGTACGCGCCGGACGAGGAGACAGGCCCGATGTACGACGTGGCGCGGCGCTTCATCGAGACGGAGTTCCTGCGGCTTGGGGTCGAATCCGAGCCGCCAGGCCCCTGGGCGGACAACTGGAGCAGGCAGTTCACGCTCGAATCCGCTATGGCGCTCTACAACCATACCTACGCGCTCTTGGGTGTGCGCGGCGATCTGACCCGGCGCATCGACCACGTCTCCCACTTCACCACCATCACCGAGCAGGCATACGACAGGCTCGCGGCGGCGGCTGACCCTCAAGCGTGACTCTCAAGCGTGACTCTCAAGCGTGACCCTCAAGCGTGACCCTCAAGCGTGACCCTCAAGCGTGACCCTCAAGCGTGACCCGTTCACGCGGGGATAGTTCGCGCGAATCTGGTCTATAATGTCTTGGTGAAAGACCTTCTCAAAAGATATTTCGGGTTCGACGACTTCCGCCCCCTTCAGGCGGAGGTCATAGACGCTGTCATGGACGGGCGCGATTCGCTGGTCGTCATGCCCACAGGGGGCGGCAAGTCGCTGTGCTACCAGCTTCCGGCGCTGGCGCTGCCCGGCGTAGCTCTGGTGGTCTCGCCGCTCATCGCCTTGATGAAAGATCAGGTGGACGCGCTGAAAGGCATCGGCGCGGCAGCCGACCTGCTGAACAGCGCGACTCCGCACGCCGAGCGCACGCAGATTCAGCTTCGCGCGTACAATGGCGATCTGCGGCTGCTCTACGTCGCTCCCGAGCGCGTGGCGGAGCCGAGGTTCCAGGACTTCCTGCGAGCGCTGAATCTCAGTCTGATCGCGGTCGATGAAGCTCACTGCATCTCGGAATGGGGACACGAGTTCCGGCCGGACTACCGCAGCTTGGCGCGGATTCGGCAGATAGCGCCATCGACGCCAATAATCGCGCTCACCGCCACGGCTACGCAGCGAGTCAGAGAAGACATCGAGCGGCAGCTCGACCTGCGCGCGCCCAGCCGCTTTCTCGCCAGCTTCGACCGCCCCAATCTGAGCTACGCGGTCAAGCCTTCCGGCGACAGGTACGATGAGCTGGTCGCCGCTCTCCGCGAGTGCGCGGAGGGGAGCGCGATCGTGTACCGCAGCTCCCGAAAGGGGGTGGACGAGCTGGTGGGCGACCTCGCGGAAGACGGAATCGAAGCGCTGCCGTACCACGCGGGGCTGGACGCCGACGTTCGCGCAGCCAATCAAGAGCGCTTCGTAAGAGACGAAACGCGGGTGATAGTGGCAACGGTGGCGTTCGGCATGGGCATAGACAAGCCGGACGTTCGGCTCGTGGCTCATTACGAGATGCCATCGTCCATCGAGCGGCTCTATCAGGAGTCGGGAAGAGCGGGGCGCGACGGCCTTCCGGCGCGCAGCATCGTCTATTTCGGAGCGCGAGACAGGGAGCGCCAAACGTTCTTTCTCGACAGGATGGAGGACGATACGGAGCGCGCCGCAGGGTACGAGCGGCTGAACGCCATGCTCGGCTACTGTCAGGGCGCGGAGTGCAGGCGAGCGGGGCTTCTCGCCTACTTCGGCGAGACCTTTGGCGCCGACTCATGCGATGCGTGCGACGTGTGCGAAGCGGACACGTTCGACGCCACCACGATAGCGCAGAAGATACTGTCCGCCGTAATCCGCACGGGGGAGAGGTTCGGGGCCGCCTACGTATCCCAAGTGCTGAGAGGGGCTATGACTCGGCAGACCGAGGAGCGCGGACATCGCCAGCTGTCGGTGTTCGGAATCGTGGGCGACTACTCGGACTCCGCGCTGCGCGACGTAATGGCGATGCTCGTCAGCAGGGGCTTGCTGTCCAGAGGCGTCGAATACCCCACGCTGGCGGTAACCGCCAGCGGACGCGCGTTCCTCAGAGATCGGGCAAGCCTCACGCTTCCCACACCTGCGGCGGCGGCAGCCAAGCCGCAAAAGGCGCGCGTCCCGGCTGCCGAAGTGGACTACGATGGAGACCTCTTCGAGAAGCTGCGCGAGCTGAGAACCGGGCTGGCGCGCGAACGCGGCGTTCCTCCATACGTCGTATTCGGGGACGTGACGCTTAGGGGGATGGCGAGCCGCTTTCCTCAGAGCGAGGCAAGCCTTCTGGATATAACCGGAGTGGGTCAGAAGAAGCTCCGAGACTATGGAGCGGCGTTCCTCGAAGTCATCCGTCTGTACGCGAATGAGAACGGGCTGGATGATCGGACGCTCGCGCTCCGAGAGCGGGGCGAGGGGATGGAGGCGAGGATACGAAGTGACGCGCGCGCAAAGAGATATCCGAGATGAGATTTCACACGTGAGGACGGCTTGGCAAGCATGAAATTCGGCAACTTCCTGTTTCCCCAATCCAGCGCGCCGGAGGACGACTTCCAAGTCGTCGACGATGCTCTGCGCGAAGCCGAGCTGAGCGAGGCGCTCGGCTTCGATGCCGTCTGGCTCGGCGAGCATCACATAGACGGCGCTTGCGCCTACGTGGATCCGGTGACGTTCGCGGCGGCGGTGGCGGCGCGAACGCGGCGCGTCAAGATCGGCTTCGCCGCCGTTCAGATGGCGCTCCACCATCCGATTCGGCTTGCCGAACAGGTGGCGCTTCTGGACAACATAAGCAGAGGTCGAATAGTCTTGGGCATCGGTCGGGGTACTGCCTACAACTTCTACGAGTATCGCAGCTACGGCATCCCGTTCGCGGAGGCGCAGGGCAGGCTGGTCGAGTCGGAGGAGATACTGCCCAAGGCGTGGACTACCACGAGCTACCGTCACAAGGGCGAGTTCTTCGACATAGATCTGCCAGTGCTGAGGCCGAAGGTCTATCAGCAGCCGCACCCGACCATGATCCGCGCCGTGGCGACAGAGGAGTCCATGAAGATCATGGCAGGGCAGGGCAGGCCCATAATGCTGGTGGTGCAGCCAGACGGCGAGACGGAGAGGCGGTTCGAGGTCTATCGGCAGACGATGCGCGACGGCGGCTTCGGGGAGGAGCATATCCGACGGGTCATGGGCGATTGCTGGATCTGGCGCAACATCTACGTGGCGGAGTCGGACGCCGAGGCGGTCTCGCTCGCGGCGCGCGTCCACGAAGCCAACCAAGACCACGTCGCGCGGGCGCGCCTGCGCCTCAACACTGCGGAGGAGACGGCTTCGGTGACGAGCGGCCTCGCCGATCCGCGCTTCGAGCTGGAGAACAGTATGATATACGGCTCTGCGGACAGCGTCGCCGAGCGCATACGCAGGCTGGAGCGGATCGGGGCGGGCGGATTGATACTGCACTTCAGGGTTGGGCCGATGTCTTGGGAAGAGAACGAGCGCAGTCTGAGGCTGTTCGCCGATGAGGTGATGCCGCGCTTCAGAGACGGGACGGCGCGGCTCCAGGAGCTGGAATGAATCGCTCACGCGGACAAGACACCCCCGCTCCCTCTGCCGATCAGTCGGTGGCGAAGGACTTCGTGCAGCTGCCGCGCCGTCAGATCGTCTTGACGATGGTGGGCGTTCTTCTGGCGCTCTTCTTGGCGGCGCTGGATCAGACGGTGGTATCGACTGCCATGCCGCGAATCATCGCCGATCTGGGCGGCTTCGACCGCTTTACGTGGGTGACGACGGCGTATCTGGTGGCGTCCACTACCGCCGTCCCGATCGTCGGGCGGCTCACGGATATCTACGGGCGCAAGATATTCTACGTGTTGGGCATAGTCGTCTTTCTCATCGGCTCCGTGCTGGCAGGCACGAGCCAGACGATGAACCAGCTGATAGCCTTCCGCGCGGTTCAGGGGCTGGGCGGGGGCGTGATCATGGCGAACAGCTTCGTTGCCATCGCAGACCTGTTCCCGCCCGAAACGCGGGGGAAGTATCAAGGGTTCGTCGGAGTGGTGTTCGGAATGTCCTCGGTGATTGGGCCTACGCTGGGCGGATTCATCACCGACAACCTGTCTTGGAACTGGGTATTCTTGGTAAACATCCCGCTGGGGATTCCGGTAGCCGTTCTCATCGCGCTGCTGTTCCCTACGATCAAGCCGGAGGTCGAAAGCCGCAAGCTGGACTACGCCGGGATGGTGACGCTGATCTTAGCCGTGGTTCCTGCGCTGCTGGCGCTGTCGTGGGGCGGCGTTCAGTACGAGTGGGCGTCGGCGCAGGTGATCGGTCTGCTCGTCTTTGGGCTGGCGATGGCGGCTGCCTTCGTCCTGATCGAATCCAGAGCCGAATCTCCAATAATGCCGCTCGAAATCTACCGCAACCCAATGGTATCGGTATCGCTCATCGCCACGTTCCTGACGGGCTTCGGCATGTTCGGGGGCATCATATTCATTCCGCTGTTCTTCCAAGGGGTCTTGGGCGCGTCCGCCACCAGCAGCGGCAGCTTCCTGACGCCGATGATGCTGGGCATCGTGTTCGGCGCGACCATCTCGGGGCAGATGCTTTCCAGAACGGGGCTGAACTATCGCGCGTTCGCGCTGCTGGGCACCGCGCTGATGACGCTGGGCCTGTTCCTGCTCACCACGATGGACGAGACTACGGGCTTCGCGCGCGCAGTGGGGTATATCGTGGTGATGGGCGTGGGGCTGGGATGCACCTTCCCGACGTTCACGCTGGCGGTGCAGAATTCGATACCGTTCAGGCTGATGGGAACGGCGACGTCCGCGCTTCAGTTCTACCGCACGATCGGCGGAACGCTGGGGCTGGCGATGCTAGGCGCGGTTATGGCGAACAGGTTCGCGTCTCGGCTGGGCGCATCTCTGCCGGAGGAGGTCGGTCAGGCGCTTCCGCGCGAGCGCATAGACGCCATTGCGGAGAATCCGCAGGCGCTGGTGGATCCGAGCGCGCTGAGCGAGCTTCAGGCGCGGTTCGCCGAGTCTGGACCGGACGGCGCTCAGATGGCGCAGCAGCTCTTGACCACGCTCAAGGCGTCCTTGGCAGGGGCGATAGGCGACGTGTTCATGGTGAGCCTCGTCTTGGTGGCTGCCTCCGCAGTGGCGACCCTGTTCCTCAGAGCGCCGAAGGCTGCGCCCCGACAAGCTGGGGACTGAATCGGCAGGCGGCGGCGTGACGCTCAAATGACGAACACCCGAAAGATTCTGGCGACCGTGGCGTTCTCGCTGTTCGTGCTGGCTTTCTTCGGGCTGCTCGCCTACGGTCTAGCCAACCGCTCGTCCGCGACGGGGCGGAGCGGCCTTACGCAAGTGGGCAAGCCTGCGCCGGAGTTCTCGATGCCGCTGCTGGGCGGCGGGGAGTTCAGGCTGTCGGAACACGGCGGACAGCCGCTGATCATCAACTTCTGGGCTTCGTGGTGTCCGCCATGCCGCGAGGAGTCGCCCATCTTCGAGAGGACTTGGCAGGGATACCGTGATCAGGGCATATACTTCGTGGGCGTGAATATACAGGATGCGGAGGAGGACGCGGAGGCATACGTCAGAGAGTTCGGCCTCAGCTTTGCCAACGGGCGCGACGTGGACGGGAAGATCAGTGTGGACTACGGCGTGATCGGTCTGCCCGTGACGTTCTTCGTGGGGGCGGACGGCGTGATCGAGGGCCGCTGGGTAGGCGCGATCAGCGAGGAGCGCCTAGTGGGGTGGAGCGAGGCGCTCCTCGCCGGATCCACACCCGAAAGGCTGGAGTGATGGGGGGCGGTTCGTAAACCGCCCCTGTGCTTTGGTCGCTCCGATCTTGACAGTCCGACAGTCGTCAGCCCGTCAGGAACGGCGCGCTAGAAGCGCGACTTCTTGGCTTCGAAGTTGGAGTGGACGTCTATTATTACGGTCTTGCCGTCGGCGTTGTGTCGCTGGGCGTCTATGAGCGCCTGCTTCATCTGCGCCGGGTCGGTGACGGTGATGCCCACTCCGCCGAACGAGTCCGCCACGCCCGCGTAGTCTCCGGTCATCTCCGTGACGCCGAACTGCGCGCGCGCAGTCGGGTATCCGCCCGGGTACGTCGCCATGCCGCCGTTGTTCAGAACTACGGTGGTGATGGGCGCTCCGGCTCGCTGGGCGGTCTCGGTGTCCATGCCGGACATTCCGAACGCGCCGTCTCCCATGAGATTCAGGCAGAAGTTATCGGGGTTCGCCAGCTTGGAGCCGATCATCAGCGGGATGCCGAAGCCGAGATGCGTAGTCTTGCCCCAGCCAACGTATCCGTGCGGCGTGGTGGCATCGTAGAACGGGATTATCGAGTCTCGCGGCGCGCCTGCGTCGTGGGTGACCACGGATCTGGACTTGTCGAGGGTGGTGTTGATCTCGTGGATGACGCGGTAGGTGTTGATCGGCACCTCGTCGGACTGGAGAATGGGCGTCCACTCCTCCATCCACTTCTCGCGTTCGGCGGCGATCTTGGGGCGCACTCCGGTATCGCGCGGAGTCTCCCCGATTGCTGCCTTCACTTCGTCTATCACCATGGCGAGCGCGGCCTTGGAGTCGCCGGGAAGCCCGACGTCCACGCTTGCCTGCTTGTTGATGTCGTCGATGTTGTCGGTGTTCTGAATGAGAATCTTGCCATCGGGAACAGGCTGGCCGTATCCGGTCTGCGTAAGGCTGGAGCCTATGGCGAACACCACGTCTGACTCCGTCAGCCACTTGCGAGCGGGCCACGTGGTGGCGCCGGAGCCTGCGCCGAGAGAGAGGGGATGTGTTTCTGGGAAGGCGCTCTTGCCCTGCATAGTGGTATAGACGGGGACGTCGAGAAGCTCCGCAAGCTCCTTCAGCTCCTCTGTGGCGTCTCCGAACAGAACGCCGCCGCCAGCCCACAGGACGGGGTTCGCCGCGTTCAGCAGCAGCTTGGCGGCGTCCTTGACGTCCGAGCGGGAGGGGGACATGATGGTTCGCTTGGGCGGGCGGTAGTTGTCTATCATCGCGTCCGGAACGTCCGCGCCCATGACGTCTGCGGGCGTCTCGACCGTGACCGGGCCGCCTCTGCCGTTTCGCAGGGCGTGGAAGGCGCGGCGCATGGCGTTGCCGATCTCGGTCGGGGTCAGGATGACCTCAGTCTGCTTGGAGATGGGGGCGTATGCGCGCGCGGGCGAGAAGTTGGGTCTGATGTCCCACGCCGCCAGCCCGGTACCGCCCGGAATGAGCAGAATGGGTGTGTTGTCTCCGAAAGCCTGCGCTATGCCGCCCATGGCGTTCTCGGCGCCGGATGCGCCCTGAGTGATGACCACCCCGAACTTCTGCCTGTTGTTTGCGCGGCTGTATCCGTCAGCCGCCATCACAGCGCCGCGCTCGTGCCTGAACATGACGGCGCGTATGCCCTCTTGGGCGACAGATTCGATCAGGTTGTTCGAGGGGTAGCACGCCACCCATTCGACGCCCTCCAGCTTGAGTATCCGTGCCAGTGCAGAGAATCCGTCCACCGATCTCTCCTTTCGTTTCCGACGCCCGACAGCGCGGGCGGTCTTCGCAGTCCGAAGTGCATGGCTAGGATACTCCAAAGCCCGATGGGGCGGCAACCAACCCCAATACAGGCTGAGCGCGGCGCGGTTGTCAGGGGTGAGCAAATCTGTAACGATGTGCGTGGGCCGGATTCGAGATTCGAGCGTCTGGCGATGCAGTACACTGTTAGCCAATCAAGATTGGGGAGAGAACGCACTATGGCCAACCGAATCAACCGCGCGATCGAGCTGCTGGAGCAGGATCAGCCGATCTACTACGCCGGAGGACACACGGGCGCCAACCTCAGCTTCGAGGGCGGCAAGGATATGGCAGGCACGTATGCGGACTACATCAACGTAGGGATGGAGCATGGCTCATTCGACATGCCGGGCTTGGAGCAGTTTATGAACGGGCTGGTAGCCGCCGGCCCCGCCAGAAGCGGGCATCGCACGCCGGCGGTGGTGGTGGAGGTGCCGGTGGACGGCGGCAACGGCGACATCGTCAGGGCAAACGCTTGGCAGTTCAGGCAGATCCTCGCGCGCGGGGTGCACGGCGTTCTGATGTGCCACGCGGAGACGCCGGACGCGGTGAAAGCGTTCGTGGAATCTTGCCGATATCCATTCCAGACTATAGGCGTGGGCAAGGGGCTGGACGTGGGACGGCGCGGGTCTGCGGGGCAAGGGTCGGCCGCCCCCATATGGGGCGTATCCGTGGACGAGTATCTGGACAAGGCGGACCCGTGGCCGCTGAATCCCGATGGCGAGCTGATGCTCGGGCTGAAGATCGAGAACACGCGCGCGCTGGTGAACGTGGAGGTCACGACACGGGTGCCGGGCATCGCCTTCGCCGAGTGGGGACCCGGAGACATGAGCATGTCCATGGGCTACAAGAACGCGCCCGGCGAGCCTTGGCCCGATGAGCTGTGGGAGGCGCGCGAGCGTGTGCGGAAGGCGTGCGCGGCGGCGGGAATCGCCTTCTTGGAAGGCGCGACTCCGGATACCATAGCCCAGAAGATCGACGAGGGCGTCAGGGTGGTGTCGTCCGGCGGGCCGCTGGGCGAGGCTACCGCCAAGGCGGGGCGGGCGCACTCGGGGCGTACAATGCCGGTGTAGCGCTGTCGGGGATGGGAATGGAACGCGCCCCAGCGCCTAGCGCACGTGGGGCGCGTACTCTTCTCCGATGTGGCCAGACTCGACCAGCTCTTCGTACTCGGCGTCCGACAGCCTTAGCAGCGTCTTGTAGACGTACTCGTTATCCTGTCCGAGGCGGACGGGGCCTCGGCGGATGCGAACGTCGCTGGCGGACATCCTGAACGGGGCGCGCGGGTAGAGGTGGGTTCCCACGTCCTCCTGAGAAGCCTCCTCGAACATTCCGCGAGAGACGAGATGCGGGTCCTCGGAGGCGTGGCGCTGGTTCAGCACGGCTCCGGCTGCCACGCCGTGCGACTGAAGCAGCGTCATGGCTTGGCGATGTTCCTGCCCGCGAGTCCATGACGAGATTCGCTCGTCCAGCTCGTCATGGCTGGCGCGCCTGGATTCGTGAGTGGCGAGCTGCTCGGAGCGCGTCCACTCCGGGGCGCCAATCGCGTGGATGAACAGCTCCCAGTCGCGGTCGTCGAAGATGGTTATGGCGATCCAGCTGTCCTCGTCCCTGCATGGATACACCCCCTGAATCGCGGTGGGGTGGCGGTTGCCGAGCGTGGCTTGGCTGCGTCCGTTCATGGAGTAGTCCATGAACGCCTGCCCGATGAAGGGGATGGCGTTCTCAGCCTGTGAAAGCTCCACGAGCTGGCCCTCGCCCGTCTTGCGGCGATGGTTGAGCGCGCAGGCGACGGCGAACGCGCCTCCCACGCCGGCGGCGGCGTCCGCCATATAGACCTGCGTGTTGGCTGCGGGGTCGAGGTCGGTGTATCCGCGCAGCAGGCTGTGTCCGATCACCCCCTCTATGTGGATGCCCAGTGAGCGGTGGTTCTGGTACGGGCCGGAGCTGCCGTAGGCGGGCATACGCAGCATTATGAAGGCGGGGTTGATTCGCTTCAGATCCTCGTAGGATATGCCCAGCTTGGTCATGGTCTCGGTGGGGTTGTTCTCCACCAGCACGTCGCTTATCTCGACGAGCCTGTCGAATATGCGCTTGCCTTCGGGTCTGAGCAGGTCGACGGTCATGCTCAGCTTGTTGCGCGCGTGGGCGTTGAAGAGCGGGTAGCGGTTCCAGGGGCGCTCCGCAGGGTCGCGGCCGGGCATTCCCGCCATGAATGCGGGGAGGTTTTCGATCATGAACTTCGATGGGCGCGCCATCGAGCCGCGGGAGGGAGGGCCGAATATCTGGATCGACTCGACGCGAATGACCTCCGCGCCCAAGTCCGCCAGCAGCGTGGCGCAGTACGGGCCTGCCCATACGACTGTCATATCAAGAACACGTATGCCTTCGAGTGGCAGTTTCGTCATTGTGTCCGCTCCAGTCGGCGCGGTGTCCCAATCAGCCTACCAGCGGCTGAAGACCGCGTTTATATTAAGGGCGCAGCCGCCCAAGGTCGGAGACACCAGAGTATCCCCGCGACCGTAAACACCTGCGAGCCTGAAGTCGTCGCCATCGAGAAGAAGAAGCTCGATGGTCTTGAGTCTGGTATCGACTATCCAATACTCTTTCACACCGTGCCGAGCGTACAGCGAGCGCTTGAACGTGCGATCGCGATTGGCTGTGCTGGGAGACAGAATCTCGACGACCAGATCAGGCGCGCCCTGAACGTTGTCCTCGGTGATGATATGAGCGCGTTCGGTCGAGACGAAGATGATGTCTGGCTGGACTACGTCCGTGTTCGTCAGAACCACGTCGAACGGGGCGGCGAACACCTGCCCCATTCCCGTGCGGCGCATGAGCAGCTCCAAATCCACTGCCAAGTCCAACAGGGCGTTCTGATGCGATCTCTTGGGCGCAGGAACCATGACCAGATCTCCGTCTAGAAGCTCGTATCTCCTGTCTTCGGGCGCGTTCACGTAGTCGATGTACGTGAACGCGAGGCGCGGCTTCTGAGTAACCAACGTTCCCCTCCCGTGTCTCCGAGTCGTCTATATTCTCCGCAACTCTGATTATATATCGGCCGCGATCTGTTCTGTCAGCGTCTGCGGCGCTCAGACTGCGCCGCGCTCGCGCAGCGCGGCGATCTCGTCTGCGCTCACCCCCGCCTCACGGAGAACCTCATCGGTATGCTGACCCAAGAGCGGCGCGGGACGCCTGATCGCCCATGGCGTGGCGCCCATGACGAAGGGCCTGCCCGGGTATGTCAGGCTGCCGGCCTCGGGGTGGTCGATTTCGGCGAATGCGCCGCGCTCGCGGAAGACAGGATCGCGGTCGAGGTCTTCCATAGTGTTGAGCGGTCCGCTCAAGACGCGCGAGCGCTGCGCCTGCTCCCATATCTCGTACTTGGTTCTGTCCAGCAGCCACGGGTAGAAGATTGCGTCGAACAGCCCCGCCATGTCGTCGTCCGCCTGCGCTTCGGGAGTCAGCCACTCGTCCCCCGAAAGCTCCTGCGGGTTTCCGAGCATCTCGCGCACCCTGCCGAAGTAGCCGCCGCCACCCGTCACCTGGAAGTAGCCGTCCGCGCATGGATACGTCCCCGAGGGGTATCCTCCAGAGCCTGACGTCGCGCCCAGCGGCGCGCGCCCGCTTATCTCCCCGTTGTACTGGTAGGCGAGCAGCATGCTCATGCGGCGATCTATGGAGCCTGCCTGCGTCTCCATCAGCGAGACGTCCACGCGCTGCCCCGCGCCCCCGTCTCTGGCCGCCAGCACAGCGCCGAGCGTGGCGTATGCCGCTACCGCGCCGGCTTGGTAGAGTCCAACCGCGCCTCCCATCTTCAGCGGCTCCTTCTCCATGACGCCGGTCGAATACAGCTCGCCGCCCATCCCGTAGAAGATAAGCTCGGAGCCGCGCCAGTCTCGATACGGCCCGGTCTGCCCGAAGTTGGAGATGGAGGTCATCACGAGCGCGGGGTTGGCTGCGGAAAGCGTATCGAAGCCCAGTCCAAAGCCGTCCATCGTTCCGGGACGGAAGCTCTCCACCACGACGTCGGCTCTGGAAGCGAGCATACGCGCAAGGCGCTGCCCGTCTTCGGTGTCGAGGTCTAGCGTGATCGAGCGCTTGTTGGTGTTCAGGTGAAGGAACGCGCCGCTCTTTTCCGGGTGCGGCTCGTCGTTGGGGAATGGGCCGAGCGTTCGCGCCACGTCTCCCGTTCCGGGGCGTTCGACCTTTATGACCTCCGCGCCGTAGTCAGCGAGCAGCTTGGTGCAGTACGGGCCGGCGATGTGGTGGGTGAAATCCAGCGCCGTTATGTCGGACAGTGCCATTTGCGCCAACAGGAACACCTCACATAATAGGATACAGATGATTCCGATTGCATATCCGAACTCGCGGGCTATAATACACATAATGCACTTCCGAATCCACATATCCACGAGAGGCGATCTCCATGACCACGTCCATCGAGCAGCGATTCTTCGAGCTTCACCCCAAATCCGCCGAGCTGCACGACTCGGCGCGGTCTCTGTTTCCGAACGGCGTGACGCACGACGCGAGGAGGCAGGACCCGTTCCAGCTCTACTACACCCACGCTGAGGGGGCGGCGAAGTACGATGTGGACGGCAACCGCATTCTCGACTACTTCCCCGGACACGGGGCGCTCATTCTGGGACACTCGCGCCCGGAGGTGGTTCAGGCGGTTCAGGAGCAGATGGGGATGGGTACGCACTTCTCGGGATCCACAGAGCTGGAGATAGAGTGGGGCGGCTGGGTGCGCGAGCTGATACCCAGCGCGGAGAAGGTGCGCTTCCACAGCTCCGGCACGGAGGCGGACATGATGGCGATTCGCATGGCGCGCGCCTTCACGGGCAAGTCCAAAGTCATCAAGTTCGAGGACCACTTCCACGGTTGGAGCGACTACCTCGTGGCAGGCTCGGAGGGCATCGGAGGCATACCGAAGGAGACGCTCAGCACGATGATCGTGCTGCCTCCGAACGACATAGAGACGTTCGAGAGGACGCTTCGAGAGAACGACGATATCGCGGCGGTGATTCTCGAACCCACAGGCGCGCACATGGGGCTGGAGCCGATCCTCCCCGAATTCCTCAGCCAGCTGCGGGAGGTGACGGAGCGCTACGGGGTGGTTCTCATATTCGACGAGGTGGTGACCGGCTTCCGCACGTCGAGAGGGGGGGCGCAGGAGTACTTCGGCATCAGGCCAGACCTGACCACGCTTGCCAAGATTCTGGGCGGCGGTCTGCCGGGCGGCGCAGTCGCGGGCAGGGCGGAGATCGTCAACATGATCGAGGGGCGTCAGGGAGACGCGGAGTTCAATCGAAACAGCCGAATCGCGCACAACGGCACGTTCAACGCCAACCCCATATCGGCGGCGGCGGGAGTCGCGGCGCTGAAGATAGTGGCGAACGAGCCGATCAACGACACCGCCAACGCTCGCGCCGCGCAGCTCAAGGACGGACTGAACGATCTGCTCGGACGGCTGGAGATACCGGGTTGCGCGACCGGCATCACGTCTCTGATGTTCCTGCATCTGGGGATCGACTACGAAGGGGACACCGACTACTGCATTCTGACGCCGGAGCAGCAGGCTGTATCCATGGAGCCGGAGCGACTGCGCCAGCTCTCGCTATCGCTGCTGAACCACGGGGTGCAGTCCGGCAACAGGTTCATCCTGACGGCGGCGCACACAGAGGACGACATCGCCCACACCATCGACGCCTACGAGCGGGCGCTGACTGAGATACGCGCGCTGGGGCTGGTGTGAGGGAATGTCCGCGCAGCCCCAGCCGAGTGGAAGCCCCGAAGATGAGGATGGATGGTCCCGGGTCGATCGTGAGCGAGTGGATACTCATAATAGAGGTTCACCCTTCATTTTCGAGGCCAAAAATGGGAATCTGGTATCGTCAAAGCATCTTGTATCCGACGGGGAGCTGACCGAAGCGGTAGACGCCTGCATGTCCGCCGTCACGCCGGTGTTTCGGTAGGGGCGCTGGCAGCTGTGGACTGGGTGCTGGTGGGCGTGGGCGGAGCGCTGGGCGCGCTATCGCGCTACGCGATAGACAGCGCGCTTGCCGCCGCCATAGGGCAGACGGTTCTCGGCATCTTCCTGATAAACGTCACAGGCTCTTTTCTGCTGGGCGTGTTCGTTTCGGCTTCGGACGGAAGTAGCTTGCCATCATCGGCGAGGCTGCTGGTCGCAATCGGGTTCTTGGGTTCGTACACGACCTTTTCGACTCTGACGGTCGCCGGCGTCCAGTCCGCCGAATCGGGCGAGATCATGCGCGCCGCTCTGAACGTTGGAGGCAGTGTTGGCGCGGGTCTCATAGCCGCGTTAGCGGGAGTCGCGGTCGGACGGGCGCTCTGAACGCGGTTAGCCGACCGCGCCTCTCCACACGAGCAGCGCGCCCACTATCATCAGCGTCATTCCCATAGCCAGAATCAGGGTGTTCAGCTCGACTCTGCCGGTCAGCCGCGCGCCGAGCCAGCTGCCGAGCATTGCCGCCACGCCCATCATTATCAGCAGCGCGTAATCGACCTGTCCCCTAGCCACGTGGCCCACCCAGCCGAGCGATCCCATGAAGAACCCGATGAACAGGTTCGAGCCTGCCGCTATTCTGGGATCGACTCGCAGAATCCGAATCATCGCGGGCAGTCGGATGCTGCCGAGTATGAGGCCGACCGCGCCGCCGAGCACTCCAACGCCGAAGCCTATCCCCGCTTCTAGCGACATCCGCTTGGGGGTGAAGTCTCCCTGCGCGCCTTCGAGGTCCGCGCCGAACATGTGCGCCCCGCTGTCGCTTCGCCTGTTGCGAACCAGAATCAGGAACTCGACTCCCTGCCAGAATACCAGCGCGCCCGCCGCGCCGAGCAGAATGCGCTCGGAAACCAAGTCGCTTGCGAACCCGCCGAGGAACGCGCCCGCAAAGGCGGGAATGCCCATGACCAGCACGATCCTAGTGTCGACTCGCCCCTCGCGGAAGTGGCGTATCGCGCCGCTGAGAGAGGCAAGGCTGGATACGAGGATGTTCGTCCCTCCCGCTATGGGCGGGGCCATGCCCATGAGAAGCATTGCGGGAAGGCGTATGGTTCCGAGCGCGAGGCCGATGAATCCCCCCAAGATTCCGACCGCGAAGGACACGCCGGTGAGCGCGAGCATCTGCCAGAGGGCGAGATCGGAAGCCAGAGAGATCACTTGGGCGACTGATCCAGCATCTCGCGCATCTCGGCGATTCGCTCCTCAGACGCTGGCCTGCGTCCGTAGCAGGCGCGGTTGAACGCCGCCGTAACCGTCCTGACGAGCTGGCGGGGAAAGACTCTGTCGAGTGTTGCCCGGTACTCGTCCGGGGTCTGATAGCCTCTGCGCGGCATCCCCTTGGACTCCGCGGCGCTCAGCATCCCGAAGTATATTCTGAAGACTTCCACGATGTTCTGGTCGTCGTCTGGCAGGCGCAGGCTGGCGTCCGCTCTGCGACGGCGGAATCTTTCGGGCAGAAGTCCGAACAGAAGGCGAGCGAGGTCCATTGCCGGATCGACTTCCCCAGATATTGCCTCGCGCTCACCCTCCTGATCGACCCTGCGCCAGCGCGTCCTGCGCAGATACGCTCTGGCGAGGAAGAACAGCAAGACCGCCACGATCACGACGATCGCCACCCAGCCGAGCGCGTCCAGCCATGCGGAGGGTTCATTGGACTCTGCCTGCTCGCGCACTCCCTGAAGGACCTCTCCGAATCCGCCGATCTGCTCGGGGCGCTCACGCGGCTCGTTGTCTATGAACCTGCTCAGCGCAGCCCACACCCCAGAAGCCAGCCAGCTGAGGATGTATACTATCGGCAGGATGATTCCGTAGAGAATCAGCCAGAGTATCCCATCCAGCAGGAACAGGAGCGGCCGCGCGACGAACGCCAGCGCGCCTTGCTGAAGCACGCTGAGAAGAAGGCCCACTGCGGTGACGCCGCCGACCGCCATCCCTATGACTCGTATCCAGGATTTCTGGGCAAGAGTCCTGCCTTCGCCCTGCAAGATGTGGCCGACGCCCAAGCCCGCCAAGCCCGCCGCGAAGAAGACGAACATGAGGCGGAAGATGTTCAGGTTGGCTGAGTGGAATATGTCTATGACAGCGGCGATGCAGAGCGTTATAAGCCCTATGCGGAAGGTGAACGACAGGTGTTCGGCGGGGAACTCCATTGCGGCGAGCCTGCCGCCGCGCCACCAGAACAGCGTGGACGCCAAGCCCGCGAACGCAACGCCGCGAGTGTAATCGCTCGGCATGTCGTCCCATGCCAGCGCGCCGATCCATGCGAGATCGAGCCACTGCGCCGAAGCCTGAACCTGCGAGCCGAGCATGACATAGACCACCACCAGCCCCGCCGCCATCTGGATGATGTACGGCATCCAGCCGGGCATGATCACGATGGAGAGCGTCCGCGCCACGTAGAACGATGCCAGCATCACGGCGAGAGTCGCAATCCACGATACGGGGCTGCCGTTCAGCGCCAGAACGAGCGAGACGATGGACGCCAGCGCGTAGAGCCAGACACTCTCCACGACCACGGCGGCAAGCAGTATGAGCCTATCTTGGTCTGAACTCAAGCGTGGTCTCCATGGTCTCCATGTCCTCGAAGAACGTTCTAAGGTCGTGCATGATGACGCCCTCGGGCATCTGCGGCGGGTCGGAGTCGCCCACGAAGATGACGACCAGCCTGTATCCCTGCCGCCTGAGATTCGAGATGGTATCCACCATTTCGGCGGAGAGTATGGCGGAGATGACGACCAGAGTCGACCCCATCGGGAACTGTCTGAGGTTCTGGGCGAGCTGGGGCGGCATGGGGCCGATGGGCAGGGGGCGCACGGTAGCCAGCGCCTCTAGTATGATGGTCAGCTGCTCGGGTCTGCTGGCGGGCGCGAGCTTCATCGGTCTGTCGGACAGGATGGGCGTGCCGTTCGAGAACATGCCTATGCTGTACTGTTGCTCCGCGGCGTAGCTGGCGACCGAAGCCGAAGCCGTTATCACGCGCTCCAAGTTGGTCGGAGAGTATCCTTCCCAAGGGCGTTCGGACGTCTCCACGAGGACGACCATGATCACGGTGAAGGACGAGCTTGGCTCGAACGTGCGAACCTGAAGCTGGCGCATTCGCGCCGTTGCCTTCCAGTCGACTATCTTCAGGGGGTCTCCGACGGCGTACTCGCGTATCCCCCAGGGGCGGGAAGGATCCTGGAATATGGCTATGCCTCCCCGAGTCTCTCCGAGCGGGCGCGCGGCAGGCATACCGAGATCCGGCAGCGGCACGACCTTCGGATACACCAGCAGGTAGTCGCTGCTTCTCCCCGTCTTCTCGCTGTCGAAGAAGCCGAAGAGATCGCCGCTCTCCATCTTGACGGGGCCGAAGCGGTAGAACCCTCTTGTCGCGCATCGGATGGTGTACTCCCAGTTGATGCGCTCGTACCAAGACATGGACGTGTGATGGCGCAGCACCATGGACTTGGGGTTGGAGCTTGGGGCGACCTCCGCGCCGATCACCTCGATCTCCTCCGGGAACTCGTCCTCCGTATCCACCCTTCCGAGGGGAATGGGCTTGCGGTTGGTGAGGGACACCGCCAGAGTCGTCTCCTCGCCCATGAACACTCTGGACTGGCTCACGCTTCGCTCGTAGTGTACCTCTTCGAGGGAGAGGCGGTTCCACAGCCAAGACATCCCCGCAACGAGAAGCCCCATAGCGCCCAGTCCGATGACCAGCCCCTGCCCTGCGAAGATTCCTGTGAGGATTAGCACGACGAACATGAGGATCCATATGTCGTGCCAGAAGCGGTTGAACACGGGGCGCTACCTCTCGATTGGCACCGGTGTGGAGTGCAGGACTTCTGCGACGATCTGTTCGGCGGTTCGCCCGCGCAGGCGCGAGTTGGAAGTGAGGATGAGACGGTGCGCCAGAACGATCTCCGCCAGCGCCTTGACGTCGTCGGGCGTAACGTAGTCTCTGCCGTCGAGCGCGGCGCGCGCCTGCGAGGTCTTGTACAGCGCGAGCGCGGCGCGGGGAGACGCGCCCAGCGTGAGGCCGTCGTTCATTCGCGTGGCGCGAACTATGGCGACTATGTAGGCGCGGACGATGTCATCCACGCGCACGGAGGTTACGGCCTCCTGCATCTCTCTCATCTCGGACTCGCCGGTTACGGGGTCGAGATCGGGCAGTGTGGTATCGCGCTGGAACCTGAGCAGTATGTCGGACTCCTCCTCCTCTGTGGGGTATCCCAGCTTGGCTCTGATCATAAACCTGTCCAGCTGCGCCTCCGGCAGCGGAAACGTGCCTTCCAGCTCGATGGGGTTCTGGGTCGCCAGCACCAGAAACGGCTCTCTGAGGCGGCGCGTCACTCCGTCCACTGTGGCTTGGCGCTCCTGCATGGCTTCGAGCAGGGCGGACTGAGTGCGCGGGGTGGCGCGGTTGATCTCGTCTGCCAGAACCACCTGGCTGAAGATGGGGCCGGCGCGGAACTCGAACTCGCTGGACTGCTGGTTGAAGAAGTTTACGCCCAGAACGTCCGTGGGCATCAGATCGGGCGTGAACTGAATTCGGGTGAAGACACAGCCCAAAGACTGCGCCAGCGCCTTCGACATCGTGGTCTTGCCGATGCCCGGCACGTCTTCCACCAGAACGTGGCCCTTGCAGATAAGCGCGATGATGGCGAGGTCGATCACGTCCGACTTGCCCACCACCACCTTCTGGACACTCTCCCTGAGTCTGGTCGCAAGCTCTTGGATGCGTGTCACGTCGACGGTCTTTCGCTGCATACTCGTACCTGTGTTCGCCGGCGCAACCGCGAGCGGCGCGATTCGCCGGTCAAGAATATCCAGCGAATTATAGACGGATTCGCCCCCTCAGCGATACACCGCCGCGTTGGCGCCCGCTATCTTGCCGTAAACGGCGCCGTGCATGAGGCCGGCTGCTCTCAGGCTGCCATGTACGAATATGCCGCCTGCGATGATGCCAGCGGCGTACAGCCCCGCAATTGGCTTGTCCTCGCGGTCGAGTACGCGGGCGCATGTGTCTATCTTCAGTCCGCCGTAGGTGTAGGTGATGCCTCCGGTGACGGTGTACGCGGAGTACGGGGGGCTGCCCAGCGCGATTGCCCAGTTGCTCTTGGGCGGGTCGAGGTCGGCTGTGGAGTGTCCGTCCAAGGTTCGGGGTTCGTATTGGGCGTGGTGGGCGGATGCGTTGAAATGGGCGACCGTCTTCGCCAGCGTGTGGGTGTCTATGTCCAGCTTGCGCGCCAGCTCGCGGACGGAATCGGCGTCCACGCGGCGGGCGGAGGAGTAGCGCCCTTCGAGGTGGGGCAGCGCGCGCGAGTCGAATATCTGATGGGCTACTCCGCAATCCTGCTGCAAGATGGCGCGTCCCATGTCCACGAACGTCTGCTCGGCGAATCCCGCGCCCTCGTCGAAGAACCTGCGTCCGGCGAGGTTCACGGTGATTCCGAGCGGATACGAGCGTCTGGGCATGATGTCCGTGACTTCGAGAGCGCCTGTCTCGGGTGCGGCGACGTCTATCGGCGTTGCGTGGCAGCCGTTCCACTGGCCATATGGCTTTGCGCCGAGCGTCAGCGCCTCGCGGATTCCGTCTCCGGTGTTGTGCGCCGAGCCGCGCACTTTGGCGCGCTCCCAGCCGCTGCCGATGTGTTCGGCGCGCATCTGGGCGCTGGCCTCGAATCCGCCGCAAGCCAGTACGACGGCGTTCGAGCGGATCTCGTGGATGCCGTCTCGGTCTCGCGCTTCCACGCCTGTCAGCGCGCCGTCGTGGTTCGTCAGCAGCCTGTTCATGGCGGTCTGGTAGAGGATGACGACGCCGGCGCGGCGGCAGGCTGTGGTCAGCATCCGAACGAGGCCCGGGCCGGACTCCCACGCGCTCAGGCCGACGCTGTTGGGTATGACGGACGGCGCTCCGGCCTCTCCGCGCGCCTGAGAGGGCAGCTCCCAGCGCACGCCCTTGAGGGACATCCAATCTATGGTGGGGCGGGATTCGGCTATGACGGTCTCGACGAGCTCAGAATCTGCCTCTCCGCCGGTCGCTGCCTCGAAGTGATTTCTGAAGTCCTGGGCGGTGTACGCGGCCATGCTGACACGGCTGGCTTCCGAGTCCGTCATGTCGGGCAGCAGGGCGCGGATGTCCTCGATGCCGTCGTGCGTAAAGCGGAATCCGCCGCCGGTGTATGGGCAGTTGCCGCCCTGCTCGGCGGGCGGCGCCTTCTCCAGCATCACTACGGATGCCCCGCGCTCACGAGCCGCCAAAGCCGCGCAGAGGGCGGCGTTGCCCGCGCCTACTATGATTACATCGTAGCTGGGAGGCATATCTGTCATCTCTGATTCATGCACTGGTTTTCGATGAATTCCAAGACCGCGACGCTCCGTTCCAAATACTCCCGAACTCTGGCGACCGTGATTTGCGACGATTCACCATGGGCTATCCTGTTTCTCTCGCTCATTATCGAGTTGATGGCGCCCTTTGTCATATCTGGAGAGCTGTCGAAGAACTCGCGCAACTCTTCTCCCCAACGTGGATGAAAGGCGCCGGCGGTTTGTATGAATCTTTCGGCGTTTGGATTCGTGATGCGTTCGAGTTGTCTGGATACGAACCGCGCGGTATGCGGACTGGACGAACTCTCTGCGAAGTCCGAATAGATGGTTTGGAGACTGAACTCAATGAAACCAGCCGCCATTACGCAGAGGTATCTTCCCCAATGACTTTGCAGGCTGATATCTCGAGTCGCGTCGCTCGTTCTGTCTATCAGATCCTGAAGCTGGCGAAGCCTCTGATTTATCTGGGAACTACGCATCCTCGAACGCTGTCTTCGCAAGACTCAGACGGCTGTTTACGGAACGCGCATCGGATGTCCCTGTAGTGACGGCGTCCAAGTAGTCTTCATCCGATACGAGGCGATTGTGAATATCGCGGATCGCGTCGGCTCTGGGCGTCACTCCCTCCTCAATCCGCTTCGCCAAGCCAACGGACATGGAATCGAATATTGCCGCGTTGACCACATGTCCTCTAGTGGTGACCCTCCGAAACGCTCTTGTGCCCATGGAGTCCGCAAACGCCGCGACTGTTCGTTCGAAGAGGTCAGTCGTGTGTCTCAGCCATGCGTCATCGGGGTTGCGATTGGCTTGGGTGAAGACGTTGAGAAATTCCTCCATCGGTCTAGAGTAATTGTCCCCAGCTAACAGCATCGCCATGAATCTCAGAATCATCTCGTGATCTTTGAGGCGGGGACTCCGCTCTCCTACGATGCTGCGCCAGTGTGAATCGGCGTTCAGCTCTTCGATCTTGTCCATGAGCTTACCTTGATATACAGCGCGTCTGATCTCCTGTGGGTTGACCGCCCTGCCGCCGCTGTTGAGGCGCTTGAATATCTGATACATGCTCGTATCGTCGTTCGCGGGCGAGTCTTGGCGAACGACTGTCGCGTGGATGAGTGAGTTGTCCAGGGCGCGTCTGGCCGAGTCTGCCAGATCGTCGTAATCCGTTCCCGCCAAGCGGGGCGTTACGCCAGTCAGCGCGAACTTGTTGCTGCCGCCTGGAAACTTCCCCTCGTAGAAGCCTCTGAGGGTGCGAAGACGCTGCTGGCCATCTACCACGTACAACTCTTGGGTCACAGGGTCTGTACCCACAAATATCCCCGGAACAGGGAGTCCGAGAAGAAGCGACTCGATGAAGCTCGAAGCCATTCTGGGAGTCCATACGAACCCCCTCTGCCAAACCGGAATTGTTATATCGCCCTCTTGCAGGCGCCTAACAAGGCCTCTGACGTCGAAATCCACCCCATAACTCGTGATGCCGTATCGCGCATGGGGAACGCCCGACTCGTCTTCCTCAAGCTCGGTTTCGTCGTCGAAGATGAGGTCGTCTTCCGCATCATCGGGGCGATTGGGCAACTGAGATACGCTAACCATTGTTTGCTCTCCCTAGGTCTCGTACAGGTCGATCTTACGCTGTGCGCAACGATAGGCGCAACTTCCCCAAACGCTAGGGTTGTTCGAACCGGACAGCCTTAATCCAGCAGCTGCCGCAGCCTCGGATCCAGGCGGTCTCTCAGCCAGTCGCCTGTGAAGTTGAGGGACATGACTACTAGGAAGATGGCTAGTCCCGGCAATACCGTAGGCCACCACGCGCTGGTTATGTAAGCCCTGCCCTCGGATACCATGCTGCCCCACGTGGGGGTCGGAGGCGGGACGCCCGCGCCGAGGAAGCTCAGGGCGGCTTCTGCCAAGATCAGCGAGCCGACGCTCAAAGTCGCTATCACCACGGCGGTGTTTATCACGCCGGGCAGGATGTGGCGGGTGAGGATTCTGAACTGCGAGCAGCCAGCCACGCGCGCCAAGTCGACATATGGCTGGGTCTTCACCACCAGCGTTTGGCTGCGTATTACTCTGACGAACGGGTTCCACGCGAGCGCCACCATCAGGAACAGCAGCAGAGTCGTGCTTTGCCCGAACAGCAGCACGCACACGAGCGCCACCATCAGGAAGGGGAGCGCCTGCCATATATCGACCAGTCTAGTTATCACCTCGTCCACCCAGCCGCCGGAGTAGCCGCTTAGAATCCCCAGCGTGGTGCCGGTGATGAATCCGCTAACGATGGCTATTCCCGCCACCACCAGCGATATGCGCGCGCCGAACAGCATACGCGAGAACACGTCCCGCCCGGTGTGGTCGGTGCCTAGGAGATGCTCCGCCCTGACCTCTTCGTTGACCCTTAGGCTTTCGTGGATCATCCCATCCGGCAGCCAAGGGGGAGGCTGATGGCGGCTGCGGAGTCCGCCGGAGTACGGGTCGTGCGTCGCCAGCACTGGCGCGAACACTCCGCAGAAGATGAGCGTCGCCAGCACGACCATAGGAATGGCGGGCCAGCGCCGCGTGAAAAGCCACGCGCTTCTCAGCTGGCGGATTACGGGCGGGTACTCCCGAATCCCGAGCAGGTCGCGTTCTATTTCGGTCATCATCTGCATGGCTGCAACCTATTCGTAGCGGATTCGCGGGTCTATGAGAGCGTAGAGTATATCCGCGAGGAAGGCGAAGGTGACGTAGATTCCGATGAAGCAGAACACCGTTCCCGCGAGCAGAGGCCAGTCGTTGTCGTACACTGCCTGGTTCAGCGCCACGGTTCCGATTCCCGGAAGTGAGAACACTATCTCCACGACCAGCGCGCCGTTGAGGTAGTCTGCCAGCAGAACGAAGGCGGAGGTGAGCGGCGGTATGACGGCGTTGCGAAGAGCGTGCTTCAATATGATAGTCAGCGGCGCGACTCCCTTGGCGCGCGCCAGCTTGATGTATTCGGAGTCCAGTATTTCGAGCATCGCCGAGCGCGTCAGGCGCATTATCCCCGCCGAGGCGGGCCAGCCAAGCACTATGCACGGCAGGACGTAGTATTTGACGTTTCCCCACGCCAGCGGGAAGCCGTCGTAGTTTCCGATGGTTCCCGTAGGCATCCATCCGAGAATCACGCCGAATATGAGTATCGCCATGACCGCAGACCAGAACTGCGGTATAGCCTGTCCGAACAGGGCGAACACGCGCCCGACGTAGTCCCATAGAGTGGCGCGCCTGACCGCCGCCAGTATCCCCATGGATACGCCTACGATCACCGCGAACATCCACGCTCCGGCTGCCAGCTTCAGAGTGGTGCCGATGTGGATGCGGATTATCTCGCTGACCGGCCTCAGCGTGCCGAGCGACTGCCCCATGTCGAACCGAGCCAGATCCCACACCCAGAGCGCGTACTGTTCCGGCAGAGACCTGTCCAAGCCGAGCTCCGCGCGCATCATGGCGATGAACTCTTCGGTGACTTCCACTTGGGCGTCGCCCAAATACAAGTCTATGGGGTCTGGGCCGAGCCGCGTCAGAATGAATATGACGGCTGTCGCCCCGATGATGGAGATAAATATAGAGAGTAATCTTCTGGCTAGGAAACGCGCCATGCGGGGCTACTTGCTCACACTTGCAGGGTCATAACTGTCATCGACCGTTTCTATGATTTCGGGACGGCGGGAGGAGTGTGTCGCATCCCGCCGTCCCCGATTATCCGATGTATGGGGAGCGGTTCGAAGTCCGCTCCCCGTGTTCGTTGGCAGGGCGTTGGCAGGGTCGCTACTTGGCCGGCACTATGTGCTGCGGCCTGCCCCAGAAGCCGGCGGCGGTGGAACGCGAGTTCCAAGATTCCACCGTGTCGGGGTTGGCGGCAACTCCGCGCGGCGGCTGAACCATACCGCTGTAGAGCTGCCAGTAGTAGTAGTAATCGACCATGTCGAGGTGTAGGTCTTCGCGCTTGGCTTTGTCCCTCTCGCCATTGATGTTGATGTACATGTAGTCGAGGAACTTGCTCTCGAAGGCGCAGCCCCACGCCGGGCGGCTGAAGGTGCTGTCAGATGGCGGGGGAGGCCAGTCGAACGGGTAGTTCGCCGTCTCCACGCTGCAGTTCTTGACCACCGGGAACGCCTGCGTGCGGTCTCTCATGCGAGGAACCACGACTCCGCCGTACTCTTCGGTCAGCAGCGTCACGCGGACGCCAACCGATTCCCAGTCCGCCGCCACCGCGTCAGCCTGCTCTAGGCAGACGTCGCCGGTCTCGCAGCGGTACTTGTTCAGGCTTATCTCGAAGCGCACGCCATCCGCCCCCCTGGGATATCCGGCGAGGTCGAGCAGGCGCTCGGCTTCGGCCTTGTCCGTGGGGATCGTCCACGGCCATTCGTAGTTAGGCTCGGCGGCGTTGTCGTACTCGCCATACTCTATCCAGCTGGTGCCGGGGCCGAGTATGTCGCTGTCGCCGTACTTCTCGTGCGCGGACTTGATCATGGCTGCGGTGACCGTGCGGTCAGGGCGCCAGCCGGGGAACTTCGGACCCATCAGCTCGAGGTAGATGGGCGTGCCGAGTCCTGCCTGTAGAAAGTCCACGATCGCTTGGCGGTCGATGGCGTGGGACAGCGCCCAGCGAACCAAGCGCGCCTGCTCCATGTCGCTCATGCCGGGCGGGTTGTCGGTGTCTTCGTACTGGCACTTATCGCCCCAAGGGCAGCCGATCCACGGGTAATCCACCGAATAGACGGATGGATGCGTGCTGTTGGGCAGGTCTTCCCAAGGCGCGACGGTCGTCTCGCCCTCGGACAGGGGCATCTCGGTCTTGGCGTTGAAGTCTGTCCACAGGTTGCCGGGCCAGATGGCGCTCAGCGTCATCGTGTCCTTGTCGGACATGGTGGTGACGAACTTCAGCCCGGCGGCTTCCAGCTCGGTCAGGCGCGCGAAGTCGATGGCGCTGATGTCAACCTCGCCGGTCTCCATCATAGCCATGCGGCTGGTGATCTCAGGAACCTGCACGACGACGAACTTGCCGATGTGCGGAGGCTCTATCCAGTGGTCGGGGACGGCGTGGACTTCGCCTCGGTTGTTCGGGTCCCAGTCGCCCATGGTGAACGGACCCGAGCCTACGGGGACGAGCCTGATGGCTTCGGCGCCGACGGCGTCGAAGGCGGTCTTGCTGTCCAGCCTTACTGTGGTGTCGTTGATGTCGAACTCGCTGATGGGTATGCCCCAGAAGATGTCTGTCACCAGCGGCGCCTTGACGGTGTAGTCGTCAACGGCTGTGGCTTCGCCGAACGTGCCGCCGAGCTGCGCGCCGATGGCCGCGCCCAGGCTGGGGTTGACCACCGCGTTCTGGCGGTTCATGTTCCAAGCCACGTCGTGGGCGTTGATGAAGCCGAAGTCCTGGCCTGCGAACACCTCCGGTGTGTTGACCTTCAGGTCGTCGCGAATGACCAGCGTCAGCTCGTCGCCGGCGTCGTTGATCTGCCACGACTTGGCGGCGAAGGGCGAGAGCGGGTCTTCGCCGTCATGCACCAGAAGCTGGTCGAAGAATCCCATCTGGATCTCTCCGGGGCTTCCGCCGTAGGTCTGCACCTGGAAGTCTCCGAACTGCTCGGACACTTCGGGAATGGCCATCGTGATGGTGATGTCGCTCACCGTCATCGAAGGCGCGGGCGCGGGCGCGATCGTGGGCTGAGCCACAGGCGCGGCGGGCGCGGCAGTGGGCGCGGGCGCCATAGGCGCGGCAGTGGCCGCCGGAGCCGCGGGCGCAGCCGGCGCGGCGGTGGGAGCGGGCGCGGGATCCTCCGTGCTGCTGCAAGCTATGGCGACCAGCGCGACCAGCAGGGTCAGCGCTGCCGCCAACATGCCTATCTTGTTCTTAGAGCTCATAAACTCTCTCCTTATTAGTCGATTTACACGCAATGCCGCCAACTTAGCAACACATCTTAAGGATTGCGCCAGAATTGTCAAGGTCTTGCCGCATGTCTTGGAGAATTCACGGCATTTTCGGCGTTGGGGCGCGCTTGCGAAACGGCGAGCGCCAGAAATTGACACTCGACCGCGCCGAATCCTACAATTCAGCTGCTGTTGACACACTGCTTGCGAATGGGGAGGTGAACGCATGGCTCGCCCGATTCTGAAGACATCGCTTTGCGACTTCTTGGAAGTCGAGTATCCGATCTGCCTTGCGGGGATGGGCGGGCGCTGGACTCCGCCCGAGCTCGTAGCCGCCGTCTCGAACGCGGGCGGGCTTGGCGTCATGGGCGGATCGGGGATTCAGGTGGATGAGCTTCGAGAGCGCATACGCAAGGTGCGCTCGCTCACGGACAAGCCGTTCGGGGTCGATCTGCTGCTGCCTGTCGTCACCGGCAGCGTGGAGCGTGATTCGCGGCAGGGTCAGCAGGAGTCGGAGCTGGACGCCGTGCGAAGGCAGTATCCGCGCCACGCCGCCTTCGTGGACACGCTGATGGCGGAGTTCGGCATCGAAGAGGTCGAGCCGCCCGCGCCGCCCGCGCTCACGGGCATGGCGCTCGCGCGCGAGCAGGTGGACATGATCCTCGAAGAGGACGTGGACGTATTCGCCGCCGCGCTCGGCGATCCGGGCTGGATGGCGGCGAGGGCGCGCGAAAAGGGCGTGAAGCTGATGGGCCTGGCCGGAAGCGTTCGGAACGCGCAAAGGCAGGCGGCGGCTGGCGTGGACATCGTGGTGGCGCAGGGAACCGAGGCGGGCGGCCACACTGGACGAATCGCCACCATGCCGCTGGTTCCGCAGATAGTGGACGCGGTCGCGCCGCGTCCGGTCCGTTGCCGCAGGCGGGATCGCCAACGGGCGCGGGATCGCCGCCGCGCTCGCGCTCGGGGCCGAAGGCGTGTGGCTGGGAACGGCGTTCCTCGCCGCCAAGGAGTGCGGAATCTACGAACCTCAGCAGCAGTCCATCATCAGAGGTCGTTCGGAGGACTTCATCATATCGCGGTCGTACACGGGCAAGACCGCGCGCCAGTACCAGGGGCCTGTAGTGCAGGCGTGGGAGTCTGCCGGACTCGACCCGCTGCCCATGCCGCTTCAGGGTGTGCTGATGTCGGCATTCAACCAGTCCGCCGAGAAAGCCGAGCGCTACGATCTGGTGTTCAACCCCGCCGGACAGGGGGCGGGCATGGTGAGCGAGGCGCGCCCGGCGGCCGAGATCATGGAGGGGCTGATAGGCGAGACGCTCGCGGTTCTCGAAGGGATGAGGGAACGGGTGACGGTGTAAGGGCAAGCCTACACGATCACCCCCCGCTGGCGCAGGGACGGCAGCTCGTCTGCGGACACGCCGAACATCGAGGTCAGTATCTCGTCCGTATGCTCGGAGTACAGCGGGGCTGCCTCGACGGTGACGGGCGACTTCTCCAGCTTCACGGGGCAGCCGATCATTCGGTAGTCGCCCCTGGATTCGTCTCGCACCGTCACCAGCATGTCGCGCGCTTCGAGATGTTCGTTCTCCAGAACTTCCAAGGGCGTGAACACCGGCCCGCACCACACGCCGGCGCGGGCGAGCGTCTCGAACACCTCGACCTTATCGCGCTGGGTGGTCCACTCTTCTATCACGGTCTGAAGATCATCGGCGTGCGCGCCCTGCATGTCCGCAGTGGTGAAGCGCTCGTCGCCGATCAGGTCTTCCCTTCCGATGAGGACTAGCACGTTTTCGAGCATCTCGCCGCGAAGGTGGATCATCACGTAGTCGTCTGGGCCTCCGGGAGCGCACCTGAACACCTGCGGAACGCCGCTCCACCCGCGCGCGCCCGGCCGCCCCTCCCACTCGCCCCTTGCCAGCGGATGAATCATGCTGATTCGCATGAGATTCAGTACGCCGTCCTGCATGGAGACCTCGACCTTCTGACCCTCTCCCACGCTGTCGCGCTGGCGAAGGGCGGCTAGGATGCCGATTGCCATGTGCAGCCCGGTTCCCGAGTCGCCGGCGCCAACTCCCACGGACATGGGCGGGCCGTCCGGATACCCTGTGACGGACATCAGCCCCGCCGTGGCCTGCGCGGCTATCTCGTATGACTTGTAGTCGGAGTACGGTCCCCACGTGCCGAACCCCTTTATCGTGGCGTATATCACTCTGGGGTTGATCTCCCTCAGCCGCTCGTAGCCGAATCCGAGCCGCTCCATGACGCCTTTGGAGAAGTTTTCGAGGACTACGTCCGCCCACGCGACCGCTTCCGCGAATATCTCGCGTCCTCTCTCGGTCTTGAGGTTCAGTGTGATGGCGCGCTTGCTGCTGTTGAATATGGTGAAGTAGACGCTGTCCTGATCGGGTCTGTGGCCGAGGTCCCACCGCGTGCTGTCTCCGCCGCTGGCGTCTTCCACCTTGATGACGTCCGCGCCGAGAAAGGCGAGCAGCTGGGCGCACGACGGCCCCGCCTGCACCCTGCTCATGTCCACTATCTTGATTCCGGCGAGCGCTTTATCCATGATCGACTCTCCTGCGGTGGGTTCGGCCCGGGCGGTTATCCTGTCATGCCCCGTCGACCACGATCAGGCTGGTGTTGGCGGACCTGAATCGCATCTCTTTGGCTGGGGCGTACTCAGGGGAGTGGTACCACTGCTTGGCTCTGGCGAGGCTGTCGAACTCTATCACCACCGTTCGATGTGGAGTCCCATCGCCCTCTATGACCTCCGATTCGCCGCCGCGAACGATGTATCTGCCTCCGTACATCTCGACTATTGGCGATACGAGCTTGCGGTATTCGGCGAACAGCTCGGGGTCCGTCACATCCACGTCTGCGATAACGTAAGCTGCCATGTTCTCCTCCCGCGCCTGATTGGGCTGCGCCGTGTACAGTATAGACGCTTCTCAGCCCGATGCGCACGCCCATGACGCGCCGCAGGAGCCGGGGCTGGGCGTGGAGTCGGCATCCGACGATACAGGGTGATCGAGCAGCGGGGCTAGACGGAGGGCGGACGCGGCCGAGCGCGTTCGGCTCAGTCGAACAGAACCAGCGCCCACACGATCGGCACGGCTACGAGGGATACGAATACGGCGGCGGCGGCGAGATCCTTCGCGCGCGCCGATAGGTCGTGGAACTCGGTTCCAACGCGGTCGACCACGGCTTCGATTGCGGAGTTGAGCAGCTCGACCACGAATACGTTGAGCAGCGCGCCGATCATCAGCGCCCGCTCCACGCCGCTGTCGCCTAGCCAGACGGCGAGCGGAACGAGCGGCAGCGCCAGAACGAGCTCGAATCTGAACGAGGGTTCGCCAAGGACGGCGGCGCGCAGTCCCTCATACGAATATTTGGCGGCCCGAAAGATTCGGACGATGTCAAACGCGCTGCCAGCCATTCAGTCCCTCCGGCTTCCTAACGGGTTCGTCACTCTGATATCGTCTATCGTCACACCCTCCGCTGGCTCATGTCTCGCCGACAGCATAACGGACTGACGAGATGGCTCGAAACGTCTCGGACGACTTTCGGAGTACCCCTGTTACAATGGCCTGTGTATGCTGAAGTTCCTGACATTCGGCGAGACGCTGATTCAGCGCAACGCCGATTACATCGGCCCCTACGATCCGGAGGGCAGCTACACTCGGCACGTGGCCGGGGCGGAGTCCAACGTGGCGCTGGATATTCGCAAGCTGCTTCCGAACCGCGTCGGCGCGACGTGGGTCAGCAGGCTCGGCGCGGACGCGGACGGCGACATGATACTGGAACAGCTCAGAGGGCGCGTCGAGGTGGCTGCGCCGCAGGTGTCTGGACAGAATACGGGAATCCAGATTCTAAACCATCTGGGCGGGGGCGAAGTGGCTCGCAGATACAGACGGGCGGGCAGCGCCGCCAGCCGTCTGAGCGCCGACGAAGTGCTTCCTCATCTCGATGGCAGCGATCTGGTTCACGTCACGGGAATCACGCCCGCGCTAAGCGAGACGTGCGAACGCGCCACTCTGTCCATCATGGGCTTGGCGCGGGAACGGGGGATCCCGGTCAGTATGGACGTCAACTACCGTGAGGCGCTGTGGAGCCCGCGCGCCGCTCGGAAGGTGTGCGAGCGGATGCTGCGATACGCCAGTCTGTTCAAGGTCGGACACGACGAGGCAGAGACGATCTGGGGCGGCGGCCTGTCTGCCGAGGAGTTCGCAAAGAAGTTCCGCAGTGGGGGAACGCTCGTCACCGTAGTGACCACAGGCGAGCGGGGAGCGGCTGCCTACGATGGCGCAAGTCTCGTCCGGCACGACGGGTTCAGCGTGGAAGTGATCGACCCCGTGGGCGCGGGCGACGCATTCGTGGCGGGTTTTCTGGCGGGTATCTTCGAGCGACACACGATGACAGGGTTCTTCGCTATGGGGGCGGACGAGCGCGCAAGCGTGATGTGGGACGCGCTCGAACTGGGCAACGCCTGCGGCGCGCTGGTCTGCACCCGACACGGCGACACCGAACCGATGCCGAGCCTGAACGAGGCGAGAGCTTTCGCAAGGGGACGGACGGACGGCGGCCAGCAACTCAAGACGCTCGATGAATCGCCGACTGCGCCTTTATCCTAGCCCAAGTATCGCGCAGCGGAACCGCGCGGTTGAAGGCGGGCATCTGCGGGGTGGAATCCTTGTCTTTGGTGAAGTAGCCCACGCGCTCGAACTGTAGGCTGTCGCCTAGCTGGGCATCCGCCAATGATGGTTCGAGCTTGCAGCCCTTCAGCACGGTCAGCGAGCTGGGGTTGATGAAGTCTGTCCAAGCCATTCCGGGCGGGGTATCGTTTGGGTTGGGAACCATGAACAGCGTCTCGTACAGCCTGACCTCGGCATCCAGCGCGTGGGCGGCCGAAACCCAGTGCAGGGTGGCGCGAACGCGCCTGCCGTCCGGGGCAGAGCCTCCGCGCGTCTCGGGGTCGTAAGTGCAGCGCAGCTCCACCACTCTGCCCGTTCGGTCTTTGACGGCCTTCTCGCACCTGATGAAGTAGCCATACCTCAGCCGCGCCTCGCGCCCGGGTGCCAGCCTGAAGTAGCGTCTCGGCGGATCCTCCATGAAGTCGTCTCGCTCAATGTACAACTCCCGCGTGAACGGAACCTTTCTGGTTCCGGCGGACTCGTCCTCCGGGTTGTTGACCGCGTCGAGACAGTCGATCTCACCTTCGGGGAAGTTCTCTATGACGACCTTGAGCGGGTCCAGCACTGCCATTCTGCGCAGGGCGCGAAGGTTGAGATCGCGGCGCAGGCTGTGTTCCAGAAGCCCGATCTCGGTCAGCGCGCTTGTGCGGTTGATTCCGACTTCGTCGCAGAACTGGCGGATAGCCTCCGGCGTGTAGCCGCGCCTGCGGAGTCCTGCCAGTGTGGGCATACGCGGGTCGTCCCAGCCGTCCACGTGTCCCTCCTCGACCAGCACGATGAGGCGGCGCTTGCTGAGGACCGTGTGGGAGAGGTTGAAGCGCGCGAACTCGATCTGCTGCGGGTGGTAGAGGTCAAGCGCGTCCAAGAACCAGTCGTACAGCGGCCTGTGGTCTTCGTACTCCATGGAGCAGAGGGAGTGGGTGATGCCCTCTATCGAGTCTGAGATCGGGTGGGCGAAATCGTACATCGGATATATGCGCCACTCGTCGCCCGTCTGGTGGTGCGGAACGTTGCGGATGCGGTAGATCGTAGGGTCGCGCATGTTCATGTTGGGAGACGCCATATCTATCTTGGCGCGAAGAACGCAGGCGCCGGACCCGAACTCTCCGGCCTTCATTCGCCGCAGAAGATCGAGGTTCTCCTCGACCGAGCGCTCTCTGTGGGGACTGTTGCGGCCGGGCTCGGTCAGGGTGCCGCGATACTCGCGGATCTCATCGGCGCTCAGGCTGTCCACATACGCCTTCCCGTCCAGAACGAGCTTCTCGGCGTACTCGTAGAGCTGACCGAAGTAGTCGGATGCGTACAGCTCGCGGTCTGCCCAGTCGAATCCGAGCCAGCGGGTATCCTCGATCTGCGACTCCACGTACTCCATCTCTTCCGCCGTGGGGTTGGTGTCGTCGAATCGGAAGTTGCACAGCCCATCGAAGTCGTCCGCAATGCCGAAGTTCAGGTTGATGGCGGTCGCGTGGCCGAGATGCAGGTAGCCGTTTGGCTCGGGGGGCCAGCGTGTATGCACCCTGCCGCCGAATCTGCCAGACTCGTTGTCCTCGACGATTCTGGCGCGGATGAAGTCTTTGGATGCAAGGTCCGACATGGGTTACGCCTCATTAGGTGATCGCCAGCGGCTGGCGATGGTGTATTGGAACTCTGGCGGCGGAGCTGCTGTCAGCCGCCGTAGGGACGGTCTCTAACTTCCAGCTTGCAGGCGACGCAGCCGCTCCTTCAGGAGCGCGTTTCTCCTCATAAGATCGGCGCGCTCTTCGCTCCATTCGGCGCGCTCGGATTCCCAAGCGTGGCGCTCCTCACGCCAGTTCGTCAGGTACTCGCCCGTGGATGGGTCGTACATGCGCGGCACGCCATCCACCCAGCTCAGGCTCAAGCCGAGTACCGGGCTGTGTCCCTTGAGGATGCCGTCAGGTTCGCGGGTCAGGGGGATGGGCTGGTACACGCCGTATTCCAGAGCGTAGCCAGCCAACGGGCGACCGTGATAGTCGCCACCGGATGGGTCGAACTGCCAGTACTCCGGAGCGCCGACGTCTCTGTATATGTCCAGCTTCCGCCCCACGTCGACGCGCCCCGTACTCTCCGAAGCCACTTCCAGAACCCAGTCCGGCGGTTTGCCCGCCTCCCAAGGCAGATATATCCTGCGCTCGATGATCGCATCGCGGTCGACTCCAAAGACGATGCACATGTCAGGGGAGACCCGAACGTTCAGGTTCGTGGGGTCGTAGCAGATTATGGCTTCGGTGTCGATGAAGATGTCTGCCCTGCTGTCGAAGTCGGTTAGCCAAGCGTCCAGCAGGGCGAAGAGTAACATTATATGTCGGCTTTGTTCCATGTGGTCAGGCGGTATCTCTCGCTGATCCGGCTTGAACTCCAGGCTGGCGTAGTCGATTTCTCCCTGCCGATTGTAAGGCAGCATCCTGTACTTGGATGCTGTGGCCACAGTGGTCATTTCCGTCCTCCCCGCAATGGCTGGGGCGCGTTACAACTGGGGTCAATGATAGCACACCGACATATGGGATCCGACACTCAGCCGCCGTCGGGATGGTCTCTAACTTCCAGCTTGCAGGCGACGCAGCTGTTCCTGCAAGCGCGCGTTTCTCCTCATAAGTTCGGCGCGCTCTTCGCCCCATTCGGCGCGCTCTTCGTCCCATTCGGTACGTTCTTCGTCCCACTCGGCGCGTTCGGATTCCCAAGCGTGGCGCTCCTCACGCCAGTTCGTCAGGTACTCGCCCGTGGATGGGTCGTACATGCGCGGCACGCCATCCACCCAGCTCAGGCTCAAGCCGAGTACCGGGCTGTATCCCTTGAGGATGCCGTCAGGTTCGCGGGTCAGGGGGGTGGGCTGGTACACGCCGTATTCCAGAGCGTAGCCAGCCAACGGGCGACCGTGATAGTCGCCACCGGATGGGTCGAACTGCCAGTACTCCGGAGCGCCGACGTCTCTGTATATGTCCAGCTTACGCCCCACGTCGACGCGCCCCGTACTCTCCGAAGCCACTTCCAGAACCCAGTCCGGCGGTTTGCCCGCCTCCCAAGGCAGATATATCCTGCGCTCGATGATCGCATCGCGGTCGACTCCAAAGGCGATGCACATGTCAGGGGAGACCCGAACGTTCAGGTTCGTGGGGTCGTAGCAGATTATGGCTTCGGTGTCGATGAAGATGTCTGCCCTGCTGTCGAAGTCGGTTAGCCAAGCGTCCAGCAGGGCGAAGAGTAACATTATGTGTCGGCTTTGTTCCATGTGGTCAGGCGGTATCTCTCGCTGATCCGGCTTGAACTCCAAGCTGGCGTAGTCGATTTCTCCCTGCCGATCGTAAGGCAGCATCCTGTACTTGGATGCTGTGGCCACAGTGGTCATTTCCGTCCTCCCCGCAATGGCTGGGGCGCGTTACAGTTGGGGTCAATGATAGCACACCGACATATGGGATCCGACACGTCGAGAGCGCATCGACTCCGACAGCGCGCGTATCGAATCTGCCGCGCTTCCTTCGAGAATCACGCTCGCGGTTCTGCGTCCTGCAAGTCTCAGCGCTTCTACATCGCTGTACGCTTGGGCATCTGCCAATGTGCCGAAGTCGAAGCGCTCACCGGGAATGTCCGCGTCCGCGTCGTGGGGCGCGGTCAGAGCCAGCGCGATGACGTTGTTCGCGCCGCCCTTGTGAAGCTGTCCGGTGGAGTGCAGATAGCGCGGTCCGTATCCCAGAGTGGATACGATGCGATGGTCGCTCAGAAGCGCCGCCCTCAGCTCGGTCAGAGCCTCGTCTGTCTCGTCCGTCTGGGGTATGTACGCGAGAATGGCGAGGTAGTCGCCGGGTTCGGCGGACTCGACCAGATGCGGCAGCGAACCGTGAGGCGTGATCGCTGGGACGCTGCCATCCGACTCGAACCGATCTACTGCCTGCCGAGCGAGGTCTTTGGCCTGCTGAACGTTCGGCTGGTCGAACGGGTTTACGCCCATGATCGCGCCCGCCACCGCTATGGCGAACTCCCATCGGTAGAACTCCGCTCCCAGCCCATCGGGTCCGGTCAAGCTGTCGATCTCATACCGAATTAGCGGATGTCCCGCTGCGACCAGCCTGCCGCACAGCCCATCCACATCGGAGTAGTCGCCCGACAGCTTCAGATACACGAACTGACGATCGTCGCCGTAGCTCTCGACGGAGGCCGGCGGCTCTCCGACCACAGGGACGATGCCGACTCCGTCTTTCCCGAGGCTCTCGGCGACCAGCTGCTCAGCCCACAGCCCGAACGCGCTCAGGGTGGGCGAGGTGAGTATGGTGAGCTTGTCGCGGCCCGACTGTGCGAGAGCGCCCACTGCCGCCCCAAGCCACGCGCCCGGGTTGGCTGACGTTTCGATCTGCGGCGCGCACGCGGCTTGCATTGCCACGCCGCCCTCCAGAAGCGCGCGAGTGTCGTATCCAGCGAGCGCGGCGGGAACCAGTCCGAAGAAGCTCAGCGCCGAGTATCTGCCGCCTATGTCCGGGGGGTTGCGAAATACCCGCCTGAAGCCTTCTGCTCGCGCCGTGTCGTCCAGCGCGGTGTCGGGGTCTGTCACGGCGACGAAGCGGCGTCCGGCGTTCTCATGTCCCACTGCGTCCGCGACAAGACGCCTGAAGAACCTGTACAGCGCGTTGGGTTCGATGGTAGCGCCGGACTTGGACGAGACTACGAAAAGCGTTCGCGCGGGGTCTATCGAGTCTGCCACGAACCTGACCTGCGCGGGAATGGTGGAGTCGAGCGTGATCAGCTCTGGCCAGCCGTCTTGCGGTCCGAAGCACTGCCTGAGCGTCTCCGGGGCGAGACTGCTGCCGCCCATGCCCAGCAGAACCACATGCGCCACGCCGTCATCTCGCGCGTCTCGGGCGAATTCTGCCAAGCCGTCTACCTCTGCGAGCATTGTGGAAGCCACGTCCAGCCAGCCGAGCCTGTCGGCTATCTCGGTCGGGTCTTCGGACCACAGCGTGTGGTCTCTTGCCCATATGCGCGCTACGGCGTCGCGTTCGCTCAGGGACGCCACCGCCTCGTCAGCGGCGGCTCGCGCTTTTCCCAGCGACGCTCCTGCTGGAGCGGCGCTCTTGGACAGAAGGCGGTCTCTCTTGTCGGAGATGTTATCGAGCAGCTGGTCGAACGAGTCGGCGAACGCCTTCACGCCGTCGTGCATGAGCCGAGTGGTAACGGCGTCCATGCTGATGCCTCCGGCTTCGAGGGCTGCCATCGTCTCTCGCGCCTCGTCCACGTCTTGCTCGATGGTCTCACGCGCCGAGCCATGCTCCAAGAACGCTGCCAGAGTCGCGTCCGGCATGGTGTTCACGGTGTGGGGGCCGATCAGCGTCTCCACGTAGAGAACGTCGCTGTAGGCTGGGTTCTTGGCGCTGGTGGAAGCCCATAGCGGTCTCTGGACGCGCGCTCCCATCTCGGACATGCGCGCGAACCTGTCGGCGGCGAATGTCTCCTTGAAGTCTTGGTAGGCGATCTTGGCGTTGGACACTGCCGCCCTCCCCATCAGATCGCGCATGGAGTCGTCTCCCGCCTGCTCTATCAGCCCGTCCACCGCCGTATCCACGCGGCTTACGAAGAACGAGGCGACGGAGGACACGCGGGACGGGTCCCCGCCCGACGTGATCAGGTCTTGCAGACCGGTAATGTACGCCTCGCGGACAAGGGCGTACATATCGAGGGAGAATATGAGGGTGACGTTGATGTTGATGCCGTCCGCGATGAGGCTGCGGATGGCGGGGATGCCCTCCGGCGTGGCTGGCACCTTGATCATGACGTTCGGCCTGTCGAGCGCGGCGAACAGCCTGCGCGCCGCCTCGATGGTGCCTTCGGTGTCGCGCGCCAAGTGCGGGTTCACTTCGAGCGAGGCGAAGCCGTCCGCGCCGTCCGCAGAGTCGTACACAGGGCGGAGGAGGTCTGCGGCTGCCTGAATGTCCTCTATCGCCAGCGCCTCGAACAGGTCGGCCGGGGGCAGTCCCTCCCTCGCGTAGGCGAGAAGGGAAGAGTCGTAGTCGTCGGAAGAGGATATGGATTTCTCGAATATGGTCGGGTTGGACGTGAGCCCGGTAACGCCGACGTCTATGAGGCGCTGAAGCTCGCCCGTGTCCATCAGCGAGCGATACATGTTGTCGTACCAGACGCTTTGGCCCAGCAGACGAAGGTCTTGGATTGGGTCTAGGTGTTCAGACAACCGAATGCCTCCTGAAATCGTGGGTTGTTACAGTTATAGCATATGCGCGCCCGCGCGATGTCGAGCGCGGGATCGGGTCAGGCGACTATCAGGGGTATCTTCATCTCCTGCGGCGAGAGGCCGGAGTGGTGAGAGTTCAGCTGAACCATCCTGCCGGGGCCGCGCCCTGTGTTGTATTCGAGGACGTTGGCGCCCGAGGAGATGGCGATAAGGTCTCCAAGCCGCTTCCCAGCCTCGTCGGTGGGCTCGTCGGGGCCGTAGAGTCCGAGCCGAAGCGCGTCATCGACGTCCACGACTATGAACCCGTCTCCGAACCTGCTCTCGAAGTATCTGCGGACGCGGTCGCGCGCCCAGTCCCAAGTGTGGAGATACATCACGCGGGCATCGCCGGAGGGGTGGAATCTCAATAGCGGATGAAGCCGTCGCGTTGGTCTAAGAGTGTAGCGGCTGGGGGCGGGCGCGTCCAGAAATCCGTGATCGGCGGTCACCACCACTCGCGCCTTCGACTCGATCGCGGTGCGCAGCCTCCCGATCTGTCTGTCGACATTGCACAGCGCGTGCCTCACCTCGGGCCTGGTTATCCCGTGCAGGTGCGCGAGGCTGTCCACGTGCGGCACGTACAGGTAGGTGAACGTCTTGTCGACGGCGGCGGATACGTGGGCGATGGCTATGTCGACGCCACTGGCTAGGGAGGCGTAGCCCTCTGTCCGCCGTCCTCCGCCGAAGTATCTCGAATACACCGAGCCGGCTATCCTCTCAGGCACGACTGCCAGAACGTCTCTGGGTATGGATGCCCACATGGACGGGACAGGAAACGCGCGCGCGGGATCTATGCCGCGCGCGAGCAGATCCTTGTCGTCCGCGCGCGAGGTGTACGCTAGGATGGTGGACGCCGCCCCCAGATCGGGCAGGTGCGTCCACCACCCTGTCACGGCGTGGACAGCGGGCCACTCGCCCGTAGTCAGCGAGGTCAGCGCGACCGAAGTGGTGGACGGAAATACGGTCAGCATCTCCTCATGCAGATGGCGCGTGAGGAAGGAGTGTTTGGGCATGGACTCGATCATGTTCATGCCCACACCGTCCGCCATCACCAGCACGAGATGATCGGTCTCCCCTATGGCTTCCCGTATGTCGGATGCCACCGACGAAAGATCGAGAGCGCCGACGCCCGCAAGGCTGGCTACTGCCCTGCCGAGATCGACGAGGTTGGGGCGGTCGTGTTCGGGCGCGACGAGGCTTCCGGAATCCAGGGCCTCCAGCAGTGAATCCAGTCCGCTCATTCCTCGCAACCGTTCTATGTCACCCTCACCCTAACCCTCTCCCAGGGGGAGAGGGGATCTAGTGGATACCGGGTTCTCCCTAATACTCTCGCTACGGGGGAGAAGGGGATAGTCCGCTCTTCCTCGCAACCGTTCTATGTCACCCTCACCCCAACCCTCTCCCAGAGGGAGAGGGGATCCAGTGGTCACACTCTATCTATCAATCTAACTCGATGTTCACACTATCTGTTCCATGTGCGGCTCTTGTTTCAATCTACCATGCTATCATGTCTCTATGGGGGCGCGCCTGCTGCCTATCTCTCATCACAGTCTCCGCCGAGTGACGCGAATGGTCCATCGCAGCGAACAAATTCAGACTGAACCGGATGCTCTCCGCGCAACGGAGGGGGAACGGGAGGCTCTTCACGTCTTCCAGTCCGAATGGCCTGACGTCAGCGCCTCGCTCGAATCCGAGGACGGCGCGCTGATTGCGCGGATGCTGAGTGACCTCGAATACGTAGACGACGTGAGGGTTCACGTTTCGGGCGATGCCAAATCTGGCTGGCGCGTCGGCGTGTGCCTCGCGGATCGGGTGGGAACGCTGTCGCTGGTATCGGGGCTGTGCACTTCAGCAGGGCTGGACATCGTTCGAGCGGACACTTTCAGCGTGGTCATGGACGCGCAGGCCGCTCGACCATCTCCCAATCGTCTCCAGACGCGCGGGCAGCGCGGCAGCAGCCGCGCACGACTGCGGCAGCCACTGGGCGCGAGGCAAAGCCCAAGAGAGTGCGCCATCATGCTGTTCGACCTCGTCGCGCGCGCAGGGAGTCAGCCGGACTTGCAGGCGTTCGAGGCGGAGCTGAGGCTGCTGACGAAGCAGGTCTGGAGCGGGCGGCGCGAAGACGCGCGCTCGTTCGTCATAGACCGGTTCGCGGACGCGCTGCGGGATTCCGAGCAGAATGCCGAAGCGCACATGCCCGTAAGCATATCCACCGAGACGACGGCGCACGAGAGCCACACGCTCTTGACCATCAACTCCATAGACACGCCCGGCTTCCTGTTCGCATTCTCGAACGCGCTGTCCAGCCTTCGCGTGAACGTGGCGCGCTCGATGGTGAGAACCGAGGGCAGACATGTTCGAGACGTCTTCTGGCTGGCGCAGCCGTCGGGAGGGAAGATCGAATCCGAGAGCCAGCTTCGACAGGTGAGGGCGGCGGCGGCGCTCATCAAGCGGTTCATCCACCTTCTGCCGTCCACGCCCGACCCCGGCCAGGCGCTGCGACAGTTCAACTCGCTGACGTCTCAGATTCTGGGCAGGCCCGGCTGGGCAGCGGATCTGCGCGGACTGGAGTCGCCGGGCGTTCTGGAGACGCTGGCGGAGATGATGGGCGCAAGCCGCTTCCTGTGGGAAGACTTTCTCAAGGTTCAGCGCGAAAATCTCTTTCCGCTTCTGCTGGATGCGGGCGCGCTCGATTACTGTCCATCCAAGTCCGAGATTCGCGCGGTCGCGCCTTCTGGGATGGGCGACGGCAAGCCATACGGCGAGCGCGTGAGGGCGCTCAACGAGCTGAAAGACCGCGAGATGTTCAGAGCCGACCTGCGATACATAACGGGCAGGAGCGATCTTCGGAGCTTCGGCGCGGAGCTTACCACGCTTGCCGAAGTGTTGGTGGAAGAGGCGTTCGCGCTGGGTATGGAATCGGCGCGGGAGAGGTTCGGGGCGGCGCGGCGCGCCGACGGCGCGGAGTGTGGATGGGCAATCTTCGCGCTGGGCAAGTTCGGCGGCAGGGACATGGGCTTCGGCTCGGACATCGAGCTTCTGTTCGTCTATGAGTCGGAGGGGGAGACGGACGGACGCCAGCGGGCGCAGACGTCCACGTGGTTCGAGGTGGCGATCAGGGAGTTCCTGCGCGCGCTCGAAACGCGGCAGCAGGGGATATTCGAGGTGGACATGCGCCTGCGCCCCTACGGGAGCAATGGGCCTCTGGCGTCTTCGCTCGCCGCCTTCGAGCATTACTATGGGGCCAACGGCGACGCGCGGCAGTTCGAGCGGCTGGCGCTGGTTCGAGCGCGCGCCGTCGCCGGAGACGAGCGCATCGCCGCGCGCGTGATGCGCGTCCAAGAGTCTTTCGTCTACTCAGCCGCTCCGCTCGATCTTGGAAACATCCGCCATCTGCGCGGGCGTCAGGCGGACGAGCTGGTTGGGCGGGGCGCGCTCAACGCGAAGCTGAGCGCCGGCGGCCTGGTGGATATAGAGTACTGCATTCAAGCGTGGCAGATAGCACGTGGGCGAGACGACCCAAGCCTGCGCCTAGCCAACACGCTGGACGCGGTGGACGCGCTGCGCCGCGCTGGGCATCTCTCGGAGGACGTGGCTGCGGGTATAAGCGAGTCTTACGTATTCCTGCGCGAGCTGATAGACGCTCTGCGGGTGGTGCGAGGCAGCGCCAAAGACTTGGACATTCCCCCAGCGGGGTCAAGGGAGTTCCGCTATCTGGCGCACCGAATGGGGGTCTCGCCTCCGTCTCGTCTGCAAGAGTCGATCTCTGCCCACATGGAGCGGTCGCGCCGAGTGTGGGATCGGCTGCCGGCGGGGCGCGGCGTCACGAGGATGGATGACGATAGCGGTCGCGGATAGACGGCGGCACGGATTCAGGACGTCGGCGGCCGCGGATGATGGTGACGATGTTCAGTATGACCGGAACGGCGTTGGCTGCGATCATTGCGCCCGTGACGATACCGCGCAGCTCCGGGATGCCGGGCATACCTGACATGATGTATACCGTCTTTCCGTACTGAAGCCCTAGCCAGCTGCCGATGAAAGTGACTGCCAACGCGATTAGGAATCGCGTCCAGAGAGAGCGGGCGGGCAGCTCCAGCATGAAGTTGCCCACCGAGCCGCCGAATCCAGCCCCCAAGCTGATGGCGATTATCGCCATTATCCTGTCTGTCGTGGGCGTGGGGATGAAGAACGAGAGCAGCACGAGCCGCCCGAAAGCCCAGCAGACCAGCCCCAGCGTACCGGAGAAGAACAGGTTCACGCATATTCGGAAGATGAATGCGGCAACGCCTACCGATGGCAACGTACTGTTCTGGCCGTTCTACGTCTGGCGCAGTCTGGGGTCCCAACGGTCCGCGCAGCCAGTCTCCGAAGAAGTTTAGGGACATGACCGTTAGGAAGATCGCCAATCCGGGCCAGAAGGAGAGCCACCAAGCGACTCTCAAGTCGCCCTGCCCCTCGCCGACCATCAGGCCCCACGCGGGGATGTTGGAAGGCAGGCCGGCACCCAGGAACGTGAGCGTCGCCTCCGCTAGGATCAGGCCGCCAACGCTCAGGGTAGCAATGACCACTATGGTGTTGAACACGCCGGGCAGGATGTGCTTGTACATGATGTAGAACGGGTTGGCGCCCGCCACTCTTGCCAGAGCGACGTAGTCTCTGGTCTTTAGCGACAGCACCTCAGCGCGAACGTTGCGCACGAACTGGCTCCAAGCTGTCAGGAAGAGAATGAACATCATCACCTGAAGCGACTGTCCCAGCACGATGACGATGACGAGCGCGACCAGCAGGAACGGCAAGGCGTACCAGATATCCACTATGCGCGCGATGATCTCATCGGCGATCCCTCCGTACCATCCCGCGATCAGTCCCAGCGTAGTGCCTATTAGGATTCCGCTGGTGAGCGCAACCGCCGCGACCATGAGGGATATGCGCGCGCCGTAGATGATGCGGCTGAATATGTCTCGTCCGAGGTTGTCGGAGCCAAGTATGTACTCGGTGGGAGTGATGTTGGCGTCCTTGGCGATTCTCGCATCTGTTGCCCACACGGGCGGGACGTACTGATGTCTCAGCGACTGTTTGATGGGGTCTTTCGGAGCCAGCCAAGGCGCGAATATAGCGAAGATGGCCATTACGGTCAGAATGGCGACGGGAACGATCGGCCAGCGCCGGATGATGCCCCACGTGCGATGCAGCGGGCTGCTCCGCCGCTGCGCCAGACCGACCTCGAATGCTGCGCCTTCGTTCATTGCTGGCCTCTATGACTTGCTATGAGTATCTGATTCGCGGGTCAGCCCATGCGTACAGCACGTCTGCCACGAAGTTCATTATCAGGTAGATTATGGTGAAGATGAACACGGCGCCGGTGAGCAGGGGGAAATCGTTGTTGTTGACGGCTTCCACCAGCGCGACTCTGCCAAGCCCGGGCCAAGCGAACACGACCTCGGCGACCACCGCGCCGTTCATCAGCCCCGCCAGCAGCAGCGCGGAGAGTGTAAGCGGCGGTATGAGCGCGTTCTTGAATGCGTGCTTCCAGATGACGCCACTCGATCCCACGCCCTTGGCGCGCGCCAGCTTGACGAACTCGGAGTCGAGAACTTCGAGCATCGCCGAGCGCGTGATTCGCAGGTAGCCCGCAGCCGCGCCCCAGCCGATGGTGATGGTGGGAAGGACGAAGTGCTTTATGCTGAATCCCTCCCCCTTGAACGCCGCGGGGAATATCTGCCAGTACACTGCGAACACCAGCACCAGCATGACGCCCACCCAGAACGCGGGCAGGGCTTGGCCAAACAGCGCGATGCTCCTGCCTATGTAGTCCCAGAAGGTGCCGCGTTTCACCGCGGACAGCACCCCCAGCGGAACGCCCAATATGGTGGCGAAGAACCACCCGGCGAACGCCAGCTGGAAGGTGTTCCAAATCTTCTCTTGGATGACATCGATTACGGGGCGCTCAGCGAGCAGCGTGCGGCCCAAGTCGCCCTGAATGAGCTGCCCCACCCACCTGAAATACTGGACGACGAGCGGCCTGTCCGTTCCCAGCTTCTTGCGGAGGTTGTCGAGATAGTCTTCTGAGCCGTAGCCCGAGGGCTTGGCATAGAGCAGAACGGGGTCTCCCGCCATTCTTGACAGGGAGAACACCACCGCCGTCGCGCCCAGCAGCGCAATGATCACAAACGCAATTCTGCGTATCAGGAATGAATACATTTTGCCGTTCTTTTCCTGCCTGAGTGCGGGTGTGTAAAGCAGTCTCTATACAAGAAGCGTTTCTATATCAAAAGCTAGAGCGAGGGCGAGATTTATATATTTGGAGTGCGGCTCGTCCCGTCCTGTGTGTGGATCGGGTCGAGCCGCTTGTCTGTGTGTTCAGGAGGGGGCGACCCCGGGCGCTGAAGCCCAAGGACGCCTCACTTCGAGAGAACCTAGCGGCCTGCCGGCACTATGTCCTCGGGGTTGTTCCACGTGGAGAACAGAGCGGGGTCCATTGGCCACGAGGCGATCTTGTTCGGGTTGTACGTGATCGGAGCAGGTACGCCCACGATGCCGAAGCTGACGGCCTGGTCGAACAGGTACTGAGCAAGGTCGTTGTTCATCTGCATCTGCTTCTCTATGTCGGTCTCTCCGGCGACTGCGATCCAGGTGTCGGCGACCTCCTTGATCTCGAGGCCGCAGCCGAAGCCGCCGCGCGTGAGTGAGGTGTGGTCCTGAGACTTCGGCCATTCCCAAGGCCAGGTGCTCTTGCCGTCGTCGCAGCCGGTGACCCATGGCAGAGTCGTCGAGCGCGCTACGATGGTCGGGCGGTACACCGAGTAGGCGTACTTCTGAACGGCGGTGGATACGCCGATCTCTTCCCAGAATCCGGCGACGGCGTCAGCGATCTCCTGGTATCCGCCCGGATTGGGCGCGTACAGAGGAATGTCGAAGCGATTGCCGTTGCTGTTCTTGGTCCAGCCCGCCTCGTCCAGAAGCCTTTCAGACTCGGCAGGGTCGTATGGGTAGTTCCACTTGTCCTGCCAGTTGGGGTTGGTCGAGCTGAACTGGTTGAGGTAGTTGGGGAAGCCCAGTCCATTCAGCAGGGCTGTGTTGATGAGATCTCTGTCGATTGCCCTAGCCAGCGCGTTGCGAACCAGTCTCGCCTCTTCGAGGTCGGTGAGGTCTTTGTTCTTGTCGCCTCTGTTGTCGGGGCTGGGGTCGCCGATCCAAGGGAGGTCTCTCATGTAGACCGCTGCGGTGTCGAGCGGCTCGTTGCTGACTACGTGATTGGTCTCCCACAGGTTGCCGGAGAACACCACGGAGGCGAGGCCTGCGAGTCCATTGTCCGCAGTCTGGAATCCGCCATCGAGCATTCGAGGCAGGTTCTTGAGCTCGATGGGCGCGGCGTCGATTTCACCCGTCTCCATGAGGGCGACCTGGGTGTTCTGTTCGCCTACTTCCCTGAACACGATCCGATCCACCTTGGGGTTGGCGTTCCAGTGAGTGTAGGGAACGGCTTCGAGGGTCGCGCGGTCGTCCTGAATCCACTCTACGATTTGGAGCGGGCCTGTGCCGATGAAGTTGGTGTCCTGCATCTCCTGCTTGCCGACCGTCTCGAATCGGTTCAGGCTCTGGACGCTGAACGCCTGGGCGGCGTCGTTCATCAGGTTGGCGCTCCAGCGCGGGTCGTACAGAGGCTCGCCCATCGCGTCCACGTTGAACGTCAGATCCACCGTGGAGTCGTCCATTGCCACTGCCTCGTTGGAGCCGAACATGGCGGCGAAGTCGCCTGCCTGCCAGTGGATGCTGGCGTTGTTGACGGCGTTGTTGCCGTCGTTGATGGTGAACGCGACGTCCTTGGCGGACATCGGTCCCCAGCTGCCGCCGTTGTTGCTGCGGTCGCCGAGACCTTCGCCGTGGAAGATCACGTCGTCTCGGACCGTCAGCGTGGCTCCGTATGGCTTGCCGGCGTCGTTGATCTTCAGCTCCCACGCGGTAGCCAGCATGGGCGCCACCACTCCGGGGGAGACGAACTTCATCGTGACCTCGCCGACGCCCCAGTAGTGCATGGCGTCAGTCAGCTGCGTGGAGCCGAGTCCGACTCCTGGCGCAACGTCTGCGATGGCAATGTTGATGACGCCAGCGTCGCCGCTGGGCTGCGGAGCGTTGATCGCTCCGGGAGCCGCCATGACGACCGGCGTCGGCGTCACGATCAGCGTCACGGTCTCGGTGATGGTGACGGGCTTTTCGACCTCGACCGTCTTGATGACCTCTTTGATCACCTCGACGGGCTTTTCGACCTCGACCGTCTTGATGACCTCTTTTTCGACTACTACGTCTCTGGGTACCTCTTTGATCACCTCCTGGGTGACCACCTTCTCCACAGGGACTTCCTTGATCACCTCTTGGGTGACCACCCTCTCGACCTCGACTATCTGCGGATCGCTGCCGCAAGCGAGCGCAACCGCCACTGCAACGGCAGCGGCGAAGATGACGAGCGCCTTACCTCTACTCGCGATGTTGAGCATATTCACCTCCCACGAGTCTGATTGTCCTACGTTTCCGACTAATCGAGCGCGGAGACCGCGCAACGGGCATCACGCAGGGCGACGCCCCGCGATTCGACTTTGCGCCGCAGTTCGCAGAACGCTCGCGCCGCAACACCGCAAGGTTAAAGCTAGAGACAGCCGTTGTCAACTCCAACCTGCCTGTTTCGGTTTTGCGGGCGGGCTTCACCCTCACCCTAACCCTCTCCCATCGAGGGAGAGGGGATTTTGGGGAGAATGCCGATGAGGGCTTGTAGAGGCACGTATCCCTTCACCCCTTATGGGGAAGGTTAGGATGGGGGCAAGGGCGCCGACACCCTCTCCCTAACCCTCTCCCTTCAAGGGAGAGGGGATTTCCGTGTTTGACACTCTTCCAGCCCTGCAATACCATCCCCACACACCATATCAGGATCAGGGAGGATGGACATGGGCGCGATTCTCGGCGAGGGCGACTTCAGGTACGAACACATCATAGACTGGCACAAGATGCCGGAGGGCGCGCGGCTGATAGAGACGCCCGGCGTCGCCGTAGACTCGCAGGACGAGGTTTACGCATTCAGCCGAAACCCGGACTTCCCCGTCATGGTATTCGACCAAGCCGGCGAGTTCGTTCGCGGATTCGGCAAGGGCATCTTCGGCAACCGCACGCACGGCATCTACGTAGGCCCGGAGGATACCATCTACTGCGTGGACGACGGCATCCACACCATCACGAAGTTCACCCGCGAGGGTGAGCTGCTGATGACGATTGGCGTGTCCGGCGTCTCGTCCGAGATATGGGGCGGCAAGCCGTTCAACAGGCCCACGCACGCCGCCGTCTCGCGCAAGACCGGCCACATATATATCTCGGACGGCTACGGCAACTTCAACGTCCACAAGTACACGGGAGACGGCGAGCTAGTGAAGAGCTGGGGCGGGCCGGGCATAGATCCGGGCGAGTTCCTGCGACCGCACAACATCGCGGTGGACGACGATGACCGCGTCATAGTAGCCGACCGCGAGGCGCACCGCATACAGGTGTTCGACGGCGACGGCGGCGTTCTCGACGTCTGGAACAACATCCACATGCCCAACGGCATGACCATCGGGCCGGACGGCAACATCTACGTGGGCGAGCTGCCGGGGGCGACGCAGGCCGATCCCACGCCTCCGCGACACGGCCACCGAGTCAGCGTCTACGACCCCAACGGCAAGCGTCTGGCTCTGCTCGGCGCGGATCACGAAGGACAGGGCGAGGGCGAGTTCATCGCGCCGCACGGCATGGGCGTCGACAGCCACGGCAACATCTACGTGGGCGAGGTATCCTTCACCATCCGCGGCAGCCGCATGGACCCGCCCCAAGAGCTGAGGAGCTTCACGAAGCTGGCCAAGATATAAGGGTTCACATGGCAAACGCAGAGACTCAAAGACGTCCCAGGCTGTTCGGCAAGGTGGCGATCGTCACGGGGGCCGGCTCACGCGGAGACGTCATCGGCAACGGACAGGCGACAGCCATCCTGTTCGCCCGCGAAGGCGCTGAAGTCCTGCTGGTGGACGAGAGCGAGGAGCGCGTTGGAAGGACGCTGGACGCGATAGAATCAAGCGGCGGCAGCGCGTCCGCATTCATAGGCGACGTGACATCGGCGGAGAGCTGCCAATCCATGGTGGAGACGGCGGCGCAGAGGTACGGACGTCTGGACATCCTCCACAACAACGTGGGCATCGGCGGCGGCGGAAACGTGGTCGACGTGGATCCTGCGGTGTGGGACAGGGTGATGGAGGTCAACGTCAAGTCTATGATGCTGACCAGCAAGTACGCCATTCCGACTATGGCGGCGACGGGCGGGGGAGCAATCGTCAACATATCCTCGATTTCGGCGATAAGGCCGCGCGGGCTGACGGCCTACACGGTCTCCAAGGGCGGGGTGATGGCGCTGACTCAGGCTATGGCGATAGACCACGCGGCGGACGGCATTCGCGTCAACTGCATACTGCCGGGGCCTGTGTACTCGTCCATGGTTGCCCCGAACATGTCCGCCGAGCGCCGCGAGATTCGGCGGTCGTCATCGCCGCTCGGCGCGGAGGGGACTCCCTGGGACATCGGCTGGGCCGCCGTGTATCTGGCGAGCGACGAATCGAAGTGGGTAACCGGCGTGTGCATTCCCATAGACGGGGGCGTAACACTGGTCAGCCCCAGCAGGTAGAAGGTCACACCATGCGCACCATAGACATACACGCTCACATATCGCCGCAGGCTTTTATCGAGGCGATGGAAGCGGGGGAGGACTGGCACGGCATCAGCGCGGAGGCGGCGCCTGCCCACCGACACAATCCGCGCACCACGTGGACGCCGGAGGAGCGTCTGGCGGACATGGACTCGCTGGGCGTGGACGTGCAGGTTCTTTCGACCAACGCCGTCCTGTACGGCTACGACAAAGACCCCGCCGCCACGACTCGAATGGCGCGCGACTGCAACGACTACGTGGCGCAGCTGGCGACAGACCGACCGGACAGGTTCGCGGGCCTCGCCACGCTGCCGATGCAGGATGTCCCCGCCGCCATCGAGGAGCTGGAGCGCGGCGTGTCGCAGCTGGGGCTGAAAGGGGCGATGATCGGCGACCACGTGAACGGGCGGACGTTCGACGAGCCGGAGTTCATGCCGTTCTGGAAGGCCGCCGAGCAGATGGGGGCGCTCATCCTGATACATCAGGGCGGCCCGACTGTCGTGTCGCCACGCTCTGCACGATACCATCTGCCGAACACAATCGGCAATTTGGCGGAGCGCGCGGTGACATTCGCCGCGTTCGTCTATGGCGGGGTGATGGACGCCTGCCCAGACTTGCGAATATGCCTGTCGCACGGCGGCGGCTACACGTGCTTCGGCATCGGCAGGATGGATCGCGGATGGCAGGTTCGGCCCGAAGCGCGCGTGAACATAAGCCAGCCGCCAAGCGCGTACCTGAACCGGTTCTACTACGACACCATAACGCACAGCGAATCCGCGCTGCGGTACATCATAAACTGCGTCGGCGCGGAGCGAGTCGTGTTCGGCACGGACTGGCCCTATGACATGTGCCTCGACTGGCCCGTCTCGTGGATACTGGGCATGGAAAGCCTGACGCAGCGCGAGAAGGAGCTCATCCTCTGGAAGAACCTCGAAGGGCTGCTGGGGATATAGGCCGTCGGCTGGCTGTCGAATGACGAAGGGCTGTTAGGGCGTGGCTGATCGCATGTCGGCCCGAGATGCGTGGCGGTGGAGCTGCATCACTGGCCAGAGGCCTCTGGTATGGGCGCTGGCGTATCACATTTCCATAGTGGGGCAAACGGAACGGGCGAGCAGCTCGACGCTGGGGCGCGTTCCCAAATGCGGCGTCGACAGTCGCGCTCGTCTGCGCAGGGTGGTCTTCGGATAGAGTAGGGGCGCATAACGCCCCTACTCCGCCGCGCATTGATACACCTGTATCCGCTGGCGGTTGGACTCCGTGACGTAGAGGCGGCCGGCGGCGTCCAGCTTTATGGAGACGGGCGACCAGAACAGCTTCTCAATGTGCGATGACTCCTCATGTGGGTCGTCCGGGTCGAACAGGTCTATCTGGGGTTCGAGGTTGGCGCGCTTTCTGGCTTCGGCCTCCTCTTTGTTGACGTCCAAGAATATCTTCGCCCATTCGGACTCGGTGGCCTGGCCTCGCAGCTTCTGGAGGAAACGTCCGTCTTCGTCCAGAACCTGCACTCGCTCGTTGCCCCAGTCTGCTACGTACATGCGCCCGCGCTCGTCGACAGCCACGCCGGAGGGTCGCTTCAGCTCGCCGTCTCCGGCGCCGGAAGTCCCATACGCGGCGATGAACTCGCCGTTCGGAGAAAAGCGCTGAACGCGGTCGTTGCCCCAGTCCGCCACGTATATATCGCCGTTCGGCGCGACCGTCAGCCCCCAGGGGAGGTCGAACTGGCCCTTGCCCGATCCGGCTTCTCCAAACCCGTCCAAGAACACGCCGCTGGGCGTGAACTTCTGGATGCGGTGGTTGTGTGTATCGGATACGAAGACGGTATCGTTCGCCCCGATCGCCAAGCCGGAAGGCCCGTCCAGCTCGCCCGCGCCGGCGCCGCGCAAGCCCCACTTCCGCAGGAAACCGCCGTCCAGATCGAACACGGACACGCGGCTGGCGTACTCGTCGCTGATGTAGATGCGCTTCCGAGAGTCCTCGGCTAGGGCCGAAAGATAGACGAACTGGCCGTCGCCGTGTCCGAACGATCCGAACGTGCCGTAGTATTCGCTGTCGATGTCGCACACGGTTACGCGGACTCCGCGGTCCACGCCGTCGACCGAGCGGTTTCCCACGTACATGCGACCGTTGGAGGCGATCACCATGTCGGTCGGATAGTAGAAGCCGCGCCCCTCCATGGTCGACAGGCCTATGGTCAGGATGTATCGCAGCGCCTCTGCGCCTTTCCGTGCAGCTGTTCTTGTTTGGGCAGCCATGCTGCTCGTCTCCCTCAGCGCTCCGCGCGGAGCTTTGGCTCTCGCGCCCGTAGAAAAGTCTATGCCCGCTGGAATTCGTGCGTAGATGCTATCAGTCTGAGAAGGTGAGTAACCCTGTCCGCCAAGCTCTCGACGCTCGACGATACGCGCATGAGCGCTTCCCTCGTCTCTTGCGATACCGATATGGCTCCCATCTGGTCGAGGCAGGCATCCAGCAGCGCCTGCGGCGAGGCGGCGTTCTGCGCCAGTATGTTTTCGATCATCGCGGAGACGCCGGGCTTGTCGGCGTCTCCGAGCTGCTCGGACGCGAAGTTGATTCGCTCGATCAGGGATCCGGTGTCGATCCATTCGACTCCCTGATGCCAGCCCTCTACGCTCGGCGGGTTGGTGAGCATCTGCCCCATGAAGTTGGTCTGTAAGTACCTGTCGAGAATCTCGCGGCGCGGTCTGTCGAACTCCCCCGTGAGGCGAAGGATGCCAGTCACCAGCTCAGCCGGGCTCTTGACCTTCTGGTAGCGGATGTCCTCCGCCTTGAAGAAGTCGGAGTTGAACAGCGTCGTGAGCATCGCTCCGATGTCGTGGTCGCTGTCGAAGTACGCCTGAGCGAGCGTGTCTATCGCTTCGGGGTCGCGCGGCGGGGTGTAGGGCCAGGACGGCACGGGCGGCTCGTCTGCGACGAAGAAGTGGTACATGTGGCGCGCGATGAACCGCGCCGTTGCCTCCTGCTCGGCGATGATTCGTATGATGTCCTCGCCATCGAGGCTGCCCGTGTGTCCGAGAAACGTCTTTTCGCCCTCGTCGTGGTCTTCGGCGTTGTATTCGAAGTGCCACGAAATCCTTCCGTAGGGCCAGTCGGAGTCGCGCATCGAGCGCAAGATCATGTACTCGGTGTTTCCGAGCGTCCATCCGGTAAAGGCGCGCGCGCACTCCTTGATGTCTTCTTCGGAGTAGCTGCCCACGCCCATGGAGAACAGCTCCAGCAGCTCGCGCCCCCAGTTCTCGTTGATCGCGCCCTTGTGGTTATCTTGGTTGTCGAGCCATACGATCATGGCGGGGTCTTTGGCAAGCTCCAACAGGAGGGCGTCGAACCTGCCCGTGCCGTATCGCCTGAACATTCTTATCTGGTCGGAGAGCGCCTTGCCGTGTATGACCTTCGGATAGCCGGTGGCGAATATGCCGTGCCAGAACAGAGCCATCTTCTCGCGCAGGGGCGCGCTGGTGGTGATCATCCGATACAGCCAGTGGGCCGGGCCGCCCTGCGGGGTGAGCATTCCGGACTGCTCGTAGTGGAAGCGCCGCGCCAGATAGGTCTCTGGCCATCCCTCGTCTGGCGGGTTCATCAGCCGTTCGAGCGCGGCATCGTAGCCCTGTTCGGCTAACTCGTGGATTTCGTCTCGGCTGGCTCCAAAAGCGGCGCGCCGCATCAGGTGAGCTATCAGCCCTACGTCGGCTCTCGTCCCAACAGCCATCTCGTCACCTCGCGCAGTTGTCAGTAAGCGGCATCTCTCCAATTCGATGAGGAAATGGTTTCACACAGCAGCCGAGTAGTCAAATATCAGCCTGATTTCCCAAGACGATGTTTCAATTTTGCGGGTGGATGTGTCACCCTAGCCATATCCGCTCGACTCAGAGGGAGAGAAGATTGGAGAGGGGATGAAATGGACTGGAAGCAGAACGAATCCGCAGATGTCATAGACACTCCCGCTCTGCACGAAGGGGATGGGGTGGTAACGCGGCGCAGGTTCTTCCGCGATGCCGCGCGGCTGCCTGTCAACATCGAGGTGTGGGAGCTTGCGCCCGGATCCAGTGAGGGCGCTCACGTCCACGAAGGGGATGATGCCCTAGAGGAGTTCTACTACTTCATAGCCGGCGAAGGTGTCATGTGGATGGGCGGCGAAGATATCCCGGTTCGGGCTGGGGACGCGGTCATGGCGCCTCCTGGGGTGGATCATGGGTTCCGCTGCATCGGGGAAGAGACGCTGAAGCTGCTCATCGTATGGGGCGCGCCGGCTCCGTGAGAGGGTCAGCTGCCTTGCAGCGCGGTCAGCTCGGGCCATATGGAGCGCATCTGCCAGCAGTCCAGCGACAGCAGCCGCGCTTCGCCTCCTCTGGCGAATGCCGATACTCCAACGCTGTCTTCGCGCTGTGGATAGACTCGGAGCGTCAGACACTGGCGATCGTTGGCGAACACCTCGATGATGCTGCGGTCTATGAACACGCGCAGATCGAGAGCTTCGCCTTCGGGCAGGTGCAGCGGTCCGATCTCCGCCGAGCGCGCCCACACCTCTCTTCCCAGTGAAGACTCGGAGACGTCTATCTGAAGCGAGCTGGTGCCGAAGCGTCTGTGGTCGTTAGGGTAGAGTGAGATTCGTGTCCGCTCCGCCCCGTCGGGTGAGCGCAGCGCGTATAGTCCGACCTCGCGCGCGGAGCGCGGGTCTATGGACGCGCGCAGCTCCACCGCCTTGCCGCCGATGCCGTCCAGAGCCACTTCGCGGTTCGCGGGAATGTCCATCGGAGCGGCAGACCGATGCCCGAATCTCAGCGAATCCAACTCGCTCACCGGCGACATGCGAAGGGAGCCGTCTTCGCCGAGCCAGTAGTGGCGTGGCAGCGTCATCGTCTCGTCGGTGTCGTCCGCGTCTCTGCCGGTGTGCGTGTTGAAGATTCCGAGATAGCGGCCCGAGTCGTCTACGGTGGCGGATGGCGCGTGCAGGCTGCCGACCACCCAGGGGCCGTAGTTCATGCGGCCGTGCGACTCCGGACGGAAGCGGTGTGTCCGCGTATCGTACTCGCCGATGTAGTACCTGCCCGCGCGCTTGTGGCTGAACAGCAGGAGCATATGCTTGCCGCCGCCTATGGGCCAGAAGTTGGGTACGGCGGCATCCTCGCCCGGTTCGGCGAAGAAGGAGTCCTCCATCAGCGGGCCGAGGTACTCCCACTCTGCCAGGTCTTTCGACCTGAAGAGGTGATCGACTCCGACGGCGTCCGCGCCGCGCTCGCCGTCCTGATAGGTGCCGGATACGGAGTAGTAGAGTCCGTCATCCTCTTTCCAGATGCACGGATCGAAAACGCGGTAGCGCGCGCCGTCCTCGCCCGCGACGCTCTGGTTGGTGCCGGGGATGACGGGGTTGCTGGGGTGTTTGCGCCAGTTCAGCAGCAGGGGATCGGTCGCCGTGGCGATGGCGTTGCCCGCCTGCGTGCCGTGGTATATGGCGATGACGCGGTCGGATTCCACGAGGGTCTGGCCGCTGAAGCAGTCGCGCTCCACGTCCGGGTACAGGGCTATGGGCAGGTCGCGCCAGTGTACGAGGTCTTCGCTGACGGTGTGGCCCCAGTGGACTCGGTCCTCGCCCGCGGGCCTGAACTGGTAGAACATGTGGTAGCGTCCGCGCCACTGGCACAGGCCGTTGGGATCGTTCATGTAGCTTTCGGGCGAGGAGAAGTGATACAGCGGACGGTGGGGGTCTGCCTGCGCCAGCCGCCGCCTGGACTCAGCGAAGCGCCGAACCCAGTCGTCCGATTCGAGCGCGCGCAGCTGCTCGTCGAGAGTGTCGGGATACGTCTTGCCGCCGAGCGGCTCGCCTGAGAATCGCAGTGTCATTGGCTCGATCTATCCTTTCGACATGGCTGCGGCGTGGCAGTCATCGCGTCTCATATCATCAGGCCCGGCACCGGGATCAGTCGCTGCGCAACCGGGTCGACGCGCATGTATGCGCCTTCGAGCGCGAGCGCGCCGAGCAGCGCAGGCGTACCTTCATCGTTGAAGAGTACCTGCGTCACGATCTCCTCTCCTCCGAATCGCACCCACGTATGCCCGATATCCATTGCCCTGATCTCGCCCTGGGCGAATTGGAAGCGCTTTCTCATGGTGGGAGCTACGCCCAATTCGTGAAGAACCGACGCAGGCGCGGCGGTCATCGTGGCTCCGGTATCCACCAGAGCGTCCATCGGCACCCACCGATTCCGTTCGAAGTCGCCTATCTCGATCTCGACGCTGAACGTTCCCAATTTTTCACCTCACATCATCAGGCCCGGCACCGGGATCAGTCGCTGCGCAACCGGGTCGACGCCCATGTATGCGTTTTCGAGCGCGAGCGCGCCAAGCAGCGCAGGCGTACCTTCGTCATTGAAGAGTACCTGCGTCATAACCTCAGATCCCGCGAATCTCACCCAAGTGTATCCAATCTCCATCAGCCTAGTTTCACCTTGCGCGAATTGGAAAAGTTGGCTGGCTTCTGGCTCTACTCCCAGCTCCCGAAGAATCGACGACGGCGCAGACGTGATGGACGCTCCGGTATCCACCAGAGCGTGCATGGATACCCACCGGTTCCGTTCGGAGTCGCCTATCTCGATCTCGACGCTGAACGTTCCCAACTTTTCACCTCGCTGTGGCAGTGTACCGAGTATAACAGGTGGGCATATCTGATACAGTTATTCTCGCAAGATCAGATCGAGAGGCCGACCATGCCCATTTCAGCGCTAGACGAGCATCCGCGCAAGAGTATCGCCGCGCTCGACGTCGAAATGTCATACGTGGATACCGGGCAGGGGATGCCGATGGTGATGCTGCACGGCAACCCAACGAGCGCCTACCTGTGGCGCAACGTCATTCCTCACGCGCGCGACTCTGTCAGGTGCCTCGCGCCCGATCTCGTGGGCATGGGGCGTTCGGGCGCGTCGCCGTCGGGGTCGTACAGATTCGTAGATCACGTCCGATATCTGGACGCATGGCTGGATGCGCTCGATCTTGGGGACGATATCGTTCTGGTGGGTCACGACTGGGGTTCTGCGCTGGCGTTCCACTGGGCATACAGGCATCAGGATCGGCTGCGCGGCTTGGTCTACATGGAGGCGATAGTGCAGTCGCTGAGGTGGGATCAGTGGCCGCAGGCGGCGCGGCGCATCTTCGAGGGCTTCAGGTCGGACTCCGGCGAGGGTATGATCCTCGAAAACAACCTGTTCGTAGAGCGCGTCTTGCCGGGGAGCGTCATCCGCGCCCTGAGCGAAGAAGAGATGTCCGTATATCGCGCGCCATACGTCGAACGGGGGGAGTCGCGGCGGCCGACCCTCACGTGGCCGCGCGAGATACCGCTGGACGGCCAGCCTGCGGACGTCGTGGAGATAGTGGATGACTACTCGGCTTGGCTGGCGGAATCGGACGTTCCCAAGCTGTTCGTGAACGCGCGGCCGGGGGCGATACTGACTGGAAGCCAGCGCGAGTTCTGCCGCTCGTGGCCGAATCAGGAGGAGGTCACCGTGAAGGGCGTCCACTTCGTTCAGGAGGACTCGCCTGACGAGATAGGCAGCGCGATCGCGGACTGGCTGCGGCGTGTCTGAAGGGGCAGGGCGAGAAGTGAGCGGGAGCAGGGCGCGAGTCTTCGTTTCGGTGGATCTTCCGGATGCGGTGAGGGCAGAGATGGGCCGCCTCACTCGGAGCATCGCCGCGCTCGAAATTCGCGGAGCGCGAGCGGTCAGGCCCGAAGGCGCTCATCTGACCCTGAAGTTTCTTGGCGACGTGGGCGGCGATGCCGTACCGCGCATCGCGGCGGCGATGCGCCGCGCCGCGTCTCGCTCTACGCCATTCCGCATCGCCCTGAGTCAGCCCGGGGCGTTCCCCAATCCGGGCGCGGCGCGAGTCGTGTGGGTGGGCGTGGATGGGGACACCGGCTCGCTGAGGCGGCTTCAGCGCAATGTCGAGGACGAGATGGAGGCGCTGGGGTTCGGGCGCGAGCGGCGTGGGTTCGATCCCCATATCACAGCGGCTCGCGTTCGGGATGGAGTGCGGGCGTCAGACAGGCGGCGCATACTCGATACAGCCCTCTCGATAGAGCTTGCATGCTTCCCCATCACGGTCGAATCCATAAGCCTGATGCGGAGCGATCTCCGCCCCGGCGGAGCGATCTACTCTAGGCTTCATTCGGCTGCGCTGGATGGCTCAGGTTGTTAACTCCGATGGGTGGATGCTATACTCTTGCGCGCCCGATAGACGGGTATCATCGGGCATCATAAAAGAGGTGGCACACAGAGGAGGGCCTCGTGGAGGGTAAAGATTTTCCCAACTGCTTGAGTTGTACAGGCGGCGGCAGCCTGCTGCCGCTCTCGGACTTCGGGAGCCAGGGCGCGCCTATACACTATAAGGCGTGGGTTTGCAGCAACCCAGACTGTGGGTACAACATCAAGATCCGCAACGGAGACGTCTACCTGAACGAGCCTATTGCGAACGGGGCCACCCATTCGCCTAGATTCAGATAGCATCGGACTACAGCCCATCCGAGAGCAGCCCGTTTCCAGCGGGCTGTTCTTCGTTACCCATCCGCCGCCCATCGGCGCGTGACCAGAATCCGCAGTGCGGATCCCATCGCGGAATGGTACAATTCTAACTGCCATGACTGCCGTACCTCCGACAGACCACAATGCCCAACCCTGGCGGCGCAGCGCGCGCTTCATGGCGGGCGCATTTCTGATATCATCGGGAGCGGTGATCCTAGCCGCAGTCTGCTTCTACTACGGCCTTCGGATGTACCACGCTTCTCAACTGGACGAGATGGCGGTCGAGATCGCCGCGCCCGCCGCGCTGCCCCCGACTCCCAAGGGGCAGACGGAGATTCACGGCGCGCTGATGCCGGACGGCAGCTTCAAGCCCATAACCACAGTGGTAAAGAGCGCCAAGCCGTCCGCCGTCGACCGCCCCCCGACGGAGCCGAGCGCTCCCCCGCGCGGGGCGCTGTCCCCGTCTCCTCTCCCCGCTGAGCCGAGCTTGTCGGTGGCAGTCTTCGAGTCTCCCATCCCCGCGCCCATAGACCAGCCGGTGGCGGAGGCCGTCTCTGCCGATGCGCCGCTCGACGGCGGCGCGCTGGTCGGAGCTTACAACTCGATCTACCCCGCTCTGGCTATGCACCCCAAATACTGGGAGCGGCCGACGCTCGCGGGCGCGGATCCGTACACCTACGGGGTGGTGAAGCGTCCGGACGGCTTCATGAGCATATCGGCGTCCGAAGGGCTGCCGAGGGGAATGTCGTCAGACGCGGCGCGCATACGGATTCCGAGCATAGACGTTGATTCGGAGGTCGCCAATCTCGCCATCTTGGATATTGGAGACAGCCGCCAGTACGAGACCCCCGCTCACGTGGTGGGACGGATACCCCAGACATCGAACCCGGGCGAGATGGGAAACACCTGGCTGTTCGGACATCTGGAGAGCCTTATCAGGGGTGAGGGAAACGTCTTTCACAGACTGCCCGAGATCCCGAATCTGCTCAACAGCGGCGATCCTGTCTACGTCAGCCTAGAGAACCAAGACGGCGATGAGTTCCTCTACCAGATCACCGCCACCCGCGTTGTGCGCCAAGAGGATCTGGCGCTGTACGACACGGACGACTCGACGATTACGCTGGTGGCGTGCGTTCCCAGACTGATATACGACCACCGAATCGTGGTCACCGGCAAGCTGGTCGGGGTCAAGAGAGCCGCCTAGCTCCGCCTGCCTGCGGGGATCAGCACGTCTCGCATGACGGACATGAATCGCTCTGCCGGAGTCGACATCCGCTTGCCCTTGAGCGTGATCGTTCCGCCCTGCTCCACCGGCAATATATGCGCCAAGCTGATGACGCCGAGGGTCTCATGGTCATCGGGGTCGATTGCGAGGCGAGGGCCGACCGATATCCCCATGCCGAGCGCGACGTAGCGCTTGATTATATCCATGCTGTCCAGGTCCACCACTATCTCGTAGCTCACGCTTCGCCGCTTCAGCTCCGACTCCAGCAGGTCGCGCGTGTGCGTTCCCTCTCCCATGAGTATCAGCGGGTAGCGCGCGATCTGTTCCAGCGACTCCACCGGCTGCTGAGACAGCGGATGTTCGCGCGGCGTTATCAGCACCCGTTCGTAGACGAACATCCCCTCGAACTGGAACGCCTCGTTTCGGTCGTAGTGCTGCACGATGCCTATGTCCGCGTCGCCGTCGGAGACTATCTGAGACACTTCCGATCTGGTTGCGGACTTTATGGTGAGGTGGATGTGGGGATGGCGCGCAAGGAACACGCGAACGACCCTGAGAAGGGTGTGCGGGATGATGTCCGGAGTCGCCGCCAGCACCACGGGGCCGCGCGATTCGGCCTGCGACGCGGTCTCCGCGAGGCTGTCTATGCCCTCCACGAGCGGCGAAGCAAGCTCGGACAGCCGCCTCCCCGCCAAGGTCAGCTGTATGGGCCGCCGAACGCGGTCGAACAGCACCGTGTCCATCTCCGACTCCAGCTTCTTGATGTGGGTCGTCACGGTCGGCTGTCCGATTCCAAGCTCCGCCGCCGCCTGTGAGATGCTCTTGAGCCGAGCCGCAGTGCAGAAGCTGCGAAGTTCTCTGATCTCCACCTGTCGCCTCCACCTCAGAACTATCATCTTCATTAATGATAGTGGATATTTATAAATATCCCTATTCAAGATGTTGTGTTCGCAGGATAATGTATCGAGTAGAACACATTATACACTATTCAGATTGAAAGACATGCCGAAGGAGGCATAGCATGATAAACAGAGTGAAGCGGATGCTGGTCAGAGCCGGTGCGTCGTCCGCGATGGACGCCTACTTCAGGAACGTGAGCAAGCACGCCGACCACTACGGCCCGACCTTCGCGGAGGCGCAGAGAGACTTCCGGGACATGTCCCGCAGGTACTCCAAGTTCCCCAACTAGCCCGAGGCCTGTCACGGCCTCCCAACCCTTCTCAAGACGCCGAGGAGTTCTGAAAAGAGCCCTCGGCGTCTCTACGAACGAGCCAGCCGCAAGCCACCCCCATCCCATCGAGGGAGGGGGACTCCAAGCGCGCGCCTAGACTGCGGCGGCCTCGACCGCGCTCACTGCGTCTCCCACGCTGATCGAGCCGCTGGCGACCACCGTAGCCAGCATACCGCGCTGATCCACCAGCGCGCCCTGAAGCCCATCGCGTATCTCGTCCATTCTGGAACACGGGTCACAGAAGCCCGTTATCTCCACGACGGCGTCTTCGCCCACGGCGAGCCGCGTTCCAGCCTCCAGCGAGTGAAGGTCTATGCCGGACGTGGTGATGTTCTCGCGCACCTGGCCGCGCTCCAGATCGAACCTGCCGAGCGTCTCCTCGTCCATCAGCAGCACTTGGCGCGCGGTTCGGAGACCCTCGGATACGGCGTGGCGGTCTCCCTCGATGCCGTATCCTCGCGTCATGTCTGCGGACTCGACTATCTTCATCGGCTCCCTGTGGCCTACGCACAACTGAATCGAGACGATGGAACCATGCGTCTCACTGTTCATAACATCCTCCTCAGCCTTGATCCTGCGCTCATTGTACACGTTCCGATGAGGGATGGCGGCGGCGACCAAGCTGATGCGGCAGCGCGCCGAAAGTTGTACACTGGCAGGCGGAAACCATACGACAGGAGGCGCGGAAAATGGCTGGCGCAGTGAGGCTCGGCAGCGGACAGTTCGAATACGAGGCAGCCGCAGGCTGGGAGAATCTGCCGCCCGGCATCGGCTGGCGCGAGGTGGCAGGGGTCATAACGGACGCGGACGACAACGTCTACGCATTCAGCCGCGGAGACCATCCGATGGTGGTGTTCGACAAGGACGGCAACTTCATCAAGAGCTGGGGAGAGGGGCTGTTCACCCGCGCGCACGGCATAAGTCTAGGCCCGGATGACACCCTCTACTGCACGGACGACGGAGATCACACGGTCAGGCAGTGTACGCTGGACGGTGAGGTGCTGATGACCATTGGCGTTCCAAACGAACCCGCCGGCCTGTTCAGCGGAGAGCCGTTCAACCGCTGCACCCACGTAGCCACCGACCCGGCGAATGGCGATCTGTTCATTTCGGACGGCTACGGCAACAGCCGAGTCCACAAGTACAGCGCGGACGGGGAGCATATCATGTCCTGGGGCAGCCCGGGAACCGACCCGGGCCAGTTCAACATATCTCACAACATCGCCACCGACCGAGACGGCTACGTCTACGTGTGCGACCGCGAGAACCACCGCATACAGGTATTCGACCGAGACGGCAAGATCGAAGACATCTGGGCAAACGTCCATCGTCCCTGCGCCATCTATATAGACGAAGACCAGCGCGTCTACGTAGGCGAGCTGGGATGGGGAATGTCGGTCAACAGATACATGCCCAATATCGGCCCGCGCGTCTCGATAATGACCACTTCGGGCAAGGTATTGGAGCGTCTGGGAAACGGCTGGGGACTGGAGACGGGGCAGTTCATCTCGCCGCACGGGATAGCGGTGGATTCGCGCAAGAGCATCTACGTAGCAGAGGTCGCGCACACGAACATCAGCCACACGGAGACGCCGCCGGACGACGTGCGCGCGTTCCAGAAGCTGGTGAAGGTCTAGCGCAACTGACACTCGACTTCCGATGTGCTATCCTCAGCCTACCAAACGAGGAGGAGACCGAATGGCGACGACCGCACACACTCACGCATCCGCAGCAGGCATGTCGAAGGCGGCGAAGAGATTCGTCGACAGCCTGAGCGACGACCAGCGCGACAAGACCATCTACGAGTACATGGACGGAGAGCGCATCTTCTGGTACTACCCGCCAGTGAACAGGCACGGCCTTCCGCTCAGGGACATGGACGACGACCAGCGCCAGCTCGCATACTCTCTCATGGAGACCGGGCTTACCGAAGACTCGTTCGAGAAAGCCAAGCTGATAATCGAACACGAGTCGGTTCTGGGCCCCATCGAGAAGGAGGCGGGCGTAACCAGCTTCGTCCGCGACCCCGATCTATACTACTGGACGGTGTTCGGCGATCCGTCCAGCGACGCCGAACCCTGGGGATGGAGAGTCGAGGGGCATCACGTCTCCCTGAACTTCAGCCTGTGGGGAGACAGGTTCATCTCCATGACGCCGTTCTTCTTCGGCGCCAACCCCGCCGAGGTTCGCAAGGGTCCGAAGAAGGGGCTGCGCATCCTCGACGACCGTGAGGACCTTGCCTTCGAGCTGATGAACAGCCTGGACAAAGGGCAGGTTTCGACGGCGACCATCTACGGCGAGGCGCCATACGACATCCTCACCTACAACTCCTCGCGCGTGTCTCTGCCGCCGGAGGAGGGCCTGCCCGCCTCGAAGATGAACGACACGCAGAAGGGGATACTTCGCGGCTTGGTGAAGACCTACGTGAATCAGGTGCGCTCTGACATGGCTCAAGAGAAGTGGCAGAGGCTGGAAGAAGAGGGGTTCGAGGGCCTGCACTGGGCTTGGGGCGGACCTGTAGCGGTGGGCAAGGAACACTACTACCGAATCCACGGCGGCAACTTCGTAGTAGAGTTCGACAACCGACAGAACGGCGCCAACCACATACACTCCGTGTGGCGCGACGTGGAGAACGACTTCGCCAACGACGTACTGCGCGAACACCTGCTGCTGTACCACGTCCTCTAGGGGCGAGCGTCCCGCCCACACCCCAAGCGTGAGCGTCACCGTGACAATTCCGGTGGCGCTCACGCATACTCACGACATCAATTACACCTGAAACGGCGTATCTTTCCCCATGCCCATCGTCTAGCATTGCTCTTTCGGAAATATCCCGCGCGAAGGACGGATGGAAGCCGTGAGCGCAAAGAACGCAACGTCGAATCGCCCCAAACTCGCAGTCGTCCTGCGGGTGACGCGCAAGGCGTGAACGGGCTGATTCGGCGAATCTGCGCGGCGGGCGGCGCGGACGTGGTGAGGATCATCTCCTGTACCTCGATGGATCAGCCATCGCGCGCAACGGCAGCGTATGGGCGGCGGGCGTTTCTTCATGGGGGCATGGGGGCATGGGGGCGGCGCAGCGCTCCTCGCGCCTTCGACCCCGTGCAAGACAGAATCGAGGCGATGCGCCCCGTGTTCGAGCGGATAGCCGAGACAGTCGAAATATCGAGCTACTACAGCAAGCTCATTCGCCTGCTATAGTTTAGAGAGACTGCTTTATCCGACCAGAGCAAGGAGCTTTGCATGTCGAGACCCCAGACGTTTCGCAGAACCATCGAGCTGATCGCAGGGCTTGCGATTCTGCTCACGCTCACGCTGGCTGTGGCGGCGGCATGCGGAGGATCCACTCCCGAGCCGTCTCGGCCGCCCACGCCCGCGCCCATCGCTAGAGCGACTCCAACGGCGACGGCGCTTCCACCGACTCCCGTTCCGCCCGCAGCGGCAGCGCCGGTTGTCCAGCGCGCGACGGCTGTTCCGCCCGCGCCGCCGGCTACGCCTATGCCCGCGCTGCCGGTTCCGCCCATGCCCGCGACGCCCGCGCCCGCGACGACACCCACACAGCCCGCTGAAACGCCAACCGCGGCGACACCCACACAGCCCGCCGAGACGCCGTCCCCCGTCCCGACTTCTGCATCGGCGCGGGACGAGGCTTCCACAGCCGAGCTTATGCGCCAGTCGCTGGCGGCAATGCAGATGACGCAGAGCTATCACTACACGATCGAAGTTGCCATGACGACGGGGATGGGCGATCTGGAGCTGGATCTGGCCATATCGGCCGAAGGCGACTATCAGCAGCCGAACCGTTCCGATTCCGCCGTCACGTTCGATCTGGGTCCCATACAGCTCGATACCAAGATCGTCGCCATAGGGGACGATCTGTACATGACCGACCCGGGTACGGGCATGTGGACAAAGACCAGCGCAGCAGGCGACTTGGGCGTAGTACCCGGGCAGGATCTGTTTTACAACCCCGCGTACTTGGTCGATCCGGACGACATCGACAGCCTGAAAGACTTGAAAGATCTCGGAGTAGAGCGGATCGAGGGAATCGACACACGTCATATCTCGTTCCTGCTGGCGAACACCGCATTCACGGACGCCGAGACGCTCGAGGGCGAAATGAATGTGGAGGTCTGGATCGGAGTCTCCGACCATCTCATATACCGCATAGAGATGGACGGCGAGTTTTCGCTTCCCGATGCGTCATCCGCGGTCAGCGGCGGCGGCGGCATGGGAGGAGACCTGCTCGGCGGCGACTCCAGCGTCGAGGCTGTGATCGTCCTCTCCAACTTCGATGCGCCGGTGAATATCGAGCCACCGCAGGACTTCATGGACCTTACAGGCCTAGACCTCGACGCGGAAATCACCGACATCAACCCCGAAGGCGCGCCGCCGTCCACGCGCGCCGAGGTTCCCGTGTCCATTACACAGCTGGACTCCGGCTGGAGCCGCGTCGATCTGACTGCGGACGGCGTCCGCATAGACACGCCGCCGAACTGGGTTGCCGTCCCGCTGGACGAGTGGTACATCCAATCTGCCAATCTGCCCCCCAGTGTGGTAGATGCGATGCTCTCACAGGTCGAGGATGCTCAGGCAGCTCTCGAAGCCAGGCTGAGCGCAATCGAGCTGGACCCGGTGAGCGGCGAGCCGCTGAGTACCGGGTTCAACATAGTCGTGGAAGATACGGGCGCAACGGACCTGCAAGCGCTCGCCAGTCTGGCGATCCAGTCATTGGTCGCAGTATATGAGGACATGGAATTCGAGCTAAGAAACGTGGACTTGCCAGCGGGCGAGGGCGTGGAGGTGACCTACATCATAGACGTCCCGCTCGCAGGTTCCGGATCTCTGAGGACGGGGCTGGTACAGTACATCGTCTTGCGTCCGGGCGGCATGGTCGCAGTGACGTTCACGACTCCGGAGGACAGACTGGATGAGAAGACGGGGCTGTTCGAGAAGATCATCGACACGCTGGAGCTGTACACGCCGAGCCAGCCATAGGCGCAGCCGAACCAAGACACTAAAGGAGACTCAAATGGCAAAGCAGTACGCCCGCCCGCCAGCCGTGACGATCGACACTTCCAAGACGTACACCGCCACCTTCCAGATGGCGAACGGAGACAGCTTCGACGTTCGTCTGTTCGCGGAAGAGGCGCCGAACACGGTGAACAACTTCGTGTTCCTGGCGCGGGACGGCTACTTCGACGGGGTCACGTTCCACCGCGTGATCCCCGGATTCATGGCGCAGAGCGGCGACCCCAGCGGCAGCGGGCGCGGCGGGCCGGGATACAGGTTCGCGGACGAGTTCCACCCCAGTCTGAGGCACGACAAGCCCGGCACTCTGTCTATGGCCAACGCGGGGCCAAACACCAACGGCAGCCAGTTCTTCATAACGTTCGTCCCCACTCCGCACTTGGACGACAGGCACGCCGTGTTCGGAGAGGTCACCAGCGGCATGGACGCGGTCAACGCCATCTCGCCGAGAGACCCGATGCGCGCGCGGACGCCGGGCGACGCCATAGCATCCATAACCGTCTCGGAGTCTGACTGAGCGCTGAAGCGCTGGACGCCAAGCCATGAAAGACAATCTGACTCTAAAGAAAATTCGCGGATGCCAGCCGGCTATCGGCTGCTTTCTCGGGCTTGGCAGCCCCAGCGTGGCAGAGCTCATGGCGCGCGCGGGCATGGACTGGCTCGTTATCGAGACGGAACACAACGCGCTCGACTCGGCGGAGATCCAGAGTATGCTGATGGCGATAGACGGCACGGACGCCACGCCAATAGTGCGCGTTCCGAACCGCGACCAAGTGTTCATACAGCGCGCGCTGGACATGGGGGCGATGGGGATACTCGTTCCCGGAGTCAGAACGGCGGACGAGGCGCGCGCGATCGTCTCCTATACGCGCTTTCCGCCTGCGGGCATACGAAGCTGGGGGCCGCTGCGCGCCTCCGCCTACACCCTCGACAGCGACGACTACCTCGAACGCGCCAACGACAACATTCTGGTGAGCCTGATTCTGGAGACCGAACACGCGGTGAAGAACCTCGATGAGATATGCGCCGTGCCGGGCATAGACGTTCTCACGATGGGACCTTGGGACCTGTCTCTGGAGCTTGGGCTGGACCCTCGGAAGCTGCCTCTGGCGGAGATCGAGGAGATCTCGCGCCGCGCGCTGGAAGTCGGGCGCGGGCGCGGCGTGGAGATCGGGGTCTCCGCCAGCTCACCCGCCGGACTGCGCGAGCGTCAGAGGCAGGGCTACATATTCATCCAGTACGGGCCTGACTACAACCTGCTGGCGAACGCCGTGACCGATGGGCTGGCGGCGCTCGACAGGGGCGAGGGCGGCTCCTAGCAGCCTGCGCGAAGCCTCCCCCACAGCCTCCCCACAGGCGAGCGCAATGGGTCTATACTGTACCCATTGCGCGGCTCATCCACCCGCTGCGGAGGCCCAAGATGAAACTCGGACTCTTCCTGATGCCCTCACACCCGGCGGAAAAGCTCGCCGCGCTCTGCGAGACCGTCGGCGGATTCGGAACGCTGCTGTGGCTGACCTTCGACCACTCCGAGGACAGGGAAGCCTACGAAAAATCCGTCCGCCTGCTTTCGCAAGAGGTGATGCCGAGACTGTCGGGGCTTGGCGGTTAGCGGCTGCGATCAGCGCAGACGCAGACTCAGCCAGCCACCAGCCACCGACCACAGCCGACGAGGATATTCACATGACCATCGACGCAGCAACCGCGATAGCCAGAATCCTGAAGCAGGAGGGGATCGAGTGGGTTTCCACCTTCCCAGTCTGCCGCGTGAACAACGCGCTCGGACGCGAGGGCGTGCCTATGGTGATGATGCGAGACGACCGCTACGCCATCGCGCTCGCGGACGGGTTCTCTCGCGCCACCGGCGGCGAGCGCATCGGCGTATGCACGGTGCAGGGCGGCACGAACGCGGCGGGGATACAGGTCGCCTACGCGGGACTGGCGCAGGCATACGAGGACGGCTCGCCCATCCTGTGCATCACGGACGGGATCCCGGCGGGCAGCTCGGAGAATACGCAGTTCGACGTCTCCGCCAGCCTGAAGTCCGTCACCAAGTGGTACGGCTACATAGACAGGCCGGCGCGCGTCCCGGAGTTCATGCGCCGCGCCTTCACGATGCTCAGGAGCGGCAGGCCGGGGCCAGTCGTCCTGTCCGTCCCAGACCCATCGGGGGAGTACGACGAGAGCGCGGATCCGTACACGCCAGTCAGGGGGTGGAAGTCCGCCCCAGACCCCGAAGACGTGTCCGCCGCCGTGGATCTGCTGCTGGAAGCGGTCAGCCCTCTCGTATATGCAGGCGAGGGCGTCATATACGCCGGCGCTTCGGAGGAGCTGAGGGCATTCGTCGAGCTGCTCAACGCGCCCGTCATAACGACGCTCAAGTCGAAGGGAGCGTTCCCCGAAGACCATCCGCTGTTCGTCGGAGTTCGGGGCGACCACACAATCGAGTACCTGTCCAAGAGCGACGTCATCATCGCCATCGGCTCCAGCCTGTCGCCGGGGCGCTTCAGCCACGCGATCCCGGAAGCGGCGAGCAAGACCATCATCCAGTGCAATCTCGACGAGCTGCACGTCAACCGCATCTACCCCACCGCGCACGCCGTACTAGGGGACGCGCGCCTGACGCTGCGCGCGCTGTGCGGCGAGGTGTCCGAGCGCACGTCGGGCAAGGGCAGGAGCGCGGGCGGCGTGACGGAAGAGATAGCGGCGGCGCGCGAGTCGGGTCTCGCTCCGTACCAAAAGCCGATGGCGTCCGAGGAGACGCCCATCAACCCGTACCGAGTCTATGGCGACATGATGAAGGTTCTCGACCCGTACAACTCGTTCGTCACTCACGACTCGGGCAACACGCGCGACCAGCTCAGCACCGTGTACGACACGCTCATTCCGCGCGGCTTCCTCGGCTGGGGCAACGTCTCCACGCTCGGCTTCAGCTTGGCGTCCACGATGGGCGCGAAGATGGCGTTTCCCGAGCGCCAGTGCGTGGCGGTCACCGGCGACGCCGGGGTTGGCTACATGCTGGGCAACCTCGAAGTGACGGTGCGCGAGAGCATCGGAATCACCGTGGCGCACATCAGCAACGGCGGCTTCGCGGGGTACGGACCGGGCTTCTGGGGCGCGGGACACGACCCATACACCCACGTTGTGCTAGGCCCGGACGAGGTGGACATGTCGAAGGTCATCGGCGAGCTTGGGCTTCATTCGGAGCGCGTGACGGAAGCCGACGAAGTGGCCCCTGCGCTCGAACGCGCTCTCGCCGCCAACGGTCAGGGGCAGCCTGCATACATCGAGTTCATCTGCCGCCAGTATCCGATCTACGGCGGATGGGCGCCGAGCAGCCTGGCGCACTGAGGACATGCCGCATGATATCGCTCCGAGATGGACGAATCAGCCGTTCGGACGTCCGCTCTCTGGCGATCTCCGAACGGAGGTGACTCTTGGGCTTCGGGGGTGATTCGTGGTCTCGCAGCTTCGTCATCGCGCAGGCGGTGATAGTAGTCGCCATCCTGTCGGTCGCGCTGCTGGCCAGATTCGTGGTGGATATATCGCCTGCGCCGCCGACTCGGGAGGCTCCGACTGCGGGGTTCGCGCTCGCTCCGCGCTCCGACATCGCGCCTGTGGCGTGTCCGGGCGGGCTTTCGGGCGGCTATCCGCTCGCGGGGCGCGATCTCGGCGCGGACTGCGCGGCTCTGCTGACGGCGAAAGCCGAGCTTGCGGGCGGCGCTGCCCTAAACTGGAGCGCGGACGAGCCGATTACGGAGTGGGACGGAATATCGCTCGGCGGCGACCCGCTCAGGGTGACGGCGATATATCTCACGTCTAAGGGACTCAGCGGCGTCATACCCATGTCTCTGGCGGAGCTTTCGGGCCTGCGCGGGCTGCATCTGTACGGCAACGATCTGAGCGGTTCGATCCCTGCGGAGCTCGGGCGTCTGGGGAATCTGAGAACGCTGGACGTGGGCGGCAACCGTCTCGCGGGCGGCATCCCCGCAGAGCTGAGCCGGCTCGAACTCCTGATGTGGCTGGACGTGGGCGACAATCGTCTGGTCGGCCCACTGCCCGCCGCGCTCGCGGACATGGAGAACATGGAGTGGCTGGTCATAGCCGGAAACGAGCTGGTCGGCTCCGTGACGGAGACGCTCGAAGGGATGTCCAAACTCGCCTACCTCGACCTGAGCGACACGCTGCTCACGGGCTGCATCCCCGCCGCGCTGAGAGAGGTGGACGGATTCCTGGGCGGCTTGCCAATCTGCGCCGACAGGTGAGCGAATAGAAGCGGCTAACTGTCCGGGAAGAGCGTTAGGGACAGCGTGATCCTGTCGAAACCGTCCGCCTCGCCGAAGCTGGCGGCGACTGCGCCGGCAACGAGTTTCAGCGCCGCGTACTGATCTCGGCTCAGCCCCGCGTCGTCTCTGTTGGTGTTCTCCACTATGCGCCGCAGGTCTGCGTACAGCAGCCACTGGCGATCGGCGGGCAGATGGGAGACGGCGCGGCGGTACTCCGAGTCGGAAGAGAGGCTGTCCCCACCCCCGCTCTGCGCGGCCACTGCGTCTTCCAGCGCGCGCCGCGTGGTCCCGACTGTCATGTATCCATCATTGAAGACTATGCCCGGCTCGTACTGCGTTCCTTCGAGGGGATACACGAGCGCGGGGCGCTCCGCTCCGACATCGACCTCGTCCAAGCGAAATCCCGCCACTTCGGTCAGGTCGTCCACCGTGTCCCGAAGGTCTTGCTCGGCGGCGTCTTTGTAGGACAGCGCGGCTGCGGCGCGGATCGGGACTTGTGAAGCGTCTTCGTTCACAGCCCTGAAGTCGAACTCTTCGATGGAGAGTACGAGCTGGCCGCTGAGCAGGTCGAGGAGGTCGGATTCGATGTCTATGCCGGTTAGGTCGTCCAGTCCGTCCAGTCCGTAGTCCAGCAGATCGGCGAAGGTGGAGTCTCTGTCCAATCCTCCTATTTCGTCCATGAAGGACACTAGCAGCTCGTATTGAGGGCAAGTTTCCAGAAAGTCGTTCAAGTCGTAGTCTGCCAAGATAGACCTGTAGCTGTCTAGGGCGGGGTCGAACGACAGTGACAGGAAGCCCATCGTGTCGTCTGGCAGGATCGCGGCGGCGTCCGACAGATCGGGCGGGTCGGGCAGATCTAGACTGTCCGAGCTGGGCGAAACAAAGTCCATGACTATGCCGCGCTCGACCCATCCCAGCGACCCCGCCATCCAATCCGGCGCGGGGAGGAGTTCATCGAGGCAGTTTTCGTAGGAATACGCATCGACGAGAAACCATGTTTCGAACAGCTCGCCGATCAGCTCCTCGTAGTCTACGTACACCGACGCGAATCGGCGTGAGGGCATGGCGGCGCGAGCTTCTTGGAAGCGGTCGTGGGCGGCTAGCGTTCGCTCTGTCTCTCCAGCGACGCGCCTCAGCACGTCGTCCATGGCGTCGCGAGTCGTGGCGAACACCAGCAGGTCTTCGGACAGCGCGTATATCTGGTTCGCGCTCTCATCCTCCCAGACGTCGAAATCGCCTTCGGAGTCACGGCGGAAGTCCGCGCCTTCCGTATCTTCCGCGTAGTCCAGCCAGTCGTCCATGAAGTCGGCGGCGGCGCGGTCACGGACGTCAATCGTCATCGCCACTTCCGCCACTCCGGAGGGTGTGTCGAGATCGAACAGCGCGAACGACAACTCTTCGCCTATCCAGGGCAGCACGTCATCTTCGAAGTCTATCCCGATCTCGTCTTCGAGATCGTCAAGCGAGTCGTCCATCTGATCCTCGAAGGCGTCCATCTCGCGGAATCGGCTGAATATGTCGATCATGTCTCCACGCTGGCCTTCTCCGGGGTCGAGTGTCAGCCAGAAGTAGGCGAGAACGCTGGGAGGATAGTATCTTGCCGAATGTTCCGGTGGGGACGTCGATGAGAATGGACCGATACCGAAATAGACGGACGCTCCAATCGCTATCACCAAGACTACAGCCGCGAACATGACTCCGACTATCTTTACAATCACCGAATTCATCTCCCGACAGCACAGGCGAAAAGTCCGAACGCGCGCCATGATACCGCATATCGTTGGGGAATGTCTGCCAAGCGCGCCGCGAGAGGTCTTTCTCCAGAAACTGGCATACCCGGGCGGCGGTCGTTCCTCATGTACGGTTCATGTCTGCTCGGAAGATGCGCTCTTGCAGGCTGCGCCGCGCGCGATTCTGTGCTTCCTGCGCGCAAATGCTATAATGTCTTAAGGGCAGGCAGCACGAACACATATTTTAGGAGAGGCGACATGGCATCCAGAGACTTCTCGTTCGCCACATTTTCGCAAAATCCCTTCTACGAGGCGCTCAACGCCAGGCTCGTGGCGATGGCGGAGCCGTCTTCCGGACAGCGCATCGTGGATCTTGCCTGTGGAACGGGCGGTGTCACCAAGCTAATCTTGGAGCAGCTCAAAGGCGCGCGCGATTCGGCGATCATCGCCGTGGATCACTCCGCCTTCGCGCTCAAGCAGGCTATGGAGGAGCTGAAGGCGCACCGCGACAGCGCCGTCCAGTTCGTCCAGAGCCAGGTCGAGCAGGTGTCGGAATCGCTCAAGGAGCGCGCGGACACCGTCATCTTCTGCAACGCCATCCACTACATACCGGACAAGGACAATCTGGTGGTGGAGATATCGAAGGCGCTCAACCCCGGCGGGAAGTTCGCGTTCAACACCTCGTTCTACGAGGGCGGGCAGGTGCCGGAGTCGCTCCAGTTCTACCGCAAGTGGATGTTCAAGTCGGCGCGCGCGCTGCGGCGGGAGTACGGCCTATCCCCCCGACGGGCGGACAAGGTCGAATCCAGAAAGCACCTCACGCCAGACGAGTACCGCGAGCTTCTGGAGCGCAACAACTTCAAGGTGGTGCGTCAGGTGGAAGATACCGTGATGGTGCCGATCGAGGGCTGGCTGGACATCAGCACCTTCGAGGACTTCATAATCGGCACTATGCCCGGAGTTCCGCTAAAGGAAGCCAGCGCCTCGCTCCAGACCGGCGTTCAGCAGACGTTCGAGGAGATGAACATTACCCACGTTCCGCGCAACTGGCTGGATATCGTGGCGGTGCGCGTCTAGCCGTTGGCTCTCTACCTCACCGAACAGGACGTCGGCCGCCTTCTCGACATGGATGCTGCCATGCGCGCGGTGGAGTCTTCGCTGGTTCATCGCGCGGCGGGGAGCGCGCTGAACCAGCCCCGCCAACGGCTGACCGCCGGCCCGGATACACACGTCAACACCATGATGGCGGCGGACGGCGATCTGGGCGTCATGGGGTTCAAGACCTACACTCTAGCGGGCGGAGTCTATAGGTTCTTCGTACTTCTCTCGGACAGCCGCAGCGGGGATCTGCTGGCGATCGTCGAGGCGAACCGGCTCGGTCAGTTGCGCACGGGCGCTGCCAGTGGAGTCGCAGCCAAGTTCATGGCGCGCGCGGAGTCTTCGAGGGTCGCGGTCATAGGAAGCGGATTTCAGGCGCGCGCGCAGCTGGAAGCGGTCTGCAAGGCGCGCGATATCTCTCATGCCAGTGTCTACAGCCGCAGCGAGGCGAACCGAAGCGCCTACGCGGGGGAGATGACGGAGTATCTGGGCGTCCCAGTGACGCCGGCCGAGTCAGCGCGGCGGGCGGTCGAGGGCGCGGACGTGGTGATCACCATAACCAGCTCGCGCGCGCCCGTGCTTATGGGCGAGTGGCTGGAGGCGGGGATGCACGTGACCGCAGCCGGGGGCGCGGATCCTTACGTGAGCGAGCTGGACGCCGCCGTTGTGGAGCGGGCGGACATCGTGGTCGTGGACGACCGCGAGCAGGCGAAGATCGAAGCGGGCGAGCTTATGATGCCAGCCTCGCGCGGGCTGTTCCTGTGGGATCATGCGGTCGAGCTTCACGACGTGGTTGGAGGCGATGTCAGCGGACGCGGACGCGCCGAAGACGTGACGCTGTTCAAGTCGCTCGGCATGGCGCTCTGGGATATCGCCGCCGCCAAGTCGGTCTACGACAGGGCCGCCGCCGAAGGCGTCGGGCGGAGGATGTGAGGAAAGCCGCTCACCCCCACAGCGTGGGCTTGAACACCATGAGGCAGAGCATCGCCAGAGCGGAGAGCGTCAGCGCGATCATCAGGATTCGGCTGCGCCTGTGGCCTGCGGCGTATGCGTCCGAATCCGAGTCTCCAATGGCTATCTGACGCTTGAGCAGGCGGCTGTGGAATCCGCCGATTCCCATTACGACGATCCAGAGGAGGATGGACAGCTCTATCCACGGGGTACTCCACTCTCTGCCGGATTCGACGACTAGCCAAAGCCCGGTCAAGAGCGCTATCACGTAGGCGGGGATGGCGAGGCGCAGCTCCAACATCCTGACCGTCTCCAGCGTATAGCCGCGCGATTCGGGGACGAGCGCCGCGCGGCGCAGCCAGAAGAAGTAGGATACGTTGATTCCGACTGCGCCTATCGCCCCGAGTACGTGGAAGAACAGCAGTATCTCCCGGAGCATCGGTCATACCCCCATCGAGCAGGCGCAGCCGCCCGGTCCGCAGCCGCCGCAGCCGCCCGCGCCCGACACCGCGCCGACAGCGCCGGATGCGTCCGAGCTGAACGCGGCAAAGACAGAGAGCCGCCGCTCCGAGTCTCCATCGCAGATCGGGCATGGCGCTTCATCGTCCATTCGGCTCATGGGGCGCAGCTTGTCGAACCTGTGGCTGCACGTGTTGCAGACGTACTCGTAGATGGGCATTTGGGCTATCCTCGATCAGAACTCTTTCCAAGACGTGTACACATTCTAGGTTCGGCGCTGCGCGCGGTCAACCAGAAAGTGGAAGGCGCATCGGATCCCAGCGGCGCGCTGGACTGCCGCTCCCGTCAGCCACGCTTGCCAAGCGGGAATCTCATCAATAAAATGCCCAGATAGAATATCCAAAAGCGCAGGCGCATAGCAGAGAGTCAGGATATGCCCGATCGGTGGAAGAAGTTTCATATACATCTGCCCAAGAATCATGGGTGGCGAACGTCCAAGCGCGGCAACAGCGTGTTCGTAGCCGACAGGGGCGCGGTGCAGTTCGAGTTCCCAAGGCCGTGGATAATCGAGCCGACCGACTGGGGATCCATCATGCTGCGCGACCATCCCCATCCGAACGAGAACGTTCGCATCGAAGTCTCGCTCATCCAGCTCTACAACGCAGACGGAGTTCCGATTCGCAAGACCGGAGCCCCGGTGGACTGGGGCATTCCGCTGATCCACATGTACCTGAAAATGGTGCAGAACGACCCTCGAGACATAATCGAGCGCGGAAAGCTGAACGAAGCCAACAGCCCCGAATTCGAAGCCGTGTGGCAGCAGATCGCGTATATGGATACTGAGGTGTGTCGTGAGATCCATTCCCGAACGTGCTTCGCCAGAGCGAACGGGGTGGTTGCAATTCTCACGCTGGACTTCTGGACCGAATACTCTTCTACGGCGTATCGCGTCTGGCGCGAGATGATGGGAACGCTGAAGGTGGGCGACTATATATCCGATCCGACTCTCTCATCGCGTATGAACTAGGGCGTGTCCAGCTGGTTTTGACTGATGGATTGGGGGAGTCACCCTCTCCCTAACCCTCTCCCGTCAAGGGAGAGGGGATGGCTTGGGGAACATGCCGATGTTCGCGCCTGCGCTAGTTCGGGGCGCCGGGCGTGGGGCTGCTGACGGTGAGGAATCCATCCGATCCGTCTGGGATGCGCGCGTAGCTCGTCCCCTCGTCCGCGTCTCCCTCGGACCAGTCCACTGAATCCACCAGAACGCCGTCCGCCGTCCAGACGCCTAGCTCCTCGTCCTTGCCCAGCGCGAAGCCGGGCCAGCCGTCACTGTCCAGCTGGATTTGCAGATAGCCGCTCGGCTCGATTACCAGATCGGAGGGGAACGGTACGCGCTTGCTCTCGTCCGTCAGGTCGTCTGCCAGCATGAAGTTAGCCAGCGCGATATGGGAATCCGAGCCGTTGTAAAGCTCGAACCAGTCCAGCGGCTCGCCCTGCGCGGCGACTTCGTTTATGAACAGGCCGATCCCCTCGCTCTGGTCGGGCGCGGCGGGCGCGGCGTCCTCGCCCGTGATCGGGACTGCGCCCCCAAAGCTGCCGCTGAAGCGCGCTGAGATGGCGGCTCCCGGTTCCGCTCCCGCCTCGATCAGCTCGAGCCGCGCCGAGATGAACGGCGAGAAGACGTCTGGGGCTTCTGCGCCGGGCGGTATGCTCCAGTAGCCGCCGCCGAGTTCGTCCGCGCCGATCTCCAGAGTGGAGCCGCCGGACAGCCGAGCGACCGGCAGCCACAGGGAGAACCCCTGTACGCTGCCGCCGTCTCCGAGCCACAGAATGGTTATCGACGCCGCTTCTTCCGATCCCAGCTCGGCGGCCTCTTCAGGGCTAGGCTCGCCTGCGATTGCGCCCAGTCCGTCGAGCGCTTGCTCCTCGCCGTTCAGCACGAATCGAGTGACCGTACCGGCTTCGAACGGGTTGGTGGCGCTTTCGCTGGATCCCCACGTGGTCTCGAAGTGCAGCTCTACTTCGCCGGATTCGATATCCAACTCGACTCCGGCCGCTGGGGGCGAAGGCCAGTCCGGCGGCTGAGGCGTGAGGTCGTCCAGGATTTCCGCCCGTCGCTCGCGGACGAAATTACGCACCAGCTCGGTGTCTTTGGATGCGGCTGCCCGCTCTTCGGGCAAGGCGCTCTGCTGGACGATGGCAGCCATCCGCTCGACGCGCTGGAGCAGGTCGGCTTCGTTCCACACGGTATCCAGCAGCTCGCGCAGGCGGCTGACGTATGCGGCGCGACCGTCCGCGTCTTCGTATATGCGGCTGGCGATTGCGCCGTTCGCAAGCACGGACGGGGGCGGGTCGGTGACGGCGTCGAACGGGTTGGGGTCGTCGCTGGACGTGAACACCTGATCCACGCCCCAGGGGATGAACACGAAGGGGCCGTCCGATTCGCGGTAGAACCAGTAGTTGTTGCGGTTGCCCGCGTAGCCGTCCCAGTGGGCGATGATCACCTCGACAGCCCAGAAGGTCAGGAAAGCGTCCATGTCTACGGCGGCGTTCAGGGCGTTCCGTCCGCTTTCGGATGGGTCTTGCAGGGCGGCGGATACGGCGTCTATGTCCGACCAGTCATCCGCGTCCGCGTTCGTCTTCTTTTCGAACGTGCCGCGATACTCGGAAGTGAAGTCGCTGACCGTTCCCTCGTACAGGTTGCCCTCGCCGTCGCCGAAGGCGCGCCCGATCATGGATGTCTCGATGTCCTCTACGTGGACGTACAGCCCCAGATCTTTGCCGTTGACCGTGACGGCGGCGAAGTTGCATCGGGGCGACGGATGCCCGGCGGCGGCGAATATCTGATAGGCGAGGCACGAGCGGATCAGCGACTCGTCCTGTACGCCGTTGTTCAACGTCATGCGCTCGATGACGCCGTCGAGTGTCTGATCGTCCACGTACTTGTCGAAACGTATCTTGAGGGATGGCTTGACGTCGCTCTGCGAGCCGACGAACCCTTTCTTGCGCACTCCAACTTCGGCGCGCGTCTCGCCGTCCACCGTCACGCGCGCGGGAAACCATGTGTAGATGTCCGCGAATGGGCGGGTGAGACGGTACTTTTCGATCTCCTCGAACACGTCCTCCAGAGTCCGCGTCTGATGGCGCAGGGTGTCCCAGTCCGCAGAGTCGATTTCGATGTCGACGTCCAGCACGCGATCGAGCGCGAAGTAGTCGCCTTGCGGCGGCGATATGGGCGCGGGCTGCGAAACTGATGTGGGAGCGGGCATCGCAACGGGCGCGGCGGTCGGCGCGGGCTGCGGAACTGATGTGGGCGCGGGCATCGCAGCGGGAGCGGCGGTCGGCGCGGGCTGCGGTCTGGGCGCGGGGTCGGGCGTTCTGATGCAGGCGACGGCGATCAGCGCCGCCGCCACTGCGATCGCCGCCGCCGCGCCTGTCCGTCTTCGATACATCTCGATCATGCTCATCCGTCACCTCTTGTTTTGGGAAGCTGTCCGCGCTCGATGCCGACCTCGCTCCAGCATAAACCACAAACGGCGCAGTAAGCGAGAAGATCGCAATTTCCCATCTCGATTCAGACAGTCTCCGAATCTGCTATCATCTTCCCCACCATATCGAGACTTCAGGAACACGCCATGACCACTACGCAAACCCTACCCGACGAGCGCGGGCGATTCGGCAAGTTCGGGGGGATGTTCGTCCCCGAGACGCTGATGGGCGCAGTTCACGAGCTGGACATCGAGTACCGCGCCGCCAGATGGGACGAGGAGTTCCAGTCCAGGCTGCGGCTGCTGGCGCGCGACTACGTGGGCAGGCCGACCAAGCTCTACTACGCCGAGAACCTTACGCGCAAACTCGGCGGCGCGCGCATCTTCATCAAGCGCGAAGACCTTGCCCATACCGGCGCGCACAAGATCAACAACGCGCTCGGTCAGGGTCTGCTCGCCCAGCGCATGGGCAAGCGGCGGATCATCGCGGAGACGGGCGCAGGACAGCACGGCGTTGCCAGCGCCACCGTCTGCTCGATGCTAGGGCAGGAGTGCATCGTCTATATGGGCGAGGAGGACATCCGCCGCCAAGCGCTCAACGTGTTCAGGATGCGGCTGCTGGGCGCGGAGGTGCGCTCCGTCACCAGCGGCAGCCGCACGCTCAAAGACGCGATCAACGAAGCCATACGCGACTGGGTGACGAACGTCGAAACCACTCACTACCTCATCGGCAGCGTGGTGGGGCCACACCCCTACCCCATGATGGTGCGCGACTTTCAAGCCGTCATAGGGCAGGAGGCGCGGGAGCAGCTGCTGGCGACGGTCGGCAGGCTGCCGGACTACGCCATCGCCTGCGTGGGCGGCGGATCCAACGCGATGGGTCTGTTCCACGACTTCATACGAGACGAGGGAGTCGGGCTTATAGGAGTGGAGGCAGGCGGGCGCGGAATCGAGACGGGCGAACACTCCTCGACGCTGGTCGCGGGACAGCCGGGCGTGCTGCACGGGAGCATGTCCTATCTGCTTCAGGACGAAGACGGCCAGGTTCACGAGGCGCACAGCATCTCGGCCGGTCTCGACTACCCGGGAGTCGGTCCAGAACACAGCTGGCTCAAGGACAGCGGGCGCGCCGAGTACGTCAGCGTCACGGACGAGCAGGCGCTGGAGGGCTTCGAGCTTCTGTGCAGGACAGAGGGCATCATCCCCGCGCTGGAGCCGTCCCACGCCGTCTATCACGTCTCCCGGCTCGCGCCCAAGCTGGACAGAGACAAGATCATCCTGCTGGGGCTGAGCGGGCGGGGCGACAAGGACATGGACACGGTGGCGGGCGCGCTGGGCGTGGAGGTCTAAATGGCGAGCAGAGATTCACAGACGCCGAACATCGTATTCATTCTCAGCGACGATCAAGGCGCGTGGGCGATGGGATGCGCTGGCAGCGAGGAGCTGGACACGCCGAACCTCGACCGTCTGGCATCCAGCGGAATCAGGTTCGAGAACTTCTTCTGCGCCTCGCCCGTCTGCTCTCCGGCGCGCGCCTCTATACTCACCGGGCAGATACCCTCCCAGCACGGCGTTCAGGATTTCCTGCGAAGGGGCAACTCCGCGCATCTGCCGCAGGACGGGGAGGAGATCGAGTACATGCGCGGCCGCCGCTCGTACATCCAGACACTGGCGGAAAACGGCTACGTCTGCGGGCTGAGCGGCAAGTGGCACCTGGGGCGCTCCGCCCTTCCGCAGCTGGGTTTCGACTACTGGAGCGTACACGCATCGGGGGGCGGAAGCTACTATCGCGCGCCCATGCTGCGGGAGGGCGAGCTGTACCAGCCGGACGGCTACGTGACGGACGTGATCACCGATCACGCGCTCGAATTCCTAGACGCTCAGCTGGACACGAGCGCGCCGTTCTCGCTCAACGTCCACTACACCGCGCCGCACGCGCCCTGGGGACGCGAACACCACCCGGCGCGGCTGTTCGACGACCACTGGGAGAACACGGCTTTCGACTCCGTGCCTGATGAGGACATCCACTTCGATCAGCTTGCCAAGGAGCCGGGCGCGGCGACGCTCGGAGACACGCCGGAGAATCGCAGGCTGGCGCTGAGCGGCTACTTCACGGCAATCGAGGAGATGGACAGGAACATCGGCAGGCTGCTGGACTGGCTGGAGGAGAACGGACTCAGGCGAGACACCCTCGTTATATTCAGCGCGGACAATGGCATGAACATGGGGCATCACGGCATCTGGGGAAAGGGCAACGGCACGTATCCCCCCAACATGTTCGATACGGCGGTCAAGGTGCCGACGCTGATTTCGAGGCCCAGCCACGTTCCGCAGGATCTGGTGTGCGACAAGCTGCTAAGCCAGTACGACTTCATGCCCACTCTGCTCGGATATCTGGCGCTCGATGCCACGTCCGACCAGCCACTGCCGGGCAGAGACTTCTCGGCAGTTCTTCGGGGTGAATCCATGGCGGACGGCTCGCCCGTGTTCGTTCTGGACGAGTACGGACCCACAAGGATGATCCGAACTCGCTCGTGGAAGTACGTCCATCGCTACTCCGACCATCCGAACGAGCTGTACGATCTCACGAACGACCCGCTGGAGACGCGCAATCTGGCGGACGAACCCGGGCACGGCGAGCGAGCGGCGGCGCTGAGATCAGAGCTGGAAATCTGGTACGAGCGCTACGCAGACCCGCGCATGGACGGCGCGCGGAACGGCGTTACGGGCAGGGGGCAGATAGGGCTTGCAGGATCCGAAGACTGCGACAAGCCCTTCGCGGACGACGTGGCATTCTTCCACGAGAGGTGAAGGGAGAGGTGAAGGCGGGATCCCCCCGCCCCGCGTGACCGTCTCAGCCGCATATTGCCATAAGAGCTGCCAGCTAATACACTCTTGGCTGGCGTCCGTCTCAGCGGATCGGTCGTCTCGATTGCAGACAGTCAGCGGAAGGAGCCATGACGTGAACCTGCTAGTTATATCCGGCGGAAGACATCCTTACGAAGAGTCCACTCCCGTACTGACCAGATTCCTCATTCAGGCTGGCCACACGATCACGGTGACGGAAGACGCTTCCATACTCGCCGATTCGGAGCGCATGGGCGGATTCGACGCGCTGATCTTCAACTCCCTGCGCGCGGGCGAAATGACTCTGTCCGAAGACGAGCAGGCTGGCATGAAGGGCTACATCGGCTCCGGCAACGGCTTCGTGTGCATCCACATATCGGGATGCGTGCCTGACGAGTGGCAGGAGTACCGCGAGATCACAGGCGGCGGCTGGGTGATGGGCGTCAGCTACCACCCGCCCTACGGTCAGTTCACCGTGAACGTGTCCCAGCCCGGACATCCGGGCGTCGAGGGCATTTCCGACTTCGTGACCAACGACGAGCTCTACATGGGCTTGGAGTATGCCGACGACAACGATGTCTTTATGACCGGCGACTCCGAGGACGGGACGCACGCATGGGGCGGAAAAGAGACGTTCATGGCTGGCGGCACGTTCCCGCTCGGATGGACGCGCAGCTACGGCGAAGGCAAGGTGTTCGTGACGCTGCTGGGCCATAATGGACTCAGCTTCGAGACCGCGGAGTTCCAGAAGATGGTGCTGAACGGAATCGAATGGGCCGCCGCCCGGTGACCTGAAGATCCCCTCTCGCCTCGTGGGAGAGTGCTGGGATGATGGGGCGAGTCCCCTCTCCCATCGAGGGAGGGGGACTCGTGGGCCGCTCCTCCGCCGACAAGATCTTTCAGCGAAAGGACTTCACTTGAGCCTAAAGATATTCTTCGACGTAGACTACACCCTGCTGGCGATGGACGGCAGTCTAAGGCCCGGCACGCGGGACACGTTCGAGCGGCTGATCGAAGACGGACACACGCTCTACATCTGGTCGGGCGTGGGACTCAGAACGTCCGATGTGGAGCGTCACGAGCTGCAAGACCTCGTATCGGGCATCTACAAGAAGCCCATATACGACTTCGTAAACGGGCTGGAGCTGCTGAAGGTCCCCCACTGGCCGGACTTCGTAATCGACGACTACCCCGAGATAGTGGAAACGTTCGGCGGCGTGCTTGCGAGGCCGTACTTCTTCAGGTCGCAGTCAGACGACGAGATGGAGCATATCTACGCCATCATCAGCGACTTCGCGGCAACGGGACGCTCCGGCAGGGTGGGGTACAGGGCCGCGCGCGGCAAGCGCCCCGTCTGACCGTTGCCTATCCAGCTGATGAAACCCGAAGTCTCGTCCAGAATCGCCGCGGGCGAGGTCATCGAGCGTCCATCGTCCGCAGTAAAGGAGCTGATCGAGAACGCGCTCGACGGCGGCGCGACCCGGGTACAGGTCGAGGTTCGAGGCGGAGGGATGGACTACATCCGCGTGACCGACAACGGATGTGGAATTCCGCCCGCGCAGGTCGCGCTGGCATTCCAGCGCTTCGCCACCAGCAAGCTGTCCGGCGCGAGTGACTTGGAATCGGTATCCACGCTCGGATTCCGAGGCGAGGCGCTGCCGAGCATAGCCGCCACAGCGCGAGTCGAGATGCGAACGCGCACGCCGGACGAGGACGCGGGCTATCGTATCGAAATCGCGGACGGCGAGGTGATCGAGGAGGGGGCGGCGGGAGCGCCGATCGGCACTTCGGTGGTCGCGCGCCGTCTGTTCGCCAGCTTCCCCGTCCGCCGCAAGTTCCTGCGCTCGCCCGCCGCCGAGCAGACGAACATTCAGATGGTCGTATCGCACTACGCTATGGCATACCCCGAGGTCGGATTCGAGCTGAGCGCAGATCGTGGACGCCCGCTCTCCAGCCCGGGAAACGGCGACCTGCGAGACGCCACAGCCGCAGTGTACGGGCGGCGCATTGCCCAAGAGATGCTGGAGCTTGCGCCCGAAAGCGGGGACGACCTGGAGCCGATGGTGTGGGGACTGATCGGCCCGCCGTCTATGGACAGAGCCAATCGCAGATACGTCAGCCTGTTCGCCAACAGGCGCTGGGTGCGCAACAGATCGCTGTCGTATGCCGTAGAGCAGTCCTACCACGGCTTCATGGCAGAGCGCAGATATCCCGTAGCCGTTCTCAACATCTCCGTTCCATACGAGGAGGTGGACGTCAACACGCACCCATCGAAGGCGGAAATCCGCTTCAGGCGCGAAAACAGGGTCTTCGGAGCCGTTCAGCGCGCCGTTCGCAAGACGCTCATGCAGCACGCGCCGATACCGGAAGTCTCCCCAGAGAGGATCAGCCGTCCAGCCGCGCCAGCTGGCCAGCCGCCAAACCCGTCTTCGTTCTGGCCTACGGCGCCGTTCTCCAACGCCATCGGCCACGGCGCGGGAGCGCGCCACAGTATGATCGAGCCGTCAGCGCCGCCCGGTCAGCCTCAGCAGGCGGCATCCGCTCCGACTGCGAGGGACGCGCTGCCAATTCTGCGCGTGCTTGGTCAGGTGCAGAACACGTATGTGGTCGCCGAGGGGCCGGACGGCATGTACCTCATAGACCAGCACGCCGCCCACGAGCGGGTGATGTTCGAGCGGGTCAAGAGCCAAGCCGCAAGGGGCGCGCCCGATAGCCAAAGCCTGCTGGAACCCGCAGTAGTAGAGCTGGACGCCGCCAAGATGGAGCTGGTCACGCGGCAGTCGGACATCATATCCGCCATGGGCTTCGTCATAGAGCCGTTCGGCGAGTCAGCCGTGATAGTCAGGGGAGCGCCGGCGCTTCTTCACGAGTCCGATCAGTCCAGAACGCTCGCCGACGTGCTGGAGCTGATGGAGGAGGGGGGCGGATTCGAGACGTGGGAGGAGCGCGCCGCGTACTCGGTGGCGTGTCACGGCGCTATACGGGCGGGCAAAGCGATGAGCCGCGAGGAGATGCAGGAGCTGGCGCGCCAGCTGGAAGCCTGCGTCCAGCCCAACACCTGCCCTCACGGCCGCCCGACGATGATCCACATGAGCTCGGGGCAGCTGGAGCGCGAATTCCACAGGACATAGCGCCCCCGCCGCGCCGCGCACGACTGGCCGCCTACCAGTTCAGAAGGTGCGGCTTCTGATTGCGCCAGCCCTCGTCCGAGGGGAAGACCGTAGTCATCGAGACCCGCTCGATATCGCCGTCAAACATATGCTCGACAGACGAGCGCCACTTCTTGTAGTGCGCCGCTTCGCGGTGCGCGTCCAGCGCCGCGTCGTCCGCGTAGACCTCGTACAGGTGGAACAGGCTGGGGTCTTCGGCGTTCGCCAGTATGTCGAACCTGAAGCAGCCCGGCTCGTCCCGCGTGGATCCCTGGGCGTCTCCGAAGCTCGCCTCTCTGAACTCGTCGGCGAACCCCTCCTTGATGCGGATGGTCACGAAAATGGATATCATTGCGCTTGCCTCCAATGGGGGTTATTGTGTGATTATACCATTCCGCCCGCTCGGTGGGCTGAGGGGAAGAAGACATGAGAGTTACGGTTATCGGGGCGGGCATCGTGGGCGGGGCGATCGCGTTCCACCTAGCCCGCCGGGGCGGGGACGTGACGCTGATCGACTCCGATGAGCCCGGCATGGGCGCGTCCAGCCATTCGTTCGCTTGGATCAACGCTTTCGGCAAGGAGCCGCGCCACTACAACGAGCTGAACCGCCGCTCGCTGGACTGCTGGGACAGGTTCGCGCGTCTGCTCGATGCAGACATCGGCCTGCGCTGGGGCGGACATCTCACTTGGGCTTCGGACTGCGAGGGCGGAGAGGCGCTGAAGGCGCAGGTGGCGAAGCTCCAACGCTGGGGATACGCGGCTCGGCTTCTCGACGAGTCCGAAATGGCGCGCCTCGAACCCGGCCTCAGACCCGGTCGCGTGGCGGCGGCGGCGATCAGCGACAACGACGGCCACGTCCTGCCCACGCTCGCAGCCCGGGCGTGCGCCGAGCGCGTGGCGGAGATGGGCGGCAGGGTGATGGCGAACTCCGCCGTCACCGGGCTGGATTCTTCAGGCGGACGCATATCTTCGGTACTCGTGGGTGATGAGTGCGTGGAGTGCGACGCCGTCGTGGTGGCGGCCGGCGTGGCTACTACCGAGATCGCGGGGTGGGCTGGGGTCTACGTCCCGCAGCAGGAGAGCCCGGGGGTGGTCGTCAGAACGGAGGCAATGCCGCCTACGCTGAAGTCAGTCGCCGCCCTGTACTGCCCTCCGCTGGAAGACGGGCAGCCGGAGGTTCACGTTCGGCAGGGCGCGGACGGCGTTCTGATGATCGGCGAGGGCAGTCAGGAAAGTCTGGCGCAAGACGATTCGCAGGCGCACGCCGATGAGCTGGTGGCTCGCGCCGCCCGCTATCTGCCCGATCTGGCTGGCGCGCGCGCCGTTCCCGTCCCGGTCGGATACAGGCCCATGCCCGAAGACGAGCTGCCCGTTCTCGGCTATGCCGCCGCCGCGCCCAACGTGTACATCGCGCTGATGCACAGCGGCATCACGCTTGCGCCGCTCGTCGGAGAGCTTGCGGCGATGGAAATCCTCGATGGCGCGCGAGTGGATACGCTCGAACCCTATCGTCCCGAACGATTCGCATAAACCGACAACATCCACAACGGAGCTTCAGACATGCCCGAACAGTACGACCGCCTGCTGGAAGAGACGGACAGGATACGCTCCCGCTCCAACGCGCCCTGGACGAAGGACGGGGCGGGAGTGACCCGCAAGGACACTCAGATCGCGGCGCTGGCGCATCAGGACGCCTACGCGGACAGCTCGGACCGACACCGCATACTGCTGATCGGAGGACTCGACGGATCGGAGGCGGACGCGGCGGCGGCGGTCTCCGTCATGGAGTCCTACGCGCGCAGTCAGCGGCTCAGGAACAGGATCGCCCTGAGCGTCATACCATGCGGCAATCCCGACGGGCTGGGACTAGGCGCAGGGCGGGGAAACGGATCGGGCGGCGATCCATCCACGGGCTACCCGCCTGAAGGCGGCTTCTTCGATCACGAGACCGACCCAGAATCCCGCTACCTGTGGAGATACATCGGGTTCATGGCTCCGGACTGCGTTATCGAGATACGAGCGGGCGATTCCGTGCGCTGGGAGTACAGCGGGGATGCGCATATCCGCGTTGTGTCCGCCCTGAATGCCGCGCCCATGCTCGAAGGCGGCAGCCTTCTGAGCGCGCTGGCTTCCGGACGACCCAACGATCTTGGAAGCGTGCATGGATTTCGCCTGACGGCCCCGACGGACGCTTGGGGGGCGCAGCTGCGGCGGCTTGCCCACGCGCTGGACGCCGGGCATGGTGTGACTGTATCGCGGGCGAGAAGCGCGCTCGCCGCGCGCGGAGATCGCTCGCCGCTGGAAGTGGCAGCCGCGCTCGCGCCGCGATACGGCGATACGCTCGACCCCGTAATCTATACGAAGGGGGTCGCAATCAGCGGACGGCTGAGGCTCGGCGATCTGACGAACAACGTATCTTCGTTCGCCGAGGGAGTCGAAGCGCTGGTCGCGCCGTACCTGTCCGGAGAGAGGTCATGGTTCGGAGGCTCGGCCGGCGGAGCGAATCACGCGGGTCTGGTATGGTGCGACGAGATGTTCGAAGCCAGCGGCGACGCGCGCTACCGCGACCTGCTGGTCTCGACCGCCGACCTGTATCTGGGAAACGAGGCCGGCGCTCCGCCGCCGCCGTGCGACCCCGACTACCGCACCGAGGACTTCTTCTTCTGCGGCGCGCTCATGGGCAGGGCATACGCGCTGACGGGCGAGGTATCGTATCTGGACGTGCAGACCGCCTTTCTGTCGAACGCGGGCATACAGCAGGATGACGGGCTGTTCTGGCACTGCCGATCCTCGCCCTACTACTGGGGACGGGGCAACGGCTTCGCGGCGCTGGGATACGCGGAGACGCTGACGCATCTTCCGAAAGACCACGCGGAGAGGGACGCGCTGATCGAGGCGCACACGCGGCATCTGGACGCGCTCCGTAGGCTTCAGCGCCCGTCTGGGATGCTGTCCCAGCTGCTGGACTTCAGCGGTTCGTATCAGGAGCTTACCGCAACCTGTATGGCGGGCTACGCCGTCGCGCGAGGTCTGAGGCTCGGCTGGCTGGACGACTCTTATACGGAGTTCGCAAACAGCCTCTGGCGCGCGGCGTCCGAGCGCGTAGGGCTGGATGGCGGAGTGGTGGACGGATGCACCGGCACGGGCGCAGCCAGAGACAGGCGGTTCTACCTAGACCGCGCCGCCGAGTTCGGGCAGGACGAGCGCACCGGCAACCTCGCGCTCTGGTTCGCCGTCGAGATGGCGCGTCTGCGCAGGGCTGCATCGGGAAACACGGCCCTGTCTGCGCATCTCGAAGGCTAGGCGCGGGCGGTCTCCCAGCCCTCGACTCGGATGCAGGATACCCAGTGGCCCGGCGATACCTCGCGGAGCTCGGGCATCTCCAGCTGGCAGTCTTCGATCGCCACGGGGCAGCGTGTATGGAACACGCACCCCGCCGGGGGGTTCATCGGGCTTGGCACGTCACCGGTCAGGATGATGCGCTCCCTCTGCGCCTCTATGAGCGGGTCGGGGATGGGAACCGCCGAGAGCAGCGCCCTCGTGTACGGATGGAGGGGGTTGTCGTACAGCTCGTTGCGGTCGGCGATCTCGACTATGTGGCCTAGGTACATGACCGCCACGCGGTCCGAGATGTGGCGAACGACGGATAGGTCGTGGGCGATGAACAGGTAGGTAAGCCCGAACTGCTGCTGAAGATCCTCCAGCAGGTTGATGACCTGCGCCTGAATGGATACGTCAAGCGCGGATACTGGCTCGTCGCAGACGATGAAGCTGGGGTTTACCGCCAGCGCGCGCGCGATTCCGATGCGCTGGCGCTGTCCGCCGCTGAACTCGTGAGGATATCTGTCTGCCATGTACGGGTTGAGTCCGACCACCTGAAGCAGCTCTGACACCCGGCTTCTGTATTCGCCTCTGGATGACGTCAGCTTGTGGACGATGAGCGGCTCGCCCACGATGTCGCCGCAGGTCATGCGCGGGTTCAGCGATCCGTATGGGTCTTGGAAGATGATCTGCATCTTGCGGCGCATGGCGCGCATGGCGCCGCCGTCCAGATCGTTGAGGCGGGTGCCTTCGAACATCACCTCGCCGTCGGTCGGCTTGTAGAGCTGTAGAATTGCTCTGCCCGTCGTGGTCTTTCCGCAGCCGCTCTCGCCCACCAGCCCCAAGGTCTCCCCTTGGTTGATGGAGAAGGTGACGTCGTCGACCGCCTTGACCTCGGCGACCTTGCGCTGGAATATGATCCCCGATGTGACCGGGAAGTACATCTTGAGGTTCTTGACTTCCAGAAGGGGAGTTTGGCCGTTGGAGCCGGAACCGTTGGTGGTTGTCATCGTCCTCTTCTACCTCCTAGTAGCCGACTCTCACGCCAGCCAGCTCGTCGAGTTCCTTGTGTCTCCAGCAGGCGGAAGTGTGTCCCGCGTTGGTCTCCACCAAGACAGGGGTCTCGTCCAAGCACTGCTCGAACACGAACTTGCAGCGCGGAGCGAAAGAGCATCCCTCCGGCAGGTTCACCAAGTCCGGAGGCAAGCCCTCGATGGCGTCCAGCCTGATTCGCTCGTTGGCGTCCAAGCGGGGAACCGAGTTGAGCAGCGCCAGCGTGTAGGGGTGCTTGGGGTTGTGGTATATCTCTTCTGCCGAGCCTGTCTCGATAATCTTGCCTGCGTACATGACGTTTACGTTGTCGGCGTACCGCGCCACCACGCCCAGGTTGTGGGTAATGATGATCATTGCGGTGCCGAAGTCTCGCGCCAGATCCTGCATGAGCTCCAGTATCTGGGCTTGAATGGTAACGTCCAGCGCGGTGGTAGGCTCGTCCGCGATGATCAGCTTGGGGTTGCAGCTGAGCGCCATGGCGATCATGACGCGCTGGCGCATTCCGCCGCTGAACTGGTGGGGGTAGTCCACCAGCCTGCGATCGGCGTCCGGTATTCCGACGGTCGAAAGCAGCTCAGCCGCTCTGACCGACGCCTGCTGTCTGCTCATGCCCTGATGAAGCTCCAGCGTCTCGGTGAGCTGCCTTCCTATGGTCAGGACCGGATTGAGCGAGGTCATCGGCTCCTGGAACACCATGGCGATGCGGTTGCCCCTGATGTGGCGCATCTCGGCGTCGTCCATGTGAAGCAGGTCTTCGCCCTCGAACACCACTTCGCCCGCCACCGTGCGACCCGGAGGAGACGGCACGAGGCGCATGATGGACAGGGCATGGACGCTCTTTCCGCAGCCGCTCTCGCCCACTACGCCCAGCACTTCTCCCTCTTCCAAGTCGTAGGTGATCCCGTCGACCGCTTTGACGACCCCGTCCTGTGTGAAGAAGTGAGTGGTGAGATTGTTTACTTCCAGCAGTTTGGCCATGCGGAATCCCCTCCGCCAGATGCGTATTCTTTCAAGAGCCATCCGACCAGCGAGCGACATCGGCTTGAAATGACAGGCGACGCTCGCAGCCTCGTCGCAGCTGAATTGATATGTTTCGGTTTCGGCTCACGATATGGCATTTGGATCGCCATTGTCAAGCGGGTATTCTCGGCTCGCGCTGGTACTACATACTTTCATTAGGCTCACGAGCCGAGAATACCATCGAGCGCGCAGGCGCGCCGCATGGGTTCTGCTACGCAGCCGCGACGTCCTCCCGCCTCGACTCGGCTCTTGCGAACGTGAGCGCGGAGCCGTCGAAGTCCGCGATCACGTGGTCGCCCTCTTGGAACTCGCTCGCCAGTATATGGCGGGAGAGCGGGTTTTCGATGAACTTCTGGATCGCCCGTCTCAGCGGGCGCGCTCCGTACAGCCTGTCGTATCCCTTTCTCGTCAGCCACTCGCGCGCTTCCTGCGTGAGGCTGAGCGCTACTCCGCGCTCGGCGAGTCTGCCCCCGACTTCCGCGACGCCGATGTCCACCACCTGCCTGATCTCACTCTCGCTCAGTGGATCGAATACGATCGTCTCGTCTATGCGGTTGAGGAACTCGGGTCTGAACGTCCGTCTGAGCGCGTCTTCGACAGCCGCCCTGCGCAGAGCGCCGCCGTTCTCGCGCTCTCCCCCTCGCACGAAGCCGACCGCCTCGCGCCCTTCCGTTCCCGTCCCCAGGTTGCTGGTCATTATGATCAGCGTATTGCGGAAATCCACTGTGCGCCCGTGTCCGTCCGTCAGCCGTCCGTCCTCCAGAATCTGGAGCAGGGCGTTGAACACGTCCGGGTGCGCCTTCTCTATCTCGTCGAACAGGATGACGCGGAACGGGCGGCGGCGCACGGCTTCGGTGAGCTGTCCGCCCTCGTCGAATCCGACGTAGCCGGGAGGCGCGCCGACCAGCCGCGACACGGCGTGTTTCTCCATGTATTCGGACATGTCGAGCCGAACCATGTTCTGTTCGTCGTCGAACAGGAACTCAGCGAGCGCGCGCGCCAGCTCCGTCTTGCCCACGCCCGTAGGTCCTAGGAAGATGAAGCTGCCGATTGGGCGGGCGGGGTCGCTCAGCCCGGCGCGGGCGCGGCGTATGGCGTCCGAGACCGCCGTTATCGCATCGCGCTGTCCGATGACCCGCTCGTGCAGACGGTCTTCCATGTGAAGCAGCCTGTCCGCCTCGGTCTCCAGAAGGCGGTCCACGGGGATGCCCGTCCAAGTGGCGATGAGCGCTCCCACGCGCTCCGCCGTGACCACCATGGGCGCGTCTGCGTGCGGACGCGAGGCGTCGAGCGCGTCGCGCTCGTCCTGGAGCCTGAGCCGCTCGGAGCGGAGGGCGGCGGCGCGTTCGTAGTCCGCGCGCTGGGATGCCGCCTGCTCCTCGTCTGCCAGCCGCTGCATCCGAGATTCGATCTGGACTACGTCCAAGGGCTTCGACTGCGACTCTATGCGCAGCTTGGACGCGGCTTCGTCTATGAGGTCGACGGCCTTGTCCGGCAGAAGGCGATCCGAGATGTAGCGCTGGCTCAGTCTGGCTGCGGCTTCGACCGCCTCGTCCTCCACCTTCACCTTGTGGTGAGCCTCGTACTTCGGGCGCAGCCCCTTCAGCATCTGGATGGCGGTTTCGACGTCCGGCTCCTCGACCAGAATGGGCTGGAAGCGTCTTTCGAGCGCGGCATCCTTCTCGATGTGTCTGCGGTACTCGTCCTCGGTGGTCGCGCCTATGGTCTGAAGCTCCCCGCGCGCCAGCGCCGGCTTCATCATGTTGGAGGCGTCTATCGCGCCCTCCGAAGCGCCGGCTCCTACGACGGTGTGAAGCTCGTCGATGAACAGGACGATCTCGCCCTCCGCCTGTTTGATCTCGTCCATGACGGATTTGAGGCGCTCCTCGAACTCTCCTCTGAACTTGGCCCCTGCCACCATCGCGCCCATGTCGAGCGCGATGACTCGTCTGCCCCTCAGCTCTTCGGGCGCGTTGTCCGATGCGATGCGCTGCGCCAGCCCTTCGACTATGGCGGTCTTGCCCACGCCGGCGCCGCCTATCAGTACGGGGTTGTTCTTGGCGCGGCGGATGAGCGTCTGCATCACGCGGGACACCTCGACCTCGCGCCCGATCACCGGGTCGAGCCTGCCCTCTGAAGCCAGATGGGTGAGGTCGACGCTGAACCGTTCGAGCGCGCGGTATCTGCTCTCAGCCCTCTGGTCGGTCACGCGCTGGCTGCCTCGCACCTTCTGGAGCGCGCGGTACACCTTTTCCGTGTCCACTCCGAACACCTTGAGGACGCGAGCCGCCGCGCCCTGCTCCTCGTGTGTCAGCGCGATCAGCAGATGCTCCACGCTGATGAAGTCGTCTCCCAGACGGTCGGACTCTGCCTTCGCGCGATCGAGAGTCGCCTTCGCTCTCGGTGTCATGAATATCTGGTTCGAGCCGACAGCCGCTCTCGGCGTCTGCCCCATCATGTCGTCGAGTCTGGCGCGCACAGCCGCCACCGGAACTCCGATCTCCCTGAGCAGATCGGCAGGCGTACCCCGCTCCTGTTCCAGCAGCGCCATCAGGATATGCTCGGCGTCCCACTGGCTGTGGCGATAGCGACGAACCATCTCCTGAGATTCACGCAGCGCGTCCTGCGCCTGTTCGGTAAAATCGTTCTGGTGCAGTACCATGTCCTTCCTCCGCAGCTTCACGATAACTTATTACAGAATAACAAATTACTTGATACGACACAACTCAATATACATGATCTTGAATGCACGGACAGCAGTCAACGGATCCCCTCTCCCTCGATGTGAGGCTGTCGAGGGAGAGGGTGAAGCGGCAGACGGGATGCCAAGCGGCGCTCCCAAGCGGCGGATCTCGCCCCCCTTCCCGAAAAACTTGACTTGCGCCTTCTCCAATGCCAGACTCTACTACTGACTGGACGCGCGCAGGGAGAGACTCAAAAGACCACTTGATAATAGACATCCACACGCACACCTACCCGACCTCCGTCGACAGCTTCATCGAGGCCGACGATCTCATCGAGGAAGCCAAGCGCATCGGACTCGATGGCGTCTGCATCACCGATCACGATGGGTTCTGGGACCACCGAGAGGTCGAGACCCTCTCCAAGCGCCACGACTTCCTGGTGCTTCCCGGCTGTGAGGTTACGACCGAGGAGGGTCATCTCTTGGTCTATGGGCTGCGAAAGTACATCTTCGGAATGCACCGTGCGGGCTTCGTCAAGAACAAGCTCGACGTGGAGCGGGGCGCTATGGTGGTGGCGCATCCGTACAGGCGCACGTACCGAAAGGGCGCGCACACCAGCCCGGCGGCGTACCGCGAGATGGTCGAGCGCGCGGCGCGCAACCACGTGTTCGGCATGGTGGACGGCGTAGAGGTGATGAACAGCCGCGGACTGCCGGAAGAGAACGAGTTCAGCCAAGAGATGGCAAGATGGTTCCAGCTTCCGGGAACCGGCGCCAGCGACGCCCATAAGCTGGAGGATCTGGGCAGCTTCGCCACCGAGTTCGAGCGCAGGATAACCTGCCTCGACGACCTGATAGCCGAGCTGCGCGCCGGACGCTTCAGAGCCATCGCGCTGGACGAGTCCCGCGTTCCCGCGCTCGCCGCCGCCGCGTCCTAGAGGATGACGCCGCCATGCCTCCTCTGCTGGAGATCGACAATCTGCACACCTACTTCCCCACGCGAGAGGGGATAATCAAGGCGGTAAACGGCGTCTCGCTGTCGCTCGAAGCCGACTCGATACTCGGCGTGATGGGGGAGAGCGGGTCGGGCAAGACGATGACCGCGCTATCCGTTCTGAAGCTGGTGCCGTTTCCCGGTCAGATAGTGAGCGGACGCATCGAGTTCGACGGCCGCGATATGGTGAAGATGGGCGATGACGAGATGCGCCACATCCGCGGCCGGCAGATCTCGCTGATCTTTCAGGACGCGGCATCCGCGCTCAATCCGGTCATAACCGTGGGAAAGCAGGTAGAGGAGCTCATGCTGGAACACACCGGCATGAGCAAGCGCCAAGCGCAAGAGTTCACGACGGAGCTCCTGGCGAGCATGGGAATTCCGGACGCGCGCCAGATGCTGAATCGCTACCCCTTTCAGCTGAGCGGCGGCATGGCGCAGCGGGTGATGATGGCCATTGGCGTCGCGCTCCAGCCCAGAGTGCTAATCGCAGACGAGCCGACTTCCAACCTAGACGTCACCCTTCAGGCGGAGATGCTCCATCGGCTGAGGGTTCTGCGCGAGGAGAGCCAGACCGCCATCATGCTCATCACTCACGACCTCGGCGTGATCGCGCAGATGGCGGAGAGGGTGGCGGTGATGTACGGCGGCTACGTGGTGGAGTCGGCGGACACGCGCGCGCTGTACAGCAAGCCGATGCACCCCTACACATGGGGGCTGTTCCAGTCTCTCCCAAGGCTGGACGCCGCAGGCCAGAGGCTGCGTCCCCTCACGGGCGCGCCGCCGCAGATGCTCGACCCACCCGACCAGTGTCCCTTCCTGCATCGCTGCTCCAAGGCGACCGTCGAGTGCCGCACCAGCCCCAGGCCGCACCTCCAAACCGTCGAGCCGGGCCACGCCCTAGCCTGCTATAACCCGGTGGAGATGGACTAGGGCGCAGGGGCGAGGGCGCGCTGGACTCCGACAGGGCTGGGCGTCTGCTGCGACCCGGTGGAGATGGACTAGAGCGCCAGCGAGCGCATTCGGTAAGTCGGCATGTCGGAGCGTGGCAGCGCAGACACGTCGACCGCTGCCACGCCGGTGGCGACCAGAACGGACGCGATGCCGAAGGCGTTCGCCCCCCGTATGTCCGTGTCGGGCGTGTCTCCGATCATCACCATGTCTCGCGTCCCGCTTCGGCGCGCCGCCTCCTCGAACATGGCGGGATGGGGCTTGCCCAGTCGGGTGAATCTCAGGTCATGCCTATGGGGATAGCGCAGCGCCAGAGCCGCCTCGAACATCGCGGCAACGCTCCCGCTCGCAAAGCCGAACCCGTCGCCATCGGGGTATATCAGGTCTGGATTCGGCAGAACGAGCCGAACCTCCAGCCCTGTGTCTATCCTCCTGAACAGCGCGCTCAGCACGGCGTCAGATGCTTCCAGGAAGGGAAAGCCCGCCTGATCTCCGATCACCAGCGTATCGAACTCGTCGTGAAAGCGCGCGACCTCGCCGCCGGCAGCCTCTACGTAGCGCGCGCTGTCCTCGGTTCCAAGCACTACGCACCTGGAACCCGCCAGTCCGCGCTGCGCGAAGTGGCTCTTCAGAAGGCTGCCGGACGTGATTATCCGACTCGCGTCTATGGAGAGGCCGAGCGCGGCGTACCGCGCCGCCCGCGTCTGCGGCAGCGCAGATGCGTCGTTCGTAAGGACGAAGTAGGGCTTGCCCATCGCGTTCAGCCGCTCGATTGCCGCCCGCGCCCCTGGGACCGCGTGCCGAGAACCGGCAAGAACCCCATAGGCGTCGAACAGTATGGCAGAGTATCTGCCAAGCAGATACTCGAAGGCGACGCTCTCGGTCTCGTCTCTCATCTGACGTGTCGCATCTCCCGGCGCCGTCTGGACGGGGCGCTAGGTGGCGGTGTACCCGCCATCTATCACCAGCTCCGCGCCAGTAACATACGAGGATTCGTCAGACGCCAGATACAATGCTCCGTATGCCACCTCCTCCGGCTTGCCGTACCGTCCCATCGGCGTGTCGCTCGACACGACGAAGTCGCCCACGCGCTCGGCGTCTTCCCAGCCTGCCTGCGTCATGGGCGTCTGAATCGGCCCCGGATGGATCGAGTTGACTCGGATCCCGTCCCTCGCGTACTGCACGGCGGCGGCCTTCGTGAATATCCGCACCGCGCCCTTGGAGGCGTTGTAGCCTGCGTTCACCACGTCCTGCCCGATCATGCCGCTGATGGACGATATGTTGACGATCGAGCCGCCGTCTCCCTGCCGCTTCATCTGCTGGATTGCCGCCTTCGTGCCGAGAAAGACTCCCTTGGCGTTGATATCCATCACCCGATCCCACTGCTCGAGAGTCGTCTCCTCGATAGACCCTCGGGCGCTGATCCCAGCGTTGTTGACGATGACATCCAGCCTGCCGAACCGCTCGACCGTCCTGCTGATCGCGGCGTCCCAATCCGCCTGCTGGGTGACGTCCAGGCTGACGAAGATCGCGTCTCCGCCGGTCTCGTTGATCTGCGCCTCCGTCCGCCGCCCTTCGTCTTCGAGAACGTCTGCGATCACCACCTTCGCGCCCTCGCGCGCGAACATCCTCGCCTCAGCCGCGCCCATGCCCCTGGCTCCACCCGTAATCAGCGCCACTTTCCCTTCGAGTCTCATGCCATCCCTCCTTTGGCGGTATCGCGTAGTATCGCAAGACCAATGCGTGAACTATAGAGTACATCACAATCGAACAATCGAGGGATCCAAGAAGCGTCGCATCCATCGAGGAGCTTGAGCTTGGCCCCCATCATGGCACTCATCGGATTCGACGTCCGCTTATCGCCGTCTCTTGTAGCTCACAGTGACCACCGTGTGCAGTCCGCCGCGAACCTTGTAGTCTAGCATGACCGTCATTCGGCGAGGGTCGCACAGCGCCACGAGGTCGTTCAGAATGCGGTTGGCGGCGTGTTCCTGAACGATGCCCACTCTGGTGTAGCTCATCAGGTAGTACTTCAGCGACTTCAGCTCGATGCACGCGCGATCCGGCACGTAGCTGATCATGAGCGTGCCGAAGTCTGGCAGGCTGGTCCACGGGCATATGGCGGTGAACTCGTCGGTGTCCACCACCACCTCCGCGCCGCTGTCCGGGTAGTCGTAGTCGAACGCCAGCAGACAGCTGGGGTCGATCTCCTCCTGGCTCTGCGGCAGCGTGTGGGTCTGGTTCAGGTTTTCGTACTGTCTCTGAAGATGCTCGATCGTCGCCATGTCGTCCTTCCCTGTGCGCCTCTGCGGTCGTGTCATGGGGCGTCGGTTGCTCAACAGCGTCCCACTGTGGAATTATATCCACATACTCGATGCGGGGGTCAATTCCATGACCAAGCCGACTACGCTCAGGACGGACCGGCTCGTGCTGCGTCCGTACAGGCTTTCGGACGTGGTCGAGGTCTATGGGTACGCGCAAGATCCGGAGTGGGGGCGCTACCTGCCTATCCCCAAGCCCTACGAGCTCAGGCACGCCGAGGAGTTCGTAGCCAGATCGGTGCTGACCGAATGGAACACGCGCCCGGTGTTCGCCGTCTGCTCGGGCGGATCCGTCATCGGCGGAATCAACGTCAGAGTCGACGCGCGCAGCTCGACGGCTGAAATGGGCTACGGCATCGCGCGCGAGCATTGGGGAAAGGGGCTGGCGAGGGAGGCAGCCAGAGCGGTCATCGAGTGGGCGTTCTCGGAGTTCGCGCTCGCCAAGATCAGCGCAAGGGCAGACCTGTCGAATACGCAGTCCTGGAGGGTGATGGAGAAGCTGGGTATGCGCCGCGAGGGTATTCTGAGAAGCGAGCTTCCGAACCCCAGCGTCCCCGACAGCCGCGTGGACATGGTCGTCTATGCCATCCTGCGCGAGGAGTGGCTGTGGTGGGCGACAGAGTGGGCCGATGCCAGAAGCTGATACGGCGGTCTACGCCGTCCGTCTGAAGGGAGTGACGAAGGCGTTCGGGCGCGCGCCTGCGCTGCGCGGGGTCGACCTCGATCTGCCGTGGGGCAAGACGCTCAGCCTGCTCGGACCGAACGGCTCCGGCAAGACCACCATCATCAAGATCATCGCCACACTCACCAGAGCCGACTCGGGAGACGTCCACATCGCAGGCGCGCGCGTCGGGCGAGACGGCGCGCGGGCGCGCCGCATGATCGGCGTGGTCACGCATGATCCTCTGCTGTACGAAGACCTCACTGCGCGGGAGAATCTGCGCTTCTTCTGCCGCATGTTCAGTCTGGACGACATCGAAGACAGGATCGAGCGCGTCGCCGAGACGATGGGGACGACTGCCAGACTGGATCAGCGAATCGGCGCGATGTCTCACGGAATGAAGAAGCGATTCGGCATCGCGCGCGCGCTGCTGCACGAGCCGCCCATTCTGCTGCTGGACGAACCCGACAGCGGGCTGGATCAGGAGGCGCTGGGGCTGCTGGACGAGGTGATCGGGGGCGGAGACAACCCGCGCCGCGCCGTGATAATGACCACCCACAACTTGGAGCGCGCCATTGCGCTGGGCGACGTGATGGCCATTATCGCAGGCGGGCGCGTGGCGCATCGGCAGACGCTGGACGCGGCGGACGCGGACGCGGCGCGCGAGGCGTACGAAAGGCTGGCGTCGAGATGAGGGGCTACTTCGGCCCGATATTCGCGGTAGTGGCGAAGGACATGCTTCTGGAGCTTCGCACCAAGGATATACTCGTATCCACGCTGGTGTTCGGTCTGCTGGTGATCATCGTGTTCGACATCGCCATAGACCCCACGCCGAGCGCGGTCGCCACGGTCGGACCCGGCATACTCTGGGTGTCGTTCACCTTCGGCGGCGTGATGGGGCTGAACCGCTCGTTCGGGGTGGAGAAGGACGGGGGCGGCCTTCGCGGTCTGATGCTCGCGCCGGTCGGACGGGACGCCATCTACTTCGGCAAGGTTCTCGGCAGCTTCATGTTCATGGCGCTGGTGGAGGCGATCATCTACCCGGCGTTCGCGGTCATGTTCGATCTGCCGCTGCTCGCGCCGGGCATGGTTCCGGTGGCGCTTCTGGCGACGCTGGCCATAGTGGCGGTTGGAACGGTGTTCAGCGCGATGTCCGTCAACACCCGGTCGCGCGAGGTGATGCTGCCCATACTCTTCTTGCCTGTGGCGGTACCTGTCATAATAGCGGCGGTGGAGGCTACCGGAGCGCTGATCGGGTCTGGCGAGGCGTCCGAGCTTGCCAGATGGGTTCCCTTTCTTGCCGCCTACGATGCGATCTTTCTGGCAGTCTGCCCTGTGGCGTTCAGTTTCGTGATAGAAGAGTGAGGAGCGAAGATTGAAGATACCGGCTGAGATACTGGGCGAGGTGTACAGACACGCGCGAGAGGAGTACCCGAACGAGTGCTGCGGCTGGCTGACGGGGACGAGGGACGGCGACGAGGCGGATCGAGTGAGGAGGGCGACCAACGCCTACACGCCCGCATCGCATCCCACCGCCGCGGACCGCTCAGCCGAGAGCGCATACGTCATAGACGGCGAAGACCTGCTGGAGCTGAATCGAGGTCTCGACGAATCCAATCCCACCCCCCCGCGCGTCATATACCACTCGCACCCCAACGGGCGCGCCTACTTCTCGGAGACCGACCGACGAGTCGCCACCGACCCATGGGGCGAAGGCCCTGTGTATCCGGTGCGGCAGCTGGTGGTCGGCATCGACGAGCGGCGCGTAGTGGAGGCGCGGCTGTACGAGTGGGACGAGTCTAAGGCGGATTTCGTAGAAGCGGCGCGCTTCGACGGGCAGGATTAAGACTCCAGCGCCTGCGTCAGGGACTGTCGAAGCTCTTCCAGCGTGGCGAAGCCCTCGAACCGTTCCAACACCACCCCGCTCTTGTCTATGACGAAAGACCACTCCGAGCTGGGCAGCCCCCACTCCAACACGGTGGGGGATACGATGGCGCGGGACAGATCGCCCTGTATCTCTTCAGGGTTGTCGTAGTAGTCGACGTGAATGAAGTTCGCCTCGTCTTCGAACTCATCTTTCAGGTCTCGCAAGACCTCCACCTGCGGGCCGCAGACGGCGTTCGTGCAGAAGGCCGGACTCGCCATGACTATCACAGTGGGCAGATCGTTCTCCAGGGCTTGGGCGATGGTCAGGCGGTACAGATCGGCGTCCTGCATCGAGCCTGTCGTCAGCTGCGACAGGCTCGCCACGTCGTCCAGCGTCCTGTTCGCGCTCGGAAGCGCGCGACTTCCCGCCGCCGGCGCGCGAGTCTCTCGCGGCACGTCGAAGAATAGCCGCGCCGTCTTGGGCTGCCCATCCTCGCCCAGAACGGCTGCCTGTATCCCCCATCGGCCCGGGCGGTCGAACGTCAGCCTAGTGGAGTACAAGCCGCGCTCCACCAGCGGAAACGGTCTGAAGATGGCGAGCGCGGTCTGAGTCGGCTCGCCCAGCGCGTCGTCGTCAGGTTCGTAGAACGACTGCACGGCGGCTGACGGGGCGTCCACCAGCCCTGTCTTGGAGGTGAGCGCGAAAGCCACGCGGTGCTTTCCAACGCCGAGGTCCGGGGTGGCGAATATAGCCTGAAGCCCGTCTTCGGAGAGTGGGCCGCGAATTAGCTCTATGGATTCGGCGGATTCGGCGGACTCGGCCGGGGCTGGCCCCTCATCCGCCATCGCGCAAGACGTGGCTGCGAGTATGGCGAGTGCAATTATGGCAGTCTTGAAGATCACTGTGATGTTTCGCTCTCTCGAGGGTGGTGTGGACGGCGGGGCTGAGTATCGACCTCTCAGGACTCCTTCACCGGCTCGCCGCCCTCGTATGATCCGAACGTGAAGGCGAACACCGAGAAGTCGGACGAGTTCGACGTCAGCCGCAGACTGCCGCCGCCGAACGTGTCCTTGTCTATCAGGTAGTACATTCTCGACGTGTCCACGACAACATAGCTGTTGCCGTCGTCGTCGTACATGATGTCGCTGCCCGCCTGATCTTCGGGAATGGGCGCGTCATCCAAGAACACCCTCACCTCGTAGGGTCCGTCCGCGCCCGGAGACATGACCACGTTGGCGCTGGTGCCGAAGAACTTGAGCGCCATATAGTCCTCGAAGTCCGTCGTCTCGCGGGCGTGAATCAGGCTCTCGAACGTGTTGAGCCACAGGCCGTTCAGGTAGAGAAAGTGGTTCTGGTGTTCGCCCGGGTCCTGATACAGCACCTCAGTGTTGGGCGCTTCGTAGTATTCCACGTGGCGCACGTAGGGCGGCGTCACCATGGACTGAAGCGCGCCGACGTTGCGCTCGAAGCCCGCGTACAGCTCCCTAGTCTGCCCCTCTCCCTGTTCGGCGGTCATCGCGCCCGCCGAAATGCGGCTACCCGGATCCGAGCTTGCCGCTATCTCCTCCACGTCGTACCCCGCCTCAGTCAGAAGCTCTCTGATCTTCTGCTCGGTCTCGTCATACGCGCCCTCTCCGAAGTGGCTGTAGCGAATGCTGCCGTTGTGGTCGATCAGGTACTTCGCAGGCCAGTAGCGGTTGTTGAAAGCCCTCCACGTCCCGAAGTCGTTGTCCTGAACTATGGGATATTCGAGATCGAACTTGCCCGCCGCCTCGACGACGTTCTCGTATATCTTCTCGAACTCGAACTCCGGCGTGTGTACGCCCAAGATCACCAGCCCGTGATCGGCGTACTTGTCGTGCCACTGCTTGACGTATGGCAGCGTGCGGATGCAGTTGATGCACGTGTACGTCCAGAAGTCGATCAGCACCACCTTGCCCTCCGCCTGCTGGCCGGCGAGTGTGAAGGGTTCGGAGTTGATCCAGCCGCCGGTCTTGTCCAGCTCCGGCGCGGGGATGTAGTCGAAGGCGACGCTGGTCGGCTCGGGTGCGGGGGGCGGCTCAGGGATGGGAGTCGGGTCTGGCGGTCGCGGCGTGGGCGGCTCGGCGGTCGGCGCGGGCGGCGCGGGCGCCTGCGCCACAGGCGATGATCTCTGCGAGCCGGTGTCTGCGGAAACGCAGGCGGCGAGCAGAACAGCCGTCGCCGCTATCAGGGAAGCTATGGAGAGACGGGCGAATATGCGCATGGTGATTGCCTCGAAAGCGCTGTGTATCGAGCGTTGCGAACGCGGTATCGGATTTGTACGGAAAGGTTCACGATAGTTGGATGCGTCGGAGCGCGAAGATGATTCGACTTCTGGTACGATCTACGATGCTGAAGAGGCGCTCCGCACAACTCGACAGGAGGGATTTTAACATGAAGGTCGGATTCGTTGGCGTAGGGTTCATGGGCAGGCACATGGCGCGCAACGTGCTGAACGGCGGTCACGAGATGAAGGTGTTCGACGCGAACAGGGGGGCGGCGGACGAGCTGCTGTCGCTCGGCGCGGAGTGGACGAACAGCCCGCGCGAGGCAGCCGAAGGCGTCGAGGCGATCTTCACGTCTCTGCCGACGCCGCAGATCGTAGAGGAGGTGGCTTCGGGCGAGGGCGGGATTCTGAGCGGAATGAGGCGCGGCGCGGCTTACTTCGACCTCAGCACCACGGACCCCGGCACGATAAGCCGCATCGCAGCCAGAGGCGAGGCGGCCGGGGTTCACGTGCTGGACGCGCCCGTATCCGGCGGCACAGCCGGAGCCGATGCCGCCACCCTGTGCGTCATGGTGGGCGGCGACCGCGCCGCCTACGACAGCTTCAAGCCCGTTCTCGACCTGATTGGGGACAAGGTGATGTACTGCGGCGGTCTGGGATCCGGCGCGGTGTGCAAGATCGTAAACAATCTGATAGGGCTGAGCGTGGGCGTGCTGCTGTCCGAGGCGTTCAGCATGGGCGTCAAGTGGGGCGTGGACGCGCAGACGCTGTACGAAGCGGTATCCGGAAGCTCTGGGAACACCAACTCCATGCACGGCTTCCCCACCGGCATCTTCGAGCGCCGCTTCGAGCCCGGATTCGCGCTCGACCTCGCAGCCAAGGACGTGGGGCTGGCGACTCAGCTTGGGCGCGACCTGCGCGTGCCGATGGAGATGTCCAACTTGGCGCAGCAGCGCTACATAGACGGACAGAATCGCGGCTACGGGCGAATGGCAGCCGGAGCCGTGGCGCTGGTGCAAGAGGAGCGATCGGGGGTGGAGATAGCGCCTGCGCGCTCCTGACATCGAGCCAAGCGACGAGCGCGCGGCGGCTGACGATATCAGCGCGCATAATCCTGACCTGAAATTGGCTTTGTACAGCAGAGTCGCAAACATGTAGAATCATCGCGATGAATACTCCACACATATCGCCACAACACTACGAAAAAACTAACTTGGACAACGGTCTGCGCGTAGTTTCGTGCGAGATGCCGCACACCAGATCCGTGTCGATCTCGATGTTCGTGGGCGTAGGCTCTCGCTTCGAGAGCGACGCCGAGGCTGGGGTCTCCCACTTCATCGAGCATATGGTGTTCAAGGGCACCGAAGATCGACCGGACCCCGTGCAGATAAGCGCCGCAATCGAAAGCGGCGGCGGCGTCATCAACGCAGGCACCGAGCAGGAGTTCACAGTCTACTGGTGCAAAGTCGCTCAGCCGCACTTCGCCGACAGCCTCGATCTGCTGTTCGACATGATCCGCAGATCCCTGTACAAACCCGAAGACATAGAGCGCGAGCGTCAGGTCATCCACGAAGAGCTGTCCATGATCAACGACTACCCCACCTCGCGCGTGGACTCGCTGATCGACGAGATGCTCTGGCCCGACCATCCCCTGGGCCGTGACATCAGCGGCACGCACGAATCCGTTGACGGAATCTCCCGCGACATGATGCTGGAGTACATGGGCGAACACTATACGCCGTCCAACATCGTGGTGAGCGTGGCGGGCAACGTGCCGCACAGCGAGGTGGTCGCGCGCGCGGCGAGCCTCTCTCGAGACTGGTCCAACGGAACGCGCGCCGACCCCGTGCCGGTCATGCACTTGCAGGAGGTATCGCAGCTCAGGCTGGAGTATCGCAAGACGGAACAGCTGCACATGTCGATAGCCCTGCCGGGCTTGGCGCTCGCGCACCCCGACATCTACACGCTCGACCTGCTGAGCGTGATCTTGGGCGAGGGCATGAGCAGCAGGCTGTTCGTAGAGCTGCGCGAGAAGCGCGGGCTGGCTTACGACGTCCACAGCGGCGTGTCCCACTTCAGAGACACGGGGGCGTTCGTGATATCGGCGGGTGTGGATCCGTCCAGCGCCTACGAAGCGACGCCGACCATCTTGGAGCAGGTGGCATCCGTGCGCGAAGGCGTCCCCGAAGGCGAGATCAGCCGCGCCAAGAGCCTAGTCGCCGGGCGCATGATGCTCAGGATGGAGGATACGCGCTCCGTCTCCTCGTGGATGGGCAGCCAAGAGCTGATGCTGGGCCGAATGCCCACCGTAGACGACATAGTGGAGCGGATCGACTCCATCACGCCGCGCGACCTCGAGCGCGTTGCTGGCGAGCATCTCATCAGCAACCGCCTCAACATGGCTGTAGTAGGGCCATGCCGAGGGCGCAAGCGGCTAATGAACTTGCTGAAGCTGTGAGGGGGGGCGAGGTTTGGTCGGAATCCAGCCTACCCGCTCCCGCTCCCGCGATAGTCGCTGAACGGGCTGTCCCGCCACTCCAGGGCCGCTTTTAGTCCCTGCTCTCGCGCGATTCTGCTGAACTCCTTGACGATGGGCGCCTGGTGGGCTATGGCGTCCGTCTCGGCGGCGATGTACTGGAGGGTAGACCGCCCCATGAGGTCCATCGCCTTGTTGACGATGCTCTTGTTGGCAGCCAGCAGCTCCCAGGGGATGCGCGCCATAGTTCGCGCAAGATCATCTACGGCTGCGTCCAAGCCCTCGCTCGGAACGGATTTCCACACCAGCCCGATCTGCTCGGCGCGCTTGCCCGATACGGACTCGCCCGTCAGCAGGAACCACTTCGCCCACTGCGGACCCACCATGTACGTCCACATGTGAGTTGGCGGAGCGCCCATCGAGCGCACTGGGGGGAAGCCTATCTGCGCGTCGTCAGCGGCGATGACGATGTCGCAGTGCATGGCTAGGTCGGTCCCGCCCGCTATGCAGTAGCCATGAACTCCGGCTATGACCGGCTTGCTCAGGTTGAGTATGCTGCTCATGGTGCTGGGCGTGCGCTTCATGCGGTGGATGTCGGCGCGTATGTTGTCGCGCTGAAGCTGCGCCGCCGCCTGCGCCTCCGGCGTGGATGGCGGGGTGATGTCGTAGCCCGCGCAGAACGCCCTGCCGTTGCCCCTGAGCGTGATGACGCGCACGTCAGGGTCGTCGTCCGCATACTCCATGCAGGCGACGAGCTCGTCCTGAAGCGCGCGGCTGAGCGCGTTCAGCTTCTCCGGCCTGTTCAGCGCAACGCGCGCTATGCCGTCCGATGCTTCGTAGTCTATGAACCGATAAGACATTCGCATGGCTCCTTATCGCTATACGTTGAACAGGATGTGGAGGACGTCTCCATCGGCTACGGGGTAGGCTTTGCCCTCTTGGCGCATGACGCCCTGTTTGCGCGCTTCTGATTCCGAGCCGCATCGGACGAGGTCTTCGTATGCCACCACCTCGGCGCGGATGAAGCCGCGCTCCATGTCGGAGTGGATCTTGCCAGCGGCGCGCTGGGCGGAGTCGCCTCGGCCGATCGTCCACGCGCGCACATCTTTGGGGCCGCCGGTGAAGAAGGTGATCTGGTCGAGGACTTCGTAGGAGGCGCGAACCATCTGGTCGAGGCCGGACTCTCCCGCGCCAAGCGACTCCCTGAACTCGGCTTCGTCTTCCGTCGACATGCGCGCAAGCTCCATTTCGAGGCTTCCGAACAGAACAGCGGAGCGTATGCCGCTGTGGGCATACTCCGAATCGAGTCTAGCCTCGATGTCTTGGGTTTTGCCGATCTGATCCTCGCCCGCGTTGACGACCGCTATCACGGGCTTCGCAGTCAGGAACTGGAACTCGCTGACTCGCATCGCCTCTTCGCGTCTCAGGCGCTGATCTCGTATTGCGACTCCCGATTCCAGCCCGTCGCGCAGCTTGGATACGAGGCGCTCTTCCCACCGCACGGCGTCGCGGTCGCCACTTCTGGCGCCCTTGCCGTCTTGCCGGATGCGCTCCAGTCTGCGCTCCAGTATCTCCAGATCGGCGAAGACAAGCTCGTAGAGCATCGTATCGAGGTCTCGCAGAGCGTCCACGCCGCCGACGTCCGGCACGGATGGATTCTCGAACGCGCGCGCGACTATGGCGAACGCGTCGGTGGACTGGAGCTGGTTCATATACTCTCCGGATATGCCCCCAGCGCGGCCCAGTCCGTCGGGCGTGGCGGGTATGTCCACGTAGGTTATCTCCGCCTGCGTGGTCCTGTCGGGGCGGTAGATGTCGGTCAGGGGCGCGAGCCTGCGATCCGGCACTTTGGCTACGCCGATGTTCGCCCCGCTCGCGCTGGAGTAGCCGCCGACGGCTGCCGTCCCCCGGGTGGCGGAGTTGAATATGGTGGTCTTGCCGCTGTACGGCAGTCCGATAATGGCTATCTGCATGGGCTGAAAGCTACTCGTCCAGTTTGCGGTACTCGCCCTCTATCACGGTGGAGCCGTCGTTCGGCTTGCGACTGCCGCCTTGGTATGCGGGCGATCCTGCCACTTCCATCAGCACGTCTCGCGGCGCGAGCAGTATTAGAAGCAGTCCGGCGGCGATCAGCGCGATCAGATCGTCTATCCTTCCGAGGAAGGCTAGAAAGTCCGGCACCACGTCTATGGGCGATATGACGTACGCCACGGCGGCGGGCAGCAGCAGCTTCAGCCTGAACGGTACGCGCCTGTCCAGCATCAGCCGCAGTATCAGGCGCGGAATGCCGGTCATGCTCAGAAGAGTCCAGATTCCCCTCACCATTGCGCCACCTCCTCTGTATCTTGTATGAATTATAGCTTATTGGCGGCGGGGAGTGAGCGTCAACACTGAGGGAGTGGCGCGCTGGCAGTCAGCGCATCTGATAGAATCTATGGGCATCGTATCGGGCATCGCATCTTGGAATGCTGCCAAGTGGAGAGTGGGGTTCAGATGGCGCGAGCTGCAATCGAGCTCAATGGGGTGACCAAGAGCTACGAGGTGGGCGCGGTCACGGTCACGGCGCTTCATGCCGTGGACCTGACCATCGCCGAAGGTGAGTTCGTGGTCGTTCTGGGGCCTTCCGGCTCCGGCAAGACGACGCTGCTGAACATGGTGGGCGCGCTGGATATCCCCACGGAGGGGACTGTCCACGTGGCAGGGCGCGACATCACCGAATCATCTCGCGGCGAGCTGTTCGAGTTCCGCCGCCAGTCCGTCAGCTTCATATTCCAGAGCTTCAACCTGTTTCCGGGGCTGACGGCGCTGGAGAACGTTCAGTTCGGCGCAGACGTGGCAGGGCGGCGCGGCGGCGCAGACGCTCGGGACGTGCTGGCGAGCGTGGGGCTTGGCGACAGGGTCGGACACTTTCCGCACGAGCTTTCCGGGGGGGAGCAGCAGCGCGTGGCGATTGCGCGCGCGCTGGCGACTGGCAACCCGGTTCTGCTGGCGGACGAGCCGACAGGCGAGCTGGACTTCACGACCGGCGCTCAGGTGCTGGAGCTGCTTCAGGCGCAGTCCAAAGCCGGCAAGACCGCGCTGGTGGTGACTCACAACCGAGAGATCTCTCGGATTGCGGACAGGGTCTTGCAGCTTTCAGGCGGAAGGATAGTGAGCGACGGCCCGCCGCCGGGCGGAAGGGCGGACATCTCCGCGCTCAGCTGGTGACGCTCGTCTGGCGACGACAAGGGAGTTGGGGCGATGGTGACGGACGATGATTTGGCTTAGGTGGTCGTGGCGCGATCTGCGCGCGCGCTGGGTTCAGGTCGTGGCAATAGCAATCGTAATAGCGGTTGGCACGGGGCTGTTCTCCGGGCTGCGGAGCATGAACGTCTGGCGCGGTCTTTCCAACGACGCCAGCTACGAGGCAGCCAACACGTTCGACCTTCGGGTCTCCCTCTCGTCAGGCAGCTTCGCCGAGCGCGGCGCGCTGCTCGACGCGCTCGATGAGGTCGCCTCCGCCTACGTATCCGTGGCGGAGGAGCGGCTGGTACTGCCCACTCAGGTATCCGTAGAGTCGGCGGATGGGGCGATACTCGTTCCGGGCAGGCTCGTGGGCGTGGACCTGGACGATGGGGGGCCGCACGTCAACTCTCTCCACCCCGCGCTGGGGCGAAACCTAGAGCAGGACGACGCCGGCCTCGATCTGGTCGCGCTCGAACACAACTTCGCCCGGTTCTACGACCTGCCCGCAGAGGGCGGCGCATCGCTGTCTGGCGAGATTCCCGTCTCCTACGTGGGACAGGTTCTGTCGCCTGAGTACTTCTTCGTCATATCTCCCGAAGGCGGGCTGCTGGCGCAGGCGAACTTCGCCGCCGTCTTCACTTCTATGGAGACGGCGCAGCGTCTCAGCTCGATGGGCGGGCGCGTGAACGATCTGCTGATCAGGCTGTCGCCCGGCTCGGACGAGGACGCGGTGGCGGCTACGCTGAGCGCGCGCTTCGAGGGGTTCGGCGGCACGGTGACGCGCAGAATGGACGATCCATCCATCAGGCTGATGATCGAGGACGTGGAGGGGGATCAGCAGTTCAACACCGTTCTCGCCATCGCCATATTCGGGGGCGCGGTGTTCGCGGCGTTCAATCTGACGAGCCGCATAGTGGATACGCAGCGTCGCGAGATCGGCGTGGCGATGGCGCTCGGCGTTCCGCCCGCGCGCGTGGCGCTCAGGCCGCTGCTGTTCAGCGCTCAGGTCGCGCTGCTTGGGGTCGTGTTCGGCATAGGCATGGGCATGGTCATAGCGCAGGCTCTTGGCGCGTATCTCGAAGGCTTTCTGCCGCTTCCGGAGTGGCGAACTCCGTTCCAGCTCGGCGTCTTCAGCGTGGCGGCGGCGGTCGGATTCTTTGCCCCGTTCTTGGCTGCCGCGCTTCCAGTGTGGTCGGGCGTCAGGACAGCTCCGGTGGACGCCATCAGAACGGGGCATCTTGCCGCGCGCTCGGGGGGGATGCCGTGGCTGCTGGCAAAGCTGAGGCTTCCGGGAAAGACGGTGATGCAGATACCGCTTCGGAGTGTGGCGCGCGCTCCCCGCCGCACGCTGCTGACGGGGCTGGGCGTGGGCGTGATCGTGGCGGTCATGGTGACGATGTTCGGCATTCTCGATTCGTTCGTGGACATGCTGGACAGGATCGAAGCCGAGACGGTCGGGGGCGCGCCGGACAGGGTGGAGGTGTCTTTCGACAGCTTCTACGAGGAGCGCTCGCCCATCGTCCGGAGCGTGGTCGAGGCGGACGCGGCGGCGGACGCGGAGACGGGCATCAGGCTTGGCGGCAGTATCGCCAGCGGCGAGGCGGAGTTCCCCATACTGCTTCAGCTTACGGATCTGTCGAGCGCGCTGTGGAGTCCCAGCGCGGTCGAGGGCGAGCTGGGCGCGGCGCGGCCGGGGATGGTCATATCGGAGACCGCCGCAGACGAGCTTGGGGTCGGAGTCGGGGACGTGGCGACGCTTCGCCACCCGTCCACGTCGGGCGCGGGCATGTTCGAACTGCGCGACACGCCGCTTCCGATAATCGGGATTCACCCGCACCCTATGAGAACCAACGTCTACGTGGACATCCGACACCGCGAGGCGCTCGGTCTGGACGGGCTGGCGAACTTCGTTCAGGCGAGGCCGGCGGACGGGGCGACGGTGGACGATCTCAAGAGGCAGGTGTTCGGACTTCCCGGCGTGGGATCCGTCCAGAGATCGACCGCCTCATCGGACGTGGTCAGAGACCAGTTCGACCAATACACGGGCATCCTCACGTTCATCGTGGCTGTGGTGATCGCGCTGGCGCTGCTGATCGCGTACAACACGGCGAGCATCAACATGGACGAGCGGCGGCGCGAGTACGCCACCATGTTCGCATACGGCCTTTCCGTGAGGAGAGCGCTGGGCATGGCGATGATCGAGAGCGCCATACTGGGCGCGCTGTCCACGATTCTGGGGCTGGGCGGCGGCTACCTGATGCTGAGATGGGTGGTGGACGCTCTGCTGCCCAGAACGTTCCCGGGCATGGGGGTCGAGATCGTGCTGAACCCGACCGCGCTGGCGCTGGTGGTGGCGGTCGGGGTGCTGTCGGTGGCGGCGGCGCCGGCGCTCACGGTGAGGAGGCTCGTCAAGATGGACGTGCCTTCGACCCTGCGCGTGATGGAGTGACCAAGTGATAGAGGTCATCTACGGGGAAGACGCGGTGAGCGTGGACGACGCGCTGGCAGAGCTGACGGCGAGCGTGGGAGCGGACGACCTGCGCGACATCAACTCGATCACGCTGCGCGCCGAGGACGTCGCGCCGGCCGACCTGATCACGGCGGCGTTCACGATTCCGTTCATGACGGATCTCAGGCTGGTGGCGGTGAAGGGGCTGCTGTCTAGGTTCGAGCGCGGAGCGCGCAGAGGCGCGGCGGCGCGTGGCGGATCGAGACGCAATCCGCTCGGAGAGTGGGCGGACATGGTCGAACAGCTGCCGTCTCTGCCGCCGACTACTCATCTGGCGTTCGTGGACGGCAGGCTGGCGCGGAACAACCCGATGCTGCGCAGGCTGGCGGCGGTTGGCGAGGCGCGCGAGTTTCCGCTTCCGCGAGATCGGGACATGCCGGGCTGGATAGCGAACAGGGCGCGAACGCTGGGAGTGCGCATAGACCCGGCGGCGTGCTCTGCGCTGGCGGACGCGCTCGGCAGAGAGCCGAGGCTGATAGACTCCGAGCTTCGGAAGCTCGCGCTCTACGTGGACGGCGGCGCGGTGCGCGCAGAGGACGCGCGCCAGATGGTGGCGTACGTGCGCGAGGCGAACATATTCCAGATGGTGGACGCGGTGACAGACGGGCGAACCGACGTGGCGCTGCGCCTGACGCGCCGCATCACGGAAGACGGCAGCCCGGCGGCATACGTCATGGCTATGCTCGCGCGTCAGGTCAGGCTGCTGCTGATCGCAAAGGATATGGAATCGAGCGGAATCTCACGAGAGGAGATCGGCCCGAGGCTGCGGCTGTCCGGCTGGGCGCTGAACAAGACGATTCAGCAGGCGCGGAGGCTGTCGCTCGACTACCTGATCTTCGCGCACGGACAGCTGACGGAGACGGACTTGACGCTCAAGACCAAGCCAATCGAGGAGCGGCTCGCCCTCGAAATGCTGATAGCCGACTTGACGACGCGGCGATTTTGATACGATTATGTGGCACAAGGCGAATCGCCGTTCGAGGAGAAGACTGTATGGCAACGATAAACTTGGAGAACATAGACGACAAAGTAGTGGAGGGGCTGGAAAAGCGCGCGCGCATGAACAACCGCACGCTGGAAGGCGAAATAGAGGCGATACTGGAACGCGCGTCTGGCGCTGACTACGAGCGCAAGCGCAAGAGATTCCTCGCAATATCCGACGAGCTTCGCAAGACGACCAAGGGGACGTATCAGGAGCCGTCAGAAATCTTCATCAGCAGAGATCGAGAGCTAGGCCACCCCAGAGAATGGGAAGAATGGAGCTAGTCGTAGATGCCAGCGTGGTCATCAAGTGGCTTGTAGACGAAGATGATTCGGAAATCGCGCGCCAGCTGCTGGTTGATGATCATGCTCTTCATGCGCCGATGCTGATGGCGGTCGAGGTGGGCAACGCGCTTGTCAACAAGGTGCGTAGGGGGCTGCTCAGTCCGGAGGATGCCAGTATGCGCGCATCACGCATACTCGATCTGTCTGTAAACTGGACGGAGGACGTGTCCATTAGCGAGGATGCCGTCCGCATTGCGCTCGAACTGAACAGGGGGGTCTATGACTGCCTATACTTGGCGTTGGCGCATCGCGTAGGGGGTCTGTTCGTAACTGCTGACGCGCGGTTCGCCAACGCGGTCGCTTCGACCGAACACAGCGGCGCTGTCGTCCTGCTGGGGACGTCCGATCTTGGGCAGCCGAGCCAGACAGCGAGAGGGTGAACCCGGCTCACCGACTCACCGGAAACTCTGTCTCCCATATCTCGCCTTCGCCGCTGGTGTCGCTGGTGATGAACTGCCCCGTCCTGACGCTCTCGATTTCGTAGGCGGGAAGATCGACCATGGCGGCGCAGGACTCCATGCGCAAGATGATCCTGCGGTCCTCGAATTGGAAGTCGAGGTTATCGAACCCGTACTGCCTTCTGTCTTTGGGAAGGTCATCCGGGTCGGTCGGGAACACGTGCAGGAAGAAACGGGGACGGGGGCCGCTGGGGCGGACGGGTTCCGAGGCAGAGCTGACCGCCCTGAGCCGATTTCCGCCGTAGGTGTAGTACACATGCGCCCGCAGCCGATAGCCCACGTCCGCGGCGGTGGGTGTGTACACGTAAGTGGGTGTGCGGGGGCCGGGTATGTTCGCCCAGCCTTCGGCATCGCTGCCGCGCTCCCACTGCCAGGCTTCTCGGCTGGTCATATCCGCTCTGATACGACTCTCCAAGGCGACGCCGAACGGCTCGCCCACCACTGGGGTATCGCATTCCAATAGGGCGCCTTCACCTCCATCCCGTTCCAATAGGGCGCCTTCACCTCCATCCCGCGCGTAGATCAGCGTTTTCCCGCTGAGATAGACATCGTAATCTCCGCGGAATACGCGCTCGGATTTTCCGAGCGTGTCGTCCAGCAGGAGGAACAACGGATCGACGTTTCCCCGATACAGGAAAATTTCTCGGTTTTCGGGCGTGAGCAGATCCGAGCCGTCCACTCGCAGGTTCGAGACAAGAAAGTCGTAGTCATGGATATCGCCCCGCCACATCTGGAAAGCTCGAATCACCCTTCCAGAAAGATAGTACTCCACCGCGTAATCTGCGCCGGCAAACTGAACGGCGCCTGATTGAGTCGGCGCGGAGACGAAAACGGTATCTCCCGGATGCGCTATTTCGCGGATGCGCTCGAAGTCCGCCGTCACCGCCTCCTGAAATTCGGACGCATCCGCTCCGTGTCCAATGCGCCCCATCTGGAAGCTGGAAAGAACAAATACCAGCATCGCGGCGGCGGAGATGCCAACGATGACGCGGTCGTCGAACTGCCTGCGGATGAGCAGCAACAGCACCGTGAACATAGCCAGCGGGACGCCAACGTAGAACACGCTCTCGAAATCGTGAAAGGCGGCAGTGGTGCGAAGCGGCAGCGCCCAGAAGAAGCCTGCCAGCGCCAGCGCCGCCAGCGGCATCGCGCGGCGGCGGACGAACAGCAGCCCGGCAAAGCACGCGCAGAGTGCAAGAGCGCCGCCAGCGACAAAAAGCGTATTGCGGGGGGCGTGCGGCAGCCGAACGTCCACAAAGCGAGTCAGCGCGTACGGAACTGACGCTCCCCATACGCGGTGAATCTGCTCTCTGAGAAAATATGGCCACGCCAGCTGATCGGCGTACTTGATGTTGAAACCCTCGTTCTGCCCGGTTCGCTTCAACATCGACTGGAACGAAGACAGCTCGGTCAGCGGAACTCTGCCCCTCGCCGCGTTGTACTCGTTGAAGAAGTTGAAGCTCAAGACTGCCACGCCGAACATCAATGCGACCACGCCAAGAATCATGTACCGGCTGAGAAGAACCGCTGCGGCGGCGGAGCGTATTCGGGCGAGCATTTGCGGGGGTGGGGGGGAGTCAATGAGCTGCCACGCCCTGAGCAGCTCGCGCGCCAGCCCGAAGGCTATGAACGGCAGCAGAAGCGCGTAGACGTGCCAGCCCAACAGGAGCGCGGCGCAAGCCTTTATCAGCAGCTGTCGAAATCGACCTTCCTGAACGAATACGACCATCCCATGAAAGACGACCATCACCGCGAACAGGTCTATGGTGACCTCGTTGGAGATCATGTCGCCGTAGTACAGCATGTAGTAAGACGAGAAGGAGAGGAGCGCTGCCGTCAGCGCGATCCATCTGTTGGAAGCGATTCGCGCAATCGCATGGTACGCCAGCAGCGCCGCCGCGCTGAACAGCGCCAGCATCAGAATCCGCGCGGCGAGTATCTTCGCAGACAGGTCGTCTCCGAACGGCAGAGCTGCCAGCTTGACCAGCGCGTATCCGCCGACGGGAAAGCGGTTGTACATTGCATAGGTGGGTGTGCCGTCAGGACCCGGATGAAGACCATGGAACAGCAGGAAGTTGTGGGAAGGGGACAGGTTCTCCGCCATCGCCATGCTCTGAGAGGAGTTCCAAGAGTGATGGCTGGGACGGTAGAAGGCATCTCTATCGCCGCCGAACAGAAACAGCGTGGCGAGCGCCAGCAGGAGCAGCGCAAGCGGCAGCCTGTCGGAAGATCGGGCAATGCGCCGCCGCGCGGCGTCAAATGGCAGCTGTCTCACGTCCAATCACCGAATTGAAGTATAGGCTCCGGGCGCGGTTCGTGAAGCGCGTGTCCGGGAGCGCGGACACCTCGCCCGCCCCGGACCTGGACTCCAGCCTTCCGTATTGCGTTCGAGAGGGTGAATCCGGCTCACCGACTCACCGGAAGCTCTGTCAGCCATATCACGCCTTCGCCGCCGATGAACTGCCCCGTCCTGACGCTCTCGATTTCGTAGGCGGGAAGATCGACCATGGCGGCGCAGGACTCCATGCGCGAGATGATCCTGCGGTCCTCGAATCGGAAGTCGAGGTTATCGAACCCGTGCTGCCTTCTGTCTTCGGGAAGGTCGGCCGGGTCGGCCGGGACCACGTGCAGGAAGAAATGGGGACGGGGGCCGCTGGGGCGGACGGGTTCCGAGGCGGAGCTGACCGCCCTGAGCCGATTTCCGCCGTAGGTGTAGTACACGCGCGCGCGCAGCCGATAGCCCACGTCAGCGGCGGTGGGTGTGTACACGTAAGTGGGTGTGCGGGGGCCGGGTATGTTCGTCCAGCCTTCGGCATCGCTGCCGCGCTCCCACTGCCAGGCTTCTCGGCTGGTCATGTCCTCTTTGATACGACTCTCCAAGTCGACGCCGAACGGCTCGCCCACCACTGGGGTATCGCACTCCAATAGGGCGCCTTCACCTCCATCCCGCGCGTAGATCAGCGTTTTCCCGCTGAGATAGATATCGTAATCTCCGCGGAATACGCGCTCGGATTTTCCGAGCGTGTCGACCAACAGGAGGGACGGATCGACGTTTCCCCGATACAGGAAAATTTCTCGGTTTTCGGGCGTGAGCAGATCCGAGCCGTCCACTCGCAGATCCGAGACAAGAAAGTCGTAGTCATGGATATCGCCCCGCCACATCTGGAAAGCTCGAATCACCCTTCCAGAAAGATAGTATTCCAGCGCGTAAGCTGCGCCGGCAATCCGAACGGCCTCTTCTCGAGTCGGCGCGGAGACGAAAACGGTATCTCCCGGCTGCGCTATTTCGCGGATGCGCTCGAAGTCCGCCGCCACCGCCTCCTGAAATTCGGCTGCCTCCGCTACGTGTCCGGTGCGCCCCATCTGGAAGCTGGAAAGAACAAATGCCAGCATCGCGGCGGCGGACACGCCAACGATGACGCGGTCGTCGAACTGCCTGCGGATGAGCAGCAGCGCCACCGTGAACATAGCCAGCGGGACGCCAACGTAGAACACGCTCTCGAAATCGTGAAAGGCGGCAGTGGTGCGAAGCGGCAGCGCCCAGAAGAAGCCTGCCAGCGCCAGCGCCGCCAGCGGCATCGCGCGGCGGCGGACGTACAGCAGCCCGGCGAAGCACGCGCAGAGTGCAAGAGCGCCGGCGGCGACAAGAAGCGTGTGGCGGGGGTCGTTCGGCAGCCGATAGCCCACAAGGCGAGCCAGCCGAACGTCCACAAAGCGAGTCAGCGTGTACGGAACGGACGCTCCCCCTACGCGGTAAACCTGCTGTCTGAGAAAATACGGCCACGCCAGCTGATCGGCGTACTTGATGTTGAAACCCTCGTTCTGCCCGGTTCGATACAACATCGACTGGAACGACGGCAGCTCGGTCAGCGGAACTCTGCCCCTCAGCGCGTTGTACTCATTGAAGAAGTTGAAGCTCAAGACTGCCACGCCGAACATCAACGCGACCACGCCAAGAATCATGTACCGGCTGAGAAGAACCGCTGCGGCGGCGGAGCGTATTCGGGCGAGCATCCGCGGGGGTGTGGGGGAGTCAATGAGCTGCCACGCCCTGAGCAGCTCGCGCGCCAGCCCGAAGGCTATGAACGGCAGCAGAAGCGCGTAGACATGCCAGCCCAACAGGAGCGCGGCGCAAGTCTTTATCAGCAGCTGCGGAAATCGGCCTTCCTGAACGAATACGACCATCCCATGAAAGACGACCATCACCGCGAACAGGTCCACGGTGGTCTCGTTGAAGATCATGTCGCTGTAGTACAGCATGTAGTAAGACGAGAAGGAGAGGAGCGCTGCCGTCAGCGCGATCCATCTGTTGGAAGCGATTCGCGCAATCGCATGGTACGCCAGCAGCGCCGACGCGCTGAAGAGCGCCAGCATCAGAATCCGCGCGGCGAGTATCTTCGCAGACAGGTCGTTTCCGAACGGAAGAATTGCCAGCTTGATTAGCGCGTGTCCGCCGACGGGAAAGCGGTTGTACACGCTATAGGTGGGTGTGCCGTCAGGACCAGGATGAAGATCATGGAACATCAGGAAGTTGCGGGTAGGAGACAGGTTCTCCGCAATAGTCAGGATTCTAGAGGAGTTCCAAGGGTGAAGGCCGCCGCGATAGAAGTAATCTCTATCGCCGCCGAACAGAAACAGCGTGGCGAGCGCCAGCAGGAGCAGCGCAAGCGGCAGGCTGTCGGAAGATGGGGCAATGCGCCGCCGCGCGGCGTCAAATGGCAGCTGGCTCACGTCCAGCCACCGAATTGAACTACGGGCGCCAGGCGCGGTTCGTGAAGCGCGTGTCCGGGAGCGCGGACGTCTCGCCCGTCTCCTACGCCTAGACTCCAGCCTTCGTCGGAAGGACGGAATAGGGGCGGCCAGCCCTCGATGGGAGAGCAGGCGCCCCGCATCCATCTGGATTCCGGACTGGGGCTGGAGCATCGGAACAGGAATCTCTATATGGAGAAGCCATCCAGCAGGGCGGATACGCTGCGCGCCGGGGCCTTCTGCGAGATCTCCTCGATTCGCTGGTCGAAGGTGGGGCGGCTGGTGTCTTTGTAGATGACTCCCAGCGGGACGCCGCTTCCCGAAGCCATATCGAACGCGGATTCGGCGTCCGTCTCGTCGTAGTCGTCGGGGATGTCGAAGGCGAGTCCGGGAATGCCCTTTCGCGGGTTGCCCTTGAGTACGTCGTAGGTGTTGTTGTACTCGGTGCAGGGCGACTGGACGTGGACGATGGAGAATCCGGGATGATCCATCGCATCTGCCATCATCTGCGTCATGGGGCGCACCTGGCTGGATATGGCGGACGCGATGTAGGACACGCCCATCGTCAGGTACGTCTGGAACGGGTTCATCTTGTCCTCGATCTTGCCGAAGGGGGTCGAGCTGGTGACCATGCCCAAGTCGGTGGTGGGCGAGCTCTGCCCTTTGGTGAGGCCGTACACGCCGTTGTCCATGACGACGGCGGTCACGTTGAGGTTGCGCGCAGCCTGCGGGCCGATATGCTCGAAGCCTATGCTCAGGAAGTCCCCGTCTCCTGACACGACCACCACGTTGAGGTCGGGGTTCGCCATCTTGACGCCCATGGCGATGGGCAGGCTTCTGCCGTGTATGCCGTGGAATCCGTATGGCTGCTCGTCGCTTTCGAGCATATGAACCATGTTGCCGGAGCATCCGATCCCTGCAACTACGACGTTGTTCTCCATGGGCGTCTCGGTCTCTATGACGCGACGCTGGATTGCCGCTTCCAAGGCGCGCCGGACTCCGAAGTCGCCGCAGCCGGGGCACCACTTGAAGTCGTACTCGGGGTTCTTGGATGTCATGCTCTTACACTCTCCTTGTTCTGTGGTATGGCGCGCTGGTTGGTGATTCGTAGTTGGCTTCGTTGACTTCCTGCCCCCGCGAGGGCGCGTATCGGGAGACTACGCTGTCGCCGTCTCCCTCTGGCTGATGCCCGCCTCTTGCAGCTTTTGCGAAATGGCTTCGAGGAGGAACGATTCCTTGAAGGGCAGCCCGGTTATCTGCGTGATCGCCTGCGCGTTGACGCCTAGCGATCTGAGATGCGAGGCGAACTGTCCCATGAAGTTCAGCTCCGGCACGAGAACCAGATCCTTGTCCCGCAGCTCCTCCACGAGTCCATCGGGCAGCGGGTTGAGGAACATGGTGTAGTACCAGCCGATGTCCGCGCCATTGGCGGCAAGCTGCCGCCACGCTCCGAGCGTCGGACCCTTGGATCCGCCCCAAGGCATGACGGCGACGGCGGCGTCTGTGTTTTCGCTCTCGTAAGAGCCGTCTTTGAGCAGGTCCAGCTTGCTGAAGCGGCGCGTGGTCATCTGGATGTGGCGCTCGGGCCTGTGGGTCGTATCGCCCATGCCGTCATGTTCCGAGCCGTTGGCGACGTATGCGCCGGGGCTGCCGGGAATGGGCATGGGGGAGACCTCCCAGCTCTCGTATCTGTGGTAGCCGTTCGTTCCCTTGTACGTCTTGCGCTCCTCCACCGACAGCTTGCCCAGATCGGGCTTGGGGATGTTCTGGTTGCGCTCCGAGAGCATATGCTCGCTGAGTATGACGACAGGCCCCTGGTACCTCTCCGCCCAGTTGAAGGCGTGGATGGCGGCGTAGAAGCACTCTTCCACGGTGCCCGGGGCTATGATGGGCAGGCTGATGTCTCCGTGGCCGGGGTACATTGCGGTCAGGAGGTCGGACTGCTCGGTCTTGGTGGGCAGCCCGGTGGAGGGGCCGCCGCGCTGGATATCGGCGACCACGAGGGGGATCTCCGCCATCCATGCGAGTCCGAGTCCTTCGCCCATCAGCGAGAAGCCGGGCCCGGCCGTTCCAGTCATGGCTTTCTTGCCGGCGAATCCGGCGCCTACGATGCTGGTGATGGACTCGATCTCGGACGTTGCCTGATAGACGAACTTGCCCGGCCCAGTGAGGTTGTTTTCGAGCCAGACGAGCAGGGACGTTGCGGGGGAGATGGGGTATCCCACGTACACGTCCAGGCCGGCTGCGAGCGCGCCCAGCCCGATTGCCTGGTTGCCGTTGATCAGCGACTGATCTATTCCGGGGGGAATCGGATCTGCCAGCTCACCGAGGCTGAAGCCGCTCTTCTCGGCTTCGGCGCGCCCAAGTCCGAGCGCGACGTGGTTTGACTCGATGATCTGCTGGTCGTTGGGACGTCCGCGCGTGAAGCGCTTGGTGACGAAGTCTTCGAGTATCTTCTGGTCTATGTTGACGAGGTAGGCGAGCGCGCCCATGACGATCATGTTGGCGGCGCGGGCGTTGCCTGTGGAGCGCGCAAGCTCGTCGAAGCGCATTCCGAAGCTCTTGCCGTCCGGGTCCAGATCGAACGCCTCGGAGTTGTAGACGATGACGCCGGTGTCCGAGACTTCGTCTCTGTGCGCCTGATATGCGTACTCGTTGAAGGCTACCAGCACGTCCAGCTCGTCGCCCGAGCTCAGCACCGGCTGGTTGGATATGCGCGTCTGAGTCCACGTCGGCCCGCCTCTGATCTGCGACGGGAAGGTGGAGAACGTCTGGACGTGGTATCCAACCTGCGCGTTGGCTTGGGCGAAACCCTCGGCCGAGGTGACGACGCCCTGCCCGCCCTCTCCTGCGAAGCGGACTACGAAATCGGTCTTCTTCAATTCACTACTCCCTTGCGATGTGGGCGATTGGCTGCGAGGCGACGCAGTCAGGCTGCTGCTGGAAAATCGGGGGAACGAGATCGTTCGTGCCGCCGTTGGGGGGCGTGGAGTCTCGCAAACAGCTCGGCCTACCTGAGAACTCTCTGGCTAGGCCGTTGGGATGATCTTGATGATCGCTGGGCAATTGCTGGTTGCAGGCTTTTCGGGTAGTCGCGCCCTTGGAGGTCATGCAGCGCTGAGCGTTCTTAGCGCAACACAAAATATAGCAGGGGCTATTTTGGGGTGTCAATTTTGTGAAGGGCTGCACAGACGGGCGTATCGAGGTCGGGCGACGATGCGGGAGATGTTGGCGTCTCGCGCTCGCTCGTAGTCCTCTGCCCTAGTCGCGGGATCGTAGACGTAGAGAGACTCGGCGATATGGACGGGATTCGCTGCCATCTCGACGATGGGCAGCATGTATGCCCAGTCGTTCGCGTACTCGATCCACTCGCCATCCAGCTTCAGGTCATCGGCGCGTATCGCGTCGAACAGATACTTTCTGAAGGTGCGCAGATGCTGCCACACGCTGCCGCCCCGACTGCCCCTGGGGTCGAACAGGTCTGGCGGGTATCGACCCTCCTTGTCCAGCCGTGTCATAGAACCCACTGTCACATCGGCGCCCGCGTCGTACTCGCGTTCGACTCGCTCCAGCACGCGCGGCCCCGCCAGCAGGTCATCGCCGTCTAGGGTGATTATGACGCTCTGCGGGTTGTCGCAGAAATGGAATATGGCTTCCCGCATGTTCCGCATTAGCCCTTTGCGCTCGGTGTTGCGTACCAGCGTGATCCTGTCGGAGTGGGGAACGAGCAGCATCCGCGCATAGTCGCCGCAGCCGTTCGTGGATGCGTCGTCTATGACGATCGCTCCCCAGTCCGACACGGTTTGGGACAAGACCGAATCCACGCAGCGCTTCAACTGCCCCGGGTCGAGGTTGCGCGCGCATATCAGGAACAGGTACGGCTCGGAGCGCTTCGGCCCTGACCAATCGCTCCATGTCCCTGCGAGCTCCGCCGAGTCGTTCTGGATCGCTGGCGCGAAACCCGCTTCGACGCGGTCGATCACGCCGAACAGCTCGTCGGTGTCCTTTTTCCAGTCGTTGGGAACGTGAATGAAGAACGTGCGCGGGTCTCCGCCTCGATAGGAGTGGCAGTCGCTGCCGGCGATGAACGTGTCGAACGCGCGGTGCCAGGTCGTCTGCAACGCCCCGTCTATGACCTGATTCCGGATTGGCAGAACGCTCTCCACACGGTCTTTTCTCAACATGCAGCCGCGGACTTCGACCCTCCAGTCGCCTCCGGATCCCTCGAAGGTGTACGCGCCGCCCGATGACCCGGCGATGGATAGCGGGACGAACAACGCTTTTGGGTCGGCTTCGAACAGGTTCTGGATGTCGTGAACGTAGTCATGTTCACTATCTGCGCGACCTATCAGCAGGTCACTGTCCATCTGAAGCACGTATTCCGATTCGCACTGCTCGAATCCCCAGAGCGCAGCGAAGACGGGCTGCCCGCTCGCGGTGTGCGAAGCGGTCGCGTCGACGCCAAACCATCGCTTCAGCGCAGCCCGTATCGTCTTGGTATCCTGCGGGGCGTATATCACCCTGTCAACGACGCCGTCTTCGAGCAGCCGCTTCATGGCGTGGCGGTGCGCGACCGGATCCGCGTCCTCGTACTGGCCTGTGAAGTCGCCGACGCGCTGATCCACGACCACCACTTTCTCGGCAAAGCCGCGCGGCCCTTCCAGTTGGCTAACCTGATGTCTAACCTGCCGCTCGATGGTTCGCCACTCCATGAAGCAGGTCTTTATGAGCAGCGAGACGCCGGGAGCTTCGGACACGGGCCGCAGACGGAGAATCATGTAGTCCGAGCCCGGCCTCATGTTCAGCGTGTCGGAGCCTGGAATCTCGTCTACGCTCTCTATGCTCAGCCCCGCGCCGAGCAGGGCGCGGCGATACGCTTCCAGCGGCCTGTGCATCTCCGACAGCCACTCTTCCGACGTGGGATCTCGTTCGGCGCAACTGAACGTAGAGTCGTAACGCGCGTCCCCGTTCGGGATGCGCTCGTGGCCTTCCGTCCGCTCGATACGGTAGCTGAACGGGTTGCACACTGCGACGAGCGCGATTCCAGTCTCCGCCACCAGCCGCCTGATGTTCCGCAATGCTTCGTCCAGCTCCTGTCGGTGGTGGATCGCGCAGAGAACGCGGCTGCACACAACCAAATCGAAGGGGCGTTCTCTTTTCAGGAGACCGTGTATGCCGTCCGCGTCTAGGAAATCCACCTCGGTTCGTTGCGAGTCCCATGCGGCGGCGGCGGCGGGATCCGGGTCGAAACCCGTAACCCGGAAACCCTCCGACGCGAGTCGGCGCGCGAGTCGGCCTCGGCCGCAACCGTAATCCAGCACGGATTCAGCGCCCGTCTCTTTCGCCATATCCGTCAACACGCCGTCGAGCGCCTCGGACGCATTGCGCGGGTCGAGCGCGGCGAGGAAATGATCGAAGCCGCTGAGCTCGGGCAGATTATTATGGTTGGTCAGCGCGCTCCTCATCAGCTCTTTCAGATCGCTTCGGAAGTGGAATCTCCATGCGAGGAACGCGCGGCGGCACATGTGCAGAAACTCATTGTCGCTGTACGGCATGATGTCCCTGCCGTAGTCTATGAACTTCAGCCCGCCCTGAATGACGATGAAGTTGTCCGGGTGAACGTTCCGAGAGACGATCCCCGCCGCTCGACACTCCCGCAAGAAGGCCAGCATGTCGTCGAGGCGTCCGCCTCGATAGGGCTTCCCCTCCTCGAACGGGTACGAGATGACGAGATCGTTTCCACATCGTCTTACGTCACTGATGGCGCAGAGAGCATTATACCCATCCAGACGCCCGACGAGCGATTCGATCAAACGTCTTTGAGTGTCGCTGCCATCGAAGTCGAAGTCCAAGATGCACTTGTAGACCGATTCGCCGTCCGTGAACACGACGCCTTCCGCGCCGTGTCCGAGCGTCCTGAGACGCTCGGCTCCGAACTCGCTCTCGACCACCGCATTTGCCCGCGCAATCATCCCGATCCGGCGCTCGTCGGACGAATCTCGGTACTCCTCGACCGATTCGCCGAGCCCGGCGTAGAACGCTCTCACGTCTTTCATATTGTAGTCTTGAGCCATGCGGCGAAACTCATCGAGCGCCTCGTCCGTATAGCTGCGTCGCATCGTATCCGCCAGAGCGCGAAGCGTCTGAACCGCGTCCGCGCCGTTCTCGCTCGACAGCCACCATGCGCCGCCCTCGCCGGGCTGTGTGAATTTACTCATAGCGCCGAGCAGCCCGATTATTCTCAAGCAGCTGAGATCGAAGGCGTTCACGCGCTCGGTCACGTACTTCCGGAACAGCTCTTGTACGCGATCCAAGTCGCTCGATTCGAACTCCATCAGCTCCGTGCCGTAGCCCGATCCGCCCCGCTGTCTCTGTCTTCGCTGAGCCTTGTACAGCAGGATGTCGCGCAGCGCGGAATAGATCGCGTATCCGTGTACATCCTGCGCCAGTTTCCGGAGGTCGAGAGCCGCGTTCTTGACTAGGCTGCGGTCCTGCCGTATCGGAATCGGCGCGAATACGACCTTCCGCCCTCCGACGAACCGGTTGAGCAGACTCCATACCATATCGCTGCGTCGAGTATCCAAGCCGCCGATGGCGGGCGCGGCGTTCGGGAACTCACGGAGCGCCTCGGCGTCGAATATGAAAGTGTTCGGGCCGCGGTTGGCTGATGGGAGCTGGGCGAGAGACGGGTTCTGCGCGGAAGCGTGGGCGAGCGGTCGAAACACCTGAATTCCCCGCAGCATGTCAGGGGCGCGTTCGACCATCTCCGCGAACACCTGCGCCGCAGTCATGCCGTCAGCGGAGGGCTGGTACCAGAACGGCGTCTCCAGGTGAGATGCGCCCTGTATGGAGAGGTCGTAGTAGAAATCCGGGCGCGTCGCGCGAGAGAGAGCGTTCTCACGCTTCCTGTCCGGGAAGATGTCTTCGGGTTTCATGCGAGCGAGCGCTTCGAGGTTGTGGCAGAGATCGACAAGCTGCACCCTGATCGAGCTGCTGAACGGAAGCGGAGGGTCGCCGGTCACTTCGCCAATGACAACATCGGGGGAAGCTCCGTCCGCAGAGATGGACCGCAGCAGCCCAACTACGTCGGGCTGTTCACGAACGACCGCGCCATCTTCACGGAGTACCAGACTGTCAAGTCGGCTGTCGTCGTCCAGTATCCAGACAATTCGCCTGTGGCGAACCGGTTCACTGGCGATCTGGTAAAGATAATGTTGGAGCATCGTTCGCGCCATTGCTATGGATGCTCTGTCGGGCAGTTTGCGGTATCGGGAGCCGAATTTGCCGGCTGCGAGGTCTTCCGCCTGCTTCTCGCGGCTGATGCGCGACACGATCAGCCCCCGATCCCCAGCCCGGTCTTCGACATTCGCGAGCCGATTTCCGGCGGCGTCATCCGCGCCGCCGTTTTCGAGCAGCAGCACGCTCAGGGTTACGTCGTCGCGATGGACGTAAGCGTCCGCAAGGTCGCTCAACAGACCCGCGACGATCTCGACATCAGGCGATGTTATGACGCCGACTATCAGATCCAGCGGCTCCGAGTCGGGCGTTTCCGCATTGGCGGGCGCGTTTGCGACGTTCACGGGCTGCGTCAGAGTCGAACCCGTCCGCTCTTCCTGCGCGGGGTCATATCCGAACAGCCTACTCGCCCTGTCCATGAACCTTTGGCGCTGTTTTTCGGACATCCGAGAGCGATGCTTCCGATAGAAGCGACGCAAGCCCTCGCGCTTGACTGCCGAACCGCGCGACGACAGCCGCTCGCGGTCCGGGTCTGCGTAATGCTCGACGAGGCACTCCGGGATCGGCGTGTAGCGTGTCTGCGCGAGGTCTGCGATTCGGATGCAAAGGTCACGGTCCGTCGTGCTTGGCATCGCTTCATCGAAGCCGCCCGCTTCCAGAAGCGTCCGCAGTCTGACGAACAGATTCGATCCCTGTATGTTCGGATTGCCGACCAAGAAATCGTCCGCGTCGAGACGGTCAGGCGCGGGCTGGAGCCTGCCGGGATCGCCGCTGTACTCGTACCGAACGAGCCCCGCCGCGACCATATCCGCATCCGCCGCCAGCGCGGTCTCTTCACATCGTCGAAGATACGTCGGTCTCCAGGCGTCGTCATCATCGAGAACGGCGGCGAAGCAGCCCGGATTGGCGCGCTGGAGGTAGGCAAGCGCGGTGTTCCACGCGCCGGACGCGCCCGGAGTCCTGTAATTCTCCAGATAGACGACCCGCGCGCGCTGCGCGGAGAAGTCGGCGACAACCTCCGCGTTGACGCGACGAACTCCGGCGTCGGAGTCATCGACTACGACGAGCAGATCCGGCGTCCGAGTCTGCGCCGCGACGGACGCCAGCGACCTATTGGCGAGATAACCTGGCCGGTTGCGAGTAGCCACCACCGCCGCGATCTGGAGGGAATTGGCGCGCGCTTCGTGCCTGCCTCGCTTGCTAATTGTCATACTCGACCATCCCTTCGAGCAGTCCGCTCGTGTCGCCAACCCGCCGCTCCACCGTGCAGGGTGTCAATTTTGTGAAGGGCTGCGCACACGGGGGATTCAGGGAGACTCTGCATCGCAGATATCCGCCGCTGCGAGAAGTACGAGGTCGTTCGGGTGGCGAAACTCGGAGCAGCGCCGCGCCAGTTCGGCCTCCGCCCGGGTCTTCATGCGCTTCAGGGTATCGCGTCGTACATTTGGCGGGGTCTGGTCTACGTGGCCAGCGCTCACAGCTTCGGATCGGAGCAGACTCCCAAAGAAATCGGGGTTGGCGCCCGCTCGCGCGCTGCCCCGTTCGGTGAAGATGGGGATGAGCGCGTCCCATCTGGGGACTCCCTGATCGTTCTGCCAGCGTATCTTGTACAGCGCGAGGGCGCCGGACACGGGTCCGCTCACGCTGGCGTACTCTCCCTCGAATTCGGGGGATTTTGCGAACTCTATCAGATCGCGGAAGAACGGGCTTGCGAAGTCCATAGGGACGACGTTCTGGCGTCGGACTGCTATCTGTCTGTCCACGGTGACGCGCGCTACGGTTGCGCGAGGCGGAAACTCAGAGTATCTGCCGCGCATCTCGTTCGGCAGCTGAATCTCCAACGTGCGCCCGTTGTGCAAACGGCTTCTGACCCTCACGCCCTTGAATGGGAGAATCCCCTCCAAGAACGCCAGGACGTCCTCTGGGCCAAACGTGTACAGGGCGGTCGCGGCTTGTGGGTCGTAGCCTTCGACATGGGCGAACAGAGTCTCTTGCTGGCGCTTTGCTTCCTCCGCTCGCTCGATTGCGCTGTCTATCTGATCTTCGGTGCGCTCCATGTTCATCGCCCTGCTGCTGGCGAGGATCGTCGCTATGTCGATGCGCTCCAGAAGGTCGCCGATGATCTCCGTCTCGAGTCCGTCTCTAAATTCGTCGCTGACTTCTGCCATGTCCTGGGCGATGTTTTCCACCCGATCCAGCATCATTCCAAGCGTCTCGTTGTCAAAGCCGTCTTGTGACATTAGGTTGAATACGATGACCCTTTCCCGCTGGCCGTATCTGTACAGTCGTCCAGCGCGCTGTACCAGACGGCTGGGATTCCACGGCAGATCGTAGTTGACCAAGATATGACATCGTTCGTGCAGGTTGAGACCCTCGCCGCCCGCTTCGGTCGACACCATGAAATGCGCGGTTTCGTTGAAAGCGTCTATGCTGGCTCGTTTTTCCGCCAGCGACATGGAGCCGTTTATCTGAACTGCCTGGCTGCGGGGGTATCTCTTCTTCAGCGCGCGCGCAAGGTAATCTTGGGTTCCTCGATATTCCGTGAAGACAAGCAGGCGCTGGTTCTGTTCGCGCAGCGGATCGACGATTTCGGAAAGGAAGTGGTTTAGCTTGGCGTCGTCTCGCTTCACCCGCTTCGCCGCAGACAGCAGCTCGACGATCTGGCTCTGCTCTTCTTCGAAGAATGGATTGGCGCCGACGTCGGAGGCGGCGATGTTGTCCGATATGTCCTCCAAGTCGTCCATGCCGTCCATCCCCTCATCGAAAGCGTCTTGCATCTCTTCGAGCGTTGGAGCGTTCGCATAGGGGACAAGATTCTGGTATTCGCCCTTCAGACGCGCCAGCCGCCGCTCTAACGCCAGCTCTATTGCGGCGATGCTCGACGACGCCAGCTTTCGGTAGGTGGTCATGACGAAACCGATCGCCCTGCCTGTCACGCCGCCAGCCTCGGACGCCGCGTAGCCTTGTCGCAGGTATGACTGAAGCTGAAGGTCGAACGACCTGGCCATCTCCGAAAGCGGAACTTGCACCTTGTTCGTGGTCTGTCCCCTGAATATGAATCTTCCGTTGGCGTCGGTGACGAGGCTCTTGCGGTTGCGCAGAACCACTTCCGAGACAACGGAGGGGTCGCTGAAGATGCGGTAGAGCCTTCTATTCAAGTCTGGGCGCAGCAGCATAAGGAGATTGACGAACTGGGGTGTCCTGCCTTGGTGAGGCGTTCCAGTTAGGAAGATGAGGGAATCCGTCATGCCTTTGAGCTTCTCAGCCAGCTGGTAGCGTTGTGTCACGGCATGGCCTTCGATCTTGCTCAGATGGTGCGCCTCGTCGAACACGATGACGTCCCAGACGCCCGAGTCTCCGAATATGGGGCTGTGGCTGTCCGACTTGGCTCGGTCGATTGACACGATGACCTTGTCGAACGTCGCCCAGTGCGAGGGCTGGCTGATCTGAAAGTCAAGTCCATAGATTCGGAAATCCTCGTTGAACTTGTAGCGCATCTCGTCCTGCCACTGGCGCACCACTCCAGCCGGGCAAACGACCAGAACCCGCCGCGCCTGACGTCTGCGCTTCATTGCGGCGAGCAGCAGACCGACTTCTATGGTCTTGCCAAGCCCAACGTCGTCTGCTATGAGCCAGTTCGACTGGTCGGATGTCATTATGCGGTGAACGAGGTCGATCTGGTGCGGCAGAGGGTCGACGTCCAGGCGATCGAGCGCCCCCGTGACCTGATTCCACGAGTCCAGCGCGTATGCCAGCGCCTTTAGCCGGAATCTCTCCGGGCTGTCTGGCTCAGGGGCTTCCATTCTGGCGTACTTCATGGAAGCGTCCCTGATGCGTATGAGCTTTTCATAGGGAAGCCAACGGCTTTCGCCCGTGCTGTGCAGCTGGACCTGCACCATGTCACGTCCGGCGATTCTGCGATTGGTGAGCACGGTTGCGATTCCGAGCGTCTTTCGGGTGTTGGACTTTGGCCTGTCATACACGACGTGGCCCGGTCTGAATCCGCTGCGCAGCTCTTCCACCGTGTGCCACTCGGTTGTTCTGGCACTTCCCCACTGCACCTCTATTTCAGTCCGATTCCCCTCTCTTCGGCTGCTTGCCACCCGTCCCAAAGCGCCTTTGCGATCAGGATGCGACACCCAGCAGTCTTTCCCCGGTACGAGAGAGGATCGAGAGGGACTGTTCGACATGTCAGCGCTCGCCGCTACCATCTGAAATTGTCCAAACGCTCATCGGATAAGTATGGATGCCCCACATCGAGCGATGCGTATGATGACCAGCCTAAGTTGTCATGCCACTCTGCGAAGTCGTACCAGTCTTGCACAGAGAACCATAGGGGAGGGCCAGCGGAATGAGTCCTATAGAGGCTGCCATCTTCCCATACTGCGATTCTTCCGCTCCACGCGCTGGTGATGGATTGGAATTCATCACTTCCGGGGTTTCTCCAAAGCGTCATGGGCCTATCGACTGCATCGGATTGGGCGCTGACGCGGCTCATCCAGTCTTCACCGGGATTCAATCCGGCGCGAAACAGCGCGAAGGACGCAAACGAGTAAAATCCGTGTTTCCACAAGGCGAGGCTATCCCACTCGTGGAACCAAGTCTCGTCTATGACTTCATCTGGCTGACAATCCAGTCGGCGCTGTATCAGCTCATAGCATTCGTCTCGGCTCAGGACTCCACGGCTAGAATATGTCCACCACTGATCGAGCCAGCGAGACCAGACAGAGTACTCCCACCACTGTGGAGTCTCACTCCACAGATCATAGAATTGCAAGAATAGGAGGAGACTGTCGCCAGTCCACTCCTTGTCTTTCAGCCACAGCAGCCAGTTTCCCAGCCGCTTGGCGCTGAATTCTGACAGAATCTCGAATATCTTATTGCGCTGGTCGCATGTTACGGACTCTATACCTGCGATCAGTGCGTCCAGTCTGAGAGTCTGGGAGGGGTTGGCGACTTCGCCATCGGAAGCATACAGCGCATCCGCAAGCTCGCTGTCGTACTCTGCCAGCGGCTCGGGCTCGTCCCAATAGTCGCCGTATGACTCCAGACCAGTCTCAGAACCCTCGTCCTCATCGTCGAACATATCGGACGCAGCCGGCTCGTCCTCCGCATCCCCGTCAACCAGCGTATCGCCCGTCTGAGCGCCGTTGGACGGAACAGTTAGCGGTGTGCAAGCTGCCTGATTGCTATTCTCATCGGCGTCGGCATCTGCGACGGCGGCATCAGTGTTCGTTAGGGATGACCGCGCCTGTACTGGCGCGCTATGGACGACAGCATCATCATCGCCGCTCGGTTCGACGGACCATGGATCATCCTCGCTCTCATCCGCGCGAGTGGGGTCGATGAAGTCGCTGGCAATCCAACCGTCTTCGAGCATATCCGCACCTGGGTCGCTCATCTCTACAACATACTTTCCACGTCAGGATGTGGAAATGCGCCGCTATATGGCTCTCACGCCGGCGCGCACATGAGTAAGCGCCGCCTACCTTTCCCACTCCTTCGCGCGCTTCATGAACACGTCAGGGTCGGCGAGCCATTCGGCGTAGCCTATGCTGCGGTTGTCTGTCAGGTAGTTGATTTTGGAGTCTATGCTGGCGAGCAGGTCTGTGTCTTCGACGGCTATGGCGAATCCGCCAAGCTCGACCTTGTCGTCCAAGGCGGCGACTGCGAGCGCGTCGGACGATTCGGCGACGGCGTCTCGGTTGCCTATCTCTCCGCGCGCCACCGCGTCTATGTCGCCAGCTCGAAGCGCGTCCAAGAGCTCGTTTTCGCCCTCGACGTCGCCCAAGTAGATCACGCGGGGCATGTCGTCGCGCGGCGGGGTCAGGCTGCGCCTGCCCTCCATGTTGTCCGTCTGAAACGAGGACGTGATTACGTAGGCGTCGCTGCCGTCCGCCGTCAGCGCGCCGCCGGGCGTCTCTATCTGGACTCCCGAAGCCAAGACGCCGTCGCCGTCCACGTAGCCGACTATTTCGAGCAGGCGATGCTCTCCGGTGGTGCCGGCGAGCGCGCCCACGCGGTCTTCGCTCGTCAACGCATCGTACGAGGAGAGGCGATCTGCGTCTTCGGCGCGAGCCAAAAGCGACTGGCGAAAGGCTATGTGGCCGGACGTGAAGTCGACTACGGTTTCGCCGTCGTCGTTCTTGGTGCGCGATTCCAAGATGGTGATTCCGCCGCCCACCATGTCGAACTCCGGTTTGACGGGGCTGAGCCAGATGTCGTCCCACAGCGCGATGGGCTTTCTGCTGAAGGACAGCCCGGCGCCGTCCATCGCCTCGATGGCGCTGAGCAGGTCGGATTCGTAGCCTAGATGGGTGTCGAATCCGTCCGAGTTCGGGTCTTCGTCCGCGCTGTGGCTGACGGGTGCGAAGTATGCGTAGAATCCGACGTTCACTTCTTCCTCCTGCTGGATGCACGCGGTCAGTGCGAGGCTCGCCAACGCCAGCGCAACAGCGCATGTGATGGTTTTCAGATGGGTTCGAGAGAGCATCTTGGCTGCGATCTCCTGATGACGCCTCCGCAAGGTGGCTGATATGGGGGTATTCACCCTAACCATCTCCCTGCGAGGGAGAGGGGATCTGTTGGCTGTGATCTTCCTGCTAGTGAGAGGGGAGTTGTTGGCTGTGGGTATGGGCTTCAACATGCCGAAGTGTATTCGCGCGCAGTGGGGCTGTCAATCGTCAGTGACGCGCTGGAATTCAACGTCAAGGGCGCAATGATCAGCATGTTCGATAGCGGCTCAGCGGCGCTATCTATGGCGCTCCTGCTTGGGTTTGGAAGGGCGTAACATGGTAGAATCCAACTGTCAGGCGATGATACTCCGAAAGGCTTGGCGATTCTATGCGGAAACGGACGATTGGCGCGCGGTCGTTCGCGATACTCCGAAAGGCTTGGTGATTCTATGCGGAAACGGACGATTACGGGGCATCCCTCGCGGGTCATGGTCGAGCAGCTGGCGGCTTCGGGCGTGAAGTACGTGTTCAACAATTCGGGGTCGAGGGAGGCGCTGTTCTTCGACACGCTGCACGCGCACCCGAATATCCACGGAATACTGGGGCTGCACGAGGGCAGCGTTACTGCGATGGCTGGCGGATATTCGCAGGTGCGCGCCGATCCGGGCGTCATGGTCGTCCACCTGGGCGCGGGGCTGGCGCAGAGCATGGGGCAGCTGATCAACGTGTGGTGGGGCAGCCTGCCGGTGGTGGTGATCACGTTCGCAGGCGACACAGGCAGCTTCGCGGACAGGATCAGCCTCGACCTGAGCCACAGCTTCGGCCCGACGTCCATCGCCGCGCCCGTGACGAAGGAGAACTGGACGGTGGTCGAGCCGGAGGGACTGCCCGCCGCCATCGAGCGCGCTGTGCGCGTGGCGACCACGCCGCCCGTGGGTCCCGTCCATCTGGCGGTGTACGACAGTATGCTGGGAGCCGAGGCGATCACGACCGAGATCATAGAGGGCGGCGGCGCGGCGGTGCGCGCGGGCTATCCGTCCGACGATGATATCGAGCGGGTCGCGCTCGCGCTGCACGAGGCGGAGCGTCCGCTGATCTACGCCGGCGACGGCATCTGGAAGGGCGGCGCGGAAGCCGCCGTCACCGAGATCGCAGAGCGCTTCGGCGCGGCGGTGTCCACCGGACGCAATGACCTGCGCGGCGTGCCGATCAAGCATCCGCAGCACGCCGGCTACTTCGAGCGCGCCGTGGAGGCGCTGGAGCCAGACCTGATACTGGCGATAGGCTCACGGCACGGCGGAGCGGGGAGCGCGTCCGACTACGCGGGGTTCGGCGGCGGCGCGACTCTGATGGCGATTGGGGCGGACGTCGAAAACCTGAAGAACATGCCCGGCCTCGATCTTGCGATTCTGGCGGACGAGCGGCGCGCGATGGAGCGGCTGTCCGCGCTGGTGCGCAGCGAGACCACTCCGGGGCGATACGACTCTCGCCGACAGTGGGCGCGCGAAGGGGCGAAGAGTCTGCGAGACGAGCGGCGAGCGGCGCTCGGGACGGCGGCGCAGGGGGGCAGAGTGCGCCCGCTTGCGCTAATCGAATCGCTGGACGCCGAGCTGGAGCGCATCGGCGGCGGAATCGTCACCACCGAGCAGTTCGCGGTTCCGCAGGACGTGGTCGGCGGCGAGGATGGGGCGGGGAACAACATGTACATCCGTCCCGCCGGAGGTTCGGAGGGGTACGGCGTGGGCGCGCCAATCGGGGCGAAGCTGGCCGCTCCGGACACGCCCGTAGTCGGTCTGGTGGGGGATGGCTCGCTCTACTACGCGGACAGCGGGCTGTGGACGGCGGTTCATCACAGAATCCCGGTGCTGTACGTCATCACGAACAATCAGGCGTATGGGATAGTGGCGGGCGCGTTCGGGGGCGCGGAGGGCCACATGAAGGAGTCGGGCGACTACGGCGGAGTGGCGCTGACGGGAATGGACCCGACCAAGATCGCAGAGGGCTTCGGCATGGAGGCGACCGATCTCGAAGACGAATCGAAGATCGGCGAGACGATTGCCAACGGGCTGCGAATCGTGGAGGAGGAGGGGCGGCCATTCCTGATCAACGCGCATCTGCCGATGGGGCTGCCGACGGGCGGAAGGCCGGCGAGCCAGTTTCTGCTCGCGGAGTAAAGAAGGTATGCTTGGAGGAGCGCGATGGAAGCCGAGATTGCAGCGGACTACGGCGATCACGTGGGCGAAGGCCCGCTCTGGAACACTTTCGACAGCCGTCTCTACTGGGTGGATATTCCCAGGGGGCGCATCTACCGATTCGATCCTGAATCGGGTCGGAGCGAGCGATTTTTCGAGGGGAGACCCATCGGCGGGTTCACCATTCAGGCGGATGGCTCGCTGCTGCTGTTCATGGACCGCGGATCCATCGGCGTCCTGAAGGATGGCGAGGTCACTTACGTGGTCGACGAGATAGGCGAGGAGCGCGACACTCGCTTCAACGATGTCATAGCCGACCCCGCCGGAAACGTCTTCTGCGGCACGATGCCCACAGAGACGCGCCGCGCCAAGCTGTACAGGCTCGATAGGGACGGCAGCCTGAGCGTGGCGCTGGACGGCGTTGGACTCTCGAACGGGCTGGGGTTCACGCCCGACCGCTCACGTATGTACTACACGGACTCTTTCGCGCGGAAGATATATGTGTTCGACTACGATTCGGACACGGGCGAGATAGCCAACCGGCGCGTGTTCGTGGAGACGCCCGAGGGCGAAGGAATCCCGGACGGAATGACAGTCGACGCGGAAGGCCATGTCTGGTCGGCGCGCGTGGGCGGATCGGCGCTGTACAGGTACACGCCCGAAGGAGCGCAGGAGCTGGCAGCGCCGCTGCCGGCGAAGAAGGTCTCCAGCGTTGCGTTTGGCGGGGCAAGGCTGGACGAGATGTTCGTGACGACCATCGGCGGCGACAACAGGGCAGAGGAGGGGCCGGGCGCGGGCGCGCTGTTCAGGCTGCGCCCCGGCGTGAGGGGTCTTCCCGAATTCCACTCGAGGATAGGTCTCTGAGCGAGATCAGAACTGAGTGTACAGCGTGGGTGATCTCTGGACTTCGGAGATCTCGTGCGGTTCGAGCGGGTAGGCTTCCTTCTGGTACACCTGCACGCGGTCTGAGCCGTAGTCTGCTATGTACATGGTCTGCCCGTCCACTCGCACCGACACGGGCCAGCGAACGCGCTTCTGCGGCTCCAGCGAAGCCATCTCGCGCAGGCGGAGCGCCTTGACGTTCGACTTCATATAGTGGTGCGCCTGCTTCGACAGCGTGGCGTCTCCTCTGAACAGCTCTACGAAGACGCCGTCAGGCCTGAACAGCTGCACGCGGCTGTTCGCCCAATCCGCCACGTATATGTCGCCATGCTCATCGACCGCGACGCCTGACGGTCTGTTGAACTCTCCCTCGCCGTCTCCGGATCTGCCGATCCTAAAGAGGAACTCGCCGTCCGCCGTGAACTTCTGTATGCGGTCGTTGCGCCAGTCCGCCACGTACACGTCGCCAAGCTCGTCCACGTGGATGCCCCATGGCATGTTCAGCTGCCCGTCTTCGCTGCCGAAGCATCCGAACTGCATGAGGAACTCGCCGTCCCGCGTGAACTTCTGAATCCTGTGGTTCTGCGTGTCGGAGACGTACACGTTCTCATCCGGGTCGAGCGCTATGCCGCTCTGCCTGTCGAACTGTCCCTCGCCAGCCCCATGCTCTCCCCACTGCGCCTGAATCTCGCCGCGCTGGTCTATGACCGTTATCCGATTGGATCCTTCGTCTGATATCCAAAGGTTTTCGTCGCGGTCCATGACCATGGATATGGGCCAGACGAACTCGCTGTCCACCGAGTGGGAGCCGCCTATCTGCGCTGCGCCGCCGGCGGCGAGGTTTATCGCGCCGAGGTCCTCGTCGTCCTGCGACAGCCGCCTGATGAACGATATGCCGCCGCGACACAGTATGTTGAGATCGCCTGTCTTCCCAACTGCCAGATCGACGGGCGTGTTGGTAAGCCGCCTCATTCCGAGAGTGCGATCGTATGTGAACCCGACTCTCAGAAGCGCGTAGGGTCTGCTCATCTCTTCACCTCGTTCTCCTGCCGGTGGGCGCTATCCGCTGATTATCGGGATCTCCTCGAAGCGGCCGCCGACTATCGGCGCCGCCTCCACGCCCATCCAGCGCTCCAGCAGCGTGGTGTACAGGCCGCGGAAGTCGTAGGTGTGCGCCATGTCTCCGTCCGTTTGCTTGTCGATGTCGAGAGACGGATATTCGGCGTACAGCCCGCCGTTCACCCTCTCGCCGATCACGAACGAGCCGCCGCCAGCGCCATGATCGCATCCGCTGCCGTTGTCCTTGACGCGCCTGCCGAACTCGGTGAACACGAGCATGACTACGTTATCCGCTGCCTCGTGGTCTCTGAGGTCTTGGAAGAAGTCCATGATCGCGCCGGACAGCTCTGTAAGCAGGCGTGGATGGTTGGGGACTTCGTTGGCGTGGGTGTCGTAGCCGCCGTGCTGGGTGTAGATGATCCTCGTTCCCAGATCGGCAAGGTGTACGCGGGCGGCGTCTCTGAGGCTTCTGGCTATGGGGTTGCTGGCGTACTCCACGCTGGAAGAGTACGACTCGGGCGCCTTTCTGAGAACGTCCGCGCCCCGCAGAACGTCCATGCCCGTCTGCGCCACGTACTCCTTGACGAGTCCGGTTCCGACTGCCTGCCCGTACATCTTCTCGAACACGTCCAGCGCCTGCCTGCGCTCGGCTTCGTCGGCGATGCCGCTCATCACGCCGTAGTTGTCCAGGTCGCCCACTGAGGTTATCGGCACTCCGGGCTTGGCCATGGCGCGCGGCAGTCCGCGCCCTATGTTCACGCACGTCAGCGGGTTCTCCCTCGCAGGGTCCATCCGAGCGACCGCCTGACCGAGCCAGCCTTCGGTGCCGATCCTGTCTGGCTCGGCGGTGTGCCAGATGTCGGTTCCTCGGAAGTGCGACCTGCTGGAGTTGGGATAGCCCACTCCCTGCACTATTGCGACCATGCCCTCGTCGTAAAGCTCTTTGACTGGGGCGAAGCTCGGGTTGAAGCCGATACGGTCGTCTATGGGCAGGATCTGCTGCTGCGGGATCGCTATGACGGGCCGCGAGTCGTAGTAGATGTCGTTCTGATACGGAACGATGGTGTTCATAAAGTCGTTTCCGCCGCTGAGCTGGACGACCACAAAGACGGTGGGCTTGTCCATTGCCTCCATTGCGAGCCTCCTACGATTGGCGCTAGGCTAACTGATACTCGACTGACGCCGCTATGAACTGCACCATGCGCGCGATGCGCGCCGCGCTGTCCTCTGTCTGGGCGTCCGTCTCGAAGCGCAGGTCTCCGCCGGCCGCGGCGTAGTCCACCAGCGCCTCGCGGGTGTGGTCATCCACGCTCATAGGCCCGACGAGGTCGAGCGTCCGATCCACGAACTCGCTCGGCGAGATGGGGGACTTCTCCGAAGCCAGCCTGTCTACGATGTCTCGAATGCCGGGCAGGGACTGGCTGGACAGCTGGTCGACCGCGAAGTTGACGCGCTCGGCGAGTGTGCCGCAGTCTATCCACTCGCGGCCCGTGTGCCAGCCCTCGACCGTGGGCGGCGTCATCAGATGCTGCCCCATCAGGCTGGCGGCGGCGGGCGCGCCGTGCAGCGAGGGCTGCGGGAAGGTGTGGCTGCCTGCCAGCTTGATCGTTCCCGCGACAAGCTCGGCGGGGCTCTTCACCTTCTCGAAGCGCGCGCGCTTGAAGAAATCAGAGTTGAACAGGACTCTGAGCATCGAGCGGATATCTGCGCCCGAGTCGAAGTAGGCGTCTGTGAGGACGTCTATCGCCTGCGCGTCCTTCGGAGGAACGTCGTTCCATGATGGCACCTGCGGCTCGTCCGCCACGAAGAAGTTGTACAGGTGGCGGGAGACGAACCTCGCGGTGGCGGGCTGCTCGATGATTATGGCGATGATGTCCTCGCCGCCGAAGCGCCCCGTCTCGCCGAGGAAGGTCTTCACGCCGTCATCGTGGTCTTCCTCCTTATATATGAACTCGGACGGGAAGCGGCCATAGGGGTCGAGCGGAATCGGCTGAGTGAACGTCCAGCCGGTGAACGCGCGCGATGCCATCTTGATGTCCTGCTCGGTGTAGTTGCCGACCCCCATCGAGAACAGCTCCAGCAGCTCACGCCCCCAGTTCTCGTTGGGACGGTCGCCGTAGTTCTCGCAGTTGTCCAGCCAGAATATCATGGCTGGGTCTTTGGCGAGGTCGACCAAGACGGTTCGCATGTCCGCCATGGCGTTTCTGCGAAACAGGTCTATCTGCGCCTTCGAGGATGGCCCATGCTCGCTCTTTCCCACTGAGGTGGCGAACACGTGGTGCCAGAACAGCGCCATCTTCTCTTCCAGTGGCCGCTGCGTGTTGACCATGCGGTACACCCAGCGGGTGTTCCACGGCTCGACCGAGTCGGGGTTGTTGAGTTCGAGCCAGTAGCGAGTTACCACGTCGTCCGCCACTTCGGGGAAGCGCTCCGGGTGAAGCAGGTCTTCCACGATGTCCTCGTAGCTCTTGGCGGCGTGGGATTCTAGCTCGGCGCGAGTCGCCCCAAACCCCGCGCGACGCATCAGGTGGGCGATCAGTGCCAGGTCCGGTTGCGCTGTCATGTTCTTCTCCTCGCTGCTCCGCGTATGCCGAAGACCAAGCTGGCGAATATTGTACTCGATTTTCCGCCAGAATCACACGCTCAACGGGGATAACATACAGGTATTCATCACGCCAAGAGACACCGAAAGACTCGCGCCGCCGCTTGCGGGCAGCGGTTCGGTGTTCCAAAATCAGCGGTTGATAAGAACGCGCCGATACAGCTAGAATATAGATGCCAGCATCCGCGCAGGAGCGTAGCTCAGGCTGGTAGAGCATCGGTCTCCAAAACCGAGGGTCGCGGGTTCGAATCCTGCCGCTCCTGCCACTTCCACCCCTCGATGTCAGCGCCCCTCCGCTGCGGTACACTGCGCCATATGAACACCGCCCCCGCCTATCCGCCCCACTTCTTTCGGCGAGTGGACGAGACCGAAGACAGGCTCTTCTACTCCGCGCCCCGTCTGGTGGCTCACATAGACGACCGCGCCATAGCCGCCATTGGCCGCTACCTCTCCGAGACGCTCCCCGAGCGCGGCTCGATCTTGGATCTGATGAGCTCGTGGCGCTCACACCTGCCGGCGGAGGTCTCCAAAGAGCGCGTGATCGGACTCGGACTCAACGAGGTCGAGATGCGCGAGAACCCGCAGCTTGGCAGCCACATAGTCCACGACCTCAACGCGGATCCGCGCCTTCCCATCCAAGACGAGACCTTCGAGGCTGCCATCGTCACCGTCTCGGTACAGTACGTGACCAGCCCAGTCGAGGTTTTCTCCGAAGTGCGCCGCACTCTGGCAGTGGGATCGCGCTTCCACGTCATATACTCCAATCGGATGTTTCCGACGAAAGCGGTGGCGGTGTGGCAAGCGCTGGACGACCGCCGACGTGGACAGCTGATCGCATCTTACTTCTCGGCAAGCGGAGGGTGGGAAGATCTGCGCGCGGACGACATCAGCCCCGGGCATGGATCCGATCCGGTCTACGTGGTATCCGCTCGCAAGTCTGGTGAAGTATAATGTCTTGTACATTTTTCGAGAAATAGTCGAATCTTCGCGGTGACGCCCCGCCTGCGGTGAACGTCAGGGAGGGCGAGCTGCTTCGGTTGGGAGAGCGCAGAGTGGACAGGATCATCCCGCTCAGACGGTTCAGGTCCCTAGTGTACGTGTCAGGCCAGCGCGTCGACGTGGCTAGGGCCGCGCTCTACGTGGCCAAGTCCGAGTATCTCTGGCTGAACGTCGAGCATGAGATTTTCACGTTCCAGCGTCTGGCAGGAGAGGTATCCAGCAAGCTAATCGAGGATGACGACCCTCTCTACTGCATGAACACCCTCAGCGAGTATCTCTTCGACGAACTCGGATTCAAGGGCAACCACGAGAACTACTACGACCCCAAGAACAGCTACCTCAACGATGTGCTGGAGCGGCGTATGGGAATTCCGATCACACTTGCCCTCGTATATATGGAGGTGGGCAGGCGGCTGAAGATTCCGCTGGTGGGCATTGGAATGCCGGGCCACTTCCTCGTCCGCCATCGAGACGTGGAAGACATCTACGTCGATCCCTTCCACGGCGGCATCCTGCTGTCGAGCGACGAGTGCAGGCAGCTTCTGGACGAGCGCGCGGGGGGAGCTTTCCAGTGGGAGCGTACTCTGCTCGAGCCGGTCAGCAACCGCGAGATGCTGGCGCGCATCATCCGCAACCTGAAAGCCATCTACATGGACCGAGAGGACTACGTCCGCGCGCTCGATATTGCCAACTTCGCCCTCGCCCTCGACCCAAATTCTGCTCATAACAGGCGTGACCGCGGGATAGCTCACTACCGGCTTGGACACAGCGCCCAAGCCCTGGACGACCTCGCCTACTACCTCGATCGCGTCCCAAACAACTGGGACAGCGAGGGGCTTCACGCTCTGGTCGCCGAGCTTCGCGCCTTCTTGGACGACTGAATGGGAAGCCGCAAAGGTACAGTTTTCGAGGAGTGAGGAGACAGGCCGAGGCAGGACAGAAGCAAAAGAGAGCCATGCCCAAGTTCCAGAAGAAGCGCCAGATTCGCAAAGCGAAGAAGACCCTCCGACGCAGCGGCAGCGTCAAGCGCATCCGCGCCCGCCAGAACGATTGGACAACCGCCGTCGGCTCCGACTGGGACGATCTGGACTACGAATCGCTAGAGCGAATCATGCCCAGGGACGAGCGCGACAGGCGGCGGCGCATCGAGGAGGCGATCATCGCGTCTCCGCAGGCGATGGACAGCGCGCCGGCAGGCGATGCCGCGCCCAGCGCAGTGGGGGGCGAGACTGCGCTGGTTACTGCCGTCGCCGGCATGTCCGCCCGAATAGAGAAGGACGGCGTCGAGCGGCAGGCGACCATCCGAGGGCTGCTGACCGAGATCGACGCCGGGTACATCAACCCGGTGGCTGTCGGGGATCAGGCCGTGGTCAGCGAGGACGGCGCCGGCGCGTGGGCTATCGAGAGCATCCTGCCCCGTCGCACGGTTCTGACGAGACCGGATCCATTCCTCGCGCCGCGCCAGCAGGTCATCGCCGCCAACGCGGACCAGCTGCTGATCGTCTCGTCATGGCACAGTCCAGACCTCTGGCTGGAGCTGGTGGACCGCTATCTGATCGCCGCCCAGCTGTCGCAGATCGAGCCGCTCGTATGCGTCAACAAGGCAGACCTGATAGACGATCCGGCAGGGTACGAAGCCGCCACGCGAGTATATCGGCAGATGGGCCACAAGGTGCTGCCGACCTCGGCGATTACGGGGCAGGGGGTATCCGATCTGAGGGACGCCCTCGCCGACAGGCTGACCGTGTTGGTTGGTCTGTCCGGCACTGGCAAAAGCTCCCTGATGTCCGCCGTGCAGCCCGGCTTGGACATTCGGGTGGGCGAGATCAGCGAAGCTCATCGCCAGGGGCGGCACACCACCACGCAGTCTTCGCTGTACAGGCTCGACGGCGGCGGGTACGTGGCGGACACGCCCGGCATTCGGGAGTTCGGGCTGTCGGGGCTGACGCTCGGCGAGCTGCCGCTGTACTTCCCGGAGATAGACGAGCTGGCTGCCGACTGCCGCTTCAGCAACTGCTCCCACGTGCAGGAGCCGGGGTGCGCCGTGGGCGCGGCGGTGGAGCGCGGCGACGTCTCGGCGCCTCGACTGGCATCGTACCGCGCCATCTTCGACGAGCTGGAGGTGTAGCCGCGCCTCACAGTCCGGGCAGCCTTGCCTGCGCGGGCCGCTCTTCGACGCTGTCATCGAAGCCCGATACACCCACGCCAACCAGTCGAAACAGCCTGCCGGGGGCTGTCTCCGCCTTCACCAGAGTGTCCGCCGCCGCCGCTATTTCGTCCGCCGCCTGCACCGGCTCGGCCATCGTGGTCTGGCGGGTGAACGTGGTGAAGTCCGAGAGTCTCAGCTTGACCTTGACTGTCCGCCCGCGCAGGTCGCGCCGCTCCAGCGAGCGGGACACGTCTCGGCTGAGCCTGCTGACCAGCTCGTGAAGCGCCTCCGCGTCGCCGGTGTCGCGGACGAGTGTCGTCTCCGAGCTTACGGACTTGGTATCCCGGTCTGTCTGCACGGGGCGGTCGTCCTGACCCATCGCCAAGCGCTTCATGTACGCGCCGTTGCGCCCGAACCTGTCTACGAGCCAGTCGACTGGACGGGAAGCGAGGTCGCCGACCGTCTGCACGCCCTCGGACTTCAGCCGCTCCTGAGTCTTGGGACCCACTCCCGGCAGCAGTCCGACCGGAAGGGGGGTGAGGAAAGCCGCCTCGCCGCCGGGCGTGACCACTGTTAGACCGTCCGGCTTCTCCAGATCCGAGGCTATCTTGGAGATCGACTTGCTTGCGCCCACGCCCACCGAGATGGTCAGCCCCAGCTCGTCTTTCACGCGGCGCTTGAGTCTGCGCGCGATCTCCGGCGCGCCGCCTTCGGCATCCGCTAGGCGCGTCACGTCCAAGTACGCTTCATCCAGGGACAGCGGCTCCACGAGAGGCGTTATCTCCGTGAACATCTCCATCACGCGGCGGGAAACGTTTCTGTAACGCCCGAATCGCGGGCTTACCCTCAGCAGACCGGGGCAGCGCTGCATGGCGGTTCGCATCGGCATTGCCGATCTGACGCCGAACTCGCGCGCTTCGTAGGACGCCGACGCCACGACGCCCCTCACCTGCGCGCTGCCGCCCACGGCAAGCGGCCTGCCGCGCAGCTCCGGATTGTCGAGCTGCTCCACGGATGCGTAGAAGGCATCGAAGTCTGCATGAAGGATGTGACGCATAGCCCAATCATACCGCATCTAGCGACGGAAGGGAACATATGTGCCGACGCAGAGATGGTTCGGTTCGGGTTTGCGTATCTAGGCTGTGCAAAGTGCGGCGGTTGCAGCAGCCCAGCGCATTTCTAGCGACGCAGTTGTAGACGTCAATCGGATTGACTATACGGCTATGCAATGACGTCGTAGATGCGCTCGCTGATCTGTTCTATGAAGTCGACCGAGTCAACCACCATTTGCCGGTCTATGGGCCAAAGATCTTCGTGGGGTGATGGATTGCTATCGGCTTCGTGCGCAATCTGATTTCTTCTGTCTATAATGCTGCCTAGATACTCTCTAACTTCTTGAGGAGGCATGTTCATACGCCTTCCTACGTCATCCCAGAGTGGAACATCCGATACCAATCGAACGGCTTCAGATATCCTGGCAGGAGATTGGAAACTTCTGCGCGCATTGCGAGTCCTGATTTGATCATCCAGCCATCGTTCCCCGCCACTCTCGGATATTCCGTTCAATACACTAATGAGAGATACTTGGAATCGTAGAAACGCTGGTGTGCGGATCCGATTGCCTCTGTAAGCGTCGAGCATACCAAGCCGCACCGCCTCGTGTACGAACTGATCCAGTGCGCTGACTGCCAGAACGAGCTCGGCCCTCAAAATGTCGGACAGATCCAAAGCATCCGTGGTCTGTGAATCCAGCGCGTCCACTATGGCGCCCAGGTTGCGGACTCGGTTTAGGTTCTCGCGGAATTGATTAATCGCTTCCTGCATCGCTCGTCAAGTCGATCACCTTGTCCGCGAGACCCGAGAATATCTCTCGGAAAGTGGCTTGGGATTTCTTGGTCTGTGCCAATACCGTTCCAGTCTGTCCGATCTGTTCGTCGGTAAGATCGTATATCGGCGTCCGAGCTTTCTGAGAGACGGCGATAAGCGAGTTGAAGTCGGGAATCATTGCAAGACAGTAGGCGTCCATCCCATTCCGCTGATATCTCTCGGCAGGCAGAGTCATTCCAAGCTGGCTCAAGGCAGGAAACAGCATGTCAGAGGTCTTGGACTTTATGTCGTCGATCCACCTCTGAAATCCCCTAGTCGGCTCACCGCTTCTGGGGCGATAGTTCTGGATGATGGTCCCGATGAATTTCGGCGTGACTTTTGGAAACGGGTAGGTCGCATTTTGCAGCACGAGCGACGCCTGCGCTCGCTTCGACCAGTCAATCCAGCTTGGTATCACTTTGGCAAGAGAGTCAATCGCCATTGCGGAATAGTAATCTGGGGCCGTTGGAACTATGAAGTAGTCGCTCGTTGCCAGCAGATTCTGATTGAACGAGCTCAGGCTTGGGTTCAAGTCGATCAAAATGTAGTCGGCATCGAACTTGTCGGCAGTTTTGTTCAGAAGACATGAAATCGCCCCGGGCAGATTCTGAAGCGTCTGTATGGAGCCTGACAACTCCTGCGCTATTCCCAGCGTGACTTCGTACTCGGACAGTCCAATGTGACCGGGCAGAAGAAAGAGACCGTCTCTGTTCTTCACGGGGAAGCAGTCGACCGCTTTCATTGGAGCAGGTCTTGACTCAAAGGCAGGCGCGAGCCCTGACTTCAGATTCCGGGACGACTCCTCGCGGTAGAAATCCTCCAGCTCCGGTGCCCCCCTGTACCCAAGTATCATCCCCGTCAGATTCGACTGCGGGTCTGCATCCACCAAAACTACACGTTTGCCGGCCGAAGCCAGCCGCCACCCCAGATTGAACGTGGTGGTTGTCTTGCTAACGCCACCCTTATGGTTGAAAAGTGCGATTCGCTTGGTCATTTCGGAGTCTCACCTTTCGAAGTCTCAGGGCAGTGTAGCATATCCATCGTCCGCTTCTACTCCCATCTTCCCTTCAGTCCGCGGCGCGCGCCGCCTCAAGCTCGGAGTGCGCGGCGCGGATGCCCAGCGCCTCGCGCAGGTAGTGGCCGGTGTGGGAGTGGTCGAGAGTCGCAAGGTATTCGGGGGTTCCCTCGGCTACTACGGCGCCGCCGCGGTGGCCGGCGCCGGGGCCGAGGTCTATGAGCCAGTCGGCGCTCTTGATCAGGTCCAGATGATGCTCTATCAGCACCACGCTGTTTCCGGCGTCTACCAGCCGGTGCAGCACCCTCATCAGGTGCGAGCAGTCCTCGAACGACAGGCCGGTCGTAGGCTCGTCCAAGATGTACAGCGTCTGTCCGGTGGCTCGCTTGGAAAGCTCCGTCGCCAGCTTGACGCGCTGAGCCTCGCCGCCGCTCAGCTGCGTCGCCGGCTGGCCCAGACGTATGTAGCCCAGCCCCACGTCGTACATCGTTTGCAGCTTGCGCCGCACTCTTGGAATGTTCTCGAAGTGCTGAAGCGCCTCGGTCACGGTCATGCCCAGCACCTCGGCTATGTTCGCGCCCTTCCACTCTATCTCCAGCGCCTCGCGGTTGTAGCGCGCGCCCGCGCACATCTCGCAGGGAACCGTCACGTCTGGCAGGAACTGCATCTCGATGTTGATGTAGCCGTCTCCGGCGCAGGCTTCGCACCTGCCGCCCTTGACGTTGAATGAGAATCGTCCCGGCTTGTACCCTCGCGTTCGCGCCTCCGGCACGGTGGCGAACAGCTCGCGGATGGGGGTGAAGGTTCCGGTGTAGGTGGCGGGGTTCGAGCGCGGAGTGCGCCCGATGGGGGACTGGTCTATGTTCACCACCTTGTCTATGTTCTCGATGCCCTCTATCGAGTCGCAGTCGCCGGGGCGCTCGCGCGAGCGGTAGAAGGTCTGCGACAGCTTCTTGTACAGGATCTCGTATATGAGGGTACTCTTCCCAGAGCCGGATACGCCGGTAATGCACACCAGCTGACCCAGTGGTATGTCTACGTCTATGTTTCTGAGGTTGTTCTGGCGCGCGCCGCGAATGGTGATCGACTTGGCGATTCCCTCTCTGCGTTCTTCGGGAATGGGAATCTGCTTGAACCCGCCCAGGTACTGGCCAGTCAGCGACTCCGGTTCGGAGATGATCGCTTCCACTGGGCCGGCGGCTACTATATGCCCGCCATGCTCACCCGCTCCCGGTCCGAGATCGACTATGTGGTCAGCGGCGCGCATGATCGCCTCGTCATGCTCGACTATTAGCACCGTGTTGCCCAGGTCGCGCAGGTTCTTCAGGGTCTCGATGAGCCGATGGTCGTCCGCCGGATGCAGGCCGATGGACGGCTCGTCGCACACGTACAGGACGCCCATCAGCCCCGACCCTATCTGTGTCGCCAGCCGTATTCGCTGCGCCTCGCCGCCGCTGAGCGTCGAGGCGGTGCGCGAAAGCGTCAGGTAGTCCAGCCCTATGTTCAGGAGGAATCTCAGCCGCGCCTCTATCTCCTTCAATATCTGCTCGCCGATTGCCTTCTCCCGCTCGGTGAGAAGGTCATCCGGCCTCGTTCCGTTCGAGGGCGGAATCTCCCCGGAGATGGCCCTTATCCATTCGAGGGCCTGAGAGATGGACCTGTCGGTCATGTCGGTGATGTTGCTGCCGCCGATGGTTACCGCGAGCGACTCGGGCCTCAGCTTCTGACCGCCGCAGCTCGCGCAGGTGTTGGCGGACATGTACCGCTCGATCTCGGTGCGAACATGGTCGGACTCGGTATCCACGTAACGCCGTTCGAGGTTGTTCAGCACGCCCTCGAACTTGGTGTTCCACTGGTAGGTGCGCCCGCGCTGGGTCTTGTGGGTGACCTGTATTCGCTTGCCCCTGGTGCCGCGCAGAATCAGGTTCAGCTGGCGCTTGGTGAGGGATTCGATAGGGTCTGTCATGCCGAAGCCGTACTCGCGTCCCAGCGCCTCCAGCTGGCTGAGGTTCCACGGGGCAACCGATCCCGTTCGCGCCCACGCCGCAATCGCGCCTTCGGATATGCTGAGGCTCTTGTCTGGAATGACCAGATCCGGGTCCACCTCCAGCTTGTAGCCCAGTCCGGTGCAGGTGGAGCAGGCGCCGTGCGGATTGTTGAAGCTGAAGGTGCGCGGCTCCAGCTCGCCGAGGCTGATTCCGCAGTGGACGCAGGCGAAATGTTCCGAGAACAGCATCTCCTCGCCGCCCGACACGTCCACCAGAACGATGCCGCCCGCCATTCTCAGAGCCGTCTCCACCGAGTCGGTGACGCGCCCGGGGTCGGCGCTGTCGCCCGTCACCAGACGATCCACCACGATCTCGATGGTGTGCCACTTCTGCTTGTCCAGATCGAAGGTTTCGCTGAGGTCGCGTGTCTCGCCGTTTACCCGGACGCGGACGAACCCGGACTTGCGCGCGTTCTCGAACACTTCCTTATGCTCGCCCTTTCGCCGCCTCACCATCGGCGCGAGTATCTGAAGGCGCGTGCGGTCGGGCAGTCCGAGAACCGAATCCACTATCTGCTGAACCGTCTGCCTTTCGACCGGGCGCGCGCACTTGTAGCAGTGCGGCCGCCCGACTCTGGCGAACAGCAGCCGCAGGTAGTCGTATATCTCCGTCACCGTCCCGACTGTGGAGCGCGGGTTGTGAGAGACGCCCTTCTGGTCTATCGAGATGGCAGGGGACAGGCCCTCGATGTACTCCACGTCCGGCTTGTCCATGCGCCCGAGGAACTGGCGCGCGTATGCCGAGAGCGATTCCACGTAGCGGCGCTGGCCCTCGGCGTATATGGTGTCGAAAGCCAGCGAGCTTTTGCCCGAACCCGATACGCCGGTGATGACGACCAGCTTGTTGCGCGGAATGGTGACGCTGACGTTCTTGAGGTTGTGTTCGCGCGCGCCGCGAACGACTATGTTCTCAAGAGGCATTTTCTGTAAAAGCCCTCCGGAAAGGGATGGGGGAGATGCTGCGGTCGCATGGCGGCCTATGCTCCACGATTAGATTCTACCACCGCATGGCGGCTGTCGTCAGCCAGAATACAGACACGATTCGCGCAGATGTTCGCCAAGAGCTGCTGGATATGCTCCAACGGATCCCCTCTCCCTTCGAGGGGGAGGGGACTTCCATACCGCTGACCAAACTGGGACAGCCTCCAGCCGTCTGCGCGTTGCATCTTGGTAATCATCGTTGTGCTACAATCCAATCGAGGGAGGCGGATTCGATGGTGACCATAGATACACAGCAAGACTTTCTGCGGCTGCTCCGTGAGGACTCCGAGTTCAAGTCCGAGGTTCGCCGGATCATCCTGTCAGAGGAGCTGCTCAACCTGCCCGCAATGGTTTCTCGCATAGACGGACGTCTGGACGGCATAGACGGACATCTGAATCGGGTGGACGGACGTCTGGACGGCATAGATGTCCGGATAGATCGCATGGAGACCCGGCAGGATCGGATGGAAGTCCGGCTGGACAGCATAGATGGCCGGTTAGATCGCATGGAGACCCGGCAGAATCGGATGGAAGTCCATCTGGACAGCATAGATGGCCGGTTAGATCGTATGGAGACCCGGCAGGAGCGCATGGCGACCCAGCAGGAGCGCATGGCGACCCAGCAGGAGCGCATGGCAACTCAGCAGGATCGCATGAACGACACTCTCGGCGAACTCAAGGGAAACATGCTGGAGTTTCAGCTCCAGAACAAGCTGGTTACGGTCATCAGCGACAAGATGGTGCTGCGCAACGGCGCGATCGTCAGGGGCGGACAGCTGACTTCGGCATCGAACGAGTTCAGTGACGCCATCTACGAGGCATACCAAAGCGGCGTCATCACCATGAGTGAGCGGAACAGGGTGAACGATACGGACTCCATCGTCCGAGCGACCAGCCGAGAGACGCTCAACGCCGTCTACGTAGCAATCGAAGCGTCCTACGTGATCGACCACACAGATGTAAACCGAGCGCACCAGACCGCCGAGATCGTCGCGAAGATATTTCCTGAAGCAGAAGTCTTTGCGATGGTGTGCGGCAAGTCCATCAACTCCAACGGAGCGGACACGGCTCAGAATCTGGGCGTAGTCGTCTATGATTCGGTGTGATTCGCATGTCTACTACACGATGACACACACGAGTAAATTGCGCCAGATAACGCGGACACATCCGAGCCTGCCGCTCGCCCTCGTCTTCTTCGCGTCGCTCATCGCATTCGCATGTGGACAGCCGGATACAGCGCCTGATCTTGCATCCTCTCCGGTAGCTGCGCTCCAGTCGGAGGCAGTTGCCGCCGCCACGCCGGACATGCGTGCGACCGTAGTGGCGGAGATAACCACGACTGCCCTCGCCCAGCCAACAGCCACGCCGGACATGCGCGCTACGGTGGTGGCGGAGATAACCACGACCGCCCTCGCTCAGCCAACAGCCACGCCGGACATACGCGCCGCAGTGGTGGCGGAGATAACCGCTACCGCCCTCGCTCAGCCAACGAATACGCCGACGCCCGTTCCCACAGCCACGCCAACGGATACCCACACCCCAATCCCAACCTTCACGCCAACGGCTACGGACACTCCAACCCCAACAGCCACGCACACGCCGACGCCCGTTCCCACAGCCACGCCAATGAATACGCCGACGCCCGTTCCCACAGCCACGCCAACGGATACGGCGACAAATACGCCGCGTCCCACTCCCAACGCTCCAACTCCAACCGGCACGCCGACCATTGTGGAAATGGTGGAGCGGGTGACTCCCGGCGTAGTCCAGATAATTACGCCAGACGGCGGCACGGGAACCGGATTTGTAATCGCGTCCGACGGGCGCATCGTGACCAACGAACATGTGGTGGGCGGCCATAGCCGCGTGACCGTGAGAATCCCGGGCGTTGGCAGTTACAACGGGCGCGTGCTGGGAGTGGACGCCATCGCCGACCTCGCCATAGTGGATATAGACGACGGCATCGGCTTCACGGTTCTCGACATGGGAGATTCGGACAGCCTTTCAATCGGGGAGAACGTGGTGGCGATGGGCTTTCCGCTGGACGGCTCGCCGACCATAACGCGGGGCGTAGTGTCGTCCGTCAGGGAATTCGACGGCGTCGAGCATGTACAGACCGACGCCGCAATAAATCCGGGCAACAGCGGCGGTCCGCTTTTCAACGAGGCTGGCGAAGTGATTGGAGTAAACACCTCCACCTATGAGAAAGATGGAGAGCGAATCATCGACGGAATAAGTTTCGCCGTATCCGTAAACGAAGTGAAGAAGCGGCTCGATTCTCTTGCGAGGGGCTACGATGTCCTGAGCAACACACCGACGCCACAGCCGTTCTCTACGCCAGCTCCGACCTTTGCAGATACATACCAGAACGGCAAGTATGGATACAGCGTAGATATAGCTTCAGGCTGGACATTGGATGAAGATGATGAGGCAGACGACTATGCTTCATTCTGGACGTCTGACAACATAGGTCTCTTTTCGGTCAGCGCGTATGACCTATCAGATTCGGATTCACTCAAAGAATTCGCGGATTGGTACCGGGATGAAGTCGAATCCTACGCACAGTTCTACAATGTATTTGAGATAATGTCGTTCCGAAAGATACAAGAAGGCGACCGCGAATTTTACGAGATAAGATATCGCTGGCAGGACTCTGCTGAATCCTGCGTGTCAAGCGATACCGAACGAATCTTCCTATCGTCATCCTATCCCAATAAACCGCACGGATTCGTGATCACCGCCGGGATATGTGAGGAACAACTTCACAGATATTCCGAAGACACAGACGCAATGTTTGCCAGCTTTACTGAGTGGGAAATATATCAGAACAGCAAGTATGGCTACACGATGAACATCGCGCCCGGCTGGACACTGGATGAAGAAGGTGAGACAGATACATATGCTTCGTTCTGGGCGCCTAGCAATAAAGGTCTGTTTTCAATTCGCGCCTATGACCTTTCATCGGACTACACACTCAGAGAATTCGCCGAGTGGTACAGAGACGACTTGAAAGACAGAGCAGATGAGGATTCATCGGAAGTATTCGAGATAACTTCATTCCAGAAGAGACGCGAGAACGGGCGAGAATTCTACTGGCTGGCATACCGTCGTCAAAACTCAATCGAGTACTGCGTTTCAAGTAGAGTCGCGATAGTGGCTCTGTCCTCCTTTTACCCCAACAAGCCATATGGATACGTCGTCAGTACTGGCGTATGCGAGGGTAGCCTCGATCTCTACGATCGAGACAGATTGGACATGCTTGACGGCTTCCGATACTAAAGCTACGTTGGTCTTCACCCTCACACCCAGCCCTCTCCCTTCGAGGGAGGGGGACTTCCGTACCGCTGACCAAACTGGGACAGCCTCCAGCCATCTGCGCGTTGCATCTTGGCGATCATCGTTGTGCTACAATCGAATCTAGGGAGGCGGATTCGATGGTGACCATAGATACACGGCAAGACCTTCTGCGTATCCTCAGTGAGGACTCCGAGTTCAAGTCCGAGGTTCGCCGGATCATCCTGTCAGAGGAGATGCTTAACCTGCCAGCAATGGCTTCTCGCATAGACGGACGTCTTCGTCTGGACGATATGGAAACTCGGAAGGATCGGATGAACGACACCTACGACGAACTCAAGGGATACATGATGAAGCTGAAGCTCCAGAACAAGGTGGCTACCATCATCAGCGACATGATGGTGCTGCGCAACGGCGCGCTCGTCAGGGGGGGACATCCGACTTCGGCATCGGACGAGTTCAGCGACGCCATCTACGAGGCATACCGAAGCGGCGTCATCACCACGAACGAGCGGAATAGAATGAGCGATACGGACTACATCGTCCGAGCGACCAGCCGAGAGACGCTCAACGCCGTCTACGTGGCAGTCGAAGCGTCCTACGTGATCGACCGCACAGATGTAAACCGAGCGCACCAGACCGCCGAGATCGTCGCGAAGATATTTCCTGAAGCAGAAGTCTTTGCGATGGTGTGCGGCAGGTCCATCAACTCCAACGGAACGGACACGGCTCAGAATCTGGGCGTAGTCGTCTATGATTCGGCATGATTCGCATGTAGACCACGTCATGACATGACACCCACGAGCAAATGCGCCAGATAACGCAGACATGTCTGAGTCTGTCGTTCGCCCTCGCGCTCTGCTTGGCGGCAATCGGCTTGGCATGTACACAGCCCGCCCGGTCCGCCGCCCCATCCCTGCCTAGACTCTCCACCCTCGCCCAGCCCACCGCCACGCCGGATATGCGAGCCACAGTGGTGGCGGAGATAACCGCGACCGCCCTCGCTCAGCCAACGAATACGCCGACGCCCATTCCCTCCGCCACGCCAACGCCTACCGCCACCCACACCCCGATCCCAACCCTCACGCCGACGGCTACGGACACTCCAACCCCAACAGCCACGCATACTCCGACGCCAACGCCCGTTCCCACGCCAACGCCTACCACAACCCATACGCCGGTTCCGACCGTCGCGCCCACTTCGGTTCCCATAAGTACCCTCGCGCCGACTTCGACCAGCGCCCCAACGCTGTCCGAGATGGTGAGCGAGGTCTCGCCCGGAGTCGTCCAGATAATCACCGACTCGGGCACGGGGTCGGGTTTCATCGTCAGCGCGGACGGGCTGGTCGTGACCAATGGACACGTGGTAGCCAGCCATAGCCTCGTGACCGTGAGAATCCCGGGCGTGGGCAGCTACAACGGGAGCGTGCTGGGAGTGGACGCCATCGCCGACCTTGCGGTTGTGGACATAGCGGAAGAGGCAAGTTTTCACGTCCTAACTCTCGCGGACTCGGTTTCAGTCGGGGAGGACGTCGTCGCCATAGGATTTCCGCTGGGGGACATGCTCGGCCAGTCACCGACCATAACCAGGGGTATAGCGTCTTCCAAACGCCAGAGAAATGGCGTCGACCACATACAGACTGACGCCGCGATAAATCCCGGCAACAGCGGAGGCCCACTCTTCAATATGGCCGGCGAAGTGATTGGCGTAAACACGTTCGTCATACGGGACGTGGGCTGGGATGGCGGAAACATCACTGGAATAAACTTCGCCGTAGATATAGCCGAAGTGAAAAAGCGCATACCGTCCTTGTCCGCAGGCGAAAGCGTCTGGACAACCCCGACTCCGGATCCGACGTCCGGCGCGACCGCCACTCCGCAACCGCGCGAGAGCTCAGGCACGTTCTATCTCGAAAGCGGAGAACTCCCGCATGACGATGACGGATCCATCGAGTCGCTAACCACGTTCCTGAACGTTCGCAACTTCATCATCAGCGCAGATTTCGAGGTTCCTTACTCAGAAAGCGTGGGCGATTGGAGCGTCGGATTCCTGTTTCGCCGTCATTCGGGCAGCAACCGTTCTTCTGTGGCGATGACGCATGACGGGCAATACAGCCACTATGAGGGACGCGATGGCGAAAGTACGAGACTCGATAGCGGTTACGCATCCACTTGGAACCGGAACGTCGGCAGCAAGAACAGTATAACTCTGGTCGTGGTCGAGGATCGCGGCTGGCTGTTCGTGAACTCCGAGTATGTTTCGGACCTGGACGTGAGCGGATCCGGCGACGCGGGGAGTCTGGAGGTCGCAACCGGAATTTTCGCCGATAACGAAGTGTCGGGCGAGACTACCAGAGTGGGAAATATCACCGCGTCGGCGCTGGAAGAACTCCACGAACCTTCGTCCGGCTCGCTGACCAAAGACGATACTCATATCGCTACGCGCAAAGCTAGCGTCGACGTAGATCTCGCGTATGTAAGCGCGGAATTCATAACGCCGGACAACACTGACGAGTGGAGCGCCGGACTGATGTTCAGAGATCGCGGCAGAGAGGACTACTTGATATTTCATGTATCTTCTTCGAGGTTGTGGGGGGTAAGTCACGCCACTCGCTCAGGCGAGAACTGGCAGACCCTCGAAGAGGGCTATTCAATGGAGATCGTCATAGACGAGCCGATTCTAAATCGGATCGAGGTCTTCTTCGTTGGCAACGTGGCGTTTGTGTACGTAAACGGTCATTCGCTGGGCGTGGTCGATATAAGCTCCGTTCCCGGTTCGGGCGATGTTTCGCTCACATACGGCATCTACGCGGACGACGAACAAAGTACTGCGGGATACGAGAATTTCGTCGTCTGGGGGCTGCCTGAATAGCCGCTCTCAGCACGCCACCGCCGCTATGAGCGCTGCGCCAAGACCGGAGCCGTCTCTCAGATAGGCGACGGTGATCCGTTCGGCGCGGTCTTCGCCGAGTATGCGCGCAATGGCGCGCTGGACGCTGGACTGATATCCGGGTATGCCGCGAAATACGCTGCCATCCACCGAGACGACATGCTCGCGATCGAGTCCCGGGTCTATGAACGTGGCGGTGGCGACTACGCTCATCGCCACCAGATACGCGGAGCGCTCCGCCGCCCGCGCGCATATTTCGCGCAGACGGACGCGCTCATCGAGCGACGAGCTCGGCGCGCCCAGCAGTCTGAGAATCATCGCGGTCGCTCTCAGGTCGCGGCTCTCATCGTGCAGGATGTCCGACAAACGCTCGGTGGTGAAGGCGTAGGGCGTGGCGAAGGCGCTGTCTTCGGAGACCCACGCGCGAAAGGCGCGGCCGCTCGCGGATATGGCCGCCACCTGCAATCGAACTATCTCGCCCAAGTAGCGGCCTGCGATCATCTTCTCTATCAGCTGCCCGTCCGTATCCGATTCGGCGTCCAGCCGCCTGTCTGTATCCGTCTGAATCGCGCGGACGCCGTCGAAGTTGCCGCACTCCATGTTGATCAGCATTTCGTTCGGGTCGCCGAGCGGAGGCGGGATATCCCGCTCCATCATCGTGGTGGGCAGTGCGAGGGCGAGGTTGGTTCCGGTGCCGACTATCAGCCCAACGTCGCATTTCGGGTCGAGGTACGCGCCGGCGGCGAGAACCCCGACGGTGTCGTTGGCGAGGGCGCTCACGCTCACGCCCTTCAGCGCGGGGAAGGTGTCGGACTTGCGCTCGATGGCGCGCTGGAGCAGCCCCACGACCTCCTCACCCTCCACGCCCTCGAAGGCGAACTCCTTCGTCCACTTGGTCAGCCTGCCCGCGCGAACTCCGAGCTGATCTATCGGGAAGGCGAAGATGAAGCCGACGCTGTACTCCTCTCCCTCGTCCAGCGTTCCGCCCAAGAATTCGGCGAGCGGGTCGAACAGGTCGGAGGCGCAGCCTGTGGTGGACGGAAGCCGAAACGAATCGCTGCGCAGGACATGGACGCCGTCCCTGCCGCGCAGGGCGACCACCGTCGAGCGCGCGTTCGTGCCGCCAAGGTCGAGCGCCACGAACCGCCCCGTCTCGTCCCCGCTCGGCCTGCTGACGAACGCAGGCTGCATCGAGATGGAACTCGGCCGCCCCGCCAGTCCTTCGCGCATCTGGGCGTGAAAGTCTTCTATCAGGGCGCGAGCGTCGAACTCGGCGGGGAAGTCGGAATCAGCAACCAAGGGAAGCGAGCCAACCGCAGGCCACGCATCGACATGCCTCGGAAGTCCGGATGATGTGCTTCAGTCCATCAGGTGGATGATTGGGATTCCTTCGGTCAAATCGGGGCATGATTCTGGTGAGGAACTGATCGTCTCCACGTTCGTAGTACCGGAAGACCGCGTAGGCTATGAGGTCTGCCAGCTGAAGCAGCCGCGTTTCGCTCGATTGACTGAAGTAGGGTATGTCAACTATGTTCCCAATATAGCCGTAGCGGGTGCCGTGTATTCTGAAGTCTGATATAAGCGTTCGGTAGCGAGCCTCAGTGCTTTGAGAACGATCAATGATGAGCAGTCCCTTCTGGGGGTTACTCTGATTGTGCAGCCGCACGAGGAACGTATTGACTCGCTGGACGACGTCTTCGAAAGTGTCCCTAAGCGCCTGATCTGAATTTCTCACGGATGAGATGTGCATGGCAGTGGCGAATAGAACGGCATTAGGATAACAGGTCTGCGAGACCGCATCGTAAATAGCATCCAACATCCGCTGACGTTCGATTTCGGTGAGACTTCTGAAACGCTCACGGCCATTGTGTATATCCACCGCGTGGAACTTCAATGGAACTGGAATATCAAGGAAGAACTCTGCCTGTATGTCGTCCAGAATATTGCCGAGATGCCATATATGCCCTTCGTGAACTGCTATGCCACCAAGTACGAAGTGGTCTTGATTGTTGTTCCATCCGTTCGGGTCGCCAGACTCATCCAAGTATATGACGTACATATCCCAATGCAGACCACCTTGCCCAATTAAAAGAAAAGGCAACCAGTTGTGGAAACCACAGCAGATCGAGACGTCGACCTTCCTGATTGCCTTCTTATATTAGCAAAGAGGATGAAGCCTGTCAATCAGTTACAGCACCGCCTCCGCCATGCGCTCCAGCTGTTCGCCCATCTCGTGTTCCGTCTCGCGCACGTCCGGGCGAACCACCACCCTATCGGCTCCCGCGTTCAGGAAGTCTTGGGCGGTCTGGCGGTCGGCCGGCTGGCCATAGACCGATATGCTGATGGACGCCGGATCGCGTCCTCGCTCATCGGCGAGCGCGTCTAGCTGTCGGCGGCTGTCCTCTATGACGGCGGGCGTCACCCTGTTGGGCAGCCAGCCGTCTCCCACCTCGACCACGCGGCGCAGCACCCTGGGCGCCATGCCTCCGATGAGAATAGGCGGGTGGGGCTTCTGCGCGGGCTTGGGGTACATGCGCACAGGCGGGAAGTCGTAATACTTGCCGTGAAACTCGGCTTCGTCCTTCGTCCAAAGCTCCTTCAGCGCCAGCAGCGACTCCTTCGCCTGCGTCCAGCGGTGATCGAAGTCGCCGCCCATTATGGTCGTCTCCTCGCGGTGCCAGCCTGTGCCGATGCCCAGAATGAAGCGGCCGCCGCTGAACAGGTCGAGCGTGGAGACGGTCTTGGCGAGAACCAGCGGGTTGCGCTCGGGGATCAGCGTGATGCCGGTGCCGAGCTTGATCTTGCTGGTGACGCCGGACGCCTGCGCGAGCGCGATGTACGGGTCGGCGAAGTGGGCGTATGTCCACGGTATCACTCCGTCCTCCGAACTGGGGAACGGGCTGTCGGAGTGTACCGGCAGGATTGGATGCTCCGCGTACCAGATCGACTCGAAGCCAAGCGATTCGGCTTTGGACGCCATGAACGCGGCGCTGACCTTGTAGGCGGGAAGCGGGGTGGATATTCCGATTGCCATGTCTGTCACTCCTGAGATTTTGGATTTTAGCCGTGCGGCGATTGCGAGAGAACTCGGCGGTAGATTTCGAGTTTTTCGTGAAGCCAGTCTATGGCGATATGCCAGTTGCCGCGGTGGCTGACGTCGATTTCGAGGTACCACTGAGCGAGCCACTTTCCGATGAAGTTGGGACCGAACGAGGCGGGCGGACGTTCGGGGTCGATGCCCAACTCTCTCATCAGATTGGGGATGTATGGTCTTATGCGTTCGCGCGTCGGCTCTATCGGCTGATTATGAGCGGATGTTATGTAGATGCCTACTCCTATATCCAGAGATACGAGCTGCGGTATTCGCGCTCGGACGTTCTCGATGACGGTGGAGTGAAACACGTTCGAGCCTCTGTGTCCTTTCGGAATTCCATCGTTCGGATGGCGCTCCGAGTATGTCGCCCAAAAATCGTGGCGGAGCGTCCCAAGTTCCGTAGGCTGGCCTCCGCGCGCTGCCTGAGATATGGCGCGAATCTGTCTATCCCAATCGCTTGGCCGCTCCAGAACCTCGAATCTAAGCGACAGCGGAGAGTCCCCAATCTTCACCACGACAGGACATATGGCGAAGAATTGGAACGAGTCGGCGGTATTCTCGTTCAGCCAGCGGATGGCGGAGAGATGCGCTTCCGTGAATCCGCTGGCTATCCATATCACCGTCCGCGCTTCCAGCCCGGCGAGGTAGGTGAGTATCTGCCCCAAGTGGGTATGGTCTGACCCTTCGAGCTGGTTTTCGATGAGCACTATGCCGTCGTCCATCGGGTTGCGCGCTAGGATGTCTGCTGAGAACCTGCCAACCGGAACCTCGACTCCGACCGGATCAAGAGGGATGCCGATGGCGTCCGAAATGTAGTTTAGGTTCTTGGCGAGCCATGGGGTGAAGTCGTTCGCCTCATGCTGCCAGACTTCACGCAGGTTCACGTTTTCGAGGTTTCCGAATTCGATTGCCATGTCGTCTGTCTCCTCACGATATGCGCTTCAGCGGGGGCGGATCCCCCTCTCCCTTCGAGGAAGAGGGGATTTGATGCTCTCGTTTCATGTTGTCATGTCTGTCACTCCATTTTATCCGTGCGGCGCTTGCGAGAGAACTCGGCGGTAGATTTCGAGATTTTTGTGAAGCCAGTCTATGGCGCTATGCCAGTTGCCGCGGTCGTTGACGTCGATTTCGAGGTAACGCTCGGCAATCCACGGTCCGCTGAAGTTGAAGTTGGGACCGAACGAGTCGGGTGGGCGTTTGGGGTCGATGCCCAACTCTCTCATCAGATTTGGGAGGTATGGTCTTATGTGTTCGCGCGTCAGATCGGTCAGCATGTTGGCCCTAGACGTGATGCAGATGCCCACTGATCCTTGAGCTATGTACTGCCTTATTCGCGCGTCGACGCTCTTGATGTTGTGAGACACGTTCGAGCCTCTGAACCCTTGCCGTATTCCGTCGTTCGGATGGCGCTCTGAGTATGTCGCCCAAAAATCGTGGCGGAGCGTCCCAAGTTCCGTATGACCACGCTCTCCCGGTGACGCGGGGTATTCGAGGACCACGAACATCGGAGCCAGTGGCGAATCCCCAATCTTCACCGCTATGACGTCGACTGCGAAGAACGAGAAATCGGCAGCGGTGTTCTCGTTCAGCCAGCGGATGGCTTCGAGATGCGCTTTCTCGAATCCGCTGGCTACCCATATCACCGTTCGCGCTTCCAGCCCGGCGAGGTAGGTGAGTATCTGCCCCAAGTGGGTGTGGTCTGACAGTTCTAGCTGATTTTCTATCACCACGTTACTGCCATCTTGCAAGTTGCGCGCTAGGATGTCCGCGTAGAACCGATCAACGGAAGCCTCGATTTCCAGCGTCTCCAGCGGGATGCCGATGGCGTCCGAAATGTATTTTAGGTTCTTGTCGAGCCATGGGGTAAAGTCGTTCGCCTCATGCTGCCACGCTTCGCGCAGGTCTACCACCTCAATTTTTCCGAACTCGATTGCCATGTCGCCGTTCTCCTCACGATATGCGCTTCAGCGGGGGGGGGGGGGCGAATCACCCTCTCCCTAGCCCTCTCCCATCGAGGGAGAGGGGATTCGATGGTCTCGTTTCATGTTGTCATGTCTGTCACTCCATTTTATCCGTGCGTCGCTTGCGAGAGAACTCGGCGGTAGATTTCGAGGTTTTCGTGAAGCCAGTCAGCGGCTCGCGTCCAGTTGTCGGGGTTGGAGATGTCGATGTCCAGCCGTATGAAAGCATTGTCGCTCATTCCGCTCGGGTTCATGCCCAGCGCTTTCGCCAACGCTGGCACGTAAGGCTTCACAAGCTCCTGCGCCGAGTCGAACGACCGGGCTTCCGGCGTGATGACCCACTGCCCCACCTGATTGCGCCCAGCATGATACCACCTGATTATGAACTTCGTTCCTCGAACGGGGAATTGCGGGTTGCGCCCCGCGAATCCGCGCCGGAGGCCATCGCGCGGATAGCGGTCGGCGTAGTGCGCCCAGAAATCGCGGCTGAAGCGCCCTTCCGAGGACAGGCTTTCGCTCCCTGTTGTCATGTCTGTCACTCCACGCTCTCCCGGTGGCGCGGGGCGTTCGACGACCGCAAATAGCAGCGCCAGTGGCGAATCCCCAATCTTCGCCACACTGACGAGGAAGGCGGAGAACGAGAAATCGGCAGGGGTGTTCTCGTTCAGCCAGCGGATGGCGTCGAGATGCGCTTCCGTGAACTCGCTGGCTATCCATATCACCGTCCGCACTTTCAGCCCGGCGAGGTAGGTGGGTATCTGCCCCAAGTGGGTATGGTCTAACCATTCGAGCTGATTTTCTATCACCACGTTACTGCCATCTTGCGAGTTGCGCGCTAGGATATCTGCCGAGAACCGATCAACGGAAGCCTCGATTTCCAGCGTCTCCAGCGGGATGTCAATGATGTCCGAAATGTAGTTTAGGTTCTTGGCGAACCATGGGATGAAGTCGTTCGCCTCATTCGGCCAGACTTCGCGCAGGTTTACCACCTCAAGTTTTCCGAACTCGATTGCCATGTCGCCGTTCTCCTCACGATATGCGCTTCAGCGGGGGGCGAATCACCCTCTCCCATCGAGGGGGATGGGATTCGATGGTCTCGATTCATGTTGCCATGTCTGTCACTCCATTTTATCCGTGCGGCGCTTGCGAGAGAACTCGGCGGTAGATTTCGAGGTTTTCGTGAAGCCAGTCAGCGGCTCGCGTCCAGTTGTCGGGGGAGGAGATGTCGATGTCCAACCGTATGAAAGCATTGTCGCTCATTTTGCTCGGGTTCACGCCCAGCGCTTTCGCCAACGCTGGCACGTGAGGCTTCACAAGCTCCTGCGCCGAGTCGAACGACCGGGCTTCCGGCGTGATGACCCACTGCCCCACCTGATTGCGCCTGGCATGATACCACCTGATTGTGAACTTCGTTCCTCGAACGGGGAATTGCGGGTTGCGCCCCGCGAATCCGCGCCGGAGGCCATCGCGCGGATAGCGGTCGGCGTAGTGCGCCCAGAAATCGCGGCTGAAGCGCCCTTCCGAGGACAGGCTTTCGCTCCCTGTTGTCATGTCTGTCACTCCACGCTCTCCCGGTGGCGCGGGGCGTTCGACGACCGTGAATCCCGGCGCCAGTGGCGAATCCCCAATCTTCGCCACACTGACGAGGAAGGCGGAGAACGAGAAATCGGCAGGGGTGTTCTCGTTCAGCCAGCGGATGGCGTCGAGATGCGCTTCCGTGAACTCGCTGGCTATCCATATCACCGTCCGCACTTTCAGCCCGGCGAGGTAGGTGGGTATCTGCCCCAAGTGGGTATGGTCTAACCATTCGAGCTGATTTTCTATCACCACGTTACTGCCATCTTGCGAGTTGCGCGCTAGGATATCCGCCGAGAACCTGCCAACCGGAACCTCGACGCCGTCCAGATCGAGAGGGATGCCGATGACGCGCGAAAGCCTGTCGAGGTTGTTGGCGAGCCATGGGATGAAGTCGTTCGCCTCATTCGGACAGACTTCGCGCAGGTTTACCACCTCGAGTTTTCCGAACTCGATTGCCATGTCGCCGTTCTCCTCACGATATGCGTTTCAACGAGGGCGAATCACCCTCTCCCTAGCCCTCTCCCATAGAGGGAGAGGGGATTCGATGGTCTCATTTCATGCTTGGCTGCGGTTGAATACCCCTACAAGCTCAGCGAGGGAGGGGGGATTTGATGCTCTCGTTCCATGCTTGGCTTCGGTTTGCCTACCCCTGTCAGGCATCACACAGCCAGCGCGCCCATCGGGTCCCACGGCGGCAGGACTACCGGCTCGGTGTCGAGCGCGGCTAGAAGCTCGTCGGACAGGCAGCCGCGCGGGGCGGCGATCTCGAACATGTACTCGTCGAACCACGAGTCGTTCATCAGGAAGAAGCCCTTGTCTCCGACGGCTTCGCCGTAGCTGTTCTCCACGCGCCAGCGGCGGGGCGCGCCCTCCACCACATCTACCCCAGTGAACAGCATCGCGTGGGTCATCTGCGTCTGGCCATACTCCAGCCGAGCGGCCTTGTCCATGCCGAACTCGGCTCCATAGACGCCGGCGTAGTCGAACAGCTCCGCGTCCCACAGTCCCAGCTTGGGGTGGTTCTGCTTGCCCGTGTCGCACCCCATCCACACGGGGCGACCGTCTTCGATCTGCCGCCGCGTGATGTCCTTCATCACCTGTATCGGAACGTTCAGGTATCGCACCGAGCGCGCGCCTACGACATTGCCGAGATAGCCGATGGTGTACGTCTGGAAGTATGGGTGGTTGGGTCTAGGGTCGTTCACGAGGCACACCATATCGGAGTATGCCGTCGTCAAATACCTGTCCGCGAACTCCAGCGGCGTGAGCCTGCCTTCTCGGTGGAAGCCGCCGCTCTTGTCGCGCCACTGCCAATCTACGGCTGTTGGCGGGTCGCCCAAGTGTATGCACAGGATTCGGAAGACGGTCTTGAGCGCATCGAGCTTTGCCTGCCGCATTGCGTCCAGCCCGGCCTCCTGCTGGTAGAGACGACGGATTGTCGCCGCGCCCTGCCGCACCTGATAGTACAGCATGTCGTTCATCCGCCGCGTGCTGCCGGAGCTTTCGGTCTCCGGCATGGCCTGCTTGGGAACGACGCCGTACTTATCGACGAGGTTGACGAACATGTCCCACTGGCCCGCGTCCTCGACCGGCGCAGTCATCAGGTGGTGGACGATGCGGTCGTCCACCGGACGGTCGGCAGTCTCGATGACGGCTTCCAGCACGAAGTTGGCGCGCTCGATCTTGTCCCAGAACATCATGTAGCTCTGGCTGAACTCGAACTGCTTGACGTTCAGCTTCTTCATCGTGTCCACGCGGAACAGGTTGAGTCCGCTGAACAGCCAGCAGCGCCCGGACGCGCCCTGATGCGTGGGTGTCCAGTCGTCCAGCATCGTCGAGAACGTGTGCGTCGCGCCCGTGGCGATGCGGTGATCCAATGCGACCTCGTTGACGTCGCGCTGAGTGACCGTGTTCTGCATGAGCCGGTTGCGAGAGTCCGCCCTGAAGTCGTCAGCGAACGCGGATACGTCCTCCGCAGTCAGTGACTGATTGATTTCTTGCGCTGTTGTCATACGCTCATGCCTTTCCTAATCGCTCACCTTCACCAGCTTCTGCATGGAGCGCAGCTCGCGGGGCGGGTTCATCTTGCTGCCGTAGTCGCTCCACGACACTTCGGCGACGTAGATGTCGCCGCGTGAGTCGACGGCGATGCCGTGCGGGGAGTAGAATCTGCCGCTCTGGTCGCCGTAACTCTCGCGTCCGACTCGCGCCAGCACCTCGCCTTTGGTGTTCATTATGGTGACGCGCGGGCCTAGGTCGGCGCCGATGTCGTTGGTGGCGATGCCTCCGAAGTACTCGCCTATGTAGACCAGCTCGCGCTCGCCGCGCCCGTCTATGTATATCGCCGCCGCGCGCGACAGGTTCACCCACTGCGTTTCGTACTTCCCATCGGGGCTGAATATCTGGATGCGGTGGTTCTCGCGGTCGGCTACGTACACCCATCCATCGCGGTCGGTGGTGATGTTGTGGACGATGTTGAACTCGCCCTCGCCGGTGCCGGACTCTCCCCACGAGAACAGGTAGCCGCCGTCTGGGGTGTACTTGTGGACGCGGGCGTTCGAGTAGCCGTCCGCCACGTAGAACTCGCCGGTGCGCCTGTCTATCGCCACGTGCGCCGGAACGCTGAACGGCTTCCCGCTCATCTTGGGCGCTGGCTGGTGGGCGACTCCGAGCGTCATCAGCAGCTTGCCGTCCGCCGTGAACTTGCGCACGGTGCTGTCGCCGTTGTCCACGCAGAACACGGTATCGTCAGGCGAGATCGTGACTCCGTGCGGGTTGGCGAACACGCCTTCGCCCCACGTGTCGATGATGCTGCCTTCCGTGTCGAACACGATCATGGGGCAGGTGCCGCGGTTGAATACGTACACCTGATCCTTCGAGTTGACGTCCACCGCTGTGCCTTCCTTGTAGACCCACCCCTCCGGCAGGCTGCCCCAGTTGGCGCCGGACACCTCGTATATGAAGTCGCCCTCGCCCAGAGTGGCAGTGCCTTCGCCGCCTCCTTCGTGTCCCTCAGAGCGCAGCCCGTATTCCCAATTCTCGTCATGCGTGGTGGTCATTGGTCTCTTCCTTCTCGTATGAGCGCTTCTGTCTTCGTTCCGACGCGCTTGGGTGGATCGTCGTTCGTGGAATGGGTGAACTGGATGAACCAGCCCGCAGGTTTCAGTCTGTAGTCCTCGACGATGTCGAGCAGTCTTTTGATCTCCTCCGGGGTGACGGGGGAGACTGCGGCGGCGTTCCTGTCAGGCTTTCCTCTTGGATCGAGGTCTTCTTTGACCGCCTGCGCTTCGACTCGCCCAAGGGTTTCAGGATCATCGAGGTAATGTAGGAACTGAAGATACCGCTTGACAGAGTGAAGCTCACTCTCAGGCAGGCTGTCGATCAAGTCGCTGATTTCTTCCCTAGCGAGTATCGGATCCCTCGTGGTTACTGTGGTCACCAGTTTCGCTCTGGAAGAATACTCGACGCTCCAAGTCAAATCCCCAGCTCGCGCTCTATCTCCTCTTGGTATAGACTCTGCTCGGCTCGTCGTCGTCATCTAGGATGTATTCCTCGTCGGACAGTGGAGCTTCGGCCAGCGACATGGAGAGGCGGTCATCCACAGAGCGGAGGAACAGGACGTATCGCGTGACGGCGAAGACATCGGCTTCGGACAGGTCGTCTATCAGGGCATTCAACCGTTGTGTGGCGCTGGCCTCGAACAAGGTCGTCATAATGGGTGTTCTCCCTATGCGCGCGGCTCCACGAACGCCAGTATCGAGGCGGGGTTTCTCACCAGTATATCTTGGATGGACTCCTCCGAGAAGTCCATCGAGCGCATGAGCGGGGCAACGTGCGCCAGAATGTAGTGGTAGCCGTGTCCGCCGTACTTTACCAGCCTGTGCCTGGAGCAGATGTCATGCGCTATCACTATCCTTTCTCCGTATCCCTCCGAGATCAGCCATGCGATGTCGGAGAGCTTGCCGCCGTCGTTCGGGTGCTGGATGGACGGGTCGAGACGGTAGTACGAGCTTTCGTTCCCGAACAGGTCCCACTCGAAGAAGCAGCCCGCCTGCCCTATGGCTGAAAGGGTGGCGCGCTCGAATACCGTCCTGTCGAGATGGCCGATGATCGTGCGGCTCAGATCGGCTCCGGCTTCGTCGAGTACGTCGATGATCCGAAGCGGTGACTCCTCGCCGCGTCCTGGATGTATCAGAATCGGAGCGCCCGTCACTCGCTGCGCCAGCGCCGCCGCCTTCAGAACCTTGCGCTCGTTCGGCGTCAGCGGCCACGAGCAGCCAACCTCTCCGATGACGCCCGAGCGGATGCCCGTTCCATCCACCCCTTCCGTCACGTCCGAGACGATCTGTTCCGCAAGCTCCTCAGCGGAACGCCGCCGCGCGTAGCCTGGGTGGGCGTCGTCCACGTAGAACGCCGCGCCCATGATCACGTTGACGCCAGTGGCGCGCGCTATCCGCGCCAGCCCGACCGGATCGCGCGCGATGCCGATGCTGGTGGCGTCCACCACCGAGCCGCCGCCATGCTGCCTGTACAGCCCCAGCTCGTCTATCGCCGTGTCTATGTCCGTAAGGCGGTAGTTCTCCAGATTGGGCGCGTGATAGTGGCGTATCTGCGACAGCGTCTCGTGGGTGAGGGGGGCGTAGTAGACAGCGCGCGCGCTTGCCTCGTCCGGCGGAGCGAACAGCCTAGACAGGTCTATCAACAGATGCTCGTGCGTGAGCGTAGCTCCGAGATCGGACGGATCTATCGGGCCCAGAACAGTCTGAACCCTGCCTGTCATGTCTGTCGTCGTCATCTGCGCTGTGCCGTCCTGAGAAATTTGTGATGTGGGACGTCAGCAGGGCGGTTTCCGACGTGGCCATCTATCTCCGCTCCCGCTTTCTCACTCATCGGTTGTACAACATTGACGCCAGCAGGTCAAACGCGCTCCGCTGTGGTATCCTCAGCGCAAACAGCGGACTCTAGGGATACGCAGTGAAGATACTTCTCGCAGCCACCAATCAGGCAGATCGCTTCATGGATCGCATGGCGGTGCGCCCCGCTCCGATTGGGCTGGCGTACATCGCCGCGGCGGTGGACGTGGAACGCCACGAGATGCGCGTTCTCGACCTCATGTTCTCCGAAGACGGCGCGGCGGACGTGGAGCGCGCCATCCGCGATTTCGCGCCCGACCTCGTGGGGCTGTCCATCCGCAATCTCGACAACCAGAGTTCCCTGAACCCCGTGTGGAACCTGCCCCGCGTGAAGGAGATAGTGGATCGAATCCGACAGTCGAGCGCGGCGAAGATAGTGTGCGGCGGACCCGCCTTCAGCATCCTGCCCGCCGAGTGTCTGGAGTACGTGGGCGCGGACATGGGGGTGGTGGGCGACGGCGCGGAGGCTTTCGCCACACTCGTAGAGCGGCTCGACGCAGGTCAGGACTGCGCCGACGTCCCCGGCATCGCGCTTTGGAAGGATGGGAAAGTCGCAGTCAGCGAGGGCAGGTTCGCATCCGCTTTCCACAACGCGCCGCGTCTCGACCTTCTCGACATGCGCCGATACAACGGATCGGGTTTCGGCGTGGGGGTGGTGACGAAGCTCGCGCGCGCCTACTATCCAACGCCCGATGGCGGGCCAACGCCCGATGGCGGGTTCGACAGCGAGGGCTGGCGCATCCGAGACCCGGATGACGTCATAGGCGAGGTACGCGCGCTGAACGCCGATTTCGGCATCGACAAGATATTCTTCATAGATTCGGGCTTCAACATACCAGTGGACAGCGCCAAGTCGCTGTGCCGCGCGATAATCCAGTCGGATGTCGAGATCAGGTGGAACAGCTACGTCCGCCCCGGGCATGGCGACGAGGAGCTGGCGCGGCTGATGAAGCAGTCGGGCTGCTCGCTGGCGCTGATGGCGGAGTCTGGAAGTGGAGGCGGAGACCTGTCCGAGCGGCTGGACGGGATCGGCGTCATGGGGCATCTCTTTCGGGAAGCCGGGCTGCCCTTCGCGCTGAACATCGGCTTCGGCGAGCCGGGAGAGACCGTCCAGACAGTCGAGATGAAGCTGAGCCTGCTGAAGCAGGTGGAGCCTGCGTTCGCCGCGCTGCGAGTTGGGACGCGCGTTCTCCCGAACACCGCCGTAGCCGGAGCCGCGCTCGATGAGGGACTGATAGCGTCCGAGTCCGATCTGATAGAGCCGGTCTTCTACATCGAGGCGGGCGTCCGAGACTGGCTGGCGGATCGCCTGAAAGCGGAAGCGGCAGACCGCCCCCGCTGGAATCTGTCGTGAACCAGTGGGGTGGTGGCCCCATCCCGCCGCCAAGCCGTCTAGCGCCGCCGCCCGATACGAGCGGCAGCCCCCAAGGGGAATCACCGTGACAACGACCCACGCAGTAACTGGAGCGACCGGCTACACCGGCAGATACATCGCGCGCAGGCTTCTGGACAGGGGCGACAACGTGCGCTCGCTGACCGGACATCCTCACCGCACAAGCCCGTTCGACCGCCCCATCGAGACGATTCCGTACAACTTCGAAGACCCGGACGCGCTCGCTCTGAGCCTAGAAGGCGCAGACACGCTGTTCAACACCTACTGGATACGCCTCGCCTACAAGGCTATGACACACGAGCGCGTGGTTGGACAGCTGCGAACGCTCTTCGGCGCGGCGAAAGCCGCCGGCGTCCGTCGAGTGGTGCATATCAGCATAACCAACGCCAGCGCAGACTCTCCGCTGCCGTACTTCAGGGGCAAGGCGATGGTCGAAGACGCGCTGCGCGAGTGCGGGCTTTCTTACGCAATGCTCAAGCCAACGGTCATCTTCGGCAGGGAAGACATTCTGCTGAACAACATCGTGTGGATGCTCAGGAAGTTCCCGGTGTTCCCGATTCCCGGCTCAGGCAATTACAGGCTTCAGCCCATATACGCAGAAGACATGGCGGATTTGGCGATCGACGTCTGCGACCGAGACGATGACATCGAGCTGGACGCCGTGGGGCCGGATGTCTTCACCTACTCGGATCTGGTGCGCCTGCTGATGCAAAAGTCGGGCGCGACATCGAGCTTGATCCACGTGCCGCCGTTCGTTGCCATGCTCGGCGCAAGGCTGATGGGCATGGCGGTGAAGGACATAGTGCTGAGCTGGGACGAGATGGAAGGCTTGGCAGGCGACCTGCTCGTCTCCAAGTCGGGCGAGCCGCCTCCCGGCAAGACCCACCTAACCGACTGGCTGGACGAGAACGGAGCGGGGCTTGGCATGAGCTACTCATCCGAGCTGGACAGGCACTACAGGCAGCAAGCGGGCTAAAGCCTGAAGTCGCCAAGATCCGGCGACACGTCGAGCCTCGCCTCCGTCAGCGCCTGCACGTCTTCCGCGCTCCAGCCGGGGGCGGTCTCCGTCAGGATCAGCCCGTCGTGGGCTACCTGCATTACGGCTATGTCCGTCACTATCAGGCTAACGCATTCGGGCGCGGTGAGCGGGAAGGAACACTCCCGCACCACCTTGGGGCTGCCGCTCTTGTCCGTATGCTCCATCGCCACTATGATTCGTCTGGCTCCGACCGCCAGGTCCATGGCTCCGCCCACGTTGCCGATTCCTCGATGCGGCAGCATCCAGTTGGCGAGATCGCCGCGCTCGGACACCTGAAGCGCGCCCAGCACGGCAACATCTACGTGGCCTCCGCGTATCATGGCGAAGCCCTCGACCGAGTTGAAGAAAGACATGCCCGGGCTGGGCGCGAGGAACTGACCGCCCGCGTTGATCAGGTCCACGTCCTCCTCGCCCGGCTCCGCCATAGGCCCGTAGCCCAGAACGCCGCTCTCGCTGTGGTAGGTCACGCTGCGCCCCTCGGGTACGAACTGCGAGCATAGAGTCGGAATCCCTATGCCGAGGTTTACTACGTCGCCGTCCCGAAGCTCACGCGCGACGCGCATGGCTACGATCTCGCGGTCGAGTCTTTCCTTCTGCTGCATGGCGAGCCTCAAGCGATCTCCACTATTCGGTCGACGTAGATTCCGGGGGTGTGAACGGCGCCCGGGTCGATCTCCCCCGACTCGACGATCTCGTCCACTTCCATGATCACCGTGTCCGCGGAGGTCGCCATGACGCCGTTGAAGTTTCTGGAAGTGCCGCGATACTGTGTATTGCCCAGCGTATCGGCGCGATGCGCCCTGAGCAGAGCGAAATCCGCCTTCAGCGCAGTCTCCAAGAGATAGTCCCTGCCCTCGAAGCTGCGAACTTCCTTGCCCTCCGCCATCAGTGTGCCAACGCCGGTTGGGGTGTAGAACGCGGGTATGCCGGCTCCTCCTGCCCTTATGCGCTCCGCCAGAGTCCCCTGCGGGACTACCTCCAGATCGACCTTGCCTTCGAGGTAGGCGCGCTCGAACGCCGTTGGGCGGGATGGGGACGGCGACACCGGAAACGATGCGATGATCTTCGCCACCTGTTCGTTCTCCACCAAAACGCCGATGTCGGTTGGTCTGTCTCCGGGAATTGTGCCGAAGCCGATTACGGACGCCAGCCCCGCCGTGTTCGAGACTATGATCAGATCGCGCGCGCCGTGATCGCGCAGCGCGCGGATCAGGTTCTGCGGCGTGCCGCCGGGGCCTGCGAAGCCGTCTATCATCAGAACGGAGCCGTCAGGTACGTCGGCGACGGCCTCGCCGAATGTCGGGGCGACCTTGTTCATGGGTTGGATACTCCTTCATCCGTCGGACAGAGTAAGCCGCTCGGCGTACACGTTTGCGTCAGCGCCGTCCCCAGTCGGCGGGGTCTATGACCAAGCCCAAATCGAGAGATTGGCAATCTCCTTCGTCAGGACGGTCACGCACCGATACTTCCGCGGGCTTCAGACTGCCATCGCCCAAATCGAGCGCCGTTCGGTAAATGTATTTATCACATCTCGCGGCGTCTCGCCAGTGTCTGCGAACGCAGGATATGGATGTATCCACATTGGAATACTACCTGCTAATCTGTCATGCTGAATCTTGGATGCTGCACTCATATTGATTTGGAGCGAACCGCTGCCATGCAGCCTGATGCCGAGACGAGCGGCGAGAGAGAATCCAATACGGTCGAGCGGTCTCGGCAAGCGCCGAGCCGCCCCATAGTGGCTGCGCTGTCTCGCTGGTGGTCCGCGCCGAGCGGGTCGGGCAGGCCCGCCCGCCGCCGTATGTGGGGCGCAGTCGCGTTTGCGCTCATCGTGTTGGTCTCCGCAACCGCCGCGATGAGCGCGTGGAGCTACTGGGACTTGTCGCTGCCCATCAGCGATCCGGCAAGCGATATGTCTCAGATGCCGTCCACGCTGGAGCGCGCCCACGTCCCCCGTCCATCCGGCCTAGTCTTGTGGACATACGACGCGGTATCTGCCCTGCGCGCCTCGCCTACGGTTCTAGCCGATATGGTGTACCTCGTCGAGGGGCAGACTCCGCAGACGGGGCGAGTAACCGCGCTGGGCTTATCGGATGGGAGCGTGGCATGGTCTCGAAGTCTGGGCAGCATCTCCGACCACTCGCCGGCGGCTGCGGGCGATATGGTATTCACAGGCTCCAGATCGGGCTTGCTGATCGCGCTGGACAGGCGCAGCGGGGAGACGGTCTGGGAGTTCGACATGGGCGCGTCTGCGGTCGGCGCGCCGATCGTGGCGGACGGCGTGCTGTATTCGGCTTCCGACCGCGTCTACGCGCTGGATGCGCTGACGGGAGAGGAGCGCTGGCGAAACGAGGTCGGGGGCGGCGCTGCCAGAGGGCTGGCGCTTTCGGGCGAAGTGGTGGCGGCTATCGGCGGCGACGGCGATCTGAACATGATCGACGCATGGAACGGCGCGAGGCGGCTGACGTTTCCGCTGTGGTTCGGCACGTCGGCGGCTGCCATAGCGTCAGGTCGGCTGGTGGTGGCTGCCGGCGACGGCGAGCGCGTGCAGACGCTCGATCTCACACAGCGAGACGTTCCGGGTGAGAAGGCGCTGCGCTACTGGTGGACGAAGCTCTGGCTGTGGGGCATGGCTCCGCGTCCGCCCCTGCCGCGCGGATACGCATGGCAGCACAGGGGGGATGGAGGCGTCACGTCCTATCCGCTGGGCGCGGACGGCGAGAGGGTCTATCTGGCAGTCTCCGAGCGTGACGGATCGGGCGCGGCTCTGGCGCTCGACCTCGAAGACGGCGCGATCCGATGGCGGCGACGCTTCGAGACGGCGGCGCTCGCCCCTGCCGTCGAGACTGCGCGGACGCTGCTGATCGGAGAGGGAGGGGGAACGATCGTCGAGCTGGACAAGGAGAGCGGCGAGCCGCGCTGGGAGTATCGGATCGAGGCGGGCATGTCCGCCGCTCCGAGCGCGTCAGCCGAGGGCGTCATTCTAGTCCCAACGGCGGACGGGCGACTGCTGGCGCTGCGGCGGGGCGACTCGCTCCGCTGAGGGACTGCCAAGCCTTTCAGCGCGTCTTCGAGTGCAGCCGAGCTGCGCTCTACACCCGGAGGCGAGGGGTATAGTGACTGCATTATGTCTAAAGGCTATTCACGGGCTGCATGTGCCATCGGAGGGGAGGCGAGAGATGACGGATGCGCCAACTGCGGTGCGCGGAGTCATCTTCGACTCTGGCGACGTCCTAGCGCGGCCGGTGGCGGGGAGCGATGCGCCATCTGCCGAAGCGTGGCGACGCTGGTTCCCCGGCGGGAGGTTCTACGAGATCGTCCGCGCGCGCCTGCCGTCTCTGTCGCTGGACGGCATGGACGACGCGATCGACAGGGGCATGGAGTATCTGGACGAGCGCCACCGCCAGCCGATGATGTCCACAGCGGAGGAGCGCGATCTGTTCACCCGCTTCTATGCAATCGTCCTAGAGTCGCTTGGGTCCGAGGGTCACTCGCCTTCACTGCCGCGCGAGCTTGCCCTCGCCAGAGTCGACGGCGAGCAGATGGAGCCGTTCCCCGAAGTGCCGGACGTTCTCGAACGGCTGCGGGCGCGCGGACTCCGCTTGGGCGTTCTCTCAGAGGCGTGGCCGTCTCTCGCAGTCAACTACGAGCGGCTCGGACTGCGGCATCTGTTCGAAGCGTTCGTGATCTCGGCGCAAGAGGCGCGTCTCAAGGACGACCCGATTCTGTTCGCCATCGCCCGCGAGCGGCTCGGGCTCGCTGCCGAGGAGATTCTGTTCGTGGACGACTGGCCGCCATACGTACAGGTCGCCATCGGCGCCGGAATGCAGGGGGCGGTTCTGGCACGAGAGCCGGACGTTCCAGTCGTACAGGGGCTTAGCTACGTCCGCGATCTGAACGAAGTGGAGAATCTGGCAGTCTTTGGGTAAGCTCGTACTGGTACGCCATTCACAGCCTCGCATAGAGCCGAACAGGCCGGCGTCCGCGTCGTTCGTGGTTCTGAATCTGCCGGACATGCGCCCGATCCCCAACGAGTATCCAGCCGAACGGAGGGTACATTGACAGCCAGAAACATCGAGACGGACATCTACGGCCGGTCGGTCGTCTTCGACGGGCTGAACGTGAGCAACTGGGACAGCCCCGAAGTCTACCGCAGCTTGGACGCGGGGAGGGTGACGGGCATCAACGCCACCATCGCCATCTGGGAGGGGTTCGCGCAGACTATGGACAACCTCGCCGCGTGGGTACACAGGTTCGAGACTCGCGCCGACACGCTGGTTCAGGCGAGAAGCGCGGGGGATATTCTGCAAGCGAAGGAGCAGGGCAAGACGGGCGTGGTTCTGGGCTGGCAGAACGCATCTCCGATAGAGAACGACCTCGACAGGCTGGCGCTGTTCCACGCGCTGGGAGTGCGTATCGTTCAGATCACCTACAACGAGCGCAACCTAGTCGGCAACGGCTGCTACGAGCGCAGCGACGACGGCCTGAGCATGTTCGGGCAGGACGTGGTCAGAGAGATGAATCGGCTCGGAATGCTGATAGATCTGTCCCACGTTGGGGACAGGACCACTCTGGAGGCGGCGGAGCTGTCGGATCAGCCGGTTGCCTGCACCCACGCGAACGCGCGCGCGTTCTTCGAACACCCTAGGAACAAGACCGATGAGGCTCTCAGGCTGATAGCCGAGCGCGGCGGGGTGATAGGCGCCAACGCCTTTCCGCCATTTCTGCGCAACGGATTCGATTCGACTATGCAAGACTATGCAGACGCTATCGAAGACCTGATAGAGAGGGTGGGGATAGACCACGTGGGCATCGGGACGGACTACACGCAGGCGCAGCCCAAGGCGTTCTTCGATTGGATATTCTCGCAGCAGGGGACGAAGCGCAGGGACGTCTCCGACGGCTATCCGGAGAACCTGCTCCACCCCAAGGGGATGGAGACGCCCGACAGCCTAGACAGCGTAGCCGCAGAGCTTCTGCTCAGAGGATACTCCGAAGCGGACGCTGCCAAGCTGCTGGGCGGCAACTGGCTGAGGCTGTTCGGGCAGGTCTGGGGCGGCTAGAACCCCGCGCCTTCGGCGGTGGCATCGCGCGGGTCGGCGTCTATTCGCTCGGCGCAGTCGGCGGGTGTCAGATCGCACATCCTACATTCGAGCGCGCTCGGCGTCCTGCGCGCGGGGGCGTCGCTCACGATGCGCCCGATCAGCCCGTACAGGTTCGCCCTGAACGAGTCGTCTATCGCGCTGGCGGGAATATCCACCTCGTGGCCGCTGGCGTAGATCAGCTTTCCGTCCAGCTGCCTGCCCCTGTGCTGTCCGATATAAGGCAGCGCGTACATGTAGATCATCACCTGCGCGGCGTCCGATGCTCGCTGCTTGCCAGTCTTGACATCGTAGATCGTCCCGCTGCCGTCTTCATCCACTGTGACCAGATCGGGCTTCCCGCCAAGCACCGCGCCGGACGATCCGCGCAGGGTGAAGTAGTTCTGGCTCTCGACGAAGACGGCGCGCCCCTCGCGCTCCAACCCGTCCCTGACGTCGTTCAGAAGCGAGGTGTGAGCGATCTGCCACTGCGCCATGTCGAAGTCGCTGGGCATACGCTCGTAGCTCTTGTGGCGCGCCTTGAACCAAGCCGCCCACTCGCAGGAGAAGCCTCCCGCCAGCAGACGAGACAGCCAAGTCACCCAGATGTACGGGCCCGCTCTCAGTTCGGTCATGCCGCCTGCCTGTCAACGCTGTCAGAAATCTATGCCGGGAACGGGGAATCCGGCGGCGATGTGCAGGACTTCGTCTCGGACCGCCGCCTGCGTCTGGGCGTTGTCCACGTCTTCCAGGACTCGCAGAATCAGAGCGCCCACGCGCCGCGTTTCGTCTTCCCCGAAGCCTCTGGACGTGATGGCCGCAGTACCGAGTCGGACGCCGCTCGCCGTTCTCGGCGGCTTGGGGTCGTATGGTATGGCGTTTCGGTTGACCACGATGTTGGCTTTCCCGAGCGCGTCCTCCGCCTGCCGTCCAGTGACGCCCGCAGAGCGCAGATCCACCAAGACCATGTGGTTGTCGGTGCCGCCCGAGACGAGCCTAAGCCCGCCTGCCGCAAGCGATTCGCCGAGCGCGGCGGCGTTGGCGCGCACTTGGCGGGCGTAATCCCTGAACTCCGGCGTCATCGCTTCGCCAAAGCATACCGCCTTTGCCGCTACGACATGCTCCAGCGGGCCGCCCTGCATGTTGGGAAACACCGCCCTGTCCACGGATCTGGCGAGATCTTCGTCGCTCAGTATCATGCCGCCGCGCGGACCTCTCAGCGTCTTGTGGGTGGTGGACGTGACGATCTGCGCCCTGCCCACCGGGGACTGGTGTTCGTCCGCCGCCACGAGTCCGGCGATGTGCGCCATGTCCGCCATCAAGATGGCGTCCACCTCGTCTGCGACTTGGCGGAACTTGGCGAAGTCTATCTCTCGCGTGTACGCGGTGGCGCCCGTGACGATCAGCTTGGGCCTATGCTCTTTCGCCAGCCGCTCGACCTCGTCGTAGTCGATCAGCTCCAGCTCGCGGTCCACGCTGTACGGCACGAAGTCGTACAGCGTGGACGAGAAGTTGACGGGGCTGCCGTGTGTGAGATGGCCTCCGTGATCCAGGCTCAAGCCCATCACCGTGTCGCCCGGCTGGAGCGCGGCGAAGTAGGCTGCCATGTTCGCCTGCGCGCCGGCGTGTGGCTGAACGTTGGCGTGGTCGGCTCCGAACAGCCTCTTGGCGCGGTCTATCGCCAGCTGCTCTGCCACGTCCACGAACTCGCAGCCGCCGTAGTAGCGTCTGCCGGGGTAACCTTCGGCGTACTTGTTGGTCATTACCGACCCCTGCGCTTCGAGGACCGCGCGGCTGGCGTAGTTCTCGGATGCGATCAGGTCGATGTTCTCGCGCTGCCTGCGTATCTCGTTCTGAATGGCGGCGGCTATCTGCGAGTCTAGCTCTGCGAGTGTGGGCATGTAATCTCGCTCGTCTCCCAGACTGGTTCAGGCTCTGTCACGCCGCAGTCGCCATAGAATCGGCGGCAGGTCACGCTGTATTCGTTCGTATCCATGTCGGAGAACAGGAAGAGATGGCGGATGGCGTCCTCGACCGACATGGGGGGGGTCATGCCGCGCTGCTTGGCGCGGACGACTTCGCCGATGCCTTCGAGCGCCTCCTGCGCGACAGGCTCAGGCTCGTATCCGCGATCTCCTCCACAGGGATATCTCGGAAGCCCATGCCCGACCGCCTAGCCTGCGCCGAGTGATAGACCTTGCCCTTGAATCTGCGCCCCTGCCTGTCCATCACGTCCGCCGCGGCGTTCACAGCTGCGAAGAGGTTGACGCCGCTGCCCTGTCCGCGCAGTATGCGGCCGCTCACGTAGAGCGTCATCCGCGCGCGAACGCGCTTCTGGTCCGTGCGCGAGACTTCTATCTTGGCGCCCCTGATGTTGCGGAGGTGGCGCTGAATTCGCTCGAACTTCTTCTGGATGTAGATTTCGTCTGCCGGGTCGAGGTCCAAGTTTCTGGCGTGAATGTCTATGTTCACAGTGACAACCTCCTTAACTTGGGGCTTGTCGACTAATTGTATGCGCGCCCGGCGCGGCGGACAAGGCGAACTGCCCCCGAACTTGTCACCAAGTGACGCTGTAAGGTAGAGTAGTTCGTACCTGATTCGGCGTGAGACGCTCAGGCGAGGATGCTCGAATTGTAACGGACAGGTGGCCGAGCGGCTGAAGGCGCGCCCCTGCTAAGGGCGTAGGGTCTCAAAAGGCTCTCGTGGGTTCGAATCCCACCCTGTCCGCCATCTGACATTCAACCGAAGTCATACGACGCGAGGACCGGTCTTTCCGAATGACATTCTCGCCCCTGAAGCGCCCCCTTCTATTAGTAGCATCGCACTCATGACAAAAGGCGTACTCGAAAAGTATCGCAGCTATCTGCCGCTAACCGATGACACGCCGATGTTCTCGCTCGGAGAGGGAGACACGCCGCTGGTGAAGTCACGCGCCATCGGGGAGATGGTCGGCTGTGATGAATTGTACTTCAAGCTGGAGGGCTGCAACCCTACGGGTTCGTTCAAAGACCGGGGAATGGTGGTGGCGGTGGCGAAGGCTCTGGAGGGCGGGGTAACCGGCATCGCCTGCGCATCCACCGGCAACACCAGCGCATCCGCCGCCGCCTACGGAGCGTACATGGGAATCCCGACCACGGTCATAGTGCCGAAGGGCCACGTATCCAGAGGGAAGCTGGCGCAGGCAATCGCCTACGGCGCGCGCATCATGCTGATACGCGGCAGCTTCGATCATGCCCTGGACCTGGTGCGCGATCTGACCGAGCGCAACCCCATAATACTGGTGAACTCGATCAACCCCAACCGCATCCAAGGACAGAAGACCGCCGCCTTCGAGATCGTGGAGGATCTGGGCGCAGCGCCCGATCTCCTGTTCATCCCCGTCGGAAACGCGGGGAACATCACGGCGTACTGGATGGGGTTTCACGAGGCGTTCATCAACGAGTGGACTTCGACACGTCCCAAGATGATGGGGTTCCAGGCGCAGGGCGCAGCGCCGATAGTGCGTGGCGACGTGGTGCCGGACCCCGAGACCATCGCATCCGCCATTCGGATCGGCAATCCCGCAAGCTGGAACAGCGCGATCCGCGCCCGGGACGAGTCGGGCGGAACTATCGACATGGTTTCGGACGAAGATATCCTGGACGCCTACAAGCTCATGGCGAGCAGAGAGGGCATATTCTGCGAGCCTGCGTCCGCCGCCGGCGTCGCGGGGCTGCTGAAGCACGCGCGGAACGGGCTGGAGATGGAGGGCAAGCGCGCGGTGTGCGTCATCACCGGATCGGGGCTGAAAGACCCCGATCTGGCGAACGAGATCGAGCCGGAGTGGATGGAGGAGTACCCTCCTGACGTGGCTGCGGTCGAGCAGGCGCTGACCGTTGGCTAACGCTCGACTACGTGGGGAGAGATGGGCGCACGCGCCCCCAGGGGGTGGCTGTTGACAGCTGTGGTTAGAGAAGAGACTTTCGATTCCATTTGGGACGGGTGGGAGCGGATACTTCCCAACTGCGCCACGGACACGGTCTTCGTAACCCCGTGGTGGCACAGGACTTGGTGGGACAACTTCGGCGGCGCGCGCGCGCCGCGCATACTGTCGGTCAGCTGCGGAGGCGAGCTCGTGGGAATCGCGCCGCTCATGCTGGACGGCGAATCGCTGACCTTCTTGGGCGACCGCGACCTGTCGGACTACTTCGACTTCTTGGTTCCAGAAGGGTGCGTCGAGAGCTTCTACCCGGCGCTGTGGGACCACGTGCGCGGCATGGACTGGGAGACGCTCGATCTGCCGTCTCTTCCCGCCGCGTCGCCTACGCTCGTCCACCTCCCGCCGCTTGCCGAGTCCGACGGCATGAAAGTCGGCATACGCGAGGACGAGACCACGCCGAAGGCAGAGCTTCCCGACAGCTGGGACGATTTCCTTCTGGGGCTGAGAAAGAAGGATCGCCACGAGCTGCGGCGCAAGCTGCGGCGGCTAGACCGCGAGAGTGAACACCGCCAGTACGCCGCCGAGACGGGCGAGGCGCTCGATGGCTCGATGGCGGACTTCTTCCGCCTGCTGCGCGCGAGTCGAGACGACAAGCGCGCGTTTATGACCGAAGAGCGCGAGAAATTCTTCATCGACATCGCGCGCGAATCTTCCGAGCGCGGCATCTTCAGGCTCTACATCTTGGAGGTGGACGGTGTGAGCGCGGCAGGCTGCATATGCTTCGACTACGGCGGCCACTATCTTCTGTACAACAGTGGCTACGACCCGAGCTACTCGCGGCTCAGCGTTGGTCTGCTAAACAAGGCGCTGAGTATGCAGTCCGCAATCGAGGAGGGCCGCAAGGTCTTCAACTTCCTCAAGGGCGACGAGAGATACAAGTACAACCTCGGCGGCCGCGATGAGCCTGTATTCGATCTGACCATCACACGGTAGAGGTGTATATGTGTAGCAGTCTGGCGCTGTTGAGTCTCCACGGATGCCCCGTCGCAAGGCTGGGAGAGAAAGACACGGGCGGGATGAACGTGTATGTCCTCCAGCTGGCCAGGGAGCTTGCGCGCAGAGGCCGCCGCGTGGACGTGTTCACCCGCTGCCACGATCCGGACGATCCGCAGATCGTGCAGCTCGAAGACGGCGCCAGAGTGATACACCTGAAGGCCGGCCCTTATGATACAGGCAAGTACGAGCTGGTCAACTACATCCCCGAGTTCCTGGACGCGCTGTACGGATTCCAGCGAGCCGAGCAGTCTCGATACGATCTGATTCACACCCACTACTGGCTGTCAGGGCGCGCGGGCATGATCCTGAGCCGCGAGTGGGACTGTCCGCACTTCACCACGTTCCACACTTTAGCCAAGACCAAGCTCAGAGCGCGCGCGGGTGAGCGCGAGCCGCTGCTCAGGGAAGACATCGAAACTCTGGTGATGTCGGACGCAGACAAGATCGTCGTGTCCACCGATGAGGAGCGTGAGGACGTCATCAGGCTGTACGGCGCGCCGGAGCGGAAGATCGAGACAGTGCCGGCCGGCGTAGATCTAAGCGTCTTTTCCCCTGTGGATCAGCGCGCGGCGCGGCGCGATCTGGGCATAGAGGAAGAGAACGTCCTGCTGTACGTGGGCAGGATAGAGCCGCTGAAGGGCATAGACGTTCTGCTGCGCGCCGCGCCGCTGATGGAGTGCAGCGAAGATCTGCGCCTGCTCGTGGTCGGCGGCAGCCCCGGAAGCGACGCGGAGCTGGACAGGCTGAAGTCGCTGGCTTCGGAGCTTGGCATCGACGACTCGGTTACGTTCACGGGATCGGTGGCGCAGAGCGAGCTGCCGACCTACTACAGCGCGGCGGACGCCTTCGTCCTGCCGTCTCACGCCGAGAGCTTCGGACTCGCCGCGCTGGAGGCGATGGCATGTGGCACGCCGGCGGTGGTGTCCAGAGTGGGCGGACTCAAGACGTTCATAGACAGCGGCGTGAGCGGATACCTGGTGCCGTGGCGATGCCCCGAGTCGTTCGCGCAGCGGCTGGACGTGCTGGTGGCCAGCCCCGACCTGAGAGACGCGATGGGCAGGGCCGCGAGGAAGAAGGCGCTGAGCATGGGCTGGGGGCATGTGGCAGAACGTCTGCTCGACCACTACGCCAGCAGTCTCACGGCTGACGCCTGCTGGCAAGAGATGGCTGGGGACTAGGGGAGAGGGGAGAGGCCGCCGCGTTCGCCCTGCGCTCACCATCCGCCAATGATCACGACGGTCAAGCTGGAACGCAAGCCGCTCAGCGCGTCTCTTGGGACGATTCCCACTCGTGGGCGAGTTTGGAGCGAACCGAGCGAGCGCAACGCGCCAGATGGCTGCCCTCCACAGTCCGCAGAAGGCGCAAAGCGAAGCCCCCGCTGCGCGAAGCAGACGCGCCGGCGACCGCTAGGGCATGGCCTCCGGCGTCGAATCCACCCCGTAGTAGCGGTGTGTGATCGCGTCTTCTCTCATGCTGACGACCCTGATACCTGACGGATCTTCCCCAAGCGGGTAGCCCACCGCGCCGGTCGTGACCATCATCAGCCCGGCGTCTTCGGCGTACTGGTTCATGTGCATGTGTCCGGCGAACACCGCTGAAGCGCCGTAGTCTCGCAGGATGCTTACGATCTCGTCTCGCCGCTCTGCCGGCACGCACCAGCCGCTGCCGATTTCGTCCGCGCTGCGCTCGAACAGCGGATGATGAGTGAACAGTACGATGTGCTGAGCGCCACGCCGCCGCGCCGCGCTCAGATCGTCTATCAGGAACTGCGTCAGCCGCCTCCACTCCAGCGGGACGTTGACCGGGTCGAATGCGACCGAGCTGTTGATAACTGCAAAGTGGCAGTCGCCGCAGTCGAACGAGTAGCTGTCCGAGCCGAAGCGCTCTCTGTAGATGGCGAGCGACTCGGACGTGGGCGCCTCGCCGACGTCGTGATTGCCCGATACGAAGTGGAGCGGTATGTCGTCGTCCAGCAGCGCGCTGACGCGGAAAAGCTCTTCGATCTGCGACTGGTCCGAGGCGTCATGCACCATATCGCCGCAGACGACCGCGAACGCGGGTCTGAGACGGTTCACAGACTCGATGGCGGCGGTGTACAGGCGCGTCTCGTCCGCGAAGCCCGTGATCGGCGCGGGCGCCTTCCGAACGTTCAGCCCTCTGGCGCGGCGCTTCGCCACGTCCTCATCGGTGTATCTGCTCACAGAGGCGAACATGCCGAACTGCGGATCCGCCATCTGGACGAAGTGGAACGACATGTCTGCCTCACTTTGGCTGGAATATGTGTTTGGAAACGTTCTTCCGGTCTAGTGTTCCATCACGGAGCCGCCGTTGATGTTGATGGACTGGCCATGAATCCACGAGGCGGCTTCGGTGCACAGGTACACGCAGAACTCGCCGGTTTCGTCATCCGTGCCGTTGCGACCGATGGGCGTGGTCTCCGCCATCTCGACCCAGCGCGTTTCGCGGTCTATGTCGTCCATGCGGTGCGTGTCCACCGCGCCGGGGCAGACGCAGTTGACGTTGATTCCCATTGGCCCGAACTCGCGCGCCATGGACTGGGTCATGCCCACTATGGCGAAGTTGGCGGCGTTGTACGCGAGTGTGCTGGCGCTGCCGCGCTTGCCCGCAGTGGAGGATATGTTGACGATCTTGCCGCCGTGTCCCTGCTCTCTGAGCGCGCCCACGAACGCCTTGGTGCAGAGATACGTGCCGGTTATCTTGATGTCGATTACCCGTTGGAAGATATCGTCGTCTAGGTCGAGGACCGGCACGCGATCCGGGCCGCGCGCGTATGCGGCGTTGTTGACGAGCATATCGACGCGGCCAAACTCTGCCACCGCCTGATCGACCATGTTCTGGACATGCTCTTTGCTGGTCACGTCCGCGATCAGCGGAAGCGCCCTGACGCCGTGCGCTTCGATCTGCTCGGCGACGCTGTGGATGTCGCGCCAGCCCACCGCCTTCTCGTCGTCCGGGAACGTGGAGGGGTCTCGGCCTGTTCCGGTTATGACCACGTTCGCCCCGCGCTTGGCGAAGCTCACCGCCGCCGCGCGGCCTATGCCCCTGAGCCTTCCTGCCCCAGTGACTATCGCAACTTTTCCGTCGAACTCACCCATTGAGCATCCTTTCTCGCAAGCGGACTTGGCATCCTGTGAATTGCAGTCGTGCCGCTGAGTATATCGCGCCCCTGCGGAATTTGGAATAGCGCGCGGCGGATTACTACCCGCTTACCGTGTACTCCGCCCCCCATATGCGGCCCTCGCCGGGGACGAAAGCGACGCGCTTGGCAGAGACGTCTGTGTGGCGTCGAGTTCCTACTAGCGCATCGAATGACGCTTTGCACTATAGCGATCTGTTGGCTGAATCGGACAGCTAAAGCGACTCTCGAATACGCTCTAACTCCGCTTCCGCCCTCGCCGCGCGTTCCTCAGCATCCGCTCTCGCCGCTCGCTCGGACTCAGCGCGCTCTTCCGCCTCGGCTCTGACCGCTCGCTCGAACTCAGCGCGCTCTTCCGCCCTCACAGCGCGCTCTTCAGCCTCCGGAAGATTTCGCAGGTACTCTCCGCGCTCAGGATCGTAGAAGCGCAAACGGCCTCGATCCCAGCACAGATTCAGATTCAGAATCGGGCTGTACCCCCAGATCACACCGTCCGACTCGTGGTGAATCTCTATCGGGACATACTCGCCATCCACAAGAGCATCGCCTGCCAGGGGCCGGTCGTGATACAGGCCGCCGCTGGCATCGAAGCGCCAGTACTCCCCAGCCCCCAGGTCTCGGTAGCCATCTCGCTTGACCGTGTAGTCTCTCGCGCCCGTCGTCTCCGAGGCTATCTCCAGAACGAACTCCGGCGGCTTTCCCACATCGCTTACGGTGTAGCCGTTGGCGCTCTCTATCGCTTCGGCATCCACGCCGAATGCGATTATGCAGTCGGGTACCAGATACCCGCGCCGGTCTCGAGCGTCGCGCCGCAGGTAGCCGGAGCCGCTTACCAAAGTGGATGGGCTGCCGAAGCGCCGTTCGAGCATGGTGTGAGTGTGTGAGATGTGCTTGTGCTGAAGCATGTCGGGCGTCTTGGGGGGGTCGGGCAGCTTGGCGTATGGCTTGCGCCGTCCGGGGGTAGTCGCTGTGGTGGTCATGGTGGGCCTCTTGCCGCTTGGCGGGAGCGCGGAGACTATCAGATATTTGGGGCCGTTCGTCCTATTCCAAATCGCCGAATAATCGCCTCATCCGCTCTCGAACACGCTCTAACTCCGCTTCAGCCTCCGATCTCGCCGCCCGCTCGAACTCAGCCCGTTCCTCAGCCTCCGCTCTCGCCGCCCGCTCGAACTCAGCGCGCTCCTGCGCTTCCGATCTCGCCGCCCGCTCGGTCTCAGCGCGCTCTTCAGCCTCCGGAAGATTTCGCAGGTACTCACCGCGCTCAGGGTCGTAGAAGCGCAGGCGGCCTCGATCCCAGCACAGATTCAGGTTCAGCATCGGGCTGTATCCCCAGATCACACCGTCCGACTCGTGGTGAATCTCTATCGGGACATACTCGCCATCCACGAGAGCATCGCCTGCCAGCGGCCGGTCGTGATACAGGCCGCCGCTGGCATCGAAGCGCCAGTACTCCCCAGCCCCCAGGTCTCGGTAGCCGTCTCGCTTCACCGTGTAGTCTCTCGCGCCCGTCGTCTCCGAGGCTATCTCCAAGACGAACTCCGGCGGCTTTCCCACATCGCTTACGGTGTAGCCGTTGGCGCTCTCTATCGCTTCGGCATCCACGCCGAACGCGATTATGCAGTCGGGTACCAGATACCCGCGCCGGTCTCGGGCGTCGCGCCGCAGGTAGCCGGAGCCGCTTACCAGCGTGGAAGGGCTGCCGAAGCGCCGCTCTAGCATGGTGTGAGTGTGTGAGATGTGCTTGTGCTGAAGCATGTCGGGCGTCTTGGGGGGGTCGGGCAGCTTGGCGTATGGCTTGCGCCGTCCGGGGGTCGTCGCTGTGGTGGTCATGGTGGGCCTCTTGCCGCTTGGCGGGCGGAGACTATCAGATACTTGGAGTCGTTCGCCCTATTCCGAATCGCCGAAGAATCGTCTCATCCGCTCTAACTCCGCTTCCGCCCTCGTCGCCCGTTCCTCAGCCTCCGATCTCGCCGCCCGCTCGAACTCAGCCCGTTCCTCAGCCTCCGATCTCGCCGCTCGCTCGGTCTCAGCCCGTTCCTCAGCCTCCGGAAGATTTCGCAGGTACTCTCCGCGCTCAGGGTCGTAGAAGCGCAGGCGGCCTCGATCCCAGCACAGATTCAGATTCAGCGTCGGGCTGTATCCCCAGATCACACCGTCCGACTCGTGGTGAATCTCTATCGGGACATACTCGCCATCCACGAGAACATCGCCTGCCAGCGGCCGGTCGTGATACAGGCCGCCGCTGGCATCGAAGCGCCAGTACTCCCCAGCCCCCAGGTCTCGGTAGCCATCTCGCTTGACCGTGTAGTCTCTCGCTCCCGTCGTCTCCGAGGCTATCTCCAAGACGAACTCCGGCGGCTTTCCCACATCGCTTACGGTGTAGCCGTTGGCGCTCTCTATCGCTTCGGCATCCACGCCGAACGCGATTATGCAGTCGGGTACCAGATACCCGCGCCGGTCTCGGGCGTCGCGCCGCAGGTAGCCGGAGCCGCTTACCAGCGTGGATGGGCTGCCAAAGCGCCGTTCGAGCATGGTGTGGGTGTGTGAGATGTGCTTGTGCTGAAGCATGTCGGGCGTCTTGGGAGGGTCGGGCAGCTTGGCGTATGGCTTGCGCCGTCCGGGGGTAGTCGCTGTGGTGGTCATGGTGGGCCTCTTGCCGCTTGGCGGGAGCGCGCGGAGACGATCAGATCCTTGGGGGCGGAGCGTGGATGGCGTCCGCCTCTCCCAAGCAGTGTATCATGCGAATGCGCGACTCATCACGATTTCAGCATCGCCCTCAGCCAGTCGAGCAGCATATCGCGCAGCTCGTCCCTGAACTCTGTCAGTCCGTGTTCGACGTCGGTGGGGCGTTCGCCCTATTCCGAATCGCCGAATAATCGCCTCATCCGCTCTCGAACACGCTCTAACTCCGCTTCCGCCCTCGCCGCTCGTTCTTCCGCTTCCACTCTCGCAGCTCGTTCCTCAGCCTCCACTCTCGCCGCCCGCTTTTCCGACTCCGGAAGATTTCGCAGGTACTCACCGCGCTCAGGATCGTAGAAGCGTAGGCGGCCTCGATCCCAGCACAGATTCAGATTCAGCATCGGGCTGTATCCCCAAATCACACCGTCCGACTCGTGGTGAATCTCTACCGGGACATACTCGCCATCCACAAGAGCATCGCCTGCCAGCGGCCGGTCGTGATACAGGCCGCCACTGGCATCGAAGCGCCAGTACTCCCCTGCCCCCAGGTCTCGGTAGCCGTCTCGCTTCACCGTGTAATCTCTCGCGCCCGTCGTCTCCGAGGCTATCTCCAAGACGAACTCCGGCGGCTTTCCCACATCGCTTACGGTGTAGCCGTTGGCGCTCTCTATCGCTTCGGCATCCACGCCGAACGCGATTATGCAGTCGGGTACCAGATACCCGCGCCGGTCTCGGGCGTCGCGCCGCAGGTAGCCGGAGCCGCTGACCAAAGTGGAAGAGCTGCCGAAGCGCCGTTCTAACATGGTGTGAGTGTGTGAGATGTGCTTGTGCTGAAGCATGTCGGGCGTCTTGGTAGGGTCGGGCAGCTTGGCGTATGGCTTGCGCCGTCCGGGGGTCGTCGCTGTGGTGGTCATGGTGGGCCTCTTGCCGCTTGGCGGGAGCGCGGAGACTATCAGATACTTGGGGCGGAGCGTGGATGGCGTCCACCTCTTCGGGTCAGTGTATCATGCGAATGCGCGGCTCATCACGATTTCAGCCTCGCTCTCAACCAGTCGCGCAGCATATCGCGCAGCTCGTCCCTGCACTCTGTCAGCCCGTGTTCGGCGTCGGGGTAGATGATCAGCTCTTTGGGGTCGTTCGCCCATGAGTGAATCTGCTCGGAGCAGCGGGGCGGCAGCCGCGTGTCCGCGCCGCCGTGCGCGAGCAGGAGGGGACGCGGGGATACGAGGGCGGCGTTCTGCGCGCCGTATGTCTGGCTGGACAGCGCGGCGACTGCCTTTACGTCCTCGCTGAACGGCGCGGCGGATATGACGACCGCGCCGCCGAACGAGTGACCCACCAGCGCGATCTCGCTGTGTCCAGTACCCGTTAGGAACGAGACGCCCACGAGGGCATCCAAGACGCACTCAGGTATGACGTTGGGCATTCGGTAGTCGACGCGGAGCGAAGTAATCTCTCCGGCGAGGTCCTCGGCGAGATCGCGGTACAGACCCTCGGCAGGCCCAGCGAATCCGCCGCGCGCGCCCCACACCCACACGATGCCCTTGGACGTTCGCCCGCGCTGGTCGTTGTGGACGATGGCTCTAACGTGGCCGCGAGTCGTTCTCAAAGTCACGCCCCGCCCCGTCTCGCCTTCCCCGACCTGCCAGGGTTCGACGCCAACGATGCGGATGGAGATATCTTTGGGCTGATTGGGCTGTCGCATTAGCGCCTCTACGTCTCGCATTGCGCCGCGCGCAACAGGCATCGGGCGATCAGAGCTGCGGCGTCTGGCCGTTCCAGTCCGAAGCCTGCTCGAAGGCGTGGGCTATCCTGAACATAGTCTGCTCGCCCAAGGCGGCGGTCAGTATCTGGAAGCCGATTGGGAGTCCGTCTTTGGAAAGCCCAGATGGGACGGAGATGCCCGGAATTCCGGCGATGTTCGCGGGAAGGGTCAGCACGTCCGAGAGATACATCTGAACGGGGTCGGCGGTCTTTTCGCCCAGCCTAAAAGCCGTGGTCGGCGACGTCGCGGAAACGATGGCGTCGAACCGCTCGAACGCGGTCTGAAACTCCTTGCGGATGATCGTTCGCACCTGCTGCGCCTTCAAGTAGAAGGCGTCGTAGTATCCGGCGGAGAGCGCGTACGTGCCGAGCATGACACGCCGCTTCACCTCCGGACCGAACCCCTGCGCGCGCGTGCGCTCCAGCGCATCCCACATCGAATCGGCATCCTGATCGGAGAAGCCGTACTTGACGCCGTCGTAGCGCGCGAGGTTTGCCGAGCATTCGGAGGGCGCGAGGATGTAGTACACCGCCAGCGCGTAAGACGTGTGTGGTAGCGACGTCTCCTCGACCTCCGCGCCCAGACGCTCCAGCAGGGCAATGGACGCGCGCGTGGAGCGCTCGACTTCGGGGTCCATGCCGTCCACGAAGTACTCGGTGGGTACACCGATGCGCAATCCGCGCAGATCCTTGCCCAAGCTCTCGGTGTAGTTGGGCGGATTCACACTCAGCGAGGTCGAGTCCTTGGGGTCGTGTCCGGCGATGGCGTTGAGTACGAGCGCGCAGTCTGCCACGTCTTTGGTGATCGGCCCTATCTGGTCGAGCGAGCTGGCGAACGCCACGAGACCGTAGCGAGACACGAGGCCGTAGGTGGGCTTGAGGCCCACCACTCCGCACAGCGAGGCGGGCTGGCGGATGCTGCCGCCGGTGTCGGAGCCGAGCGAGTAGAGACACTCGGACGCTGCGACCGCCGCCGCCGGTCCGCCGCTGCTGCCGCCGGGAACGCGGTCGAGGTCCCATGGGTTGCGGGTGGGGAAGAATGCGGAGTTCTCGGTGGAGGATCCCATGGCGAACTCGTCCAGATTTCCCTTGCCCACCAGAACGGCGGCCTGGTCGTAGAGGCGGCGGGTTACGGTGGCGTCATACGGAGGAACGAACCCTTCGAGCATACGGGACGAGCAGGTCGTGGCGACTCCGCGCGTGGCCATGTTGTCTTTGAGCTGCATAGGCACGCCTGTCAGGGGCGCGGAATCGCCCGCAGCGATGCGTCTGTCCGCCTCGCGCGCCTGAGAGATGGCGAGTTCGGGCGTGACAGTGACGAAGGCGCGAACGCGCTCTTCCAGATGTCCGATGCGGTCGAGCGCGGCGCGTGTCAACTCCTCTGAGCTGACCTCGCGGCTGTCGAGAAGGCTTCTGGCCTCGTGGACGGTCAGGCCGACTGGCGTTGAGGCGTCCACTACTCCAGCACCGCCTTGACCCTAATGAAGTCGCCGTCTCGGTTGGGCGCGTTGGCGAGCATCTCTTCGATCTCCACCGAGTCCCGCGCCTCGTCCTCGCGCATGACGGACACGAGATCGACCGAGTGGCCTGTCGGCTCCACCTCGCCAGTGTCCACGCGGTTCAGCACGTCTATGTTGTCGAGGATGTTGGACATCTGCTCGCGCATCACGTCCACTTCGTCGTCGCTCATGGCGATGCGACATAGCAGCGCGAGGTGTCTGATTTCGTCTGATGTGATTCTGGTCATTTCGGATTCCAAGACGATGGCTCGTCGGAAGTGTAGCAGATGCGGATTGGATGCGTCTTGCGAAGCGCGCGTCATTAGTCTAGCCGTTGGTCATAGCCACCAGTCATAGCCATTGGCCATTAGCCAATGATCATCGCCACCGACTTTTGACAGCGCCCGTCTGCGCGCATAACATGGGCGGTATGGACAGGCGCGAGCTGAAAGTGGGAATAGCGGGCTGCGGGACGATAGGGCGCAAGGTGGCGTCCGAGCTGGACTGCGGCTTCGTGCCGGGCGCGAGGCTTGGCGGCATCAGCAGTCGGAATCTCGCCCGCGCCAGGCGGTTCGCCTCGAATCTAAACTGCTGTCCGCCGGTGGTTGGATTGGAGCGGCTCGTGGAGATGGTCGATCTGGTGGTCGAGGCCGCGCCCGCGAGCGCGTTCGACTCCATCGCCAAGCCTACGCTCGGCGCGGGCAAGGATATCATGGTTCTGAGCGGCGGCGCGCTGCTGGACAGGGACGATCTGTTCGCGCTGGCAGAGCGGACGGGGGCGACCATCTACGTTCCATCCGGGGCGATAGCGGGGCTGGACGGCGTGGCAGGAGCGGCGGCGGGACGCATAGACTCGATCACGATGATCACTCGCAAGCCGCCGTCGGGTCTCAGGGGCGCTCCGGGGGTGGAGAAGGCTGGAATAGACCTCGACGCGCTCACCGAGCCGACAGTCGTGTTCGAGGGGCCTGCGATCGAGGCGTGTATGCTGTTTCCCGCCAACGTGAACGTATCTGCGGCCCTGAGTATGGCGGGGGTCGGGCCAACGCTCACGCGCATCCGCATCTACGCCGACCCGACGGTGGATAGGAATACTCACGACATAGTGGTGGAGGGCGAGTTCGGGCGTCTGAGCATCAGGATCGAGAACGTGCCTTCAGCTGCCAACCCGCGCACCGGCGTGCTGTCGGCGCTGTCCGCGCTGGCTGCGCTGCGCCGAATCACTTCCCACGTCAGGGTTGGGACGTAGGCGGAACGGACGCTGAGAACCGCTGGACGCCGTTTAGCGCAACAGGAGAAGTGACATGGAAGTCGAACAGATCGCTGAAATGCTGTCAGCTCGCGGGCAGACCGTATCCGTGGCGGAGGCGGACACCTGCGGCCTAGTGGGGTACATGTTCAGCACGGTTCCGGGAAGCTCGCGCTGGTTTCCCGGCGGCGTCATCGCCTACACGGGCGGGCTGAAGCAGAAGGTGCTGGGCGTGTCCGATGAGCTCTACGAGTCGAAAGGCACCGTCAGCCCGGAGATGGCGAAGGCTATGGCGACGGGAGCTAGAGACCTCACAGGCACGGACTACGCCGTCTCGGTGACGGGAATCGCAGGGCCGACGGGCGGACGCTCCGGGCTGCCGATAGGCACGTTCTACATCGGAGTGGCAGGGCCGTCCGGGCTGGAAGTCGCCGAGCGCATCCACACGGACACCGGCGACCGAGACGGCAACAAGCGCCAAGCGGCTCAAGCCGTGATAGATCTGCTGGGACGGCAGATGGAATAGCGATGCGAAGGTGGTGGAGCGCGCGAAGCTGTCTCGGCGCTCCACCATTTCCAAGTTACAGTTCTATCTTCTGGCTGGCTGCGGCGGGACCGGGTTGGTGAGGTCCGCGCCGAGCGAGATGGGGATGAGCCTGTCCAGCTCGTCCAACGTCCAGCGTCCGTTCTTGTGGATGCTGCTGATCACGTGGCGTGGCGAGTACAGCGTAGCCTGCCATCCGCTGACGCCGACCACCTGGCCTGTGACGTCGGCGGCGGCCTCCGAACACAGATAGACTGCCTTCGGAGCGTTGTTCGCGGGATCGCGCGCGTCGGGCGGCGCGCCGATCACCTCGTCTTCGGACGTCTCCCCACCCTGAAGCTGCGCGCGCTGCTGCTGCCTCAGCTGGGTGGTGCTTTCCGGGATCGAGGCGGTCATGCGCGTTGCGCCGCCGGGATAGACTGCGTTGATGGTGATTCCGTGCGGCGCGAGGTCCTTGGCGAGAGCGCGAGCGAATCCGACCATGCCCTCTTTGGCGGCGGCGTAGTTCGTCTGCCCGGACGCGCCAAGCCCGGAACCGGACGAGAACAGCACTATGCGCCCGTATTTCTGTCTCATCATGTGCGGTACGCACTGGCGCACGATGTTGAACGCGCCGTAGAGATGCACCTGAAGAACGCCGTCCCACTCGGCTTCGGTCATGTTGAACACCATGCGGTCGCGCAGGATGCCCGCCACGTGGCAGATGGCGTCCACGCGCCCGAAGTTGTCTATAGCCGCCTGTACGATCTTGCCGGCGGATTCGTACTCTGCCACCGAGTCGAAGTTGGCGACCGCGCTCCCGCCCGCGTCTCGGATTGCCTGCGCGGTTATCTCGGCCGGGGCGGAGGAGTCTCCGGTGCCGTCCAGAGCCGCGCCGATGTCGTTCACCACTACGGACGCGCCATCCGCCGCCATCCACTTGGCAACCTCCGCGCCTATGCCGCGTCCGGAGCCGGTGACGATTACCACTCTTCCTTCGAGTCTGCTGCCCATTGTAGTCACCTCCTTAGAACCCCGAGCCAATCATCTTGGGGAAGAGAACGTCCATCTCGTCCATGGAGAAGTTGCCCCACTTCTGCACGGAGCGCTCTATCCTGGGATTGGAGTAGAGGTATATGCTGCCGCCGCGAACGCCGAACACGTTGCAGTTGATGTTGGGCGACCTGCCGCTGCACAGATAGACTGCCAGCGGAGCCACGTTCTCGGGATCGTCCGAGCTGCCTGGCCCCTCCCACTCGCCGACGCCTTCAGGGCTGAAGATGCCGGCGCGCTGGTCGCGGGTGGGACCTTCGACGGACGCCACCCTGTACTCCTCCACCGAGCCGGGGAACAGCCGTGTCTCCACCATCGGGGAGATGGCGTTGCAGGTGACGCCGTAGCGTCCCATGTCTCGCCCCACCGTTCGGGTGAGTCCGATTATGGCCTCGGACGCGGCGGCGTAGTTGGATCTGCCAACGTCTCCAAGCCCGGCGTCGGACGTCATGTTGACGATGCGCCCGCCGCGCTGCTGTCTGAACAGGATGCACGCGAACTTCGTCGCGGTGAAGGTGGCTTTGGCGTTGTTCAGCATCACGCGATGCCAGTCGTCCGGCGTCATCTGCCAGATCATGCGGTCGCGCAGCATACCCGCGCAGTTGACGAGCGCGTCCACCTGTCCGTAGGCATCCACGGCCTGCTTGATGACGGCCTCGCCGCCGTCCATGTTTGCCATATCGTCGTAGTTGGCGACGGCCTCGCCGCCCCGCGCGGCTATCTCTGCCGCCACGCCATCCGCCGGACCGTGAGATGCGCCGGTTCCATCCACGTCCGCGCCCAGATCGTTCACGACGACCTTCGCGCCCTCCTCTGCCATCAGCAGCGCCACGCCTCGACCTATGCCGCGACCGCCACCGGTCACGACAGCAACCTTGCCTTCGAGACGGTTGCCCATGTATCACCTCCAATTGATCTGTTCGCTCTGCCGCAGCATCGCAGCAAAGCCGTATCGAACTGTGTCAGCCAACAATATACTCGATAACGAGGAGTGAGGAAAGAGGAGCGCGGCAAGCCTAGAGTCTCACGGCGTATCTCCGGTGATTCCCCTCTCCCAGAGATCGTCCACGTCCACGGGCGCCATGCCGAGATGCTCGGTGAGTACCCTTCGGCTGTGCTGTCCGAGCGTTGGCGCCGGCCGCGAACGTATGGCGGACGAGCGCGAGAGCTTCCAGCCGACTCCGGCGTATGGGAACGTTCCAGTCTGCGGATGTTCGATGTCTTGGAAGAATCCACGTTCGGCGAGCTGCGGGTTTTCGCTCAGCTCGGTCGCGTCCAGCACAGCGGCGGCGGGGATCGACTCGGACTGAAGCGCGTCGGCGATCTCGCGCTTGTCTCGCGCGCGCGTCCACTCCGATACGATTTCGTCCAGCGCCTCCACGTTCGCCAGCCTTCCCGCCAGATCGCGGAAGCGGGGATCGCTGGCAAGCTGCGGCCTGCCCATGACGGCGCACAGGCGCGCCCACTCGTCATCCGAGCGCGCCGCTATCGCCACCCACTCGTCGCCGCCCCTGCACGGATAGTTGGCGTGCGGCGCCATACGAAGGTGGAAGTTCCCTCTCCTCTGCGGCGCAGCTCCGCTCATCGAAAAGCGCATGACGCTGTCGGCGATCAGCCCGATGGACGTCTCCTGTTGAGACAGGTCGATCTCCTGTCCGCGTCCCGCGCGGCTGCGGTGGTGGAGCGCGATCATCATAGCCGACATCGCCATCAGCCCGGCGAACGGGTCGGAGTGCATCACTCCCGAGTTCATGGGCGGCCCGCCTCGGTATCCAAGAAGCGAGGTAATGCCGGACATAGGCTCTATGGCGCCGCCGTTGCCCATGAAGTTGGCGTATGGCCCGTTCGAGCCGTATGCGCCCATCCTCAGCAGGATGATCGTTGGGTTGGCTTCTCTGAGCGTGGGATACTCCAAGCCGAGGTTCGGAAGCACGCGCGCCGAGAAGTTCTCGGCGAAGATGTCCGACGCGCTGACCAGATCCAGCAGGATGTCCTTGGCTTCGGGGTAGTTCAGGTCTAGGGTTATGCCCTTCTTGCCCGTGTTGACGGAGTTGAAGGCGGCGTTGCGGTCGAACGGTCGCTCGCCCCCGTCGCCATCGGGATATGTCCCGGACAGTCTCGGCGGGTAGCCGCCGCGCCACGGGTCTATCCTGCTCAGCGCCTCGACCTGAATCACCTCCGCGCCCATGTCCGCCAGCAGGCGGGTTGCGAACGCGCCCGCCCATGCCTGAGTCAGCACGGTTGCGCGAACGTGCTCGAGCGGCAGGCGTGCGCTCATCGCCCGAAGACCTCATCGTCATGCTCGCCCAGAGATGGCGCGGGGCGTCTCAGAGACCATTTCGTCTCGCTCATCTTGAACGGCGCGCCGGGCATGGCAGCGCCCCCCGGCCCGCGCTCGAAGAAGCCGCGCTCGTCCAGATGGGGGTCTGCGAGCAGCCCTTCCATTGTCATCGTCATTCCGATCAGCAGGCGGAGGGGCGCGAGGCCTAGAAAAAGCTCTTCCATAGTGTAACGGGACAGGTGGGGAAGCAGAAGCGCCTCGATCTCCTCGCTCCGCCTGCGCCTGTCGGCGGCGGTTGCGAATCTGAGATCCTGCGCCAGCTGCGGCTCGTCAAAGAACAGCCACATATACTCCCAAGTCGCATCGTGCCTGACGTTCAGGGATACGAAGCCGTCCTTGCAGGGCAGAAGCGGGGTCGAGCCGCGCGGGACTGGCTGCCCGGAGTGCATCGCGCCCAAGAATTGGGGCGCGAACGTGGACGCGGCGGATTCCAGTATGGATACGTCCACGTGCTGGCCTTCGCCGGTCATGTCCCGATTCGCAAGCGCGACCATGCCGCCTATGAACGCGCTCGCGCCCGCCTGAAAGCAGGACTCCGGCCCCGGCTCCTTCAGCGGCTCCCTGCGCGGCGATCCGTTGACGTAGCTCAGGCCAGACGCGGCGTACAGCGTCAGGTCGGTCGCCTGTAGGCGACGCCATGGGCCAGTCTGTCCGAAAGGCGTAATCGAGATCAGCACCACACCCGGGCTGAAGGCTTCCAGATCGTCGTATCCCAGCCCGATGGAATCCATGAAGCCCGGAGCGTAAGTCTCCACCACCACGTCGGCGTCTGCGCACAGCTCCGCCAGCAGCCCGCGCCCGCGCTCGGATTCGATGTCGAGCGTCACGCCTATCTTGTTGGCGTTGAGGTAGTGGAACATGCCGCTGGCGTCTGGGCTGGGGTGATCGTCAGGGAAGGGTCCGAAAGAGCGGGAGGGGTCGCCTTCGGGCGGCTCGGTCTTGATCACGTCTGCGCCGAAATCCGCGAACAGCTTGGCGCAGAATGGGCCTGCCACGCCGGTGGAGAGATCCATGACGCGGATGTCAGGCAGGGCGCTCATCCCCGATTCCCGAAGTCGCCGAAGCGCGCGTCTCTGGACTTGGCGCGCTCTATGCCGCCTTCGCGGTTCTCGCCCGCCTTCTCGTCTCGCTCGCGGCGGTAGGCGAGTGAAAGCGCGTGAGTCTGGAACGCGCTCGAAATGCCAGCGCGAAAGCCCATCTCGTCCTGCATCTGGTTGACGGAGAACTTGGATATCCTGAGCGCGAACGGGTCCTGGAGCGCGATGCGATGCGCGAGCGCCATCGTCTCCTCCTCCAGCTCGTCAGGGGCAGCCACGCGGTTGACGAGGCCGAGCCGCTCGGCTTCGCGGGCGTCTATCCAGTCTCCGGTGAACAGGTACTCCTTTGCCTTGCGGACGCCTATCTCCCAGGGCAGGCTTGCGAACTGCACGTGCGGGCCTCCCCAGCGCACGGTGCGATCCGAGAAGCGCGCGTCTTCGGACGCTACGATCAGATCGCACGCGGTGGCGAGTATGAGGCCGCCCATGATGCAGTAGCCCTGCACCTGGGCGATGGTGGGCTTGGGGAAGTCGCGCCATCGCAGGGTATTGGCGATGTTCTGGTTCCAGCTTCGGGCATACGCTCCTGGGATGCCGTCCGGATATGGTCGCCGCTCGCGGTCGGCAAGCTCCTGAGGGCTGCCGAGGTCGTGGCCCGCCGAGAAGTGGTCTCCCGCGCCAGCCACGATCACCACGCGAACCGAGTCGTCGTCAGTCGCGCTCAGCAGCGCGTGGTCGAACTCCTCCAGCATGATTCGGCTCTGGGCGTTTCGCACCTCGGGACGGTTCACGGTTATCTTCAGCACCGCGTCCGTCTGATCGAGCAGCAGGGTTTGGTAGGTCATGTGAATGTCCTCTGGTAGAAATAGTCCAGAACCGCTTTCAGGTCTTTCAGGCGCGAGTGGGGAAAGCAGTAGTCGCACTCGCTCCACATGGTTTGCAAGTCTTTGGGGCGTTCCAGCCAGCCGCCGCCGTCTATCACGTTTATGAACTGGACATGCGGCCTGCCGCGCCGTCCCCGACTGCCGTTGTGCCTGCGAACGTCCTCGTACATGCGCGCCTGCTCGTTGGCTTTGCTGCTCTGGGACGACGAGGTGGTGAGCTGATACGACGACATGATGAGGATTCGGGGATCGGACGTATTGGGTATCGCTATATCCACTTCCTTGTTGTCCACGATTTCGACGGGGCCTTTCTGTTGGGCGCAGCCAGCCTCGATCGCCAGAACGCGGACTTCATCTTCCAAAGCGCCGCCTGTGACTACGGCGTACTTCGCCTGCATGTTGCCCTGCACGACCGCCTGCATGTAATCCCGGTCTTGCAGCAAGTCCACCCAGTTGGCGGGGAGCGAGAAGTTTTTTCTGATGAACTGCGGCACGAACGTCGCTTCCAGTTGCGGATCTATCAGGAAAGCCGCGATTCTGCGGCGTATGTTTTCATCGCGCCTTATCTCGCGCCAACTCGCGCCCGGGAAGATGGCGGCGTAGATGCGCTTTAGCTTTTCGAGCGAACCATGAGAAAACCCTGTGATTGTCCTAAGTCTTTCCTCTGTCGCGCTACCGGCATTCAGATAATCCGAAAGGACGTCTATCGGGTCACGTCCGCCGTTCCGAGCTTTCGTCAGCATAATTCTGCCTACGGCGCGATCTGCCTCCTCTTGGAAGGAAGATTCGACGTTCGGGAAGTCTAGGAATACTCGCATTCCATCCCTGAGCTCATCGAGCGTCATCTTTCTCGGTTCGATCATCGTCCGTTTCGCAGGTCGACGTCTCTGATAGAGACGATTTTGCCTCTGAACACCGATGCGTAAGCGCCGTCGACCGTTACCGCGCTCGCGCTCTCCATTCTCTCTCTCGCGGCGGCGCAGTAGCCGGGGTCTATGTCCGCGCCTATGTAGGCGCGTCCAAGCTGTTTGGCAGCGACTGCCGCCGCGCCGCCGCCGCAGAACGGATCGAAGACGATGTCTCTCTCGTCCGTCGTCATCAGTATCAGCCGCTCTATTAGGTGTATGGGCAGCTGGCAGGGGTGCGAGTCTATGCGCTTCGACCTGTGGCGCACCCTGTGAATGTCGTCCCAAACATCGCTGACCTGATAGCCGAACCTGTGTCGCAGATGCTCCTTGCCGCCGTAGTCTTTGAGGTAGGCTTCGCAAACCCTACAAGTCTTGTGCGGCGCGCGGACGTCGTAGAACTTGCTCTTTCTGTTCTTGGTGTAGAACAGTATTCCGTAGTGCGCGGGCTGTAGTGTCCTGCCCAGCGGCTGACCGTTGGAGTTCCACGCTATCCAGTGCCGAAATTCGGCGAGGCCGTTGAGTATCGCCGCCGTGTGGGTGAGCAGTTTCGGGATGTTGTACACGAAGATGGAGCCATCCGGCTTCAGAATCCGACAGGCTTCCGAAATCCATCTCTCCGTCCAGTCCATATATTCGCTGAACGGGATGTTGTCTTTGTAGGACGTGTACTTCTTGTTGAGATTGAATGGCGGATCGGCGAAGACCACGCTCACCGAGTCCGCCGGCATCGAGCGCATCAACTCGATGCAGTCGGTGTTGTGAACTCTATCCGTGAGGCCGTCCAGCCCACTCGTCGGAGTCGCCCGCGAGTGGCCGTTTTCGGAAGCGTCGCTGGCTGTCCCCAACTCCAAGCCCATAAGTCTGTTCATACATCATCCCGCTGATTGGATTCTTGCGAGAACCATATAGAACATTTAATCGCTTGTCAAGGGTGTTTTAGGCCATTGCGATCCGACTGTCGGCAAAGCAGGATGACGCGGGCGAGCGGCGTCTACTCTGCGCCGACTTTCTCTCCTGCCAAGCCCTCGGTCTCCATGACCGCGGCGGCTCGCTCGTTCTGCTGGATGCTGCTCATTCTGGCATCGTGGGCGCGGTTCCACGTCTCGCGGTTCTCGTTGACGAACCTGTACGAATCCAGATAGTCGTCCAGCAGGCCGTTGACCTGCGGGACTACGTAGCGCGCCACCATATCCCAGCTTCGCAGGGTGTCTTCGCGGTTCGCCCAGTCGTGGACGAAGCCGATCACGCAGCCGAACCCGCCCGTCAGCTCCATCATCTCATGTATCTTGGCGACGAGGTCTTCGGGTGTTCCGATTACCGCCGTGCTTTCGTCCGAGAATGCCACGCCGTCCACCGCCTCGTCCGGGGTCTTGTAGATGGGGCCTTCGCCAGCGGCGAGCGTGCCTACGGTGTACTCGTTGTTGTGTCTGAGCAGACCATCTCGCGCCTGCTCGCGCGCCTGCTGCCGGGTTTCGGCGATGTGCCAGTTCATCACGATGCGCCAGCTTCTGCGGTTCACCTTCTTGCCGTGCTTCGCGGCGGACTCCTCGGCGAAGCTCCACTGGAGCGGGAGCGAGCGCATCCCCGCCAGCGTCATCGAGCCTATGGACAGCACCCCCGCCTCGTGCTTGCCCGCAAGCGTCATGCCGGAGGGGGTCAGGATCGAGGCGACGGCGAACTCGAGGTTCTTCTGGAGCGGCTTCAGCTGGAGCCTGGCGTCTCGAAGCCTGAACCAGTCCGATTCATAGCTGAACCGTTCGTCCGACTCGAACAGGCGGCGGATCACGCCCATCGCCTCGTCCTGCCTGTCGCGCAGCGTCATCGGGTCCATGCCGAGCGTGTGGGCGTCTGACGGCAGCGCGCCCGGCCCCGATCCGAATATGACGCGCCCGCGCGACTGGTGATCGAGCTGTACGATTCGCTGGGCGACCATGAACGGATGGTGGTATGGGAGCGAGACTACGCCCGTGCCGAGCATGATCCTATGGGTGCGCTCCGCCGCCGCCGCTAGGAAGATTTCCGGCGAGGCTATGACCTCCCACCCTGTGGAGTGATGCTCGCCGCACCAGAACTCTTCGTAGCCCAGATAGTCCAGATGTCGAACCAGCTCCAAGTCGCTCTGAAGCTGAAGGGTGGGATTCTCGCCTATTGGGTGGTGTGGCGCAAGGAACGCGCCGAACCGCAAGTCTGCCATCATGCACCTCTAATATGAATTGCGAAAGCTATTCTACCCGACAGAGGCGCGGCAGATAAGCCCGCAGATTCATGCGTATGCGCGCGTATGCGGTCGTTTGCCGCGAGCGCGGGCTGTGCTGCTTGCCAGTCGGCATCTCACTAGCGCGCGCGGCGCTGAAAGCGCTCCCGATCCGATAGGCCGGGACACGAGCGGGAAGCTGTCGGTCATCGGGCGGCATCTCGCTGCCGCTGCCCTCTTGCTGCGCGCCATGCGGCTCGCGCTCGACGCGAGCGATCAGCGGCTCGAAACGGTTACGCGCTGATCGGCGTCCACGTCGGTCAGTACGCTCGTCTCTCCGTTGGCCCACTGGACGCGAACCTCGTCTGCGGTCGTGGCTGCGCCCAGCCCGAAGTGGGCTATTCTGCCCGGCTCCTGGGTCACGTAGTTGGTCGATGCGTGCAGCTCTCGCATCTGGGTAACACCGTTGGCGGTCACGTACACCCTCGAACCGATGCCGTGTCGATGGAGTGGCGGCGCGCCTTCCAGCGTCACGGCGAGCCAGTGGTTATCGTTCACGGAGTCGTTGCGAAGCAGCGTGGGCGCGGCGGGGCTGCGGACATGCGCGCCGCCCTCCACCGCGTACTCGTGGTTGTTGGTGACGAAGATGTCCAGATCGCCGTCGTTGTCGAAGTCGAACAGTATTACGCCTCTGCCCTGCCCTCGGTCGCCTGCGCCCGCTCGTTCTGCCACGTCCGCGAACGAGCCATCGCCAAGGTTCTCGAACAGTCTGGCGGGCTGGTCGTCGAACTCCTGCGGGTCTCCGTCCTCATGCCGCTGCACCCAGCCGTTCACGTGGTACAGGTCGAGGTCGCCGTCGTTGTCGAGGTCGCCGAAGCTGGCCGCCCAGCCCCAGCCGCCATCGCGGACGCCCGCGCCCATGCTCACCTCGTTCAGCGCGCCGCCGCCGTCGTTCCGGTATAGGCGATTGCCAGTGCCGCCGTGGATTCCCCTGTCGGGGTCGTCTCTGCCGAAGATGCTGGAGACGAACCAGTCCAGATCGCCGTCGCCGTCGTAGTCGCCGATTGCGGACCCCATGCCGTTTTCGTCTGTCAGCGCTTGGGTGGCTTCGTCAGAGATCTCGAACGTTCCGTCCCCCGTGTTCAGGTAGAGGCGCGACATCCCGTAGTCGGAGACGACCGCGAGGTCGGCGAAGCCGTCATCGTTCATATCTGCGAATCTAGGCGCGAACACCCACAGATCTATGGCGGGCGAGGCGCGAAATTCGTAGGCTTCCAGATGTCCGAGTCCGTCGTTGGCGTACATGATCAGAGGAGCGCCGCCGTTCGTCCCGATCAGCGGATTCGCGCTCGGCGAGGGCGACAGGTCGTTGACCGTCTTGGTCGCCTCGTGGTACGCGCGCGCCGTCTCAGGGTTCCACTCGCCGAGCGCAAGCTCCAGCATCCCATCGTTGTTCACGTCGCCCCAGCTCGGGCTGGTGGCGAACATTTCAGGCTTGCCGATCATGGATTCGTCGACGGTGAAGCTCCCGCCGCCGTCGTTGATCAGAAGATAGTGGGGCGCGCGCTGAGCGGCGACGACAATATCGACGTCGCCATCGTTGTCGTAGTCGGCGGCGGCGGCGGCGGCTCCCAGTTTGGTCGGCAGGTCAGCGCCCCTCCTGGCTGCCTCGTCCCTGAACGTTCCGTTCCCCTGATTCATGTACAGCAGGCTGGGCGCTTCGCCGCCGCGCAGCACGAACAGGTCCACCCATCCGTCTCCGTCGAAATCTTCGGCTGCTGCCCCGCCGATCATGTCCTTCGGCTCGATCTTGTCCAGCAGGGCTTCGGGCGCGGTGTGCGTGTGTGAGATCCCCGCCTCCAGCGTCACGTCCGTGAAGCGCATTGCGCTCGCTCGGCTGATTTCGACGTCCATGCCAAGCGCGCGCGAGTAGGGGGCGTCACGCGCCGCCGTTTCCAGCTGTGGGGTGGTCGCGCCGTAGTTCGCTCGCAGTCCGAAATCGGGGCCGTTTCCGAGCGCGACGAGCGCGAGCGCGGCTGCGCCGCCCGCTATTCCGAGTGTCCACGTGCTGGCTCCGAGAGCTGCGACCGCCCTCTTGGGCATGACCTTCGCCAGTCCCCAGAAGGTGATGGGACCTCCGGCGGCGGCGGTGAACAGCAGCGCCGCCGCCGGAGCGGTTCCCATTCCGGACATGAGCAGCACTGCCACGAGCGGAATCTCGAACAGCAGCGGCACGTTGATGGCGATGCCGATGGTCGCGGCTATGACGATCCCCAGCACGTCGTCGCCGAGCCAGCTAGTTACCGCCTGCGGGCTGAGCCACTGTATCGCAAGCCCGCTGGCGAACCCTGCCAGAACCATCACGGGCGCAAGACGGATTACGTGGCCCGCCGTTATCCGCGCCCACTCGCGGAAGCCTTCGCTCAGAGCGTCCGCCCATCCGACATCGTCCGGGGGCGGCTGGCTCGTCTCCAGTGACAGATCGAGTGCGGCTTGGCCCTTTCCCCGCGCGACTTTCGCCACCAGCGGGCCGATCAGCAGCGCCCCCACGAGGCTCAGCGCGATGCGCGTTCCGCCAATCAGCGGCACGAACACCATGGCGACCATGATGAGCGCGGGCAGGTTGAGCGTGGAAGATCCCTGCACTATGGACAGGGTGGTTTCGACTCCCGCGCCGCGCCTTCGGAACGCGGACGCCACAGGAACGATGCACGCGGAGCATAGGCTCATGGCGGGGCCGACGACCAGCCCCTTCAGGGAGCCTCTGATTCCGGTGGCGTACAGCCCCCTGCCGCCGGACTGCGGAAACACGAACGCCTCGGTCGCGCCCGCTACCAAGAAGGCGAACGTCATTCCCACCGCCACCAGTCTGAGATACGTCAGAGAAAAATCCCACCAGCGGGAGAGGAGCGAGGATTCGGGCGGCTGCTCTATGCAGAAGCCCTGAAAGCACTCCGCCGCGGGCGAGGTGGCGACGGCGAGATCGGCTCGAACGGTGTCCAGCTTGGGAACGCGGTTGAACACCAAGAACAGGGTGAGGAGAGCCGCGATCAGGGCAAAGCCGACGAGACGCCGCTTCTTCGGCGCGCTGTCGTATAGGGATTCGGGGAGGCCCCTGGCCCGCACGTTCAACATGGTGCGCAAGCTGCCCTGCTTCATCTCCGCTAACTGCAAGCGGGGTGTGGCGCGATTGCTCGCCACACCCCGCTGATTGCCGCGACCTGTCGGATGGGAGCTAGTCCCTGAAGCCGGTCTCTTCGGCTCTCATGTCTCGGTCCATCCAGACATAAGCCCACTTGGAGGCGTAGTCCACGAACGCTAGAACTCGCTCGCCGTTGTGGTTCTGCACCCACGGCTGCCAGTAGTCTCCGCCGAAGCCGGCGGGAACCTGTACGTGCGGCGCAAGCTCGAGGAAGGCGCTCGTTGCGATCTGGATGCGCTCGATCTGCTCCGTCGAGTCGGTCGCCACCAGAACGTCCTCCCACAGCGCGTGCCAGTCGGGATCGTTCAGGTTCGACCTGTTCCACTGGTGGCCAGCCCTGAAGTCGTTCAGTCCGTTGGGTCTTCCCACCAGCTGGTTGGACATGAAGTCGTACTGCTTCTCGAACAGCCTGCTCTGGAGAACGGGGCCGTCAACCAGATCCAGCGTGACCTTGACGCCGATGTCGTCCCAGAAGCCGAGCGCTATCTGCGCCGCCTCAAGCTCCAGCTCGCTGGTATTTCGGATCATCAGGGGGATCTCGAAGCGCTCGCCGTTCTCGTCCAGCGTGAAGCCCTCTTCGTCCAGCAGGGCGGCCGCCTTTACGGGATCGTACACGAAGTACTCCTGCACCGATTCCGGCTGCTGATCCAGCGGCTCGTAGTGGAGCGGCCACTCGGGCGTCAGCGGGAACGCGAGGTCTACCGCGTCTCCTTGGAAGAGGGTATTCGCGAAGACCTCCCTGTCGATCGCCATGTTCATCGCGCGGCGCACGTTCAGCTTGTCGAACGGAGGCTTGTTCATGGGCATCCAGAATATGTGAGCGCCCTCGATTGGCTTCACCTTGCCGAGGTCGGGGTTCGAGCGCTCTATGGCAGCCTGATCTACGGTTCGCACCGAGCGCAGCTTGTCTATCTTGCCCGTGCGCAGCGCCGCCAGCCTGGTGGCTTCCTGCGGAATGATGATCTCGATGACCTTGTCCATGAAGGGGAGCGCGTACTCGCGCTCGCCCACCGTGTGGGTGATGTACCAGTCGGGGTTCTTCTCGAACTCGATGGAGCTGGCAGCCACGTATCCGTCTTCCGTGGTCATCCACGGGCCGGTGCCGGACTGGTTCCATGGCTCGTCCGTGCCAAGCTCTATCGTCTCTGGGGGAGCGGCGATGAAGTAGGGGCCCCATGCGAACTCGTATCCCCAGAAGGATATGGGCTTGTTGGTGTGGTAGGTGACCGAGTCGTTGACGCCGTCTCCGTCCGTGTCGTCGGCGGTGACGCTGTCCACGAAGTCGTGTCTGGGCCAGCGGCAGTCCTTGATGCGCTCGAACTCCGCCGCCAGCTCCTCGACTGTAACAGCCCTGCCGAACGTGGGGTGCTTGTCCTGCCACTTGATGCCCGGCCGCAGGTGGAACTGGTAGGTCAGCGGATCGGGTATGCTCCAGAAGTCTGCCATTGCGCCGGTGGCGAGCTTGTCCGTGCCGAAGCCGAGAACGGGCAGGTAGGTGGTGTCACCCGATCCGGATGGTCCCAAGTTGTAGTCTCCGAACAGGAAGTTCTCGACCGAATAGGTCAGCAGATCCTGCGCCTTGAACTCGCACATGTCCCACTTCGAGCCGGGGTCGCTTGCGCGGGCGAGCCGCAGAGTGCCGCCGTACGTCGGCTTGGTGCGAGTCTCGACCTGCTGCACGTCCTCCGGTCTCAGCTGCACCATGGAGACCTGCTGAGACTGTACAGGCACCTCCTTGATGACCTCCTTGACCACTTCCTTCTCCACGACGACCGGCACTTCGACTTCTTTGACCACCTCTTTTTCCACCACCACCTCTTTGATGACCTCCACCACCTGCGGGGTGGGGGCCGGGGCAACTTCCTGAGCGCCGCAAGCGACTAGGAGCGTCATTATGGCCGCTCCCACCGCCGCGGCGGGCCAGTGAAGTCTAAAGGTCTTACGCATCTACCCGTCTCCTTGTACGATGATCGAACCGCTGTTCACAGCCCGAATGAATACTGCCCTGCAATAATACTGCGTTCTTGTAACACACCTCTATCTGCCTGTCAACCAGTCGAGGGCGTGGCAACGCTGTATCAGCGCCTCCATCTTAACCTTTCCCCCAAAGTGGGAAGGGATATATACCCCAAAATCCCCGCTCCCTCGATGGCAGGGGGACAGGGTGAGGGTGAGGCGCCCTTGCCCCCATCCTAACCTTCCCCCAAAGTGGGAAGGGATACGTACCCCGAAATCCCCGCTCCCTCGATGGCAGGGGGCTAGGGTGAGGGTAAGTCGCCTTTGCCCCCATCCTAACCTTCCCCCAAAGTGGGAAGGGATGCGTACCCTAAAGATGGGGGAGGGCTAGGGTGAGGGTGAGTCGCCCTTGCCCCCATCCTAACCTTCCCCCAAAGTGGGAAGGGATACATACACCAAAACCCCCGCTCCCTCGATGGGTGAGGGCAAGGGTCAGGGTGGCATCCCACACGCAAAGGTGAAGCTCCGCGCTTGTGTTATAATAGCGCGCATACTCGCTTCGGGCGTGGATATGGTCGTGATCGAGGCGCATGGGCATCGCTGTCGGTCGTCGGTCACGGCTTGCCGCTTGGGAACGGACGAAATATAATACTGTCGATTGTTCTTGTTCAATGATGAAGAATACGCGCCCTGCCCGCGCCGCGGGTACTGGCGAGAGGTCGTCCGAGTCCATCTATGACAACTAGCAACAAGCGCGACTACTACGACGTACTGGGCATTCCCCGAGACTCTTCAGAAGAGGAGATCAAGAAGGCGTTCCGAAAGCTCGCACTCGAGTTTCACCCGGACCGCAACCGCAGCGATGGCGCGGAGGCGCGCTTCAAGGAGGTCAACGAGGCGTATCAGGTACTCTCGGACTCCAGAAAGCGCGCCGACTACGACAGGTTCGGCCACTCCGCAGTCGGCGCGAACGGGGGACGGGGCTTCGAGGGCTTCGAGAATTTCGGCGGATTCGGCGACATCTTCGATGCGTTCTTCGGCGGCGGCGTTGGCAGCCAGCAGGCGAGCGCCAACGCAGCGCGGCGCGGGAACGACATCCAAACTAGGGTTGCCGTCAGCTTCGAAGAGGCGGTATTTGGGGCGGAGAAGAACATCGAAATAACCCGCGTAGACGTTTGCAGCAGGTGCCGCGGCTCTCGCAGCGAGCCGGAAAGCGACACCGTAACCTGTAACAACTGCAACGGATCCGGACAGGTCAGACGCTCTCATCAAGGGTTCTTCGGCCAGTTCGTCCAAGTGACTCCCTGCTCTGTCTGTCACGGTGAAGGGTTCACCATAACCAACCCGTGCAGCAGGTGCGCGGGCGCAGGGCGGGAGCGGCGCGCGCGCAAGCTGGCGGTGAAGATTCCGGCGGGCATAGACGACGGCGTCCAGATCAAGCTGAGCCGCGAAGGTGAAGCCGGTCTCAACGGCGGAATACCCGGCGACCTCTACGTTGCCCTGAACGTCCGCGCGCACGAGGTGTTCAGGCGGTCGGGAACGGACATCCTTCTGTCTCTGCCGGTCAGCGTGTCTCAGGCGACGCTCGGCGCGAGGGTGGACGTTCCAACGCTCGAAGGTACGGAGGAGCTGTTCATTCCGCCCGGCACGCAGCCGGGAGATACGTTCTCGCTGAAGAACAAGGGCGTCCCTCATCTTGGGAGCAATCAGCGCGGCAGCCAGATAGTGACCGTAGATGTCAAGATTCCCACGTCCCTAGACCGCGATCAGCGGCAGCTGTTCGCGGCGCTGTCGGAGTCCATGGGCGAGACCGACGTTGGCGGCGGGAACAAGGGCATCTTCGACAAGTTCAAGGACGTGTTCACAGGCGAGTGATGTCCGCGAGCTGGCTAGAGCTGAGTATCGACACGCCGCCCGAGTACGTCGAACCCCTCAGCGAGATATTCCGTCGCTACGGCGAGGGGGGCGTGGCAGTCGAGCAGCCGGGCGGATTCAACCCGGACGAGGGCGAGACTGCTCCAATCCCCGACCGAGTTACGGTCAAGGCGTACCTGCCCATGGACGCGGACACGGATCGGCGGCGCGCTCGGATAGATGTTGGCGTGCGCTTGGTGGCGCATCTTGCCCCCGTCTCCGATCTGCGCGAGCGGCTGGTCAACGAGGAGGAGTGGCAAAACAGCTGGAAGGAGTTCTTCCAGCCGCTGCGAGTCGGAGGCAGAATCGTCATCTGTCCGACATGGCGCGAGTTCGAGGGCAGACAGGGAGACGTGATCATCCAGCTGGATCCGGGCATGGCGTTCGGCACGGGACACCATCCCACAACGCGGATGTGCCTGGAGATCATCGAGCGAACCATCTCTCCCGGAGATCGCGCGCTGGACATCGGCTGCGGATCGGGCATACTGTCCATAAGCGCGGTCAAACTCGGAGCGGGGAGCGCAGTCGGCTTCGAGATAGACCCCGTGGCTGTCAGGGCAGCGCGCGCCAACGTCGAGTCGAACGGCGCGGCGGAGCTGGTAGAGGTGGTGCATGGCACGCTTCCCAGCCCTCTGGCGGAAGCGCAGAGCTTCGATCTCGTAGTCGCCAACATCTCCGCCAGAGTAGTCGTCGATCTCGCGCCCCATCTGGCAGCCTGCGCCGCGTCCGGCGGCACTCTCATCGCATCGGGCATCCTCGAAGATCACGTGGACAGGGTCGCAGCCGCGCTGGAGTCGGCGGGCGCGACGGTGCGCGAGCGGCTCTCGGACGGCGACTGGGTGGCGCTGGCGGCATCGACCTGAATTAGAAAGGGTATCTACGAGTTGGCGAAGAGAGCCAAAGGCAGCCAGCACAAGCGGCAGCAGCGCGCGCTTCTGAAGAGGTCGAAGCGAAATCGGAAGCTGTCTCGACGACAGGCGAACGCGCCTTCGGCGGACAGCCCGCGCCGCCTTCTTCGCAGGGCCAGGGAGATGCCCATTGACGGCGCATGGGTTCAGCAGGGATGGCAGGAGCAGGGAACCGCGCGGGTCATACTGGCGCGCGCGCAGCCGTCAGGCGCCATTCTGCTAGGCGAATACGTGGTCGACTGCCTGTGCGCTGGCGTAAAGTCTTCGACCTACGCCGTCAACGTCTCGCCCGACGTGTTCCAGAACGAGGCGATCCCGCGCATATACGGGGGAGAGCCGCCAATGGCGATCTCCGAGGAGCTGGCGCACGAGATCATCTGGGGCGCGGTCGAGTATGCGGAGGGGCTGGGGCTGAGAGCGCACGCGAGCTTCCGCGATTCGCAGAGGATACTCGAACCTGCGGACGCGCTGCCGCGCAGCGCCGGGGTTCGGTTCGGATACGAGGGACGCCCCGCATACATACCCGCGCCCACCGACAACGAGCTGGCGATTCTCAGGTCTCTGATCGACAGCGTGGGAATCGGCAACTTCCACTACGCGCCTCGAGGCGAAGTCTCAGACGAGATCGCCGAGCTGCTCGGCGCTGAAGTCCAAGAGCAAGAGGACGATTCCGAGCGCTCCGCCATATGGACGCCGGAGCAGATGGAGGAACAGCCGGGCAGCGTCAGCGCCGATTCGGGCTTGTGGGTTCCGGGGCAGATGGAAGAGCCTTCCGAATCCGCGGATCGGGCGGAGCCTGCGGGCATATGGACGCCGGGCAGATCCTAGAGTCACAGATCGCCCTCGCGCCTATCATCCATCAAGAGCCGCAGGGCATCGAGAACCGCAGGGCATCGAGAATCACAGGGCATCGAGAACCGCAGGGGCGGTTCTGGGAACCGACCACACACCTGAGTGAGAGGGGATCGACCACGATGGAATCGGCTGGCTTTGCCGCAGTGGTCTATTCGGATCTGGGTTCGCGTCCCATGAGGCGCTGAATCGCGCGGGGGACGGAGACTCCGCCGAACATGATGTCGCGCGTCGCCTCCGCAATGGGCATTTCCACGCCGAGCCGAGCCGCCAGATCGAGCGCGGCGTGTGTGGTGTCCACTCCCTCTGCCACGTTGTGCATTCCGGCGCGGATCTCGTCCAGCGTCCTGCCCGCCGCCAGCTGCTCGCCCACGTAGTGGTTCCTGCTGAGCGTGCTGGAGCAGGTGGCTACGAGATCGCCGATACCCGCCAGCCCCGAGACGGTTGACGGGCTTGCCCCCGCCGCCGCGCCGAGCCGCGCGACTTCCGCCAGCCCCCGGGTCATAAAGGCAGACTTGGCGTTGTCGCCGAGCCTCATTCCGTCACAGATTCCCGCGCCCAGCGCGATGATGTTCTTCAGCGCGCCGCACAGCTCCACTCCGACGATGTCTTCGTTCGTATAGACGCGGAACACGTTCGAGTTGAAGATCGACTGCGCCGTTCTGGCGGCGTCTGCGCTGCGTGAGGCTATGACGGTCGAGGCGAGCATACCCCTGACGATCTCGCTCGACAGGTTCGGGCCTGAGAGCGCGCATATGCGCTCCCGCGCGCGGGGCGGCATCTCCTCAGCCAGCGCCTCGCTCATTCTCCTGCCGCTGCTCAGCTCCAAGCCCTTAGCGGCGCTGACGACCACGCAGCCGCCGGGGATCCAGCGCGATACGGAGCGGGCGTTGTCTCTGAGCGTCTGGGAAGGAACGGCAAAGACGATCAAGTCTGCGGAGTCGAGCGCGGCGGCGGGGTCGGAGACGGCTCGCATCGAATCGGGGAAGCGGAAGCCGGGGACGAAACGAGAGTTCTCTCGCTCGGATTCCAGCGCGCGCGCTTCGTCGTCCGTTCGAGCGAGCAGGCGAACGCGATGCCCCTGCCGAGCTAGGATGATGCTCAGGGTGGTTCCCCAGCTCGTGGCGCCGACTGCGGCGATGCTTGCCATAGAGCCGCCGTCTAGTGTCCGCCGGCAAGATCCACCTGCTGGCCGATCTTGCGCTCGGTGCCGTTCAGCAGGCGCGCTATGTTCTCACGGTGTCGCAGCACGATCAGCGCGCCGCCCACTATTCCATACCAGCAGTAGACCAAGGAGACGCTGCCGCCGAGCGCGAGCGCGACGAGAACGAGGGATCCGAGAGTGGCGGCGGCTATCGAGCCTACCGACACGTATCGGGTGGCGGCTACCAGACCTAGACCTATGACGGTTGCGACAGCCCCAGCCACTGGCGATATGATCCACAGCGCGCCCCATCCGGACGCCGTGCCGCGCCCTCCGCGAAAGCCGATGAACACGGGCCAGACGTGTCCGATGAGGGCGGCGAGCGCGGCGGCGACCTCCGCGCCGGGGGAGTCGAAGAGTATCTTGGCTATCAGTACGGCGGCTACGCCCTTGCCCATGTCCAGCAGAAGCACGGCGGCGGCGGCGGGCTTGCCAATGGTTCGCAGAACGTTCGTCATGCCCATGCTGCCGCTGCCGTACTCGCGTATGTCCACGTTCGACACGAGCTTTCCGACCAATACCCCGAACGGAACCGAGCCGATCAGGTAAGCCACTGGAACCAGAATGAGATAGTCCGTGATCAACCTCTTCTGCCCTTGAAACGCATCTTTAGCGGACTGCCGCGAAAATCGTAAGCCTGTCTGAGCCTGTTTTCCAAGTACCTTTCGTATGAGAAGTGCACCGAATCCGAGCGGTTGACGAAGAACGTGAAGCTGGGAGGCGCGACCTGATCCTGCGCGACGCTGTATATCTTCAGCGTGCGCCCCTTCATGCCGGTGGGCGGATGCTCGGCGATGGCGCCCATCATGGTGCGTCGAAGCTCGGGTCTGGGAACGCCCTTCGTCCACTGGCCATACACGTCGATCGAGGTGTCCACGAGCTGCTCCAGCCCCGTCCCGTCGAGCGCGGAGATGAAGGAGACGGGCGCGTATGCCGCGAACTTGAATCGCTGGCGAAGCAGCGCCTCGATCTCGCTCTTGGCAACGCCCTTGCCCTCCAGCAGGTCCCACTTGTTGACGGCTAGAACCATTCCCTTGTATGCGTCCAGTATGTAGCTTGCGATGTGGGTATCCTGCGCGGTGGCGGGTTCCATCGCGTCCATGAGCAGAATCGCCACGTCCGCCCTGTCTATGGCGCGCACGGACCTTATGACGCTGTACTTTTCGATGCCGGTGCCGATCTTGCCGCGCCTGCGTATGCCTGCGGTGTCGATCAGCAGTATGTCGAGGCGGTCGCGCCTGATGAGGGTGTCTATCGTGTCGCGCGTGGTGCCGGGAACGTCGCTCACTATGGAGCGGCTCTCCCCAGTGAGCGCGTTGAGCAGCATGGACTTGCCCACGTTGGGCCTGCCCACGATTGCCAGCTTGATGTCTGCGGGCGGCTCGGGGAACTCCGGCTCCGGAGGGAAGCTGGACACGACCTCTGCCATCATGTCGTCGAGTCCGATGTTGTGGTAGCCGCTTATCGGATGCGGATAGCCCAGCCCTAGCTCGTGGAACTCGTGCGAGCCGTCCGCCTTCGCGTCCGTATCGACCTTGTTCACTGCCAGAATGACCGGCTTCCCGCTCGTTCTCAGCAGATCCGCCACGTCCATATCGGACGCGGTTACGCCCTGCATTACGTCCACGACCATGACGATGATGTCCGCGTCCTCGATGGCGGTCTCCACCTGCGCGCGCACCTGCCGCCACAGATCGGTGTCCGGGAATATCTCCAGTCCGCCGGTATCGACCAAGATGAAGTGGTGGTCTGCCCAGAGCGTTTCCAGCATGACCCTGTCGCGGGTGGTGCCGGACTGCTTGGACACGATCGCCACGATGCGCCCCACCAGCCTGTTGAACAGGGTGGACTTGCCCACGTTGGGCCTCCCAACGATAGCCACTACAGGCTTGGACACGAGTAACTCCCGACGCCGCCAGCTCTCCAAAAGAGAGAGGGATGAACAGTGTGAGCGGATTTGCGATTTTCGCTGAGAATGCTAACAGATACACGCTGAGATTGCACAGTTTCGGGTGTCTGGGGCGTTGTCAGCGCGTGAGCTATTCTTTATGGTAGGTTGAGCTAGGCGCGGATGCTCAGACTCGGCGAGCGGAGGGGAATATGGCCTCGATGGATCACGAACGGTTCATGCGCGCTGCGCTGGAAGAGGCGCGGAGGGCGGAGAGCGAAGGGAACGTGGGGGTGGGATCGGTGATCGTCAAGAGTGGCGAAGTGATCGCGCGCGGGCGCAACCTGGTTCCGGTTACGCATGATCCGACTGCGCACGCCGAGACGGTCGCGCTGAGGGAAGCCGCGAACGTTCTGCTCAGCGACGACATGGCGGGATGCTGTCTCTATACCACGTTCGAGCCGTGTCCGATGTGCTGCGGCGCTCTGATGAACGCCAACATCTCGACTCTGGTTATGGGCGGAAGGCCGGAGGCGGGGCAGACGGGATGGGGCGGATATACGGTCGAGCGCCTGATAGCTCTGGCAGGCAGGGGGGACGCGGTGGAAGTGGTGAGCGGCGTTCTGGTCGAGGAGTGCCTGGACATACGCCAGCCGTGATCCGAACGCCTTCATAGTCAAACAGTCAGTGTCAAACAGTCAGTGGGGGCGCCGAATGAACTTTTCGGGCAGGCTGGTCATAATCATCGCGCTGGCGATAAGCGTTCTGCTGGTGAGCAACATAATCGCGAGCAAGGCGCTGGCGCTGTTCGAGCTTCCGTTCGAGTTTCTCGGCGGCTCCCTAGTCGTGGTGTCCGTATCGGTAATATGCTTCCCGATAGGCTACATCATCAGCGACGTGCTGACGGAGGTGTACGGATTTCGGGTGGCGCGCGGCGTCATATGGCTGGGCTTCGTATGCAACCTGCTGATGGTGATTCTGTTCTGGGTCGCCATCAGCATACCGAGCGCGCCGTTCTACGAAGATCAGGATGCGTACTCCGCCATACTCGGATCCACGGGGTGGCTGCTGCTGGGCAGTTTCGCGGCGTACATAATCGGCGAGTTCTCCAACGCGACGGTAATGGTGATTCTGAAGAACAAGACTCAGGGCAGGCATCTGTGGCTGCGGACGATAAGCTCTACGGTGGTGGGGCAGGGCATAGACTCGCTGCTGTTCTACGCCATAGCCTTCGGCGTATCGGGGCTGTGGGGATGGTCTGCCGCGATGAACGGCGCTGTCACGGCGTGGATAGTCAAGTCGCTCTACGAAGCTGCCGCCACTCCGATTACGTACTGGGTGGTGGGCTGGCTCAAGCGCACCGAGCGAATGGACATCTACGACGCGCCGGGGTCGCTCAACCCGTTCGGCATATTCGGAGAAGGCGAGGGCGCGAGCGTCAACGCGGCGCGAGCGCAGCGGACAGCCAACACAGGGGCAGGCAACACAGGGGCAGGCAATTGAAGTTCGGAGCTTTCTGGCAGGTGCCGGGCTACGTGGGATCATCGGTCCCGCGAAGGCACTGGGAGACGATCGAGCAGATAACCCTGGCGGACGAGCTGGGGTTCGAGACGGCGTGGATAGCGGAGTCTGTGTTCTTTCCGGGCCGTCCTCTGTCCAATCCGCTCATGGTGGCATCGGCCGCCGCTCAGCACGCCAGCCGAATAAGGTTCGGCACGCTCGCCGCGCAGTTCCCGCTTCACCACCCCATCCACATGGCGACGCAGGCGGCTACGTGCGACATTCTCACCAACGGCAGGCTCGACCTGTGTCTAGGAGGTCGCTGGGGGTCGCCCGCCGGACAGGCTCTCGGACAGGCGGCGGACATCAGCGCAGCCGAGAGCCGCGCGCGCGTAGCCGAGGGAATCGAGCTGCTCAAGGCGGCGTGGACTCAGGATAAGGCGAGCTTCGAGGGGGAGTACTGGAGCGTAAACGATCTGCTCGTGCGCCCCATGCCGCAGCAGAGGCCGCACCCGCCGCTGCTGCTCGCCGCCAACAGCGATGAGACGTTTCCATATGCCGCCGGCATGGGTCTGGGCGTGATCGGCACCACGCTCAGCCAGCCAATGCCCAGGATGATAGACCGTCTGCGCGAGTTCGAGGATGCCAAGCCGCCGGGAGACGGCGGACAGCCGCAGCCGTTCCACGTCAACATCTCGTTCTTCACTGCCGAGACGAGGGAGAAGGCGCGCGGCATGATGGCGCGAAACTGGCTGGACGAGGATGTAGTCAGCTCCATGCCGGACGCGAGCGCGTCTTCTGTGGGAACGAGCAGGCACAGCTTCGCCAGCGGCGTCGGCGGCTGGGCGACGTGGAGCTTCGAGGATGCACTGCGCTACTCGATATACGACGATCCCTCCGGCTGCGTCGAGCGGCTTCAGTCGCTTCAGGAGCAGCTGCCCGGAATGGCGCAGTGCATCCTGGAGTTCAACCGTCGCGGTCGCCTGACGAACGAAGAGATCAAAGAGTCGATGCGGCTGTTCGCGGACAGGGTGATGCCGAAACTCGTATGAAGGAGGAAGCGTACATGCCGGACCTGAGCAGACTAGCCGCGTCCGTAGGACAGATGCTCAAAGATCGCGGGGACACCGTAGCCGTATCCGAATCGGCGTGCGGGGGGCTGATCAACGCCGCGCTGGTGGCGCTGCCGGGCGCGTCCGCGTACTACATCGGCGGCGCGGTCATCTACACGCACGTATCGAGGGAGGGGCTGCTGGGCATCGAGGACGGGGCGATGGAGGGGATGCGCGCAAGCACCGAGGGGTACGCTGCGCTGAAGGCTGCCACGATTAGACAGCGGCTCGGCGCAACATGGGCGATTGGGGAGACCGGAGCCAGCGGCCCAACGGGGAACCGCTACGGAGACGCCGCCGGCCACGCCTGCATAGCGGTCAGCGGCCCCGTAGGGCGCGTCATCACGGTCGAGACCGGCGACTCCGACAGGGAGGCGAACATGTGGGTCTTCGTCGAACGCGCGCTGGGGCTGCTGGAGGAGTGCATCCGAGAGGCGGGCTAGAGAGAGGGGCGTTTCGGTGATTACTCTCTCACAGGCAGAGACACTACCGCCTTGCCGATCACGTTGGGGGTGCCTTCCTCGTTCTCCATAGTGACGTCGCATTCGATCTGCGGGTCGCCGTCCACCACGCCTTTGTCGGTGATCATGCCGCGCAGGGTCAGCGGTCGGTTGTGGAGAACGGGGCTTCGGAACACGACGTCCAGCTTGCGCAGCCTGACAGTCGGAGACCAAGCTGTTATCAGCTGGGACATGATGGCTATGTTCATGGCTCCGGGAACGATGGCCTCGGGCAGCCCCTCGCTTCTGGCTTTCTCCGGGCTGGTAAAGCGCGTCGGCCCCTCCTCGCGTCCCCAGACCTGCGTGAACTCGATAACCTGCTCGTCGGTGACGATCCGCTCGACTGGGCCGACTTCGTCTCCGAGGTCGACATCTTCGAAGTATATCTTGCCTGCGTTCATCTGGGCCTCCTGCTGCGTCGCACGAACGACTCCTGCACGCGGGCTACGTCGTCTCCGTCTTGGTTGGCGAAACTGGTCTCCCACACTTGGAACACCATCTTGCCGGAGCGTCCGGTCTTGGCGTAGACGTCCTTCAGCTTCGTTCTGGCGAACAGCGTATCGCCCGGCCTGACCGCGCCCACGCACTCGATCGCCTGCCCCGCGAATAGGCTGACGTCTCCGAACTCCAGCTCGATGTCCGGTCGAGTGACGCCGGAGACGAACATGTTGCAGAAAGTGGGCGGCGCGATGATGCTGCCGTACTCGGAGCTTCTCCCCGCATCGTCGTCTAGGTACAGCGGGTTGGTTTCGCCCGTGGAGTGGGCGAACTTCACGATCATCTCCCGCGTCACCGCGTAGGAGCCGATCTCGTGATCCACCCCGAGCAGGCTGCGGTTGAATTTGATTTCGGTGTCTTCGGCTGTCATGTGGTGTTTGTCACCCTCACCCCAACCCTCTCCCTACGAGGGAGAGGGGGCTAGTCGATGTCCTCTCCCTTCGAGGGAGGGGGTAGTTGGTCGATGTCCTCTCCCTTCGAGGGGGAGGGGGGTTGTTTGGTCTATATCGTGTCGTCCAGTGTTACGGGGGCGAATGCGCCGGAGCGCAGCTCGCGCACTAGATCGGTCTCTGTGAGAACTTGGTTCTCGAAGCTCGTCATGCACTTGCCGATGGCGCTCACGAGGTGGGCATCGCTCCCGCCGGTGGCTGGGACTCCCAGCCGGCGGATCAGGTCTTCGGCGCGCTCCTGCTCGCCGGGTCTGTTCGAGCCGTTGAGTCCCTCCGCCGCAGCTATCGAGCGCAGGTCCGCGCCGCTGTCCGCGAACTCGCACAGGCCGATGCCGAAACGTCCGGGATGGGCGGGCAAGGCTATCGCTCCCGTCTCATCCGCTGCCTTCACGAGGTCGAGCGCGTCCATGCTGACGTTGGAGAAATCGAGCGCGCTGGTCAGCGCTTCGGTGACTCCATAGACGAGGAAGTGTCCCATGTTGGTGTCCAGCTCGGATCCCTTCATAATCAGAACGTCGTTCGCCGCCGCGAGCGCGGAGTAGTCCTTGTCGAAGTCGAACTTTCGATGCTCGGTGAGTACGAATCCGTCTATGCGATAGCGCTTTCGGCGCAGGACGCCAACCCATTTTACGTACTGCTCGACTGTGGCGCGCGAGTCGTCTGAGGATACGGAGTGGGTATGAAGGTCTATGAACATGGGGGTCCGCTGTGATCCGTTGATCTTGACTGGCCGCGAGCTGCTTCCCTCAAGCCGCCTGTGGAATGTTATGAGAGCGGGGGAGTCGAGTCAAGGGGAGACGGCTCTGAGGCGCGGAGCAGACCGTCGAGCGGGCAGCTCCTGAAGGTCGGCGAATCCTGCGAAACGCCGAATGGTCATTTCCAGACCGCGCCACTCGTCTTTCGCATCCTGATTCCAATAGATGCGGGTGAGCGTGGATCCATTCCTGCCTGCGAGCGGGGGCTTTGGGGTACAATGCGTTTCATCGAAAGATCGACAGACAGCTTGGGAGATAGCGGCATGGAACTCGGAATAGCGGGCAGGAACGCGCTGGTTACGGGCGGCAGTCGGGGGCTCGGGCGGCAGTGCGCGCTGTCGCTGGCATCGGAGGGGGTGAACGTGGCGATCTGCGCGCGCACGCAGGACACTATAGACGGCACGGTCGCAGAGCTGGAGGCGCTGGGCGCAAGGGCAGCGGGGATCGTCGCGGACGTGACGGATAGCGGGGACATGGCGCGGCTGCATCGGCAGACGGTGGAGAGGCTCGGCGAAATCGACATACTGGTCAACAACGCCGGCGGATCCATGGGCGTTACAGACATCGCGGATACGCCGCTGGACAGCTACAGGGGCGTGTTCGACCTGAACCTGTTCGGCGGGTACGAGCTGACACGCCTCGCGCTGCCGCATATGCGCGAGCAGGGCTGGGGGCGCGTGATAAACGTCGCCTCGATCTGGGGGCGCGAGCATGGCGGCAACATCGGCTACATGTCCGCGAAGGCGGCGCTCATCGCTGCCACCAAGCACGCGGGGCTGTCGCTCGGAGGCACGGGCATCACCGTCAACTCCATCGCGCCGGGGTCGATCTCGCATCCCGGCGGCGGCTGGGAGCGATTCCAAGCGGAGCAGCCCGAAGAGGTGGTTGCCGGATTCATCGAGTCGCATCTTCCGATGGGCAGGTTCGGGTGGCCAGAACCCGTTGGCGATCTGTGCGCTTTCCTCGCGTCCGACCGCGCCGACCTGATTACCGGATCCTGCATCGTGGTGGACGGCGGTCAAAGCCACTCGATGATCTGACGCAGGTCAAGCCGCTGGCGCAGATGGGCAGGGCAGCCGGGATGCTGCGAATCCGACCGTCCCAAATCATCCTGTTCGTCTGCGCGCATCAAGAGCGAAGCCTGCCCCTACCACCACTGCTCGTACCTGATCCGAGAAGCAGGGACGCCGAGCGTTCGCAGAAGCGAGATCATGCCCCGAATCATCGCGGGCGGGCCGCAGACGAAGAACAGCGCGCCGAGATCGACGCCCTCGGCGCGCAGCGAGTGGGCGTCTATTCGCCCCTTGCGCCCGTCCCATGCCTGCGAGGCGGGGCGCGTGACGCTGAACACGCAGCGGATTCGCGGGCTGCGCGCAGAGATCGCCTCCAGCTCGCTTCTGAAAAGCAGCTCGGACGGGGTGGACGCGCTGTAAAGCAGTGTCAGCCTAGCGCTGGGCGACAGCTCTTCGACCGTCCTGACAATGCTCATCAGTGGCGTCAGCCCTATCCCGCCGCCGATCAGCGCCACGGACTCGGATTCGCCGGGCGTGAAGAAGAAGTCTCCGCCAAGCGTTATCTCCACCGCATCCCCCGCCTGAGCTTCGTCGTGAAGCCATGCGGTGACCGGGTGTTCGCTGCCGTCACGCTTTATGGCGAGGGCTATCCGAGTCTGGACTGCGGGCGATGAAGTGATCGAGTATCCCCCGACCGCCTCCGCGCCTTCTATGGTCACGAAGAGATCCACCCACTGGCCTGCCCTGAATCCGAGCGCGCGACCGTTCAGATCGAGCAGGAAAGACTTGACCGTGGGCGTCTCCCTGCGGATGGCGGAGATGGTGGCTGGAAGTCTCACGCCACAGCCGCCTGCGCGAACTCCGGCCTCACGAGCCGCCCGTATTGGTGGCGGCCGCTGACCATTCCCCCCGCTATCAGGATGTCGCGCATACCGTAGAAAGACGGCTCTTCGATGAGCGCGCTGGCGGGCCACGTCTGGTTTGCTTGGTACTGTCTGACGCAGCTGGCGAGGAGATCGGCGCTCAGCCCATCGAAGAACGGAGATACCCGTTCCGCCACCCGCTCGGGCTGCGCCGCCGCCAGCCAGCGCAGCGCGTCCGAGAACCCGCTGACGAAAGCCTGTACGGTTTGCGGGTTGGCGTCTATGAAGTCCGGCATCGCCGCGAACGAGCTGTAGCAGATGCGCCCCAGCTCGGGGCCTATGGCGGCTGCCAGATGTCCGACGCCCTCTTCTACGAGCGTCTGCGCCTGTGGGTGCGGCAGATGCGCGTAGTCTAGCTCGCCCGCGCGAAATCGCTCTATGGCATCCTGCGCCGACAGGCCGGGGCGCAGCTCCACCGAGTCCAAGTCCACGCCGCGTTCGAGCATTGCCGCCCTGAGAGAGTTCCAAGGGACGGGAGTGAAGCCGACCGGCGCCAGACTCGCCCCTTCGAGCATCTTCCAGCCCCAGCCATCGACTGGCGCGCGAGAGACTAGGAAGAAGCCGTCGCGCTGATTGATCTCGGCGATGTGGAGGGGCGCATCCTCGCGGCCGAGGTCCAGCTCGACGAGGCTTCTGCTCACTCCGGTCTGCGCCACGTCCACCTCGCCGGAGCGGAGCATGTCCACAGCCGACCCGCCTTCGGGCATGGTGGAGAGCATCACGTTCAAGCCGCGCGCGTAGAAGAAGCCGCCCGATACGGCAACGTATATGGGCGTGTAGAACAGGTTGTGGAACGTCTCCATCAAGCGCAGGCTCTTCGGATTTGGGGTGTTCGTCATATCCGGCGCGAGGGCGACAGAGCGCCTACGCGAGCGTCCCCCTCCTTCGCTCCATCTCGTCTATTATGCGATATGCGAACAGCGTAGCGCTGTCCTCGCTGTCGGTCGAAAGCCGCCTCTTTATTTCGTCCCCGTTGGGGAAGGTGATGTCCACAGAGATCATGGGCTTCGCGTCGTCGGATAGTGTGTGGAGCAGATCGCTGCCGTCCTCGACGGCTTCGAACTCTCGGATCACGATGACGTCGCAGCCCTTGTACCGTTCACTTCTCATCGTTCGCTCCCATTGGTCTACAGTCTGCGGCCCTCGTAGTCTATGCGGACTATGGGGATATCCAGCTCGCGCAGCTGCGGCTCGATCACGGCGGCGTCTCCGGCAATGACGATCTTCAGGTGGTCGGTGTCGAGCAGATCGGACGCCGCGGCGCGCACGTCTTCGATTGCGGACTCGGCAACCATGCGCGCGAAGCGCGCGAAGTAGTCGTCCGGCAGGTCGTGAACTATGACGCGCGGCAACATGCCTATGATCTGGCGCTGCGTCTCGAACATGCTCGGAACGCTGCGCAGTATTCCGTCCACCGCGTCGCGGAACTCGTCCGCTGTAACGGGCCTGTCCCCAGAGATCTGCCTGAACTCATCGAGCGTCTCTATGACGGTCTCCTTAGTGACCGCCGTCTGCACCCCGCCGCCTGCCACTAGCATGGAGGGGCCTAGGCTCCAGTCTATGCTGGACATGTAGCCGTAGCTGTATCCCTTGTCTTGGCGCAAGTTCATGTTCAGCCGCGCTCCGAACTGGCCGCCGAAGATGTAGTTGAGCAGGTGCATCGGCATGAATCTGGGGTCGCGTCTGGGTATGGTGAGATGGCCAGTCCTGACTACGGACTGCGCCGCGCCGGGCTTGTCCGCCAGATAGATGGTCGTCCGCTCGGCGGGCGGCGCGCTCCGAGTGTGTGGGGCGGGCGTCGAGACGGGGGAGGCGCGCCAGCCCCCGAAAGCCTTCTCCGCCTCCTCCATCGCCTGCTCAGTGGAGAGATCGCCAACCACGACGAGCGTCGCGCCCTCCGGCCTGAAGCGCGCCTCGAAGTAGGCGCGCAGATCGTCCGCAGACGTCTCGGAGACCGAATCCTCCGCGCCGGTCAGTGGGTGGCCGTAGGGGGTGCCGTGTCCGAAGATGACGCCGCGCGTCGCTCTGGCGGAGATCGCGGCCGGGCTGTCGGAGACTCGGCGCAGGTCGGTCAGCAGGTTGGAGCGGACGCGCTCGAACTCGCGTTCGGGGAAGGCGGGGGCGGTTGCGATGTCCGCCAGAATCGCCAGCGCATCGCGCCACGTGGAGGTCAGGCCGTCCGATGTCAGCAGGATGTGTTCCCTGCCCACATCGACGCTGACGTGGCTTCCCAAGAACTCGATCTCGGCGGCGATCTCGGCAGAGCTGCGCGTGGCGGTTCCCTCCCGCAGCATCGCAGTCGTGAGGTGGGCGATGCCAGCCCTGTCAGGCGGGTCGAACGCCGCCCCTCCGCGCACGACAAGCCCAAACGACACGGAGGGAAGGCCGCGCTTCTCGAAGTGCAGGATGCTCAGTCCGTTTTCGAGGCGCGCTCTCACGGGCAGTGGCGGCGTGAAAGAGGGCCGAGCGGACGGCGCGGGGACGACGCTCCGATCTATGGGTCGAGCGGACGGCGCGGGGGCGGCGCTTCGGTCCATGTGCTGGGGACGAATCGCCAAGCGCACCATGGCATCTCCGAGCATGTCCGCCGCGGCGCGCACGTCATCCGCCGACACGGAGGTGTAGCGATCCACGTCCGAGTTGATTAGTTCGGGGTCGCCTGCCATCGTGGAGTAGTAGTTGAGCTGGTCGGCGCGTCCGCCGAAGCCCCCGAAGCGCTCCAGCTGAAAGACGTGGGCAGCCTGTATCCTGTTCATGGCGCGCTGAAGCTCGCGCTCGTCCATGTTTCCGGAGCGTATCTCGCTGAGGTGGCGGTGTATCTCGCGCTCGATCTCTCCGAGCGTGTGGTCGGGGTTGGCGGTGGCTTGGATCATAAACTCGCCGGCGATCTCCTGATCGTGGTGGTAGACGCGGACGTCGCGCGCCGAGCGCTGGTCGTGGACGAGCGACCTGTACAGGCGCGAGCTGCGCCCGTCTCCCAGAATCGCCGCCAAGAGCTCCAGCGCGGGCTGTCGCTCCGAGAACGCGGGGACGGTGGGCCACACGAGATGCAGTCTGGGCAGCTGTACGCTGTCGCAGGTCTCCAGATCTACGGTCTCCGTAAGCGTGGAGTCCATCTTGCCGATGCGGTCGATGTCCGCTCCCGATGGAATGTCGCCGAAGCAGCGCTCGATCAGGTCGCGCGCGCCGTCTGGGTCGAAGTCGCCTACCAGCGCGAGGCTGGCGTTGCTGGGCGTGTAGAATCGTCTGAAGAACGACTTCACATCGTCCAGAGAGGCGTTGTCCAAGTCTTCGGGGGAGCCGATGGTCGTCCAGTGGTAGGGATGGGGCGGCGGAAACAGCGCGGGCTGGAGCAGCATCGGCGCCATTCCGTAGGGGCGGTTCTCGTAGTTCTGGCGGCGCTCGTTCTTCACCACGTCGCGCTGGACGTCCAGCTTGCGCTCGGTCAGCACTTCCAGCAGATGCCCCATCCTGTCCGACTCCAGCCAGAGCGCAAGATCGAGGCAGTTGGAGGGGACGTTCTCCCAATAGTTGGTGCGGTCTGGCGTGGTGGAGCCGTTCAGGTTCGCGCCCACCTTCTGGAGCGGCTCGAAGTAGCTCGCGTCGTGGTTCTTGGATCCCTCGAACATCACGTGTTCGAAGAGGTGCGCGAAACCGGTCTTGCCAGGGTCCTCGTTCTTGGAACCGACATGGTACCACACGTTGACGGCGACGATGGGGAGCGAACGATCCTGTGACAGGATGACGTTCAGCCCGTTGGAAAGGGTGAAGCGCTGGCAGTCAATGGAGATCATGTGGGCGAGTCCTTTGATATTTGTCTTCCAGTATACAACAATGGCAGCCACCTTTAGAGCAAGTGGAAGCTGTGTTAGACTTGCGTCGAATGCAGGTCTCTGAATCGGCGCGCGCGCCTCTCGAAGGGTGACAATGAACTGGCTAGACATTCTGATAATAGCGATTCTGCTGCTCGCCGTGCTGTGGGGATTCTTCAAGGGGCTTATCGGCATAGTGCTGCCCGCAATCGGCTCTCTCATCGGCTCGTGGCTGGCTGGGCAGTACGCCGACGATCTGGGCGGAATGCTGGGCGCTCCGATTGGGTCGCTTCCCGATACCATCGTATCGAGCTTGGCATACCCGCTGATAATAGTCTTGACAGCGGTCGTGGTCTATCTGATCGGAAAGATAGCGCGCCCGTTCATAGTGATCGGGACGCTCGGCGTGGCGGGCATGATCGACAAGATCGGAGGGATCATCGTAGGGCTGCTCCTCGGTCTGGCGGTCAGCTGCGCGGTCATCGTGGGGCTGGCGCGGCTCACCTACGACTTCGATATTCCACCAGCCGCGGACATGGTGGCGGACATCACCCCGAGGGTGGAGAACTCGAGGGAGTCACTGGAGAGCGCGCTGGGCGCGTCCAACGCGGTGAGCGCGTTCCTGACTGTGAGGCGAATCCTGCCGGATGGCGCGCTCGGATTCATCCCGAACGACTTCCAAGCGGCGGTCGATATTCTCGAAACCGAGATGGGCAGCCGGTAGAGCGGCAGGCGGGCGGGAAGCGAGTCTTTGCGCAAACGGCTGCCCATCTACGAGACCAGGGGACTGCCGTATTTGGAGACGGCGGCATCGCGGTCTGGTGACGAAGTGGAGATATGAGTTAGACTAGAGACGCCGCGCCAAGCGGCCGGTGGCAAGTGGCCAATGGCAAGCGTTAGCTGCAAGTGGAGAAAGCTCAGCTCGATAGACAGACCTTCGGAAAGCGAACATGAGCGGTTCGGCGTCAATAGATTCGCCTGTTCTGGTGCTAAACCAGAACTATCAGCCCCTCAATATCTGCAATGTACGCCGCGCGCTGGTACTGGTGGGCAGGGGAAAGGCCGAGCAGATCGAGAACGGTCTCGGCTATATTCAGAGTGTGTCCGATCTCTTCCCAGCGCCCTCGGTCATTCGGCTGGTCCACATGGTCAAGCGCCCCGTCATGCGGCGCAGGCTCTCGCGTCAGGCGGTGTTCTACAGAGACGGGTTCGCCTGCCAGTACTGCGGCAAGAAGAGCAGGCAGCTCACTCTGGATCACATCATCCCGCGCTGGCGCAAAGGCCCCCACTCTTGGGACAACGTGGTCAGCGCGTGTATACCGTGCAACCACCGAAAGGCTGGCAGGACGCCGAGGGAGGCGAGGATGAAGCTGCTCCGAGAGCCGACAGCTCCGAGGCCCAACCCGTACTACATGTTCCACCACCGAGAGATTCTCGATGAGTGGCGGCCCTTCATGCCCTGGGTCTGATCGACTGGGGGCCAGAGACGGTTCACCTCGACATGGATTCTCTCCCATAGCGGCATGACGTGGATGGGAGAGCGCGCGCTGTCCCGTCAGCTTGGGCGGCGGCAACGAAAAGCGGGCGCCGCCAGCGTCCCGCGCCTTATTGCCTATTGATTGACACCCCAATCGCGTATTGATAACCTGACTGGCATCCCGAACGAGGAACCTACTTATGAGCCAGACCAATCCGATCATCGAATACTTTCCCTCCGAGGTCGAGGAGTTCGAAGCTGGAGTCAAGAGATTCCAGGCGGGCGAATGGGACCCCACAGACTTCATGGCATTCAGGCTGCGTCAGGGCGTGTACGGCCAGCGACAGCCCGATGTCCACATGTTCCGCATCAAGATACCCTTCGGCGGCATGAGCGCAGACCAGCTCGACATGATGGGCGAGGTGGTGGAGAAGTACGCGCCGCTCGACAAGGGACACGTCACCACGCGCGAGAACATCCAGCTGCACCACATCCCGCTGGAGGACACCCCTCAGATCATGCGTATGCTCGCGTCCGTGGGGCTGACCACCAGAGAGGCGTGCGGCAACACCGTTCGCAACGTCACCGGCTGCGCCATCGCCGGCGTGTGCGCCGATGAGCCGTTCGACGTAACCCCATACGCAGCCGCCTTCTCCCGATACTTCGTCAGGCACCCCTTCACCCAGTCTATGCCGCGCAAGATCAAGACCGCATTCTCCGGATGCTCTCGAGACTGCGCCATTACCGGCATCCACGACGTGGGCTTCCTGCCAGTCGTCAAGAACGGCGAGCGCGGCTTCAGGATGGTGATGGGCGGCGGCACCTCGATCATGCCGCGCATCGCGCCCACGCTGTACGAGTTCGTCAGCGCGGACGAGTATCTCAAGGTGACGGAGGCCGCGCTCAGAGTGTTCCACGACTCGGACGAGCTTAGGCGCAGCCGAATGAAGGCGAGGGTGAAGTTCCTCATAGCGCGCATCGGCATAGACGACTTCCGCGATCTGGTGGAGGAGCAGCTTCAGGAGGACTGGGCGCAGCGCTCGTTCGACCCGACCGGGCTGCTGTTCACGGACGATGAGGAGGCGGACGCGCCCTCGCTGAACGGCGACTTCAAGGCGGCGGGCGCGGAGGCGGAGTTCGAGCGCTGGCTTTCTACCAACGTCCAAGCGCAGAAGCAGAGCGGATACCACACCGCCACAGTCAAGCTGCCGCTCGGCGACATCGACCCGCAGCAGTTCCGCGACCTAGCGGACATCAGCCGCAGGTACGGCGCGGGCAGGGTGCGCCTCACGCATCAGCAGAATTTGGCGATCCGATGGGTGCCGGAAGGCGCGCTGTACGAAGTGTGGGAGCGGCTCAGCGAGATCGGATTTGGCGAGGCGGGCGCGCAGGAGATAACCGACGTAGTATCCTGCCCCGGCACCGACAGCTGCAAGCTGGGGATCACCTCCTCTATGGGTCTGGGCCGCGCCGTTACCGACGCCGTTCGTGTCATAGACGAGGAGGACGACCCCCTAATCCGCAAGATGCACATAAAGATGAGCGGATGCCCCAACGGATGCGGCCAGCACCACGTGGCGGACATCGGCTTCCACGGCGCCGCCGCCAAGGGGCCGAGCGGTCAGGTGCCGGCATACGAGCTGTTCATGGGTGGAGGGTTCGAAGAGGGCGATACGCGCATCGGCCTTCGGGTCAAGACCAAAGTGCCAGCCAAGCGTATGCCGGACGCGCTCAGAAAGGTTCTAGACTTCTACAAGGCAGAGCGCGGCGACGGGGAGATATTCCGAGATTTCGCGGCGCGCATCGGCGCGGAGTCTTTCGAGCCGCTGCTGGCAGAGTTCAAGGAGATTCCCGAGCTGAGCCGCGAGTCGCTGGACGTGTACATAGACTGGAACAAGACGGTCAAGTACGTCCTGGAGCGCGGCGAAGGCGAGTGCGCAGTCTAGCCTAGCGGACGCGGCGATCTTCGGAAGACGGGAAGACGAAAAAGGGGGCGGGTGAAGAGAACCCGCCCCCTCTGCTTGTCTCCAACTTGTCCCTATCCCCCGCGCCGCAATCTGCGGCTGATCCAAGCCCTCACCGAATCGAGGCGCGACGCCCTCTCCGGATCCAGAGTCTGGCCGCGCCAGCGCTTCTCCAGCTTGGGAGGCTTGGCAAGCACCATGCCGTATCCAACTATGAACAGGAGCAGGCCGCCCCACGCCAGATAGCCGGTCGCCCCGGCAGCAAAGGGCCTCACCAAGAGCGTGGAAAGCAGCAGCGCGAAACCGATCAGCATTACGCGACCGGGGGAGATCGACCAGAGACGGCCACTCAGGGACTGCCTGACGTACAGCCATACGAGGCGTGGGAAGCTGCGGCTGCGAGGCGCGGGCGCAGCCGATCTGGGTCCCAGATCCCCAGCCTTTTCGAGAATATCTTCGATCTCTCTCTGATACTTGCTCGACATCCTCTACCCTCGTCAAGACGCCCAACTAGAACAGCATCGTAATAAACAGCGGGTTTAGTGTCAAGACAAGATGGCATCGAACCCCAAAAGTCAAAAGCGCATCGGGACTTTTGCAGCCTTCCTGAACCTTTTTGCAATCTCGAACATGGCTGCATTATGCTATACTCATTAGCACTTCTCCCAGCCTAGGAGCCTCTAGTGAAGATCACTCAAGACGAAGTTGTGGACAATCAGACCACCCTCCACATCGAGCTTGAGGACGCAGACTTGGACCCATACCTCGACCGTGCATACAGGCAGGTCGCCGACCGCGTCGTCATCCCCGGATTCCGCAAGGGCAAGGCTCCCCGCCGCGTGGTCGAGGGCGTCATTGGACGGGAGAGCCTGCTCAACGAAGTGCTGGACAACATGGTCTACGAGAGCGCGGACAAGGCGATTCAGGCGCAGGATCTGGAATCCGTCGGCGTTCCGAAGATCGCAGACCTAGACCTAGACCCCGTTCAGTTCAGCGCCACAGTCGCGCTCCAGCCGGAAGTGCGGCTCGGCGACTACCGCTCGATCCGAATAGACTTCGAGATGGACGAGATCACCGAAGAGCAAGTCTCGAATCGGCTCGACAGCATCCTTCAGAGCCTGGGATCTTGGGAAACCGCAGAGAGAGCGCCACAGATTGGCGACATGATCACCATGGACATGCTCGGCGAGATCGAGGGAAACACGAGATGGGAGCTGAACGACTCTCCGTTCTACTTGGACGAAGACGACGAGATCCCTCTGCCGGGCTTCGGAGACAGCTTGGCTGGCGCGAAGACAGACGAGCAGATCGAATTTACGCTCGACGTGCCTGATGACTATGCGGATGACAACATCGCGGGTAAAGAGGCGCGTTTCACCGTGACCGTCAAGGACGTTAGGGAGCGCGTTCTGCCCGAGCTGAACGACGAGTTCGCGCGCAGCCTGCCTGACGGCTTCGAAGACCTGGCGGCGCTGAAGACCGCAATCGAAGACTCGCTCAGGGCCGACGTGGAGAGTCGGGCGAACGAAGACTATCAGGGAAAGGTCATCGAGGCGCTCCTGAAAGAGGCGGTCATAGACATCGCCCCCGTTCTGCTCGAACGCGAGGCGGACCGTATCGAAAACGACCAGTACAGCTTCCTGGAAAGGTCGAACATCCGCAAGGACGACTTCCTCAGCTCGATTGGAAAGACGGAGGAGCAGCTCCGAGAGGAGGCGGAGGAGGAAGCCGTGATGCGCGTCAGACGGCAGTTCGCCATCGACCGGGTGATGGAGCTGGAGACGATAGAGGCTGCCGATTCCGAAATAGACGAGAGGTTCAACCAAGTCTTTGCAGGCCAGACCATGCGAAGGCGGGAACGACGGGAGCGGCGCGAGTCTGTGGAACGGATGCTCAAGTACGAAAAGACGCTCTCGCTTCTGGTGTCCATAGCCAAAGGCGAGCGCGACGGCCAAGACGCGGGCGAGAGCGACCCTCCCAGCGAGGACGAATAGGATCGGCAACCCGCGCAGGGTTCGGACGCCCGCGATCCAAGCGGGCATTCACCAGCAACGCAAACGAACAGAAGGAGGAGATGGAGAAGATGGAAAACGTCATCCCCATGGTTGTGGAGACAGGTTCCAGGGGGGAGCGCGCGTATGACATCTACTCGCTGCTGCTCAAGGAGCGCATCGTCTTTCTCAACTCGGCCATCTACGATCAGGTCGCCAACAACATAATCGCTCAGCTTCTGTACCTAGACAGGGAGGATCCCGAGAGGGACATCAGCCTGTACATAACCTCGCCCGGCGGGGTGATACCGTCTGGACTCGCCATATACGACACGATGCAGCTGATTCGGCCAGACGTATCGACCATCTGCGTTGGCATGGCCGCCAGCATGGCTACGGTTCTTCTCTGCGCCGGAGCGCCGGGCAAGCGGTTCGCGCTTCCGAACTCGACGGTGCATATGCACCAGGCGCTGGGCGGCGCGCAGGGGCAGGCGTCAGACATCGAGATCGCGGCGCGCGAGGTGCTGCGCCAGCAGGACATCATCCGCAGAATCATCTCGGAGCGCACCGGCCAGTCATACGACAAGATAGCCACCGATTCCGACCGCGACTTCTATCTAAGCGCCGAGGGCGCCAAGGAGTACGGGCTGGTCGATGACGTGCTGGAGACTCCGACCTCGTCCGCGGCAGCTGACTAGCGCGATGCGGTCACATCTCTGTACTAGAGAGGGGAAACTTGACTAATCGAGGCGGCTCCACACCCAGAGGCGGGCGCGCGGATTACCAGTGCTCGTTCTGCAACAAGATGCAAACACAGGTCAAGCGGCTGATCGCCGGCCCTGACCGCGTCTTCATATGCGACGAGTGCGTAAACCTCTGCGACCAGATAATCGCCGAGGAGACCGGCGAGAAGAAGGCCAAGGGCAGCCAAGCCCCCCTCTCCTCCAAGGAGCTCAACCCCAAGATCATCTGCGGCAAGCTCGATGAGTACGTCGTCGGGCAGGAGCAAGCCAAGAAGGTGCTGAGCGTGGCGGTGTACAACCACTACAAGCGCATCTGGTCTACGCAGAGACACGATGACGACGTGGAGCTTCAGAAGGCGAACATCCTCATGCTGGGGCCTTCCGGATCCGGCAAGACCCACCTCGCGCAGAACCTGGCGCACATTCTCGAAGTTCCATTCGCCATCGCAGACGCCACCACTCTCACCGAGGCGGGCTACGTGGGCGAGGACGTGGAGAACATACTGCTCGGTCTCATACAGGCTGCCGACGGCGACATCGAACGCGCCGAGCATGGCATCGTCTACATAGACGAGATCGACAAGATAGCGCGCAAGAGCGCCAACCCGTCCATAACCCGCGACGTCTCCGGCGAGGGCGTTCAGCAGGCGCTGCTCAAGATCATCGAGGGCTGCGTAGCCAACGTGCCGCCTCAAGGGGGGCGCAAGCACCCGCACCAAGACTTCCTCCAGATAAAGACGGACAACATCCTGTTCATGTGCGGCGGCGCATTCGAGGGCATGAACGAGATAATCGAGAAGCGCGCTTTCAAAGACCGCAAGCGCATCGGCTTCAATCCCAACGTGGCCGCCAGCGACTGGGGCGAGCGCACCTCCGACGAGATCAGACAGCACATCAACGGGGACGATCTGATGGAGTACGGCTTCATCCCCGAGTTCGTCGGCCGCCTTCCCGTAGTCGTGGCGCTGAACGCACTGCACAAGGAGGATCTCGTTCGCGTTCTCACCGAGCCGAAGAACGCCTTCGTCAAACAGTATCAGGCGCTGTTCAGGATGGACAACGTGGAGCTGGTATTTACCGACGACGCGCTGGAGACCGCCGCCGAAAACGCCATACAGCAGAAGACGGGGGCGCGCGGTCTGAGAACCATACTCGAACAGACTCTGCTGGACGTGATGTACGAGCTTCCCGGCACAGAGGGCATCGCCAAATGCGTAGTCACTGCGGACGTCATAGACGGCGTATCGCCCGTGATGCTGGTCACAGGCGACGGACGCCAAACCCCGCTCGTCCAAGAAAACTCTCGAGCCGCGCGCAAGTCGGCGTAGACCGCGCGAATCCAACAGTCCGCTCCGATGGGCTGACATGTATGTAGGGGCAGTCCCTTGTGGCTGCCCTCTTTTCTTTATCCATTCCCAATCCGCCCCATGCCCATGCCTCAGATAGTCGTCGAAAATCTGGTCAAACGCTTTCGAGTCGCCGAGCGCAGCCCGGGCATATGGGGCGCTCTCAAGGGCGTGGCTCGCCGTCGCTACCACACGGTGGACGCGATAGATGGCGTCTCGTTCAGCATCGAGTCCGGCGAGCTGGTTGGATACGTAGGGCCGAACGGGGCGGGAAAATCCACCACGATCAAGGTCATAGCGGGCATCTTGGTTCCCGATTCGGGAAGGTGCGAGATTCTCGGGCGCGTCCCATGGACGCAGCGCCGCGAACACGTGCGCGACATAGGCGTTGTATTCGGACAGCGCACGCAGCTATGGTGGGACCTTCCGGTGATCGAGTCGTTCGACCTACTGAGAGACATCTACCGCGTGCCGCGCTCCAGCTACGCCCGAACGCGCGACGAGCTGGTGGAGGTCATGCGCTTGAAGTCGCTGCTGGATACGCCGGTCAGGCAGCTCAGCCTCGGTCAGCGAATGCGCTGCGATCTGGCGGCGGCGCTGCTCCACTCTCCCGCGATCCTGTTTCTGGACGAGCCGACCATCGGCTTGGACGTGGTCTCCAAGCTGGCTTTTCGAGATTTCATAAGGCGCTTCAACCGCGAGCGCGGCGCCACCGTCATACTCACCACGCACGACATGGACGACATAGAGGCGCTCTGCGACAGGGTAATGGTCATCAGCAGCGGGCGCATACTCTCGGACGGCCCTCTGGACGATCTGCGCCGCCGCATCTCCGGGGAGCGCCGCCTCGTGGTGGACCTGGAGGAAGGGGAGGGGCGCATAGAGATGGCGGGCGCGCAGGTCATCAGTCGCAGCGGCCAGCGCGTTCAGCTGAGGTTCGACCCGGATGCCGTATCCGCCGCCGAGCTGATCAGGCGCGTCACGTCCGCCCACGCCGTGCGCGATCTGTTCGTGGAAAACCCGCCCATAGAGGAGATCATCGCGCAGATATACCAAGAGGAACACGGGTGATCAGCTACTGGGCCACGCTCAGCGCGCGCTTCAGGTCGCTTCTGCAATACAGATCTGCCGCGCTGGCCGGACTGGTGACGCAGATATTCTGGGGACTCGTCCGCGTGATGATCTTCGAGGCGTTCTACCTTTCGGCAGGCTCGCCTCAGCCGATGGAGCTGAACGACGTGCTGACCTACGTCTGGCTGGGGCAGGCGTTCTTGGCGCTTCTGCCCTGGAATCTGGACGCGGACCTGCGCGCGCTGATCCGCAGCGGCGGAGTGGGGTACGAGCTGCTGAGGCCCGTAGACCTCTACGGCTACTGGTACAGCCGCGCGCTGGCATGGCGCACGGCGCCCACGCTGATCAGGGCAGCGCCGCTGCTCGTGTTCGCGTTCGTCTTCATGGGTATGGACGCTCCGCCCTCGTGGGCTTCCGCGGGCGCGTTCGCGCTGGCGATGGCTGGGGCAATCCTGCTGAGCAGCGCGATCTCGACGCTGTTCAACATAACCATGCTGTGGACGATCTCCGCCGATGGTATGGCGGGAATGGCTCCCGCCATCGTGACGCTTCTATCGGGTATGCTGGCGCCGCTGCCGCTGTTCCCCGACTGGGCGCAAGCCGTGTTGAACGCGCTGCCGTTTCGCGGTCTGGTGGACACGCCCTATCGCCTCTACCTCGCCCACATTCCGCCGAGCGACCTGCCGCTGTATCTCGCCCATCAGCTCGCGTGGACGGTGGCGATAGTCCTGCTCGGTCGCTGGATACTCTCGCGCGGCCTGCGCCGGCTGGTAGTGCAGGGGGGCTGAACGCGCTTGAACACGCTCCATCTGTACGCGCGCTTCATCGAGATATCCGTCCGCTCTCAGATGCAGTACCGCGCCTCGTTCGTGATGCTCGCGCTGGGACATCTGGCAGCCACGGGAATCGAGTTCGTGGGCATCCTCGTGCTGTTCGACCGATTCGGGTCTCTGAAGGGCTGGAGTCTGCACGAAGTCGCGTTCATGTACGGTGTGGTGAACATCTCGTTCGCCATAGCGGACGCCGCCACGCGCGGGTTCGACCTGTTTGGAGGGATGATCAAGTCCGGAGACTTCGACCGCGTGCTGACGAGGCCGAGGTCCGCCGCGCTTCAGGTGGCGGGGCAGGAGCTGACGCTCAGGCGGGTGGGGCGGCTTGCTCAGGGGCTGTTCGTCCTCGTCTGGGCAGCCTTCGGCATGGACATGAGCTGGTCCGCCGCGAGCGTCTGCCTGCTCATGGGCGCGATCGCCGGCGGCGCGTGCCTGTTTTCGGGGCTGGTAATACTTCAGGCTACGCTCGCGTTCTGGACAGTCGAGACGCTGGAGATAATGAACACCCTGACCTACGGCGGCGTGGAGACCACACAGTACCCGCTGCCCATCTATCGCCCATGGTTCCGCAGGTTCTTCACGTTCGGCGTGCCGCTGGCGTGTGTGAGCTACTTCCCAAGCGTTGCGGTCATGGGCGTCCCCGACCCGCTCGGCTCGCCCCTGTGGTTCCAGTACGTATCTCCGCTCATCGGCGTGGGCTTCCTAGCAGTCGCGCTGCAATTCTGGAGATTCGGCGTTCGTCACTACCTATCCACCGGCAGCTGAGGGACGCGGCGAGTCAGCGTCCGCCTCCCCGAATTCGGATCAACAGCTCGACCGCCTCTCGCTGCTCGGATTCGGTTCTCGCCAGACGAACCGCTTTCCCCACGTCCGAGACCGCCATCGAGATGTTGCCCATATCCGCCAGCATACGCGCCCTCATCAGGTAGGCGGGCGCGAAATTCGGTGCGATCTCGATGGCTCTTTCCAGCTCGCCGAACGCCTGCGCGACCTCCCCCGCAGCGAAGTAGTCTTCCGCATGTCTGAGGCGCTCGATGGGCGACTCGCCAACATTGCTGTTTCCCAGAAGGACGCCCGCCGCCAGCGCCGTCACCGCCAGCGGCAGCACCCATGATCTCTTGACCATCGAGTTGACGTCTATGATTCGCTCGACCCGCCCGAATACGTCTCGAATCGGCCTGTAATCCGGCGAAAGCGCCAGCCCCAGCAGCAGGCCGGAGACGAACCCGCCCACGTGAGCGTAGTTATCGACCCCGTCCACCGCCAAGCCGAAAGCCAGATTGATGGCAGCCAGCGCCAGCAGACCGATCAAGCTCTGGCGTCCCATGCGCCCCAGCCTGTCGCGGTTCGACAGGAAGAACGCGACCAGTGCGCCGATGACGCCAAAGATCGCGCCGCTCGCGCCCACGCCGATTCCGTTCTCGATGAGGCTGAGGTTGAGCGCGTAGCTGGCGACGCTTCCGCCCAGTCCCGCCAGCAGGTAGATGGCGGCGAAGCGGACGTGGCCGTACATCTGCTCCGTCTGCTGCCCGAAGATGAACAGGCCGAAGCAGTTCAACCCAAGGTGGACGAGGCCGGAGTGTAGGAACATGGCGGCGAACAGCCGCCAGTAGTCGCCAGCCGCTACGCGCTGCCCCTCCATCGCGCCGAGCGTGAGCAGCGTATCCGCGTTGGTCGAGCCGCCTGTCGTCTCCGCGAGCAGCCACAGCGCAAGTATGAAGCCCAGCAGCGTCCACGTGACGACGGGCTTTCTATCGGATCCCGGAATCGGAAACCGCGTCTCGGCGGCTAGCTCGTCATGGTCTTCGGGTCTGTGGAACAAGTGGTACCTTTTACGGGCGCGGTCTGTGCGCGATTCGCCTTATAGCGTCCGCCAGCTCCTGGCCGTCGGAATCTTTGACGAGATATCCGTCCGCCCCCGCTTCGAGGGCGTCGTCTATGCAGTCTGGATGGACTGCCATGAGTATGACACCCACGGAGGACATTCGCGCCTTGATCTCGCGGGTGACTGCCACGCCGTCCAGCGCGGGCATCTGAGAATCGACCAGCGCCACGTCCGGAGGCGACGCCTCGACGCTCCGAACGGCATCGAGTCCATTGGTCAGCAGAGCAAAGACTTCGATGTCGCGCACGTCTCGCAGGATGGATGCGATTCCGTTCAGAACGGCCTCGCTGTCGTCTATGACGAGGACTCGAATAGGCTCGGAAGCTCCCATTTTGTCACCACCGGCATCGGCTATACTTTCATCATAGCGTCAATTGGCGCGTTGGCAATGGAAATATCGTCGCCCTTTGCGCCAATCACAGCCTGATTACGCCGCGCGCCGGCAGTGGGAACGCGGGAGCATCGCCGCACCTTGCGACAGTCACAGCCCGATGATGACGCGCGCCTACAGTGGAAACGCGGGAACATCGCCGCACTTTGCGCCAGTCACAGCCTGATTATGCCGCGCTGGAGGGCTCGTGTGACCGCTTCGGTGCGGTGGCTGACGTCTAGCTTCTGGAAGATGTTGGCGACGTGGGTCTTGACCGTGCTTTCGCTGATCAGAAGCTCCCTGCCTATCCCCCTGTTGGACGAGCCGCGCGCAATCAGCTGAAGCACCTCCACCTCGCGCTCCGAAAGCGTATCGGGTCCGAGCCGAGACAGCTCTTGGAAGCGGCTGATGAGTTTGGCGGCGACGCCAGGGTCTATCTGGGACTCTCCCCTGAACACCGTTCGCACGGCGTTGAACAGGTCTTCGCGTGACGTATCCTTGAGAAGATACCCCTTCGCTCCTGCCTCTATTGCGTCGAATATGTACTCGTCCGTGTCGAACGTGGTGAGTATGATCGTCTTGATGCGCGGATTCTCTGCGCCGATGGATCTCATCGCCTCCACGCCGGACATCTTGGGCATACGAAGGTCCATCAGGATCACGTCAGGCTCCATCCGGCGCGCCATCTCTATCGCCTCTACGCCGTTGCCCGCCTCTCCGACCACGTCGAAGTCGTCTTGGCGGCTCAGCATCGTGTTGAGACCGTCCCTGACGATGGTGTGATCATCGACTATGAGTATTCTTATGGGGTCGTCCATTGGCAGATCCTCCACTCGCGGCGTGAGCCTTTGCGAACTTATTATAGATAATCGCGCGCTGGAATGCCCTAGCGCTCGGTTCGCACCCACAGAGATTCGCCGTCCGTCTCGAACGTCACCGAGCCGCGCTCGCTCGTGACGAACAGGCGGGAGAGCGGCATTAGCTCGCTCAGCCGATCCAGCGTCTGCGGGCTGGGATGCCCGAACTTGTTGTCCGCGCCTACCGTGATCACCGCCGCCAAGGGTGAGACCGCCTTCAGAAACTCCTCGTCCGAGGACGTGTCGCTGCCGTGGTGCGCCACCTTCAGCACGTCGCTTCTCAGATGCTGGCCAGACCGCGCCAGCCATCGCTCGCCCTCGGCGAACACGTCTCCGGTGAGCAGGAAGCTGCGCTCGCCGTAGACGAGCCGAAGCACGACGGAGCCGTTGTCGACATCCGATTCGGTCCCCGAAAGCAGCGGATCGGGCGGTCCGAGCGCTTCGATCCACACCCCATCCGGGAACGCCACCCTCAATCCGGGCTGCGCTCGAGCCGACGCCGCCCCCTCCAGACGCGCCAGATTGCGCCAAGTCTTATAGTCTGCCCCGCCGACTTCCTGACTTCGTTCGAGTATGCTTTCGACCCTGTAGCGGCGCAGGACCTCGCCGAGTCCGCCAACGTGATCGCTGTGAGGATGGCTGAGCGTCACCAGATCCACCGTTCTGTCCCAGAAGGGCATCTCCGCTCCCATGACCCGGGCGGCAAGCGCGGCGCTCGGCCCGCCGTCTACGACAATCTTATGGCCGTTCGGCGTGGTGATCACTGCCATATCCCCCTGTCCCACGTCGGCGAACACCACGCGCAGGTTTTCGCCGCGCTGTCCCATTACTGCCGCCCACACGAGGATCGCCACAGCTACAGCCGCAGCCGCGATCTGCCAAGGGACGGTCACGTCCGCTGCCATCCGAGTGACGGACAGCCTCCCCCGCATCCGTGACAGCCACGATGAGCGGCTGTACGCCAGCAGCGTCAGCGCCGCCAGCGCGATGTAGTATCCCCAGACCAGCGCATGACCCAGCTTGCCCACGCCGACGGACGCGGCCGGCGCGCGGGAGATGAGCGACACGGCATCCGTGACGTACCAAGACACCGCCCACGCCAGCCAGCCGATGGGCAGCGAGGCGGCTTCGGACACCAGCCCCGTGAGCGCTGTCGCCCCGTGCGCCGCCAGCGCGATCGGGACGGCGGGCAGAGTCAGCAGCGTGGTCGGCAGTCCCACCAGCGAAATCCGCTCGAAGTAGAACCCCACCAGCGGAGCGGTGGCAAGCGTTGCGGCGAGTGTGACGCCAGTCGCCCCCGCCAGCGCGCGAGCCGCCCCCGCCGCGAATCCGCCAGCTTCGTCCCCAAGCCCCAGCTTCTCCAGAATTCGGTCGGACAGCCCCTCGTGGTATACGCCTATTCCCATCATCGCCGCGAAGCTGAGCTGAAACGACACGCTCGACAGTATGCGCGGATCGAATGCCGCCATGAGCGCGGCGGCGAGCGCGAGCGAAGGCGTGAGGCTTCGCGGCCTGCCGAGCGCAACAGCCGCTATGTACACCGTCCCCATCAGCGCCGCGCGCGTGGCGGACGGGGAAGCGCCGGAGAGCAGCGCGTATCCCCATATCGCCCCCAGCGGAGCGAGCAGATAGAGCTGACGTCTCCGCCCGAACACCGCCGCGCCAGACGATACGCTGAGCGTCAGCAGTATGCCCACGTGCAGGCCGGATATCGCCAGCAGATGGGAAGCGCCAGCCCGTCGGAAGTCCTCGCTCAGCGAGTCGGGCAGCCCGTCCCGCATTCCGAGCAGAATCGCCTGCCCGAACGCCGCCTGCGGCTCGGGAACGGCTCTCGCCAGAGATTCTGCCATGTCGCGGCGGGATGCGGCAAGCCAGCGTCCGAATCGACTTCCGCCGCCGTCCGAAATCAGCCGCGACTCGGGGAACGCCATCACCGTCCATATCCCCTGGCGTTCGAGGTATGCGGGAAAGTCGAAGTCGTCCAGCTTCTGCGGAGCGCGCAGACGACCGCTCAGGCTCAGTCTGTCTCCGTATCTGAACAGAGGCGGTCTCCTCGACTCTGCCATCGCGCCGGTGGCGGCGGCGGTGACGCGAATGTCTCCCGATACCGGCGTCCACTCCGTCCCCGCGCCGCTTCTGATCCGATCTGCGGCGAGTCTGAACGTCGAAACCGAGCCGCAGCAGGGCGGATCATCCGTCACCGTCCCCAGAACCTCGACCCGCGCCGAGCCGTGATACGCCCTGAGCGCGTTTTCGGGCGTATCGTCCAGCCCCGCGCGGATCGTCCCAAGCGTCAGCGCCAGCAGAGCGAGCGCGGGCAGGACGGAGAGCCGCAGCGAAGCCGACAGCGCCACTGTCAGCGCGGCTGCCAGCGCGAACAGGGCGAGCGCAGCTGTCGATTGAGGCTGCCACCGCTCGCCCAGCAGTATGCCGCAGACGAACGCGCCCGCCAGCAGGGGGAGCAGGGCAGCGCGCTCGCGCAGGGTCACGGCTTCGGGCGCTCCACCTCCACCCAAAGCTCTTTGACGCCTCGCAGAACCACCTGATCCCTGTACTCCGGCTCGGACACCAGACTGATCGAGGAGAACCTGTCCAGCAGGCTGCTGAAGGCGATGCGCCCTTCGAGAAGCGCCAGCGGCGCGCCCAGACAGTGATGGATGCCGCGCCCGAACGATATGTGGCTCTTTTCCCGCCGCCCTATGTCGAGCGAGCGCGGGTTGGTGAAGACGGCCGGATCGTGGTTCGCCGCGCCCAGAGCGGATATGACCTGCTGGCCGGCGCGAATCTTCTTCCCGCCTATCTCCACGTCCTCCAGCGCGTCTCTGCCGTCCAGCTGAACGGGGCTGTCGTACCTCAGCATCTCGTGGATGGCTGAGTCCATCAGCCCGGGGTCGTCTCGAAGACGCTGAAGCTGGTCGGGGTGTTCGATGAGCGCGAGCGTTCCGTTGCCTATCAGGTTGCGGGTGGTCTCGTTCCCCGCCACCAGCAGGAGGAGCAAGGTAGCGAGCAGCTCATCATGCGTGAGCCTGTCGCCCTCGTCTTCGACTGCGAGCAGGGCGCTTATCATGTCGTTCTGAGGACTATGCCGCCGCTGCTCCATTATCCCGTCGAAGTAGTCGAACAGCTCTTGGCTGGAAGCGCGGATGCGGCTTCTCTGCTCGTCGCTTATCGTAGGCTCGATTACTAGGGAGATGTCGTTGGACCACTTCTCGAACACGTCCATGTCCTCCGAGGGGACGCCAAGCATCTCTGCGATTACGGTTATCGGCAGAGGATAGGCGAATCGCTCGATGAGGTCGAACTCGTCCACGTCTTCCAGACCGTCCAGAAGGTCTTCGACGATCTGCTCGATCCTGTCGCCAAGCTCGGCGACGGAGCGCGGGGTGAACGCCCTCGACACCAGCCCCCTCAGCCGTGTGTGGTCGGGCGGGTCCATGCCCAAGAAGCTCTTGTAATCCACGTAGCTGTCGGGGGAGTCGTTGGAGAAGCGCCTGTGATCGCGCAGAACGCGGTTCACGTCTTCGTACTCCGTCAGTATCCAAGCGTCCAGCAGCCGGAGCCGGTGTACGGGGTCTTTGCGGCGCATCTCCTCGTACACGTCATAGGGGTACGCCCTGACTTTGGGCGAGAGCGGGTTGTAGCTGACGCCGGACTCGATGCGCTCCCACGCAAGTATCGCGGATATGGACGCGGACCTGACTGAGCTTCGTACTCGTTTCGCTATCGGGTGCATGGGCGAATCTCCAAAGTCGTATGGGTTCAGGGCAGATTACACAGCGGAGTCGCCCCGCACAAGCGGGATGTGGCGAAATAGAGGTCGGACGGCGCGCGGCGGCGGGAAGAGGTCGAGCGCAATCGCGTCGGCTCGGCGCTAGCTATGGGTGGGCGGGTGCGCCGTCTTCGTGGGAGGCGAACAGCACAGGACGGTAGCGGTACGGGTACTTCTCGAACACCTCCTCGTTCAGGTCCACGCCGAGACCCGGCGCGGAGGGCAGACGGTAGTATCCGCCGCCCAGCTCCATCGGATCCACCTGTATCTCGTCGAACACGGGCAGGGGCGAGACATGCTCCAGAATGAGGAAGTTGGGAATCGAGGCGGATGCGCGCGAGCGTCTGTGTGGTTTGGTATCACAGGAGGCGAAGGCTGTCAACCGCTGCCAGCACGCGCCGAAAGCCTCTAGCCCGCTGCGGTCTCCGATTTCCTGAACTCTGGTATGACGTACTCGCCGAACAGCTCGATGGACTTCATCACCTTCTCATGCGGGATCGTCTCGGTCTGCATCATTATCATCATCTGGTCTATGCCCGTAGCCTCGTGCTTCTTCAGGGCTTCGATGCAGGAGTCAGGGTCTCCGGCTATGACAACGCCGCGATCCGCGAGCGTGTCGGCGTCCAGGTCTTCCCAAACCTTGTGCGCGATTGCCTGTCCGCCGGAGAAATCCAAGACGTCGCTCACCTCCTCGCCGTCTCCTTCGTCCTGAACGTATCGGGAGAAGTTCTGCCTCAGATGGTCTGGAACGCCGCCCCACTGTTCGAGCAGCCGCGCGTACACGTCCTTCTGCCCCTGCACGTAGGGCCTGTCTGGGCCGAAGAAGTTCTTGAGGGACGCCGCGCCCATCTCTCTTGCCTCTCGGTTGTCTTCGAGGCAGATGCCGAGCGTGGAGTTTGCCCACTGGTCGTTGACGAACGCGCCCACCGGGCTGGCTCTCTTGACGTTCTCCTTATAAGCGCGCACGTAAGGCTCCAAGGACGACGGGGCGCTGGAGCCGAAAGCCAGCACGCCTATGCCCTTGGACGCGGCTATCTCATAGGTGGAAGGCTGAAGCGCGGCGACCCAGATCGGAGGGTGCGGGCGCTGATAGGGCTTGGGCAGAATCTGTCTGGATGGAACCTGCCAGAACTTCCCCTCGTACTCGAACCAGTCGGACTCCCATATCTTGGGCACCATCGCCAGAGACTCCTCCCACATGTCTCGGCTGTCTCTGGGGTCTATGCCCATACCGGTCAGCTCGTAGGGAGCGGAGCGCCCGGTTCCGAAATCCACCCTGCCCTTGGACAGGTGATCGAGCATCGCCACGCGCTCGGCGACGCGGTTCGGGTGGTGGTAGGGCAGGATCACCACGCCCAGCCCTAGCCGTATGCGCTTGGTTCGCTGGCTGAGCGCGGCGTATACCAGATCGGGACACGGAGACGCGGAGAAGCCTGTCAGGAAGTGATGCTCCACGAACCACAGATAGTCGAAGCCCACCTCGTCCGCCAGTATGCACTGCTCCATCGTCTCCTCGAGTACTAGACGGTCGTCCAAGCTGGGTCTCTGCATCTCGTACTGCAACGCAAGTTTCATGGTCGAACCCCCTATCCTCGCTCGTGAACGCCACTCGTGAACGGCACAAGCCACGCGGCAAGGGTATTCTACTTCCACATACCCCTATATACAACAAGCGGCTGTGCGCAGCGGGCGGCGCGCGGGTTACTCTCATCGCCTCGAAACGATATAATCGTTGGAGCATCAGCGCAGGAGGAAGACATTGGGCAAGCTGGAAGGAAAGGTAGCGGTCATTACGGGAGCCAGTCGAGGCATCGGCAGAGACATGGCGGTTGTGTTCGCGCGCGAGGGCGCGAAGGTCGTGGTGTCGGCGCGCACGGAGAACGAGGGCGACTTTCGCATACCGGGCAGCATCCAGACCGCGGTCAACAGGATCAGGGACGAGGGCGGAGAGGCATTGGGCATCCGCTGCGACGTGACTCAGGAAGACGACGTCGCCAACCTGCTGAGGCAGACCGCCGAGCGCTTCGGGCGCGTGGACATCCTCGTCAACAACGCCGCAATTCTTATTCCCGGCACGGTCGAGGACATGCAGATCAGGCACTGGGACCTGCTCTACCGCGTCAACATACGCGGCCCCTTTCTGGGCTGCAAGCTGGTCATCCCCTACATGAAGGAGCAGGGCTACGGCCACATCGTCAACATCAGCTCGGTGGGCGCGATAGGGCCCGGCGAGGGGCCATACGAGTCGGCGAGGGCGGACGGCAGCGCATACGGCGCGGGAAAGGCGCACTTGGAACGGTTCACGCAGGGGCTGGCGAGTGAGCTGTTCGAGTACAACATCGCTGTCAACGCGCTTTCACCGCGGGGCGGCATAGCCTCGGAGGGGCAAGCGCTGGTTCAGGGGAGATCGCCCGTACAGCGGGGCGCGCGAGGACGGCATCATCATGGGAGACGCCGGCGCGATCATCTGCGAGAAGGAGCCGCAGTCCTACACGGGCAAGATACTGTACGACGAAGACGTACTCGCCGAGGCCGGAATAACGGACCTATCGCCGTACCCCATAATAGAGTAGGGCTGTCCGCGCGCGTAGGGCTGTCCGAACGGAATCAATGCCAAAGCCCCGCCCTGTATCAGGACGGGGCTTTCTTGCTGCCGACCGAATGGGGAAGGCTACGCTTCGGGCCAGCCGTCCGGGGTTTCGTTCGCGCTGAGCGCGGACTGGATGGCGGACCTGGCATCGCTGGTGACCCAGCCGCCCCATACGTCCGTGTTGCTGTTCAGCCACCAGAGCGCGGCATCTTCGGCGGTTGCGCCCTCGTTTTCCTTCTGCCAAGCGGCGACGGTCTTATAGACACTGATGTTGAAGTCCCACGCGCGCAGCATGTCGACCACGGCCGGAGCGCGGGCAAGCAGATCGGGATGCACCGCTATCAGAATGGTGGCGTCTTCGTAGGCGCAAGCCTTCGTGGTGAACCAGCACTCGTCGCTGTACGGAGGCTCTTCGAGGCGAACGAGGTCGAGCAGAAGAGGCGGGTCGTTGGTTCCCCACTGGTATCCGATCCAGGGGTCTTTCCTCTCGTATGCGCCGTACAGGTCTGCGTTCGCGGCGGCGCCGTCTCCGGGGTTGACGATATGTACGTGGTCATCCAGGCCGTACCCAGTGATCTGGGCGGCGTTGACCTCTTCGCACGCCCAGCCGATGACGCAGGACACCAAGCGCGCCTTGCCGCCGGTCTCCGCGCTCACGAACAGCGCCTTGAACTGGTCGTCCTTCAGGTCTTCCACGTTGTCGAGATCCGGGTACTGCTCCTGCAGGTAGGCGGGAATTACGAACGCGGACTGCCAGTCTTTGCCGAGGCTTTCGCCCACGGACACCACCTCTCCTCTGGACTGCGCTTCCATCCAGACTTCGTCCTGGTTGGGCAGCCATATCTCCATGGTGACGTGGCTGTCGCCGCGTCTCAGCCCTTGGAAAAGCGGCAGGGTGCTGCCGAACACCACCTCCGTGGGGTATTCGTAGCCCTTCTCCACGATGTACTGGGCGATGCGGTTCTGAACCTGCGCGCTTCCCCAGTTGAGATCGCTGAAGACGATGGTCTCTTTGGGGCCTTCGGGCGCCATTACTTCGACGATCTTCTCGACTTGGACGATCTTTTCGACCTCGACAGGCTTCTCGACGATCCTATCGACCTGGACGATCTTCTCCACTTCGATCGGCTTCTCGACGATCCTCTCGACTTGGACGATCTTCTCCACTTCGATCGGCTTCTCGACGATCCTATCGACCTGGACTATCTTTTCGACTTGGACGATCTTCTCCACTTCGACCGGCTTTTCGACTTCGACGATCTTCTCCACTTCGACCGGTCTGTCGACGATCTTTTCGACTATCACCGGCTCGGACGAGCAGGCGACGGCTGCCACTGCCAAGAGCGCAAGCAGCGCCCCTGCCAAGGCGAACGCCCCGATCTTGTTTCGATACTTCATTCTATCCTCCATGCGGTTCTTCTCATGCGGTTCTTCTGTTGTGGTTGACGCGGCCTTTGGCTGGAAAGGAGTTTTTGCAAGACGGTCTATCCGGCGCTGAAGGTCTGCTGCTGCTTTTGAGCCACCGACTGGGTGATCCGGTCGATCACTATGGCAATGAACACGATTGCCAGCCCCGCGATCGCCCCGTTGCCGGACTGTCCCTTTTGCAGGGCGCGAAGGACGTTGTCTCCCAAGCCGCCCGCCGCCACCATGCTGGCTATCGTGACCATCGCCAGGGCCATCATGATGGTCTGGTTTATCCCCGCCATGATGGTGGGAAGCGCCATTGGAATCTGCACCTTGAGCAGAACCTGGAAGGGAGACGACCCAAAGGCGAGCGCAGCCTCGATGGTGTCTGCCGCCACTTGGCGGATGCCCAGGTTGGTCAGCCGAATCACGGGCGGGGCGGCGTATATGATGGTGGCGAACACGCCCGCAGGCTTTCCCAGCCCGAAGAAAAAGAGGGCCGGAAGCAGATATACGAAGCTGGGCATGGTCTGCATACCGTCCAAGATCGGGCGCATTAGATTATCCGCCATGCGGTTTCTCGCGCCAAGTATGCCCAGGGGAAGGCCGATTGCGACCGAGATGACGACCGCCACCACCACGAGCGCGATGGTGTCTATCGCGTTTTCCCACAGCCCCATGAAGCCGATGAACAGCAGCGCCGCCACCGTAAACGCCAGCAGGCTCCACCTGCCCACCGCGAACGAGACGAGGGCAAGTCCGATCACGATGGCGGGCCATGGAACCCACTTCAGCGCCCTTTCTATGTTGACGAGCGCAAGATCGACTACATTGGTCATCCCATCGAAGATCCATGCGCCCTCACGGGTTATCCAGTCCACGGCATCGTCTATTCTGTCTGTGACGACATCCCTCACGGACCTTTCCAGCACGACCGTGCCGCCGCCGGATGTTGGAATTTCAGTCGTGGAAACGGTGGTGGGGAAATCCATCTCCGGTTCCCAGATCAGCGCGCACGCCAGCGCCGCGACCACGACCGCCGCCAGCCCACCCAGCCAGAGATAGTGGCGCGGCAGCGCGGACAGGCCGACGCCCTTGGCCGGCGCGTCATCAATTCCAAGTCGCGTATCTTCCGCCTGCGCCATCTCAGCCCTCCTGAGCGCTTTCGGACATGCCCGCCAGAAGGTCGCTCCTGTGAATCTCTCCCAAAAGCGTCCCTTGCTCGTCCAGCACGGCTATGGGATGCTCGCTGAGCGCGGCCATGGGGATCGCGTCTTCTATATAAGCATTGGGGCTTATGGTCATGGCGGGTCGAATCTTCACGCCCACCATGCTCTCCGCGCCGCCGCGCTCCATCGCTTCTGTGAGGTTTTCGCTGACGATTCCGCGCAGCGCCCCATCGTCTCCGAACAGGAACGCCGCGCCCGATCCGCCGATTCGAATGGCTCGGAGCGCGTCTTGCGGGCGCTGCGACTCGTGAACCGCCGCGGCAGGCTCGCGCATGACAGCCCTCGCCCTTATGACCTTCGCTCTGGAGACGTCCCGAACGAACTCGGTGACGTAGTCATCGGCGGGGCGCGTCACTATCTCTTCGGGCGAGCCTTCCTGGACGATTGCGCCGTCGCGCATTATGACTATGCGGTCGCCCAGCTTGAGCGCCTCGTCCAAGTCGTGGGTGATGAACACGATGGTTCTGCCCAGCTCTTGCTGAAGGTTCATTAGCTCGTCCTGCATCTCGCGGCGTATGAGGGGGTCGAGGCCGCTGAACGGCTCGTCCATCAGAAGCACGTCCGGGTTCACCGCCAGCGCGCGAGCTAGACCGACTCGCTGCTGCATGCCGCCGCTCATCTCTCTGGGGTAGTAGCTCTCCCATCCGTCAAGCCCCACCGTCTCGATGGACTTGGCAGCCACCTCGTACCTCGCTTCTCTGTCCATGCCCTGTATCTCGAGTCCGTATGCCACGTTATCCATGACGCGGCGGTGGGGAAGAAGGGAGTAGTGCTGGAAGACCATGCCGATCTTGCTGCGCCTGAAGTCTCTCAGCTCATCCTCCGAGTAGCCGAGTATGTCCTGTCCGTCGAAGTGTATCTCGCCTCTGGTGGCTTCTATGAGTCTGATGAGACAGCGCACCAAGGTCGATTTGCCGCTGCCGGAAAGCCCCATTATGACGAAGACCTGCCCCGTCTCCACGCTGAAAGACACGTCTCGCAGCCCGACCACCAGCCCCAGCTCGTCTTGGATTTCGGACCTGCTCTTGGATTCGTACCCGTCGCTGAAGACGCGGTCGGGGTTGTTCCCGAACACCTTCCACAGGCCGCTGACTTGTATTTGGCGCTCTTGCTGGCTCATGCTGAGTTCATCCTAAGCTCGATCTCACATTAGTACGGCGGCGCTTCGTGATACGCTTGCCGATTGTCCCCATGATACACTCACTCTCCCGTTCGCCAACGGACGAGCCGCGAGCATTGTATCACACATTTCGGGTAAACTTCGCAAGACTGACACGCTGTTTCGCGGGCGACGCTTGGGAGACTGCGCCGCGGGGGTCTAGTCCACACCCATTTATGGCGCATCCACCTTCTGACTTCCCATCCGGGCGGCCGCCTCAGCGGACTTCGACGAGATCGCGTATCGACTCGATGATCCCGTCTCCGATTCCGCTGACCAGAACCAGATCTTCGACGTCGTCGAATGGGCCGTTGGCGGCGCGATGCTCTACGATGGCGGCGGCTCTCTTCTCTCCGATCCCCGGCAGAGACTGAAGCTGATCTGCGGTTGCGGCGTTTATGTCCAGCTTGCCGCCGGATGGAGACGCCCCATCGGACGACGGCTCCGAAGCCGCAGCCGTCTGTTCGCCCCGTCGCGGCACGTGAAGATGCTCGCCGTCGGACAGTCTCCTCGCCAAGTTCACCCGGTCGAGGTCAGCCGAGTCCGCAGGGCCGGCAGCGGCGGCGATGCCGTCGTCAGCGCGCGCGCCGAAGGGCAGCTCATAGACACCGGGCATGTTCACCGCGCCCGAGATGTACACGGCAATCGCAATCTTCACGGGGTCGGGTGTGGCGGTCGGCTCGACGAGCGGACGCTCCGGCACGGTTATCACCACGCCTCCCCGTCCGTCGGAGTCTCTGAAGAGCAGCGCCGCGCCGCCGATTACAGCGGCGGCAGTCGACGCCGCCAGTACGATGTTCAATACGAGTCTCACACTCATCCGCATCGAAGCGATTCGGCGCTCAGCGCAGGCGCGAACGCGGCTCAGAACCTGTAGAGCGCGTCCTCGCCGCTATGTCTGGCGGGACCGCCGCTGAATCCGGCGGGGACGCCGTCCGCCCGCCAGCAAGCCGCGCCGTGTATCATGCCCGTCCGCTGATCGAGCATCACCCCGTTCATTCCGCCCGCGACTTTGGCAGCCACCTCTACGTCGTGTCCCAGAGACGCCAAGCCTGCCCTGACCTCGGCGGCGATGCCCGCCTCCACCTCCAGAGCCTGTCCCTGCGTCCACACGCGCGGCGCCTCCACGGCCTCCTGAAGTGTCATGCCGTGGTCGATGACGTTGACGATAGCCTGAAGCACCGAGGGGAAGATGCGCGTCGACCCCGGCGTGCCGAGCGCCATGTACGGTTTGCCGTCCTTCATGACGATCGTCGGAGACATGCTGCTGACCATACGCTTGCCGGGCGCGATCGAATTCGCATTGCCCGGATGAGGGTCGAATATGTTCATGGTGTTGTTCAGCAGCATTCCGGAGCCGGGCGTGGTCACCTTGGAGCCGAACGCGGCGTGGATGGTCTGGGTGGTGGATACGACGCTGCCGTCTCTGTCGGCGACGGTCAGGTGCGTCGTGTCCGCGCCCTCGCCTACGTAGGCGGACGGGCTGCCGTATGCGTGAGTCCGCGCCCTGTCCGGGTCGATCTCCCCGCGTCTGGAAGCCGCGTACTCCTTCGAGGTGAGCGCTTCCACCGGCACATCCATGAACGCGGGATCGCCCATGTACTCGAATCTGTCCGCGAACGCAATCTTCATCGCCTCCGCCAGCAGGTGAACGCCCTCGACGGTTCCGAATCCCAGACTGGCGATGTCGAACTCTTCCAGGATGTTGAGCATCTCCACGATGGCGGCGCCGCCCGAGCTGGTCGGAGCCACCGACACGATCTCGTATCCTCTGTACGTTCCCCTGACCGGCTCCCTGAGATGGATGCGGTACTCGGTGAGATCGTCCAACGTGACGAGGCCGCCGTTGGCTGCCATGTCTTCGGCGACCATCTCCCCTAGGTGTCCGCCGTAGAGTACGTCCGCGCCGCCGCTGGCGATCTCCTCCAGAGTGCGCGCGTAGTCGGATCTGACGATTACATCGCCGACCTTCGGCGCGGAGGCGCGAGGAAGGAAGACTTCGGCGGTCGCAGGAAACATAGCGAGATCGGATCGAGACTGACGGATGATGTCCACCAAGTAGCGGCTGGCTGGAAACCCGCGCCGCGCGTAGCGGATAGCTGGCTGGATTACGGTATCGAGTCCGAGTCTGCCGTACTGCTCTTCCGCGCGGCACCAGCCCATCAGCGCGCCCGGAACGCCGACCGACCTGTAGCCCACCAGATTGGCGCGGTCGACCGTCTCCATGTAGTCGGGCCACGTGTCCGACACCGTCTGGTACATGTCCGGCGACGCGGCATTGGGGGCTGTGGAGTAGTTGTCGATGTTGACGAACTCGCCCGAAGGCGCATCGTAGTAGTTGATGAACCCGGCTCCGAATATGCCAATCATCATCGGCTCCACGACGCTCAGGGCGAAGGCGGAGGCTACGGCGGCATCCATGGCGCTGCCGCCCATCGCCAGCATCTCGAGACCCGCGGCAGAACCCAGAGGATGGTTGGTCGAGACCATCCCGTTCGTGGCGACGGCATCGCGCTTGTAGATGTCGAACGGGCTGCCCGCATGATTCCTCCAAGACATATGCCGACTCCCTCCACAGGGCTAGAGCGTGAATCGCCTACACGGTATCGCCATCTATATACGATACATAATACATACCAGATACATACGATACATAATACATACCAGATACAAGCGACCAACGGGACGCCCCTGATATAGAGGCAATGCCGCGCCATAGTACTATCCGCCGCCGCCAGCTACAAGCGCGCGTGACTGCCGGACCCCGCCGGCTACTGGCTCAGCGGCTCATCCAACATTTGCGGGAATACGCCCCCGCCGTATGCGTGGCGAGCGGCGACGTCCTCATCCAGCTCGATGCCGAGTCCGGGTTTGGTGGGCGGTATGATGTAGCCGTCCTCCCACTGGATCGGCTCCTTGAGTATCTCCGCGTAGAAGCCGTCGAACCTCTCGATGCTCTCCTGTATGAGGAAGTTGGGGCTGCACGTGGATATCTGGATGTTGGCGGCGGCTTCCAGGGGGCCGCAGTACAGATGCGGCGCCATCTGCGCGTAGTGCGCCTCTGCCATGCCCGCTATCTTCTTCGCCTCCAGAATTCCGCCGACTCTGGCGAGCGCGGGCTGGAGGATCGCCGCCGCCTGCTGGCCGAGCAGGTCCGCGAACTCGTACTTGGTCGTCAGCCGCTCGCCCGTGGCGACGGGTATGGAGGTGTGGCGCGCCACGCGGGACATCTCCGACCGGTTTTCGGGCGGCACCGGCTCCTCGAACCAGAGCGGATCGTAAGGTTCCAGCCGCTTCGCCAGCCTGATGGCGCTGGAGGTCGTCATCTGTCCGTGCGTGCCGATCAGCAGATCCACCTTGTCGCCCACCGCCTCGCGTATGTTCTTCGTCACGAGCGCGGCGTTGCTCAGCGCTTCGAGCGACAGCTGGCGCGGGTCGAACGCTCCCATCGGCATTACGGGGTCGAACTTGACGCCGGTGAACCCCATCTCCATGTACTGGACTGCCCTCTTTGGCGCGCGAACCGAGTCGCCGAAGATGTTGCCAATGGCGATCGCGTCGTCATCGTCGCTCTCGTCCGGCGGCGCGGGGTAGAGATACGTGTAGGATCTCAGCCTCTCGTTCACCTGACCGCCGAGCAGGTTGTAGATCGGCTGGTCGAGCGCCTTGCCGATGATGTCCCAGCAGGCGATCTCGAGGCCGCTCAGCACCGCCACTAGGGTTAGGTCGGGGTGCTGGGAGTAGCCGCTGGAATAGACTCTGCGCCACATCGTCTCGATCTTGAAGGGGTCCTGACCCTCTACGTAGCTCTCAGCCACGTCCTCGATGAGCTGGGTGACGCGGTGCGGGCCGAACGGGACGCCGTACACTTCGCCAAACCCCTCGATGCCGTTGTCTGTGGTCAGCTTGAGGAAAACCCAGTAAGGCCCGCCGTGATGCGGCGGCGGGTTCTCCACAACGTAGGTCTTGAGATCCGAGATACGCATGGGCGACGCTCCGTATTGGCGCTCTTGAGAAATTGCGAGGCGCGATTTTTAACATATTCTAGTTGAATACCCAGCGTTGCGATAGTATAGTTGCCTGAACACTAAAATCACGGGTATTCTCGACTCGCGCTGGTATTACATACTTTCATTAGACTCACGAGCCGAGAATACCAAATCACGAGCGAGGAGGGGGTTATGGCTAAAAGCGATCTTGCTCTGATGGCGCACTTGCTCAGAAGGGCGGGCTTCGGCGCGACCCGAGACGAGATCGAAGAGTACGCCGAAAAGGGCTATGAGGACGTGGTCGAAGACCTAGTGAACCCGGAGCGATGCCCGCCGCTGGACGAGGATATAATATCGCGGTACTACGACGGCGAGAACCACGTGATCTGGACCAGCACCTGGATGTATCGCATGATCGTCACCCGGCGGCCGCTGGTGGAGAAGATGGCGCTGTTCTGGCACCACGTCTTCGCCACAGGCGCGGGGAAGGTCGAACACGGGCCTTCGATGATCAATCAGATCCAGATGTTCCGCAAGCACGGATTCGGCGACTTCAGGACGCTGCTGGTGGAGCTGTCCAGAGACCCGGCGATGATCTTCTGGCTCGACAACAACGAGAACCGTCTGGGCGAGCCGAACGAGAACTACGGGCGCGAGCTGCTCGAACTGTTCAGCATGGGGGCGGGAAACTACAGCGAGGACGACATCAAGAACGCATCCCGCGCCTTCACCGGCTGGACGTTCACCCAGCCGATACCGCTCTACCCTCAGGGCCACCACCCTTCGGAGTTCGTATTCAAGCCGCAGGAGCATGACTACGGACCCAAGACGTTCCTTGGCGAGAGCGGAAACTTCGACGGCGAGGACATCATAGACATCATCGTCAGGCAGGAGGCGACGGCGCGATTCATCGCGCGCCATCTGTACAACTTCTACGTGGCGGACGAGCCGCAGGTTCCGGCGTGGCCCATCGAGCCGCCGCAGGATCAGGAGGCGATAGACGCCATCGTCCAGACGTACTTCGACACGGGCGGAGACATGCGCGCCATCATGCGGATGATACTCCTGTCCGACTTCTTCAAGGAGGCGCGGTTCAAGAAGGTCAAGAGTCCGACCGAGCTGGTAACCGGCGTGCTGAAGCTGGGAGGGTCGATCACCGCGCCGCAGCCCGGCATAGGCAGATACCAAGCTGCCACCGGGCTGATGGGGCAGCAGCTGCTGAACCCGCCGACCGTAGAGGGCTGGCACACAGGGCGCGAGTGGATAGACGGCGGCACGCTGAACGAGCGTATCAACTTCGCCGTGGAGCATATCGGAGACGCGGAGAAGCCGGGCGTTCAGGAGATCATCCGGCGTCTGGGCGGCAATGGCGACGGCGGCTCGGCGCGCCTCTCGCCCGAGGACTTCACCGAGCGCTGTCTTACCCTAGCCGGACCGCTGGACGTGGGCGAGCAGACGCGCCAGACGCTGCTGGACTACGCAAGGTCCGGAGGCACGCTCGACCTGAGCGCGCCGGAGGAGCGCGGGAAGAGCGTCCCCAGAGTCGTCCACATGCTTCAGATGATCGTTTCCAGCAAGGAATACCAGTTCGCCTAGCGCGATTTTCCATCCTCGCAGTCAAGATTGGCGGAGGACTCAAGGGAGACAAGAGATGACGATTAACGGCAAAGATCCGGTTCTGGTGGTCGTGCAGCTGACGGGCGGCAACGACTTTATGAACACCATCATTCCGTACAACAACCCCGTGTACTACGACTCCCGCCCGACCGTCGTTATTCCGCAGGATCAGGTTCTGCCGATCGACGACGACTTGGCGTTCAACCCCAACGCCGCGCCGCTCAAGGAGATGTACGACGCGGGCAAGGTGGCAGTGGTGCAGGGCATCGGCTACGCCAACTCCAGCAGGTCGCACTTCCGCGCCATGGATATCTGGCACACGTGCGAGCCTGTGAAGGTCGGCACGGAGGGCTGGCTGGGCCGGACGATCCGCGAGATAGACCCACAGAAGGAGAACGTCCTGACCGCCGTCAACATAGGCAGAGGCTTGCCCAGAGCGCTGTCCGCGCCGGGCGTTCCGGTCACTTCGGTCGGCGATCTCGACAACGTCGGCCTGATGACGAGCATCGAAGAGCGAGAGCGGCGCGACAAGGCGCTGGACATGTTCAAGAAGATGTACGCGCCCGCCATCGGGTCGGGGGCAGTCATGGAGTATCTGGCGCAGACAGGCTCGGACGTGTACACCGGCGCAGACGTCCTCAAGCAGGCGCCCGCCATGTACGAATCCGATGTCGAGTACGCCGACAACTCCATCGCCAAGTCGCTCAAGGACGTGGCGCGAACGCACATGGCCGGACTGGGAACGCGAATCTTCTACACCAGCCACGGAGGCTACGACCATCACGCCAACGAGCTGAAGTCGCATCCGCAGCTCATGAGGGAGCTGTCGGGCGCGATCTCCGACTTCTTCGACGACCTGCGCGCCCATGACGCCGCCGAAGAGGTGACGATGCTGGTGTTCACCGAGTTCGGGCGGCGGATGCGCGACAACGGCAGCGGCACGGATCACGGCTCAGGCGGGGGCGCGTTCCTGATCGGAGAGCGCGTAAACGGCGGCCTGTACTCCGAATACCCGTCGCTGGATCCGGCGCGCTGGCTGAACGGCGAAGACCTGGACTGGACATACGACTTCCGAGGCATCTACTCGACCGTGCTGGACCAGTGGCTAGGCCTAGACCCAGTTCCCATAGTGGACGGGCAGTTCGAGCAGCTGAAGCCGTTCGCGCGCGGGTAAAACGAGCCAAGCGCGAAGCGCAAGCAGCGAATCCAGCATGTCCGAGCGTGTGTTGGAGGCGAAGTCGGGTGAACGAGCCAAGCGCGAATTGCAGCCAATGAATCCCCTCTCCCTCGATGGGAGAGGGCTAGGGTGAGGGTGATTCTTGTTCTCGACCGATATACTTCGAGCATGGACGGCGCATCTGCCCAGACCATGTTCGCAGGCGACGAACAGCGCTTGCGAAGGTTTGCAGCAGGTACAGGAAGAACGGCACGCGACATAGTGAGAAAATGGCGAGGTGAATAAGATGGGCAGACCATACGGACTTCTCAGAGCCGGCTATCCGTACCTGAAAACTCTGGGGATGCGCAGGATAACCAACTTCCCGCTCGACATCGCCATAGGTGACGAAGGGCGGCTGTACATCCTCTGTCGCAACGACGGCGCGGCGCTAATCCGAGTGTGGTCGATAGACGACGCCGAGCGGCTGACTGACGACCTCGTGGGCATCGGCTCCTACGGCAGCGGAGAGGGTCAGTACACGTGGCCTGTCAACATCATCCGAGACGCGGACGAGAACCTGTACGTGTCGGATGAGGCGCTGCACCGCATCGTGTCATTCAGCAGGGAGGGCGAGTACATCGGCAGCTGGGGCGAGGCGGGCGAGGCCGAAGGGCAGCTGAACGGGCCGGCGGGCATCGCCTTCGACGCGGATGAGAACATGCTGGTCGTGGATTCGCTCAACCACCGCGTTCAGAAGTTCAGCAGGGAGGGCGAGTTCATCGGCGGCTGGGGTTCGTTCGGGGACGGTCCCGGCGAGTTCGACATGCCATGGGGCGTCACGGTGGACGAGCTTGGCTATGTGTACGTGGTCGACTGGCGCAACGACCGAGTTCAGAAGTTCGACTCGGACGGTGAGTTCGTCTTCGAGATCGGATCCTCCGGCGACGGGCCTGGCGAGTTGAACAGGCCTGCCGGCGTGGCGGTGGACAGGTTCGGCGACATCTACGTTGCCGATACGGGCAACAACCGAGTCCAGCTGTTCAACGAACATGGAAGATACGTGCAGCGATTCATCGGCGACTCCACCCTGTCGAGGGTCGCGCGCGACTACATGCTGACCAATGCCTACCCCAACCGCCTGCGAGACATGGCAGACCTGGAGGGAGAGAAGCGGCTGCGCGCGCCCAAGAACGTGCGCGTAGACGACGACCTGATGTTCGTGCCGGACTATCGCTCGTACCGTGTGCAGGTGTACAAGAACGAAGCCATCCCGCTGGACGAGCATCAGATATCCGAGCCTCTGCGGGCGCCCACGCTGGCTACGGTGTAGAGAGGGCGGGCGGCTGGGTAGTGTAAACTATCTTGTATTCGATTGACAGAGTAAACCTTGACAGGGTAAATTCAATTGATAGGGTAAACCTTGACAGGGTAAACAGAAAGATCGAACGAGCATTGCCATGCCGCGCCGCAGCTTCAACCCCAAGCGTAGAATAAGGCAAACCGCGCTCCCCCCCGAGGAGCTTACGAGTCTCGCAAAGCGCCTAAAGTACACTGGCAACCCTGCTCACAAGCGCAATCCCGGAGATTTCGGACTTACGCCGCCCTCGCAGCCGCGCCCGGACAAAACCTTGTGCGACCCAACGGGTATAACTACCGTTAAAGAGTCGTTGCGCCTACTCAGGCAAGGAGCAACCAAAGGGCTGATTAGCGAGCGGACAAGGGGAGAATTCCCGCAAAACATCTGGGCAGTTACCGAAGACGGGGTTCCACTCGAAGCGCAGATGGAGAACAGGGCGCAAGGCGCTTATCACGGATATCCCATGCCTTCGACCGACGACTTCCGAGACGAGGTTCTGAGACGCTGGAACGAATGGTGAGCATGTTGTTCAGCATAAACTGCGAGTGGCTGCCCAGTGAGATCGGAGACTCGGATGAGCGCTCCACTTTCGCCGAGATAGAAATTGGCGTTAGAGGACACTGCGCCACGAAGGTCGAGGACACCTTCGCCAAGACCGTCCGCTCATACGCGCGTCTCTCGGCGCTCGAACTGGCTGAATGGCTTGCGTTCAACTGGTGGAGGCTTCTGTGGGAGCCGGAGTCCAACGGCTACTCTTGGAAGGCGAGCCACAAGGTGGGCAACGCCGGCGGAGGCTATGTGTGGCCAGATCTGTCGTTCAGCAGCGACTGGCATTCCGTCCTAGTCAGCGCGCGCCCCACCACTCATTGGGACGCGGAGCCTATACGCTACTTGAATCGGCTCGATGAGCTGCCCGTGCCAATCGCCAATTTCGAGAGCGTGGCGAGCGATTTCATAGATCGAACCATCGCCAGACTGTCCATAATGGGAAACGCCCAATCCGAATTGAGCGCGCTCTGGGATGAAGTGACCTGCGAACGCCAGGATGTCGAGAGTGCCAACCGTCGAATACTCGAAGCGTGCATGGGGTACGACCCCGACGAAGCGCCCAGCGACTTCATTGACTATCTGATAGAACAGACAAGTCCCTACGGCGAGGGCGCGATTCGAGAGATGGCGGCCGCGTACAAGGAGGAGGCCGTTTCTCATGCGCGGAGCATTCGGGAGAGCGCACTAAAAAGCGCGATGACCGCCCGCGTGCCGAATCGCGCGGATATACGCGGAAGGCTCGCTTCGCAGTCCGCCGCTTCGGACATTCCACCATGGGTGCGCGCAGAGAGCGCCGCCAGAATCGCCCGCGACAGCTGGGACGTATCCGTCCCAGTCTCGACGAACGCCATTTGCGACGTGCTAAGCGTCTCTCAAGATAGATTCTTGGACGTCCAAGACGCCGGGGAGACACCGTTGACGGCGGGCGTCCGCGAGGATGTGGACTCGAACGCCTTCCACGTCGCTTTGAGCGGCAGGCATCCTCATTCCCGCCGATTCAGATTGGCGCGCTTAGTGGCGGACCATATCGACGCCGACGATGGAGAGACACTGTTGCCGGCGACTAGCTCCAAAACCAGCCGTCAAAAGTTCCAGCGCGCGTTCGCCCAAGAACTCTTGTGTCCATTCGACCACCTGAGAGAATACCTAGGCGACGAGACGCCGAACGACGACGCTATCCATGACGCGGCGGAGTATTACGACGTCTCACCGGTCACGGTTCTCGTCACACTTGTGAACAAAGGCGTTCTCGGACGCGACTCCCTCAACAATATGTGGGCGGCTGTTTAGATTTCAGACTACTCTCTAGCGGTTCAGGCTTGGGCGATGGTGTAGCTGTCGTGGAAAAGCGCAGATGTCCGCACTCAGAGATGGAAACAGCCTAGCTTGTTCCAGAAGACCACATCCCACACTCATCACATCACGGTTGGAGAAACCGGCCTGAGCTACAGGGTTGACTGTGGGGACAATCGCGACGTAATTCCTACAGTCGCCGAGAGTTCCATAGACTTGGTGGTCACATCTCCTCCGTACTTTCAGCAGCGCGAATACTCGTCGCCCGGTCTGGGCAATGAGGATACTGTCAGCGAATACTTGGACAACATCGTCGGAACGTTGCGCGAGATTGCGCGCGTCATGAAGCCTACGGGCAACATCGTGTACAACATGGGCGACAAGATAGCTGGCGGTGGACTTCAGCTTGTTCCATACAGATTCGCAATCAAAGCGCTGGACGAGCTGAACCTGAGGCTTGTCAACGAGATAACATGGGTCAAACGCAACCCGACGCCTCACCAGTTCCCCCGTCGGCTGGTGAACAGCACCGAACCGTTCTTCCACTTCGCGCTCGGTGGGGAATACTATCACGACCGTTCGGCGTTCCAGCCCGGGCAGAAAGTGAAGCGAGGCAAGCCAACGAAGAAACTCGGCAGTCGATACAGACATCTGATCGAGACGTCCGAATTGAGCGCCGAAGAACAGAAGGCAGCGCACAAAGCTCTGGATGAAGTCATCGGCGAAGTATGGGACGGCTCCATCCACAGCTTCAGGATGAAGATTCGGGGCATTCACGCGCCCGCATACGGCGGACAGAACGGTGGGCGCAAAATGCACATCGAGAGAGACGGTTTCACGATCATCCGCATATCGGGAGAACCGATGAAGAAAGACGTGATAGAGAATCCGGTTGAAAGTCTTCCCGGCAACGGACATCCCGCAGTATTTCCCGTCGCCGTCATCAGGGAGATAGTCCGGCTTCTCTCACCGCCGGACGGTCAGGTTCTGGATCCATACATGGGCAGTGGATCCACGATGGTCGCCGCGCTCCGCGAAGGCAGGAGCTGCGTTGGAATAGACATTAGTCGGAAATACTGCGACATGGCGCTCGAACGCATATCATCGGAGTTTCCAAGTGGATGAGCGCGAATTGATGGAGCGTCTGTACGATGATGTTCTGAAAGCCTATGTTTCTGGAGAAGATGCGCCCGCGCTGGCGGCTGTAAGTTCGCAATGTAACGTTATCCTTCGACATCAGGAGCGCGCCAAGGGCGCGCTTGCCGTGCTGATTACCCTGCTGGTCAAGAAAATCGCTTCGCCCGAACAGGACATCAGGATGCACCAAGCCGGAATGCCCGAAGGATTCAGCGGTAGAGGTCTGGACAGCAGGGTTGTCACGCCGTTCCTGAGAGAACAGAGTTTTCCTTACATGACAAGCGGAACGGGTTGGCTGACGCGCTCTCTCGAACAGCCTGCGCCTTACACACTCAATTACCCAGGCAGGATACAACCCGCCGCCGTCAAGCGCGCGTTCCTGTCCATAATTGACGCGGTTCAGACCAAAGGCGCGTCGGCTGAACATACGTTGCGAAACATACTGTGGGGGCTAATCGAGTTCCGAGAACGCAACACCAACATAGCGTTGGCCCCCCCCGTCAACCTGTCCATAAGCCAAACCGTCGACAAGATCAGGCGTCATTACGGCCAACCGCTTCAGGGGGCGGCGCGGCTGCCTGTGTTGGCGATCCACGCCATCTTGAGCATAGCCGTCAAAGAGATGGAGAGATACGCGGGATGTGTCCTCCTGCCGCTCGAGCATCACACTGCCGCCGACGCTAGAACCGACCTGATTGGAGACGTACACATCCTAAACTCCGACGGCGTCTTGTTCGAGGGCTGCGAAGTCAAACACAACGTCCCCGTAACTTCCGATTTGATTGCGACATCTTTCGGAAAGTTCCGAACGACTCCGGTCGAAAGATTCTACATCCTGACCACATACGGCCACGACGACTATTCCGAATTCGCCCCCGATATTCAGCGGGTGGCGGACATTCACGGCTGCCAGCTGATAGTGAACGGCATTGATCGAACGCTGCTGTATTACCTGCGACTGATCAGACGAGCGCCCGAGTTCGTTCATCGGTACGTGTCCAACATCGAGGGCGACCCATCGGTGAGCTTCGAGCTGAAGACGGCGTGGAATCGGATAGTGGGGTCTTAGCCGGCTCCTCTCAAAGCCCTCAGCGCGAACGACCGTCTGCCTGCGCCATCGGCTGACGAGCGGGTGGCGCTTCTTCTCCCAAGAACTCCGTCTCCCAGTCTGGGATCAGCAGCCTGTCCGTGCGCTCCAGCAGCAGGATGCTGGCGGCTCCGGCGAGGCTGGCTATGACCGAGATGATCAGCGCCAATTCGTAGCCGCCGGTGAGGTCGAAGATGATTCCGCCGAGCCAGCCTCCGAGCGCCATGCCAAGTCCCGCGCCCAGCATCTGCACGCCATGCGCCGAGCCGACGGGCGCGTAGCCGTAGTACCTGCGGTTCAGGATGGGAAAGCCGCCCGCCTCGCCGCCGTAGCCGATTCCGAACGCCACCGCGAACAGGTAGAACAGCCAGGTGTCTTGCGTCCAAAACAGCATCACCACTGTTACGCCCTGAATCGCGTATGCGACGGTCATCACGGTCTTGGGTCCGATGTGGTCGGACAGAACGGGCGTTGCCAGCCGTGTCACTATGCTGACGCCGGACAGCACGGTGATCAGTCCGGCGGCGACCACCAAAGACAGGCCCTCGGCGACCGCAATCGGGATGATGTAGACGAGTATGATCGCGTGTCCCACGCAGCCGAGAAAGTGTATCGAGCTTAGGTTCCAGTAGGCTACGGTGTGGCGCATGAACTTCGTGAACAGCTTCACCCGCTCGGCGGGAGGCCGATTCGAGGCTGTATCCGGGTCTCCGGGCAGCGCGCCGTAGGGTTCGAGTCCGCGATCCGAGGGGCGGTTGGAGTACATGAGGATGAGCGCAGCCATGATGGCGGACGACCCCATGGCAGTCAGCCAAAACGTATCCCGCCATCCGAGCTGATCGATCATCCAGCCAATCAGAGGCGCTGCCAGAGCTGGGCCGAGTCCCCACGCCGCCATGAGAACTCCCATGCCCAGCCCCAGATGCCGCCTGAACCACGTCATGGCGGACGGGATCAAGGGCACCAAGAACACCGCCTGCGCCACTCCGAGCAGAACGCCGAACGTTAGGTAGAACTGCCAAACCTGAGTAACCAGCCCGATGAGCAGCATTCCGACGATGAACATGGCGCAGCCCACGACCATCGCCATGCGCGCGCCGAACCTGTCTCCGAAAGAGCCTGCCAGCGGGGAGACGAGCGCGGTAACGACGCTCGACAGCGCATATGCCAGAGTAATCGTCCCCTGTCCCCAGCCGAACTGCTCGGACAGCGGATCTATGAACACGCCGAACGCCATGCGGATGGACGAGCCGACCATCTGCATCACCGCTATGATGGTCACGATTGCCCAAGCGTAATGCGGGTAGAAGACCCTGTGGCCGCGCGGCGGCGTAAGGCTGGTCATCGGCGTGGGCGAGGCTCCGCGCTGAACTCCGCCGTGACTGCCGTGCTAGGGGTTGCAACTGCAACCGAACCGTACAGCGGTCAACGGCGTTTCCAGATATCCACCAAGCTGTCGCCGTCGCTGTCGGAGACTCCCCACATCTGGAGGTGTATCTTGATGTCGTCATAGACTGTTCGCTCACCCGGAGCGGCGTTCGGATCGCGGTACGCCTCGACGCCCACATCCATCCAGTCTAGCGGAATCTCCTCCTCGCCGGCGATTCGCTCGATCATGTTGACCGCGCACGCGGAGATGCCGGACAGGAACAGCTCGCCCGCGCCGATCTCGTCGCCGCCGGGGTCGTCCGCTATCCAGTGGTGATTGCGCGCGTTGTTGATCGCGCGTCCGAGTGTGCCGCTGCTGTAGCTCCGCACTGCGTATGCCAGTTCCAACTGTGCCACTTCGCCCTCCTGTTTGGTCACTCGCCGTTGATGGCGCGCCACAGGTCTTCGCCGTTGGACTTCCACCAGCCGTGCAGGATGGCGATGTCCGTGCCGATGGAGAAGTGGAGAACGCCCATGTCTAGGTACTTTCGCGCCTCGTCCGCGGACTGTATCTCAGCCCTCGCATGGACTCCGGCGGCGACTGCCGACTTGAAAACCCTGTCGTGCGCGGCGACGACCTCCGGGTCGCCGCGCTGCCCCGCCTTGCCGATGCTGACGGAGAAGTCCGAGCCGCCCCACTGCACCATGTCCAAGCCGGGAAGCTCCAATATCTCGTCCAGCTCGTCCACTGCGCCCTTCTTCTCGATCATCGCCGCCACTACGGTGTCGCGCAGCGCCTCTACGTAAGTCTCAGAGCCGCCGTAGCCCATGTAGGTATGTCGGCGCGTGGCGACTCCGTACCAGCCCTTGTCTTCGGGCGTGTCGGGCTTGATGGTCAGTATCTGCTCGCGGATGTCGTCTGCGCATCGCGCATCCGTGAACAGCACGCTGCCGAAGCCGGAGCCGACGGCGCGCTGAGCGAGGTACGCCTGATGGCTCTGGTCGACCTTGATCATCATTCCCATGTCGAACAGCTCGGCGGCGCGAGCGAGGTTGTCCAGATCGTGCAGGTCCGAAGGGCCGTACTCCGCCACGAACTCCACGTAGTCGTATATACCCGTATGCCCGATTGCCTCGACCACGGAGGGCCAGGTGGAGTGGATGTGTGTGCTGACGGTCGGCTCGCCCGCTTCCAGCTTCTGTCTCAATACGTTCGGTTTCATGGTCTCTGCCTCCGTTGTACGTCTGTACGTCTTTGGCATAGGATACCATGCCAATAGTGACAAGTGAGGGTTCGGATGGCAGAGAACAAGACGCAAAAGACGGACGCCAGCGTTGCCGAGTTCATGGAAGGGGTCGCCAACAGGCGGCGCAGGGAGGACGGATTCGCGCTGCTGGAGATGATGAGGGAAGTGACCGGCCTGGAGCCTGCGATGTGGGGGCCGAGCATCATCGGCTTCGGGCAGTACCACTACAAATACGAATCGGGCAGGGAAGGCGACATGCCGATGACGGGCTTTTCTCCCAGAAGCCGAAGTCTGTCTCTCTATATCATGTCTGGGTTCGACGGGTACGATGATCTGCTGGCGCGGCTGGGCAGGCACCGAACCGGCGTATCCTGCCTGTACATCAACAAGCTGGCGGACGTGGACTTGGAAGTTCTGCGCGAGCTGATCGGCAGGTCATACGAACACGTGAAGGCCGACGCGGGCTGAGCCGACGCCTCACGGTCTCGCCAAGCCCAGATTGCCCCTGAGCGTCTCCGCGCCGTAGTCTTCGTGGCACACTCCGCGCCGCTGAAGATCGGGAACGACCATCCGCGCGAAGTCCTGATACGCTCCGGGCAGATACGGCGCGGCAACCATGAAGCCGTCGCACGCCTCTTGCGTAAACCAGTCCGCCATCTCGTCCGCCACCTGCGCCGCGCTTCCGACGAACACGGGCAGCTCCCAGATGGAGCCGCGCCTGCTCTGGCGGAGAAAGTCTCCGAACGTTGGGTACTCCTCGCCTGCCGCGCGCATCCGCTCCGCCATACCGCGCGATCCGGAGATCGCGTCCAGGTGCGCGTCTGTCATGCGCTCGTCGGCCGAGTGCTGCCCGAAGTCGTAGTTGAGCAGCTCGGACAGCAGAACCGGCGTATCGGACGGATGCGCCAGGCTCTCCACGTATGCCAGCTTCTCCCTAGCCATAGACTCCGTCTCGCCCACGATTGCGTAGGCGGCGGTCACGACCTTCACGTCGTTGGGGTCGCGCCCGTACTTGGCCGAGCGGTCTCTGATATCTGCGCAGATTCTGCGCCCGGATTCGATGTCGCGGAACACCGCGAACACGACCTCCGCCCATCGCGCGGCGAACTCGCGCCCCCTGTCGCTCTGGCCCGCCTGCATCACTACGGGGTAGCCTTGCGGCGCGCGCGGGACGGTCAGGGGGCCGCGAGACCTGAGCCAGCGCCCTTCGTAGTCCAGCCTGCTGACCCTGTCGGGATCGGCGAACACGCCAGCGCCCTTGTCGAGAACGAGCGCGTCATCCGCCCAGCTGTCCCATAGGCCGGTGACTATCTCCATCGCCTCGTCAGCCTGATCGTAGCGCGTGTCGTGACCCTCATGGCTGTCCACCCCGAAGTTCTGCGCCTCCGAGTCGTTGAGCGAAGTGACCACGTTCCACGCGGCGCGTCCGCCCGTGAGATGGTCCACCGTCGAGAACAGGCGCGCTATGTGAAACGGCGCGTGGTAAGTGGTCGAGTAGGTGGCGCTCACTCCCAGATACCGAGTCGCCAGCGACATCGCCATGACAACGGGGATCAGATCGAGCTTGACGGCGCGGATGCCGTGGCGGATCGTATCTTCCACCGAGTCTCCGAAGCGGCTCGGCATTGCGAGCCTGTCATCTATGAAGCCGAAGTGGAACTTCCCCGCTTCCAGCGTCCTGGCGATCTCCTGATAGAAGCTCGCCGTCAGGAACGAAGGGTCGGACGCCGGATGTCGCCACGAAGCCGCGTAGTTGGAACAGTTGGCAGCCTGCAAGAAGGCGCCCAGTATCATCTTTCCTTCAAGATCGCCGCGCATACTCTCTTCCGTCGATTGCAGAGTTTGGATATATGCTTACAGTGTAACCGACGCTCTCATCCAAACCCAAAGTGGCGGACGGCGGATGCCTTTTTCGTCTCTAGAGAGCTTAGCACTCTCCAGACGCTCTCATCCAAACCCAAAGTGGCGGACGGCGGAGCTATCGCGCAGGATTGCGCGCGCCAACGGTCATTTCCGCGCAGGCGGGAACGGGTCTGCCCGGACAAATTCGGGCGAAGTAGAGATTCGCAAGTTGAGCGGTGACTTTCGAGATTTCACGCGCAGACTGTTCGCTAGGCAGTCTATAATAGGGGCAGATGCGAAAGAGGCTGTCACACATCAGCGGGAGGCGATCATGGGCAGACTGGATGACAAGGTGGCGATCATAAGCGGCGGAGCGAAGGGGCAGGGCGCGGCGGAGGTGGAGCTGTTCGCGGCGGAGGGCGCGAAGGTGGTATTCGGCGACGTGCTGGACGACGAGGGCAAGAAGGTCGAGGCGCGAATCGCCGAGCTGGGGGGCGAGGTAGAGTACGTACATCTCGACGTGACGAGCGACGAGGACTGGCGGAAGGCGGTCGACTTGGCAGAGTCCAAGTACGGAAGGGTCGATATCCTCGTCAACAACGCGGGCATCTCGCTTCGCCACCAAGACATGGACATCTCCAACGAGGACTGGGACAACGTAATGGACGTCAACGCCAAGGGGGTGTTCCTCGGCACTCGCCACGTGATACCGGCGATGCAGAGGGCAGGCGGCGGCTCGATAGTGAACATATCCTCGATAGCGGGGATTCTCGGCAGGCCTCTGGCGTCTCCCGCCTACGCCGCATCGAAGGGCGCGGTGCGCGTGTTCACCAAATCCACCGCCGGACGGTTCGCGTCAGACGGGATACGCTGCAACTCCATACACCCGGGACCCATCGACACGGACATGATCCGCGCCGCGACCAACTCCATCCGCCCCGAGACGCGCGTTGGCGAGATACCGATGGGGCGGCTTGGGCGCGTCGATGACATAGCTTTCGGCGCGCTCTATCTCGCGTGCGACGAGTCGGCGTTCGTGACGGCGACGGAGCTTGTCATAGACGGCGGAGTGACGGGAATAAGGCCCTAGATCCTGTACAGCCTTTCGGTGTTTCGAGAGAACAGCGCCGCGCGCTCGTCCTGCGTGAAGTCGCTCGTGATCTGGTCGTACGCGCTCAGGATTGCGTCGTAGCTGCTCCACAGGCTGTCGACCGGCCAGTTGGTGGCGAACAGGCTGCGCTCGATTCCGAACGTCTCTATGCACTGCAAGACGTATGGCCTGATGCTGTCCACAGTCCAGCTGTTGTCGCCCATGCCGAGACCGGATATCTTGCAGATGACGTTCTCCGCCTGAGCCGCGCTCTCCATGCCGCTGCGCCAGAGCGCGAAGTACTCGGGCGTCCGCTGCGAGGGAAGCCCGGCGTGGTCGATCACGATGGGGACGTTCGGAAACATCGCCGCGAGGTCTCGCAGCTTCTGCATATCCTCGCGCCCCGCCGCGATGCTGGCGATCAGGCCGTACTTCTCCATCAGCGCGAAGCCTCTGTGAAAGTCGGGCGACGCGAGATAGTCGCCGTAAGAGAAGTCGCGTATTCCGCGCATGTTCCGAAACTCGCAGTGCCTCTCGATCACAGCCTCCACGTTCGGGTCGCGCAGGTCGGCGTAGGCAGCGATGGCGTGCGGAAAGCCCGTCCTGTCCGCTGCATCCTGGAGCCATTCGGTCTCCTTGACAGGGTCTTTTGAGCCGATGGCTGCCTGTACGTGAACGACTTTCGTCACGTTGGCGGCGCGGGTCAGCGCGATGAAGTCTTCCGCAAGCCAGTTGCGCTCTGCCAGCTTTCGGGGCTGTGTACCGAGTGACGGATGAATCACGTCCGGCTGCCAGTGGGCGTAGAAAAGCTCCGGGTGCTGCATGTCGTAGAAGTGGACGTGCGCGTCCACGAACTCGGGTCTGTCCATCTCACGGCTCCTTTCCCCTTCGTCTTGTCGACGGGCGACAAAGCTCTCACTCCGTCCGTTGACGGTTGCGGTGACGCTGATCTGCCAGCCAAAGCCGATGAACGTGTCAGAGCCGACCAGCGAGTGGTCGTCAGCCGACGTCACATGAGACGAACCTGAATACTTGCAGCTTTCACCGTGGCTGACGACCAAGCCTACGCGACATATCCCCAAATCCGCAGCGGGCGCGGGCATGGCGGTTTCAATTGCCGCAGAGCGGCAGGCCAAGCAGCGAGAAATAGATGTTCGGCACACGCCGCAATCCTGAAGGCACACATCCGCTCAACTGATTGTCACCGAGGTACAGCACCTCTAGGTTGGCGAGATTGCCCAGTTCCGACGGAATCTCGCCACTTAACTGATTACCGCTGAGGTCCAGCGACTCCAAGTTGGTAAGATTGCCCAGTTCCGACGGAATCTCGCCGCTCAACTGATTCTCGCTGAGGTCCAGCGACTCCACCAAGTTGGTAAGACTGCCCAGTTCTGGCGGAATCTTGCCGCTCAACTGATTGTGGGAGAGGAGCATCCGCTCTAAGTTGGTGAGGCTGCCCAGTTCTGGCGGAATCTTGCCGCTCAACTGATTGCCGGAGAGGAGCATCTGCTCCAAGTTGGTAAGGCTGCCCAGTTCCGACGGAATCTCGCCACTCAACTGATTACCGCCGAGGTCCAGCACTCTCAGGTTGGCAAGATTGCCCAGTTCCGACGGAATCTCGCCACTCAACTGATTACCGCCGAGGTCCAGCACTCTCAGGTTGGCAAGATTGCCCAGTTCCGACGGAATCTTGCCGCTCAACTGATTGCTGGGGAGCCACAGCTCTGTCAGGCTGGCGAGATTGCCCAGTTCCGACGGAATCTCGCCGCTCAACTGATTGTGGACGAGGTTCAGCACTATCAGATTGTCGAGGCTGTCCAGTTCCGACGGAATCTCACCGCTCAACCGATTGTCGCGGAGGTCCAGATCTGTCAGGTTGGCAAGATTACCCAGTTCCGACGGAATCTCACCGCTCAACCGATTTCTGTAGAGCCACAACACTCTCAGGTTGGCGAGGTTGCCCAGTTCCGACGGAATCTCGCCGCTCAACCGATTCTCACGGAGATTCAGCACTCTCAGGCTGGCGAGGTTGCCCAGTTCCGACGGAATCTCACCGCTCAACTCATTGCCGTAGAGCCACAGCACCTCCAAGTTAGTAAGATTGCCCAGTTCCGACGGAATCTCGCCGCTCAACTGATTGTGGACGAGGTACAACACTCTCAGGTTGGCGAGGTTGCCCAGTTCCGACGGAATCTCGCCGCTCAACCGATTGACGGTGAGGTTCAGCTCTCTCAAGCTGACGAGATTGCCCAGTTCCGACGGAATCTCGCCGCTCAACCGATTGCTGTCTAGGTACAGTTTCGTGACGCGCCCGCTGCCGTCGGTGAAGACGCCGTACCATTCACCGATTGGCCTGTCGCTCAGCCAGTTTGTGCTGTTCGTCCAGCTGCGGCCGTTGGTGGCGTTGTAGAGCGCTGTCAAGGCGGCTCTGTCGACGAGCGTGAGCGTCTCATCGCAGAACAGCAGGCGAGGCTCGAAGAGATCGTTGTCTAGCACACGCCGCAAGCCTGAAGGCACACATCCGCTCAACCGATTGCCGTGAAGGTACAGCACTGTCAGCATATCGAGGCTGCCCAGTTCCGTCGGAATCTCGCCGCTCAACTGATTGCCGCCGAGCTGCAACTCTCTCAGGTTGGCGAGGTTGCCCAGTTCCGTCGGAATCTCGCCGCTCAACTGATTGCCGCCGAGCTGCAACTCTCTCAGGTTGGCGAGGTTGCCCAGTTCCGTCGGAATCTCGCCGCTCAACTGATTGCCGCCGAGCTGCAACTCTCTCAGGTTGGCGAGATTGCCCAGTTCCGTCGGAATCTCGCCGCTCAACTGATTCTCGCCAAGGTACAGTAATCTCAGATTGTCAAGGCTGCCCAGCTTCGTCGGAATTTCGCCGCTCAACTGATTGCCGGAGAGGCCCAGCCACTCCAAGTTGGTAAGATTGCCCAGTTCCGTCGGAATCTCGCCGCTCAACTGATTCTCGCCGAGGTTCATCTCTCTCAGGTTGGCGAGGTTGCCCAGTTCCGTCGGAATCTCGCCGCTCAACTGATTCTCGCCGAGGTACAGCCTTGTCAGTTTGGTGAGGCTGCCCAACTCTGGCGGAATCTCGCCGCTCAACTGATTGCCGGGGAGGTACAGTTCTAGTTCTGTGACGCGCCCGATGCCGTAGGTGATGACGCCGTACCATTCACCGATTGGCCTGTCGCTCAGCCAGTTTGTGTTGTTCGTCCAGTTGCGGCCGTTGGTGGCGTTGTAGAACGCTGCCAAGGCGGCGGCTCTGTCTTCGGGCGTGAGCTCGCCGCAGAACGGCAGGACAGGCCCCGGGAAATCGTTGTCCAGCACACGTCGCAAGTCTGCATGCGCACATCCGCTCAACTGATTGCCCCAGAGGTACAACTCTGTCAGGTTGGCGAGGTTGCCCAATTCAGGCGGAATCTCGCCACTCAACTGATTCTCGTAGAGGTGCAACTCTGTCAGGTTGGCGAGGTTGCCCAGTTCCGACGGAATCTCGCCGCCCAACTGATTGTGGTCGAGGTCCAGCACTCTCAGGCTGGCGAGGCTGCCCAGTTCCGACGGAATCTCGCCGCTCAACTGATTGCCGCCGAGATCCAGATCCGTCAGGTTGGCGAGATTGCTCAGCTCAGGCGGAATCTCGCCGCTCAACTGATTGCCGCCGAGCTCCAGATCCGTCAGGTTGGCGAGATTGCTCAGCTCAGGCGGAATCTCGCCGCTCAACCGATTGGCGGCGAGCTCCAGATCTGTCAGATTGGTGAGATTGCCCAGTTCAGGCGGAATCTCGCCGCTCAACTGATTGATGTAGAGCCGCAATTCTCTCAGGTTGGTGAGACTGCCCAGCTCAGGCGGAATCTCGCCGCTCAACTGATTCTCGTAGAGCCACAACTCTCTCAGGCTGTCGAGTCTGCCCAGATCCGGCGGAATCTCGCCGCTCAACTGATTCTCGTAGAGCCGCAGAACTCTCAGGCTGGCGAGATTTCCCAGATCCGGCGGAATCTCGCCGCTCAACCGATTGATAGCCAGGTACAGCACTTTCAGCCTGTTGAGGCTGCCCAGTTCCGACGGAATCTCGCCACTCAACTGATTGACGCGGAGGTTCAGTTCTGTGACGCGCCCGTTGCCGTCGGTGGTGACGCCGTACCATTCACCGATTGGTCTGTCGCTCAGCCAGTTTGTACTGTTCGTCCAGCTGCGGCCGTTAGCGGCGTTGTAGAGCGCTGTCAAGGCGGCTCTGTCGGTCGAAACTCCGTCTGATGCTGTGGGCGTGGCGGCAGGTGGCGGCGTAGGAGTGGCGGTGGACGCAGGCGTCGACGTGGGCGTGGCGGTAGGTGCCGGCGTAGGAGTGGCGATAGGCGCGGGCGTCGACGTGGGCGCGGCGGTAGGTGGCGGCATGGGCGTCGATGCGGGCGCGGCAATAGGCGCGGGCGTCGACGTGGGCGCGGCGGTAGGTGCCGGCGTAGGAGTGTCGGTAGGCGCAGGCGTGGATGTCGGCGCGGCGGTAGGTGCCGGCGCGGGCGTCGATATGGAAGTGGCGGTAGGTGCCGGCGTGGCGGCGGGCGCGGGCGTCGATATGGGCGGCGCAGATCGTGGTAACGGCTCAGGCGTCAGCTGCAATCCATCGGTACAGCCTGCGGCAAATATCAGCGCGACTGCAAGCGCTGCTGCCGTGACTGCCACTAGCTTCATGCTGCGCTCCCAAACTACTAGGTATGGACCCGGCATGTCCCCAAAGTCAAGGCATTATACCCCAGCCGCTCCGTCCGATCTACGATGCCGCGCGCCGGTACTCCTCTCACGCCATCGAGAGCGGACCGCTTCAGCGCTCAGAGAACGTGACTCTATGGCACGTCCCCGCAGCTGACGCCACGACATGCCGAGGCTGACGGCTAGGCTCGCGCGACATATCCTTGGAATCCGCCAGCTGACGAGGGCGCGGGCGTGGAGGCCTCAATTGCCGCAGAACGGCAGGCCATGCCACGAGAAATCGTTATACGGCACACGCCGCAAGCCTGAAGGCACACATCCGCTCAACCGATTGCTGTAGTAGAGGTACAGCACCTCCAGGCTGGCGAGATTGCCGAGTTCCGGCGGAATCTCGCCAATCAACTGATTGCTGTTGAGGTGCAGCCACTCCAGACTGGCGAGATTGCCGAGTTCCGACGGAATCTCGCCGCTCAACTGATTGCCGTTGAGATACAGCACTCTCAGATTGGCGAGACTGCCCAGCTCCGGCGGAATCTCGCCACTCAACCCATTGCTGAAGAGTCCCAGATATGTCAGCCTAGCGAGGCTGCCCAGTTCAGGCGGAATCTCGCCGCTCAACTGATTGTTGCTAAGGTCCAGCTCCGTGACGCGCCCGCTGTCGTCGGTGGTGACTCCGTACCATTCACCGATTGGCCTGTCGCTCAGCCAGTTCGTGCTGTTCGTCCAGCTGCGGCCGTTGGCGGCGTTGTAGAGCGAGGTCAAGGCGGCTCTGTCGACGGGCGTAGATGTGGGCGCGACGGTAGCCGTTAGCGGCGCGGGTGTATCGAGTGGCAACGGCTCAGGCGTCGGCTGCAATCCACCGGTACAGCCTGCGGCAAATATCAGCGCGAGTGCAAGCGCTGCTGCCATGACTGCCACTAGCCTCATGCTGCGCTCCCAAACTACTAGGTACGGACCGGGCATGTCCCCAAAGTCAAGGCATTGTACCCACAGCCGCCTCGCCCAATCTACGATGCCGCACGCCGGTACTCCTCTCACGCGCTGATAGCATACCGCTTCCCGCGCCGTGTCGCGCAGCCGCGCCCAATTCCGTTTGCCTGTCCAGTTGGGCAGTAATATAATCCATTGTAACCAGCGGGGAGGAGACAAGCACATGGGAAACGAAAATATCTCGCTCATGGCGCATCTCATGCGCAGGGCAGGCTTCGGGGCGAGCCGAGACGAGCTGGAGAGACGCGCGGCGGTCGGGTACGAAGCCACCGTGGAGGAGCTTCTGCGCCCCGAAGAGCGGCAGCCTGTGGACATCTACGAGTTTCTGCGCTACTACCACTTCCAGTGGAAGCCGGGAACTCTGGGCGGCATCGGACAGTCGGGGTGGGTGTGGCGCATGATCAACACGCCCGCGCCGCTCCAAGAGAAGATGTGCCTGTTCTGGCACCAGATATTCGCCACCGGCGTGTCGAAGGTCGATCACTACGACGAGATAATCGACATGATAGATCTGTTCCGCGAAAAGGGGCTTGGCAAGTACCGCGATCTGCTGCTGGCGGTGTCCAGAAACCCGGCGATGCTCTTCTGGCTGGACAATCAGGAGAACCACGCCAGCGCAGTCAACGAGAACTGGGGGCGCGAGCTTCTGGAGCTGTTCACCATGGGGGTGGGCAACTACACGGAAGAGGACGTGTACGAATGCTCCCGCGCCTTCACCGGCTGGACTATGACCCCCAAGCTGCCCAGGTTCCACATGGGGCGCTGGGACTGGTACTTCGAGTACAAGCCCGAAGACCATGACGACGGGGAGAAGACGTTTCTAGGCCACACTGGGAGCTTCGACGGCGAGGACATAATAGACATCGTTCTGCGCCAGCCCGCCACCGCGAGGTTCATAGCGCGGCACCTGTACAGCTTCTTCGTCGCAGACGAGGTGCAGGTTCCGGCGTGGCAGGATACCCCTCCGAGAGATCCGGACGCCGTATCCGCCATAGCCAACGCGCTCACGGAGTCGGGCTTCGACATGCGCCACACGCTGCGCATTCTGTTCAACTCCGACTTCTTCAAGGAGGCGCGCTTCACGAAGGTCAAGAACCCCGCGGAGGTGGTGGTAGGAACGCTCAGAGTGGTCGGCGGCGGCGAGCTTCCAGGCCCCGATATATTCGAATACTCCAACCACATAACCTACATGGGGCAGGAGCTTCTCAACCCGCCGAGTGTAGAGGGCTGGCACTCGGGCGTAGAATGGATCAACAGCGGCTCGCTGATGAAGCGCGCCAACTTCGTGGCGGACATGATGGGCGAGACGCGCAGACCGGGCGTTCGCGCCATGATCGAGCGAGTCAAGGTGTCCGCAGCATCGCCGGATGACGTGGTGGACACCTGCCTAGACCTGCTCGGCCCCGTGGACGTGAACGCCGAAACGCGGGCGGAGCTGATAGACCACGCCGCCGCGCGCGGAGATCTGAGATGGGACGAGTCGAACGAGGCCGAATCCGCAAGGCGAGTGTCCGAGCTTCTCCAGCTAATAGTCGCCACCCGCGAGTACCAGCTCGCCTGAATCCAGCAGGAAAGAAGCGCCATGCTCACCAAGATAGTCGGAGACAGGGTTTACGATTTCAGCCACGTGGTGGGCGGTCGAGACCAAGTGATGGGGCCGCTCTCGCTGGCGTTCGGAGACGGAAACGAGGTGTTCGCCATCGTCTCGAACCTGGGAGGCGCGCGCGGGGTCACGAGGTTTACAGTTGGCCTGTACCCCGGCGAGGAGGAGGTCGTCAATCGCATCGGCGAACGAGGCGAGGACGAGGGGCAGCTGACTTGGGCTTCCGGCATAGCGCTGGACAGCCACAGGAACATCTATGTAACCGACGCTTGGACTGACCGGGTTTCGGTGTTCACTCCGGACGGGGAGTTCTCTAGGGCGTTCGGGACACACGGGAGCGGCGAATGCCAGTTCGGGAGGCCGTCCGGCATCGCCATCGACGCCAGCGACTGCGTTCTGGTGGTGGACACGCTGAATCACAGGGTTCAGAAGCTCAGCGCTGACGGCAGGTACATCTGCGAGTGGGGACGCTTCGGGCAAGGCGAGGGCCAGTTCGATTCCCCATGGGGCATCACGACGGACGCAGACGGCTTCGTCTACGTGGCAGACCACAAGAACCACCGCATCCAGAAATTCGATGGAGACGGCAGATTCGTCTTCGCGCTCGGCAGCCATGGGAGCGGAGACTACGAGTTCGACCACCCCTCGGACGTGGCGGTGGACCCAGCCGGCGACATCTACGTCTGCGACTGGGTGAACCACAGGGTGCAGGCATACGACGCGGACGGGCGCTACATAACGACGTTCATCGGAGACGCGCAGGAGCTTTCCAAGTGGCAGCGGGAGTACGTGCGCTCGAACCCGGACGTGTACAAAGCGCGCCGCCGTGTCTATACGCTGGAGCCGGAGTGGAGATTCGCGCTCCCCTCCGCCGTCGAATTCGACAGCCGCAACTCCAGGCTCATGGTGGCAGACACCCAGCGCTGGCGAATCCAGATATACAACAAGCTGCTCGATTACAGCGAGCCGCAGTTCAACATATGAGCCGATGCGCAGACAGGCAGGGATGTACGGCAAAGACCAACCCCAGCATCCCGCGCATCTGCGCGAACGGCCCACTCGACATAGGAAACTCTAAATGAGATACCTGAAGACGATCGGCTTCAATTCCAACCAGCCCATCGGACGCGGATTCAACTACCCATACGACACCGCGTTCAGCGCGGACGGACGCATCTTCGTGCTGAACCGGATGGGCGGTCTGAACGCGCGCGGAATCCGCATCCAGATATGCACGTTCGATGAAGGCTGGCTCGGCGAGTTCAGCACAGGCCCCGGCGACGGCGAAGACCAGCTCCGCGTTCCCGTGTGCATGGCATTCGACGCCGATGACAACCTGTACGTCACCGACGAAGCTCTGAACGAGGTCAAGGTCTTCGACAGTCAAGGGGCTTTCATCAGGAAGTGGGGAAGCGATGTAGACGAAATCGGAACGCTGCAAGGCCCCGCGGGCATCGCGCACGGCGGCGACGGCTCTGTGTACGTAGTCGAGCAGTACGCGAACCGCGTTCACAAGCTGACGCCGGAGGGCGAATCCATCCTTAGCTGGGGAAGCGGCGGCAGCGGGGAAGGAAGATTCGATCTGCCCTGGGGCGCGGCCGTCGATTCCGAGGGGAGCGTGTACGTCGCCGACTGGAGAAACGACCGCGTGCAGAAGTTCACGCCAGACGGCGAATTCATGGCGGCGTATGGCGAACCGGGCGACGCAGAGGGCCAATTCCACAGACCAAGCTCGGTTGCCGTGACCGGAGACGGCTTGATCTGCGTGGCGGACTGGGGCAACGAGCGCGTGCAGATTCTCGGCCCGGATGGAGAGTTTCGCCAGATGCTCACGGGCGAGGCGACGCTGTCGAAGTGGGCAGAGGAGTGGCTCGAAGTGAACCAAGACGAGTACGCCGCGCGCCGCGCCTCCGACCTGCACGTCAAGGACCTGCCCGCGCATCTGCGAACCCCGTTCCACACCGCTTCTCAGACGGAGCCGGTCTTCTGGGGGCCGGTATCCGTCTCGCTGGACTCCGAAGACCGCCTGTACGTCACCGAACACAGCCGCCATCGAATACAGATATACGAGCAGGAGTGACAAGCCCACGGCGCGCTTTTCGTGTACCATATTGGCATCCTTCAGCAGGAGAGGGGATGATGAGCGGGGAAATAATCGTAGAGCTCGTCGCGCTTGCGGCGGTTCTCGTGACTGTCATCACGCTCATGCTGCGGATGACGAACAGAATCGAAAACAGAATAGACAGCAGAGTAGACAGGCTCGAAGCTAGGATCGAGTCTGTACGCGCTGAACTCATCGAGAAGATCGAGTCTGTGCGCGCCGAACTCAGCGAGAGAATCGAGTCTGTACGCACTGAACTCAGCGAGAAGATCGAGTCCACCCGCACTGAACTCAAAGCGGATACTCAAGCGCTCGACGCGAAGGTCGAGGCAATGCGCGCTGAACTCAGCGAGAAGATCGAGTCTGTACGCACAGAACTCAAAGCGGACACTCAAGCACTCGACGCGAAGATCGAGTCTATACGCACAGAACTCAGCGAGAGGATCGAGGCAATGCGCGCTGAACTCAGCGAGAAGATCGAGTCTGTACGCACAGAACTCAAAGCGGACACTCAAGCGATCAATGCGAAGGTCGAGTCTGTACGCACAGAACTCAAAGCGGACATTCAAGCGCTCGACGCGAAAGTCGGGTCGATGCGCGCTGAACTCAGCGAGAAGATCGAGTCCACCCGCACTGAACTCGGCGCGGATACTCAAGCGCTCGATGCGAAGGTCGAGTCTGTACGCACAGAACCCAAAGCGGACATTCAAGCGCTCGACGCGAAGGTTGGGTCGATGCGCGCTGAACTCAGCGAGAAGATCGAGTCCACCCGCGCTGAACTCGGCGCGGATACTCAAGCGCTCGATGCGAAGGTCGAGTCTGTACGCGCTGAACTTGGCGATAAGATAGAGTCTGTACGCGCCGAACTCGGCGATAAGATAGACGATACTCGAGCCAATGTTCAGTGGCTAAAGGGATTCATGGAAGGACGGCAAGCTGAATCCGAGGCGGCCGAGCGTGAACGGGTAGGCGCAGTCTGACGCTCTGCCCGGACAGCGCGTCTGAGCGAACGGGCGGCGCTCCGCGAGCGGGCGTGAATCACGCTTGAAATTTTGTGAGGAGAATAGCGAATGCGGCCGGTCTTCTGGGGGCCGGTTCCGTCACCGAGCGCAGCCGCCATCGAATACAGGCTTACGCGCAGTGGCGATGCGCTCCGCCAACGATACTACTGACAGGGCGAGGGGATTTCTCATGAGGTGCAGATACTGCAATAAGGATGCAGGCTTTCTCCGAAGGCAACACAGCCAGTGCAGACACGCTCACGACGAGGGCTGGGGTCGTATGATTGGTCTGGCTACGGACACAGCCATCGGAACGCGGGCGGCGGCGGGACTGATGAGCGACCTCGATGAGATAGCGGCCGTCAGCTACGTACCTGCCGAGAATGTTCGCGCCGCGCTGGTGGAGGGGTTGATGTCCGCCACTGAGGTTGCGCTGGATGATCACCTGCTTTCCGAAGATGAGGAAGCCGCGCTGCACGGATTCGTAGATGAGTTCGACATCGGGCTGGACGATCTCGAAATGGTCAAAGGCAGCGCGGAAGCTCTGTCGAGACTCAGCGAAGCTCGTGTAATCCGAGAGCTGCAAGACGGCAAATTTCCCGACTCCAGCCAGTTCGACGGATTGGGACTGCCCTTCAACTTTATGAAATCCGAGCGTTTGGTCTGGGTGTTCCCCGACGTCAGGTACCTCGAAGACAGGGTGCGGCGCGAGCGGGTGGGCGGCTCGACGGGCGGCTCATTCCGAGTCGCGCGCGGCGTGTACATCCGCAGCTCGCAGTTCAGAAGCCGCACTGTGGAGAGGGAAGTAACAGAACACGTCGACACCGGAACGCTCGCGATGACCACGAAGCACATGTACTTCTCTGGGGAGCGCAAGAAGTTCCGTGTCCGCTTCGACAGGATCGTAGCGTTCGACGCATTCTCGGACGGCATCGGAATTACGCGGGACGTACAGAATGCGCGGGCGCAAAAATTCATAGTCGGAGACGGCTGGTTCGTCTGCAACCTCGCAACGCTGCTGGCGGAGCGAGTGTAGAGATCTACTTCTGTAAACATCGGACGAGGTGAACACACAATGACATCGGACAGCCGCAATCTCATCGCCCACCTCGCGCGCCGCGCAGGATTCGGCGCGACGCCCGACGAGCTCGACCGCTACGAGCAGATCGGCTACGGGGCGCTCGTCGACCAGCTTCTCGATCCGAATGACGCCGGAAACATCCCGGACGACATCATATTCAGGCGGCACGTGGACATTCACGCCATGCAGGGTCACAACGCCGCTTACTGGGCTTATCGACTCATCTCCAGCGGCTGCCCGCTCGAAGAGAAGATCGCTCTGTTCTGGCACGGCGTGTTCGCCACTGGTGAGAACAAGCTCAACAACCTCGGCTCGCTCACCAACCAGATAAGCACCTTCCGCAGGCACGGACTGGGCAGATTCGACGACCTGCTGATCGAGCTGTCCAGAGACCCAGCCATGACCATCTGGCTGGACAACCACACCAACCACAAAGACTCTATCAACGAAAACTACGGGCGCGAGATACTCGAGCTGTTCTCGATGGGCGTGGGCAACTACACCGAGGACGATATAAAAGAGTGCGCGCGCGCCTTCACAGGGTGGTCGGTCAAGAACGGCGAGTACATGGCGATGATGGCGATGAAGGACTCGATCTGGCCCTATGGGCGCATCTTCTGGCATCACGAATACCGCGAGGACGACCACGACCGCGGCGAGAAGCGCTTCCTTGACGAGACCGGCCCATTCGACGGCGGGGACGTGGTGGAGATCATCTGCCGCCAGCCTGCCACCGCTCGGTTCGTCTCCAGGCACCTGTACAGCTTCTTCGTGGCGGACGAAGTCCCTGTGCCTCAGTGGTCGGACACCCCGCCGCGCGACCCCGAAGCCATAGACGCGCTCGCCCAAGCCTACTTCGAGCATGATCACCACATCGGAGCCGTCCTGCGCGTCCTGTTCGATTCCGATTTCTTCAAAGAGGCCGCATTCCAGCGCGTCAAGAGCCCCGCGGAGGTCATAATCGGCACGCTGCGAAAGACCGGCGAGTTTCAGACGCCGGACGGAGGAGACCCCGGCATATTCACCGTCATGGAGGAGTGCGGATTCATGGGTCAGAAGCTGCTCGATCCGCCCTCGGTCGAGGGCTGGCACACGGGCGAGGAGTGGATAACCAGCGGCTCGCTCGTGGATCGCGTGAACTTCGCCGCTCAGCGTATGAGCGATGCGTCCCTTCCCGGCGTCATGGACATGGTGGCCCGCGTGACCGAATCGACATCCTCAGACCCCGTCGAGCTGGTGTCCGCCTGTCTCGACGTGCTTGGTCCGATGGACGTGACCGAAGACACGCGCAGCCTACTCGTCGAGCTGGCGTCCGCCGGCGCGCGCGATGGGGTCACACAGGAGCTGATACTGGATCTGTTCAAGATCATAGCATCGAGCAGGGAGTATCAGCTGTGCTGACAGCGCTACGCCGATCATACGCGCACAGCGCGGCAAATCGCCTCTCTCGGCGGTGCGCCGGGGCGGGGTGGTCATAGACCCTCTTGAGGGTGGGTGTGAAATTCAGCCATCGCCCCCCGGCGCCAGCGCCTCGACGACCTGGACGTAGGAGTCCATGTCCGGTTCGTTGAGGACTAGGCGAATCTCGTCCACTCCGGCGTCGAAGAAGTATTGCATCTGGTCTTTGCACTCTTCGGGGTTGCCGATGATAGTCGTGGCGTCCACCATCTCGTCCGAGACCAGCGCCGCCGCCCGGTCTCGCTCGCGGTTCAGGTACGCCTCCCGTATGCGGTCGGCCTCCTCGCCGAATCCGATGCGGCGCATGTACTGGTGGTAGAACACGCCCATGCCGCCTATGTAGAAGGCGATGTGTGGACGCTCGCGCTCGCGCGCGGCTGCCACGTCGTCCGTGACGTAGACCGAGACCTGCGGCGAAACCGTGATGTCTTCGAGAGAGCGCCCAGCCGCCGCAGCGCCCGCCTTCAGATCCGCAACCGCCGCGTCCATTCTGGACGGCGCAAGGAAGATCGGCAGCCAGCCGTCCGCCAGCTCGCCGGTGAGTCTCAGGCTGGCGGGGCTGAGCGAGGCGATGTAGATTGGCAGACAGCGGCGGTACGGCTCGAAGCGCAGCCTGAATCGCCGCGTGTGGAAGAACTCGCCATCGTGGTCTATGCGCTCGCCTGCCATCGCCTTGCGTATTATGTCTATGTACTCGCGCATTCGCGTCAGCGGCTTGCGGAACTCTTCTCCGTGGAAGTCTTCGATCACGAGCTGCCCGCTCGCGCCGAGTCCGAGGAAGAAGCGTCCCTCGGACATCAGATCCATGTTGCCCGCCGTCATCGCTATGTTGGAAGGCGAGCGCGCGAAGATCGGCACGATGCTGGTGCCTATGCGTATGCGAGAGGTGAGCGCGGCGATCTGCGCCAGCGAAGTGAAGGCGTCCTCGCCCCAGGCCTCTCCCGTCGTTATGCAGCTGTAGCCCAGCGCGTCCACGCGAGCGGCAAGCTCCAGCGTATCCCGCCACGTGGCCCCCGGAGGCCGCAGACCCATGATTCCAACGTCGCCCATGTCGAACTCTCCTCTGATGTGTAGTTGCGCCTTTAGTGTAATATAATGCGGCGGGCGGCGGTTTGCACAGCCGCAGGCTGCCCCGCGAGATCGGAGTCGGAGTCTTGGCTGTATGAGACGTCCACGCAGATTACCCCGATCGTATGCGATGCACATATCACAGAGGAGCGGACATTGACAACGGCCACGCAGACATGGACAGAGCGCATGGCGGAAGCCGCAGGATCCACCGTGCAGGTGGTGAGCGGAGGGACGGGCGCACCCCTGCTCATCCTCCACGAGGAGATGGGGCATCCCGGCTGGATGAGATACCACGAGGCGCTTGCCCAGAGCTTCGAGATCACCATTCCGTCCCATCCGGGATTCGGAGACTCGCCCTTCATAGACTGGATAATGAACATGCGCGACCTCGCCGGCTGGTACCTCGCCGCCCTAGACGACATGGGCATAGAGAAGACCAGCCTGCTCGGGTTCTCGTTCGGCGGCTGGCTGGCGGCGGAGATCGCCACCATGGAGCCGGACAGGTTCGACAAGCTCGTTCTCGTGAACCCCATGGGCATCAAGCCGCCTGTGGGCGAGATATTCGACATGTTCCTGGTGGTGGCGAAGGAGTTCATCACCGAGAGCTTCCTCGACCCGGCGAGCGCGGCCGAGTTCGAGAATGTCTGCCCCGATGAGCCGACGCCGGAGCAGGCGGAGCGCTGGGAAGTGGCGCGAGAGCAGGCGTGCCGTCTTGGGTGGCGTCCGTACATGTACTACGCCGCGCTGCCTCACCTGTTGAGACGGCTGAAGAAGCTGCCCACGAGGATCATCTGGGGCAGGGAGAACCCGATCGTTCCGCTGAGCGCGGGGCAGGTGTATCACGAGTCGATCCCGGGATCGGACTTCGCCATCATCGACAGCTGCGGCCACCGCCCCGAGATCGAGCGCCCCGATGAGTTCGTCAGCCTCGTCCGGGGGTTTCTGGCGAACCAAGCCAATGCCTGATAGACTGGGCTTCAATCAAAATACCGTCGACCACAGGAGGCTCCGATGTTCATAGGTCATTTCACCGAGAGGCCGTACCAGGACCCGAAATCCGGCTACTTCGGCGCTACGGGCCTGCCGATCAAGGACCTCACTCTAAGCAACGAGATATACGATGCCGAAGTCGGCGCCGATCTGTACAACCGCTACCTCGACGAGCGCGTGTACGCGGAGGAGATGGGCTTCGACGGCATCATGCTGAACGAGCATCACAGCACGCCTTTCTGCATGGGCGGCGCGATGAACGTGGAGGCGTCCATTCTTGCCAAGATAACCAAGCGCGCCAAGATCGTGCTGCTGGGCAACATCATCCCGATCTGGGACGATCCGCTATGGCTGGTCGAGCAGCTTGCGATGATCGACATGATCTCGCGCGGCAGGCTGGTCTCCGGCTGGGTGCGCGGCACCGGACGCGAGAGCGTGGCGCACAACTCGCCGCCTCCGTACAACTGGGAGCGATTCCAAGAGGCGCACGACTTCATCGTCAAGGCGTGGACTACTCCCGGCCCGTTCCGCTGGGAGGGCAAGCACTACAACTACCGCTACGTCAACCCGTGGGTCGCCCCGTACCAGAAGCCGCACCCCCCGATCTGGCTGCCGGGCGTGGTAAGCCGCGACTCGCTCGTGTGGGCGGCGACCAACCGCATCCCCTACATCATGCTGGCGACGAAGCTGGGGCCGACTCAAGAGGCGTTCCAGATATACCACGACACCGCCGCCGAGCTTGGGTACGAATCAGGCCCGCAGAACATCGGCTACCTGTGGAAAGTCCACGTGGACGAGACCGAAGAGCTTGCCGATGAAGTTGGGCGCAAGTTCGTGCAGGGGCCGAGCAACCCGTTCCTGGCGGGCAACGAGGGCACCGCCAACCCCGCGCTGCTAAACCTGCCGGGGCTGACTTCGCGCAGGCGCGTTCTTCCGACCCGCGACGCCGCCACCGCCAACCGCGGCGGCGTCCTCAGCACGTCCTACGAGGAGCAGGTGGAGAACTACACCGTAGTATCCGGCACTCCGGATACGGTGATCCCCAAGATAAAGCACGTCTTGGAGACGCTCAGGCCCGGAAGCGTGTTCTTCTGGGACGGGGACGGCGCAATGACTCACGAAGACCAGATGCGAAGCCTGCGTCTGATGGGCGAGTACGTCCTGCCAGCGGTGCGAGAGATCGCCAACGATCTGGAGCTGGACAGCCCGTTCGACGTCAACCCCGCCACCGGCCAGCGCTTCGAGGACGAGACCGCTGAGAAGACTGCTCAGGCCGTCGCGGACTGAGGGGGCGGCCCACTCGACCAATCCGACCCTAATGGCCCAGCGGGATACCAACATCCGCTGGGCCGTTCACTTCTCACACGTAGACGCCCCATGAACCTCACCTCACCTAGCGACGCGAGCGGTACAGAGCAATCCTCGGTGGGTTAGTGATCGAGAGTGAGTTTGTCGCGGAGTTCATCCCGATCGAACTCGCAGTATTCCGGTCTTCGTTCGCTCCTAGGTACTACCCAGCGGTCTCTTGCCAATTTGGAAATCTCCTCGACTGTTCGGTGGTTGAACACCAGCTCATCATCTCTATCCATGAGAAATTCGCGGGAGTTCCTCGCTATTGGCATCGCGTAAACCTCGCGTTTGATCCCGTGTCTTAGAATTGCGTCAGAATCCAGCCCAAGCGTTCTCAGCCCTTCCCTCGCAACCCTGATGCGCCAGTTGGGTCCACTGCCGAATTGGTGTCCGTTCGCATATCGGTGTCCGTCTTCATGGAGAATCTGCCGCAACTCTGAGAAAATATCGTTGGTTATCTGGAAATGCCCGTATCCTATGGTCGTGCCGAGCCTTTGCAGGTGAACTACCACCGTTTTATCCGAGTCAGTGAGCTTCAGTCTGTTGTACAGCGACGACCGTCCAAGCGCGGAGGTAACTGTGACCAGAGCCAGTTGCGCCGCCTTCCGCTTCCTGCTGATGATGCCGGGCTTGTTCCCGTAACGTTCCTCGAACTTGTGCGCAACCTCTTTAGACGCGATGAGTGAAGCGACCAACTTCCCGCCCAGCAGGTTGGAGTAGGGGGGCACCGCGCCAACCACGTAGGCGTCCATCACGTTGACCAACTTCTCCCTGCGGTCGGACTGATCCCAGCCTATCCAGGTATCTCGATCTCTCAGGTTGAACACCGGATCGCCCAGCGCGAACAGCCCTATCAGCTTGCCGTTCGACTGGTCCACGACCAGATAGCGCAGTCTGCGACCGTATCCTTGTGATACGGGTATCGACCACAGGAGAGTGGCAAACCTGAAGAGGTCTCCGGTTCGAGTCCCAGATTTGACTTCGATCAGTTCGGGGCGAATCTTCTCGGGATCGACCTCGTCGCCGTTTGCGATTTCCTCTATGAACAGCTCCAGCTTGTTCCCCAACGCCCGGCGGATGCGCTTGTGGGCCGCCTCTCTGTGAAGATGGTGAATATGTCGAATGGCGTCTTTAGTAAGCGCGCCGCTCGACCGTGACCCATTCAAGCCAATCGCTGAAAGATGGGCGTGAATGTCTTTACGCAGATTATCTCTATCCACACATTCGATGCCATCTTCTATCTCATCGGGTGACGCGCCGTTCCGGTGAGCGCTCGGCTTGAGATCGGATAGCTCGACCTCCGTGTTAGTGTCGGCTGTCTGCGGGGACACCATCGAGCCGGACTCCGTTCATCAAAGACTGCGAGAGTTGGACAGATCGTTCGCCACCCAGAAAGGTCTGCGAAGCAGATCGAAGCTGGTATAGACCCTTGGACGAATGCCAGTGTCCTCATGTAGTCGTCTCAGCTCATAGGCTGACGGCCTCGCGGATAGAGGATGGATTGACACTATTCCGATACGCTTGCCCTTCCCCCGCTCGAACACCGCGCTGAACTGCTCGGGCCGCTCGCTTGCATCAACGACGTTCCAACCGGAGCGCATGTATTCACTCAATCCCGCAACCATGCCCTCCATTTGCCTTCGGGGCAGGAGTGGGCGCTCATCATTCAGCTTCAGCGCGTATTCCAGAACGGCGGCGCCAAGGCTGCGGTCGAGGAGATTGTGCATCCTCTGGTTCCTGTATCCCATTAGGCAGTGGTAGCAGGCGGCGGCGCAATCGGGATTGGGGCATTTTCTCCCCATGTCCAGCGCGAGGCGCGCGACCTCTTCCAAGTTCTCCTGAATGGCGCGCGCGTAACCCGCTCCACCGGGAACGTCGTCGTATATGAATACCTCGCCCTGTATGCGCCCGAACTTGTCCCGCATTGGGCGAACGCCGACTTGAATCTCGTCAGGGTTGATCTGCAATACCCGCGCCGCCGCCTCGGACATCAGCGTTCCGAATGAATACCAAACCGCACGACCGGACGGCTCTGTGAACGGCGCGTCCAGAAATTCGGGCATGTCCAGCGCCAGCAGTATCACTTCGGAGTTGAATCGGTGTCCAAGCGCGACCTTGTTGTCGAAGTCCGTCCTGTTCGGACATCGCCAGCCAGCTCTCGGCCCTTGTCTGTATCTCCCATGCGGCGGCACGTCTGCCGGGTAGGTATGCTCTCCGAGGTTGTCAGGATCCAGAAGTCGCCCACATGCGGGGCATAACAGGAACCCAGGGTTCGCGCGATCCGGCCCCATGTTTCGCATGAAGAGATCCCCGAGGTGTACGGAGGAGTACAGACTTGGAGCGAACGGAGCGTTATCCTGTCCGCTGGTGACCGCGTTCGCGCCTACCAGCAGCTGGGGGGACGGCGCATATCCGGCGCGCTCCCACCCGCCGGACCTGTACTTCTCCCTGCCGCCGTTAGGCAGCGCCGCGTCCACGGTGAAGCCGGGAGGTCTAAGGTACGGCATGTTCAGAACGTCAGCGCCGCCGCACTCCCTACACTTCGATTCGGGCGCGCTCAGAGAGGTCAGAGTCACGGCGCGGCACTGCCTGCACTCGTTCAGACGCTCGTTTGGCGAGTAGTCAGGAAACGGCGCCGATGGATCATAGACCGCCGCCACCCTGTATATATATGTTTCGGGGAACTTTCCTTGCAGCACTTCGGCTCCGGGAGCGTACTCCGAGAGCGCAATTTTCAGGTCGCGTTGGATACCTGAGTAGAAATCTTGGGACTCGTAACTGTCCTCTGGTTCTTCATCCTGTGGAATCGCCAAGCTCACCACGTCTACGGGGAAGGCGTACTTGGGCAGCAAGCCGCGCCTTAGCAGAACGTCCAGCATGTCGTCGCTCCCATCCGCCCTGCGCGCTGCGCCTTCTATCTCGTCTGGCAGTGCAGACAGCCACTCTCCAATACTGTCTTTCAGAGATTCGTCGACTACGGCAGCGGCGCGTTCGAGGAGAGCGGCGCGATTCCGCCTGATGTGCGTCTCTAGGCCTGCCGGTCCGCCATCCGAGATGAATTTTCCCACCGTTCCCCAAGCCCCGAACAGCCCCACAGACGTTCCTCTATGCCTAGACAGCCATCGGGAGAAGAAATCCCCAAGCACAAGCGAGCGAGCGTGTCGCCGCGCAATGACATCGTTCCCCAAATACAGAACGGGAACACGCGGAAGGTCAGATACGATCTGCTTGGGGCGGTGAAAATAGTACTGGTCATGGCTGCGGTTCAGTGCATATGTCACCACGGTTGCAACCGCGCTGCCCCTGCGACCGGCCCTGCCCGCGCGCTGCTGGTAGTTCGCCACCGTGGGCGCGACGTTGCGAAGACCCACGCTCAGCAGGCTGCCGATATCTATGCCCATCTCCATCGTCGTTGTCACGGAGAGAATGGCTATCCGTTTGTCCGCAGGCTGCTCGGACGAATGAAACAGGTCTTGGAACCACCTCTCTATGTTCCGCGCCTCCTGCCGTTCTGTCATGCCCGTGTGAGCCGCCGACTGAAGAGGGTAGGGGTCTGGATACCCGCTCCCCGGCCTAGCGAACAGCGCCTCCCGACGGAAGAAGTTTCTAATGGACACCGCTTCCACTCGCTCGGCGTCCTGTCCGCACCTGTAACAGACCCCAAGCAGCGCTTCTCCCATGACGAACCCGCACGCGCCACACCTGAACACCTTGTCTCCGATGGGATGAAGCTCGAACGAATCTACACGGATTCCGTGAGGCACTTGCTTGTTGACACGTTTGTCTACCGGAACCAGAATCTCGAAATACTTCAGCGCGTCCCATAGCGGCCGGCGCAGGTACTCCAACCACTTCCCAACGTCTTCTAGGCGGCCTTCATTAGCCAGAGAGCGCGCCACAGCATGGACGTACCTACCCAGCTTCCGAGTCGGCTGTAAGTTGTAGGGGACGTTGTTGCCCTCCATCCGTCTAGACTGGATTATCCTCCGCTTCTCGTATCGCTGCATCCGATCATCGAATGGCCACTCCCAGGGCTTCAGCGGTTCCGGAGGCAGCAGTATATTTTCGGTGGCGAGAATTCGGGCGGCGGTGCGCAAGAGAGCTTGTGTCTCTTCCTCAGTCAAAGGCTCGAACTCTCCTGTCTTTTCGGGCAGTCGCACAGACCACACCGCGAGTCCAAGCGGTTCCAATCCGAATTCGTCCTGAGCAATCTCCCGCCTGGCTGATATGTCGAATGACACCTGCGCTTCGTGATAGATACTACTGTGATCGTCGTTCATCTTATCGAAGGCGTCCGGCACATGTCCGTAGGTCGGGTTTATCTCCCTGTCCACCTCTAGGTCTATGACGCGGCGGCGCAGCTCCGCGTATCTCAGCGCGGATGGACTCGGCTCGAATCCGTCCCCCGCGCAGGAGTCGCACCGCGTCTCCGTGACAGTCTGAGGCTGGCCTATCACGTATGCGCCTTCCTCCCTGACGACGCCGGAGCCGCCGCACTTCGCGCAAGTGTGCAGGACTCGATACAGCAGCTGGCGAAACAGGTCGTTCTGGTGATCAATTCTCAGGTCGCCGGCTAGCTGATTCGCATTCTGCCGAGAGTCCGAAAATGCCAGCGCCTTGCGCCCGCTCGAACCGTCCGGCTGTACGCGCAAGGTATCCGCCATCACCACCGATATGGAGCGGGGCCCCCGAGTCCTCAGAGGTTCGATTATCTCGCGCTCTCCGTTTGGAGAGCGGTAGTTCCGGCATCGCGGACACTGACTGGGAAATGGGCTAACCTCGATACCGTTCTGACTTGCTGGATTGACTCCGAACGACGGACGCGCGTACTCGTCTCGTGGAGCGCAGGGAAGAGTCGTCCTGATAGAACGATGCTGGCCATGATGATCGTCGTTCGGCCTCTCGACCCCGAATATCCGATAGGCACTGAAATCGCTGAAGTCTCTGTTCTCCCCGCTGAAGTCATCGCTCCAAGGCCACAGGCTTCCCGATCCACTGTCCGGTATCCCACTTGCGAACAGCAGCCCGCACTTGCGGCATGAGAACAGTTCCAGCACTCGCGCCCCGCAGCTCTCTGTACACCACAGACGAGGATCGGTATACACCCTGCCCACAGGCCGATCCCCGCGATACGCTTGCGGGATCTCCGGGCAGCTCGGATTCAGACACGCCCACAGCCCCGGCACCCCTCGAAAGAACGCATGTATTCGCATGGAGAGTATCGGAGGCGTGTCCGGCAGCGGCACCTCTCGCGCGTAGCTGCCAGCCGCCAGAAGTCCGGCGGTCGCGCGCTCCCTGTCCGCTTGCTCCGCTTCCATTGGCCAGCACTCCCGCGCAAGCTCCGACAGCAGCGTCGCGTTCCTGGCAGTCCTGGCTCTGATCCACTGCAAATCTAGGTTATCCGACAGCATCTGATACAGAGCCACTTGCGGGTCTTGGTTCTCGTCCGGCTCGGCAAGCTCCAGCGATTGCGCCAATATCCGAATTCCGGGCCACGGGTCGCTCTGAGTAAACGCGTCGTGGAACTTGCCGAACGCCGCGAACGAGCGAGCGTCCGCTTTTCGCGCACTTGGCTTCTCGTCCGCGATTCCTACGTGTACAGGAGTGAAGCTGTCCGGCGGCTCGCCGAACAGGTCCGATGTGAACTTCACCAAGTCCGACTCTTCGGAGCCGCTACCGAGCGGAATAGACGCGCTGGTGGCGATGGCGCGCAGTTTACCCGAACCCGGTTCTATACCAAGACGCTCCTTGAGACGACGTACAAGGTGAGCGACTTCCGTACCTTTGGCGCCGGTGTAGGTGTGGGCTTCGTCCAAGACGAGCGTGACGACTCGATCATCCGACCCTTCGAGCCACCTTCGCGTCGCTTCGAATATCGGACTCTCGATCTGGCGAACGAGCATGTACTCCAGCATGGAGTAGTTCGTCACCAGAATATCCGGCGGCGCGGCCTGCATATCCCACCGACACAGCATCTCAGGGCCGCGGAGAGCGGGCCAGCTGCCCGTGCTTCTCAGCTTATCGCTAAGACTCTCCCACTCCTCCGCCAACTGCTCCATGTAAGTGTTTAACTGCTCGCGCTTGTACTCGCTTTCAGGCCCCCTCGTCGGAGGCGTCTGACTGGTGTACATCCCGAAGTGAATGAGATTCCCGTTCATATGCCGCCGCTGCCAATCCGGCGATCTGTTCAGCGCCAGTATCCGCCGCAGCCTGGACATCTGGTCGTTCACCAGCGCGTTCATCGGGTACAGGATGATCGCGCGAATCGCCGCTTCCCGGGTTTCGTCTCGCCGTGAGTGACGCCATACGCTCGCGCCCACATCGTAGAACCCGTCGCTCAGAGGAGCCGATGGCGGCGACCAAGTAAGGGCTTCCTTCAGTATCCGCGCCAGTATGGGCAGGACAAACGCCTCTGTCTTTCCGGAGCCTGTGCCTGTAGCAATCAGCAGGTTTCCGGCATCGCCAAAGCCTGAGAGAAGGGCTTTCTCCTGATGCGTGTACAGCGGAAATCGCTCTAGTGGAACGCCGTGTTCCACCAGGTCAGACAGACCCGCCGGAATGATATCGGGATGCTGACGCTCCACCTCTCGCAGGAATTTCCCCGCCGCAAATGCGGGAGTCGCTTCGATGAACGGATCCTGCGCTACCACACCGCGACGTCGCAGAAGTTCGGACATCTCCGCGAACACGAGCGGGTGCGAAATCCGGTATCTCGACTCAATATAGCTCGCAAGCGACTCTTTGAGATGCGCGGCGGCTTCGCTTGGTGTAAACTGCATCGCTCCATATCTCTCCGAGTTTCGAGTAGAATGCGCCGCATGAAATTCGCTCGATCCTGCGAGCAGCCAACTCGCAGGATGCGAGAAACACATAAACACCGTAGATTCTATCACCCCCATTCGTGATAACCTAGTTTGGTCTTGGAACCACAGCATGTTGGGAGACGCCCCATGAATCTCACCAAGCGACGCGAGCAGTACAGAGCAATCCTCGAAGGTGGGGAGTGCGTTCATCCGGCGTCGGTGTACGATCCGATCTCGGCTCGGATCGCCGAAGACCTGGGCTTCGAGGTGATGATGTTCGCGGGGTCCATCGCGTCGGCGACCGTGCTGGGCGCGCCGGACTACATCGTGCTGACGCTGACGGAGCTCGCGCAGCAGATTCATCGCATCTGCCGCGCCGGAACGCTGCCGCTCATGGTGGACGCCGATCACGGCTACGGCAACGCGCTGAACGCGCGCCGCACGGTGGAAGAGCTGGAGACGGCAGGGGTCGCCGCGCTGACGATCGAAGACACGCTGCTTCCCCGCCCGTTCGGTCAGGCGGCGCAGAGCCTGATTCCGCTCGAAGAGGGCGTGGGCAAGATGAAGGCTGCGCTGGCAGGTCGGCAGGATCCGGCGCTGGTCGTGGCGGGCAGGTCCAGCGCCATCGCCATCGAGGGGCTGGACGAAGGCATCAGGCGCGCGAAGGCATACGAAGCAGTTGGCGTGGATGCGGTCTTTATGACAGGCATCGCCACGACAGAACAGCTGGAAGCGCTGAACGCGGAGCTGGATATCCCCATCCTGCTGGGCGGTGTGGCGGGCGACCTGACGGACCGCGACTATCTGGCCTCTCAAGGCGTTCGCGTCGCCCTACAGGGCCACTTGCCGTTCATGGCGGCGGTCAAGGCAGCCTACGACACGCTGAAGTCTCTGCGAGAAGGCGCGTCGCCCTCCGATCTGGGCGAGCGCACAGCGTCCGCCGATCTGATGGCGCAGGTCACGCGCCTAGACGAATACGACGCTTCGATACGCGAATTTCTGGACTAGCGAGGAGACGCTCCAATGCCCAAGCCAACGAAGATAGAGAAGGTCGAAACGTTCCTGTGGGACCGCTGGCTGCTGCTGAAGATACACTGCGAGGACGGAACCGCAGGCATCGGAGAGGGCGGCGTACACGGCTGGCAGCGTCCGACGAAGACGATGATCGAGACGATGGAGCCGTACCTGCTGGGCAAAGACCCGCACAAGATCGAGCATCACTACCAGTGGCTCTATCGAAGCTCGCACTTCATGGGGTCTGTGGTGCAGGGCGCGCTTTCGGCAATCGACATCGCGCTGTGGGACATCAAGGGCAAGCGTCTGGACGTTCCCATATACGATCTGATGGGCGGCAAGACGCGCGACCGCGTGCGCTGCTACATGCACGTTGGCGCGCCCGAAGGCAACGACACCGCCGAGGGGCTTGCGCAAGACGCGCTCAGGGCGGCAGGAGAGGGCTTCACCGCCGTTCGATTCTCTCCGTTTCCGAAGGACTACTACCTGCACAGGTCTTACAGCGGATGGGCTGACGAGGCGGTAACGCGCGTGGGCGCGGTGCGCGAGGCGGTGGGGCCGGACGTGGATCTGTGCGTGGAGATACATCGCCAGATGTCGCCCGCCGAAAGCGTCTGGCTCGGACGCCGCCTAGAGCAGTTCAGCCCGTTCTTCTACGAAGACCCGATGCTGCCGGACAGCCCCGCGATCATGGGGGACGTTGCCGAGCAGTGCGGCATCCCAATAGCGACGGGCGAGCGATTCACGACCATATTCGAGTATCAGCAGCTGCTCGAAGCCAAAGCCGCGTCCTACGTCAGACCAGACCTGTGCCTGTGCGGTGGGCTGTCAGGATGCAAGAAGGTAGCGGCAATGGCGGAGGCGCACCACGTCAAGGTGATCCCGCACAACCCGCTGTCGCCAGTCAGCACCGCAGCCTGCGTTCAGCTGGACGCCTGCATCCCCAACTTCGCGCTCCAAGAGTACACAGGCGAATCGGAGCCGCCCAAGAGCGACCTGCTGGTCGAGCCGCTGGAGCTGGTCGAAGGCTATCTGACCGTACCCGACGGCCCCGGGCTGGGCATCGAGCTGAACGAGGCGGCGCTGGCTCAGCCGGAGAACCCGAAGGCGCTGAACACGCCAATAGGCTTCGACGGCTCGGTTCAGGACAGGTGAGAGCTGGGAATCGAGAGCGAGGGAGGCGTCAATGGCTGCGGGACATGCGCTGAGCGACTATATCGCGCAGGCTATGGAACATGCCGAATACGACAAGCTGGAAGACGGCACGTTCGGCGGAAGCATACCACCATGCGCGGGAGTCCTAGCTTTCGGAAGAACTTTGGGGGAGTGTGACTGGGAGCTGCGGTCGACTCTGGAAGACTGGATACTGCTCGGTCTCGAACTGGGGCATCCGCTGCCGGTTTGGGATAGGACGTCACCCTCACCCTAGCCCTCTCCCGTCGAGGGAGAGGGGAACTTCCGTACACCCGACCGAACTGGGATAGGGCGTCACCCTCACCCTAGCCCTCTCCCGTCGAGGGAGAGGGGAATTTCCGTACACCCGATAGCTGAGTTTTCGTTATCACGCGCCCTCCCACGCATACCGCCGCGCTGCGCTCTCGTCCAAGTCGCAGCCCCAGCCGGGGGCGGTTGGGATGGTCATGTGGCCGTTCTCGATCTCCGGTGTGGTCGTGGTTAGCTCGTCTCGCCATGGGGCGGAATCTACGTCGCTCTCCATGATGCGGACGTTGGAAACGGCGGCGGTCAGGTTGAGGCTCTGGAAGCTGGACAGGTGGGAGTTGTAGTTGTGCGGCGCGATGTTCAGCTCGTACACCTCGGCTAGGTCGGCTACCTTCTTGGCTTGTGAGAAGCCCTGCCACTGCACATCCACCTTCACCGTGTCCATCGCGTGCTTTCTGAAGTATGGCTGGTACTGGCGCAGCCCCAAGAGCTGCTCGCCGGAGCATATGGGCGCGCGCTGCTGGGCTTTCAGCTGAGCCAGAGCGTCAGGGTCTTGGTTGTCTATCTCCAGCCAGAAGAGATCGAACGGCTCCAGCGCGCGCCCAATGGCGATTGCGCCCTCTGTCTTGAAGTTGTAGTTGATGTCCAAGCAGATGTCGATGTCCGGACCCACTGCCTCGCGCATCGCCCCGATCTGCTCGACTGTATGCCGCACCAAGTCGGTCGGCGCGTTCTGGTCGTTCGATCCAGCGAACATGTTGCCGATGACGGACGGGCTGTCGCCGGGGAATACGATGTTGGTCTTGAACGCGGTGTAGCCAGCGTCCACCGCCTCGCGCGCGCAGTCTGCCACGTCCTCCATCGTCGCCAGCTTCGGCACGCCCCACTGCTCCGCCATCATTGCCCTGTACGTGGCGAGGTGCGACCAGTAGACGCGCTGCCTCTCTCTGAACGGGCCGCCAACGAGCCTGTACACAGGCACGCCGTGATACTTGCCCTTGATGTCCCACAGCGCAAGCTCGATGCCGGCGATAGCCATGGCGGTCGCGCCGCCGGAAGACGAGCGCGTGTTTCGGTACATGTCCATCCACAGCTTATCGACCGGGAGCGGGTCTTTTCCGATCAGCGTTTCGCCGATATCCTCTACCAGCGCGGGCAGCCCCCGCGCGAACGTCCCCATGCCGTACTCGGAGTAGCCGGTGATGCCCGAGTCCGTGCGTATGGCGCAGTAGAGCCAGGGGTTTCGTCCCAAGCCGCGCACGGCGAAGTTCTCTATGGCTGTGATCTTCATGTTCGCCTCACTCGTTCCATGCGTACTTTCGCGCGGCTTCTTCGACCAGATCGCAGCCCCAGCCGGGCGCGGTCGGCACTGTCATATAGCTGTCTGTGACCTCGGGCCTCTCCGTGAACAGATCGAAGCGCCAGGGGACGCCTTCGGGGTCGCTCTCCATTATGCGCACGTTGGACACGGACGCGCACAGGTGGACGGACTGGAAGCTGGCAAGCTCCGAAGCCGGGTTGTGCGGCGCTATGTTGAGCTCGTATGTCTCCGCTACGTCTGCCACCTTCTTCGATGGAGCAAAGCCCTGCCACTGCACATCCACCTTCACCGTGTCCATGGCGCGCAGCTCGAAGTACGGCAGATACTCGCGGACGCTGAAATGCTGCTCGCCGGAGCAGAGCAGGGTTGTCGTCGAAGCCTTGAGCTGCGCCAGCGCCTCCGGGTCCTCGTTGTCATGCTCGATCCAGAACAGGTTGTAGGGTTCGAGCGCCCGGGCTATGCGGATAGCGCCCTCGGTCTTGAAGTTGTAGTTGATATCCAAGAGGATATCTACAGACGGGCCGACCGCCTCGCGCATGACGGCCATCTGCTTCTCCGCGTTACGGACGATCTCGGTGTCGGCGCGCTGGTCGTGGCTCAGCCCGTCTCGACTCTGGGAGATCGAGCGGGGAGGGTCTCCGGGCCACAGGATGTTGGTCTTGAATGCGTCGTAGCCGCGCTCCGGAGCCTCCATCGCAGCGGCGGCGACTGCTGGCCAGTCCCTGAGCGGCCTGTCGGGCGCAAGCGATGGGTCTCCGGCGCGCGCGCTGGCGAGGTGAGACCAGTAGACGCGCTGGCTATCGCGGTAAGGGCCGCCCACGAGGCTGTTGACCGGCACGCCCAGGGCTTTGCCCTTGATGTCCCAGCACGCCAGCTCGATGCCGGCAATGCCCATCTGCGAGATGCCGCCCGGCATGGCGCGCAGGTGGCGGTATAGATCGAAGTAGAGCCTCTCGACAGCCTCGGGGTCTTTGCCGATGACCAGCGGCTTCAGGTCTTCGATCAGCCCGACTAGGGCATGAGCCGCCACCCCAGAGCCGAACTCGCCGTAGCCGGTAATCCCCTCGTCCGTCCGAACAGCGGAGAACAGCCACGGCCTCCGCCCTCCATCCACGACGAATATCTCGATGTCGGTGATTTTCATGGAGTGGAACCCTCTTTCTACCAAATCTGGGACAGCCTCGCTGTCACCTTCGGCTGGGCAAGACCTAATTCATCTTGCGGCGGAGCGTCTGCGGCATCTGGCTACTGCGGAAGTCTCCGCAGCTGGTCCACGATGTCCAAGCCGACACGTTCGCTCCACGCCGCCAGCAGCTGGTTGGCGACGGGGCCGGGGGCTTCGTCTCCGATCTGCCGGTTGTCGATCATGCCGACGGGCAGGATGCAGTACGGGGTGCTGCAAAAGAACGCCTCGTCCGCAGTGTAGAGGTCGTAGGGCTGAAGATCGTCCTCCGCCGACGGTATTCCGAGCGTGTCGGCGATCTCCATGACGGTCATGCGCGACACGCCCTGAAGCGTACTCTGGTCTCTGGGAGTCCGGAGCGTCCCATCCGTGACTACGAAGAAGTTGGCCCCCGTCCCCTCGCTGACGCTGCCGTTCACGTCCAGCATGATGGGCAGCGCGTGCGGGTCGACGTCTGCGGCCTCCATCTCGGCAAGCACGAAGTTCAGACGGCTGTAGTGCTTGACCTTGGGGTCTAGGCTTTCGGACGGGTAGGCGCGCGTCTTGGGTATGACGGCGTGCATACCGCCGTCGTAGGCGGGCGCCCATCTGGGCGATCCGAGCGGGTCTATCCAGATGGACACGCTCGGGGCGGAGTCGCCGCGCCGTCCAGTCCCGCCAGTGACGATCTGGGTAATCATGTAGTCGTCGGCGCGCTGGCGGCGCAGATCCTCGTTGCGGGCGACCACGTCGAGCGTAAGCCGCTCCATCTGTTCGAGCGACATGCCGGGGTCTATGCGCACGTACTTGAGCGACCTGTACAGCCGCGTGAGGTGGTCTCGCAGCCTGAACACGCGCCCGTCGAACGTCCGAGACGTGTCGAACACCACGTCACCGAGTCGGAAGCCTCGATCGGTCATGGGGATGCGCGCCCTGTCGCGCTCGACGTACTCGCCATCGAGCCAGATTTGGTATTCCACTGTCATCGCTCCTTGTGGGTCGGTCTCAGGTCAGTCGTATATTATTGCTCGCAGCTTGTCAACCTCTGTTCGGGCTGGGGAGGCTGTCTACGGTCTCACCGCTCGCTTCGGTCTCTGCGCCAGCTTGTGGAGCATGGGCTGGGCGAGCTTCACGAACCTGCACGCCAGAGAGCGCGTCTCGCGCGGGTCGATCAGGTCCACCACGTCTCCCTTGTAGGCGGCGCGGAACGGGGAGCGCAGGCGCAGCAGTCTGTTCTCGATCATCTCCCTGTGCGCGTCGGGGTCGGGCGCATTCTCGATTTCGCGGCGATAGGCAGCCGCCACGCCGCCCTCTATCGGGATGCCGCCCCACTCTCCGGCGGGCCAGCCGAAGCGCAGATTCAGCCCGTTCGGATGTCCGAGGCTGTGGGGAGCGTCCGCCGCTACGCCGTATGCCTTGCGCACGTTGAACTCGATCTTGGGCACCTCGGCCTCGGCGCTGGCGATCAGCGCGCGCACTCCGCGCCGCATCGTAGCCTTGCGCTCGGCGTGGGAGCCGAGCATGAAACCGGGCATGTCCAAGAAGATCACCACCGGCAGGTTGAAAGCGTCGCACAGATCCACGAAGTGGGCGTACTTCTCGGCTGCCCAGCCGTCCATCGCGCCAGCCAGCGAGCGCGGGTCGCTGCCGATGACGCCCACGCTGTAGCCGTCCAGACGAGCGAAGGCGGTTATCACCGCGCCTCCCCAGTGGCGGCGCATCTCGAAGAACTCGCCGTTGTCCACCACCAGACTGATCAGCTTGCGCGGGTCGTAGCTGCGCTTGCGGTTGGTGGGGATGATGTTCAGCAGCTGCTCGGGCCTGCGGTCTGGCGGGTCTCCGGTCTCGACTCGCGCCGCCACGTCCGCGGTGGTGTCCGGCAGGTAGGAGACGAACGTCTTGAGCTGCTCGAAGGCGTCCTCCTCGTTCTTCGCCACGTTGTCCACCTGTCCGCTGTCGTGGACGTGCATTCGGTATCCGCCAAGCTCCTCTTTGTCCAGCATTTCGCCGATGGCGCGGCGCACGACGGGGGGGCCGGAAGGGAATATCTGCGACTGGCCCTCGATCATCACGGTGAAGTGGGACATGAGCGCAAAGGCGGCGGGCGCGCCCGCGACCGACCCCATGATGCCCGCTGCGACTGGCACGCGGCGCAGCAGCTCCACGTTGCGCCACCACAGATCGCCTCCGGGCAGCCCCATATGGCCGGATGCCTCGTCTGACTTGGAGCTGTGGCCGACTCCCTCGACCAGCTGGATGTATGGGATGCCGTACTGGATGGCGAGCGGCTGGGTGAACTGGCGCGCGCCCTTGCGCACGTTGTGCGGGCTGCCGCCCGAGATGGTGAAGTCGTCCCCGCCGATGGCAACGGGCCTGCCGTCGATTTCGGCAAGCCCCATGACGTAGGCGCCGGGCGTGAACTCGATGATGTTGCCGTCTGCGTCGAACTCGGCGCCGCCGACCATCGGCCCCGCCTCCATGAAGCTGCCGGGATCGACCATCTTCTCTATGCGCTCGCGCACGGTGTAGCGTCCGCCGTCGTGCTGTCGCTTGACGCGCTCTGGGCCGCCAAGCTCCTTCGCCAGCTTGCGGACGTAGTGGATGTCCTCTATCGCCTTCTCCCAGCTGTCGCCGGGCTTCCATGATTTTCGGTTCGGATCTACGGGCATGTTCGATTTCCTTCACTTGGAGCCGACGCGGATGGGCAGGCTGTACGGGATTTTGACGGAATTCTGCAAGTCTATGTCTATGTTGCGAATGAGACGGCTTCCCGTCACTCCACTTCTATGCGCTTGACTACGGACTCGTCCAGCGCTATGCCCAGTCCGGGGCCTGTGGGCGGGGTGATGAAGCCGTTCTCGAAGACGAGCGGCTCCTCGAAGATGACGTGGTGGAGTGGCCCCTGATTCGCCTCCTGTATCAGGAAGTTGGGGGAGCAAGTGTCCACCTGAATGGCGGCGGCGGCGGCGATGGGGCCGCAAGCCATGTGCGGGGCTATCATGGCATAGTGCGCCTCGGCGATGGCGGCTATCTTCTTCGCCTCCATGATGCCGCCGCACTGTCCCACGTCCAGCTGGATGATCTGCGCCGCCTGCTTCTCCAGCACGTTCGAGAATTCGTACTTCGTAACGAGGCGCTCGCCGGTGGCTATGGGGATGCTGGTATGCGCCGCGACGCGCGCCATCTCCTCTACGTTCTCCAACGGCACCGGCTCCTCGAACCAGAAGGGATGATAAGGCTCCAGATAGTCGGCTACGCGGATCGCGCTGTACGTGGTCAGCTGGCCGTGCGTGCCGATGCCGACCTCCAGCCTGTTGCCCACGGCGTCTCGTATGCTCTCGAATATCTTCGCCGCGTGTTCGATCTCCCACAGGGGTATGTCGCGCGGTATTGGGAAGAGTGGGTGGAACGGGTCGAACTTGCAGGCTGTGTTGCCCTCTTCGAGCAGCTGTCGGGCTATGTCGCCGGCTTTGGACGGGTCTTCTCGGAAGCCGCCTTCGGGCATGTATGCGTAGGCGCGCAGCTTCTCGTGATACTTGCCGCCGAGCAGGTTGTAGATGGGCTGGTTGGCAGCCTTGCCCACGATGTCCCACAGCGCCATCTCGATTGCGCTGAGAACGGGGGTGAGCTGTAGGCTGGGGTGTCGGAAGTCGTGGCGCGAGGCGTACATCTTATCCCAGATCAGCTCGATGTTGAACGGGTTTTCGCCGATGACGTGCATCCGCGCCATCTCGTCTATGAGGCTGATCTGAGACTTGAGATCGCCCAGCCTGTCGGAGTAGGTGTTGCCCGTAATGCGCTCGCCGAGTCCGCTGATGCCCTCGTCCGTGTGGACTTCGAGAAACAGAAGGTACCTGCCCCCTCGATACGGGGGCAGATTCTCTATGACCATAGTCTTGACTTCGGTTACTTTCAATTGGTGTCTCCTCTAGTTGTGTCAGCTTGCCTTTGCCCTTAGGCCTATTCTCAGCTTGGCGTTCAGGCGCTGTACGAATTCGGATTCGCTGGGCATGTGAGGGTTTTCGCATCGGTGTTCCGAATCAGTCGTTTCCAAGTCGCGCGGATTTCGGTTTCGGACAGGTCGCTTTGGAGTATCCAGCCGAGCGCGGAGGCGCATTGGCGGCAGAACGTTTCGCTGTCGCTCGTGACGATGGCGGCGGGCGGCTGCCAGCGCGCGGGCGCGGGCGCGGCGGCGGCGGGAGCGAGTATCAGTACGCTGTCGTGCTTTATCGAGTTCAGGTTTCGTATGTGGACCGATATGGGGTGTTCGGAATAGACGGCGTAGGCGGCGGAGTATCTCATCCATAGCCATCTGGCGAGCTTCTCCGATGACGTGATCGGGCGCGGAATCCACCCTGTCAGCCAGTCGATAGCCTGCCATTGCTTCGATCAGTCTCCAATCGCGCTGCCTGTCGTGCGGTCGTCCGTGTATTCTACTAGGAATCCCAGCCGATTTGTCGCGCCAATATCGCCAAGCTGTGACTCCGCGCGCGCCGCTGCGGTAGAATATGGCTCGAAAATACCGAGAACGGGGAGACGCCAATGAAACTCGGACTGTTCCTGATGCCGCTGCACTATCCAGACAGGCCGCACGCAGACACGTATCAGGAAGACCTGGAGCTGGTCGAGTACGCGGACGGACTCGGCTACGCCGAGACATGGGTGGGCGAGCATTTTAATCTGCCCTGGGAGAACATGCCATCGCCGGAGCTGTTCATCGCCAGGGCGCTCGGCGTCACGCGGCAGATGCGATTCGGCACGGGCGTTTCGCTGCTCGGTTTCCATCATCCGGCTCACGTGGCGCTGCGCATGGCGCAGCTGGATCACATGTCGCGCGGCAGGGTGTATCTGGGCATAGGCGCGGGCGGGGGCGGCGCGGACGCGGACATGTTCGACGTGGATATGGATATGGGCAGTCCGAGGGAGCGCATGGCAGAGTCCATCGAGGTCATCCTGAAGATATGGGAGGGGAAGCCCTTCGAACACGCGGGGCGGTTCTACAAGTCGGCGCTGGTGGAGCCGCAGCCCGAACACAGGCGCGGCTTCCACATGAAGCCGTACCAAGACCCGCATCCGCCCATCGCCGTAGCCGGAAGCAGTCCGTACTCCAGCACGCTGGAGATGGTGGGAGAGAAGGGCTGGATTCCGATGAGCAGCGCGTTCTTGCACGAAGAGTTCCTGCCGAGCCACCGCGAGGTGTTCGAGCGCGGCGCGCGGCGAGGCGGCAGGCCGATTCCATCGGACGAGTGGAGGATCGCGCGCGAGGTGTTCGTGGCGGAGGACGGCCAGAAGGCGCGCGACGAGGCGCTCAACGGGCCGCTGGGACGGTTCTTCGTGGATTACTGGATTCCGCTGTTCGGATATGGCTCCAGGGGGCTGGAGGGGCTGAAGCGCGATCAGAGCCTGCCGGACGAGGCGATCACGCCGGAGTTCATGCTGGAAAACCTGTGGATAGTGGGCGACCCGGAGGAGTGCGCGCATCGTATAAAGCGGATGCGAGACGACGTCGGCGGATTCGGAACGCTGCTGCTGATGTGCCACGACTGGAACGGCGACCGCCCCAAGTGGTTCCGCTGCCTGGATCTGATGGCGAAAGAGGTCTTGCCGCTGGTGAACGGGGCGGGCGGCTGACCAACGCGCCTATATGCGGTGCGCCAGCTTGGGGTCGAGTATGTCTCTGAGACCGTCTCCGGCGAGGTTGATCGAGGTGACGGTGATGGCAAGCACGAGGCCGGGGAAGAAGATTACCCACATTGCCTTGTGGATGAAGCCGCGCCCCTCTGCCATGATGTTCCCCCAGCTGGGGTTGTCTACGGCGGGTATTCCCGCGCCCAGGAAGCTCAGGTAGGCTTCGGTGAGCATCGCGCTCGCCGCCACGTAGGTTCCCATGACGATGAGCGGAGCCATGAGGTTGGGGATGACGTGGCGCAGCAGGATTCTGCCATTGCCCGCGCCCAGCGCGCGCGCCGCGTCCACGAATGGCTGTTCGCGCAGGCTCAGCACAGACGCGCGCGCGACTCGCGTCATGCGCGGCGTGTCTACTATCACGATTGCGATGATGACGTTCTGGAGGCTGGCGCCCAAGATGACCATGAGCGCTATAGCCAGCAGCACGGTTGGAATGGCCATGAGGCCGTCCATGACGCGCATCAGCACGGCGTCGACTTTACGGAAGTAGCCCGACAGCGCGCCGAAGGTGGCGCCGAACGCCATCGCCAAGACCGCCACGGAGGCGGCTACGAGCAGGGAGATGCGCCCGCCGCTCATCGTGCGGCTGAACACGTCGCGCCCGAAGGCGTCCGTGCCGAACCAGTAGCTGGCGGATGGGCCTTCCAGCCGAGCGTCCATGTTGATCTTGGTCGGCTCGTTGGGGACGACGAACGGCGCGACGAGGCTGACGGTTACGAGCGCGAACAGCACCAGCAGGCCTGCGGTCATCGTAGGCTCGCGTCCCGCCAGATCGAGCGAGGACTTCATCACCCTCGCCGCTATCGACAGTCTCTCTTGTGCCAGCGTTTCGCCTGCTGCCTGAGCCATTAGTACCTGATCCTAGGGTCGAGAAATGCGTAGAGTATGTCCACCGCCAGATTGATGAACACGTAGAAGCCGCCAATCAAGATTATCATGGCTTGGATGATCGGGTAGTCTCGGGTGGCGATCGCCTCCACGGCGAGCCTGCCGAGCCCGGGAATTGCGAACACGCTCTCGGTGACGACCGCGCCTGAGAGCAAGCCCGCGAGCGACAAGCCCACAACGGTAAGTATGGGGAGCGACGCGTTTCTGAGCGCGTGCCTTATCAGGATCGCGGGTTCGGCTATGCCCTTGGCGCGAGCGGTGCGGACGTAGTCCTCCTTCAGGACTTCCAAGACGCTCGCGCGCGTCATTCTGGCGATGAGCGCGATTACCACGAGGCCCAGGCTGAACGCGGGAAGTATCAGGTGGCGCACGTACTCCCACAGGTCATCGCCTATCTTGACGTAGCCCGCCACTGGCAGGATGGGATTGTCGAGACCGAACGCCCACAGCCCGAACACCCATATCATTATGAAGCCGAGCCAGAAGATCGGCACCGAAAACCCCACAGCCGCGAACACCATGACAGAGCGGTCTATGAGCGAGTTGGCTTTCCACGCCGCCAGCACGCCCAGCGGGATGGCGACCAGCACGGCGACCAGCTCGGTGGCGATGGTGAGGGATACGGACGGACCGATGCGCCCGCGCACGAGATCGAATACGGGCTTGCCCGATCTGATCGAAGTTCCGAAGTCTCCCTGAACGATGCGCCCCGCCCACTTGCCGAGCTGCACGTACAGCGGCGCGTCCAAGCCGAGCCGCTCGCGTATCTCGAGGTACTCCTCGTGAGTGGCTTCGTTGCCCGCTATGACCGCCGCCGGGTCTCCGGGGGTGAGGCGCAGGAGAAAGAAGGTGAACAAGCCAACGACCACGAGAACGGGGATCGTGGTCAGCAGCCTGCGGATGATGTACGCAAGCACTTAGCGCCCGCGCGGTCTGGAGACGGCTTTTGTATTCGGCATAGAGTTTGCCCTTTCCGCTCCGCCGCTGCGGAGGAGTTTGGGGAAGGCTGGATATGGGGGCGTCCCGCTATGGAATGCCCCCGTGTCGAAGTCGAACCGTTTGCAGTTAGCGCGGGTCGTCCGCTCTGCGCTCGCTGTCTCCCCACCAGACGTTCAGGAACAGGGGCGAGCCAACCGGCGCGCCGCGGATATCCACGTCCTGCAGGTCCCTGTCGTATATCCTAAGCTGGAAGAACTGGCCGAAGGTGATTCTGCGCGGGTCTGCCCATGCCGCGTCCGCCATCTTTCGCGTGACCGCGAACTGCTCCTCCAGCGTCGCCGCCGCCGCGAACTCGTCGCGCAGCATGGTCATCGTCTGTCCGGTGGCCGAGTCCTCCGTGTAGGTGGTCTCGCCCACGCGGTAGTGTGTGGCGACCAGCGGGTGATACAGGTTGCTGCTGTTCCAGTTGGTGAAGATGTGCCAGCTTTCCGGCGAGCGCAGCGCAGCAAGCTGCCCTGCCCAGTCGGTCGCCTTGATCTGCGCGTTTATTCCAACTGCGGACAGCTGTCCCTGAAGCACAGGCGCTATCGGGTGGATGGTCGGGAAGTCGGTCGGGTCGAGTATGATTATCGGCTCGTCATTGTAGCCGGATTCGGCGAGCAGCTGCTTGGCCTTCTCCGGGTCGTTCTGGTTGTACAGCGCCTCGTTGTCGGTATGCTCCGCCCAGGGAGTGCCGCACATTTGGAGCGAGGGGCAGAGCTGCCACAGGCGCGAGTCGCCGTAGCCCTTCATTATGTCCTCGGCGTTGACGGCTGCCTGTATGGCTTGGCGCAGCTTCTTGCCGCTGTCGCTGAAGCCCAGAAGCGGTACCTGAGTGTTGAAGGCTATGTCCGGCTGAGCGCCGGGGATGCCGATGTGGACGGACACTTGGTCGACGTTATTGAGCGCCTCTTCGTAGAAGTCGGACGAAACCACGTCGAGGAAATCGACCGTGCCGGTCAGGACGGCGGCGATGCGCGTCTCCTGATCGGGGATCTCCTTCATGTGCAGTCTGTCGAAGTACGCGAGCTTGGCGCCTGCGCGGTAGCTCGGCTCCTCTCGCCTCGGCACGTAGTCTTCGAAGCGGTCGAGGATTATCTCGTTGCCCGGGTCCCAGCTTACGAACTCATACGGACCGGAGGCTACGAAGTCCTGAATCAGCTCGCCCGTCGGGTACTTGTTCGCGGTCTCCATCGGCATGATGTTCGGCTGAGTTCCGCCTACGTAGCCGAGCGCGGTCATCAGCAGCGCGGAAGGCTCGCTCAGAGTGATCTTGAACGTCTTGTCGTCCACGCTCTCGAAGCCCTGCCATATCTTGTTCAGGATCGGGCTGAAAGATTTGTCCTGCTGGCGGAAGCGGTCGATGGACGCCCCTATGTCTTCGGGCAATACCTGCGTGCCGTCGTGCCAGATCAGATCGTCGCGCAGGGTGAAGGTGTACGTGCCGCCGTCCACCTCCCACGAATCCGCCATGTCCGGGTTGATGAAGCCCTGGGCGTCCCACTGCGCCAGCGACTCCCAGAAGTGCCAAGACACGCCGCGCCCGATTGCGGAGCCGGACGTCATCGAGTCGAGGTTTCCTACGCTGCCCTGCGGCACCCAGATCAGGGTTCCGCCGAACCTGTCTTCTGAGAAGATGTTGGTGTCGGCGTCAGAGGCGGGCACCATGCGGGCGACCGGTATGATCGGCTCTGCCACAGTCTGAGCGGGAGCGGGCGCCATCTCCGCCGGGGCCGCGGGTCTGGCTGGAGCGGGCTGAGCGGGAGCCATGGGCTGCTGAGGCTGCTGCGCGGGCGCTGCCACTGGCTCGGGCTGCTGCGCGGGCGCGGGCTGCGCGGGCTGGGCTGCCGTTTCGCTGCTGGAACATGCGACTGCCAGCAGCCCTATGACTATGCCCACAACGGGCGCTAATATCTTCAAGGGTCTCATTCACTCCTCCCAAAGGGGTATGTTCTAAATCGAGCGGCGCTTGCCACTGCAACGCTGAAAGTTTAGTAACAGCGGGGCTGTTAGTCAAACGTCAACGACAGTCTCGGAGGCGCAATCTTTGGATGCCCCCGGCTCGGACGCTGCGGGAGACGCGCGCAGCGCGGCATCGAGCGCAGGCGGCAGTATCATACGAATGTCAAGACTCGCTTGGGGTTGTCCACCATTATCTGGCGCTGCATCTCCTCATCCACCCCAAGCGCTGCCAGATATGGGAGAAATATCTCCTGAATATAGGTGTATCCACTGCCGCCGTAGCGTTTGAGGTGTGATTTCCAGCACACGTCTTGAGAGAGCAGTACGCGCGCGGCGTATCCCGCTTCGATGAGCTGCGGAATGGCGACTGCGACCAGATGATCGCGGCTCGGCTCGGCGCTTGCGCGCACGACTCCGAGCGTGTCGAACTCGATGTAGACGCCGCGCCCCAGCAGATCCAGCATGAACGGCACGTCGTCCGCCATTCCGCAGGAGTGACCCATGATAACGCGGCTTGGGTCTGCGCCCTCTCGCTCCGCTATGTCCAGCATGGCGAGCTTTTCGGCTTTGATCTGCGGGGAGTGGAACGAGACAGCCGTCCCTGTGTGGATGCTCGCGCGCGCCGCCGCGCGGATGTTCTTTGCCTCGTTGTCGGTTATCGGGTCGCCATTCACCCCGATCTCTCCGATGATGCCCGAGCGTATGCCGCTGTCGCCCACTCCGATGGTCACGTCCTCGACGATCTCTTGGGTCAGGTCATCCACGCTGCGAGTATCCATGTCGGCTGGGAGGAACACCTTCTGGTACCAGCCCGACCCCATCACGATGTTCAAGCCGGTCGCGGCGGCGGCGCGCGCGAGGGCGGCAGGGTCGCGGCCAAGCCCTCTGCTGGTCACGTCGACTATCGCGCCGCCGCCGAGCGCGCGGAATTGGGACACCTCGCCAATGGCGTCGCGCTCGCTGGACAGCAGATAGTTGTCCTGAAGAGGCAGCGCGCGGCGCGCCACGTGGAGGTTGGACAGGTCGAGCTTGGCTTCCCACACGTCCATCTCGGACGTGGGCGCGTCTGCATCCGGCAGGTGATTCTTGCGCAGATCCAGGTACAGATGCTCGTGCATGAGCGTGAAGCCCAGCTCGTCCGGGTCGACCTGCCCCAGTACGGTCTGCGCCCTGCCTGCCACGTCGCTCACTTGGATGCGACTCCTCCGTAGTGGAGAGCCTGGCCCACGATGTCCACGTCCACCATCTCGCTGTGGGCTGCCAGAAGCTGCTTCGTCACCGGGCCGGGGATCGAGTCGCCCACGGGGCGCTTGTCCACCATGCTTACGGGGACGATGCGAGGGCTGGTCCTCGAAAAGAACACCTCGTCCGCGGTGTAGAGGTCGTATGGCTGAAGGTCTTCCTCCAGCACGGGGATGTCGAGCCGGTCGGCGACGTCGAATATGACGCTGCGCGAGATGCCCTGAAGGATGCTGCGGTCGGTGGGCGTCTTGAGCGCGCCATCTTTGACCAAGAAGACGTTGTAGCCGATTCCCTCGGTTAGGTTGCCGTCCTGATCGAGCAGGATGGGGGATGCGCCGGGGTCGACGTCCGACGCCTCCAGCTCTGCGAGGACGAAGTTGGCGCGGCTGTGGTGCTTGACCTTGGGGTCCATCGTGTCGCTGGAGTAGCTTCGAGTCCTGGCGATGACGCCGTGAGCGCCCTCGACGTAGAAGCGCGCGAAGCTCTCGAATGCCACCGGCTTGACCGAGACGCACACGGTGGCAGAGCCTACGTCTCCGATGCCGTGTCCGACGCCGCGCGTGATGAACGGGTGAATGGTGAAGTCGCCCGCTTCACCCAAGCGCGACATGTTCAGATCGACCGCCTCCTCGCAGATGGCAGTCATCTGATCCGGCGTAAGATCGGGGTCGATGCGCATGTACTTGAGCGACCTGTAGAGCCGGTCTATGTGGCGGTCCAGCACGAAAGGCGCGCCGCCGAAGGTGCGCGCGATGTCGAAGACCACGTCCGCTACTACGAATCCTCTATCGTCCGGAGAGATGCTCACGTCTCCGTAGGGCATCCACTCGCCATTGAAATATGCGGTGTAAGAGCTGCTGTCGGGCATGTATCATCTCCGTCGGGGTGTGGCGTTGGGCTGTGGCTCGATGCGATTGTGCAGGCGGGGGCGGTCGTCCAAATCGTCCAAGTGGAATTATACTCCAATTCGGGCAGATAGAAAGCCCTGTCCGCTTGGGCGCAGGGCTTTCTCGCGCGCTGTCTGCTTTGGATTCGGGCCGCTAGGTTCCTCTCAGGCGCGGGTCCAAGACGTCGCGAATGGCGTCTCCGAACAGGTTGAAGCCATAGACTGCGAGAGACAGGGCGAGTCCGGGCCAAATTGCCATCCAAGGGTTTCGCACGAAGTCGGTGCGGCCGGGGCCTGCCAGCATTCCGCCCCACGAGGGTTCGGGCTGCGGCACGCCGAGCCCAATGAAGCTGAGTGACGCTTCAGTGAGAATAGCTATTCCCAGCGCGCTGGTAGCGATGATCAGCCACGGAGCCACACACTGCGGCGCGATATGCTGTCCCATGATGCGGACGTTGACGGCGCCGATGGAGCGCGCCGCGTCCACGTACTGCGACTCTTTCACAGCCAGCACCTGCGAGCGGACGACTCGGTTGGCGCGCGGCACCTGCACTATGCCTATGGCGATGATGATGTTCAGGAGATTGGTTCCGAGCGCGGCGGTGATTGCCATTGCGAGGATGAGGGTCGGGATGGACATGAGGGCGTCCATCAGGCGCTGGATGGCGTTATCCACCTTGCCGCCGTACCAGCCGCTTACGACGCCGATGACGCCGCCGGAGCCGGAGCCGAACGCCACGGACAGGAAGCCGACCATCAGCGATATGCGAGCGCCGGACATCATCCGGCTCCACAGGTCGCGGCCCTTGTCGTCTGTTCCCAGCCAGTGTTCGCCGGATGGGCCCTCCAGCTTGTCGGCAAGCGTCCACTCCAACGGATCCCAGTCGGTGGACAGCGGGCCGACAACCGCCATGACTACCATGATAATGATGATCAGCGCGCCCGCCGCGCCGAGCGGCTTGCGAGATATGAAGCCGGAGACCACCTTGAGCGCCCCCTCTGTTCGGGGGCGTCCCAGTGTCAGCGCGTCGCTCTGTTGTGTTGTCATTGCTACTCTCACGGATGCTGCCGTGTTTTCACTGGCAGGCTGACGGGTGACGGGAAGAAGTCTCTACTGGTAGCGCACTCGCGGGTCGAGCCAGCCGTAGGACAGGTCTACGACGATGTTGACTACGATCACCGCAGACGCGAACACCAGCACCATGGACTGCACTACGGGGTAGTCGCGCTGGAGCATACCGTCGAGTATGTACCTGCCGATACCGGGCAGCTCGAAGACGCGCTCGATGACTACCGAGCCGCCGAGCGAGAGCGCCATTGTGATGCCGATTACGGTGACTACGGGAATGAGCGCGTTCTTGAGCGCGTGGCGGGCGGTGACTACATATTCGCGCAGTCCTTTGGCGTGGGCGGTTCGGATGTAGTCTTGCCGAAGCACTTCCAGCATGGTGGAGCGCATCATCCGCGCCTTCGTCGCCGCGCTTATGTACCCGACCATTATGGCGGGCCAGATGAACTGCTTCACGTTTATTACGGGGTCTTCCCAGAGGGGGACGTAGCCGAGCGGCGGACTCCAGCGCAGGAGGTATGCGCCGAAGACCAGAAGCAGAGTCGCGCTCAAAAATGACGGGATGGAGAGGCCCGCGAGCGACAGGACTCTGACGATATAGTCTACTTTGGAATCCTGCCTCAGCGCCATCAAGACGCCTGCGGGAATTCCGAGCGCGATGGCTATGATCTCCGATGCCACCACGATCTCTACGGTGACCGCTATCTTCTTCTTGAATTCGTCGAAGACCGGGCGCTTGGTGAACAGGGAATCTCCCCAGTCGCCGGTCACGAACCCGCTCATCCAAGTCCAATACTGTATGTGCAGGGGTCTATCTAGCCCCAGCGCAACTCGGATGCGCTCCAGGTCTTCCTCGCTAACGGTGCCTTCCTCGCCTCCTGCCTGCTGCGCGGCGACCGACTGGGCTACATCGCCCGGCGCTATTCGCATGAGCGCGAACACTAGGAGAGATACGAGAACGGCAGTCAGAACTCCGAAGATGAGCCTTCTCGCCAAGTATCGTTGCATTCGTCAGCCTCTGCGTTGTGATTGGGGCTTTACCTGTTGGGGCGCGCCCTGTCGCCGTCGCAACGGCGACAGGGCGCGCCCCTTTGTGGACTGAAGGGACGGGCTTAGCGCGCCAGCCAAGCGCGTTCCCAGCCGGACCACTTGATCTGGGACGGATGGTTGAACATCCGCCAGCCGCGCACGTCGCTGTGCCAAGCGGGCCAGATGATAGACCAAGGCATGGGGACCATGTAGGCGGCCTGAATGACTTCGCGCTCGATATTGTGGACGATCTCACGCCGCTTCACGGGGTCTAGCTCGACTGCCTGCGCGTTTGCCATGTCCAAGAGGCGCTGAGCGCGCTCGGGGTCGGCCTGGAACCTGCCCGTGCCTCGGTGGTACCAGCTCTCGAACTCGGGAACCAGGAAGATGTTGTAGAAGTCGGACGGGTCGGCTACGTCAGTGCGCGCCTTGGATCCGTAGTGGACGTCGTAATCGGGCGGCTCGCCGTGCCCGGTCTGGCCGCGCTCGCGCTGGACGGACTCTTCCACCACGTCAACGGACAGCTCGATGTTCAGGTTCTTCTTGAGCTGGTCTTTGAACCACTCGCAGCCGTCTATGAATATCTGGGCGGGGGTGGTCATGCAGGCGGCGGTGAAGCGCGGGCTGCCGGTGAAACCGACTTCGTCCAGAATGCGGTTGGCTTCGGCGATGTCATCTACCTTGCCCTGCCCCACGCGGAAGCCTGGAGTTTCCCAAAGCTCGTCGTCTGGAATCGCCCAGACGGTCCCCGGGGGCATCCAGTTGGTGGGCCTGATCACGCCGACCTGATCTTTGATTCTGTTGAACTCGGTCCAGTCGTCGCGGTCTATGCCGAGATGAATGGCGTAGCGCACGCGCTCATCGTTGAACGGCTCGCGGTGCATGTTGAACTGGAGACCCTTGCCCCACAGGTGCAGCACGGGTTCGAGGTGAATCTCGTCCGCGAAGGAGTCCAGCACCTGCTCTACCTGTCCGGGCAGAAGCGATGCGCTGCCCTCGCCGTAGTAGTCTGTCTGGCCAGTTATCAATGCGGTGAAGCGGGTGGTGGCGTCTTCGATCTCGATGTGGTCGACGCCTTCCAGGAAGGGCAGCCCCTCTCGCCAGTAGTCGGGGTTGGCGCGGATCTTGGTTCCAACGTCCTGAACCCTGTCCACTGGGATGAACGCGCCGGTGCCGGTGCCGTAGAGGTAGGTTTCGTCGGTCGTCTGGTCGAAGCAGTCAGGGCATTCGGCTGCCCACCACTCGATGAGGTCTTTGTCGAGGTTGTTGGGCATTCCGGTATTGCCGGCGAACTTGTTTACGGTGCCAGCGCGGGTCTCCCTGAACTCGGCGCGAAGGGTGTAGCCCATCGGTCCGTCCGGGCAGGTTGCGCCGTTCTCGACGAGGTGTCCCAGACCGAGGCGCGGGCCTGCGTGCGTCACGCCCACGTCTTTGAGGGACTGCGGCGGGTATATGGCGAAGTTGAGGCTTGCGGCGGCGTCTTCGCAGGTGAATTCGTCGCCGGCGACCTTTGCCTTCACCTCTGCCGGAAGCGTGCTGTGGGGGTTGTCCTGGAACCTGATCCCCTCTCTCAGGGTGAACGTGACGACCTTGCCGTCGTCGCTCAATTCCCAAGTGGTTGCCAGATCGGGAAGTATCGGACCTGTGAGGCCCTGCCACGGGTCATACTTGATCAGCGAGTTGTAGGTAGGCAGGAACTGCGGGCCTTCGTAGGTGTGGCCGTAGTTCGGGTCATGTCCGTTCAGCTTCAGGTTCGCGCCGTAGCGGAGGATTCCGCCGTAGACGGGCTGGCCCCACTCGGGCTTGTACCCGTCGCTCGCCAGATACTCGGCGACCCAGTCAGAGACTGCCATCGGCACGGGCGTAGGCACGGGCGTGGGCGGCGTCATCGCGGGCGCGGGCGCAACGGGAACGGCGGTTATGGCAGGCGCGGCGGCGGCGGCGGGCGCGGCTTCCTGCGGAGCCTGCGGGGCCGCGCCCGTCATCATGCTCCCGGCAGGAGCCGCCTGAGCGGGGGCGGCAGGCGCGGGGGCCTGCGGCTGCTGAGGCGCGTCTGCTTCCTGCGCGGAGCAGGCCATTGCCAACAGTACGAGAAGCGACATCGCCGTTACGATGCCAAGCGCTCTGATAGTCTTCATGGTTCCCCCTTCGAGCAATAGACTATTCTGTTTTCTGATTGACGGCATATAATCCGGTAATAGGTGTGAAATAGATACCACATGCAACGCAGGCGGTCAAGTCCAAACAGAAGATTACAGGCGGATTCCGCCCCTTTCTACCTCTTCACCACCTGAAGCAGCCGCATCTCGCCGCGCTCCGGCAAGCCCGCGATTCTCGACACGTCCCGCGTGTTGGAGCGCAGGCGGGCGTACAGCTCCCAGTCCATCCGCAGCATGTGGCTCGCCATGAGGACGAAGCGCACGTCTCCATCCTCCAAGAGCTCCAGAAGCGTGGGCGTATCCACTATGCGCTCCATCATGTACTCCGAGTACAGCGGCAAGACCGGCTCGCCGGTTGCGAACGTCACTCTGGACGCGGTGTTGTAAGTGTCGGCGGCGAGCAGGTATCGGCTGTCTCCGCGCCGCTGGCGAACGTAATCCAGCGCGGCGTCGAGATGTTCGGGGTCAGTCCTGACGATGGCGGTTATCAGCGATCCCTGAAGACGCGCGCGCTCCTCGCGCAGACTGGCGGGCGGCGGCTGCGGAGGGCCGGGCAGATCTACCATGTCGAAGCCGATTCTGCCGAGCGTATCATCTCGGGGGCTGGCGAGGTTGTGGACGCTCACCACGACTGTCAGCAGTGCAGCGGCAGCGCACGCGCCGACCGCCGTCCACGCAGGCAGCCTTCCCCCGAAGGCGCGCCACTCGAAATACATGACGGCGGACGCCAGCGCGACCGCCAGCGCCAGCGCCCAGCAGACGAGCGCCGCCTGACGGAAGTAGCCCGCCACGTGTCCCACACTGTCGTAGACTGCGGCGCAGTAGATCGAGCCTGCCGCCGCCACGCCCACGAGCGCCCAAGCCAGCGCGTCCCGCCGCGCCACGTACCCTGCCAGCGTGGCTATTCCGATGCCGGACATCGCCGCGATTGCCGGCGCTGCCGCCGTCCAGTACGTCGCCAGCCTGACGGACGTTCCGCCAAAGCCAATCACCGCGACCAGCATCCACACGAGCCACAGCAAGCCCACGCTGGAGCCGGGGCGAGATTCCAGAAGCGCGTCCGAAGAGCGGCGTATGAAGGACGACCTGCGCGGTCTCAGACGCTCCGGAGCGGGGACGCTTGGGAAGCGCTCTCCGAGATCGCAGAGCAGCCGATACGCCTCTTCATGCGCCCGATGCCATATCTCCTTCGTCAGGACGATCGCGCCGATGGCGGCGGCGGGAAACAGTGAGATGCCCAAGAACAGGCTCATCGGCCCGGTGACGAACCAGAGCATATCGCGCCTGTGGTTCGCGCCGTACTGGAGATCGCCGAATCGCTGAGTCAGGTTCCAGCCGAAGATCATGTCCCAAACGCTGTCTGCGTGCATCACGCCATCGTAGGCGCTGGACGTGAGCCACACGAGGGTGGGCCACCAGAGCGCGGCGGCCAGGAACACGGCGGCGGAGACGGCGGCTATGCGGACGAGTCGCGCCCAGGAAGTCCAGCGGCAGGTCAGCGCGAGCGCGGCGAAGGCGGGCGCGGGAAGAAGCCCCTGCCACAGCTTGACCATGAACGCCGCGCCGAGCATCGCGGCGGCGGCGTAGAAGAAGCCCTCGCGCCTGTCCTGCACGGCGCGAACGACGAAGTAGGTCGCTCCCATCATGGCGACGACGGTCACCGGCTCGATGAACGTGGAGCGCGAGTAGTTCACGTCCAGCGGCATGATCGCCAGCGCGAACGCGGCGAGGAGGGCGGGCGCGGCGCCGTGGCAGCGTCTCACTATGAGATACAGCAGGAGTACGGACGCTATCCCCGCCAGCGCAGTCGGCAGCCTGGCTGCCAAGTTGGTGGGGCCGAGCAGGGCGAAGAACATGCCCTGTATCCAGAAGAACAGCGGCGGCTTGTCCGCCAGTATGGAGCCGTCCGCCAACATGCTGGGGTACAGCCAGCCGTGGAAAGAGCGTGTGACGTTGCTGGAAATAGAGGTGTATATGCCCAGCCCGGGATGTCCCTGACCCAGCTCGTAGAGCCTCAGCGCGGACGCGACTGCCAGCGCCGCGCCGAATCCAGCCGCGTGAAGGCGTCCGCCCCGCGTCTGGGGCAGGAGACTGCATACGCGGCGCAAGCTCTCTTCCAAGTGGCTCTCCTCACGGGTTGGGCTTGTGCGGATGATAAATCCGCCTGCCGCGAGCGTCAACGCGCCGAAAGCCGAAGAGAGCCGTCAAGAGAGCCGCAGAGCGTGAGAACCGCAGCGCGTGGCTGGCGAGAACGCGGGGGCGGCTCTCACCGCTCGAATACGGTTAGCGCTGCCGCGTTCTGTTGATGTAATATCTTGGTTCATGGAAACCGTCGTAATATGCTCGACATGCGCGCACGGCAACGACCCGGACGCGCTCTACTGCGAGGGCTGCCGCGCTCGGCTGGAGCGCGCGAGTCGCGTCAGCGCGTCGGAGGCGGAGCGGATTCAGCGCGAGAGAAGGGCAGCCGCTCTGCGCCGCAGGATCGTTAGCTGGGGAGCGGCGGCGCTCGCTGCGCTGTGCCTCGCAAGCTGGCTGGCGTATCAGGCGTTCGCGCCGCCGAGCTGGACGGCTCCGCAGTCCAGCATCTCATCGGCTCCCGCCAACGGAGACTGGCCGATGTTCCAGCGAGACCCGTCCCGCGCGGCTTTCTCGCCCGACGCGGGCGGCCTGCCTGCGGGCGAGGTCGTCTGGCGATTCGAGACGGATGCGCCCATATTCTCCTCTCCCGCAGTATCGGGGGGGCGGGTGTTCCTCAGCTCGGGCGACAGGCGCATCGTGGCGCTCGAAGCGGGGAGCGGGGAGACAGTCTGGGAACACGAAGTCACCGGGCCTGTGGACTCCTCGCCCGCAGTCGCCGGCGATCTGGTATTCGCTGGGCTGAGAGACGGCAGGCTGATCGCGCTGGACAGGGCGGACGGCTCGCTCAGGTGGGAGTACACGACGGGCGAGCCTGTCCACGCATCGCCAACCGTGCATCGCGGAGTGGTGTACATCGGATCGGGCGACCGCAGGCTGCACGCGCTGGACGCGGTCAGCGGGAAGGCGCGCTGGACATACGAGACGGAGGGAAGGGTGCTGCGAGGCGCGGCGGTGGGGGACGAGGTGGCTGCGCTGAACTCTCAGGACAGGCTCGTCCATCTGCTGGATATCGAGACGGGCCGTTACCGCCTTGCCGTACCTGCGAGGGACACCAACGGCTCGCCGGCGATGGACGGGGATCACGTCTACATCGCCGAGACCACAGGGGCGCTGCTCGCGGTGGACTGGAAGCAGCGCCACCTTCCGCTGGAGAGGTTCGCAAGATGGGCGCGCACGACGCTGTTCATCTGGGGGCTGGTCGATACCCTCCCCCCTCCCAAGGGGTTCGTGTGGCGGTTCGTGAAACGCGGCGAGGCGTTCGAGGGCGTTCCGGCGATCGGTCCGAACGCGGTGTACATCGGCTCGCGCACCGGCAGGGTGTTCGCCGTAAACCGCGCGAACGGAGAACAGGTGTGGGCGTTCCAGTCAGACGCGGAGATAACCACCTCGCCTTCCGTGGTCGGACAGACTCTCTACGTGGGCGACAAGGACGGCGCGCTGCACGGCATAGACACGCAGAGCGGCGAACCGCGCTGGCGTATCCAGCTGGACGGGGAGGTGGCATCGACAGTGGTCTACGCGAACGGAACGATCTTCGCCACCACCAAGAGCGGCACGCTGTACGCGGTTCGCTAACCGACGAACGCAGCCCTGAAACCCGGTATCGAACCCGCCAGCGTCTCGTCCGTCACGCAGAACGAGATTCTGAAGTGGCCGGGCATCCCGAACCCCATACCCGGCACGACCAGCACGTTACGCTCCTGAAGTCTGGCGGCGAACTCCACGTCGTCCGAGATGGGCGACTTCGGGAACATGTAGAACGCGCCCTGCGGCTTGACGACGTCGTAGCCGATCTCGGTCAGGCTCTCGTACATGAAATCGCGCTTGGCTTGGTACTGGCGTATGTCCACGGTCACCGCCTGCATCTTGCTGACGATGCGCTGCATCAGCGCCGGAGCGTTGACGAAGCCGAGCGTGCGGTTGCAGAACACCAGCCCATCCATAAGCTCCACGCGGTCTTCGTATTCGGGGTGAATCGCCACGTACCCGATGCGCTCGCCGGGCAGCGCCAAGTCTTTGGAGTGCGAGGTCGCCACCAGCGATCTGGCGTGGTGATGGAAGACATGCGGATACTCCAGCCCGTCGAACAGCAGCTTGCGGTACGGCTCGTCGCTGACCAGAAAGATTTCGCGTCCAAGCTCGCGCTCGCGGCGGCGTATGACCTCCGCTAGGCGCGCGAGCGTCCGCTCGGTGTAGAGCGCGCCGGACGGGTTGTTGGGCGAGTTCACGAGGACTACGCGGGTTCGCGCGCCTATGGCGTCCTCGAATGCCGCCATGTCTGGCAGGAAGCCTTCCGTGGGCGGCACGACTTTGCACGCGCCGCCGTGGTTGTCGGCGTAGAAGAAGTATTCTACGAAGTAGGGCGCGAAGATCACCACCTCGTCTCCGGGATCCAGCAGTGTCTTGAGAGCCACGTTCAGCGCGCCGCCCGCGCCGCATGTCATTATCACGTCTTCTGCGCCGAAGTCTAGGCCGGTCTCTTCGCCGAGCTGCGCCGCAACCGCCGCGCGCGTCTGCGCGTATCCGGCGTTGGGCATGTACCTGTGCATACCGGGGGCTCGGTCGGCGGCGATGCGGCTCAGCTCGTCGAAGAACTCGGCGGGCGGATCCAAGATCGGGTTGCCGAGCGACAGATCGAACACGGCGTCCTCGCCGAACTTCTGCTTCAGCGCGATTCCCTCTTCGAACATCCTGCGTATCCAGGAGCCTTGCGCCATCATCTCGCGGATCTTGGACGAAACTGCCACGTGGATCTCCTCTTAGAACTGAGCGTCTTTCAGGCCGGAGCCGGTCACTGGCACGAGTACGGTATCGCTCGCTCGGACGTGGCCGCGTTTCGCCAGAAGCTCCAAGCCTGCGAACGCGGCGGCGGACGTAGGCTCTGCGAAGATGCCCTCGGACGCAGCCAGCAGGTTTTGCCACCACAGTATTCGCTCGTCCGAGACTGCCAGCGCGCGGCCGCCCGACTGCCTGACGGCGCGCGCGACCTGCGCCTTTCTCGGCGGCGCGCCTACGGATATGCCGCCCGCTATGGTGGTAGAGCCGTCCGCTCGCCACTCCACGCCCTCGAACTCCGCCACGATGGGGCGCGCCGCCTCGGACTGAATGGCGTGCAGGCGGGGGACGCTCTGCGCCGCGCCGCCAGCCACCAGCTCGCAGTATCCCTTCCACGCGCCGATCAGCAGGCTGCCGTTCCCAACGGGAATGACTGTGTGATCCGCGGGGCAGGGCATCTGCGTATGGATTTCGTATGCGAAGGTCTTGGTTCCCTCGATGAAGTACGGGCTGAGGTTGTGGGATGCGTACACCAGCCCGCGAGCGCGCCGATACGCTTCCGCCGCGCGCGCGCTCTGCTCGCGCGCGCCCGGCACGGCGTGGGCGCTGGCGCCGTAGACGCGAATCTGACCCATCTTCGCGCGGGGAGCGGTATCGGGCGCGAAGACGTGGGCGCGGATGCCCGCTCTCGCGGCGTAGGCGGCGACGGACGCGCCCGCGTTGCCGGATGAGTCCTCTACTATCTCCGAGACGCCGCGCTCCATCGCCACGGACAGCATCATGGCGACGCCCCGATCCTTGAACGAGCCTGTGGGGCTGACCATCTCCAGCTTGCCCCAGACGCTGCCGACGCCCACGGCTTCGGAGACGGCGGGGAGCGGAACTATGGGCGTGTTTCCCTCGCGCATGGTTACGCCCAGCGCGTCCGCGTGGATGGGCGCGGGCATCGGCAGCCCGCTCACCGTCATCGCGTGAGACTCCGGAGAGTCGTAGGCTACGTCCAGCGGCGAGCCGCATTCGCGGCAGCCCAAAGTGAGCATATCCGCATTGTGGGCTGCCTGACACTCCGTACAGACCAGATGAATGTGGGACATATCAGCTCAGACCGTCCGGCTCCACCCATGCGCCAGTGTCGGAAGATTCGTACATGGCGAGCAGCGTTCTCAGCACGTGTTCGGAGAATTCGGCGTCCATCATGGGCTGGCGACCTTCGATTATGCCGTCCACGAAGTCATTTGCCGCGCCGTCGAAGCCTTCCATCCAGTCCATAGGAAGCTGATACGAGACGGATTCGCTCCCTCGATGCAGAATCACGGGGGGCATGTCCAGCATCTCGCCGGTGCAGCGCGTGACCCATAGAACGCCGCTGTCGCCGATGATCTCCATGAACTCGTCAGCGGGGTAGTAGCGCGATCTCAGCGTCATGGCGGCGGCGCTGGCGTACTCGATTACGGCGAGGCTGTCGCGGCCTGCGTACTTCATGGTGGCGACGCTCGGGGTCTCTACGATGAAGTTGTCCGTCTTGGTGATGAGCGCGCTGACCTTCTCGACGTTTCCGCCCCACCATATGGCGGTGGCGGCTTTGTGCCAGCCGTCGTCGTACATCAGCCCGCCCGCGTTGCGCGATGGATCCTGTCTCCATACGTATGCGCCTTCGGCAACCGGAATGGCAGCCTTGCCGAAGCCGGCGCGCAGGGTTCGGATGCGAACCATGGATATCTCGCCGAGCGCGCCATCGTCTATCAGCTCCCGCGCCTTGACGATGGGCGGGTAGTACAGAAAATTCTCGGTGGTGCGGTAGAAGGTGTCCGCGCTGCGAACGGCGTTCGCTATCGCGCTCATCTCCTCCACCGTGCCGGCGGCGGGCTTCTGGCAGGAGACGTGCTTTCCTGCCGCCAGCCCGTCCACTATCTGCTGAGGATGCAGGAACGTCGGCGTCAGCAGCTCCACGGCGTCCACGTTCGGGTCGTTCAAGACATCGTCATAGCTGACGTGTACGCGCGGGTCTATGCCCCACTCGCGCGCCCGCGCCCGCGCGCGCTCAGCCACCGGGTCGCACAGCGCGACCACCTCGCAGCGCTCATGCGCCAGATAGCCGGGCGCGTTCAGCTGGGATATGGTGCCGCACCCGACTATCGCCAGTCGTACCTCGTCCATGCCGCCGCCTCCTATATGGGACTGGTGAACAGTCTAACACGATAGGATTTCACGGGCGCAATCTTCTCGCATACGAGCGGGCGGACAGGCAGACGCCCATCGCGCGATTCAGCGAGAACGAGCCGGGCGCGCCGCCTCCGGTTCATCCGAAGATTCCACTTTACAGCGCTCGGCAGGCTGTGTTAGTCTATCGTCATACAAACATATGTTCTTATTCTGAAAGGGCAGTCAGTGGCGGATTCACGCGGATTCCATTCGAGCGGCGGCGATGGCAGGGCGCAGACTCTGGCAGGCCTCATACTCAGCCAGACCGATGGCGGCAAGGACATCGTGGAGCGGATGGTGGATTTCATGTACGGCAGGGCGGAAGGGTGCAGGGTGTCCGACTCGCTGTCGGCGGCGAAGGAGCTTATGGATCGCGCTTGGGGCCGCCCGTCCGCCGCGTCGCCAGTGGCGGCGGAGGATGCGTCGGAGGGCGCGGAGGATGCCGCAGACACGCTCAGGCAGATGATAATAGCCGCGCTGTCGGCAGAGACGGAGAGGGGCGAGCCGTGACTTCCACAGGCGTACTGAACGCGAACGACAGCCGCGAGGGTTCGGAGGACGGCGGCGAGGCGCTGGCGCTGCTTCCGTTCTCGGCTCGACGCAGGATCTTGGCAGCGCTCATGGGCGCGAAGGGGCGAGTCGCCGAGCGCGCGCTGTACCAGTGGCCGCTGTGGGCGCGGGACAATCAGCTGCCTCCGCGCGGAAGCTGGGCTGTGTGGCTGCTGATGGCGGGGCGCGGGTTCGGCAAGACGCGCACAGGGGCGGAGTGGGTGCGCGCTCGGGTGGAGTCGGGGCGCGCTCGCAGAATCGCGCTGGTGGCGCGCACGCCAGCAGACGTCCGAGACGTGATGATAGAGGGGGATTCGGGTCTGCTGAGCGTATGCCCGCACTGGAACCGCCCAAAGTACGAGACGAGCAAGCGCAGGCTGACTTGGCCCAACGGCGCGTTCGCGCTCGCCTTCTCCAGCCACGAGCCTGACCAGCTTCGCGGGCCGCAGTTCGATTCGGCGTGGTGCGACGAGCTGGCGTCTTGGGAGTATCCGCGCCAGACGTGGGACAACCTCGCGTTCGGTCTGCGGCTGGGAAGCGAGCCGCAGTGCGTGGTTACGACTACGCCGAAGCCCATCGAGCTGCTCAGGGAGCTTCTGGAGCGCGAGGACGCGCGCGTGACCCGCGGCTCCACATACGACAACCGCGCGTTTCTGGCGGAGGGCTTCCTGCGGCAGATCGAGCGACGCTACGAAGGCTCGCGCACCGGAAGGCAGGAGATATTCGCCGAGATTCTGGACGAGGCGGAGGGCGCGCTGTGGCGCAGAGACTGGATCGAAGACGCGCGGACGGCGCACGCTCCCGACCTAGTCAGAGCGCTGGTCTCCATAGACCCGGCGGTCACGTCCGGGCCGCGCAGCGCAGAGACGGGCATAGTGGTCGCAGGCTGCGACAGCAGAGGCCACGCATACGTGCTGGCGGACGGATCGGGGCGCATGTCGCCCGACGGCTGGGCGCGGCGCGCTATCTCGCTGTTCCACCAGCACAGAGCAGATCGAATAGTCGCCGAGGTGAACAACGGCGGCGACCTCGTTCGGCACACGCTCGATATAGCGTCGGGCGACTCGCGCGTTCCCTTCAAGCAGGTCAGCGCGAGTCGGGGCAAGTACGCAAGGGCAGAGCCGGTAGCCGCGCTGTACGAGCGAGGCCGCGTCCACCACGTGGGGACGTTCCCGCAGCTCGAAGATCAGATGTGCGCGTGGGAGCCGGAGTCGGGCGCGTCTCCGGACAGGACGGACGCTCTCGTATGGGCGATAACCGAGCTGCTCATCAACCGATCCGGGCTGAAGCTGTGGATCTGACGCGAAAACGAGGAGGGTAAAGTGACGAGCGATAAGACGAACGCCGCCATCTATTGCGACGACTGCGGCAGGGAGAAGATGGCGGAGGTGCGCGCGGGCAAGCTGGTCATCAGAGACCGTCGCCACGGACAGCGCCACGTGGCGGTCGTGCCTCTGTCGGATGTCGAGAGGTGGATAGCGGCTGCCAGTGGGCAGGAGACAGTCCGCCCACTGGCGCAAGGCGGGCGGCTGCCAATGACGAGCGGCAGCTAGGGAAGGAATCATGGCCAACTGGAGAGACCTGTTCAAGATCGCATGGCCGTTTCCTCGCGCCGAGCGCGCGAGTCCGGCTTCGAGGATGGACTCTGCCATGCGCGGGATGCGCCTAGAGAGCGGCGACTCGCTGCGCTGGACGGACGGATGGACTCCGGCCGACTATGCGAGCTACTTCGCAACGTCCGTGCCGGTCTACGCCGCCATTCGGCTGCGCGCCGATGCCGTCTCCAGAGCAAGGCTGAGGGTGTACTCGCGCGCAGACGGACGCGCGCCCGTGCCGCCGAACCACCCGGCGCAGCTGCTTCTGGACAGGGTGAATCCACACTGGACAGGGGGCGATCTGTGGCGCGCCACGGAGACGTACCTGAACCTGTGGGGCGTCTCCTACTGGGCTGTGGAGCGGGACGACTCCGGCGCTCCGTGCGAGCTGTGGCCGCTGCGCCCGGATCGAGTGCGCCTGGTGCCGCATCCGCAAGAGTACATAGCGGGCTACGTCTATACTGGGCTTTCCGGCGAGTCTGTGTCTTTCGCTGCGGATGAGGTGGTGCGGCTGCGCTACTTCAACCCGCTGGACGAGTACGCAGGGCTTTCACCCATCGCCCCCGCTCGGCTGTCGGTGGACATGGGGCGCGACGCGCTGCTGGGCAACCGCATAGGTCTGATCAACGACAGCACGCCGGGCGTATTTCTGGAGACCACAGAGACGCCAACGGACTACGAGGCGGCGGAGTTCTACGCCAAGTGGGATGAGCGTCTGCGCGGGCCGAGCAACCGCAGGCGTCCGATGATCCTCAACGGCGGGGTGAGGCCGGTGCAGACCGGGTTCAGCCCCAAGGAGATGGAGTACCTCAGCGCGCTGCGCTGGACGGTGGAGGACGTGGCGCGCGCGTTCAATGTTCCCAAGCCGCTGCTGCACGACCTCGAACGGGCGACCTACTCCAACATCGAAACGGCGCGGCGCATGTTCTGGGAGACCTGCGTAGTGCCGGAGCTGCGCCTGTTCGAGGAGACGCTCAACGAGCGCCTGCTTCCGATGTTCGGAGATCATTCGCTCGAAGCGGAGTTCGACACGTCTCAGGTGGAGGCGCTGCGCGAGTCCGAGTCAGAGAAGGCTAGGCGGGTGCGAATCTACGTCTCGTCGGGCGTGATGACAGTGGACGAGGCGCGGCAGGAGCTTGGACTGCCGCCGATGGGAGCGGGAAAAGATAGAGCATAGGCAAGCCGCCCGCCCGTGAGAGCGCGGGCGGCTCTCGCGCATCGCAACTCTCCCAGAGTACCTGATACACTAAATACAGCCATCAGCCACGCAAGGAGTTCGCAATGACCATTCAGCTAGACGATGTACAGATCAGGGAAGTCGTGCGCGAGAGGTACGGCGATCTGGCGAAGCGGGCGGCGGAGGAGCCGGGCTGCTGCGAGACCGACTGCTGCGGAGAAGGGGGCAGCGTAGATTCCATTCTGCCGCTGTACACCTCGACCGAGCTGGACGATCTCCCTGCCGAGGCGCTCGCGGCGTCCGCCGGATGCGGCAACCCGCACGCTATCGGCAGCCTTCAGCCGGGCGAAACGGTCGTGGATTTCGGCAGCGGCGGCGGGATAGACTGCTTCATAGCGGCCAAGGCCGTGGGCGAGACGGGCAGCGTCATCGGAATAGACATGACCGAGGACATGATCGACCTCGCAACGGCGAACGCTCGCAAGCTGGGGCTGTCGAACGTCCGCTTCCACCTCGCCGAGATGGAGCGCACGCCGCTGGAGGATGATACGGCAGACGCGATCATATCCAACTGCGTCATCAACCTTGCGCCAGACAAGGACGCGGTGTTCGCAGAAGCGCGCAGGATTCTCAAGCCCGGCGGCCGCCTGATGATCTCCGACCTCGTGATGGTGGACGAGATACCCGAAGAGGAGAGGGCGGATACCGCCAACTGGGTCGCCTGCCTGGCAGGAACCGAGATGGAGGACGTCTATCTGGGGCGCATGAGGTCGGCCGGCTTCACGGACGTAGAGATCCTTTCCCAATCCCCTTGGAGAGAAGACGGCTGGCAAGCCAACATCCACAGCATGAACATAAGGGCAGTCAAACCCCTGTGACAGTTGGGGGATGCGGGGTGAGCGAGAGGGGCGGCTCGCGTGAACCGCCCCCGTCGCTAGGCTGGGATGTGCATGTCATCGCGCTCGCGCGGGATGGCGGCTGAGGTCTCGGGCCTGAGCGTGTCGATGCCTCTGCGGATCTGGCCCAGCACCTCCGAAAGCTGCTCCTCCAAGCTGAACAGCACCTCGCCGGCGTACTGATCGGCGCCCTCCCTGCGGGAGGCGGCGATGTCCTCGGACTCGGACACTATCCTGTAAGCGCGGCGCTGGGCGTCCTGGATGATCTGTTCGCTCTGCGCCATAGCCTCTTGGTGTATCTCCTGCGACCTGCTTTCAGCCGCCTTGAGTACCTCGGACTCTTCCACTTTGGACCTGTGTTCGGCCTGGGCCGCTTGGATCTGGGCGGAAACCTCTTCCTCCACGTTCGACTTCACCCTCTGCGCTTCGAGGTACGCTTGGTTGAGGATGCTGTCCTTCTGCCGAAGTATCTCCCGAGCCTCCTGAACGTCGGCAGGCATTACTGTGCGAAGGTTTCTGATGACGCTGGTGAACTGGTCGGAGTCCACCATCACCTTCCGTCGAAAGCCGGGCACCCGGCTGCTCGAGGAATAGAGCTGCTGCAGCTCCTGAAGTGCCTGTTCAAAGTCCATGATGGTTCTCCTTGGCTGTATGTGGCGGTCGGAAGACTCTGGCGATGAGCTTGTCCGAGCGCAGTCTGGGCAGACTCCAGCGCGCTTCCGTGACGCTCTTCGCCATTCACCGACCGTTAAATCTGTTCTTCAGCGCCTTCTCGACGTGAGGAGGCACGAGCTCGGATATGTCCGCCCCCAGCGCCGCCACCTCTTTGATTCTGCTGGAGTATACGAACTGATACTCCAGCGAGCTCATTATGCAAACTACATCTATGTCCGGCGCGATGTGCCGCCACATCAGCGCCATCTCGAACTCCAGCTCGAAGTCGAATCCGGCCCTCAGCCCGCGAACTATGAAGCTCGCGCCGTTGTCTCTGGCGACCTTTGGGGCAAGGCCGGTGAACGGCACTACGCTTATGTTCGGAACGTCCTTCACCGACTCCGCGAACATATCCACTCGCTCCTCCGTGGAGAACATCAGGGATTTGGTGGGCGGCGACTTGTAAATCGCTATCACCAGCTCATCGAACACACGCGCCGCGCGCCGCGCGATGTCTATGTGTCCGTTGTGCGCCGGATCGAAGCTGCCCGGATAGATCGCTCTAGTCATCTGCCGCTCCAGCGCGCAGCACGGTTATGGACGTGTCGCCGTATGTCTTGGTCGTCTCCAATCGCAACCTGCCTGCCGCCAGCTCTGTCTTGCCGTCCGAGCTGTGTTCCAAGGCGACTATGCCGCCTTCGTTCAGCAGCCTCGCGGACTGCAATCTGTCCACCAGACCCGTCAGCTCGTCCGAGGCGTAAGGCGGATCAGCCAGCACCAAGTCGTAGCCGCCCGGAAGAGCTTCGATCAACTTCAGCACCCGTCCTCTATGCACTCTGGCCCGCGTATCGAGCGACCAAGACTTCAGCCGCGCTCTCAAGGCGGCGCACAGCCTGCCGCTCTTCTCCACGAAATCGACCCACGCCGCGCCTCGACTCAGCGCGTCGATGCCCAGCGCGCCCGTTCCCGCGTAGAGATCTGCCAGCCGTCTGCCCCTAACCGCGTCCGCTCCAATGATGGAAAACAGCGCCGCGCGGACTCTCTCCGAACTCGGTCTAAGGCCCGGCGCGGGCGGAGCCTTGAGAACTCGTCCTCGGTGAGACCCTCCAGTGATTCGAGTCGTCACAGTCGGCTCCTCGACTCTGTATCCTTTGATGCTATCACGGCATGTGATAGCAGGAAAAGGATATTTCTATGCCATTTCCTAGAAATATCCCGAACGATGGCCATATCTGTCCGAAGCGTCCACCTCAGCGCACCCCGCCGGTGACGGTATCCAGGACCAAGACTTTGCCCTGAACGTCGAGGCCGAGCGCGTCGCGCGTCTGTATCATCGCTTCGAGCGCCTGCTCGCGGCCGCCCCAGCCGATGCCCGCCATGATCTCCACCAGCTCACGCCCCAGCTCGGCGATCCGCTCCGCCCTGTCCGCGTAGACGGTCTCGATGGGTGTCCACAGCGCCAGCGGCAGCTCCATGCTCAGAAGGCAGTAGCGTATCGCCCAAGTGAAATGCCAAGGGGAGCCGTACTCAGGCGCGGGCGCAGAGCGCAGCCCTGCCAGCGCGCCGTCCGCCATGCCGCGCAGGATGAAATCGCGCCTGAAGCCGAACGGCGCGATAAGCGAGTGCAGAGAGGGGTGAAGGACCATCTCCTCCAAATCCTCGCCCACGCGCGCCTCGGCCGAGTCGGGCGGGTAGCCGATGCCGCGCATGGTCTTGGGATAGCCGCGCTCCTCCATGACGAGATGAGTAAGCTCGTGGGCGACGTGGTAGGCGAGATCGTCGTCCGGAAGCGACGTCCAGCGCGGCGGATACGGAGCGGTGGCGTCGATCCCCTGATCTCCGAACACCGCGCTCGAGCCGCGCTCCACGTCCTCGGCGCTGACGGAAAGCGAATCGTGGAACGCCTCCCAGAATGTGTCGAACGGATCGACCAGATGCCTGCCCAGCGCCTTCATGCGCTCTTGCTCATCTCTGGCTTCTTGACCGTCAGCATCAGGACAGCGCCCATGTAGGCGAGGGCGGCGAAGACGGTGAACGGTATGAAGTACGACTGATAGCGGTCGTACATGATGCCGGCGAACAGCGGCGCGAAGATCATGGCGATGTTGTTGGGAAACTGTGAAAGGCCCATGATGGTGGCGAACGCCTTGCGACCGAAGTACTCGCCCCTGATGGCGGTGAGTAGCGGGATGCGCCCGCCGAAGCCGATGCCGTAGGTCAGAGCGAACAGCACGATCGGCAGCATCAGGGACAGGGTGTCCGCCCATCTGTCGAGCGGCGTTGCGGACAGAGCGCCGAACAGAAAGTCCATCAGAGGCCGCTCGGCTGCGGCGAGTATCAGGATGCCGGTGGCTTGGAACATGAGGAAGACGAGAATGACGATCTGCTTGGGATATCTGTCCGCCACGAATCCGGCGATGAACTGCGCGGGAAGGGCGACGGCGGTGTACACGTTCGGTATCAGCGCCGCGGCGGTCAGGGAGAGTCCCATGTCCGTGAGCTTGGGCGCGAGGTGTATCGACAGTGTGACGATGGAGATGCTGGAAGACAGGTGGACGACGGTCAGCGCCCAGAACGCCCTCGTTCTGAGAGCCTGGCGCGCGGTGAACTCCGGCTCGCCATCGGCGTCGGGGGAGCCGTCCGACGCTCGACTTCCCATCCTTTCGGGCGGGTCTCCATCTGGGCGCAGACCTATGTCTTCGGGGCGGTTTCTGATCGCCTTCCACACAGGGCCGATGATCGCCAGCAGGAACACGCCGATTCCGAGCGTGGTCCAGCGGAAGCCGTGGTTGTCCACGCCGAAGGCGAGGGGCCACAGCATGAAGCTGCCGAAGTGGATGCCGGACATGGCGGTGGCTATGGCGAGGGAGCGCTTGCGCACGAACCAGTTGTTCACCATGCTGATCATCGCAAGCCAGCCGCCGATTCCCGACCCCAGCGTGACGACCATGAAGGCTAGGTAGAACTGCCACAGGCTGTTGACGCGCGAGAACATGAGGAAGCCGCACGCCATGATGATGTAGCCGATCAGTATCATGCGACGGTTGCCCAGACGATCTATGAGCCAGCCTTCGATGGGTCCAAGCACAGCGCTTTCGCCGCGCGCCAGCGAGAAGGCGAGCGACAGCGAGGTGCGAGACCAGCCGAATTTGCGCTCCAGCGCCACGAGGAAGGTTCCGAGGCCCTGAAACACAGCCACAGACATGAGGGCGAGCATGAAAACCGACAGCCCGACCAGCTTCCATCCGTAGAAGAGGGTCTTGTACTTGGAAGCCAAGTCGAAGGGGGATTCCTGAGTCGTGTTTCTCACGCGGGAATTTTATCAAAGAACGGTCTTGGGAATGTAGTAGGCAGGGCGCGCCGATTGCAGCTTCTTCATCCCGGTCGTCAGCGCGTCTCCGGAATGGCGGAGCGATTTCAGAATCTTGGAAACCAGCTCGGAAGCCACCCGCGCCCCGAGCCGCCGGCATCGACGAGCGTCTGCGCGGCGGCGGCGTGGCGTGCGGCCTTCGCCACGTCCAGCGGCGTGCCGCCACGATCGTACTTGGCGTTGACATCCGCGCCGGAGGCGAGCAGCGCCTGTATGGTTTGGACACTGCCGCCCGTGGCCGCGAAGTGCAAAGGGGTACACATATCTTCGTCTCTCGCGTCGACGTCCGCGCCCGCCGCGATGAGCGCCAGCGCCGTTTCCGCGCCTCCGTGGAACGCGGCTAAGTGCAGAGGCGTCACGACGGAGTCGTCCTTCGCGTTCACGTCCGCGCCCGCCGCGATGAGCGCGCGCGCCACGTCCACCTGACCTTCACGCGCCGCGAAGTGCAAAGGGGTGTACATATCTTCGTCTCTCGCGTCGACGTCCGCGCCCGCCGCGATGAGCGCCAGAGCAACGTCCACCTGCCCTTCGCCTGCCGCCAGATGCAAAGCCGCAACACGCCCATTGCCGGCTGCGTCGATCCGCGCTCCGAGCTCGGCAAGCGCGCGCGCCGCCTTCGCCTGCCCATTCGCCGCTGCCGCGTGAATGGGCGTCAGGCGGTGTTCGTTCCTCGCGTCTACGTCCGCTCCCATTTTCACGAGCGCCCGCATGACTTCGGTCTTGCCGCTGGCAGCCGCGAGAAATATGGGGGTGAGACCGTTTTCGGTTCTGGCGTGGACGTCCGCTCCCAGTTCGAAGAGCGCGCTCACCGCCCGGGTTTTGCCCTCGCTGGCGGCGATGTGCATGGGCGTGTAGCTCAGATGGCCCTGGATGTCGACGCCCGCTCCGCTGTGGATATCCGCTCCGGCGCTGGCGAGGGCGTGAATGGTTTCTACGTCGCCATTGCCAGCCGCGGCGTGCATGGCAGTTGCGCCATTGCGTCCAGCCGATGCGTCTACTTCCGCGCCATGTTCGATAAGCGTCCGAGCCGCTTCTGCGCTCCTCTCGCGCGCCGCCGTGATCAGAGGTGTATCGCCCTGACCGTTTCGCGCGTTTACGTCCGCGCCCAAGCCGATAAGCGCCCGAACCGCTTCCGTTCTGTCGAGAGCGGCGGCCCAAGCGAGCGGCGTGTCGCCGAGCTTGTCTCGCGCTCCCGCGTCTGCGCCCGCCTCGACGAGGGCGAGCGCGATCCCGACGTACCCGCCGCCTGATGCCACGTGAAGCGGAGTGACGCCGTTTTCGTCTCGCGCGTTCACGTCCGCGCCCGCAGCGATAAGCGTCCGAACCGCTTCTGCGTCCCCATCGCGCGCCGCCACGTGCAGAGGGCTTTCGCGCGTCCTGTTCGTGGATGGATCGGAGCCGAAATGGGAAGTCAAATCGCGTTCCTCGTCGATGCCGTGCGAATGCAGTCGGCAGGGCGCGCCGATTGCAGCTTCTTCATCCCGGTCGTCAGCGCGTCTCCGGAATGGCGGAGCGATTTCAGAATCTCGTCAGCCATCTCGTCAGCCACCCGCGCCCTGAGCCGCCGGCATCGACGAGCGTCTGCGCGGCGTCTGCGCGGCGTTCGGACTTCGCCATGTCCAGCGGTGTGCCGCCACGATTGTGCTTGGCGTTTACATCCGCGCCGGAGGCGATCAGCGCACGAATCGCTTCCGGCCTGTTCATAACGGCGGCCAAAGCAGCGGTGTGTTGCCAAGGTTGTCTCGCGCTCACACGTCGGCGCCCGCCTCGACGAGGGCGCCGACGTTGGGGCCGTCTGACGCCACATGCAGCGGTGTGGCGCCGTTTTCGTCTTTTACATTCATGTCCGCGCCCGCCTCGATCAACGCACGAATAGCTTCTACGCCCCCCTCACTCGCCGCTCTGTGCAGCGGCGTAGAGCCCTGACTGTTTTGCGCGTTTACGTCTGCGCCTAAGACGATCAGCGCACGAATCGATTCCGTTCTGTTCAGAGCGGAGGCCAAAGCAAGCGGTGTATCGCCGAGGTTGTCTCGCACGTTCACGTCCACGCCCGCCTCGACGAGGGCGAGCACGATCTCGACGTGCGCGACACCTGACGCCACATGCAGCGAAGTGGACCCGTCTTCGTCTCGCACGTTCACGTCCACGCCCGCCTCGATCAGCGCACGAACGGCTTCTTCGCCCCCCTCGCTCGCCGCCGCGTGCAGAGGCGTAGCGCCCTGACCGTTTTGCGCGTTTACGTCAGCGCCGGAGCCGATCAGCGCCACAATCGCTTTCGGCCTGTTCAGAGCGGAGGCAAAATGCAGCGGGGTGGAGCCTTCGTTGGCGCGCGCTCCCACGTCCGCGCCCAAGCCGATCAGCGTCCCAATCGTTTCCGGCCTGTTCATAGCGGCGGCCAAATGCAGCGGAGTGAAGCCGTCGTTGGCGCGCGCTCCCATGTCCGCGCCCGCCTCGACGAGAGCGAGCGCAATCCCGCCATCTGACGCCACGTGCAGCGGAGTGATGCCGTTTTCGTTTCGCGCGTTCACGTCCGCGCCATGTTCGATAAGCTCCCGAACCGCTTCTTCGCCCCCCTCATGCGCCGCCATGTGCAGAGGTGTTCGGCCTTCGTCATCTCGCGCTCCCACGTCCGCGCCCAAGCCGATCAGCGCCCCAATCGCTTCCGTTCTGTTCTCATATGCGGCCAAAGCGAGCGGGGTGAAGCCTTCGTTGTCTCGCGCTCCCACGTCGGCGCCCGCATCGACGAGGGCGAGCGCAACCCCGCCGTCTGCTGCCACATGCAGCGGGGTGAAGCCGTCTTCGTTTCGCGCGTTCACGTCCGCGCCATGTTCGATAAGCTCCCGAACCGCTTCTTCGCCCCCCCCATGCGCCGCCATGTGCAGAGGTGTTCGGCCTTCGTTGTCTCGCGCTCCCACGTCCGCGCCCAAGCCGATCAGCGTCCCAATCGTTTCCGGCCTGTTCATAGCGGCGGCCAAATGCAGCGGAGTGAAGCCGTCGTTGGCGCGCGCTCCTACGTCCGCGCCCGCATCGACGAGAGCGAGCACGACCTTGCCGTCTGCTGCCGCATGCAGCGGGGTGAAGCCGTCTTCGTCTCGCGCGTTCACATCCGCGCCTAAGACGATCAGCGCATGAACCGATTCTTCGCCCCCCTCGCTGCTCGCCGCCATGTGCAGTGGTGTAGAGCCCCGATCGTCTCGCGCTCCCACGTCCGCGCCCAAGCCGATCAGCGCCCCAATCGTTTCCGGCCTGTTCAGAACGGCGGCCAAATGCAGCGGGGTGTCGCCGTCGTTGTCTCGCGCTCCCACGTCCGCGCCCGCTTCGACGAGAGCGAGCGCAACCCCGCCATCTGACGCCACATGCAGCGGTGTGAAGCCGTTTTCGTTTCGCGCGTTCACGTCCGCGCCATGTTCGATAAGCGCCAGAACCGATTCGAGTCCGTTTTCGCCCGCGCCTATATGCACGCCGCGTTCGATAAGATCCCGAAATTCGGGGCTGTTCAGAGCGGCTACCCAAGCTGGCGGTATCGGTATGTCGCCCTGACTATTTTGCATGTTTACGTCTGCGCCTAAGCCGATCAGCGCCCGCATCGTTTCCATTGTGATCTCATTGGCCGCCCCATGTAGCGGTGTGCCGCCGTTCTCGTCTTTCACGTTCACGTCGGCGCCCAAGCCGATCAGCGCCCCAATCGCTTCCGTCCTGTTCAGAAGGGCGGCCGCATGCAGCGGTGTGTTGCCGAAGTTGTCTCGCACTTCCACGTCTGCGCCCGCATCGACGAGGGCTAGCGCGACACCAACGTGCCCGCCGCCTGACGCCTTGTGTAGCGGTGTGGCGCCGAAGTTGTTTCGCGCTCCCACGTCGGCGCCCAAGCCGATCAGCGCCACAACCGCTTCCGTCCTGTTCAGAAGGGCGGCCAAAGCGAGCGGGGTGTCGCCGAGGTTGTCTCGCGCTCCCATGTCCGCGCCGGAGCCGATCAGCGCCACAACCGCTTCCGCTCTGTTCTCATAGGCGGCCAAATGCAGTGGTGCAGAGCCGTTTTCGCCTCGCACGTTCACGTCTGCGCCGTGTTCGATTAGCACCCGAACCGCTTCTACGCCCACCTCGCTGCTCGCCGCCCTGTGCAGCGGGGTAACACCCTGGTCGTTTCGCGCTCCCACGTCTGCACCCAAGCCGATCAGCGCCACAATCGCTTCCGTTCTGTTCCGAGCGGCGGCCAAATGCAGCGGGGTGAAGCCGGTTTCGTCTTTCACGTTCACGTCTGCGCCGTGTTCGATTAGCACCCGAACCGCTTCTACGCCCACCTCGCTGCTCGCCGCGATGTGCAGAGGTGTAAAGTCCTGATCATTCCGCGTGTTCACGTCGGCACCCAAGCCGATCAGCGCCACAATCGCTTCCGCTCTGTTCTCATAGGCGGCCAATGCGAGCGGGGTGTCACCGAGGTTGTCTCTCGCTCCCACGTCCGCGCCCGCATCAACGAGGGACAGCGCGACACCAACGTGCCCGCCGCGTGACGCCACGTGCAGCGGGGTAACACCCTGGTCGTTTCGCGCGTTTACGTCGGCGCCCAAGCCGATCAGCGCCACAATCGCTTCCGCTCTGTTCTCATAGGCAGCCAAATGCAACGGGGTGAAGCCGAGGTTGTTTCGCGCTTCCACGGCGGCGTCCACATCGACGAGGGCGAGCATGATCCCAACGTGTCCGGCGCGTGACGCCACATGCAGCGGAGTGTCGCCGATTTCGTCTTTCGCGTTCACGCCGGCGCCGTGTTCAATTAACATCCGAACCGCTTCTGCGCCCCCCCTGAGCGCCGCCCTGTGCAGAGGTGTAACGCCACGATCGTTTCGCGCTCCCACGTCGGCGCCCAAGCCGATCAACGCCACAATCGCTTCCTCTCTGTTCTCGAGGGCGGCCAAAGAGAGCGGGGTATCGCCGAAGTTGTCTCGCGCTTCCACGTCTGCGCCCGCCTCGACGAGGGCCAGCGCGACACCAGTGTGCCCGGCACGTGACGCCACGTGCAGCGGGGTAATACCCTGATCGTTTCGCGCGTTCACGTCGGCACCCAAGCCGATCAGCGCCACAATCGCTTCCGCTCTGTTCTCATAGGCGGCCAAATGCAGCGGGGTGAAGCCGGTTTCGCCTTTCACGTTCACATCTGCGCCGTGTTCGATTAGCACCCGAACCGCTTCTGCGCCCACCTCGCTGCTCGCCGCCATGTGCAGAGGTGTAAAGTCCTGATCATTCCGCGCGTTCACGTCGGCACCCAAGCCGATCAGCGCCACAATCGCTTCCGCTCTGTTCTCATAGGCGGCCAAATGCAGCGGGGTGAAGCCGGTTTCGTCTTTCACGTTCACGTCTGCGCCGTGTTCGATTAGCACCCGAACCGCTTCTGCGCCCACCTCGCTACTCGCCGCCCCGTGCAGCGGGGTAACACCCTGGTCGTTTCGCGCGTTTACGTCGGCGCCCAAGTCGATCAGCGCCACAATCGCTTCCGCTCTGTTCTCATAGGCGGCCAAATGCAGCGGGGTGCTACCGAGGTTGTCTCTCGCTCCCACGTCCGCGCCCGCCTCGACGAGGGCGAGCATGATCCCGACGTGCGCGAAGCCTGACGCTACGTGCAGCGGGGTAGCACCGTTTTCGTCTCGCGCGTTCACGTCTGCGCCCGCCTCGATAAGCGCCCGAACCGCTTCTATGCTCTCCTCGCGCACCGCCCTATGCAGAGCCTCGTTCGTGGATGGATCTGAGTAATGGAAAGTCATGTCGTGTTCCTCCTTGTCGAGACTGTGCTAGGCTATGCCCTTCAATGCCAGATAGTCGTGCAGCGCCTGGACGGTCTGGCTGTTCTCCTCCAGTGTGAAGCCGTCTACCTTGTACTCTTGGATCGCGCTCATGCCGTCCACTGCGCCCAGATCGACGGTCTGCCTCAGAAGCGCCTGCTCCTCTTCGACGGACGGCAACAGGCTGCGTCCGGACAGCTCCGAAAGCGCGGCGGCGAGTCCGTAGCCGCCCCAGTTGGAGACGCTGGCGAGCATGAGCTTGTCTACGCGAGTGACGCAAGGGATCCTGACGAGTGACTCGACCTGCGCAACCTCGTCGGCAAGGTTGCCCATGCCGATCTCGTTGCCGCCGTCGCCGATGCCGATGGACGGGATCTCCGAGTCGAATACGTAGTCTATCTTGGCGTTGTATTCGGTGATGTCGCGTCCGCGCATGTTGCGGTACTTGCTCTCGTCCGTGAAGCCGCAGCGCTCTATGGCGATAAGCACGGACGGGCGCAGATCCGCCAGAAGGCGCGAGGCGAACTCCCGGCTCTCGGCCTCGTCCGCTATGGGGAATTCCACTACGCGGGAGTAGTCTCCGCCCGTCTTGTCCATGATCTCGGCGGCGTAGCGGTCGGTGAGGTGGACGACCTCGTATCCGAGCTGGGCGAGCGCGCTTCCTATGACGACGGCGCCGGGCGGGCCGTCCGTCTCGGCGTGGCCGGCGTCCAGAATGTAGAATCCGGTGACGATGACGGCGGTTCCGGGGTTGTCCAGCGCGAGCCGGGCGGCTTCGGCGGCGTAGTCTGCGGGGAGATGCGGACGCAGCTTCGAGATGCCGCGCCTGTCTCTGTCAAGGATGATGTCTTCGATGGTCATTGCCGTGTACTCCTAACCCACACAGAGGCGCGGGGTACAGCGGCTTGGAGCGGGGCGTTCGCCTGCCCGCGCGATCTATCCCGCGTATCTATGTGGAACTGAAATTGCTGGAAACGATGTCAAGCGCTACAGCACCGCCAGGTCTTCGTCTTTGACGTCTGTCACGAACATGTGTCCCGGCGCGTGGGTGATCATCAGCGGCGGCTTGGTGGTCATTGCCGCCGCCTGCGGGGTGACGCCGCACGCCCAGAACACCGGCACTTCTCCATCTTCGAAGTCGGTTGGGTCTCCGAAGTCGGGGCGGGCGAGGTCGCCGATGCCTATGACTTCGGGGTCGCCTACGTGGATGGGCGCTCCGTGCGTGGCTGGGAAGCGCGACGTGACCTGCACCGCCCTGACCACCTGCTCGCGCTTGATCGCCCTCATGGATACCACCATGGGGCCGGAGAACTCGCCCGCCGATGCCGCCGGGATGTTGGTTATGAACATCGAGACGTTCTTGTCTTGGTCTATGTGCTTTAGGGGGATGCCCGCCCTGAGCATGGCAGTCTCGAACGAGAAGCTGCATCCGAGAAGGAACGAGACGAGGTCGCCGCGCCAGAAATCGGATATGTCCTCGACCTCGGCGGTCATCTCGCCGTGTTCGTACACTCGGTAGAGCGGAACGTCCGTCCGTATGTCCGCGCCGGGGGCGTACTCGACAGGCTCGACCTCGCCCGCTTCGATCACTTCGAGAAGTGGGCAGGGCTTCGGGTTGCGCTGGCAGAACAGCAGGAAGTCGAATGCCATGTCTCTGGGCAGTATGGCAAGGTTTGCCTGGACGTGTCCGGGCGCGAAGCCCGCGGTGGGATGCACCAGCCTTCCTTCACGAATAAGCTGCCGAACATCCGCCGGTGAAGTGGGAAGGGCTGTAGTCTGCATTTTTACGCTCCTGAATGGCTGCGCGCGCGTGCCTCGAAAGTATCGCCGTGCCACTAGAGTAGTACGCGCAAGGTGGAGCGTCAAGGAAGTCAGGGCGGCGTGGGGGCTGAAGCCTGTGGGGGAGAGGTTACCCCTCTTTGGCGCGCTCCTGAAGCTCGTACAGCTTGTTGAGCGCCTCTATGGGCGTCATGGATGCCACGTCCAGCCGCTTCAGCTCGTCCAGCGCGGGCGAGGACGCGGGCATCAGCGCGAGCTGATGCGGCTTGGGAGGCGCAGGGGTGCGCGCTCGCTTCGCCGCGCCGTTGGCGCCGTTCGACTCGAGATCGCCCAGAACGTCCCACGCTCGGTTTATCACCCCGTTGGGCATTCCAGCCAGCTGCGCCACGTGGATGCCGTAGCTCCTGTCCGCGCCGCCGGGGACGATGCGCCGCAGGAAGACGATCTCGCCCCTGTCTTCGGACACGGCTACGTTGAAGTTGCTGACTCTCGGCAGGTGGTCCGCGAGCTGGGTAAGCTCGTGGTAGTGGGTGGCGAAGAGCGTCTTGCAGCCCAGTCGCGGGTGGTTGTGGATGTACTCCGCCACCGCTCGCGCTATCGCCAAACCGTCGAAGGTGCTGGTGCCGCGCCCGATTTCGTCCAGTATTATGAGCGATCTTCGGGTGGCGTGGTTCAGGATCGAGGCAGTCTCCACCATCTCCACCATGAACGTGGACTGACCGAGCGCGAGGTCGTCCTGGAGACCCACACGGCTGAATATGCGGTCCACCAGCCCGATGGAGGCGGATTCGGCGGGTACGAAGCTGCCGATCTGCGCCATCAGCACCAAGATGGCTACCTGACGGATGTAGGTCGATTTGCCTGCCATGTTGGGGCCTGTGATTATGGCGAGCTGACCGGATTCGCAGGACATATCGGTATCGTTAGGAACGAAGCCCTCCGCGCCCAGCATACGCTCGACCACAGGGTGGCGGCCCTGCCTTATCTCGATGGCGTCCGACTCGCTCAGCGCGGGGCGGACGTATCCGTTTCGGGATGCCACGTCTCCCAGAGAGCAGAACGCGTCGATCCGCGCCAGCGCCTCCGCTGTGGCGGATATGGCGGAGGTATGCTCCGCCGCCTGCGCGCACACCTGACGGAACAGGCTGGATTCGAGGTCTGCCATGCGGTCCTGGGCGCTGAGTATGCGCGATTCGTACTCCTTCATCTCCGGCGTGATGAAGCGCTCTCCGCCGACCAGCGTCTGGCGGCGCACGTAGTCATCCGGCGCCATCCTCAGGTTCGGGTTGCTGATCTCGATGTAGTAGCCGAAGACCTTGTTGTAGCCCACTTTCAGGGACCTTATGCCGGTGCGCTCGCGCTCGCGCGCTTCGAGTCGCGCGATGTACTGCTGCGCTCTGAGCGAGGCATCTCGCACCTCGTCCATATCGGAGGAGAACCCCGCCCTGATGACGCGCCCATCTCCCACCGACAGCGGGGGGTCGTCCGCTATGGCGGAGCGGATGAGCGCGACCGCCTCGGACGTGTCGAGAATGCCGCGCGCAAGCCACTCGACCCGAGCGGCGTCTTCGTCTTCCGTCAGTATCTGCTTCAGGTGCGGCGCGGTCTCGAGGCTGGAAGCCAGAGACACCAGATCTCGCGGCGTGGCGCCGAATCCGCGCACTCTATTCAGCAGCCGCTGGATGTCCGAGACGGTGTCGAGCAGCGCGATCACGCGCTCGCGCCTCAGCGCGCTGCGGTGGAACCACGCCACAGCCTCCTGACGCCGCTCAAGCTCCATCAGGTCGAGCAGCGGCTGGCCGACCCACGACCTCATCACGCGCCCGCCCATAGAAGTCTTGGTGCGATCGAGAGCCGACAGCAGGGACGCGGATGAGTCCCCCCAGCGTCCGCCTTCGAAAAGCTCCAAGTTGCGCCGCGTCTGCGGGTCCAGCACCATGTAGCGGCTGGTGGAGTAGGCGCGAAGGCTCGTGAGCTGGCCGGTCGCCGACTTCTGGGTCGTGGAGAGGTAGTCTAGGATCGCGCCCGCCGCCGCCGTCGCCAGCGGCAGGCGGTCGCATCCGAACGCCTCCAGGCTCGTCACGCCGAAGTGTCGCTGGAGCGACTCGGCAGCCCACTCCAGATCGAAGCTGTCAGCGCCTATGGGCGTGATCGTGGTAGCGGCGTCGACTTCGAGCGGCTCCGACTCGTCGGCTACCAGAAGCTCGGCGGGCTGAAGGCGCGCAAGCTCGACGGCCAGCTCGGACGCGGGCAGCTGCGTCGTGGCGTACTCGCTGGTGGTTATGTCCGTGTACGCCAGCCCAGCCTGATCGCCGCCCAGAGCCACGGCGGCGAGGTAGTTGTTCGCCTTGCCGTCCAGCAGCGAGTCTTCGACCACCGTGCCGGGAGTGACGACTCGCACCACTTCGCGGTCGACCAGCCCTCTGGATTTCGAGGCGTCAGAAGTCTGCTCGCAAATGGCGACCTTGTATCCCTTCCTGATGAGGCGCGCGAGGTACGAGTCGAGCGCGTGGTAGGGTATGCCCGCAAGCGGGATCTTGGAGCCTGCGCCGAACTCTCTGGAGGTTAGCGCGATCTCCAGCTCGCGGGAGATGACGCGCGCGTCGTCGTCGAAAGTCTCATAGAAGTCGCCCATCCTGAAAAGCAGGATGGCGTCTTGGTGTTCGCCCTTGATGCGGAGGTACTGCCTGCGCGCCGGTGTGGTCATAGCGATTACATCTTAGCGTGAGCGCGCAGCGGTCTGAAAGTGGGTGATGGTCTTTGCGAATCCAAAACAGGCGCGCGCCGCCGGGCGGTGTCCGTATGAATGGCGGAGGCGCGGGCAGCTCGCCATTCTCGATCCATCCCCGTACTTCTCAGTCGTCTTTCCAGAAGCGCTCTTCTTCTACCCGGTAGCCTTTCGGGATCATCCTGTCCTTCACGTCCTCGATCATGCCCGGATGTCCGCAGGCGTACACTATGGTATCTGCGGGGGTGAGTCCGCTCTTTTCGGCGTAGGCTTCGACGATGTTGTTGACTCTGCCGGTCTCGCCAGTCCACTCGGCGTTGGGGGCTTCGTCGGGGCGGCTGACTGTTGGAACGAACGTCACGAGGTCGGGACGCTCGGACGCGATCCGCCCCAGCTCGGCGTCGTATGCGAACTCGTTCGCGTAGCTCGCGCCCATCAGGACGTGGAAGTGGTGTCCAGACAGCCCATCGTGGAGGTACTGGCGGATGATGCTCACGTATGGCACCACGCCCGTTACCGTTGCCACGAACAGCTGGCTGGGGAGGCTCGGATGGAATACGAACAGCCCCTTCGCCCTGGGGCGGATGGTGACGGTCTGCCCCTCTCTCATCTCGTGCAGCAGCGGGGTCAGGTTGCCGTCCGGCGGAGGCACGAGCTCGACGAACAGCTCCAGATCGTCTTCGTATGGGGCGGATACGATAGAGTAGGCGCGCTCTATTCCATCTACGCCGATGGTGCAGTACTGGCCCGCCTTGAACGTATAACCCTGCGGCTTTTCGATCCACACCTTCCACAGGTCGTGGCTGATGTCTGCGCGTTTGGTTATCGTGGTGGTCGCCAGCTTGGGTCGCCTGATTCTTCTGCGAACAGTGGTCAAGTCTCGATGTCTCCTTCGAGGGTTCGGGTTTGTGGGGTCAGTCCAGTATGGGGCCAGTCGGGGTTCAGTCCGCCGCTGTGTCGACGGCGGGCTTGACCAGCCTGACGGGAACGAGCGGCAGGGTAGGGACGTTCATCATGGGGTCCGGCTCATGGCTCTGGCTGAGTCCGGTCACCAGATCGCCGAACAGGGTCGTGATGGACACCAGCCCTCGCTGGGGGCCGGACAGCTGGGCTGTGCCGGCGGCTCTGCCCTGCGACGACAGCGCCTCCACCCAGTCCCCCTGCGCGATGCCGAGCGCCGCCGCGTCTTCCGGGTGTATCTGTATGCTCTCGTCTCTCTCTATGGCGTTCTTGCCGTCTATCTGCACTATCTCCAGCTCGCGCTCCGGCTGGTGGAGAATGCGGCCATGCGCCAGTATCATCGGGAACTCGCCGTCTTCGTGAGCGGGCGCGTCTCCGAGTGAGATGGGCGCGAGCTTCGGCGCGCTGGTATCCAGCGTGTCTTGGTACAGGATGGGCGTATCCGCCATATCCGCCGCCAGACAGGGCCACTGAAGGCCGCCGGATTCCAGCCTGCCGTAGGTTATTCCGCCGTATGCTTCGACGAGGTTGTTGATCTCGTCGAAGATCGGCTCTTCGTCTTGGTAGTCGAAGCCGCGCGCGCCCATGCGCCGAGCTATATGAGACAGGATGCGCCAGTGAGCGTCCTCGTCGTTCTTTGGACCCAGCGCGGGCCGAAGCAGCTGAACCCTGCGCTCCAAGTTGGTGTAGGTGCCGCGCCTCTCGGCGAACGTCAGCGCGGGCAAGACCACGTCCGCCATGTCCGAGATACGGCTGGCGAAAGTGGCGTGCGCCACGACGAACTCCGCGCGCTCCACCGCGTCCGCGATGTCTCCCAGCTCGCCGTTCGAGTGGGCGGGGCTCTCTCCAACCAGATGAAGCGCCTTCACGATGCCGGACTGCACGGCATCGACCAGCTGGGTGGCTCCGATTCCGGGCGAAGCGGGGATTTCGGCGCTCCAAGCCGCCGCCACCCGCGCCCTGCGTCCGTCGCTTTCGACTGCGCCGTGTCCGGGCAGCAGATCCGGCGCGCATCCCACATCTCGCGCGCCCTGCTCGTTCGCCCCCGTGAACAGCGGATAGATTCCTGAAGACGGCCTGCCCACGTTGCCCGTGATCAGCGCGAGGTTCACCAGCGCGCGCGCGCACGGCTCGCGCGTCTCGGCTGGCAACGTCTCCAGCCCGAACAGGACAGCGCCGGGCTGACGCTCGGCGAATATCCGCGCGGCGGCCTCGATGTCCTGCCGCGATATGCCAGTGACGCGCTCGACCTTGCTGAGATCGAACTCGTGGATGACCGAGTTTCTGAACTCTTGGATGTTCTCCACGTAGTCCGCCAGATACTCATGGTCGTCGAGCGACTGGTCCCACATGGCGCGAATGATTCCGCCGATGAGCGCGGCTTCGCTGCCCGGTCTCGGCCTCAGCCACAGCTTGGCGTGGCGCGCAAGCTCGGTCTCGCGCTGGTCTATTACGACCATCTCGGCGCTGCCCTGCGAGACTGCCTTCTTGATGGGTACGGCGACCACGTTCTGCTCTTCCGTCATGTTGGACGAGACGACCAAGAAGCGCCTGGATGCTTCCAAGCCCCATATCGGGTTGGTGGCGGCGGCGTATCCCAGCTGCTCCCTGAGCGGACCGAGCATGTCCGAGCGCGTGTTGGAGGCGACGTCCACGCTGTTCGTCCCCATGACCGTTCTGGCGAACTTCTGGGCGACGTAGGCGTCTTCGTTGGTGGCTCTGGGAGACGCGAGCAGCGCGTAGCTGCCGTCTCGGTAGTCGCCCAGCCTTTCTGCGACCAGATCCAGCGCCTCCGGCCAAGTGGCTTGTCGCAGCTCCCCATCTCGGCGGATCATGGGTGTCTGGATGCGGTCGCGGCGGTTCACGAAGTCCAAGCCGAACTTGCCCTTGAAACACGCCTGACCTCTGTTCGCCGCGGCGTGGAGATCGGGTATCGCGCGAATCATGCGGTTGCGCTTGTTGACTTCGAGCGTCATCTCGCATCCGACCGGACAGTGGGGGCAGATGGTGTTGACCTTCTCGACCGCCTTATCCCATTTGTAGTCGCGCTCCACGAGCGCGCCCGTGGGGCATACGTCTATGCACGCTCCGCAGAACTCGCAGCCGGATTCGAGCAGGCTGGTTCCCTGAGATGTTCCTATAAGACTCTTGCCAGAGCGCATCTGAAGGGTGAGCGCAGAGTCGCCGCGCACCTCGTCGCACACGCGAACGCAGCGCGCGCACACGATGCACAGGTTCATGTCCATGTCCCAGTATGGATCCTGGACGGACAGCGGCAGGTGGCGGTTGTTGTATGTCAGCGGGGTATCCATATCCATTTCGAGATACCGCACCGTGTCCTTCAGCTCGCAGCGCTCGTTCTTGGGGCAGGTCACGCAGCGGTCGTTGACGGACACGTGGCGCAGGCAGATGTCCGCCGGGCCGCACAGCTCGATTCGGTGACACGTAAGGCAGCCGTGCGGATGCTCGGATATGAGCATGTCCATGATTCCGCGCCGCAGATTCTGGAGGTCGCCGCTGTTGGTGGTAACTCTCATGCCGTTCGATACGGGGGTGGTGCATGACGCGGGCGATCCCGGAAGGGCGCGGTAGCTTCCGTCCGGAGTCGGCGCTTCCGCAGTGACTACGCACATGCGACAGGCGCCGAACGGCTTCATGCCCGGGTAGTAGCACAGGTACGGGATGTACAGCCCCGCGTCCATTGCCGCCTGAATGATCATCTGGCCCGGCTGGGCTGCGATCTCCTGGCCGTCCACCGTAATCTTCATCTCGTCAGCCATTCTGCGCTCCAGTGGGTACGAAGTCGTGGGCGTATGGTCTGGTGTTCTTCGGCGCGATGCGCGGACCCAGACAGCTTCCGGTCGGGCATCTGCGCTCCTCGATGTGGGCGAGGAAGTCGGATTCGAAATGGGTCAGCGCCGATCTGATTGGGCCGAACCCCAGCTGTCCATGCCCGCACAGGGAGCTTGCCTCCATGGTGGTTCCGACGGAGCGCATCAGGTCGAGGTCTCCCGGTCTGCTCTCGCAGCTCGCTATGCGCTCGGTGATCTCCAGCAGATGCTCCATGCCGAGCCTGCACGGGAAGCACTTTCCGCAGGATTCGAACTGGCAGAAGGCTACGAGTATGCGGGTAAGATCGACGGCGCACACGTCTTCGTCTCCGACTATTATTCCGCCGGAGCCGAGAATCGCCCCCGCATCGCGCATCTCGTCGAAGTCTATGTGAATGGCCATGCTGTCCGCGCCCAGCACGCCGCCGAGCGGCCCTCCCGTCTGGAGCAGCTTGAGCCGCTTGCCGTTCGGCACGCCTCCGCCGATGTCGTTGACCACCTCGCCGAGCGTAACGCCCATCGGCACCTCGTAAAGACCGGGGTACTCCACGTTGCCAGTCAGGCAGATGATGGCGGTGCCGGTGCTGCGGTTGACGCCGATGGAGCTGAACCACTCCGCGCCGCGCGATATGATCTCAGGCGTGTAGGAGTATGTCTTGACGTTGTTGATAGTCGAAGGGTAGCCCCACACGCCGAACGCGGCGGGGAACGGCGGGCGGTAGCGCGGCTGGGAGCGCTTGCCCTCGATTGCCTCCATCAGCGCGGTCTCCTCGCCGGCGACGTAGGATTCGCCAGTGAGCGCCACTTCTATATCGAAGCTGAAGTCCGAGCCGAAGATGTTCTCGCCAAGAACGCCAGCCTCGTATGCCTGCCTTATCGCCTGCTCGGTTCGGTCTATGGGGCCGTCGTGTCCGTGCCTAATGAATACTATGCCGTTGGTGGCGCGCGTGGCGTAGCCGCCGATCATCAGCCCTTCGAGCAGCGTGTGCGGGTCGCTCTCCAGGATTCCCTTGTCGTTGTACGCGCCCGGGTCGCCCTCCTCGCAGTTGCACAGCATATACTTGGGCGGGCCGGGCGAGCGCACCATGAAGCTCCACTTGACACCGGTGGGGAAGGCTGCGCCGCCGCGCCCGCGCAGTCCGGAGTCGGACACCTCCTTTATGACGTCGTCCGGCTGCATCTGAGTCAGCGCCTTGTGGATGCCGGCGTATCCGCCGTTGGCGATGTACTGGTGGATGTCGCTCGGGGCAACGTGGCCTGCGTTTCTGAGCGCGATCCGCCGCTGGGCGCTGATGCCCGGCAGTCTGTTCAGGTCTTCTACGCCTGCTATCGGCTCGTCTCCGAGCCAGCCCAGCGCCCTGCCGCGCGGCTCAGCGCCATTGGCGATGTAGTCCGCGATTGCGCCGACGTCGGCGGCGTCCACGTTTCCGAAGAACAGCCTGCTCTTGGCTCCGGGCAGGAGAACGTCCGCCAGCGGCTCGGCGTAGCAGATGCCAAGACAGCCGACTTCGTCTATGTTGGCGTCTATGCCGCGCCGATCCAGCTCCGCTCTCAGGGCGGCTATCACATCGTATGCGCCCGCCGAGTGTCCGCACATGGCAGCGCCGACCCTGACCCACGGGATGGGGCCGTCCGTCAGCAGACGCCAGCGCTCGTCCGCCGCCTGCTTCAACGATTCATAGCTGGGCATTGCCAACTCCGGATGGTAGTTACTGGTGGACAGTGTGGCTAGTGGCTGGCATCCGTCAGATCGGCGACTCGCTCGCAGGCTGCTTCGGGCGTAAGGCGTCCGCTCAGACGGTGGTTCACGCTCATCACGGGGGCGACTGAACACGCGCCCAGGCAGGTGTTGAACTTGAAGGAGATGCTGCCGTCCGCGGTCTCCCCTTCGTCATCTAGGCCAAGCTGGTCCATGAGCCGCCGCAATATGCGGGACGCGCCCTTCAGGTGGCAGGTAGGCCCCCAGCACACCTCTACGCTGTGCTTGCCGGGCGGCGTGAATCTGAAGTTGGTGTAGAAAGACGCCACGCCCCACACCTCGTTGATCGTGGTGTCGTTGAGCGCGGCTACCTCTTCGATCGCCTCGTCCGGCACGTAGCCCAGCTCGTCCTGCGCAGCCAGCAACGACGACAGCACCGTTACGGTGGGGCGGCGCTGGTTGTTGATCGCTTCGAGCAGCCGCTCTCTTTCCGCTTCGCTGATGGCAGCCAAACCGTCCCTCGCCAGCTTGAAGAATTCGTCACAATGATAACAGATAACATCAGGATTGGTTAGTGGCTAGTCGTCAGGACTCTCAGCTTCAGCTCGTCCAGCTGAGCCTGATCCACAGGCGAGGGCGCGCCGAACAGAGGGTCTATGCCGTTCTGCGTCTTGGGGAAGGCGATCACGTCGCGGATGTTGTCCATGCCGGTAAGCACCATCAGCAGCCTGTCTATGCCCGGCGCAATGCCGCCGTGCGGGGGAGCGCCGTACTCGAAGGCGGTGAGCAGCTGTCCGAATCGCTCCGCGACCTCCTCTTTGGTGTAGCCCAAGACCTCGAACACGCGCTCCTGAAGCTCGCGTGTGTGGATTCTGATGCTGCCGCTCGCCAGCTCGAAGCCGTTGGCTACCAGATCGTACAGGCGGCCCGTCACCCTGCCGGGGTCGGTCTCGATGTACTTTTCGGAGCCGTACTTGGGCATGGAAAAGGCGTGGTGCATGGCGTCCCATCTGCCCTCGTTCTCGTTCCACTCGAACAGCGGGAAGTCGTTGACGAACGCGAACGCGATGAGGTCGGGGCGCGCCATGTCCAGCCTGCGTCCCATCTCGTGGCGCAGGTTGCTCAGGGCTTGGTTGGTGGTCTTCTCCGCTCCCGCGACTATCAGAATCATGTCTCCCATATCCGCCCCCGTTCTGCGCGCGATCTGTCTGATCCGCTCCACGCTGAGGAAGCGCGAGGCGGCGGATCTGACCTGCGCCGCGCTCAGGTCTTCGAGCGCGCCATCGCCGTTCAGGGCGATGGTAACCAAGCCGCGCGCGCCCCACGCCTTTACGAACTCGATCAGCTCGTCGGTCTGGCGGCGCGAGTAGGCGGCGCATCCGGGCGCGCTGAACCCCTTGACGATGCCGCCGCTCTGCACGGCTCCGGTGAACACGCGAAAATCCGTGTTCGCCGCGATGTCCGAGAGATCTGCCATCTTCATGCCGAAGCGCAGATCGGGCTTGTCCGTGCCATACGATGCCATCGCCTCGGCGTATGTCAGGCGGGGGAAGGGCTTGATCAAGGATTTGTGCGGCGTTACGCTCTCGATGAGCGCGGTGTACAGACCTTCGATCAGGTCTAGTACGTCGTCCTCCTCCACGAAGCTCATTTCGAGATCGAGCTGTGTATGCTCCGGCTGGCGGTCGGCGCGCGGGTCTTCGTCTCTGAAGCAGCGCGCGATCTGGAAGTACTTCTCGACTCCCGCCGCCATGAGCAGCTGCTTGAGCTGCTGGGGAGACTGCGGCAGCGCGTAGAAGCTGCCGGGGTACAGTCGGCTGGGAACGAGGTAGTCCCTTGCGCCTTCGGGCGTACTCTTGATGAGAATGGGCGTCTCGACTTCCAGGAAGCCGCGCTCGTCCAGATAGTCGCGGATGAACTTGACCACGCGATGGCGGAGGATGAGCATGTCGCGCATTCGGGCGCGGCGCAGATCGAGGTATCGGTACTGCATTCGCAGAAGCTCATCCACTTCCGAATCTTCGTTCACGTAGAACGGGGGCGTCAGCGATCTGTTCAGCGGCACGGCGCGGGACGCCATCACCTCCACCTCGCCGGTGGGGATGTTTGGGTTGCGGGTGCCCTCCGGTCTCAGACGAACTTCGCCCTCCACCTGCACCACCCACTCGCTGCGGAGCTGGCCTGCGACTTCGCAAGCCTCCGGCGCGATCTCGGGATTGAACACCACCTGAGTCAGCCCGTCTCGGTCTCTGACGTCTATGAAGACCAGAGAGCCGTGATCCCGCCGTCGGTTGACCCAACCGGCCAGGGTGACGATCTTCCCTGCGTCTTCAGCAGTGAGACTCCCGCAGCTTGTGGACTTGAGCAATGCGCCACCTCGAACGTGGAAATAGGGGGGCCGGCGGCCCCTCCAGCAACTAAATCATAGCCGTGTTCGAGGGGGTATGTAAAACGGGGGGGGGGAAGAAGACGGGGGATATCCCGAATAGCGGCGCTGACGGACGCGCAGGGGTTTGCGGCTCTGCGGCCCCTCAGTCAGCGCGAGGCTGACCCAGCAGCCCCAGCGTGTCCTTGCCGACGACTAGGACTGCGTTCGGTTCGGTTCGCAGGACTCCGGGTATGGCGCCGAGACGGTTTAGGAACTCGTTGAGCATCTCGGAGCTTTCCACTCCCACAAACGCCACTATGTCGTAAACGCCGGTGGTGATGGCCACGAACATCACCTCGTCCAGATCGTGCACTCGCTTCAGCACATCGTCTATTAGGCTCGGCTCGACCGTTATGTACACGATCGACGGAAAGTCTCGTCCCGAGCCGCGAGAGACGACGATGACGCGCACCTCGATAAACCCCTCGTCTATCAGCTTCTTGAGGCGGCGGCGAATGGTTCCCTCGCTCACGCAGACCTCTCGCGCTATCTTGGCGTTCGATGCGCGACCGTCACATTGAAGGACGTCTACGATGGCGATATCCAACTTGTCCATATCCGACTTGTCCATGCGCCGCCCCGTCCTGCGCTCTGGGTCTGGGTTGCTTAAAAAAACCTTATAGCTGTTCTTGGAAGTCTGTCAAACACATTGTTCAACACCAGAACAGCATATAATGAATGTTCAACAGCATTGTCGAACAGCGTAAAGTTCGCCAAATTTTCAGCTACGCTTAAAACTTGGTGATGGACAGGTAGAAGAAGCCCACTGCCCCAGCCAGCAGATAGATGGTGGCGAAACCAGCCTCCGTCACTATGATGATGAGCGTAAGCATCATGCAGAAGCATGCCGTCATCTTCAGCTTGGTTCCTCGCTTGCGATTCGTCGCCAAGCTGATCGCCTCGCCGATCGCGTACCCAAACGCGCCGATCAACAGCGTGGGTATCGCCGTCAACAGGCGCGGCGCCGTCTGCGGCGTGAGGAGGATTGCCAGCACGATCACCGCGACGGCTATCACCGCCGCTGAAAGTCTCGTCCCGAGCCGCGAGAGGCGGCGATGACGCACACCTTGATCAGTACGTCGATCAGTTCCTCGTCTATCATCGGCCCCTTAAGGCTCAGTTGTTCCTCGTATTTCAGCCTGTTGAGGCGGCGACGAATGGATCCCTCGCTCACCCCGACGATTCGCGCTATCTTGGCGTTCGAGGCGCGACCGTCACACTGAAGTATGTCTATTATGGCGATATCCAACTTGTCCATGCGTCGCCCCGTCCTGAACTCTGGGTTGATTCCAAAACCTTATAGCTGTTCTTGAAAGTCTGTCAAATTGTTCAACAGCATTGTCGAACAGCGCAAAGTTCGCCGAATTTTCCGCTGCGATTAAAACTTGGTGATGGCTAGGTAGAAGCCCACTGCCCCAGCCAGCAGATAGATGGTGGCGAAACCAGCCCCCGTCATTATGGTGATGAGCGTGAACGCAAGCAGCATGCAGAGGCATGCCGTCACCTTCAGCTTGGTTCCGCGCTTGCGATTCGTAGCCAAGCTGATCGCCTCGCCGATCGCGTACCCAAGCGCGCCGATCAACAGCGCGGGTATCGCCATCAACAGGCGCGGCGCCGTCTGCGGCGTGAGGAGGATTGCCAGCACGATCACCGCCGCGCCGAGAAGCGCGACGGCTATCCCCGCCCCCGCTCCGCGCGCCAAGAAGATGGGGGATACGTCGAACGTGGGCGCAGGCTTGGAGCGTCCGCAGTCCGGGCAGCGCACGCCCACCGGCGCGTGTACGAGGCACCTGGGACAGATTGGGTCGCCGCACCGACCGCACGAGACGCTCGTCTCGAAGCTGGGGTGGCGTTTGCAGTATGTGGCAGCCTGCGACATTCTATCGTTACCTCGAATCGGGCGCCGGTCCGTCCGCACTTGTAAACATAAACGCCCTCTAAAACTTGGAGAGCGCCAAGTACAATCCAACCCCTCCCGCCAGCAGACAGGCAAGCGCGAAAGCCGCTCCCTTCATCATGGTGGTCTAGCGTAAGCCCTAGCAGTACCCAGAATCAAGCAGTATACAAAATCAAGCCGTATTATCAGCAGCCCGGTTCCGCGCTTGCGACTCGCCGCAAGGCTGATGGCTGCGCCGATCCCCTGCCCAAGTCAAGCAATCAGCCACATGGGAAGTATCAGCAGCACGCGCAGCACTATATCGCTGGCTCAGCCCGGTCGCCGGTCCGTCCACTCCACTCTCTTGGGGACGTCCCTGTCCCAAATCAGCCTGTACAGCAGAACGCGGCCCAGACCGTATCCAGACGGTGGACGCTCCCAGTTGGCGGTCAGCCGCTTTGCCAGCAGCAGCAGCGCAATGATCGCGGCGGCCAGCGCTATCTCCCAACGCTGGCCGAATGCGAGAGTGGTCGGAGGGAGCGCCAGCAGCGCGATGAACGTCCAGAAGCCCGTGTCTCTGGTCATTAGCCTGCCGATCAGGAATATGATCAGCCCTAGTACGAGTATCTCGCGCCACATCGTCAGCGCCAGCGCGCCGCCGATGGCTGTCGCCACTCCGCGCCCGCCCGTGAAGCCCAGAAAGGGCGACCAGTTGTGCGCCGCGATGGAGACGAAGCAGGCGGCGCACTGAGTCCATATGTCCAAGCCCAGCCATCCGCCCGCCAGCACCGGCAGCGCGCCCTTTACGATGCAGTCGAACGCCCCGATCAGAACGCCTGCCCACGGGTTGACGTGTTCCATCACGTTGGAAGCGCCCACGTTGCCGGAGCCGTACTTCCTGATGTCGATTTGGACGGCGAACCTTGCGGCGAGGTAGCCGCTCGGCATCGAGCCGAGAAGCAACGCCCCGATGACGAGCAGAACAGATTCGATCAACAGCGCAGCCCGCTAGCCACGTCTCGACTCTCGCATGACTCGTTCACGCGCGCGCCGCAGCCGGGCGACCGTCTCCATGGGAGGCCCCACGCTGCCCGGCTCCGGCTCGCCGGGGTTGCCGGAGCAGTGGTAGTCGCTGCCTCCACAGGGGATCATGTCCAGCTCGTCCGCCAGCGCCTTCAGAGAGCCGACCTGCTGCGGCGTGTAGTCTCCATAGAACACTTCCACCCCCATCAGGCCGCACGCCTTGAGATTGGCGAGCGTCTCTCTCAGGCTATGCACCTCGCCCCTGTCCGATTTCACCTTCGAGTAGGTAGGGTGCGCCATAACCGGCACCGCGCCGTTCTCGCGCAGCAGGCGTATGGCGTCTTCGGGCGACAGCTTCACGCGCTCCACGTATGCCGCCCCCTGCCGTCCGATGAGATCGGCGAAGACCTGGTTGGGATACTCGAAGTATCCCGCTTCCACTATGGCGCTGGCGATGTGCGGCCTCCCGATCGAGGCGTCGCCGGCGATCTCCTGCACGCGCTCCCATGTTATGTCGTAGCCAAGATCGTTGAGCTTGGCCACCATCGCGCTCGCTCGCTCGTGTCTGCCCTTCCTGAATTGCATCAGCGTCTGCTGGAACTCGGCGTCGGACGTGTCTACGTAGTACCCCAGAACGTGAATCTCGGAGCCGGGGATATCCGTACTCAGCTCTATGGCGGGGATTATCTCCAGATCGGGGTGCGCTTCCGCCGCCGCCTGCGCTTCCGCAAGGCCCTCGGTGGAGTCGTGATCGCTGACGGCTATGACCTTCAGGCCGCGCGCGGCGCACAGGTCGACCAGCTCGGCGGGGGGGAGCGTCCCATCCGAGGCGCGCGTGTGCAGGTGCAGATCCACTTCGATTGTCACCAGAGTCGTCTCCGTTCAGCCACTAACCAGACGCAGCGGCCGGATACACCGCGCCGCTGCGTTCCCTAATGAGACCGTGATCCGTCCGAGCTAGCGCGCGTACTCCACGCTCCTGCTCTCGCGTATCACCATTACCTTGATCTGTCCCGGGTATACTAGCCTGTCCTCCACCCTCTTGACGATATCCCGCGCCAGCTTGGCTGCGCTGACGTCGTCCACCGAGTCGGGTCTGACCATCACGCGCACCTCACGCCCGGCCTGTATGGCAAAGCAGCGCTCGACGCCCTCGAAGTCGCCGGCGACCTCTTCGAGCGCGCGCAGCCTCTTGATGTAGTTCTCGACCGTGTCCTTGCGCGCGCCCGGTCGCGCCGCGCTTATCGCGTCTGCCGCCGCTACGATGAACGCCTCCGGCGAGCTCATCACGTCGTCGTGGTGTTCGGCGATGCACGCGCACACCTTCCGCGCCACGTTGTACTTGCTCGCCACCTCCGCGCCGATCTCGGCGTGCGGCCCCTCCACCTCGTGGGTCAGCGCCTTGCCGATGTCGTGCAGAAGACCGCCTGCCTTGGCGATCTTGACGTTGGCGCCGATTTCGGACGCCAGCATTCCCGCTATGTGGCAGACTTCCAGCGAGTGCTGAAGCACGTTCTCGCCGTAGCTGTATCTGAACTTCAGCCTGCCCAGTAGCCTGATGATCTCTGGATTGAGGCCGCGGACGCCTGCGTCGAAGACAGCCTCCTCTCCGGAGGACCATATAGAATCGTCGACCTCCTTCTCGGCGCGCATCACCATATCTTCGATGCGCGCCGGGTGTATCCTGCCGTCTGCGATCAACTTGCTCACAGCCAGTCTTGCGGTCTCCCGTCTGACCGGATCGAAGCAAGAGAGGGTCACGGACTCGGGCGTATCGTCGATTATCAGATCGACACCCGTACTCTTTTCGATTGCTCGTATGTTCCGTCCTTCTCGGCCTATCAGACGACCTTTCATGTCGTCACTGGGAAGGGGTACGGTCGTTACTGTCATCTCGGAGACGACGTCGGAAGCCATGCGCTGGATGGTAGTGGCGAGTATTCTGGAGGAGACCTCCTGCGCGTCCTCACGTGCCTGCTCCTCGATGTCTCGGTAGCGTCGGGCTATCTCGTGCTGCATCTCTTCCTCGGCCTGGCGCATGAGAATGTCCTTGGCCTCGGAGGTGCTGAGCTCCGCCATCTCCTCCAACTTTGCCAGAGCCTGCTCCTTGATGTCGTCAAGCTCTTGCTCGATCTTCTCGGCTCGGCGCTCCTTCTTGGAGATGCCGCCTTCGCGCCGGTCCAGGTTGCTGGCGCGCTTTTCGAGGTTCTCCTCCCTCCTGCCAAGCCTGCGCTCCATCTTCTTCATCTCCGAGCGATGACCTCGCAGCTCGGACTCCCAGTCCGAACGCAGCTTCAGAGCCTCTTCCTTCGCCTCGATGACGATGGTCCGCCCCTGGTCATGCGCGGTTTCTACTATATGAGCGGCCTCTGCGCGAGCGCCGTCAATGCGTCTGCCTGAAACCAGCCTGCGACCGTAATAGCCGGCTCCAGCCCCTGCCGATAGGCCTATGAGAACGGCGAGCAGTGGAATTACGATATCCATGCGACTCACCTTCCTATACATTGTCCAAAACACGCCGAACGGCGGTTTGGGAATAGCTTCATAGTAAGGTTGGGGATCCGATATGTCAAGCAGGGACAACGATGCCAGCGTGTACTTCCCACGACCGTTCTTACTGCGCGAGCGCCCCTCGCGGCCGCCTGCAATCTTCACTGTGGAAACCAGTATCACGCGCGCCGCCTGCGTCCAGACCCTATTTTCCCGTACCGCCTCCGCGTATCGAGAATGCCGACCTGCGCCTATTGTATGGACATGGCGACAGTGTTGTAGAATAGCCGTATGACCCAGATGGCAGTACAGTTGGATCCCGAGTCGCTCGTCGCGCGCATCATCGCTGAGCTTCAGGCCAACCCCGAAGCTCAGCAGATGCTCCTGCGCGCGCTCCTGACCAATGAATTCTTGGGTATGCCCGCTCGCCTCGACCGAATCGAGGCGGACATAGCCGAGATCAAGGCAAGAGTGGGGAGGCTCGAAACGAGTGTCGGAAGGCTCGAAATCAACGTAGCTCACCTCAGAGGGGACATGCTGGAAGTGAGGATAGAGCGCAGAATTCGGCCTTTGCTTAGCCAGAGACTCGGACTCCGCCGCTCGCGTATCATGCTGAGTCCAGCGTTGGACTCGGACACCGATTTCGACGACGCAATCGAGAGGGCGCTCCGTGGCGGCGCGATAACCTCCGCGCAGGAGGCCCGCGTCTACGCCACCGATTTCATCTTGCGCGCTCAGCGCATCGCTGACGGCTCCTCCGTATGGGCAGCCATCGAGGTGTCGAACACCATCAACTATTACGACGTGGACAGGGCGAGAGAGACCGCCGAAATTCTCGGCATTGTGTTCGGGACGGAAAGCATCGCGGTCGCCATGGGTTACAGCATCGCTCCGCAGGATCAGCGGCGCGCTGAAGATGACGGCGTCCACGCGCTTCTGGTCGATGACGGCAGATCTCCGTAGTCTCGTTGAATCCGAGAACCGGCACCTGCCCCTCCATCTCCTACTGCCGCAGCGCCGCCTGCCATACCACCCAGGTACCACTCACTTTTGCCGTACCGCCTCCGCGTATATCGAGAATGCCGACCTGCTCCTATTGTATGGACATGGCGACAGTGTTGTAGAATAGTCGTATGACCCAGATGGCAGTACAGTTGAATCCCGAGTCGCTCGTCGCGCGCATCATCGCCGAGCTTCAAGCCAACCCCGAAGCTCAGCAGATGCTCTTGCGCGCGCTCCTGACCAATGAATTCTTGGGTATGCCCGCTCGCCTCGACCGAATCGAGGCGGACATAGCCGAGATCAAGGCAAGAGTCGGAAGGCTCGAAACAAGTGTCGGAAGACTTGAAACGAGTGTCGAAAGACTCGATACAAGAGTGGGGAGGCTCGAAACGAGTGTCGGAAGGCTCGAAATCAACGTAGCCCACCTCAGAGGGGACATGCTGGAAGTGAGGATAGAGCGCAGAATTCGGCCTTTGCTTAGCCAGAGACTCGGACTCCGCCGCTCGCGTATCATGCTGAGTCCAGCGTTGGACTCGGACACCGATTTCGACGACGCAATCGAGAGGGCGCTCCGTGGCGGCGCGATAACCTCCGCGCAGGAAGCCCGCGTCTACGCTACCGATTTCATCTTGCGCGCTCAGCGCATCACTGACGGCTCATCCGTATGGGCAGCCATCGAGGTGTCGAACACCATCAACTATTACGACGTGGACAGGGCGAGAGAGACCGCCGAAATTCTCGGCATCGTGTTCGAGACGGAAAGCATCGCGGTCGCCATGGGTTACAGCATCGCTCCGCAGGATCGACGGCGCGCTGAAGACGCCGGCGTCCACGCGCTTCTGGTCGATGACGGCAGATCTCCGTAGTCTCGTTGAATCCGAGAACCGGCACCTGCCCCTCCATCTCCTACTGCCATACCACCCAGGTACCACTCACTTTTGCCGTACCGCCTCCGCGTATATCGAGAATGCCGACCTGCGCCTATTGTATGGACATGGCGACAGTGTTGTAGAATAGTCGTATGACTCAGATGGCAGTACAGTTGGATCCCGAGTCGCTCGTCGCGCGCATCATCGCTGAGCTTCATGCCAATCCCGAAGCCCAGCAGATGCTCCTGCGCGCGCTCCTGACCAATGAGTTCTTGGGTATGCCCGCTCGCCTCGACCGAATCGAGGCGGACATAGCCGAGATCAAAACAAGTATCGAAAGACTCGATACAAGAGTGGGAAGGCTCGAAACGAGTGTCGGAAGGCTCGAAATCAACGTAGCCCACCTCAGAGGGGACATGCTGGAAGTGAGGATAGAGCGCAGAATTCGGCCTTTGCTTAGTCAGAGACTCGGACTCCGTCGCTCTCGAATCATGCTGAGTCCAGCGTTGGACTCGGACACCGATTTCGACGACGCAATCGAGAGGGCGCTCCGTGGCGGCGCGATAACATCCGCGCAGGAAGCCCGCGTCTACGCCACCGATTTCATCTTGCGCGCTCAGCGCATCACTGACGGCTCCTCCGTATGGGCAGCCATCGAGGTGTCGAACACCATCAACCATTACGACGTGGACAGGGCGAGAGAGACCGCCGAAATTCTCGGCATCGTGTTCGAGACGGAAAGCATCGCGGTCGCCATGGGTTACAGCATCGCTCCGCAGGATCAGCAGCGCGCTGAAGACGCCGGCGTCCACGCGCTTCTGGTCGATGACGGCAGATATCCGTAGTCTCGTTGAAGCCGCCGGTTCTCGCCTCGCTCATCCTGGTCGCTCTGCTGGCGGTGGCGTGCAGCCAAGAACCGGCGTCTGCCGCAGCAGTGCCGCCTGCCATGTATTGAGAATGCCGACCTGCGCCTATTGTATGGACATGGCTACAGTGTTGTAGAATAGCCGTATGATCCAGATGGCAGTACAGTTGGATCCCGAGTCGCTCGTCGCGCGCATTATCGCTGAGCTTCAGGCCAACCCCGAAGCCCAGCAGATGCTCCTGCGTGCGCTCTTGACCAATGAATTCTTGGGTATGCCCGCTCGCCTCGACCGAATCGAGGCGGACATAGCCGAGATCAAGGCAAGAGTCGGAAGGCTCGAAACGAGTGTCGAAAGACTCGATACAAGAGTGGAAAGGCTCGAAACAAGTATCGAAAGACTCGATACAAGAGTGGAAAGGCTCGAAACGAGTGTCGGAAGGCTCGAAATCAACGTAGCCCATCTCAGAGGGGACATGCTGGAAGTGAGGATAGAGCGCAGAGTTCGGCCTTTGCTTAGTCAGAGACTCGGACTCCGCCGCTCTCGAATCATGCTGAGTCCAGCGTTGGACTCGGACACCGATTTCGACGACGCAATCGAGAGGGCGCTCCGTGGCGGCGCGATAACATCCGCGCAGGAAGCCCGCGTCTACGCCACCGATTTCATCTTGCGCGCTCAGCGCATCACTGACGGCTCATCCGTATGGGCAGCCATCGAGGTGTCGAACACCATCAACCATTACGACGTGGACAGGGCGAGAGAGACCGCCGAAATTCTCGGCATCGTGTTCGGGACGGAAAGCATCGCGGTCGCCATGGGTTACAGCGTCGCTCCGCAGGATCGGCGGCGCGCTGAAGATGACGGCGTCCACGCGCTTCTGGTCGATGACGGCAGATCTCCGTAGTCTCGTTGAAGCCGAGAACCGGCACCTGCCCCTCCATCTCCTACTGCCGCAGCGCCGCCTGCCATACCACCCAGGTACCACTCACTTTTGCCGTACCGCCTCCGCGTATATCGAGAATGCCGACCTGCGCCTATTGTATGGACATGGCTACAGTGTTGTAGAATAACCGTATGATCCAGATGGCAGTACAGTTGGATCCTGAGTCGCTCGTCGCGCGCATCATCGCTGAACTTCAGGCCAACCCCGAAGCTCAGCAGATGCTCCTGCGCGCGCTCCTGACCAATGAGTTCTTGGGTATGCCCGCTCGCCTCGACCGAATCGAGGCGGACATAGCCGAGATCAAGGCAAGAGTGGGGAGGCTCGAAATCAACGTAGCCCATCTCAGAGGAGACATGCTGGAAGTGAGGATAGAGCGCAGAATTCGGCCTTTGCTTAGCCAGAGACTCGGACTCCGCCGCTCGCGTATCATGCTGAGTCCAGCGTTGGACTCGGACACCAATTTCGACGACGCAATCGAGAGGGCGCTCCGTGGCGGCGCGATAACATCCGCGCAGGAAGCCCGCGTCTACGCCACCGATTTCATCTTGCGCGCTCAGCGCATCACTGACGGCTCATCCGTATGGGCAGCCATCGAGGTGTCGAACACCATCAACCATTACGACGTGGACAGGGCGAGAGAGACCGCCGAAATTCTCGGCATCGTGTTCGAGACGGAAAGCATCGCGGTCGCCATGGGTTACAGCATCGCTCCGCAGGATCGGCGGCGCGCTGAAGATGACGGCGTCCACGCGCTTCTGGTCGATGACGGCAGATCTCCGTAGTCTCGTTGAAACCGACAGCGATCTCAGCACTCATCCTGATCGCTCTGCTGGCGGTGGCGTGCGGCAGAGAACCGGCGCCTGCCCCTCCATCTCCGATCGCAGCAGCTCCGTCTGAGCCTCCGATTGCCGTCCCCACCGCCACCGCGATCCCCACGCCGCCGCCCACGTCCACACCTGCGCCCACGTCCACGCCTGCGCCCACACCCACGTTCACGCCTCCCCCTGCCATACTGCCCACCGCCCAGCTGCCGCTGGAGACTGTCACGCCCACCACCGGCGCGCCGCCGAACATCGAGCGCAAGCTGGACGCAATCGCCTTGACGACCTCGGCCATACGCGATCTGTCCGCGCTCGGCCCGGTGGAGCGGCAGCTGCTCAGCAAGGAGGAGCTGCGCGCGCTGCTGGCTGAGGACTTCGAGGAAGAAGCCGAGTCCGTCGCCATCGCGGGGCGGCTGTACGCGAGACTCGGAATCATCGAGCCGGACGTAGATCTTGGCGACCTGCTCGTCGACGTGTTCAGCGACGTCGTAGTCGGGCTGTTCGACACGGAAGACGAGATACTCTACGTAGCCGCCGACGAAGACGGCTTCTCACTCGAGAACGAGCTGACCGTGGCGCACGAGTTCGCGCACAGCCTTCAGCAGGCGCACTTCGACATCTATGCGCTGGCGCAGAGCGTGGAGGACAACTCCGACCGCAGCGCCGCACTCAGAGCGCTCGTGGAAGGCGACGCCACGATTACGGACTACATCTACTACCTCGAAGTCTTCAGCGAGTATGAGCAGCAGACGCTCCGCGAGCAGCGCGCGGACAGCGAGCCGCCATCCGCGTTCTTGGGCGCGCCCGTGTTCATACAGCGAACCATTGCGTTCCCATACGTAGATGGGCGGCAGTTCGCCGTCAGCCTGTACACGCGCAGCGGCGATTTCTCCGCCATAGACGCGGCATACGAGGCGCTTCCCGCATCCACAGAGCAGATCATCCATCCCGACAAGTACGGCGTCGAGCAGCCCGTGTCCGTGGACGTGCCGGATGTTGCCGCCATACTCGGCGAGGACTGGTCCGAGGTGGAGCGCGACGTCATGGGCGAGCTGTTCTTCAGGTCTCTTCTGGAAAACCAGAGCGGAACCAGAGCATACGCCGGCGAGTCCGCCGCAGGGTGGGGCGGCGATGGCTACGCGCTTCTGGAGAGTCCGTCATCCGAAGACGCCCTCGTCTCGCTCAGCGTTTGGGACACGCAGGAGGAGGCCGCCGAGGTCGCGGCCGCGCTTCGGGCTTACTTCGCGGTGCTGGCCGGCGCCAAGTGGGAGCGGGCTGAAGACACGGACGCCGCCACGCTCCGCCTGTTCGCGGAGGGAACGGCAGCCGAGCTGCGCGAACAGGGGCGGGAAGTACGCCTGATCATCGCAGGCTCGGCTGACGATCTGGAAGCGATATCGGCTGCGCTCAGCGGCCAGTAACCGACGGCAGTCAGCCGCCGAGCATCCTCATCAAGTTCTGCCTGCCTCTGCCCGAAGACATCTGCCGCATCATCTTCTGCATCTGGCGGAACTGGTTCAGCAGCTGGTTCACATCGCGCGGCGTAGTGCCGCTTCCTCTGGCGATCCGCCGCCGCCTGCTGCCCCCGATTATCTCCGGCCTACGACGCTCCTCCGGAGTCATGGAGTAGATGATCGCCTCGATCCGCTTCGTGCTGTCCACGTCGAGCTGGTCAGTCGGCAGCCTGCCCCTGACTGCGGAGAAGCCGGGGATCATCTCCAGCACCTGGCTGAGCGGCCCCATCTGCCTGATCTGCTGAATCTGCTGAAGGAAGTCGTCCAGATCGAATCTCGACTGTCTCAGCTTGCGCTCCAGATCCAGCATCTGCTGTTCGCCCAAGTTCTGCTCTGCCTTCTCGATGAGGCTGAGCATATCGCCCATGCCCAAGATCCGAGAGGCGAGCCTGTCGGGGTGGAACTGCTCCAGCGCCTCTATGCGCTCGCCGGTTCCCATGAACTTGATCGGAACGCCTGTCACCTTGGTGATCGACAGCGCGGCTCCGCCTCGCGCGTCGCCGTCCATCTTGGTCAGCGCCAATCCGGTGAGGTCGATCCTCTTATGGAACTCCTCTGCGACCGAGATCGCCTCCTGCCCGGTCATCGCGTCGAGTACGAGGAGCGTCTCCGTGGGCTTGACGGCCTTGTGGACGGACTCCAGCTCGTCCATGAGCGCGGCGTCCACCTGAAAGCGTCCTGCGGTATCCACGATGACCCAGCCGACCCCGATCTCCCTCGCCTTCCGAATCCCGGCGACGGCTACGGTTACCGTGTCCGAGGTGTTCCGATCCGAGTACACCCTCGTGTTGGTCTGTCGTCCGAGCGTCTCCAGCTGGTCGATAGCCGCCGGACGGCGCAGGTCGGCTGCCACCAGCAGCGAAGTCTGGCCGCTCTGGGCAAGGTGGCGCGCCAGCTTTGCCGCCAGCGTGGTCTTGCCTGCCCCGTTCAGCCCTGCCATCAGCGCCACCGTCGGCTGAGATGGGCCGCTCTCCAGCCTGTGGCTGCCGCCGCTGAGAATAGCGGTCAGCTCGTCGTTGGTGATCTTCACCACCTGCTGGCCGGGCGTCAGGCTCGTGAGCAGGTCCTCCTGCATCACCTTCTCTTTGATGCCCGCCACCAGCTCGCGCGCGACCCTGAAGTTCACGTCCGCTTCCAGCAGCGCCATGCGCACCTCGCGCAGCGCCGAATCCACGTCTCGCTCCGTGAGCCGCCCCTTCGATCTGAGACGGTTGAACACGACATCCAGTTTTTCGGTAAGCGCTTCGAACATCGGCTGCTTACGCCCCTCACTACTCTTTCAGTACAGCGACTCTACCATGCTGTTCATAATCGACGAGATGAACCTCACCCCTGAAATCGCCCGGTCGTACTCCATTCTCGTTGGCCCCACCACGCCCACGCTGCCGAGCGCGTGGCCCGGAATTCCGTAGCGGCATATGACCACGCTCAGCGGCCTCAGCACGTCGCCCCGATGCTCTCGGCCTATGACCACCCTCACCACCTGCCCCATCGGCGCCTCGTCCAGCGCAGCCTCGATCAGGCTTCCATCGTCCACGCCGCGGATGATCGGGCGCACCTTCTCGTAGTCCACGAACTCCGGCTGATCGAGCAGATTCCGCAGCCCGCTGGCGTAGTGATCCGTATGCTGAGACTCGTCCTCCTCCTTCAGCATCACCAGAGTGGCGTCCACAGCCCGGCGCTCGGGCTGCGTCAGGCCCATCGTCCGTTCGGCTATCTCCTTGCGGCTCAGCCCCAGAACGTGGCTGCGTATCCTGACAGACATCGACTCCAGCTCGGAGGTCTCGACCGGCTTGTCGAACCTCAGCAGCTGCTTTCGCAGCTTCGCCTGCTCCATCACCACCACCAGCAGCGCCAGCACGTCGCGCACTGGAACCAGATCGAGGTGCTTGACTCTGGACACGGTCGTCTTTGGGAAAGTGGCGATTCCCAGATTGTCCATCAGCTGCGCGAGCAGCGCCGCCGCCACGTCTCCCCACTGATCCACGTCGTCCCACACGTCCATGAAGCGGCTGCTGATGGTCGTGCGCGTCTGCGATGGCACGCGGTCTTCGGCGTCCGACAGGAACGACTCCACGTACAGCCTGTACGCCTTGTCCTGCGGCACGCTGCCCGCCGACGAGTGCGGACGAGAGATGAACCCCTGCTCCTCCAGCGCCGCAACCTCGCTGCGAACCGTCGCGGGGCTGACCCCGAGCTGGTGGCTGCGCGTCAGGCTCTCCGACGAAATCGGAGACGCATCGCGGATATAGTCGTCCACGATGTGCCTGAGAATAAGCTGTTGACGCTCGGTCACCATACCAAGAACCGTCCGCTGAGAGTCGCTACACCCGAAAGTTTAAGTAGCCTTCAGAGGTTCGTCAACCCAGTACAGCGCAGGTGTAGAGGTGTTTATCGGTGGGTGGGCGCTCTTTCCCCGTCCCTCGCCCTTCACTTATACTCTAAGCCAGCGGCCCCGCCGCGGCGGAAGCGTGAAGAGCATTGGAGAGCGGCTAAATGGAGATATTCTGGCTCGGACAATCATCGGCGAGACTCGTGAGCAACGACGTTGCGCTGATCACCGACCCGTTCGCGGACGCTCCCGCCGGCTCAGACGCCCAGATCGTGGCGATCACCCACCACGCCCCCACCCTCCCCAGCCGTGCCGACTTGGGCGAAGACGCCAGAATCATAGACGGACCGGGCCAGTACGAGGCGCTCGGATACAACATCACCGGCATCGGCACCGCGCTGAACGACGAGGAGGGCAGCCGTCGAATAAACACGGTTTACGTAATCCGCTCCGAGGGAGTGTCTGTCTGCCACCTCGGAGCGTTGAGCGCGAAGCTGAGCGCGAGACATCTGGACTCGCTCGGCTCCATCGACGTGCTGCTGACTCCGACACGCGGGCGCGGCGGTCTTGGGACGAGCCAGATCGTCCAGCTCGCCAACGTGCTGAACCCGCGCATCGTGATCCCGGTCGGATACGAGGTCGATGATGAGAGCGAGGAAGAGCAGTCACCGCTAGACGCGCTCCTAGACCAGATGAAAGTCGAGCGACCCGACCCGCAGCCTCGCCTGAACGTCACCCGAACCAATCTCCCTAGAGAGAGCCGGGTGGTCATCCTAACCCCACGTCGCCGCTGAAGCCCAGCCGTTTCGCCCATACTAAGAGATCATCCCTATCTCGGCAAAGAAGAGAGCGGAGGGGAGGGCGCGCTGCCCCCGCTCCTCCGCTGTGAGAAGTCGATGTATCCCCGCTCCTCCACTGTGAGAGGGCAAGGGTGAATGCCCCCTTACCCTCTTGGATTGGATACCCGATCTATCCCTTCGACGCCCTTATCCTGAGCCTTCTCAAGCCCACTGCGAGACCCAGCGGAGCCAGCAGAAGCGCCATGTTTGCCGCTCCCGTCCCGAAGGACACGGGGCCGACCGAGCCACATGCGCCTCCCGAATCTCCTGTGTCCGGTGGCGGCGAGGGTGCCTGAGCCCGGGGCGTAGCCGTCGGCGGAGGAACCGGCGTGCTGGTCGGCGGCGGCACTGGCGTAGCAGTCGGCGGCGGAACCGGCGTGCTGGTCGGCGGCGGCACTGGCGTAGCAGTCGGCGGCGGAACCGGCGTGCTGGTCGGCGGCGGCACTGGCGTAGCAGTCGGCGGCGGAACCGGCGTGGCAGTGGGCGGCGCTGGTGTAGGCGTGGGCGAAGGAGGCTGCGTGCTGGTCGGCATCGGCGTATGCGTAGCCGTAGGCTCGACCTGCGGCAGACCCACGAACACGATGTCGAACTGCCGCTCGAAGCCGCCGCTCTCGAACGGAACCGTAGTGCGCGCCTTGTGACCGTCTAGGTAGAACTCCACGTCCTGCCCTATCAGGCTGACGTCGCCCGGATCGACCAGCAGACCCACGAAGCCGCCGTCGGGCGTCAGCGCGGCAGGCTCGGACTCGTAGCTCCCGATGCGCGCCACCAGCGCCCCGTCCGCCGGCACCGGCCCGCCGGACACCGACACCACGAAGCCAGACACGAACGTCATCGCGTTGGCGACTGTCGGGGTGGCCGTCGCCGGCACCGTGGGCGTGGGAGTCGGCGTGTCCGTCGGCACCGCAGTCGGCGTTGGCGTAGGCTCCGGCAGCTTGGCGAAGGTCAAATCGAAGTTGGACTTGATGATGGGCAGATTGGTGCGACGGAACACGTCCGTTTGTGTGGCAGGTTCGCCATCCAAGTAGAACATGATCGTCTTGTTCTCATAGTTCCTCCCCTCTCCGGGGAGAACGTTAAGCGGCCCGTACCGTCCGTTCGAGACGGTCACCGACTCCGAGCGGTAGTCCTCGACCTGCGCATACACGCTGTAGCCGTCCGGCGCGGGAGCGTCCCCCACCTGCACGGCTCCAGAGTAGATTATTGGGGCAAGCGGAAGCTGCTGGGCTGCGCTCTCCCCAGCAGAGAGGAGGAGCGCCACCAGAGCAGCCGCCAGCGCCAGCAAACCTTTTGTCTTCATTATGATCTCTTTCCTTTCGGAGTCTTGGATTATGGATGGATAGAACTTCGGTCATTGTTCATTTTGTCAGCGCCATATGAGCGAGGTCAAGGGATTGGGGATACAAGAGTGGGACGAAGAAAAGACCTCCCCGCCCGGTGGGGGCGGGGAGGCCGCTTGTGTCTCGTCTGCTGTCTAGGCGGCGGTCAGGCCGCTTCGACTACGGGGCTGTGACGCCCCCTTGGATTGGCTACGGGACTATGAAGCCCGGCTTGGTGGCGTACACCCAGTAGCCCTTGCCGATCTCCACGTCCATCGGCTCGACTCTCGACCACGAGTTGTTCACCGTGTCGAAGCCGTAGATGGCGGCTACCGTGCCGGCGGTCAGGCCGGAGAAGTAGTTGTTCGTGGCTGTCATTTCGGCCAACTCGAAGTCGCCGTCCACGTCGAGGATCGGAACCAGGTTCCAGCCCTGCACGATGTTGATCGTGGGCAGCAGCGTTGCCGCGCCAGCCGAAGGCTTGGGGATGTCCACGTTGAGCGCCTCGAAGGAGTCCGTGAGGATCCAGTACGCCCTGCCGGCTTCGATCGTTTCGAGCGTGCCGGTGAACATCGTGTCTCCGCCGCGCACTGCCGTCAGCCAGCCGCCCGGCATGGACGGATCGTAGCTCAAGACCGTGTCCGCCGGATGGTCGGCCGGGATGACCGCGTTGACGTCGGTGTCGTCGGGCGTGCCGGGTACGGATATGAGGTTCCAGCCGGGGTTGAGATCCAGCTTGAACTTCTTGCGCTCGATGATCGTGATGGTGCCCTTGTGAGGCGCGGCGTTCTTGTTGCCAGCCTCGTCCTGGACGACCAGCTCGATCTCATGCTTGCCCAAGGACAGCCCAGTCGCGCGGTACAGGAAGACGTTCTCGTCCGTGTTGGGATCCAGGCCGTCGGTGATGTCCTCACCGTCCAGGGTGGCGGTCACGATGGTTATGACCTTGTGAGTGTCGAAGTCCTCGCTCGTGCGCCTGACGTCGTCGTCCTCCTCGGCGTCCCTAGGAGCAATGTAGTACTCGTTGGCTTCGCCGGAGTAGTCGATGCGGATGAAAGCGTTGGGGTCGTCGATCTCGAACTTGTCCTGCACTCCGCCCTTGCTGGAGTCGAAGTCGGGAGCGGAGATGTTCTTGTCCCGCTCGAACAGGATGGCGGTCGTGTCGTCGTCCACGTCGACGGGCTCGGTCTTGTCGCCGGTCGTGCCGGTGTTGCCTCCGGCGGAGTCGTCAGCGGTCACGTACACGGTGTACAAGCCGTCCGTGTTGGGCGTGATCTTCGCCGTATGCTCCCTGGCGGACTTGAAATCGACGACGGCGTCGGTCTTTTCGACGCCTATTACCTGCGTCTCCACGTCGTCGTCAGCGTCGGTATTGCCCTGATCGTCGGTCTCGGACTGGATCAGGTAGTAGGTCACGGTTGGCGAGCCGATGTCCTCGTCGGAGGTGATGGTTAGGGTCACGGACTCCCTGGTAACCGGGCGGTCGCCTTCGTTTATGGTGACGGTGAGGGTCGGCGCAACGCGGTCGTCCGCGCTGTCGTCCCTCTGGTCTGTGGTCTGCCTGTTTCCAGCCAGGTCGCGGACCTCGTCCACCAGCTCGACCTTGGGCTGAGCGTTCGGGGACATCTCGCTGACGGTGAGGAACACGTAGCCCCTCTTGAGGCCAACGTCCTGCACGCTGTCGCCCAAGATATTGGGGTTGCCGTCCCCGGTGTCCGGGTCTGGGTTGGTACTCGTGGCATTATCGGTTTGGTAGTCATCCTGGACGGGATTTCCCGCGGTCGTCAGGAACTCGTCGTCGCGCACCGTGACGTTGAACACGTCCGCGCCGAGCGGCGTGGAGTCGTTGACCTCGAAGTCGCGCGCCTGAACGGTCGACGTGTCCAGATGCTCGTTGAACACCACGAGGATGCTGGTCCGGTCGCCCTTGGTCACGCGGTACTCGGTCTTGTCGTCGCTGTCGCCGGTGCTGAGGGAGGTGTCCCACCACCTGCCCGTCTCGGCGCGCAGCATGTCGGGCTTGGTACCGTCCACTTCCACCACATAGGGCTGGCAGCCTTCGAAGTCGCTCTGTGTGAGATCGACGTCCGCATCAGCATTGCAGGGGTTGGAGACGCCGTCCACGTTGGTCTGGCGGTCGGAGTAGGCTACGTTGCCCGCCTTGTCGGTGGCTTTCACCCACCACTTGAGGGTGGCGTCGCCGCTGGGGTCTTCGTCGCCGGACAGCCGCTGGCGCACCGTGAAGCCGCCGGAAACGGTGTCGGTATCGCCATCGTCCTCCGGCGTCTTGACGATGAGCGAACCGTCGTCTATCTGGAAGATGACCTGAATGTCTTCCTCGTCGAGGCCCGAGTCACCGTCGATCGCCTGCGCGCTCACCTCGGGGCGGCTGTTGGTGCCGCGGGTGTTGTGACCGGGGGAGAAGTTGGAGAACACCGGCTTGGTGGTCTCCACCGTGATGGACTCGGAGCCGTCGGGATGGTTCACCACCACCACGTCGCGCGGGTTGACCGGCAGCGTGGGAATAGGGAGGGAGAAGTCTGGCTCGACTTCTTCATTGTCGGCATCCCTGGGCTTGATGGTCGCGATCTTCGCCGCGAACTCGCCGGATCTGGCAGTCGTCTCCCGGAGAACGAGGGTCATCCTCGTCTGATGCGCCTGCGACCTGACCGTGACCGAGGAGCCGGTCTCGTTCTTCTCGGCAGCCCAGTAGATCAAGTAGGTGCTGGCAACCACATTGTGGGCGCCAGTCAGAGTGATGAACGTGTCGTTGATGAAACGAACCGCATTGCCATCAGCGTGACTGCCGAGTTGGACTTCAGTCACGGTGTTGGCGCTAGGGTCGGCCACCACTAGGAGGACGTCACTCTTGTTGACGTTGCCGGAGGGGTTGGAGGTCAGGCGGCGGCTAGCGCCAGCGGGGAGGCCACCAGCGCTATCCACGCCGCTGTCCATCACGGTGTATGTCGATTCGATATTCTCGACACCACTAGCCACCGGTATCGCCTGCGCCATGGCGAAGTCTTTGTAGTTGTCGCCGTCATCGAACTCGTCGAGGTCGGTGACGACGTCCTTGATCCTGTGCATGGTCACGTCGGAATCGGCTTCGGCGAATGCCCTGTCGAGGGTCACTTCGGTCTGGTCGCCGGTGGTGTCGGGGTCGGCATCCGTCACGACCTTCGTGACCTTGCGCACGGTGTAGTCGGAGTTGACATCGGCCAGCAGAACGTAGTCGTCCTTGGCCAGCAGCTGGTCGCCGTCCGCCGTGTCGTAGTCGACCAGGGTCACGTCAGTCAGCACCTTGGAGTGCGCCTCGATGTCTGCCGTACCCGCATTTTGGGCGTCTATGGCCGGTATGAGCACGCGCTTGATGGGCGTGTCAAGGCCGTCGTCCTCGAGGAGGATGCCGATCTCTCCGCCCTGCCGCGCCCACTCCTGATCGTCAGGGGTGCGGTCGGTCAGCCTGCCGTCGTTGTCGTCGTGTATGTCGTCAGGGTCGATGAACTTGACCTCTCCCGCGCCGAACACCGGAAGGACGGCGAAGAGTGACAGGATGATCGCCCCGATCACTGCTATGGATATGTATCTCGTCTTACTGTTCACTTGTACCCCCTTAGGTCTCCGTGATTACAGATGATTATGACCTTGCGGCTGGTAAACACGCTAGTATCCCCGGAGCGGACCGGTCCACTCCGAGGAGAATCTTCTCGGTAATGACAGAATGCGGTCAGTGCCTGCATCTGCGCCTCACTTTGGAATTTGACAACGCTAAGATTTGTACACCTTGCCATATCGAGTTGTCAAGGTCTGATCGCCCGTCTCTGGAAGTCAGTTTCGGCGGCAGCTGCCCCATCCCAGCCTTCCCCCAAAGGGGGAAGGGACGAGATGCTCTGTATGAACCTTCACCCGCAGGGGAGAGGATAGCATACTCTCCAAGACCTTCTCCTACAGGGGGTCTCTGAGAACCGCAAAGTCTCTCCACATGGGCGCTATGCTGATATAATCAGCCTATCCGAACATCAGCTTGCGAGGGGGATTATGAGAGGCAGCATAGACTTCAACTGCGATATGGGCGAGAGCTTCGGGATGTACAAGATGGGGTTCGACGAGGAGGTGATAAAGCACGTCACCTCGGCGAACATAGCGTGCGGCTTCCACGCCGGAGATCCGGGCTGGATGCGCAAGACTGTCGAGCTGGCGGAGGAGCGCGGCGTGGCAGTCGGCGCGCATCCGAGCTTCCCGGATCTGGCGGGGTTCGGACGGCGCAACATGATCGTATCGCCGGAGGAGGCGCGCGATGACGTGGTGTACCAGATGGGCGCGCTCGCGGCGTTCACGCGCGCAGGCAGGCTTCAGCACGTCAAGCCGCACGGCGCGATGTACAACATGGCGGTGAACGACGAGAGCCTCGCCAGAGCGATATGCGAGGCGGCGCTGTCGGTGGACGAGGACATCGCCCTGCTCGCGCTGGCAGGGTCGCGCTGGATCGAGGTCGCCCGAGACATGGGGCTGCGCGTAGGGCGGGAGATATTCGCGGACCGCGCGCTGAACGCGGACGGAACGCTGGTCGCCAGGTCTCAGCCCGGCTCGGTGATACACGACACGGCGGAGGTGGTCGAGCGCAGCCTGCGCATGGTCACAGAGGGCAGGGCGGAAGCCATCGGCGGCGAGCTGATAGACGTGGAGGCGGACAGTCTCTGTCTACACGGAGACACGCCGGGCGCGGTGGAGATGGCGCGCGCGCTGAAGCAGGCGCTGGAGGCCGAGGGCGTGCGCATCCGCCCGCTCGGGGAGCTGGTGTGATCTCCAGATGAACGAGACGAAAGACAGGGCAGCCGAAGAGTCGCCAAGATACTCCATATGGAGCGTAAACGCAGAGTGGATAGCCGCGTACTTCGTGGCGTTCGAGGCGCTGGGTATCGTCGGGGCCGCGTATATCGTCTGGTTCCATACGACTCAGCAGACGTCGGATACGCTCCACGAGACGATCACAGCTATCATCATGGGAGTCACCGCGGTCGGCGCGGGGGCGGCTTTCGTGAGCTTCTTATCAGTGGGAATAGCGAGGCAAATAATGCCACTTGCCGCATTCATGGAATACAAACTGAAGCAGATGAAGATGCGCCGCGAAAGAGAGCTGGCCGAGGCGAGGGCCGAGGCGAGGGCCGAGGCGAGGGCCGAGGCGAGGGCCGAAGCGAGGGCCGAAGCAAGGGCCGAGGTGCGAGAGTGGAACGACCGCCGTCTGGCGGCCGAGGCGAGGGGCGAGAAGTTCGACGAGCCGCCGCCAACGCTGGAATAGACGGCTCGATCCACGAGACGATCACAGCCATCATCATGGGAGTCGGCGCGGTCGGCGCGGGGGCGGCTTTCGTGAGCTTCTTATCAGTGGGAATAGTGAGGCAAATAATGCCACTTGCCGCATACATGGAATACAAACTGAAGCAGATGAAGATGCGCCGCGAGAGAGAATTCGCGGAGGCGCTGGACGCAGCCGTGGCCAAGGCGGTGGCCAAAGCTATGAACGAGGCGGTGACCGAAGCCGTGGCCACGGCGGTGACCGAAGCGAGGGCCGAAGCGAGGGCCGAAGCAAGGGCCGAGGTGCGGGAGTGGAACGACCGCCGTCTGGCGGCCGAGGCGAGGGGCGAGAAGTTCGACGAGCCGCCGCCAACGCTGGAATAGACGGCTCGATCCGAGATACGATCACAGCCATCATCATGGGAGTCACCGCGGTCGGCGCGGGGGCGGCTTTCGTGAGCTTCTTATCAGTGGGAATAGCGAGGCAAATAATGCCACTTGCCGCATACATGGAATACAAACTGAAGCAGATGAAGATGCGCCGCGAAAGAGAGTTCGCGGAGGCGCTGGACGCAGCCGTGGCCAAGGCGGTGACCAAAGCGAGGGCGGAAGCCGTGGCCGAGACGAGGGCCGAAGACGAGGCGCAGGTGCGGGAGTGGAACGACCGCCGTCTGGCGGCAGAGGCGAGGGGCGAGAAGTTCGACGAGCCGCCGCCAATGCTGGAATAGACGGCTCGATCCGAGATACGATCACAGCCATCGGCGCGGGGGCGTCCCTTCCCCCTGTGGGGGAAGGTTAGGATGGGGGATCGAATCGCGTCCAAAGCACCGAGAAAGTGAGTCACCAAGTGCCAACATACGACAACCCGCTGTTCATGCCCGCCGGCGATCGGGCGGTGGTCATGGAGCTTGGATCGGGGATAGATCCCGATCTGAACGCGCTCGTCCACCGCTGGGCGGCGATGATCGAGGGCGCGCAGGTCGAGGGCGTGGTGGAGACGGTGCCGACCTACGCATCGCTGCTGATCCACTACGACCCGCTGCTGACTGCGCTCGACGATCTCGAAGAGGCGCTGCTGACGCTCGACGGCGCTGAACATGGCGAGGGCGAGGCGTCCGCCGTCCGCAACGTGGTCGAGCTTCCGACCGTGTACGGCGGAGAGCATGGCCCAGACCTTGCGGACGTGGCTCGGAACGCGGGCATGAGCGAGTCCGAAGTCGTCGAGCTGCACTCCGCCACCGACTATCTCGTCTACGCGATGGGGTTCAGCCCCGGCTTTCCATATCTCGGCGGGCTGGACCCTAGGCTCGCCACGCCCAGACTCAGCACGCCGCGAACGCTCATCCCCGCTGGATCGGTCGGAATAGCGGAGACGCAGACGGGCGTCTACCCGGTGGCCAGTCCGGGCGGCTGGAGGCTCATCGGCAGGACGCAGACGCGACTGTTCGATCCACGCGCCAACCCGCCCTCGGTCATCACACCCGGAGACAGGGTGAGGTTCGTTCAGATCAATGACGCGGGAGAGTAGCGGATGACTAAGTACGCAGAAGGGCGGCGCGCAGATCCGATAGGCGAATTCGCGACGGACTGCGGGCGCGGGTATCCGGAAGACGTGGGCGGCGTGTCCAATGGATAGCGTCAACGCCGCCGTCCGAGTGATCGAACCGGGACTGCTGACGACCGTGCAGGATCTCGGCAGGCGCGGATTCCAGAAGTACGGCGTCCCGGTGTGCGGCGCGCTGGACGCCGTATCCCTACGCATCGCCAACGTACTGGTGGGCAACCGCGAGTCGGCGGCGGGCTTGGAGATGACCGCCATCGGCCCCAAGCTGAGATTCGAGCGCGAGAGCGTGATCGCAGTCGCGGGCGCGGACTTCACCCCTCTCATAGACGGAAGGGCGGCGCGGGCTTGGGAGTCGGCGCGCGTCCCCGCCGGCGCCACGCTGAGCTTCGCCCCCCCAAATGACGGTCTGCGCGCCTGCCTCGCCATCGCCGGGGGCATCGCCGTTCCGCCGCTGATGAACAGCAGGGCGACCGACCTCAAGGGAGGGTTCGGCGGACACGAGGGGCGCGCTCTGCGCGGAGGCGACGTCCTGCCCGTGGGCTTCTCCCCGCATCTCGACGCCGCCCCCAAGCGCCTGCCGGAGGCGATCAGCCGCCAGCCCACATACAGCCAGTCGTTCCAAATAAGGGTCGTGCTGGGACCTCAGCTCGACAGGTTCACCGAAACGGGGATAGCGGTGATGCTCACGTCCGAGTATACTGTATCCATAGACAGCGACAGGACAGGGTGCAGGCTGGAGGGTCCAGCCATCGAACACGTCAGCGGCGCGGACGTGGTGTCGGACGGGAGCGCGCTGGGGTCGGTGCAGGTTCCGGGCAGCGGAACGCCGATAGTGCTGCTGTCCGACAGGGGGACGACCGGCGGCTACACGAAGGCGGCAACGGTCATCAGCCCGGACATCGGCCTGCTCGCTCAGGCGATGCCGGGCGCGAAGGCGCGCTTCGCGGCGGTCTCCGTGGAGGAGGCGCGCGAGGCGCTGATCGAACAGGAGCGGATGATGGGCGAGATCAAGTCGTTCGTGGGTCTCGACCTCAGCGGCGCGGTCTCGCTCAGCGTGGACGGGGCGGATACGCGGGTGACCGATGCGGACGGCGGCGCGATAACGGCGGCGCCCGCGTTGCGAACGGCGAGACGCGCCGCTAGAAGGGTTTCCGCCACGCTGGAGGGGGAGCGGTTCGATTTCGAGGTGGAGGTGGGGATCGCGTGAGCGCAGAGTTTGCCGAGCGAACCCATAACTCGCTACAATAGAGTTACGGTGATTAGAGTCGGGGCGTAGCGCAGTCGGTAGCGCGCCACGTTCGGGACGTGGAGGTCGCTGGTTCAAGTCCAGTCGCCCCGACCAGCTCTCGATACTCTGGCCTGCTGCCAGACGCCGGCGGGGAAGCCGACCGCGCTAGGAGAGAGACTTCATGGACGGTGACAGGGGCCGCGTGGGAATTCTCATGGGCGGCGGACCTGCTCCAGGCATCAACAGCGCCATCAGCTCGGCAGCCATCGAAGCCGTGAACCTTGGCCACGAGGTACTGGGCATACTGGACGGCTTCTCCCACCTGATGAACGGCCGCACCGACATGACCATACCCCTGAGCATCTCGGACGTGTCTCAGATTCACCATCGGGGCGGATCCATCATCCGCACCTCGCGCCAGAACCCCACGCGGAGCGCCGAGCATCTGGACAACACCATCTCCGCGCTCGAACGGCTGGGCATATCGTACCTGATCACCATAGGCGGGGACGATACCGCGTTCAGCGCGTCCGAAGTCTCGCGGCGCGCCGGCAGACACGTGAGGGTGGCGCACATCCCCAAGACCATCGACAACGACCTTCCGCTGCCCGACAACATGCCCACGTTCGGCTACGAGACCGCGCGACACCTGGGAACCGAGCTGGTGCGCAACCTGATAGAGGATTTCAGGACGACCAACCGCTGGTACTTCGTGACCGCGATGGGACGCGCCGCCGGACATCTTGCGCTCGGCATCGGCAAAGCCGCCGCCGCCACGCTGACGATCATCCCCGAGGAGTTCACCGCCGAGCGCATCGGACTGAACGACGTGTGCGACGTGCTCGAGACGGCGATGATCAAGCGGCGCGTCATGGGAAAGGAGCGCGGCCTAGCGGTGGTTGCGGAGGGTGTGGCGGAGAAGTTCGACCCGCAGGATCTGGCGCGGATGCCCGGCGTGGAGGTGTCCAAAGATCAGCACGGCCACCTGCGGCTTGGCGACGTCCAGCTCGAAAAGGCGCTGAGGCGCGAGGTTCAGCGCAGATTCGCGGAGCGAGGCCAAGACCTCGCCATCATCGACAGCAGCGTGGGCTACGAGCTTAGGTCCTACCCGCCCATCCCGTTCGACATAGACTACACGCGCAGCCTCGGCTACGGCGCGGCGAGATTCTTGCTGGACGGCGCGGACGACGGCGCGAGCGGCGGCATGATCTGCCTAGTGGGCGGGAAGATCGAGACGCTGCCCTTCAGCCAGCTCAGAGACCCCGAGACCGGCAGAACACGGGTGCGAACCGTGGATATCCACGGCGAAGGCTACCGCGTGGCGCGCAAGTACATGATAAGGCTGGAAAAAGCCGACCTCGCAGACCCCGAGATGCTGGGGAATCTGTCGAAAGAGGCCCGAATGTCGCCCAAAGAGTTCGTCCAAAGATTCGGCGGCGTGGTAGAGTTGGCGGGATCACTTTAGAGGTGCAAAAGAGGATGAACGCTCGATCCTTGGTGGATACCGCCAAGGCGCTGGTCGCTCCGGGCAAGGGCATACTCGCCGCCGATGAGAGCACGCGAACCATAGGCAGCCGATTCGACTCGATTGGCGTCGAGAACACCGAGACGAACCGCCGCGACTACCGCGAGATGCTGTTCAGAACCCCGGGGGTCGATCAGTTCATCAGCGGAGTCATCCTGTACGACGAGACTCTGCGCCAGAATTGCGCAGACGGCGGCTCGATGGTCGATCTCCTGACTGGGCGCGGCATCATGCCGGGCGTCAAGGTGGACAACGGCGCGCAGCAGCTGGCGGGCGCGCCCGGAGAGCTGATTACCGAAGGGCTGGACGGTCTGCGCGACCGTCTGCGAGAGTATCGGGATCTGGGCGCGCGCTTCACGAAGTGGCGAGCTGTCATCGCCATCGGACGCGACATCCCCAGCGAATACTGCATAGAAGTCAACGCCCACGCCCTCGCGCGCTACGCCGCACTCGCTCAGGAGGCGGGGCTCGTACCGATAATCGAGCCGGAGGTGATGCTGGACGGCGACCACTCCATAGACCGCTGCGGCGAGGTGACCGAAGCGACTCTGAGAGAGGTCTACGCGCAGCTCGCGCGCCATCGCGCGCTGCTGGAAGGCACGCTGCTGAAGGCGAACATGGTCGTATCCGGCAGGGACGCGACGGAGCGAGCCGACAGCTGCGAGGTGGCGGAAAAGACCGTGGACTGTCTCATGCGCTCGGTGCCCGCGGCGGCGGCGGGCGTCGTGTTCCTATCAGGGGGGCAGAGCGACGAGGAATCCACCGCCAACCTGAACGCGATATGCAAGAGGGGAAACGAGCGGGGCGCGCCGTGGGAGCTGAGCTTCTCTTTCGCCAGAGGGCTGCAATCCGCGCCGATGAGCGCATGGGCGGGAAGCGCAGCGAACGCCGCCGCCGCTCAGGAGATATTCCATACCAGAGCAGTCCTGACCAGCGCTGCCAGATGCGGCAAGTACACGCCCCCGAAGACGGCGGCGCGCTAGGGAATGTCCATCGTCTTCAGGCGGCGCGTGGTCAGCCCGAAGAAGAGTATGGATACGACGACCGCCCCAACGACTGCCGCAGGCAGCTCGACAGCCCTTTCGGACAAGGCCTCCATGCCCTCTCTGTCCAGTCCGTACATCACGCCCAGCACGTATCCGCGCGCGCTGAGGTAGCTTGCGCCGCCGATGAACGAGACCACCAGCCCCTCCCACAGGAACACGTAGACTATCGCCAGCGCGAGCGCGCGGGAGGTCACCAGCCCCAGCCACGTGAACAGCGAGCAGTAGGTGAAGACTCCCGCCAGAAGCGCGACGGCGACGGCGAGCGTCGAACGCGCCGCCCCGTCTCCCAGCGCGCTCAGCTCGATGTAAGCGGCGGCGGCAACGCTCACTGTAACCAGCGGCGCGGCGAGCGCGAGGGGAGCGAGCAGCTTGGCGAGCGCGATCTTCCAGCGAGCCACAGGCTTGAGCGCGATGTAGCTGAGCGTCCTGTCCTCGACCTCGCTGCCGAAAGATACGGTTGCCAAGGACATGACGATGAGCGGCATGACGGCGCTCACCGCCAAGCCGTCGACCAAGACGGTGATCGACTCATCTACGCTTCCGCCTTCGTCCGACAGCAGCCTGCCGAGCAGCGTCAGGCCCAGCGGCAGCAGCGCCAGCAGCCCCACGAGCGACAGCCGTCTAACGCCCGCCAGCTGTCTCAGCGTCAGCCAGAATATCTGCGACATCTAACGCTCTACCATGTATTCGAACAGGCTTTCGAGCGACTCGTCCATAGGCTCGACCCTCGTAAGCCGTATGCCGCTCTCACGAGCCAAGCGCGGCAGCGCCAGCTGAAGCTCGGACACGTTGCGGCTGTAGACGATGAGCGAGCCATCGTCTGCGATGCTCGCGGAGTCCACCGAGTCCATCATCAGAATCGAGGCCGCCAAGCGGCGCGGCTCGCTCGCCACCACCCTTATCTGGTAGGCGCGCTCGTCCAGCGCGGCTCGGATCGCGCGGAAGTCGCCGGACGCCGCCAGCTTGCCGCTGATCATCAGCAGGATGCGGCTTGCGAGCGTCTCCACCTCCTCCAGTATGTGGGACGATACGAGAATCGTCTTGCCGGATGCCGCCAGCCGCTCCATGGAATCCTGAAACTCCATGCGCTGGCGCGGGTCCGTGCCGTTCAGCGGCTCGTCCAAGACTATCACGTCCGGGTCGTGGACGAGCGCGGCCGCCAGACGCATCCGCTGGCGCATACCGCGAGAGTACGCGCCGAGCCGTCTGCGCTGGGCGTCCTCCAGTCCGACCATGGCTATCGCTCGGTCGACCGAATCGGAGACGTTCGCCATGCCGTTGAGCTTGGCGGACATCTCCACCAGCTCGCGGCCTGTCAGGAACGGATAGACGGTCTCGCGCTCTGGCATGAAGCCCAGTCTGCGGTACAGCTCCGGGTTGTCGCGCACAGGCTCTCCGAGAACCGTCACCTCGCCCCGCGAACAGCCAGCCAGCCCGACTATCATGTACAGGAGCGTGGTCTTGCCCGCGCCGTTTGGCCCCAGCAGCCCGGTTATTCCGGGCGCGACCTGAAGCGAGACCTCGTTGACCGCTACCACGTTCCCGAACCACTTGGACACGTCCGAGACGCTTATCGTGGGATCGCCGCCCGCGCTCATCTCGCCAGACTCCTGTATCGCCACCACAGCGCATACGCCGCGCCGCCTCCGATGAGCGTGTACCACGCGATCATCAGCGCGCGCGGCAGATTTTCGGCAGATTCGTATTCGCCGAAGATCATGTCGCTGATCTCAGTCTGAATGCCCCCTATGTCGATCAGGCGCGCCCAGCGCGCGATCTCGCCAAACTGCCCCTCGTTCGCCACCATGCCGGACACGACGCTGGACAGGACGAACAGCCCGATCACGCCTGCGGAGGCATACGCCCGCCGAGTCGTGAGCGAGGCGGCTGCCAGCGGTATCGTGGTGGTGATGACTGCGATAGCGAGTCCCGCGGCGAGGAAGCGGGGGATGTCCAGCCAGTTCTCTCGCAGGTATTCGAGCGGCTCCTCCGCCCCCAGAGTCAGCCCCGCCAGAAGAAGCAGCTGCCCGGAGTAGATGAACGCCACGCTCACGAGAAAGAATGCCGACCAGCGGCCCAAGACGTAGTCGGTGGCGGTCATGGGGCGAACTAGGTAGAGGTCGATGACCCTTTCGCGTCTGTCGGGACACAGCAGCTCGGGCGCGATGATCGCCGCGAAGATGAACAGGATGGGCGAGACTATCCCATAGTAGTCCTCGTGGCCCGGCAGATCCACGATGTCCACCAAGACGTCCCCAAGCAGGCCGCCCATGACAGAAAAAAACGCTGCGGGCGTCATCACCGAGACGAAGAACAGAATCGGCAGCAGCTTGGCCCATGCCCCTCTGCCGAGACCGAAGCAGGTGCGTATTCCGTTCACGAACAGCGCCTGCCTTGCGCGCGCCCGTCCCTCGCGTGCGCCGTCGTAGCGTCGGTAGCCTAGATCGAATACCCTGCCTTCGGGGGCGTCGTTCACCTAAAGATCTCAGTCAGCCGGCGGCGGCGCGGGCCCAGCCTGCGCAGGCGCGCGCCCACTTCCGCCAGCGCGTCGCGGATGTGATCGTATTCGGCGTCTCCCACGTCTCGCACTGCCACGGAGACGCCGTCCACGGACGCCGACAGCCCGCGCGATGTCAGCTCCTCGATCAGCTCGTCCACTCCGATGTCCACGTCTATGAAGATCGTCTCGCTCTCCGCCGTAAATCCGGCGACCTCTCCAGACTCCGAAACGCGCCCGTCTTCCAAGACTATGATCCTGTCGCAGGTCGTCTCCACGTCTCCCATCAGGTGAGTCGAAAGAACTATGCTGATTCCGAATTCGCGCCCTGTGCGCCGTATCAGCGCGAGCATCTCCTCGCGGCCCACGGGGTCCAGCCCGGCGGTCGGCTCGTCGAGGAAGACGACCGAGGGGTCGTGCGCCAGCGCCTGCGCGAGCTTGACGCGCTGGATCATGCCGGTGGAATACTCCCCAATCGAGCGGTAGCGCTCCTCGTCCAGCCCTACGTGCCTCAGCGTGTCCGCCGCGCGCGTCCGTGCCGCGCTCGGCGGCAGCCCGCTGATCTGCGCCATGTGAGCGAGAAACTCGGTGGCTGTCATGTTGGAAGGGATACAGTCATGCTCGGGCATGTAGCCCAGGTGGGCGCGAATCTCGACGTTCTCGCTGGGGCTTTCGCCCATCACCAGCGCGGCGCCCTCCGTGGGCGTCAGCAGGCCGAGGAACAGCTTGATCGCGGTGCTCTTTCCGGCTCCGTTGGGTCCCAGAAGTCCGGTAATGCCGCGCTCCACCTCCACGCTGACCCCGTCGAGAGCGATGGCGCCAGAGTAGCGCTTGGTGAGATTTCGAGCTTCCAGAAGTGGCGGCATGGCTCAAGTATAGCAGACTCTCACACGAACACCTTCTCCGGCCTCCACTGCCGCCGCGAGGCGGAGAAGCGCGCGATGGCGAGGAAACGTCCATCCGCGGAGTATGCGCGGATGCGCTCGTCCGGCCGGTCGGGGTCCGGCGCGGCTGCCGGCGGTATCGCCCCGCCGCTGCAAACCATCTTCTCGACCCGCTCGTCCACCACGAGCGCGCGCATCGAACCCAGAGCGACGTCCGCGCCGTGGAGAATGTCGTGCCATGATCCGTCTGCGAATCGCTCCTCCACCTCATCCAGAGATACCGAGTCTCGCAGGTGGAACGGTCCAGCCTTGCGCCGCGTGAGCGACTTCAGATGTCCTCCGCAGCCCAGAGCTTCGCCGAGATCGTGGGCGAGCGAGCGCACGTAGAAGCCGCGCCCGCAGCTGATCTCGACGGTGGCGACGGGCGGATCCCATCCCGCCAGCCGAACGCCGTGGACGACCACTCGCCGCGCCTCGCGCTCGACCTCCACACCCTGCCGCGCCAGCTCGTACAGCCGCCTGCCTCCGCGCTTGAGCGCGCTGTACATGGGGGGAACCTGCATTGTCTCTCCCTCGAACTCGGTCAGCGCGATCTCCACCCGCTCCCTGCCGATGGACGACGCATCTCGCTCGCGGGTGATCTCCCCCGTGGCGTCGTAGGTGTCTGTGGATACGCCCAGCCGCACTTCGCCAACGTACTCCTTGGAGCCGGACATCAGATACTCCACCACGCGGGTGGCGCGGCCCACGCACACCGGGACGACTCCGGTCGCCATGGGGTCCAGCGTGCCGCCGTGTCCCACGCGCCTGATTCCGCAGGCGCGCCTGACGTGGCGGATGACGTCCATCGAGGTCACGCCGTAGGGTTTGTCGATGTTGAGAATGCCCGATACGAGCGTGTCGCTCATGGCGAGGCGATGGTGTCCGGAGGGTTGGGGATCTGATTCGACAGAGAGTCCAAGAGGTCGAGCATCTTGTTGCCCTCGGTCAGCGTGTCGTCCAGTATGAACCTGAGAATGGGAACCTGTCTGGTGTCGAGCCTGTCTCTGAGCTGGCGTCTGAGGAAGCCGGCCGCCGACCCAAGCGCGGCTAAGGTCGTCTCCTTCTCTCTCAGGTCTCCATAGACGCTCACGTACACCTTGGCGTGCTGGAAATCCGCTGAGATGTCGACTCGGGTGACACTGACGACGCCGATCACTCTGGGGTCTTTGACCTCCGTTCGTATCAGCTCGCTCAGGTCACGCCGAATCTGCGAATTGAGCCTTTCGATTCTTCGGGACACGGTACTAGCGCACCTGCTCGGAGCGGTAGGACTCCACGAGGTCATCCTCCCTCCAGTCGTTGAACCCGTCGATGGTCACGCCCCCCTCGAAGCCGTTGGCGATCTCCCGAACGTCGTCTTGGAAGTGCTTGAGGCTGGCGACTGGGCCTTCGGCTGCCAGCCGGCCGCCGCGCATGACTCGCAGGGTGGCGCCGCGCGCGATCTTGCCATCGTTTACGTATATTCCGGCAACCTTGGCGCGTCTGCCCAAGTTGAATATGGCGCGAACGGTCGCGCGCCCTTCCAGGACATCCTCGAAGACGGGTTCGAGCATACCGACAAGCGCGCGCTCCACGTCTTCGGTCATGTGATAGATCACGTCGTAGTTGCGGATCTCCACGCTCTCCTGATTGGCCAGCGCCCTCGCCCCCTGTTCCGGGGGGCTGTTGAAGCCGAGAATTATCGCCTGTGAAGCCACTGCCAAGAGTATGTCGCTCTCGGTGATTCCGCCACTGGCTATGTGAACGATGTTGACGCGGGTTTCGTCGCCGTTCAGCCGCTCCAGAGCGCCTCTCACCGGCTCGACCGTGCCTTGAACATCGGTCTTGACTATGAGGTTTAGGGATTTGACCTCGCCCGTCTGGATGCGCGTGTGGACGTCTTCGAGGGTGGGGCTGGTCTGACGCTCGCGCCGCGCTTCCAGCTCGTACTCCTGAACCATCTGGCGAGCTTCGCGCTCGTCTTCCGCCACCTCGAACAGAGTTCCAGCCTCCGGAAGGCTGCTGAGACCGAGTATCTCGACCGGGGTGGATGGGCCGGCAGAGTCGATCCTGTTCCCGGAGTCATCGAACATCGCCCTGATCTTGCCCCGTATCCCGCCGATGACGATGCTGTCTCCCACCTCCAGGGAGCCGGTCTGCACGAGCAGCGTGGCAACGGTTCCCCTGCTCCTGTCTCGGCGCGCCTCGACGACCACGCCCAGCGCGTAGCGATCGGGGTTTGCCTTCAGCTCGCTGACTTCAGCCAGCACGATCACGTTCTCGATGAGATCGGGAACGCCCTCGCCGGTCAGGGCGGAGACGGGCACCGCTATGATGTCTCCGCCCCACTCCTCGATCAGCAGATTCTGCTCGGCGAGCTGCCGCTTGACCCTCTCTAGGTCGGCGCTGGGGAGGTCCACCTTGTTGACTGCCACGACGATGGGGACTTCCGCCGCGCGCGCGTGATCTATGGCTTCGATGGTCTGGGGCATTATGCCATCGTCCGCAGCCACTATGAGAATCGCTATGTCCGTGACCTGCGCCCCTCTTGCGCGCATTGCGGTGAACGCCTCGTGGCCCGGCGTATCCAGAAAGGTCACCGGCGTACCCTCGTAGTCGATCTGGTATGCGCCGATGTGCTGGGTTATGCCGCCCGCCTCTCCCGCCACGACGTTGGCGTTTCGGATGGTGTCGAGCAGGGTGGTCTTGCCGTGATCCACGTGTCCGAGAATAGTTATGACCGGCGGACGCGGCTGGAGGGCATCCTGATCTTCCTCCTCGTCCGCAGAGATCACCAGCGAAGTGGAACCCGCGCTCTTTGACGACTCCGCATCCAGCGGAAGGACTCCGAATCCAAATCCGGGCGCGACGAGCGAGGCGAGGTCGTGTTCGATGACGTCGTTTATGGTGAACATGTAGCCGGAGCGCATCAGCTCCTTGATGACCTCCACGGGGCCGACGTCCATGACGGACGCCAAATCGGCCACGGTAACCGCGGGAGGAATGTCGAGAGGCTCAAGGCCCTGAAGCCTTATCGCGGTCGCGATCTCTTCCAAGCTGTGCTCACGGAGCGCGCCGCCGCTCTGCGCTGATTGAACTCGAGTAGTGGTCATATTGCCCCATATACCTCCTGAGCTTTGCAAGATACTCGCCTAGTGGAGTCCGTCAGCGCGCGCCGCCTGTTTCGGCGGACAGCGCGCCCAGCAGACCCCTCCATTCGTCCTCGCCTATCTTGGTTTTCAATGAGTGTTCCAGCCGCGCGCGGCTGAGGCTCTGCGGAGACTGCCTGCACGAATCGCAAACATAGGCGCCTCTGCCGTTCCGCTTTCCGCTCGCGTCCACCGCGACCGCCGAGTCGGGAGACGACACGACCCGCAGCAGCTCGCGCTTCGCCGCCTTGCCGCGACAGGATACGCATGTCCTCATCGGAACGTGTCTTCGCTTTGCCACAGCAGCCAGCCCCCTACCTCCGCCTTCTGGAGGGTCTGCCGCCGCCGCGCCGCCTTCGTCCTCTAACGGCGGTTGCCGCGTCGTTGGCTGCCGGCCCCCCTGCCCTTCTGGATCGTCTGGCAGTAACGCCGCCTCTGAGTCCGGCGATGTCCTCGGCGAACCTTATTCCACCGGGTCCGGACATGCCCGGCGCAGTCGGGATGGTCCAGACGTCCTCCGGCAGATCGCGCAGGGATGTGGCTTCGGCCTCCGCCTCCCGCTCTTCTTCTTCCGCTTCGAGGGCTGCGAGAAGCTCTGCCTCTTCGCGCTCCAGCTCGGCAAGGATCGCTGCCTCCTCCGCCTCGATCTCAGCCTGTGAGCGGGTATCCACCGGCTCAGGCTCGACAACGACGACCGGCTCCGGCTCGGGATCCTCGACAGGCTCGACCACAGTCACCGGCTCGGCTTCCGCCTCTGCCACATGCTCTTCCTGCGCCTCTGCCATATGCTCTTCCTGCGCCGCCGCCGCCACAGGCTCGGGATCCTCTGCGGGAGCTTCCACTGCGCCCATCGCCGCGGCTTCCGCCTCTGCCGCCTGTCTCGCGGCTTCGGCTTCGGCGGCCTGTCTTGCTGCCTCTTCCGCCGCTATGCGCGCTCGCTCCAATGCCAGCGCCTCCGCCTCGGTGGAGCTCTTTATGTCTACGCTCCAGCCGGTGAGCTTCGCCGCCAGCCGCGCGTTCTGCCCCTCCTTGCCGATGGCGAGTGAGAGCTGTCTGTCCGGCACGACTGCGATGGCGGTCTGGGACATGTCGTCAAGCTCGACCCTGAGAACATGGGCAGGGTTGAGGGCGTTGGCGATGAACCGCGCGGTGTCTTTGTTCCACTCCAAGACGTCGATCTTCTCGCCCTGAAGCTCGTTGACTATGTTCTGGATGCGAACTCCCCTCAGTCCCACGCAGGACCCCACGGGATCCACCCCGTCTTGGCGCGCGCGAACGGCAACCTTGCTTCGGGATCCTGCCTCGCGCGCGACCGCGGCCATCTCCACGGCGCCGCTGTATATCTCGGGCACCTCCATCTCGAAGAGTCGGCGGAGCAGGTCTCTGTCCGCGCGGGACACGATCAGCTCCGTGCCTCTGGAAGTTCGTTCGACCGAGCACAGCAAGACCTTGAACTTCTGCCCCTGTCGGTAGCGCTCCGTTGGCATCTGCTCGGAGTGGGGCAGTATGGCTTCGCCCCTCACCATGTCGACCACCACGTGGCGAGGCTCGATTCGCTGGACGGTTACCGCGAACACCTCTCCCACCTTGTCGGTGAACTCTTGGAATACCAAATCCCTCTCGGCTTCGCGCAGACGCTGCATGACGACCTGCTTGGCGGTCTGAGCGGCTATGCGCCCCGCGCTGTGCGGTATGCTGTCCGTTGGGATGACGTCGCCAACTTGGGCGTCGGCTGAGATGCTCCGCGCCTCGTCGAGGTCGATCTCGACAACGGGGTCTTCGACCTCGCTGACGACCGTCTTGAGTATGTTGACGGTTACGTCCCCAGAGCCGGGGTGGAGCTTGACCGATATGTTCTGCCCGGCGGCGATGGCGTCCTTTCGGTATGCCGAAGCCAAGGCGGCCTCGATCGCGGAGAGGACTATCTCTCGGGGCAGATTGCGCTCGGCGGCCAGCTGGGTTAAAGCGATCACGAAATCGCTTTTCATGTTCAGCTACCTCCTAGTTCTGGCGAGATTTCATTTCCCGTTCTAACAAAGCCGTTCTAACAAAGAAAGTGGGCATGGCCCACTTCTCAGCGACTTACAACTAGATTATAGGTCAGATTATAGCATTTAGACAGTACGCTAACAAGCAGGCTCCGGCCCGGCGGGGCATGTCCAGCGAGGGTGAAAGTCCGAGCGTCGACTCCCAACTCAGCCAAAAGCTGAACCGCATTCTCGTTGGAGACTCCAAATTGTGGGTGGTAGCATGGAAACTAACGTCCAGAAAGTCGCCCGCGTCCCTGATGCCTCGACGTTTGGTCTAGGAGGCTCGTTAGTGAGTATTCTGTTCCGAGTTCAGCGTATCGCCATCTCTATTACGGCTATCGCCTGCGCGTGCCTGATGCTGGTCGCGCTCGCCTGCGACTCCGCAGGTTCGCAGACGACGATAGTGTTCATCTCGGACAGGGACGGCAACTTGGAGATATACTCGATAGGCTCATCGGGCGAGGAGGAGACCAACCTCACCCAGACGGAGATGGACGAGTCCGCTCCCGTCACGTCTCGAAACCGCAGATATATCGCGTTCCTCTCCGGACGCGGCGACAACATGTCGATCGAGTCCATGCGAATAGACGGCTCGGACAGAACGGCAGCCACGCGGGCAGTGGGCGCGTACAGGGACATCAGATGGGGGCCGGACGCCGAGCGTATCGCCTTCGTCTTCGACGACGGCGGGCAGCCTGTGGTGACGATGGCGCGCAGAGACGGCTTGAACGCCGTGCGACTGACCAGAATCGAGGGAACCGAAGTGGGCGACTGGTCCAAGAGCGGGGAATCGGTGATATTCGCCGTAGGCGACGGCGTCGAGCAGGGCATCTACAGCCGCAATCCGGACGGGGTCAACGAGTTCAGGCTCACCGACCAGCCCGACTACAGCCCGCGCTGGTCTCCGGACTCTAGGCGAATCGCGTTCCTCTCCACCAGAGACGGCAGCCCGGATCTGTACGTGATGGACGGGGACGGCGCGAACCTGCTGCGCATCACGGAGACCGAAGCGCGGGAGCAAGACATATCTTGGTCGCCAAACGGACAGTATCTCATGTTCGTGTCCGATGAGGAGGGCAACCCCGAGATCTACGCCGCGCACAGGGACGGGGCGAATATAACCCGCCTCACCTACAATACGGTCATCGACCATCAGCCGGTATGGTCGCCGGACGGAAATCGAGTGGCATTCGTCAGCTATCTGGACGGCGACGCCGAGATATTCATAATGGATTCCGACGGCGGCAATCAGCGCCGCCTGACCAACAACGACGCGCAGGACACCAACCCTTCTTGGTAGAGGGGCAGGGCGCTTCTCAGGGGCGCTTTGACACGCGCGCCGTCTCGCCATATGATTCTGGTCATCATCGACCCATCGGCGGAGGCGCTAATGTCCGGTAGCACTGTCTTGACGGAAAGAGTTGGCGATGTCGGCGTGGTCACGCTGAATCGGCCCGAGAAGATGAACGCGATAGATCGCGCGCTGATCGAAGATTTCGAGGCGGCGATTCGATCCTGCGAGGCGGACGGCGTCCGCGCGCTGCTGCTGACGGGCGCGGGACGCGGGTTCTGCGCCGGGGCGGATCTGACCGCGCAGGAAGGGAGGGGCCACACACCCGGCACGGAGACGCTTCGGACGAAGGGTATGCCGCTCGGCTATCCGTCCCTGCTGCTGCGCGAGTTTCCGCGCCCCACCATAGCGGCGGTGAACGGCGCGGCGGTGGGAGCGGGGTTCGGGCTTGCGCTGGCGTGCGACATCAGGATTGCCGCCCAGAGCGCGCGCTTCTCTGCCATCTTCGCCAAGCGCGCGCTGTCGCCGGACTACGGATGCACGCAGCTGCTGCCCATGTCGGTGGGCATGTCCAAAGCCATGGAGCTGATGTACACGGGCGACATCATAGACGCAGACGAGGCAGAGCGTATCGGCTTGGTCAGCTGCGCCGTCCCTGACGACGAGCTTTCGGAGCGCGCTATGGACCTCGCCCAGAAGCTGGCTTCTGGTCCCTCGGTCGCCCACGCGCTGACCAAGAAGATGGCGTACTCGTCCATGCTGAGAACGCTGGAAGATCAGCTGTGGCTGGAGGGACAGGCGAGCCAAGCGAGCGGATCGAGCGAGGATCGCGCCGAGGGCGTCAGGGCGTTCCTAGAGCGGCGCGAGCCTGTCTTCCGGGGGCGCTGAGCGCGCTTCGGGCGAGTCCATCGCTAGAACCCCGCGCTCTTGTCGCAGACGTATATGAACGGCTCGTTCGCCAAGAAGCGGCGCAGGTTCTCCCTGAATATCTCGCGCCTCCCCTCCCACATCTCCACCGTGAGCGCCGAGGCGTGGGGGGAGATGATTACGTTGTCGAGGTCCCACCAAGCGCTGTCCTTCGGCAGCGGCTCGGTCTCGAAGGCGTCTATGCCCGCCCCGGCGATCCTGCGACTGCGGAGCGCGTCGAACAGCGCGTCCTCGTCCACTATTCCGCCCCGAGATATGATGACGATATGGGCAGTGGGCTTCATCAGCGCCAGCCTCTCGGCGGCGATCATCCCCCTGGAGTCTGGGGTGTAGGGCGCGGTGACGACGAACCAGTCCGACATCGCCAGCAGATCGTCCAGCCTGTCCAGCCCCCACAGCTCGATCACCCCCGGCGGCGGTGGAAACGGGTTCTTGTCCACCGCGTAGACGTTCATGCCGAATCCGGCGGCGCGGCGCGCGACGGCGGAGCCTATGCCGCCCAGCGCCAGAATGCCCATCACGCTTCCTTCCATCTCGATGAAGCTGCGGTCGTACTTGCGCATCTCCCAGCGATGCGCCTTCTGATCCGCCATCATCTCGTGGGCGCGGTGCGAGAACGCGAGGCACATGGATATCACGTGGTCCGCCATCGGCGCGGCGTGCGGCCCGCGCGCGTTGGTGAGGACGACGTCGCTGTCCACTATCTCGGGTATCTCCGTCAGCTTGTCTATGCCCGTTCCCGGGCAGTGCATCCAGCGCAGATGGTCTGCCGCCACGAACACCTCGCGGCTCGGCGTTCCCATGAACACGTCCGCATCCTCGATCTCGCGCATCTGGTCTTCCTGCGAAGAGACGAATACGAAGTCCATACCGGGAAACTCGCTTGTCAGACTCTCCTCGAATCCGTCTCCGAACAGGCTCGTGACGACTACCTTCATGGACATGGACGCCTCCTCCAGCTTTTCAGCTGATCCAACGGGGCGGGCGCTTCTCCAAGAATGCGCTGACGCCCTCTCGCCCGTCTGGATGCTGTAGATTTTCCACCATGACGCGCTGCGCCAGAGAGTACGCCTGCGGCCGGTCGAGCGCGGCCTGCGCGTAGAAGGCGGTCTTGCCCATCGCCACCGCGCTGGCTGGCGCGGACGCCAGCTTTCGCGCCAGATCGCGCGTGGCGCGCCCAAGCTCCGCGCTCGGCGCGACTCGATTCACCAGCCCCGCCTTCAGCGCGTCTTGCGCCGAGATCGGCTCGCCCGTCAGCAGCATCTGCATAGCCACCTTCGTGGGAACAGCCCTGCCGAGAGCCACCGAAGGGGTGGTGCAGAACACGCCGATATCCACGCCGGGCGTGGCGAACTCGGCGTCCTCGGAGGCGACGGCAAGATCGCACGTCGCCACCAGCTGGCAGCCCGCAGCCGTAGCCAAGCCCTGCACGCTGGCGATCACGGGCTTTCTCAGCAGGCGTATCGCTTCCATCACCTTCGTACACAGGGCGAAAACCAGCGTCTGGCTTTCGCGGCTGCCCTGCGACAGCTCGCGGAGGTCGTGTCCAGAGCTGAAGACCGGCCCCGCGGCGGCAATTATCAGGACGCGAGCGGCTGGGTCGTCTTCCGACAGCCGAATCGCCGCCAGCATCTCTTCCAGCATCTCGGACGACAGCGCATTGCGCCGCGCGGGGCTGTTCAGGGTCAGCGTGGCGATGCCGTCCTGTACTTCGTATAGCGTCAGCGGTTCGGACACTCTGAGCCTCTGGTTTGGGTGGATGCTGTGATTATACAATGTTCCTCAGCAAAAACTACATGGAGAGTGATCATGCCGACAATCGCGCCATACGGCTCATGGAAGTCGCCCATCTCGGCGGATACGGTCGTAGAAGACTCTGTCAGCCTGAGCTCTATTCAGATGGACGGCGATGATATCTACTGGGTCGAGATGCGCCCGCAGGAGGGCGCGAGGAGCGTCATCGTTCGTCGCGCGGCGGACGGGCAGACGCGCGACGTGAACCCGCCGCCGTACAGCGCGCGCTCGCGCGTCCACGAGTACGGCGGCCTGTGCTTCTGGGTCTCGAACGGCGAGGTCTTCTACTCCAACTTCGCAGATCAGAGAGTGTACCGCCAGACTCCGAGCAGCGCGCCCGTTCCGATCACCCCGCAGGGGGGCGACCTGCGCTACGCGGACGGGATGATAGACGCCGCGCGCAGACGGCTGATATGCGTGCGCGAAGACCACCGAGCGGACGGCGAGGCGGTCAACTCCGTAGTCGCGCTCGATCTGGACGGCGGCGGCGAGGGGGATACGCTCGTCTCCGGCTGCGACTTCTACGCCCACCCGTCGCTCAGCCCGGACGGATCCACTCTGGCATGGCTGTCTTGGGACCACCCCAACATGCCCTGGGACAGCGTGTCTCTCTGGATCGCGGACATTCTCGGCGACGGCTCGCTCGGAGAGCGGACGAAAGCAGCGGGGCTGGACGGAGAGTCGATCTTCCAGCCCGAATGGTCGCCGGACGGCATCCTATACTTCGTATCCGACCGCAGCGGATGGTGGAACCTGTACAGATGGCGCGGCGACGGCGCGGAGGCGATCGCGCCCATGCGCGCCGAGTTCGGCTCGCCCGCGTGGGCGCTCGGAGCGCGCGCCTACGCCTTCGAGTCCGCGCACAGGATAGTTTGCAAATACGCGCAGAACGGATTCTGGAAGCTGGCGACAATCGACATAAGCGACACGGGCGACACGGGCGACACGGGCGACACGGGCGACACGGGCGACACGGACGACACGGGCGACACGGGCGACACGAGCGACACGGGCGACACGGGCGACACGGGCGACACGAGGACGAACGAGTTTTCGCCAATAGAGACCCCGTACACCGAGATGTCGCGCGGAGACATAGAGGCGTCCAATGGGAAGGTGGCGCTGGTCGCGGCGTCCGCCAGCCTGCCGGACGCGCTGATCGCGCTGGACGCCGACACGGGCGAGACTGCCGTACTGCGCGAATCGCGCGCGGTTTCAGTGGACGCCCGATACCTGTCTTCTCCACGCGAGATCGAGTTCGAGACCACAGGCGGCAGGACGGCGCACGCCTTCTACTACCCGCCCCAAAACGCCGACTTCGAAGCCCCGCGCGGCGAGATGCCGCCGCTTCTGGTCATCAGCCACGGCGGGCCGACAGGGGCGGCATCCACCGCCTTCAACCTGTCGTATCAGTTCTGGACGAGCAGGAGCATAGGCGTTGTCGACGTCAACTACGGCGGCAGCACGGGCTACGGGACTGCGTACAGGCGCAGGCTGAACGGCCAGTGGGGAATCGTGGACGTCGATGACTGCGTGAACGCCGCCCTCCATCTGGCGCGCGAAGGCGAGGCGGACGCCGACCGCCTGATGGTGCGCGGCGGCAGCGCGGGCGGCTACACCACGCTGGCATCGCTCACCTTCAGAGACGTGTTCAAGGCGGGCGCAAGCTACTACGGGGTCAGCGACCTTTGCGGACTGGCTGAGGAGACGCACAAGTTCGAGTCGCGCTACCTAGACTCCATGATCGGGCCGTACCCGGAGCGGCGCGACCTGTACGAGGAGAGGTCGCCCATCAACCACACGGACAGGCTCTCGTGTCCGATCATCCTGTTTCAGGGACTGGAAGATCGAGTGGTGCCGCCCAATCAGGCGGAGACGATGGTCGCCGCGCTTCGGGAGAAAGGGCTGCCCGTTGCGTACATCGCCTTCGAGGGAGAGCAGCACGGCTTCCGCAGATCCGAAAACATAGTGCGCGCGCTCGAAGCGGAGCTGTACTTCTACTCGCGGGTTCTCGGATTCGACATCGCGGACGAGATCGCTCCAGTCGATATCGAGGGGCTTTAGCCCGCCCCGCCGCAAGTCTGAGCTGAGCCGAAACGCCGCTCATGTCTGCGCGTGAAGGTGAAGGTCGATGCAGACGAAACGCGCTACGACTTCCCCCGACTGTAAGACTGCTCCAGCTCGCGCGCTTCGAGAAAGTCCCGGTAGGACGCATCCGGGCTGCCGAGAAGGTGATGAACCACGCTGCGGTGGCGGTAGGCGGGCCAGTAGGCGGGGTCCAGCTCGATGGCTCTGTCGAAGTCCGCGAGCGCAAGCTCTAGCTGGTCTGTCTCTGCGCGCGCCAGGCCCCGGTTGTGGTAGGCGTCGCGGTAGTCGGGGTCCAGCTCGATGGCGCGTGTGGTATCGCCGACGGCTCTGCCGAACTCTCCCAAGCACAGGTTGGCGACGCCCAGGTTGTTGTATGCCATGCCGTTGAGGGGATCCAGCTCGATGACGCGCTCCATGTCGTCCCGCGCCCGCGCGTAGTCGCGCGCGTTCGAGTAGGCGTTTCCGCGCCGAAAGTACGCGCTCGCGTCGAGCGGATCGCGCTCGATGGCGCGCGTCATACGCTCGATGACGTCAGCTAGGTCGGTCATTCTGACAGCGTCGTTTCACGATGGTACTGACACTCTCCCAGCAAGGCGGGGGACGGCTTGGCGCTAGACCGGATTGGCGGAGTATTCCGACAGCGCCTCTATGACTTTGCCGTTCATAGTGTAGCTCTCCGCGCCGGTCGGGAAGCGCAAGTCGCGGACGTCGTGGGCGTAGGCTGTGGCGGCGCTGACTATCGCCTCGCCAATCTCGGCGTAGCGTCTGGCGTGTCTAGGCTCGAAGTCCTGATACATGCCGAGTAGGTCGTGGAACACCTGCACCTGACCATCGCAGTCCGCGCCCGCGCCGATGCCGATGGTCGGCACGTACACGCGCTCGGTTATCATCTTTGCCAGTGGAGCGGGAACGCACTCGATGACGATGGCGTACACTCCGGCCTCCTCCAGCGCGCGCGCATCCCCGATGAGGCGAGCGGCGGAGTCGATGCTCTTGCCCTGCACGCGGTAGCCGCCCAGCTGGTTGACCGACTGCGGAGTCAGCCCAATGTGGCCCATGACCGGAATGCCGCTCTGGACGATGCGGCTCACCGTCTCCGCATGGGCGTGACCGCCCTCCAGCTTGACCGACTGCGCGCCCCCCTCCTTGAGCAGCCTGCCCGCGTTTCTGATCGCCTCGGCCGCGTCTGCCTGATAGCTGAGGAACGGCAGATCGCCCACCACGTGGGCGCGCTCCGAGCCGCGAACGACGGCCCTGACGTGATGGATCATGTCGTCCATGTTCACGGGAACGGTGGAGTCGTAGCCCAGCACGACCTGCCCAAGGCTGTCTCCGACCAGAATCAGCGGGATGCCTGCGCGCTCTACCAGCTGCGCGGAGGTGTAGTCGTAGGCGGTGATCATGGGGATCTTCTCGCCTCTGCGCTTCATCCGTTTCAGGTCTCTTATGGTAACACGCATCTCTGGTACCTCCTCTGTTAGAGTGAAGTCCGATGTCGTTCTGTCTGTCAGCTTTCCCCGCTCTCTCGATAGCTCTTGACGATGTCTCCTATCTCCCGCGAAAGCTCCTCGCTAAGCGCTCCCTTCTCGACCGCGAAGGGCAAGCCTGCCAGAGCCAGCTCGCAGTATAGCGGGAGATATTCGGGCGCGCTCGACCGCAGCGCTTCGAGGTGCTTGCGGATGGTGCCGATGTCTCCGCGAGGGTAGGGGCCGGCTACCCCCTGCGGCACGCCGTTGGCGTCCAGATTTCGGGCTGCCGCGCCCATCATCGGGATGAGCGCGCGTATGCCCTCGTCTCTCGTGTGGTCGAACTTCGGCCACAGCGACGCCGCCACGGACGCCAGCGCCGCCAGCAGGTTGCCCATCAGCACGCCTGATACGTGGTACAGCGCCTTGTCTTCCGGGCGCAGGAAGATGGGGCTGCCGCCGATGTCCTGCGCCATGCGTTCGAGGTAGCCGCGCAGCGCCGGCCCCGCCTCGATGCCGAACGTTGCGCCTGAGATGTTCCTCGCGCCCTCCTCGACCGAGGAGAACGCCTGAAGCGGGTGGAACGCGGCGGCCGCCGCGCCCTGATCGACCGCGCTCTGGAGCGGCTCCAAGCTGGCGGCTCCGGAGCAGTGCGCCACGCCCTGCCCCTCGCGCCACCTCAGCGACTGGCACACGGGGCCGATGGCGTCGTCGGAAGTGGTGACGAACACGAAACGCGCCGAATCCACGAGTTTCTGAAGGCTCTTGTAAGGGACGCATCCGGGAATCCGCGAAGCGAACGTCTGCGAGGAGGCGCGCGTTCTGCTGGCGACGGAGACGACTGGGTATCCGGCGGCGTGGAGGGCGAGCGACAGCGAGCCGCCGACCGCGCCCGCGCCAATGAAGCCTATGGGAGTGGATCCGTCGAATGGGCGCATCGCTATGTCTCTGGCTCTATCTCTATCTCTGGCTCCGTAAGCTCAGATACCGATTTCACTCCGCCTATCCCCGTCGCCTGCTGGATTCCGCGCACGACCGCCCTGCTCACGCACACTGCCGCCGCCGCGCACAGGCGGTTCATGCTGACCTCGCCCCGTCGCTTTCTGGTAGCAAGCGCGAACAGCGTATCGCCGTCGCTCATAAGGTGCGCCGGACGCACCGCCAGCGCCAGCCCGTCGTGAGCGACGGACGCCAGCTTGTTCGCCTGCGCCTTGCTCAGGTCGGCGTTGGTGGCGACCACGCCTATCGTGGTGTTCTCCCCTGTACCCGGGCGCGCCTCGACGAAGCCCGGATCGGTTATCAGCGACACGGAATCGAACATGGTAACGCCGTCATCCGCCAGCGGCCCGGCGACGATCTCGGCGGTGTCCGGATCCACCACGCCGCCAACTGCGTTCACCGCCACGATCGCGCCGACCACGAGGCCATCTCCCAGATCGAGGCTGGCGGTGCCGATGCCGCCCTTGACGCATCTGTGGCGTCCGAGCAGCTTGGCTGCGGTCGCGCCGGTGCCCGCTCCCACGCTGCCCTCGGTGACGAAGCCGGAGCTTGCCGCCGCGCACGCGAGACGTGCCTCCGCCGGTCCCGGACGGACGCTGGCGCTGACGAGTCCGAGATCGAACAGGACCGCAGCCGGAACTATCGGGATGATGGCGCCGCCGAACTGAATTCCGACGCCCTTGTCCTCCAGATAGCTGGCGACTCCGGTGGCGGCGGCGAGTCCGAACGCGCTGCCGCCGGTCAGCAGGACTGCGTGGACACTGTCGATCATCGCGGTGGGCGCCAGCAGGTCGGTCTCCCGCGTGCCGGGAGCGGATCCCCGAACATCCACCCCGCCCACTGCGCCATCCTCGCACATCACCACCGTGCATCCTGTGGCGTTCTGCCTGTCGGTATAGTGTCCAACTCGCAAGCCGGTCACCGCTGTTATGCCATGCCCGTTCAATCAACCACCTCGCGCGCGTCTTAGCAGCATTCCGTACCCAAAAATCGCCGCGGCGGACTCCCTCCGCCGACAGACTGCCGTCCCGTGAGCCATTCTATACAGAACCGCACCAGCGTCCAACTGGCAGAATATCAATCATCAGCGACTGTATCAACATACTCTGATCATAACTGCCGCGATCGACACGAGCAGTTCGAGCCATTCCACCCGCCCATACTCCACTGATTATAACTGCCCCGATTGACACCGTCTCATGCTCAACTTTAGAATGCAGGCACTTTCCACTGTGAGAATACCCTAAAAAAGCTCTTTAGGAGGCTAGACTGATGAACACCAAAGCCTATGTCTTGATAGAAACCGCCGTCGGCGAGTCGGGGGAAGTGACGACAGCCCTCGCATCACTGCCCGGCGTGGATACGGTGGACACTGTTACGGGCCCATACGACATCATAGCGGTGGTGTCCGCCAACGATCTGAACTCCGTAGGCGAGATCGTCACGCGCGAGATCCACACCGTCTCCGGAATCGTCAGGACGGTGACTTGCATGGTCATAGGCAGCTCCTAGACTGGGGCTGCCTGCGTAAGACGAGTATTTCGAGATGGGGCGCGCTGAATGTGCGCCCCACGCCATTTACGGGGGCTGTCCATTGGACCTTGGACTGAACGAGACTCAGCAGATGCTCAGGAACAGCGCGCGTGACTTCCTCGCGGCTGAGTGTCCCGCGTCTTACGTGCGCGACATGGAGCGAGACGAGCGAGGCTACACCCCCCAGATGTGGGACGCGCTCGCGGAGATGGGCTGGCTTGGGCTGGCGCTCCCGACCGAGTACGGGGGGGAGGGCATGAGCTTCATGGAGCTTGCGATTCTGCTGGAAGAGATGGGCGGCGCGCTGCTGCCCGGTCCCTACTTCTCGACCGTGGTCATGGCGAGCGCCGCAATCGAGCGCGCAGGGTCGGACGAGCAGAAGCGCGAGTACCTAACGCGCATCGCCAGCGGGCAGCTCATCGCAACGCTCGCCATCACCGAGCCGAACGGGCTGTGGGACGCGGGCGGCATCGAGACGAGCGCCCGGGACGCGGGCGAGGCATACGTAATCGACGGCGTCAAGCTGTACGTACCCAACGCGCACGTGTCCGACTGCGTCGTCGTGGCAGCGCGGACGGGTGACGACGCGGCGGACGTCAGCCTGTTCATCGTGCCGTCGAACGCGGACGGGCTGAGCCAGACGCAGCTCCAGACGATAGCTTCCGACCGCCAGTCCGAGCTGGTATTCGACGGCGTCGAGCTTCCCAAGTCGGCGCTGCTCGGAGAAGCCGACGACGGCTGGGACACCATCCAGAAGGTCTTGGAATGGGGAGCGGTGGGCAAGTGCGCCGAGATGCTGGGGAGCGCTCAGCGAGTGCTGGACATGACGGTGGAGTACACGCGGCAGCGCATCCAGTTCGGCAGGGCTGTAGGCTCGTTCCAAGCCATACAGCACCACGTGGCGGATATGGCGACCGACGTAGAGGGCTGCCGCCACATAACCTACAAAGCCGCGTGGACGCTGGCGCAGGGTATGGACGCCGCTCAGGAGGCGGCGATGTGCAAGGCGTGGGTGTCCGACGCCTGTCAGCGCGTCTGCGCGCTCGGCCACCAGTGCCACGGAGCGATCGGATTCACCAAGGAACACGACTTGCAGCTATACTCGCGCCGCGCGAAGGCAGCAGAGCTGATGTTCGGAGACGCCGCCTTCCACCTCGAAGGCGTGGCCTCTGCAATGGGGCTGTAAGGGGGCTGCAAGCCGCCAAAGGCATGGGACCGAAATGACCTCGACCCTGACACGCACATGACCACGACATCATTCGTCCTGAAGCGTCTGGCGGACGACTGGAAACTTCTCGTGGCGATATTCACGGGGATAACGGTCGCCGCCACACTTCTATCGGGCGCGCCAATCTACATCAGCACGCTCGAACGGCAGGGCATAAACACCGCCATAGACCGAGCCGACCAGTACTTCCTGAATATCTACGCCATAGCCCCATACGTCACACTGTCCAGAGAGTCGCTGGACACCACCGAGCAGGCGTTCGAGGACGCGGCGAACGGCAGCATAGCGGAGATATACCGCAGTCGAGAGCGCTATCTCAAGACGCCTACCTTCCTCGCAGGCACGGGCCGCGCGCCGCTGATTAGCGCGGACAGGATTACGGCCGACGCCAGCCGCGCCTCGCGGGGATACTTCCAGCACCTGACCAATCTCGCCGATCACGTCACCTTCAGAGAAGGGCGCATGGCTGGCGACGATGTCTCGTGGAGCGGCGGCCAGCCGAGTCTGGAAGCGGTGGTCAGCAGCCGCTCGGCGACGGCGTTCGGCCTCGAGGCGGGGGATGTGGTCGTGTTCACGCCCTCGCTGTCCGACCCGACGCGCGCGAGCGTGGAGATAGTCGGCATACTGGAAGTGACCGACCCCAGCGAAGAGTACTGGCAGCAGAACGCCAACATATACATAGACCCGTCCCCGCTGGACGAGATACCGGACGCTGGGGTCGAGGTGGATCCCAACGAGCCGCCGCTGCCGCTGTTCGTCAGCCGCAGCGCGCTGATCGAGGGCATAGGCGGCGCGTACCCCGGAACCCTGCTCACCTCCACTTGGTTCGTGTTCATAGACAAGGAGGGACTCAAGGGCTGGGACAAGACCGAGACCAGGGCGCGTCTGGCGGCCATGGAGTTCGAGGTATCGAGCGCGATGCAGGGTTCGGCAGTGCTGACGGGCATCGAAAGGCTGCTCGACAGATTCGAGCGGCGCAGCTTCTTCACCAGCGTGCCGCTGCTGGTGCTTCTGGTCGTGACCGCCGTCACCGTGCTGTACTACATCCTGATGATGGTGTCCTATCTCGTGTCCAGCCGAGAGAAGGACGTGGCTCTGCTGAGGAGCCGCGGGGTCGGCGCGTGGCGACTGTCGCACATCTACGCCGTAGAGGGGCTGGCGATTACGCTGATCGCCGCTGCGCTGGCGCCGTTCCTGGCGATGGGGGCTGTTGCGCTGGCGGGCAAGCTGGCTTACTTCCAAGAGATCACGCTGGGCGCGTTCCTGCCCGTCTCCATACAGTGGGAGGCGTTCGCCGTCTCCGCCGGCGCTGGGCTGCTGTGCATGGCGATCTACGTCATACCGGGCGTCGTCGGCGCGAGAACCGGACTGATCGTCCACAGGCTGCGCTCGTCCAGGCCGCCGTCCGCGCCCTTCTTCCAGCGCTACTACGTGGACGTTGGACTCATGGCTGTCGGCGGCCTCGTGTTCTGGGAGCTGTTCTCGCGCGGGCAGATAATCTCCGGCGGGCTGTTCGGCGAATCGGGGGTCAACGAGGCGCTGCTGTTCGCGCCGGTGCTGCTCCTGACCGTAGTCGCGCTGCTGTTCATGCGCTTCTTTCCGCTGATCGTGCGCTACCTGAGCGGAGACTCGCCCGCGCTGGCGCACCTGACAGGCTCGGCGGTCTTGGCGCTGCTGGCGGCAATGGCGATCATCGAGGCGGTCAGGGGCGGCGAGATGCTCGGCTGGGTCTTGCGCGTGGCGCATCTGGCAGCGATAGGCGCGCTGTACGCCGGGACGTGGAAGGCGAGGCGGCGCGTGTTCACAGTCGGCGGGTTCGCGGCGCAGACCGCGCTGATCGCGCTGTTCGTATATCGCTACGCGCCATCGCCCGACGCTGCCGCCTACGTTCCGACGGTCATGCTCGCCGCGCTGCCGCCTACGCAGCTGCTGTTCGTGGCGCTCCGAAGCCTATCGAAGGCGTATCCGGTCTGGGCGTCCCTCGCCATCTGGCGAATGGCGCGCAACCCGCTTCAGTACAGCTGGCTGGTGCTTCTGGTCGTCATGGTCACCGGGCTGGGGATTCTGGCGACCACCGTGGGCGGAACGCTCGACCGCTCATACGAGGAGCGCGTTCTGTACGAGGTGGCGGCAGACCTGCGGATAACGGGCGTCCCCTCGTACTCCACGCAGGGGAACGAGTCGATGAAGCGCAGGTATCTCGCCATGCCCGGCGTGTCCTCCGTATCCTTGGCCCTTCGCGGCGAGGGATCCGTAGGAGCCACCTATTCGGGCAACGCCTTCAACGTGCTGGCGGTGGAGTCGGAGGAGTTCCCATACATGTCTTGGTACAGGGACGATTTCTCCGTTCGCCCCCTTCCCCAAGTGATGAGCCTGCTCAGAACGGGCGCGAACCTGCCCGCCATCACGTTGCCCGAGGGCGCGGATACGCTCCACGTGTGGGCGAGGCCCGTAGAGGAGTATTCCAACATATACCTGTGGATGGTGATTCAGGACAAGCGGGGGATCACGGAGACCATAACTTTCGGGCCAGTGATCGGCGCGGAGTGGGCGCTCATGGAGTCCCAAGTGCCGCGCCACCTGCAATCGCCGATGAGCTTGGTCAGCGTCCAGATATACGAGCCGGCATTCGGCCCCGGCGGCACCGCGGGGACGATACTCTTGGACGACATCCACGCCACCGCCAACGGCGGCGAGACGCACATGCTGGACGACTTCGAGGGGCAGAACAACTGGACGCCGCTGTCCACTTCGATGATCTCGCGTGACACCATCGGGTTCACGAGGCGGGAGGTCAAGAACGGCGAGAGATCGGGCGCGTTCGTATTCGGCAAGGACACGGACAGGGGCATACGCGGCTTCTACCGCAGTCCGAGCGGAGGCCCCGTGCCTGTGGTGGCGAGCGCGAGCTTCGCAAGGCGCACGGGAACCGCGGCGGGCGACTCGATCATAGTCAACGTCTTCAGCAGGCTGATTCCGGTGCGCATCATGGACACGGTCGACTACTTTCCCACGATGAATCCGGCGGGCAACGGCTTCCTGATCAGCGATCTGGAAGCTATACTCAGACACCTGAACATCCTCAGCCCCGTAGGCAGCATACACCCCAACGAGCTGCTGGTGGACGAGGCGCCGGGCGCAGAGGACGAGGTCTACAGGCTGGCGCTGTCTCTCGCGGCTGCGCCGGATATGGTTCATCACAGGGCGAGGCTGCTCGATGCCATCCGACTGGATCCGCTCATAACGGCGGGATGGCGCGCCATGATGCTCGTGGCTCTGTCCATCGTCATATTCGTGACGGCGCTCGGCTACGCAACCTATCTGCTGTCGTTCTCGGCGCGCAGCAGAAACGAGATGGGCTTCCTGCAAGCTCTCGGCTTCAGGCACGCTCAGATGACTCGCCTGCTCAGCGCCGAACATCTGGTGATCGCAGTCATTGGACTCGTGATAGGCACGGCGGCGGGCTTTGCGATGAGCAGCGTCATGGTATCCGCGCTTGCCATAACCGAAGACGGCAGGCCGGTGGTGCCGCCGTTCATACTGACGACCGACTGGGCGTACATGGCGGCAGTCTACGCGGCTATGTGCGCCATCTTCGTGGGCGCGCTGCTGTGGCTCGCGCGCTCGGTCACGCGGGTGAAGCTGCACGAGATGGCGCGCTTGGAGGGTGAGTAGGTGGCGCGCCTGATATCCAGACTGGTCACGGCGTGGCCGCAGGTGGCGCGCCGCGCCATCGCCAACTGGCGGCTGATGTCCACCGTCATCGTGGGCGTGCTGCTGGCGTCCGCGATCATGTCCGGCACCGTCATATACTTCGACGCGCTCAGAGAGCTGGCGCTCAAGAACGAGCTTGGCCGTCTGAGCGTGAACGAGACGAACATAGCCATCAAGTCCGACAGAGGCCCCACCACCTACGCCGAAAGGGACAAAGTGGTCGGGGAGACCGAGAGGGAGATACGCGACCGAGTCTCATGGATGCTCAGAGACCGAACGAGCGGGGCGAAGACGGCGACCTTCTTCCTGTCCGAAGTGGGGTACGAGACCTTCGCCGACACCGACGGACCGCGAACCTTCTTCGGACACCTGCCCGACCTGTACGATCACGCCACCATACAGCCGGGCGGCCGCTCGTCCGGCGACGGACTCGTTCCAAGCCCTTACGGAGTCGTGACCATCGAGGCGGTCGTCCCGCTGGAGGCCGCGGAGGATATGGGCGTAACCGTAGGACACGTCATGGCAGCCGTCCCGTACTGGACGGACTCCTACCCATACATACACGTCCTCATCACGGGTACGTTCACGCGAGACGACCCGGACCACGAATTTTGGCATCTCAACGACAGGATATTCCTCGCGTCCACCGGAGACAGCTTCCAGACGCTCCCCTTCTATCTCACGGAGAGAGCCTACTACGAGATACTCGGAGACACCTTCGACCAGATGGACTCCACGTTCGGCTGGCTGCTGATGACCGACGTGGGCAGGCTGAACGCGCGCAACTCCACGTTCGCCCATCGCTCGATCAGGGCGATGGAGGACAGGCTTTCCACCAATCTGTTCAGCTATCGCCAGATCAGCGCGCTCGATGACGCGCTGCGCGAATACGACAGGCGGCTGTTCTTCTCCCGTCTGCCCATGTTCGTGATCCTAATTCTCATATCCGTGGTGATCCTGTACTACGTGGTTACGCTCTCGTCGCTGGTGGTCGAGCAGCAGAGGGGCGAGATAGTGCTTCTCAAGAGTCGCGGCGCCAGCGGCGCGCAGGTGCTGGCGGTCTACGTGCTGGAGGGGGTTACGATTGCGGTCTTGGCAATCGCGGCAGCCCCGCTGCTTGCGGCGACGGTCATCAGCCTGCTAGGCGCCACCCCCGCCTTCTCAGACCTGAGCGGGGGGGCGAGGCTGGGCGTGGCGATCTCCCCGGCGGCGTACCTCATGAGCGCGGCCGGGGGGCTGCTCAGCTTCGCCGCCCTGATGGTGCCGGCGGTGCAGGCATCCCGCATGAGCGCAGCCACCTTCCGCCACCAGTCCGCGCGCCCATACACTCAGCCCTTCTATCAGCGCTTCTACCTAGACGTGCTGCTGCTGATCATCGGCGCGCTGCTGCTGAGGCAGCTTTCGGATCAGGGATCGGTGGTGGCGGTGGGGATATTCGGAGAGATCACCGTAGATCAGCTGCTGCTGGCGGTTCCTGCGGTCGTTCTCGTGGCGTCGGCGTTGGCGCTTCTCAGGCTGTTCCCGCTGTTCATGCGCGTCTCCAGCGCGCTGCTCTCGTCGTTCCTGTCCGCCGGTCTGGTGCTGGGCATCTGGCAGATGGCGCGCAACCCCACGCACTACGCGCGGCTGTCGCTTCTACTGATACTCATGACAGGGCTGGGCATCTTCGCCGCCAGCTTCGGAGGCACGCTCCAGCGCAGCTTCGAGGAGCGCGCGCTGTACTCGACGGGCGCGGACGTGCGCCTGGAAGGGACGCTGCTCAACACCAAGGGGGCATCCAAGCCGGTGCGCGAGTCTTACCAGAGCCTGCCGGACGTGCGCGAGGTGGCGCTGGCGTACAGGGGGTTCGGCTCCGACCTGTCCCGCCTGATCGCAGACAGCTACACCATGTTCGCAGTGGAGGGCGACCTGATAAAGGACATGGGCTGGTTCAGGGACGACTTTTCCGAGATATCCATGAGCTCGATGCTGACGTCGCTCGCGCTCGATTCGCTTCCCGAGGGCCTGCCCATCCCCGCCGAGGCGGAGGCGATAGGCGTCATCGCAAGGGCAGACAGGCCGCACCCGAGCGTTACGCTGGCGGCTCGCGTGCGAGACTCCAACGGGCGACACTTCACGTACCCTCTCGGCGCGCTGAAGTCCGGCGAGTGGGAGTATCTGCGCTCGCCGCTCGCCCGCGTGGGCGCAGGGCTGGCGCAGGACAGCCTTCAGCCCGCGCCGCCCCTCTCTCTGGTATCGCTCACGCTGATCGAGACCGACTCGCGCAATCGGCTGAGAGCGGGTTCGCTGGTGGTGGACGACATCCACGCGCTCATGCCGAGCGGCGAGACCCGCATCATCGAGCCTTTCGACTCGATAGCGGGCTGGAGCATGGTAAGGGCAGTTCCAGAAGCGCGCTCCGACGTTCTCAAGCCAGCCGACGGCCCCGGCGCGGCAAACTTCATCTGGGTCGAGGGCAGACCGCTGATCAGCAGGGGCATCTTCTACGGGACGCCGCTGGAGCCGCTGCCCGCCATAGCCAGCGCCAGGTTCCTGCGCGTCAACGAGCATAGAATCGGCGAGACGATAGAAGTCTCAGTGCAGGGACACCGCTTCGAGGTGACTCTGATAGGAGAGATGGACTACTTCCCGACGCTGGACACGTTCAGAAAGTCCTATCTGCTGGCGGATCTGGCGTCCGTATCCGCCTACGCCAACCTAGAGGCGAGCGGCGGCGAGCTTCGCCCCAACGAGGTCTGGCTGACCACGAACGGCTCCGCCAGCGACCACGCGCGCCTCATCTCCATGCTGGAAAACGAGATGCCGTTCCGCTCGCGCCACGTCCACGACCGAGTACAGGAGATGGCCGATTCGAGGGTCGATCCGCTGGTGGAAGCGGGCTGGCGCGCGCTCCTGTTCGTGGCGTTCGCCTCCGTGCTGGTGCTGAGCGGACTCGGATTCATGGTTCACGCCTACGTATCGTTCAAGAGCCGCGAGATGCAGTTCGCGCTGATGCGCACGGTCGGATTCTCTATGAGACAGCTGACAACGCTGGTGCTTCTCGAACAGGTTCTGGTCATAGGCGCGGGCTTGGCGCTCGGTACCTGGATGGGGGGCAGGCTCGGAGCTACGATGATGCCGTTCCTAGGCCATGACGACCAAGGCGCTCAGGTGCTGCCGCCCTTTATCGTGGATGTCAACTGGGGAACGCTCGCGCTCACCTACGCCGCAATGGGGCTGCTGTTCTCCATCATAATCGCCGGGGTGATCGTACTCGTGCGCCGAATATCCCTCCAGCGCATACTCAGGCTTGGGGAGATGTGACGCGCCGGACATCGCGCCGGACATCGGCATGGACAGAATATCGCTCGCAATCTGCTACACTGTGGTACGGCACATCGTAGCTAGGAAGTCGACGCGAGCGGAACAGTGGAATACCTGAAGACCCACCCTTGGATAACTTTCCAGCTGGATCTGCGAAATGCCTCGGTGGATTTCTGGATGCAGCTGGGCGAAGCATGCGCCAAGTGTGAGCAGATAGCCCACATCCCCCTGGCGCGGGAGACGGCGGAGCGTCTGCACAGCGTCTATTTGGCAAAGGGCGCGCGCGCAACCACCGCTATAGAGGGCAACACTCTGTCGGAAGAGGAAGTGTCCATGCTGGCGCGCGGGGAGCTGAAGCTGCCGCCATCCAAAGAGTATCTGGGCATAGAGGTGGAAAATATCTTAGACGCCTGCAACGATATGCTGTCCGAGCTGAGAGAAGGGCGCGCTCCGCCGCTGGACGTGGAGCGCGTAAAGTATCTGAACGCGCAGGTTCTGCGCAGGCTGAGACTGGATGACGGAGCTGCGCCGGGCGAGATACGCGCCCATGAGGTCGGGGTTTCCAGATACAGGGGCGCGCCCGCTGAAGACTGCGAATACCTGCTGGGCTGCCTGTGCGACTGGCTGAACGGCATGAATTTCGATCTGGGACGATCGAGGCTTGCGCCCGCCATACTCGAAGCCGTCATCGCCCACCTGTACATAGCGTGGATACACCCGTTCGGAGATGGAAACGGGCGAACCGCCCGGCTCGTCGAGCATCGAATCCTACTCGACTCGGGGGTTCCCAGCCCTGCGGCGCATCTCCTGAGCAATCACTACAACGAGACCAGAACGGACTATTACCGCCAGCTGGACAGGTCGAGCCGCGCAGCCGACGGGCCGATGGGCTTCATCGCATATGCGATCAGGGGCTTCGTGGATGGATTGGAAGCGCAGCTAGCCGAGATAAGAGGGCAGATATGGCGAGACGTGTGGACGAACCATATCCATAAGCTGTTCCGCGACAAGAACGGCGACGCCAATTCACGGCGCAGGCGTCTGGCGCTCGACCTGTCTGAGCGCGACCGTCCCGTTCCGCGCAGGGAGATCCGCAGGCTGACGCCGGAGCTTGCCGAAGCGTACTATGGCAAGACGGACAAGACGATCACGCGAGACCTGAACGTTCTGAGAGAGATGCAGCTCGTGAAACGAACTAAAGAGGGCATCGAGGCGAATACGGCTCTGCTGCTGGCATTCCTGCCGCTGGCCGACGCGTCGGAATCGGAGGGATTGGAATGACAGTGACCGCTAACGCGGACGGCGGCGCAGGCTCCCCCTACGTCCTCTGCCAGGACCTGTTCAAGATATACAAGATAGCCGATCTCGAAGTCGTAGCCCTGCGAGGGCTGGACCTCGCAGTGGATCGGGGCGAGGTGGTCGCCATCGTGGGCGCCAGCGGAAGCGGCAAGAGTACGCTGCTGAACATACTCGCCGGGTACGACGCGCCATCCGCCGGGGCGGTGACGGTGGGAGGCAGGGATCTGCTCAGAATGGGATCGCGCGAGATCGAGGAGTACAGACGAAGCGACGTGGGCTTCATCTGGCAGCAGACCAGCCGAAACCTGTTCCCGTATCTTTCGACCCTCGAAAACGTCTCGCTGCCGATGATGCTCACGAACACGCCCGGCGGAGAGCGCCGCGAGCGCGCAGAGGAGCTTCTGCGGCTGATGGGGCTGAGCCACCGGCTGGGACACACACCCGAGAGGCTGTCGGGCGGAGAGCAGCAGCGCGTGGCGATTGCCGTGGCGCTTGCCAACCGTCCGCCGCTGCTTCTGGCGGACGAGCCTACCGGCGAGCTGGACGACGCCACCGCCGCCGAGATACTCGACCTGTTCGGCGCAGTGAACCGCGAGATGGGAACGACCATCCTGATCGTCACCCACGACCCGGATATCGCCTACAAAGTCGGCCGCGTGGTGATGATACGAGACGGCAAGATGTCCACCGAGATACGGCGGCGGGTGACCTATCAGCGCATACGGGGCGACGTGGAGACCGACCAGCCGCTAGAAGAGTTCGTTCTGGTGGACGGCAGCGGGCGCGTACAGATTCCGAGAGACATACTCGAACAGCTGAACATCGGCGAGAAGGCGCGAGTCCAGATCGAAGACGGACGAATCACGCTGAGGCCGGGAGAGTGAGCGCCGCCCCCCGGATCGAGCGTCTCCGCGCAAGAATCATGCAAATGCAGGAGAGATAGACAAGTGAGCCGAGTTCCACCGCTCATAACGACCGTCGATCTGTGGAGAACGTACCTGCTGGGTTCGGAGGAGATAAACGCGCTCAGAGGAGTCAACTTCAGCGTGATGCCGGGGCAGTTCATCGCTGTGGTGGGGCGCTCGGGTTCGGGCAAGACCACGCTGCTGAACATCCTGGCCGGGCTGGACAGGCCCACGTCCGGACAGGTGCTGTTCGAGAACCGCGACGTGGCGGAGATGGGAGAACACGACCTTACGGAGCTGCGCCGACACAAGATAGGCTTCGTCTTTCAGTCGTTCGGGCTTCTGCCGCTGCTGTCGGCGTTCGAGAACGTGGAGCTGCCGCTGAGGATCGCGGGCGCGCGAACGCGAGAGCGCGAGGCGCGCACCCGCGAGGCGCTGGAGATAGTCGGGCTGTGGGACAGAGCCAAGCACCGCCCCTACGAGCTGTCCGGCGGAGAGCAGCAGCGCGTGGCAATCGCCAGAGCCATCGTCAACGAGCCGCCGCTCATACTCGCCGACGAGCCCACGGGCGAGCTGGATTCCAACAACGCGCGCTCGATATTCGGGCTGTTCAAGGAGATGGTGCAGAATCGAGGCATCAGCGTAGTTTCCGCAACCCACGACTCGACTTTGCTGGAAATGGCGGACGAGGTCAAGGAGATACGAGACGGCCAGCTGTCTGACGCCGCCGACCTCGGACGCCGCTACCGCGACTAGAGGGGCTTGCCCGTACCCCGCTACTCCTCGTCCCACTCCGTCCGAACGGCGGGCGCGACTAGGGGGCTTGCCCGTACCCCGCTACTCCTCGTCCCACTCCGTCTGAACGGCGGGCGCGACTAGGGGGCTTGCCCGTACACCGCTACTCCTCGTCCCACTCCGTCTGAACGGCGGGCGTGGGGTGTATGCCGTAGATCAGCGCGGGGGCGTCCGTCTTGTTGGAAAAGCCGTGCTTGACGCCCGGCGGCGCCAGCACGAACTGACCGGCGCTCACCTGATGGGTCTCGTCGCCCACGTATGCTTCCAGCTCCCCTTCCGCAATCAGAATCGTCTCCTCCGTCGGGTGGGCGTGCAGCGGCGGCGAAGAGCCGGGTTCCATGCGGACCTCGCTGACCGACAGCTGAGTGGAGCCGCGCCCGCCATCGACGACCGACCAGCGCTTGAAGCCCGGGTACATCTCTGCCATCTCCACTTCCGACTTGTCCAGTATCGACATTCGATCCTCCTCTTTCGCAAAACTGCCCAATACCATACCACCAGCCGCTTGCGAACACCACGCCCGCCTGACGAAATTCGCGCTGAATTCACTTCTCAGCGCATTGTACATTTTCGGTAAAGATCTTAGACTTCGCCCAAACAAGTTTCGGCGAGGATTTTCACATGCGACGCTCCAGACAGCGGACGCCGCCATTCGACAAGGCTCTTGACGACTTTCTTACGACGCGCCTGCCGCCCTCGGCGAGCGGCGTCCAGCCACTCTACCGCGAGACGACTCGCTGCATCGCCTACATGTGCGTGTACGCCTACGGCTGCGCCGAGCGCGCGGACCGCGCCGCGCAGGTGATGACGCGGCGGTGCATGAGGTACATGCCCGACAGTCTCAGGGTGAAGCCCAAGCTGTCGGACTTCGCGCTCGACCTGCTCGCCAAGCAGCGGCAGGCAGGCGTGGAGCTTGGCGCAGAGACCACCGCGATTCTCGACGAGCATCGCCCGAACGGGCCGCTGCGGAAAGTGGCATGAGCTAGGAGGCTGAGATGTCCGACATGTTCGACCTGAGCGGAAAGACCGCCATAGTCACCGGAGGCAACGGCGGCATCGGACTCGGCATCGCCAAGGGGCTTGCGAAGGCGGGCGCGAACATCGTGGTGGCGTCTCGCAACGAAGCCAAGACCGAAGCCGCGCTGGGCGATCTGCGCGCGCTCGGAGCAAGCGCCATCGGCGTGACTGCCGACGTGACCGACGAGGCTTCGGTGGCCGGCGCGGTGGGCGCGGCAACGTCCGAGTTCGGCGCGGTGGATATACTGGTCAACAACGCGGGCATCGGCATCCGCAAGCCGCCGCAGGAGTACACACTGGACGAGTGGCGTCAGGTCGTTGGCGTCAACTTGGACGGGGCTTTTCTATGCTCGCGCGAGGTCTATCCCCACATGAAGCGCGCGGGCGGGGGCAAGATAATCAACATCGGATCCATGACCTCGGTGTTCGGCTCCGACTGGGTGGCGTCTTACTCCGCGAGCAAGGGCGGGGTCGTCCAGCTGACCAAGAGCCTCGCCGTGGCGTGGGCAGCCGACGACATTCAGGTGAACGCGATACTGCCCGGCTGGATCCACACCGACCTCACCGCGCCCATCCGAGCGCAGCACGGGGAGCGGTACGAGTATATCCGCTCGCGCATCCCGCGCGGACGCTGGGGCGAGCCTGACGAGATGGGCGGGGCAGCGGTGTTCCTCGCCAGCGCGGCGTCGGACTACGTAACGGGCGTGTCTCTGCCCGTGGACGGGGGATATACGTCCTTCTAGGGCTGTCGCCCTATCGCCCTCCGGCGACCGCGGGGACTATGCTGACCTCGTCGCCGTCGGCGGTGGCGGAGTCGACGCCGTCCAGAAACCGCACATCCTCGCCGTTCACGAACACGTTGACGAAGTTGCGCAGGTTGCCGTCCTCGTCGCAGATGCGCTCCTTGATGCCGGGGAACTGGCTCTCCATGGAGTCGATGATCTCCCTGAGCGTCGCGCCCTCCGTGTTCACCTTGTCTTGGCCGTCGGTCACGCGGCGCAGAGGCGTGGGTATCCTTACAGTTGTGGCCATATTGGTTCTGTCCTCCAGATGGTCGATGGCAGATGGTGGTTGGGTGGAGCTGGGGCGCGGGCGGCGGATGGATCCGTCCCAGCGGGGGGATTATCCTTCGATCACGTCGCCGCTGACCGGGTCGACGCGGACGCCGGTGCCAGTCACCCACTCCAGACCGTTCGCCACCTCGTCCTCGGATCCTTCCAGCTCCAGCACCACCCAGCCCATGTCCTCACGGACATCGGCGCGTCTGATGTTGGTGACGATCTTGAATCTGTGCCCGAGCTCGTAGATGATCGGCTCCGTGATCAGCTTCGTTGGGAATGTGAATTTGACTCGTCTTCTAGCCATTAGCCGCCATTGCCTCTTCGAACGAGCTGTAAGTCGGCGCGATCTGCACGGTATCCACTATGGGTTCGACGACTTCGAGCGTCTTGAGTCCGTTGCCCGTGACGTAGGCGACGGTGACGTCTTCGGGTTCGATCATGCCCCTCTCCACGAGGCGCTTGAGCGCGGAGATCACCACGCCGCCCGCGGTCTCCGTGAAGATGCCCTCGGTCTCGGCGAGCAGCCTGATGCCCTCGACCACCTCGCCCTCCATGGCGATCACGCCCGAGCCGTCCGACTCCCTTATCGTCCTGAGCGCGAACGGACCGGCGGCGGGGTTGCCGATGGCAAGCGACTTGGCGATGGTGTCCGGGCGCACGGGCAGGACCTGCGTTTCGCCCCTCTCGAACGCTTGGACGATCGGCGCGCAGCCCTCGGCCTGCGCGATGTGCATGTGCGTATCGACGCTGCCGATAAGCCCCACGTCCGACATCTCCGTGATGCCCTTGTGTATCTTGGTAAACAGCTCGCCGGACGCGCCCGGAACCACGCAGTGATCTGGCGCCTGCCAGCCGAGCTGCTCGGCGACTTCGTAGCCGAGCGTCTTGCTCCCCTCGGCGTAGTACGGTCGCATGTTGACGTTGACGAACGCCCATCGGTGGTTGTCCGCCAGCTCGCTGCACAGGCGGTTCACCTGATCGTAGGTGCCGTCCACGGCGATCAGCTTCGCTCCGTAGATTCCCGCTCCCAGCACCTTGCCCTTCTCCAAGTTGCTGGGGAAGAAGACCATAGCAGGCACGCCCGCCTTGGCCCCATGCGCGGCTACCGATCCCATCAGATTGCCGGTGGACGCGCAAGCCAGCGTATCGAACTCGAACTCGAGCGCCTTCGCAGCCGCGACGGACACCACCCTGTCCTTGAACGAAAAGGTCGGGTTGACGCTGTCGTTCTTGATGTAGAGGTTTTCGAGGCCGAGCCGCCGTCCCAGGTTCTTGGCGTGGATGAGCGGCGTGAAGCCGGTTCCCATGTCCAGAGCGCGGTCGGCTTCTACGGGTAGGAAGTCGTGGTACCTCCACATGGTGAGCGGGCCCGCCTCGATACTCTCGCGGCTGACCGCTCTGGAGATGCTGGCGTAGTCGTACTCCACTTCCAGCGGGCCAAAGCAGAAGTCGCACACATTCAGGGCTTCGACAGGGTACTCCCTGTCGCACCCACGACAGCGCAGACACCTTACGTGGGACAACTCCTCGCTCCTCTACTAAACACGCTCCGTCGCGCTCGATGTCGAATATCCCCGCCAGCGGCGTCCACCGAGCGGGTCGCTGCCACGCGATAGCGCGGTCTGTCGAAGCCGTGGGAAATTCGGAAAGCAGGCGCTGGAACAGGAAGGGTTTTGGCAGGGAGATCGTAGCAACGCCAATTCCGCGTTGTCAAGAAAGGGTATCACCGGCGCGCGCCGGGGCGGACTTCGTAAAAGAATCGCGCGTAGAGAAAGAATACGCAAGAAGGCGGCGGCAGACGCGGAGACCTGCAAGGCAGCCTTCGAGCGTCGGCGCTGCCCTCGCGCGCATTCAGCCCCCCAGCGGCGGCGCTCAGTGATTCTCCGACAGCCGCTCGAAGCGTCCCTCGTAGTACAGCAGCGGCCTGCCCTCGCCAATGGCTATCTCCTCCACCTCCCCGATGAAGATGGTGTGGTCTCCGGCCACGTATTCGGTGACTACGCGGCAGTCCATGTGAACGAGGCTGCCCTCGATTGCGGCAGAGCCGCGTTCGGTGAGGGTGAACGAGGCGTCCAGATCGCCGGTCTTCTGGTCGGTGGGACGCGCGAAGTACTCCGCAATCGGCGTCTGTTCTTCGTTCAGGATGTTGATGGCGAAGCGACCGGTCTCCTGAATCAGCGGATAAGACGTGGTGGTGTGACCCGCGCAGACTAGCGCCAGCAGAGGGTCCAGAGACACGGAGGTTATCCCGTTCGCGGTCATGCCGTGAACCTCCCCGCCCGGCTGGACGGTCGTGATCACGGATACGCCAGTGGCGAACTTCCCCCATGCCTGTCGGAAGGTCTGTGCGTCGGGCATGTCTTCTCCTCTGGGTTCAGGCTGAGCGTCGCGTTCCTGTCTGTCTGGCTTCAGTCGGCTCAGCGCGCCCTTCAGCCGCCCCCGAATTATATTAGCGGCGTCCGCCAATGAAAAGCCCTGACGCAGTGGGGGGGTCTCCAGCCGATCGACTGCCGCCACGGTGGTCTCCTCCAGCCCGCCCACCTGTCGCCTGAGACTCCGCACCTCCGCCAGAAGCTCCTTGACGTTCGCCTCCACCCCGTCTTCGGACCTGACCATCACCGAAGCGAGGTTGGCGGTCAGCCCGCCAAACAGGCCGATACCCGTCAGCATCAGGAACACGGCCATCGCCCTGCCCACCGGAGTTTCGGGCGTCATGTCTCCGTAGCCTACCGTGGTGACGGTGACGATGGACCACCAGATGGCATCCGGGAAAGATTCTATGGTATCGCGCCCCTGCTCTACCGAGGTGACGACCGTAGCCGCGACAACCACCATGCCGATGGCATAGACCAGCAGAAAGTCCACGTTCAACATGCGGCGGGTGCCCATCAGGGCATGGGTGCCGAAGACGATCAGGCGGACGATCCGCAGAGGGCGAATGAAAGGCACCGCCACGATGATCACTTCGAGCCAGTGGCTTTTGACGTATGCCAGTCGGTTGGGGGCGACCAGCAGCTTTATGGCGAGATCGGCTGCGAACACTGCCCATATGAAGAGGTCCAGCGTGTAGAAGATCGTATCCTCCGTCTCCGACAGATCCCACAGCAGCGGGCCAAGCAGCAGCGGAATCATGATGAACGCCAACAGCAGCAGCGGAAGCTCGGTCAGCCGCTCGATTCGGGCGAGCATGGCTTCTCTCTCCTCCGGGTCCGCTGAATACAATGGCACGTATCTGTTCATCGAACCGTCTCCGTCATATGGGCTGCGAAAGACCGCGCTGGCGCGTTTGGCGCTCAGGTTATCAGATGCGCGTTTCGCTCGCCCGTCGGCTGCCGCTCTTCGATCATCCATCCCCGCCTTCCAAGACGATTTGACAGCCGCGACAACTGAGATTACCTTTAGAGTCATCAGAGTCATCGAATCCATGTACAACGCTCACGCTGAAGGAGGCGACCGTTGAGAGAGCAGCCTAGTGAGAAAGCGATGAAGCGAATGCGCCTCTTCGTGGAGAGGTTCACCGAGAAGTCCGGCACCTACGGGCATCCGGGCGAGGGCGTCACCGACGCGGTGGTATTGGGGCTTGCCCAGAACGTAGACGAGATTGGGCGTCCGCTCTGCCCCTGTCGCTTCTATCCGGACAAGAAAGAGGAGATCAAGCACCGCACTTGGATCTGCGCGTGCGACGACATGCAGATCTACAAGTACTGCCACTGCCTCCTGTTCACGGACAAGGAAGGCCTGCCGATTACCGAGTATCTGCCCGAAGACCACGAGGGCAGGGAGATGTACGGACTGGTGAAAGACCCACACCCGGACAAGGGCAGACCGCTTCGCCACAAGGCGGAGGAGCGAGAGATAGAGCGAAGAGAGCGGCCTTCGTAGGCACGGCGCGCCGGAGGCCGCCGCCTTTCGGCCCGCAGACCATCGGCCTATCACCAACGAAATGTCAGCGTCAGGAGGGACAATGAGCGCAGCAAGCAAGACCGTCGTAGTCTATTCGACACTGGGGTGTGGATACACAGACATGCTCAAGGAGGAGCTAGACCGCGACGGCGTCGAGTACGAAGAGGTGAACCTGTCGCTGTATCCCGACAGGTGGCCCGAAGTGCTGCCGCACACCGGCGGCGAGCGCATCAGCCCGGTGATGATAGACGGCGACGAGGTCACTGTCGGCTTCAACGGCATCGGCTGCTACGGATAGGGGGCGGAATCGTGCCTGAAGGCGGCGTCCTGATATACACGCACCCCGAATGCACCATATGCGTCTCGGTCAAGATGGAGCTGGACGAGAAGGGCAAGGTCTATGAGGAGATAGACCTCGGAGACCACCCCGAGCGCTGGCCCGAAGTGGAGGAGCTGACCGGGGGAGACAAGATAACCCCCGTCGTGGTCGAAGGCGGCGAAGTCACCATCGGATACCGCGGGATCGGCTGCACCTTCTACTAGGCGGACAGAACCCAGAAAGATGCCCATGAGTCCCGAGCTGATCGCCATTCTAGCTGTGGGCGTCGCGCTGGCGACGCTCATTCTAGCTGGCCAAAACCGCACCAACAAACGAATAGATCGCCAAGATCAGCGTTTCGACAGCCTCGATGAGCGCATGGACGCGCTGGAGCAGGGCCAAGCTCGCATCGAACAGCGCATGGACGCGCTGGAGCAGCGCCAAACTCGCCTAGAACAGCGTTTCGACGATCTCGAAGTACGCATAGGCGCGCTGGAGCAGCGCATGAGCGTACTGGAACAGCGTTTCAACGCGCTAGAGCAGCGCCAAGAACAGCGTTTCGACGCGCTGGAGCAGCGCATAGGCGCGCTCGAAGTGCGCATGGGCGGGCTGGAAGTGCGCATGGGCGGGCTGGAACAGCGTCAAGCTCGCCAAGAAGGTATGCTCGACGGACTTCGAGAAGCGATGTTCGACAGAGTGCAGCGCTGACGTCTTCTCATACCAGTCGGCTAACGGGCAAGATGCACTCAGGCCCATCGTAGGCTGCCGAGTTGACGACCTTCGACACCTCGTATGCCGTCATTCGATCAGACGGGTACGGCGTCAGCAGGGCGCTCAGCGCGCCTGCGTCCTCCACGTCTGGGTCGAGCCATACGGACTCCGCATCGGCGTCGATGATGACGGGCATACGCTCGTGAAACGGAGCGATCAGCTCGTTAGCCGAAGTCGTGACTATGGCGCACGAGAGCAGCCGGGTTCCGTCCGGACGCCGCCACGTCTCCCACAGTCCAGCGAATGCGAACAGCTCCCCAGAGGCTAGGCAGAAGCGCATCGGCGTTCGGCTCCTGCCTTCTCGCGCCCATTCGTAGAAGCCGTCTGCCACGATCAGGCACCTGCGCCTGCGAAACGCCGCGCGAAAGCTCGGACGCTCCGCGAGCGTCTCGGCGCGCGCGTTTATCATGCGGCCGCCAATCCTGGTGTCGTCCGCCCAAGGCGGCACGAGGCCCCATCTCATCATCCGCGCGCGTCTGCGGCCGCCCTCGTTCCTGACGGTCAGAACGTCCTGCGTTGGCGCGATGTTGTAGCGACCCGCGCCAGCCTCGACAGCCTCGCCCGCGTTCGGCTCGGCTGTCGAAAAGCGCGCTCCGATGCCGTCTGCGCTCGTAAGAGTAAATCGCCCGCACACTTCACAGCCTCCGATCCTTCCTCGCGCCGGCCTGCGCCTGCGCGCTCAGCCACTTCTCGCGCTGTTCCCGCCGCGCCCTCTGGTCGGTCGGAGCGAACCGCTCGTGGAAGCGCTCCCTGTACTGCTGGAAACGCCCTTCCAAAATCGCTTGGCGCATCTCGGACATCATCCTAAGCACGAAGCGCAGATTGTGGATGGTGGCGAGACGATACGCCAAAAGCTCCCTGGCCCTGAACAGGTGGTGCAGGTACGCTGCCGAGAAGCGCTCGCACGTGTAGCAGTCGCAGCCCGGCGCCGCCGCCTCGTCACGGGCGCGGTGGGGCGCGGCGTAGATGTTGATACGCCCATACGGGGAGAACAGCGCCCCGCTGCGCGCGATGCGCGTGGGCAGAACGCAGTCGAACATGTCCACTCCGCGCGCCACGCTCTCCACCAGATCTTCGGGCGAGCCGACCCCCATCAGGTATCTCGGAGACTCTCTCGGCAGAAGCGATGCGCCGAGCGCGGTCACCTCGTACATCTCCTCTTTGGTCTCTCCGACGCTCAGCCCGCCGAGCGCGTAGCCATCGAACCCGAGCGACACGATCTGTTCGGCGGATCGTCGGCGCAGATCCTCGTACAGCCCACCTTGGACGATGCCGAAGAGCATCTGATCGTCTCGGCTGCGCGCTTCCCTGCATCGCGCGCCCCATCGAGTCGTGCGCTCCATGGCGTCTTCGACGATATCCCTGCTCGAATCGGAGGCAACGCACATGTCCAGCGGCATGATGATGTCCGCTCCGATGCGCTCCTCCGCCTCGATGGTCGATTCAGGGGTGAACTTGTGCATCGACCCGTCTATGTGCGACTTGAACAGGATGCCGTCCTCGTCTATCTTGCGCAGATGCCGAAGGCTGAAGCCCTGAAACCCTCCGCTGTCGGTCAGGATGGGGCCGCTCCATCCCATGAACGAGTGCAGCCCCCCCAGGCGCTCCATCAGCGCCGTTCCGGGGCGCAGGTACAGATGGTAGGTGTTGCTCAGCACGATGTCCGCGCCCACCGCGCGAAGGTCGAACGGATCCAGAGCCTTCACCGCCCCCTGCGTGGCTACGGGCATGAAGAAGGGTGTGGGAACATCCCCGCGCGCAGTGCGAAGCAGCCCGGCGCGCGCGCCGCCGTCCGCGGCGTGAAGGGTGAATGCGGCTGTGCCAGCTGTCCGAGACATGATCATGCGCGTCTGCACTCCTGCCCGCAGTATAGCGCATCGCGGTTTGCGCGTTGACATAAATGGGGTTAGTAAATACACTCCCCATGAACGCATCCGGAAGCTCCGAAGGGGAAAGAATGGCAAGAAGAAGAGTCGGATATCAGGTCACGCGCCCAGGCAGACGAGTGGAAGACCCGCCGGTGGAGATCCCCGTGGCGGCGGATCTCAAGTCCGTCCCCGGCACTCCAACGCGGGACAACGAGATCACATACTACGCTAGGGAGTACCCCCTGGAGAGCGTGGCAGTCGAGCATAGCGCTTCATCGCTGTGGGCGCTCGATATCCGCGAGGAGGCAGCGCCCGAGACCGCCGAGCTGTACCGCCAGCATCAAGAGGAGATCGAGCCTGTCGTGGAGTGGCTGAAATCCACGGGCGACATGGAGCCGACCGCCGAGCCATCGGGCAAAGACGTGACCGAGCTGATACGCGCTCGCGCCCGCGAGCTTGGCTATGGCGAAGCCGGCTTCACCAACTTCGACCGCCGCTACGTCTACAAGAGCAAGCGCCAGTATGCGCGCGGCGACCTGCGAAACGCCGTCTGCCTAGCCGTAGAGCAAGACTACGTCGCCACCCAGACGCTGCCGAGCATCGAGGCGGAGTCTGCGCACGGCGCGGCTCACCTCGAACAGGCGAAGATGGCAAAGGAGCTAGTCGCCTACATACATTCGCTCGGATACCGCGCGCAGGTGTGGGGGCCGACGTGGCACTTCGGGGCGATGATCCCGCTGTTCGTGAAGGCGGGGCTGGGACAGCTGGGCATCAACGGACAGCTGCTGTCGCCGCACTTCGGATCTCGCGCGCGCCTACAGGTCATCACCACCAACGCCACGCTCACCCACGACCGCCCGGTCGATTACGGCGTCACCAAGTTCTGCGAGCTGTGCCAAGTCTGCTTCATGCGCTGCCCGGGCCGCGCGATCAACCAGAACAAGATATGGTATCGAGGGGTCGAAAAGAGCAAGCTCGACTTCCGCCGCTGCCGCCCCGTGATGACCCGCTACTCCGGCTGCGGCGTGTGCATGAAGGTCTGCCCCATCCAGCGCTACGGAATGCCGCAGGTGATGAAGCACTACATCGAGACTGGCGGCATACTCGGCAAGGGAACGGAGAACCTGGAGGGCTATACCCTGCCGGACAAAGGCTACTTCAGGGTTGGACGCCTTCCCAAGTTCGACTCCGAGTTCTTCGACATGCCGCTGGGCAAGTCCGAAGATCTGGTGATGGACGAGTACCGCGAGCGCATCCAAGACATGAACGGCGACTCCGAAGCCCGTGAAATGGTGTGGGCAGAGTTCCGCGAAAAGCTGGACAAGGCGCTGGAGAAGCGAAGCCTGCCCGTGGACATGGGCATGGATCTGGGCGGCTGAGCTGACGGGTGAGCAGCCATGAACCGCAGCCGACGCGCGCCATTGCGCGCCTCGCCGCCGCCGTCCGTCCCAAGCTCGATCCTCGAAGGGTCTTCTATGGCTGGTGGCTCGTGTTCATCACGGGCTCCGTCATGGTCATATCCACCACGCCGATGTTCCACGCCATGGGGCTGTGGTTCGTGGCGCTGGAAAACACCTTCGGGTGGACGCGGACGCAGCTTTCGCTCGCCTTCGCCTTCACCCGAATCGAGGGCGGCATCCTCGGCCCAATAGAGGGCTACCTGACCGACAGGTTCGGCACGCGTCGGCTCGTGATGATCGGCATGTCCATCATGGGCATCGGCTGGATCCTGTTCAGCCAGGTGCAAGACTCCAAAGACGTCCCAATTCTGCGCGACATTCCGATAGACGCGCTGCCCGGCTTTCTTCAGCCGATCGTCCCGCCGCTGACGTTCTACGCCATCTACGTACTCATCGCGCTGGGTCAGGGAGTGGGCAGCTGGCTGCCGCTGATGACCATGCTGAACAACTGGTTCGACCGCCGCAGAGCCATGGCCATGGGGCTGTCCAACTCCACCAGCAGGCTCGGAACGCTGCTGATGATCCCAGCCATAGCGTGGGCGATAGACCCGAACTTCGACAGACTGGGCTGGAGGGCTACGGTCGTCATCATCGGCGTCGCCATTCTCGTCGTCAACCTGCCGCTCGCCAGCCTGATTCGCAACAGGCCGGAGGACCACGGACTGCTGCCAGACGGCGACAGGGCGAGGCAGGAGCGCCCCGGCGCTCGGGCCGCCGCGCCGCAGACGGACTTCACGTGGCAGCAGGCGCTGAAGACGCCCGCGTTCTGGCTGATCAGCGTGGGACACGGCTTCACGTCCATGGTGCTTATAGCCATGATGGCGCACCTCGCGCCGATGATGACCGATCAGGGGTACGACCTACAGACAGCCGCGTTCGTCATAACCGGCTACACAGTCGTTTCGATGGTGTTCCAGATAGTAGGCGGCTACATAGGAGACCGTATTCCCAAGCGATTCGCGCTGTTCGTGTTCACGTGGATACAGGCGTCCGGCGTCTTTCTGCTGACGTTCGGGCCAGCCACGCTTCCGGTCGCCTACGGATTCGCGCTGCTGTTCGGCATCGGGTTCGGCGGACGCAACCCTCTCACGGTGTCCATCCGCGGCGAGTACTTCGGGCGGTCGTCTTTCGGCAAGATAATGGGGCTGTCCCAGGTGCCCATGAACATTCTGCTGCTTGCCGCGCCCGTATTCGCCGGAGTGGTGAGAGACGCGACAGGCGAGTACACCACCGCCTTCGCGGTGTTGGCATCGCTGAACATGCTGGGCGGCGCGATGTTCCTGCTGGCGAGCCGCCCGAGGCTGGAGAGGCCGCAAGCGCAGACCGCCGCAAGTCGGTGAGCCGCCGGGGATTGGGGCGTACATGCTGCTAGTATTATGAAGATATGCTCTATATTATAATGATAATGCGTAACGTTATATAGTATGTAACAATATTTAAATAAAGTGGCTGACATTACGGTTGCGAATATCCAACGCAGAAACTCGTTTCGGCAAACGAAGCGTTTCACTATTATCGAAGAAAGGAATGACTGACCGGATGCCGCAAGAGTCGCCCACGCCAGACTTGCAGGCGTTTTGGGGTAGATACCAGATACAAGCGCCGCAAAGGGCTTGCCTGCCCCATGAACTGCTTGCACTGGTCGGCATACGCATGTTGCGACGTGCGCCAGCGAAGGATGTCCTTTGGGGAAAGCCGCCAAGGGCGGCGAAGTGGCAAGGCGAGAACACATATCTCTGGGTCATAGATTCCCGAGGCATACCGTACATAATCGAACGGAGCTTGCCATCGCTGGGAAACAGTTTGCCAAAACACTCGAACCTGACAGGTGGAAGACCGGACTATATCGGGGGCGAGATATGGTTCTCGAACGGAGACAGCCTGTTTCTATCCGGTGGGTCGGGCAGATACCCACCACTAAGCGAGAGCCATCTGAACGATGCGGTGAGGGTGTTCGAGTCTTACGATTACCGAGTTACTTCGCTGGGCTGGGACCCAGGCACTGGAAAAGCCAGGAGACGATACCATGTCGTCTAAACCAGTAACAATCGAGGATATAATCTTTGGTGAGCATGAACCCGGTCTGCCCATAGAGGAAATAGCCAGACGCTCGGCGCAGAAGTTCGTCAGGGGCGATACCCAGATGGCATTTTACGAACCCAAACGCAGCCCGACGGGACACGTCTTGACGGCTTGGGAAGCCTACAAGACTTACGGGATGGATATTCTCGTAGAGGCGCTGGACTATGGCAGCGCGATAGTCCTGTATGACGTCGGGGGTATCGAATCTTCTCTGCGAAATCGCCGCGAGCGGTTGGGGCTGTCCGTCAGGCAGGTGGCGCGGGCAGTTGACTTGCAGAAGTCCGAGGTGGAGCTGGCGGAGTCCAAGTCGAGGGACGTCTCCATCCAGTCTCTGGAGCGGATCGCGTTCGCGCTGGGGCTGGATGAGAGCTTGCTGGCATGGCGTCCGGCAGCGGGGGCGGACGACCAGCTGGCAATCAGGCTAAAGACGCTCGGAACGGAACGGTATGGTGGCGTCCGACTATCCGAGAGAGCCGTTCTCACACTGGCCGAAGCCGCTTCGATCATTCGCGTCCAGTCCCAGATTCAAGAGAGCCTGGGACCAGAACCGCTAGCGTCTGAATTCGAGCCGCACCATTGCTATGGATCCCCCGACACCCCCGCGTGGATACTGGGTTACAACCTCGCAGACGAGGCCAGAGCGCGGCTTGGCTTGGGAAATAGTCCGATACAGTCCATGCGCTCGCTCGTGGAGGAGACGCTGGGCATTCCCGTAATACAGGCGCAGCTGCCTAGTCGGATAGCTGGCGCGACCGTGGCAGTCTTGGATGGCGATGGACGCGAGCGGCGCGGCATCGTGCTGAACACGGCTGGGCAGAACGAGAACGTCTGGGTACGACGCGCGACGCTGGCGCATGAGCTTGGACACTTGCTGTACGACCCTGATGACAAACTGGAAAAGACGCGGGTGGACTCATACGAAGCGAACGCCGCGAATCCCGAGATCGGTCATTCTACGGATTGCGTAGAGCAGAGAGCCAACGCCTTCGCGATCGCGTTCCTGGCGCCGAACGACGAAGCGCGCCGGTTGGCGCCGCCCATATCCGGGGAATCCGTATCGAGCGTGATGCGCCACTTCGGGATAAGTCTCACCTCTGCCAGATTCCACTTGAAGAACGTCAATTACGGGGAGTTTCCCGCGCCCGATGAGATTCCGGAAACATGGCCATCGGATGAGCAGAGGTCTGCGGAAGACTTCGCGCTGGGCTACTACTTCCCCATATCCGATACGCCGATCCAGCGTCGGGGGCGGTTCGCCGGGCTTGTCGCCGCCGGGTATGACAACAACCTGATTAGCGACCATACGGCGGCGGCGTATCTGGGCTGCGGGGTTGACGAGTTTGCGGGCGCAGCGGAATCTTTGATGGGGCTGTATCCTCTGTAGAGCGTCCCTCGCTGCCGCGCGCGTCTTTTGCGCCGCTATCCGCGATTAGCCTTGTACAGGATTTCACCATGCCCATCATAGACCACGACGACGCTGTCGAAGTCCCATGGAGGCCCAACTATCGCAAGTGGCTCATCACCCAGCCCGGAGACGGCACCACCTCTACGGACGCATCCCTGAGCGAGGTGGGCGTGGGAACGGGAGCGCCTCTGCACACGCACGAGGACGACGAGCTGATAGTGATACTGCGCGGCTCGCTGCGCGTGCGCATCGGCGACGAGTCGCACGATGTGGCGGCCGACCACACGGTCGTGGTTCCTCCCGGCGTTCCGCACGGGTTCGAGGCGATAGGCGACGCGCCCGCGCGCATACTCGGATTCTTCCCCGCTCAGGATCCATTTCTCAGAACGCGCTTCATCGAGGGCGGGCCGCCTGCGATTCACTCCCACTGACCAGCTGTTCGACCACACTCGGCATATACCCAAGTCTCAGAACGCGCTTCATCGAGGGCGGACCGCCTGCGATTCACTCCGACTGACCAGCTACTCGACCACAGTCAGCATATACTCAGGCGCGGGCGACATCGCCTCGATTGGAATTGGCTCTAGTGAAATGCCCGGCGGCGCCCACAAGATTCGGAACTGTGAAGACCGCGATTCCGAACGGTACTCCACCCTGATTTCGTGCCGCCCAGGAGCCAGGTTGATTTCGCCTTCGACCGTAGTCTCGTCCAGCGGCGGATCGCGGGCGACCAGACTGCCATCCACGTACAGCGCCACGCTGCCCGTCCCGATCCTCTCCACCCTGAACGTCTGGTTTCCCGGCAGAGCTACGGTCAGCGCGCCGTCCCATATCGCGCTGTACGGCGCGGGTACGACCGATTCGTAGTGGAACACGTCCATAGAGGGCGTCACCTGCATCGAATCGGGCGCGCCTGTAGTATCGTCGCCGGCGTAGAAGCGGCCGGCCAGTCCCAGCGGACGGACGCTTCCCCGATACAGGCGGCCAAACGGAATCGGCTCGATCTCTCCGTCGGGCGCGCGCCACAGTACACGGATGAAGTCGTCCGGCCCTTCGATCTCGGCGCTGATGGCGATGCTGTGCAGACCGGCGGCGAGAGCCACGCGCGCCGACGGCTTTTCGGACCAGAGTACGGTCTGACCGTCCAGATCGACCTGCGCGCGAGGACTGTCCAGAACGAGCTCGTACTCTCCGAATTCGGGTACGTGCAGCGCGCCCTTCAGATCGACCTCGTATGGGTACTGGTCAGGGCCGTCTCTGGCGAGCCACACGGACTCGGTCGCTGCGCTCCCGCCGCTCGCCTCCTCTCTCCCATTCTCGATATAAGCTGCGTCCAGCCCCTGCCGAGAGGCGAGCAGCTCGCGGCTGGCGAAGCCCGTGTAGTACAGCGGCTCGCCGCCGGTGGGCGGGGTCACCGTCTCGAACTGCGCGTCGGGATAGTAGGCGCGCATAGTCTCCCAGAATCCCGCCTCGCGCGGCTCGAAGTACGCCGCCGCTCCCATCCATACCCGCGTGGAGTCCAGGGGCAGCGTCTCCGGCGCCCCTATGACCTCGTATCTCGGCCGATCGGCGAGCAGGTCGCTGACCAGCCCGAACAGGAACTGACGCGACACCCACAGCGAATAGCCGAGCCGCTGCCGCTCGATCTGGCTGCGCGCCATGAGGGTCTCGTCCGTAGAGAACGCCGCATAGACGCGCGCGTCGCTGGCCTGCGCGCCGAAGTAGAAACTCACGTTCGCGTAGGCGATGATCCCCAACAGCGCGAGTACGACCGGCAGCGCGAAGCGCCGAACGCGAACCCAAGGAACATCGCGCCACGCCCGCCACAGCCTTTCTATGACGAGCGCGGCCAGCGCCGCCACCGCAGGAATGACCAGAATGGACCGAAGCGACTGCGGCGCTTCCCACGGCACCGTCAGAATGCCGGGAAGAAGCATCAGCAGCGCCCAGAAGGGCAGCCAGAAGATCGAAGGGTTGCGCCACTGGGTCAGCGCGTAGAAGAATCCGAGAACGAACAGCGCGCCAGTCAGCAGATCGAGCATGGGCGCGTCCGGCAGGTTGTGGCGCGGATTCGGGTCTCCTTTGCGGTTGAACATCATCACGTGCCGCGCCACGCTGTCTGCGACGCTCCCGCCCCACTGCTCGCGCGGCTCGATGAAGAACAGCGAAGTATCCCGCGTTCGGGCGAAGAACCGATCCGGGCTGTCAGCCGCGAGCTGAGCCACCGGCGCAGCCGCGAACGCAGCCATAAGCCCCATCAGCGCGACGCGCGCGGCGAACGCCCGAATGTCGGGACGGTCCACCAGCAAGTGGTGGACTAGCAGCAGCCCCAGAACCAGCGGGAACATTCGGAGCGATGCGTAGAACCACATCCCCAGACCGAGCGAGACGCCTGCGAAGGCAAAGTCCGAGTACCTCCCAGAGCGGACGGCGCGCAGAGTCAGCCACCCTGCCAGCGCCGCGAACAGGACGCCCGATATGCCGTGCATCCCGATACGGCTCCAGATGATGTCCCAGCGCATGACCGCCACCAAGAAAGCGGCGATCACGCCCGCGGACGCGCCCATCGCGCATCGCGCCAACAGAAACACGGCGACCACGCCGAGCAAGCCGAAGGCCACTGCCACGAGTCTGCCCGCCGCAATCGAAACATCCGCCAGCTTCACTATGGCAGCAATCGGCAGCAGGAACATCGAGGGCAGGTTGGTCGAGGGAGCGTACATCGGCGTCTGTCCGGGATCGCGCGCGTACTGCTGGGCTTGGGATAGATTGTCCGCCTCGTCGTACCACAGCCCTGCGGGCAGTACGTCCAAGTTGTAGAGCCGAAGTCCCGCGCCCAGAGCCAGAATCGCCGCGAGCGCGGCCCATGTAAGCAGCGAGCGCAGGCCAATTCTGATCTCCCCCGCCGTCCTCAGCCGCGCGGTGAGATTCGTCCACCGCCCATCCAAGGACGGTATGGCGGCGAGTACGAGCGCGAGCGCCAATCCGAAGCACCACCATGCGAGGGTCTGGCTTTCGCGCTGCTCGTGTCCGAAGTTTCGGAGCGAAACGTACATCAGCAGCCCGCCGAGCGCGAACGCCGCCGCGCCCAGCTGCCTTTCGCCGAGCTTTGGGATCCAGGGAGCGGCTGTTTTCGCGCCGGAGTCCGCGAGTGAACTGGGTTCAGGCTCGGGTTCGTCCGACTCGAACGCTCGCCTCGCTCTAGGCGGAATCTGGACTCCCCCGACTGACGCCAGCGCGAAGCACCCCACCGCGACAGCCAGCGGCGCGACGGCCCATATCAGGTCTCCGTAACGAATGAACCACGCCGCGAGCAGGGCGAGAAGCGCAGCCAAAACCGCCAGCGTGAACCTGATCTCCGGGGCGCGAGTGCGCCTCACGCGCTCGACCACAGAGTCCGCGCCCTCTTGCACGTCGGATTCGCAGCGGATGCCACTCATGCAGGATCTTCGGTTTTCACCACGCCTTCTGCGTAGAGACCGTCTATCTCGGACGGGGCATACCCAAGCTCCGCGAGTACTTCGGCGGTATGCTCGCCCAGAAGCGGCGTGGGACGTCGCGGCAGCGTGTCCGCGCCGTCGAAAGACACCAGATTGCCGCTCAGCCAGAGCGCGCCCAGTGAGGGATGCCGAAGCTCCGCCACCATTCCGTTGGCTCGCGCCTGCGGGTCTTCGAAGAACGCCTGCCCGTAGCCTTCCACCACAGGGGCGCATGGCAGGCCGTGGGACGTCAGCTCGCGGATCGCCTCCAACGCGGAGGCGTCGCTCAGCCACGCGTCGAGACGTCCATCACGGAAGGCGTTCGCTTTCGACTTCAGGGAAGGCGCGTCCGCAGCTAGGTAGACCCAGCCGTCCGAAGTCCGATACAGACGCCGATAGCGCCCGACGCCTATCTGATCCCTGTCCGGCAGCGCCCTCGGACGCTTGCCCTCGTAGCCGATGAATCCGTCCGCGCTCATAAGCGTTCCGGCTGCCAGCAGGTTGGTGTCCACCTTCTGCCCCGTGCCGAAGCGCGCGCGCGCCAGCAGCGCGATAGCTGCGCCGAGCGCGCCGAGCGCGCCTCCAGTGTAGTCGCAGGGAGCGAGGGCTGACAGATACACGGGAGGGCCGTCGTACCCGCCCTGCGCGCGCTGAAGCCCGGTGATCGCCTGCGCGATGGGATCCACGCCGGGACGCTGCGCGTAGGGGCCGTCCCATCCGTATGCGGTAATATGCGCGTGGATGAGATTCGGGTTGGACTTCTCCAGCGTCGCGGCATCGAGTCCCATGCGCTCGGTTGCGCCGGGGCGCATGTTGGCAAGGATGACGTCCGAGGACGCAGCCAGCCGCCGAGCGATCCCCCGCCCCTCGCGCGTCTTGGTATCCGCCGAGAGCGAGCGCTTGCCCGCGTTGTACGAGACGAACCCCGCGCCGCCGCCCGGCCTGGAGATGTCGCCGTACAGAGACTCGAACTTGATCATGTCAGCGCCGAGGTCCGCCAGCAGCCGACCTGCCACCGGCCCCGCTATCACGTTGGTCATCTCCATCACGCGGACACCGGACAAGGGCAGACCGCCGCCTTCCGCCACCTCGTCCGATCTGTCCTCGGAGCGCTGGCGCGGAGCCAAGCCGTCCGAGCGCGCCTCCTCGACTCTGGGAGCGCAGACGATGGCGGGAGTGGCGGACAGCGCGATGGGAGGGCCGGCCATCTGGGTCTTTCCAAAGATCGGATCGTCCAGCTCGCGCACTAGGCCGTTGTGCAGTATCTGCGGATTGGACATGGCTTCCGTGGCGGCGCGGCTGACGTCGCACGGTACGTCCGCCGCTTGGAGCAGCTCGATCCACTCGCTCGCCGGGCGCGTCCGTACAGCCTGCGCGACCTTGTCGAATAGACGCTGGCGCGCCTCCTCGTCACGCGGCCATCGCCCGTCCCCGAACTGCGGATCGGAGGCGATGAAGTCCGCCACGCCCAGAACCGACGCCGCGAGATCGACGAATCCCGAGTGAATGCAGCCAAGCTGTATCCACTCCCCATCGGCGCACTCGAAGACGCTGTAGAACGGCCCCCCGCCCTGGATCGTCATGTTCATCGAGCGCACCGGAATTCGATCTCCCGCCGCCTTCGGGGTGTACAGCAGCGCGCCTGCCATCAGCGAAGTCTCGACGCGCCTGCCGCGCCCCGTCCTTTCACGCTGATACAGCGCGGCGGCTATGCCCATCGTCGCCAGCAGTCCCGCTCCGACGTATGCCACGGGGTGAACGACGTGGATGGGGCCGCCCCTGCGCGAGGGCTGGCTGGCGAGTATGCCGGTTCTAGCCGCCACGAGATCGTGGTCGGCAGGCTCTCCGCTCAGCGGGCCGCTCGCGCCGTAGGCGGTTATCGAGCAGTGGACGATGCGCGGATGACGCTCTGCCAGCGTGTCCAGTTCGAGGCGTGTTCGCGCGCGAGAGACGGGCGATACGTCTTCCAAGAGGACGTCCGCGCCGGCGCATGTCTCGCCAAGCTCATCTGCGCTGAGGTCTGGGGCTATGCGGACGACCTCCTTGCCCCGATCGTAGAGCGCGAAGACGTCAGGCTTGCGAACGATATCCTCGTCATCCGTCACCAGCCTGACGACCCTAGCCCCGTTGTCCGCCAAGAACATCGAGGAGAGAGCCGCCGCGAGTCCATCGGACAGGTCGATTACCGTCAGACCGCTCAGCGCGGACGACGGCCCCATCCGAGTCTCGTTGTCAATAGTCATGCTCACAGTGAGGGCTATTGTGTTGGCGCTCAGTCCCGATGTCAAGAAGGTCGCAGACGCCTTACCCTGTAACGACAGCGCGCGTCCAGTGTGTTTCGGCGGTCGCATATGCTGTAGAATAGTCGTCATCGAGCGTCAACGAAGACAACGGAGTAAGCCATGCTCAACAAGCTGGGGCGAATCACGAGAATCAACCAGAGACGAATGCGCGCGGACGCGCCTCCCGGGCAGTTCGTCACCGAGAAATTTCCGGTTCTCACGTTTGGGCCAACGCCGAGAATCAGTACGGCAGCGTGGGAGTTCAAGATTTTTGGACTGGTCGAAAACGAGGTCAGGCTCGACTGGCGGCAGTTCAACGATCTGCCGCAGACGACTCTGGATGCCGAGTTCCACTGCGTGACCCAGTGGAGCAAGCTGCAAAACACGTGGCAGGGCATCCTGTTCACCGATCTGATGAAGCTGACAGCGCCGAAGCCGGATGCCAAGTTCGTCATGGCGCACTGCTACGGCGGCTACACCACCAACGTGGCGCTGGACACGCTCATGGATGACGACGTGCTGTTCGCGCACTCCCACGACGGAGCGCCGCTTACGCCCGAGCACGGCGGACCCATGCGCTTGGTGGTGCCGAAGCGCTACGGATGGAAGAGCGCCAAGTGGGTGAACGGAATCGAGTTCATGGCTGAAGACGCCCCCGGCTTCTGGGAGGTGCGCGGATACCACATGGAGGGCGACCCCTGGAAGGAGGAGCGCTTCTGGAGCTCGCTCAGCTACTAGCTCGACTGCCGGCGAGCGCGGTCAGGCGACGGCCGCCGTCTCCATGACGAGGGCGCGGTCGTCCCCCGCCAGATCCTGGCGGCAGCGCAGCGCGGACAGGTTGGGGACGAACCGCCGAGCTATCGCTTTCGCGGCGTCCATCTGCTCGGGCATCAGCTCGACGATCAGCGCTCCGCCGGGCTTCAGTCTGCTGGCAGCCTGTTCGACCAGCCGCCTGAACGGCTCCAGTCCGTCGGCTCCCCCGTCGAGAGCGATCTTCGGCTCACGGCGCACCTCCGGCTGCAAGCTGCCGATCTGCGCGCTTGGAATGTACGGCGGGTTCGATACGATCAGATCGACCTCGCTCCCTACAGGCTCCAGCAGGTCTCCTCGGACGAAGCTCACCCTGTCCGCTAATCCCAATCGCTCGGCGTTGCGCTTGGCGACGCGGAGGGCGTGGATGCTGATGTCCAGCGCAAGCAGGCTGACGCTCTTCGAATTCGCCGAGATCGCCAAGCCTGCGGCCCCCGATCCCACGCCGACATCCGCAGCCATGAGGAGGTTGGCGCCCACTCTGCCGATGTACTCGAGCGCGACGTCTACCAGAAGCTCGGTCTCCTGTCGGGGAATCATCACGCGCTCATCGACGCATATATCGAGTCCGTAGAACTCTCGCGTCCCGGTGATGTAGGCGAGCGGCTCACCAGAAAGCCTTCGGGCAGTTAGCGCCTGCAAGAGATCGGATTGGGAAGGGGTGAGGGAGAGGGAGCCGCCGTAAAGCTCGGACAGAAAATCCGATCTGCCGCAGCCCAAGACGAACCTGAGCAAAACTTCGGCTTCGATGCGGAATTCGGCTATCCCGCCAGCGCGCAGAGCCTCGCAGATAGGGTTCAGGCTGTGGCGCAGAGACACGAGCTAATTTTGCGCCCGGCGTTTCAGCGCGGGAACGCGGATCGAGCGCGGCGCTCAGGACGCAGGAGGCGGCTCGTCGAATGGCGCGCCGCTGGCTTCGGCATCCATACGCCGCCGGTTCCACTCCGTCCAGAGGCGGCGCTCTTGCGCAAGACCTTCTGCAAGTCCCTCGGCAAGTCCTGCTGTAAGGGCTTGCGCAATTCCCTCGGCGCGGCCCTCTGCAAAGGCTTCCGCACGCATTTCAGCCTCCCGCCTCTCGGCTTCCGCCTTCTGCCTCTCGGCTTCCGCCTTCTGCTTTTCCAGCATGGGCTTGAGGAACTTGTTCGTGAGGTATCGCGCAGTAACCATTATGAATCCTCCCAGTATATCCGATGCGGAATTCGGCTATCCCGCCAGCGCGCAGAGCCTCGCAGGTGGGATTCAGGCTGTGACGCAGGGACACGAGCTAATCTTGCGGCCGACGTTTTCAGCGCGGGAACGCGGATCGAGTGCGGCGCTCAGGACGCAGGAGGCGGCTCGTCGAATGGCGCGCCGCTGGCTTCGGCATCCATACGCCGCCGGTTCCACTCCGTCCAGAGGCGGCGCTCTTGCGCAAGGGCTTCGGCACGCACTTCAGCCTCCCGCCTCTCGGCTTCCGCCTTCTGCTTTTCCAGCATGGGCTTGAGGAACTTGTTCGTGAGGTATCGCGCTGTAACCATTATAAATCCTCCCAGTAGATCCAAGGTCGATACTATCATTATCGCATAGATTACGATAAGCGGCGTGGCTGGAGCCGCCCCGGACCCAATCGCAATCGCGGTTTGCCGAATTCCCTCGTGCCTTCCGCTCGCAATCTCTTCCCACGCTATCAGCGCCGTCCAGCCAATCGTCATCGCAAATATGAGAGCCGCGCACCAAGGCACCCACTTCCTCGCCACGTTCAGGGGCGATTCGAGATCGTCCGAAGGGCGCTTGTCCTTCTCCCCGCGACGGGGTTCGGAGTCCGGGCCGCCCTCTGGTCGCTCGTCATCACTCATACCCGCTCTCCGCCAGCTTGCGCGTCTGCTCCTCTTCCAGCAGCGCGTCTATGACGGCGTCGATCTCGCCGTCTAGGGCTTGGGCGAGACTGTGGACGGTGAGGCCTATACGATGGTCGGTAATCCTGCTCTGGGGGAAGTTGTACGTTCTGACGCGCTCGGATCGGTCGCCGCTTCCCACCTGCGAGCGTCGCGCGTCCGAGCGCTCGCGCTGCTGGCGCTCCACCTCCTGCGCGTACAGCCTCGACCTCAGCACCGCCATCGCCTTCTCCTTGTTCTTGAGCTGGCTTCGCTCGTCCTGGCAGATGGCTATGATGCCAGTGGGCTTGTGCGTAACGCGAATGGCGGTCGCCACCTTCTGGACGTTCTGGCCGCCGTGTCCGGATGCGTGGAACACGTCGATCTGGAGGTCGTCCTGGCCTATCTCGATGTCGACCTCCTCGGCCTCGGGCAGTACGGCGACGGTCGCGGCGGACGTGTGAATCCGTCCGCTGGACTCGGTGACCGGCACCCGCTGCACGCGGTGAACGCCGCTCTCGTGCTTGAGGCGCGAGTAGGCGCCCTTCCCTCGAACCTCGAATACGATCTCTTTTACCGCGCCGATTCCGGTCTCGTTGAGGTCTATCACCTCGGTCTTCCAGCTCCGGCGCTGGGCGTATCGGCTGTACATGCGGTAGAGATCGGCAGCGAACAGCCCCGCCTCGTCCCCTCCGGTTCCCGCGCGGATCTCGACGATGACGTTCTTGTCGTCGTTGGGGTCTCTGGGTACGAGCGCGAGCTTCAGCTCGGACTCGGCGGCATCGCGGCGACGCTCTAGCTCAGTCAGCTCCTCGCGCGCCAGCTCGACCAATTCCTCGTCAGACTCGTCCCGCAGCATGGCGCGAAGGTCGTCCATCTCGGAATCCGCGGCGCGGATATCCCGAGACAGGCGCACGACGTCGCGAAGCTGCGCCTGCTCTCTGGCAAGCGCCTCGATTCGAGTGTAATCGACGGCTACCTCCGGATCGGACATCATCCGGTCCAGCTCCTCGAACCGATCTTCGACTTTCTGCATTCTCTCTAGCATGGCAACTCTCCCGCCCACAGTTTACATTTTGGGGCTGCCGATTGTCAGGCGATGCGGTTTCAAGGTATTCTCTACGTTCGGGGGAAGTATGAGATACGGACAGGAACAGTTGGCGCGCGATTCGTCGATGAAGAGGCCGCGCGCACCGAAGGTCGCAGCGCAGATGTCGCTTACCGTCCTCGCCTTCATCGCGCTGGCGATGGTCGCGCTGGCGGACTCGCCCCGCTCCCACGCGGACAGTGGCGAGGGCGACGCTCCGCCCATCGACATGGAGGAGATCACACCAGACGGTGACCTCCCCATCCCCATAGACATAGACGACCCGAACGACCTCTTGCCGGTCTTCTTGGACGATGAGCGCGGCGGCGACCTTTCCACATTGCTCACCAGCAAGAAGACGGGTGAAGACGAACCTTCGCTCGATGGCAAGAAGGCCGATGAAGACGACCTTCCCTTCCCGCTGGCTTGGGAGAAGCGCGGCGATACGGTCAGCGACGGCGAGGTCGACCTCTCCCCCGATATACTCGGTGAGAAGCCCAAACCCAAGTATCCGACACTGATGTCCTCGCTCGACCGTCTCGTCGTGGACGTGGAGACGGGGGTTCTCTCCGCCGCGGACGCCGTCAAGCAGACGCCCATGCGCGACGAGTCGGATTCGGGCGTGGCGGTCACGGTCTACGCATCGGAAGACATATCCGCCGCAAAGAGATTTCTGGCGGACAGGGGCGTGGAGATCAGGAACGTCGGCAAGACGTATCTCGAAGCCTACGTTCCGATGAACCTTCTCGGCGAGGTGTCCGAGCAGCCCGGCGTCATCCGAGTCCAGACGATCGTCGGGCCGCAGATCGACCAAACTACGCCCGACCCCTGCATAACCGATCTCGGCAGCCTGTCCGCGCCGGTGTCGCGCGCAGGCTCGTGGTCGAGCGAGTGCGAATCCGAAAGACGCGCAGGCAGATACTCGCGCTACTACACCTTCACGCTGGCGCAGAATTCATTCGTGAACATAGACCTCGCCTCCCCGACGGTGGACACCTATCTGAGGCTGATGATCGGCGCGGGCAAATCCGGCGGCTTGATCGCATTCAACGACGACGGCGGCGAGGGCACCAACTCGCGCATACGGAGACGGCTCCCCCCAGGCGCTTACACGATAGAAGCCACGACCTTCAGCGCCATGACAGAGGGCAGCTTCACCATCGAGATCGAGACCTCGATTCCGCAGATATGCCCGCCGACGTCTCTGAACTTGGCATCAGGCAATGCGACCAGTTCGAGCGCATGGGTGGACACGTGCGAATCCGCGAATCTCATCGGACATCGGGCGCGGCACTACAGCTTCACTCTGGCGCGAGACTCGTTCGTGACCATCCAGCTGGAATCCCCAGACGTGGATACCCGCATGTACCTGATTTTTGGCGCGTCCTCGACCGGAAGCGTGATCGCCGGCACGGACATAGTTGGGGGGAGCATCCCAACTTCCACCTCGTATCTGGAGCAGACGCTTCCGTCTGGCGCGTACACAATCGAGGCAACTACGTTCCAAGCGGGCTACGCAGGCAATTTCACGCTCACCGTCAGCGCCACTCCAGCCACCTCCGTGCCCTCGATCCAGTGCGGGACCAATGTGACCAATCGACTATCGCGTTCAAGGACTTGGACTCTGGCGAGCAGTTGGAGCTACGGCTGTGATGCCTTCCGTATCTTGGACAGGCACGCGCGCTACTACTACTTCACGCTCACCGAAGAGCAACACGTCACAGTAGACCTGACGTCTCTCGACGCGGACACCTACATGCTCCTACTTCAGCTTTTCTCGGATGGAAGCCAAAGGCAGATAGCCGGAAACGACGACGGCGGGGCGGGAACCAACTCGCGCATACGAAGCGTGCTGCCCCCCGGAAGATATGTGATCATAGCGACTACTGTCTTTCCCAACGTCACCGGCAGGTTCGCGCTCAGAATAGTCGCAGCTGGCAGCGTGTGCCAAGACACGCTGGGAGCGGTCTCGGGAACGGAGACCGTCACGGGCAGCTTTGCCGCAGGGTGCGATGACCTGCATCGTCCGGGGGCTTATGGGCGCTACTACACCTTCACGCTGGCGCAGGACTCGACCATCGCCATCGACCTCACTTCCTCGAACGCAGACACGTTCATGTACCTGCTTAGCGGCGCGTCCTCGACTGGGGCCATACTCGCACGGAGCGACGACGGCGGCGCAGGCACGAACTCGCGCATAAGCGGCACTGTCGTTGCCGGAAGCTACACGGTGGCTGCCACGACCGACGAACCCGGCGACGAGGGCAACTTCACCTTGACGATAAGCGCCGAGCCAATCGCTCCGCCTCGAAACATCTGCGAGGCGTCCATAGGGCGGATTCACGTCAGGGCGACCCGCTCCGCCAGCTTTGGCGCGGAGTGCGACTCCACGAGCCGCCGAGGCAGATACGCTCGCTACTACAGCTTCTCGCTGGAGCGGTTCTCGCACGTGACGATAAACCTGACGTCTTTCAACGCGGACACGTACCTGTACCTGCTGCAAGGCTTCGGGGCGTCCGGCGCGTCGCTCGCCTTCGACGACGACGGCGGGCCGGGATCCAACTCGCGCATAAGCGCCGCGCTGACGGCAGGCGACTACACGGTCGAAGCCACGACCTTCCGCGCCGCGGACGAGGGCGACTTCACGCTCGCCATAGCCGTCTCGGAGTTCGAGCTCTCGCCCCAGTGCATAAACCAGCTCGGGACGATCCGCGGAAAGGTGGTGCGCTCCGGCGTGTGGAGCGATGGCTGCCACGCGCCGCACCTTCCCAGTTTGGTGCGCCACTACGGATTCACGCTCACAGAAGACTCGCACGTCACGATAGACCTGATTTCCTCAGTCGATAAATTGTTGATACTGCTGAGAGGGTCGGAAACGTCCTCCCCTTTCATCACGTCCTCCCCTTTCACCACCACCGCGGGCGACGACGCGCGCATACGCGCCGCGCTGACGGCAGGCGACTACTTGGTGAGAGCCACGTCCCTCGTCGGCGCCGGCGCTTTCTCGCTCGTAATCGACGCGTCCCCGGGCAAGATCACCAGCCAAGGGGCGGCGGCACACGGAGCGCCGGGCTGGAACGCTCTCGGATTCACTGGCGAAGGTGTCAGGGTGGGCATCATAGACGGCGGATTCCGAGGTTACAGCGCCCTCGTCGGAACGGAGCTGCCCGAGCCGCTGGGCGAAAGGTGCTACAACCGTTCAGGCATCATCGACTGCGATGCCACCACCTCGACTCACGGCACGGAGGTCGCCGAGGCTGTGGTGGACATTGCGCCGGACGTGTCCCTGTATCTGGCGGACCCGCATACGCGGGGAGACCTGTTCCGCACGGTGGACTGGATGATTTCGGAGCGCGTATCCGTCATCAACCAGTCGCTGAGCTACGCTTGGGACGGACCCGGAGACGGAACATCCCCATTTGAAGACAGCCCGCTCGCCGCGGTGGATCGCGCCGTGCGCGGCGGCATCGTGTGGGTCAACTCGGCGGGAAACACCGGCGGAGATGTTTGGCTCGGGAGCTACTCGGACGCCGACGGGGACGGGCTGATCGAGTTCAGCGCAGGAGACGAAACCAACTCCGTCCAGACTTCTGGCATCTCGATTCCGTACCTCTTCGAGCTGCGCTGGGAAGACAGCTGGACAGGGGCGAGGCGCGACCTCGACCTATATCTCATAGATTCCCAGAACCGAGTCGTGGCGTACAGCGCGGATCCGCAATACGGAGAGATGGGCCAAATCCCCTACGAGAGCATCTTTTTACCGCTCCGCCTACAGAGAGGTCTGTACCGAGTGGTCGTCAGGCACGCCGCCGGGGACGCTCCCGCATGGGTGCAGATGAGAAATTTCCGGCCCGGCCTCGCTCTGGAGCATGGATCGAGGGGCAGCATCGGCAACCCGGCAGAGAGCGCGAACCCCGGAATGCTGGCGGCCGGCGCCGCGCCGTGGTTCGACACGGACAGGGTCGAGTCGTTCAGCGCGCGCGGGCCAACTACGGACGGCAGGGTGAAGCCCGACGTGGTCGGCGCGGACGGCGGCATCTCCGCAGCTGGAAACGGAGATTACTTCTACGGCACCAGCCAAGCGGCTCCGCACGTCGCGGGCATTGCCGCGCTCGCGCGCCAGCGCTTCCCGTATCTCGACGCGCAGGATACAGCGCGGTACATCGAAGATCATGCCGCGCCGCGCCCCGCGCAGCCGGGCGGGACGATCGAAGTCCCCAACAACGTCTGGGGCTACGGACTGGCTCAGCTGCCGCCAGTTCTGCCGGAAGTCTTGCGCGGACACAGCCTCGACGCTGCGAACCCCGATGATGGAGACTTGGCAGGATACTCGGTCTCCGTAAGCGCGGATGGAGGAACCATCGTCGCCGGCGCGTTCGGAGACGACGAAAACGGCAGCCTCAGCGGAGCGGCATACGTCTTCACCGAGCCAGTCGGCGGCTGGGGATCCGGCACCACGACCAGCGCGGTGAAGCTCACGGCGGAGAGCGGCTCGGCGGGAGACAGATTCGGCTATTCGGTGGCGGTGAGCGCGGACGGCGAAACCATCGCAGTCGGAGCGTGGGGAGACAGCTCGGAGAAAGGCGCGGCATACGTCTTCACCAAGCCAGCCGACGGATGGACTGCCACGACCAGCGCGGCGAAGCTCACCGCAGCGGACAGAAATGTTCGAGGCTTCTTCGGATTATCGGTCTCCGTGAGCGAGGACGGCAGCGCAATCATCGCAGGCGCACCCGGAAACCTCGAAGACGGCAGCGCCACAGGCGCGGCATACGTCTTCACCAAGCCAGCCGACGGATGGACTGCCACCACCAGCGCGGCTAAGCTCACCGCGGCGGACAGGGAGGCGGGGGACAGGTTCGGAGCATCGGTGGCGATGAGCGCGGACGGCGGCACGGCGGCAGTGGGCGCGTGGAGGGAAAGTTCGACGAAAGGCGCGGCATACGTCTTCACCAAGCCAGCCGGCGGATGGACTGCCGCCACCAGCGCGGCTAAGCTCACGGCGGCGGACGGGGAGGCGTGGTCTCGGTTCGGCACGGAGGCGGCGGTGAGCGCGGACGGCGAAACCATCGCGGTCGGAGCGTGGGGAGACAGCTCGTCGAAAGGCGCGGCATACGTCTTCACCAAGCCAGCCGACGGATGGACTGCCACCACCAGCGCGGCTAAGCTCACGGCGGCGGACGGGGAGGCGGGGGACACATTCGGCGCGCGGGTGGCGATGAGCGCGGACGGCGAAACCATCGCGGTCGGAGCGTGGGAGAGAAATTTGTCGAAAGGCGCGGCATACGTGTTCGAGATGCCAGCCGGCGGATGGACTGCCACTACCAACGCGGCAAAGCTCACGGACGGCGTTTCGGCAGCCCTGAGCGCGGACGGCGGCGCGCTGGTCGTCGGCAGCTGGGTTGGGAGTATGGCGCGCGGCGGGGGTGAAGTGGGCGTGTTCCGCCGCCCAGCCGACGGATGGGTGGAAGGTCGGTCATCTATCGAAAGTCTGCGGCTTCTCGCGCTGTCCGTCGACCCCGGCAGTCGAATAGGCAGCTCTCTGGATGTGAGCGAAGACGGGAGCGCGGCAGCGGTGGGCGCGCCGGGGGACGACGCCAACGGGGACGAATCAGGCGCGGCATACGTGTTCAGCCGACCGCTCAGCGGGTGGAGCGGCTCCTCCACTAGCGCCAAGCTCACGGCGAGCGACGGAAGCGAGGGGGACGAGTTCGGAAGCTCCGTCGGCATCAGCTCGGACGGCGGCGCGGTGGCGGTCGCCGCGCCCAATCATGGGAGCGGCGCGGCATACGTGTTCACCAAGCCGGTCGGTGGCTGGACTGCCCCCACGTCCACGTCCGCCAAGCTCAGCGCCCGCGCTGAAGACTCGGGCAGCGGTTTCGGATATTCAGTGGCAGTCAGTGGAGACGGGAGTACGATCGTCGTAGGCGCGCCATACTACAACGGAAACAGTGGCGCGGCATACGTGTTCACCAAGCCAGCCGGCGGCTGGACTGCCACGACCAGTGCGGCATTCACGGTGGCAAGTCTCACGGCGGGAGACGAATTCGGCATCTCTGTATCCGTGAGCGCGGACGGCGGCGCGGTGGCGGTCGGCGCGCCCAATCATGGGAGCGGCGCGGCATACGTCTTCACCAAGCCGAACGGCGGATGGACTGCCACGACCAGCGCGGCAAGGCTCACGGCGGCAAGCGGCGCGGCGGGAGACGAATTCGGCATATCGGTATCCGTGAGCGGAGACGGCGGCGCGGTCGCAGTCGGCGCGCCCAATCACGGCGGGGCGGGCGCGGCATACATGTTCACCAAGCCGAACGGCGGCTGGACTGCCACGACCAGCGCGGCGAAGCTCGCGCATGACGGCTCGAACGGAGACCTCTTCGGCATCTCTGTATCCACCAATGGGGATGGCAGCCTGATAGTGGCTGGCGCGTCGAATGACGATTTTTACGGGGCAAGCGCCGGCTCCGCATACGTGTTCGCCAAGCCGAACGGCGGCTGGGCGAGCGACGCCGCGCGCGCCAAGCTGACCGAGCCGAAGCGCACTTTCGCAAACAGCAAGTTTGGGTCAGCCGTGTCCGTGGGCGGAGACACCATAGCGGTGGGCGGCCCAAGCCTGACGGGAAGCGCATACGTGTTCGAGATGGCGGACGCGCCCCAGCCAACGCCGGTTGTGAATGCCGCCCCCGCCAGCGTGACGGAGGGACTCAGCGGCACGTCAGTCGCCGAGTTCGCCATCACCCTGTCCGCCGCCAGCGCGAAGACGGTCTCGGTGGAGTATTTCACGTCCGAGACGTCCGGGACGAACGCGGCTGCGCCCGGAGAAGACTATATCCACGCCAGCGGAACGCTGACGTTCCAGCCGGGCGATACTCTAGAGACGGCGCGGATAACAGTCGTGGGCAACACGGTCGCAGAGCCGAGCGAAACCTTCACCCTCACGCTCAAAGACGCCGTGAACGCCGAGATATCCGAAAACGCCTCCAGCTCCAGCGCCACGATCATAGACGCCGGCACTGGCGGCGGTGGTGGAGGAGGCGGTGGCGGTGGCGGCGGTGGCGGCGGTGGTGGAGGCGGCGGCGGTAGCTCGCGCCGAGTTCCGGACCCGGTGATAGCCTTCTCGCCGTCCATCATCTCGTTCATAGCCGAGAAGGGCGGCGGCGCGCCCGCGCCGCGTCGGTTCGAGGTGTGGAACGCCGAACGGGGAAGAATGGGATTCAGCGTCTCCTCGAATGCGCGCTGGCTTTCGCTCTCGCCTGCTCGTGAGCTTTCCGAAGGCCCGAACGACCAGAAGAACATAACTGCGAGCGCGAACCCGTCCGGCTTAGAGATCGGCTCGCACAGAGCCACGATAACGATAACGCAGATCGGGGGCGATGAGTCGTCCGACAGCCTAGCTGTGACGCTGACGATAACGGGCGACGATTCGACCAGAAGCACAGTGTCGCCGCAGTCCGCCGCGAGCGTCGAGCTTCCGGATTCGAGTGTGAGCCTGTCGGTGCCGCCGGGCGCGGTGACGGAGAGATCGGAGATCCGAGTAACGAAGGTGGACGCGGCGACGCTCGGCGCGCCGCCGAGCGTGAACGAGCGCGTCGTGCTGACAGTGGAGCTGAACACGTACCGAGTGGGCGGGACGAACCCCATCGAAACCACCTACTCCGCCCCGATGGATCTGAGGTTCGCGCTGCCGCAGAGCGCGGAAGGGGCGTGCGCCGCCGGCCGCGTCAGCGTGTACCGCGTCGACGGCGGGCTGTGGGAACGTCTCGAACACCGATGCGAGACTGACGCCGCCGGCCGCGTATGGGCGGTTACGGAGCTTATCCGCTTCAGCAAGTTCGCCATGTCCATATCCGAGGATCTGCCCACTCCCAGCCCGACGCCGTCACCAACGCCGACCGCCACACCCGCGCCGAAGGTAGTCTCCGCGCCGAAGCCAACCCCTGCGCCGTCCGCTACGCCGTCACCAACGCCTACTGCCACGCCCGCGCCGTCCGCCACGCCAACGCCGTCCGCCACGCCCGCGCCTACTGCCACGCCATCACCAACGTCGACCGCCACACCCGCGCCTACTGCCACGCCGTCGCCAACGTCGACCGCCACGCCCGCGCCTACTGCCACGCCGTCACCAACGCCTACTGCCTCTCCGACGTCTGTTCCCCCCACGCCGAGCGCCACCCCCTCCCCGAGCGCGACGGCATCGGCGACGGCGGCTCCCACTCCGCCCGCGCCCGTATCCTTCGCGCTTCAGCCCACGCCGTCCGCCGTCCCCGCGCCTGAGTCAATGGCAGGCGGCGCAGAGACGGGAGCATCGAGCGCCGCCCCGATCATCGCCCTCGTCGTCATGCTGACGCTTGCGGCGGCGAGCATCGCGTTCTTCCTGTGGCGAAGCGCCAGAGCGCGGGGCGCGTAGGACAGAATCGGGGATCGAACACGCCCCGCATCTGCCCAGCGAGGGATCGAACATCCCCCGTTGACAAACTCCAACGCCATCTTCTATATTCTGTAGCCAACTAGCTTATTGATTCTGTGTATCAATGAATCCCCGCTGTTTGTTCGGCATTCTTGGCGGCGCGAATTGATACACAGTATCTCAAACGGTTTCCCCACGTGGAGGGGATGCCGATTCCGAGCAGGTAGGAGAGCGACAGAATGAGATCGTCAATGCCCAAACTGATACTGCCCTTCGTCATTGCGCTTGCGCTGTTCATGGCGTGCGCCGATGACCCACCACCCGCGCCCGCGCCACCCACGCCCGCGCCCACGACGTCCCAGAGCCAGCAGACCGCTGCGCCTACTCCCGCATCCACTCCGGCGCCGATGCCCACGCCAGCCCAGAGCCAGCAGACCGCTGCGCCTACTCCCGCATCCACTCCGGCGCCGATGGATTCGGAGACTGTCGAGGTCGTGACCACCAGCAACATCGTGGCGGACTGGGTCAGCAACATCGGAGGCGACAGGGTGAATGCGACGGCGCTCCTGCCGATGAACGCCGATCCGCACACATTCCAGCCCGGCGCCCGCGACATCACGCGCGTGGCGGATGCCGACCTCGTTCTGACCGTCGGGCTCGGTCTGGAAGCGGGCTGGCTCACCGATCTCGTGGAAAACGCCGCGCGCGACCCCGAGAGCGTAGTCTCCCTCGGAGATGCAGTCGATCCCATCGAGTTCGTGGAGACGCTCCACGAGGACGAACACGAAGATGACGAGCATGACGAGGGCCACGACGAGGACGAAGGTCACGACGAAGACGAGCATGAGGACGAACACGACGAGGAAGAAGGCCACGACGAGGACGAGCAGGACGAAGACCACGACGAGGAAGAAGGCCACGACGAGGACGAGCAGGACGAAGACCACGACGAGGAAGAAGGCCACGACGAAGACGAGCATGAGGACGAGCATGAGCATGGGGCGCTCGACCCGCACTTCTGGTTCGACCCGATTCGCGTGAAGCTCGCAGTCAGCTACATCGCGGCTCAGCTGTCCGCGCTCGATCCGGAGGGCAGCGACTCCTACAGCGCCAACGCCGCCGCGTACAGCTCGGAGCTGGACGATCTTCACGCTTGGATCGAAGAGAAGGTCTCCGCACTCCCCGCCAACGGGAGAAAGCTGGCAACGTCTCACGACAGCTTCCAGTACTTCGCCCAGAGGTACGGATTCGAGATCGTGGGCGCGGTTCTGCCCGGCGGAGGCACCGAGCGCGAGCCTTCGGCGCAGGAGATAGCGGAGCTGATAGACACGCTGCGCAGCGAGGGCGTGAAGGCGGTGTTCACCGAGACGACGGTCTCCAACACGCTCGCGGCTCGCGTGGCAGAGGAGGCGGGCGCGCGAATCGTCAAAGGCCTGTACACCGGTTCACTGGGCGAACCCGGAGGCGAAGGCGGGACATACTTGGGCATTATGCGATACAATGTCGCAACTATCGTAGGGGCTTCGGAGTAGAACTCAGAGTTGAGCGCACTCACAGATACAGACCAGATCCTCGCCACGTCCTCGCCTCCTCCACTGGCTGCCGAGGGTATCACGGTGGACCTCGGCGGCGTCCGCGTCCTCGACCGAGTCTCGTTCGAGGCAGGGCCGGGCTGCCTGATGGGAGTCGTAGGCCCGAACGGGGCGGGAAAGAGTACGCTGTTCAACGTCATCGTCGGGCTTCTGCCCGCGAGCGAGGGGCGGATACTGATTCACGGCAGGCGGATCGAAGACTCGCGCGGCATCGTGGCATACGTGCCGCAGCATGAGAAGGTCAACTGGCGGCTGCGGATGAAGGCGTGGGACGTGGTCATGCTCGGCAGGACGCGGCGGATCGGCTGGCTCAGACGTCCGCGCAGGGCGGACCGCGAGGCGGTGGAGTCCGCCCTGCGCCAAGCGGACATGTGGGAGCGGCGCTCGTCTCTGGTCGGCGAGTTGTCCGGGGGGCAGCGGCAGCGGGTGTTCGTCGCGCGCGCGCTCGCGCAGGGCGCGGACATCCTGCTTCTGGACGAGGCGTTCAGCGGCGTGGACATAGCCTCTCAAGAGGCGCTCGTCTCGGTGCTTCACGACCTGCGAGACCAGGGGCGGACGATCATGCTGTCGTCTCACGACGTCAGCCACGTCGCCCACTACTGTGACGAGTGCCTGTGTCTGAACTCGCACATCTGCGCGTGCGGCGCGCCGCAGGACGTTCTAACGCCCGAGGTGATGCGCGAGATGTACGGGCCTTACGGCGCGGCGCCGGTACACGGAAGCGGATTCGATGGACACCATCGCTGACACGATACTGGCTCCGTTCCAGTACGAATTCATGGCGCGCGCCCTGCTGGTCTCTGCGCTCGTGGGCGTCATGTGTCCCATACTGGGCGCATACGTGGTCACCAGAGGGCTGGGCTTCATGGGCGACGCGCTCGCCCACTCGGTGCTGCCCGGCATGGTGATCGCGTTCCTCGTGGGCGTGAGTCCGTTCTTCGGCGTAATCCCCACTGCCATCGGCGCGGCGCTGCTCATCGGCTATCTGACCAAGCGCACGGGGCTGAGCGAGGACACCACCATAGGAATACTGTTCGCAGGAATGTTCGCGCTGGGATTGACGATGCTGACGGCGGCAAGGGGTCTGCCCGTCAATCTGGAGGACATCCTGCTAGGCCAGGTACTCGGCGTGTCGAGCGCGGACGTGGCGATCACGCTGGGGCTGACGGTGGGCGTCGCCGCGCTGATGATCGCGCTGCACAAGGAGCTCGTGTTCGCAAATTTCGATCCGATGGGGGCCGCCGTCGTCGGACTGCCTACGCAGCTGCTGGACTACGCGCTGCTGGCGCTGCTGGCGATCGTCACGGTCATCGCGCTTCAGGCGGTGGGCATAGTGCTGGTGATCTCGATGCTGATTACGCCCGCGGCGGCGGCGCAGGTGCTGGTTCGCAGCTTCACTTGGGCAATGGCGGCAGGGTCTCTCATCGGCGCGGCTTCGGCGGTGATCGGGCTGTACCTGTCGTTCCACTACAACCTCGCATCCGGCCCGGCTATGGCGCTGGTGGCGACGGGCTTCTTCATACTGGCAGCCGGCTGGCGCAGGCTGGCGGGCTGGCGCAGGCTGGCGAGAACGGCAGCCTGAGAGCGCGGCGGCGGTACGACCCGCCCTTTCGACAAGCTCCCGATTGGGAAGCAGACGCTCTATCCCTTTGACCATCGGTTTGATTCCTTTCCCGCGCGGCGATACACTTGAACAGTAGATGGAACGCGCCCCCACCCTAACCCTCCCCCAGAGGGGGAGGCGATGGACTTTCTAAACGCCCGGATTCAGGTTGACGCGGCAAGGGCCGAACCGTTAGCTTGCAGTCTAGGATCAGTTCAAGACATGGGGGCAGGCGCGTCCCTCTGCGCCAACCTTGTGTCCGCGCCCAACCGCCTGTGGCGAAGGCGTGAGCGGAAAGGAAGTGGGGATACGTACACAGCAGCCATCATAGGCGCAGGGTTCATATCAGCCAAGAGGCATCTGCCCGCCTGGCTCCGTCTGCGCCGAGACGTGAGAGTCGCCGCCGTCTGCGACCTCGACCTCGATCGGGCCGAAGCGGTTAGCCGCGAATTCGGCGTTCCGTCGGCGTATGACGATGTCCGCCAGATGCTGGACATGGAGCGTCTGGACTTCGTCGACGTGTGTACGCCGCCGAGCGCGCACGCCGACATAGCGGCGGCGGCGCTGAAGGCGGGCGCGCACGTCTTGGTCGAGAAGCCGCTGGCTGCGACGGTGGAAGAGTGCGAAAGGATCATCGAAGCCGAGCGGGAGTCCAGAGGCAGAGTCTGGGCAGCTCATACCGAGCTGTTCCATCCGTGCGTCGTAGAGGCTCGCAAGCGGGTGGAGCGTGGCGAAGTCGGAGACCTAACCGGAATGCGCATCTTCTACTCCACGCCGGTAACCCTGATGACGGCAGACCCCAGCCACTTCGCCAACCGGCTGCCCGGCGGCGTCATAGGCGAAACATCGCCCCACGTGGCATACCTCGCAGGGGCATTCATCGGAACTATCCGCGACGTCTGGGCTCGGGGGCGAAAATTCCTGTCGGAGTACACTTGGTCGCCCTTCGAGGACTATAGGCTGGAGCTCACGGGCAGCCGCGCCACGTGCAGCGCCGCGCTGACGTACACATCCAAACACTCGGCGTTTCTATTGGAGCTGTGGGGAACCGAAGGTCTGATCAAGATAGACATGCAGAGCAAGATACTCGCAGCCTACGACAGGGTAAGCCAATCCCCTTGGGGAATCGGCGTCTCCTCCCTCAGAGAGGCCGCCCAGATCGCATCGGGCGCGCTCGCCAACGGCTTCGGCTATCTGGCGGGCAGATTCAGGAACATCCACGACAGGCTCATCAGAGAGTTCGTAGAGCGAAGCGTCAACGGTCTGCCCCCATCCGTCACCGCCGGCGACGGATTGGAAACGGTGCGGGTAATGAGCGTCATCAGCGAACAGCTGCAATCCCAAGCCTCCCCCGCGCAGTCAGGGGTACGAATGGGGGCGGCGTAACGCGGGGCTGTGGGAACGTATCCAGAGGCCTCTTCACCCATGAACACCCAGAACCAGAAAAAGCTCGAATCCCGAGCCTCGCTCCATCCCCTCCCGACCGTATCGGTAATAATTCCGGCGCGCAATGCCGAAGCGACTATCGAATCCACTCTGTGTTCGCTGTCCGATCAGGACTACGAGGGCGGGATAGAGGTCATCATCGCGGACGGCTCCGATACTCCTGCCATGTCCGAGCTTATCCGGAAGCGGTCTTACCCAAAGATAGAGTTGATACTGATAGCCAATCCGGAAAAAGATCTCATACCCGGAGCCAACGCATCGTTTCGCGTGGCAGGCGGCGACATCATAATGCGGTGCGATGCCCATACGGTCTTACCGCCCTCTTACGTGAGAAGAGCCGTGAAAACGCTGGATGATACCGGAGCGGCAAACGTCGGCGGACTACAGAAGGCGGTGGGAGCCACCTTCTTCGAGAAGGCCGTGGCGCTGGCTATGACCACCCCGCTGGGGGTGGGCGACTCCCGCCATCGTCTCGGCGGAAAGGAAGGACCGGCCGACACCGCATTCCTAGGCACGTTCCGGCGCGAGACGCTGGAAGAGATGGGGGGGTACGACAGCTCTCTGATCTGGAACGAGGACTACGAGATCAACTACCGGCTGCGCAAGCGGGGAGAGACCGTGTGGTTCGATCCCGAGCTGGTGGTGGAATACAAACCCCGCGGCTCGCTCTGGACGCTGGTACGACAGTATTTCAACTACGGGCGGGGGAAGTCTTCGGTGATCATCAAACACCCTGCCTCGACTCGCCTTCGGCACTTGGCGGCCCCCGGCCTGGTGTTGGCTTTGGCGGGCGCGGCTGGGCTGACCTTCGCCGGATTATGGGAAGCGCTGGCGATTCCGCTTGCCTACGCGCTGACCATCTTGGGCGGAGCGGCGGTCGTGGGCTTTCGCAGGCGGGACGCGGCGGCAGTCCTCCTGCCGCTCGTACTGCCAGCCATGCACCTGAGCTGGGGATTCGGCTTCTTCTTTCCGGCGCGACGCCGCTGAGCTTCGAGCCGCTCCCGCCATGCGCCCAGCCAAGCCCGATACAGCAAACGCGCCAAACATTGGGGATGCGACCGGCGCTCAGGACGTGTCCGTGATGTTTGCGACCCTGGCCGGCATGGCGGGGCTGACTCTGCTGATACAGGGGCTGCTCGCCTACATGCTGCTTGCCGAAGGAAGGGGCGCGTATGCCGTGTGCATCGTGTTCGGGACGCTGCTCGGTCTGCTCCTCACGCCCGGCGCGCAGCAGGGCGCGCAGTACTTCGTAGCGGCGCGGCGGATGAGCGTATCGCAAGGCGTATCCTCCGCGCTGATCATCTGCTTCATCGGCGGAGGGCTGGCAGCCGCGCTCGCGCTCCCACTGATATACAGCGACCTCGCCTTCTTCGAAAAGGCGGATACACATGCGTTCCTGCTGTCGCTTGCGCTGATTCCGCTCACTGCCATCTCCATCGCGCTCGATCACCAGCTCGTCGCCCTGCGGCGATTCAGGCGTCTGGCGGTCTTCTCGATACTCCGCATCGCGGCGAACGTGGTCACGCTCTTGGCTCTCGTCCGCATCCTGGGGCTTGGCGTGGACGGCGCCGTCGTCGCCTTCGCCGTCGGGCATGGCGTCATGGCAGCCGCCTGCCTGCTGTATCTGTGGCGGCATTGCGGGCTGGCGTTCGAGATGCCGAGCCGTTCCAGTCTCAGCCGCGTTCTCGGCTACGGGCTGAAGTATCACGCCGCCAGGATTGGAAGCGCCATCGAGCCGCACATCGGAGTCGTCATACTTGGGCTGATAGCGAGCCAAGCCGAGATCGGGCTGTTCTCAGCCGCGAGCGCGCTCATGCTGGGGTTCATGCTGGTCTCCAACGCGGTGGGCAACGCGCTGTTCCCCCGCGTAGCGGGCGCGGAGCGCGTCGAGATGGTCGCGCTCTGCGCGCGCCTCGTCTGCGCTGCCACCGCGATTCCCATGCTCGCCCTGCTCGCGCTCTGCGCTCCTCTGGTGCGCCTGCTTCTTTCGGAAGCCTTCATGCCGGTGGTTCCGCTCTTGTGGATCATCGCGCCGGGGATGCTCGCCTACGCCGTCTCCGGAATCTTCATGACCCACTTCAAGGGCGCCAACCGCCCGCACGTCTGCTCTTGGGCGGTCTTCCTGGGGCTGTGCGCCAATATCGGCGCGCTTCTTCTGCTCTACCCGAGATTTGGCGTCTCGGCGGCGGCGTGGGGCATGACCATCGGCATGGCGTGCGGATGTCTGTTCCTCTCCACAGTCTTCCACAGAACGACTGGAATGGGTGCGCTCGCGGTCTGGCTGCCGCGCCGCAGCGACGCGAGCTTCCTGTGGGCGGCGGGCAGGTCCGCGCTGTCCGTTCGAGCTGGAGGAGGTCTGTTCGATCCAAAGAAGAGACGAGAGGAAGCTCGCCGACCGTGAAAGAAGCTAAAATGCCCAGCATCCTGCTCATCGCTCCGATACAGAAGAGCGGGGCATCCGTCAGCAACGTGGTAGGCGGAAACAAGGTGATGGCAGACGAGCAGGCGCGCGAATTCAGCGCGCGCGGCTTCGCCGTGGACGCCATCGACACGTCCGGGGGCGTGACCAACCTGCCGCGCTGGAAGATCAGAGCCAACCGCATGGCGAGGTTCCTGAGAGTGGCTTGGGAAGTCGCAAGGAAGATATGGCGCTCGGACGTCGTGTTCCTCATCATCGCGCCCTACTCGGCGCTGAGCCTGGCATCGTTCCTGTGGGCGGTGTGCAAGATGGCGCGCAAGCCCTTCGTGACGCGCATCACCGGGGGCGACATGATGATGGACTACTTGGGATATGGCGCGTTCGCGCGCTGGCTTGCGGACCGAACCTACATGCGCTCTTCGCTGGTGTACGTGGAGACGCAGTATCTATGCCGCAGCTTCGACGATCGGGGCAACTTCGAGTGGCTCCCGAATACGAGGGACATAGAGCCGCCCGCGCGGAAGGGGCGCGACGGGGTGAAGAAGCTGATCTTCGTCGCTCGTCTGGATATGGACAAGGGGCTGGCGGAGGCGCTCGAAGCGTGCCGCAGCCTGCCGGAAGGCTGTCATCTCGACGTCTTCGGCCCCGGCATGTCCGACACGGATTTCTCCCTTTTCGACGACCACCCCAGGGCGACCTACTGCGGCGTTCTGTCCCCGGCGGAGATACTCCGCGTTATGAGAGAATACGATCTGCTGGTGTATCCCAGCTACTACCGGAGCGAGGGCTACCCCGGCGCTGTCCTCGAAGCCTTCCAGTGCGGCTTGCCCGTGGTGGCGGCCAAGTGGGGCGGCGTCTCCGAGCTCGTCGAGCATGAAGAGAGCGGGCTGCTGGTGGAACCCCGTTCCGCCACGGAGGTCAGGGCGGCAATCGAGCGGCTGCTGGACGACCCAAGACTGTACGGGCGGCTGTGCGAGGGGGCAAGACGGCGAGGGGACTGCTTCCGGAGCGCCAGCTGGTTCGACCGCGTGGCAGACGAGCTGCGCGACCTGTGCCGCAAATAGCCCCCACCCTAACCCTCCCCCGCAGGGGGAGGGGAGGCACTCCGAAACTGTCGATTCTTCATTCACAACAGCGCTCTACCATCGAGGGAGGGGGGATGATCTGGAAACTGCCGATTAGACCCCTACTGGGGATGACTCGGAAACTGCCGATCCGTCATAATTCAAGTGGGCGCTGTGCTGGTCGAATGGCCGTGGCGCGAAGGTAAAGGTATGCTGCCGCTTATTCCGTCTCTCTGGAGGAGACTCGAGTTCACATCGGCCGCCTGCATCGCATTTTCCTTCTGGACGCTTGCCGTACTGGTCCACATAAAGCTGCAAGGCGGTTTGATAGAGCCGCTCGTTCTTGGGACGATGCTCCTGTGCTGCCTGCTCCTGCTGGGTTTCGTGAGCTTCCGCAGGTGGCGGTCTCTTGGAATGCCCGGGCTGCTGCTCCTCGCCTCGATAGCGTCCTACCTCCTCATCTCCTCCGCCACTTCGCTCGTCACCGACTCCGAGCTGTTGGCTCAAGACGTGGCGCGTCAGGGCTTCTTCCTCGTCGTCACGCTGGCAGCCATACTCGGCGGCCACTGGCTGCTGGAGCGAATCGGGGTCGAGACGCTGCTGAAGTGGACGCTGATGATTCTAATGGCAAGCTGCGTTGTCATCCTCGCATCGCCGCTGCTGCGCGAGATTGGCGCGCTGCCGGAGTACCTGCTCTACTATCGCATGACCGGCACATTCACCGACCCCAACGACGCGGGCTTCATCGCCTGCATCACGGCTGCGCTGGCGCTGGCGTTTCAATCCAACGGACGGCAGCGCATCCTCGGGTATCTGGCTCTGGTCTTGGGATGCGCCGCGGGGTTCGCTTCGTTTTCCAATACGGCGGGCTTCGTTCTGTTCGTGATACTGATTTTGTTCCTGCTAATGAACGTCCGCCGCCTGAGACGAGACCTCTTGCATACCGGCCTGACTGTCTTGTGCCTGGCCGGCACTCTGGCTTGGCTCATTACGGAGACGCCGATAGTGTATAATGGCGAGGCTTGGATTTCCGGCACTTACGAAACGAAGCGGGTGGGCGACACTGTCACCGCCTATCTGGTCGAAGACCAGTCCCACTGGGCTGACGACGACCCGCCTCAACCCTGGCGCTGGCAGCGCGCAGACGCTCTTCCCGACGACGCCAATACGCCCGACGACGCCACTTGGACCGACATCGAAGGCGCGCTCTTATCCGACTACACCCCGCCGGACGAAGACAGGGGCAAATTCCTGCGCGCCCACGTCTCCTACGAGAAGAACGGCAGGACGTACCGGGTTCGGACGCCTGCCACAGGCCCAATCATGGCGGCATCCGCAGCGACCGCCGCAGACAAGACCGATGAGGCTTTCAGAGACGAAGGCGATTCTACCGGCGGCATCGGGAAAAAGATATCCAGACGAATGCTCTTGTGGAAGATGGGCTTCGATAAGATACTGGAATCGCCCTTCGCAGGTCACGGCTTGTATCAGCTCCACTACATGGAGGGCGCGCCTATCGGAAACCAAAGGACGCCGACAGGTGTCCAGAATGTGTACCTGATGCTGTTTGGCGAAGCGGGCATTGTTCCATTGGTATTCTACTTGCTGTCTCTGTTCTTCCTGATTCAGCTATACTGGACTGTGTCCAAGTCGCTGGGCAGGGATCTGGTCGTCGGATGGGTCGTCGTGGCGGCGATGTTCGGCGTGGCGTTTCAGCATTTACTCACGATGGGGGCATACAATTTCGCCATCGGCTTGTCATGCGCGCTGGCGGCGTTCCTCGTTCAGAGACAAAGGCGGCGTGACCGCAGGCGGGGGCAAGAATCGAGTTAGGGGGAAGTGCTCACTTGGGGCTGAGTAATAAATTCCGAAGTCTCTTGCGGCTGTCGCGTCGCGTAGGCGCCGGCAGCCCGCAAAAGGTATATCACACCGTCGGCGGACGTATTGCAAGGCGTCTCGGATTGGAAAGAACCCCCTTCCTGCCCACCAGCGCCGACGTGGAGCCGATAGATACGTGCAACTTCGCCTGCGACCACTGCCAGGTGACTCACTGGACGAGGATGACGACCCGGCTGACTGCCGAGCGGTTCACCACGATTCTCCGGCAGATGCCGATGCTTCGTCAGATCAAGCTTCAGGGAATGGGAGAACCGCTGCTGAACAGACATCTGATCGAGATGCTGGAAGAGGCCGAGTCGGGAGGTGGGAAACGCTCAGTGTCCATTGTCACCAATGGCTCGATTTACACCAAGAGTATCGCTTCGCGGCTCAACTCCCTGCGGGGAACGACAATCATCATCAGCATGGACGGCGCGACGGCAGAGACGTTCGAGGCGATTCGGGTCAACGGCAACTTTCAGAAGGTCGTCGACAACGTTGCCGACATGGTGCGCCGCCGCGGACGCAGCGTCTGGCCCGGTATCGAGCTGCAATCGGTCGTTACGCTCCGCAATGCCCACGAGCTGCCGGACCTGGTGCGGCTGGCGAAACGGCTCGGCGTGGACAAGCTGACGGCAACGACTCTGCTGACCGACTGGGGCAAGGAAGAGATGGAGGGGAACATCGGGCCGATAGACATTTCCCGGCAATCTCCCCAAACGGACCGGTTCATCCGGGAGTCGAGAACAGTCGCCGCCGAAATCGGGATGTCGCTCAGCATCGAGCATGGTCAGAGGTATTCCAAGGCGAACCGCTGCCCCTGGCCTTGGACCGCCTCCTACATTGCGGCAAATGGCGACGTCGTCCCCTGCTGTCAAATAGCCGATTCCAGCGTCGTAAAAATGGGCAGCGTGTTCGATGAGCCGTTCGCCAATATCTGGAACAACGACAAATACCGGCAGCTGCGCCGACGAATTGCCGGCAACGACATTCCTGACTATTGCCGCAGCTGCTACGGGATGAAGCCTGTGGCAGCCTCCACAGATGGGCAGCCACAATAAACCCCCACCCTAGCCCTCCCCCAGAGGGGGAGGGGATTTCGCAATCTTCTGATGTCAGCCCGACGGATCGCCCACACCCTAGCGCTCTCCCGTCAAGGCAGAGGGGAGACACTCCGAAACTGTTGGAACACCCCCACCCTAGCCCTCCCCCAGAGGGGGAGGGGATTTCGCAATCTTCTGTTGTCAGCCCGACGGATCGCCCACACCCTAGCACTCTCCCGCCAAGGCAGAGGGGAGGCACTCCGAAACTGTTGGAACACCCCCGCCCTAGCACTCTCCCGCAGGGGGAGGGGATTTCGCAATCTTCCGCTGCCAATCCGCCGGCGCTTTGGGAAGGCAGTCTAAACGTGTACGACTATCTGCTAGTGGTGGGGCCTGGGCGGTCGGGGAGCGAATTCCTGTATCGGCTCTTGAGAAGCCATCCCAGCTTCGCCTTCCCCGAAATCAAGGAGAGGTACTACTACCGCTCCCCAAGGGCGTTCAGACGGGAGCGGAAACGGCTGGATGAAGCGGGGCAGGGTCGGATACTGTGCGACGTGGCTAACTTGGCATATGCCGACGCCAAGCTGTCCCGCGCCGTCGACGCTCTGAGGGAAGAGGGCTTCGAGATATTGCTGGTGACGCTTCTCAGAGACCATCGGGAGCGCGCGATCTCGATGATGCAGTTCCGCAAGAGCCGAGCGGAGTTTCCAGCGCTCCTGGGCGCGCGGCGGCTGGAGGCGGCGGTCGTGCGCGACAGATTGACCCCCGAACGCTTGGCTGACATCTTCCGGACCAATGCCGATGTCCTCACGCTCTCTTTTTCTACGCTGATCGGGGAGACGGACGCCGTTACGGATGTCTTGTCTTCCCTCTGCGGAACGCCGAAGTTCGACCACACTCCGCGCCAAGCCGTTAACCAGTCGATTGGCGCCAGGTCTCTGTGGCTCTCGGCATTTGGCCACTGGTGCGCCTCTACTCTGCGACATCTTGGCTTCAGGCGTCTGCTTCAGCGCATCAAGGAGAGCGAGACGGTCAACAAGGCGTTCTTCGTTCCCTTGCCCGACGATGCGGAAAAGCCCCGCCTCTCTGAAGAGTCCTCGAAGATGTTGGACGCTTCGGCAGCCGCGTGCTATACAATCGTCGAGAGTTCATCACGGCAGGTGCGAGAGGGGATATACTTGAGAAGAACAGGGCAGTCGGACGATGCCGTTTCCGAGCTGCTGCGGAGGCTCACGCTGTGAGGAAAGAGGGACATGAACAAGATGACCGCGCCGGACGTCGTCGCGCCGATTGGTCGCTGGCGCGCTCCGACAGCGCGCCCCAGCAGAACATATGTACGGGGGGGGGGGGTACGACCCGTATTCTGGCTCATCGCGCTCGTTCTGCTTGGAGTTCTCGCAGCCGCCTGCTCCGACGACTCGGCGGAGACGACCCCGCCCGCAGAGGCAGCCGCCGAGGTCGAAGCGACAGCCGTTCCCAAAGAAAGTCCAGTTCTCACCACTCATCTGTATGAGTTCGAGAGCGAGTCCGTCAGACTCGAAAGTTTCGACGGGAGCGGCGGGGCCATCGAAAGCGTGGGGGATGACCTGCTCGTCGTTACGCCGAAGGGAAGGTTTGCCCTCATCTCCCCGGGCGGGACTGTGGAATATCTGGACGGCAGCGTTCCTATGAACTATACGGGGCTGGAATCGAGCCTAATCAGCCTGAAGCCCGATTTCGACCCGCACCCATTTCGAGCCGCCGATATTCTGCTGAAAGAGATCGAGGCAGGATACACACTGTTTGTTACCCATCACTATTTCACCGGAGAATGTGTCCGGTTCAGGTTGTCGTCCACGACACTGGTTAGAGAAGGACAGAGGCTGACACTCCTGCCGGATTGGAGAACGATATTCGATGCGGAGCCATGTTTGGAACAGCCCAGTGGATGGCAGAATTCGGGCGGGAAGATGCTGACGGATGGAAGAGAACACTTACTCGTAACAGTCGGCAACCATACGTATGGACAGCGCCCCATTCCTTCCAACCTGCACATAGGCAAACTCGTTCGCATTGAAATCGAAACGGGAGAATCGGAGATACTGGCCACCGGCATTCGCAACTCACAAGGGCTGGCGCGGGATGCGCAAGGCAATCTGTGGGCAACGGATCACGGGCCGCAAGGCGGGGACGAGCTCAACCTGCTGCGGGAGGGAGCCGATTATGGCTGGCCGCAAGCCTCCTACGGCGTTGGCTACGGCGGCGTATCTCTCCGGCTGGTCGAGGACGAGGATACAGGCAGGCACGACGGCTTCGAGCGGCCTGCGTTCTCTTGGATCTCGTCGACAGCCGTTTCCGCCGTCGCAGTCAACGACGAGCGGCGGCTGCCTCTGTGGAAAGACGACCTGCTGGTTGCTTCGCTGGTCGCCGGCTCGCTATTGCGAGTCCGCCGTCACGGGACGGACGTGCAGTACGTCGAGAAGATCGAAGTCGGCTACCGCATCCGAGACATAGCGCTCATGCCGGACGGACGCATAGCCCTGCTGCGCGATGGAGGGTGGGTCTATTTTCTGAGCCGTTCCACGAGGCACTGCCATGAGGAGGCTCGGAATCGCCGCGACGTCTACTCGATCAACTGCGAGTCTATCGCCGCATCGCCGCCGCCGGACTCGGGAACGGCGGCTCCATCTGCTAATGACTTGGGTAGAGACACGGCGGCAGGCGCTCGTCTATTCGGTCTGCAATGCAGCGTCTGCCACAACCAGAACGCCGAGCGGCACGGCGACGGTCCGCACTTGGTCGGCGTCATCGGGCGGCAGGCGGGCGAGGTCAGCGGCTTTGACTTCTCGGAGGGGCTGCGTTCGCTGGACGTCGTCTGGACGCGGTACAGCATCACGCGGTTTCTCACCGCCCCGCAGCAGTTCGCCCCAGGCACGTCCATGTCGTCACCCGGCATTGGCGAAGAGGAAGCCCGCGCCATCGCCAACTATCTCGACAGTCTCGATCGTCTGTCCCGGCTGATCGAAGACAGCACGCCGTCAATCCGCTCCGACTTCGACGTGTATCTCAGTGACAACAAGCTGACCTACGTCAGAGAGCAGTGCGCCCGCGCCGACACGGAGGCGATGTTCTTTCTGCACCTGTACCCAGTGGACGTGAACGACCTGCCCATCTTTCGCAAGCAGCACGGCTTCGACAATCGCGACTTCAGGTTCGACACGCGCGGCGTGATAGTCGACGGGAGATGTATGGCGACGGTGGATCTCCCCGAGTACGCTGTCTCTGAAATCAGAACCGGCCAGTACGTGCCAGTGGACGACGGTTTCGATAGCCTCTGGGAGGGGGAGATTCGGCTTGCTGAGTAGATGGAACGCCCCCCCACCCTAGCCCTCCCCCGGAGGGGGAGGGGATGGACTCGGAAAATGCACAGAACGCCCTCTCCCTTCAAGGGGAAGGGGATTTCCGTTCGCGCTTCGTCAGGGGATTGCATCCCTTCCCCCTTCGGGGGAAGGTTAGGATGGGGGCGAACGGAGACTTCTGTTCGCGCTTCGTTGGGGCTTGCATCCCTTCCCCCTTCGGGGGAAGGTCAGGATGGGGGCGATATGAGGAAGCCCAAGCCCGCCATGCCCGCGCCACCAGAACATAAGTGGGGAGGGGTAACTCCTTCCTCACGGTTGCGCAACGCGCTGTTCGCGCTGTTTCTCGTCGGCATACTGGCATACGGCGCAGGGTTCGCTTGGTACATGCTCGCCCGCTTCGACCTCGTCAACCTGATCCGAGACGTAAGCGAAGACGACGCCTTCTACTACCTCCAGATAGCATATAACCTCGCCTCTGGGAAGTTCTCCACCTTCGACGGCGGCATCACGCAGACCAACGGCTATCATCCCCTCTGGATGCTGCTGATCACGCCTTTCTACTGGGTATTCGACAAGGAAGCGGCGCTGTTCGGAATCAAGGCGTTCGAGATCATGCTCATCGCCGGCGGGGTGGCTCTGGTCGTCGTGGCGGCGTGGCTGGCTCGCCTGCCCTGGATTCTGCTGTTCGCCACGCTGCCGCTGCTCTACCAGCAGCATGCTCTGTTCTTGGGGCTGGAAGCGGCGGCGGCGCTGTTCATGCTGGGGCTGTTCTTCTTTGCCGCGATGCTCTACGCGCGCAACCCGGAGCGCTGGAAGTGGCCGCTTGCCGCCGCTGCCTTCAGCCTGCCCTGGGTACGGCTGGAGTACGTGGCGATATCGCTGGCGGCAACGGCGGCGCTCGGTCTCATATGGTGGTCGAGGCGGGGGGAATCACCCTCACCCCAACCCTCTCCCGTCGAGGGAGAGGGGGAGGCACACTCTCGCGTCGAGGGGGTGGGGCTTGACGCTCCGGGGATGGCTCGCGCGCCCTCCGCGCTGAATGCTGTGGTTCCGATGCTGGGCGCGGTGGGCGGCATTCTGGCGTACTTCGCATACAACGGCATCGTCTTCGGGGGCGTGACGCCGGTGAGCGGCGCGACTAAGCGGATGTGGTCGCAGGCTCGGTGGGAGTGGGAAGGCGGCGTTCAGAACTTCCGCGACGTCTTGCAGATTCCAGTCTTCGACTACGAGCTGCTGGTCGCGCTGGAGGTCTGCGCCTACGTCGTTCTGGTCTGGTGGCTCGCGCGCCGTTCCAAGAAGCGGAAGGACTGGCTGATGCTTGCCTTCTTCGTGTGCGTGTTCGGCTTGGCGGCTGGCCATCTCGCCAAGTTCGCGCAGACTGTCCTCACTGTGCATCCCCACTATGGGAGCGATGACTGGTACTTCGTCCCGGCGTACCTGATGATGGCGCTCGTCATTCCCGCAAGGTGCTACGTGGCAATTCATTTCACCCGCCGTTTCATCGGGCAGAGGTCACCACGGGCGGCTAATGTTCTGATCGTGGGCATCGTGGTTGTCGGAGCGGCATTCCTGCTTGCGAAGGCGGACTTCACAGGACCATTCCGGTATGCTGACCGGGAAAGCGAGTCAACCAGCCGCGAATGGGAGGTTACTTCTCATATGGGTGTGCAGGTTATGGACCATGCGCTGCCCGATGGCAGCGTGGTCGGGTCGTGGGACGCCGGCGTCAGCGGGTACTTCTCGCGCTTTCCGGTGGTGAACCTAGATGGGCTGGTCAACTCCTACGACTACCAGCGCGCCCAAGAGGAAGGAAGCGATGCCGCGTTCCACCAGCGTTACGGGATTACCCACTTCGCCAACGTCTGGCGCATCCAAACCGATGCCAGATCCTACTATCGTTACGGAATTACTCAGCGCGCCAACGTCTGGCGCGTCGTTCGGGGCGTGGACGCGATGCTGTTCGAAGGCTCGCAATATCTCCATTACGTTAAAGACCGAGCGCACAGACGCCAATTCAAGCTCTGGCTCGCCGAGCCGCCGGAGACGTCATCCGGCGGGATAGATCGTTCCGACTGGTTCTGGCAGCGGATGGAGGCGCGCTTCGATAATCTCGGTCGGGACGGCATAGGGCTGATAGTGGACGGACGGATGGCGCAGGCGTTCGCCAGAGACTGCGCGCCGGACGAGCTGGCGGTGTGGTCATGGACTGACGCAGCGGATGAAACAGCCGTCAATCTCTGGACGAAAACGCAAACGGGGCTGTGCGTGGACGCGCGCGTGCTGCCCCGTGACGCGCTCCCTCCGGTGCGGGTGGAGACGACGGCGGCCGACGATTACTTGGCAAGACTGATCAAAGACAGCCAGCAGGCAATCCGCTCAGACTTCGACGTGTATCTGATCGGAAACCGTCTCGTCTACGTGAAGGAGGCGTGCGCCCGCGCCGACACGGAGGCGATGTTCTTTCTGCACGTCATCCCCATCGACCGGGACGACCTTACATACCATCGCAAGCGGCTCGGCTTCGACAATCTCGACTTCAGCTTTGACGGGTATGGCGTGATATTAGACGGGAGATGTATGGCGACGGTGGCTCTCCCCGAGTATGATATCATCCGCATCCACACGGGCCAGTACGTGCCAGTGGACGACGGTTACGATCACCTCTGGGAGGGGGAGATACGCCTTGAGCAGTAGATGGATGGAACTCCCCCGCCCTAGCCCTCCCCCGGAGGGGGAGGGGATTTCTGTTCACGCTTGAGGGGGTTGTATCCCTTCCCCCTTTGGGGGAAGGTTAGGATGGGGGCAAGACGGGATTTCCGTTCACGCTTGAGGGGGTTGTATCCTTATCAGCACGGGCCAGTACGTGCCAGTGGACGACGGTTACGATCACCTCTGGGAGGGGGAGATACGCCTTGAGCAGTAGATGGAACGCACTCTCCCTAGCACTCTCCCGCAGGGGGAGGGGATTGACTTGGCAGCGGATGAGACGGTTCGCATTTCCGGCGCTCATCGCCCTCGTCGCGGCTCTGGGCGCGGCGCACATCTTGGTGCGCACGTCCACCTACGGGGCGGCGCTCGACCACGACTTCAACAACTACCTAGCGGCAGCCGAGAGCCTTGCCGCCGGGCAAGGGCTGCTGAGCCCCGGCGGCGGGCAGATGACGGTGTTCGCGCCTTTCTTCTCCATCGCAATGGCGTTCCTGAGTCTGTTCGGCATCGAGCCGGTGGATGGGGGCCGCTTCCTGAACGCAGCCGCCTTCGGCTTGCTCATACTGGCGTCGGGTCTTTGGCTGAGTCGGCGTCTCGAGTCGCAGCCAATCGCGCTCGGCGCAGCGGTGGCGGTGACGGCAGCCCTACCCCTCGCCCATTCTGCTTCGACCATCGAGAGCGAACCCCTCTTCATCCTGTTGACCGTCCTCGCCCTGATGCCGCTGGAGTCGTTCCTGCATCGGAGCGGCGGCAAGCCGGCGCTTGCGCTTTCCGCCGTATTCGCCGCCCTCGCCGCGCTGACGCGGTACATAGGGGTTGCATTGATATTCTCCGCAGTCCTCATGCTCCTCTTGCGACGGGACGCACCGATACGCGAGCGGCTGAAGGATGCCCTGACCTTCGGCGCAATCTCGTCGCTCCCGCTGGCGGTGGCGATGGCGCGCAACCAGCTGGTCGCCGGGACACCCGCCGGGGACATATCCGCAGCGTCGGGACAGTCGCTGTTCGATTCGCTGTACCAGATCGTCGTGGTATTCGAGGTGTGGGCAGACCCGCTGTCTCCTGTCCACTGGTATCTGCAGAGCTCGCCGTGGCTGATTGCCGGCGTGTTCTTGCTGCTGGCGACGCTTCTCTTCATAACCCGCCCCCGCTCCGGGAGGGCGTCTTCCGTCTTCTGGATCTTCTCGCTGTCGTACCTTGCCATCATCGCCGTGGTGGTGCCGTTCACGGTCCATCAGGGCATAGACAGCAGATACCTGTCGCCGATCTATGTTCCGCTGCTGTTCGTCGCGGCGTTCTGGCTGGACGGACTGCTGCGCGGCAAGGCGTCGGGCAAGGTGTCCGTGTTCCGGTGGGCGCTGGTCGCTCTCGCGCTCATCGGCTGCTGCTGGCATATCGGCCTCTCGACGTGGCAGAATCTGCGACTGACCGCCGAAGCGCTGGAATCGGGGTACATCGGCAAGAGCCTCAACACGGCGTACTGGGAGGATTCCGAGCTGGTGGAATATGTCCGCGCGAACCCCGTCTCCGGCCGGTACTACAGCAACGCTCCCAACGTACTCCGGTGGAACGCGGGTGTTGTTCCGGGAACGCGGGTGAGCTGGGTTGCCGTGCCGCGACGGAACTTGCAGGACGTCTACGATTGCCAGCTCTGGTTCGAGCGGGCAATCCTGAAATCCCGACAGTACGGGGAACCCGAAAAGTACGTCGTATGGGTCGGCCAGGGCGAAGGCCGCCAAATAAATTGCACCCTCTGGAAGATGGAGTCTCCGCTGCCACTGGAGCCGGTGGCGGAGCTGGCGGATGGCGCCATATTCAGAGTGAACGAAGCCTTCGACAGCGCCGGCGCGCGTCAGTCGGCATACGAGGCGCTCGTATCCGGCGAACCGGTGATCCGCTCAGACTTCGACGTGTATCTGATCGGAAACCGTCTCGTCTACGTGAAGGAGGCGTGCGCCCCGGCCGACACGGAGGCGAAGTTCTTTCTGCACCTGTACCCAGTGGACGTGAACGACCTGCCCGACGGTCGCAAGCAGCACGGCTTCGACAACCTCGGCTTCAGGTTCGACAGGCTCGGCGTGATATTAGACGGGAGATGTATGGTGACGGTGGCTCTCCCCGAGTATGATATAGTCCGCATCCACACGGGCCAGTTCGTGCCGGTGGACGGCGGTTACGATCACCCTTGGGAGGGGGAGATCCGATTTGAGCAGTAGATGGAACGCCCCCACCCTAGCCCTCCCCCGGAGGGGGAGGGGATTTCTGTTCGCGCTTGAGGGGGTTGTATCCCTTCCCCCTTTAGGGGAAGGTTAGGATGGGGGCGAGAGGCGATTTCTGTTCACGCTTGAGGGGGTTGTATCCCTTCCCCCTTCGGTGGAAGGTTAGGATGGGGGCGAGAGGCGATTTCTGTTCGCGCTTGAGGGGGTTGTATCCCTTCCTCCTTTGGGGGAAGGTTAGGATGGGGGCGAGAGGCGATTTCTGTTCGCGCTTGAGGGGGTTGTATCCCTTCCCCCTTTGGGGGAAGGTTAAGATGGGGGCGATATGAGGAAGCCTAAGCTCACCATGCCCACGCTACCAGCTGCAATGACTACGGCGCTGCTTCTCGGCGTTTTGGTCTTGGCGGCGGGATGCCTAGCTCCAAGCAGCCGCCCCCTGAACGCATCGGTCGCAAAGTGGTTCGACAACCACACCGCCGCAATCTCGATTACCAACGACGACTGGCCCATACGCGGAAGGGAGCCGGACATAGACAGCTACGTGCTGGAGCAGGGCCTCGTAATGGGCTATGAAATAGTGACTGGAGATTCCTTTGGGGGTGATCGCATATTCAGCGGGCGTGACGATTATCGGATAGCCTATCTGATGTCGGAGCTGGTCCCCCAGGGGTTCAGCTATTTTGGGCATGGACACGATCACATAGACCACGACGAGCTGTCTTACGAAGAGGCTCTCGAATCGTTCCGAACCAACTACGACACCATGAAAGACTGGGGAATGAAGCCCGTCGCCTACGCCTACCCAAGAAGCGCCGGGAATGAAGAAGAGACTCAGCGCGCCCTGCGAGACTCGGGCTTCCTGAGCGGCAGGCTTCAGAACTTCGACGCGGAGAGGTACTACAATATCCCAGACTCCCAGACGGCGCCGGACAACTGGTTCGGACTGCAATCGCTGGAGATGCAAGCAATCGAGTTTCAAGGCTGCGAAGCCTGCATCAACGGCAACGACGATCTGACGCCCATCCTCGATGAGGCGTTGGAGCGCACCGCGTGGGTCATACTGACCTACCACAGCATCGGACGGACCGAGCATTATGGATGGTACCACTGGGACGAGTTCCGAAAAGACGTCCGATCAATCGCGGAGCGTGATTTCTGGACGGCTTCGATGAACGACATAACCCTCTATGCGCGGGAAAGAGAGAGCGCCGTGTTGACGGTCGAAGTGGTCGAGGGCAGCGCCGGGACCGAAAGAATCGAGATTACGCTGTCCGACGGTCTGGACAACGTCAGGTTCGACCATCCGCTGACGGTGCTGTTCGACCAGCCAGCGGACTGGGTTGGCAGACCATTCACCGTTCTTCAGAACGGCGAGCCGCTGGATGAGCTCGTCTTCGACACGGAATCCGCTATGATTTCGCTGAAGCCAAACGAGCTGCCCTACACGCTTCGGCCGGGCCGTTGAGTCGGCTGCCCTCTAGACACTCGAACCGGCGCGCCGTCGGACTGCTCCGGCGGCTGTTTCGACAACATCCGGGAGGCGGAAATCCAATCTCGAACAGGAACGTGAACGGACTGCAAGGCTTCGCGCTGGACGATCTGCGGCATACCCTGACCGCGCGCCGCCAGAATATATATGCGGAGGGGTATCTCTTCTTGAACCGCCTCGCGGCTGGGAACCAATGTTTGGCAAGACGATAGATTACAGGCTGCTTCGGCTATGCGCGCATGGCAGACGCCCCGAAGCGGAGGAGCTTCGGCTGCTCGAACGTAATATAAGCGTCGAATCCGCAAAGGCGCGCTTCGAAAAGTGGAACCGCCGTCTGGACAACGAAATTCCCATCGACCCGGCTATGCGCTATTTGGATGTCGGGTGCGGCATGGGGGAGATGTCCCTCGCGCTGGCGCAGCGCGGGTGCGGACACGTGACGGGTATCGACAGAGACCCGGTGTACATCGAAATCGCAAAGCGCAGCGCCAAGAAGACGCAGCTGCGGGACAAAGTCACGTTCGAGTGCATGAATGTTCATAATATGCCGAACGGGAAGGAGTACGACATCGTACTTTCTCACGAGATGCTCGAACACGTGGAACGCCCCCGCGATTTCCTCCGCCGTATTGATGGTGTTCTCAGCGAGGGCGGCAGGGTAATCATAGCGTTTGGCCCACTCTTTCATTCACCGTTCGGGGACCATCTGACCCCGTTCTTCAGATTCCGCATACCGTGGAGGGGAATCCTGTTTTCGGAAGACGCGCTTATGCGTCTCAGGCGCGAGTTCTTGCGACCTGTAGCGGATGACGCCGAGCAGTTCGAGGATATGCGGGAAGGACTGAACAGGATGAAGTTTTCTGAGTTTCTTCGTTACGTCGAAGAAATTGGATGGATAACGGAACGGCTGACTGTGAACCCGCAGCTGAAACGCTTGCCTGCGCTCTGGCGACTTTCCAACCTGCTGCTGCGCGTGCCTCTGCTGCGCGACTACCTCGCGGCTTCCGTATATGCCATCTACCGGCGGCCCTAGGGGGATGACGCGCAAGAGAAGATTGGCTCTGTGTCCGCTGGAGCGCATAGCCCCGTTCTCGATGGGGTAGACATCGAGAACGGAGCGGGCGATTGGCACGCTGGCCGTATGCCCACTCTATGGCGGCAGTTTTGACCTAAGCGCTGAAATACTGAAAAAGTATCAGCGCGATACTGCCTGCAACTACCAGAGAGCAGGTCATCAGCCAGAGCGGGACCCGTCCGCCCGGCAGTTTCACGCCACTGAACGAGGCAGGCAAGATTGCCGCCAGCCGTCCCTGCCGCAGCATGATCTCCAAAGAGTAGAAAAGGCAGGCGATGCCGAGCAGGTACTCCCGCGCCTCGAACAAAACTCCACGATCGACGATAGCAAGGCGGTACACGTTATCGTAGTTCACGTAAGAGAGAGCAAAGACGAGGGCTAGGGTTGCAGCGAAAGCGACGAACAGTTTGGCTTGCCGTGAAATCAGGGCGAAGATGCAAAAGAGCAGCAGCAGCGCCTTCACCTCGATCACGATGAATCCGTAGGATATTCTGGTGCGCGCCAGATACTCTCCGAAGTCCATTCCTGCCGCATCTCCGAGCCACGTTCCGGACTCATAGGAGAGCATTATCAGAAAGCCCAGCATCAGCGGAATTGACGGCAGCGGAATCCCGAAGAGCCTGTCTTTTCGGCAAAAGAAGGCTGCGCTGGCTGCCACGCACAAGACCAGCGCGCTGTTCAAGTAGATAATGCTGAATATTACATTGTTGATAGCGTGGACATTGAATTCCTTCTTCTGGTTCAAGGACATCAAGAAATCGGGCGTCGCAAACCCGAAGATGCGCTGCCCCCAGCTGATCTCTTCGCCAAACGCGAACACCATCACCATACCGCCGAGAATATAGACGCAGCGACGGGAGAAGCTACGCTCCATCCATGCCGCGCCGAACAGCGGGAAGCCCGCCAAGAGAAACCATACCGCAGTGAGATTCTCCACCCAGTGGTCTTCCCGGGTCAGCGCGTGCAATGTCTGCGGGGCGGCGACGAGAAGAAAGCCAAGGAAGAGTACGCTCAGACACAGACAGAGGTAACCAATCACAGCAACCTTGGCGTCTAGCCCGGTTGTTGCGGGGGGGGGGGGGGACATGCGCTCGCTGTATTCTCCGTTCGAGTTGTCATTGCTTTCTTGACTCCATCCTGCATTTACACGCCGCTCGCTGCGGTTTCCGCCGCAGGCGGCGGCTTTGTCGCAGTATCGAGATTGCGAACGGTATCGAGACCACTGCAAAGACGATGAAGTACGCCGCATTCGCCCAAGCCGCGCCCTCCGCGCCTCGCACGGGAGCCAGCCATACGATGACGGCGATGGAAGCCGTCAGACCCGCCATTTCCCCCGCCACCGACGGCCAGACCCACCCAGCGGCAGCCGGCAGCGCGGCAAGCGCGGAAATGCTGTTGGCGGCGAAGGCGCCGGAAATCATAATCAGCAGCAGCTGGGAGACGCCCGCGAACTCCTCTCCCAGCAAGAGCCGGGCTATGGGTCGATGGAAGACGGCAAGCAGCCCGAACAGCGCTGCGGCTGACGCGAATGACACTAGGCTAGACATCAGAGCGGTGCGGCGGAGCGTTCCCCCTTGCCGCGAGTACCACTGTTTGCTGTATTCGAGCTGCACCCCGTTCCGCAGCGCCTGAAACGGATAGTGTCCGGTGTCGGTAACTTGCCGCGCCGCCCGGTACAGCCCTACGTCCGCGGCGGCGGTGAACTGCGCCAACAGGAGAGTGTCCAGACTGTACAGCGCAGAGACGGTGTGCCTCCCGAATATTCCGATCTGGAAGCGCGCCACGTCTGGCGGAACTCTGAGCGACAGCGAGGCGAGGAAGTCGGTTATCCCCGCGCGCGCCGTCGACACCGTCGCGGCAGCGAGCATCCCGAGCCCACTCACCGCGACACCGGCGATATGCGTCAGGACCACCTCGAACATCCCGCCCCCTTGCAGCCATACCACTCCGAGCAGAGCGACCCGGGTCAGAACGCCCGCCAGAGCGATTGCCAGACCCAGGGATACCCGGTCGGACAGCCGCAGCGCCGCCAAGGTTTCTGTCCGTGTGGCTAGGAGAATCCCCACGACGCCGTACATGAGCGCTACGCCCCGATGGTCGTTCTCGATTCCCAACAGGCTGCTTGCCGTCAAGATGAGAGCTGCGATGAACACGTAGGCGATGAGCGACAGCCCCAGGGACATGGCAATCGTAAAACGCAGTATGCGAGCCGCCTCTTGCGGTCGTCCCTCCGCTACTGCCCGCGATACGAAAGTCGTAACGGCTTCACCGCCGGGCGCGGACATGAGCGCGTGGATGAGCGTGGCTGCGGCGATCATGACGGCAAGGACGCCAAAGCCTTCCGGTCCGAGTATCCGCGCGGAGATGATCAGATGCGCCAGTCCGCCCAAGATCTGGACCGCCGTAATCGCGCCCATCCAGAGGGTCTGCCGAGCCACGCGCCTGTCCGAGGATGGCAGCAGTCGAGTAAGCATCTTGCCTATCTGCCCGCCAATGCGCGCAGCTCCTCAGCCAGTCGGTCGAAATGTCGCCCGCTGCGGAACAGCTCGCCGCGCCGCTTGGCTCCAGCGCAAAGCCGCCGATACAGAGTCGGGTCGTCGATCAGCCGCTCGATCGCCGCCTTCAGCTCGGACGCGCAGCGAGGCTCCACCAGCAGCCCGCTCTTTTCGTGTTCCACCTGCTCGGGCACTCCGCCTATCGAGGCTGCTACGACCGGCACGCCGCACTGGAAGGCTTCTATGATGATTCCCGGAGTGCCTTCGCTTCTCATGTAGCTGAGGAACAAGAGCAGGTCGTGTTCGGCGAAGACGCGGGGCGCGTCCTCCGGCTCCAGCGTCCCGCCGTAGGTCGCCTTGGGGTGGCCGTCGAACAGGGAGAAGTCGGTGTTGGGCATACGGGGCCCGAACACCTGAAGATGACATCCATCGGGCAGAGAGCGGCAGGCGTCCAGCGCCTCCGCCAGCCCCTTCTCCTTCCTGAGCTGGCCCATGAACAGCAGTCTGCGGACTCTGTCCCGACCCCGACGGGGCGGAGGAGGGGCGAAGTCTCTGGTGTTTGCCAGCCAGCGGAAGTTGTCCCGACTGCTGAACTCGCGGAGCGTCTGCCTCTCCTCGTACACCAGCGAGGCGCGTAGAAACGTCCGCTCCATCAGCCAGCGGCGCGCGCGCCCGTAACGATGGTAGGTGAAGTAGAGGCTGTCCCCGAAGAACCGCAGCGCCAGAGGACGGCGCAGCGCAAGGCACAGCCCCCAGATGGCGGACGCCGCCAGCAGCGCAGAGTAGGCGGACATGTGAAGGAACACCAAGTCTGAGCGCCGCGCCCTCCACAGGACTTCCCAAACCACCCGCGCGAAGGTGAGAAGCTCGTAGCTCAGGATCTTCCAAAGGGGCAGATTGGGCCTCGGCCTAGACGTGTTGACGATGTCGAGCTCGAAGCCTCGCATGTCCAGCTCGCGCACCGCTTCCGCAAACGTCACCCTTGCCCCGCCGATGGGTTCTCCGAGCGACGCAGGCTTGGCGGGCAGGGGGCCTATGAGTAGAACCTTCATCGCGCGGGGAGACGCTGACAACTGATATCACCTCTCAGCTTCCCACCCTTCCCATCAGTTTTTCCCTCTCCATTGCGGGGGGGGGGGGGGGGTAATCCAGCAGCCGTTCGTCTGTGCAGAACCCGCCCATCCAAGAATTCGAGGCCGTCGGCGCGGTTGACCGTGTGCGTGCCTCGGTTGCCGGGCAGCGCGGAGCCGTCGATGCGCCCGATGGGGGTTTCGACATAGGCGCGCTCGTTCAGCTCGTCCACCCGGTTGAGGACCACCGCGCCTCCATAGCGTCCGCTGCAATCCTGAGAAGGGCGAATCAGGCGGCCGGCTCGGAAGAACAGCCGGCCGGCCGGCCGCGCCCGGCGGCGGTCGGACACCACCGGATTGGATGGGTGGGGCTGCCACGCCCCCTCCAGAGCATCGGCTGTGTAGATGTGCAGCTCGTCATTGGCGCGCGCCCTCGCCTCGCTCACCGTGCCGAACAGCCACAGCTTGCCGTCCTGCCGGTGCAGCGTCGGGTCGCTCATGCTCACGCCGTCCAGCAGCGCCCCTTCTCGGATCCAGTCGTCGGGAAAGCGGCGGCAGCGCCACAGATCGACCCGATTCTCGTCCCAAGTGTCGGGAATCAGATATAGCCGCCCCTGATGCTCGAAGACAGACGGGTAGGAGAGATGGTACGGGCATTCCAACGCGGTGACGGCTGCGCCCAGATCGCCGTCGGCGGACACCGGAGCGCACGATATGACGGCTCTCTTCGACGCGAAGGAGTAATCCTCGAAGAACACCCAAACCTTGCCGTCTACGACTATGGGGAAGGGGTCTGCCCAGAAGCGACCGGGCGGGGCGTGATGCACTTTCATCAGCGGCGAGCGCGCCCGTCCGCTCATTGCGGAATCGGCAAGCGGCAGGCCGGCGTTCACGGCAAGGAACCACTGCTCTTCGCCGAAAAGCCGTCGATAGGCTTTCTTGGCAGGCTGGGGTGAATGGCGGGACAGAAAACGCAAGATATCCATATGCTGCCGCTCACCGAACGTGTTGGGAGTACAAGGCGTCGAAGCTAGGCGCGTGGATCGAAACAGTCATCCCAGCGACACAAGAGCGAGGAGTCGCGGGGGGTATACGGTCAAAATTGTCACCCTTACAGCCGTCATGCCGCCGGCTCGGAGCGGCGGCGTCTGAGGAGGCGCGCTGAATACCACGCCGCGCGCGCGCGGAGGAACTGCCGCGCCAGATACTGCACTCGATAGAAGTCTCGATGCAGCAGCATCAGCCCCACCCTGCGCCAGCGGCCGCGCTGGTTCTTGCGCCCTACCACCGCCGCCGCCTCGCGGACAAGCTCCCTGAAACGCTCCGGCGGGATGAAGGCGGTGAAGCAGTTTTCCGGGCTCTGATGATTGTAGATCGTGATGTCGAAGTCGTCGTCCACCACCCCAAGCTCCTTGCACACCTGAAACAGCTCGGAGCCCGGATATGGGGTGAAGATGCTCAGCATGATGTTATCCGCGTTGATCTTCTCGATGGCAGTCAGAGTGTCTCTCAGCGTCTCCTCTGTCTCTTCGGGGAAGCCGATCATAAAGAAGGCGCCGACTTCGATGCCCGCCTGTCGGCAGAGGTCGACCGCCACATACGCCTTCTCGATGGTGTGTCCCTTCTTCACGCCGCGAAGTATTCGGTTGTTTCCGGACTCGATGCCGATATTCACCCGCACACAGCCGGAGCGTCTCATGTGTTCGACCGACCGCTCCTTGACCACGCCGACCGTTATCTCGCAGCCCCATTTGAGCCCGGGGCACTCGGTTTCGATCAGGCTGCACAGCTCCTCGATGTAACGCGGGTGTATGCCGAACGTGTCATCGTCGAAGTAGACGTATCTGACGCCCCGCCCCATCAGCATCTTTAGCTCTCTCACCACGTTCTCAGGCGAGCGCCAGCGCGTCTTTTGCGTCCATATGGCTTTGGACTCGCAGAACGTGCAGCTGTACGGGCAGCCGCGAGCAGAGAAGACGTACCCGAAGGCTTCGGCGGGATAGCTCTCGTAGTCTCGAAGGATTTGCGGGGCATACTCCGCGGGGAAGGGCAGCTCGTCCAAGTCGGGGATCTGAGCGCGCGGGGGTGTGAGCGCCACCCGCCCGCGCCGACGGTACGCGATCCCGGATACCTCGCTCAGCGGCGCGCCGCTCTGCCGAGCCTCGAGCAGACCGACCAGCGTCAGCTCCCCTTCGCCCAGCGCAGCCACGTCGATATCAGGGCAGTCCAGCGCCTTCTCTGTGGACAAGGAGGCATGGGGGCCGCCCAAGACGACGAGCATGTTGGGGTTGTGCTGCTTGGCGATGCGCGCAACCTTCATAGCGGACGGGAAGTTCTGGGTCTTGGAGCTTATGCCGATGACGTCCGGATCGAACTCCGTTATGGCAGAGCGCACCTCTTCCCAGATGGGCGCCGCCGGGTCTTCCAGCGTGCGCAGGTAACGCTCCATCCCCTCCTCGATGCGGGTTACGTTGTCGAGTGAGATAGCCCTCTTCTTCGGATTGAAGTCGGCGTTGTATGCCTGTACCTCCCAATCCGTCCACTTCAGGATCGCTCCCGATAGATAGCCAAGCGCCAAGGGCAGCTTTACCAGTGAAGCGCTGTCGTGGTAGAGACGCTTGAAAGGCGGGTCTATTATCATAATCCGCTTTGCGCCGTGAGGAGCTTTGGATTGCTGCATCTCCATATATTACGCCATCCTAACTCTACTATCCCAACTGCGCCATCTTACCATCGCCGCCCATAGCGCGCAAAACAGGTTCTGTCATATCTTCAGAGCGATTCGCAGCTGGCCATTCGCTGGTCACTCTCTCGACAGGATGGCGAGGCTGCCACCGGGAGCGGTCAGAGCCAGCAGGCCGGCCCCTTCCCTGCGCAGCCGCCGCACGGCGAGGTAGGGGCCGGGGTTGATCCGCTCACCGCTCCGCAGCGGTTTTCCACTCGGAAAGTAGGGATGAATCAGCAGCTGTCCGCCTGGGCGCAGCGCCCTGAGCGCCAGCGCCGTGTCTCGGTAGGCGGTGTCCGCCGAGGGGTCGTGATCCATGATGATGAAATCGAACTCCGCTTCGCGCCCGTTCAGATAGTCCGTGGATCGGGCGATGGAGAATTCCACCATGTCGGCGCAGTCCAGCCGCGCCAGCATCTGGCGGGGCGAAGCGGTGATGCGGTATCGTTTCGACTCGGCGGCGGCAGGATCGTTGACGTCGAACAGGTCCAGCGTAACCAGACGGGGCGGGCAGTCTCCACTCCGATACTCCTTCATCGCCATTGCGGCGTGCATGGTGGATGCGGCGCGGTTGGTGCCGATCTCCAGAACCGAGCGCGGCTGAAAACGGCGAACCATGTGGTAGATTATTCGGCGGCTTTCGGGGTCTATGGCGTGAATCTCCGCCATACCCATATCCTCGAAGATCTCGTCTATCGAGGCCTTTGCCCTTTCCCAGCCGTCGGCTTGGAGTATCTCCGCAAGTGAGATCTCCGCCGCCTTGGGAAGCGGGGCGGCGTCCACCGCCATTGTCGGCGTCCGTTCGAGCCTCCGAGCGTGAACCACCCTGCGAAGCTCGTTGTACACCGCCGCCGGCAGGATATCGCGCGCCAGTCTTTTCAGAATTCTCGTATCTACGACGGAAAGCCTCCTCTGGGCTGCGGTCGCTTCCTTGACGACGTCAGCAGATTCCTAGACATCTTCCAATGGCGTCCCATCGCCTTCTTGCCGGCGTCACAGCCGCGATGCCCTCTTTCTCCCCGATGTTCGTATGATCGGGACTACGGGCGAAGTTCAGACGGTCGCTCGACTTTCCCCTGCGAGTATCGTCTCGAGTTGCTCGATCAGCGGGGGCAGATGCTCCTGAATGATCTCCCAGAGAGTGTCGAAGTTGATCTCATCGCAGCCATGTATCAGCCTGTTGCGAAAATCCGATGTTTCGCGCCACGGCACACGTGGATAACGGGAACGGAAGTCATCAGGAACCCGCCTCGAAGCCTCGCCCACGACTTCCATCAGCCGAACCAGCGCAAGGTTCAGCATCCTGTCCTTGTCCAAGTCCGCCCTGGCGCGGCCTCGAGTCATCTGGCGCGCCTCCAGCGCGTGGTCCAGCATGTGGTGAACGAACACCACCGGATCACGGCGAGACATATATCACCTCTGCCTCGTCAATCACCTCTTGGCGAAAGTACTTGCTCAGGTCTTGCGCGGTGTTCAGATCCACTCTCCTGCCCACAATCTCCGACAACTCGTCCGGAAGGGTGGAGAAGAACGCCAATCCGGGATTTCGCCCAAGCTCGAACTCCACCAGAACGTCCACGTCGCTTCGAGGCGTAAAGTCGTCCCTTATGACCGAGCCGAACAGCGCCATCTTGCGAATGTTGTGACGCTTGCAGAACTCGGCGATCCGATCGTGCGGTATCTCTATTCGCGCGCCCATTTGTATTCCTGACAGCCCGGTTATCATCGAGCCTGAAAACTGCAAGCGCGCAGAGAACACAGGCTCGACGGATCTCTAATAGTCGCGCCCTGAGAGAGCGCCAGCGCCCCGCCGTCGATGAAGAACGTCCGTCTTCACGGATTGGCTGTCGTCCCTGTATATGGCGTATGGCGACGCTCGGCGCGGGGTCTCTCCCCTCGCTTGGCGAACCTTGCGGCAGGGACTCGCCGCCTGCTGGCTTGCCCGCTACTGGCTGCCGAACTCCTGCGAGGTAGCCGTTCCGTCGCCGTCGAAGTCCGCCTTCAGCGTCGGGTACTGGGCGGAGGAGCCGAAGTCCCAGAAGTCCCCGTCCTGGTTCCAGGATGCGTATATGCCGCTGTATCCCGAGGGCGACTGCATTTCGGCTTTGGTCTTGCCTTCGGCGTCGGCGGACGGTCCGAAGCCCACCGCCGCCGACTGCCCCGTAGTCTCGGTATCCCAGTAGCTCGCGCTGATCGCGTCGGCGTTCTCGTTCTCGCCTATCAGTCCGCCGGCGCCGCTCTCGGCGAACACCCCGCCCGCGGCATAGCTCGCGCTGACAGGGCCGTTGTTCCATCCCACGAGGCCGCCAATCCTGATCAAGCCGCGAACGCTGCCTGTGGCGTAGCTTGCCACTATGGATCCAGCGCCAGCGCCCTGGTCCAACAGGTTCTCGCCCACGAGCCCGCCGGTATCCCTCTCGCCTGACACATCGCCCTGAGCGTAGCTCGCGCTGATGACGCCCTGATTCTCGCCGACCAGCCCGCCTACGTCGTCCGAGCCTAGTATCTCGCTCGATGAGTAGCTCGATCTAATGGTCCCGGCGCTGTTGTTGTCTCCAACCAGACCGCCAACGCGATGGGAGGCGGACACGCCGCCAGTGGCGTAGCTCATGGTGATCGGCCCGTTGTTCTTCCCGACCAAGCCGCCGATATCGTCCTCTCCCGTCACGGCGCTGCTGGAGTAACTCCCGTTGATCGCGCCGTCGTTCCAGCCAGCCAGACCGCCTGCGCCGATGCCTCCGTACACCGCGCCCGCGGCGTGACTTGCGCCAATTTCGCCGCTGCTGCGGTTGATCCCAACCAGACCGCCAACGCGATGCCTGCCGCTTACTTCGGACTCGCTGTAGCTGTCGGTTATCAATCTGTAGTTGACGCCAGCCAGCCCTCCGGCGTCGTCTCCCTGCCCGGATACTGCGCCCGTGGCGTAACTTCCCGTGATGGGACCCTGGTTGAGGCCCACCAGACCGCCAATCAAGTCTTGGGCGGATACGTCGCCCGTGGCGTAGCTGTCTCTGACTTCACCGAAGCTGAGAGCCACCAGACCGCCGGCGACCCTGCTCGAACAGGATACGCTGCCCATGGCGTAGCTGTCTCTGACTTCACCGTAGTTGACGGCGACCAGTCCGCCGGCAATGTTGACCACGCCGCCCACGACCGCATCGGCGTAGCTGCCGCTGATCGAACCTGAGTTGACCGCCACCAGTCCGCCCGCGTCCCTGACGGCGCCGGCGACCTCGCCCGTGACGTGGCTGTTCGATATTTCGCCGCTGTTCGTCCCTGCCATCACGCCCAGGGTGTTGGCGCCTCTTATATCGGCTCCCACCACGCCCAGCTGCCAAATCTCGCCCGAAACCTCGCCGAACAGCCCGACGTGGTCGTCCTCGGGGCGGTCAATGAACAGGTTGGCGATGGTGTAGCCGCCGCCGTCGAGCGTCCCCCCGAACGGCGTGGTGTGGCTGCCAATGGGCATCCAGCCGCTTCCCTGAGTCCACTCGGAGCTGACCGCGCCGGATGCGTAACTGGCGGCGGTGTCGAAGTCGAGGTTGCGTGTCAGCTCGTAGCCCGCGCAGCCACCATCGGGGCAGCCCATCCCCTCGGCTGCGTCCGGGAACGCCGCCGCGTAGTCGTCCGCGCTCCCGGAGTCGTCGGCCTCGCCGTCGCCGTCCAGATCCCAACGGACGGCGTTCAGCTGTTCCAGATTGGACACTTCGATAAGCGCGTCTCCGTCCACATCGTAATCGCCCGACCCCGTGTTGGAGCAGCTCACGCCAATCAAAGATGCCAGAATTGCCAGCGCAGCTGCCGAGAGTGTGAGACCAATTCGCTTCATGTCCATCCGTCTCCTCTTCTTTGACCGCTCGGGGTCAGACTGTCCGGAGAGTCTCCCCCAATTTCGCGGCTCATTATAACCTAATATACCTATGCGTTCAGCATCAGAAAGCGTCCGCATTCCGCCGTATACTGCATCAGCTTGGTCGGCAGTGCGGAAGCTCCCCCTAGGATGAGCAGCGGCAGACAGCAGCAGCTCTTACAGAAATCCCCTGCCTGCCATACGTAAGCCCCTCTCGCTCTATGGCTACAGAAATCCCCTCTCCCTCGACGGGAGAGGGCTAGGGTGAGGGTGATAACGCCGCGATCTGGTCAGTAGACTATAGCGGCAGTAACTGCCGCCGCCGCCATTACTGCCAGGGCCGCCGCAGTCAGGGCGACGCTCTCGATCCCCACGGCTGCGACATATAGAAACGGGAAGTCAACTGCCATGACCGCCAGCGTAGCCTGGCGCAATACGGATCTGTCGATGCTCTTCACTTCGCCTCCCAGGGCCTTGTCAGGAGCAGAGCCTGTACGCCGACCAAGAGCGCGATGCCCAAGCAGTACGGGACCGCGCGCCGCATGACGCGGCCCTCCTGACCGGACAGCCCGACGACGGCCGTACCCACCAGCACCTTGGCGGGCGCGATGGCAGACCCCAGCGAGCCGCCGATGGATTGTACGCTGGCTATGGTAACGGCGTTGACCCCCAGCGCCGCCGCCGCTTCGAGCTGGAGCGCGCCAAACATGACGTTCGAGTTGGTGTTGCTGCCCGTCATGAAGGAGCCGAGAATGCCAATGTACGGCGAGAACAGGGGGAAGCTCCAGCCTGCGCCGCTGGCTATGGTCCTGCCCAGCAAGACGGTCATGCCCGTGTCCGTCATTACGAGCGCCATCATTAACATCATGGCGATTCCCACGCTCGATGGGGTGCATTGACTGTATGTCAGCCTCAAGGCGCTCCTTCCGGTTCCAGACCTCCACCGCCCCTTGAATATATGTACCAGATACGTGACGATCAGGGAGATCAGGATAAGCGGGGCGGGGTGCCTCAGAAGCGATATTCTGGCGTAATCCTCGCGGCTTTCGATCTGGAAGCCCAAAGCCGTCTGCGCGGCGGGGTAGTCCAACCCCCACTGTAAGCCCACGCCCAGATCCCTTATGAGCGGCATCTGCGTCAGCACGCTGAAGAGCAGAATCAGGTAGTAGGGGAGAAACGCCAGGTGGAAGCCGGCACCTTCGCTCGCTCGCTTCGGCTCCGCCGCCGCGCTTGCGGCATCCTCCCCTGCCATGTCCGGGGCCGCTTCCGGCTGCGGCTCCGCGCTTCTGTAGAGGGCGAGCTTCCGTTCGAGCAGCCACACCGCGCCGCAGCCCACAAGCCCCGATACGATGGAGGCGATCTGAGGTGCGCCTATGACCGCCATGAGCCACGTGCAGAATCCCATGGCCGCGCCGGCCGTCAGGATGAGCGGCGCGCCGCGCCGCGCCGAAGCCATGCCCCCCTGGATGTGCGCCACGGCAAAGCCCGAAGCCACGATGGGCAGGATGAAGAGCAGAGCCATGCGCGGGCCTATCTGCTCGCCCGGGATGCCGGTAACCAGCTGGATGGTGTAGTACGACGACCCCAGAGAGCCGAAGGACACTGCCCAAGCGTGTCCGACTAGAACGATGGCGGCCGCCCTGGCCGGCGTAAAGCCCGCGAAGATCAGGAGAGGAGCCGCCACCGCCACCGGAACGCCGAAGCCCGATACCCCCTGCATGAAGCCGGAGAACGACCAGCCGACCAGAAGCGCGAGCGTCAGCGGCTCCCGCGCGAGGCGTGTCATCGTCGAGCCGATGATCGTGATTCCGCCGAGCTGGTCGATGACGTTGTACAGCAGTACGGACGTCCAGACGATGGACAGGACGAACAGGCTGAGGCTAAGGCCCTTGGCGCTTCCGATTCCCAGCAGCGCCACGTCCGCGCCAAAGAAGAAGAATGCCGCCGCCGCCGCGATCAGCCAAGCCACCGCCCCAGCCTTCGGAGCGCTCCACCTGAGCGCCAGGATAGCGGCCATCAACGCCAAGATGGGCAGGAATGCCAGTACGACGTTGACGAAGCCAAGCTCCGGTCCGTCTGTCACAGCGGGTTCTCCCAAGCCGCCGCGCGTCGGTCGGCGCAGGCGTCCGGCCGCGCGTCTATCGAGGCTGCCACGACGCCCGACCACTCACAGCGGTCGCGGGACAGCGCGCGCCACACGCGCCCGTCCCTCAAGACGTGCAGGATGCCATTGACGACCTCTCGCAAGTCTGCTTGGCATCCGGAAGCAATGGGGCGAGGACTTTCCATTGGGGCATCACTTGGGCGACGCAGCCCTGTCACCGCTTCGCTGCCGCCTGCCCTCTTTCTCGTGGTCGGCTCACAGCCTCGCGGGATCGAGCATGTGCCGCCTCCTGCCGTCGTCGCCGACCGTTTGGGTCTCGCTGAAGACGACATGGAGCGGGAGAGGGGATTCGAACCCCCGACCCCTTCCTTGGCAAGGAAGTGCTCTACCACTGAGCTACTCCCGCTCGACACATATCAAGGAGTCTGGAACCTTTGGTGCCGAGGGTCAGAATCGAACTGACGACACCAGCATTTTCAGTGCTGTGCTCTACCAACTGAGCTACCTCGGCCAATCGGCAACTCTAACCCTAATGTTAGAGTCTGCCGCTTCTGGGTGTCAAGTTCTTGGAGAGGCGCAATGCCCGAACTTGCGCATCCAGCGCATGGACGCCCCCAGCCAGCCCACCCGCCGCATTTCCAGCAGGTACGCCGCTGAGACGCGACCTTTCGCAGTCTGTCCATGTAACAGCATAACAGCCCCATTGTCGACACCCCTGCGCCAGCGGGCTATACTCAAGCTGTACGCGCTGCAACCCTGAAACCGGAGATGAGATGCCATTCGACAACAGAGCGCTGTTCCCATTCACCGCAGATGTGAACGCGCGCGACCACCTGAGCATCGGCGGCTGCGACACGGTCGAGCTGGCGGAGGAGTTCGGAACTCCGCTGCTGGTGTTCGACGATGCCACGCTGCGCGGGATGTGTCGGGGGTTCGTGGATGCGTTCGCCTCGCGCTGCGCCGACAGCGAAGTCCTGTACGCATCGAAGGCGTTCGTGAACGCGGCAATAGCGCGTATCGTGAGCGAGGAGGGGCTGGGGCTGGACGTGGTGTCCGGCGGCGAGCTTGCGGTGGCGAGCGCGGCGGGCGTGGATATGGCGCGCGTCTACTTCCACGGCAACAACAAGACGCCGGACGAGCTGGAGTACGCGCTGGACGTCGGCTGCGGGCGCGTAGTGGTGGACAGCTTCCATGAGCTTGCGCTGCTGAACGACATCGCCAAGCGGCGCGGGGTGACGCAGGATGTCCTTCTGCGGCTGTCTCCCAGCGTGGATCCGCACACCCACGCCGCCACGACCACCGGCATACTGGACAGCAAGTTCGGCTTCTCCATAGAGACCGGCGACTCGACCACCGCCATTCGACGGGCGCTGGCAGCGTCCAACCTGGACCTGATCGGGCTGCACTTCCATCTAGGCTCGCCCATCTTCGAGCTGGAGCCATACGCCATAGCCATAGATACGGTTCTCAGCTATCTGGCGCAGTTCGAGCCGGAGGGGCTGGACATGCGCGAGTTCAGCCCGGGCGGCGGGTTCGCCATCGGCTACGTGCGCGGCCAGCTTCCGCCCGCCATCGAAGACTACGCGGAGATCATCACGTCCACGTTCAAGCGCCGCTGTGAAGACCTCGGGCTTGGCGAGCCTAAGCTGATTGTGGAGCCGGGTCGCGCCATAGTCGGGCGCGCGGGGGTCGCGCTGTACACGGTGGGCGCGATCAAGCGGATACCCACCGTTCGCAAGTACGTTTCGCTGGACGGCGGCATGGGAGACAACATCAGACCCGCGCTGTACGGCTCGGAGTACGAAGCGGTGGCGGCTGCCCGAATGTCAGACGAGCCTGCCGAGATCGTGACACTCGCGGGCAAGTACTGTGAATCTGGCGACGTGCTGGTGCGCGACGTCGAGATGCCGCATCTGGAGCCGGGAGACGTGATCGCGATTCCATCGTCCGGGGCATACGCGCCCTCGATGGCGAGCAACTACAACCTGAACGGGCGTCCGCCCATCGTGGTAGTGGCAGACGGAGAGGCGCGGCTAATCCGCCGCCGCGAGAGTTTTGCGGACATGATGGCGCTGGATATCTCGTAAGAGCGGCTGCGCGGGACGAGCCTTTAGCGTCCGCGCCCGACTTGTGTTAAGTTACGGACCGAGGCGCCGGGGCGCGGCGTCCGCCAGATTTTCCGGATCGGAGCGTAACAGTGCCAGACCTCATCTACTCATCCGCAAAAGCGATCGCGCAGGCGATCCAAGACAGAGAAGTCTCCGCCGTCGAGATCGTCGAAGCGCACCTAGCGCGCATCGAGGAGGTGAACGACAGGCTGAACGCGGTCGTCCAGCTGTGCGCCGAGCGAGCGCTCGAAGAGGCGCGAGAAGCCGACGACGCTCTGGCGAGGGGCGAATCCAAAGGCTCGCTCCACGGCGTCCCGATCACGCTCAAAGACTCGCTGGATACGGAGGGAGTCGTCACCACAGGCGGAACATCGGGGCGGACAGGGTTCGTTCCCGACTCCGACGCCACGGTCACGGCGCGGCTGCGGGGCGCGGGCGCGATCCTGCTCGGCAAGACGAACACGCCCGAGCTGACGATGGCAGGCGAAACCGACAACCTCGTGTACGGGCGCACCAACAACCCGTTCGACCTCGATCGCACTCCGGGCGGCTCCAGCGGCGGCGCGGCGGCGATAGTCTGCGCCGGCGGCTCGGCGCTGGATATAGGCAGCGACACCGGCGGCAGCATCCGAATGCCCGCGCACTACAGCGGCATCGCGGGAATCAAGCCCAACTCCGGCCGCGTTCCGCGCACCGGACACATCATCGAATATACCATGGGCGCGACAGACGCCTACACGCAGAACGGGCCAATGGCGCGCTTCGTCGAGGATCTGGCGCTGACCTTGTCCATCATCTCGGGCCCCGACTGGCGCGACCCTGCCATCGTGCCGATGCCGCTGGGCGATCCGGCGGACGTGGATCTGGGCGCGCTGCGAATCGCGTTCCACACTTCGGTCGAAGGGTTCAACGAGCCGACGCAGGAGACGAAGGATACCGTCCTCGCGGCAGTCAGGGCGCTGTCCGACGTCGCCGCCTCGATAGAAGAAGACACCCCCGCCGCGCTGAGCCGCGTCCCCGACCTTACGCGCAGAATCGGCGGAGCGGACGGGCGCGCGGGAACGCGCAGGCTGCTGGACAAGGCGGGAACGACCGAAATCTCGCCCATACTGCTCAGCAGGTTCGATGAGGCGGAGCCGCTCCCAACCGCCGAGCTCACCAGAGCGCTGGAAGACCTGGATCAGTACAGAAGCGACATGCTGGGCTTCATGCGCGGCTGCGACGTGATCGTATCCCCCACGACCGCGTTCCCCGCGCCGGCGCACGGCGACACGTTCAAGGAAGAGAACCGCAGCGCGTCTTTCACGGGCCCATACAACCTGACGGGCTGGCCGGGTACGGTCGTTCGCTGCGGCACGTCGCCGGAGGGCTTGCCCATCGGCGTCCAGATAGTCGCGCGTCCGTGGCGCGAGGACGTGTCGCTGGCGGTGGCGGCGTTCTTGGAATCGGCCCTCGGCGGCTGGCGGAAGCCGCCTATCTAGGCACGTCTCCGGACTGCGCGAAAGACTGAAGCTCGCATTCGACCGCCGCCCGTATCTGCCGCTCACGCAGTGCCACAGGCTTATACGCAGGGCGCGCGCGGTGACGTGGCTTCGTCTTCAGTCAGCCTTTGGAGAAATGCGGTAAACGACAGGGTTTTGGAGCAATCATCATGGACCTGCAGCTAAGCGGCAAGAAGGCTATAGTCACCGGCGGCAGTGTGGGCATCGGCAAGGCGACGGCGCGGGAGCTTGCCAAAGAGGGCGTGGACGTTGTCATATGCGCGCGGCGGGAGGACGTGCTGAAGCAGGCCGCCGAGGAGCTGAGCGCCGAGAGCGGTCGCCGCATCGTTCCCATAGTCGCCGACACCACCAGCGCGGAGTCCGTCAGCGGCATGGTTCGGCGCGCGCTCGATGAGCTTGGCGGCATAGACATCTTGGTCAACAACGCCGCCGCTCCGGGCGGCTTGGTTCTCGGCCCGCTGGACGAATCCGAAGACGTCGACCTGCTTTCCGACATAGACACGAAGGTGGTGGGCTACTTCCGCTGCGCCAAGGCCGTCGCCCCCCACATGCGCGCGCGAGGATGGGGGCGCATCATCAACATCGGCGGGCTGGCGGCGAGAAACGCGGGTACTTTCAGCGGACTGCGAAACGCCGCGCTGGTTCATCTCACCAAGACGCTGTCCAACCAGCTTGGCGCGCACGGGATAAACGTCAACCTCGTGCATCCGGGCGCGACCATAACGGAGCGCACGTCCGCCGAGGCCGCCAGCGCGCCGCTCGGCAACGACATCGGGCGCATGGTGGACGCCGCCGAGATCGGCTACGTGGTCGCCTTCCTCGCCTCGCCAAAGTCGACTGCCATCGCGGGCGAGGTGGTGGCGGCGGGCGGCGGAGTCGGAAGCGCGGTGTACCAGTAGGACGAACCATGTCTTGGCAAGACAGATACCGCGACAGGCTGGGGACGGCGGAAGAGGCCGTCTCCATAGTGGAGGACGGCGACCGCGTGGCGGTGCCGCTGTCGGAGCAGCCGATGGCGCTGATGAAGGCGCTCGCCGAACGCGCCGGCGAGGTCAGGGGCGCGACGCTGTGCGTGTCCGTGCCGCAGTTCGACGTCGGCCCGTTTCTGGACGCGGGCTGGAACGTGGAGATCGAGAACTTCATCGGGCCATACGGCAGGCCATACGAGAACGAGGGCATGGCTCCGTACTCGCCGCTGGCATTCTCGCTGACGTTCAAGGCGACGGACGAGAGGCCGGACGAAGCCAAGCCCATAGACGTGGCGCTGGCGACCGTATCGCGCCCCAACGGGCATGGGCAGATCACCTTCGGGCCGCAGTCTTGGCACAAGCGCGGCTTCGCCATGCGAGCGCGCAAGGTGGCAGTCGAGGTGAACCCCGCGCTCATTCGCACGTACGGAGACGGCTTCATGCCAGCCGAGCGCATAGGCAGGATGGTCGAGGTCGAGCCGTCCAGTCAGAGCCGCGAGAGCCTGCTTCGCGCCGTCGCCGACCTGCCGAACGAGCGCCGCGCCGCGCTCGAAGACGTCATCGCGCGGGTGAACCCGAACCGTCTCTCGCTCCTCTCCGCGCAGCTCGCCACCATAGATCTCCGCAGGCTCAGGACGCAGCTTGGAATAGACGAGCCATCCGCCGAATCGAAGGCGATAGCGGAGAACGTAAAGCCATTGATAGCGGACGGCTCCACCATCCAGATAGGGGTCGGCACGCCGTCCTCGTACCTGCCGAGGCTGGGCGTGTTCGACGACAAGGCGGACCTCGGCCTGCACTCCGAGCTGACGGTGCCGGGGGTCGCCAAGCTGGTGGGCGCGGGCGTCATAAACGGCGCGCGCAAGACCATCCACAGAGGGCGCGCCGTTGCCACCTCGTGGAGCGGCGCGAACGACGAAGACCTCGAAATCATAGACGACAACCCGATCTTCGAGCTGTACTCGCCCGAGTACGTGCTGAACCCTTGGGTCATAGCGCAGAATCGCCGTCAGGTGGGCATCAACAACGCGCTGTCCGTGGATCTCAGAGGACAGATAGCCTCCGAGAGCATATTCGGCGGGCAGATGTACAACGGCATCGGCGGGCAGCCGGAGACGCATCTGGGCGCGCTGTACTCCAAGGGCGGCAGGGCAATTACGCTGCTCTACTCCACGGCCATGGGGGGCGCGGTCTCTCGGATCGTCCCCAAGCTGGAATCAGGCGAGATAGTCACCATGCCGCATTTCTGGTCGGATACGGTGGTGACGGAGTACGGCGTGGCGCGTCTGCTGGGCAAGAGCCACAGGCAGCGCGCCGAAGCGCTGATAGCGATTGCCCACCCGGACTTCCGCGCCGAGCTGGGAAGGGCGGCGAGGGGATGGCTGATTAGGTAGGAGGATCAGGGACGTGTCGGGTACTTTCTCTGTCGGCCGACTGTTTGGGGTGAACATCCGCGTTCACTTCTCATGGGTGTTCATATTCGCGCTGATCGCGTGGTCGCTCGCTTCGAGCTGGCTTCCGGGCAGGTATCCCGGCTGGAGCGGAGGCCAGTACTGGGTGGTTGGAATCGTCGGAAGCGCGATGCTGTTCGTCTGCGTGCTGATTCACGAGATGAGCCACTCGCTCGAAGCCATCAGGCGAGGGCTCAGCGTGAGGAGCATAACCCTGTTCTTCCTCGGAGGGTTCTCCCAGATAGATGGAGAGTCCCGAACCGCCAGCGAGGAGTTCTGGGTCTCGGTGGTGGGGCCGATAGCCAGCCTGGCGCTTGCGTCCATCTTCGGGCTGCTGTACCTGAACTTCCGCTCATCGCCCGGCCAGATCGCGGCGCTCCTCCAGTACCTGATGATAGTCAACTTCGTAGTCGGCGTATTCAACCTGATCCCCGCGTTCCCGCTGGACGGCGGGCGCGTGCTTCGCGCGCTCGTCTGGAGGGCAACCAGAAGCGAGCAGCGCGCGACCAGAGTCACCAGCCTCACAGGGTCGGTACTGGGATTCGGGCTGATCGCCGTGGGCATCTTCTTCGTATTCACCAACGACCTCATCACCGGAATCTGGCTGGTGTTCATCGGCTGGTTCATACAGTCGACGGCGTCCTCCGCGCGGCAGAGCAGCGCAGAGCGCAGGATAGCAACCGGGCGCACGGTCAGAGAGGCGATGGACGAGGGCTTCCACGCCGTCACGCCGGGAACGTCTGTCCAGAGCCTGCTGGAAGACCACGCGGCGAAGGACTTCCAGAGGGCGTATCTGGTCATGCTCGGAGACACCCTGCACGGCATCGTCACACTTACGGACGCGGGACGAGCGCCGGTGAGCCAGCGCTCCGAAAAGTGGGTGTCGGAAGTTATGACGAGAGCGCCTGACCTCGTAACCCTGTCTCCGGAAGACCCGCTCGAAGAGGGGCTGCGCCTGCTCGCCCAGAGGAACATCAGGCAGCTGGTCGTCATGGAGTCGGAAAAGCCGGTGGGGATGCTCACCCGCGCCGGCGTAGTGAGGGTGATGGAGGTGGCGCAGCTTCTTCCGACGACAGAGCGCAGCGAGTAGAACACGACGGCAGAGCGCAGCGAGTAGAGCAAGCCGACCACATTGCCCCTAGCCCTATTGAGGAGCGTGTTGTTTTCGATTTCGAGAGAGCGCAGCGAGTAGAGCAAGCCGACCACATTGCCCCTGTGATATCGTCTCCCCGCGCCGCCGAGCAGCGCCAGCTTCGCCATGACCGCCAGAGCCAAGACTCGGCTCACGTCCGCAGTGGGCGCTGCATCTCCAAGCAGCCGAAGCGCCGCGCCCTAGATGCTCCCTGATTCACAGTCGGCAGCCTCGCGCTCCGTCGGAGGCCCCTACTCGAACTTGAATATCCTGACGGCGATCATCGAGGTCAGCGCCAGCCACGCGGCGATTAGGGCGATTTCCAGCGGGAAGTCCGACAGAGCCTTCGAGCCGATGGCCACGCCCCTCAGCGCTTCGACCATGGGGCTGAGCGGCAGGAAGCGCGTCACTGCCGCCACTATGCGCGGCAGAACGTCGAGCGGGAAGAAGACCCCGGACATCATCACCATGGGCAGGACGACCAAGTTGCCCAGCCCGCTGGCGGCGGCGGCAGTCTTGGAGAACGCGCCCACGATGAAGCCGAGATTCAGGAAGACGATGTTGCACGCCACGATGAGCAGACCAATCGCCAGCAGATTGCCCGATAAGTCCACACGCATGACCGCCGCGCCGATTCCGAAGATCGCCGCCGCCTGCGCCAGCGACAGGGCGAGGTATGCCATGACCTGCGCCGCGAAGAACGTCCGCGCGCGCATGGGCGATACCTTGATTCTCCTGAATATCTTCTTCTCGCGGTAGTTGGCGAGGACGACCGCCATGCCGATGATCGAGTTGCTCATTATGCCCCACAGAACCAGGCCGGGCAGCGCAAGCTGAGCGAAGCTCAGGTCGTCGCTGGCGAGGCTTTCGGTGTTCAGAGCGAACTTCGGGGAGACTCCCGCGAGCGCGAGGTCCATGCGCGCGAGGGCGCGTTCGACGGCGAGCGCGACAGCCCCCTGCCTGCCCTCCTCGTACACCAGCGTCACGGACGCGGGGGGCGCGTCTCGGGCGAGCGATGCCAGGCGCTCGGGGACGATCAGCAGATAGCCCAGATCGCCGCTGCGCGCGTCCAGCCGAGCCTGCGCTTCGTCGTCGCGCATGACCACGTCGAAGGCGTCCAAGCCGCTCAGCAGCTGGCGAGAGGCGTCGTCTTTGGCGCGGTCCACCACGCCCACCGTGACGGCGGACGAGCGGCTGAACGATCCGATCATGGCGAAGACGAACACGAACACGAGCGGGAACGCCAGCGCCCAGAACAGCGCCTGCCGATTGCGCAAGATCATCTTGAGGTTGGCGACTGTCAGGTGGAGTACGAGCATGGGCGCGCTCACTCGCGCAGCTCGCGCCCGGTCAGCGCGAGGAAGGCGTCTTCCAAGGTGTCGGTGTCTATTTCGAGGCGCGTGAGGGCAAAGCCAGATTCTGCCAGCCACCTCGTCAGGGCTGGTACGGTCTCCGTCGGGTCGGACGAGCGCAGGACGAACGCGCCATCGTCTCCCGCCGTGACATCGGTGACCGAGCGCAAGGCGCGCAGGCCGTCCGCGCCGCAGACGCCATCGAGGGCGAGCGTGATTCTATGCGGATCGGACATCGAACGAACCAGATTTCGCGGCGTGTCCAGCGCCACGATGCGCCCCCTGTCCATGATGGCGACGCGGTCGCACAGCGACTCTGCCTCCTCGATGTAGTGGGTCGTCATTATGACCGTTCGCCCGTCTTGCGCCATCGCGCTCACGAGGTCCCACAGGCTGCGGCGCGCCTGCGGATCGAGGCCGGCGGTCGGCTCGTCCAAGAAGACCAGATCGGGGTCGTTGACCAGCGCGGCGGCGATTGTGAATCGCTGTCGCTGGCCGCCTGAGAGCTTCTCCATAGTGGCGCCGGCGCTGTCGACAAGCCCCACGCTTCTCAGCAGATCGGCGGACGCGGCGGCGCAGTCGTAGATGCGCGCAAACAGATCGAGAATCTCGGTGAGGGTCAGATAGTCGAAGTATGCCGAAGCCTGAAGCTGAACTCCGATTCGGCGCTTGACGGCGTCCGCGTCTCGGGCAGCGTCCATGCCCAGAACGCTGATCGCGCCGGCGGTGGGAGTCACCAGACCCTCTATACACTCCAGGGTCGTCGTCTTTCCCGCGCCATTGGGGCCGAGTATGCCGAACACCTCGCCCTCGCGCACGCTGAAGGATACGTCATCGACGGCGAGCAGATCGCCGTATCGCTTGGTGAGGGATTCGACGCGAGCTACGTCTGCCATGCCGCCTCTAAACGTCGGAGAACGCTCCGCCGACGTCCGGAGCGGCGCGCTGCGAGGACGGCGGCTCGACGAGTCTGCGCTCGCCTCCTTCGGCATACTCCCTGACCGCGAGCTTCGATCCATGTCTCTATCATCGTCTCTATCATCGAACGCCTAGTTGAACCTGATGCCGCCGCCGTTGTTGCCCTCGTAGTCGCTCGTGCTGTACACGCCCAGATCGCGCCCCTGATGGACGTGGATGATGACCTCGGAGCGCACGATTCCAACCGCGTCCAGAAGCTCGGCTTCGGCGTCCTCGATGATGTCCTGGATGCCGTTGGACGTGATGGCCTCCTCCACGTTGAGCGTGGCGTGAACCACCGTATCCGCGAAGTGCATGTCGAGCCTGCCGACCGTGACGTCGTCGCGCAGGACGATGTAGCACTCCGAGAATGGAGTGCGCGTCTCTCGCTGAAAGTCGTATCTGGCCATATCTACGTTCTCACCTGGCCGCTGCCCATCACCGTCCACTTGTAGGAAGTAAGCTCCCGCAGACCCATGGGGCCGCGCGCGTGGAACTTGTTGGTGCTGATGGCGACCTCCGCGCCCAGTCCGAACTGGCCGCCGTCGTTGAATCGAGTGGAGCAGTTGACGAAGACGGCGCTGGAGTCCACCTCGTCGACGAAGCGCATGGCGGCGGAGTAGCTCTCGGTCACGATGGCGTCCGAGTGGCCGGAGCCGTAGGCTTCGATATGCTCCAGCGCCTCGTCCAGCGAATCCACCACTCGGACGCCCGCGATCAGGTCTAGGAACTCGGTGCTCCAGTCCTCTTCGGTCGCTGGGGTTGCGCGGAGGCCGTTGGCGCGGCGGTTTGGCCCCAGCAGGCTCAGCGCGCGGAGGTCGCAGCGCATCTCGACCCCTGCTTCGGCGAACCTTGCCGCTATCTTGGGCAGGCATCTGGGCGCTATGGCGGAGTGGACGATCAGCGTATCCATGGCGTTGCAAACCGAATAGCGCTGGACTTTGGCGTTGAACACGATGTCCGCCGCCATGTCCAGATCGGCTTCTCGGTCGACGTACGTGTGGCACACGCCCACGCCGCCGGTGACAGCGGGCATGGCCGCCTCGCGCGCCACCCTGTTGATCAGCTCCTGGCCGCCTCTGGGAATCAGCAGGTCTATGTACTCGCGCGCCGCGAGCATCCGCCCGACCAGCTCGCGGTCGGTGGACTCGAACAGCTGCACGGCGTCCTTCGGCGCGCCCGCGTCCGCTATCGCCGCCCGAATCGTCTTTGCCAGCGCGGTGTTGGAGTTGATCGTATCGCTGCCGCCGCGCAGTATCACGGCGTTTCCGGACTTGAGGCACAGGCTGGAGAAGTCGACGGTCACGTTGGGCCTGCTCTCGTAGATCGCGCCGATCACTCCGAGCGGCACGCGACGGCGTCCCACCTGCAAGCCGTTGGAGACGGTTCGCATCTCCATGACCTCGCCCACCGGGTCGGGAAGCGCGGCAACGCTGCGAACGTCGGCCGCAATCGCGTTCAGGCGATCGGGGTCGAGAAGCAGGCGGTCGAGGTAGTGATCGGGCAGGCCGCCGCGCTTTCCGGCGCTCAGGTCGCGCTCGTTGGCATCCAGAATCTCCTCTTGGCGAGATTTCAGCCCGTCGGCCACGTTCAGCAGCGCGCGGCTTCTGACCGCGCCGGAAGTCTTGGCAAGCTGGCGCGCCGCCTCGCGCGCGGCTGATCCCTTCAGCGCAAGCTCGTCAGCAGTGGTCGCCATTGGTCGCCTCCTAGTCAGTTGCCTGTAGTTCGTGTTGGCGGTCTGGCGGGTGAACCAGAGCCGCCATGTTGTCTCGGTGGATCACTTCATCGCCGAAGTAGTGTCCCAGCGTCGGCTCGATGAGGTCCGAGCGCAAGCCCATGATGCGCCTGACGTCCGCAGAGTCGTAGTTGGCGATGCCGCAGGCGATCTGCCGCCGCCGCGCGTCCACGACCGTCACGACGTCGCCGCGATCGAAGTCGCCCAAAGAGCTCACCACGCCCGCCGGCAGCAGGCTCGTGTTGCGGGAGACGAGCGCGCGGACTGCGCCGCCGTCTATCACCAGCGCTTGAGACTCGCGCATCTGGCTCAGCAGGTAGCGCTTGCGGCTCTCGACTCTGGTCATGCTGGTTGGAAAGTGCGTCCCCAGCGCCTCGCCGTTCGCCAGTCTCAGCGCCGCTTCGGGAGTTTTGCCGCTGGCGATGATGGCGTCCACGCCGGAAGCGGTGGCGAGCTTGGCAGCTTCGAGCTTCGTGGTCATGCCGCCGCGTCCGCGTCCGTCGAAAGACGGCCCGCCAAACGCCTCGATCTCCTCCGTGAACGAAGTGACCACGGGAATCAGGCGCGCGTCCGGGTTCAGGTGGGGGTCGTCGGTAAACAGCCCGTCCACGTGTCCCAGCATGATGAGCAGATCGGCGTCCACTATATTGGCGACCATGGCGGAGAGCATGTCGTTGTCGCCGAACACCCCGCCGCCAAGCTCGTCCACCGCCACCACGTCGTTCTCGTTGATGATAGGCACGATGCCATGCTCGATCAGACCGATCAGCGTGTTGCGGATGTTCAGGTAGCCCTCCCTGTCGCTTAGGTCCTTGCTCGTGAGAAGCGCCTGCGCGACGCTGACATCGTGCCAGCCGAAGAGCTGCTCGTACACGTTCATCAGCCTCCCCTGTCCGACGGCGGCGAGTATCTGGCGCATGGGCAGGTTTCGGTAGCTGACCGAGTCGGGGAGCGCGTGTCTGCCGGCTGCCACCGCGCCGGACGAGACCAGCAGCATCTGGCGGCCTTCGGCTCGAAGGCGCGCGATCTGGCTGACGAGGCTCGCCATAGTCTCCAGATTCAGGCCGCTGGCGCCGCCCGTGATCAGTGCGGTGCCGGCCTTGACGACTATGCGGCGGCGCGCGCGTCCGCGTCTGTCATGTACGCTCATATCCGAAACGTCGCGGCCGGCGCCCTTGGGGCTGTCTGCTGGCTAGTTGCGATCATGCGCGCCGGGCGACACTCAATACTAGCACAATCGGCGGTCAGCCATTCGCTTCGGAGTCGCGCCGCTCGCCGAGCGGTCTAAAGATACAGCCCGCGCGCGCGGATGTAGCCCTCGACCGACTTGGGAACGCAGTCTTCGATTGGCAGGCGCGCCGCGAGGCGAGCGCGTATGTCGGACGAGCTTATCGAGATCATCGGTCCCCGCTCGACTCGTATGCCGCGCCGCGCCGCGGGGAACGACATGGCGATCTCGTCCGTCGAGACGTCTTCGGTTTCGGGGCGCGACATGGCGAAGACCTCGCACATGTCGAATATGCGCTCAGGCTCGCGCCAGCGACCCATCTCGCGCGCGGAGTCCATGCCCAGAATCAGCCACAGGTGCGCGCCGTTGCCCAGCCGCCGCCGCAGCTCCGCCAGCGTATCCACAGTGTAGGTCGGACCGGGACGGTCGATCTCCATGGAGGACGCCTCGAAACGGGGGCAGCCCTCGATGGCAAGCCGAACCATCGCCAGCCTGTGGCGCGCGTCGGCGATGCGCCTGTCCGCCTTGAGCCAGGGCCGGCCGGCCGGGATGAAGATGACCTTCCCCAGCCCCAGCGCATCGCGCGCGTGTCTGGCGATCAGCAGATGCCCCGTGTGGACGGGGTCGAACGTCCCGCCGAGAATTCCTATCTTTCGCGCATGTTCTGCCATGTCACACAAACCGCCTCCAAGCGGATTATAATGGATTCTATGCAGACGCCAACCATGTACACTGCCCCTGACCATGCCAAAAGTCAACCCTGAAATACTGACGTGGGCGCGGGAGACCGCCGGCCTCAGCCGTGAGGAAGCGGCGCGCAAGCTCCAAATCCGAGACGCTCGGGGAGTGAGGGCCGCTGATCGACTCGCGTGCCTCGAAAGCGGCGCGGAGGAACCGACGAGGCCCACCCTGACCAGAATGGCCAAACAGTACCGCCGGCCGCTGCTCACCTTCTACCTCTCCGCGCCGCCCAGAACGGAGGGGCGGTGGACCGACTTCCGCACCCTGCCGGGCGACCAAGACCCGGCGGCATATGCTCTCGTGAATGCCCTGCTCAGGGACATGAGCGCCCGACAAAGCATGGTGCGCGCGGCGCTGGAAGACGAAGACGAAGCGGAACCTATCCCCTTCATAGGATCCATCAAGATGTCGGATGGAAAGCAGGCGGCTCTGCACACCTTGCGGGCCATCTTGGAAATGCCGAAAGACAGCTTCTACGGTCAATCCAACGCCGACAGCGCGTTCGCAGCTCTGCGGGGGCGCATCGAGGATGAGGGCGTCTTCGTTCTGCTCAAGGGCGATCTCGGCAGCTACCACACCGCGATAGACGCCGAAGCGTTCCGAGGGTTTGCCATCGCGGATGAAGTCGCGCCGTTCATAGTGATCAACGACAGGGACGCGCGCGCCGCATGGTCGTTCACGCTCCTTCACGAGCTGGTACACCTGATTCTGGGGCAGACGGGTATGAGGGGTGACTACCGTGAAGACGCCGCCGAGCGCTTTTGCGATGGAGTCGCAAGCGAGTTTCTGCTGCCTGAAGAAGATTTGGCGCTGCTGAAGATCGCTCTCGCCTCGGAGCCAGCCCAGCAAATCGAAACACGGGTCAGCGACTTCGCGCGCCGGCGCAACCTGAGCAGCTCGATGGTGGCATACCGCGCCTACTCCGCCAATATGATCGATCGCGGCACATACTCGAAACTTCGCAGCGAGTCCCGAAAGCGGTGGATGGAAGAGCGCAAGCGACAGCGTGAACAGAATCGCGGCAGCGCCGGGGGGCCTAACTACTACATCGTCCGTCGCCATCGCAGCGGCGGCGCTCTGCTCGGCCTTGCGCGTAGAATGCTGGAGACGGGCGCGTTTTCGACCACCAAGGCGGCAAAGGTCTTGGGTATAAAGCCCACGCAAGTCGGCTCGATGCTCGGCTACGACGGAGCGCCATAGAACTTGCTCTACCTGATCGACGCGAACGTCCTCATCGACGCCCACCGAGACTACTATCCAATCGACAGGGTTCCCGATTTCTGGGACTGGCTTCTAACAAGGGCAGGAGAAGAACGCTTGAAAATTCCCCAAGAGATTTACGAGGAGGTAATTGACGGAAAACATGACCTCGTTGACTGGCTGAGAGACAACAGGGCGACAATGGTTCTTGACGAGTCGGTCAAACCCGAACTCGTAACAAGAGTCGTCGAGCGTGGATACGCGCCTGACTTGACGGATGTAGAAACCGAAAAGATGGGCCGCGACCCGTTTCTGATCGCCTATGCGCTTGCAGCGCCAGCCAGCCGCTGCGTAGTGACTGCGGAAGTGTCAAAGCCGAGCAGAAGCAGAGCCAACCGCCATATCCCTGACGTATGCAGCGACTTCGGCATACGGAGCATAAACACATTCCGACTAATCCGCGAGCTAGACTTCAGAATCGGCGGAGTATAGGAATCCCGATTCACGCAGCATGTCCATACCATAACAACGCAAGCCGGACCGCCATGCAACGACGGACAGCGTGGTCGTCCCAAGAAAGCGCTGGGGGCGCGCATCCAAGCTCCCGAAACATTACACCCTCAAAAGGAGAACACCATGCCCACAGCCGCGCCAACCGATCACAGCGTAGAGGTCAACGGCCTCGACATTCACTATCTGGACTGGGGAGGAGATTCCGCCAAGAACCTGCTCTTGGTACACGGGCAGGGCGGCAACGCCCACAACTGGGATCACATCGCCAGCGCGCTGCGCGAGGAGTTCCGCGTAATAGCCATCGACCAGCGCGGACACGGCGACTCCGACCACACCAGAGAAGGCTACGGAGTGGACAGGTTCGCAAGCGATCTCGCGGAGTTCGTGGAGAAGGTCGGCATCGCCCCGTGCGACTACGTGGGCGCGTCTCTGGGCGCGCGCAACGGAATCGCCTACGCGGGCGACCGCTCCGACCACCTCAAGCATTTCGTCTGCCTCGACTACGGCCCCGAGATGAGCGTGGCTTCGGCGCGCAGCCAGATATCCGGCATGAACAGGCGGCGGCTGGGGTGGAGGAGCATCGACGAGTACGTCGATCTCCAGATGCAAGGCAACCCCAGACCCGGCGAGGAGCGCTACCGCCATCAGGCGCGGCACAGCCTCCGACTGAACTACGCGGGCAAGTACGTCGCCAAGTCCGACCCCGAAATGTTCTGGATCAACGGCAGCTTCGGCGCGCGCGAGGTGCCGTACCTGTGGGAGCAGTGGGGGAAGATCACCTGCCCGATCATGGAGATGAAGGGCGGCGAGAGTGACTTCCTCTCGCCAGAAATCAAGGCGCGCATGATCGAAGCGCAGCCGTCCATGACGTGGGTGGACGTCCCCGAATCCGGACACGGCATCACCAACGACAATCCGGGCTTCCTGCTGAGCGAGCTGCGCGCCTTCTTCGTGGACTGAGCCGCACGCTAACCAAAACGCGCGCGGATGCGTTGTACTCAGTATGCGGCCGCGCGCGGGCGGCGTTCGCTCTCCGCCTCCACGGATTCCCTGTCGCCGAAGCGCGCGACCCGCGCAGATGGCGTTTGTCTTGGGAACGAGGTGTCCAGATGTACAGATCGCATACGCTCCTTCTCGTGTTGTCCGTCCTCCTGACCGCTCTGGCAGTCGCCGCCTGCGCGGAAGGTGGAGAGCCGGAAGCGCAGCTGCCGCCGCGAGCCGTCGCCATGAGCGCAGACGCTCAGGCGGGGGAATCACACAGCCCCGAGCCGCGCGCCGTCGCGACAGACGCAGTCTCAGAATCCAATACGCGCCCGGCGCCGGTGGCGAGCGCGTCCGAGACAGCCGCAGTCTCAGAAGCCGCGCCGCTCCCGACGAACGCCCAAGCCGCGGAGCGGACGCGGGGGCGAACGCCCGCCGATACGACAGCCGCAACCGCCGTTGAAGGGTCTGGAGCAGCCGCAGCGCCCGGCGCGGCTTCCGCATCTCTCAGCCCCGTCGTCACGCTTCCCACCACGGAGGTGGTCAAGATACTCGCGCCCTCCGTGGTGCATATAGCCACCGAGCTTGTGGGCGCGGGCGCGTTCAACGTGCCGGTGACCCCAAGCGGCGGCGGCACAGGCATCGTACTGAGCGAGGACGGACACGTACTGACCAACAGCCACGTAGTCGAGGGCGCGCAGACCATCACCGTCACGCTGCACGACGGATCCAGCCTCGACGCCAGCGTGGTCGGGCGCGATCCGACTACCGATCTGGCGGTCATCAGGATCGAGGCGGACGGTCTCGAACCCGCGCTGCTGGGGCAATCCTCCGAGCTTCAGGTCGGGGAGGACGTGATAGCCATAGGCCACGTGATGGGGCTTTCGGGCGCGCCGTCCGTGAGCAAGGGGGTCGTCAGCGCGCTGGAGCGATCCATCGACACCGCCCGCAGCTCCACCATAGTGGACCTGATCCAGACGGACGCATCCATCAATCCCGGCAACAGCGGCGGTCCGCTGGTCAACTCCGCGGCAGAGGTCATCGGCATCAACACCGCCATCGTGCGCGGCGGACAGGGCATTGGCTTCGCAGTCAACATAGACGACGCGAAGATCGTGGCAAAGCAGCTCATAGACAACGGCTTCGTTCGGCGCGGCTACCTCGGCGTGCTGCCGTCCTCGCTGACGCCGATACTCTCCTCTCGGCTGGGCATCGACACGGACTCGAAGGGCGTCCTGCTGCATCGAGTGATCCCGGGTACCCCGGCGGAGCGCGCCGGACTGGAGCAGTGGGACATCATCCTTGCGATGGATGGGCAGAGATTCCAGAACAACGGCGAGATGTCCAAGTTCCTCATCTCGCGCCAGCCGGGAGACACCGTAGAGGTCGACGTGCTGAGAGACGGCGAGGAGATCAGGCTGGAGCTGGTTCTGGGGACGAGACCAGACAACTGAAGCCAGCCCCGACACTTGCGGCGCATCGCGCTAGGCACTAATATGGATCGCAGGATTATGGCAGGGGCAAGAAACGAATTCACCAGTGTATCAAGGCTCAGCGCCGAGTCTTTCGGCGAGCCTGGCAGCAGGACGTTCCGCATCCACGTGGACAGCGCCAGCAGCAGCGCGTCCATCTGGATAGAGAAGGAGCAGCTGCTTCAGCTCGCGCTGGCGATCCAGCATATGATGACGGCGCTTCCGGAGGACGCCGCCGCTTCCGGAAACCCTCCGGCCGAGCGCGAGGCGCCGGGACTGACCAGCCTCGACTTCAAGGTGATGAAGCTGGTGCTGGGCCACGACAGTCGGCGCGGCCTGTTCGTCATAGACGCCCACGACGTGGACGACGAGGATCGAGCCACGATACGGGTCTGGGCGGACAGGCGGCAGCTCGAAGACTTCTCCGAGCAGGCGCTCAGGGTGTGCGCCGCGGGACGCCCGCTATGCCCGCTGTGCGGAAGGGCGATTGACCCGGAAGGCCACAGGTGCGCGCGCGTCAACGGCCATGCCAGGCTCGCGCCCGAAGACTTGGAAGAGTACGAGTAGGCGGCAGGTCCGCGCACGGAGGGGACACTTGGCCCGCCGCAATCGACAAGCGCCTCGGACCGTCTTTCCCACGCCGGAGGGCGCGTCGCCCGTGGATCCGGACGACGAATCCGCGCGCAGCCTGCTGGAGTCTGGGGAGGTGACGGGCGGCCACCGAATGCCCTGGGGGTCGAACTACACCTTCCTAGTCTGGATAGACGCCGGCCCCGGCCGCTACTTCCGCGCGATCTACAAGCCGCGAGACGGCGAGCGCCCGCTCTGGGACTTTCCCATCGGCTCGCTGTACAAGCGCGAGCGCGCCGCATTCCTGCTGAGCCGACTTCTGGGCTGGCCCAACATCCCGCTGACGGTGATCAGAGACGGCCCCTACGGGGTCGGCATGTTCCAGAGCTACGTGGAGTGCGACCCGGACATCACCTACTTCGACATCGTGAAAGACGAGGCGGCTAGGGAAGACCTGCTCGAGATCATGGTGTTCGACCTGATGACGAACAACGCCGACCGCAAGGGCGGCCACTGCATCGTCGGCGCGGACGAGCGCATCTGGAGCATCGACCACGGGCTGACGTTCCACCCCAGCTTCAAGTTGCGAACCGTGATGATGGAGTTCTGGGGAACGTCGATTCCGTCGCGCATCGTCTCCGATCTGGGCGCGCTCCACCGCAAGCTGGAGAGCGAGGCGGCAGCGAGCGCGAGCCTGCGCGAGCTGCTGCGCGGCCCCGAGCTGAAGGCGCTGAAGAAGCGTCTGCGCTTCCTCATAAGGGACCCCGTGGTCCCCAACCTCGACCCAGGCTACAACGTCCCCTGGCCGTTCGTGTGACGCCCGCGCCCGGCGCATCGCCGCTATAACTGTCGGACCGCGTGGCGCGCGTGTTGACTCGACCATTGCCCAGTCTTAGAATAGTGCCAACAAGAAGATGATGGAAGACGCACGAACCCACGGGAGGGAATATTTGGCACACGTAAGTTTGCGAGAGGGCGAAGACCCCGAAGCCCTGCTGAAGCGCTTTCAGACTTCGATGCAGCGGTCAGGGATTCTGAGGGAGCTGCGAAACCGCCGCTTCTTCCGAACGAAGGGCGAGCAGACAAGGCTGGACAAGCAGCGCAGCCTGCGACGCATCCGCCGACGCCGACGCCGTTAGCCCATCGTCGTCCGAAAGGCGATCACTCCCAGAGCCACTGGACATCGCCGATTCGGACGATGTCTCCAGAACCTACGCCCGCCTCTTCCAGCGCCACGATCACGCCGGCGCGCCGAAGCCGGTTGTAAAACTGCATCTTCGCGCCCCAGTCGTCAGGATCGACCATGCTCGCCATGCGCTCGGCGGGCTGCCACTCCACCACGAAGTCGCCAGCATCGTCCACGTAGACCAGCGGCCTGCGTCGGCGCGGCGTAGGGCGCAGCACAGGCACGCCCCCGCCGCCGTCCAGCTCCACCTCATCCGGGGCCGAGCGCAGCGCGGCGAGCGTCGAATCCAGCAGGTCATCGACCCCCTCGCGCGTGACCGCCGAGACGAAGCGGATATCCGCGCAATCTCCATCACGGGCGAACGCGGCGGCGATGTCGTCCCTCAGCACGGATACATCTGTGAGATCGAGCTTGTTTACAGCCACGATCTGCGGCTTGCGCGCCAGACCGTGGCCATACTGCGCAAGCTCGGCGTTGATCTTGAGATACTCGGCCACTGGGTCGTCCAGCGAGCCGTCGATCAGGTGGATGAGAACGCGGGTGCGCTCGACGTGTCTGAGGAACTCGAGGCCAAGCCCCGCGCCGCTGTGCGCGCCCTCGATCAGGCCGGGTATATCCACCATCACGAACGTATCGCCGCGATGCTCGACCACTCCAAGCGCCGGCTCCAGCGTGGTGAACGGGTAGTCTGCGACCTTCGGCCTCGCCGCGGACACGACCGCCAGCAGGCTGGACTTGCCCGCGTTCGGCGAGCCGATGATGCCCACGTCCGCGAGGAGCTTCAGCTCCAGGCGCAGATCCAGCTCCTCGCCCGGCGCGCCCGACTGAGCCAGCAGGGGAAAGCGGTTCGTGGAAGTGGCGTACCTCGCGTTGCCCGCGCCGCCCTGCCCGCCCTTCGCGGCGAGCAGCGTCTGGCCCGACGTGTCTAGATCGGCGAGCAGCCGCTCAGCGGGTCGGTCCATCCACACCTGAGTTCCCACCGGCACGGGGAGCGTGATGTCCGGCCCGTTCCTGCCGTGCTTCAGCTTGCCCTCGCCTCGCCGCCCGTCCCCCGCGCTGAACTGCCGCCTGTACCTGTAGTAGAGCAGTGTGTTGACGTTGGAGTCCGCGACCAAGAACACGCTTCCGCCCGCGCCTCCGTCTCCCCCATCCGGGCCGCCCCGCGGCACGTACTTCTCACGCCGCCCGCTGATGGCGCCGTTTCCACCGCTTCCGCTCTTTATTTTAATTGTGATTCTGTCGATCATCTTCTTTCAGAGAATGCCTGCATAAGGCTAACAGTAACAGTAATGGCGTAGACAACGTCGATAACTCGATCAGCGAGCTGGGGATTCGTACTTGGTTGGGCGCGTGGGCGCAGTCGGCTGGGTGGGGATAACGTGTCGATAAGTGTGGAATATATGAGCGAGGAGTTGTCTATACAAGTTCTAGTAACTGTTCGGCGTGGCATGTTGTCGACAACTGAATACAGTTATCGACATTAACAGCTTGGTTATCGACATATTTACCCCCTGCGAGTCGATTTCTTGTCTTGATAGACGTCGAAAAATTGGTTAGCCGCAGTTAGAAAAAAGGGGGCGCGTTGGGGGTGTCAGAGAGCCGCCAGCGCCTCTCTGATGTTGATTATGTCGCGCCGCAGGTGAGGGTCGACGTTCAGCTGGTTGGCTATGCGTTCACAGCCGTGCATAACCGTATTGTGGGCTTTGCCGCCGAGCGCTTTGCCGATTGCCGACTGGCCAAGCTGGGACTCCTCTCGCAGAAGATACATTGCCACCTGACGCGCTTGGGAGGTCTTCTTGTCGCGCTTGCGCCCCTTGAGAGTCCCGATGCTGACCCCGAAGTGAGACGCCACCGCGGCGATGACCTCGCGCTCCGGGATCTGGCGGTCCGCGGCGGTGTCCACCATGTCGGCGATGGTGCGCTTCACTAGGTCGATCGTGACGGGCGCGCCGGTCAGGTCGGCGAACGCCAGCACCCTGTTCAGACTGCCTTCGAGCTCGCGTATGTTCCTGTGGATGCGCTGGGCGAGGAATTCCAGCACCTCGTCCGGGACGAGCTGACGCGCGCCTTCGGACATCGCCTTGAGAATGGCGATGCGCGTCTCGATGTCCGGCGGCTGTATGTCGACCACGAGGCCGCCAGCCAGCCGCGACTGGATGCGGTCTTCGAGCAGCGAGAGCGCGGACACCGGGCGGTCCGAAGTCAGCACTATCTGGCGGTTGGACATGTGGAGCGCGTTGAAGGTGTGGAAGAACCCCTCCTGCGTCTGCTCCTTGCCGATGAGGAACTGAACATCGTCCAGCAGAAGCACGTCCGCGCTGCGGTATCTGCCCCTGAAGCCCTCGGTCGTCCCCTCCCTGATGGCGCGTATGTAGGCGTTCGTGAACTCCTCGGTGGTCGAGTAGATGACGGACATGCCGCGCGAGCTTATGCGGTGGCCGATAGCCTGCATGAGGTGGGTCTTGCCCATTCCCACGTCCGAGTACATGACCAGCGGGTTGTACAGGCTGCCGGGCTTCTCGGCCACGGCCATGCTCGCGGCGTGGGCAAGCTCGTTGGACTTGCCCACGATGAACCGCTCGAAGGTGTAGCGCGAGTTGAAGGGGGTGGATGCGCGGCTCGGACGCGGCTCGGACTCGCCGGGGGCGCTCGTGTCCGAGTCGGCCAGCGTCTCGTAGCGCGCCCCATACTCGCCGTTTGCCGAAGACGCGACCGCGAAGCGCACCTCGACCTCGCGCTCCACCAGCCCTTCCAGCGTCTGCGAGATGAGGGAGTACATACGCTGCTCCAGCATCTCTGCCACGAATGCGTTGGGAGCGCCCACCGTGAACTCGCCGCCGTCGTACCGGACGCCGACCGTCTCCTTGAGCCAAGTCTCGTAGTTCGGTCTCGTGACGCGCATTTGCATCTGCCCCAGAGCGGATTCCCAGAGCGCGGCGGGATCATGTTCGGCGGTGGTCATACGTCTTTCCTCGCCCTCAGTGCAGGGCATCTGATCATAACACGCGCAAGGCGATTTGGGATTGGCTGCCGCTGTCGGGAGGTTGCGAAAGTCCATGCTTGGCGCGCGTCGGATCGTCTCTTACTCTTATATCTTCTCTCCTAGAAAATCGGTCAGGCGGTCAGCGGTCGCGCCCACGTCGCGCAGGTCGCATTCCCACACCGTCATCACCTCCCAGCCCGCTTCTTCGAGCGACGCCAAGTTACGCTCGTCGCGCGCGCGGTTTCGGTTCAGCTTGGCGATCCAGTAGTCCTGATTGGAAGACGGGATACGAACGTGGTCGCAGCCCTCGTGCAGGTGCCAGAAGCAGCCGTTGACGAATACGACCTTGCGCCGCGACGGGAAGACCAGATCGGGGCGTCCCGGCAAGTCCGCCCGATGCAGGCGGTAGCGATAGCCTAGCCCGTGCAGCAGACGGCGCACGCGCATCTCGGGCTTCATGCCTTTGGATTTGACCCGCGCCATAATCGCGCTGCGGACTTGAGGGGTTACGGTGTCGACCATGTTCGAGAGTCCGTTAGCTAAAGAAATCTACCCAGCTATCCGAGTAGCCAAGACTATTGAGGACATCCACGGGGTCGAGCGCGTTGGGTTTCTTTATCTGAAACGAGCGCGCTGAAGCGGCTACTTGCCTGATGATGGTGAACTGAGACCCGTGCGGCTGCCATGTGAAGGTGTGAAATCCATCGTGAACGTTGCATCCCTCTAAATTGTTGCGCCGATTCAGAGTCCATATGTATTCGGCTGGGTCGAATGCGACCGTCTGTTGCTCGAATATCTTGAATTGGAATCTTTCCATGTCGCGCATCAAAACGACAGTGCGAAGTTGTGGATATTCTTGCGTCGCTTCTTCGACGCGGGCGTTCCAGATTTGCAAGACTTGATTACCTGTCTCTTGGAGATCGGCGAGTGGGTCATCGTTGCCGAACGAAAACACGGGAGAGTTTCGGCCTGAGATCAGACGCACTCTATCCGCTCGCCTGGGGTTGTTCGACTTCACGGTTTTGGCGGACCAAGCCGTACTGCCCAGCGCGATGTCCGCAATCCCTAGCGGGCTGTTCAGGTGAACGCCGTTGACGGACATCGCGAAAACGTCTCCCCATTCGTCACCCGACATATCTCTGGCGTTCACCGCTGTCAAGTAAACGATGTTGCTTGCGATTGACAGGATAACGGAGTCCGGAATCCGGCCGAGAGGATATGGCGTGGAGCTGGTCCAGCCCCCCCTGAGTTTCGGTCTTCGATAGGCCATCGAGCATTTTCCTCAAAATCGCTTCTACCACCGCGACAGGAACGGCGTTGCCCGTCTGCTTTCGTGTCTGCTGGTACGAGCCGGGCAGATCGAACCACTCCGGGAAGCCTTGCAGTCGGAGCATCTCCCTAGGGGTCAGCCGCCGTTCGCCATTCACCAGCAGGTAGTTGTAGGACGCGCCGGCGCGCAAAGCGCAGGAGAACGGATGGCTGGATACGTTGCCGCCCTTGTTTTCGTGCCAGATGGACAGGGCGTACCGGCTTTGGTGTTTGGCTTTGCGCTTGGTTCGTATCATGTCGCTGGCGAAGTACTTGGGGGGGACGTCGCGCTCCAGAGCGGATTCCAGCGGCGGCGGGTCGCCGAGCGGTTGGGGCCACTCGAACGGCGTGGAGCCGTCTCTGAAGCCGACGATGAACGTTCGCTCGCGCTTCTGCGCCAAGCCGAAGTCGAGCGCGTTCAGTATCTTCCAGCGCGCCGCGTAGCCTAGCTCGTCCAAGACGTCCATAATGCGGCGCAGCGTCCGCCCCTTGTCGTGTGAGCTTAGCTGGCGGACGTTTTCGAGAAGCAGCGCTCGCGGCCGCTTGGCGTCTATGACCGTCGCCAGATCGAAGAACAGTGTCCCGCGCGTGTCCTTGAAGCCCCTCATTTGGCCGATTATGCTGAACGGCTGGCAGGGGAAGCCCGCCGTAAGCAGGTCGTGGTCGGGAACAGCGGCGGGGTCTATCTCGGCGATGTCCCCGCGCGGCTCGATGCCGAAGTTGCGCACGTAAGCGCGTCTCGCCTTCGGGTCGATGTCGCAGGCGAAGACACACTCCATCCCAAGCCCGGACGCGGCGACGTGAAAGCCGCCGATGCCACAGAACATGTCCGCGAACGTCAGGCGCGCGGATTGTCCGTTGGTCATACGTTGAGACCCCCTACTGTCCGCAATACTACCGAATGGTGCGAAAGTCCGCAATCGGCGCGTGGGTTGGAAATTGGGGCGGGGGCGCGGGTCCATGCGGAGGTGGAAGGCTCCAAAAGCGGAGCGTCCCAATTTCGGCTTGACGTCCATCAAGCAAATTAAAGCGCGTTATACACGGATAACGCTAAAGACTAGGAAATTAGCCTTAGATATTCTAGCTTTTAGTGTCCAAATCTTGAAACAGAGATTTCATCTCCCCACATCATCAAACAACCATCAAGCAAACTTCGCCGCTCATGTTGCCCAGAACGGCAGGTAGGTTCGGCTTCGCGTTCCCGATTCAGGGTTTCGTATGAATATATACCCCGCTTCTGCGCCCCCTCACCACCCCATCGCGTAGCCGATGTTGTTCTTGGCGGATGCGGCGCCTGCTATGATGCCTTGCCTCGCGTGCCAGCGTATGCCCAGCACTTTGCCGTTCGCCCAGTCTCCCGTCGTCTCGACGTCGTGGCCGCGCCGCGCCAGCTCGTCCAGCGTATCCTTCGGGATGCGCGACTCTGCGACCACCCTGCCGGGATAGGCAGGGCGCGGGTAGAACGAGGACGGGAAATGAGTGGTGTGGACGGTGGGCGCGTCCAGCGCCTCCTGAAGGTTCATCCCGAACTCGAGGTGGTTGAGGAAGAACTGGATCGTCCACTGCTCCTGAGAGTCGCCGCCGGGCGTGCCGAACGCCATCCAGGGGCCGCCGTCTCGGGTGACGAGCGTGGGGGTGAGCGTGGCGCGTGGCCGCTTGCGCGGCTCCAGCGCGTTGGGACGCTCCGGGTTCAGGTAGAACATCTGCCCGCGAGTGCCGAGAGGGATGCCAAGCCCCTTTATGACTGGCGAGGAGCCGAGCCAGCCGCCGCTCGGAGTGGCGGCTACCATGTTGCCCTGCGCGTCTATCGCGTCCAGATGCGTGGTGTCGCCTATGTGGGCGTGGCCTAGTCCCAGGTCTCTGACCTGCCGAGCCGCGATGCCCAGCGCGCGGCGGTTGTCCTCGCCCACGCTCAGCGCGGTGTATTCGGGCGCGCCTGCGCCCGCGTCTCCGGGGCGCAGGTCGAGCGAGGCGGCGTCTCCGATCTGCGCCGCCCTCGAAGCGTTGTAGCCGTCCGACAGCAGCACGTCGAAGGGCGTATCGTCGAACTTCGGGTCTCCGTAGTACGCCTCGCGGTCGGCGAAGGCGAGCTTGGCGGACTCTATCCACGTGTGCAGGTAGTCCGCCGAGTTGTGACCCATCCCGCGCACGTCGAGCTGGCTCAGGATGGCGAGGTGCTGAAGGAAGGTCGGCCCCTGCGTCCACGGCCCGCACTTGTGAACGTCGTACCCCTTGTAGTCCAGAGAGACGGGCGCTTCCAGCTCGGCGCGCCACTCGGCCATGTCCTCGTATGACAGCAGCCCCGCGTGAGCCTGCCCGCTGGCGTCTTCCACCGGGTGATCCGTTATGAAGGCGATTATCTTCTCGGCTATCTCGCCCTTGTAGAAGGCGTCTCTGGCAGCCTCGATTCCCGCCGTCCTGCCCCTGCCCTTGGCGGCGCGCTCTGCGCGGCGCATGACGCGGAGCATCTCGGCGAAGTCCGGGTTGCGGATGACGTCCCCGATCTCGGGCGCGCGCCCGTCCGGGCAGTATATCTCGCCGGTGGTCGGATACAGGTCTGTGAACTTCTCCAAGTTCGTGGCGATGCTGCGGCGCAGCGCTTCATAGACGGGGAAGCCGTTCTCGGCGAACTCGATCGTCGGCTCCAGTATCTCGCTGAAGCTCATCGTGCCGAAGCGCGCCAGCGCGGTGGCCCACGTGTCCACCGGCGCGGGGACGCACGCGGGCAGGTAGCCGTCTCCGGGTATCAGGTCTATGCCGTTCTCGCGGCACCAGTCGATGGTGAACGCTCGCGGCGACCAGCCCATCCCCGATATGGCGTAGGTCTTGCGCTCGCTTGCAGAGTAGATGAGCGTCGGCACTTCGCCGCCTATGCCGCAGCTCTGAGGCTCGATCAGCGGCTCGCATATGCCCATAGCCGCCGCCGCGTCGACGGCGTTGCCGCCGCGCATCAGGATTCTCAGCCCGACCGAGGCGACGAGGTAGTGTCCGGCCGTGACCACGCCCCGAGTTCCCATGACCACCGGCCGAGTTGTGAATTGCGCCATATCCTGTCCTCCTCGAAAAGCGTGACTTGTGAATTACCCTGACCCCGCAGCCCTCCCATCGAGGGAGAGGGGGCGATCTCCGATCCTACTGCTGCTGTATGAAGCGGCGGTACACCTCCTCCTCAGAGATGACGTCCGTGTGGAACCACGACTCCTCGATGGCTCTGTGCAGATCGTCGAGTATGGCGAGGGAGCTTCGCATGAGCGCGGCGACCTCTTCGGGCGAGGACGGCGCGCCGCCGCTGCCGTCGAGGTTCTCTATTGCGCCGCCGATGTGCCGCATCACCTCCAGCGGGGCGACGTGGGTTGCGTTGTAGCGAGCTGCCACTAGGCAGCCGCGCAGCGAGGCTCCACTGTCGCGGCTGAGCAGCGCATCCAAGACGGACTCGCCGCGCGATACCGACACGCCGCGCACGTCCGCGGCGATGCCGAGCACTTCTTCCATGCTCGGCGCGCCGCCGTCCACTTCGCGCTGCGCCGCCCAGAGCAGCACCCGCGCTATGTTCTGGGCGCGCTCGATCCAGCGCCCGAGCCAGACGAGGTTGTAGACGCGGGAGTCGGTCAGCCATCTGTCCGTTCCCAGCGCGATCGTCCTGGGGTCCATCGTCATGCTGTTTCCTCTACACGTTCCTCACCACGTATGCGCCTTCGAGGAGACGGAGGGCATCGTCCAGCGTGGCTTCGGTCTCTCCGAATTCGACCGAAGCGATTGCGGCGCACTCCGCGGCGGTCCCCATGGACAGGAACGAGCCGTTCACGGGCGAGACGTCCGTGTAGTCTCGCCCCACCGCCAGCTTCACGTAGTCGCGCGCAGGCGGATTCACCACCCCTCTGGTGGGGTCTGCCCCCAGCCAGCCCTCATACGGATGCAGGAACTCCGCCCATGCGTGCGTCTCGCCCGTCTGCCCTGTGAGCAGCCCGCTGGCGTACCTGCACGGCGCGCCGAGCGCGCGCAGCATCCCGAGCGCCAGATGCGTCTTGTCTTGGCACACGCCTTCCATCGCGCTCGCCACCTGATCGGCGGTGGTGGCGACGTTGGTCGCCCCCCGCCCGTAGCGGACTTCCCTGTATACCCAGTCCGTGACCATCCACGCCACTTCCAGCAGCGAGTATGACGCGCCCGCGACGCAGAACGCCAGCGCGGACACCCTCTCGGGATCCACCAGCGGCGAGGGCATTACGAACTCCATTCCCTCCGCCAAGCCCTTCACCTCGTCGAGATAGACATCCGCCGGCTGCGGAGCGCGGGTCGAGAGCGACACCTGGCCAGACGTTGCCACGATGAGGCTCCTGTGAGGCTCGACTACGCGCGTCCTGCGTACTCGGTTGCCAAAGCGGTCGCCATACTCCACGCCGCTGCCTCTGGGCAGCGTCCAGAGGCGCGTTCGCAGCGGATCTTGGCCCTCGCCCTCGCGCGGGAACAGCCGAATCTGATTGTCGTTGTGCAAGACGTCGCCAGAGTAGCCGTAGCGCGCCGCGTATATGTAAGAGACGGTTGCGCGCCGGCAGTCTAGCTCACCACCCAGGTAGGTTTGCATAGGCCACCCGAAGAGTTGTTGGTGATTCTGCCACCCGGCAGGGCGACTCTCGTCAGACCCCCGGGAAAGACGGTCACATTGCCGTTTCCATCCTGGATGGCGAACACTCGCAGGTCTACGCGCCGACGCTCCAGCGCGCCGGCAGCGTCATTGAAAACCATGTGGTCGGAAAAGTCCAGCGTCTCTTGAGCGATGAACACTTCGGGGTTTTCGATTATGTCTCTGGCAACGCGCGCCCTGTGCGTCTCGCTGAGATCGGGCATGACGTAAACCCCCAGCCCGCCGTATCCCTGACGCGCCTTGATGACGAGCATGTCCAGATTTTCGATGACGAAGCGGCGGTCGGCCGCATCCTGAAGGTTGTAGCTCTTCGCCTGTTCGAGAATGGCGGTCTCGCCCAGGTAGCTCTCGATCATCTGCGGCGCCCACAGAAACACCAGCTTGTCGTCCGCCGCGCCGGAGCCTATCCCGTTGACCAGAACGACCTTGCGGTCGAGGTACGCCTCGCGCAGTCCGGGGAGGAACATCTCCAGATCCTCCACGCGGCGGTAGATCAGGTCCACCGCGATATCGCGGTCGAGCGTTCGCGCGTACACCCGGCCGTCATTCCCCACGTACAGGTCTGCCCCCTCCACCAGCGGGATGCCGAGCAGATCGGACAGGCAGCGATGCTCGAAGAAGGCGGAGCCGAACTTGCCGTCCGTCAGCAGAACGCAGACCGGAGATTCCACGTCGCACAGCGAGCGGAACATGTCCAGATAGCCCTGACGGATGTCGTATGGGCGGATGTCGTACCCCTGCGCGAACTCCGGAAAGAGGCGCGAAGCCATGTCCGCGGTCTTGAGCTGGTACGCTATGCCGGAGGGGATTCGCAGGTTGTCTTCCAGCACCACGTAGCGCCCCTCGCCCATGTGAACGAGGTCGATGCCGTATATGTGTACGAACACGCCTTTCGGCGGGCGGAAGCCCTGCACCTCCGGGTAGAAGTATCGAGAGGTGAACACCACCTCCGGCGGAACGATGGTCTGCTCGCCGTCGTAGAGATCGAGGAGGAAGCGGTTGATCGCCTTGAGGCGCTGAGTCACGCCCGCGGATATGACTTCCCAATGCTCAGCCGGAATGACGCGCGGCAGCCAGTCGGCGGGGGCTGGCCTGTACTGTCTGGGGTCGAGATAGAAGGTGAAGGCGTCGAAATCGACCTGCCGCCCCGCCGCGCCCCAGCGTCGCGCCATCTCCTGCGGGCCGAGACGCTCCACCGCCTCGGCGATGCTCTCGTAGTGCCGCCTGACTCTGCCTTCGGAGTCCTGCCACTCGCTGAAGGCGCTCACGGCGCGATTCTCCCGATCCAACTGAGAAAGAGACATGCGCCATCCTCGAAAGACCGAACAGCGTGGGGGCGCTGCACGATTCTAGCGCTTCGCGGCGAACGGCTGCCAAGCAAAAACTGGCGCTGCCCTGCCCGGTGGGCAAGCGCCAGCCTTTGGATATCCGAGAAGGCCGCTAGCGCGCCGTGGATCCGATCACTTTGTAGCCGTAGTTGTCTTCGGTGCGCTCGGAAGTCGGCAGTATCTCCGCCACCACTCTGGAGAGGCCGACGACCTCTCCGTTCGAGTCGAAGCTGTAGCTGTTCCCTATCGCGCCGCTCCACGTGATATCGTACAGACAGTCTCTGAAGCCGTCCGCGTCTTGGTCGTCTTCGGTCTGCTTCAGGCACTCTGCGGCGATGTAGACGTTGTCGTATGCCGATGCGAGGTGCCATGGCAGGGTGAGGTTGACGTAGCTGTACCGCTCGCGGAAGTTGGCAAGAACCTGCTGGCCCCTTTCGTTGGAGGGGTCCAAGTTTGCGACGATGGCTTTCATGCCGGTGGCGGCGTCTCCCGCAATTTCGAGGGCAGTCGTTCCCACAGACACCGCTTCCGTATAGAACGGGCCTTCGTAGCCCAGCTCCCGGAGCTGCTTGAAGATGGTGCCGGCGGAGAACTCGGACTGCGCCGCTACGTGGATCGCGTCCGGGTTGGTGGTGAGCAGCTCGGTCAGCTGGCTTCTGAAGTCGGTGACGTCGGATTCGTAGCGCAAAGCCACCGCCACCCTGCCGCCCAGCTTCTCGAACTGCTCTACGGTAGAGCGCCTGACGCCCTCGGCGTAGTCTGTGGATTCGTTGATCGTCGCCAGAGCGCGGATGCCGTCCGCCCAGAGAAGGCTGCCCATGGCTGCGCCCACCTCGTCATCGCTAATTTGCGTGCGGAAGATGTAGTCGCCCGCGCTGGCGATGGCAGGGTTGCTCGCCAGTCCCGAGAACAGGATGACGCCGTCCGCCTCCGCAAGCGGCGCCGCGCCCAGCATCGCGCCGCTGCACGAAGTGCCGAGTATTATCTTCACCCCGTCAACGTCCGTCAGCTTGTCGTAGGCGACAGTCGCGCCCTGCGGGCTGCACTTGGAATCTTCTACGGCGAATTCGAGCATCCGCCCGTTGACTCCGCCCGCCCCGTTTATCTCGTCCAGAGCCATCTGCTTGGCCTGAACCGCCACCGTGCCATACGTATCGCCGGGGCCTGTCAGCGACTCCATGACCCCGATCCTGAAGGGGGGTTCCGCCCTCCCGCTCTCATCTATGCAGGCTGCGGCCGCCAGCGCGCAGACTGCCAGCAGCGCAAACAGAACGATCCATCTGATTGGCGAGGTCATGTAGTATCTCCTTACGACTGCGATGTTTCGAACGGTCTCAGTCTCGACTGGTATTCTAACGCATCGGGCAGTTGGATTTCAGCCGTTTGACTGCGCGAAAATAGACGCGCGCGCGGGCTGTTCCGTTTCTGCGCGCGCAGGATGGACAGCGCGGCGTCTGTGTATAATGAGTCGAGCGCGCATCGCCGAGCCAATCGCGCGATTCACGAGATCAATGAGGACTGGAACAATGCAAGCGCCTGTACAGACGACCGGATCCATCATAGACGAATTCCGCTGGCGGGGTCTGATTCACGTGACCGAGGGCGGAGAGGAGCTGCTCACTCCCGGTTTGGAGGAGCTGCTGGCGCGCGAGAAGGTTACTGCGTACATCGGCTTCGATCCCTCAGCCGACAGCCTGCACATAGGCAACCTGCTCGGCATAATGACGCTGATGCGAATGCAGCGATACGGCCACAGGCCAATCGCCATAGCCGGCGGCGGCACGGGGCTGATCGGAGACCCGGGAGGCAAGTCGCAGGAGCGGCCGCTGCTCACCCGCGAGGAGCTGCAAGAGAATCTGAGAGGCATCGGCGCGCAGCTGGAGCGCTTTCTCGACTTCGGCGCGCGCGACAACCCCGCGCTTCTGGTGAACAACGCCGACTGGCTGGAGCGGATGAGCGCGATAGACTTCATGCGAGACGTGGGCAAGCACTTCAGCATCAACTACATGCTCGCCAAAGAGTCCGTCCAGAGCCGAATGGAGGACGGCATCTCGTACACCGAGTTCAGCTACATGCTGCTTCAGGCTTACGACTTCATGACGCTGTACGACCGATACGGCTGCGCGCTCCAGATGGGCGGGAGCGACCAGTGGGGCAACATCACCGCCGGGGTCGATCTGATCCGCAGGGCGCGGGGGGCGCACGCGCACGCGCTCGTCACCCCGCTCGTCACCACGGCGTCCGGCGCGAAATTCGGCAAGACAGAGGCGGGCGCGGTGTGGCTGGACGCAGGCAAGACCTCCCCGTTCCAGTTCTATCAGTTCTGGCTGAACAGCGCGGACGCGGACGCCGTCCAGATGCTCAGGTACTACACGCTCTTGACTTCGGACGAGATAGACGAGATCGGCGAGTCCGTGGCGTCCAGCCCGGAGAGGCGCGAAGCGCAGCGCCGCCTTGCGGCGGAAGTCACCCGTATGACGCATGGAGAATCGGGGCTGCGAAACGCGCTTGCGGCGACGGACGTGCTGTTCGGAGGCGACGTCTCCGGGCTGAGCGCGGACGAGCTGCTCGACGTGTTCCAAGACGTCCCCTCTACGTACCTGCCGCGCGAGCGGTTCGAGGGCGAGGGCGTCAGGCTTCAGGATCTGGTGGCGCTGTCGGAGCTGGCATCCTCACGCGGCGAGGCGCGCCGCCTCATCGAAGGGGGCGGCGTCACCCTCAACAGCCAGCGCGTATCGGACCCAAGGCGCGCCGTCAGGCTGGAGAACGCCGTGGATGGCCGCGTCATAGTCCTCCGACGCGGCGCCAGGCAGTACAGACTGGTCGGGATTCAGGGCTGATGGAGTACAGCTGCGCAGGCAGGATTCGCAGCCCCGCGATCCGCAACGGCGGCTTGCACAGGAAGCCGCGCTCTGAGAAAAGGGGTGTAATGGCTGCGCAGGTAGGATTCGCAGCCCCGCGATCCGCAACGACGGCTTGCACAGGAAGCCGCGCTCTGAGAAAAGGGGTGTGATGGCTCCGCAGGTAGGATTCGAACCTACGGCCAATCGGTTAACAGCCGATCGCTCTACCACTGAGCTACTGCGGAGCATTGGGGGAAACGGCCTGCTCAAAGCCGTCTACCACTAATAATAGCACCTGATCGGGCTTGGACTCAAGACGAGTTGAGACGGCTTTGGCTCGATAAACTGCGCCCGGCCGCCCCCGATTCCGAGTCTCACTCCGACGGCTGCTCGCAGTTGACCTGCCAGCCGATGCCGAACCTGTCGGTGAGGGAGCCGAAGTAAGCCCCCCAGAACATATCCTGCATTGGCATGGAGACCGATCCCCCGTCCGAGAGCGCGCCGAATATCCTGTCCGCCTCGTCGCGGCTGTCCGGACTGACGGTTATCGAAAAGTTGTCGCCGACCGTCGGGGGAGGTCCGAACGCGGACGTGGTATCGCTGCCCATCAGCACGCTCGATCCAATTGTATAGGACACGTGCATGACGTTGCCCCGCTCCCCTTCCGGAACGTCCATGTCTGGCGGACCGTCTCCGAACGTCTGCAAGATATCGAACTCGCCGCCGAACACCGAGCGGTAGAACTCGAACGCCTCGCGGCAGTTGTCATCGAACGTGAGATAGATGCCGAGCGTCACGCATTGCCTCCCGCTGATCGAGAAATTGACTGTGCGGGCGAGTGTCCGCGCCTGTAAAAGCGGTGAGAAGCCGCGCCCCCTCGTTTCATGGTAACTACGATTGCGCCGCAGTGCGAGAGCAATGGCAACCGTAGTTGCGCCGCAGTGCGAGTGCAATGGCAACTTGAGCAACAGGGGGATATACCCGATGTGCTGTATGAACCGTAATTGCGCCGCAGTGCGAGTGCAATGGCAACCGTGACTGCGCCGCAGTGCGAGTGCAGTCGAGAGACGGCTTGCGAAACCCTCTCTCAGCGGATGTCCGCGGGCGTCTTTGGTCTGAAGATGCCGAACGAGCTAGTGTAGCCGTGCAGGTAGGTCGAGCCTCCGACTTGGCCTATCTCGCCGTTGCAGAAGAACCCCGCCAGCGGCATGTCCCCGATCTTGTCGCGGAACATATCGGTGTCGTGGTCGGGACGCCCGTAGAGGTACTCGCCGCGTCCGAGACACTGGAACAGCAGCGCCCCCGCGCCGGCGGTCTGAACGCCGTCTTCCGTGTACTGGTCGAGCATCGCGCTCAGATCTTGTGAGGAAGTCTCGGAGTCACGCAGGTGGAACTGCACGATCTGCCCCTCCTTCAGAAGCTCGCCCACCGCCAGCGCGCCGCGTCGCGCGTCCAGCCCTACGATGTTCCTGATGAGGAAGTCGCCCAGCCTCGGATCGTCGTCGAGCTCGTCCATCACCACACCGAGGAACAGCGAGTGCTGCGCGAGCCGCCTGTCGCGCTCGCCGAGACTTTGGAACAGCTCGCGCAGAACCTCGAACGTGCTTCTGCCGTCCAGCTCCATCAGCATATTGCGCTCGGACGATGTTATCTGCATCCGCTCCCCAATCGGACGGCAGCCCTGCGCCACGATGGTATCCACGGCGATGTTGCCGTGCATCGCCACCCCCACCGCGCCGGAGCGATGAGTCTTGCCGCCGACGTACAGCGCGTTGGAGCCGGGCTGCTGACCGCCGGACGCAAGCCCGCCGATCTTCGCGCTTCGCGGGAATGCGTAGTCGAAGCCCATGAGCAGATGCTCTCCGCGCACGCTGAAGGGGTCGGACAGCAGCAGGAACTGCGGGTCGTCGTCCGAGTCTGCGCCCACCAGCTCCTTCCACTTCGAGGGCGGAGCGTCGCCGTCGGGCAGGTCTTCGTCGCTGACGTGGAACGGAGACACCACGATTTCCGGCAGCGCGGCGGCGGTGAGCGAGAAGCCCGGCCTGTTCTCGACCTCTCTGCCCGCGCCGATCACCCCTCCGCCGGAGCATCCCACGAGGACGCAGTCGCCGAGCAGCTCGCGCGCGAGGGCGGGAAGCTCTTCGTAGCGGGCGGCGTGGTGCGCCGAGACGAACGCCACGACGAGGTCGGGCTTGCGGCTGCCGAGCGCAGCCTTGATCTCGCTGGCGCACTCCGCCACCGCGTACTTGAGAAAACGGTGTTCGGATACCGCGCTTACCCACTTCATCGCCAGCCTCCAATCGAGATGTTCAGAGCATGTATCGCCTGTTCCCGCCATTGTAGCAGGGTGTCGGGGTCTTGACTGAGGACTTGCGCGGGCATCGACCTCGTATCGCTTCGGCGCGGAAGACCTGACGGCGGACGTGATCGAGCTTGTCGCATTCGCGCTCCACGCGCAGATCCCGATGTACCTATCGGAATGGGATTCGTATTCGATTGGGGAGAAAAATGTTTCGCGGGCGGCGGTACGCGCTGCCGCGCGCAATTCCGGCGCTCTCTTGCCGCGCTCGTGTGCTAGACTGGAACGACCTCACGGTCGAGGTCTGCATTTGCTCAGTCACAGGCTATCGAACAGCCCACGTTATAAGTGGTGGGTGTTCGCCGCCGTCGGACTCGGCTCGTTCACGGGCGTTATGACCTTCGGCACGGTGAACGTGGCGCTGCCGACCATCGCCGGCTATTTCAAGACCGATCTTCCCACCGTCCAGTGGGTGGTCATAGCGCAGACGCTCACTGTCAGCGCGCTGCTGCTGCCGATGGGTCGCCTTTCCGACATGGTCGGGCGCAAGCAGGTTTACATCGCCGGCCTGCTTCTTCTCATGGGGGCGTCTGTCTTTGCCGCCTCATCTCAGAGCGTACTCATGCTGGTCATGTCCCGCGTGGTTCAGGGGATGGGCGCAGCCATGACACAGGGCACCGGCATGGCCATGATCACGTCCGTGTTCCCAGCGAACGAGAGAGGGAAGGGCATAGGCACGCACATGAGCGTAATCGGCGCCGGAGGCATGGTCGGCCCCGTGATCGGCGGCTTGCTGGTCAGCGCTCTCGGCTGGCGCTGGGTGTTCTTGGTCAACCTGCCGCTGGCGTCCATCGCGCTGCTCGGCGCGCTTCTGCTGATGGACTCCAAGCTGTTCTTCAGAGAGCGGCGCGGGGCGCGCTTCGACTGGCAGGGCGCGGCGCTTTCCACAGCCGCGCTGGTGACGTTCCTGATGCTGATGACCAACGGCTACCGACTGGGCTGGACTTCCCCCATAATCGTATCGGCGGCGGCGCTGTTCGCGGCGCTGCTGGCGGGGTTCGTCTGGTGGGAGCTGCGCGCGTCCGCGCCGATGCTGGACATGTCGCTGTTCAGGCGGCGCGTCTTTTCGATGGGGGTACTCGCCAGCTTCGTATCGTTCCTCAGCGTGGCGTCGGTGCGCTTCATCATGCCGTTCTATCTTCAGGGGGCGCTGAGGTACGCGCCCAGACAGGTCGGGCTGATAATGCTGCCCACCGCCATCACCATGACGATCATGGGGCCGATCGCGGGGCGGCTTTCCGACCGGTACGGCTATCGCGCCTTCAACGTGGCGGGGCTGCTGATGGCGTCGGCCGGCATCTTCACCATCTCGCGGGTGTCGGAGGCGACCCCGCTGCCGCTGATAATCGGCGCGATGGTGGTTCAGAGCGCGGGGACGGGGCTGTTCGGCTCGCCCAATTCGGCCTCGATCTTTGCCGCCGCGCAGGGCAACAGGCACGGCGTGGTATCGGCGCTGCTCAGCTTGGTGCGAAACTCCGCCAACGTGACGTCCATAGCGGTGGCGACGGCGGTGGTTGCCGCCACGATGGTCTCGATGGGCTACGCGCCGGACCTGGGCGGCGTGCGCGGCGACGAGGACGGAGGGGCGGTTCTCGCCTTCGTCTCCGGCATGAACGCGCTGTACAGCGCGATGGGCTGCCTGCTGCTGGCGGGCGCGGCGGCGTCTTTCCTGAAGGGGCCTGCGCCAGCCGGCGCGGGGCGAGGACGGCGGCCGGCCGGGGCGCGGGCGCGGGACTGAGCGGCTAGGCGTCGGGCAGGTCTATCGGGTTCTCGAGAGCCTCCAGTATCTCACGGGCGACGAAACGCTGCGGTCTCATGCGACGATCCTGATGCACGATTCCCGCTTCGAGCAGACGGTCGAGGACACGCCGGGCGCCAGCGCGGGTCATGCCCAAGACTTCTGCCGCTTGGGAGACGGTTATGATGGGACTGGCGAAAAGCTCGTCCGTGAGTCGGAAGGCGCTCCCTGAGTCTCGACGCCCCTGAAGTATCTCGCGGTACTGTTCCTGAAGTCTCTGGATTCGCCCGATTCGCGCGCGCGAATCGTGGCACTCCTCCAATAAACCCGTCAGGAAGTAAGTCAGCCAACGCTCCCAGTCACATGTGATGCTGAGGTTGAGCAGCTCGAAGTAGTATCGCTGGCGTTGGCGTTCGAAATACGCGCTCATATACAGAAGGGGCGTGGGCATAACCCCGCTGGCTATCAGGATCAGCGTAATTAGAAGGCGGCCTATCCTCCCGTTGCCATCCTCGTAGGGGTGAATAGCCTCTATCTGATAGTGCATCATCCCGCAGCGGATCAACGGCGGGATGTACATGGTCTCATCGTTGGCGAACCGCTCCCAGTCGTAGAAAAGGTCGCGCAGGTACTCGGGCGGCGGGGGTATGAACCGCGCATACTCTATCGGCGAACCGGGTGAGCCAATCCAGACCTGAGCGCGCCTGAACTGGCTGGGGTGTCTATCCTGTCCGCGAACGCCCGCCATGAGTCGGGTGTGCATCTCGTTGATCAGTCTAAAAGATATCGGGAGCTGGTTGAGTCGCTCTATGCCATACTCCAGAGCTTCGACATAGTTGACCACTTCCCTGACGTCTCCGACCGCAGATCCGCCTCTGCCAGCTTCGTAGGAGAATACGTCTGACAGTGACGCAACCGTACCCTCGATCCTCGAAGAGAGAACGGCCTCTCGTCTCAGCAGGGGACGAATCAGAAGGCGTGTATTCTGAACATTCTTGCCTTCGCCTGCCAGCGTTCCCACTGCCAGCGTTGTCCGATCCAGCAGCCATACCAAGCGCGGACTGAGATCCATCTCCCTGGGCAGAAGGCCCGGCACGAATGCCTGCTGCCCTCGAACAGTCGGGACCAATGCGCCACATGAGCTATCCGCCAGTTTCTGCATCGAATGAAACTCCAGTATCCAAACCCTGATTGTCCGATACTAATTTAGCAAATAGTATCATTTCCTACGTCGAAATGATACGCCAGTATCTAAACTCTGCGCTTTAGAAACTTTTAGGGCGGAAAGTTTCCGAATATGCCATACTGCGTCCCTAGAATCGGATGCGTGTCTGCCAGTCAGAAAGTCCCCAAACCGTTTGACCTCAGCAGCGAACGAACTGTACACTTCCAACCGTCGATTTCATCCCAAGCCTGCGCGCATGACGCTTGGAGCAATCACTTGGAAGAGCAGCTAAACAGTCGTCGGCTGTGGACAACCGTCGCGGCGTTCCTGTTGCTGGGCATCCCCGCGCTCGCGCTCGGCGCGCCACAGCTATTTGGCTCGGAGTCTCACCTCGACCCGATAGTCGCCGTCCTCATCTTCGGCATCGGCATCGTGGCGGGCGCGTTCCTGCTGTCCTGGGCGGCCGAGGTCGCGCAGATAGACGTGTCGGCATCGCTCGCGATCGCTGTGCTGGCGCTCATCGCCATACTGCCCGAGTACGTTATCGAGTTCGTCTTGGCGCGGGACGCGGGAGCCACCTTCGATGTGGTAACGCGGGAGGTTACTCCCGAAATCTCCAGGGTTGCCGCCAACGTGACCGGGGCCAACCGGCTGCTGATCGGGCTTGGCTGGGCCGCGGTCATCCTCATCTACTGGATAAAGCGGCGTCGCGCGCTGGACATGCGCGGCGAGATGGGCTTGGAGATAACCATGCTCACCATCGCCACGCTGGCCACGCTGCTCATATTCTTCATGCAGCAGGTCCACTTCATTCTGGCGGTGGGCCTCATCGGCCTGTACGTCGCCTATCTGTGGATCAGCTCCACCAGAGAGTCGGAGGAGCCCGACCTGATTGGCGCGGCCGCGCTCATCGGGTCGCAGCCAACGGCCCGTCGCCGCGCCATCGTGATCTTCCTGTTCGTGTACTCCGCCATCGTGATCATCGCGGCGGCGGAGCCTTTCGTGCATGGTCTGATCGAAACAGGCACGCAGTTCGGCATAGACGAATTCACGCTGATTCAGTGGATCGCTCCGCTCGCTTCGGAGTCGCCGGAGATCATCGTGGCAGTGCTGTTCAGCCTGCGCGCGAACCCGGTCGCGGGGCTGACCGCGCTGATCTCGGCCGAGGTCAACCAGCTAACGCTGCTGGTCGGAAGCATGGTCGTGGTATTCAGCGGCGCGGCCGGAGATGCGCTGCTCACACCGCTGAACTTCCCGCTGGACTGGCGACAGTCCGTTGAGTTCCTGCTGACCACCGCCGTATCCGCCGCCGCGCTGCTGCTGATAGCCAAGCGCGTCATCAACTGGAATATAGGCGCGATCCTGCTGGTGCTGTTCATCGCGCACCTGCCGTTCCTCGAACCCAGTCAGCGGCTGCTATTCGCGTTCATCTACTTCGGAATCGCGCTCGGAGTCGTCGCGATGGATTGGCGAAGCGTCAAATTCCTGTTCCGCGAGGATCCGCAGGAGCTGGAGACGGCCTGAATCAGGAGTCACCGCCGCCTATCCAATCCGCCGCCCGCTCCGCGATCATTATGGTCGTGGCGTTGGTGTTGGCGCGCACCACGTCCGGCATGATGGAAGCGTCCACCACGCGCAGCCCCTCCATGCCGTGAACCCTCAGATGCTGGTCGACCACCGCCATCTCGTCGGACGCAGGCCCCATCTTGCAGGTGCCGGATGAGTGGTGTTGAGTTCCCACGTTCGCCATCATCCACTTGTCGAGCGCCTCGTCGCTCGCCAGATCGTCCTCGGTCGGCGTGACCGGCCCCTCGATCAGCGCGGAGAGCGGCTCGCGACGGGTGAGGTCGACGCAAGCCCTCAGCCCGCCGCGCAAGCGCTCGCGGTCCCAAGGATCCACCAGATAGCGGTAGTCCAAGTGCGGCTGGACGCGCGGGTCGCTCGATGTCAGGGTGAGACGCCCGGACGAGACGGCTTTCTGAAGCGCGCAGCTGAACCCGGCGTATGACGCGCCTTCCGGAATATCCACGTGCGTTGGCCTATGCTCGCTCGTGAACAGGATTGGGCTCATCTGCATGTCGTTGCGGTGAGGCGAGCCGGGAGTGGTGTAGCGCATTCCCGCCTGAATGCCGGGGGTGTCCGCAGGCGGCGCGTCCACGTTGGCTTCGAAGAGCATGAAACATGCGGGATGGTCTCTGAGGTTCTCGCCCACGCCGGGCAGATCGTGGACGACCGCGATGCCCATAGATTCCAGATGGGCTGCCGGGCCGACTCCCGACAGCATGAGCAGGTGCGGAGAGTTGATCGCTCCGCCGCACAGGATGATCTCGCCGCCGCGCGCCTCGAACATCTCGCCTCCGCTCTCTGCCAAGACGCCCACGGCGCGGCTGCCCTCGAATATGACGCGGTGCGCTAGAACGTTGGCGCGCACGGTCAGGTTCAGCCTATGGCGCGCCATCGAAAGGTAGGTCAGGTTGGTACTCATTCGGACGCCGTCCACGTTGTTGAGCGGGCGCGGTCCGACGCCTTCCGACTCGGGATGGTTCTGGTCGAGCGATTCCGGATATCCGGCGGCTATGCAGGTCTCCCAGAATCGTCTGGGTATCTCGGTCATCTCCTCTTTGGAGTAGCGGCGGACGGGTATGGGGCCGTCGTCTCCGTGGAAATCGTCCGGCCCGTAGGTGAGGTCAGTCTCCGACTTTCTGAAGTACGGCAGCACGTTGACGTATGACCACTCTGGCGAGCCTAGCTCTGCCCACTCGTCATAGTCCTCCGGGATGCCCCTGAAGAACACCTGGCCGTTGATGGAGCTGGATCCGCCCGTGAGCTTGCCGCGAGGCAGCGGGAACGGCTCGCGGTCTGGGGTGGCGGTGGCTACGTAGCCCCACGTCTCCGCCTCCTCGCCGTAGGCGGCGTCCCATACGTTGTTGCCGAACTTGACGCTGTTCGGCATGTTGTCGAAGTCCGAGTAGTCCGGCCCCGCTTCGAGCAGCAGGACGGATCTATCGGGATTCTCGGTAATCCGGGACGCCAGAGCCGAGCCAGCGGAGCCGGCGCCAACGATGATGTAGTCGTACTGCATGTTCGTCTCCTGTCGCACGGCTTCGAGGCTAAACCCGGTACTGGTCTATGCCCACTGTGGAAGCGCCCTCGCCGGTGGGCATAACCAGCGTCTTGGCGCGGTCCGCTCCCACGACGACTATGTACCAGCGATCCACGCTTTCGAGCAGCGGCACGGTGATTTCCAGCCGCTCCCGCTCCGTCAGCCCCTTCAGCCACTGCCACTGTTGGCCTACGCGCGCGTCGTCTATCGGCATGTACTGGATCATCTTGCCCAGACTCTGGTTGGCGTGGAAGTGGATGAGCTGCCTTGCCTCCTGTTTCGAGAAGCCCTGCCCGCCCACCGGCCGCGCCACGTCAGGCGGCATGAAGATCAGCCGCTCCGCGCCGTGGCTGCCGCCAAGCCCGTATGTGCCGAACGTGCTGCCGTAGGCGATGGTTTTCAGCAGACCCTCGGCGCTGGTGTTGCCCTGATCCTGAACGTCCAGCTCGCCGTCGGTGATGAACACGCTTACCGCACTCTCGCCCGCGCCGAAGCCCTGATCCACGTGGAACGGCTGCCACGGGCTCATCTCCTCGTTCTCGGCGATGCAGTGGACGAACTTGCGCGTGGTGCCGATGGTGTCCATATCCATCTGTCCCGGGTACCAGTAGCCTAGGTTGCGGAGGCACAGCGAGAAGGCGCGCCCGATGGTGATGTTCACCTCGTTATCGCGGCCGGGGCCGAGACCGGAGCGCGGGTTGATTCCGATTTCGCGCGCTATGGGGCCGTTGACGACGAGCATGGGCGCGTGCGGGCTGGTGGACATCAGCAGCGACTTGCCGCCGTGCGAGCCGACCTCGGAGAGCGCCTTGACCGCTGCGATTATCACGGGCATCTGCTCAGGCTTCGCGCCTGCCATGGCCGCGTTTATGGCGATCTTCTCCACCGTCGCCAGCCCGAACCCCGGCGGCATGTCGCACACGAGATCATCGCGGTCGAGTCCTGTTCCAGAAACCAGCTCGTCGACCGCCTCGGGCGTGGGCGGGTGCAGGATCAGCGAATCTCCCCAGTCGCGCATCAGCCACTGCTCGTTCATCTTCAGGATAGCGTCCCAGCGGTCTTCGCCCTCGAAGCGCTCGGTGGCGGTGGTGGAGTCGCGCTCCGTCCGCCCGTGTAGCTGGTCGACGGTCAGCACCTCGATGATGTCGTCTATCGCCGCCTCGGTCTGGCTGACGCACAGGTCGGGCGCGAGGTTGCGGTAGATGCGCGGCACTATGACGAACTGGAGGTCTGGCATGGCGAAGGCGCGCGAGCTGGCGATCGCGTCCTCCTCGAAGCGTCCGGATACGATCGGAATGGCGGGCTTGCCCGTCTTTTCGATCTCGATCATGTCGTGGACCATCCACGACGCGCATGTCCCTCAATCGGCTGTTGCGCCGATGACGACGTCGCACTCCCTCGCAGCCTGCTGGACTATCGGCGGCGGAGCAGGGTAGTTGCCGCCTGTGTAGAACCTGATCTCGACGTTGTCGAATCGCTCTTGGATCATCTCGCCCGCGCGATTCAGCGCCAAGTCGCCGCCGTGCGTGCCGCTCCACAGCAGCCCGACTGTCTTGTTGTCCAGAGTGTCGGGCCTGGGGCTGATCGTAAGAGAGTTCATCAGCCCGCGCTGCCGTCCTATCGGGTTCAGCGCTTCGAGAAGATACATGGGGAAGCCTCCTAGCGTGTCTTGGATGGGTTGGAATCCGAATCTCGACGGGGATTATATCCCAATTCGGCGCGGGCGGACACTTCCGCGTAATCCGAATAGCGCCAACGTGCGCGCGTTGACGGATATTCTCTCGAACGGAAGTCCCCTCTCCCTCGATGGGAGAGGGAGAGGGTTACATATCACTCACAAAATCGTTCGCGCGTTGACGAATTTTGATATTTCTGATCCGCAGACTTAAAATGAGCGTCTCGACAGTATATGATACGCCGACGCTTGGAGATTTGCGGAAACTTTGGAGATGCCTGAAGCCACGCTGACATTCGAGATAGGCGGTCGAGTGGAGTTGAAAGACCTCAGCGAGGGGATAACTCTCTTCGAGCGTCTCGTGTCCAGTTTGACGCCCAGGGCAGGCGTGACTTGGGTGGTGGAAGACCTGCGGGCGGGGAGCGCCACAGCGACGCTGAGAGGCGAAGCCAACTCCCCCGCCGTCTTGGAGCGCGTCATAGCGGACTACGAGGAGATCGGGCGCTGCCTTTCGCTGAATCGAACCCCGATTCACGACAGCGAGCGGGCGGTAAAAGCCGCGCGAGATATTGCCGCGTTCGCAAACCGCCTCGAATACGTCAGGTTCGAGACGCCGAGCCAAGACTACCTGATCTACGGAAATGGGAGCGCGGACGCCGATATCCCGACTTCCCCGTTGGTCAGCGTAGGCGCGATAACCGGAAGGGTTCAGACCCTGAGCAGCCGCTCCGGGTTGAAGTTCACCATGTACGACGACGTTCTCGACAGGGCGGTCGCGTGCTACCTCGAGCAGGGTCAGGAAGACATGATGCGCGAGGCTTGGGAGGCTTGGGGCAGGCGCGCCACGGTCGCCGGAAGAGTATCGAGAAACCCCGCGACCGGCGTTCCTCTGTCCATGCGCGACATAGTGAAAGTGGACATCTTGGAAGACGCCGCCCTCGGAACGTATCGAGAGGCGAGGGGCGCCGTTCCACTGAGACCCGGCGACATGCTGCCCGAAGAAGCCATACGCATTCTCAGAGATGCCTGATACTCCAAAAGCCATATACTGGGATTCGTGCAATTTCTTGTCGTATGTGAACGAGATGCCGGAGCGCGTCCCCGTTCTCGAAGCCTTGCTCGAAACGAGCGCTCGGGGCGAGATCGAGTTGTACACGTCCACTATTTCGCAAGTCGAAGTGGCGTTCGGCGCTTCTGAGCAACAACAGCGGGTGCTGGATCCAGATGTGGAGCACTCAATAGATTCCCTATGGGCGGATCCGAAAACCGTGACCGTCGTCGAGTTCCACCCTCACATCGTTCAGGCTGCAAGAGGCATGATGCGCTACGCCATCGCGCAAGGGTGGAGTCTCAAGCCGATGGACGCCATCCATCTTGCAACCGCCCAGTGGCTGCGGAGCGTGGGAGTTGGCGTAGAAGAGTTCCACACATACGACGGAAGGCTGCATAGGTACGGCGACATAGTTGGCTGCCAGATCCGCGAACCGTATACTCGACAGCCCCCACTGCTTTAGGCCCCGCGCGCGCTTGCCCCTTCACTTCCCCGCATCCGCCGAATGGCGCGTCGCGAAATCCTCCTCTGGGGAATAGACCAAGTTCTTTCGCCCCCTGAGCGCGAAGTAGAGCAGGGCGACCGCGAACCAGAGCGCGCAGCCGTAGATGCCGACTCGATAGTCCGGGTTGAGGAACATGAACGCCAGCGTGACGGCGGAGATGACGGCGGCGAACGTCGCGCCGACGATCCCCAGCGGGCTGACGTATGGACGCTCGATGTTCGGCAGGCGAAGCCGAAGGCGGATGAACGCGATCATCTGCATTATGTACGCTATCACCGCTCCGAACACCGCCATGTTCAGAAGCACCGCGCCTACGGGCGCGTCCGCCCCGAACCAGTCGTCGCCGAACTCGATCAGCAGCGCCACGCAGTATCCAATCACCGCGCCCGCTATCAGCGCGACCCACGGCGTCTTTCGACTGGGCAGCGTCACCGAAAGCCACTGCGGAAAGTAGCCCGAACGCGACAGCGAGTAGATGTTCCGCCCGTAGGCGTAGATGATGGCGTGGAAGCTGGCGACCAAGCCCGCGACCGCGACCAATACCAGCGCCGACACCGCGATTCCGCTTCCGAAGATGGTGGTGAACGCCAAGAACAGCGGCTCGTCGGACTTGCCGACCTCATCCGATCCGGGCGCGATTCCGGCGTTGAGGAACAGCGTCAGCGCCGACGCGACTATCAGCGTGGCGATACCCCACAGCAGCGCCTTGGGCATATCGCGCTTGGGGTTGCGAGACTCCTCCGCCGCCAGCGGCAGCTGTTCTATGGCTAGGTAGAACCATATGGCGAACGGCAGCGCCTGCCCCACGCCTATCCATCCGAAGGGCAGAAAGCGCGAGTTGCCCTCGCTCGGCTCGATGTTCAGCGCCGTCTCCCAGCTGAAGTGCGGAATCGCGCCTATCCAGAACACGGCTAGAATAGCCAGCGCCAAGATGGTTATGAACACGGAGAACTTGAAAGTCGCCTCCACGCCGAGAATGTTCAGCCCCACGAAGACGGCGTAGAACATCGCCCACCAGACCGGCGCGGGAACCGCGATGTCCAGAACGCTGTTCAGCGCCGCGCCCATGTAGCCGCCGATGCCCACCACGATAACCGCCGGCGTGAGTATGTACTCGATGTTTTCGGACAGCCCCGTTATGAACCCGCCCCACGGCCCCATGGACGCGCGCCCGAACGAGTACGCGCCGCCGGTGTGCGGCAGCGCGGGCGACATTTCGGCGATGGAGTAGCAGATGCCGATGTACATGGCGGCGACGATGAGAGTCGCTATCGCCATGCCGCCGAACCCGCCGCTCCCCAGCCCGAAGTTCCATCCGAAGAAGTCGCCCGATATGACCGCGCCCACGCCCAGCGCCCACAGAGACCACACCCCAGCGTATCGCCGCAGCCCGCGCCGTTGGAAGTAGTCGTCGCCGGCGACGTGGTACTCCACCGAGCCTTCCACGCGCCTTTTGGGATCGTTCATCTCACCCGATTTCCGCATCCGTTCGCTGCCATGCCGATTGTACCGCTTCGACAGAAATATTGCCCGCCGCCGGTTGTGGCAGATCCCCTCTCCCATAACATAAAGGGAGAGGGTTAGGGAGAACCGCCCCTCGCTGTGAGAGAGCCGCGTATCCCCTCTCTCTTGATGGGAGAGAGTTAGGTAGAGGGAGAACCGCCGCCCTTCGTTGAGAGAATGCTATGGATCCCCTCTCCCTGATGGGAGAGGGTTAGGGCTAGGGAGAACCGCCCTTCGCTGAGAGATCGCTTCGTATCCCCACTCCCTCGATGGGAGAGGGTTAGTGAGAGGGAGAACCCCCTAGACCGCCTGCCAGTACCTTCTTCCCTCGATGCGAACGAACCTGCCTATGTGCCGCTCCGGGTGGAAGTGGCCCGCTGCCACGATCATGTTCTCGCGCTCGGCGCGTTCCATGAACGCCCTGCGCGAGCGGCGCGTGTCCTCCGGGCTGGTGTCCACGAACGCGCACCAGTCAGGCTCGTGTATCTGCACCGGGTTGTGGATCAGGTCTCCGATTATCGCCGCCCGCTCGCCGTCGGAGCTTATGAGGATCACCTGATGGCCCGGCGTGTGTCCCGGCGTCTCCAGAGTCGTTATCTCGTCCGTCACGCTGTGGCCGTCCTCGATGAACTCGATCAGCCCCAGCTCGTCGAGCGGGATGACGTTCTGCGAGATGTGCGGCGCGGTGGGCAGCACGTCGGGCTGCATGAAGTGTTCCCAGTCCTTGAGCGGGCCGAGATAGCGCGCGTTCGGGAAGAACGGCTTGGGGGCGTCCGCCGAGCCGTCCACGTTCCAGCCCACGTGGTCCGGGTGCAGATGCGTATGGATCACGATGTCCACGTCGCCCGCTCCAACGCCCGCCTGTCCGAGCGCGCCCAGCAGGTTGCCAGTCCTGTTTTCCAAGTGCGCATGCGGCCCCGGCCCCATGCCCGTGTCCACCAGCACGGTCTTTCCCTGAGACCTCACGAAGAAGCTGCCATAGTACAGTTGGAGCAGACCATCTTCGAGAACCTCGTCCTCATACGGCGCCCACGCCTCGCGCGGCTGATCCCTGATGAACACGGTCGGATCGCGCGGCGGCGGCACCATGTCCAGAACAGCGACTATCTCGACGTTTCCGACTCGGATCATGTCTGTCATGTGTACGCCTTCCTGAATTCGCTCGCGCAGGTTCGTCTTTCACACTATACTACAATCGAGACTCGAGTAAGGGAGATTCAGGCGTGGGAACTTTCAGCGTAAAGCTAGAAGTGGGCGACCCCGACGGACGGCGCTATGAAACTGTCGACGCTCTGGTGGATTCGGGCGCGACATATACGTTCATGCCGCCGTCGCTGCTGAGGCGATTGGGCGTCATTCCCCATACCGAACGGGGGTTCGTGATGGCGGACGGGACGCGCATATATCGAGACTCGGGCCAAACATGGATCAGGCTGGGCGATGAAGAGAATGTCTCGCCCATCGTATTTGGAGACGAGAACGTTACTCCCCTGCTGGGCGCGGTTACACTCGAAATCTTCGCGCTGGGCATCGACCCTGTGAACGAGCGGCTCATCCCGCTCGACAATCTTCTCATGGGGACTCAGGCGCCCAGTCGCTGATTCCGCTGTTGGTCTATCGCTCCCCCAGCTCGAACGTCTTGCGCCATATGCCCGGCGACTCCGGCAGGTGGATCATCGCCTCGCGCATCCGCGCGTTGTCCGGGTGCGCCGTCTGCTGCCTCAGCCACTGCTGGCCGCTCGACACGTCCGGGCTGTCGAACTCGTACATCGTCAGGTACTTGGGCTTGCCCGTGACGGCGACGTAGCGCCTTCCGCGTCGGACGCCGGACACCGTCTCGTAGTTCGGCACGTACACCGTGTCGTACCATTCGTTCCACTCGTCCTCCACGTCTGCGGGGATGTCCATGCGCCCTATCTGAAGCGCGGGCGACATCGGGCTGGATGCGATCTCGTCCGTCAGGTCGGACGGGTGGATCATCCGGTAGACGTTCCGAATGTACGTGGTGGCAGTGAACTCTGGCGACATGCGCTTGGACCACTCGGTGGGATTCTGTCGATAGCGCAGGTACACCTCCGACTCCATGACAGCTGGGCTCTCGATCTCATAGACTGCAAGGTGCTTCGGCCCGCTGCTCACGGCCTCGTACCTCGCCGCGCTCAGAAAGCCGGGGACTTCGAGCCGTTCGGCGATATGCTCCTCGTTGTACCAGCGGTTGAACTCTTCCTCGATCTCGTCCGGCACCTCGCACCAGACCATCATCAGCCCCGTTCCCTTCCTGTTCGCCATGTGAACCCTCCTCAGTGTGGAGTTTACAGCCGTTGGCTGTCAGTTTACAGTTGTGAGACGGAGTTGTCAGTCCTGACCAGCCAAACATCCCCAGCAGCAAGGAGCGCGCCAAGCAATGACACAGACAGCGGACGTTACCAAGACGATTCTCGACCTCGAAGACCGGCGGCTTGCGGCGATGGTGGCGGCGGACGTGGAGACGCTGGACGGCATACTGGCGGACGACCTCAGCTACGTCCACACGACCGCCGCGATAGACACCAAGGAGAGCCTCACCAGCGGGCTTGCCTCGGGCAGACTGGACTACGAATCCATCACGCCGTCGGGCAGGGCTGTCAGGACGCATGGCGACTGCGCGCTCGTCAGGGGGCAGGCGCACGTCCACGTCAACGGAAACCACTTCACGCTGGAGTTCAGCGTGGTGTACGTCAAGCCCGGCGACGACTGGCAGATGACAGCATGGCACGCCACGCGGCTGCCGGAATAGGAATTCGGCGAGGCATCATTGCGGGCGAATGCCGCTCGCGCTCGCCCCTGAGACGCGACCACAGGAGGACGTGACATGGGATTCGTCTACGCAGATCTCGACATAGCCAGCCCGACCACACCCGACACGACCGAAAGCGTTCGCGCACTGGTGGACACCGGCGCCATACTCAGCGTCTTCCCCTCGAGTCTGCTGGATAGGCTGGGAGTGGATAGGCTCGGCAGAAGACGATTCTACGGATTCGGCGGCGTGGTCGTGCGTCAGATCGGAATGGCTTACATTCGCTACGAAGACTCCGTTGCCGGTGTGACAGTAATCTTCGGCGCGGAAGACGACCCTCCCACCATGGGCGTGACCGCGCTCGAAACACTGGGCTACGAGGTGGACCCGGTCAACAGCAGGCTGAACCGCGTGGACATGCTGATGCTATGAGTCGGGACAGGCCCAAGATGCCGGAGAGCTGCGGAGTCGGCGATCCACAGTACGGGTTCGAGCCGATCGCGTGGTCGTGGGTCTCTAGGCAGATGTCCGAGGCGCGCAGCTACTGGGTGGCGACGACGCGAGCGGACGGAAGCCCTCACTCAGCGCCCGTGTGGGGCGTGTGGGTGGATGAGCGCTTCCACTTCTTCACAGATTCGGACTCGCTGAAGGCGAAGAACTTGGCGCGAGACCCGCGCGCAGTCGTCCATCTGGAGAGCGGGGATGAGGTGGTCATTCTGGAAGGGACGATAGAGCCGCTCGACCCAGCTGACGAGGTGGTTCGAGCATACGAAGCCAAGTACGGCATCTCGCTCGGAGACTCCCCCGCCCCCGCGTTTCGGCTCGATCTTGGCAAGGCGCTCGCTTGGCTGGAGTCGGATTTTCCGCGCACTGCCACGCGCTGGCAGCTCTGACAGTCGCCCGCCTGAGCCGTCCCCGTCTCCGCCCATTCGTCGCCAATCCGTCGCAGGCATCGCAGACACAGACTGAATACCGCATACCGCACCCAATCAATCCGTTGACAAGCCACAGAACCGATGTTACGCTCACCAAAATACCAGTACGCTCAGCACGTGCGCGTATAGGGATGTGGTTACAGTTAGAAAAACAACGCGAGGGAGGCAAACATGGGCAAATCCGAAGTCTATTGGATGGACGCGCACTCGGAGTCCACAGAGACCAGCTTGGTAGCCAAGATGACGACTGTCTTCGACGCCGCTGGGCTGGACAAGATGATCAAGCCCAACGACGTCGTCGCCATCAAAATTCACTGCGGCGAGTGGAACAACACCGCATATCTGCGCCCCGTCTATCCGCGAGCGCTCGCCGACCGTATCAAGGAGCTGGGCGGCAGGCCGTTCGTCTGCGACACGACCACCTCGACCTACGCACCCTACGGCTCGCGCTCCAGTCAGCTCGACATACTGCTGACCGCAGAGCGCAACGGCTTCACCTCCGCCACGCTCGGCTGCCCCTTCGTCTGCGCGGATGGCTGGCTCGGCACAGCCGACTTCAGGGTCGATATCCCCGAAGGCTATCTGCTGAAAGAAGCATACGTGGCAGAGGCCATAGCAGCCGCAGACGTGCTGATCGCGCTCACCCACTTCAAGGGTCACGGCATGGGCGTCATAGGCGGCGCTCTGAAGAACCTCGGCATCGGCGCGCAGTCCAAGCGCGGCAAGCTCAACGTCCACATGGGCGGCCACCCGAACTACGGGCTTGGCGGCGCGGCGGTCTTCCATCCCGAAGCGTTCAAGGGCAAGGCGAACACGCCCGACTGGGAGCTTCTCGAAGACTGCTGCCCATACAACCTGTGGCACATCAACGAGAAAGACGAGATAGAGTGGGAGCGCGAGAAGTGCGCCACCTGCTTGGGCTGCTTCGGTGTCATGGGCAGCCGCGGAATCTTGGAGATACCGCCGGTCAACTTCGACGCCGTCGACATAGCCATAGCCGACGCCTGCCTGGGCGTCGAGAAGGTGCTGAACGGCAAGGTCGGCTACATCAACCTGGCCATAGACGTGTCGCCGCGCTGCGACTGCGCCAACCACGCCGACATTCCCATCGTGCCGCACCTGGGAATCTTCGCCTCCACAGACGCCGTGGCCATAGACATGGCTTGTGTGGACGCCGCCAAGCGATCCGCCGGAATGCCCGGCTCCGCAGCCGAGCTTATGGAGGCGCACCACCCCGGCGACCGCAAGTTCGAGGCCGCCGCCGCCACCTTCCACTCGCAGAGCGAAGTCGCCAGCATCAACACCGGCCACGAGATCGGACTCGGCAGCCGCGACTACGAGCTGATAGACGTCGAACCGCAGGCGGAAGAGCGCCACAGGTTCCCATACGACCGCAGGCCCAGCCGCCAGCGCTACATGGAAAAGTTCGAGCGCTTCATGCCGTTCCCCTACGACAGGCACGACGGCAAGGGCTTCGCGCGCAACGACGAGGTCGACATCGAGGCCATCAAGCACCACTACGAGGATGCCCCCACCAACGGACACCACGTCCTCGAAGAGATCGCGGACCTGGTCCCCGCGGACGATGACGACGACTAGACGCAAGTCGAATCCGTAGAACCCGGGGGACGCGCTCATGAGGGCGCGTCCCCTCTTGTCTGCGCGAGCCTGCGCCGCGCTTGACGCAATCGCCAATCAACGCCAAAATATGCCCAGCAAACAGCTTGGAGGGAGTGTCGGAAATGCCACAATCAGGACAGCAGATGCTGGAACAGAGCATAGCCACTTGCCAGCAGATAGCGGACGGACTCGGCGCGCAGAACGGCGATTGGGAGACCTCCGTAGTCGAGATCGCCGACAAGTTCGATGAGATCAGCGGCACGTTCTTCTTCCAGACCATGCCCGCGGTGCCGCCGACTCGCACCGCCATGCGAGACGCCGACGCGCTTCTGGGACTCAAGAACAGCGGCGATTGGGACTCGTTCGCCCCCGCGCTGACCAAGCTCATCGCAAGCGCGCAGGACGTGATCGAGAAGGCGGGCATGAAGGGGACTACCCTGACGTGAGCGACCGCCACACCCGGCTTCGATCTGAGCTTGTCTGAGGAGCGATCTTCCGTGACCGACCAACCAACGCTGATCACGGGCGGCGCGGGCAGCGTGGGGCGACAGCTCGTCGAGATGTTCGCCGACGCGGGCCGCCCTGTCCGCATATTCGACCTGCCGATGATGGACTTCTCCGGTCTCGAAGATCGCCGCGCCATCGAGATCGTCAGGGGAGACATAACCGACGCGGATGGTGTTCGCGCCGCAGTCGAGGGCGTCGGAGCGATTCTGCACCTCGCCGCGCTGCTCCCCCCCAACAGCGAGCGAGACCGCGACCTGACGTTTCGCGTGAACGTGGACGGGACGAGGAACGTCATCGCCGCTATGGAGCGCGCCAATCCCCACGCGCGCCTGGTGTTCACCTCGTCCATAAGCACCTATGGCGACACCAGCGCGGACGAACCGCCCGTGCGCGCGAGCCACTCCCAGAGCGCCATAGACATCTACGCCGACAGCAAGATCGAGGGCGAGCGGCTCATAGCCGAGTCTTCGCTGGAGAATGCGGTGGTGTTGCGAATCGCGGGGATAGCGGTTCCCGCCTTCCTTGCGCCGCCGGACCCGTGGCCGTTCATGGAAGGCCAGCGGGTCGAGATGGTGCATCGCGACGACGTGGCGGATGCGCTGTTCGCGGCTGCCTCCGCGCCCAACGCGGGCGGGAAGGTGTTCAACATCGCCGGAGGCCCCACGTGGCAGCTGTACGGACGCGACTACGCCAAGGACTTCTTCGACGTGATGGGCGCGCCCATCGAGCTGGCGACCTACCGAGACACCCCGGGCTGGATGGACTGGTACGATACCGATGAGTCCCAGCGCATACTCGCCTACCAGAACCGCAGCTACCAGCACTACATCGGCGAGATGCGGGCGATAATTCGGGCAATGATGGAGGAGTGAGCGAGTCAGACATGACGACCCTAATAGAGAGCCACATGGATACGAGCCGCCTGTTCATTCGCCAAGCGGACGAAGAGTTCGCCAAAGGGGACGTTCTTCAGGCGTCCGAAAAGGCGTGGGGATCGGTAGTACACACCCTGAAAGCGATAGCTCGCCAGCGAAACTGGCGGCATGGCGGACACTATCAGCTGGGGGTGATCGCCAACCGTCTGGCTGAAGAGACGAGACAGCCGGAGATACGAAACCTGTTCTCGGTAGCTGAAAGCCTGCACGCCAATTTCTACAACAACTGGAAGCCGGAAGGCGCGGTGCGTGGAGACATCGAAGACGTCAAGACGCTTCTGAACATGCTGTGGGAGATACAGGGGGACGAGCTAGAGTAGATCGGATGACCACTAAGATACGCTTGCGAGACTCCGATGCCCACGCCGAGCTTGTCTGCGGCGAAGCGGTCATGGCTTGCGAGGACAACATGGAGTTCATGCTCTTGCGTCAAGGGCGAAATACCCCAGCCGTTCCCCTAGTGCTAATCGGAGTAGCCCCCTGAACATATGAATCGTCCGCAATGTACAATTACACAGACCGCATCGGCAGCCTGCCCAATCCCACGGAGACCATCAGATGACGACCCAAACCGAAATCCAAGTACTCGACAGACGCGCCGCCGAGCGCAAGATGGATTCGCTGCGCTCCATCCTCCACGAGATGGGTACGGTGATCGTGGCATACTCAGGCGGAGTCGATAGCGCGTTCCTCGCCGCCGCAGCCAACGAAGCGCTCGGACACGAGGCGCTGGCAGTGACCGCCAAATCGCCGAGCCTTGCGCCGTCGGAGCTTCGGGAGGCGGTCGAGCTTGCGGATCGACTCGGTCTCAACCACCGCGTCATCGAGACCCACGAGGTCGAGCGAGAAGACTACGCCGCCAACAACCCCAACCGCTGCTTCTTCTGCAAGGACGAGCTGTACACCTACCTGTCGGCTTACGCCAAGCACGAGGGCTTCGCCCACATAGTCAACGGCACGAACACCGACGATCTCGGCGATTTCCGCCCCGGCCTGAACGCCGCCAAACAGTACGGCGTCCGCAGCCCGATGGTCGAGGCCGATCTGTCCAAGTCCGAAATCCGAACGCTGTCGCGCGATATGGACCTGCCGACATGGGACAAGCCCGCGCAGGCGTGTCTGTCGTCTCGAATCCCATACGGAACGCCGGTCACCGTCGAGGCGCTGACGCGCATCGCGCAGGCGGAGGAGTTCCTGCACGACCTCGGCATCCGCCAGCTGCGCGTCCGCCACCACGACACGATTGCGCGTATCGAGGTGGAGCCTGCGGACTTCTTCACCCTTGCCCAAGACCCCGCGCGCGAGAAGGTCACGGACTTCTTCCGCTCCATCGGATACTCCTACGTCACCTTGGATCTGGAGGGCTTCCGCTCCGGCAGCCTGAACGAGGTGCTGGCTGGCTTGAGGAAGAAGCGGGAATCCAAGCAGTAATCGGCGCAGCCCAGCTGCTTTTGAGCTATACATCGGTCTTGAAGTCGATCGACCCCGAGGGCAAGAGATATGCTGACACAAGAGCATGTCCACACATCACAGGAGTTCCTCGCTGCGGCGGATCGTGAGTTCGCTGCTGGAGACCTCGTGCAGGGATCGGAGAAGCTGTGGGGCGCTGCGGCTCACGTGGCAATAGCAGCCGCTCAACAGCGTGGCTGGCCACACCGGAGTCATCGGTCTCTTAAGAACGTCGTCGAGCGCATGTCCAGAGAGCTGGATGATCCCTTGCTGGCGTCTGATTTTGCCGTAGCGGAGAAGTTCCATCGCAATTTCTACCACGATGATATGGAAGACGACGAACGCGATGCAGACCGACCGAAGGTGGAGCGCTTCGTATCTCGTATGCTCGAAATATCCAGCTAAGGATATTCCCATGCGCACCCTAGACGCCATAGCTCATATCCTCAAGTTGGAGGGCTTCCGCTCCGGCAGCCTGAACGAAGTGCTTGCGGGCTTGCGAAAGAAGCGGGCGGGGGAGTAGAGAGGGACTATCAGAGCGATCAAGGACGGGATACGCTCGATACTCGATCCCTCGACCATCGAATTCATAAAGCTGCGCGTCAACGCAGTCGTCCGCTTAGTCGTGTGCGCCGCAATACTCGCTGTTGGCTGGATAGCCCTAATGGCAATCGGAATCGTCCTTGATTTTGCGCTAGAATATACACTAGAGGCAGTCAACGCGCCCGACTTTATCAGAAACCTCTTATCTCCAATGCCGTGGATAGCGCTGGTTGTGTTGGGAGTCGCCATAACGATAACAAGCATTGGCGACGCAGTAAATCTTGCGAAGGTCGGTCTCAAAAATTCCTACGAACCCAAAAATGGAAATCAGCGATGAAAGCCAAACTTTCCGAATACATATCCTTCAGAGATGTTCCATTCGCGCTTGTCTGCGCGATGGCATGGTCGGTCGTCCTGTGGATTGCAGAATATCCTGTGGGCGAACGCATAGGCGTAGTCGTAATCGCATACGTCGCGCTGTGGACGTCGCGCTTGGCAATCGTCTCGGCGACGCTTTTCCTGTCAAAACATCTACACAAACTGACTATGGAAACTGCGGAACGTTTGGGCGTCGAGATTCCCGAAGAACCGTCGTCTGCCGTCCCGACCATAACCCGCGTTTTGATCGTCGTTTTCCTATCGTCGGCAATGCTCCTATCCATGATGGGGTTGTCCCTAATGGTTACGTTTCCCGTGGCAGCCGTTGTGGGATTGTCGCCGCTCTCCGCCGGATTCGGAATCGCAGGGTTGACTATGTTCGCGTTGGGAGCAATCGAATTGTCGCTGCTCTTCGGCGTTCCATACATCATGGTCGCCAGAACAGAATCGGTCGTTAACAAGAAATTGGAAGCCGGGATCCGGGCAACATCCAGCATATTGGGCGCGCGTCCGATGAGAGCGCCGGGATTCGCGCTGAGTCCGAACACCGTCGTCAGGATGCGGCGCGAACGGCAACTACTACAGATGATACTGCAAGCTGGGATTCGCGCTGAGTCCGAACACCGTCGTCAGCCGATAACCGAACCGAAATCGGAGGCTCCCCCATGAAAGTACTCGACGCCATTACCCATATCCTCAAGTTGGAGGGCTTCCGCTCCGGCAGCCTGAACGACGGGCTTGCGGAAGAAGCGGGATGCGGGCGCGTAGATCGTTCTCGCGCCGCGAGACAATATTCGACCGTGTGAGGGAGGCCATGTTCAGACTCTACCCATCCACAATTGAATCCATAAGGTTCTACTTCAACAGCGCAGTGCTGGGAATCGCGTTTGCCGCAGCGTCCTCAGTCATGGCGGCAACCAGCATACCCCTGAAATGGGCGCTAGACTATCTATTGACAGTGTTCGAGGTTTCGGAGCGTGTTCAGGCGATCATGTCCCAGCTCGCCATAGGGTTTCCAATCGTATTTGCGCTTGGGATTTTCTTCAGCGGGATCATGGACATGTTTCATCTGATAAAATTCAGAATTACACACCCAATCAATATGGAAAGAGATTCCACCGATGTACGTCAGATCGACAGGGAAGATAATAGCTAGAGAGCTGTTGCTGTCCTTTGTCTATACGACAATCTGGTTCGTCATCCTGTTCGCCGTCTCCTATCCGGTGGATCAGTGGGTTGGCATCGTTGTCATCGCATACGTCTCACTGTGCCTGTCGAGGGTGTTGATTGCCAATCTCGCCGTATTCCTGCTAACCAGACTGCATGAGTATGGATCACAGGTAGCGGCGCGCATGGGAATAGAGCGTTCAGACCCCACAGACAATCGAGCATCTCGCGCAGCAGCCTCGCTGTTTCTCTTCGGTGTGCTGGCAGCGATCTTCGGTTTGACGCTCACCATCACAGGCGCGTGGGCGTCCTATGCGGGACTATGGCCTCTGGGCCGAGTATTCGACCTTGCTGGGTGGGCGATGCTGTCAGTGGGCTCGTGCATGACAGCGCTGTTCTTCCTCGGTTCTTACCTTCTGTTCAAGGGGGGCGAGGTTCTGTCGGACAAGCTGAGCAGCCGTGTCAACGCTATCGAACAGTCAAAGGCGCTGGTGGGGAGTTGGAGCGCTAACCCAGCTGCGTTGTCCGCCCCCAGATAGTCCCCATCTCACACCCCTAGGAGACCCCCATGCGCACCCTAGACGCCATAGCTCGCATACTCAAGTTGGAGGGCATCGAGTACCTCAGCGCCTTCCCGACCACATCGCTAATCGAGTCGGCGGCGGACATTGGCATCAGGCCCATCATATGCAGGCAGGAGCGAGTCGGGGTCGGCATTGCGGACGGCTACTCGCGCGTCACCAACGGCAGGCCCGCAGGCGTCTTTGCCATGCAGTACGGGCCTGGAGCCGAAAACGCATACGCGGGCGTAGCCACCGCGTTCTCGGACGCCGTGCCGATGCTGCTTCTACCGCTCGGACATCCGAGCGGGCGGGATGGCGTGTATCCACACTTCAGCTCCGTCCGAAGTTACGAGTCCGTCACCAAGAACGTCGAGCGTCTTCATTCTCCGTCCTTGGTCGCAGACGCCATGCGCCGCGCCTTCGCGCTGCTGAAGATGGGACGTCCCGGCCCCGTGATGGTCGAGATACCGGCCGACGTGGGCGAGATGGAAGTCCCCGATGGCGTACTCGAAAGCTACATGCCAGTGAAGGCGGCCGTCGCCGGAGCCAACGTCGCCGACGTGGACGAGGCGGCGGCGCTCCTGCTGGCGGCAGACAGCCCCATCGTGTACGCCGGACAGGGCGTCATGCACGCGGAGGCCACCGATGATCTCGTCGAGCTTGCCGAGCTGCTCCATATTCCGGTCACCACCAGCATGGCGGGCAAGAGCGGCTTCCCGGAGAAGCACCCGCTCTCTCTCGGCTCCAGCTCGGGGGTGATGAACGGCGCGGCGTACCGCTTCATAGAGAATGCGGACGTGGTGTTCGCCGTCGGATCCAGCCTCACCAAGCACGGAATGACGCTCACCATCCCGCCGGACAAGACGCTCATACAGGCGACCAACGACCCCATCGACATCTCCAAGAGCTACCGCGTAGAGTACCCGCTGCTGGGCGACGCCAAGCTGATCATCCGCCAGATGATCGAGGCGTGCCGCGACCGTCTTGGCGGCGCGCTCAGAGACGGCGCGACCGCTGAGGAGATCGCCGCCGCGCGCCGCGCGTGGCTGAGCGGGTGGATGCGCAAGCTGGCGTCCGACGAGACGCCGATCAACCCGTATCGCGTGATGTGGGAGTTCATGCAGAACGTGGACCCGAATCACGCCATAGTCACCCACGACTCGGGCAGTCCGCGCGATCAGCTGATGCCCTTCTATCGAGCGGGCGGACCCCACACGTATCTGGGCTGGGGCAAGTCGCACGGACTCGGCACCGGACTCGGTCTGAACATCGGCGCGAAGCTGGCAGATCCGCAGAAGTTCGTGGTCAACTTCATGGGAGACGCCGCGTTCGGCATGACCGGCATGGACTTCGAGACGGCGGCGCGCTCCGCTATCCCCATCCTGACCATCGTGCTGAACAACTCCTCCATGGCTATCGAGACTTCGCACATGGCGCGCTCCCACGAGCTTTACCGCACACGCGAGCTCGGCGGGAGCTACGCGGAGCTTGGGCGCGCTATGGGCGGGTGGGCAGAGAAGATCGAAGACCCTTCCGACGTCGCCCCCGCCATACTGAGGGCGAAGGCGGCGACCGAAGACGGGCGCGCCGCACTCCTGGAGTTCGTCACCAGCGAGGAGGGCGAGTTCAGCCACCGCAGGCCGTTCGGGTAGGCGCAGGCGGCAGCCGCAATGAATCGCCGAGCAGCCACGCGCTGCCTATCCCTGACCGTTGCCGTTCTCGCGCTCGTCCTCGCCACGAGCTGCTCCGACGGCTCCACTCCGCAGAGTTCGCCCCCGATTCCAGATGGCCTTCCCGACCGCCTCGAGGTTTTGATGGCTTCGACCGATCTGGCGGTGGGCGACAACCGCGTGTCGTTCGGCCTTCTCCGTCCCGGCAAAGGGACCGTGAGGGGCGGCGAGGTGGAGGTTCAGACCTTCTTTCTGTCCGAGGGAGATTCGTCCACGCCCAGACAGTCTGTTCAGGCGGAGTTCCGCGAGTGGCCGGGCGGCGCGGGCGGCGCGTATGCCGCCAGCCTGCGATTCGATCATGCGGGGGAGTGGGGGCTTCGTATCGAGACGCGGCTTCCTGACGGCTCCAGTCTGCTCGGCGGATCCAGGGTGGACGTGAAGCAGACCAGCTCGACCCCACCCATCGGCTCCGCCGCGCCGCGAAGCGCGAACAGGACTGCCGATGACGTGGACGATCTGGCCGATCTCACCACAGACACGGCCCCAGACCCCGATCTCTACCGCAAGACCATTGCGGCGGCTCTGGACGAGCGAATGCCGCTGCTAGTCAGCTTCGCCACCCCCGCTTACTGCCGAACCGCTACCTGCGGGCCGCAGCTGGGGGTGGTCAAGAGGCTGAAGGACAGCTACTCCGAGCGGATGAACTTCATCCACGTGGAGGTGTACGACAACTTGGCGGAAATTCGGGAGCGGGGCATAGGCGCGGCTCGTCTAACCCCCGTTCTCGACGAGTGGGGACTTCCCAGCGAGCCATGGACGTTCGTGATCGACGGAGCGGGCGACGTCAGCGCGAAGTTCGAGGGATTCGTGAACGAGGACGAGCTGACCTCCGCGATTGCCCAAGCTCTGCGCCCCTGATGACGCTCACGCCAGCCATGAGACGACCTGAGACTGCGGGGATCTCCGCGACGTGGGCGCCGTCTTGGGCGCGCCCAAGAACATCGCGCCGACCATCATCCAGTCGCTCTCCGCGCCGAGCGTGGCAGCAAGGTCGGGGTGCTGGGTGACGCCGCCGGTACTCCAGTCTAGGCAAAGCCCCTCGGCGACCGCTGCCAGCGCCATGTTCTGCACCGCGCAGCAGGCAGTGGCGTAGTTTTCTCGCGTAACCTCTTCGCTGTCTCCGGGGACGCTGTACACGTACACCAGCGCCGGAGCGTCCAGAACGCGCCTTCTGCTCGCCTCTGCGGAGCGTCGCCTTTGCTCTGGGTTCGGGTTGACCACCTTCTTGGCGGCGACTTCTGCGCCCATCTCCGCCACCCGCGCCCTGATCTGGCTGCCCTCTCGCAGAACGAAGAACCGCGTAGGCTCGGTCAGACGGTGGTTCGGCGCCCAGATCGCGGCGTCGAACAGCCTGTTCAGAGCCTCGTCAGAAACTCGTTCGTCGGTGAACTCCTTGCTCATGCGCCTGCGGAAGATGGCGTCGTACACGCTCGTAGTAGTCTCCGGCACCTCGATGTCTCTGCTGCTGATCTTGGACTGCTGCATCTGCTCCACCTCCATTTGATTCTGCCCCACTTTAACAGATGGCGGACAGGGTGGCGAAGACTGCTGGAAAAGAGTACGGCTCGCTGTCGTGGCATGATCAGCGAGCCGTGTAAATGGGGGAGCGGTAGATGCGCCGCTGAGCGGATGTGCGGCTACACTGTCGAGTATGCCATCTGCTGGTCTATGACCCCGAAGATTCTCTCCGAAGTCAGCAGCCCTTCCAGCCTGCCTTTTGCCACCACCGGGAGATAGTCGAGCTCGCCGTCTATTATGGTTAGCGAGACGTTGTCGATGTGGGCGTCGGGCGCGACGGTCTGGCGCTGGGCGATCATGTGCCGGCCGACGCTGCACCGCCATGGGATATGGCCATCCGCCATGCAGCCGAGAACCATGTCGCTATCGGTGATGACGCCCTCGACCGAGCCGCCGCTCGTCGCCACCAAGTACGAGACGCCGTTGTCGCGCATCAGCTTGGCGGCTTCGAACACGGTGTCTCCCGCGTCGACGCTGTAAGTTGGGTACATGAGTTCACTTACGTTCATCCTCAGTATCCCTCCATGCAATCTTCAACGGCGTCTGTCCGACTGCCATGAAATTATTCTACATATCGTGTGTTAAGTCCATGTTAAGCTGGTGTTACATATGTGTGAATTTTCGGACTCCCACGCGGCGGCTCACTTGTGATATATTGCACATGCTATGACGTATTCGACCCAAGCGCTCAGAGACGCTCCGCCGCGAGGGTTGCTCAGAGATGCGCTCCTCGCAGCCAGCGCGCTGCTTATGGCTCTCACTCTGTACCTCGTCTACTTCTGGGCGCCGACCGAGCAGAATCTCGGCGTGTCCCAGCGCATCTTCTACTTCCACGTTCCGCTGGGCTGGATAGGGATGGTGTCCATAGTCGTCGTGGCGGCTGCCAGCATCCTTCACCTAGCCACAGGCCGCCAGAAGTGGGACGATCTGGCATACTCGACCGCGGAGCTTGGAATCGTCTACGCCAGCCTCATCATCGTTACGGGGGCTGTATGGGGCAAGCCTGTTTGGGGCGTGTGGTGGACGTGGGATCCAAAGCTGACGACGACTCTGGTGCTGTGGTTCATCTACGTTGGATACCTAATGATGCGCTCATACGGGCCTGCGGGCGCGCAGGGCAAGCGGTTCGCCGCGATTATAGCGCTGATCGGAGCCATAGACGCGCCCATCATATACAAGGCTACCGACTGGTGGCGCACGGCGCACCCCGAGAACAACGTTCCCGGCGGCCTCGACGATCGGATCTTGATTACGCTGCTGGTATCGGTGCTGACTTTCACTGTAATGTACGTGTATCTGCTGATGGAGCGGTACTCGCTCCGAAGGTCGGAGTCGGACCTCGATGAGCTTTATCGAAGGGTTGCGTAACAGCCCACTCTTCCGCGTGGCGCTGCTGGGCGCGCTGATCGCGCTCGGCTTGGCGGCGTGGTCCGCTTTCGGGACGGTCGGCGCGTATGATGTCCCTTTCGGGATGCAGCCCGCGCCCGCTCCGCAAGCGCAGCAGAGCGCGGAGGCGAACCTGCCGTTCTTGTTCGCCGTGTTCATCGTCACTTGGGCGGCGTTCTTCGGTTACGTCCTGTACGTATCCCGCCGCCAGCGTGAAATGCAGGGCGAGATCGAAGCGCTCAGGCGCGCGCTCGACGACCGCGAGCGCAGCTCCGCCGATCAGCGCCGTGAAACAAACCCCAACAACTGAGCCGCAACTGTTCAGAGGCGAGACAGCCAGATGTCCCAAACAGATACGACCATTCCAGAATCCGCCCAGCCGCAGACCAGCCTAGTATCGTCTCACCGCGTCAAGCTGCTGGTGGGGCTGATGGCGATTGTCGGAGCGCTTGGATTCTTCGCGTTTCAGGCGTTCGAGGGGGCGACGGTGTACTACTACACTGTCGCCGAGATGAAGGAGATAGGCCCCACGCCCGAAAACCGGACGGTGCGCGTCAGCGGCAAGCTGGCTGCGGACTCGTTCCACAGGGCGGAGGGTTCGACTCTAGCCGAGTTCGACCTGACGGACGGCGGCGCAATCCTCGCCGCCGCTCACGAAGGCGTTCTGCCAGACCTGTTCTTCAACGACCACTCCGAGATCATCCTGGAGGGCCGCTACCACGCGGACGGCGTGTTCGTGAGCGAGAACGTCATCGTCAAGTGTCCGTCCAAGTACATCGCGGAAGAAGAGTCGGGCTGATCGCGCCCTTCCGATGAGCGCGGCGTCCGCTGTGAGCTTTCCCAAGTGGGCGCGCTCGTTCGCCTTTCCAAACTTCCGCCTGCTGTGGGCGAGCGTGCTGCTTCAGTCTGCGGGTATGGGGATGAACGTGGTGGTGACGGGCTGGCTCGTGTTCGATGTCACCGGCTCGCCGTTCTTCGTTGGCGTGTCGTCCGCGCTGGCGATGGCCCCGTCCTTCTTTCTCGGCCTCGTCTCGGGCGCGGTCGCGGACAGGGTGGACCGAGCCATGCTCATGCGCGTGGTCACGGTCGCCGCCGCAGCGGTTTCGGCGGCGATGGGCGCGGCGCTGATCACGGACGCGGCGCGCCTCTGGCACATACTCGCCCTGACAGCCGCGGGCGGGTGCGTGTCCGCGTTCATTATGACCACTCGCCAATCGCTCACCTACGACATCGTGGGGCGGGAGCTGGCGCTCAACGGGATGTCGCTCAACTCCGTCAGTATGCAGATAGGCATAGTCTTCGGATCGCTGCTGTCTGGCGTCATCGTCTCGTCATTCGGGGCAGGAGCGCAGTTCCTGTTCATAGGACTCGTGTTCATTGCATCGGCGGGATTCCTGCTGTTCGCCCGCGCCTCCTCATCGCGCAGGCGGGACGCGCCCCGCGAGTCGGCGCTGCGCATCCTCCTAGAGTACGTGGGCATAATGCGGCGCAACCGCGTTCTCGTAACCCTCATGGCGCTGGTAGCTGTGACGGAGCTGTTCGGATTCGCGCACATGAGCCTGCTGCCCGTGATCGCCAAGGACGTTCTCGGCTTGGGGGCGTTCGGCTTGGGAGCGCTGGCAGCGCTTCGGCAGGTGGGAGGCATTGCCGGGCTGGTGGGGCTTTCGGCGCTGGGCAGCTTCAGGCGCAAGGGAATGCTCATGTTCGCAGTCATGGCGGTGTTCGGCGTCAGCCTGATGTCTCTGCTGGCATCTACGGAAGTGGCGTACTACGCGGCGATGCTGTCTCTGGCGACCGCGTGCGCTATGGCGGTGGATACGCTGTGCATGACGCTGATGCAGGAGAACGTCGCGGACGAGCAGCGCGGCCGCGCGATGGGCGCGTGGACGCTGAGCATCGGAGTCGCGCCCATCGGCCATCTCGGACTCGGCGGGCTGGCCGGCTACGTGGGCGCGCCCATCGCGCTGTTCGCCAGCGGCTCGGCGCTCGTGGCAGCCAGCCTCGCCACGGCAGTCGGCCTGCCCGGAATCAGGCGACTGCCCTGAAGAGACTGGCGCTCACGGAATCAGTGAGATATTGCTGTTTTCCGCGTATCTCATGCCAGCCCTGACAGCGCCTCCCTCTGGCGCGCCATGCGGCTGTCGCGCTCGGCTGCGAAGCGCGCTATGCCGGCGTAGATGGATTCGGCGTCCAGGCGGGCTTCGGCGATTACGTCCGCCTCGGTTCCGCCGGTCAGCCACTGGTTATCCCAGTCCGAGGTCAGCGAGTACTCGTCCGTCAGCGGGCCTGGGTTTTGCACGGGCCACATTCGGCGGGTGCCGGTGGTGACTATCATCAGGTCGTACTTCGCGCTCGCTGGCAGGACGGAGTCTTGGTACTCCTGCGACTGGCGCAGGAACAGATCCTCGCTGATAGCGGCGATCACCCTGACGTTGACTCCCGCCTTCTCCAGTCTCGGCAGCACGGAGACGAGGTTCACCGTGGAAGACGAACCCTGCACCAGCACGCAGCCGTCTCTGGGCTTGTCCGGGTCGAAGTCTCGGATTAGGTAGAAGCCCTTTGCCGCGGCCTTTAGGTCGGAGTCCGCGAATGTGCTGCGGTCGGCGACGGGGAAGTCCGGCCTTGCGACTTCGAGGACGATGACGCCCACCTTCGCCTCGCGCGCGGCTATCTCGGCGGCGGCAAAGTAGCCGGGGGCGACGTCGTTGTAATCCCAGAAGCTGAGCGTTATCGCCTGACCGCGCGGGAACAGCTTCCACACCTGCGGCGCGAAGATGCCGAAGTGCGTGCGCGCGTCTGCGGCAGTCTCCGGCCCCGAGTGTCCTGCGAGGATGTGCAGTACGCCCGTCCTGAAGGGGCTGTCTTGGTTCTGCTGGCTCCAGACGCGCGAGGGCAGGTACATCAGCGGCGTGAACGCGCCATACGTGCCGCTGAGCGCCCAGACTCCAACGTGCTTGTCTGGGTCGAGCGAGACGGACTGCCCCACCAGCCCGATGGCGGTGGATGCGTTGCCCGCCTCTTGGATAGCGGCTTTGAGCCGTCCGCCGCTGGGGTTGGCAACCGGGTCGAACGTGTCCCAGATCGCGCCATGCTCCACGTTGATCGACTCGGCGAGGTCAGCCGCGACCACGATGAATCGGTTGTCTGTCACGTAGTTCATCCACTTGATGATCTCGGAGATGGCCCTGCGCGTGCCGCGCACGTTGCCCGGCTCCTCGAACAGCTTGATGGAGAGCGGCTTGACTTCGCCCGATGACGGGTTGGTTGCCTCCAGATTCTGAGGCTCCGACGGCAGGTTCTCGACTGCGAGCCGCGAATCTTGGAACGGATCCTTGGCGCGGTCGATTCTCAGCGGCAGGCTGTCATCCACGCTGTCGCCTATGTCCGCCAGCCTGTCGGCGATCCAGTCGCCCAGCCCGTCGTTGTCGAGGACGGACAGCGCTATGTCCATGTTCCGCTTGAACTGTAACAGCCGCTCGCGGTCGTCGGAGACGGCGCCGTTCCTGATCCCCTCGAACTCGACGCCGAAGCGCTCCTCGAACGTGCCTGCGAGCGCCACGAAGTAGTCGCCGTTCATGGCGAGGTTGTACGGGTGGCTGTGGTAGCTGACGACCTGCTCGCCGAAGCCGGGTATCTGGCCGTCCACCGCCCCGGGCCACCAGCCCTTGACAGTCTTGCCCACCACGATCATAGGCCTGTCGTCTTCGTGATCCCACTCCTCCATCGTCTTGAGCGCGGCGACGACCTGATCGTAGTCGTTGCCGTTGTCGAGTGCCATGACGTTCCAGCCATACGATGCCCACTGGTCTTCGATTCTGTAAGCGTCGTAAACCGGGCGTATGACGCTGCCGACCAGCTCGTCGTCGATGCCCGCGTTGTTGTAGGAGAGCAGCAGGCGCAGCCGCTTGCCGACCTGCTGAGCCACTGCCGCCGTCTTCATCTCTTGGGAGTGTCCCGACGTCAGCGCGAACTCGCCCTCTATGGCGATGATCTTCAAGCTGTCCGGCGCGCCTACTATGTCCCAGAAGGCGGCCTTGCCCGCCGACGTGGCTATCCCGATGCCGGATGGCCCGCCGTTGACGTCGTTGGTCAGGTCTGTCGTCTCGGAGTGACCCGCGAGCGATCTGATTCCGCGAATCTTCGCTTGCGCCATGAGCGGGTGATCCACGAGGCCGCTTTCCTGAAGAAGCGTGTCCAGCGCCTCCCTGCCCCGTCGGAAGCCGAGCGCGTCTATCGAGAGCATGGACGTATTGGGGTCGGCGGCGTATCGGTCGTCGCCCGTGCTTGCGCGCTTGCGCGCCAGCGCCTCGCCCATGATCATCCACAGCGCATAGGTGACGGGGGCGTTGTGACCTCCCGCCAGCATGAAGCGGTCAGAGTACGGGTGCTTCGGCCTGCGATAGTCGTATCTCAGACCGCCGAGATCGGGGCCAACCAAGTGCGAGGCGACGGTGTAGGGGGTGTAGGCAAGCGGCCCGCCGAAGTGTCCGGTCTGCGCGTAGTTGCCCAGAAGAACCAGGGTCATGGCCGTCAGAAAGCCGACGTCCTCGATGCGCTCCTTGTCGTAGTCTGGCAGATCCACTTCGCGCGAGACCCGCCCCTGCGACAGTGATAGGGAGTTGACTATTGCCGTAGAGCTTCCGCTTGTTGCGACCATCGAAACAATCTCCGAGCGTGTGTCTGGTTCTGTTTTGAGTCAGAGTTTTCGATCACGCCGCGCCCCCATCGGCTGGGCTGACGCGGCAAGATGAATGATAAGGCTAACCGATGTTTGGTTGCAACTTGCGAGCGCGTCCGTATGTGTCCGCATGTGTCCGTATATGGTCGAGAATCCGCACGGCTCGGGCGCTTCGGCGCGTGCAGCCCCCATATACTCAGACCGCGTCCATCCGAACCATGTATAATACCCTTGCCAACTTGCCCCGGAGGTTTCGACATGGTGACAGCGACCCGTACCCAGCATATCTTGGTGGATCCCACCACTCAGCCGATTGTGCCTGCGTTCGTTCCGGCTCCGAGGCTGGACTCGCTGGCGAACAAGCGGCTCGGCCTGATAGACGACGCCAAGGATGGCGCGCGCGAGCTTCTGGAGGAGATAGCGGACGTTCTGAAAGAGCGTCACGGAGTCTCCGGCGTGGCGTACCACCGCAAGCCTTCGGCGTCCAAGCCCGCCGACCCCGACGTGATGCGCGACATGGCGCGGGATTGCGACTACCTAATCATCGCAATCGGCAGTTGAGGGTCTTGCAGCGCGTGCAGTGTGCACGACGGAATTCACGCTGAGAAGGCAGGCATCCCCTCGGTGACTATCTGCACCGACATATTCGAGGTGACCGCCAGATCCATGGCGCAGATGTGGGGCGCTCCTGCCTACCCCATCGTCCTGACTCAGCACCCGATCGCCGAGCTAAACCGCGAGCAGCTGAGGGCAAGGGCAGAGGACATGCTGGCTGAGATGGAGGCGATACTGCTGGGCGCGACCTGAGCGCTACCCGGACAGATCCTCGAACACCGTCCGCCACTCCGAGGCGTCCCCGTCTCCGAAGCCGGCGCGATAGACTATCACGCCGTCCGCGCCAAAGGCGACCTTGGTGGACTGGTAAGTGACCTTGAAGTTGGCGAGAGTCCCCTTGCCCGGCTGGACTATCGGCCAAGGATACCCTTCTCGCTCGCCGAACGCCTCTAGGCTCTGGAATGTGTCCGTAGGGTCTACGTTCACCGCGTAGAAGTCCACCTTGTCCGCGTACTCCGGGTAGATGTTTTTCAGGCTCCGCAACTCGGAGCGGCACGTCCCTCAAAACGTGGCGAAGAAGAACAGGAACGCCGGACGTTCACTCTCCAACAGGGTGGCAGTAGTCATAACAGCGCCGTCGGCTGAGGCGAGAGAGAATTCGGGTATCCGCTCGCCTACGCCGCTGCCAATTTTCGCAGCCGGCGGAGGCGCGGTTGGCACAGGCGTAGGAGTTGGAGGAACGGCGGTCGCGGTAGGCGCGGGCGTCGCTGTGTTGGTAGGCGTAGGAGGAATGGCGGTCGAGGTAGGCGCGGGAGTTGGAGGAACGGCGGTCGAGGTAGGCGCGCTGGTAGGAATCGGCGCAGGAGTGGCAGTGTCGGCAGGCGCGGGCGTTGGAGGCGCAGCTGTGGCGGTAGGTGCGGTCGATGCGGCGGGAGCCGTCGTAGGCGCGGCTGTGACGGTAGGCGCGCTGGTCGGGATTGGCGCAGGAGTGGCAGTGTCGGCAGGCGCGGGCGTTGGAGGCGTGGCGGTAGGCGCGGTGGATGCGGGAGCCGTTGTAGGCTCGGCAGTGGCGGTAGGCGCGCTGGTCGGGATAGGCGCAGGCGCGGCTGTGCTGGTCGGAATCGGCGCGGGCGTGTTGGCAGGCGCGGGAGGCGGCGTGCTGGTGGGCGCGGATTTCGAGGCGAGCGCGGCAGTCGCCACTGCCGCCGGCGCGGACGGCTCCGCTTCCGGCGCAGTCGTTCCGCACGCCACGGCGACGAGGGCAATTGTCGATATGATTACTGTAACGATGAGCCTAGTCACCAGACTTCACCCACTTCGATCATTTTGCTTGCTTGCCAGCGCCACTATGGTACACCATGATGCCGCTGGGCGTGAAGGATTTCCGCGCCCCTAGCCGGACAGCTGCTCGAACACCTTGCGCCACTTGTTCAGCCCGCCGCGTCCCATTCCCTCTCGGTAGATGATGATTCCGTCCGACCCGAAGGCGATTTTCGTAGATTGCTGGGTGACGTGCAGGTTGACGAGTATGTCTCTGTCCGAATGGGCTATTGGCCAAGGATATCCTTGATTCTTGCCGAACTCTTCCAGCTCTTCCAGCTCCGCGCTCAGATCGACGTTCACCGCGTAGAAGTCCAGCCTCTCGGCGAACTCAGGGTAGAGACCTGTCAGGCTCCGCAACTCGGAGCGGCAGACCGATCAAGTCATCGAGAAGAAGAACAGGAACGCGGGCCGCTCCGAGCTCTGAATCTCGGCCGACGTCAGCGGCGACCCGTTCGTCAGGCTGATCTCGAACTCGGGCACGCGATCCCCGATATCGAACCCCGTCTTGCCGCTGAAGGCTATGGCGGTCGGCTCCGAAGGCGCAGCCGCCGCTTCCGACGCCGCGGGCGTATCCAGCTCGGGCGCGCCGCAGGCGACGATCAGCGCCGAAATCAGCGCGACTCCGATCGCTGTCAGCGCCATTGCGATTGCAAACAGTATGGTTGACGTTGGAGTTTTTCCGCTAGTTCTCATCGGTCTTGTCCGCCGCTGTGCGGTTACTACAGTTGTTTAGATGCCATTTGTCGGTCGGTGGGTTCAGGGGACGCCGGACGCTCCCGACGTCAGCTCAGCCCCATGAGGTCGACCAGAGCTGCGAGGTCTGGCGTCTCGAGGTCCGGCTTCGCATCGGTCGGGCGTGTCGCGCCCACCCCTTCCCTGTCGTGTCCCCTGTTGACCCACACGTTCGAGATGCCCAGCTCGTTGGCGGGCGCGATGTCGTGGTACAGGCTCTCGCCCACGTGCAGCCACCGACTCTTGTCGACTCCCATGCGCTCCAGCGCCGCCTCGAAGTTTCGGTGGCTCGGCTTGTAGCTGCGCACCTGCTGAGCCGTGATTACGGCGTCCATCTCCACGCCGAGAACCTGCGCTGTCTGCGCGAACAGGTCGTCGTCCACGTTGGATATGATCGCCAGCTCGAAGCGAGACTTCATCGCCCGAAGCGAGCTGCGGGTGTCAGGGAAGATGGGCCAGAGCGGGAGCGTGTCGGCTAGACAGGTCAGGTCCGACTCTGTGAACTGGAAGCCCAGCTCCACGCCGATCATCGCCATCACGCGGCGCAGCACGCGGCGGTATTCGAGATATCGGCCGCCGTCCTGTATCTGAGGCTCGACCTTGGCGAAGAGTTCGAGAATCTCGGATCTCGAAAGATGGATGTCGTGGGACGCCAGCGCAGCGGCGACGGCGTCCGAGATCCCCGTCTCCCAGTCGATCAGGGTTCCGTAGCAGTCGAAGCTCACCCACGTGAACCGGTCGAAATCGAGCATGAGACGCGCTCCTTGAAAATTGTGGCTTGCGGGGCAATGTCCCAGCCCACAGATGCCCACCCGCAGGCGGTCAGTCCAGCCCCACGCGCCCCACGCCGCCCGTGGCTCCGGGGCCTGAGATGAACCCCCGTATATCGTCCGCGTACCTGACTTCGGAGTCGTCTTCGGGCGCGTAGCCCAAGACCTCGCGCGCGTTGGAGAGCGACCAGAAGGCGCGCGTGTTGTTGCTGATGCCGTAGACGACCTGCCACGGTATGCCGTGTTCGTTTTCGATGCTGGGCGCTTCCAGTCCCTTCGTGAACAGCTGGGTGAGGTCTCGCGGGCTGATGTATGCGCCGAGGTCGCGCTTGTAGTTGGCGGGGTCTCCCTCGTAGGTGGCTAGATCGAGGTCTCGCGGCGCGCCGATTCGCACCATGACCACGCCCAGCTTGCGCTGCCGCGCCTGTGACGCTCCCGTATGATCCTGGCCGCCGCCCGCAGTCTGGAAGCCCATCGCGCCGCAGGCGAACAGAAAGCCCATATGCTCATACGTGGCTTTTGCCCAGCCGTAGAAGTTGTCCGAAAGCGGTATGCGGTAGGGATCGAGCGACTCCATCTTGCGCGCGTGGATCAGGTTATGCTCGTACCAGTCCGCCGCGTGGTTGGAGCTTGCCATGACTACGCGAGACGCTCCGGCATCGTATGCGGAGCGAAAGACGTTGTACGCCATTTCGACGTTCTCCTTCTCGTCGAAGAAGTGGTCGAGGGGGTTTTCTCCCGAGCGCCGCTTGTAGCCGAGGTGGATCACGCCGTCCACCCCATCGAACAGGTGCGCGTAGGAGTCGCGGTCGGAGTCTATCAGGTCCTGTATGACCACGCCTTCGACCTTCTCGCCGCGCCGGTTCGTGTCGACCACGTCGACCAAGACCGTCTCGTATCGCTCTCTGAAAGTGGGCAGAAGCTGGTCTGCGATGTATCCGGCGGCTCCGGTGATCAGGACTTTGTTCATGGCATCTCTCCGTTGATTCCAGTCGGCGTTTGGCATGGATGGGCAGGTATCCGCCTTCTGGCGGGTTTGCGCTCTCACTCTCGGCGTCAGTGATCTACGGCGATTCTGAGACGCTTGTTGATTCTGCCCTTCGACTCGTGGCCCGTGACTCGTATCCGCCCGACCTCGCGGGTGTTGGCTACGTGCGTTCCGCCGTCCGCCTGAAGGTCGAGGCCGCGAATGTCTATGGTGCGCACCTCGCTTATCTGCGGCGGAAGCAGATTGATCTTGGTGCGGATGAGATCCGGTATCCGGAACGCCTCCTCACGCGGCAGGATGCCCACGACCACGTCGCGCTCTGCGGCGACCTCGGCGTTGATCAGCTCTTCCACGCGCTCGGCGAAGTCTGCGGACATGCTCTCCAGCTCGAAGTCCATCCTCGCCCTGAGCGGCTCCATGTTGCCGCCCGTGACCTGCGCGCCGTAGTCGCGCCAGACCACCCCGCAGAGTATGTGCAGCGCGGTATGGGTTCGCATGAGCTGGTAGCGGCGCTCCCAGTCTATAGACCCTCGCACGCACGCGCCGACTTCGGGGCGCTCCCCGCCCTCGATTTCGTGGACGTACTGGCCCGAGGCGCGGCGCACGCGCTTGACGGTGTATTCGTCCGAGCCGTCGGACAGCGTCCCCGAGTCGGGCGGCTGCCCACCGCCGCCGGGATAGAACGCCGTGCGGTCGAGGACGACGCCGCGCCCGACCACCGCCGCTATGGTGGCGTCGAAGGTCTTCAGATAGCTGTCTTCGTAGCAGAGTATATCGGTCAACTGGGATTTCCTAAGTCTGGGGGTTGGCTGCCCCTGTAGCGGGACGGTGAATACGTCGAGCGCTCTACCCGTGCGGCGCCTCGTTCGTGAATATCAGGCTTCCCGCCGCCATGAACATGCCGCCCACCCCTTGGCAGAAGGACGTCCTGACGCCCTCGACCTGATGGGCGGCTTCGCCTCTCACCTGTCGCACGGACTCCTGCATGGCGAACATGCCGTACATGCCGGTGTGCGTGTAGGACAGGCCGCCGCCGTTGGTGTTCAGCGGCAGCCTGCCGCCCGGTGACGTATTGCCCTCCTCGATGAACGCCCCTGCCTCGCCGCGCCCTACGAAGCCGAGATCTTCCAGCCCGTATATCGGCAGGTGGACGAAGGCATCGTATATCTGGACGTGATCTATGTCCGCATGAGTGACTCCGGCTTCGGCGAACGCCTTCGAGCTGGAAGCCTTGAACGCGGCTGAGCTGGTCATGTCGTACATCTGGCTGACTACAGGCGTCTCCACAGCCTCGCCGCTGCCGAGTATATAGACCGGCTTGGTCGGGTAGTCGTCAACGCGCTCGGCGCTGGTGAGGATGAACGCGCCGCCGCCGTCCGTGACGGGGCAGCACATGAACAGGCGATACGGGTAGCAGATCATGCGGCTGGCCAGCACCTCTTCGACGGTGACGAGCTGGCGGAACATGGCGCGCGGCACCTTGCTGGACCATCTGCGCTGCGCAACCGCGACCGATGCGAGCTGCTCGATGGTCGTACCCGTCTCCTTCATGTACCTCAGCACGCCCATTCCGAACAGCGTGGTTGGTCCGAGCGGCCCGTAGATAGACTCGAACTGGCCCGGGTAGGATACGTCGTAGCTCGGTCCTGAAGGTCCCGCTGCCGTTCCGATGCGCGGCGCGCTCACCCCGACCCTCGAACGACCGCTCTGACCCATGCAGCACAGCACCGTCGTTGCGAGTCCGGACGCTATGGCGGCGGCGGCGTGGCGCATGTGGATCAGGAAGGACGTGCCGCCTACGGATGTGTTGTCCACCCAGTCCGGAACGATGCCGAGGTAGTGCGCGAGCGTGGCGGGATTCATGGTGGCGGATATGCCGTCTATCTGGCTTGCGTCTATCCCGGCGTCGCGCATGGCGTTGATCGCGGCGTCGACGTGAAGCTGGGTCTCGGACATGTCGGGAATCACGCCGAGCTGGCTGGTCTCGGCCGCTCCGACGATGGCGGTCTTGTAGCGCAGTGACATTTTCGTAAAGCTCCTTGAGCGATCTTCCCTCGCCGTGAACGGGATGCCGTTCGGCGCGGAATGGAACGGGGCTGGCCGCTAGGCAGGCTCCCAGTTGGGGATGGCGATGTCGTCGGTCGCGTCCGTGAAGGTGACTTTCAGCGGCATGTCCAGCGCGAGGTTCTCCGGCGTGTTTTCGATGCCTACGATGTTTCCCATCATCCTGGGCCCTTCCTCCAGCTGGATGACTGCAATCGCGTAGGGTGCGTCCGCTTCGAATCCGGGCGCGGGGCGGTGATTGATCATGTAGGTGTAGAGCGTCCCCCGACCCGACGCGCGGAACCACTCGATCCTGTCCGACATGCAGCCGGGATCCGGGCAGTGCAGTCTGGGGTAGAAGAAAGGCTCGCCGCAGTCTATACACCGCTGTATCCACAGCTCGTGCTGCCCCGCCTTGCGCCAGAAGAACTCGGTCTCCGGCGAAGGGTGCGGAATCGGCTTTCGGTACTCCTGCTCGGTCATGGTAGCGGGCCTCCTGATGAACTCGTTCCGGGTGCAGAGTCATTGTATTGAAGCGCGGAGGAGACGGCAACGCAGCGAAGGCTATCGACACTCGCGCCACATCGACACGCTCCGCGTGACGGCCCCGATGCGAGGCTTTGGGGAACTGTCCCTCGCTACGCCAGCTCCCAGTCGCGCAGCACTGCATGGGCGGCGTTGTGTCCCGGCGCGCCGGTGACTTCGCCGCCGGGGTGGGTTCCAGCCCCGCACAGGTACAGCCCATCGACCGGAGTTCGGTAGCCGGACATGAGCATACTGGGCCTGTTGGCGAACATCTGCGCTGAGGTGATGTCGAGATGGCGGATGTTGCCGTCCGTCAGACCCACGCGCTCCTCCAGATCCTGCGGCGTGAACAGCTCCCAGTCGCGCACCGACTTTCGGAATCCGGGCGCGTACTCCTCTATCGTGTCTATCATCCGCTCGCCGGTCTGCTCGCGCAGATCGTCCCACGCGCCCACGCGCGGCTTTACCGGAGCGTACAGCGCCCAGATGGACATTACGTGCTTTCCCTCGGGCGTGAGCGACTTGTCCAAGACAGAGGGTATCTGGATGTGCATTACGGGGGAGGACGAGGGCAGACCCGCGCGCGCCTCGTCCGCGCTCTGCTGGAAGTATTCGACGGATGGGCAGATGCGCACCTGCACGAGGAGGTTTTCGTCGTAGCGCGCGCCCAGATAGCCGCTGAAGTCTGGCAGCTCGTCCAGCGCGGCGTGGAACTTCAGGTACGATACGTCTGTCTTGAGCCTGCGGACTCCGCGCGCCAGATCGGGCGCAAGCTGCTTCTCGTCCACGAGAGACAGGAACGTGCGCTTGGGATCGGCGTTGGATAGAACTACGTCCGCCTCTACGATCTCTCCGTCAGCGAGCCGGACGCCGACGGCGCGGCCGTCGCGGACGACTATCCTGTCCACGGGCGAGTTCGTGCGTATCTCTACGCCCAGCGACTCGGCGGCGCGAGCCATTGCCTGCGTGATGCCGCCCATGCCGCCGCTTGGGATGCCCATGTCGCGCGGCTCGGTGAACAGGTCGGTGTCCGTGTATGCAACGGACATGATGGAGCCGGGCGCGCGCGGGTCGCCTGCGTCTTGGGCGTCTATGAACACCGCGCGGGCTTCCGCAGACTGAAAATGCTCCTCCACGAGGTCGCGCATGTTTCCGGTGAGCATCCTCTCCCACACCGCTTCGTTCGAGGTTCCGCGAACGTCCTCCGTCACCTGCGCCAGAGTCGGGGGATCCTCTAGGAAGTAGCGGTGCAGGATGCCGGCCGCGCGCGCCATGAAGTCCTGATAGCGGTGGTAGCCGTCCAGGTCCTCGGGGGCGAGCCGCGCGATCTCCTCTGCGTTGTTGGCTTCGTCGTGCCAGCGCAGCATGTACTCGCCGCTCGGAAATGGCTGGAAGCGGTACGGATCGACCGGGTGGATGTGGAGGCCGTGCTTCCGAAGCTCCAGATCTTCGATTACCTTCGATTGGAGCATGTGGCATATATAGGAACACGAGGAGACGCGGAAATCGGGGAACAGCTCCTCCGTAATACATGCCCCGCCCACAAAGTCGCGACGCTCCAGCGCCAGCACCCTCGCGCCGGCCCTGGCGAGATAGTTCGCCGTAACCAGTCCGTTGTGTCCCGCTCCCACGATGATAGCCGAGTATGTCAATGTACGAACTCCGATTCACATGTTGGTTCAACTGTCATGGTAACAGCGCAGGGCTGACAGTGGGAATGGCGGCGCGAGGATGCCGCCCATCCGCTCGATTCGACTGTCATGGTAACAGCGCAGGGCTGACAGTGGGAAATGTAGAGTCGTCCGCCCCAGTCAGCCATCGCTCTGTCGACCGCCGATCACTGCCTCCCGCCTCACCGGCGCTTTCGCCATGAAGACCAGCGCCATGGACACCAGCGCGGCGGCGGAAAATGCGAAGAATGCGTAGGTGTAGCTGCCCGTAGTGTCGTAGGCGTAGCCGCTTATGATCGGACCCGCTATTATCCCGCCCATCTGAACGCTCGATCTGAACCCTTGTATAGTGGCATACGAGCGCCGCCCGAAGTAGTCGGCTATCAGCGACTGCGGTATGACCGATGTCCCGCCCTGCGATGCCGCGAACGCCACCAGTACCGGGATGACCGCGCTCACGCTCGGCGCGCGCGCCATGAACACTATCGAGACTGCCATCACCAGCAGCGACACGACCATGACGTAGCGCTTGTTCACGAAGTCGCCGAGCGCGCTCAGCCCGAAGCGCCCCGGAATGCTCATCACCCCCACCGACCCCGCCAGCGCAGCCGCGCCCACAGGGGACGCCCCAAGCCCAACGAAGAACGGCACCAGATGCAGCCCTATCCCGCCGCTCACCAGAGACCTGACCATGATGGACATGGTGAGGAACCAGAAGCTCGAAGTCCTCAGCGCCTCGCGCGCCGTGAAGTCGTCCGAGAAGTCCGGCATGATCGGCGGTCTGGCGCGTCCCGATCCCGCGCTCGCCGTCGGCGCGCGCCCGTCCGGGTAGTAGCCGTACTGCTCCGGGCGGTGGCGCATGACCGCCGCGACCGGCAGACCGAGCGCCACGATGAACACGCCAACCGCCACCGCCGCCGGACGCCAGCCGTATGTCTCCACCAGCCATCCGAGCGCAGGCACGAACAGGCCGCCGAATCCCACGCCAGACCACATTATGCCGAAGGCGAGGCCGCGCCTGCGGCTGAACCAGTTGGCGACGGCGGCGGTGATCGGCGTACTCATGCCCAAGCTGTTGCCGAGCGCGATCATAAACACGTAGACGAAGAAGAACGCGAGCAGGCCATCTATGCGGCTCATGGCGATGTAGCCCAGACCCATCAGCGGGATGCCCACCGCGATCAGCCTGCGCGGACCGACCCGATCCACCGCCCAGCCCTCCGCCGGCCCGATCAGCCCGGACTCCAGCCGCGCCACGCTGAAGACTATGGAGATGGTCGTTCGGCTCCAGCCGAACTCGTCTCCGAGCGGGATGATGAAGTTGCCGAAGCCGTGGAAGTTGATGCCAGACGCTATCGACATGGCGATGCCGCCGGCGACGACTATCCACCAGCCGTAGAACACGCGGGGGCTGGCGAGATTAACTGCCTTCAGTCTTTGGGAACCTCTCCACCCGTCGCGCTCCCGCCCCACGCCGCTGAACGAGGACGCTGATGACGCCTTCCTGCCCGGATTGGGTTCGCTCCACGCCGTCGAGCCGGGAGCCTATGCTCTCTCTGATATCCTCGATTTCGGACTCCAGCCTTCTATCGCCGCTCTCACGCTTGGCTTCGAGCCGCAGCATGGCTGCCCATCTTCTGAATGAGCGCGATGCCACTCCCCCGCTCCCCCACTCCGAAGATTGCGCTCGGAAGCGCTGCCAGTGAGACGGTCGACCCTATTCACTGACCCGCTTCCATGATCGCCCTCTCGCCCCTGTGTGGGTGTGGAGCTTCGGACGGCTCAGCCGAAGATCGCCCAATCGCCCGCGGCCCAATCGCCTGCGGATTGTAGCACAGCCCGAATGTCGCCGCCGCCTAATACCCAATCGCCGCGCCGTCCCGTCGAGGGTCTGCGCCTCCCTGGAAGGTGCCCGATTCTTGATCTATGAGTATGCCCTGCGCGCCTCCGACAGTCGTCGAGAACGGCTCTGCCAGCTCTATGTCGTGTCCTTTCTCGGCGAGCGCGGCGCGGACGGGCGCGGGGAAGCGCTCCTCCATCACCACCCGCCGCTCCTCGAACACGCGCAGGCGCGGCGCTTCTATCGCCTCCTGAACGTTCATGCCGAAGTCGAGGACGTTCATCACGAACTGCGGCGTGGTTTGCAGTATTCCCCAGCTTCCGGGCGTGCCTAGGCTGACGTGGAAGCTGCCGTCCCTGAACGTCTGCGTGGGCGCGACGCAGAAGTCGACTCGCTTGCCGCCTTCGAGACGGTTGGGCGCGCCCTCTTCCAGATCGAACCAGTGCGCCATGTTGTTCAGGAACAGCCCCGTGTCCCCCGGCGCGACCGCCGAGCCGAAGCCGCCGCCGAGCGTCTGCGTTACGGACACCACGTTTCCATCCCTGTCCGCCACTGCGAAGTGCGTGGTCATGCCCCCATCGAAGGCGTCCGGACTGCCCGCCTTGATCGAGCCGGACGGGACGAGCCTGCTGAACTGCTCGCCGGACACTGTGGCGGCGCGGTCGCGGTCTATGCGCGCGCGCTGCTGCGCGGCGTACCCGTCCGAGAGCAGCGCGCCCACGGGCGCCTTCACGTATGCGGGATCGCCGCCCCACTTTATGCGGTCTGCCACCGCCAGCTTGACGCACTCGATATACAGGTGGAGCGTTTCAGGGTGCTGGAAGATCAGATCCGCGCCCTCGAACCCCTCCATCATCTTGAGCGTCTCCAGCAGCTGGAATCCCGTCGAGTTGGGCGGCACGGAGAATATCTCGTATCCCCGGTAGCCTATGCCTATCGGCTCGCTCCATTCCGCATCGTAGGTGGCGAAGTCTTCTTCGGTGATCTGGCCGCCAAGCGCGCGCGCACCCTCTACGAGCCTGTTGGCCAGCGCGCCCCGGTAGAACTCGTCCTTGCCGCCTTTGGCAAGCGCCCTCAGCGACTGCGCCAGCTGCGGCTGCTTCACACGCTCGCCCGGCCTGGGCCCCCTGCCGTTCTTGACGAATATGCCCGCGGACGGGAACATCGACAGCCTCGGGACGGATCTGCCTATCGACTTGGCGTTGAAGTGGGTGATCGCCGTGCCGTTCTCGGCGTAATCTATGGCAGGCTCGAACAGCCGCTCGCGCTCCAGCCTGCCGTATGTCTCGTGCAGGGTGAGCCAGCCGGCTGCGTTGCCCGGCACGAGCGCAGAGCGTATGCCCACGTCCTTGTCCCCTTCCGCGTACTCCTCCGGGTCGGCGGCTTGCGGCATCCGCCCCGAGAAGTTCAGCGCGCGCACCCTGTCCTCTGCCGCCACGTACGCGAGCGCCACGCCCACCCCGGCCGCGCCGGACATGAACGGCTCGCACACGTTCAGCGTGGAGGCGACGGCGACGGCGGCGTCGAAGGCGTTGCCACCGTCCATCATCATTCGTACCCCCGCCAGCGACGCCAGCGGATGGGCCGAAGCCGCCATCCCGTTGACGCCCACCGCCGCGGACCTGCCCGCCGGGGGAATGACTGAAAGACTGGACATGATCGACCCTCCTCGGAAGCTGATTCTCGAACCCGCATCCAACGCTATAATCCGCCCTGAGCGATGTCAAGCGCGCGTCTCTCGGAAGCGCCCATCTTCGCAGGGTAAGATATGGTTGCTGGCAGAAGCGCGCGCCGCGTTCGGCTGAGCGCAGCCCCAGACTGCCTTCGCGCAGCGCGCATCCTTCTTTTGATCTGTGTTAAATTCATTCTGCGCCCTGCCGCGATGAAGTGAGGCCGAAGGGCGGCGGAGCGGTTCCACTAGGAGAATTCAGATGACTGACAAGCGTATCGTGATCATGGGCGCGGGAGCGGCGGGGAGTTACTTGGGCGCGTACATGACCAGAGAGGGCTATGACGTGACCCTTGTGGACATGTGGGGCGAGCATGTGGAGAAGATGCGCGCCGACGGACTGCGCGCGTCCGGCACGCAGGACGACTTCACCATCCCCGTCAGCGCCCACCACCTTTCGGACGCCATGCAGCTGACGGGCGGATTCGACATCGGCTTCCTGGCGATGAAGAGCTACGATACCGAGTGGGCGGCGCACTTCCTGAAGAGGCTCGTCCGCGCCGACGGCGTGATCGTATCGTCCCAGAACTGCATGAACGACCGCCTCGTGGCGTCCATCGTGGGCTACGAGCGCGCCGTGGGCTGCATCATGTCCAGCATAACGGTTGCGCTGTGGCAGCCGGGACACGTCACGCGCGGCGGCGCTCCGGGTCGCGGACGCGGCCACGTGGTGTTCCGCGTGGGCGAGCTGCACGGACGCATCACCCCCAGAGTGGAGGAGCTGGCGGACATCCTGATGTGCGTGGACGACGCCAAAGCCACCTCCAACCTGTGGGGCGAGCGCTGGTCGAAGCTGACGACCAACTCCTCCGGCAACCCGGTTGGCGCGATGACCGGCCTCGGCTCCGAGGGCGTGGCTTCAATGCCCGAGGCTCGGCGCGTCCAGATCGAGATATGCAAAGAGTCCTGTCAGGTGGCGCTGGCGCAGAGCTACGAGGTCGAGCCGATCCGAGGCGTCTCCGCCGAGACATACGCGCGCGCCGATGACGGCGAGGTGTACGAGGATCTGGACGCGAAGTTCCAGCCCAGCGGAGGCGGCGCGGATTGGAAGTCGTCCATGGGCCAGGACGTGGAGAAGGGACGGCGCACGGAGATCGAGTTTATGAACGGATACATCGTGGACGAGGGGCGCAGAGTCGGCGTTCCGACGCCGGTCAACGCCGCCATCGTGCAGGTGGTGAGGGAGGTCGAATCCGGAGAGCGAGCGCCCGGCCCTGACAACGTCCGTCGCGTGCTGACACTGGCCGGCCTTGCATGAGCGAGCTGCGAGAGCTTCTTCACGATCTGACCGAGTGGACGCTGGCGCTCGCCGACAGCGATTGGGCAGTAGCGTTGCTGGCGCTGGTCGCCTTCAGCGAGTCGGTGGTGTTCCCCATACCCCCGGACCCGTTGCTGATGGCGGTGGGAATCGCCAACCCGGGGCTGGCGATATGGGTGGCGGCGTTGGTGACAGTCGCCTCGGTGTGCGGCGCATACGTGGGCCATGCTCTGGGCAGGCGTGTTGGAAGACCGTTGCTGTACAGACTCGTGTCGAGCGAAAAGGTCGACCGCGCCGAGGCCTTGTTCGCCAAGTACGGCGCTTGGGCGATACTGGTGGCAGCGTTCACCCCCATTCCGTATAAGGTATTCACCATCTTGGCGGGAATCCTGAATCTGCCGCTCAGGACGTTCCTTCTAGCCTCGCTTGCAGGCAGAGGCGCGCGATTCGTCACCATCGGCGTTCTCATCTACATCTTCGGCGAGTCGATCCGAGACTTCATCGAGGGCAACTTCGAGCTGTTGACCATAGCCGCCGGCGTGGTCGTGATCGCGCTGTTGGTGGGTTATCTGGTATATAGACGAACGCAGACGTCGCGGATATCTGCCACCTGAGTTGTGGTAATCGAATGTACGAGCCAGAGCCAAGACTTCATCGAGGTCAACTTTCGAGCTGCTGACCATAGCCGTCGGCGTCGGCGTGGTCGTATTCGCGCTGTTGGCGGGTTATCTGGCGTATAGACGAACGCGGACGTCTGCCACCTGAGTTGTGGTAATCGGATGTACGAACCAGAGCCAAGACTTCATCGAGGTCAGCTTCGAGCCGTTGATCATAGCCGTCAGCGTGTTCGTGTTCGCGCTGTTGGTGGGTTATCTGGCGTATAGACGAACGCGGATGTCGCGGCTGCCTGCCACCTGAGCCATGTGAAGCGGATGGATGAACCAGAACCAAGTATAGACGAACTCGGATGTCTGCTACAGAGGGGACTTGAAATCCCCACTTCTTTTGAGGAATCCCCAGACATTTAACTCTGGACGCCTACTGTCAGGAGACGTCAGCCGGGCGGTTTCGGGCTACCCTCACCGATTGGAGGAGATAGCTTGTTCGGCTCTCTCAGCGGTTTTGGGCTACCCTCGCTGATCCCCAGACACTCAGTTCTGTGCGCCCATTGTCAAGAGGCGGAAGAGTCGTAACCCTCCCGCGCGCGGTGTGGAGATTTAGAGCGGAGTCCGAACTGCGAGGTCTCGCCGGGGATTTCGAGGATCGGGTCTCAACCGACTCGCCCCGTCGCGGCGGGAGACCGTCCTGACCACCACACCCACTGTGTGAACCCCAGCCCGTCCATCATCCCCTCCCGGCTCTTGTACCTCCAGCCGCCTTGTATTCGATTTGCTGCGGGAGAAGAGACGGTGGAGGACACGAGTCCCTGTCGCTCCCGGCTGCCGTTTTGTATCCGATCTTGCTTCTGCCTATGTCCCGCCTTGGCGCGTCACTTATGAGACGAGTTCAGCGCCAGCCGTCCGAGCTTTCGGATCGCCGCGTACCCTGCGCTCCATATCCACAAGCTCTCGACCACCGCCCGCCGCGCCGTGCCGCCTCCCCATCGAACTGTCTGATATTCCTCCGAACGGCTTCAATGGGGCCGGCGCCTTTCAGCGCCGGAAACCGGCGCAGGGGATCGAGATGGTGTCGTGGGTATGCCCGCTTCAATGGGTCCGGTGACTTTCGCCACCGGAAACCTGTAACTACATTAGGCAACTGGCTGAGAGGGTTCGGGCTTCAATGGGTCCGGTGACTTTCGCCACCGGAAACGACGAAACCCTACATAGACATTCCCGTGTTCCTCAAGGGCGCTTCAATGGGGCCGAGGACTTTCGCCCTCGGAAACTTCGGATGAGGACTTTCGCGGTCGCGAGGGCGTAGTAGCTTCAATGGGGCCGAGGACTTTCGCCCTCGGAAACCGCACCTTTCCGCCCCTCATCGGTAGATCATTCATACGCTTCAATGGAGCCGAGGACTTTCGCCCTCGGAAACGAGACCGACGAATACATGGTGACGTACATCTTCAGCACGCTTCAATGGAGCCGAGGACTTTCGCCCTCGGAAACGAGCGTATGGCTGACCTAACCGATACGGAGTCGGCCTAGCTTCAATGGAGCCGAGGACTTTCGCCCTCGGAAACCTAAATAAATACAGCGCGAACGCGCTTGACAGTTGAGCTTCAATGGAGCCGAGGACTTTCGCCCTCGGAAACTGCGACAACTAGCCACCTACTTCATCCCCTACCCTGCGCTTCAATGGAGCCGGCGCCTTTCAGCGCCGGAAACGTGGCGCGCGCTGATGGCGATCTGAGACCAGCCGCCCGGCTTCAATGGAGCCGGCGCCTTTCAGCGCCGGAAACAAGGAGTTCACGATAGAACAGCTGAGAGCTTGGTCGCTTCAATGGAGCCGGCGCCTTTCAGCGCCGGAAACAAGATTGGCAGATGAACGTCTGCGACCTCATCTCCGCTTCAATGGAGCCGGCGCCTTTCAGCGCCGGAAACTCGTGTCCTCGTTGAGGTCTCGTGCCACGCCTTCGTAGCTTCAATGGAGCCGGCGCCTTTCAGCGCCGGAAACTCGTGTCCTCGTTGAGGTCTCGTGCCACGCCTTCGTAGCTTCAATGGAGCCGGCGCCTTTCAGCGCCGGAAACTCGTGTCCTCGTTGAGGTCTCGTGCCACGCCTTCGTAGCTTCAATGGAGCCGGCGCCTTTCAGCGCCGGAAACTCGTGTCCTCGTTGAGGTCTCGTGCCACGCCTTCGTAGCTTCAATGGAGCCGGCGCCTTTCAGCGCCGGAAACTCGTGTCCTCGTTGAGGTCTCGTGCCACGCCTTCGTAGCTTCAATGGAGCCGGCGCCTTTCAGCGCCGGAAACTCGTGTCCTCGTTGAGGTCTCGTGCCACGCCTTCGTAGCTTCAATGGAGCCGGCGCCTTTCAGCGCCGGAAACTCGTGTCCTCGTTGAGGTCTCGTGCCACGCCTTCGTAGCTTCAATGGAGCCGGCGCCTTTCAGCGCCGGAAACAGGCGGCAGTCTCAGGAGTATCACCGAGCAGAAGACGCTTCAATGGAGCCGGCGCCTTTCAGCGCCGGAAACATGGTGTAGGGCGCGGCATAGAACGCGGTGATGTCCGCGCTTCAATGGAGCCGGCGCCTTTCAGCGCCGGAAACCATCAGGCCGGCCTGCTCGACCCACAGCCCCTACCCGCTTCAATGGAGCCGGCGCCTTTCAGCGCCGGAAACGATGCGCAGTAGTGTTTGGATGTGAGGTAGAGGGCGCGCTTCAATGGAGCCGGCGCCTTTCAGCGCCGGAAACCCGCGCCGGCGGCGGCATGGAGTGTTCATCCGAGCGTTGCTTCAATGGAGCCGGCGCCTTTCAGCGCCGGAAACACGTGATCCACGTTGCGAACGGCCTGGCGCTCTCCAGCTTCAATGGAGCCGGCGCCTTTCAGCGCCGGAAACCGGGAGGGGGGGTAAGTAAAGCCGCCGTCGCATCGGCTTCAATGGAGCCGGCGCCTTTCAGCGCCGGAAACGCGAAGAGATTCGCGCCGACGTTCATCTGTTCGTGGCTTCAATGGAGCCGGCGCCTTTCAGCGCCGGAAACCTGCTCGGAGCGTGCGGTGGTGGGGACGACGGGATAGAGCTTCAATGGAGCCGGCGCCTTTCAGCGCCGGAAACAGCCCACGTTGGTCGAGCCGGTGCCCTCGTGGAACCCGCTTCAATGGAGCCGGCGCCTTTCAGCGCCGGAAACCCGGTATCCCCGCTGAAGCTGGGCTTCGCTGGTTCGCTTCAATGGAGCCGGCGCCTTTCAGCGCCGGAAACAGATTTCCCGTTCTCAATTCCCCTTCGATGATTGACGGCTTCAATGGAGCCGGCGCCTTTCAGCGCCGGAAACCTGCTGCCGCTTCCCTCGCGCTCGGTCGCCCACAGGCTTCAATGGAGCCGGCGCCTTTCAGCGCCGGAAACAATCCTAATCGGATTCTTGATTGCGGTAAAATGCCCGCTTCAATGGAGCCGGCGCCTTTCAGCGCCGGAAACGTGTTCGGGGAACGCCGCCAGTACCTCCGCATCGTGGGCTTCAATGGAGCCGGCGCCTTTCAGCGCCGGAAACGTGCTAGTCGTAGTCTGGGTCGGTCTCGATGATCGAGCTTCAATGGAGCCGGCGCCTTTCAGCGCCGGAAACTTGGTGGTCGGACATAGCCCTCGCCGTTCGTTCGTCGCTTCAATGGAGCCGGCGCCTTTCAGCGCCGGAAACCTCAATGTCGATCTCGATGTCGATGCCGAGTGACGAGCTTCAATGGAGCCGGCGCCTTTCAGCGCCGGAAACCGTGAAGCCCAGGAGACACAGGCGGCGATTGTCGAGGCTTCAATGGAGCCGGCGCCTTTCAGCGCCGGAAACAACGGGGGCTGTGAGAGCGCCCCCAAAGCGAAATCCGCTTCAATGGAGCCGGCGCCTTTCAGCGCCGGAAACGCCCTAGACCGATTGCCCATGAGCGCGCCGGAAACGGCTTCAATGGAGCCGGCGCCTTTCAGCGCCGGAAACCTGTAGGTGTCCTCGTCCCACTCGGGGCCTTCGAAGATGCTTCAATGGAGCCGGCGCCTTTCAGCGCCGGAAACCCGGCCTATCTCCGGCTCATCGCCCAATACATCGCTGCTTCAATGGAGCCGGCGCCTTTCAGCGCCGGAAACAAGCATGAGAGGAGAAGATACACCATGCACCCACTCGCTTCAATGGAGCCGGCGCCTTTCAGCGCCGGAAACCGCAGACCCGCAGCCCTGCTCGACCGCTCCCTGCTCGCTTCAATGGAGCCGGCGCCTTTCAGCGCCGGAAACCACCGGCTCGCCTTCTTGAGCGGCTGAACCTCAAGGGCTTCAATGGAGCCGGCGCCTTTCAGCGCCGGAAACGGTCACGGCGGCGAAATATGCCGCTGTGACGAAAATGCTTCAATGGAGCCGGCGCCTTTCAGCGCCGGAAACGGTCACGGCGGCGAAATATGCCGCTGTGACGAAAATGCTTCAATGGAGCCGGCGCCTTTCAGCGCCGGAAACCCTACCCCACCCATCACAACCGCCCGAACCTCCGCAGCTTCAATGGAGCCGGCGCCTTTCAGCGCCGGAAACAGACGTAGAATCCGTCAGCCTCGCCGCCGCTCTGCGAGCTTCAATGGAGCCGGCGCCTTTCAGCGCCGGAAACTACGCTCAGCGTACCACAGTATCGGACGCTCTGGCTGCTTCAATGGAGCCGGCGCCTTTCAGCGCCGGAAACTTGTGACAGCGGTGTGGCTTTCTCTCCGGAAGCAACGTGGCTTCAATGGAGCCGGCGCCTTTCAGCGCCGGAAACTTGAAACTCCCTCGGTGTCGGTGTGGCTGAATCGACAAGCTTCAATGGAGCCGGCGCCTTTCAGCGCCGGAAACCTGCCGTTGTCGTTGCATATCTGGCATGGTGTGAGATGCTTCAATGGAGCCGGCGCCTTTCAGCGCCGGAAACTCAAGGCCTATGCGAAGATTCAAGCGACGAGCTTCAGCTTCAATGGAGCCGGCGCCTTTCAGCGCCGGAAACCAGAGGGCAAGGGATGGTTGGGTATCGCGCCCTCTGGCTTCAATGGAGCCGGCGCCTTTCAGCGCCGGAAACCGTAGTATTCAGCGCGTTCTCGTTCTCGGTCAATTGCGCTTCAATGGAGCCGGCGCCTTTCAGCGCCGGAAACCCAGTCCAGCTATGACCGCTTGATGTTCGAGATTCCGGCTTCAATGGAGCCGGCGCCTTTCAGCGCCGGAAACTGGCAGGGCATGGATGATTGGGTATGCCGCCCTCTGGGCTTCAATGGAGCCGGCGCCTTTCAGCGCCGGAAACCCGAGATTGACAGTTGAGGGCGCAAGCGTAATAGGGCTTCAATGGAGCCGGCGCCTTTCAGCGCCGGAAACCTCGAGATCCTGCCACTGTTCAGTAGATGGGAGCGGGCTTCAATGGAGCCGGCGCCTTTCAGCGCCGGAAACGCGCCGCGCCGCTGGTTTCGAGTGACAGCCAGCCGATGCTTCAATGGAGCCGGCGCCTTTCAGCGCCGGAAACTGTCAGACAATGTGAGCTTCAAGTTCAACAAGGCTCTGCTTCAATGGAGCCGGCGCCTTTCAGCGCCGGAAACGAGCGGAAGGGAGGGGACATCGTACAAACCGGTGTTCGCTTCAATGGAGCCGGCGCCTTTCAGCGCCGGAAACCGAACTGGACTGAGAAGTCGGGCTACGTGCGGCATACGCTTCAATGGAGCCGGCGCCTTTCAGCGCCGGAAACCGAGGTGTAGAGTGAGAAGGGCGCGTTCAGCCCGTTCGCTTCAATGGAGCCGGCGCCTTTCAGCGCCGGAAACTAGGAGGACAATATGACCACCGCAACTCCCACCTGGCTTCAATGGAGCCGGCGCCTTTCAGCGCCGGAAACTATGATGACGATGACGATGCGGCTGAGATTACCTCTGCTTCAATGGAGCCGGCGCCTTTCAGCGCCGGAAACATGCCAAACCTATGGGCGCCCTCGACCAGACCAGCTGGCTTCAATGGAGCCGGCGCCTTTCAGCGCCGGAAACAGGAAGACCATCCCGATCTTCGGCGACGTGTGGATCGCTTCAATGGAGCCGGCGCCTTTCAGCGCCGGAAACTGGCGGATTACGTGGTTGCCTTCGGCAGCGGCGGCCAGCTTCAATGGAGCCGGCGCCTTTCAGCGCCGGAAACGAATCCGACGTGAGGTGATCCGTGACTGACGGCGAGGCTTCAATGGAGCCGGCGCCTTTCAGCGCCGGAAACCAGCCCGGAAGATATCATGGTGACGCGGATGATCAGGGCTTCAATGGAGCCGGCGCCTTTCAGCGCCGGAAACGTTCCAGTCCGAGCCTACGAGCTTGCGCGCGTTGTTGCTTCAATGGAGCCGGCGCCTTTCAGCGCCGGAAACCGGGCGAATAGGCGAACAATCCACAGGGGCGCCAGCAGCTTCAATGGAGCCGGCGCCTTTCAGCGCCGGAAACCCATCCTGTACGCGATCACGTAGTCGGATAATTCCGTGCTTCAATGGAGCCGGCGCCTTTCAGCGCCGGAAACCAGGCGGAGATGCCGCTATGAGTCGTCCGCAGGTCGTGCTTCAATGGAGCCGGCGCCTTTCAGCGCCGGAAACGAACCCGCCCGGCGGATCCCAGTTCGCGCATAGTTGGGCTTCAATGGAGCCGGCGCCTTTCAGCGCCGGAAACGATTCCACCAACAACATCACGATAGCGGGTTCGTCTAGCTTCAATGGAGCCGGCGCCTTTCAGCGCCGGAAACAAGTCAGCAGGTTATTCGGTGAAAGGAGGGTAGCCGTGCTTCAATGGAGCCGGCGCCTTTCAGCGCCGGAAACCGACCAGCCCATGAGCTTCACCGGTGCGAGCGCATCGGGCTTCAATGGAGCCGGCGCCTTTCAGCGCCGGAAACGTCGATAGAACGGGATTACTCCACACCGTTCTACCCGCTTCAATGGAGCCGGCGCCTTTCAGCGCCGGAAACGATGGGGACGGTGTATATGATTCCCGGTGTGTGTTCGCTTCAATGGAGCCGGCGCCTTTCAGCGCCGGAAACGGTGCGTAGAAGCCCGTCAACTCGAATGCTCTGCGCCGTGGCTTCAATGGAGCCGGCGCCTTTCAGCGCCGGAAACGCAAAATCACGAGACGAAGAGCTGCACGCCTCCATCGCTTCAATGGAGCCGGCGCCTTTCAGCGCCGGAAACGTGCAGGCATCTGTCAAACTACGCTGAAGGCGTTCAGCTTCAATGGAGCCGGCGCCTTTCAGCGCCGGAAACGCGTATGCTCTCGATCATCTCTTCCCGTATCCGCCCTGGCTTCAATGGAGCCGGCGCCTTTCAGCGCCGGAAACGCGAAGCACGCGCTTTTCCGTATCAGTCAGACGGTCGTGCTTCAATGGAGCCGGCGCCTTTCAGCGCCGGAAACCCGGCGCAGGTAGCGATAACTCCCCCGGTGCCAGTAATGCTTCAATGGAGCCGGCGCCTTTCAGCGCCGGAAACGAGGCCCCGCCGATCGCGGCGGAGGCGGCGAAGCTCGGCGCTTCAATGGAGCCGGCGCCTTTCAGCGCCGGAAACTGGCGGATGGACAGCGGAGAGCGGCGGAGTGATCCGGCTTCAATGGAGCCGGCGCCTTTCAGCGCCGGAAACCTGGCTCGATCTCCGTTGCTGGTGGATTCCCGACTTGCTTCAATGGAGCCGGCGCCTTTCAGCGCCGGAAACATGCCTGACGAAGCAGCCACTACCGAAGAATCAACAGGCTTCAATGGAGCCGGCGCCTTTCAGCGCCGGAAACCTCTCGGTGATACTCGCTGTCCGCGTATATCCTGTCGCTTCAATGGAGCCGGCGCCTTTCAGCGCCGGAAACATCCGCCTGCCGCGTTGAGCGCGGATTCAGCGTCCGGCTTCAATGGAGCCGGCGCCTTTCAGCGCCGGAAACCCGGCGCTGGACGCTGGACGCAGGAAGCTGGGATGGCTTCAATGGAGCCGGCGCCTTTCAGCGCCGGAAACCCGTTCGTAGAGTTTCAGAGGCTTTTGCGTTGGGTATCGCTTCAATGGAGCCGGCGCCTTTCAGCGCCGGAAACGGGGCTGGACGTGTTCATCCGCTACCAGACCTACAGCTTCAATGGAGCCGGCGCCTTTCAGCGCCGGAAACTAGTCGAGTATGCGTAACTCGCCGTAAGGTTTGAGTGCTTCAATGGAGCCGGCGCCTTTCAGCGCCGGAAACCATGGAAGGCGGCGGCGATGTGTTCTGTATTACCTCGCTTCAATGGAGCCGGCGCCTTTCAGCGCCGGAAACGAGAAGCTGGAGATGAATCCCATGATGCCCGGGTTGGCTTCAATGGAGCCGGCGCCTTTCAGCGCCGGAAACGCGGAAGCGGAACGTGCAGGTGTCTGCTTGTTGGACCTGCTTCAATGGAGCCGGCGCCTTTCAGCGCCGGAAACCCGCCGCGCCGCCGAAGAAGCCATCGACCGGCTCGTCCTGCTTCAATGGAGCCGGCGCCTTTCAGCGCCGGAAACCCCATTTACCCAAACCGCTGATATGACAAGCTATCCGCTTCAATGGAGCCGGCGCCTTTCAGCGCCGGAAACACAGAGAGAACATCGGATACTTGCCGATGTTCGCGCGCGCTTCAATGGAGCCGGCGCCTTTCAGCGCCGGAAACTGGGCGCGCCGGCGCGCCCGTCGCAGACAGTATCTACGCTTCAATGGAGCCGGCGCCTTTCAGCGCCGGAAACTCGAGGGAACGAACGCCAACAGCTGGGACGTCCCCAAGCTTCAATGGAGCCGGCGCCTTTCAGCGCCGGAAACGCCACACCGCGCGCACAGACGGCCGCGGCTGTACAACGCTTCAATGGAGCCGGCGCCTTTCAGCGCCGGAAACCCGAAACTGCGATTTCCTGCCTTCCTGTGCGCGCAGGGCTTCAATGGAGCCGGCGCCTTTCAGCGCCGGAAACCTGCGGGGATACTATCCCCGACACCAGCGCGCCCGTGCTTCAATGGAGCCGGCGCCTTTCAGCGCCGGAAACTGGGACGCAGACCGTTACGGCTCTGTCCTCCTCGCTAGAGCTTCAATGGAGCCGGCGCCTTTCAGCGCCGGAAACGCCTTACTAGGCAATACATAGGCTCGGACTGTTCGAGGCTTCAATGGAGCCGGCGCCTTTCAGCGCCGGAAACGCATCCCAGCTTCCCAGCAATCTGAAAATTGCCTCCGCTTCAATGGAGCCGGCGCCTTTCAGCGCCGGAAACATGGAGAACAACAGATATGCCTCGTTGGTTCGCGCAGCTTCAATGGAGCCGGCGCCTTTCAGCGCCGGAAACGCCGGCGCTGGGAAGCTGGGATGCGCCGGCGCTGGGCTTCAATGGAGCCGGCGCCTTTCAGCGCCGGAAACTCTGGAGTGGGTGTTGGCGGACATAGCGCATACGGAGCTTCAATGGAGCCGGCGCCTTTCAGCGCCGGAAACTCTGGAGTGGGTGTTGGCGGACATAGCGCATACGGAGCTTCAATGGAGCCGGCGCCTTTCAGCGCCGGAAACTATACCGTCTAGGGGCTCTTCAAGATGGAAGGTTATGGCGCTTCAATGGAGCCGGCGCCTTTCAGCGCCGGAAACTGTAGACCTGCACGCGCTCCGGGCCGACGTTCGTCACGCTTCAATGGAGCCGGCGCCTTTCAGCGCCGGAAACTGAGGATTAGATCGGCCTGCACGTTCAGCTGGGAGAGGCTTCAATGGAGCCGGCGCCTTTCAGCGCCGGAAACGAGACGATCTTCCTCGCCTTGTGGTTGGCGTTACGGAAGGCTTCAATGGAGCCGGCGCCTTTCAGCGCCGGAAACGGGCCTGTTCATAAAGCCTAAAGAGGCGAGCGAGATATTGCTTCAATGGAGCCGGCGCCTTTCAGCGCCGGAAACGATTGGCAGTCATTCCATCGGAGGTGTGACCATGACCGCTTCAATGGAGCCGGCGCCTTTCAGCGCCGGAAACGCGGCGAAAACGACAGCGTGGAGCGCGTCTACGACCGCAGCTTCAATGGAGCCGGCGCCTTTCAGCGCCGGAAACTGCCAGCGGCGGCGGCATCGCCAACTACCTATCCGGAGCTTCAATGGAGCCGGCGCCTTTCAGCGCCGGAAACGCTAACGTGGACAACATCTTGCACGGCGACGCATCCGCTTCAATGGAGCCGGCGCCTTTCAGCGCCGGAAACGACCGTCCAGTCTGTCCCGATAGCGGGCGCGTACATGCTTCAATGGAGCCGGCGCCTTTCAGCGCCGGAAACGGGTAGGGCATACTGGAATTGTGGTTGTGGGCACATGTGCTTCAATGGAGCCGGCGCCTTTCAGCGCCGGAAACATGCGCCGCCGCCAGCAGCTGGCGCGATACCACCCGGCGCTTCAATGGAGCCGGCGCCTTTCAGCGCCGGAAACACGCCTCTGACCAACGAGCTTGCGTTGGCAATTCAAGCTTCAATGGAGCCGGCGCCTTTCAGCGCCGGAAACGTCGGTCATGCACGGGAAGCATCGAGCCACCCACTGGGCTTCAATGGAGCCGGCGCCTTTCAGCGCCGGAAACCCTCTGGAACACCCTGGGGCTCAAGGGCGCATTCGTGCTTCAATGGAGCCGGCGCCTTTCAGCGCCGGAAACTCTCTCGACCCTGGTCAGTAACCCATCGAGACAACGTGCTTCAATGGAGCCGGCGCCTTTCAGCGCCGGAAACACCAATATACCGGTGCCAGCCGCGATGATCGACACGCTTCAATGGAGCCGGCGCCTTTCAGCGCCGGAAACTGCCCAGACGCGGGAAGCTGTCGATGCGCCGGCGCTGGCTTCAATGGAGCCGGCGCCTTTCAGCGCCGGAAACTGAGCGCAAGGGGGACGGCGCGGCTTCCGTAGGTCGAGGCTTCAATGGAGCCGGCGCCTTTCAGCGCCGGAAACCATCGTGCGCGTGTTCGTGCGCGCGTGGTATCTCGCGTGCTTCAATGGAGCCGGCGCCTTTCAGCGCCGGAAACCTGCTGGATGGATGAACCATGAGCCTGAGAGCCGAGCTTCAATGGAGCCGGCGCCTTTCAGCGCCGGAAACCGGCACAAACAGGCCGGATTTCGGCTACTGGAGGCGAGCTTCAATGGAGCCGGCGCCTTTCAGCGCCGGAAACGTTTACATCCGAGAGGTCACACGGCGGCGGCAGGCAACGCTTCAATGGAGCCGGCGCCTTTCAGCGCCGGAAACCGAGGGAGTAGCCCCCGTTGCCGCTGTCCCCACGCCGCTTCAATGGAGCCGGCGCCTTTCAGCGCCGGAAACAAGGGGCTACGGGCAGGTTTTCGGGGCAATTTCGGGGCTTCAATGGAGCCGGCGCCTTTCAGCGCCGGAAACCAATCAACGGGCGGTCTTTCCGTTTGCGGGATGGTGGCTTCAATGGAGCCGGCGCCTTTCAGCGCCGGAAACATCACTGGGATTCGAGGATGCTTGTATCACGCGCTCGCTTCAATGGAGCCGGCGCCTTTCAGCGCCGGAAACTTGGCGGACTGCGAAGAGGACTACCATGGGGACGCTGCTTCAATGGAGCCGGCGCCTTTCAGCGCCGGAAACGGTATTCACTACCGCTGGCGTAAAGGTGGTGACGCAGCTTCAATGGAGCCGGCGCCTTTCAGCGCCGGAAACATAACCGTTTCGAAGCGGCAGAAGCAAGAAGAGATGGCTTCAATGGAGCCGGCGCCTTTCAGCGCCGGAAACGATGATCGAAGCTGCGAAGCTGAAAGGCGCAGCACTGGGCTTCAATGGAGCCGGCGCCTTTCAGCGCCGGAAACATCGGTTGTTGGCGTGTCCGACAACACGACTTCCACGCTTCAATGGAGCCGGCGCCTTTCAGCGCCGGAAACCTCCAGGGCGAATAGCCGACAAGCTCGCCTGCTCAACGCTTCAATGGAGCCGGCGCCTTTCAGCGCCGGAAACCGCCCCGCCCCCTCTCGGCCTCGGGTGGCGCACGGTGCTTCAATGGAGCCGGCGCCTTTCAGCGCCGGAAACCTCCTCGATGTCGTCGTCTAGGTCGTCGTCCAGGTCGCTTCAATGGAGCCGGCGCCTTTCAGCGCCGGAAACCAGGGACACCACCAGCGGGAACACCGGCGCACAGCAAGCTTCAATGGAGCCGGCGCCTTTCAGCGCCGGAAACTTGAGCGTGAACGCTCGGCAATCTCGGCATGGTATCGCTTCAATGGAGCCGGCGCCTTTCAGCGCCGGAAACTCATCGAGGAAGCCAAGGCTTGCATGAACCGGTTCGCGCTTCAATGGAGCCGGCGCCTTTCAGCGCCGGAAACTCGGTAGCGGGATTGAATGCCACGATACCCAGCATGGCTTCAATGGAGCCGGCGCCTTTCAGCGCCGGAAACTCGGCACGCAGGTTAGAGTTGCCGCTGTACGCTTCGCTTCAATGGAGCCGGCGCCTTTCAGCGCCGGAAACTATCAGAGGCCGACCGGATTCGATTCGCGCGTTGACGCTTCAATGGAGCCGGCGCCTTTCAGCGCCGGAAACTGGGACGAGGAAGAGGTCGAGCAGGTTGAAGAAGTCGCTTCAATGGAGCCGGCGCCTTTCAGCGCCGGAAACATGCCGTTTCCAATCTGCCGCGTTTCCGGTCGTAAGCTTCAATGGAGCCGGCGCCTTTCAGCGCCGGAAACGGGGGACGATAGATGGGTGCGAGCGTTGAAACCGCTTGACGCTTCAATGGAGCCGGCGCCTTTCAGCGCCGGAAACACGGGCTGGATTATCAAGGCGTGCTGCGCACGCTGGTGCTTCAATGGAGCCGGCGCCTTTCAGCGCCGGAAACTTTGGGACAGCGTCTCAATGGCGGGAACATGCGTGGCTTCAATGGAGCCGGCGCCTTTCAGCGCCGGAAACCGGCGATTAACTGGAACGGACGCTACGAGGATTTGTCGCTTCAATGGAGCCGGCGCCTTTCAGCGCCGGAAACGACGGCAGAGGCGATAGAACCAGTTGCGTTTCCCGTGCTTCAATGGAGCCGGCGCCTTTCAGCACCGGAAACAAGCAGAAAGAGAGGCCCTGATCGGGCTGCGTCACCGCTTCAATGGAGCCGGCGCCTTTCAGCGCCGGAAACCATGGCGGGGGAGTGCAAAAGGTTACACGGTGAATCTCGCTTCAATGGAGCCGGCGCCTTTCAGCGCCGGAAACTTGAACGGGGTTCGGCAAATCGAGGCGCGGCGGCTGGCGCTTCAATGGAGCCGGCGCCTTTCAGCGCCGGAAACCGATAATGCGCTCGTGCGTCTGTCTCCTGGGCTTGGCGCTTCAATGGAGCCGGCGCCTTTCAGCGCCGGAAACTCGTATGATGAAATAGAGGTAGTCCTTGCTTCTATGCTTCAATGGAGCCGGCGCCTTTCAGCGCCGGAAACTCCGAGTCCAACGGTATTCCTCACCCGCGTAGGTCTGCTTCAATGGAGCCGGCGCCTTTCAGCGCCGGAAACTCACCCTATCCGGTTCAATGCGCGGCAGCTCATCGCGGCTTCAATGGAGCCGGCGCCTTTCAGCGCCGGAAACAAGCAGCGTTGTGGCGACTGTCTCAATCGACGTCGGGCTTCAATGGAGCCGGCGCCTTTCAGCGCCGGAAACACCGGGATGCTCGTCGAGCGTCCACTCCGAAACCATCGCTTCAATGGAGCCGGCGCCTTTCAGCGCCGGAAACCACGCCGAGGATGTACTCCTTTCTGAAGCTCTCCTCGCTTCAATGGAGCCGGCGCCTTTCAGCGCCGGAAACTCGAAGAGAAACTCAGCGCAACCAGCCAGCAGAGGAGGCTTCAATGGAGCCGGCGCCTTTCAGCGCCGGAAACCGGCAACGAAGAGCTGATGCGGTGTCGGATGCTCGTTGCTTCAATGGAGCCGGCGCCTTTCAGCGCCGGAAACGTTACCGGCAATGTCCGAGCTTGGCGCGACTTCATCGCTTCAATGGAGCCGGCGCCTTTCAGCGCCGGAAACCACAAGAACGCTGCCATGTCAGAGCCGCTCGCATAACGCTTCAATGGAGCCGGCGCCTTTCAGCGCCGGAAACCTCGCCCGCCTCGCGAGTGGGGACAACACCTACTTCTCGGGCTTCAATGGAGCCGGCGCCTTTCAGCGCCGGAAACCTTCCCAGCGCCGGCGCATCCCCACAGTGCGCGCAGGCTTCAATGGAGCCGGCGCCTTTCAGCGCCGGAAACAAGTCAGCAGGTGATTAGGTGATGCCGCGCAAGAAGGCTTCAATGGAGCCGGCGCCTTTCAGCGCCGGAAACTTGACGAACTCAACGCAGACGCTGGCAGGCTCGTTCGCTTCAATGGAGCCGGCGCCTTTCAGCGCCGGAAACTCTGATACATCGGGGCGACCTTATTTCGGTCATTTTCGCTTCAATGGAGCCGGCGCCTTTCAGCGCCGGAAACGAACCATCAGGAGATCGACAAATTCAAGGCGGCATTGCTTCAATGGAGCCGGCGCCTTTCAGCGCCGGAAACAGGCGCTCCCGACCACGACCACTAGGAGGGGAAATGCTTCAATGGAGCCGGCGCCTTTCAGCGCCGGAAACTACCGCTTAGCGTGGCGCGGGGTGCAAACACAACAGGCTTCAATGGAGCCGGCGCCTTTCAGCGCCGGAAACCTGCGCAGGGCAGGCGGGGCTGTGCTTGTCTAGTTGCGGCTTCAATGGAGCCGGCGCCTTTCAGCGCCGGAAACATGCCCGAAATACTCGACCGCTCGCTAGATATTTTCCGGCTTCAATGGAGCCGGCGCCTTTCAGCGCCGGAAACTTCTTCATCGGAACGGACATCAGAATCTGTATTGATGGCTTCAATGGAGCCGGCGCCTTTCAGCGCCGGAAACGCGCGGCGTGGGTGGGGGTGTTGACCTACTGTCGGGCTTCAATGGAGCCGGCGCCTTTCAGCGCCGGAAACCGGCCCGAACGGAATGCCAGTTCCGAGCCGCAGAGAGCTTCAATGGAGCCGGCGCCTTTCAGCGCCGGAAACTGCCGCATTTCTGGATGTGACCGTAAGCACCGTTCCAGCTTCAATGGAGCCGGCGCCTTTCAGCGCCGGAAACTCGGCCGGGACGTACTGCTCCGCCTTGATGTACTCGGCGCTTCAATGGAGCCGGCGCCTTTCAGCGCCGGAAACCCTAGCGTAGTGATCCCGGTGCATGAGGTAGCTGTTGCGCTTCAATGGAGCCGGCGCCTTTCAGCGCCGGAAACTGGGCATCTCTGGCGCACCGTCACGGGCGGCTCCGCCCGCCGCTTCAATGGAGCCGGCGCCTTTCAGCGCCGGAAACCAGCCGAGCTGCTGGCTGATAGCGCGTGGGAAAATATCGCTTCAATGGAGCCGGCGCCTTTCAGCGCCGGAAACCCTCCTCCTTGCCGCACTCTGTCCAGCCGCCATAGGCTTCAATGGAGCCGGCGCCTTTCAGCGCCGGAAACGACGGCTTCGTACACCTCGTCGTTGCCCAGCACTACGGCTTCAATGGAGCCGGCGCCTTTCAGCGCCGGAAACCGCCCATGAGGGATTGGGTATGCCGCGCCCTCTACCGCTTCAATGGAGCCGGCGCCTTTCAGCGCCGGAAACTCGAACGCGCGCCCCGTCGGACGGCTCACCACGATCACCCTTCAATGGAGCCGGCGCCTTTCAGCGCCGGAAACGCCCGTCTCGTGGTCGAGCGCGACCGTCTGCCGCGCACCTTCAATGGAGCCGGCGCCTTTCAGCGCCGGAAACCCTACTTCGCGCGCGCCCGTCCGATGAAGCACCCCTCCCTTCAATGGAGCCGGCGCCTTTCAGCGCCGGAAACTCCAGCTGAAGCACCAGAACGGGAACAAGGAGGTAATCCTTCAATGGAGCCGGCGCCTTTCAGCGCCGGAAACACCGCGAACGAGAGCCACGCTGAAGGTAGCATGGCCCTTCAATGGAGCCGGCGCCTTTCAGCGCCGGAAACGAGCGCATCTTCAGAGAGTGACGCGCTGGATTCGCGCACCTTCAATGGAGCCGGCGCCTTTCAGCGCCGGAAACCAGAAATTAGCGAAGGCCGCGCTCCAACTTCAACAGCCTTCAATGGAGCCGGCGCCTTTCAGCGCCGGAAACTCGTTGATGAACGATAACGATGCCGGCCACACCTTTCCTTCAATGGAGCCGGCGCCTTTCAGCGCCGGAAACGCGGTTCGGGAAGAGATGGTGTACGCCGGGGCTTATGCCTTCAATGGAGCCGGCGCCTTTCAGCGCCGGAAACCGGTAAACGCTTTGGCGGCGTAAGCAAGGAAATAGGCCTTCAATGGGGCCGAGGGCTTTCACCCTCGGAAACCAGGTGCCGCCGCCCGACTCTGCGACAGATCCACTTGGCCCTTCAATGGGGCCGAGGGCTTTCACCCTCGGAAACCTCGATATGGCAAAGCCTTTTGAGAATGCCGAATTCCCTTCAATGGGGCCGAGGGCTTTCACCCTCGGAAACATCAGGAGGTATGCCTACTATGGCTACGCAGACAGACCTTCAATGGGGCCGAGGGCTTTCACCCTCGGAAACGGAGGACAAGATGTCCACAGAGATTGACAACGCGACCTTCAATGGGGCCGAGGGCTTTCACCCTCGGAAACCGATTGATGGTGCGCTGAACGTTCCAGAGAACACCTACCTTCAATGGGGCCGAGGGCTTTCACCCTCGGAAACTCGGGCGCTCCCCCTCACCATAGAAATCCGCCGCAAACCTTCAATGGGGCCGAGGGCTTTCACCCTCGGAAACAGCGACAGGCGGAAATCGCAACGACTGCATACCTAGCCTTCAATGGGGCCGAGGGCTTTCACCCTCGGAAACTTGGGCAATTCAGGACGCTTCGCCGCTATATGGAGAATGCCTTCAATGGGGCCGAGGGCTTTCACCCTCGGAAACCACGGGTCGATGCACTGGTTCGCCTCGTCGGTCAGCCTTCAATGGGGCCGAGGGCTTTCACCCTCGGAAACCTGCTCGACCCGCAGCCAATAGCTGGCGCCGGCTACACCTTCAATGGGGCCGAGGGCTTTCACCCTCGGAAACTAGGTGCCTCGTCCGTCCCCGGTCGAATTGGAAGCGCCTTCAATGGGGCCGAGGGCTTTCACCCTCGGAAACCAGAACTCCAAGAGCTGGGGATCATCAAGAGAGGGATCCTTCAATGGGGCCGAGGGCTTTCACCCTCGGAAACGATAGGGCGACCGACCGATTGACTAGAAGCGTATCCCTTCAATGGGGCCGAGGGCTTTCACCCTCGGAAACTCGGTCAAGAATAATAATAAGGCCGTGGATAATGTCGACCTTCAATGGGGCCGAGGGCTTTCACCCTCGGAAACCGGCGGTGTACATTTCGCCGATGCTGAAGTCGTCTTGCCTTCAATGGGGCCGAGGGCTTTCACCCTCGGAAACCTGTTCGCAAGAAACAGCACGCACGCCCCCAGAACTCCCTTCAATGGGGCCGAGGGCTTTCACCCTCGGAAACTGCCAGTGAGCAGTAGCTTGCCTCTGAGTGAGCCGCCCTTCAATGGGGCCGAGGGCTTTCACCCTCGGAAACTCGGACGCGCGCCAACCCCTCGCAGGCGTCCGATTCCTTCAATGGGGCCGAGGGCTTTCACCCTCGGAAACCCCCGTAACCATCGAGTGCGTGAGTTGCCCGAAGGGCCTTCAATGGGGCCGAGGGCTTTCACCCTCGGAAACTAGACTCTCCGTATACGGATCGACGAGAGCATGAGAGGACCTTCAATGGGGCCGAGGGCTTTCACCCTCGGAAACGCGAAGGCGGGGTTTGCCTTTGCTTTCTTCGCGCTGCCTTCAATGGGGCCGAGGGCTTTCACCCTCGGAAACGGCGAAAGCGGGATGGAGTATCTCACTATCCCATTTGCCTTCAATGGGGCCGAGGGCTTTCACCCTCGGAAACCGGCGACTGCACCCGACGCTAAGCCGCTAGAATACTCCTTCAATGGGGCCGAGGGCTTTCACCCTCGGAAACCACGAAGGACAGAAGAAATGCCATTGGGTCTTAGAGCCTTCAATGGGGCCGAGGGCTTTCACCCTCGGAAACGGATTCTACCGAGTCCCGGCTAAGGTATTTGGCGGTACCTTCAATGGGGCCGAGGGCTTTCACCCTCGGAAACCGGGCTATCTCTAACTGAAAGAGGTGATGTAATGACGCCTTCAATGGGGCCGAGGGCTTTCACCCTCGGAAACGTCTTATGCTTACGCCCATCTCGCTTCTTATCAAGGGAATCCTTCAATGGGGCCGAGGGCTTTCACCCTCGGAAACGAGGCATCTCAAGAATACATTTCCCGGAGGCGGTATCCCTTCAATGGGGCCGAGGGCTTTCACCCTCGGAAACTGAGATGGCCGGCAGGCTCTGCTACATGAGCTATCCGCCTTCAATGGGGCCGAGGGCTTTCACCCTCGGAAACTCGTTCCAATCGGAGATGTATGGCACACCCTTCGCATGGACCTTCAATGGGGCCGAGGGCTTTCACCCTCGGAAACATGCTTATGGCCGGGCTGAAGGTGGAATCCGATGCCTCCTTCAATGGGGCCGAGGGCTTTCACCCTCGGAAACGAGCGCGTGGGAAACATACCGTCAACGGCATGAGCACCTTCAATGGGGCCGAGGGCTTTCACCCTCGGAAACGCGCTGTGCGATCCGCTCGCGCGCCGCGTTTCGCACCTTCAATGGGGCCGAGGGCTTTCACCCTCGGAAACTCGCCGCCCTTGCGGACGGCGGCGAATCCATAGTCGGCGCCTTCAATGGGGCCGAGGGCTTTCACCCTCGGAAACTGGGCGCACCACAGATAGGAGGGACGAAATGGCAACGACCTTCAATGGGGCCGAGGGCTTTCACCCTCGGAAACCAGCCTAGCTCTCGACCCATCGGGTCGCCGGCAAATTCCTTCAATGGGGCCGAGGGCTTTCACCCTCGGAAACATCGCGGCTGTCTGCTCCATCTCTTCTATTTCGTCACCCTTCAATGGGGCCGAGGGCTTTCACCCTCGGAAACGCGACCATCGGGATAACCGCGCCGAACGCCTGCTTCCTTCAATGGGGCCGAGGGCTTTCACCCTCGGAAACCGAAGACGAGATAATCACCATACTTGCCGCGCGCCTTCAATGGGGCCGAGGGCTTTCACCCTCGGAAACCCGAGGACGCAGAACTCTGGCTAGAAGTCGAGTCAATCCTTCAATGGGGCCGAGGGCTTTCACCCTCGGAAACCGAGATGGTGCGCTGGCTCGAAGATCCCGGCATTTCCCTTCAATGGGGCCGAGGGCTTTCACCCTCGGAAACGCAGGTGTTGAACAAAAACTACCACTCGATGGGCTACCTTCAATGGGGCCGAGGGCTTTCACCCTCGGAAACGCGAGTCGTGACCACTGATGCGATGGTGGTCGATTACCTTCAATGGGGCCGAGGGCTTTCACCCTCGGAAACCTGATGCGTGAGTGGTGGGCGTACCACCTCGACGAGCACCTTCAATGGGGCCGAGGGCTTTCACCCTCGGAAACGAGTATGGCTTTGCGCGCGTTGCCCACGTCCACGATTACCCTTCAATGGGGCCGAGGGCTTTCACCCTCGGAAACCCCGTATCTGGATCGACCTGACGGAAGCAGTCGGCACCTTCAATGGGGCCGAGGGCTTTCACCCTCGGAAACGATGCGAGCGAAGGCTCGGCTGAACGCCATAATGAACCTTCAATGGGGCCGAGGGCTTTCACCCTCGGAAACTTGGTTAGTCGGTCTTGCGCCTCGCTTGGCTAGTCCCTTCAATGGGGCCGAGGGCTTTCACCCTCGGAAACTACTTCATCTAGGCTCCCGCCTTCATACACCAAATCCCTTCAATGGGGCCGAGGGCTTTCACCCTCGGAAACATGAACGATCCTACACCTTATCTGGAGAGGCTCAGGAAGCCTTCAATGGGGCCGAGGGCTTTCACCCTCGGAAACAGCCCTACCACTGCGATTTGCGTAGATCTCCTCGCATGTGATGGGTGTGTGACACGAACTCGACACTCTCACGACCACTCCAGATAGAGATATGCTGACATTTTGGACGCTAACCCTGAAATCCGCCCTCCAATTTTGCGAGCGCTCCAAGCTGGCGCGCCCATCAGCCCACCCCTCGCATGGCAGCCTTCCCGCCAGCGGATAGCCCTCGCCTCACACAATAGTACCACATCCGCCTCGGACGATGGCGACCTCGCGCACAACGAGCTTCGGATGGGGGCAGAGTCAGATGATGGCGACCTCGCGCTCGACCGGCTTCATCTGCCGCCCAAGCGTGCTGAGCGTCTTGCCACCACGTCCCCCGATCGGCCCCGTGTCTATGATCAGCACCCTGTCCTCCCTGAGGTCGATCACCTCCGTCAGCGCCTCTTCCAGAAGCACGCGCTCCTTGCGCGACAGGTCACAGGAGAACACCGAGTATTGCAGATGCGTTCCGAACCCGTTCATCTTCTTGAAAGTGCGCCGCAGACGCTTGGGGTCGCTCACGTCGTAGGTAACTATGAATCTGTTCCGCACCGTCTCACCTCGTCGTGAACGCAGGATACTTCTCCAGCTCGCCCAGCACGTGCCTGCACATCAGCCGCGCCTGAACCTCCATTATCCTGCGGTAGCTGATCGAGTAGCCGAACAGCGGGTGGGTTATCAGACTGTCCAGCCTCCGCTCTATCGCCCTGATAACCGCCCTGCGCCCGCCTTCCGTGAGCGCCACCGCCCCGCCTCGCCTGATGAAGTCGGACGGCTTCAGCTCCGAGTTGTTGAACAGCGTCAGCGCCGCAGAGTCCGCCACTATGGGGCGGAACTCTTCGGCAAGATCCAGCGCCAAGGCAGGCTTGCCGTATTTCGGCTGGTGGTAGAAACCCAGATACGGGTCGAAGCCAACCGCTATCGCAGACACCATCGCCTGCCTCATCAGCACCGAGTACAGCAGCGACAGCACCGCGTTGACCGGGTCCCTCGGCGGCCTGCGGTTGCGCGTCCTGAAGTCGAACGCAGACTCCTCAGAGCGGATCATCGCCCCGAAGTTGGAGAAATAGACCCTCGCCCCCGCCCCCTCTATGCCGAGCAGCGTCTGAAGCGATCCCGCCTCGCGCGCACTGCGCGTGAGCCGCGATATCTCACCCAGCGCAGCCGAAGGCGCGTCCGCGTGGTTCCTCCGAAGCATCACCCTGCTGTTGCGCAGCTTCGCCGTCACGATCTCCCGCGCTATCGCAACCGACCTGTCCACGTCGCGCGCGGCGGCGAACTGCTGAATCCGAAGCTCCACGTTCTTGTGTCCCGTGCCAGACGTCACACCCTTCAGCCACCCGCCGTAGGTGAAGTGGCAGATCGGCATACCTCGATCCAGCAGCTCGCGCGTTGCCTGCGCCGTCACCTGCGCGTTGCCGAAGATCGAGAGGTTCGAGACGTCCAGCAGCCTCGCGCTCGCTATCTTCTCCCCCCTCACCTTCACCGTGAGACTGTCCCCAGACTTGCCCACCACCGCGCCCTGCTTCATCACGTACATCGGCAGCGCGTCGTCCCGCGCCGGCGCCATTCGCCGAACGTCGTCCGGCTTGACGACGTGGCTGCTGCCGTTGAGAAACGTCACCTCGTCCGGCAGACAGATACCCACCAGCGAACATCGCGGACACTTTGGACTGTCTTCCAGAGGCGGCGGAATCTTCCCCTGCGCCGCCATCGAGCGCGCCCCTTCCAGCAGCTCCAGCGTTCGACTCACCAGCGCGTCGTCGAACGCAACCTCGACCCTGCGCTTCGATCCCACGTAGTAGATGACGCCCCCGTCGGACTCGAACCCGTTTCGTCTCAGCAGAAGCCCTTGCAGGCACAGCTGAACCCGCTCCGGCTCCCATGCCCGCTCCGGGATGTTGGGGACTTTCCCGCGCTTGTAGTCGACCGGCGTCGCCCTGCGCCCCTCGACCTCCACCAGATCGAGACGCGCTATTGCGCCGAGCGTCTCGTCCAAGAGCATCACCGATCTCGCGTGGATGGTGTGCGACTCCTCAGCGGAGTCCGCGTCCGGCAGATCGCCCGACTGACGATCCACGCGCCTGTGCTGGAAACGCCCGTCCACCGTGTCCGCGCTGTGCGCGAACTCCCCCTGCACCCACTCCAGATAGGAGAGCCTGGGGCAGTAGGCGAACTCGTTGAGCATCCGAGCCGGAACCAGCTCGGTCGAGAGATTGGCTTGCGGAGCGCCGCCGTTGCCCTCGTGAGGCGTCTGACGCTGCGCGCGCGGCTCGGATATTGGCTCGTGCTGTGGTACGGAGGTGGTCATGGCTCGTCGATTCTCCACATTGCTAGGCTTCGTACAAGACTATTCTAGCAATGTGGAGAAAATTAGATAGGGCAGCTGCTTGCGCCCCTGTATATTCGGCTGTTAAGTTGCGAGATTGCGGCCGTTCCCCTTGCCCTCCGCCGTTACAGCTTCAGGTCGAGCGTCGGCCAGCGCGGGATTTCGTCTTCACTGACATTCATAGCGGAGAGCGCAGCGTTCCAGAATTTCTTGAAACTTTTTTCCGTGACCGGCTGGAAGCCGTGAGCGAGTATCGAGGTGTTCCGATCAGACAGCTGAGCGCTGACGGCGTCGTACACGCCAGCCTGTTCGCGCAGCGTGTCATCGTCGCTGAATTCCAATGCGCGGTACAGCTTCTGAACCCCGAGCTTGTACTGACCGTCGCTCCCCGGTTCGCCGAGCCTGTTTATGACTTCTTGCCGTCGGAGCGCGGGGAAGCAGTCGAGCGTCACCCTGCCCATCTCCGCCCCAAAAGCCTGCTGTACCAGCTGCTGCCCATGAAGCTCGACTGCGCGGTAGAGCCTTCCGACGGCGTCGTCGTAGCGCGCCTGATCTGCCCTGCGCTCCGCGTTGGCGAGCAGCTCCAGCAGAGTTTCACGCCGTCTCGGAGTCTTTCCGCCGTTATTCACATCGTCGTGGACGACGCGCCAGCGCTTGGAAAGAGACTCCAGCGCTTTATAGATCGAATAGTCGAGGCATTTGCAGCAGCGGTTGAATCTCTTGAGCGCTTCATTGAATCGGAACCGATCGGACTCCCCCAATGCCTGCGCAAGGCTGCTGAACGCTTCCAAACGGCTCTTGTGAGACTCGTGGCAATTCTTGCTGGCTTCCCTCAGAGTCTGCTCGGCAGCGTCGGCGTGGAACCCTTCCAGCAGCAAGTTCGCGCGTTCGAGCTCCCTCACCGCGTCTGCGGTCAATGGATTTCCGGTAGTGACGACTTTCTCGAATCCATCGAGCACCACACCGAGATCCATAGCGCTTCTCTTGTCGCCGCCTACGTAAGTGAGGGTATTGAATCGCTCGACAGCGGCTAGAGCAAGAGCGGACGACATTGCCTTGGTGCCGCCAGTGATGTCCACGTACACACGCACGGGATCCAGCCTGCGCTCGTTGAGCCACCGATCTATACCCTCCCGAATTTCCCTGTAGCATGTTCCAATGTTCTGGTGATCTGATATTTCCAAAGGCTTGTACTGGGGAACGTATCCCAGCGCAGGTAGAATCTGTTCCCCCACCTGTGACCTGGAACTGCCGGAGACGACGAACAGGACGTCAGCAGGGCTTTCCCGCTCGATCGCCTTTATCACCGGCGCGGGTGTGCCACCTACGCTAACGACCATCCCATCCATAGCAGTCATCAGTCGCCCTCCCCTCTCCACATCATCGGAGCTGCGAGCGCGAACGCCGCCTGAACCGGGTGGACGCCCATTTCGGCGAGCTTGTCGCGGTCGTCCTCGGACAGCAGACGCTCCGGCCCAATCGCGCCGCCGTAGAACGGCTTGGGCGCGCCGCCCGTATGGAAGCACGCGCCCGCCTCCAGCATCACTTGAGGACGCTTGAACACGGCTGTCGCGTGGAACTCCGGAGCCATCTTGCCGTACTTCACGAAGCCGCGCCAGAAGCCTTCCACCGGATCGCCCGCCGCCGGCTGGAACGTCGAGAGAGATACGAACCCATCCGCAGAGGGAACGTCATCCAGCTCCGGACACGGCTCTGGCTCTCCATCGAGATCGAACCCTCCGTGACCTGTCGAAGCCCGCGCCCCGTAGCCGACCTGCCCCAGCGCCGTCAGCGCCCGCGTCAGTATCTCCAGCCCGTCATCGTCCGCCGCGCGCGCGTACAGCGTGAGCCGTCCGTTCTCCGGATCGCTCAGATCGGAATACGCCACTTCGAACAGACCGCCCTCGTCGTTCGCCGAACCCGTCTCGCGCGAAACCGAATTCCGCATCCGAACGTGATTTCGTATGGATACGCCCGAAGCGTCCTTCAGACTCGGCTGCGTCCCCTTCTGCGTGGCCATGAAGTCTTCGGACGAAAGCAGGCGCAGCTTCTTGACCCTCTTCCGATCCTCCGGCGCCCAGCCCCAGAACGGCAGCGGCAGGCTCGCGGGCGCGGGCAGTGAATCCGCGGGGAAGGCGTCCGATATGACGAAGCGCGGCTCGCCGGCAAGCCACGGTTCGAGAAAGTCGCGGCGGAGAGCCGCAGCGCCGTTGGACCGCGCCCACGCCACCGCCAGCGCGCCCAGCAGCGAGTCGGCCTGCCAGGGCGTGATCCAGACGCCGAGCGGTCTCAGCCTCAGCCTTACCAGTGTGTCCACGGCTCGCCGTCCAGCTCGAAGTCGTGGAAGCTCACCGCGCCCGATCCGCGGCTCGTGCCGCCGCCCAGACCGGTCATCCCGACCATCCTCAAACCGTCCGCCACCACCGCCTGAAGCGCCGCGCCGCCGCGCTGAGCTTCGCCGCCCCTGTACGGCGCGTACTCGAAGCCCTCGTCCAGATCGTACACCTGAAGGACTATCTGCATACTGAATTCCGACCCCTCGACCACGCGCTCGTTCGAGCGAGGATGTTCGGCGCCGCCCTGCTGCCGATTGATGATGTTCTCCGTCTTGTTCTCGATGCGACCGCCCTCGACCAGCTTGCCGTCTCTGACGATGATGCGAGACGGGCCGAGCTCGCTGCTCGTGTTCATGTGCGCCCCGAACACGCGGCATACCGGGCAGTCCGTCTCCGCGCATCCGCAGGGCTGGTGCTGGTTTCTGCCCTCTCTGCCGAACTTCCCCAGCTGCCTCTCCAGCTCGGCGCGTATCTTCCCCTTGAGCGACGAACCCGGAATGTAGGGCTTGTCGCTCGCCGGATTCTTGATTACCGGATTGTCCGAGCCGCCTATCTTCAGCTCGTCCTGCGAGCCGCCGATGTGCAGGCCGCTCTCGCAGCGCGCGGTGAAGGTTATGCTGTGAATATCGGTTCTCCGCATCGTTCCCCCCTCATCTGTCTCTCATATGAGCCGCGCCGAAGCCGACCAGCGCCTCGAAGTGCGGCATGAACCCGCGCAGAAACGCGGCGCGCTGGTCGGTCGAAGACGTGACCCTCTCGACGTTGCGCTCGATGAACTGTCGGAACTCTCGTGGAATGTTGCCAGACGATTCCGAATACTGGGCGAAAGCGGAGAGCTTTACGAAATCCGCGGCGACCTGCTCCCAGCTCTCGCCATCGTTGAGCCTGCGCTCGATATCGCGGCAGTGGTTGAAGAAGCGGCGCGCCTGTCCGCTGGTGAGACGCGGCTGGGCGCCGCTCCTCGTCATGAGCCTTGCCATGCCATCGACAGGCTCTTTGGATACGAATTTCGTCTCTAGGCAGAGATTGTCCCCATCCGTCACGAAATAGGAATCGGGCAGCTCCGGAATGCCCCGTCTTCGCGGTCTGTCGGAGGGTCGGCTGCCGGATGCTCTCTGACTGCTGAAGCAGTCTGAACACAGCCGGTGATTCGGCTGCATTGGCTGAAACGACTTGCCGCACCCATTGCACTGAGCCGCCGCTCCTGCTGGTCTGTCAGAGGGTCGGCTGCCGGATGCTCTCCGACTGCTGAAGCAGTCCGAACACAGCCGGTGATTCGGCTGCATTGGCTGAAACGACTTGCCGCACCCACTGCACTGAGCCGCCGCCGTCCCTGCTGGTCTGGCAGGAGATCGGCTGTGGCAGTCTGCGCACAGCCTGTGATTAGGCTGGGCTGGCTGAAACGACTTGCCGCACCCACTGCACTGAGCCGCCGCCGTTGCTTCTCTCCTTTCCGGTTCGGCTGGCACCTCTATCCCCGCTTTTATCAACGCTTCTCTCATACTCATAGCTGCCTCCCTAACTCCCGCGCGTCGCCAGCAGCGCGTAGCGCAGGCTTGCGGCGGCTTCACTCGCGCGCTGTTCGTCGCCGTCCATATATTCCAGAACTCCGTTCGCCCAGCTGCGCAGATCAGGGCTGCGCGCGTTGCGCTCTGTCTGATACGCCCATCGCGCCGCTCTCGACGGGCTGTCGCTCTCTGCCAGTCTCAGCAGTCTGTGCAGCAGCGAGCGTGGAACTCGCCCACCTTCCGCCTCCGCCATGTCCGCCAGCCGCTTGCCGTCTCCGACAACGGTCGCGTGTCTGTCCCAGCTCCAGACCGCGTCCAGCGCGGCGCAGCTGCTCTTGCCCTCGCGCCCCTTGGCGATTTCCAGCAGCTCCTCGCCCCGTTCCACCGCGTGGCGAACGGGTACGCGATACGGCGTCAGCGCCACGCCGGCGCTCAGCGTCAGCCCGTATCTCTCGCCCGGACCCTTCCGAAACTCCTCCGCCAGCGCACCCGCGAAATCGAGCGCCGCGTCCCACGGTCCGACCAGCAGCAGATCGTCGCCGCCAGCGTAGACAGTGTAGATCGAATGGTAGAGGTCTCTCAGCATACCGTAAATCCAGTCCAGAAAAAACGTATGCAGATCGCTGCTGAACCGCCTGAGACTCTCGTAGGTGGCGTCCGACTTGGCGACCTCGCCGACTCTTACGCCCATGTCGTCCACATCTGCCTTCAGAACGGCGAGGCGATTGTCTCCGCGAGCCGTCTCGGATATCTCCTCGAAGGTCAGCGCCTCGTGTCCATTCGGAGCGCGCGGAATCCAGCGGCGAACGCGGAAGGCGTCGCTCGCCTCACGCGGCAGCACGTCGAAGTCCACCCCGAGCGCCTGCGCGGAGCCGTCTTCGCCCTCACTGGGGCGCATCCACTCCCATTGAGTCAGCGCGTCGCCGATCCTGCGAGCTTTAAGGCAGGCTTGGCAGTAGAGAACGCTCACGTCCTCGTCATCCTCGTCGTGAACTTCGAGTGCGCCACTGGCTCGCCCGCAGACATCGCACGGCTTGCCGAGCGGCTGCTGGCTCAAGCCGTCTTCGCGCCACCCGCCGCCGTTCTGCATTACGGAGAACCCGGCGCGGCGTTTCCGATACTCCAGACGCGCGCGAGCGTCCTCCGGCGTCTCGCCCCAGCCGAGCGAGACCTGAACCTCGCCGCCGGTCTCGTCCCACACTCTGCGCTGGAGATCGGCATTGAGGTTTTCGAGCTCGGCCGCGTCCGCCGCATGTTCGATGCGAACGAGGAAGCCGCCGCCGCCCTGAACCAGAACATCGCGCTCGGAGACGTCGAAATTCGCCTTGACCATGACGAGCGCGGCATGTTCGAACAGCTCCAGCAAGAACGACCGCGCTCGCAGTCGCTTGGCTTGAGCCTTCCCCGCGCTCTTCACGCCCAGCACATAGCTCTGTATTCCGGAGAAATCGCAGGCTAGGAGCATGTCTTTGTTCGCATCGGTTGCCATGAGAGATATCCTATACTATAGGTTTGACGCTGGAACGAACAACCCAAGCCCGTAATGGCAGGCGAAGCCTAGCGCGATGGGGCCGTCCACCGACTGATCGAACTCTATTTCGAAACTGTACGCGCCGCCACCTCTGGATCCGCCGCCCCTACGATGTCTGAAGAACTCGATAGGGCGGATGCCGTCCGAGCGACCGCGCCTCATCGGAGGAATGGGCGCGTGTCGGTCTTGAATCAGAATCTCATCCGTGTCTGACAGATGAGACCGCAGCGACACCTCGCGCCTGATCTGATCTTCGGGTCCGTCTACCATCATGCGACGCTGGCCGTTCTCGTCCTTCGGTCCGCGGAATTTGACGTGGCGCGTGAGAACGTAAGGGGTCAGCGACCGCCAGCGTTTCGAGACGTCGAACAGAGGCGAGACGCCAACGAAATCTTCGACGCCCCCATGCGACTGGTAGGCGAGCTGTACGGGATCGCGCCCGCGGCCGGGGGGTTTTAGCTTGGTCAATGATGCGACTGCCTTGAACTCCTTTGCGGTCAAACCCTCAGGGGCCCACACGGTGAGATGATCGAGCTTGCCGTCGCCCTCCTCGTCAGTGGGCAGGTAGAAGGCGTGTTTATGTCCCTTCAGCGGTTTCCCCGATTCGTCTTTGCCGGACAGGGTTTCTGAGCGCCCATTATCATTCTGCCGTCCGAACTTTGCCATCGCAGAGCTGCGCGCCAGTTCTCCCCATCGAAGCGTGTCTTTGACCATCGGCAGAACGTTGCTGGACAGCGCGAATCTGACCACGTTAGCACCTTCTCCGCTCTCGGTGCGCCGCGGGCGATGGGAGCGAAACTCGGTGAAGCAGTTGGCTTTGCGGGTGTACATCCACCACTGAGCGCGTTCGGGATCTATCCGCCCGGCGCGTCTCAACTCGGAGGTCTCGATCATTAGGTCTTCCAGCCGAATGGGTGTGCGTGGAACGAGTGTCCGAACCGTTTCGATGTCACCCTCAGGGAGCGCGCCGTTTTCCATCGGGGCTGAGTTGGGTTTAGGATAGCTAAAAGCGAGACTTGATTCCACCCAAGACTCTGCGCGCCCTAGGTAGGGCATGTTGCGGAGGATGGCGGACAGGTCGGCGGTCTGCTGATGGTCTAGCTCGACACCCTGCCATACCGCATATACGGGCTTTTGGGGCTGTATCGCCACGAACGAGTCTATGACCAGCGTAGTGCGCTCACGGCTGCCCTCGTTGTATGGCATGTAGTGCCTGGTGTGAGCGGTGGATGCGGGCGGCAGGCTGTAGCTCGGACGCTCGGACGCCAGCGATTCGAGTATTGGAGCGACGCGATCCGCGGGAATGTCCGGCAGTGTGCGCCGCCACGTGGCGACGATTGCCCTGAGTATTCGCCACGGCGAGGGGGGCCACTCCAGCACTCCCTCGTTGACGTGTCTGCCCCATTGAGTGGCGTGGTAGCGGTTGGCTGTGAAATCGAACTGGATCGTCAGCATTGCCGTCTAGCTCCCGTTGAACGTTAGCTGCGTGACCGCAGGGTCTGCGAACAGCCCATCCGCCGCGCAAGCCTGTATGAGCGTGGGAAGCTCCGCCTCCAGCTCTGCGCCCGATGGCACGCTGAACGTGCCTTTGGGCCTCTTGACCTTCAGGTCTCCGACTACATCGAGGTCGCACGCGGTGCGCAGACGCAGCCCGCTATCGAGGAACTTGCGTATCTTCCACAGCGCGAGAGTTATCAGGAATCGCTCCGCGTTTTCGCCAAGCCCGTATGCCCTGATCTGCGCCATGTCCAGATTGAAGTAGGCGATGATGCTTTCGGCGGTGTACTCGGTGCGGTGGAACGGGACGTTGCCGAAGCCCTTCCCAGTATCGCCACTCGGGTTTACAGGGTCGTTCTTAACGCCTCCACTATCAGCGGACTTCACACCTATCGCCTCGATGAAAGCCGATAGTGATCTCCTGATGCGATACCTCCCTCCCGCAAGGTCTCTTTTGGCCAAGAAGACACCATGAATCAAGGAGTTCGTATCAACTTCTGCCAGCACTCGAGCCAACTGCTGAAGATCGACTTGCCCTCTCTCTCGGCCAGCCAAGCGTGACTTCAGCATGTCAAGCACGGTCGTGTCATTACTCTCAAGTATGTACGGCGAGTTGAGTCTGTGTGGTTCGATTATTGAGTTCGTCGTATCAGTACCATCCCACAGGTTGATATGGATGTACGGCATCCCACTCAACGGTAGAGCGATCCGGTCTTCGGCATCATCCCAGCACACCGCTTCCAGCCGATTGGCCATGGACTGAGCCGATTCGACGAGCACAACTTGAGTCGGCTGTCCGTTGGCGCCTGGCGCCTGATAGACCGCGGCTCCCAGATTGGGAAAGCCTGTAGGCTGAAAGCGGCTGCCTTGGAGAGGCTTCAGCTCCGCCTGCATCAGAAGCCGTGGGTGGTCGTCCAATTCCTGAAAGTCGATTGTCATGGTGTGAGTCCTCCAATTCGGTCCTATCTGTTTATGATTCCTCGTCTATTGAGTCAATTCCGACTCGGGTTCCTATTGCCTGTCTTTGGGCGGTCTCAGCGCGCGCTTGGCGAGCGCTTTCGTTGCCCTTTTGTTCAGCGGAAACAGCAGCGCGGCGGCAAGGCGAAGCCCCAACTGTGTTCCGTCGGCAATGCCGGGATCTCTGGACAGGGGCTGAAGTCCAGACGATACGAGACGGCGGTATGCCAGTCGGTAGGCGTCTTCGACTCTGCCCGCTCGCAGCAGCGGAAGCATGGCGGGTTCGGATGAGATTTCAACGTCCTGATCGAACTCGCGCGGCAGCAAAGTCAGCTTCATCGCTGCATAAGCAGTCGGCAAGTAAGCAGTCGGCAAGTCGAGCGGCGGGCTAGACTGTGGGGATTGCTTGGAATCGTTTTCGTTACGGCGATGCCGGTAGCGAATGAACGACAGCGGCAGAGCGAGGTCCACTACGCGCTGAACATCCACGGCGTCGTTCAGGAACGCTACGATGTCGCCGAGCCGAGCCGAGTACGTAGATTCGATGGGCGGGTGATTCAGTCCTTGCATACGCCCATCGAGGCAGCGACGCTCCAACACTGCAAGCATGTTGGCTAGAGTGTCTCCCGCGCTCCAGACGAACGACCTGCTGGACTCGTCCCACTCGGCGCGCTGGCGTTGATGGGTTTTCACTGGTTCGAGATTCTCGCGGATTGGCCCAACCTTGCGCTGTCCATCTTTGGGTTCGTGAAGGATGGACGCTAGGGATCGCGCAAGTCTAAACTCCGGCGTGTCGTCATCTGCGTGTTTCAGCCATTTCTGCCTGAGCGTGTTGAGCGGTGAGACTTTCTCACGGAGACCGGACTTCCCAAGCCAGCGTTCGGCGCGACCGACCGCGATCAAGACGTTCTGCAAATCGCGGGGCTGACCGCGTTGGCAGAACTCGATTATGGCATCGTCTATCTGCCTGAGCATAGACCCCAGACCGGCCGGGGCGTTTCTGCCTGCTATGTTTCGTCTGAGACTGTCAATCCACTGGTCGAGATCGAACAGCACGTTAGCGCCGTCCACGGTGTCGTTGCTCTGTCGAATACGGAAACGGCCAAGTGGGGCGGCAAGGTACGCAAGCCCGTTCCGCACCAAGAATCCGTATCTGTGAAACTGGGAGACGCCCCGGTCGGTGCCTAGCCCGGCGACTGCGCGCGCGAAGTCTGTGCCTGTCGCAACCTGCCGCCGCCCGATCTGAGCGCGGCCTTCGGATACGAGTTGTCTCAGCTCTCTGAAGCTGGCGGGCCTGTCCCACACTGGCGCCCAGAACTCGGCCCTCGATGCGTCTCCGTACTCGGAGTCCGAAGCCGTTCCGTAGCCTCCTGCGGAGTTGTCCACCGTGAAGGGGAAGACCGCTTTGGATTGTGATTGCGCCGACAGCCGTCGGGCGGCCGCGCCCGCGAACAGCAGCGCGCCTTCGAACATCAAGACGTAGTCCCAGGGGTTGGTCAGCGAGGCGTCGTTGAATCCAGTGGATGCGTTTGCTCCTCCGACCCCACCGGGGTTGAAGAATCCGGTCGAGCGATTCTTCAGGAGTTGTGGAGAGCCTTCGTCGAACAGCGCTGCGCCCAGCCTATCGCGAGCTATGGTCAGCCCGTTGCGCCGTTCATCCAGGTTCAGCGCCGAGGCTACGTTCTGCATGTAGTTGTTGCTGAACTCCAGTCTGCCGTCGTTCCCCCCTGTGCCGAGCAGTGGAGGGAACTTCGCGCCGTCGGCTGTCAGCACATACGAGGCGTCGAGCCAGTCCAGAGCGTCATCGGGAAACTGGATTCTGCATTGAGCAAGTGTCCATGTTTTCATATTCGCTTTCTTGGACCACTGCATACTCTCGGCTTGGGCCAGCACGCGCCTGCCCGTCGCTATTGTCTCGTACCACAGACCGAATCTTGGAGATTCGATGTCCAGAATCGCGTCCATTGCCTTGGAGTTGTCCTTGGGGTTGAAACCGCTGCCACTGTTCCACGGCGACACGATGGGCGTGGGCCTGTACTCATTCAGGAAGAAGTCCAGCAGGGCGTCGCGGTCGAGCGTCGAGCTCAGGAAGAACAGGTCGTTAGCCCACCAAGCGCGGGCCTGCGGGTCTATCTGCTCAGCTACTATGCGGAAGATGCCGAGAGCCTTGAGATAAGACATCAGTGGCTCGGGGGCGCATCCGCTCAGTTCGAGTTCGTGAAGTTGGTTCATTTTGCGTTCTCCCGCTCCTTCTTGCTGGCGCGCATGTCTGCGGCGCGTACTATCGCCTCCAGATAGGCGAGCCTGAACGGCCCCAGCCAGTCGAGCAGGTCGAGAGTCCGATCCAGCCACGAGCGTTCGCCACTTTCCGCCAAGCCGATTTGGGCTATGGACACGTCCAGCTTGGTTTCGCATATGCGCCGTCCCTCGCCCAAATCCACCGACGGCAGGGTCTCGGCTTCCGAAATCGTGTAACCCAGCAGGTGATTCGGGTCGGGGTTGGTACCTTGCGCGCCGGGAAGTGATCTGATGCCCAGCCTAACCTTGCCGTGGTGAGACGCGGCAAGGTAGGCGGCGAGGTCGCGGGTTCTGTCGTCCAGCTCGCTCGCGTGTTGCAGGATAGCCAGAGCGCTTCCAAGCTCGTGTCGGAAGTGGCGGCGCTGGGGATCCATCTTCCCATTGCCTCGGCTCTTTGCCAGCAGCTCCCCTTCTTCGGGCGGGCATTCGCCCTCTTTGCGCAGCATCTCCTGAAACGCGCAGTGCGCCTTGCCCACGTCGTGGTAGAGCGCCGCCAGCGACACGGCTTTCTCCACCTCCGCTTCGGCAAGCCAACTGGATACCGACCTCAGAATGGAGTTCGCCTCCGCCTCTACGTGATGGGAGTGATCGGCAAGCGTCACCCATGTTCTCTGACCTGTGGAATTGGGGTCCGAGTCATGGCTGTCTTCGGGTTCTTCAGACGCATCCCCATCTACACTAACAGCCGCTTTGACGGATGGGTCCCAGCCCGTTTCCGACGAGTAGCCGCCATGCGCGGCATCCAGCATCAGCGTCATTCCCGGGTGTATCTGCCACGATTGTACTTGCTGCCACCTGTCGTCGAGAAAGTCCCACATCCACGCGCGGCGCCCTTCAGTGGTCAAGTAACTCACGATGCCTTTTAGCGCGCCTGTCCTGGCACCTATAGGCACACTCACCATTTCGGAGTGTCGGGGTTTCGGCTGGTCAGGGCTAGGTTCGCCGTTGGTTCGGTTGCGCCAGAACACCGATACATTGCGCTCGTCATCGCCCCGGACGTATTGGGACACGTCGAGATAGCTGCCCGACAGGTCGGGCGTTGTATCGAACAGCCCAACCACGTCGCGCCTGCGGATTACCGCACGGTGTTCGAGGTGTTCCATGACGTCGCCCAGACCTTCGATATCCGCTGGGCCGACTGATTGACCTTCCATGACTTTCATCTGGGCGCGAGCCAGCGCTACGTCGTCCGGATCATATGGCGCGGTATCCTGTGGACGCTCTCCGGCATCAATCCAGAACACATCCCCCTGATCGAATTCTCCGCTTCTGTTGCAGCGACCGAATCGCTGAACCATAGACGCCCACGGCGCAAGCTCGGTGACGAGCGTTCGGGCAGATATATCTACCCCCGCTTCGACCGCCTGAGTCGCAACTACGATCTTTCCTGGATCAGACCGGTCTATATCTTGCGATATCTCGGCATTCTTCTTCCCTCTGTCCTCTGTGCGGAAACGCGAGTGTATCAGCACAGTATTGGCGTCGAGGTCTTTGATCTGGCGGGGATTGTTCAACGACTTGTAAACAGCCTGCGCGCGCTCGACCGTGTTGACGATGGCGAGGGTCAGAGTGCCGCGCTCGTGCTTCTCTGCAATCAGCGAAGCTATGCTGCGAGCGTATCGCGCACCGCTGGCAGCTGACACTTCGGCGACGATCTTGCGCGCGTTGTGGCGTTGCGCCAGATGCGGATTCGCCATGTCGTCAGCGCCCAACTCCAGGATCTGCTCGGCGGCGGGCGCGCGATGATCTATCGTAGAAAGCCAATCCGGTCTGACAGTCGCGGACATCCACATGCTCTGCGAATGCCCATACGCGCCGAGCTTGCGCCTGAGACCGGCGAGTTGGGTCGAGGTCGGCAGTCCGTTCGCCATTAGCTGCACTTCGTCCATCACCCATAGGCAGTCGTTGTTCAGCAGGCCGTACTCGACAGGCCATATGAACGGGCTGTTCCCGTAGCCCCTGTTGAGCGCGCGAGACAGCAGCATATCCTGAGTGCCTATGATGACACACGGCTTTTCGGGTTCCAGATACCACTGACTGCGCGGCTCCCCGCCCATGAGAGTGACCACGCCAACGCGGTTAGTCCAGCCAAGCGCATTCAGCCAACACCTAACACGATCAACGGTTTGCTCCACCAGGGTTCGCATGGGAAGACAGTAAACCAGTCTCGAAGGCGTCCCCCGCCGCACAGCGTGGTCTGAATGCTCGAACTTCCTATATAGCCAACTGAGGATTGCCGCCTCGGTCTTGCCCGCGCCGGTTGGGATCCTGAGCAGTGTGGACAGAACGGGCATGTCTGCCAGACTGGATTGGTAGGGGTATGGAGTATGTGTCGTTGATCGCTCGAAGAAACTGGAGAAACTCAATAGATCAAACTCCTAGCAGCTCGATGTGTTACCCTGTTACTAGGGTATAATACTGTCATGAGGCACGTTCATGGAAGATGCGCCGATTCATCCCAGCTATGGCCGATATGCCAATGATTACCTACCCGACACTTGTAATCCGTTAGAGGTGTGGAGAAGATAACCTGATGCCACCTTCGCTGCGCCGCGTCTTTTGCGGATTTCTCCGTTCGATAGGTTGCTTTTGAGCAGTGACGTCTTCGATACTGAGTCCTTCGGTTCGGCATTTCTGTCTCCTAAAACTAACTCATAAGGTCAACAAAGATAGTCTAGCACGGAACGTGAGACGACCACAAGTCCGTTCGCCCCTTCTGGTGGCCCACTTGAAGCGTTGACCTTATGAGTTAGCGAAGGAGTTTCCTCCTAGTTTCCGGCGCTGAAAGGCGCCGGCCCCATTGCAAGCCCCGGCTCTTGGCCGGGGCCTACACCCTCCGCCATCCAGAGACGAACTCCCCGGCATCACTCTAACAGCGGCCGCGCTCATTCGCGGCGGCAGATTAGCGTGTCCTGCACTCCTGAGTTAGGAACGCCGCCAGCGCGCATGTCAAGCCGATGAGGAAATTGTATGCCCCCATGGTGAGCAGATGCTGAAACGGTATGCTGAATATGCCCATGACGATCACACACAGGACAATGGAATCTCTGCCAATGGACCTCGGCGTGGTCCAAAGAACTCGAATCAAGAAGAACAGCGCCAGAGCGTATATCGCCAGTGGTACAATGCCCGCTTCGCCAATCAGCATCAGGTACACGTTGTGGACGCCTTCCGGCATACCGTGATATCCCGGGGATGCGCCTTCCATGTGGTGGAGCTGATACAGTCCATTGCCGACGATGGGCGAGTCCAAGACTTTTCCGGCGCCCATCTGCCATAACTCCATTCGCCGCGGCAGACCTCCCGGGATGGTGGACTCCCCTCTGATGCCCCTTATTGTCGCTCTTGTTTGTCTCAGTCGAGAGATTGATACTGGGGGTATCTCGCCTGGCGTCGTTATCGGACCCACTGCTATGGTCTGTGCCAGGTAGGTCTCGCCCTCCTTTTCGTAGTACACGTAGGCGAACAGGAACTTGCCAATATCTGCGTCGGTGATGGTGTGCTCGTATGTCGGGGAGCCTCTTTCGATGTCGGTCCATGTGGCTTCGTCGGGCGCATTGGGATCGTCGGGCAGGGCGTCTGCGCGCTGCCAATGCCAGCCTTGGACCGGGTCGTCGTCAGCCCGGTGGAGACCGTCGTGGACTAGGTGTGCCCTGATGATCCATCCTGCCCGACCCTCTTCATACATCTGGCTGCTGATCCCGGCCACGCCCACTCTTACTGCCGGCGCGATTATCTGTAGGTTGATGGCGAAGTAGACTAGGACGCCGGCTAGGCACAGAACAGTCAGTCCGGTGTGCAAGAGGTCTCGTCTCAGGCGGCGGACGTTCACCAGCAGGAACAAGGTCAGTATCACGCCCAGAGCGCCAACTGCTGTATGGGAAAACGTCGAGAATCCCGCGGCGCATCCCAAGACCAGAGCCAGATACCCCAGATACTTAAGGAGGCGCTGCCGTCTGTTGGATCGAAACGGCAGCGCCAGCGCCAGCGCTGCCGTAATGCAGGCGATGAAGCCCGCGTCGTTGGGGTCGGTGAACGTGCCGGTCATTCGATAGGGGAGCCGGTACTCCGGCAGCGCGCCGATTTCGCGCAGCGGCTGCGATGCCAGGGTGACGGCGCAGCTTGCCACGAGAATGACGAGCGTCCACTTCAGCAGCGTCTCGACCCCGATTCGCTCCAGCAGCCAGCGGCCGCCGAGTATGGCTGCCAGTGTGACGACTAGGAAAAAGCCCTGACGCGCCAGATCTTCGGTCAACGGCTCGGAGTCAGCAGCAAGCGAAGCGACGGAGGAGATATAGATGTAGGACGCTATCGAGGCGAGGAGCAGCAATCCGGGCGTTCCAAGAGACCGCCACCGGCGGAGGTTCACGAAACCCAGCAGGAGCAGGCAGCACAGGAGCATACCCCCAAGGACGAGCGACTCTATCAAACCGCCTTGCAGCTTTATATGGACCAGGACGGCAAGCGTCCAGAAAGAAAACGCGATACAGGCGGCCGACGCGAACTCCAGCCTCCGCCAGATCGGATGAATCAGCGACAACATACAGTCATCTTCTTTCAGTCTTGGTCGTTCGTCCAGCCGTCCACGCCAAGCCCCAGGATGCGGACGAGAACCAAGAGCGTGACCGCGTCGCGGAGGATTGAAAAGGCCGCCAGACGCCCAGATCGCCGTAGAGCCACGAGCTGGTGATCGAGAGCGACGAGAGCGGAACCAGCGCAAGCGATTGCAGTGTACAGAACGAGGAACTGGCGTTCCAGTGAATCGCCGACCCTCGAACTGCATCCCCAAAATGCAAGAAGAGCCGGAGACCCCTCTCAGGAAACCTCCGGCCCTTGTGGTGATTTGGTTCGAGTGAAACCGGCTAGGTTGCCTTGAGCAGTCGCGCCGGCAGCCTGTAGAAGAACACGTCTGGCGAATCGACAGCATCTTGCGCTCGCCAGTTAACCTGTATCCCGGCTACAGCGGGGCGAGCAGGAAGCCCTGTGAATCTGGTGAGAAACTCGGCATTGCGAATAGCCCTCGAGGTGTCCCGGGGGTAGATCGTGTATGAGACCTCCACGACCACGTAGCAGTCGGCGCCTTCCGAGTCAGTGACCTTCATGATCAGATCGGCGCCTTCGAAGCTGATCAGATCGCCTTCAGAAATGTCCGACGTGTCGGCATCATCCACGATATTCGAGATGTCGGCTATGGAGAGGACGTCCTTCATCCTGAAGCCCATTCTCCTGGGGATGAAGGAAGCCATTCTAATGGCGATCTCTCTGGCGTGGAACCCCTTGATGTTCGCTACTTCGTCACGCAGCCCCTTGACTTCGCCACTCAGCCCATTGATTTCGGCTTCGAGCGCGTCGAACCGCCTGTTGGTGGCTTCCATGAACTGTTCGAGCGCGTCGAACCGCCTGTTGGTGGTCTCGATGAACTGCTGGAGAGTGTTCTCCAGCCTGACGTGGGATTCGGCCAACTCTGTGACGACCTGCGGCAGTTCGAGCAGCTCGCGGGTAATCAGCCGAGAGCGCACTTCCTCCAGCCAGTGCGGGTTCTCGTCCAGAATCCGTATGAAGTCTTGTATGTTGTCGATGGTAGCCATTTCTGCCCTCATTGAATTGTAGTGTACAGAACGATGGTCTGGAGTTCCAGTGAATCGCCAGCCCCTCGTTCTGCATCCTCGAAGATGTCCGTCATCGCTGCTACTATGAGACTACTCCGTCCGGCGCGAGCTTGGCTTACAGTATTCGGTGAACCAGATGGGCGTTCCCGATCTCCGGGAAAACGGCGCCCCTCCGCTGTGATATGATTGCGCCCACACTCGAAAACGGAGATGACACTATGCCATTCGGAGGAAATGACTGGCTTGCGCTGACACAGGAGCCGGCGCTCGAACCCGATCTGCCGATCTGCGACCCGCACCATCACTTTTGGGACATGCGAACCGAGCGCATTCCGCACCAGCGCTACCTGCTCCACGAGCTGGCGGACGACGTGAACAGCGGACACAACGTGCGCTCGACGGTGTTCGTGGAAGCTCGCGCCATGTACAGGTCGAGCGGCCCGGAGGAGATGCGCCCGGTGGGCGAGGTCGAGTTCGTGCAGGGGCTTGCGGCGGCAAGCGAAAGCGGGCTGTACGGACCCACGCGCGCCGCGGCTGCCATAGTAGGACACGCCAACCTGAATCTCGGAGAAGCCGTGGAGCCTGTGCTGGAGGCGCTTCAGGCGGCAAGCCCCAACCGATTCCGTGGAATCCGCCACTCGGTGACGTGGGACCCGCACCCCGAGATCGAGGTCACGTCCGCTCACAGGATGGAGGGGCAGCTTGCCAGAGACGGATTCAGAGCCGGCGCGCGCGTCTTGGCGCGAATGGGCATGTCCCTCGAAGGCTGGATGTACTTCCCCCAGCTGCCGGAGCTTGCGGACTTCGCCAAAGCCGTGCCAGACCTGACCATCATCCTCAACCACATCGGCGGGCTGCTCCGTGTGGGGCCTTACGCCGCCAACCCGGACGAGGTGATGGAGACGTGGCGCAGCGGCATCGCCGCCGTGGCGGAGTGTCCCAACGTATTCGTCAAGCTCGGCGGCATCGGAATGCCGCGCACCGGCTTCGACTGGCACGAGCGCGACGCGCCCATCGGCTCGGAGGAGCTCGCCGCGGCTATGGCGCCGCTCATGCACTACTGCATCGAGCAGTTCGGCCCCGAACGCAGCATGTTCGAGAGCAACTTCCCCGTGGACAAGGTCTCGTACTCGTACAGCGTGATGTACAACGCCTTCAAGCGGCTGTCGAGCGCCTACTCGGACTCCGAGCGCGCCGACATGTTCCACGACACGGCGGCGCGGGTGTACCGTATTCAGGTGTGACGAGCGCAGCGGGTCAGCCCGATGACTGACATGACCAAGCCCGATCTCTCCGAGCGCTTGGCGGTCGGAGCGACCGCGCTGATTCTCGGGCTGATCGGCTGACCGCGCGCGACTCGGCGGACAATCAGAGACAAGGTGAACGCAAAATGGCGCTGCCAGACAGAATGAAGTTCGGAATCTTCCTCGGCCCGTTCCACCGCGTGGGCGAGAACCCGACGCTGGCGATAGACCGCGATCTGGAGCTCATCCAGTGGCTGGACTATCTCGGCTTCGATGAGGCGTGGATCGGCGAGCATCACAGCGCGGGCTGGGAGATCATCTCCTCGCCCGAGATATTCATTGGCGTCGCCGCCGAGCGCACGCGGCACATCGCACTCGGCACCGGCGTCATCAGCCTGCCGTACCACCATCCGCTCATGGTCGCCAACCGCATGACGCAGCTCGACCACATGACGCGCGGGCGTGTCATGTTCGGAGTCGGCCCCGGCGCGCTGCCCGGAGACGCCTACATGATGGGCATAGACCCGACCACACAGCGCGAGAAGATGGACGAGGCGCTGGGCATAATCCTGCGCCTGTTCACAGAGACCGAACCCATTACCTACAAGAGCGACTGGTTCGAGCTGAACGAGGCGATGCTCCAGATCAGGCCGTTCCAGCGTCCGCACATGCCCATAGCCGTGGCGTCCGTGCAGTCGCCCGCCGGAGTCGCGCTGGCGGGCAAGTACGGCGCGTCCGTGCTGACCATCACCGTTCCAAGAGATCCTTCGTCCGGACAGTCCAATCTCAGGGGGCTGTGGGACGTAGCCGAGGAGTCGGCGGCGGAGCATGGGCAGACGGTCGACCGCTTCGATTGGCGGCTCACCATCCCCATACATCTGGCAGAAGACCGAGACCTGGCGTTCGAGGAGGCTCGGCTAGGCGCAGGCCGATTCCTGCGCGAGTACACCGAAGCCACCAACGGGCGCGAGGCGGCGTTCGACGGGCCGCTCGAACAGGTCATAGACCACATGGCGGAGACAGGCTCCTGGATCATCGGAACGCCGGACGACTGCGTCGAGGGCATCCGCAGGCTGGAAGAGCAGAGCGGCGGCTTCGGCGGCCTGCTGGTGCAGACCATAGACTGGGCTCCGAGAGATCGCATCCTCAACAGCTACGAGCTGCTGGCGCGCTACGTCATGCCGCAGTTTCAGGGTTCGCTGGCAGGGATAGAGGGGTCGAACAGCTGGGCAAGAATGCGACAGAAAGACCTCGTGGCAGGGCGCGTTCGCGCCATAGACCGCGCCCGTCAGGTGTACGCGGAGCGCGGCGGCTGACGGGGAGACTCCGTACAGACGAGGGGCGCGCATGAACGCTCTCCCACCGTAAGATATCTCGTTCTAGAGAAAGGCGCGATGACACTTCTCAGCCACTCCCTCAGCATAGACATCGGCGGCACCTTCACGGATTTCACCCTGCACGACTCCGAGACGGGCGATCTCAGCGTCCACAAGGTGCTGACCGACCCCGACGACCCTACCAGCGCGCTGATCCGAGGAGCGCGCGAGATCTTGACGAACGCGGGTACGGCTCCCGCCGCGCTCCGTCTGGTCGTCCACAGCACGACCCTAGCCACCAACGCGATCATCGAGCGCAGCGGCGCGAAAGCCGCTCTGCTGACGACGAAGGGGTTTCGCGACGTTCTGGAGATGGGGCGCGAGCAGATCTACGACATGCACGATCTCCACGCGCGATTTCCCGAACCGCTCGTCCCGCGCCATCTGCGAGCGGAGGCGCCGGAGCGGACAGATCGAGACGGCAACGTCATCGAGCGTATCGACCTGAGTGTCTGCGCCCGAGTGGTGGACGAGCTGGTCGCACAGGGGGTGGAGTCCGTGGCTGTCTCGCTGCTGCACTCCTACGCCAACCCGCAGAACGAGATAGCCCTGAAAGATCATATCGAGTCGCGCCACCCGGATCTGCCGCTTTCGCTCTCTTCGGAAGTCGCGCCGGTGATAAACGAGTACGAGCGCACCTCGACCGTCGTGGCGGACTGCTTCATCAAGCCGTCCGTATCGCGCTACATTCGCGGCGTGGAGCGCGAGCTTTCGGAGGAGGGATACAGCGGGCGTCTGCTGGTGATGCACTCTGCCGGGGGCGTCATGGACGCCGCCGCGGCGCGCGCGCGTCCGGTGCGGATGCTGGAGTCAGGGCCTGCCGCCGGAGCGCTGGCAGCCGGATTCTACAGCGAGCTGATCGGCGAACCCGACCTGATCTCGCTCGACATGGGCGGAACAACCGCCAAGACGTGCGTCATCGAGGGCGGTCGGCCCAGCCGCGCGAACAGCATCGAGGTCGCGCGCGTACACAGGTTCAAGGTCGGTAGCGGGCTGCCCATCCTGATGCCCGTACTCGACCTGATCGAGATTGGATCGGGCGGCGGCAGCATGGCTTGGCTGGACAGTCTGGGAAGGCTGAGAGTCGGCCCGCAGAGCGCCGGCGCGAGCCCGGGACCGGCGTGCTACGGGCTGGGCGGCGAGCGTCCAACGGTGACGGACGCCAATCTGGTCTTGGGCTACCTCAGCCCCGATTACTTCCTCGGCGGTCGAATGTCTCTGGACGGCGAGGCGGCGGAGCGCGCGCTCGGCGCGCTCGGCGCGGAGATGGGCATGGACGCCGTGGATGCCGCCTGGGGAGTTTACAGCGTGGTGACGGAGAACATGGCTGCCGCTGCGCGAATCCACATCATCGGGCGCAACAAAGACCCGCGCAGCTACGCGATAGTCGCGTTCGGCGGCGCGGGCCCTGCGCACGCCTGCGAGGTGGCGCGGATACTCGGCGCATCGCGCGTAGTCGTCCCGCTCGGAGCCGGCGTCACCTCCGCGCTCGGCTGCCTCGCCGCGCCCCTGTCGTTCGAGAGCGTCCGATCCATGCCCAGCCTGCTGGATCGGACGGACTGGGATTCGGTCGAAAGCGCGTTCGCCGAAATGGAGGCGTGGGGGCGCGACATGCTGGCGAGCGCGGGCGTCCCCGTATACGGAATCAGGGTCGAGCGCAGCGCCGACATGCGGCTGGCAGGCCAGATTCACGAGATCGACGTTCCCATACCGGACGGGAGGCTTTCACAGGCGAGCGCTTCCCAGATAGAGGCGGACTTCCACCGCATCTATCAAGAGCTTTACAGCCGCCGCAACCTGAGCCTGCCCATAGAGACTCGGAGCTGGCGTCTGCTCGTCAGCGCCCCCAAGCCCGACCTTGCCCTGCGCGAGCGCGAGTCGTCTTCAGGCGCGGACGCTTCCCTCGCGCTCAAATCCTCGCGCCGAGCGTACTTCCCCAACGCTGGCGGCTTCGTCGAATGTCCCGTGTACGACCGCTACCAGCTCGCGCCCGGATCCGAGATACGGGGCCCTGCGATAGTGGAAGAGGAGGAAGCGACTACCGTGATACGTCCGGGCGACGGCGCGAAGGTGGACGGCTGGCTGAACCTCGTGATCGCGCTGGGACACGGCGGATAGCGCCGCCTTCACCCTGCGCATCCTTCCAATACCCCAAAATCTCGATTCCGACAACTCGCCTTCATCCAGTGTACCTAGAATGTATCCTAGGCTGAACTCAACGTGGAGACTCGAATGACCAACAGCCAGAATTTCGACCCCGTATCGCTCGAGATCATGTGGAGCCGTATGCTCAACGTGGCGGAGGAGATGTGGACTACCATCTTGCGAACGGCGGTTTCGACCATCATCGCCTCTGCCAACGACTTCGGATGCGAGGTGCTGGACGCAGAGGGACGTTCACTCGCCCACGCCTACCGCTCCATGCCCGTGTTCAACATGACGATGCCCAACGTGGCAAAGGAGATACTCAAGAAGTATCCGGTCGAGTCCATGCGCCCCGGCGACGTCTATATGACCAACGACCCGTGGATGTGCGCCGGACACCTGCCCGACATCGCCATAGTGTCTCCGGTGTTCCACCAAGGGCGATTCGTGGGATTCGCGGGCAACATCGCCAACACCTCTGACATAGGCGGCTCGCTAGACGCCAAGAGCGTGACCGACTCCTACGAAGAAGGCATATTCTTTCCGCTGTGCAAGCTGTACGACGGAGGCGAGCCGAACGAGCTGGCATTCGACATGTTCAGGTGGAACGTGCGCGGCCCGGACATGGTGCTGACCGACATCGAGGCGCAGGTCGCCGCCAACCACGTGGGCGCGCGGCGCATCAGCGACTTCTTGGACGAGTACAGGCTGGAAGACCTCACCACCCTGTCCGAGGCGATTCGCGGACGCTCGGAGAGCGCAATGAGAAAGGCTATCTCGGATCTGCCGGACGGGGAGTACACGAACCACGTGTTCACGGACGGCATGGGCGATCCGCTGAAGATACAGGTTCGCATAGAGATTCGCGGCGATGAGATACTCGTAGATTTCGACGGCTCTGCGCCGCAGATAGACCGCGGCGGCCTGAACTGCACCATGATATACAGCCAGGGCCACACGTACTACCCGCTCGCCTGCCTGCTGACGCCGGACGTTCCCGTGAACGAGGGCTGCTTCGAGCCGATAACCGTCACCGCGCCGAAGGGGACGATCATCAACTGCGATTTCCCCGTGTCCGTCGGCTCCCGCGTCAACACCGGATGGTACATTCACGGCTGCATATTCGGCGCGCTCTCCAAAGCCGTACCCGACCGCATACAGGCGGGGAACGGCCTTATGTCGTCCATCCACACCTACGGCGCGGAGGCGGACGGGCGCATCTTCAACGCCCATCTGTTCTGCGGAGGCGGACGCGGCGCGACGAGCCAAGGGGACGGCATGGGGCTGAACATGTTTCCTTCGAGCGCGTCCAACGTGCCTGTGGAGGTGTTCGAGGTCAACAGCCCCTCCCTGATAGTCTCCAAAGAGCTGATGGAGGATTCGGCAGGCGCGGGCAGGCATCGCGGAAGCCCCGGACAGCGGCTCGTGGTGGGCAAGCTGCCGTCATACCCCGCCCCGCTCAACATATACCTGCATCCGAACCGGCTGTCCTTCGCCCCGCAGGGAATCTTCGGAGGGCGCGCCGGAACCAAGACGAACGTCATAGTAAACGGCGAGTCGGTGAGTGAAGACCCGTCCTCTATGACCAGAGGCTCGGTCACGCTGAGCGCCCCCGAAGACAGGCTGACGCTGGAGTTCTCCAGCGGCGCGGGAGCGGGCGACCCTAGAGAGCGCCCCCAAGACATGCTGGAGCGCGACGCTCTCAACGGCCTCGTGTCCGAACGAGCGGCCCAGTTTGTCTACGGGCGATGAGGGACGGCCCCATGTGGCAGACCGCAGGGCATGACAAGGCGGTCGGCGCGCTGAGACGGGCGATCGAGCGCGGGCATCTGGCGCACTCGTACCTGATCACAGGGCCGCCGAGCGTGGGCAAGACCACGCTCGCGCTCGACATCGCGCGCGCCGTCAGCTGCCTATCCGAAGATCGGCCATGCTCCGCCTGCCGCCAGTGCGAGCGTATCGCCTCCGAGCTGCACCCAGACGTCCGAGTCATCGGCTTGGAGCTCGCCAGATCCGGGCGCGCGCGCACGCAGATCGGCATAGATCAGGTGCGCGAGACGCAGCGCGAGACGAGCCTGCTTCCATACGAGGGGCGATACCGAGTCTTCATATTCGAGACCGCCGAGAAGCTGAGCGAGGAGGCAGCCAACAGCCTGCTCAAGACACTGGAGGAGCCGCCAGACAGCGTCATTCTGATACTGCTGGCTTCGGACGCCGATTCGGTACTCCCGACCATCTTGTCCAGATGCCGGCGCATCGACCTCAGACCCGTTTCGGCAGAGATGATCGCGGGCTTCCTGACAAGTAGAAAGGGTGTGGACGCGGACAGGGCGCGGGAGATCGCGGGGATGGCGTCCGGGCGAATGGGCTGGGCGCTCCGAGCTGCCGACGACCCCGATATCGTGCAGCGCGTATCCGACTCCATGGACTCGATAGAGGCTGCCATACTCGACTCGCTCGCGGGCAGATTCGAGTACGCCGAGCGGCTTGCCGCCCGATTCTCCGCAGACCGCGAAGGCGTGTTCGCAGAGCTGGACCTGTGGCTGTCGTGGTGGCGGGACGCGCTGCTGGCGGGACAGGGGAGGAGCGAGCTGGTGTCCAACGTGTCCAGACGCCAGCCCATAGAAGCCGCCGCCGAGCGGCTCACGACTGAGACCGTCGCGGCGGCGATCAGAGCGGTCATGCGCACTTCGTACCTTCTGGAGCGGAACGTCGCCCCTCGCCTCGCCATCGAGAGCATGATGCTCGGACTGCCGCGCTGAGGAGCGCCGCGCCGCCGCCGTCTATCCCACTCCTGAGACCGCGCCTTTGGCAGCTGGACGATGAACCAGCTGAGGAGCGCCGCGCCGCCGCCGTCTATCCCACTCTGGCGAACTTCTGGACGCGCGCTCCGTCCAGCGTCTCGCCAACGTACAGGTCGCCTCTGGAGTCCATCGCCACCGCGTGGCCTGCGATGATGTCGCCCGGATGGTCGGAGCTAGTCCCCCAGCCGCCCAGCCATTGGCCGGTGGGAGTCATTATCTTCACCCCTGCGGGATGCGAGAGCGCGTTGGGCTTCGTCTGATCCGGTCCAAGCCCCAGGAAGAAGCCGAGATCGGTGATGTACATGTTGCCGTCCTGCCCCTGCCAGATGTGATCCGGACGGTGGACGCCGCCCCACTCGCTCACGTACTGCCCGTCTGGGGTGAATATCTGAATGCGGCTGTTCTCGCGGTCTGCCACGTAGACCAAGCCTGCGCTGTCCACGCAAACGCTGTGCGGAATGCGGAACTGGCCTGGCCCGCTTCCCGGCTCGCCCCATGATCGGATGCGCTCGCCCGTAGCGGTGAAGTGATGGATTCTGGCGTTGCCGTAGCCGTCCGCGATGTACAGCGTGCCGTCCGCTGCGATGGCGATGTCCGTAGGCCTGTTGAACGGCTCGCCGCTCATCGGCTCAGGCGGGTCATCGGGCGTTCCCAGCGTCATCAGAAGCTCGCCCTCGGCAGTCCACTTGCGAACCGTGTGGCTGCCCACGTCCGCGGTGTAGATGCTGCCGTCAGGCCCGACTTCGAGATGGTGGGCGGAGCCGAACAGACCCTCGCCCCAGCTGTCTATGACGTTGCCGTCCGTATCCAGCACGATCATCGGGTGGTCGCTGCGGTTGTACACGAAGACGCGGTCTTGGGCGTCCACGCCCACGCCGACGGCGTGATTCCACTCCCAGCCGTCCGGCAGCGCGCCCCAGCCCGGAACGTGTTCGTAAACATACTCGCCATAGCTGACTCTGAGTCCCTCGCTCATGTGACGCTCTCCCGTTGGTCCAAAGTGAATAGCCCCTTTCGGGCGAAGGCGATTATATCAGTCCGAGTAATGCTTGTCTGCGATAGGGCGAATCTCGCCTCTATGCTTCGACCTCGAAATCCGGAAGCAGATTGGCATTGCGCCGCGCCGTCAGTCTCGTCGTGTCGAGAAAATGATAAGATGAGCCATCCAGACAGCGCGAGGGAGAGCGGGCATGATCACTTCTGCCAAGCCGATAACAGCCGAGCAGTTTGCCCTGATGCCGGACGATGGCAAGCGCCATGAGCTTGTCGCAGGGGAGTTGGTCGTGACGCCGCCGCCAATGCCAGCGCACGGAGAATCTCAGGCGAAAACTGGCAGCATCTTGCTGGGATTCGTTCGCCCGCGAAAACTGGGGAGAGTCTTCACGGAGACGGGCTTCGTCATTTCGACAGACCCCGACACGGTGCGCGCGCCGGACGTGGCGTTCGTAGCGGCAGATCGGCTTCCCGAAAGCCGTCTTCCACGAGGCTACTTCCGATTCGCGCCGGACATCGCAGTCGAAGTGGTCTCGCCCTCGGACACCGCCTCCGGGATACGTTCGCGTGTTCGCATGTGGCTGGAAGCGGGGTGCAGGCTGGTGTGGGTGGTGTACCCTGCTTCGCGCTCGGTGACGGTCTATCGCTCCATGAGCGACGTAACCATGCTCGAATCGGACGACGTTCTGGACGGTGCGCCGGTCTTCGACGGGTTCGGCGTCAGCGTGTCCGATCTGTTCGAGTAGTCGCGCCGTCAGGTCTCGTCATGTCAAGAAAATGTTAATATGAGCCATCCAGACAGCGCGAGGGAGAGTGGGCATGATCACTTCTGCCAAGCCGATAACGGCGGAAGAGTTTCTGCTGATGCCGGACGATGGCAAGCGCCATGAGCTTGTCGAGGGGGAGCTGACAGAGTTGACGCCGCCGCCGGGATGGGTGCATGGCAAGACCCAGTTGAATACTGGCATCGTTCTGCGGGAGTTCGTTAGACCGCGAAGATTGGGGGACGTGGTTACCGAAACGGGCTTCGTCATTTCGACCGACCCCGACACAGTGCGCGCGCCGGACGTGGCGTTCGTCTCTGCTGGCCGGCTTCCCAAAGGCGAGCCGCCGACGGGCTACCTTCGACTGGTCCCGGACATCGCAGTCGAAGTGGTCTCACCCTCGGACACCGCCTCCGAGATACGTTCGCGCGCTCGCATGTGGCTGGAAGCGGGGTGCAGGCTGGTGTGGGTGGTGTACCCGGCTTCGCGCTCGGTGACGGTCTATCGCTCCATGAGCGACGCGGTCACGCTCGAAGCGGACGACGTTCTGGATGGCGCGCCGGTCTTAGACGGGTTCGGCGTCAGCGTGTCCGATCTGTTCGAGTAGCCGCCGAATGTTGCGATGCGAGGACAATGGAAGTGATCGAGGCATGAGAGATGACCACTTTAGCCAAGCCGATAACGGCGGAAGAGTTTCTGCTGATGCCGGACGATGGCAAGCGCCATGAGCTTGTCGAGGGGGAGCTGACAGAGTTGACGCCGCCGCCGGGATGGGTGCATGGCAAGACCCAGTCGAACACCAGCGGCGTTCTGCGGGAGTTCGTTAGACCGCGAAGATTGGGGGACGTGGTTACCGAAACAGGCTTCGTCATTTCGACCGACCCCGACACGGTGCGCGCGCCGGACGTGGCGTTCGTCTCTGCCGGCAGGCTTCCCAAAGGCGAGCCGCCGGCGGGCTACCTTCGACTGGTCCCGGACATCGCAGCCGAAGTGGTCTCGCCCTCGGACACCGCCTCCGAGATACGTTCGCGCGTTCGCATGTGGCTGGAAGCGGGGTGCAGGCTGGTGTGGGTGGTGTACCCGGCTTCGCGCTCGGTGACGGTCTATCGCTCCATGAGCGACGTAACCATGCTCGAAGCGGACGACGTTCTGGACGGCGCGCCGGTCTTAGACGGGTTCGGCGTCAGCGTGTCCGATCTGTTCGAGTAGCCGCATGTCCATGAAGAAACCCGATGTCTTATGTCTTGGAACGATCACGCCTGCCAGAGTGCTGGTGGTGGACAGCCTGCCGCAGTGGAACACGGGCGCGGTCTGGACGCAGGGCGCTGAGTTCGTGTCGGACGACGCCGCCATCGTCGCCGGACTGCTCGCCGGGTGGGGAGTGTCCACCGAGCTGGCTGGAAGCGCGCTCGGCGACGACGATGCCGGGCAGAGGACGGCGCGGATGCTCCGCGATATGGGAGTCGCGGGCATCTTCAGGCTGCGCTCTGACATCGAGACGCCCTTCGAGATCAACATTTCGGACGCCAGCGGTGGACGGACCTACTACTGGAATCGCGCGCCCGAAACGCTGGCTACGCTGGAAGAAGCCGACCTGTCCTCTCTCGAAGGCGCTAGGCTGATGTATGCCGACTGGTACGATGCGCCGTACAACCTGCGCGCTATGGAGATGGCGAAGGGCTTGGGCGTGCCTGTGATGCTGAACCTAGAGCATGGTCACGCCGATTCGGACGCGCTGGCGACCATGCTGCCGAAGTCGACGATCGCGCAGGCTGTGACGAACGCTTCCCAAAGCGGCGGAGACGCGGCGGCGGTGGTCGAGCTGCTTCTCAGAAGCGGGGCGTCCACCGCGCTGGTGACGCTGGCGGCTGGCGGCGTGATCGGAGCGCGGGGGGACGAGATGATTCACGTCTCCGCCCCGAAGCTGCGCGCGCTGGACACCTGCGGCGCGGGGGCTACGTTCTCGGCAGCCTACATTGCGAAGTGGCTGGAGGAAGCGGATTTCGAGCCTGCGCTGAGATTCGCGGTAGCCGCCGCCTCCCTGAAGTGCACCGTAGTGGGGCCTGTGGGCTTCCCACATGATCGGATAGCGAGCCTAGCCGAATCCCTCCAAGCGCGGAGGCTGGCTTAGGGAGACCAGCAGCCGATGAACCCTCGCGCCACTTCCTGCGCGCCGCCCTCGCCGTTGGCGTCCATGACTATGGCGCGGTTGGACTCGCGCCCGCTCAGAGACGTTCGCGCCACGTGGTATCCAAGCTCGCCGAATATCAGCAGGCGAGCGCTGTCCGGCGACCAGATCGAATGTGACTGCGCGTACTGATCGAAGAACATGAAGTGCGTGAGCTGCTCTCGGCTCGGCTTGAAGTCCGGCAGATAGACGCGCTCGGCGGCATCCACGTCTACCACCCCGATTCTCAGCGACCCCTCCGCGTCTTGGGACGAGGTGACGTATGCGACCTTCGATCCGTCCGGAGACCAGTAGAACGCGAGAGCGGGATCGTCCGTAAGCTCAGCCTGTTCCCCTGTGGCGCAGTCTATGAGCGTCAGCCCCGAGTAGAAGCCTGAAGATCCGATCATGGTTTTGACGAGTCCGACCTGAAGATGGCGCGGACGCCATGAGACCGCCGCTATGCCCGGGAACTCCGTCAGCACCCTGACCGCCTGATCGTCGAGATCGACCGTTACGAGTCGCTGGCGGCCCCTGTCGGCATCGAGGAAGAACGCGATTCTGCCGCCGTCCCTAGCCCACGAGGGCGCCATGTACTGCGTGCTGACGCCGGGAAACTGGCGCGGCATCCGCCCGTCGGACGCGCCGACGAGGTGGTGTCCCGTAAAAGAGTGGACGTAAAGCTCCTCCGAGTCCGGCGACCACGTGAAGTACATGGGGCCGCCTTCGAGCTTGAGGCTGGCGCTGCCGTCCGAGTCGGCGCGCCACGCGAACAGCGCCAGTCCCGCCCGAGTCTGTGCCACGAACGCCAGCTTGGATGCGTCCGGCGACCACGAGCAGTAGTGCGGAGTTCCTCGCGCTATGGCGTCCGCCCCCGGCTCGTTGGCGTAGATCAGTCCGGGGCCTGTTCCGTCTGGACGGACGACATAGACGCCGAGCATAGCGTTTCCATTGCTGCCGCCCGCGTACCCGGAGAAGGCGATCAGATCGCCGTCCGGCGACCATACGGGCCATACGCATCTCAGCCCCGGCACGCTGAGAACGGCATCTTCGGCGTTGGGGCGGGACAGGTCGCAAACCCGCAGAGTCGAGTCGCGCGCTGAGTAGGCTATCTTCATGGCTGGGCAGTCCTGATCCGAAAGGCGTCTGGTACATGTTACACGTCTCCACACAGATTGGGCGCGTTGCGAGGGCGCATCGAGCCGAATACAATGCAGGCGTGACAGAAATCCGACAGACCGCAGTCTATCACGGGTGGCACGGAAGGCTTCAAGACAGTCGCGCGCAGGGGCATATCCTAATTCGCATCCAGAGACTGGAAGCAGGCGGGCCGCGAGACGCTGGATCGGCGCGCAAGGGGTAATCGAATATGGACGTAACGGAAGTGGCCGCGAAGTGGACTGGGGCGGATGGCGACATTGGGGCATACGTCCGCGAAGAGTCTCGAAAGTCTCTGGAATCATACCGCGCCCAGCCGAACAATCTGATAGAAGACGCCAACCTAGAGGAAGACACCGCTCGCGGAGGATACGCCAACCGGCAGATATTCGAGCTGGTCCAGAACAGCGCCGACGCCTTGACCAAATCAGATGGCGAATGCATCTGGCTCATGCTGACTCCAACGCATCTGTACTGCGCAGACAATGGAATCCCGATAGATGAGGCTGGAGCGCGGGCGCTCCTGTTTTCGCACCTGTCCAGCAAGCGCGGAACTTCCGAGATCGGGCGTTTCGGTCTGGGGTTCAAGTCCGTGCTTGGCATCACCGACACGCCCGAATTCTTCAGCAGGGCTGGATCGTTTCGATTCGACCGCGAGCGCTCAGCCGAGCTGCTGAGACCCATCGCGCCGGATAGCGAGCGGTATCCCGTTCTGCGCCTCGCCGAACCCATGGACCCATGGCCAGAGATGGAGGCCGACTCCAATCTGCGCGAGATGGGCTGTTGGGCATCGAACATCGTCCGCCTGCCGCTGAAGCTCGGCGCCTATCAGTCCATTCACAAGCAGATCGAGGATTTCCCCGCCCAGTTCTTGCTGTTCGTCAAACACGTCGGGCGGCTCGTGCTTCAGGAGGACGGGCAAGAATCGGCTCGCATAGTCACCCTCGCGCGTCAAGAAGATGATCGGTGGATACTCGACGATGCCGGAAGGAAGACCCGGTGGATGATCGAGACTCGCTTGCACACTCTTTCCCCCGATGCCAAGAGCGACAGCAGAAGCCTGGACGACACCGATGAAGTCCCGATCTGGTGGGCCGCGCCGACCGAACGGCTGAACGAGCCCGGCTGGTTTTGGGCATTCTTCCCCACGATGACGCCGAGCCTGCTTTCAGGGATTCTCAACGCGCCTTGGAAGACAAACGAAGACCGCCAGAATCTGCTTACGGGAGTCTATAACGACGAGCTGATAGACGCCGCGGCAAAGATGGTCGCGGACGCGCTGCCAAGTCTTTCGACCGAGGACGATCCCGCAAGACATCTCGACGCGCTTCCGCGCAGGCATGAAGCCGGCGACAGCCAGCACAGCGAGCGACTGCGCTCACGGCTCTACTCCACCCTTGCACATGGCGAGCTGGTTCCCAATCAGGATGGAGAGCTGCGGGAACTGTCCGACATTTCATATCCTCCCAGGGATCTGACCATTGACGGAGCAGCGGACTCCGCCGCATTCGAGCGGTGGGAGGCATCCCCTGACAGACCGAAAGACTGGCTTCATCACCGAGCGCTGACGCGCAATCGCATGGGCAGGCTGGAAACTCTCCACCAAGAGCGTCATTCCCGCCCGCTTCCCAGAGCGACCATCACCGAATGGCTCGAAGCGTTGGTGGAAGACGCCAAGTTCCGTTTGCGATACCTAAGCCTAATTGAGCGGATGGTGGCGGACGCCAACAAGAAGATGGCGGCAGCCTCAGCCGATTCCTCGCAAGACGCCTCGGATACGGTTGCTTCATATGAGGAGAGAATCAAAAACCTGCGCGAATACGAAGACATTGCGTACGAAGAGATCGTCCGATCATCCATGTCCGCCATTCAGACGGCGGCCCTGATTCCGGAGTCCGTACGGAAGGCGCGCGCGCTGGGCGACATTGTGTTCACTGCCGATAGGCGGTGGGTCGCGCCGGATCCCGATGCCGTCTGGCTCGGCGGCGGATACGATTCTCGCGCGGGCGCGCTGGTCAACCCTCATCTGGAAGCAGACCCCGAAACGCTGAGCGCGCTGAAGGAGCTGGGGATTCGGCCAGCGTCTCCCACGACCGTGTTCGAAGAGCTCGCTTCGGTCATGCTGACAGCAGTGGCTAAGAGCAATGATGACTGGCGCGATTTCTGGAATCTCTCGCGCCGCGCGCTTCGGTCAGCGGCGGTAGATGCCATAAAGTCGCGCGAAGGCTGGCGTAACTCGCTTCGAGTTCGAACGATGGATGGGAGCTGGCGCTCCCTGTTCGAGGCGCTTCTGCCGGGTCGCATAGCGCCTGCGGACAGCAGCCGAGACAGCGTCGTCGTCATAGACGTGGCGGGGTTTCATAGAGATGACTTGCGGCTGATCGAGCATCTTGGCGCAGTCGATGCGCCGCGCGCCGAACATGAGCTGGCGCGTAGCCATCTTCTTCGATTTACCGACCGATGCCGCAGCGAATTCGTAGATCGGAACACTCGGGGCAGCACCCCGCAGTGGGATAGACTGAAGTTCGCTTCCACTGCGACCACCGGCCCATTGAACGTATTGGAAACGCTGTCCGAAGAAGGCTGCGCGCTGTACACGTGGGATCTGCTCGGCTTACCCGCCACGTATCAGCAGTGGCACATGCGGCATGACTCACCCAACAGGCGGGATTACTATGGGACGGTCGAGTTTGAGTCCCCTGCGATAGAGGCGCTGCGCCAGTGCGGACGTGTCAGAACCGACGATGGCGGAATCCATAGACTGTCCGACGCATTCGGAGACCCGCCGAAGAACCGCGCAGTCTTGAGAAAGCTGCTCTCTCATCCCAAGTCCGACCTGATTCGCAAGGGGTTCGGATTGAATGCAGAGGCCGACGATCTGCTGGATCCAATCGGCGCGGACGAGCCTATGCTCCTGATAGACGTATGGCCGGATCTGGAATCTCATCTTTCGCCACGGCAGGCGGAACTTCAGGTCATACGCTGCGACGGGTTCGACAGCGTGGACGGCCTAGCTCCAAGCTGCATCGTCAGGGGCGAATTCGTATATGTCACGCGGAGGGATGACGAACGAGACGAGCTTCAGTCCATTCTAGACCACCCTGAGATTCTACTGCCGTACACCGCCTGTCAGATACTCGAACATCGGACTCCCGAAGACGTGAGGGCGGCCAGAGAAGCCGTTCGGAAATGTGCGACTGACGAAGAACGCCTGCTGAAAGCGGTGGGCGAAGACGCGCTGCGCCGCCGTCTGCCGTCCAGCCTGATCCCAACACTGGAAGACATCAGATCTGCTCCTCTGGCGGGAGTGGATATAGCGCATGCCGCGATTGCGACGTTCCACACGGGCGCGCTTCGCGAGTATCGCTACGCGCTCGCCCACCTGGACCCACCTTACCAATGGGCGGGGAGGCCGAAGGCTGTCGAGTTCGTTCGTTCTCTCGGCTTCGGCGAGGAGTGGGCTGGCGATTCGAGGGCTCGGCGAGACCCGTACATCGAAGTAGAAGGTCCCTATCCGCTTCCTCCTCTTCACGATTATCAGCGGAACGTAGTAGAAAACGTCAAGAATCTGATCCGATCCCGTGGCGTGGGAGAGCGGCGCGGCATGGTCAGCATGCCCACCGGATCAGGGAAGACGCGCGTCGCAGTACAGGCCATAGTGGAAGCGATTCGAGAGGGCGGCTCGAAGGGCGGCGTCCTTTGGGTTGCCGACCGAGATGAGCTGTGCGAGCAAGCCGTAGAGGCGTGGCGACAGGTCTGGGTCAGCGAGGGAGCGCAGGCGAAGCAGCTGCGGATCTCCCGGATGTGGGCAGGACAGCCGCAGCCGCTGCCCACTGCGAACATGCACGTGGTTGTTGCCACCATTCAGACGTTGTCCGCCAAGATAGATAGGCAGCCCGATTCATACGAATTCTTGGCGGACTTCGATCTGCTGGTGTTCGACGAAGCGCACAGATCGGTCGCGCCCACCTTCACGGCGGTCATGGAAGAGCTGGGGCTGACACGCTGGCGAAGACCCACCGAACCGCTGCTGATCGGTCTCACCGCGACTCCGTACAGAGGCCACGACGAGAGCGAAACCGCGCGACTGGTGAATCGCTACGGAAGCAACAGACTGGACGCCGGCGCGTTCGCCAGCGACGAGCCTGAATACGTGATCAGCGAGCTTCAGGCTATGCGCGTACTCGCCCAGGCCGATCACGGGACTATCGAAGGCGGCGACTTCTTCCTGTCCGACGACGAGCGGCGGCAGGCCCGAGAAGTCCCATGGCTGCCTCGCAGCGTCGAAAACCGAATAGCCCAAGACGTCGGGCGCACGAGGCGCATTGTCGAGGCGTACATGGAACACGTTCACAACGTCGATCCCGACTGGCCTGCGCTGGTGTTCGCCACTTCGGTCGAACACTCGCAGACCATGGCGGCGCTGCTCACCTCGCAGGGAATCGAGGCGCGCTCCGTGAGCGGAAGCACGGATACATCCGTCCGCCGCCGCATCGTAGATGAGTTCCGCGCGGGAGAGGTCAAGGCGCTGGTCAACTACGGCGTGTTCAGAGAAGGGTTCGACGCGCCCAGCACCCGCGCTATCATAGTAGCCCGACCCGTTTACAGCCCCAACCTGTACTTCCAGATGATCGGCAGGGGACTGCGCGGCGTGAAGAACGGCGGCAAAGACCGCTGCCTCATTCTCAACGTCAGGGACAACATAATAAACTTCGGGCGGGAGCTTGCTTTCTCGGAGCTCGACTGGCTATGGACTGACCAGTGAGAAACCGTCTCGAAACTTCAACATCCCGTGATATGCGCTCCGTCGCGCTTGGAAACTGTCTCGAACCCCGACGTTGTAGGGCGGTACGAGATCGACAGCCACCTGCGAAACTTGCCGACCATCGTCATGGCTCATAGTCTGCGACCCTTCAGCCGCGCTATCACGTCCCCATCGTATGGAATGTCGGCTTCCGGGTACTTCCACGGGCGCAGATTCGGGGCGGGGGAGTCTATATCCGCAGAGAGGCGGTTGTAGGCTTTCTCCGCCAGCTTGGGCAGCGACAGCACGTCTTCGGCGTTGTAGCGTATCAGAGTGCTGAGCGCGCCCTCGTCCCCCGTCTGCCACATCCTCCACATCCTGACGGCGTCGTATCCGTTCAGCGACGAGAGCGCGGACGGGCGCGCCACGTCGAGCCGCCGTTCCAAAGACTTCAGCCCGCCGCTCAGCCCCATGCGCCTCAGCGGGAAGCGCAGGTCTATGTGCGGGGTGCTGGCGAAGAGCGTCCCGAAGTGACGCTCGATGAACGGCAGGTCGAACGCCGCGCCGTTGTACGTGACGATCAGATCGTACCGCTCGACAGCCTCGCGCAGGTCGGACAGGTTCTGACCGTACACGAACGGGTGATATCCGTCGCGGTCGAGTATCCCCACGAGCGTTATGATGGAGAAGGCGGGAGACAGGCCCGTAGTCTCGATGTCGAGGAAGGCGGCGTTGTGGCGGAAGTCGGCGTACATCCGCCAAGACTCCCGTTTGGGGACGCGGCGGCTGAAGAAAGCGGAGTTGCCGTCCGAGAGATGGGCTATGCACTCGGAGACGGCGGCCCTCAGCGCGGCGGCGCGGGCGCGGGCGGGCAGGTTTCTGGCGGATAAGAAATCCCGCCACGTATGGACTCCGGATTCCCAGAGCGCTCGTTCGGTGACGCTGCCTATGTTCGGAAGGTGGATGAAGGTGTTGGGCAGCATGGCTGATTTCGAGGTCGGGCCGCTGCGGGCTGGATGCCCACGCTTTCCATCCCGTACACGCGCTAGTCGGCGGCTGCCACTGAGTAGGTGAGCTCGCCCCTGTATATCTGCCTGATGGTCAGCGCCTGCCAGCTTGCGAGCATGACGAATATGAAGCCGACGCCGCCGACGAGAAGCACGATGGTCGCCCCTATCAGCGGGACGTTGGCGAACCAGGGTATATCCGCCAGCCAGCCGTTGACGAGGTTGGCGCACGCCATCATGCCGCCTATGTGTATGGAGTAGACGGATCCCACCCTGCCGCGCACCGAATCGTCTGTGACGGACTGGATCATGGTGTGGGTGAGCGTCATGAACCCGGCCTGCGCCGCGCCCATGAAGGCGGCTGCGGCGAGCGCCAGCGGCATGTTGACGGACAGCGCCAGAATCGCAGGCGCCAGCCCGCTGATCACTCCAAGGTTCAAGAACAGCTTGCCGCGCATCGACTCGGTGTTCACCCCAGCGATGGCTATGACCGCCACCATCGCGCCGCCTCCAACCGCCATCATCAGCAGCCCAACCCCTTCTTGCCCCACGTTCAGGCGCATGTCCGACACCAGCGGCAGCAGCGACTCGAAAGACATCGTAAGGCTGCAATGGAACAGCGCCATGAACACTATTGCCCTCAGTATGGGCGTTCGGTACACGTATCTGATGCCGTCCCACACGCTGACGAGGAAGTTGACCATGAAGTTGCTGCCCTGATAGACGCTTCCTGTAGATGGAGTCTTGAGCCTGAACGCCTGCACTAGGCTGAGCAGGTACATGCCCGCGCACATGAAGAACACGCCCGCCGTTCCGACCGCGCCCAGACCCGCCAGCGACATGGCGAAGAGAACTGCGGCTGTGACGCCGGCGCCGAAGAAGCGCGACCCCTGCATGGTCGCTTGGTTGAGCGCGATTCCGTTCAGCAGCAGGCGGCGCGGCACGAGGTTGGGAACCAGCGCCTGCGACGCGGGCATCTGCGACGCTCGCGCAGAGCCGTTGATCAGGGACAGTATGGAGAGGTGCCACCCTTGGATCAGCCCATCCACGAAGTACAGCCCGATGAGCGCGTAACCCGCCAGAACCAGCGTCTGAACCAAGTTGATCGCATACATGACCGCGATCACCCGCCGCCTGTCGAAGCGGTCCGAGAGATAGCCCGATATGGGCGTCACCAGAACGCGCGGAATCATGGCGGCGAAGGTGACGAGTCCGACTTCGAGATTCGAGCCGGACTCGCTGTACACCAGCGTGGCGCGCGCGACTATCAATGCCCACGCCGCCGACGCGGACGACAGGTTCGCTATCCACAGCGTGCGGTAGTCCCCGTAGGCGAGCGCGGCGGTGTAGCGCGAGCCTACTATGGCGACGTAGCCGGATAAGATGCGGGGAATCCCTATGTCTGTCCTCCACTTGCGAATCCCACGTTGGATCCGCAAGCGGAGGATACACCAAGCGGCGGCTAGTGGCTAGTGGACACCGACACCTTCACGGGCTTCACGCCGTTGACCATGTACCCCAGCCGGTTCCAGCGAGACTTCATCGGCTGAACGCTGCCGCGCGCGTCCACGGCGCGAGACATCAAGGTGTACTCGCCGGGTCTATCCGGAGTCCAGGTGTGGTGCCACTGCTGCCATGCGTACCGCTCGGACGGGCCGACGATCTCGGCTTCGCGCCATGTCTTTCCGCCGTCCGCGCTGACGTCCACGCGCGCGATGCGCTCCTGCCCAGACCACGCCAAGCCGTTGACGCAGACGTCCCCCAGCTCCAGATCCGCCCCGTCGCGCGGGCTGCCGATCAGCGACTTGATTCCTATGCTCGTCAGCGGAGCCGCTCTGCCCGATCCGTCGTCCATGACGTATTTGTACGTCTGGAAGTAGCCCTCGAATTCGCAATCCAAGACGGTGAGACGCTTCAGCCACTTGACGGATGCCATGCCGTACCAGCCCGGCACGATCAGCCTGAGCGGGTGGCCGTGTTCATCGGGAAGCCCCTTGCCGTTCATCTCGTAGACGAGCAGCGTATCCGGGTGCATGGCGACGTCTATCGGCAGGCTGCGCAGGTACGGCGTCTCGGGCTTGCCCGGCTCCGGGCTGCCCATGTCGCCGCCCTCGAACAGCACTTCTCGCGCGCCCGGCTTCATCTCGGCGCGGGTGAGAACGTCCATCAGGCGGGCGCCCGCCCAGTAGGCGTTGCTGACCGCGCCGTTCTGGAACTGGTTGCCGGGCGTAGGCGGATCGAGGTCGCCGCGGTTGTTGCCCGCGCACTCCATGGTGACGGGCATGGCGACTCTCGGCAGCTGCTTGATATCCGCCAAGCTCATCTCGGCGCTATTGAAGACCAGACCGTCTATCTGAAGTCTCCAGTCATCGCAGCGGATTTCGGGGACGGAGAAGTGATTGCGAACGTAGAATAGGGGGGTTGGGGTGAGCCAGCTGTCGAGGGCGCGTTGAGGAGTTTCGCCAATCAGCGGCTCGTGTTCGATGGTTACGAGATTCTTGGATTCTTCCGGCCGGACCTGCGCGCTCGGTGGCGCTGCGCTTAGCCCAGCCCGGCTACATGTGCAGCAACTCATAGCATTGCCCTCCGTACTGTCAGAAATACACTGCTGTAACGGTTGTCATGCTACTCTATCCCAATGAAGTCCTGAATTCAAGTGGGATTGCGCGTAGACTTGGCGCGGAAGGGACGCGCAGGCGCGCGCTGCTAGTCGGACTTGAATCGACCGATGAAACCGGAATGATTCCTGAGCGATTCCGGAACCTTCGCAAAAGATATCGCGCCGGGCGCAGCCATGCCGCCGGAAAACACCAGCTTCATGGCGTCTTCCACCGAGAGATCGGTCTCCAGCACGTCGTCTTCCGCCATCACAACCATGTTCCCTGACATCGGGTTGGGAATCGAAGGGATGTACACTATGATCAGCGACTCCTCATCTCTGCCGGGAGCATGTACGCGGCCAGTCACCAAGCCCATCGAGATCATATCGTCTTTCGGGTACTGGACGAACACCACGCGGCTGAAATTGAACTCGGAAGTAATCGTCGCCGTCGCTTGCTGAGTGACCCCGAACATGGCTTTTATCACGGGGATTTTGCCCAGCGCGCCGTTCTTCCATTCCATAGCTCGTCTTCCCATTCCAGTCGTCTTCAGAAGTCCGATGAAATACAGGGCCACGAAGATCGAAACGATTCCGATGCCCGGAAAGTCCCAGGAACGTCCGTCTATGAGCGGCGTCGATCTCACGATATTGTCCGCGTATTCCACGACGAACAGGATGACGATGGCGATGATCAGCAGCGGCAAAAGCTCTATCAGCCCGGAGACCATCTTGTTTTGCAGATGGCCAATGAACTTCTGAAAGATGTTGGCATCGGGATCACTGCGATCACTGGATGCTGGCTGGCTTGTTTTCAGTAGATTCATCCGTCATCCTCTCGGCGCGCTTCGTTAGGCGGGCTGTCCAGCGTTTCGCTTCTCGTATCGCTTCCGCTGCGGCTCCGGCTCTACTCCGCAGGCTCTGAGCGAGGGCCGAACGGCTCGGGGCGGAAGGGGCCGTCGCGGACTTCCAAGAAGCCGCGCATACCGCGTTCGGCGGCGGCGTCCAGCATCTCGCGGCGGTTGTAGTCCGGACGCTGCGCCGAGTGCGCCACGGACGACAGCAGCCAGTTGGCGGTTATCGCGTTGCGCAAGCCCATCATCTCCAAGCCCAGCGTGGCAACGTACTTGTTCGCAGCCACGGTTTCGGGGCTTATCTTCGCTATGCGCTCCGCGAGCCGAAACGCCTCCGCCATCATCGCGTCCTTGTCCTCGAACACCTCGTTGACCAGACCGATGCGATGAGCCTCGCGCGCGTCTATGTGGTCGCCTGTCAGCGAGTAGCGCAGCGCGTTCTTGTAGCCCGCCATCAGCACCCACAGGAAGCTGGTGTTGGATATCTGGCGCACCTCCGGCTGAGCGAAGACGGCGTCTTCGGAGCAGAACGTCATGTCGCAGGTGAGCGACAGCCACGTTCCGCCGCCCATGCACCAGCCGTGAACGCAGGCTATGACCGGCTTGGACAGCTCCAAGACGTGCGTCTGGTTCTTCAGCATGTTGCGGTCGTGGTAGAACCAGCGCGATACGTGGTCGGCGGCGCTCGCGCCCTTTGCGATCATCGAAACGGGATCGGTCTCGCCGAACGATGCTATGTCGTAGCCCGAGCTGAACGCCCTGCCCGCGCCCTGTATGACGATGACGCGCGCGTCGGAGTCTGCTTCGGCTGTGTCCAGTGCCTCGTGCAGATCGCGCTCCATCGGCTCGGTGATCGCGTTCAGCGTCTCGGGTCTGTTGAGCGTGATTACGCAGGTCGTCCCGCGCATCTCGTACAGGATGTGTTCGTAGTTGGGCAATCGAAGTCTCCACGTCGAAATTAGACGGTCGGCTCTACTCTTTCATCCATCGTCCATCTCGCCCCCGCGCTTATCTCGGCGTCTTGTATCCGCCCGCGCCGACTGCGAGGCTGTTCTCGTCCCAGGGGTGAGCTAGGGCTACCTCTTCCACGATGTCCGCGCCCCAGCCCGGGGCAGTGGGAACGGTCATGTAGCCGTCTGTGATCTCGGGGGCTGCCGTCGTCAGCTCGTCCTTCCATGGAACGTCGTCTATGTCTATCTCCATGATGCGCACGTTGGGCAGTGTGGCGCACAGGCTGGCGCTGACGAAGCTGGACAGGTGGCTGTAGTAGTTGTGCGGCGCAACGTTATGCTGGTAGACCTCCGCCAGATCGCCCACCTTCTTGGACTGGCTGAAGCCGTTCCATGGCACGTCTATCATAAACATGTCCGCAGAGTGGTTTTCGAAGTACGGGATGAAGTCGCGCATGTAGAACAGGTTCTCGCCGGTGCATATGCGCGTGGTGGTGGAGTCCTTGATCTGGCGCAGGCTCTTCGGCTCGTACATGTCGATCTCCAGCCAGAGCATGTCGAACTGCTCCAAGACTTTGGCGATTCGCAGCGCGCCCTCCGTCTTGAAGTGGAAGTTGAGGTCTAGGTTGATGTCCAGATCGTCGCCAACGGCGTCTCGGAACGTGCCTATCAGCTTTTCCACGTGCGGAATCAGCCACTTGGGAGCGTACTGGTCGGTCGAGCCGATGCCGCCGCTGAATCCGCCGCCGAAGGTGGCGTCTTGGCCGGGCATGAGGATATTCGTCTTCAGCGCCGTGAAGCCGCGCTCCTTCACCTCGCGGCCCAGATTCGTCACGGCTTCCCACGAGTCTATGGGCGGCGTTCCGAGTATGTCGTGGTGGCGTATGCGCGAGCTGCCGCAGTGCGACCAGTAGACGCGCACCTGCTCGCGCGTGGGGCCGCCGAACAGCTCCGTCACGCTGATTCCGAGCGCCTTCGCCTTGATGTCTATGAACGCGCAGTCCAAGCCGGCGATTGCCTTCGCCGCGATGCCGCCGGGACTCTGCCGCGTGATGCGGTACATGTCTTGAAAGCGCATCTCGAAGGCGCGCGGGTCCTTGCCGATCAGCAGCGGCTTCATGTCCCTGATAGTGCCTTCGATCCCGTGCGGCGATCTGCCGTCGCTGCACTCGCCCCAGCCGGTCACGCCCTCGTCGGTCTCCACTTTGACGAACATCCAGGGCCGCCAGCCCGCATCCACGATGAATGTCTCGATGTTGGTGATCTTCATTCGATTTCCTTTCCAGTCCAGCGGATTCGTGGCGATGATACCACATTGACAGCGGGATTTGTTTTGTGATGATATTGTAGGCTCGCGGCGGCATTGCATTAGAGACTCCCTGAGCCATGCCACACTCTCGCCGTACCCTTTCGTTCGGCGCGCCGACATGTCTAGCTGCACTCGCAACACTGAGCGCAGCCGCGCCCCTCGTTCCTAACGTTATCAGCGCGTGAGAGGGACACCAACGCGCGGCCTCGTAGATTGGGCTGAGCGGCTGGGGATATAATGCCTTGACTTTGGGGCCGTGCTTGGCAGTTTGGGAGCGCAGTATGAAGCTAATGGCAGTCATGGCAGCAGCGCTTGCAGTCGCGCTGGCATTTGGCGCGGGTTGTACCGATGGATCGCAGCCGACGCCTGATCCGTTCCCACTCGATACACCCATGCCGCCAACGGTTGCCGCCGCGCCCACGCCCGCAGCATCAGGCGGAGCTTCGACCGACAGAGCCGCCTTGACAGCGCTCTACAACGCCGCCAACGGCAACAGCTGGACGAACAACACAAACTGGCTGAGCGACAGGCCAATCGGTGAATGGCACGGCGTCGCCACCGACGGCAGCGGGCGCGTCACGGCGCTGGACCTCGGCAACAATGAGTTGAGCGGCGAGATTCCGCCGGAGCTGGGCAGCCTCGACAGGCTGAGAGTGCTGTACTTCGGCGGCAATCGGTTGAGCGGCGAGATTCCGCCGGAGCTGGGCAGCCTCGACAGGCTGAGAGTGCTGTACTTCGGCGGCAATCGGTTGAGCGGCGAGATTCCGCCGGAGCTGGGCAGCCTCGACAATCTGAGAGAGCTGAGGCTCGGCGATAATGAGTTGAGCGGCGAGATTCCGCCGGAGCTGGGCAGCCTCGACAGGTTGAGAGTGCTGTACCTCGGCTACAATCAGTTGAGCGGCGAGATTCCGCCGCAACTGGGCAATCTCGCCAGCTTGGAGTTGCTGTACCTCGACGGCAATCAGTTGAGCGGCGAGATTCCGCCAGAACTGGGCAGCCTTACCAACCTGGAGCAGCTGAGGCTCGGCTACAATCAGTTGAGCGGCGAGATTCCGCGGGAACTGGGCAATCTTGCCAACTTGGAGGGGCTGGATCTCGACTACAATCGGTTGAGCGGCGAGATTCCGCCAGAACTGAGCAGCCTCGACAATCTGAGAGAGTTGTACCTCGACGTCAATGAGTTGAGCGGCGAGATTCCGCCAGAACTGGGCAATCTTACCAACCTGAAGTGGCTGTACCTCGACGTCAATGAGTTGAGCGGATGTGTGCCTTCAGGCTTGCAGCGTGTGCTGAGCAACGATTTCTCGGAGCTTGGCCTGCCGTTCTGCGGCAATTGAGACCGCCATGCCCGCGCCCGCGTCAGCTGCGGATTCGGAGATATGCCGAGCCTAGCCGTCAGCCTCGGCATGTCGTGGCGTCAGCTGCGGGGTCGTGCCATAGAGTCACGCTCTCTGAGCGCTGAAGCGGTTCGCTCTCGATGGCGTGAGAGGAACACCGGCGCGCGGCCTCGTAGATTGGGCGGAGCGGCTGGGGATATAATGCCTTGACTTTGGGGCCGTGCTTGGCAGTTTGGGATCATAGCATGAAGCTAATGGCAGTCATGGCATCAGCGCTTGCAGTCGCGCTGGTATTTGGCGCGGGCTGTACCGATGGATCGCAGCCGACGCCTGAGCCGCTACCACTCGATACACCCATGCCGCCAACGGGTGCCGCCGCGCCCACGCCCGCAGCATCAGGCGGAGCTTCGACCGACAGAGCCGCCTTGACAGCACTCTACAACGCCGCCAACGGTCGCAGATGGACAGACAACACAAACTGGCTGAGCGACAGGCCAATCGGTGAATGGTACGGCGTCACCACCGACGGCAGCGGGCGCGTCACGGCGCTGGACCTAGTCGGCAATCAGTTGAGCGGCGAGATTCCGCCGGAGCTGGGCAGCCTCGACAGGCTGAGAGTGCTGTACTTCGGCGGCAATCGGTTGAGCGGCGAGATTCCGCCGGAGCTGGGCAATCTTACCAATCTGGATGCGCTGGATCTCCGCGGCAATGAGTTGAGCGGCGAGATTCCGCCGCAACTGGGCAGCCTCGACAATCTGAGAGAGCTGGGGCTCGGCGATAATGAGTTGAGCGGCGAGATTCCGCCGGAGCTGGGCAGCCTCGACAGGCTGAGAGTGCTGTACCTCGGCTACAATCAGTTGGGCGGCGAGATTCCGCCGCAACTGGGCAATCTCGCCAGCTTGGAGTTGCTGTACCTCGACGGCAATCAGTTGGGCGGCGAGATTCCGCCAGAACTGGGCAATCTTACCAACCTGACAAAGCTGTCCATCTGGGGCAATTGGCGACTCACAAAGCTGTCCATCTGGGGCAATTGGCGACTCTTCGGCAATAAGCTGAGCGGCGAGATTCCACTAGAACTGGGCAATCTTACCAACCTGACAGAGCTGTACCTCGGCGGCAATGAGTTGAGCGGCGAGATTCCGCCGGAACTGGGCAATCTCACCAACTTGGAGTGGCTGGACCTCTCCGAGAATGAGTTGAGCGGCGAGATTCCACCGGAACTGGACAATCTCACCAACTTGGAGTGGCTGGACCTCTCCGAGAATGAGTTGAGCGGCGAGATTCCGCCGGAACTGGGCAATCTCACCAACTTGGAGTGGCTGGACCTCTCCGAGAATGAGTTGGGCGGCGAGATTCCGCCGGAACTGGGCAGACTCACCAATCTGACAGGGTTGAGTCTCGACAGCAATCAGTTGAGCGGCGAGATTCCGCCGGAGTTGGGCAGCCTCGACAATCTGACAAGGCTGTACCTCCGTGAGAATCGGTTGAGCGGCGAGATTCCGCCGGAGCTGGGCAGTCTCGACAGGCTGACAGGGCTGAGTATCTACGGCAATCGGTTGAGAGGATGTGCGCCTTCAGGCTTGCGGCGTGTGCCGAATAACGATTTCTCGGAGCTTGGCCTGCCGTTCTGCGGCAATTGAGACCGCCATGCCCGCGCCCGCGTCAGCTGCGGATTCGGAGATATGCCGAGCCTAGCCGTCAGCCTCGGCATGTCGTGGCGTCAGCTGCGGGGGCGTGCCATAGAGTCACGTTCTCTGAGCGCTGAAGCGGTTCGCTCTCGATGGCGTGAGAGGAACACCGGCGCGCGGCCTCGTAGATTGAGCTGAGCGGCTGGGGATATAATGCTTTGACTTTGGGGCCGTGCTTGGCAGTTTGGGAGCATAGTATGAAGCTAATGGCAGTCATGGCATCAGCGCTTGCAGTCGCGCTGGTATTTGCCGCGGGCTGTACCGATGGATCGCAGCCGACGCCTGAGCCGCTACCACGATACGCGCCGCCAACGGCGACGCCTGAGTCGTCCCCACTCGATACATCCACGCCGGCACCTACCGCCGCACCTATCGCAACTCTCACGCTCGCGCGCACATCGACGCCGCCACCTACCGCCGCGCGCACATCGACGCCGCCACCTACCCCCGCGCCCACGCCCGCAGCATCAGGCGGAGCTTCGACCGACAGAGCCGCCTTGACAGCGCTCTACAACGCCGCCAACGGCCGCAGCTGGACGAACAACACAAACTGGCTGAGCGACAGGCCAATCGGTGAATGGTACGGCGTCACCACCGACGGCAGCGGGCGCGTCACGGAACTGGACCTCCTCGTCAATCAGTTGAGCGGCGAGATTCCGCCAGAACTGGGCAGCCTCGCCAGCCTGAGAGAGTTGCGGCTCGGCGACAATAGGTTGAGCGGCGAGATTCCGCCAGAACTGGGCAACCTTACCAACTTGGAGCAGATGCTCCTCAGCGGCAATGAGTTGAGCGGCGAGATTCCGCCAGAACTGGACAACCTTACCAACTTGGAGCAGATGCTCCTCCGCGCCAATCAGTTGAGCGGCGAGATTCCGCCAGAACTGGGCAGCCTTACCAACTTGGAGCAGCTGAGGCTCGGCGGCAATGAGTTGAGCGGCGAGATTCCGCTAGAACTGGACAACCTTACTAACTTGGACGTGTTGGGCCTCTCCCAGAATCAGTTGGGCGGCGAGATTCCGCCGGAGCTGGGCAATCTTACCAACTTGGAGGGGCTGGATCTCGACTACAATCGGTTGAGCGGCGAGATTCCGCCGGAGCTGGGCAGCCTCGACAATCTGATAGCGCTGGGGATACACTTCAATCAGTTGAGCGGCGAGATTCCGTCAGAACTGGGCAACCTTACCAACTTGGAGGTGCTGCGGCTCAGCGATAATGAGTTGAGCGGCGAGATTCCGTCAGAACTGGGCAACCTTACCAACTTGGAGGTGCTGCGGCTCAGCGATAATGAGTTGAGCGGCGAGATTCCGCCGCAACTGGGCAGCCTCGACAATCTGAGAGAGTTGCGGCTCGTCCGCAATGAGTTGAGCGGCGAGATTCCGCCAGAACTGGGCAGCCTCACCAATCTGATAGTGCTGTACCTCGATGGCAATGAGTTGAGCGGCGAGATTCCGCCAGAACTGGGCAATCTTACCAACCTGAGAGGGTTGCACCTCGGCGGCAATCATCTGAGTGGATGTGTGCCTTCGGGCTTGCGGGTGGATTTCTCGCGGCTTGGCCTGCCATTCTGCGGCAATTGAGACCGCCATGCCCGCGCCCGCGTCAGCTGCGGATTCGGGGATATGCCGAGCCTAGCCGTCAGCCTCGGCATGTCGTGGCGTCAGCTGCGGGGGCGTGCTATCCTATAGAGGTAGAGTCACGTTTTCTGAGCGCTGAAGCGGTTCGCTCTCGATGGCGTGAGAGGAACACTGGGCGCGCGGCCTCGTAGATTGGCGGTCGCGCATCTACCGCCACGACACCAAATGTCCACACTGCGGATCCAACTGGACACCCAAGTATGGATTCTCACGCGGAAAGCAGACCTACCGCTGTGGAGACTGCCGATACCGCTTCACCCCCGACGGCGTCCGCCACCAATACCCCGATGTGGTATCGTAAACCATCCAAGACGCAATCTTTCACAAAGGAGGAGCGACATGAACTCGGTGCCCAGAAACTCAGTACCCAACTCAGTACCCAACTCAGTATCCAACTCAGTATCCAACTCAGTATCCAGAGAGGTGGCATATGCCCACAGTTGTCCGCGTTGATGGAATGAGTTTTGTCATCCACCCCAACGACCATCCCCCGCCTCATACCCATGTGAAATTGGATGGCGGGCGGGAATACCGGATTAATTTATTGTCAAGGGACTTCATGGATGCCCAGCCGAAGGGGAAGAAGAGGAGGAAGATTATGAAGGTATATGATGAGAATCTTGAGAAGATATGGAGTGCATGGGAGAAATACCACTCCGATGACCCATGATGACCCATAGATAATAGGCATAGGTGAAACCGGAACATGGCGCAAGCTGCCAAAGTCCAGAACGCGGACCAGATGATGATAGCCATCGAGACGTCACCCGAAGGGCTGAACGTCTCTTTCGCGGACGGCCTCGTATCGTCCGTGCCTTGGGAACGCATCCGAGAGGTGCGCGAGCAGTCGGACGTGGCCTCGATCGAGCTCCACAGCCCCTACGAGGCGATTATCCGAACCACGGAAGGCGAGGCAGCTGAAATCCCGTGGGATTTCGCCAGATATTTCGAGGATTCCGAGTATAGAGACCGCGTTGACGAGATCGCTGTGGAAGGTCAGCGCAAGTTCGCGCATCGTCTGCGCGGTCTCAGACACAAGTCCAATCTGTCCCAGCAGAAGCTGGCTGATCTGAGCGGCGTGGGCAGAGTCACCATCGCAAGGATCGAGTCCGCATCCCAGTCTCCGAGGCTGGATACCATCCAGAGACTGGCTGCCGCAATGGGACACCCGATTCAGGCCCTGATGATGGACGATCAGGCGGAGAGCCATGCGTAAAGCGCAGGCTTCCCCGTCGGCGGCAAGCGGTGAGTTTGGGCCGTGATGCCGTATCAGCTAGGGAAATCCCCCCCTTCCTCGAATGGAGAGGGCTAGGGTGACGTCCCACCCGCAAGATTGAAACAGTCCCCCTGCCTGAAGACACCGTCGCGCCGGTTGATAATCGAGCGGCTTGGGTGCGACAATTGGGAACACGACCCCAGTATCTCGCAGCATGAGGAGAGCCACGTGCCGAACCCAATCGCATACTTCGAGCTTGGCGGCAGGGACGCCGCCGGGCTGAGAGACCTCTACGCCAACCTGTTCGACTGGAGCATAGCGCCCTTCGGGAAGTCAGCGGCCGGAACCGACTACTTTCACATAGAGCCGAGCGAAGGCGGAATCGCAGGCGGCATCATCCAGACCACGGACAACATGCCGCCCAGCTACGTCATGGCATACGTCAGCGTGGACGACATACAGGCGAGCCTCGACAGGGCTGAGAGCCTGGGGTGCGAAACGGTCGTCCCCGCGATGCCGATTCCGAACGGCATGGGACAGATAGCCGTGTTCCGAGATCCGGCGGGAAACCATATCGGGCTGCACACGTCTTAGGGGGTTGGGCATGTCGAGCATAGACGAAAATCTGGCATTCGCGCCCGCGACCGAGCTGCGGGACATGATCGCCCAGAGACGGATAAGCTCGGTGGAGCTTACGGAGCTGTACCTGTCGCGCATCGACAGGCTGGACGCGCAGCTGAACGCCTACCTGACGCTGACGCCCGAGATCGCGCTCTCGCAGGCGCGGCGCGCGGACGAGGCAAGCGCAAGGGGCGAAAGCCTGGGCGCGCTTCACGGCCTGCCGGTCTCCATCAAAGACCTTCAGATGACGGCGGGCGTTCGCACCACTGGCGGATCGCTCGCGTTCAGGGATCGCGTTCCCGAAGCGAACGCCACCTGCGTTCAGCGCGTTCTGGACGCGGGCGCCGTGATGCTCGGCAAGACGAACACCCCGGAGTTCGGCCTGCTCGGCGCGAACGAGAACCGTCTTGGCGAGCCGTGCCGCAACCCGTGGAATCCACAGCGAACGTCCGGCGGCTCCAGCGGCGGCGCCGGCGCGGCGACTGTCGCCGGACTGTGCGCGCTCGCCACTGGCGGCGACGGCGGCGGCTCCATCCGCATCCCCGCCAGCTTCAACGGCATCTACGGAATCAAGCCCACGCAGGGCCGCATCTCCAGCTACACCGGAGCCGCCGCGCCGCTCGCGGCTAACATCACCAGCCAGCAGGGGCCCATGTCGCGCACGGTGCGCGATGCCGCCGCGCTGCTCGATGTCATGTCCGGATACGACCCCAAAGACGTGGGATCGCTCCGCGAGCCGACGCCGGACTTCTCGGCGGCCGTCGATCGCGGTGTGGAAGGGCTGAGGATCGGCTGGACGCCGGACTTCGGCTACGCGCCGGCAGACGGCGAGGTGACCGCGAGCGCAGAGGCAGCGGCGCTGTCGTTCCAAGAGCTTGGATGCTCTGTGGACGAGTCCGACCTCGCGCTCGAATCGCCGTTCGACACGTGGATCGTGTTCTTCGCCGCCAACTCATACGCCGCCAACGGCCACCTGCTCGAAGACCCGGACGACCCGCTGAGCTGGTATGCGCGCTGGACGATAGAGAAGGGCGCAGCCATGACTGCGGTGGACTACCTGCGCGCGCTGGGCGAGCGCGACCGCATGATCCAGCAGTTCATGGATCAGCTCGACAAGTTCGACCTGCTGATGTCTCCCACCATGGCCACGACCGCATTTCCGGCGGACGGATACGGCTACCCGCAGACTGTGGGCGGCGAGCAGCCCTACCCGAACCCCGCGTGGGGATTCCTGCCCTACACCCATCCGATCAACACCATCGGATTCACAGCCGCCAGCGTTCCATGCGGCTTCGACTCGGACGGAATGCCAATCGGCTTGCACGTCATAGGCAGACCCGGGGACGAGGAGACGGTGCTGGCGGCGTCAGCGGCGTTCGAGCGTGCCAGGCCGTGGGCGCATCACAGACCGCAGGTTTCGTGAGCGCCAATCGCGCCGCCAAATCCATCCTCGCCAGAGGCGCGCTTATCCTGACCCCGACTGACGACAGGGAGAGGGAGCTGCGGGCGGGACGCCCCCGCTCCCACTGCCGCTGTCCGCGCCGCTAGTCGTCGTACTGCGTGGTCACGCTCCCCGTCCCCGTCAGGGAGATGTGGGAGAAGTCTTGGCCGTCCGCCGCGCCGTGCCAGTGCTTTTCGCCCGCGGGGATGAACGCCGTGTCTCCCTCGCATATCTCGATCTCTTCGTCCTCTGACGCCACGATGCCCGCGCCGCCGGTTACGAACAGTATCTGATCGGTGGTGTGGGAGTGGAACTTGTTCTTCGCGCCGTCGTAGAAGTTGACCTGCGCGAAGTTGAAGAACCCGCTCTGCGCGCCCACTATCGGCTGTCTGCTCACCGGCCCCCCGTAGAACAGGGGCGCGCTGGTGGCGTCCTCTTCGGGAACGGAACCGCTCTTGATTACTTCCATCGAGTCTCCCTCCGTATCTGCTTGGCTTGCGAAGACGAGTGTACCGGCGCGCCTGTCGCATTACAAGCTCGCACCGTCTGGCCGCGCTTGCTATGCGCTCAGGTCGATTTGCCGCTTCTGCCGCGCAGATTCGCCGCGCCGCGCAGATAGACGAACTCCATATCCTGCGCCCTCTTGTCCGTGTTGATCAGCAGCATGACGCGAATGCAGCGCTCTTGTCCTCCGGGTACTTCCATCTCGTGCGCGCACATCATGGCTACGTTCGTCCAGCCCATGTGAGCGCGAGCGACCACGGCCGGGAACTCCGCGTCCAGGTCTCTGGTGGTGCTGAACGTCAGCGAGGCGATGTCGTCGGGGTCTACGTCGTTCACCCTGACCAGCTCCTCCAGAAGCTCGCGAGTCGCTTCCAGTATGTCTTCTCTCGTGTTGCCGTGCGCTGTGGTCGCGCCGCGAAGCCCTCTGACTTTCGACATTACAGGCTGCCCTCGCCGTCTGTTCCCTTGATCGAGTGGATGAAGTCTCGCGCGGCGTCCAGCCTGCCGCCAGCCGGCGCCCTGTCCACCGCGTCGAGCAGCGCGCTTGCCACCACCGCGCCGTCCGCGAATGCGCCGATCTCGTCCACATGCTCGCGCCGCGACACCCCGAATCCGACCAGTATGGGAAGATCGGTGCGCCGACGGATGCGCTCTACCAGCGCAGAGGTCGAGCTGGACAGCGATCTGCGCGCGCCGGTCACTCCCGTAAGGCTTACGCAGTATATGAACCCGCCAGCGGCTTTGCAAGCGTCCTCGATCCGCGAGTCCGTGCTGGTCGGCGCGAGCAGCGGGATCAGGTGAATGCCGCGCTCGGCTGCCATGCGCCCAAGCTGCGCGCCCTCCTCAGTGGGTACGTCGGGAACGATCATCCCGTCCAGTCCGGCGGCGCTGGCATCGTCCAGGAACCCTTCGATTCCGTAGCGCATGTATGGGTTGTAGTAGCCCATGAAGATCAGGGGAGACTCCACCCCGCCATCGCGCAGCCTCCTGACCACTCGCAGACATTCGGATACGGTCACGCCGTTCTGAAGCGCGCGGTAGCTCGTCATCTGTATGGTAGGACCGTCCGCCAGCGGATCGCTGAACGGCACGCCAAGCTCCAGCATGTCGCCGCCCGATTCCAGAACGGTTCGCGCCAGCTCCTCGGACGTCTCCACGTCCGGAAATCCCACCGTCACGAACGGGACGAGCGCCGGCCGGCCGGACTCGCGTATGCGGCGGAGAGTCGCGTCTATTCGATTCGTCATGTCAGCGCACCTCTTGACGCAGGCGTTATCTGCCGAGCGAGACTGCCAGCAGCGCCAGCAGATTTTGCCCGGCGTGGGCTAATATAGGTATCCACAAGGATTTCGTCTTGCTGTAAGCCCATGCGAACAGCGCTCCGCTGACGAATATCGGGATCATCGTGGCGATGGACACGTGCGCGAGCGCAAAGACCGCCGAGCTTGCGATGACGCCGGCGGGCAGACCGTACCTAGACTCCAGCCCGCCGAACAGGAAGCCCCTGAAGAACGCCTCCTCCGCCAGCGGAGTCCATACCACGATGGCAAAGGCGGAGGCGACTAGCAGCCATCCTTCGCCGAACATCTGTCGCGGCGGGTCTTGCGGGACGAGCGTATCGAAGCCAAGAGCGGACGCGATGGCGGCGTAGACAGCGGTGAATCCCACACTGCCAGCCAGAGCGCCGAGCGCGAGCCACCAAGCGCGCCCCGCCGCTACGGGCGGGAGCCTGAATCCGAGCGCGTCCCAAGACAGTCCGTACTTGCGCGCTCCCATCCGCCACACGACCCAGATCATCGCGCCGCCGCTGACCAGCGCGGCGGCGGAAACCGCCGCGGGCGATATGCCGCCTCGACCTGTCGCTATCTGCGTGACAGCTACGATCGCCGCGCCGACCACGATCGCCAGAGCCGCCGCAAGAGAGCCTGCGATCATGTCCCACGCAGTCCAGGGGGCTTTCTGGCGGAGAGGATCTCCCCCCTGCCGAGACAGGCTGCCTGCCGAGATCGAGCCGTCTCCCGAAGGCGTATCGAGTGGCGGCATTAGCTGTTCAGCCAGTCCACGTCGCCCTGAAGGTCGGAGGGATGGTCTTTGGACGCGAACACCTCGTACTTGCCCATCTCCGTCTTCAGATTGCCGTCGTCGCCGTGCCCGGGGTAGAAGTCGTCTATCTGGTCGAGTGTGAACAGCCTCTCGGAGATGCTGCCGATCAGCTGCTGGAGCTTCTCGGGGCTGCCCGACCTTCCGGGCCCGTTGGGAAACAGCGTGTCTCCCGTGAACAGGTGCTGACGGAACGAGAAGCAGGTTGAGCCGGGCGTATGCCCCGGCGTGAAGATCGCGGTGAGCGTGACCGAACCCGCGCTTATCTCGTCTCCGTCGTGTACGAGTATGGAAGGCGGAGTGGGTAGCCCGTCCGCATCCTCCGCGCCGATGCCGACCGGAGCGCCGATGGCGTCGCTGACCTCCTTCAGCCCTTCGATGTGGTCCCAGTGGTTATGTGTAATGAGAATCGCCTGAACGTCCGTCCCGCGCGCCGCCTCTATCAGCGCGCCGGGGTCGGGGGGCGTGTCTATGACGATGCTGCGGTTCGTCTGCGGGCAGACCACCAGATAGGCGTTGTTCCCATACGGTCCGCACTGAATCTTGTGTATGACGATCGAGTCGTCCTGAAAGTGGGCCGCCATCCGTTCCTCCTGCTCATGTCCTGAAGGCGTGGCTTCGGGTTCGAGTGTGATTATGTGATTATAGGGGAATTTGTATCGGGAGTGTGCATAACTGCGCCGAGCCGCTGCGCGCCCCTCGCATTGTACACAGTATGCCAGCGCCGCGCAGTCAGCGAGAATCTGTATCGACTCTGCCGACGCGCCAGCAGAATGTCGCGGATGCCGCTTCACGGGTTTCGTCTTCTGTACAGATGCGGGGCTTGTTCACTATGCTTTAGGCGCATCTAGGATCACTTCCGATCGAACCACCCGCTACAGAGGAGCATGAAATGCCGCGTCCAGATATAATTTCGCCATACGGCGGCGAGCTGGTCGATCTCGTCGCCGTGGGAGAGCGCGCCAAAGACCTCTTGGCAGAAGCCAGCGCGCTGCCGTCCGTACAGATATCCGAGCGCGCCGCCTGCGATCTGGAGCTTCTGGCTGTGGGCGGCTTCTCTCCACTTGACAGGTTCATGTCCAGCCGGGACCTTCGCTCGGTGGTCGAAGACATGCGCCTGTCGGACGGCTCGCTGTTCCCCATTCCCGTCACTCTTCCGCTGGAAGCCGGAGCCGGCGTCTCTCTCGACTCGCGCATCGCCCTCAGAGACTCTCGGAACGACATCTTGGCAGTGATGGACGTAGAGGACGTGTACGAGTGGGACAGGGACGAGATCGCCCGGAAAGTCTATGGCACGCTGGATCTGCGCCATCCCATAGTCGCGGAGATGCGGCTCTGGGGGCGGTACAACGTATCCGGGCGGCTGCAAGTGATCCAGCTTCCTCAGCGCCCCGACTTCAGGGAGCTGAGGCTGACCCCCGCGCAGACTCGCCGCGCCCTGCGGCGCGCAGGCCATCGGAACGTGGCGGCGTTCCAGACGCGCAACCCGCTGCACCGCGTCCATGAAGAGCTGACCAAGCGCGCCGCCGCAAGCGTCGATGGAACGCTGCTGCTGCACCCTGTGGTCGGCCTCACCAAGCCGGGAGACGTAGACCACTTCACCCGCGTGAGAACGTACAGGGCGCTTACCGAGCGATACTACGACCGGGATCGCGTTCTGCTCTCGCTGCTGCCCCTGGCGATGCGTATGGGCGGACCGAGAGAAGCGTTGTGGCACGCGATAATCAGACGCAACTTCGGCGCCAACTACCTGATCGTTGGCCGCGACCACGCGGGGCCGGGAGTGGATTCACACGGCAGCCCGTTCTACGGGCCTTACGATGCGCAGGAGCTCGTCGAGAGGCACGCCGACGAGGTGGGCGTGAAGCCGCTCACGTTCACCGAGCTTGTCTACGTGCCGTCCGAGGGGCGCTACGAGGAGGTTTCCGCGCTCTCGCCGAACGTCGAAACCGCGTCCATATCTGGAACTCAGGTGCGCGACGAGTACCTAAACGCCGGAAGGACTCTGCCCGAGTGGTTCACGAGGCCGGAGGTCGCCGATATTCTGGCGGACACCTACCCCCCGAAACACCGTCAAGGCGTGTGCATATGGTTCACCGGACTGAGCGGAGCGGGCAAGTCCACGACCGCCGACGCGCTCGCGGTTCTGCTCATGGAGCGCGGCCGCCAGATCACCGTTCTGGATGGAGACGTGGTTCGCACGCACCTGTCGAAGGGTCTCGGATTCAGCAAGGAGGACCGCGACGCCAACATCCTCAGAATCGGCTACGTGGCATCCGAGATCGTGCGGCACGGCGGGGTCGCCATCTGCGCCGCCATCAGCCCCTACACCGCCACGAGAGACGCCGTCAGGAGCATGGTAGCAGACGGCCATTTCGTAGAGGTATTCGTGGATACCCCGCTGGAGGTGTGCGAGGCGAGAGACTCCAAGGGGATGTACGCCAAGGCGAGAGCGGGGGAGATAACGGGGTTCACGGGGGTCGACGACCCATACGAAGCTCCCCCCAGACCGGAGCTGACGCTCGACACCGTGGCGCGATCAGCGGAGTCCAACGCGCTGGTCATAATGGAACATTTGGCAGAGGCGGGGTTCGTAAGGGGCGGCTCACAGAGGACGCCCAAGACGTAGGGGCGGCTCTCAGAACCGCCCCTGTCAAGCACGACCCGCGCCGGAACGCCAGCCTGCCGGATCGCCCACACTCGATTACAGGATTATGCTGAGAGGGTTCTCCAGAAGGTCTTTGATGGCGTTGATGAACATGGCCCCCTCCGCGCCGTCGACTATGCGATGGTCTGCCGAGAGCGTAGCGGTCATCATCTGGCGGACGACTATCTGGTCGTCGTCCGTCACCACCGCGCGCTTCTGCACCGCGCCGATGGCTAACACCGCCGACTGCGGCGGCTGGATTATGGCTACGAAGCTCGTCACCCCCATCATGCCCATGTTGGATATTGCGAACGTCCCTCCGGAGTATTCCTGAGCGCTCAGTATGCCCTGCTGCGCGCGCGCGGCGATGTCCTTGCTCGCTTGGGCGATCTCCTTTAGCGACATGTTGCCGGCGCCGACGATCGCGGGCATTATCAGCCCTTCTTCGACTGCCATCGCCACGCCCACGTTGACCTCGTCATTCATGCGGATGCCGCTGTCCCTGTAATAGGCGTTGAACTTGGGGAATCGCTTCAGCGCGAGTACGCTGGCGGCGATTATCATGTCGTTGACCGTGGCGCGCACGCCCTCGCCTGCCATCGCCTCGTTGACCTGCGCGCGCAGCGCCATAGCCTTGCTCATGTCCACGTCCGTATTGACGTAGAAGTGCGGCTTTTCGTTCTTGGAGCGAATCGTGACGCGCGCTATCTGCTGCCGCGTCCGCGAAAGCGGGAGAAGATATTCCGCCCTGACTTCAGAGTCAGCCACCCCTACGGCAACGGGTTCGACGAATACCACTTCGTCCACTGGATACTCGTCAGCCACCGGCTCGTCGTCTTCGTCCACCGCTTCGATGGTGACGGCTTCGGCTGACGGCTCTTCGCCAGTTTCCGGTTCGACTTCTTCGTCTACCGCTTCAGCCTCGACCGGTTCGGCTGTCGGCTCTTCGCCAGTTTCCGGCTCGACTTCTTCGTCTACCGCTTCGGCTTCGACCGGTTCGGCTGTCGGCTCTTCGCCAGTTTCCGGTTCGATTTCTTCGTCTACCGCTTCGGCGATGATGGTTTCGGCTGTCGGCTCTTCGCTAGTCTCCGGTTCGGCTTCTTCGTCTACCGCTTCGGCGATGATGGTTTCGGCTGTCGGCTCTTCGCCAGTCTCCGGTTCGACTTCTTCGTCCACCGCTTCGGCCTCGACCGGTTCGGCTGTAGGTTCCTCTTCAGCGCTGGTTTCGGCTGTCGGCTCCTCGCCAGTTTCCGGTTCGGCTTCTTCGTCCACCGCTTCGGCGATGATGGTTTCGGCTGTCGGCTCCTCGGCAGCCACCGCTTCGACTGCTGGTTCGGCCATCGCCTCGCTCTCGACAGGCTCCGGGTCTGGCGTCGAGGATGCTTCGACTATTTTGAGGATATCCTCCTTGACGATCCGCCCGCCCGGCCCCGTGCCTTCGACATCGGCTAGGTCGATGCCCGCATCCTGCGCCATCTGGCGCGCGACTGGAGTGGCGAACACGCGCCTGCCCGCGCTCGGCGTCTGTCGTGACGCGCCGTTCCCGCCGACTTGGGTCGCCGCTCCGAGCGGTATGGCGGCGCGCAGCTCTTCCGAGCGGACTTCGGGCTGCGCCTCCACCGCCGAATCGGGGGCGGCAGGCTCTGCCTCGGGGGGCGGAGCCGCGATCACGTCTCCAACGAGAGCGATGGCTTCCCCAACCGGAACGGTCGAGCCTTCGGTCACCAGTATCTTTTGCAGCACGCCGGAGGCGTAGGACTCGAACTCCACAACCGCCTTGTCTGTCTCGATCTCTGCGACAGGCTCGCCCAACTCGACGTTGGACCCCTCCGCCTTCAGCCATCTAACCAAGGTGCCTTCCTGCATGTCGTAGCCCATCTGGGGCATGGTCAGTTCAGTAGCCAAGTACTTCCCTCTCAATCAAAAGTCCAGTCAATAATGCAGCCGCAGGCGGGGATTTGGCTAGCGAAGTAGCGGCCTGTTTTCCAAGCGATGAGAGCGGCCGGGAGCGGGCTAGATGCCAAAGCTCCGGGCTATCTCGTCGACTACGCGGTCGGCGTTCGGGATCGTAGCGGCTTCCAGCGGCCCCGAGTACGGCGCTGGGACGTCCAGCCCGCCCACGCGCGCGACTGGGCCGTCGAGATGGTAGAAAGCCTCTTCCTGCACCGCGCTGGCGATCTCTCCCGCGAACCCTCCCGTCCGCCACGTCTCCTCGACGACCACGGCGCGGTTGGTCTTCTTCACCGACTCTACCACCGTGTCGATATCGAGCGGCCTGAGCGTGCGCAAGTCTATGACCTCCGCCTGCCGACCCCTCTCCGCCAGCTTGTCGGCGGCTTGCTCGGCAACGTGCGACATGCGCGAATAGCCGATGATCGTTACGTCCGCGCCCTCTCGCCTGACCGCCGCCTTTCCGAACGGCACCTCGTAATGCTCGTCCGGCACCTCGCCCCTTACCCCATAGAGCAGCGCATGTTCGGCGAACAGTATCGGGTTGTCGTCCTTCAGCGCCGTTCTCAGCAGGCCGAGAGCGTCATACGGAGTCGAAGGCGCGACGACCTTCAAGCCTGGCACCGATGCGTACCAGCCCTCGAAGCTCTGGGAGTGGGTGGCTGCCAGCTGCGCGCCGCCGCCGGTGACCGTTCTAATCGTCACTGGCACCGTGAGCTGCCCATCGGACATGTAGCGCAGCTTGGCGGCGTGGTTGACGATCTGGTCCATAGCCAGCAGCGAGAAGTTGATGGTCATTATCTCGACTATGGGCCTCATGCCCACGAGCGCCGCGCCAACGGCTGCGCCCACGAAGCCCGCTTCCGATATCGGCGTATCTCGAATGCGCTCCGGCCCGAACTCCTTGAGGAACCCGCGCGTGACGGCGTATGCGCCATCGTATGCGCCGATGTCCTCGCCCATCATAAATACGCGCTCGTCCCTTTCGAGCGCCTCTCGCAGCCCCTGCGCGATGGCTTCTCTGACTATGATTTCGGCCATGGAGTTCTTGCCCTTTGTGTGTATCTTCTAAGCGTAGATGTTGTCGTAGATGGCTTCGGCTTTGGGGAACGGGCTTTCACGGGCGAACTCGACGGCATCGGCGATAAGCTCCGCCACCTCGGACTCGATCCGCTCCACCTCGGACGGCGTGATCAGCCCCTCGCCCATGGCGAACATCTTGAACCTGTTGATCGGGTCGTTGATTCGCCACTCCTCGACCTCGGAGTTATCACGATAGTTGACCGGATCCGCCATGGAGTGACCCCGATACCTGTAGGTCATCGCTTCCAGGAACACCGGCCCTTGCCCTGCCCTGACGTGGCGAAGCGCCTCGATGGTGGCTTCATGCACCTCCATGAGGTCCATTCCGTCCACCTGTACGGAGGGTATCTTGTAGTACTCGGCGAAGTTGTAGATGTCCCGTCCCGCGGCGTGGGTGCGCTCCACGTGGGTTCCCATTCCGTATAGATTGTTCTCTAGGAAGAACACTACGGGCAGCTTCCACAGCGAAGCCAAGTTGAGCGACTCGTGGAACTCGCCCTCGTTCACCGCGCCGTCTCCAAAGAAGACCATGACGACGCCGTTCTCCCGTTTCAGCTTGATGCCCAAGCCCATGCCCACGCCAATGGGCATCTGTCCGCCGACTATCGCGTGTCCGCCCATGAAGTGCAGCTTCGCGTTGAACAGGTGCATGGATCCGCCCTTGCCCCCGCTCGATCCGGTGGCTCTGCCGCACAGCTCTGCCATACACGCCTTGGGGTCCATCCCCCGGGCTAGGGCGTGTCCGTGATCGCGGTAGTGGGTGATGACGTAGTCCTGCGGCCCCAGCGCGCTGATCGCGCCCACGGCTACGGCCTCCTCCCCGATGTACAGGTGCAGGAAGCCCCTGATGAGACTCTGCATGTAGAGCCTTGCGCTGGCCTCCTCGAATCTGCGGATGACGAGCATCTTACGGTAGAACTCTGCCACCTGCGCCTTGTCGATGTTCACGGCTGCTTTCATGGAATCCTCGGACTGATGCGCTGATGCTGATGCGGGGGTTGCGGGCTGAAGCTCGATGTTCGAGAAGGCAGACCGCCTCTCTCCCGATCCGTCTGCCTCCAGCCTACACGTGTACCGCCTCCCCTTCTGCTGCGAGGGCGGCCTCTTTTATCGTCTCGGATATGGTCGGATGAGGATGCACGAGCCATCCCAGCTCACTCGTGGTCGCCTCCAGCAGCTTGGTCATGCCAAGCTCTCCCAGAAGCTCCGTGACCTCCGCCCCGATCATGTGTCCGCCGAGTATCTCGCCGATCTCGGCATCGACCACCAGCTTGACCATGCCCTCCGGCTCGTTCATCGCCAGCGCTTTGCCGCTGGCGGCCATTGGGAATCTGCCGACCTTGACCGAGCGCCCCGCCGCCTTCGCCTGCGCCTCCGTCAGCCCGAAGCTCGCCACCTGCGGGCGGCAGTAGATCGCTCTGGGAATCTGCTCGTAGGCGAGCGGCTGAGGGTCTAGGCCAGCCATATGCTCGACTGCGGTCACGCCCTGCGCCGATGCCACGTGCGCAAGCAGCATCTTGCCCGTCACGTCCCCTATGGCGTATATACCCGTCGCGCTCGTTTGCATCGAGTCATCCACTTGGACGAAATCCCGTTCGGTGCGAACGCCCACGTGTTCCAGTCCGATGCCGTCCACGTTGCCCTGCACTCCGACAGCCACCAGCACGGTGTCGTACTCGGAGACAGAGCTTCCCCCGTTCGATGCGATGGAGACTTTGGCAGTGTCGCCGTCCAGCCCGATTCCCTGCACCTGCGCGCCGGTCAGTATCTGGATGCCCTGCCGTCGGAACGAGCGCTCCAGCTGCGCGCTGATCTCCTCGTCCTCGTTTGGGATCAGGCGCGGCAGCAGCTCGACTATCGTAACCTCTGCCCCGTAAGTGCGCCATACGTAGGCGAGCTCGCATCCGGTGGCGCCTCCCCCGATGATCACCGCGTTTCGCGGCACTTCCCGACGTTCAAGCGCCTCGCGGCTGGTTATCACGATTTCGCCGTCTATGGGGATGGTGGGAATGCGCCGCTGTCGCGCTCCGGTTGCCACGATGATGTTGTCCGCCGACAGCCGCCTGCCGCTGTCCACGACCTCGACGGTGTTGGCGTCTCTGATGACGCCGGATCCCTCGACGTGCCGCACCCCGTTCTTGCGGAGCAGCATAGACACCCCGCGGGTCAGCTGCCTGACCACCTGTCGACTGCGGTCGACCGCCTTGCCGAAATCCGGTCTCACGTCATGGACGCTGATGCCATACTCGTCGGCGCGCTGAATTAGGCTCAGCACCTCGGCATTCCTGAGAAGCGCCTTCGAGGGTATGCACCCCCAGTTGAGACAGATTCCGCCAAGCGCGTCCCGCTCCACGACGGCGGCTTTCATGCCGAGCTGTCCGGCGCGAATTGCGGCTACATATCCACCCGGACCCGAGCCGAGTACCACTACGTCATAGTCTGCCAACGTAAGATCACCTTCCGAACAGCCGCATCCTCATCATGGGATACGCAAGTCATCGAAATCATTCTACACCAAACCAAACTCAGCCGTAAAAGATGCTGTTCGGTCTGAACCTGCGCCAATACAGCGCTTGGGCAGCCCGTAGGCGCGAAGACGATCCGCTAACCAGTCGAAACGAGCGGATTTCAGCGTGCGCGGCTGTCTCCCTAGCCGCGAGCCTGCCGAAGAGCGGCGCAATCCCGCCATCTCGTGACCGCCCCGCGAGCGCTGGAAACTCAAAAAGCGCCGCGCGAGGACTGCCCCGCCCCGCCTCGCCTTTAATATCCTACTGGGGTATGGCAAAATAGAAGCGTTGCCCCTAGCGGCAGCTCTTGATTCTTATGAGACCTGAGGTAGCCTTGCCATGCGAGTCGTGTTCTTGGAAGATGTCCCCGGAGTCGCGCAGGGGGGAGATGTCAAAGAGGTGAAGAACGGCTTCGCCCGTAACTACTTGATTCCCAAAAATCTGGCGACCCCCGCTACCCACAACGCGCTTCAGCGCATCCGGAAGCTCCGCCGCCAGTCGGATGTTACGCGGCTGCGGCGGCTGGAAGACATGAAGGAGCTGGCATCGGAGCTGTCTGGATCCCAGATCAGCGTCGAGATGAGAGCCGGAAGCTCCGGGCGGCTGTACGGCTCGGTCACGACCGCCATAATAGCCGAACGGCTCGGCGAGCTGACCGACAGGGAGATCGACAGGCGCATGGTGGAGCTGGCAGACCCGATCCGAGACATCGGAGTCCATGAACTCACGCTCAGGCTGCACCCTGACGTTCAAGCCAGCGTCTCGGCGCTGGTGCATCCGATGGGCACCACTCCGGAGGAGTTCATGGAGTCGCTGAGGGCAGCGGAGGAGGCGCGCGAGCAGGCCGAGGCGGAAGAGTACGACGAAGACGACTTGGAAGACTCAGAAGAAGATCAGGGCTGACCGCGCTGCCCCCAGCGGGCGCTGCGCAGCGCCCCCAGCTCATGGGGACGGGTCGGCCAACCGGAGGCAGGCTTGGTTAGCGACCGTCTTCAACCCCACGACATAGGCGCGGAAGAGTCCGTCATCGGCTCCATCCTGATAGATGGCGAGTCCCTCACCCGCATCACCACGTTTCTCAGGCCCGGCGATTTTTACAGCCAGCGCAATCGCAAGTGCTACGAGGCCTGCCTGGCCCTCTTCGACAGGAGCGGCGCCATCAATCAGGTGACAGTCGCGCATGAGCTTTCGATGGAAGAGGGAACCCTCGAGTCCATCGGAGGCGCGGCATACCTGAGCCAGATGGTGTCGGGCGTTCCGACCTCGGTCCACATCGAACACTACGCGCGCATCGTCCACACCACGTCGGTTCTGCGCCAGATCATACGCGCGGGCGGTCAGATAGCCGAGATGGGCTACGAGGGCGGGCCGGATGAGGAGATAGTTCTAGGCAAAGCCGAAGAGCTGCTGTACGGCATTCGCAGCGGGCGCGCCTCCAGAGACTTCACGCATATCCGCTACTTCATGGACAGCTACATGGAGCATAGCGGCGCGATGCAGGACCCCGGAGCCGTGGCGCTGTCGCCCGTGATAACGGGCTTTCCCAAGTTCGATGAGCTGCTCGGCGGCGGACTCCAGCGCTCCGATCTGGTGATACTGGCGGCGCGTCCCAGCCTCGGCAAGAGCACCCTCGCGCTGAACATGGCGCGCCACGCCGCCGCAGACGGCTTCTACGCAGGCGTCTTCAGCCTTGAAATGAGCGGAGAGCAGATAGCGGTGCGGCTTATCGCTGCGGAGGCAGACGTAGACGGCCATCGCCTGCGTATGAACCTGCTGCGAGACCACGAGGAGCAGAGGGTTCTGGACGCCATCGGCCTGCTGTCGGACCTGCCCATATACATAGACGAAACCCCCTTCCAGTCGACCATGGACGTTCGCAGCAAGGCGCGAAGGCTCCAGCAGGAGAGGGGGCTGGACCTTCTCGTGATCGACTACCTCCAGATAATGGACCTCGGCGGCAACGACAACCGCGCCGTGGCGCTGGGAGACGCCACCCGGGCGCTCAAGGGCCTTGCGCGCGAGCTGGATATACCAGTCCTCGCCTGCTCGCAGCTGAGCCGCGCCGTCGAGCAGAGACCCAGCCATAGGCCGCTGCTGTCCGACCTGCGCGAAAGCGGGGCGATAGAGCAGGACGCGGACGTGGTCGCCTTCATCCACCGCGAAGACCACTACACCAGCCGCGAAGAGTGGCAGCGCAAGTACCCATCGGGCCCCGAGTACCCGGAGAACATCGCCGAGATCGTAGTGGCAAAGCACCGCAACGGCCCGGTGGGGTCGGTGGAGCTGCTGTTCCGAAACGACATGGTGCGCTTCGAGACGCCGACCGACTTCAGCCCGGCAAGGTCCATGGAGTACGCGCCCGGATGAGCGGCGGGCTAGGATTAGGATTAGGATTAGAGTACGCGCCCGGATGAGCGGCGGGCTAGGATTAGGATATAGATTACGCGCCCTGATGAGCGGCGGACTAGGATTAGGATATAGAGACGCGCCCGGATGAGTGGCGGACTAGGATTAGAATATAGATTACGCGCCCGGATGAGTGGCGGACTAGGATTAGAATATAGATTACGCGCCCGGATGAGCGCGGCTAGGATATGAGCCGAGACGAGAGACAGACCTACGCCGGGTTTCCCAACAGGGTGCGCAGAGTGCCGGTGCCCGCGCCGCTGCTCGGCTCGCTGCTGGAGCGCATAGACGACCTGGCGGAGCTGAAGTGTACTCTGCGCGTAGTCGGGCTGCTGAGCGAGAAGCGCGGCTATCCCCGATTCGTAACGCTGGGCGAGCTTCAGGCAGATCGCAGCCTCGCGCTGGCAGTTTCGCCAGACGGCAGCCTAGCGGCGGCGGAACAGATCGAGCAGGCGCTGGGCCGCGCGGTCAAGCGCGGGACGCTGGCTTTCGCAATGGTCGGATCCGGCAAGAGCAGACAGCCGATCTTCGGACTGAACACCGAGTCCGATAGGTCTGCCCTGTCCGCCATCTCGAAGGAAGGGGCGCGTCCGCATCAGATGGACACCGCGCCCGCGCAGCCTCCGACCGAGCGGCTGAACATATTCGCGCTGTACGAGCAGAACATCGGACTGCTCAGCCCGATGATAGCCGACGAGCTGCGAGAGGCAGAGGGGCTGTATCCCGAGGACTGGGTGGAGGACGCCATCAAAGAGGCGGTGACGAGGAACAAACGGAGCTGGCGATACGTCGCAACCATCCTCGACAGGTGGGAGCGCGAGGGCAGAGGGTATGGAGAATCTGGACAATATCCTAAGAAGACTGCGAGATTCTAGGCTCGACCGCGACTACGCGGAGCAGCCCATCGAGACAGACCCGCCCGACAACGGCTACGCCCGACCGGAGGATTACTGCCCGATCTGCGAAGGTCGGAAGTGGCTGTCGGTCGACGTGCCTGTGGGTCACCCCGACTTCGGCAGGGCGATTCCGTGCCAATGCCAGATAGACACGTCCTCCAGCGAACGGGAGACGCGGCTGCGGCGCTACTCGAACCTGGGTCCGCTGTCGCGCATGACGTTCGATTCCATGAACCGCGCGGGCAAGAGCGAAGACCCTGAGAACATGCGCCTGTTCGGCATCGCATACGAAGCCGCCGCCGCATACGCCGAGCAGCCGAGCGGATGGCTGACGCTCACCGGTCCGAACGGCTGCGGCAAGACCCATCTGGCGGCGGCAATCGCCAACCGCCGCATCGAGCGGGGCAGCCTGGCGTTCTTCGTCCACGTTCCCGATCTTCTGGACGACCTGCGCTCCACCTACGCGCCCGCCAGCGAGATATCCTACTCCGACCTGTTCGAGCAGGTGAGCGATGCGGAGCTTCTCATCTTGGACGGGCTTGGCAGCCATAGTCCGACGCCTTGGGCGCAGGAAAAACTTCAGCAGATATTCAACCGCAGGTCGAACGCCGAGCTTCCCACCGTCATAACCACCGCCGAAGACATCCAGCGTCTGGACCCATACATAGCCAGCAGGATCACGTATCCGCGACTGGGCAGAACGCTGGAGGTGTCCGGGCGAGTGGAGCGCGTGGCAAGCCGGTTGGGGCGCATACCGGCCGAGATGATCGAGCGCATGACCTTCGAGACGTTCGACTCGCGGGGCAACAGCTCATCGGCTTCGCAGCGCGCCAGCCTTCAGTCCGCGCTCAAGGCTGCCAGAGACTACGCCGCCGATCCGCACGGCTGGCTCACCCTGTTCGGCGATACGGGCGTGGGCAAGACGCACCTCGCCGTCGCCATCGCAGTGGAGCAGCGCAGGCGAGCGCGCGCCGTGTTCTTCACGTTCGTACCGGAGCTTATGGACTATCTGCGCCAGACGTTCAGGCCCGATAGCGGCCTAACCTACGACAGCGTGTTCGACCAAGTGAGAAACGCGCCGCTGCTCATATTGGACGACCTCAACAACGAACACCTGACGGACTGGGCATACGAGCGGCTGTACCAGATAGTGGTTCACAGACACAACTCGCGGATGCCCACCGTAATCACAAGCCCCGTCGACATTCCAAACACGTCTGGGCCAATAAGCTCGCGCACTCAGGACATGTCTTCAGGCGAGCTTATCCGCATGGAAGCGCCGGACTACCGAGTGGGGCGGCGCGATGGCGGCAGGGGCGGCGCCCCCGAGTTCGAACGGCGACGAAGGCGTTAGCCTATGGCTTCGTACTGTACCTTCTGCGAGATAGTCGCAGGGCGGCTCCCCTCGCAGAAAATCCATCAGGAAGACGGCATACTGGTCTTTCGGAACCGCTTGGACTGGTTCCCCCTCCAGATACTGATTGTGCCGACCGATCACATGACCCAAGAGGCGTTGTGGACCAGCGGAGACCTGTTCGCCCGAATGGGCAAGCTGGCAGTCGATCTCGGCAGCCAGTCCTGCCCCAACGGATACCGCATAGTGTCCAACTTCGGCGAGGACGGGCTTCAGACACAGCGCCACGCCCACATACACGTAGTAGGCGGCGAGAAGCTCGGCCTGTACGTCGCCGCCCCCTTGGGGCTATACTGAAGGTTTACACCCGTCAGCCGTCAGCCCCGATCCCCCGCCGATAGAATCCCACTCCCTTCAAGGGAGTGGGTGTGACTGCGCCCCGCGCAGGCAGGCGGATGTCATATCCTGCGCGCCGACTGATTCCCACCAATAGATCCCCTCTCCCTTTGAGGGAGAGGGTTAGGGTGAGGGTAACTGCCAATCTCAGATACCCCACCGATAGATCCCCTCTCCCTTTGAGAGGGAGGGCTAGGGAGAGGGTAACTGCGCCCCGTCTCCCATATCTTACTCCGGAGGTTTGGACAATGACCATCACGCTCGAAAGAGGCGTCAAGAGCTGGGCGAGCATACTAGACGACAACACGCGCAGGCAGGCGGATGTCATATCCCGCGCGCCGGACGTGGCAGGCCACGTCGCGCTGATGCCGGATGCCCACCTCGGCATGGGAGCGACCGTAGGCAGCGTCATACCGACTGCGAGCGACCGCATCATCCCCGCCGCCGTGGGCGTCGACATCGGCTGCGGCATGGTGGCTTGTCGAACGGACATAGAATCGCTGGACGGCGTCGATCTCCAAGCCCTGCACCACCAGATCAGCCGCTCCATCCCGGCGGGCGTGGCGAGCAGTCACAAGAGGATCGTCGACCGCGCCGAGAAGTGGTTCCAGGACAACCCCATCCCGCACCCCACGGCATTCGATGGCTTCGTCAAGCGCGGGGCGAGGCGGATGATAAACCGCGCCAAGACCCAGCTGGGGACGCTCGGCTCGGGCAACCACTTCGTGGAAGTCTGCCTCGATGCCGAAGACAACGTCTGGTGCGTTCTGCACAGCGGCTCGCGCAGCGTCGGCAACGCCATAGCCAGAGTCTTCATCAAGATCGCCATAGAAGAGCATCGGGAGAATCGGCGCGAGAAGCTGGAAGACCCCGACACCGCCGCGCTCGTTGGCGAGTCTTTCGATCGCTACATCGCCATGATGGAGTGGGCGCAGGAGTACGCCTACACCAACCGCGAATTCATGCTGAGCGCGATGCTAGACGATCTCCACAGAGCCGTTGGCAAGTTCGAGATCGAAGAGTCCATCAACTGCCACCACAACTTCGCCGCGCTCGAAGAACACTTCGGACAGACGCTTTGGATAACCCGCAAGGGAGCGATCAGAGCGCGGGTTGGCGACATGGGGATAATCCCCGGCTCCATGGGCGCGGCTACCTACATAGTCGAGGGCAAGGGCAGCGCGGATTCCTACACCTCGTGCGCGCACGGCGCAGGCCGCATGTACAGCCGCGGCGCAGCCCGCCGCATGTTCGGCGAGGACTCTCTCAGCGAGCTGATGAAGGGCAAGGCGTGGAACGCGAGGCAGGCAAAGAGCCTGCTGGACGAACACCCCCACGCCTACAAAGACATCGAAACCGTCATGGAAGACCAGAAAGACTTGGTAGAGACCCGCGCCATACTCAGGCAGACGCTGAACTACAAAGGCTAGGGGCGGCTAAGCCAGCCGCAGCACCCGCGCCAGCCGTATCGCCAGCACCAGAAGCGGCATCAGCAGATCGCGCAGGCGGAATATGACCCACGCGGCGGCGGCGGCTGTCGCCACCCCTCCGAGTATGTCCAGCGGGTAGTGGACTCCGGCATACACTCGCGCCAGTCCGTACAGGGACGCGGCGGCTATTGCCGCCCAGCCCAGCTTGCGCTGGACTCCCCAGATGGCGAACGCGATGCCGAACACGGCGGCTACCGCGTTGGACGGGAACGACGAGTCCGTTGGCCGGTAGAACAGCAGGTTCACGTCCAGATCCTCGAATGGACGAGGCCTGAAGTAGAACATGTTGAGGATGAACACCATCAGGCTGGCAAGCGCCATAGAAGAGAGCGCGGCGAACACGCCGATCTGGTGGCGGATGCGGATGTCGCGCTCGCGCTCCATGAACCACATGGCGATAAGCGCCAGAGCCAGCGCCACGGGGACCATGTAGTCGCTCACGACCCCTTCGGCAACCCAGTCTGCGAAGGGCAGCGTTCCCACGAATCCGTTTATGGCGAGGAACAGCGCCTCGTCCGCCCGCTCGATGATCGAGAAGACGCCCGCCAAGCCGCCCAAGCCGCCTATGGAGATAGACTGCGCTTCGTCCACGTTCGCCAAGTCCTGCGCCAGTATGAGACGGCGCGCGCCAGTGAGACGGCGTAGCTGGTATGCCGCAGCGAGTCTATCCCCGCTTCCTCGTCCTCCTCGGGGCCGACCATGCGGCGGTTGATAACGGACGTGGCAGCCAGCGTGACTGCGAGCGCCGACGCCGCGCCGAAGAAGAAGAACAGCGCCTGTGTGGGAGCGTCCAGCCCCCCTTCGTAGTCGTTGATGTTGCGGAAGCCCGTCTCGAAGAACAGCGCGAAGCCGCCCACCGCCAGCGCCAAGCCGAGACTGCGCGCCACGAGCGCGTTCTGGAATATCAGCAGCGCCCTGAGTCCCCCCACGGAGAAGGCGAACTGAAGAGTGCCGAGCGTGGAGACGAACACGCCGATGAAGTAGTCGGTGGCGAATGTGAACATCGGTGGGCGTTGGTGTCTGGGCGCGGACACGATGCGCGCCGTCACTCCATCGGAATCTCGGTACACCAGTCGCGGTACTTGGGATTTCCGCCCCTGATGAGATCCACGTAGACATCGCTGATCTTCTGGGTGATCGCTCCCACTTCGCCGCTGCCGATGGGCCGCCTGTCCAGCGAGCCTACGGGCGTGACGTGCGCCGCCGTTCCCGTCAGGAACACCTCGTCTGCCAGATACAGCTCGCTGCGGCGGATGCTGCGCTCCACGACCTCTATCCCAAGCTCCTCGCGCGCCAGGGTTATGGCGGAGTCTCGCGTGATGCCCGTCAGGTTGTTGTCCGAGACGGGCGGCGTGAATATCTGGCCGCCCGTTACTAGAAACAGGTTCTCGCCCGACCCCTCGGAGACGTCGCCGTTCGGCGTCAGCATGATCGCCTCGTCGAACCCGGCCAGCGCCGCCTCGGTCTTGGCTAGGATCGAGTTGACGTAGTGACCGCTGATCTTGACCCTAGGCGGAATTATCGTGTCGTCTATGCGCCGCCAAGAAGACGTGGTGCAGTGGATCGCGCCGTCCGCGTCTATGTAGTTGCCGAACGGCACCGCCATCAGCGTAAAGTCGCTGTCCAGCTCGTGCAGCTTCAGATTGGCGACCAGCTCATGGCTCTTGTAGGCGAGCGGCCTGATGTACAGGTCTTCCCTGTATCCGCAGCTCTGGAGCAGCTCTACGGTGATGTCGCACAGCTGCTCTACGGTGTAGGGAATGTCCATCAGCATCATGCGGCAGCCCTGAAGAAGCCGCTCGTAATGCTCCCTCATTCGGAACACGTACAGCTTGCGCTGATCTTCGTTCCAGTTGCCCCTGATGCCCTCGAACACGGCGGTGCCGTAGTGGAGAGCGTGTGTCATAACGCCAACCTGCGCATCTTCTACCGGAACTATCTTTCCACGGAAGAAGGCAAGCGACTTGGGCATCTGATCATACTCCTTGGATGGCTGGGCTGGCGGACATTATATCCAACTGCCGCTGTTTTGGACAACGACCAGAAAACCGCAAATCCGACGTTTTACTCACCCCCGTACTCGGGGCTGGGCGCTGGGGATATGCAGTAGTAGCCGCTGTCGTCGAGCAGCCGCTGTATCACCTGCGGAGACGTGTCGCGCGGAAAGGGCGTCATAGCCCACTTCTCCTCCAGTACGTCGCTGATCTGCTCGGCGCTCATCGGCTCGTTGCCATGCGCGAGCAGCACCCTGAATATGGACTCTTTCATTGGGGTGTCCGGCAGCAGATAGTCCTGCTCGCGCGAGCAGTGGGCGGAGACGGTCTCCATGAAGTCCTGCGGGTCTGCGGCGGTGATCTGCTCGTCCTCCAGCTCCTGCCTGCACATATAGCACTGCCTGCTGGAGATCAAAACCGACAGCGAACGGCTCGCCGCGTCCGCGCTTATGAAGTAAGTTCGGGGCAGGCGGCCTGCGATCTCTTCGTCCGACTCGGCGGAAATATAGTAGGCGTTGTCAGCCATTAAAAAACATCCTCGCTCCAGTCTAGCATCTGCACCTCCACTATTTCGCCCGTGTCTTTCATGGGCAGGTCTTCGGGGCATACGGCGAGACCGTTCGCGCTCGACATGGATGTCAGCAAGTTGGAGCTCTGGTTGCCCGTCAGCCTGGCGTGGTAGGCGCCGTTCTTCTTGGTGACGACGGCGCGGGCGTACACGCGCCGCCCGTCGGTGTTGTATATCGGCTCCTCCAGCACTGCGCTGATTCGAGGCTTGAGGAGTCCGCCCTTTCCCATCATCTTGCGTATCGCCGCTCGTCCGAACTGCTCGAACGCCACCATCGCGCTCACCGGATTGCCCGGAAGCCCAAGATGGGGGACGCTTCTGCCATCGTCTGCGCGCAGCGTTCCGAAAGCCAGCGGCTTGGCGGGGCGCATCCGCACAGACCAGAAATCTATCTCCCCGCGCTGCGCGAGAACGTCCTTGACCATATCGTAGTCGCCCTTCGACACCCCCGCCGAGGTTATGAGCAGGTCGGCGCGAAGGCCCTCCCGCAGCTTGGCGTTCATCGAGTCGAGGTTGTCTCGGGCGATGCCCAGCATCTTCGGAACGCCGCCGTATCGCAGAACGCTGGCGGCTATGGAGTAGCTGTTGGAGTCGTAGATCATTCCTGCGGCGTAGTCGTCCCCCGCCTCCAGCAGCTCGTCTCCGGTCGAGAGTATGGCGACGTGCGGACGCCGAACCGCGCTCACAGAGTCGAAGCCGAGTGAGGCGAGAACGCCTATCTCCGAGGGGCGCAGAGTCGCGCCTTTGGCGAGAACCGCCGTCCCGCCGCGCACGTCCTGGCCGGCGGGGCGTATGTCCGATCCCTCGCGGACGGCTGCCTTGACGCCGATCTCGTCCATGCTGCCGCCAGATTCTCGCCGCTCGATCTCGTCCGTCTCCTCGAACGGAACCACCGAGTCGGCGCCGGGCGGTATGGGCGCGCCGGTCATTATTCGCGCCGCGCTTCCCGGAGTCACGGTGTGAGTCGGCAGATCGCCCGCCGCGATGCTGCCGATGACTTCGAGCGTAACGGGCGCGTCCTCGCTCGCGGCGGAGACGCTGGCGGCTTGGATCGCGTAGCCGTCCATAGCCGAGTTGTCCAGCGGCGGGATGTCGTGGGCGGCGATGGCGTCTTCGGCTAGAACCTGCCCGAGCGCCTCCAGCAGCGGCACGCGCTCGGCGTCCAGTACGTGGAACTGCGCCAGAATGCGCTCCAGCGCCTCTTCGACGCTCAGCATCGCCTCGCGGTGGTGGTGTCTGTGGCCGTGTTCGCGCGGGTTCATCACTGCTCGTTTCGCTGGTCGCGCAGATACTGGTAGATGCTCTCCACGGTGCCGTCGTCGCTCACTCGGAACGCCACGCCGCCGCGTTCGGCTTCGATTACGGTCATCGCTATCTCCCAGCCCTGATACGCGGGGCCGATGCGGCAGTCGTCCGGCACGAACACGTTGTCGAAGCTCACCCTTCGCTCGCTGCCCATCAGAATCCGCATGGTGCGAATATCTATCCCCGGGCTGTTGGCGTCCACCATGAACACCCCCAGATTGGCGCGCCTCGGCCTGTCTGGGGCGGTGGTGGCGAGGGTGATCAGGTAGTCCGGGTCGAACCGCCCCGTTATGAACGCCTTTTCGCCGGATATGCGCCATCCGTCGCCATCCGGAACCGCGAGCGTGCTGACTGCGGCGAAATCCGAGCCGGACTGAGGTTCGTTGAAGCACTGCCAGGTTATCGTCTCCCCTCGCAGACACGGGGGGATGAAGCGCGTCTTCTGTTCGCCCGTACCCCACACCATCATGGCAGGAACCCAGCGGTTGTTGTCGCCCATGCTTGGCAGCGGCAGATTTCGCATCTCCTCCATCAGCACCACGTCGAAGCCGGCGGTCAGCCCGCCGCCGCCGAGATGTCTGGGCCAAGACGGAGCCAGCCAGCCCTTCTCGCCGAGCTTGCGCCTGAAGTCCTTGACCTTCGCTTGGTTCTCCGCGTCCAGCGGGCTGCCGTCCGGCGGCGCCTTCAGGTCTCGCGGGAAGTGCTGGATCAGCCACGCGCGCGCGGCGGCGCGGAAGGCTTGCTGCTCCTCTGTGTAAGGCGTTCTGAAATCCACGTTTTCCCCCGTTGGCGTTTGTCCCGTTGGCGTCTGGCGCTCAGTGGAATGGGCAGACGAAGAGCGCGCCCTTCTGGAATAGGCTGTCGTCGCTCACTTGCCGCTCGATACCGTATGCCTGCCGCTCCTCGACCGCGCCCGCGGAGACCGCATACGCGCCCATGAAGAACAGTGCTATTATCAGGACTGCGAGCGATATGGGAAAGATTATAGGAAGATCTCGCATATCTTCAATCCCTCACTTTCAGATACTCTTCGAGCTGCTTCCGCAGAAGAACCCGCCCCCGATGAAGGCGCGACTTCAGAGAAGATACCGTAATATCCAGCGCGGATGCGGACTCGGCGGTGGAAAGCCCCTCTACGTCTCTGAGAATCACCGCCGCCTTGAGGTCATGCGGGAGCATGTCCAGCCCCTCCCTGAGCCTGTCGCCAAGCTCGGAGTTGGACGCGGACACGTCCGGACCTTCGCGCCAGTCCGGTATCTCCACGTCTTCCAGTCCGGTTCTCGTCAGCTCGCGCCCCCGTTTCTCCTTTCGCAGGCGCATCAGCGCGGCGTTGACGGTGATCCTGTACAGCCACGTGCTGACCTTCGACTCGCCCCGAAAGCGCCCGAAAGCGCGGTAGGCGGCTAGGAATGCGTCCTGCGCCACGTCCTCGGCGTCCTCCGCCCTGCCCATCATACGCAGCGCGACGTTGTAGACCAAATCCGAGTGGCGCGCTACCACCTCCTCGAAGTCGGCTGCCGAGACATCCTCGCGGCTGTTCTGTTGCATCTCTTCGGGCAATGACGCTTCCGGACTGGCGACTAGAGCCGATCGCAAGATCGCGCGCGACCAATTTACACCCTCCGCATCTAATTGTAGCCAAGCCTGTGACAATGCGAAAGTCATTGACCAAAACGGGCGGATTCAATTACAGTTACAGACGAGGCGCGCTGAGAGATTTGCAGAAGCTCCACAGAAGTTCCAACAGGGCGTCGACGCGCTGACGTCCTCTCCCCACCCTTGTACTCTCACCCCTCGCACAGTGGATCTGGTATTGTGTGGATGATTTCACGTCTGTTCCAACTATTCAAGAAGCGCTCTCTGGGCTGTCCGGAAGTCCGCGCGCTGGCTTCCGACTTCATGGATGGCGACCTGAGCAAACGGGTATCCTCCAAGATCGAATCGCACATTGAGCTGTGCGCCGCCTGCGCCGCGTTCGTCAGGACGATGAGAGCCACCGTGCAGATGCTGAGCGCGATGCCGCGATCCACACTTCCGCCCGGCTTCGGCGAGCGGCTGTCCGAGCGGCTGAGCGGTGAGCGAGGGCAGTAGGGATGCGCCTGTGAAGATCGCCGTCTGCATAAAGCAGGTACCAGTCGTCTCGATGCTGAAGTTCGACGGCGAAACGCGGCGAGTGGCGCGCGAGGGTGTGCCGAGCGAGGTCAACCCCTACGACGTCCTCGCCCTTTCGCTGGCGATGAACCTGAAGGCGCGGCGCGATGTCGAGGTCGTGGCGATCACCATGGGGCCGCCGCAGGCGAGCGAGGCGCTCACACAGGCGCTCGCGCTGGGAGTGGACAGAGCCATCCACCTGAACGATCGCGCGTTCGCAGGCTCGGATACGCTCGCCACCGCCCGCGCCCTGTCTCTGGCGCTGGAACGCGAAGCTCCCGACCTCATCGTCTGCGGACGCAACAGCACGGACGCAGAGACCGGACAGGTGGGGCCCGAGATCGCCGAGATGCTCGGCTTGCCGCAGATTACGGCTGTCTCCGCGCTCGCGCTGAACGGCGACTCGATCAGTGCCACGCGCCTGACCGACGAGGGACATCAGTATCTCGAATGCCGCCTGCCCGCAGTCGTCACGGTCACGGACGGCGCGGCGGCGGAGGTCTATCCGCGCCGCGAGCGCATGGAGGCGGCGCGCTCCATGCCAATCGAGACGCTCGCCGCCGCAGACCTGTCGGACGATCTCAGCGTGTTCGGGCTGGACGGCTCGCCCACGTGGGTGGACGAGATATTCACGCTCGAATCCAGTCGGCTCGGCTTCGTGGCGCGCGACGTTTCGCCCGAAGATGCCGTGTCGCAGCTCGTGGAGTTCTTGGACGAGCGCGGCGTCCTCAGCGGCGAGCGCGCGTCCGAGAGCGCGGGCATGGCGAGGGGGCCGAGAGCCGAGCGCGGAGGCACGGCAGCGATCTGGGTGGCGGCCGAGATAATGGGCGGCGAGGTGCGCCCGGTCACGTTCGAGCTTCTGGGTCGATCCAGAGAGCTTGCGGCGCAGATCGGAGCTTCTGTCGAAGCCGTCCTAATTGGCGAGGCAGACGACGCCCACGTTCGCCAGCTTACCGCGTATGGCGCGGATACGGTTCACCTAGCCAGCGGATCGGAGCTTGCCGAGTACGATGCGGAGTCGCACACCGCCGCGCTCGCCGCCGCCATTCGCCAGCATTCGCCGTTCGCCGTGCTGATCCCATCCACCGCCAACGGGCGCGACTTGGCGGCGAGGCTGGCGGGGCGGCTGAAGCTGGGGCTGACCGGAGACTGCGTTGGCTTGGACATCGGCGAAGATGGGCGGCTGGCGCAGCTGAAGCCCGCGTTCGGGGGCAGCATAGTCGCTCCGATACTGTCGAGAACGCTCCCCAACATGGCAACCGTCAGGCCCGGCATACTCACGCCATGCGCGCCGGACTACTCCATCGAGCCTGTGGTCAATCGGCTGGACGTCGGCCACGTCGCGCGCTCGCGTGTCAGGGTGGTCGGCAGCGTGGCGGACGAGTCCGCCGAGGGCGCGGAGCTGGAACGCGCTTCCCGAATCGTCGCCGTGGGCAAGGGCATAGGCGGCCCCGACGCCCTCGATACGATGCGCGACTTGGCGGATACGCTCGGCGCGTCCATCGGCGCCACCAGAGACGTGGCAGATCTGGGCTGGCTGCCGCGCCAGCTTCAGATCGGGCTGTCCGGCAAGGCGGTCGCGCCCGATCTTTACGTGGCAGTTGGCGTTCGCGGCCCATTCAACCACACGGTCGGAATCCAGAGGTCGGGAACGGTCGTCGCCATCAACAACAGCGCGCGCGCCCAGATATTCCGCGCCTCGGACTTCGGCATACTCGCAGACTGGCGCGAGGTCGTCCCGCCGCTGATCTCGGCGCTGAAGTCACGCACTTGAGAGCGCGGCAGTGGTACAATCTCCGCGAACCCCACCAAATCTAGGAGGCAGACAAATGGCAGACGTAACCATCACCCCCCGCGCCAACGGCCCGCTCATGGTGCAGGGCGACTTCAAGATAGTAGACGCGCAGGGCAACGAGTACAGCGTATCCGGAGACGTGGTGACGCTGTGCCGCTGCGGAGAGAGTAGCGAGAAGCCATTCTGCGACGGCAGCCACAGGCCCGCCGGCTTCGAGGCATCCAGCGAGGCGCGCTAGCGGCGATAAGCTGCCAGAATCGGGATGGGCAGGAATGATCTGATCTAGGGGCGGCTTCCAAACCCGCCCCTTTGGGTTCGCCCGCCCGACCTTGCAGGCATCCGCCCGCGCCGCCGCGCCGTTCCCCAGCTCGCGGATCGTCTTCTCCTCTGAGCAGGCGACGCCCCGCATTGCGAGAACGGCGACGCTTCGGCTGTCGCCGTTTTTGCGCGAAGATGCCTGTGCGCTCCGGCGCTCGACTCTCTCCAGCGGCATCTCCTCCCTGCGCTCTACCTGCGCCCCAATCTGCGATGGGCTGGATGGGAAACAGGTCAGCCCCACGTTGGAGGGCGGTACTGAAGCGCCTCGGCAACGTGGGATACGCCGATAGTGTCGGCGGCAGACAGGTCTGCGATGGTTCGCGCCAGCTTCAGCACCCGATGATAGACTCGCGCCGACAGGTGCATCCGCTCCATAGCCGACCTCACCAGCGCAGACGCCTGATCTTCTAGCGCGCAGAACTCGTACACCTCGTTCGGCCCCATTTCGGAGTTGGTGATCAGGCTCGCATCCTCGAATCGCTTTCTCTGCGCCTCCCTCGCCAGCTCCGTCCTGCGCCGTACAGAGCCGGAATTTTCAGCCTGCGCGGGCGTCGCCAGCTTGTCGTACTCCACACGCGGCACACTCACGAAGATGTCGATTCTGTCGAGCATTGGGCCGCTGATGCGCTTGCCGTATCTGGTCACCTCCGAGGGCGAGCATGTGCATTCTCGATGTTCGTCTCCGAAGTAGCCGCATGGACAGGGATTCATCGCGCCGACCAGCATGAAGTTGGCGGGGAAGGTCACGGTTCCGCGCGCGCGGCTGATCACAACGCGCTTGTCCTCCAGCGGCTGGCGCATCGCCTCTAGGATGCGATGACCGAACTCCGGCAGCTCGTCCAAGAACAGCACCCCGCGATGGCTCAGGCTGATCTCGCCCGGCCCGGGTATGTTCCCGCCGCCAACGAGTCCCGCATACGATATCGTGTGGTGCGGCGACCTGAACGGGCGCGCGGTGATCAGCGGATCGTCCTTCGGCAGCGCCCCGGCCACGGAGTACACCTTCGTAACCTCTATGGCTTCCTCATGGGTCAGGCGAGGCAGTATAGACGGCAGCGCGCGCGCCAGCAGCGTCTTGCCCGAGCCGGGCGGGCCGCTCATCAGCACGTTGTGGCTTCCTGCCGCCGCTACCTCCAGCGCGCGCTTGGCGTGTTCTTGGCCTCGCACGCTCGATATGTCGAACGCCGACTCGGGCGGAGCATCCCTCGCCGAAGATCCGTCCAGCTCGACGGGAGCGATTGGACTCTCCCCGCGCAGGTGTCGGATGAGCGCGCCAAGATTGGCTACCGGCAGCACCTCGATCCCCTCGACCAGCGCGGCCTCGTGGCCGTCGGACGCGGGGACGAACACGCGCTCTACGCCCGACTCTCTGGCGAGGGCCGCCATAGGAAGAATTCCGTCCGTGTGCAGCACGTCTCCGTTGAGTGAGAGCTGCCCCATGAACATGGCGTCATTCGGCACGTCTTCGATCTGACCGGAGCTGTTGAGCAGCGCCACTGCCAGCGGCAGATCGTAGGTGGAGCCTGCCTTGCGCACGTCCGCAGGCGCAAGATTGGCGGTGATGCGCCGAAGCGGGAACTCGCAGCCAGAGTTTCGGATCGCGGCTCGAACCCGCGCCCGCGCCTCCTGCACCGCCGTATCCGGCAGTCCCACGAGATCGAAGCGGGGCAGACCGGGCGAGATGTCCACCTCCACGTCCACCACGAAGCCATCTAGGCCCACGACTGCGCACGACTTGGCTTTCGCCAGCAATTCTCACCTCCTGATCGACTCGACAGCGTTCATGCTATATCCTACTCGGCGAGCGGTCAATCGAGTCGATCAGGGGCTAGGGCGAACCATGAATGAGCGGCGCTGATATCCCCACACAGATCCTTCTGGTTCTCTTCTCGACCATTGTCCTTGGTCCACTCTTCCTAATTGCCGCCATGCCGCTGGGGGCTTTACTGTCTCCGTTCGCCGCGTTGACATGCGCTCTGCGGGCTCGTTCCATGGGACTGTCGGCGGGACGTTACGCCGCGATTGGAGCTTTGTATTCGACATTGCTCTTCCTGCCGTTCTGCTACCTCGTACTGCGAATGTACGACAAGACTGTTTCAAGCGCATTCGTCAGGGCAGGCTATTTCATTCTCTACACGGTGTGGTTCTTGACATCGATAGTGGGAACTTCGGTGGCAGCGTTTTTCACCGGTCTCACAGCCTTTGGGACTGATCACTCAGCGGGAACTGTAGCAGCGCTTGGCGGCGATCCCCTAGTCGTTCCCACAGCAGTTGGCGCAGCAGTGTTTTGTACACTAATCATTCTACTCTGCGCCAATACTGCTGCATGGATACTGTCGATGACTGGATTAGTGCGTTTCCACAAGAATTCTGCGCAGAACAGCGGAATTCTCCCTCACAGAGCATACATAATGCCCTTTGCATACGCGCTAGGTTGGATCATAGCAGGCGTAATAGGATTGCTTGCGATGGGAATGCTATTTCGATAGACGAGCGCGCATGACGTTGGCAAACGAGCAAGAAGCAGCATCGCTATGATTGGCTGCGGGCAGCGCGTTTCGACCAGCGCGATCTCGTGGCAGTCACCACTGTATCCCGCAGTCCGACGAGATCGAATCGGGGCAGACAGGGCAGGATGTCCACCTGATCGACTCGACAGCGTTCATGCTGTGTCCTGCTCGGCGAGCGGTCAATCGAGTCGATCAGGGGCTGGGCGCAGTGAGCGGGGAGAGTGAGACCCTCCCCGTTACAGAGCGGTCTTGGGCACCTCTTTTGTGGGGTCGTAGAACGGGACGCGCGTCACTTCGGCATCGACTATGCCGTCCGCCGGCAGCTGTACGCTGGCACGGCTGCCGCGCCGCCAGTGGGAGCGGGGCATCACTGCCAGCGCGATGTTCGATTCCAGATTGGGAGACCAGAACGCGCTGGTGACGTAGCCCACGTCGTCGCCGGAGTCGCTGTCCTTGACGAGGTAGAAGTCCTCGTTGTACCAGGTGAGCGGCTCGCCGCCGAGCTTCAGTCCGACCAGACGCTGCTGGACTCCCTCATCCTTGATTCTGGCGAGCGCGTCTTTGCCTATGAAGTCGTCCTTGTTCAGGTCCACCTGCCAGCCGAGCCGCACCTCGAAGGGGTTGCTCTCGATGTCCATGTCCTGACCGTAGGACAGGATCCCCGCCTCCAGGCGGCGGACGTGGCTGGGCGCGATGACGCGCAGGCCGAACTCCTCCCCCTGCTCCAGGATGTGCGGCCAGATGTCGTCCGCGTGGATCATCGAGTCGTGCAGGTATATCTCGAACCCGACCTCGGCGGAGAAGCCAGTGCGCGAAATCGTGACCGCGTGGCCGTTCAGCGTGTCGTGGATCAGACCGTAGTACGGTATCTCCCTGACGTGGGCGCCGAACATCTTCTCCATGAGCGCCGCGGACTTGGGCCCCTGTATCTGGACTGGCGACACGTCGAGCTCGTGTATCTCCACGTTGAACTTGCGGAAGGTGTTGACCCCCTGCGCCCAGAGAAGAAGGTCGGAGTCGGAGATGCTGAACCAGAACTCGTCCTCCGCCACGCGGAGCAGAACAGGGTCGTTGACCACGCCCCCGTACTGGTTGCACAGTATCACGTAGCGCGCCTTCATCGGGGGCAGCAGGGAGTGGACGTCTCGCGTGATGAGCAGGTTCACGAACTCCGCGGCGTCCGGCCCCTTGACCTGTATCTGACGCTCCACCGCCACGTCCCACATGCTGACATGCTCGGTCAGGAAGCGGTACTCCTCCATCAGCCCGCCGTCTTCGGGCTTGATGTACGCGCGCGGGTGGTACTGGTGGTTGTACGTGGTGTATGCCCAGCAGCCGGCGGCCTTGGACATGTGCCACCACGGAGACTTGCGGACGCGGGTGGAGATCAGCATCTGCGCGTCGCTGTTTCCGCTCTGGCGCAGGTTGATCGGCAGCCGCCGACGCTTTAGCCCGTCTATTATCAGAGATTGAGCCACCTCGAGACCTCCTTGTAGTGTGAATACGCGCAAAGTCGCAGAGCAAATCCGCAGGCTGGGGTTGGGGCGAACCCTACCCCAGTACCTGCTCGAATCTGAACAGGAGCAGCTCCTGCCCTTTGCCCAGCGTCCAGTAGTAGATCAGATAGACTCCCGCGCCCACCATGGCGAGATTGCCTATCGGCTCTATGAGGGGAAAGACCTTTCGCATTGCGGCGGTGACTATCCCCTTGAAGAAGACGATTCCGAGCGTCGCCGCCACCATGACCGCGCCCATCCCCATTCCGTAGGAGACGGAGCCGATCACGGTATCTATCGCGCCTCCGGCGCTCAGGCTCTGTCCCGCCACGACTCCCACGGCGGCAAGGAAGATCGGCAGCGCGCAGCTCAGCGAGGCGGTGGCGTAGGCTATCCCGAACAGGAACACCTGCCGAAGCCCTCGCCCGCCGCCGAGGTTCACGCGGCTGGCTGCCATCAGCCCCAGCTTGCGCCGAGACAGCAGAAGCCAAACGCCGAGCGCGGCGATAGCCACGCCGACCCCAAGCCCGGCGAATGGCAGGAACTGCCCGATGAGCCTGCCGCCAGCGGCAAGAACCAGACCCACCGCGCCGAATACCACGATGAACCCAGCGGTAGTCGACAGCCCCATGAGAATAGCGCGCAATCCGGAGATCAGCGGGTTGGAATCCACCTCGGAGGCGTCCAGCTGATAGCCCACGTATGCGGGAAACATCGCAGCCCCGCATGGGTTGAACGCCGCCACCAGACCGGCGGAGAAGGCAAAAGCGAGCGGAACATCGAACATCGATCCCTCCACTGTCGTTTATCTCAAAAATTATACACCCGCAATCCTTTAGATGTTGTGGAAATTAGATAAGATTCCAGCGAGCTGGGGCGCTGGCGAAAGCGGTTCACAGCTTGGACGACAAGAGATATACTGTGCGCAGACCGCATCATAGCTCGCACGGGGAGGAGTTTGGCATGACCACCGCAAGGATTCCATCCGAACAGGAAGTACTCGGATATTTCGACTCGCTCTCCAACTGGGGCAGGTGGGGCGAGGACGACCAGATGGGGACGCTCAACCTCCTCGGCCCCGACAAGGTCAGGCGCGCCGTGTCCCTCGTGGAAGAGGGGACGACCGTATCCTGCGCGCGAACGGTGATGTTCGAGCCGGCGCCGGACATCCCCATTCCGCCCATCCACTTTATGACCGAGAGTGGCGAGGGATGGGCGAGCGGCGAGAAGGTCACCAGCCGAACGGCGCAGGGTTCGACCGACTTCTTCGGGATGATATTCCACGGCTACGCCATTACCCACGTGGACAGCCTCGCCCATTTCTTCTGGGAAGGCAAGATGTACAACGGCCAGCCCGCCCATCTGGTGGCGACCGGGCTGGGCGCGACTGTGGAGTCCATCGAGCTGGCGAAGGAGGGCATCGTCACGCGCGGCGTGCTGGTCGATGCGCCCATGATTCGCGGCGTGGACTGGCTGGAGCGCGGCGAAGGCGTCATGCCCGAAGACATTCTCGCCGCAGAGGAGCGATGCGGCTTCCAGATACAGGAGGGAGATGTCTTGCTCGTTCGCACCGGCAACCTGCATCGGCGCAACGTGGAAGGCCCTTGGAATCCGCGAGAGGAGGGGTCTTCTGCCTGCCAAGCCGCCTGCCTTCCCCTGTTCCACGAGCGCGGAATCGCCATGATCGGCAGCGACACCGGCAACGACGTAATGCCCACCGGCTACCCGAGCATGACCAACCCGATCCATCAGGTCGGCATAGTCGCCATGGGCCTGTGGATACTGGACAACGCCAACCTCGAGGAGCTGGCGCAGGCGTGCAGGGAGCGCGGCCGCTGGGAGTTCATGCTCTCCATAGGGCCGCTGCGTCTGCACAACACGACAGGCTCCCCGGTGAACCCCATAGCGATCTTCTGATGGCCGCGCTCTTGCCGCAGACCAAGCCGCCGGAGGAGGTCAGCCGCTATCTGGGCGCGGACGAACGCCTTGTCTCCAGCTTCGGGCCGTACCACGCCACCTCCCGCCGCGTCATCCTCGTCATCGAGCGGCGCGGCGCGGCGCGGGTTCACGAGCTGCCGTACACGATTCTGGAGAGCATCACTGAGGTTCGAGCGTCCGACCACAAGAGGATGATGCTGGGGGCTGCCATCGCCGTCTGCGGGCTGCTCACCCTCTTCGCATGGTACCTGATCGTGCCTGTCATAGCGATCACGGTCGGCATTGTCACGCTGTTTCATGGTTCGGTGGGCAGGCCCGCGTACTACCAGCTCAAGGGGCGCGGCATAGAGGGCAAGGACCTTCGCAGATGGCAGGTGCGGCACTACGGCGCCGGCAGCTTCATAGCCTCCATCAGCGCGATCACCGGCGTAGAGCCGTCCACTGCGTGAAGCCGGCGAGCTTCTGTCAGACCCCGCTGGCTGCCCCAGCGTGAAGACGAGCGCGCTGGCGACTGCGTAGAGCAGGATCAGCGCCACCCCTTCGATGGAGTACGGAGCGCGGCTGCGAATGCCTGTGTTGGGTGTGTGGACGCCTGCCACCACCACCGCGGACATGATGATGGCGACGACGGCGGTCAGCAGCAGGTACATCGCCGCCATGAACGCTCCGAACAAGACGAAAGACACGGGGCTGACGCTCAATCCCGCCGCCACGTCCGACATGCCATGAAGTGCGCGCTCACGAGTATCAGCCCAGCCGCAGCCGCGAGCTGAACCCAGTGAAAGACCAGTTGCAGATCAGCTCCCAGTGCGCTGGCTGCTCACCAGAAGATCCGCGCGGTCCCCCCATTTCTCCAGAAAGCGCCTGTAGTTCTTCAGGCTCATCTCGTCTCGTTCGCCCTCGGCAAGCTCGTTCCAAACCCGATGCTCGTGCTGGACGATTGGAATGGACTGATCGGCGACTATGCGCTTGCCCCGCTCCTTGAAGTGGAAGCTGTAATCGATATCCAGGTTGCGGTAGAAGCGGAAGCTCTCGCGCATCAGTCCGACCTGCCCGACCTCCTCTCGACGGAAGGCGAAGCAGTACGCCTGCATCGCGTCCATATCGCCGGACTCGCCCTCTCCATCGTGGAAGTGGTGCAGGTTGTCGGTGCGAAGCCCGAACGGACCGACAACGCCCACGTCCTCCCCGTCCAGCAGGCTGTCTATAGGCTGGAGTATGTCCCCGGCGACCTCTACGCTGGTATCCAGCATCACTACGGTTCTGCCGAGACTCTGCTTGATCACGATGTTCTTCGCCGCCGCCTCGCCGAGCTTGTGATCGGCGTGAATCACCCTGACCCTAGAGTCCCTCGCAGCCAGATCGTCCAGCCAGTCGCCGGTCGAGTCGGTCGAGCCGTTATCCAGAACCACCGCTTCTACGTCGCGCCCGCCCGCCCAGCGCAGCGCGCTGGTGACGACCCTCTTGACGTCATCGAGGTAGTTGCAGGCGACCACGCCTATCGTGGCAGCGTAAGCGCTGTCCGACTCGATGAGAGACGGCACCTCTGCCGCGGAGGATACCACGTCCCTGTGTTCGGTCATCTTCTCCCAATTGGCCTTCGGCCTGATCCGCGAGCCTCTGGCGTGGTCTTCGACCACGTAGCCCACCTCTTCGAGAGCGGCCCTTATCTGGTCGGCGGCATCGTACTCTGCCATGTCGCGCAGGCGCGCCCTTCTCAGAAGCTGCTCCAGCGCTTCGGGCGAGGTCTCGTACTCGTCGCCCACACTGAGCAGGTCCAGCCCCAGAACCTCATCGAACCGCTCGATCAGCGCCAGCTTGGTCGATGCGGACAGGTCGGATCGGGCCATCTTCCACGTGAGCGCGAGCGCGCCGGGCATGTCCAGATTCGAGCTGACCGTTTCGAGGAAGCGCCCGCCCCACTCCTCCATGTCTCCGCCGTCTGGGGCGTCGCCTCCGACTGCGCTTCCCTCACTCTCCATCATCCACTCCCATACGCGGTTCTTCAGCCGCTGAAGTCCACGCTGCGCGGCGCGAAGCGAGGTGAACGTGAAGTTCAGACGGGTGTTGTATCGCGCGGTCATGCACAGGTATCGGAACGCCATCGGATCGAGTCCCTGCGCTTCCAGATCGGACATTATGAACGAGTTGCCGGCAGACTTCGCCATCTTGACGCCATCGGCGAGCAGGTGCTGGCCGTGAACCCACGATCTGACCACAGGCTCCCCCGTGAAGCCCTCGCTCTGGGCGATCTCGCCCTCGTGATGCGGGAAGATGTTGTCTACCCCCCCGGTGTGGATGTCGAACTCCTCGCCCAGATACTTGATGGACATGGCGGAGCATTCGATGTGCCAGCCGGGGAACCCTTCACCCCAGGGGCTGTTCCACTTGACCGTTCGGCCCGGCTCGGCCGCCTTCCACAGCGTGAAGTCCCTCGGATCGCGCTTGAGCGGGTCGGCATCCACCCTGACCGCTTCGAGAAGCTCCGCCTCGTGGATGTTGCCCGACAGCTTCCCGTAGTCAGGGAAGCGCGACACCTCGAAGTAGACGTTGCCCTCCACCTCGTAGGCGTAGCCCTTCTGCTCCAGCTTCTCCACTATCTCGATCATCTCTTGGATGTGGTCTGTCGCCTTTGGGAACTCGTGCGCCGGCTGGATGTGGAGCTTGTCCTCGTCTGCGCGGAACCTGCCTGTGTAGAACTCGGCGATCTCTGCGGGCGTCTTGCCCTCCTCGATCGCCGCGGCGATTATCTTGTCCTCGCCGCGCTCCAGCATCTCTTGGCGCATGTGGCCCACGTCCGTAATGTTCTTTATGTGGGTGACGCTCATCCCCTGAGCGGCGAGGATGCGGCGGATCCAGTCTGCCATGAGATACGAGCGCAGGTTGCCTATGTGGGCGTCCCGATAGACCGTCGGCCCGCAGGTGTACATCTTGACGATGCCCTCCTCTATCGGAGCCACTTCGTCCATGCTCTTGCTGAGGGTGTTGTATATCTTCAGCACAGTCCTATACACTCCTGCCGGCTGGTCGAATACGCTGCCGATCTGTCAGTCGTTCTTCTGTGGCGCAACATCCATGACGTGGAGGAAGTTGGTGCTTCCGGACTCCCCGAACGGAAACCCGGCGGTGAGTACCAGCTTTCCGCCCTCCTCGGGCACCAGATCCGAAGATATGGCGTATCTTCTAGCCACGTCGAGCAGCTCCCCTACGGTACGGATATCGGGAGCTATTACAGGGTTGACGCCCCAGCTCACCGTGAGAACGCGCGACACCTCCTCGTGAGGCGTGAGAGCCAGAATCGGCGCTGTGGGCCTGTACTTGGAGACGCGCCTGGCGGTGTTGCCGTACTCGGTGAAGGCGATGATCCCGCAGGCGTCCAAATTGCTGGCGATGCGGGCGGCGCTAAAGCTGATATCCTCATCGGTCTGCCGCTGAACAAGGCCTATTCTCGCATCCGGCCTCCTCTCGCGGTCGAGCGCCGCTTCCCGCCTCATGGCGATCCTGCGCATGACGTCTACGGCAGCAGCGGGGGATTTTCCCTGCGCGGTCTCGCCGGAGAGCATGACCGCGTCCGATCCTTCCCGCACCGCGTTGGAGACGTCTGTGGCTTCTGCCCTCGTTGGACTGCTCGACTTGACCATGGACTCCAGCATCTGAGTCGCGGTGATAACTGGCTTGCCCGCGAGATTGCACTTCTCGATCATCCTCTCCTGCTCCAGAGGCACCGATTCCAGATCTATGGCGACTCCGAGATCTCCCCTGGCGACCATGATGCCGTCGCTGGCAGCTAGTATGGCGTCGAAGCTGCCAATGGCTTCGGCGGTTTCGATCTTCGATACGATGAAGGCGCTGCTGCCCATGTTCTTCAGCAGGCCGCGCGCGTGGCCCACGTCTTCGGGCTGAGTCACGTTGGACAGAGCTACGAAGTCCGCCCCTGTCTCCGCTGCGAAGGCGAGTCCCTCCATGTCCCTGTCGCTCAGAAATGGCAGCGAAGGCGCGCGCCCCGGAATGACCACCCCCCGCCTCTCGGTCATTCTCCCTCCTTGGACGATCACGCACTCGACCTCCATGTCCCGCACTTTCAGAACCCGCAGCTTGATATTCCCGTCGTCCACGAGTATCTCGTCCCCCGGCTGGGCGTCGCTGTGTATACCCGGAGGGGAGACGCTGAGCATCTGGGGACTTCCCATCACGTCGTCCTCGCTGGTTAGGATGATCGAGTCTTCCTCTGTGAGGTCGATGGCTCCAGGGCTCTGCGGTCCCGTCCTGTACTTGGGGCCGGGGATGTCCACCATGATTCCAACGGGCATGTCCAAGCTCTCGGATACTTCGCGAACATTGTCGAATACGCGCTGGTGTTCCTCTATAGTGCCGTGCGAAAAGTTGAGCCTCGCCACCGTGAGACCTGCAAGCACCAGCTCGGTTATCCTCTCATGCGTCCCAGAGTATTTGAGGCTGAGCGTACCTACGATCTTGGTTTTGGGCCGCTGTGCTATCTTCACTGTCTGAGTCATAAGATACGCCTCCGTGAGTTCCTCGCCAAACTGCGGAAGTTCAATCCCAATGCTACATCAAAAGACCCGCTGCTGCCATATGACAGGTCCATACGTCTGCGGCTGGCGGCTCGGCTCACTCGGGCATCTACACAGAACGACACAGTTGGATTAGAATGACATCATCCCTTCGGTAGGTGTGGAAGATGCGGTCTGTCAGACAACTCTACGATCTTCAGCTGCTGGATTGGGATATCCAGAATCTGGAAGAGGAGCTGTCCGACGTCCGCGCCAAGCTCGCCGACGATACGGCGCGCATGAGCGCTCGCAGGCGGCTGGACGCGCTCGAAGCGCGGCTGCAAGAGCTGGCTTCCCCGCGCCGTCAGTCCGAACATGCGATACAGCAGATGGAGCAGCGAGCCTCTGCAATCGAAGGCCGCCTCTACAGTGGCGCCGTAACCAACCCGAGAGAGCTGGAGGCGTATCAGGACGAGCGCGCAATGCTCGTTCGCAATCAGCGCGCCGAAGAGGACAGACTTCTGGACCTCATGGTCGAGATGGAGGATGTTCAGGAGCGGCGCGACGAAGCCAGAACGACCTTCGAGAAGATCGACGTCGAGCGATCCGGCGAGGTCTCGGAGCTGACATCTAGAGAAGATGCGCTGTCGTCCGAGCTGCCGGGACTCGAAACGAGGCGGCAGTCTATTTCGGCAGAGTACCCGCCGAACGTGATGGCGGTGTACGAGACCGTGAGGCGCGCGCGCGGGGGACAGGGGGCGGCGCTGGTCGACAGGCGCGGCCTGTGCCAGGGCTGTCGGCTGACGATTCCCAACGCCGAGCTGAGCAGGGTGCGCTCCGGCGATGGCATCGTGCAGTGCGGCAGCTGCTCGAGAATTCTAATATACGGCTGATTTGGGCTTATGAGAGCGCTAGGATACTTCAGGCTGGACGCATACACGCAAGCGTCCGACGAGACGAAGACACTGGACGACTTCGAGCGGGACTTCATGGAGTTCTGCGATCTCAACCTGCACCAGCCGGTGAGATGCTTCGGTGACCTCAACGCCTCCGCCAGTATGCGCTATCCGCAGTACGACAGCATGTTGAAGTACATCGAGGAGTCGGGATCCAACTTTCTCGTGGCGATACCGGACGCCAGCCACCTGGGCGGAGACCTCGAAGCGGTGGCGCGGAGATTCTTGGAAGTGGAGAGCGCGGGAGCTAAGGTGGCGTGCCAAGACGAGGATATGCCTGACCCGCTTCAGAACGCCTTCGTAGTGCTGGGCGTAACGGGAGTGTCGAGAGCAAAGAGCGGCAAGATCAGGCGCTCGATGGAAGACAAGGCGCTTCAGGGCAAAGGGCTTGGACGCCCTCCTTACGGATATCGCAACGGAGATGACGGATCCTTCGCCGTCGTCAAAGACGAGGCGGCGGTCGTCCAGCTGATCTTTCGGCTGTACACTAGGGAAGAGATGGGGATGAGGCTCATCGTCCAGCACCTGAACGAGCGCGGCATCACCACGCGAAGAGGCGGCAAGTGGAACGTGGTCAGCGTCCGAGACATACTGAAGAACCCCGTCTACATGGGCACCTACACGCGGTTCGGGCTGCGGCTGCCCCGCAGCCACGAAGCGATCATCGAACCGCGAGAGTACCGCGAGGCGCGCGACATCGTCCGCGAGAGGCGACCGCGCGGGCGAGTGTCCAGAGCCGAGCCGTATCTGCTGTCCGGCATGGTGTTCTGCGCCTACTGCGGCAACCGCATGATGGGCGTCACCCGCCATCAGCGCTGGCGAAACAAGAGCGGCAGGCGCAACCGCAAGACGTACAGATACTATCAGTGCCAGTCGCGCAACAACCAGAGCGTATGCGGCTACCACACTTGGCGCGAGGCGGATCTGGAGGGCGCGGTGCTGTCCCAAATTCCGCTGGCAGTCAAGGCAAGGGAGCTTCAGCGCCGCAGCGCGCACGACTTGGACCGCGAACCCGATAGCGCGCTCCGAAAGGTGTGGGACGAACGGATCAGGAACGCCGAGCGCAGATTTCTCTTGGCCATGCGCAAGACCGCTTCAGGCGCTGCCAAGACGGATCACCTAGAGCAGGCCATAGCGGATCTGGACAAGGCGCGCGCAAGCGCGGAGAGATCGGACACCCCCGCCAACGTGGAAGAGACGCTCGGCAAGTGGGAGGATCTGGAGTTCGAAGAGAAGCGAGACTTCCTGCTGACGCACGTGGCGCGCGTCGAGGTCCGAGACCACATGGCCACACTGGTGGGGTGACGGTGAACTTGACCGCTCTAATAGTTGCTGTCATACTCCATCACCGTAGGAAAGAATGGTTTATAGTAGGGAAGAATAGTTTCCCGATTCACGAGATGTGCAGCAATGAGGCGCATCGAAGCGTTGGAATCGGGAAACCGTCAGGTGAGCTAGGAGCTTGTCCACAGGTCGAGGCTTGAGCGTCTATCAGAATCTGATACGCCCACTACTGTTCAGGCTGCCAGCTGAAGATGCGTCTCATCTCGCCGCCCTGACACTCAGACTGTGGCCGATTTGGGGCGCGTTGAGGGCAGTCAACGGCTTCGAGTCGTCGGACTTGTCCACAGAGATCGCAGGAATCCCAATTGGGAATCCCGTTGGCTTGGCTGCGGGCTTGGATAAGGACTGCGAGATTCTCCCCGCGCTTTCGCGTCTTGGCTTTGGCTACCTGACCTGTGGAACAGTCACCCTCGACCCCAGACCCGGAAATCCCCAACCGCGTCTGATCAGAGAGCAGGGGCGCGATGCGCTCATAAACTCCATGGGCTTCCCGAACAAGGGGCTGGCTTCGGCGGTCGAGAAGATCGAGCGAGACCGTCACCGCTGCGGCGACACTCCGATTGTAGTCAGCGTGTCGGGAACCGAAGTAGATGACATCGTCGAGTGTCATCGAAAAGTCGAGCCGCTGGCACACGCCGTAGAAATCAACATCAGCTCGCCGAACACCAAAGGACTCAGGATCTTCCACTCCCCCCACGTACTGGATAGCCTGCTCGGGGCGATTGATGCGGAGCGTTCCAAGAAGCCGCTCTTTGTGAAGATCCCTCCATTCCCCTCTGAAGGCGAAGATGCCGAGAGCCACGACAGCGCGCTGTCCCTCGTAGACGTCTGTCTCTCGAACCGGGTGGATGCGCTGACTGTGGCGAATACCCACCCCGTGAACGATGCAAGGCTCAAAGTCGGTTCTGGCGGATCGAGTGGAAAGCCTGTGTACGAGCCGATGCTGAGAATGGTATCCGAGGTGCGGCAGCGTGTCGGGGATGAGACGTGTATAAACGCATCCGGCGGGATATTCACTGCACAGGACGCTTGGGCTGCCATCGAAGCGGGCGCAAATACGGTTCAGACGCTGACTGGTCTCGTGTACAGAGGCCCGAACGTCGCGCGCGACATCGCCAAGGGCCTTGCGGAGCTTGTCGAGCGCAGGGGCATTGAGGGGATTGCGCAATTGCGGTACGATGGCATGATACGCCTGTGACTGTAAGCTCGAACATCGGAAGAGGGGTGTTGATCAGTGCTAGAAGAAGCGCACGTCGGCGGGCTGAAGTTTCCAGACCTTTCGATTCAGGGGTTTCGTGGAATTAGAGACCTTTCGATCCCGCATCTGGGCCGCGTGACGCTGATTACCGGGAAGAACAACACTGGGAAATCTTCCATTCTCGAAGCGCTGCGTCTGCACACCAGTAACGCGGCTCTTGACGTCGTCTATGACGTTTTAGAGTTTCGTGAAGAACAGAGCATAATGGAGAGTGCCGATACGAGATTCCCTCATCCCGGCAGCCTGTTCGAGTTCTCGTCGCTCTTTCATGGATTTCCCACGTTTTCGGAAACTTCCGATCCAATCGTTATTTCGACCAGCGGTAAAACACGTCCCATGAGATTGAATATGCGAATGGAGTGGCTCGCCGAAGAAGAGGACTCTGAGGGAAACACGCGACTTGTTCCACATCGGAACGACAGATTCGAGGAATACAGGGATACCTTGCCCTTCTTGGTTGTCGAAACGGAAGATGGAACTCAGAACCGCAGATTGCGAAGACTTCCTGCCCGTCACCCCCGTTTAGGGCGCAGGTTCGCGGGTAGGGAACGAACGTCGTGCGTACTGGTCAACCCATACGGAGGTGAAAAAACCTATAAGCTGGATTCAATGTGGGGGAAAACCGCGCTGACAGACAACGAGAAACACGTAATCGAAGCGCTGCGCATCATCGACCCGAAAATATCCGCCGTCTCGATGGTCGCCAGTGAAGTTGACGTGAGAACTGCCATCGTGCGCTCCAGAGACATTCCGAGACCTGTGCCGCTGCGCTCCTTTGGCGATGGGATGACTCGACTGTTCGCCATAGTCCTGTCACTCGTCAACGCTCAGGGAGGCCTTCTGTTGATAGACGAGTTCGAGAACGGTCTGCATTACAGCGTACAGCTAGATATCTGGCGCATGATATTTCGATTGGCCCAAATACTGGACGTTCAGGTCTTCGCCACCTCTCACAGTCGAGACACTGTGGAAGCCTTTCAGACAGCGGCCTCCGAATCTCCCGGAGAGGATGCCCTCGTGCGCCTGACCCGCCGTGGCGACGACGTCATATCCACCGTGTTTTCGGAACGTGAGTTGGAAATTGCGACCCGCGACGAGATCGAGGTGCGCTGATTGGCTAACCGGAAGATTCTGATGGTAGAGGGAAGCGACGACGCTCACGTCCTGAAACACATCTGCGGCGCTCATGACATTCCCCTTCTCGATGAAGTAAAGTCACACGGTGGCGCATCGGAACTCCTCGAATCCATCCCCGTTCGCCTCAAGGCCAGCAGCGAGGAAGGCGACGTTGTCGGCGTGATCATGGATGCTGACACGAGTCTGGATGCTCGATGGCAGTCTATCCGCAGCATATTCGTTCAGCTCGGATATCAGAATGTTCCTCCCCAACCCAATCCAGACGGGACGATACTTGAAGCTCCAAATGGGGGCGCGCTTCTGCCGAGAGCCGGCGTCTGGATAATGCCGGATAACAAGACTCCCGGAATTTTAGAGGACTTCCTCCGGTTCCTAGTCCCTGATCAGCCAAACGACCTTTTCGATCACGTTGAGCGCAGCGTGGATTCGATCCCCGATCAGCGTTTTACAGATAACGATAGGCCCAAGGTGATCATCCACACTTGGCTCGCGTGGCAGAAAGAGCCGGGGAGACCCTACGGCACAGCCATCACCGCTCGTTTCCTCGACTCCAACTTGCCCCAAGCGAGGGTTCTTGCATCTTGGATTGCTCGGCTGTTCCATCCACTCTGATCTATACCCCCCATCCCGGTGGTGAGCGCTGCATCCTGCCTGTGCTATAATTTTGCGTGGCCTTTGGAGAGGTGGCCGAGCGGTTTAAGGCGCTGGTCTCGAAAACCAGTATGGGAGCAATTCCATCGTGGGTTCGAATCCCACCCTCTCCGCCAGCAGGCAGGCAGCGCCTTCGGAAGCCCGTCGACAGTTCGATACGAACGCAAGGCGAGCGCGCCATAGGGGGTTGTCGCTGGCTGGCAAAGTGAATCGCCTCGCGGAGAGGTGCTAGAGTGGCCGAATAGGCGCGACTGGAAATCGCGTGTCGTCTGTAGAAGGCGACCGTGGGTTCGAATCCCACCCTCTCCGCCAGATTTCTCTTTCTTCGCCCCTGTTGCCTTGCGCCCTGAAAAATTGCGCTTTTACAAAACTCGCGCATCCTGTACAATCGACCTTGTATGGAAACGTCTGAGCTAAAATATTGGATCGCTTTCAACCGTGTATCCCGAGTCGGGCGCGCGCGGATGGCGCTGATGCAGGGCCACTTCGGCGCTCTGGCGGTGGCGTGGCAAGCCAGCGCCGGTCAGCTTCGGCAGGCTGGGCTGAATGCGCAGACTGCGCGCCACATCGCAGAGTCTCGAAAGAAGATAGACCCTGACGCGGAGATGGAGCGTGTGCAGCGAGCGGGAGTTCGCGCGCTGACGTGGCACGACGATGACTACCCTCCCCGTCTGAAGGAGATTTACGACAAGCCCCCGGTGCTGTACGTCAAGGGCGACCTTCAGCCGCAGGACGAGCGCTCGGTGGCGGTGGTGGGAACGCGCAGACCGACCGCCTACGGACGCGAGGCCGCAAGGCAGCTCACGACCGATCTGGCGAGCGTGGGCGTGACGATAGTGAGCGGTCTCGCCAGAGGCATAGACGGCGTGGTTCACCGCGCCGCGCTGGAGTCCGGCGCGCGCACGATCGCGGCGCTGGGCAGCGGAGTGGACGTGATCTACCCGCGAGAGCATGGGTCGCTTGCGGCACAGATAGCCCAAAACGGAGCGGTGGTGTCGGAGCATCCGATAGGGGCGCGTCCGGACGCGCAGAACTTCCCGAGGCGAAACCGCATAATCAGCGGAATGACTCTCGGCACACTCGTAATCGAGGCTCCGGAGGGCAGCGGGGCGCTGCTGACCGCAAGGCACGCGCTGGAACAGAACCGTGAGGTGTTCGCGGTGCCGGGCAGCATCCTGTCCCCTGCGTCTAGGGGCGGAAATGGACTGATCCGAGACTCGGGCGCCAAGCTGGTTGCCGAAGTCGGCGACATTCTCGAAGAGCTGAACCTGTCGGCGGTCGAGCGCCAGATCGAGCTGGCGGCGTTCTTCCCCGAAGACGAAGCGCAGGCGGCCGTTCTCGGATTCGTCACCTTCGATCCGATACACATAGACGAAATAACCAGAAATTCAGCACTCGCCGCCTCGACAGTGAGCAGCGCCCTCACTATGATGGAATTGCGAGGAATGGTGCGTCAGGTTGGCGCAATGAACTACGTGCGGCTGAGGGAAGCTCCGGCCGAGTATAAGACAGTGTAGGGACAAATGGCTAAAGACCTTGTAATCGTAGAGTCGCCTGCGAAGGCGAGAACAGTGCAGCGCTTCTTGGGCAGCGGGTACGTGGCGAAGGCTTCGATGGGACACGTCCGCGACCTGCCCAAGAGCAAGATGGGCGTGGACGTGGACGACGACAGCTTCACACCCACGTACCGCGTCCTGAACGACAAGCGCAAAGTGGTATCCGAGCTGTCGAAGCAGGCTAGTCAGGCGAACATCGTCTATCTGGCCACAGACCCAGACCGCGAGGGAGAGGCCATTTCGTGGCACCTGATGGCCGCAGCCAAGATACCGCATGACAAGGCCAAGCGAGTCGTGTTCCACGAGATCACCCGCGAGGCCATCAGCGAGGCGTTCGACAACCCGCGCGATATAGACCTCTCACTCATAGACGCGCAGCAGGCGAGGCGCGTGCTGGATCGCGTGGTGGGATACAGGCTCAGCCCCGTCCTGTGGAACAAGGTGCGGCGTGGCCTGTCCGCCGGGCGCGTGCAGTCGGTCGCGCTCAGACTGGTGGTCGACCGCGAAACGGAGATCCAGGCATTTATCCCGAAAGAGTATTGGACCATAGATGCCACGCTGTCCAAGCGTCCGCAGAACGGAACCGAGGGGGTGTTCACAGCGCGCCTTCACTCGGTCAAAGGCGTCAAGGGTCGCATCGAGATACCCGATCAGGATTCGAGCGACGGGATCGTCTCCGACCTGAACGGCACCGACTACGCGGTCACGAACGTCAGGCTGCGCGAGACGCGGAGCCGTCCCGCGCCTCCCTTCATCACCAGCACTTTGCAGCAAGAAGCCTGGCGCAAGCTGAGGTTCACCGCGCGCAGAACTATGTCCGTAGCGCAGCAGCTGTACGAGGGCTTGTCCATAGGCGACGAAGGCTCGGTGGGACTCATCACCTACATGAGAACGGACTCGACCAACGTAGCGGCGCAGGCGCTGAACGAAACCGCCAGCTACATAAGGCGCAGGTACGGCGAAGAGTACGCGCCGCCCAAGCCGCGCTCGTACACCCGCAAGGTGAAGGGCGCGCAGGAGGCGCACGAGGCCATACGCCCGACGTCCGTAATGCGCGAGCCCGGAGCGATTCGCCGACACCTCGACAACGACCAAGCGCGGCTGTACGACCTCATCTGGAAGCGGCTGGTGGCAAGCCAGATGAACGACGCGCTCTTCGACTCCACGTCCGTGTCCATTGGCGCCGTCGGCGCAGCCACAGGCAGACAGTATGAGTTCAGGGCGCAGGGATCCGTCCTCAAGTTCGCGGGCTTCCGAGCGGTATATATGGAGGGCAGCGACGACGCGGACGACGCTGAGGACTCCGCCCGCGCGCCCATACCGCATCTGGAAAAAGGCGAGCCACTAGACTGCCTGAAGATCGCGCCCGAACAGCACTTTACACAGCCGCCGCCAAGGTTCACCGAAGCGTCGCTGGTGAAGGCGCTGGAGGAGGAGGGCATCGGAAGGCCCAGCACCTACGCGCCCACGATAGCCACCCTGATGGATCGCGACTACGTTCGCAAGGACGGCAGCAGGTTCGTTCCGTCCAAGCTGGGCAAGGCGGTGACGGGGCTGCTCGTAGAGCATTTCCCAGACGTCATGGACGTGGGCTTCACCGCCAAGGTCGAGGAGGAGCTGGACGACATCGCCGAGGGCGAGCGCCAGTGGACTCCCGTTATCAGGGAGTTCTACAAGCCTTTCGACAAGGCGATCGACAAGGCGATGAACGAGGCAGAGCGCGTGCCTAGAGATCAGCTCGACGAGGAGACCGATGAGGTCTGCGAGGAGTGCGGCAAGCCCATGGTGATCAAGTCCGGGCGTTATGGCCCCTTCATGGCTTGCACCGGCTATCCGGAGTGCAAGAACACACGCCCAGTCGAGACGGACGAGGAGCGCGCGCTGCGAGAGCGCGTCAGCGAGGATACCGATGAAGTCTGCGACAAGTGCGGCAAGCCGATGGCAGTAAAGACGGGGCGAAACGGACGCTTCCTAGCCTGCACCGGCTATCCGGAGTGCAAGAACGCCAAGCCCCTGCCTGTCGGCATCGACTGCCCAACCTGCGGCGGCGACCTCGTGGAGCGCAAGCAGCGCGGGCGCAACGGAAAGATATTCTACGGTTGCTCGAACTATCCCACCTGCAAGTTCGCGGTCAACCCGCTGCCTCAGCCGTGTCCAAGCTGCGGAAAGCTGCTGGTGACACGCGGACGCGGGCGGCGAAACGCGCGCTGCCTCGATGACGAGTGCGGATGGTCGGGAGCCACGCCGAAGCTCGAGCCGGCTGAGGATCTGGTGCTTGCCTCGTAGGGCGAGCGGCTGTAAGTTTCGTCTCACGTCGAGGTGAAACTTCCGCGCCAAGTGGCGAACAGTTTGCCTCGAACGAAAGGAGCTGGCTTACTGAATGGAAGACTCAGCGTGGACCGAAACTATGAGCCGCTTCCGAGACCATCTGGTCGCCGAGCGTGACCTCGCGCCGCTGACCGTCCGAAACTACCTGTCCGACCTGAAGCCGCTGAGAGACTTCATGTCCAGCAGGAACGTCGAGGCGTTCTCCGTTCTCGACCGCCGCGCCATTCGCGGATACCTGTCTTGGCTTCACCAGCTCGGATACGAGCGCCCGAGCATATCGCGCAAGCTGAGCGCGCTCAGAACGCTGTTCAGATGGCTGAATCGGGAGGGCATAGCCGAACACGACCCACTGCCCCCCAGAGGCTCGTTCAAGCTGGACTCTCGCCTTCCCCGATTCCTGTCCCAAGACGAGGCGGCCAAGCTCATGGACGCGCCAGACCCAACCTCTCCGAAGGGCATTCGTGACCGCGCCCTGCTGGAGCTGGTTTACGCGACGGGTCTGCGCGTCAGCGAAGTGAGCGGGCTGAACATGGACAGCATCGATCTGGACACCCGCGAGCTGAGGATCACAGGGAAGGGGTCCAAAGAGCGCATCGCGCTGATGGGCCTCGCCGCTAGGAACGCGGTCAAGACCTACGTTCAGGAGGTGCGATCCACCGTGGCATCCCTGGACGCGGGCGGCGCGCTGTTCGTCAACCGCTACGGCGGACGCCTGAGCCAGCGCAGCATACAGAAGGCGGTGAGAGGATACGCCGCGCGCGCAGGGCTGGGAACCCGTGTCCACACGCACACGCTGCGCCACTCCTTCGCAACGCATCTGCTCGAAGGCGGCGCCGATCTCAGGGTGGTTCAGGACCTGCTCGGACACGCCAGCCCGGCTACCACACAGGTCTATACGCACATCACCAAGACAGAGGCGAGAAAGGCGTACATGGCGGCGCACCCGAGGGCGAGGGGAAGAGCGAGGACAGAGGAGCGGGAATCCCCATCTTCTCCCACTATGCGCTGATAGAGGCGGGCGCCGCGCTGTCGAGCATGAGCCACTACCAGCAGCCCCCTTTCGCTTCCGCCTTCGGGCATGAGGGAGTTAGAACGGCACGGGCGGCAGGGGTTTTTCCGTCTGGAGAAAGCTGAGGAACGCGCTCTGGATGGTGGTTGGGCGCGAGTCGTCACGGTAGAGGACGGTGAGCGGTCGCTCGCACTTCCAGCCGCGCACCTTCAGCACCTTCAGGTAGCCCGCGGCGACATCCGGCCCGACCGAGAACTTGGAGAGCGCTCCAATGCCAAGCCCCGCGGCTGAGGCTCGCTTGACCGCCTCGTTGCTGCCCAGCTCCATCGCCACGCGCGCGCTCATTCCGCGTTTGGTCAAGGCATCTTCCGCGGCCTTGCGCGTCGCCGACCCCAGCTCCCTCATTATGAAAGACTCTCCGGCGATGTCGTCGAGGGTGATACGCCTTCTTCGGGCGAGCGAGTGAGTCGGGGACGCCACCAGCACCACTTCGTCTTTCACGTATGGGAACGAGGCGAGGCCGCTCATGCTCACCGGCGCGCCCGCCATGCCCAGGTCCAGCTCGCGGCTGAGAATCTGCTCGATCACCTCCTGAGTGTTGGAGATGTCCAGAGACACGTCAACCCCGGGGTGGCACTGGCAGAAGATGCCTATGGCCAGCGGCAGGATGCACTCTCCCGGCGTTGACGAGGAGCCTATCGTTAGACGGCCGGCGCGCAGGCCTGATGTGTCCTGAATGGCGAGCTGCATCTCCTCGGCCAATGAGAATATGCGCGTGGTGTACTCGAAGACCACCTCCCCCGTGTCGGTTAGCGTCACGCCCGTTCTCATCCTTTCGAGCAGCGTGGTCTGGAGGTTGCGCTCCAGCTTTTTGACCTGTATCGAGACGGCCGGCTGGCTGATTTTCAGCTCCGCTGCCGCTCTTGTGAAGCTGCCCATCTGAGCCACCGTGTGGAAGATGAACAGGTGGTGGAAATTGATCATGTGTATAATGGAAATTTATGGATTGGAGGGCTCCGGTATATAGCTACTATATCTCGAATTGCGACGAATTGCTAGGGAGCGAGTCCCATCCGGGATGGTGCGAAGTATCGCGCTGTCTGATATATTTCCTATTAGATTTCCGTTACTGTAGCAATGCGCTGTACTGTACAAAAGACAACCATTTGCGCAGTCTGGATCTCACTGAAGATGAGCGCGGCTCGCTCCGCCAGTCGAGACATAGGATGGCTTGAAACCGCGCTCATCTTGGAGATTCGCCACTCCACTTCACGCCTTTCGCACACACATCAGGAGGATACCCATGAGAGGACAGAACGAATCCCCATTCGATCCCAATGGAGAGTCGGAGAAAGAGCCGAACCCGTTTCAGCGCGGAGGACAGCACTTTAGAAGCAAGACTGTTAGCGGGCTGATCGAGCTTCTGCCCGTGATGATCAGCATCATCGTAATCGTGTACATCATCAATTTCGTGGACGATCTCATCAAGCCCTTGCTGGAGTTCCTAGCGAGCCGGGGGCTGGAATTTCCCGGCATGGACGCCGTCTCCGCCTTCCCCGGCACCGGCTTGATACTGTCCATCATCGTATTCTACATCGTCGGCATTGTATGCTCTATGAAGTGGGGCAGAAATGGGCTGATGTGGATACTCGAGATGTTCGCTCGCATACCCATCCTAAGCGGCATATTCGGGGTGACCAAGCAGGTCTCATCGATGCTCACTTCACAGTTCAACTTCAGCAGAGTGGTCTTCTTGGAGTGGCCGCGAGAGGGCATGATCGCCATGGGATTCGTGACGGCTCGCGTGCAGGCTCGCGGGCGCGAAAAGTCGCTGGCCATCGTGTACATCCCCACCATCCCCAACCCGACCTCCGGGAACATGGCAGTGGTGGTCGAAGACGACCTTCTGGAGACCGACCTGTCCGTGGAGGACGCGATGAAGCTCATCTTCTCCGGCGGGATAGTGCCGCCCGAAAAGCTGTCGATGGCGAGGGTCCCCGGCGATCGAGGCAACATCGAGCCTGACTTCCTCGGCCAGTTCGAGACAGACAGCCGCCGAGACGGGGATACACCCTAGACCGCCTCCTCCAACTGCACCGCGGGCGGCTCCAGCGGTATCTGCACTGTCATCTCGGTGTACTCGCCCGGCTGCGTGTCCACGCTGATCGTCCCGCCATGCTCGCGGACTATGTCGCTGCACATGGCGAGTCCCAGCCCGGTGCCCATGTTGGTGGGCTTGGTGGTGAAGAACGGGTTGAATATCTTGTCCACCACCTCGGAGGGTATGCCCATGCCGTTGTCGCGTATGCGTATCTCGGCGTACTCATCGCCTCGCCGCGTGGATATCCACAGCGTGGGCATGTAGGAGCGGTCGCCGTTCGGACTCTCGACGAGCTCGCGTCGCTTCTGGTCGGTGGCGTAACCCGCATTGCTCACCATGTTCAGGAACACGCGGCCCAGATCCTGCGGAACGATCGATATCTCGCCCATGTCGGGGTCCAGGTCCTGCAGCATGTTCAGCTGGAAATCCGGGTCTGTGGCGCGCGCGCTGTGGTAGGCTAGGCGCGCGTGTTCGTCCACTATGCTGTTGAGATCGGTGAGCAGGTGATCTCCGCTGCCCCGCCCCATCATCAGCATGTCGTGGACGATGCGGTCGGCTCGGTTCCCGTGCGAGCGGATGCGCTCCAGGTTCGAGCTGAGGTCTTCGGTTATCTCTTTGATCAGCCCGCGCTGCTCATCGTCCAGCGCCCCGTCTTCTCCTTCGTCCATGATCTCGGTCATCTCTTCGAGAAGCTCGTCCGAGACCTCCGCGAAGTTCTTGACGAAGTTGAGCGGGTTCCTGATCTCGTGGGCCACGCCCGCGGTCAGCTCGCCGAGCGCGGCCAGCTTCTCCCGCGCCACGATCTGATCCTGCGCCAGCCGCAGGTCGGTGAGAACGCTTTCCAGCTCCTCGTTCTTGACCTCCAGCTCTTGGGCGAGCTTCTCGACGAGATTGAGGCGCTGGACTTCTAGGGCGTGCTGCCGAAAGACTTCCAGCGCCGCGGCCATGTCCGCAATCTCATCGCGTCCGCTCATCTCCACCTCGGTCTCCAGATCTCCGCCTGCCATCCCGCGCATTCGCACGGACAGATGGTCGAGCCGCCTCAGCAGCACCCTGCCTATGAAAAGCGTGGCGATGAGCAGCGCCCCGCCCACGCTGATGGCGCTGAGCGCGGCCAGAAGCACCTTGCCCGTCAGGACGGCCTGGCTGGATTCGAGCGTCGCATCCTCCACGTTGGCGTTGGTGATTCCCACGAACGCATCCACTTCCTCGAGCAGATTGACCGCTATACTGCGGTTCTGCGCCAGCAGGTCGCGCTGCTGCTCGGCAACGGTGAGCTGCTGTTCGAGCAGTCCCAGCGCCCCCTGTTCGCCGTCACCAAGCTCGAACAGGTTGGTGAGCAGCGGATCGACTCTCTCCACCACCTTCGCGCCCTTGTCCCCGGACGCATTGACGTCGTCCAGCTCCCTGGCTATGCGCGCCCTAGCCGCGTCGAGCCGCTGGCGCAGCGGACCGATCGAAGTGGGATCGGAGAATCCGAAGGCGCTCTGGAGCAGCTGCGCCGCCAAGCTGGCGTTTCCCTGAAGCTCCTCCAGCAGGTGGTACTTGGTGAACTCTTCAGTAGTGAAGTGGAGCGAGCGAGCTTCCGGCGGCTCGTCGAGCTCTTGATAGCCGGTGATGGTGTAGAATATCTGGTCGTCCACCGCCTCGAGCAGAGCCCTGTCTATCTGCCTGCCGAGCTCCGAGATTTCAGTCTGCAAGGACGAAAGGCGGGTGCCCCTAGGGAACGATTCGACCATTCCAGATTGGATCGTATGGATGTTGGCGGTAATGGAGTCCACGTCCGCTCTCATGCGAGAATAGCGCTCGTCAGTCGCATTCAGCCCCTGAAGCAGCGCCAGCTGGTTGACGAGAGCTACGTTTGCCGCCCCAACTCCCTCGGATGCGAGGTTGAATTCGTCTGGGTTGTCGGTGGTGGTCAGCCTGGGCGCGGCGTCCACCAGCGTGTTGGCGCGCTGCGCCATGCCGAACGCGGCGGCCATGTCCGGCACGCTGCCCTCGTTGACGCGGCTCTGGACTTCTCCCACGCTGTTGAACGAGGACCAGCCCACGAGGCTCGCGGCGATCGTGAGGGAGACCGCCACGGCGAAGGCGAGGTATATCTGCGTAGAGATGCGGTTGCGGCTTGCGAGAACGCGCCGCAGCCACCCGGATACAACGGCCCTGTTTCCGGCGATGTCTTTGACGTCGACTCGCGACAGGGCCTCTCGGCTCCCGCGAAGCATGCCCTTGTACACGTCGGTGAGCGCGGTTCTCGGCTCCTCCGTGTTGCTTGGTCGTTCTGGCTTCTCGGTCACGGCTCAGTTCCCTCGATGGTTTTCATTCAGCCCGTCAGCTTCAGGAATGCCACGCCCGCGCTGACGAACACCCCCACCACTGCGACCTGAAGAATGGCTACTTGAATGATCATTCGGCTCATATCCGACCGGACACGCTCCACGTCGGACTTGGTTTCCAAGCGCGCTCCATCCACCTTGGCATTGATCTCCATGCGCAGGTTTTCTATGTTGGCGGCCGTCTCCAAACGCATACGCTCCATATTGGAGTCTATGCGTTTCACGCTAGCGTTCATTTCCGAGCGCAGGCCTTCTATGTTGGCGTTCATTTCCGAGCGCAGGCCTTCTATGTTGGCGTTCATTTCCGAGCGCAGGCCTTCTATGTTGGCGTTCATTTCCGAGCGCAGGCCTTCTATGCTGGCGGCCGTCTCCAAACGCATACGTTCCATATTGGAGTCTATGCGTTTCACGCTGGCGTTCATTTCCGAGCGCAGGCTTTCTATGCTGGCGGCCGTCTCCAAACGCATACGTTCCATATTGGAGTCTATGCGTTTCACGCCGGCGTTCATTTCCGAGCGCAGGCCTTCTATGTTGGCGTTCATTTCCGAGCGCAGGCCTTCTATGTTGGCGGCCGTTTCTATGCGCAGGCGCTCCACGTTGTCGTTGGCGGATTCCACCCTGCCGTTGAGACGCTCGATGTCGGCCTTCGTCGCCAGGTGTTCGGATCCACCTTCGAGCCTGCTGATTCTCTCCTCGATGTTCGTTACCATGCAGCCTGCCTCCTAAATCAGGGCGAGCATTGCGCATAGAGTACCATTATCGGCGTTCTGCGGGCCTCTCGGTCATCGCCCTGAGTCTTCGAGCGCTTCCGGTGGGAGAGTCTTTATGGAATGGTAGCTGCCATCTTTGCTTATCATGGTCAGAAACACTGTGTCCGATCCTTGGCTGTCGTCTCCGAAGGAGAGACTGAATCCGTCTATGTCTATCGCCTCCGCGCCTCGGATGGCGTCCATGAAGCACTCTCTAGTTACCCTCGGCGCGCACTCCTCCACGCCCAAGATCGCTAGGCGTCCCGCCAAGTACCCCTCGAGGGATACGAAGTTGGGGACAGCTTCAGAGTCGTAGGCAGACAGCGCGCTCATGTACGAAGAGACGGCGGGGTGGGATGAATCGGTGGGCAGAGGCACGACCTGGGTGACGAACACACCTTCCGCGTCCTTGCCAAGCGCCTGCGCCAGCTCGTTCCCGCCCGTGAAGGATATGGCTATGAACACCAGGTTCATCCCTATGTGGCGCGCCCAAGCTATCGCCGATGCCACAGGCTGGTATGCGCCAATCAGGACAACCGCTTCGGGGTCTCCGCGCCTGAGGTCCAGAAGCCCGCGCTTGACGGCTGTGGTGTTGCGCGGGTAGATGCCCACCGCCGCGACTTCCATGCCGCGCCTATCCAGCGCTTCCTGCACGCCACTGTAGCCGGCGCGCCCAAACGAGTCGTCTTGGTACATGACGCCTATCCGTGTAATGCCCAGATCGGTGGTGAGGCGCTCGACCATCTCCTCGGTCTCCTGATAGTAGCTGGCGCGCAGGTGGATGATGTGTTCCAGCTTCGGATCGCGCAGGAACTCGGCGCCCGTAAAGGGGGCGATGTAGGGAACGCCTGCGGCATCGGCCACTGGAACGGCGGCCCGAGAGGTGGGAGTGCCAACCGCGCCGATGAGCGCGAACACCTTTTCGACCTCGATCAGGTCCTGCGTGTTGGAGAGCGAAGCCTCCGGCTCGTAGGCATCGTCGAGAGATACCAAGTCGATCCGCAACCCCTTGACTCCGCCATTCGCGTTGGCCTCGTAGAAGGCAGCCTCGACGCCGCGCCGCATCTCGATGCCCAGCCGCTGGGTGGGCCCGCTGAAGGCTGCGGACTGGCCGAACAGCACGCGCTCGTCGGTCACCCCTATGAGGTCGGGAGTGGATGGCGCGGTCTCGACCTCGGCGACTGCTTCAGGCTCGGCCTCTTGGTCGCCGCGGTCGAGCAGCGTCAGATATAGCGCGACCGATATCAGCGCAGCCAAGACGAGCGCCGCGCCAATGCCGGCCAGCAGACGCGGCCTCGATTTGAGATTGAGACTCTGTCGGAGATTGAGACTCTGTCGGATGAGCTGGAGCTGTTTCATCCATCACCTGCGCGCGACAAGCGTCAGTCGGTTCTTGCCCTCGCGCCTTTGGTAGGAGGACTCATCCGCCATGGTGCGCACGAGGTGTAGGCCTAGCCCTCCGATGTCCCGTCCCTCGACTGTGGAGTCCAAGTCAGGTATGGGAGCGTCTTCCAGCGGATCGAACGGCTGTCCGTCATCCAGTATCTCGATGGTTACGGCGTCGGCTTCGGACGTGAGAGTAACTTCGAACTCGCCCTCGGAGTCGAGGTAGGCGTGATCCATGATGTTGATGCCGATCTCCTCGATGAGGAGTTTCACCTTGAAGGTGAGATCGCTGGGCCAGCGCTCCCTTTGTCCGACGTCCTCAATGGCGGCGAACACGCGATCGAGCTCCTCACGTCTCGACTCTACTTTGAGTGAGAGTTTCACACCCAAGCCTCAGCCTCTTCATCCTATGCACAGAGTCAGGCAGGTAACGTCATCGAACTGTGGGTTGTCTCCTGCGAAGGCATCCACAGCCTTGAAGATTATTTCTGAAGCCTTTTCGGGGTCTGTGGGCGACGATCCCCCGAAGACCGACAGCAGCCGATCCATGCCGAACTCCTCGCCCTCGGAGTCGACCGCCTCGGTGACGCCGTCTGTGTACATGACTATGGTGTCGCCTTCGGAGAGGGTGATCGTATTCTGCTGGTATTCCATGTCCTCCACCACCCCGAGCGCTATGCCGTTGGTGGATGGGAGTACAGCAGAGCTGCCGTCAGCATGTATTACGAAAGGGAAGTTGTGGCCGCCGTTGGAATACGTAAGCCGCCTGCTTTCAGGGTCGTACTCCGCGTAGAGCAGTGTGACGAACATGGACGCCTCGTTGTCCTCTACGAGCAGGTCATTGACGGTCTTGACCACATCGCTGGGCTTGCCCTGCCCAATGGCCGCGCCCTTGAGCAGGGTGCGGCAGGACATCATGAACAGAGCGGCCGGAACGCCCTTGTCCGATACGTCGGCTATGGCAAGTCCGATCTTGCCATTGGCGAGGCGCATGACGTCGAAGAAGTCGCCTCCCACGTTGCGCGCAGAGCGCATATGTCCGAAGACTTTATAGTCCAGCCCCTCCGGGAACTGGGTTGGAAGGATGGACTGCTGCATCTTGCTGGCGACGTCCAGCTCGTTCTCCAGAGCGACGAGCCTGTCTCGGGACGAGAGCGCGTCCTTCCACTCCTCGATGTGCTGGAGCGTGCGCTCCATGGTTATCTGGAGGTCCTTGAAGTCGAGCGGCTTGGTCACGAAGTCGAATGCGCCGCGGTTCATGGCAGTGCGTATGTTCTGCATGTCGCCATAGGCGGAGATGATCACGGCGCGCATGTTCGGGTCTATCTTGGGGATCTGCTCCAAGAGGGTGAGACCGTCCATCTGCGGCATGTTGATGTCCGAGAGCACCATGTCGATGTCCGAATCCTCGCTCAGCTTGTCCAGCGCCTCCAGTCCGTTGTGCGCAAAGACGAAGGTATAGCGCTTGGACCGAATGAGACGGCGCATACGCTGTAGAAAGAGGGGTTCGAGATCCACCTCGTCATCTACCACGAGGATCTTGTATGGCCCCTGTTGCATGGTTACAGTCCTAGCGATGTGCGGGATTCAGATAGATGTCCAGCCACGCTCCACCGGACCCTGCTCACTCTGTAAGCGCTGGGGTGTCTCCGCGCCCCGCTGGATGCGGACGGGCGCGGAGTGGCGGATGGGAGATCGCTCTCAGGCATTGAGTGTGGCGATCGCCTCGGCTTGGGTGGATTGAACTTGTATGATCTGGTCGAATCCGCTGATTTGGAAGACCTCTCGTATAGGGTCGGACAGGGAACAGACGACCAGCTGCGCGTCCCGTCTGCGCAGCGTCTTAGCCGCGATCAGGATTACGCGGAGGCCTGCACTGCTGATGTACGAGAGATGCTCGAAGTTCAGCACCACGGCGCGGTCGTTCTCGTCGAGCGCGCCGGTGAAGTAGCCCTGGAATTGCTGGGCGTTGGCGCCGTCGAGACGGCCGTCTACCGTGACGATCACGGTTTGGTCTTGGCGTTCTATGTTGAAACCCATTCCCCAATCTCCTAAAAAGGTCAACTCCAAGGAGCGAAATGCAAGGCAGAGTCACAGCGCAACAGGGCGCGGCTTGGAATTTGTTACGATGACAGTGATGCTACACATGGTTGGAGGATAAGTCAACGCTGTCTAATACGTTTCCTTGGATCTGCGTCAGATATCCCGCCCCAGGTTCGTCAGGAAGTCGTTGTTGTTCTTGGACCTCCGCAGGTGGCCCAGCAGCTTTTCGCTCGACTCGCCGGGGTACTTCTCATCGGAGGAGATCACCGAGACCATCCGGCGCAGCAGCCAGACCTGCTTGAGCGTCGCTTCGTTGAGCAGCAGCTCCTCGCGCCTGGTGCCGCTACGAGCCACGTCTATCGACGGGTATATCCTGCGCTCTGCCAAGCGGCGGTCGAGATGCACTTCCATGTTTCCGGTGCCCTTGAACTCCTCGTAGATCACATCGTCCATGCGGCTGCCCGTATCCACCAAGCAGGCGGCCAGGATCGTCATGCTCCCGCCCTCCTCCGTGTTGCGCGCCGCGCCGAAGAACCTCTTGGGCGGGTACAGCGCCACCGGGTCAATGCCGCCCGAGAGCGTGCGCCCACTCGTCGGAAGCGCCAAGTTGTACGCCCTCGTGAGTCGGGTTATGCTGTCCAGCAGCACCAGCACGTCCTTTCCCGCCTCCACGAGGCGCTTGGCGCGCTCCAGCACCATCTCCGCAACGCGGCAGTGGTCTTCCACAGGCTCGTCGAAGGTGGAGCTGTACACCTCCCCGTCGATCGAGCGGCGCATGTCCGTCACCTCCTCGGGGCGTTCGCCTATCAGTGCGACCATGATGTGAACGTCCGTGTGGTTGGTGGTCACGCCGTGCGCGATATCCTTGAGGACGGAGGTCTTTCCCGCCTTGGGAGGGGATACGATCAGGCCGCGCTGTCCGCGTCCAATCGGGGCGAGAAGGTCGATGAGACGGGTAGAGAGGTTGCGGGGGACGGTTTCGAGCTGGAGGCGCTCTATGGGGAAGATCGGTGTGAGAGTCTCGAACTTGGGCCGGTTTCGCGCCGCGTCCGGCTTCACGCCGTTCACCTCCTCCACTCGGACGAGGCCGAAGTATCGCTCCCCATCCTTTGGAGGCCGCACCTGCCCGAGCATCTGGTCTCCGGTTCGCAGCCCGAAGCGCCGTATCTGAGACTGCGACACGTACACGTCGCTCACGCCGGAGTTCGCCCTGTCCTGGCGCAGGAAGCCGTAGCCGTCGTTGACTATCGACAGAATGCCGCCCGCCTTTATCGGCCCTTCGCGCTCGGCAACGGCCTTCGCCACGCGCGTAACGAGGTCATGGCGCCTGTTGGAACCGTTGACGCTCGCACCCAGATTGTCGGCGATCTTCACCAACTCGTCGTTGGATTTGGTCATGATTTCTGCAAGATTCATCGTCTGCTCCGGGAAGTGTACAGTTCAGGCGCCTCTTTTCGCTTCATTGCCTGAAGGTTTGGATTGCACGTGAACCCTGCGCGCATACACGCAGAGGGTGGAAGGGTGAGAGTGTCTTTGTGCGCAAGTGGCCTTCGATAAGCCGTCCAAATGCCTGTAATCTGCCGTACACAACTCTGTTTATAGTGAGCCGAGCGCCTAGGAGGGGCTGCGGGAGGAGCGAAATGATTTGCTATATTATACACATGCGCGCGGTGGAGTCCAATGGGTGAGCGTGGCGTAACCGCTCTATATATTGTATATGGTGGAAGTTCATAAAAAGCGCATCAGCTCCCCGCTGCCCATGTTTGTCCATTTCGGCAAGCCCCTCGCCCACCGAAAGTTTCACGAGCGCAATTTTCCGGGCTGCCTGCATGAATCGGCTCGGCTGGCGTATAATGACCCAGTGGAGCCGCGGACAAAGCTCACAGATCACCAAGGCGGGATGAGACATGGACTTTAGCTTCGAGCGAGGTTCAGCCGAAAGTCCGAGAGGACACGCGCTGATCTACTTCCAAAACTCGCAGGACGCCGCTGAGCTTTTGGCGACGTACTTGGTGATTCTCCCGATTCAGGTGGACGTGTCCAAGTACGTCCCGCCTTTCCTGATGAATCAGCTCGGCGATGCGGGAGCCAAAGATCTGTCTGCGTTCGCCTTCCCGCCAGCGCCGGAGCCGGTAAGCGGGCTGGAGTACATTCAGAGCCTGGCCGAGACGCGCGAAGACGACGTCATCTTCGGCGGCTCGATCTCCACATCGGACGTAACCCTGCTTCTGGGCATGATCAATGCGGCGATTGGATGGTACTCCGAGCTTTGCTCAGACCACACCGATCAGGCAATTTCGGCGGAAGGCGAGACCGCCAGCGCGGACGCGGACGGCCTGAGCGTCAACGACGTGCTGTACGGGCTGATGAGCGATCAGGACAAGCTGAGCGAGCTGACCAGGCTGGTCGGCCGGCTGAGAGATGCCGTGGGATCCGGGGATCTCGGACTTGCCAGCGAAACGCGGATGGAGATTATGACGCTGGGGCGGCATCTGCCGGAGAGTCATCAGGTCACCCGTCTGGCGGACACCGCCGGTACGGTGGGAGAGAACGCGGGCTATCTTGCGAACCTCTACCTTCAGCGCTGCTTCCACCTCATGGCAGAGGAGTACGTGATGCTCGGCAAAGTGGAAGACGAGATACGGGTGATCGAGGAGAGGGGCGGGTGAGAGTGTTTCATCGTCAGTCTCACCGAATCCCAAACCAGCGGCGGGGCGGTCTGATCCGCCTGTTCAGGAAGTTTTCCAGCTCTCCACGCTTGAGCGCGATGTGGCCAGACACGCTCGCGGTGTCGTCTACTATCCAGTCCGGTATGTCTGCCATCACCCTAGAGAAGCCCATGACAGGCGCTGACACTATGATGGAATCTCCTGACACTGTCCAGCAGCCGTCCGGAGGTCTGCGCTCCCGCGAATGCTTGTCTCGATGGAGCATGTTTGTCAGAATGCGCTGCGGTCTCTCGAATGCTGTCTCTTGGTACTCATCCAGCGTCATTACCCTGCACCAGCCCGGCAGTTTGGCGCCATTGGGAAGGTTCTCTCTGAAAATTCCACACAGTATGGTCGAAGACAGTTCCAGCATGTCCATGTCGCCGGTTCCGGTATCGCTTCCATTCGCTTCACGTTCCGGCGCGTGCGCCGCGCCTACCTCCTCGAGCGCCCGCGCCAGATATTCGTGATAGAGCGCGGTGGTTATCCTGCCCTGTATGCTCGACACGGATCGCCTGAGTCTGCGCCGCGCTGCGGTCTCATTGCCCGGCAATGAAGTTCTGGTGTAGAACATCAGGCATCGTTTTATTATCTCGGGCGGGAAGCTGCGCGTCTCAGCATTCATAGACAGCGCGAAGCATGGATACTCCGAATATGGAATCGACTCGTCCTTTATGATCTCCTGAGCGTGTCTGCTGAACCTGTCCCTAGTGACGTCGTCGAACACCACAGGGAATCTCTTGTACGCCTGCTGAAGCCCGCGCAGCTTGCTTCTCGTAAAGTCCCTTGTGTCTATTTCTGGCATGTAGCTGAACATAGAGCGGGTTAGCGTATCGACTAGACTGGTCTTGCCGCAGTTGCTCGACCCGTACAGTATGGCGAACATTGGCTGATCGAAGCTGAACGTGTTTCTGCGAAGAGCAGCGTTACGGAAATCGCACATGAGCGGTGAGAAATAGAACCAGCACATGAAAGTGTAGTAATCGCGCTGAAGCCTGGGCACATCCCCCGCAAAGCCATTTTCGTAGTTTCCAAAGAACTCCAGCCAGCTTGCTGCATCGGATCGCACGTCTGATTCGTCCGCGTCGAGACTCATCGGCTTGCCGGAAAGTGTGAACTGGCCATTTTCGAGGGACAGCCAAGTCTGCGGCCCGTCCTCGTTCCCCTTTCTGGATAGATTGATGCGTGTCATCTGCCTGACGATGCTGGGTGTGATTTTGAGACGCCCGGATCTGTCCGGTTTCATGTCCGCGAGAGCGCGCTTGAACGCAGGCTTGACAGTCTCGATTCTGGCCCTGACGGACGGAATGGAGAAATTCGACTCTTCGGCACTCTCTGACGGCGTGAAGATGATTACGTCAGCCCCGCTCGCCTCCTTTACAGACGGGGTTTCCTCGATCCGAATTGGCTCTATCCCCACTGGGACAGGTTCCTTTCGGGGTTCCAGCTTACTGGTCGACAGGTCACGCACCGCTTCGTACTGGCCAGAGTAGTGTTCCCACGCGGCCGAGTCGTCATCGAATACCACGAGCGTCTCGGCCTGCCGTCCTGAAAATGCAGTCTCCGACAGATTCGCCGATCCCACGATCACCCGCTTCTCCGGCTCCGATGTTCCACTTCTGTCACAGCCTTCGAGCAGGTATATCTTCGCGTGAGCTATGGCGTCTTTGACCACGCGGAATCTAACGCTCCCGTCCGAAACTCGACCGTAAAGCATCTCTCGGCGCTCGTCGGAAAGCCCCTTCACCCCGACAAACCCGCTGTAGAGCTTCTCGGACACGATGGTTTGGAATGCAAGCACTTCCGACGCTTCCCGCGAGAGTACGCCGTTGTGTCCGAAGACGCACTCGAATTCATCGAAGTCGTACTGGGTGAGCAGGTTCACTATCATCGGGATGCTGGATGTGTAGGTCAGCGCGCGCATGTGCGAGAAGCCTCGAAAGAGGGAGGCATCGAACGGTCTAACCCCGTCGGCCCGGGCATGAATGACGTTCAAAACGCCGCTGCGCGTCTTCGAGTCAGGATCGTCGAAAGAGAATCCGCGTTGAGAATACAACTCACCACCTACGAACCCGTTACAGCCTCCGTTGGAAATCAGTAGATCACGCGCTCATCCACCAGCGCGTCTATCTCGTCCTCCCCAAGACCCAGCAGCTCGCGGTACACGTAGTCCGAGTCTTGGCCGAGGACGGGGGCAGGGCGGACGTCGCGCGCGCGCTCACCGTCGAAGCGCCAGGGGAGCGTGGGCAGCGCTCGCCGCTCGCCGTCCGCGTACTCGACGTGCGCAAGGTATCCGCCCTCGTTCAGCTGCCTGTCGGCGTGAAGACGCCCCATGTCCAGAGACGGGGCGCACGGCACGCCCGCCGCTTGCAGAATCTCGAACGCTTCCACGTCTGGCAGTGTGGAAGTCCACGAGCCGACGGCCGCGTCCAGATCGTCTTCCACGCCCTTTCTGGCTGCGGGGCTGTCCAGCGCTGAATTGGCGGCGAGGTCGCGCCTGCCTATGACCTCGCACAGCGCATTCCACTGATCATCCGTATGGACCTCTATCGCTATCCAGCTGTCGCCGCCCCTGCACCTGTAAACTCCGTGCGGCGCTCGGCTGCGGTCGCGGTTGCCCAGCGGGGTAGGCTCCGAACCCGTCATTTGGTACTCGATCAGCGCCTCGGGCAGACTTGCGGACAGCGCCTCGGCCATCGAAAAGTCTATGTACTGCCCCATGCCCGTCGCCGCCCTGTGATTTAGAGCGGCGAGCGTGATCATCGCCAGCTCCATGCCGACCCACGGGTCCGCCCACAGTCCGCCTTTGATCGGCTCGCCGCCCGGGTATCCAGAGATGGAGTTCCAGCCGGTGTAGTGCTGAAGCAGGCTGCCGTAAGCCACGTAGTCGCGGTCCTGCCCCGTGTGTCCGGTGCCGGAAGACGCGACCATGATCAGGTCTGGGCGCGCCTGAGACAGGACGTCGTACCCCAGCCCAAGACGCTCGAACACGCCAGCGGCGTAGTTCTCTACGACCACGTCGCACAGCCCCGCCAGAGCCACTGCCAGCTCCTTGCCGCGCCTCTGCGACAGGTTCATCGCCGCATATCGCTTTGACTGGTTGTAGACTTGGAATGCCGCGCCGCGCGTGGACGGGTCGGGCCTGCGCGCGCTGCCCACCTTGATGACCTCCGCGCCCATCAGCGCCAGATGGCGGGTGGCGGTCGGCCCGGCGATGATCCATGAGAAGTCCGCTACTCGGACGCCTGCGAGTGGTGGAGCGCTCATGTCAGAACATCCCGATTGTGCTGCCCCAGCGTGGGCGCGGGCCGGTGGAGCGGCAGAGCCGCCCCGGATAGCCTGTACGCCACTCCCGGATGCCTGATCTCGCCTGCCAGCGGATGTTCTATCGCCACGAAGAACTTTCGCTCCTCCAGGTGCGGATCGGAGAGCAAGTCGCTGACGGTGTTCACGGGGAAGCAGGGGATGCGCCGCCGCTGCCCCTCACGCGCGATCTCGTATTTCGAACGCGGGCGAGTCCACGAGGAAAGCAGCTCCCACAGCTGGTTCGAGTTCCGCTGGCGGGCGGCCCGTGTGCTGTACTTCGGATCGTCGCCCCAGTCCGGGTTTTCCATCAGGTCTAGCCAGCGCGCCCATTGCGCATCCTCGCGCGGGGAGATGGCTACGTAGCCGTCTCTGCACGGCAGGACTCCGCCTATGGCGGACATCTGCCCTCCGATGGACGCCTCGCGCACGTCCGCCGCCCTTCGAGTTGGAGGGTCTCCGCCGAAGGCTATGTTGGCGAGTCCGGCTATCGCCTGCGTGGCCATGGCCTCGAAGCTGGATACCACGATATGGCAGCCGCGCCCGGCGGTCCTCAGCCTGAACAGCGCTGCCAGCGTGGAAGTGGCGGCGGCCATTCCCGCGACCTGCTCGGCCTGATTCCCGCCTGCGCGGATGGGAGGGTCGCTGTTCGGATCCGGCACAGGGCCGATCATCCCGTGCGCGTTGGCGCTGAAGTGGAACAGCGAGAGGTCTCCGGCGGCGTATGCGCAGTACGGCCCCCAGTCGCCGAACGGCGTGATCTGCGTGAGGACGATGTCTTCTCGCGCCGCAGCCAAGCGCTCGTACCCGATGCCGCGCTCGTCCAACCAGCCCAGCCGGTGGTTGTCGATTATCACGTGCGCGCCCGACGCCAGATCGAGGAGGCGCTGACGACCGTCGGGCGTGCCGAGATCGAGAGTCACGCCGCGCTTGCCCGCGTTCATCGCCATGAACAGCGCGGACTTCTCCGCGTGTGGCGCATCGTTGGGAAACGGGCCGAGCGAGCGAGTATAGTCCCCGTTCGGCGGCTCGACCTTGACCACGTCCGCGCCCAGCCAAGCGAGCGTTCTCGCAGCGTATGGGCCGGAGACGCCCTCGCCAAGATCCAAGACTCTGATTCCGCTGAGAAGTCCGTCGGTCAAGATCGCTCTCGTCTTCTGAAGTCAGACTACAGTTTACAGTGATTGTGAGCAGGTGTCAGCCTGCGCGCAGGTTGGCGGTGTGGTAATCTAGCGACATGCTGATTCAGGAACACGTACAGCCTGCGCGCGATTTTTTGACTGCCGCAGATATAGAGTTCGCGGCAGGAGACAGGCTGCAAGGCTCCGAAAAGATGTGGGGCGCGGCCTCGCGCGCGCTCATGGCGGTCGCGCAGCGGCGGGGCTGGCAGTTCGGCGGACATCGGCAGATGCAAATAGCAGTCAATCGTCTGGAAAATGAAGAGAGACTTTCGGGTCTGCGCGGCGGATTTCAAGCGGCGCAGCTGCTGCACGCCAACTTCTACCACGGATTCATGGAGGACTTTCAGATCGAAGAGTCTCGCGCCCTCACCCGCGACTTCGTGGGGCGCATACTCGCGCTGATGGACACCGACACGAATACGGATGGCTGAGCGATGGGCAAAACGGGCATAGTCCCGGTGGGGATCTAGCGACATGCTGATTCAGGAACACGTACAGACTACGCGCGATTTTTTGACTGCCGCAGACATAGAGTTCGCGGCAGGAGACAGGCTGCAAGGCTCCGAAAAGATGTGGGGCGCGGCCTCGCACGCGCTCATGGCGGTCGCCCAGCGGCGGGGCTGGCAGTTCGGAAGTCACGGCGCGATGCGAAACGCGGTGCGCCAGTTGGCTGACGAGAGCGGCGATGACTCACTGCGAGGCGGCTTCGGCATGGCTGAGAAGTTCCACGCCAACTTCTACCACGACTTCATGGAGATGGACGACGATTTCGACTTCTCGCGTGAGGTAGTCCGCGACTTCGTGGGGCGTGTCCTCGCGCTGATGGACACCGACACGAATACGGGCGGCTGAGCGATGATCAAAACGGGCATAGTCCCGGTGGGGATCTAGCGACATGCTGATCGAGGAACACGTACAGACTGCGCGCGATTTTTTGACTGCCGCAGACATAGAGTTCGCGGCAGGAGACAGGCTTCGAGGCTCCGAAAAGATGTGGGGCGCGGCCTCGCACGCGCTCATGGCGGTCGCGCAGCGGCGTGGCTGGCAGTTCGGAAGTCACGGCGCGATGCGAAACGCGGTGCGTCAGTTGGCTGACGAGAGCGGCGATGACTCACTGCGAGGCGGCTTCGCCGCGTCCGAGAAGTTCCACGCCAACTTCTACCACGACTTCATGGAGATGGACGACGATTTCGACTTTTCGCGTGATGTCGTCCGCGACTTCGTGGGGCGCATACTAGCGCTGATGGACACCGACACGAATACGGGCGGCTGAGCGATGATCAAAACGGGCATAGTCCTCTACCACGGCATAGACAGCGGCGAGGAGCTGGCGAGCTACGGACGGATGGCCGAAGACGCCGGTTTCGCCTCCCTCTGGGTCACGGAGCGCTACTTCCACGAAGAGACGTTCTCGATGCTCGGCTACCTCTCAGCGACCACGCGGCGGATTCGGCTGGGCGTGGGCGTGGTCAACCCGTACACCCGAAGCCCGGCGCTGCTCGGCATGGGAGCGGCCACACTCGACAGGCTGAGCGGCGGAAGAATGATGCTCGGACTCGGCAGGAGCGAGGCGGACGTCATTCGCGGTCGAATGGGCATGGAGTACCGCTCCCCCCTGCCTCGCCTGCGCGGAACGGCAGCGGCGCTGCGCTCGATGTGGAGTGGCGAGCGCGTGTCTGCGGAGTTCGGCGGGGCGCGGCTGACGGACGTCGGGCTGGCGATTCGCCCCCTGCAAGAGCGTCTGCCCATCTACATGGCCGCCATAGGGCCGCGCGCGCTGAAGCTGGCTGGCGAGGTCTCCGACGGCGTCCTGCTCAACGCCTACGCGCCGGTCGAGTACGTCCGCTGGGCGGCCGCGCAGGTCAGGGATGCCGCCTCTAACGCGGGACGCGACCCTGCCGATATAGACATCGCCTGTATGTCGATCGTCCGTCTGACGGACGACCCCGAATCGCTCATGCCCGCGCTGAGGGAGCGCATAGCGCGGCTGATCGCCGAGCCGTTCACAGGCGAGACGCTGCTCGATCTCGGCGGCTTCGACACGTCCATACTCCAACCCGTGCGCGAGTCGCTCGCCGCCGGAGACGAGGCCGCCGCAGGCGAGCTGGTGCCCGAGTATCTGGCTGAGGCGTGCTATCTGCTTGGAGACGCCGCGCGCTGCCGAGAGCGGATACGGGAGTACGTGGATGCGGGAGTGGATACGCCGCTTCTTCTGCCCAGGCTCGACGCCTTCGAGCGGACTTGCTGCGAACTTGCGCCCTGACATGTGATACACTTCGGCCAATCCAGCAATATGGGGGAAGGTCATGTTCATAGGCCACTTCACCGAGCAGCCCTGGCAGGACGATAAGACCGGCCTGATGGGTACGCAGACCACCGATCTGAGCATCAGCAACGAGATGTACGACCCGGAGGTCGGCGCCACTCTCTACAACCGATACCTAGACGAGAAGCTGTATGCCGAGGAGATGGGTTTCGACGGGCTGATGCTCAACGAGCATCACAGCACGCCGTTCTGTATGCAGGGCGTTACCAACGTGGGCGCTTCGATCTTGGCGCGCCAGACCACGAAGGCGAAGATCGTCATACTCGGCAATATACTGCCCATATGGGACGATCCGCTGTGGCTTGCCGAGCAGCTGGCGATGATAGACATGATCAGCCACGGCAGGCTCGTATCCGGATTCGTCAGAGGAGGCGGACGTGAGAGCGTATCCCACAACTCGCCCCCCGTGTTCAACCGCGAGCGATTCGAGGAAGCGCACGACTTCGTAATCAAGGCGTGGACCGATCCCGGTCCGTTCAGATGGGAGGGCAAGCACTACCACTACCGTTACGTCAACCCGTGGATGAGGCCGTACCAGCAGCCGCACCCGCAGGTGTGGATACCCTCTACGGTCAGCGTGGAGACGGTGCGCTGGTCGGCGCAGCAGCGATACCCGCTGGTTCTGCTGGCGACCAAGCTCGGCCCAACCAAGGACGCCTTCGACATGTACCACGACGCGGCGGCGGAGTTCGGATACGAGTCCGGCACTCAGCACGTGTCCTACCTGTGGAAGGTTCACGTGGACGAGACGGAGGAGAAGGCGGACGAGGTGGGGCGCAAGTACCTGTCCGGCGTCTCCAATCCGTTCCTCAGCGGCAACGAGGGCATGGTGAACCCGGCTGTCATGGCGCTGCCGGGCCATACATCTCGCACCTCCCGCCGCTTGGAAGCCTCGCGCTTCGGCCCGCGCGGACGCTTCGGCACCAATCGGCGCACCTACGAGGATCAGGCGAACGACCACACGATAGTCACAGGCACGCCGGACACGATTATCCCCAAGATCAGGCACGTGCTGGAAACGCTGCGTCCCGGCAGCGTCTTCTTCTGGGATGGAGACGGCGCGATGACCCACGAAGACCAGATGCGCAGCCTGCGGCTGATGGGCGAGTACGTCATCCCCGCGGTGCGCGAGATCGGCGAAGAGCTGGATCTGAAAGGCCCGTTCGAGATCAACCCATGGACGAACGAGCCTATGACGGAGACGAACGGCGCGGCGGCGCAGAACGACGCTGCCGCCATACAGCCGGGAGACGACGACTAGACATTGGGAAGTGGGTTCGTCATGGCTCACTTCCAGAAAGGCGTGATCTGAATGACCCCGGAGATAATCGCCATTTTGGGCGTTGGCGTCGCGCTGCTGGGTACAGGTCTGGCGTTTGGGCTGACCGTGCTTCAGATACTCCTGAAGAGGTTCGAGCTTGCCGAACAGCGATCAGAGCGGCGCTTCGAGCTTGCCGAACAGCGATGAGAGCGGCGTTTCGAGCTTGCCGAACAGCGATCAGAACGTCTGGAAAACAGATCAGAACGTCTGGAAGACAGAATGTTGGCGCTCGAACAGCGGCAGGCGAGATTGGAGGGACTCATGGATGGGATTCGGGAGGCGCTGTTCGAGCGAGCGGCGCGCTAAAAGAGAGGCGTGATCTGAATGACCCCGGAGATAATCGCCATTTTGGGCGTTGGTGTTGCTCTGTTGGGTACAGGTCTGGCGTTTGGGCTGACCGTGCTTCAGATCGTCCTGAAGAGATTCGAGCTTGCCGAGCAGCGATCAGACCGGCGCTTCGAGCTTGCCGAACAGCGATCAGAACGTCTGGAAGACAGGATGTTGGCGCTCGAACAGCGGCAGGCGAGATTGGAGGGACTTCTGGATGCGATTCGGGAAGCGCTGTTCGACCGAGCCGCGCGCCAGGGATGCGCCACTCTTCGGCGTCGATCACGTGGCGGACTCCCCCGAAAGATTCCTAGCCGATTCGGGTCGGGTATTCGCAAGGTTCGACGAGCGCACCCAAGACTCCGGCAACGTATCCTACGGGGTGGAGATAGGCGGTCGGCGCTGCTTCGTAAAGACTGCGGGCAGGGCGGACACAGCTTCGTTCCACGATCACGCGGATCGAGTTCGCCTACTGCGAAACGCCGTCCATCTGGCGCAGTCGTGCGAACATCGGACACTTCCCAAACTCCGCCAAGTCGTCGAATCTCCGCGTGGGCCGATGCTGGTGTACGACTGGGTCGATGGGGAGTTGGCGCGCAGCGCGCTGAACCGTGTCCGCGCCCTCCCCGCTTCACAGGTCTCGCGGCTGCTCTCCGATATCTACGACCTCCACGTGCAGCTTGTCGGCGAGGGCTGGGTCGCTGTGGACTTCTATGACGGCGCGATGATCTACGACTTCGACCGCCGCCGGGTTCACGCCGTCGATCTGGACTGCTACCAGCGAGGGCGTTTCACCAACACGATGGGCAGGATGTTCGGCTCGACTCGGTTCATGGCGCCGGAGGAGTTCGAGCTTGGGGCGACGATAGACGAGCGCACGACGGTTTTCACGCTCGGCAGGACGGCAGCCGAGCTTCTTTCCGACGGCTCGCTGGATCGGCAGCCGTTCGGAGGATCCGAGGCGCAGCATCGAGTGATGATCCAATCCTGCCGCGCGCATCCGGACGACCGTTTCCAGACGGTCGCGGAGATGAACGCCGCTTGGCTCGCCGCAGGCTGACATATTCCACCGGAGGGACGAACCATGAAGATCGGATTCATCGGACTAGGCACGATGGGAGGGCCTATCGCCCTGAACGCCATCAGGGGCGGACATCGGCTCGTCGTCCACGATATCAGGCGCGAGTCGGCGACTCCCCATCTCGAAATGGGCGCCGAGTGGGCGGACTCGCCCAGAGAGGTGGCGCAGCGCTCCGAGATAGTGTTCACGTCTCTGCCCGGTCCCGTCGAGGTCGAAGCCGTCGCGCTCGGCGAAGACGGGCTTCACGAGGGCTTGACGTCTGGCAAGGTCTATCTCGACCTCAGCACCAGCTCGCCCGACCTGATCCGCGAGGTACACGCGCGGCTGGCTCCGAGGGGCGTCCACGTCTTGGATGCTCCGGTCAGCGGCGGCCCGGAGGGGGCGCGGACTGGCAGGCTGGCGATCTGGGTCGGCGGCGACAGGGACGTCTTCGAGCGTGTCAGGCCAGTTCTGGATTCGATGGGCGACCAGCCCTACTACGTCGGGCCGATAGGCGCGGGCGCAGTGGCGAAGCTGGTTCACAACTGCGCCGGGTACATCATACAGGCGGGGCTGGCGGAGGTCTTCACGATGGGCGTCAAGGCGGGAGTCGATCCGCTCGAACTCTGGCTCGCGGTGCGGCAGGGGGCGCAGGGACGGCGCGGAGCGTTCGAGCGCTTGGCAGACCACTTCCTGATAGACAGCTACGACCCGCCCGACTTCGCGCTGAGACTGGCGCGCAAGGACATGGACCTCGCCTGTCAGGTCGGCCGTCAGTACGATGTCCCCATGAAGCTGGCGAACCTTGCACTCGCGGAGATGACCGAGGCGCTGAATCGCGGCTGGGGCGGCCGCGATTCGCGCGTGGCGATGACCTTACAGGAGGAGCGCGCGGGCGTGAAGGTCGATACCACCCCGCAGGCGATCCGCGAGGCGCTGGAAGGCTAGTTGCTCCGATAACTCCGTCGTTTGCTCAGGGCTAATCGTCGCCTCTCAGCAATCTGTATCCTTGCCGATTCGAGACGTGGGTCGATATGCGTCTGATGAGGTCAGCCTTCCGTTCCTTGCTGCGCGTACGTAGTCCCAGCTCGGCGGCAAGCTCGGCCAACACTGCGATTGGTTCACCGGACTGTTCGAGCAGACCGGCCAAGTCGGAATTCTCTGAATCGTCTATCTTTCGAGCCAGAACGGCGGCGCGATGCTTGGCGTCGTCCGCGCCGCTGACAGACTTGGCATGACTGCCCTGAGACCCTCGCAAGCCCATGAGTCGCCTGAGAGGAGCGTTGTTGGTCGCGTGGTTCGCCAAGACGTCGAGGCGAGATAGGCTCTGAGACAGATTCGCGCTCGACTCGACGGTTGGAAAAGCCTCAACCAGAGCTTCGACCTCTTCCAAGAAGGAGCGAGTGTGGCGCAACGTCTGGATAAGTTCGGATTTTTCTTTTTCCGATGGAAGCGAATCCTGCAGGGCTCTGACGCCTTTTAGCAGAGAATCGATTGGATACTGAGCGTTGCGCGTCATTATTCATCTCCGGAGTTTGAGCGTTAATTGCCGCGTTATCTCTGGATATTCATTATTGCGGGCAACCCTGCGGGCGTTATCTGAGTTATGTTCCCAGACCGGAACCCTGTTCTCGGCAGCCTCGCTGTATCCGATAAGCTCGGTCGTGTACTTCTGAATGACTTTGTTGGCAGCGAACGTCTCTTGAGAAATCGCGGCCATAGTGTCTTGGTGAGTCGTCGTAATGCGGGATCCGCCAAGTCTAACCTTGACAAATACGATAGCGCCTAGTTCAGCGATAGTGCGCCCCCCATCCTGGCCAGCAAGGGTAGAAGCCTTGGAAATCGTATCGCCTATATTCCTCACTTTATCAGTGAGGATGCTCAGCCCAATCGTAGAAAGATGGTCGGGAATCGCCGTAACTACGTAGTAGTCGCTAGCGTGAAGCGCGTTTTGAGTCATCAAATACAGGTTTGGGGGACAGTCAATAATAATCCAGTGGTACCTGTCTCCTGTATCCGCAATTACCCGATTCAGGAAGGACATTTCCTTCATGTATCGTTGCGCGTTCTGCTTAAGGGCTTGTATTGTTGGGAACGTGCCTACAATTTGGCTGCCCCCTACATCCTCCCCAAGAAGGTCAATGTCGCAGGGTATCAAGTCCAACCCTTGAATTGGATTTCGGCCAATGACTACGGCGTCTCTCCAGACGAATCTATTGACGTCCAACGTGACGCCGTTTACATACCGGTCGTACAAATCCTTGATGGTTCCGATCCGATCCCTCCGTCGTTGCCATTGACCGATTTCCGCGCATAGAAAAGTCAAATTGGTTTGAGGGTCTATGTCAATCATCAGGACCCTTTGTCGGCGGTGCTGCGCCAATGAGCAGGCAACATGGTAGGCGGACGTGGTCTTGCCGACGCCGCCCTTGTAGTTGATGAACGAGATAACTTTAGGCATTCTCAATAAACCTCAAAACAGTCCGGTGGATGCGCTTGGATCCAAAGCTCGGAGTCCCCGAATATCGTCGACAGCCCTAAGTGGCTGCAAAACTGGAACTCAAAGAGCGAAGCCCGTCGTCTGTTAGAATACAACCGTGAGACCTTTCGCCTGATGATACCCCAAATTGAGGAGTCTTTCCATGCAGTACGCAAACATCCTGTACAGTGTAAACGAGCGTGTTTGCACGACCTCGCTGAACCGGTCCGAGAAGATGAGCGCGCTCATATGGGCGCTACACAAGAGCTTCGACACGCGATGAAGCTGGCGAACCTTGCGCTAGCGGAGATGACCGAGGCGCTGACCCTCCAGGAGGAGCGCGCGGGCGTGAAGGTCGATACCACCCCGCAGGCGATCCGCGAGGCGCTCTCCGCTGAGTGATCAGCCCACCTCCGGGTGCGCGCTCCACGACTCGAAAGGCTCGCTCGTCGCAGGGAGATCGACTTCAGCCACCTGCCCCGGGTCGAGATCGACGGGAGTCGTCGGCCCAAGCTCGGTTCCGTTGGAGAGATGAACCTCCACTCGCACACTCCTCAGCGTGTTGGCGGTGGTGTTCTGCACCGTGCCTGTGAAGGCGTTGGCGTTCGAGTCATACGACAGGATCAGCCGCGCGCCGGCACGAACCTCGTCGAAGGTCTCGCTCAGCGTGTACTGTGTGGCGGACTCCTCGCCGCCCTCGCCCGCCTCGGCCCCTTCTCTATGCTCTCCCGCCTCGGATCCTTCGCTCCGCTCTCCCGCCTCGGTCCTTTCGCTCCGCTCTCCCGCCTCCGCTTCTTCGTTATGCTCGCCTGACTCGGAGACGCTGCCAGTGCAGCCTGCGAGAACGAACACGAGGACGGCGCCAATCAGCGCGAGGGTCGCTGGAATATGTCGCATTGGATTGTGCTTCTCCTTACAATGCTCTGTAACCACAGTACATACAACGACCGCAGCAACCCGCAGTTAGGTCTAAGATAGAGGAACGAACATGCAATACGAAAACATTCTTTACAGCGTCGAAGAGCGCGTTTGCGCGATCTCGCTGAACCGGCCCGAGAAGATGAACGCGCTCAGCTGGGCGCTGCGACAAGAGCTTCGGCACGCGCTAGAGGCGGCCGAGCGCGACCCGGACGTGGGCTGCATCGTCATCAAGGGCGAGGGGCGCGCGTTCAGCGCAGGCTACGACCTCACGCCAACCCAGCCCTCGCCCAACCGTCCCGAACATGGCTACGTCTCGGACGACGTGGATCAGCTCACCGCGCAGTACGCGCGCGATCTGGTGAACGGGCTGTGGCTGATCTGGGAGCTGACCAAGCCGGTCATCGCGCAGGTTCACGGCTGGTGCCTCGCCGGCGCTAGCGAGCTTGCCTCTATGTGCGACATCATGTTCGTGGCGGAGGACGCGCAGCTTGGCTACCCGCCTGTTCGCGCGCTCACCACGCCGGACACGATGTACTTCCCCTGGAAGATGCCCATGAGCTGGGCGAAGTACCTCATGTTTACGGGCAAGGCTGTCACAGGCAAAGAAGCCGTCGAAATCGGCTGGGCGACCAAGGCGTTCCCCGCGGACACTCTGGACGCGGAGACGACCCGCGAGGCGCGCGCGATTGCGACCATCTCCGCAGACATGCTCGCCGCCTCGAAGAAGGCGGTCAACCGCGCCTACGAGATCATGGGCATCAGAACCGCGCTCGAAGTCGGCGTCGACTGGCAGGGGCTTTCGACGTTCAGGAACACGGCGGGCGTGTTCAGCGACATCTCACAGGCGGAGGGTCTGCGCGCCGCCTTGCAGTGGCGAGACGGCCCATTCGAGGACTACTCCGCAAGGCCAAGAGATTAGGCGGCCAGACATACGCGCTATCGCCCCACGTAGCTCGGCGCTCGCTTCTCCACGAAGGCGCGCACCCCCTCCTTGTGGTCTTCCGTCCTGCGCGCCAGAGCCTGCGCCGGACCCGCAAGGCGCAGGCTCTCGGCGAAGCTCACGTGCAGCGAGCGCTGAACCAGCTTCTTGATGAGCGCCATCGAGTAGGTGGGGCCTTCTGCCATCTGGCGCGCCAGATCGAGCGTCCGCTCCATCAGCTCCCCGTGTTCCACCACGCGGTTTACTATGCCGAGACGCAGACACTCGCCGGAGTCGAGAACCGCGCCCGTGTACTGAAGAAGCATCGTGCCGCCCAGTCCGATCATGCGCGGCAGCTGCCAGCACGAGCCATCCGCCGGGATCAGCCCTCGGCGGATGAACGTCTCGGACATGCGCGCGTTCTCGGATGCTATTCTCACGTCGCAGGAGAGCGCGATACCCATTCCAAGCCCCATCGCGTAGCCGTTCACCGCCGCTATCGAGGGCTTCTGAAGCTCGTGCAGACGCAGCGGCACGAAGCGCGCGCCCTCGATCTCCTCTGCGGCGCGCGCGTCCGCATCCCCGAGCTCTGCCCACGCCTCATCGAGCATCTGCCACGGCGAGCGGTCGCGCGGCAGCGCGGAGTCTGCGGCGCGGTCGCGGTTGGCATCGTCCATCCGCTTCACGTTGGCGCCCGAGCAGAACGACGGATCTCGCCCGGTGAGAACCAGCGCGCGCAGGTGAGGAGAGGCTTCCAGCCTGTCCAGCTCTTGGTTGATCTCGCCCGCCATCTCGTCGCCTATGGCGTTGCGCGTGGGCGGATCGTCCATGGTGACGACGAGAACGCCGCCGGTCTCCTGACTGTCTATGAACTGATAAGGCATGGCAGCCCCTCCGATGCGGCTAGGACTCGATCTTCGACTTCAGACAGTCGAAGAACTGGTTCGTCATCATTCGGGAGACTCCGCCGAGCAGACGCTGGCCGACTCGGGCGACCGACCCCGTTACCTGAGTGTCGCCATCCAGGTATACGATGGTCTTGCCGTCGGACTCAGAGAAGCGCAGGTTTCCCGAACCTCGCACCGAGCCGATCCTGCCGCTCCCCTTGACCACCATGCGGTACGACTCGAGGAGCTTCTTGTTCTCTATGGACACCTGCCCCTTGTACGACCCGGACATCGCCGCCACCCTCACGTTCAGGTCTATCTCGTAGGAGTCGTCACCCACTGGACGGATGCTCTCGCACCCCGGTATGCAGCTCGCCAGCACGTCAGGCGACAGCAGCGAGTCCCAGACGGTCTGAACGTCTGCGTCGAAAGTGTATGATCCCTGTACTCTCAATTGGACTGCTTCCCTCTCGTGTCTCTTCCTGCTCACCCTCGCCCCGATCCTCTCCCATCGGGGCGGAGGGGATACGCCGGTCGCGGCTCGTACTTAGCCCCGTGTTCGACCGCCCCGCCCAGCCAGTCGAGGGAGGGGGCTTCGCGCCAACGGTCTGGATGCGTCAGGTCGCGCAGCCCGGAGACTGAACCCGGACTCGAACTGTGAGCGAGTGTAGTCTAGGGCATCGGGGCTGTCAAACGCGCTTGGATCGGGGATGTAGCAGGCAGGGGGTTTTGCTGATATAATCGCCCTGCCTTACCAGAAGTCATCCCCGACATCCTAGGATCAACCGGAGGAGTTGCGATGGGCCAGCTATCTGTAACCGTCAACGGCACACAGCGCACGTCAGACGTCGAGTCCCGGCTTCTGCTCGTGGAGTACCTGCGGGACACTCTCAACCTGACGGGAACGCATCTCGGCTGCGACACCTCGGGGTGCGGGGCGTGCACTGTCATTCTGAACGGCTCCGCGGTGAAGTCCTGCACCATATTCGCGGTACAGGCCAATGGGGGCGAAGTGACCACAATCGAGGGCTTGGCGTCTGGCGATGACCTGCACCCATTGCAGGAAGGCTTCTGGGAGATGCACGGCTTGCAATGCGGCTTCTGCACGCCGGGCATGATCATGTCTTCGGTGGACCTGCTCCGCAAGAATCCGAACCCGACCGAGAACGAGATACGGAGCGGTCTGGCAGGCAACTTCTGCCGATGCACGGGCTATCACAACATCGTCAAGGCCGTCCAGTACGCCGCGGAGAAGATGTCCTAGCGCGTCTCCGATTCGCGCAGCCTGATTCGAGCGCGCGCCAGCCGAGCGCGCGCATCTCTACCGCATCTCTACGAAGGAGGCAGGGCTAACATGGTAGCAGCGACATTCGATTACTACGCGCCTTCCACTATCGGAAGCGCGCTCACACTTCTGAGCGACAACCCGAACGCCAAGCTCTTGGCGGGTGGACACAGCCTGATTCCCATGATGAAGCTCAGACTCGCAGAGCCGGACGCGCTCATAGACATCGGGAAGATCGAGGGCTTGAGCAGCGTCACCGAATCCCGAGGCGCGCTCGCCATCGGCTCCATGACCACCTACTTCGACATCATCAGCTCCGAAGCTGTTCGGGCGAGTGCGCCGGCTCTGGCTGAGGCTGCCGCTCAGGTGGCGGATCCGCAGGTGCGAAACATGGGAACCATCGGAGGAAGCCTGGCACACTCCGACCCGGCGGCAGACCTGCCCGCGCTCATGCTCGCGCTGGACGCCGAGATGGTCGCAAGCTCGCGCTCCGAAGATGGGCAGATCAGCGCGCGCGCCATATCCGCTGACGACTTCTTCGTTGACCTGTTCACGACCGCGCTGGCTGCCGACGAAATTCTGACCGAGATCAGGATTCCGGCAGCGGCGGCAGGGTCGGGCGCCGCCTACGCGAAGATGGCGAACAAGGCGTCTCACTTCGCCATAGTCGGCGTGGCGGCGTCGGTCACGGTCGAGAACGGAACCTGCGCAGCCGCCAGAATCGGGGTGACGGGCGCGGGATCGAGCGCTTCCCGCGCGTCGGAGTCCGAGTCGAGACTCGTCGGCAGCAGCTTGGACGAAGGCGCGATCCTCAGCGCCGCAGGCCACGCCGCGGACGGGATCGAGATGAACGATGACATCCACGCCTCCGCAGAGTACCGCGAGCATCTCACGAAGGTCTTCGCGCTGCGCGCGATCAGAGCGGCGGCGGCGCGCGCCGGCTAGATACGAGAGACACGACCCGAGCGAGTGGGCGGCGCAGGCTGCCCACTGTTCGTTTCGGAGTATACAGCAGTTCAGAGCCGCCATCGCGCCGCGCATCCAGCCGCCGCCCTCGAACGGACGCCAGCGCGTTTCAGAGGGATCTCCTCGATCAGGCGAAGGCTAACGGCGCGCGTGGACGCCGAAGAAGCTGGCCATCCGAGAAAGAGCTTCTTCGTATCGGTCTCTGGGTGGGGATCCGAACGACACGCGGATGAATCCGCTCCACTGCTCGCCGAATGCGCCGCCCGGCACCGTCAGCACGCCGACCCGTTCGAGCATCTCCCAAGCCGTATCGCGCCCGTCTAGCTCCACGTCCGCCCTGAGCATGACGAAGAACGCGCCGTGCGTCTTCTCCCAGCTCAGCGCGGGCGTCTCGGACAGCATCGCATCGAGCATCCTGCGACGATCTTTCATCTCGCCCATCATACCCAGCGGGTAGGCGGGCATGTGGTCGAGGGCGGCGACCGCCGCCACTTGGCACACGATCGGAGCGCAGATGGCCATGGCGTCCTGAACCTTCACCGCCTGCCTGCACACCTCCGCGCTCGCCGCGATGTACCCGATTCTCCAGCCCGTCATGCCGAAGGTCTTGGACAGGCTGCCCAGAGAGATCACCAGCTCCGCATCGTCCACGAGAGAGGCGGGGCTGACGTGCTTGGCGCCGTCGTAGCAAAAGACCTCGTAGGCTTCGTCACTCACCACGTAGACGCCGCGAGCCGTCAGCTCCCTGACCATCAGCGCGACTTCGCCGGGATCGTAGACGGCGCCGGTGGGGTTGTTGGGGGACGTGATGACCACTGCGCGCGTGCGCGGAGTCAGGACGCGCTCCACCTCCTCCATCCGCATCTGGAACCCGCTCTCCTCGCCAAGAGGAATCTCCCTCACCACCCCGCCGCACAGCTCTATTGCCATGTGGTGGCTGAAGTAGCAGGGAGACGCTATCGCCACTTCGTCGCCGGGCTGGAGAATCGTCATCATCGTGACCATGAACGCCTGATTGGATCCGGGCGTAACCATGATCTGCGAATCGGGATCGACTTCTATGCCGTTGAAATCGGCGAGCTTGCGCGCGAGCGCGTGGCGCAGCTCCGGAATGCCCGCGTCCGGCCCATACGTGTGCAGACGGGGTCCGAAGCTGTCCAGCGCATCTCTTACCGCCTCGATCATCCGCGGCGGAGGCCCGAAGAACGGCACGCTTTGGCCCAGGCTGATCACGTCTCCGCCGGCGGCGTTCATCTGCGCCATGCGCGTGTTGAGAGCGTCTATGGGCGGCATGGACACGCCCAGCACCCGCTTCGGGAATGCGTGCGGCGCGCCGGGCGGGGATGAACCTGTCATGGCGATTCGCGTCCTGATGCTGGTAGGCGGCGGAAGTCGCGCAGGAACTCGAAAGCGCGTTCGAACTCTCCGCACACGGACATGGTACCACATACTGCGCTGACGTACAGGCCAAAGCCATCATCGGAATCTTGGATTCGCATAGCCATGATGCATCTCATGCTCCGCCGCTCGGCTGCCTGACGACCACTTTGGAAACGACCTAGCGGGGTTGGCTATGCCCTGCACGCGGTGGATCGGGAATGGTTCGAACCCCTGAACGCAGGCTGCGCAAGATGAGCTTGGCAGCCTGCTGTGCGTAGGTGTACGGAAACATCCGCCGACATGCCAGCCTGCTGGATGCATACGAAGACGTTCCCACTAGATCTGTGGGTGTGGCAGGCTGCGGAGCGTGGATAGAGCAATTTCGAGTTGCCAACTATCATCCGCGCGTGTATGATGCCGTCTACTATGAGACACGTTACGCGAGATGGCACATGATTTTCGTGGACGCGGTGCAGCGCCTGTTGAGCGGCCTCGCTAGAGTGTCCGTCCGCCCCACGGCCATCGCGTTGCTGGTGCTGGTCGCGTTTGCCCTCGCAGTGTATGGGCTGATAACCTCACCCGCGCCTTCCGCGCAGGCGCAGCAGTCCGTTGCCGCCCCGTACATCCGCATATTCGGTCTCGCCGCCGAATTGGAGGCCGGTGGCAACGACTCTTTCAGAGTGTTCGCGTCGAACATGGTGCAGGGACGCAGTTACAGAATTCGTGTAACCGCCAGCGAGGGCAGAGCCAGCGGCTCCGCAACCTCTATTTTAAGAAGTATCGGATTCAACTCTTCCTGCACCCGCGGTGAGGACGACCAGACTTTCACTGCCAGCGGCACGGGCAGGAGAACCACGACTCTCAGAGTGTACCTCTGCCGCGCGAGACCGGGAATTGTGACCGCTTTTCTGTACGAGGGGCAGTCTAGCCTGAAAGACTGGGAGAGGAAGAACGTGAGGGCGAAATTATTGCCCACACCTACACCCACACCTACGCCCACAGCCACACCTACGCCCACACCTACGCCCACACCTACGCCCACACCTACGCCCACACCTACGCCCACACCTACGCCCACACCTACGCCCACAGCCACACCTACGAAGACGCCTAAACCGCCGCCTTCCTTCCCGACGCTTACCACGCCGACCCTGACCCTCGGCGGTGAGGGCGACAGCATAACCGTGACATTCACCGTGCCCGGACAGACGAGAATGTTCAGCTACAAACTCACCCTGTTCGGTCTCAAAGACCGCACTCCTTTGATTCAGGACACCTATAGCGAAGTGGCATCCATCTCGGTTACGACATCGGGACAGCACACCTTCAGCCTTTCGCCCGGCTCTGGAGACCTGTTCAAGGCGCGTCTCAGCGTCTGCCGCATGGGCTCCACCATGTGCGACACGGCGGAGAGTATGGCTATCCGCAGGCTGCTTCCTCCCACTGGATTGAGCGTCACCGTCTCCCCGGTGGATTCCGCGCACATTGCCGTCGCCTATACTGCGAGCGAGCTGCCCCACTACTACCTGACGGAGCTGCATCACTCGCAGAGCCAGGACGGCGAGTACAGCCGCGTGGGAGATCCTCTCACGAGCGCGGAGACCGTGCGCCCGACGTTCCTCAGCCAGACCAGAGGCCGGTGGTACAAGGCACGGACCAAGAACTGCAGGAACAACATGCCACGTACAGAGTGCGGCCTGTGGAGCGAGTGGTCGAACGAAATCAACCTGCCGCTGAAGCTGGCGACGCCCATCGACTTGGACGTCGTTCCCATGCCGCTTCGGAAGGCGCTTCTGACTTGGTCCGGCGACACGAACGCCACTGGGTACGAGATTGAAATTCAAGCGTCAGGCGGTACCTGGTCTCTGCTGTTCAGGAAGTCCAGTGAGACGGAGTCTCTGGATATCGATCTAGACAGCATAATTCCTGACGCTGACGACACAGATGCTAGAGTCGGCTTGGCCGATGCTCCATACTCCTACGATTTCCGAATAAAGGCAACGGACGGCAGTGGCCCATATCTCGACAGCGACACCAGCAAGGTCATCAAGATCATAGACAACCCGATACTGACAGGCGGCAGTGCAAACGGGAACGGCGGAGCCTCCGATCGAGCGAAGCTCGAATGGGACGCGATACCCAACGTTCAGGAACACACCATCAGGTACAGAAAGCTGGGAGGGTACCGAAAGGGCGGTGGCTGGTTGACGATTGACCATTCCGATTTAGACTGGCCCGATAATTCGGCATGGCCATACTATGTTTCGCCGTCGAACGAGGAAGATGTTCCATCCTTGAAGTCATCCTCGAAGCCATCCGCGACGATTGACGATCTCTCGGACGGCGAGATATACGCTTTCCAGCTAAACTACGTGACAACCAGCGGAGAGGAAGTGTTTTCCGCTCGCGACGCCTATGCGTGGATTTCTGACGATTTCCCAGACAATGCGGCTCGCGTGGGCACATACACGTTCTTTGGACATCATCCGAACAGAACGTTCACGTACACCATTTGCGATAGCGATTTCCCAACTGCCGACCGTCAAAAATGGCGTGACATGATCAATCACGCATTCGAGCAATGGGAAGAAGCCACGGACGGACTTGTCGAAGTCGTTTACGACTCGAGCTCAAGCATTTCCTGCGCCGATAACCCAACGAATTTTGATCTGTATATCCAGTCCGATGACGCTCGCAGCGAAGTTAGGATGCTCGACACAAGCATGGGTGTTTGGTCGCTGCCCGAAATGCGGTCAGATATCTTCAAGGGTCTCTGTCTGGGCACGGACGCTATCAGAAAAACTTCTACTTCTGCCTGTGTCACTTCCTTTCTGGGTTACGCCGGGAGTGCAAGCCGAGCCTATTTGCAGCAGTTGGAAGATGACGACCCCTCGAATGACCAAGGCGCGATTCGAGCGGCTTTGGGAAGTGCCTTTGCGCATAAGCGACAGGCTCGAAACGAATTGCAGGGCGTTGATGTAACATTCAGGAAATCATACTTTTACGGAACGTCGGAGTCGGTACATCCGCCTGATGTTCCAAGCGACAACACCAGATTCAATACATGCCTGCCTCGTCTTGGTAAGGTTAACCCCCCAGATCCAGACTATGATTATCGTGCATATATAACTGCTGTTCATGAATCAGGACATGCGTTGGGGCTGTCGAATGTAAAGCTCACTACTCTTTTTCAGCCATACCACGCGGCACACCCGACCATTCCGGATTCCGTTATGAATTACGATGATATATGGAGCCTCAGCACTACCACCAGCTCCAATGTCAATGTCTATCAGAATGTGCGCAGCTACATTAGACACCCAAAGTCAGGATCCACATTTCCCGGCATTGTGGAACCGGGCATTGTGGAACCGGATTGCTCGCCTCACCCGTTCGACATAATGGCGATCTACGCTTTGTACCATGCCGTCCCGTCCGTGTCTATTTCCGGGCTGACTTCGACCGAGTTGGATCAAATGACCCAAATACGCTTGACCGCATCGGTCGATGGCGGGAAGACTCCATACCTACCGATGGCTGTCCCAAGACGATCTGACGTTCCTGCCCAACGAGAGCTCCGCTAGTGTCTCCATAACGCTTCCCTCCGTGAATGTGCGGACGCCGTTCGTAATAGAAGTGATCGTCGAAGATGCACAGGGCTTGAGCGCCCGCAAGCAAATAGAGGTAATGGTGAGTCCTTCATGATGAGGAGTGCAAAACGGCTCGCGCGCTCCGTCGCGCTTTTGGCAAGATGGGTGAGCGATCTGCCCACGTCAACCGTCATAACCGTCATGGTGGCTGCGCTGATAACGGCGGTGGTGGTGTGGGTGACTCAGTTCACAGTCATCTACTTTCTGCCATGGGGAATTAGAGATCCCGTTGATGTACTCAGAATAAACGTCAGTCCTGCATCTGCGGTCCAGTGGTCGAGCAATGGCTCGCATATCATGTCTCCTCATGTAGATCGGGACTGGTTCCTCAGCATATATGTCAGCGCGGCGGACGGTTCTAGCGTAAGACATATCCATGAATACGAATACGACCAAAGATATATCCACGAATACGGTGATGTATCATCGGATGGCTCACTTCTGGTTTACAGCACCAGAAGGCATTACCGCTCTGGTGACAGGGGCATCATGTGGCAGCCTGAAATCCCCGATCCCGCCCCCCTGGGCATTGCGGAAATAGAGACATCCAACTTGGATGGAAGCGATAGGCGAAGACTGACTCGGAGCATGAACTACAATCTGCTGCCCTCATGGTCGCCTGACGGATCCAAAATAGCGTTTGCGAAGTATGCTGGGCAACTTTATCTTGGCATATACGTGATGAACCGTGATGGCTCCGGCATGAGCCGCATCGCAGCACCCGGGCCGTCATACGAAAAGGATTTGGCTGAGGTCGAGGATCGGGAGGATACATACTTGGTTCGAATCCGGGATGCATCGGTAATGGGTCCGGTATGGTCTCCTTTGGGTGACGAATTGGCATTCGTAGTGGAGGAACGCGCCTCCCACCCCCTGATAGGCGATTCATGGTCCCTCTACATGGTAAAGCCGGATGGCTCCCAGCTTAGACGACTGTTGCGTACATCGCGTACCTTGGACGATTCTGGAGTAGAGAATGGTGTCACCGGAAAGATATTGAGTTTCCCCGCTTGGTCGCCTGACGGTCGAACCGTCGCGTTCATCGCCTTCGGGAGGAGAGGAGAGGTTGGGGCAGGCTATATCTTCAGCGTGATGTCGGTTGGCAGAGACAGCCCTCTAAGAGAAATCGTCAGCTTCGACGATCAATTGAACGGCAAAGTAATTGATCGTGCCTTTTGGAATCCGCCCACGCTCGAATGGTCTCCGAACGGATCCAGCATCATGTTCTCAGTGTTGAGCATCACCGGCGAAGATGGTCTGTACAGGGTTGACCCCGACGGTTCAGACTTGCTCAAGATAGCCGGCGGCGCCCCCAGTGCCGCTTTTTCTCCTGACGGTTCGAGGATTGCTGTGGCAGCGCAGCCGAGCTGTGAGGATTGTTCGTATCCCGCCGGCACGGTTCTCTACACGATGACCCCAGACGGCTCCGATGTCCAAGCGCTGGCGAGAAGAGACGGAGACGGCAGATTGAAAGCTGTGAACGCGCCATCTGGCTGGCTGAAACGGGTTTGGGATGCGGTGACTCCGTGAACGCTCCGAGTATGGAGACATCGAATGGGCGAGGGTGAGTCCTTCATGATGAGGAGTGCAAAACGGCTCGCGCGCTCCGTCGCGCTTTTGGCAAGATGGGTGAGCGATCTGCCCACGTCAACCGTCATAACCGTCGTGGTGGCTGCGCTGATAACGGCGGCGGTGGTGTGGGTGACTCAGTTCACGGTCATCTACGTTCCTTTTCCGTTTGGAATGGGGGACGATTTTGGTCTTGAAGCACATCTTGACACATACCACGAATTAGCAACCGCCAATCCTGCATCTGAGATCCAGTGGTCGAGCAATGGCTCGCATATCATATCTTATTATTATCTGGATCGGGATCGGCGAGTCCACCTGTATGTCAGTGCGGCGGACGGTTCCAGTGCAAGACATATCCCCAAATCATATGGTGATGTGACAGTGGATGACTTGATTCGGGGATATGTCCCAGAATCTCGTGATGTGTCACCGGATGGTTCGCTTCTGGTTTACAACACGAGTAGGCATTACCGCTCTGGGGACAGGGGCATCATGTGGGAGCCTAGCGATTTCGATACCGACTACTCGGGCCTTGCGGAAATAGAGACATCCAACTTGGACGGAAGCGATCGGCGAAGGCTGACCCGGAGCATAAACTACAATCTGCTGCCCTCATGGTCGCCTGATGGATCCAAGATAGCATTTGTGAGGTATGCTGAGTCACGTCGGTATATTGGCATATACGTAATGAACCGTGACGGCTCCGGCGTGAGCCGCATCGTACCCGGGCAGTCATACAAAAAGGATTTCGGCGAATCCGATTTTAGAATCCTGAATAGATGGATAATGGGTCCAGTATGGTCTCCCTCGGGTGACGAGCTGGCATTCGCAGTGAAGGAAAGTGCTAACCGTCTCTTGAGCGATGCATGGTGGTCCCTCTACGTGGTAAATCCGGATGGTTCCCAGCTTAGACGACTGTTTCGTACATCGAGTTACTCCGAAAACGATGGTGTCACCAGAACGATATTGAGTTTTCCCGCTTGGTCGCCTGACGGTCGAACCGTCGCGTTCATCGCCTTCGAGGGAGGAATTGGGGGATGGGAAAGAGTATACTTGAAGGGTACTTTCAGCGTGATGTCGGTTGGCAGAGACAGCCCTCTAAGAGAAATCGTCAGTTTCGACGAACTGAACGGCGGCACGACTTTTGGAGCACATCTGTTGTACACGCTCGAATGGTCTCCGAACGGATCCAGCATCATGTTCTCATCGTGGGACATCTTCCGAGGAGGCAGTCTGTACAGGGTTGACTCCGACGGTTCAGACTTGCTCAAGATAGCCGCCGACGCCTACAGGGCCGCTTTTTCTCCTGACGGTTCGAGGATTGCTGTGGGATCGAGAACGGGGCTGCCGAGCTGTGAGGATTGTCCGTATCCCGCCGGCACGATTCTCTACACGATGAACCCAGACGGCTCCGATGTCCAAGCGCTGGCGAGAATAGACGGAGACGGCAGATTGAAAGCTGTGAACGCGCCATCTGGCTGGCTGAAACGAGTTTGGGATGCGGTGACTCCGTGAACGCTCCGAGTATGGAGACATTGAATGGGCGAGATTGAAATACGGAGACTTTCCAAGATCGCTGCGGCGTTCGCAGTCACAGCGCTTCTGGCGCTCGCAGCTGTGCTGCTTCTGAGTACGGACGCGCCACCGACGACTGTGCCCGCCGCGTCGAATACGGAGGCTCCGTCGCCCATCGACCTGTCCGCTTTCATGCCCACACCAACCGTCCAGCCAGTTTCCGCGTCCGCCACTGCGTCCGTGACGCAGAACGCCTATCCTGCTCCTACCTCTACGCCCATTGCGACGCCGACGGCCGTCTCAAATATTGCCCAAAGACCTCCGCTCGACGTTGGCGCGTTCGACCTGTTTTCCGTCGATCTGAGCGCGGCGGCGCACAGTGGAGACGTGGACGTGGCGACTGTAGAGGAAGTCCTCGAACTGGGGCTGCGGCTGGCGGGAGCGTCTCCTACGCACATCGCCTTTCGCGGAACGGCGGACGCCGACTCCATCCGCTGCGACTGGCGCGGCATAGCAAGAACTATGGCGCAGCGCGAAGACGCCATCCGCTTCTGGCTCGATTTGGACGAGGACGACCCGCTGCTGCCGCCGGGCGAAGTGGCGCGGCGATTCACGGACGAGCTGGAGCGTATCAACGCCGTATACCCCGCCACCGTCAAGTCCAACTTCCACGCCATCGCAATGGGAGGACTGTCGGAGGAATATCTGTTTCTAACCTGTTACATAGACTACACCGTTGCCGAGTATCTTCTCGGCTCAGGATCCACCACATCCAAGCAGACCGTTGCCTACGACCGCATGGGCGAGGCGCGCTCATACGACCTCTACGTCGGCTCTCACGAAGAAGGGGAGTTCTCAGAAGACCGATTCATGTCCGAAGCAGAGTACGAGGAGTATCTCGACTTTCTGGTGTCGGACATGGAGCTTGTATTTGCCACCATTATGGAAAATAGCGAAGCCATAGTTTTCCTCGCGCCGATGGGGGCTCACAACGCCATCGCAGTGGAGGCTTGGCAGGCGGTGGCGCAGTGGGACGTCCAGAGAGCGGACGACGGCACGATCAACGCCGTGCGCTACGGCGCATCTCAGGGCGACCCGGATCGCACTCAGACCCTCGCCAACCTCAAGACGCGCGTTACGAACGCCACCGCTCCACCGGACGATGACGACGCGTCTGCCACCTCCACCCCGTCACGGATCCCCAGCTTGGGCGGACTCACCGCGTACTACCGCTCCATCGGCGCATACGGAGACATCACCCCCAACGCCACCAGCACAGACACGTTCACGCCCGCTCAGCCGCCGTCGAAGCATGTCCCGCCGCCCTCGACCGTCAGCGTCTCCAAGTCCGGCGATAATGGCGCGAGCTTGACGTGGAGCGTCGCCGCCGGCGCGTCCGGATACCAAGTCCAACGCAGAATCGAAGACGAGCAGACCGTGTGGACGCTCGAAGGCTCGGCTCAGTCTTCCACGAGCCATACCGTATCCGACCTGCTCTGCAGCAAGGCACACGAGTTCCGAGTCGGCGCATACGGAAACGGAACGAGCCACAGCGACAGGGTGGGGCTGTGGTCGGACGCTGTCACTCTGACAATCGGAACGTGCGCCGCTCTGCCTCCCAAGTTCGAAGCCGACTCGTACTCGTTCGAGATAGACTCCCTGGCGTCTTCCGGCGACGTTGTCGGAAGAGTCTCCGCCATGGACCCCAATGGCGATACGGTGGCGTACTCGTTCGCGGAGTTGATACCCGTCTCAGGTCAACTCCCGACGTCGAGCGTACTGATCACTTCTGGGAGCGAACAGGTTAGGCTCGACATAGACCCGACTAGCGGCGAGCTAAAGCTCTTCGGCCCGGCGCGAGGCTTGGTGGATTCGACCTACGACTTGACCATCGGCGCGAGCGACGAGTCTGGAGGAATCGCGACTGTGAGCGCAAGCCTGTCCATAGCCGCCCCAGACTGCTCCAGCGGTGCGGCGGTGGCACAGCCGGAGTCCCACCACTGGCTGGTACGCGACTGCACGATTCTGCTGGCGGCTAGGGATACGCTTGCGGGCAGCGCGGCGCTGAACTGGAGCGCGGAGCGTGCGCTCGCAGATTGGGACGGCATAAGCGTAAGCGGAACGCCGATCCGGGTGACCGAGATGGACCTGCGCTCAGAGAGCCTGAGCGGAACCCTGCCCACCGCTTTGGGAAGACTGTCCAAACTCCAACGCCTGCGGCTGGCCGGCAACAGTCTGAGCGGTGGACTGCCGCCGGAGCTTGGAACCCTGTCCCATCTGACGGAGTTGACGCTGGGCGGCAACAGTCTGAATGGCGTGATTCCCGCCGAGCTTGGGAATCTGTCCAAGCTCACACACCTGAGCCTGCACGGCAACCGGCTGACGGGTGATATACCGCCAGAGCTTAGCAACCTGTCGAATCTCGAATGGCTGAGGATCTTCGACGGAAACACGCTGACGGGATGCGTCCCGCGCTCGTTCGGAGACGTTGAGGACAACGACCTGTCGAGTACGAGCCTGCACTTCTGCAACCGCGCGCCCGAGTTCGGGGCTGACGCATACGTCTTCTCGATAGCCGAAGATGCCTCGGTCGGCGGGGAGGTGGGCGCGGTATCCGCAACGGATCCCGAGGGTGACGGCGTGAAGTACTCGATAGTCTCGGGAAACGCGGGCGGCGAGTTCGCCATAGACGCGAACACCGGAACGATCACACTCGCGCTCGCACTCGACTACGAGCGGACGCAGGCCTACGCGCTGGCGGTGAGCGCAGACGACGACAACCATGAGGGCAGAGCCACGACTACGGTTTCCATCGCCGTCACGGACGTGGTGGACAGTCCCCCCGCGCCGAGGGGCATGAGCGTGTCTTACTCCGATGGGACGCTCTCGGCGAGCTGGTACCCGGTGACTGGGGCTGACGAGTATCGCCTGGAGTATCGCGCTCTCGGTCTAGGGTCGTGGACAACCCTGTCCACAACCACGGACGCGGCGCTGACATACGCGCCGACGACGCCCAAGCTCGCCTGCGGGCTGACATACGAGCTCAGGGTGGCGGCACATGGAGACGGAGCTACGCACAGGACGGAGTGGGGCGCGGCGTCCGAGACTGCGAGGGTGGTGACCGAGGCGTGTAACAGGGCGCCTGAGTTCGGCAAGTCTCACTACGATTTCATCGTCTTGGAAGGCACGCGGGATGTTGGAGTGGTGTCTGCTGCGGACGCGGACGGCGACGCCGTGAGCTACTCTATCGAGTCCGGCAACGAAGACGGCAAGCTGACGCTGACTGTGAAGACGAACGCGGCGGGCGAGCGCGTGGCTCAGCTGAAGGCGGTCTCGGACTTCGATTACGAGGAGAAATCTGAGTATAGGATATTGCTGAGTGTGAGCGACGGACGGCGCGCGACGACTACGGCGAGCGCGGCCATAAGGGTGTGGGACGTGTCGCCCGATCCACCTGACGCCGTGAGCGGCCTGATGGCTACGACCACCAGCTCCTCGGTGACGCTCTCGTGGGACAAGCCCGCCGATCCGCTGATCACGGGCTACCGCATAACACGCCGTGTGGCGGGCAGCTCGGCTGTTCACACCGTGGATATCCGCGGCGCGACCACGAGGCACATGGACGCAGGGCTGTCGCCCAACACGAAGTACATCTACCGCATCCACGCCATAGACTACTTCCGCAGAGAGGGAAGCGTCGCACGCATAGCGATCACCACGCTCGCGCCGCCGTAGTGAGATGCCGTTGAAAGCCGGCGGGCTGGCGTATAGCCGGCTGAACCTAGGGAATGGGAGTGTCGAGTTGGGAAACCTTCGAGTAACATGAGTCACTCACATAGATACATCAGACGATATTGAAGGCCGGGCGTCCTGTTGCTCATCGCATCCTGCCATCCGATTCTGGCTGGATTTGGCTACTGTACGTCCCGTTCGCGTTCGGGGCTGCCTGTGGAAAGGCGGCGAAGCGTCGCCTATCGCGGCGCGTTCCTGTACTCGGGCAGCGGCTTTACGCTGTACTCCGCGCCCGATCCGACCATGCTTTCGACGGCCGCGCGCGCGGTATCCAGCGAGGTGAAGCACGGTATCCGCGCTTCGGTGGCAGCTCGGCGGATGTGGAAGCCGTCTTGAAGCGTGTCGCGGTCGCCCGTGACGGTGTTGACCACCACCCGAACCGTGCCGTCCTCTATCACGTCCACCACGTTGGGGTGTCCCGCAGACAGCCGCTTCGGTATCGGCACGCACGGCAAGCCCAGCCCTGAGATCATCGCCGCCGTCCCCTCGGTGGCGTACATGATACAGCCGGCGGAGTGCAGGTCTCGGATCATCTGCACAGACTCCGCCTTGTCGCGGTCGGCTATGCTCAGCAGCGCCGAATCTCCCGGGCGTATCGTCAAGCCCGCAGCCATCAGCGCCTTCGCCACCGCCGGCGTGAAGTCGGCGTCTATGCCCATCACCTCGCCTGTGGACTTCATCTCAGGCCCCAGATACGTGTCCACCCCCGTCAGCTTGGACATGGAGAACACCGGCGCCTTGACGCCCACCAGCTTCTGCCGCTTCCACAGGCCGCCCTCGTAGCCAAGCTCGTTCAGAGTGCGTCCGAGCATCACCTTCACCGCCAGGCGCACCACAGGAACGCCCGTCACTTTGGATATGAACGGTATGGTGCGGCTGGAGCGCGGGTTGACCTCGATGACGTACACTTCGGCATTCCCGCCCGCGCCGCCGGACTGCGGACTGCGGTACGCCGGCCCTCCCACCAGCACGTACTGAATGTTCATCAGCCCGCGCACCTGAAGCGCCCTGCCTATGCGCGTGGTGTAATCGACCACCGTGTTAACCTCCGCCTCGCTCAGCGTAAGCCCCGGGTAGATCGCCATAGAGTCGCCGCTGTGAACGCCTGCGCGCTCCACGTGTTCCATGATTCCCGGAATCAAGACCGTCTCGCCGTCGCAGACGGCGTCCACCTCGACCTCGCGCCCCTCGAAATACTTGTCTATCAGCACCCGCCGCCCCGATCCCGCCTCGAACGCGCTGGTCATGTAGCGCACCAGCTCGGATGCGTTCTGGACTATCTCCATAGCGCGCCCGCCCAGCACGTAGCTGGGACGCACCAGCACGGGGTATCCGATCTCCTGCGCCACGTTCAGCGCCTGCTCCAGGTCCATGACCGCCGAGCCGGGCGGGTTGGGTATGCCCACGTGCGCCAGGAACTCCTCGAACAGGTGTCGGTCCGAGGCGATGTCTATGGACTGCGCGGTCGACCCCAAGATGGGCATGTCCGCTCTGGCGAGCGCCTGCGAGAGGTCGATGGCAGTCTGCCCCCCGAACTGCACCATAGAGGGCGGTATCGAGGCGCCCTCTTGGCCGCTTTCGAAGGCTTCGTTTTCGAGAATGTCGCGCACAGATTCTTCGTCCAGCGGCTCGAAGTAGAGTCGGTCGCTGGTGTCGAAGTCTGTGGACACCGTTTCAGGGTTGGAGTTCGCCATGACGCTCTGAATGCCCTCTTCCTGAAGCGCCCAGGCAGCATGAACGGAGCAGTAGTCGAACTCGATCCCCTGACCTATGCGGATAGGGCCGCTCCCCAGCACCAGAGCCTTGGACGCCGGCGAGGGCAGCGCCTCGTTCTCCTGCTCGTATGTGCTGTAGAAGTATGGAGTTTGCGCTTCGAACTCGGCGGCGCACGTATCGACCATCTTGTACACGGGACGGATGCCCCATTCGTGTCTGAGGTCGCGCACCTGCTCAGGGTTGCGGTCCGTCAGCGCCGCGATCTTCCCGTCGCCGAAACCGAGCCGCTTTGCCATCCACAGAAGCCCTGGGGTGAGCGTCTCGCCCATCAGCCTGTCTTCCATGCGAGCTATTCGCTCGAACTCCCGCGTGAACCACGGATCGATGCCGGTGGCGCGCGACAGCTCGTTCGCGCCGCAGCCGCGCCGCAGCGCCGCCATCAGCGCCCACAGCCGCTCGTCGTTCGGGCTTATCGGCAGATTTTTCAAGACGTCGGCCGCCGTCGCACGCTCCCCTACGCCTCTTCCCCCTCTCGCCGTCGGACTTTCCCCGCCGCTTCTCCCCCCTCTGGTGTGAGAGTTTTCCAAGACGCCTCTCCCCCCTCTGGGGGGAGATTGAGAGGGGGGCGTCGTCCATGACCTATCCTCCCACAGCCGCTCGTCGTTCGATCTTATCGGCAGACGCTCCAAGACACCACTTCCCCCTCTGGTGTGAGAGCTTTCCGGGACGCCACTCTCCCCTTTGGTGTGAGAGCTTTCCGGGACGCCACTCTCCCCTTTGGTGTGAGAGCTTTCCAAAACACCTCTCCCCCCTCTGGGGGGAGATTGAGAGGGGGGCGTCGTCGATGAACTGTCCACCCGCAGCCGATCGTCGTTCGATCTTATCGGCAGACTCTCCCCGCCGCCACTCTCCCCTCTGGTGTGAGAGCTTTCTAAAACACCTCTCCCCCCTTTGGGGGGAGATTGAGAGGGGAGCGTCCATGACCTATCCTCCCACAGCAGCGAGCGGTTGGTTATCTCCAGCGATCTGACCGCCTTCTGGAACGCCGCCGAGAACGAGCGGTCTATCGCCATGACCTCGCCGGTGGCTTTCATCTGGGTGCCTATGCGCCGGTCGCCGCGCGGGAACTTGTCGAACGGCCAGCGCGGTATCTTGACCACGCAGTAGTCGAGCGCAGGCTCGAACGCCGCCAGCGTCTGCTTCGTGACCGCGTTGGGGATTTCGTCCAGCCGCTTGCCCACGGCTATCTTGGCTGCCACGCGCGCGATTGGGTATCCGGTCGCCTTGGACGCGAGCGCGGAGCTTCGGCTGACTCGCGGGTTGACCTCGATGATGTAGTAGGCGCTCTCAGCGCGCCCTCCGTTGGGGAGCGTCTCCGCCACCACCTCGCCGGGTTCGAGAGCCATCTGGATGTTGCAGCCGCCCTCGATCCCCAGCGCGCGGATGATCTTCAGGCTGGCAGAGCGCAAGAGCTGGTACTCCTTGTCGCTCAGCGTCTGGCTGGGCGCGACCACGATGCTGTCGCCGGTGTGGACGCCCATCGGGTCTATGTTCTCCATGTTGCAGATGGTGATGCAGTTGTCCGCGCCGTCGCGCATCACCTCGTACTCGATCTCCTTCCAGCCCACCAGGGACTTTTCGATCAAGACCTGTCCGATGGGGCTTGCGGCGATGCCGCCTGAGACTGTCTGCTCGAACTCGATCTCCGTGTTGGCGATGCCGCCGCCGGTGCCGCCCAGCGTGTATGCCGGCCTGATGACCAGCGGCAGGCCGATGTCGTCCATGACTGCGCGCGCGTCTTGGAGCGACTCCACGATGGCGGATGGCGGCACAGGCTCGCCGATGGATACGAGCAGGTTGCGGAACAGCTCGCGGTCTTCGGCGTTTCGGATGGTCTGAAGCGGCGTGCCGAGCAGACGGACGCCGTAGCGTTCGAGGATGCCGGCGTCCGCAAGCTCCACTGCGAGATTGAGGCCAGTCTGCCCGCCCAGCGTTGGCAGAACCCCATCTGGCCGCTCGCGCGCGATGACGCGCTCCAGCACCTCGACCGTCAGCGGCTCGATATAGACCACGTCGGCGATGTCCTCGTCCGTCATGATCGTGGCAGGGTTCGAGTTGACCAGCACGGTCGTCACGCCCTCCTCTCGCAGCGCCTTGCAAGCCTGCGTGCCGGCGTAATCGAACTCCGCCGCCTGCCCGATGACGATGGGACCAGAGCCGATGACCAGGACTTTGGAGGGTTTGGGTTGAGAGCTGGTCATTGCCGAGTCGCTTTCTCTATCTCGATTGTCGCGCTTGTTCAATCGGATTCAATCAGATGGCGCAACAGTTCGATCAGGATGGGCAAGTAGAATTCGACGGTTTCCCAGATGGTGGTGCTGGATGCGCCTTCGGATCCGCGAGAGATTATGCCGCCCAAGTCAATGAAGCGCCGAATATAAGGCTCCCTCTCCATCGAGTTCGGATCGAGCCTCTTGGCGCGGCTTAGCGCTTCGCCTATAATCTCGAACTTTCTTTCGACCGCCGCTTGCGCCATCTTGTTGCGCTCGTAATCGTCCGGTCCATATAGCCTGGAAGTGAACTGCTGTATATCTTGGCTTGCCGAAAGCGCGTCCCACAAAGCCGCTTTGGTTTCAAGACGCATAGATATTCCTCCGGTCATAGATATTCTTCCGGTCTCGGTCGATTGCCTTTTTGCGATATGGGTTTTTAACCGCTCTTTCCTCTACCAGAACCACGCTGCGTTCGAGTATGCGCTCCAAACCCTCTTTCAGGTCGAAGTAGCGAGAGAACAGGTTGTCCGAGCAGTCGTCGAATCGAACTAAGATGTCCACCTCGCTATCCGGACGCGCAAGCCCGGATGCCACAAAGCCGAACAAGTCCAAGCGAGCCACCCTCTCTTTGTCGCACAAGTCCCAGATGTCTGTCCGCGCAGATCCAATCATCCAGTCCGCTTCCGCCTTGCCAATCTTTATCGCGGATTCCAATTCATGGCTGTAGCCTCTGCCGATGTGGTATCCAAATACATGGCAATCCTCATCGTAGTATATGACGGTTAGACCGCAAACCGGGCATTTTATCTGATAGGTGTCTTCATGCGCCTCCTTATCGCTATCGCTATAGCTGTCTTCATGCGCCTCCTCTGGGAAATGCTCGGAACCTTCGAGGCACGGCCAATCCGGGTCATTCCATGGCGTGGACGTAGGATCGTCGTAATCCGAGTAGTAAGACTTTTTCATGTCGCAGCATCTCCATTATTGTAAGCCGCCGTCACCGCCCGCCATCCTCGATCATATCAATAAACCTGTCGAACAGGTACTCGTTGTCCCTGGGACCTGGGGACGCTTCGGAGTGGTACTGGATGCTCATTATCGGCAGCGACCTGTGGCGCAGTCCCTCCACCGTGCCGTCGTTCAGGTTGACGTGGCTGACTTCGACTTCTGAAGGCAGGCTGTCGGGATCGACCGCGTATCCGTGGTTCTGCGCGGTGACGTGGACTCGGCCGGAGGCGATCTCCTTGACCGGATGGTTGCCGCCTCGGTGTCCGAACTTGAGCTTGTAGTTGCGCCCTCCGAAGGCGCGCGCCAGTATCTGGTTGCCTAGGCAGATGCCCATGATCGGTACGCGCCCGATCAGCCCCTTCGCGGTGGCGACTGCGTAGTCCAAGAGTTCGGGGTCGCCGGGGCCGGGCGACATGAGAACGCCGTCCGGCTCCATCTCCAGCAGCGCGTCCGCAGACGTGGACGCGGGATAGGCGATCACCTCGCATCCGCGGCTTCTCAGGTTTCGCAGGATGTTGTACTTCAGCCCGCAGTCCGACACCAGAACGCGCAACCTCTCGGCCGGCGCAGCCTCGCCCGGCAGCGGCTGGCTCCACGGATACGGCGCCGCAGTCGACACGGCGCGAACGAAGTCCGTCCCCTCGTATGTCGGCAGGCCGCGCAGACGAGCGAGAGCGTCTGCCGGAGACTCGTTCACCGCGATCGCGCCCATCATTACGCCGCGCGTTCTGAGACGGCGCGTAATCGCGCGCGTATCGACTCCGCTGATGCCCAGAACGCCCTGAGACTCTAGAAACTCGTCCAGCGTCATCTCGCTCAGCGGGTGGCTGGGAGCCTCGCAATGCTCGCGCACCACGAAGCCGGACACCTGTATCCTGCGCGATTCGTGATCATCCCGATTCACCCCGTAGTTGCCGATGAGCGGATATGTCGGCACCACGATCTGCCCGGCGTAGGATGGGTCTGTGAGTATCTCCTGATAGCCAGTCATGGACGTGTTGAACACGACCTCGCCATGCGCGAGACGAGAGACGTCGCCAAAGGCGAAGCCTCGATACGCTGAGCCGTCTTCGAGTACCAGATGGGCGGAGGTGGTCAAAGTATCGAGCTTCCCTTCTGCTGCTTGGATTGTGTTTCCAAAGCCCTTGCCCCCATCCTAGCCTTCCCCCGAGGGGTGAAGGGATACATACCCCTACAAGTCCCCATCGTCATTCTCCCAAGCCTCATAGACTGCTTGGACGAGCGCCGTCAGAGTTTCCTTGTGACGCTCCCAGTCATCGGCGGTTAGCGAGAATTGAATCTCAGTATTGGCGTCTTCTAGCGCATCTCGACCTGATGGATATGTTTTGAATTGGATCAATTCTGTGGGCTTTCTGAATTCATCCACGCACAATGCAATAGCCAGGGGATAGAAAACTAGCACCACCACCCCACCCCCATCCTCTGGAACATCTATGCGAGCATAAGGACGATAGGAAAGCCTTCCTGATTCTGTTCGATATGGAAGTCGGATATTGAGTCCGTGCACTCCCGGGCGGTACCTGGATTCAGTCCAATCTTTTTGGAACATGTCCCTTGCGTCTTCGAAGAATTGACGTACACCGAAGCTCTGTATGCTTTTGTCCAACTGCTCCCCATATTCGGCTACCCTTCGCCTTCGTCTTGTCGGTTGATAACCTGAATCGTCAGGCCTCTCGACTTCCACCTGCTTTGCCAAGATGATCTTCCCGTCATAGCTGAATCCGTGGAATGTCAGCAGTGATATGTCCATGTTGCTCTTTTCGGCGAGGAACTTCACCATCCGTTCCGTTCTGTCATCAACGCCCAGCCCAACAAGGAACATGCGAATCGGTTTGATCGCTTCCAGCTCTCCAGAGTTAGAATTTTGACTGTACCACTCCTCGAAGTCCTCGATCTCGTCAATACCGCGCGTGCCTGAGTTTTCGGATATGAGACTGGCTAGGTCTTCCAAGCCCATGCCGTCCAGATAGGATGCGTAGTCTATGACCTGAGCCACCGCATCCCGTGACAGCGTACCTCGCTTGAGTTCGAACACTACGAGCTGCCCATCCCTGTCCACGCCCAGCAGATCCAGCGGTCCGCCTTCGGTTGGCGTCTGGCGACCTATGAGCTTCAAGCCTTCCATCAGCAAGTCAGGGTTCTGGACGAGAGTGTCTTCGAGCATCTGCTCCGACTCGGTCTGTCCGGCAGGTTCTAGTCGCTCGACTTTAGAACCGTCCAGCGCCCATATCTTGATGTCTTCCATGAACCCCCCAGTTTTACCTGTATGCGGACCTGCGATGAACGACCCGCTCAATCGTCACAACTCTCAGATCGCCACTGACTCTATAGAGAACGCGATAGACGCCCACGCGCAGACTGTAATCGGTTCTCCCCGCGAGTTTCTTTGAGTTGCGCGGATATGGGTTTTCCTGAAGATTGGCGATGCCCTCGCTCACCAAGCGCGGGTAGTGGTCGGAAAGCCTTGATATTTCTCGCATAGCTCTGCGGTTAATATAGACCCTGTACATCTATCCCTTGCGCCCGCAGCTCTTTGACCGCCTGCTCCCAGGGAATATACTCCTCGCCCGATTCGCGCGCGAGGTCTATCGCCTCCATATCTTCCAGCTCCTCTATCAGCTCCGCCCAAATCGCGTAATCGAGCAGTATCGCGCGCTTGTTTCCAGCGGAGTCTATGACTATCCGCGCCTTTTCTTTCAGCTCGCTGACTTGCATTAGGATGCCCCCTCGCTTGTTTCCGAGACTGCGACCGCGCTTTGGCTCTTCGTCGGACGCCGAATCCAACTGACCTCCTACGCCTCTCCTCGCTCCATTATAACGCTATAACGCCGGGCGCGGCCTCATCTCTCTCTTCGATGCCGAGCATCCTAGCCCATCCTCCCGTCATAGACCACCTCGCCGCCGAATATCGTCATCGACACGCGGCCCTTGAGGGTTGCGCCGTGCAGTGGGGAGTTCTTGCCCTTGGAGATGAATTTCTCCGCATCCACCACCCACTCGGCGTTTGGGTCTAAGATGGCTACGTCTGCCTGCGCTCCGGGCTTCAGGGATCCGATGTCCGATCTGCCCAGGAATCGCGCTGGGGCGGCGGTCAGCTTTTCGATGGCTAGCGGCAGGTCGAGGCGTCCGCCGTGAATCAGGGACATGACCGATCCCAGCGCCGTCTCCAGAACGCTTATGCCCATGGCCGCCTCCTCGAACGTACACAGCTTTTCGACTCGGCCATGTGGCGCGTGGTCGGTGGCGATTACGTCTATCGCGCCGTCGGCGAGCGCGTCAGCCATCGCTTCCGTGTCCGCGCGCGCCCTGAGCGGCGGGTTGACCTTGGCGCTGGTGTCGTAGGCGGCGCTTCCGAGCGCCTCGAACGGACTTCCGCCCTGACCGCCCATGATCGCCTCGTCCGTCAGCGTCAGGTGGTGGGGCGTGACCTCGCAGGTGACGCCGACGCCTCGCCGCTTTGCCCCTCGAACCATGTCGATGGCTGCGGCTGTGGATACGTGCGCCAGATGGACGTGTCCGCCCGTCAGCTCGGCGAGGGAGATGTCGCGCGCGACCATCGTCTCCTCCGCCGAGTTGGGCGCGCCCTGAATGCCCAGGCGGTTCGATACCCAGCCCTCGTTCATGTGTCCGCCCCTGAACAGGTCCGGCGTCTCGCAGTGGTTGATGATCGGCAGCCCCAGCCCGGAGGCGTAGCTGAGCGCTTGGCGCATGATGTTCGAGTCTGCCACCGGATGGCCGTCGTCGCTGAATCCGATGCAGCCCGCATCCGCAAGCTCTGCCATCTCCGCAAGCTCCCTGCCTGCCGAGCCTTTGGTGACGCAGCCAATGGGCAGCACGCGAACCGCGCCCTCTGCTTGCGCCTTCTTCAGAACGTACTCCACGGTGGCGCGGGTGTGCATGGTCGGCTCTGTGTTGGGCATGGCGCATACGGTGGTGAACCCGCCCTTCGCCGCCGCTCGCGTGCCGCTGGCGATGGTCTCCTTGTACTCGAAACCCGGCTCCCGCAGGTGGCAGTGCAGATCTATGAAGCCGGGCGAGACTGTCAGGCCGCTAGCGTCGATTGTCTCTGCGCCCTCCGGCGGCTCGATGGAGCGCTCGACAGCCGCGATCCTGCCGCCTTCTATGAGCAGGTCTGCGACGCGGTCGATGCCCTGCGCCGGGTCGATGACACGCCCGCCCTCGATGATGGTTATGGTCATTGCTTCAGTCCGCCAACACTCTTTTCACTATTTCCTTCACGTGACATCTCACGAGCATATCCCGTTCTCGGTTCCACCCTCACCCGGACACGCTCTCCAGACGTTCGAGTATTCCCCTGACGTGCGGATAGACGGGTGTATCGTCCCGCATGTTCCACCACGTGAAGCCGTCCACTTCCTCGCCGACGACCACGTCCCCATCCGCTTCCACATCGTAAAGATGGTGGTCGTTGTATTTGCCCTCGAAGGTAGAGATGTATCTGATGGAAGTTGCCGCGAGGCCCGTCTCCTCATGCAGCTCGCGCGCGGCGGCGATGATGGGCAGCTCGCCATCCTCGATTCCGCCGCCGGGCAGCATGTAGGAGCTGCGCCCGCGGTCTCTGACCAGAAGAATGCGGCCGACTCGTCTGAGAATCAGCGTTGCCCTCTGGCGCGGCAGCGTCCCATCCCACCCGGGATAGGACGTTGGGCGATTAGACATGAGCGTCGAGCCTCCTAGACAAGTCTCGCCTAGACATTCTTGTTAGAATCAAATGGGTCTTATAGAGGTACGTATCCCTTCCCCCTCTGGGGGAAGGTTAGGATGGGGGCGAAGGACGCCTCACCCTAGCCCTCTCCCGTCAAGGTAGAGGGGATTTTAGGGAGAATGCCGATAGGTCTTTTTTATAGATGTACATATCCCTTCCCCATTCGGGGGAAGGTTAGGATGGGGGCGAAGGACGCCTCCCCCTATCCCTCTCCTGTCAAGTGGAGGGTGGATTTTGTTGGTATTCTCATCGTGGTTTTCACCCTCACCCTCACCCTCCCCCTATCCCATCGAGTGAGATGGAATTTTGTGGAGAATGCCAATGGGTCTTTATTTATATAGATGTACATATCCCTTCCCCCTTTGGGGGAAGGTTAGGATGGGGGCGAAGTACACCTCACCCTAGCCCTCTCCCGTCAAGGTAGAGGGGATTTTGTCGCGGTATTTTCTCATCGTGGTTTTCACCTCCCTTCCCCCTCTGGGGGAAGGTTAGGATGGGGGCGAAGGACGCCTCCTCCTTTTACCCCCTCATAGGCGTCGCCACCTCGTACAGCAGCGCCATGCGGATGGCGACGCCGTTGGCGACCTGCTCCTCTATGACGGAACGCGAGCCGTGCGCGACTTCGGAGTCTATCTCCACCCCCTCGTTCATGGGACCCGGGTGCATCACGAGCGCGTTCGGGTTCGCCAGCCTCAGCCGCTCGGCGCTTATCCCGTAGGTCTTGGAGTACTCCCTGAGCGAGGGGAGATGCCCCGCCTGCTGTCGCTCCATCTGTAGGCGGAGCGCGTACACCACGTCCGCCCCATCGAGCGCGCGTTCCAGATCTGTCTCGATCTTCACGTTGGCGAAGGGGTGTCCGTCTTCACCCGTCCGCCCGTTCAGCATGTCCGGCGGGATCAGCGTCTTGGGAGCGCACAGGGTGACGTTGGCGCCCATCATGGTGAGGCCCCACAGGTTCGATCTGGCAACTCGGCTGTACAGTATGTCGCCCACTATGGCGACCTTCAGCCCATCGAGCCGTCCGAAGTGGCTTCGCATAGTGTACATGTCCAGAAGCGCCTGCGTTGGGTGCGCATGAGTGCCGTCGCCGGCGTTGATGACGCAGGCATCGAGATGCCTAGCCAAGAAGTAGGGCGCGCCCGAGTGGGCGTGGCGGATGACGATTATGTCCGCGTTCATGGCCTGAAGCGTGAGCGCGGTGTTGTAGAGCGACTCGCCCTTCTCCACGCTGCTTCCGGAGCCGGACACGTTGATCACGTCCGCGCTCAGTATCTTGCCCGCCTGCTCGAACGATACGCGGGTGCGCGTGCTGGCTTCCGTGAACAGGGTTATGACAGTCTTGCCGCGCAGGGTCGGCACCTTCTTGATCTCGCGGTTCATCACCTCGCGCATGGCGTCGGCGTTCTGAAAGACCTTCTCCACCTCGCGCGCGCTGAAGTCGTCGAGATCGAGAACGTGCCGCCTGCCGGGCGCGAACGTGGGCGCGGGTCTGGTGGATGCGGCGCGGCGCGTGTCCGAAACGTCCAGAGAAGCGCCGTTGGCGCGCTCGGTTCGGTTCGCTTGGATCATGCGTCTTCCCTTCTGGACAGCAGCACTTCGTCGGCGCCGTCTATCTCCTTCAGCCTCACTTCGATCTCTTCATCGCGTGAAGTGGGTACGTTCTTGCCAACATAGTCTGCCCTGATCGGCAGCTCGCGGTGTCCCCTGTCCACCAGCGCCGCAAGCTGAATCTGGTCGGGCCTGCCGAAGTCGGTGAGCGCATCCATGGCCGCCCGAACGGTGCGGCCGGTGTACAGCACGTCGTCCACGAGGACTACGCGCCGCCCTTGGATGGGGGGGATGTCCGTTGGCTGCATCAGCGGGCGAGCGCCGCCGGCGAGATCGTCGCGGTACAGGCTGATGTCCAGCTTCCCCACCGGGACGCCCACGCCCTCGAACCGCTTGACGAACGCCGCGATGCGCTGCGCTATGGGAACCCCTCGCGTGTGCATCCCTACCAGCGCCACGCCGTCCGCGCCGCCGTTGCGCTCCATCACCTCGTGCGCAATGCGCACCAAAGCCCTGCGAATCTCATCGCTCGTCAGTATGGCGCGCTTGGTGGTGGGAGCTTCGGCTCTGGTCAAAGAAAAATCCTCTCGCATCGTAGGCAAGAGGATGAGCAAAGGCGGCGGCGCATCAAAGCGGCGCCTGCCCTCTCGAATCGCCTCTTGCCAGCCTCACGGGACCGCCTTAAAGGGCGCAGACGACTTTCGTATGGCTAGACCGTCGTCACAGAGATTCTATGTGAGCTGCGCTCTCGTTTTCAAGTTGGAGATCGCGCGCCGCAACAGGGATTTCCCCAAGATTTAGTGTTACAATCCCGTTGCGCGGACTGTATTCTTGACTCTTGCCGCGGAGGTGACGTGCGATGCTCGAACGGTTCAAGGTTCCCAAAGAGGATGAGGTTAGAGTTCCTCACGGCTCGCTTCACGAAACGGTAGCCTCCATATTCGAAAAGATGGGCGTGACGCCCGAAGATGCCGCGCTCGGCGCGGACGTGCTTGTGGCTACCGATCTCAGGGGAGTCGAGACGCACGGCGTCTCCAACATGCTCAGGGCGTATGTGCGCGGCTACTCCGAGGGCGGGCTGAACCCGAGACCAAACTGGCGAGTGGCGCGCGAATCCCCCTCCACCGCCACGATCGACGCCGACCGCGGCCTCGCCGTCATACTCGGCCCCAAGGCTATGGGGATGGCGATAGACAAGGCGCGAGCCGTTGGGGTTGGCGTGGTGACGATGCGCAACGCCGGCCACTCGGGCGCGATCGGCCATCACGCGATGCTGGCTGCGAAGGCGGATATGGTCGGCATGACAGCCACCGCCGGCGGTCTGGGCGTTCTGCCCACATACGGCGCAGAGCCGAGAATGGGAACCAACCCCATAGCCATAGCTGCGCCAGCCAAGAGCGAGCCGTTCCTGCTGTTCGACGCTGCCACGTCCGCCATAGCGGGCAACAAGCTCCAGCTCGCCAGCCGAGTCGGCGCGAATATGCTCGGAGGCTGGGTCGCGGGAGCGGACGGCGCACCCATCCTAGATGAAGTCCCCCTGCCCGAACGCGGCCAGTACCACCAGCTCCCGCTGGGCGGCACGCGCGAGCAGGGATCGCACAAGGGATACGGGTTCAGCCTGATGTCCGAGCTGCTGGCGGCGATGCTGTCCGGCGGCAGCCCGACCATGATCGAAGACGAGCCGGGCGGAAGCAAGCACTACTTCGCCGCTTACGACATAGCGGCGTTCTGCGACTTGGACGAGTTCAAGGACAAGATGGACGCCATGCTCAGGACGCTGAGGGAGACGCCCCCGGCGCCGGGCCACGAGCGCGTAATGTATCCCGGACTGTCCGAGTACGAAGAGGAGCGCGAGCGCATGGCGAACGGCATTCCGCTGCACCGCGAGGTGATCGAGTGGTTCGGCGACATCTGCGCCGAGCTTCAGCTGCCCGCCCTGCGAACCGCGTAGGCGTTCTCGCTGCCATGTCGCTCCCACCAGACGACGATCTGCTGGCCGAAATGGAATCCCTAGCCGTCGATCTGGCGCGCCATGCGGGAGGCATACTGGGCCAATACTTCGGAGGCAGTCTGCAAGTCGCGTTCAAGAACGACGACGAGCGCGACCCCGTGACCAACGCCGATACGGAGGCGCAGGCGTTCCTCACGAAGGGCATCCGCGAGAGATTCCCAGATCACGGCATACTGGGCGAGGAGGACGCCGAGGACGAGGGCGAGGCAAGCCAGCCAGCCCCGGACTTCCTCTGGGTTCTCGACCCGCTGGACGGCACGAAGAACTTCCTTCACGGCTTGCCAGTGTACGCCTGCTCAGTGGGCGCGCTGTACAGGGGCGCGCCCGTTGTCGGCGCGGTGTTCACTCCGTGGCCGGACGCGAGCGGGGGCGTGGTTCATCACGCGAGGCGAGGCGGCGGCGCTTACACCAACGGCGCGCCCATCCGCGTAGCCGACTTGGATTCGCCCCGGAGCGGCCAGCTCGCCACCGTTCCAGGCTCGTTCGACTGGCTGTACAGGTTCGACAAGCCGATGCGCGGAAAGACGGGCGACCCGCGCGTTACGGGATCCATCGCCTACGAGCTGGTCTTGGTGGCGCGTGGCGCGACACAGTACATGTACACCTCCAACCCGCACCTGTGGGACATAGCTGGCGGGGTTGCGCTCGCTATGGAGGCGGGCGCGTCTCTGATGGTCGGCGAGCGTCGGTCTGGGCCGATGGGTTTGTTCCCGTCCATCGCGTGGCGCGAGTCCGATACGCTGGTCGGCGGCTGGAATACCGGCAATACCACGATGCGCCAGCTGAGGAGCTGGGCGCGCCCGCTGACGCTGGGCAGCCCGCCCGTGGCGCGTATGACGGCGTCCAGCCTGAACTTCAAGCGCAAGCCGTGGATGTGGGCGCGGTTCCGGTGGAGGCGGAGGGGAAGAAGGAGATGAGCGCGTGGCTTTCGCGCTCCATTTGTCCCCCATCCTAACCTTCCCCCAGGGGGGGAAGGGATATTTTAGAGATAAGTCTTCTCCCAGAGAGGGAAGAGACACATCTGATCGACGTTCCAACGGCGAGCCAGCCTGTGCGCCATCCTAACCTTCCCCCAAAGGGGGGAAGAGATATTATAGAGACAGCCGCCTCTCATAGCCTACTCTATCAGAAGACCGCGAAACCGCCGTCAGCCCAGATGAGCCGCAGACTCGGGGACGAAACGTTGGTGGAGCTGGGGGGACTCGAACCCCCTACCTCTTCAATGCCATGTACACGTCTTGCGAGGAGCCGTGACGACGCGCCATGACGATCAGGTCAGTGTCCATCAGCCGCTTGTGCCCCGCAGCCGTGATGATGCCCTTCTCGAACGCATCATCGACTCTGTTCATGAAGTCGGGTAGCGCTACTGATGGATGCTTTGCCCTGACCACTCGGATTCGGAACAGTCCATTGCCGCTCAACAGTCCGTGGATGCGGCCCTGGAGCTGCATCTCCAAGTGGTCGCCTCTTATGCTGTCGAGGTGGTCAGGTATGAGTACCATGCCGACAACTACCTTGGCTTCGTTCATCTCGGATGCATCGTCATCTTGCTCAGACATTTATGAGATGGCTTCTAATATCTCCACCATTGCTATCAAATTCGACATGGTTATTGGTCATGTGGTGGTACTTTGACATCCAAGCTCGGTGGTACAGCTTGGATGTCTTTTCTTTATATGCTGCCGAACCGTTGATAGGCCTGAGCGTACTGTACTGCGAACTTTTCCGTAGGTCGTGGAACTGTCAGGATCCATGAAGGGCATCACCCGGGATCGCGAACCGACCAAGCCCGAAGACCGTCGTAGCTAAACCCTAGAAAGAACTCGACCTCCCGTCCAATGTCCTGCCCTGCGATGTACCCGCCAGGCACGGCGCCGCGAGAGGGGATGAAGAAGACTCGAAGGCCTGATGGTAACTCTATCTCCCCACTGCCCTGATTGCGTATCTGAGCTATGCGACCCCGGAGCGATCTGAGATGCTCAGTGTTGGGCCAGAATTGCTTCTTATCGTCCCACGCTCCCAAGGTCGAGACGTGTACTAACGCGGCAAGTCCCGCCCTGTTACCCATCCACTCGAACGATGTCGTGGTTCTCGACAGGTCTTGGGCGAGTTGACTACATTCCCAAATCAGGCTAGGCACCTCCCGCGCAACCGCTAGGTCGCCCGCTTCAAGTTGTAGGAACTTCATGATGTATAAGTAGTACGTCGTATCTACGCTCGGGTTCTGCAATCGCTTGTACGCGAGTTTCTCGGTGGCACTGTCTACACTTAGAACGTTCTCGGTCCTTACAGCCCTGAGCCAGAGCCGTAGATTGTAATCCGACGCCGGCTCTTCCTCGATATTCTCACTGGCTAGTTCTACCACTCTCGCCAACTCTCGATCAGTCAATCGGCTCCAGTCGTCTTTGCGCCTGGCGGCATATGCCCGGATGATTGCTCGCCTTATTGGAGGGCGGAAGGATCCTGGTCGATCAAGGACGTTGGTGAGATGCTGGATCGCTTCAGAGTACTTTCCATATAGTCCTTTCAAACCGGCCTGAAGCGTCACCTGAAGTTGACTTGGGATTTCACCCCCTTTTATCAGTGCCAGATCAGAGAGCAAATTCTGCGCTCGGTCGACTAACTCACGGTAGGAATCGTTCCCGGGGAGTGTAAGGAATCTCATGACTTCGTTATGATAGCCTTTGGCTCTGCTGACGGTGCCGACAACGCGTTGGAACATTTGCACTTGAGAGATATAGCTGTACTCGCTGCGTCTGTCCAAGGCCCGTGCAGACTCAAACTCTCTGGATGCTTCGCCGGCGACCTCGAATATCTTGGCTTCGTATTCACGTGAGAAGTCGCTGTCAATTGAATCGAGCATGCCATAGAGTTCGGCACGTCGCCCCATGCCCGCCATATGGTGCAACAGAGGATCATTCGGTAGCAATCCAAGTGCTGTCTGGTGAGCAGTGTGGGCCTTCCGGTGATCTTGATCTACTCGGCTGTAGAATCGTCCCAAATGAGCCCAGAAGTGAGGCTCTTCTGGAAACGTGTTGGTTAGGTGCTCAAGAACGCGCCGACGTCCGTCCACGCTTGGGATGTCCTCAAGCAGAGAAGAGAACTGGGTCTCCCAGGGCCCTGCTGGCGATTCCGCAGAGCTGCGTTCGATTAGCACGGCTCTCAGTACATCGCTTATCGTTCCCCTGCCACGGTGGGGCAAATCGGCCAAGAGATCGATGAACCTAGTGGCTAGATCAGCCAGCCCAGTACGCCAGTTCCAGTTGCGCCGTCCGCCGGTTTCGTGGCTCAATTCTTGCTGAAGAATCTCCTCAGCAATTAGTTGGTGAGCAGGTCTAACCTTATAGTTGTCATCCACCAACAACTCTCGCACATAGTCAGGAATCACTTTAGACATGGTGACGAGCTTTGGCGTGGGGATGCTGAATACTGCTCCAAATGTTTGAAGAGAGAGCGGGACTTGACCGTAGTAATATGCAAAGGCCATGTGCAGGACGGCATATCTTACGGGATCGGCAACTTGGGACAATCGAGCTTCCACGTATGGTTCTATCCCCTGAAAGTCCCGGCCGTATGCCGTGAGCCCGAAATAGAAGGGGCTCCTCTTTCGGCGGTCCGTTTCGTCGATGAGGGACTCAAGAGCGGCTTGGCGTTCAGGGACGCGGGTAGCCAAAACGCCAGATAGTCTGACAGCCTCTCTGGTCGTCAGCATGGCATCAAGGTAGTGAGCGCCAGAACCCACCACACTGGGATTGAATCGACGCTCGACATTGAACAGCACAGCAGGAATGTGCGCGCCTCTGAGCTCGTCGTACAGGCGATCAACGACCTCTTTAGTAACCCCGGGCAAATCAATGAGCACCAAGACGGGCAAACGAGTCTCCCCGAACAGGTATCGTAGCCTTTCTGCCGTTTGCTGAGGTTGAATTTCACGGGTCCCGACGGTCGGGAACTGACCATGTATATTCCAAGCGATGCGGCGGGCAACAGTGGTGCCGCCCGCACCAGGTAAATGCCAAAGGTTCACACGTCGGGTGGCTCTTGCTTCGATCTCGCGACGAATCTGCTGTTCCAGCTTGGTCGTGACGTCTCGATCAGCATCAACTGCTCCAATGTTGAGGTCATACCAAGCAACAGTAGAGCCTCTCAGGAACAGGTCCCCGTCCGTTTGTTCGTTTATGCTCAAGCCGACGTTCCAGTGAACCAGTTCGAGCTGTTCTTCCATCCATCGAGCCCTGTCAGGAGTTATTGCAGCGGTTCCGCCATTGAGTTTGGGGAACAGCGTTTCCTTGACCTGCCCAGAGTCTGACCTGAGCTCTCGTAGACCCTGGCATATGTCCGGCAGTGCAGTGGCGACAGTGGAAGCATCGAAGCGTTCTGCGATCTCTCTATAATACTTCATGTCTGGGTTGGCGAATAAGTACTCGACCCGGTGAGCGAAAGCCCTATCGACGATTTCGCAAATTGTAGAGATGTAACCTTTTTCACCCCCGAACACCACAAGAGTCACAGGCGAAGGCTCTGTGATGCTGGCCAGATCGTTTATGGTTCGTTCTAACCTCGGAACTTTGGATCGGTTCCAGTCTCGCCAATTGTCTGACGGATTGGTCGTTGGTCGCGAGTCCAGCCCGGCCGCAGCCACCCACACTGTGGACCGTCGTGTCATCGAGATGGAGTCGTCCAAAGCAGAAAGTTGCAAAGCCAAGCGTTCCCCAAACGGCCCTTTCGCTACTGCATAGTTGCCGTCTATGTCAGTTGTTGTGTCAAAGTCAATTATGACGCTCCATTGGACACTGGCCAAGGCAGTCCAATCACGAATATCGACACCCGGCTCCCTATTGAAGACCGCGATGTAGACTCTCCGAGGATCGAAGCCATCACAAGCCCGATAGAATTGTTCCCAGGCTCCACTCAGTGTGTCAGTAGAGGATGGCTCATTTTGGATTTGACTCCATGCGTTGATACGAGCAAAGTCAGTCTTATCGGCCTCGGTATTCTGTGTGTTTCTTCGGATGTACACGCACCCACGCCGCAGAACTCCATAGTCGGCGCGAGGCATAATAGGGACAGGCTGGCCGCAAGGAATTTCGATCAGACCCAGTTCTACGCTGTCATGCACTACTTGTCGGTAGGTGAATCTGGGAGTGGGCTCTACTTTGCCAGAAACGATGCTCCCCAGCATGGCCTCGTCAGGATGATCGGTCACCCCGTTAGTCCCTCTGACCTTGCCGGACTGCTCCTGAACGCCCACGAGTATGTACGCAGGGCCACTCCTGGGAGTGTTGGCCATCGCCACAATGTCTTTGATGAATTTCGACTTGCTGTAATTTTTGTTAAAGTTATACTGACCCGACTTGAAGTCCAGATCATCAGACTCTTGACGCTGTAGCAGATTCTCTATCAGCTGTCGGTCTTCCATCAAACCAGCCTTCGCTTGCTTGATTGTAGACGAATTGGTGGAGCTGGGGGGACTCGAACCCCCTACCTCTTCAATGCCATTGAAGCGCTCTCCCAGATGAGCTACAGCCCCACTGCTCACTCGTAGAGGGACAAGCCTGACTATAGCAAACAGCCACGCAGCCGCGCAACGAATGAGTCTGACGGGGTTTCGTTCGCCACGGCCTCGCCAATCGTTTGGATGCAGGCGCAGAGCATCTCGACTCTTGGGGAGCGGTCTATGAGATGTCGAACAGAAACTCAGCGTCCGCTGACGCCGTATGTTATACAGGGCGCTCGGCGCGCGCCCGTACAAGCGCAGGTGAGCCGTCGAACAGAAACTCAGCGTCCGCTGACGCCGTATGTATAACAGGGCGCTCGGCGCGCCCCCGTACAAGCGCAGGTGAGCCGTCGAACAGAAACTCAGCGCCCGCTGACGCGGTGCATCTCGGCTATCAGGTCGTCTGTGGGCGGGTAGTATTTGCCGGGCGCAACCCCCTCGGCGCGCACCTTCTGCTTGATGTAGTTCTCCGCGTCCTCGTGTTCGACCGCCCACTCCAGCACCGCCTCCGCCATCCAGGACGGCACCACCAGAACGCCGTCGTTGTCGCCCACGATCACGTCTCCCGGTCTGACCAGCGCGCCGCCGCATTGGATCTGCACGTTCTCCTCTGCGGGCGTAAACTCGGGGTTGCCGTGGAAGCTGCGGTGCTTGGCGTACACCGCTAGGCCGTAGCCCTCCTCGGTTATGACGTCGAGGTCGCGGATCGCTCCGTCTATGATCACCCCGTCAGCGTTGTTCATCGCAAGTTGGAGCAGCTTCACGTCTCCAGCCACGACGTCGCGCCTTGCGCCCATGATGTCGGCGACCAGCACGTCCCCCGGGCCGCAACGCCCCATGGCGATGTATTCGGGGTCTGACTCTCCGCCCGGCTTTTCGGCAGTCAGATCGGCGCGCGTGGGCAGGAATCTGAGCGTTCGCGCACGCGCCGCTAGCCGCTGGCCGGGCGGAAACGGCGTGAAGTTGACGAGTCCCTCGCACACGTTGACAGTCGATCCGAACGAGCGGACGCCGCTGTAAACCGTCGCGCTGGGAATCGTCTTGAGTCCATCTAGGACTTCCTGAGAGACATTCACCGGCTTCATGTCGAAAGCTGCCATCTTTCCTCCTCGCTGTGGCTGTCATGCTGTGGCTGTATGCGCCGATGATATGTAGCGCGAGAGACGGTGTCAATGCGAGGAGCGAGGCGGCCTCGATGAGTTTGTCTCGGCAGCTTCCCAAGATGCCCACTTGTTGGCAAGATACTCACTTGGATTGTGATATGGCAGTGATAATTCTGAGGCTCCGCCCGTTTCGCTTGTTGACCCAAGTCCATATCCGAACATATAATGCGACACAATACAGAATGGCTATTCCTGAATCGGGTGGAAACGGCCCCCGAGTTGGCCGATAGCACTCGGTGGAAACATCCAAAAAGGAGAAGTAAATGCGAAGTTCGAAATTTATACTGTTGGGATTGGTGGCGCTTACTCTAGCTTTCGCCCTCGCGTGCGCAAGCTCGGAGCAGCCCGTCGCGCCCGCTCAGCCCGCCGCGCCCGCGCCGGCTCAGCAGGCGGCAGCCGCGCCATCCATGCAGATGCAGCAGCCCGCCGCGCCCGCTCAGCCAGCGCCCGCCGCGCCCGCCGAGGCTGCGGCACAGGCCCCGGCCGGAACGAGCGTCCAGGCGCCGTCAGTCGAAGCCGTCAGGCCAGCTTCCAGGCCTATCGAGGTGATGATGGGCGAGGCGAAGATGGGCGGCACCCTGAAGTACGTGCCGCAGGGTTCGATCAAGATCATCGACCCCATCGCCACAGGCGCCATCGTCACAGGTACGGTGGGACGCCACTCCTACGACCAGCTGTTCTGGCGCGACAAGAACTACAACATCTTCCCGCAGATGCTCGACAGCTGGAGCGTCAGCGACGACGGCACCCAGTACACCTTCGTGGTCAGGGCGGGCCAGAAGTTCCACAACGGCGACCCGCTGCGCATGAAGGACATTGCGGAGTCTCACAACAGGTTCGCGCGCGTCGATCCGCTCGGACGTCAGCTTCTGGGCATCTCGGCGGGCAACGAGGGCAAGGAGCGCACCGAACATATCTTCAATCAGACGCTCGACGAGACGAACAACACCATCGTCATGACTTTCGAAAAGCCCACCGCTATGGTGCTGGAGTTCTTGGCGCAGCTCGACCCGCGCCAGCCTTCGGTGATGCACGAAGACATCTGGCAGCTCGCGCCCGGCGAGCCTGTGCAGGATGCCATCGGCACAGCCTCCTACATGATGACGGAGTGGGTCCCCCAAGAGAGACTGGTGTTCGAGCAGTTCGCCGACTACGTGCCTAACACGGGTGAGCCGTGGGACTTCACCAAGGGCGAGATCAATCAGTACTTGGATGGCTTCGTGGCGCTGGACATTCCCGACCACGCCACCCGTGTGGCAGCGCTTCAGGTCGGCGAGGTCGACGTGCTGGACGACTTCAGGCTGGACCTTGCCTTCACGCTGGAGGGCAACCCGGACATCGTCTGGTCTCCCATACGCGACGGCAACTACGGCGTTCACGGCTTCAACTTCCGACATCCGCCGTTCGACGTAAGCGAGGCGGGACGGCTGGCGCGCCGCGCAGTGTACGCCGCCTCTCCGAACGACAAGATCATGCAGGCGGCGGTGGGCGACAGCCAGTTCTGGACGGAGTGCTATATAGAGATCCACTGCGGAACGCCATGGAAGACCGTGGTGGCAGATGACATCCAGGTGGAGGGCATCAAGACCCTCTCCGGAAACTTGGATCTGGGGCGGCAGCTGCTCGACGAAGCGGCGACCCACGACCCCATGATAAAGGACTACCCCGTGCGCCTCATAGCAGCCTCGGACATGCCGTTCATGCCCGAAGCCGGCTTGGTGATGCACGAGGCGCTCAAAGACTTGGGCTTCACCAACGTCGAGCTGGTTTCGCTGGACTGGGCGAGCCGCATTGCGCTGACGGGCAGCGACGGCCCATGGGAGATAGCGACCTCTTGGTCCAACTTCGCCAACGGCCTCAACCCGCTCGCGCCGTCCATGGCGTCCAGCGGCAGCGGTGGATGGGAGGAGCCTCGCATCACGGAGCTGCGCGATAAGTTCCTAGTAGAGACCGACCCAGAGAAGCTCCAGGTGCTGTTCGACGACATGAACCGCGTTCTGTACGACAACCCCGCTCGCGTGTGGCACTTCATGTTCTCGCCGCCGCGCGCCACGAGAGCGGACGTCAAGAACTTCTGCCTGGACTGCCTGTTCCCGATCCTCCACAACGTGTGGCTGGACAGGTAGCCCTCGCGGGAAGACCTGAAAGACCGACCGAGCGAGACTTCGGCGACGTAGCCACTGTCTCGCTCGGTCCGGTTTCGACCCGTACAAGGCCGGCAGGAGACGGCGTGTATGACAATGGAGATTCAAGAACGTCCCGAGTTTGCGGGGCGGATAGCCAGGCTCGAAGGCGCCTATGAGCAGGTGGATCAGCGGCTGTTCAGTATGGATCAGCGGCTGTTCGGCATGGCCAATCGGATGGACAGCATGGATCAGCGGCTGTTCAGTCTCGAGCAGAGCGCGGCGGCCATGCGCTTGGACGTGGACGCCCTGCGTTCTGACGTAGCTGCGCTTGGATCCCAAGTAGATGCCCTGCGCTCGGAATTGAACGCGGTGAACACGAGGCTGGACAGCATGGACGGCCGGCTCGGTGGCGTGGAAGTTCGGCTCGGTGGCGTGGAAGTTCGGCTGGATGGTATAGAAGGTCGACTGGATGGCATAGACAACCGGCTGGATCGCATGGAAGATCGCTCCGACAGCCAGTTCGTCGAGGTGAATAGACGATTGGCACAGATAGATCAGCGGATAGACGCTATGGGAAGAGAGATCAGATACATTATGGGAATGATGATCGTGATGTTTTTGGGTATTGTGGGTTTGGCGGTAAGTCTGTTCGTCACTGCGGGCTGAGGCAAGATTCATGCTGCCGTACATCCTCAGAAGAGTCATGCTGGCCGTACCCGTCTTCTTGGCGGTGTCCGTCATCACGTTCTCGATCATGCAGCTGGCGCCCGGAGATCCGGCGGCGATTCTGCTCGGCGGCGACTTCTTGCTGATCGCAACCGAAGAAGATATCCAGGAGGCGCGGGAGCAGCTCGGAGTTAACAGGCCAGCGGTGGTGCAGTATCTGGACTGGTTCACGGGCTTCTTCCGCGGCGACATGGGTACGTCTCTGTTCACGGGCAAATCCGTCTGGGAGCTGGTCTCTCCCCGCATCGAGCCGACCTTCTCGATGATACTCATGGGCATCTTCATAGCGGTCGCGCTCGGCATACCGCTCGGCATACTCGCTGCGTGGAAGTCCAACACGTGGATAGACCGCGTGGTCATGATCTTCGCGGTGGTCGGGTTTGCAATGCCCGGCTTCTGGCTCGCGTTCAACCTGATATGGCTGTTCAGCGTGGTTCTCGGCTGGTTCCCCGTCTTCGGCTCGGTCAACTTCTCGGACAGCCCCACGCAGTTCCTGCGCCACATGACCCTGCCCGCCATATCCGTAGGCACCAGCCTCATGGCGCTGAACGCCAGAATGACGCGCTCCAGCGTTCTGGAAGTGCTGAAGGACGACTTCATCCGCACGGCGCGCGCCAAGGGACTGGTGGATAGGGTGGTGCTGTTCAGGCACGCATTCAGGGCTGCGTCCATGCCAATCGTAACCATAGTTGGACTCAGCTTCGCGGGAGCCGTGACGGGCGCGACTCTCACCGAAGTCGTATTCGCCATCCCCGGCATGGGCAGGCTGTTCGTAGGGTCCGTCACAGACCGGGATTTCCCCGTCATACAGGGGCTGATGATGATATTCGCTGGCGCATACGTCTTCCTGAATCTGGCAGTCGATATACTCTACGCCTATCTCGACCCAAGGGTGCGATACTAATGGCGGCAGGACAGACAGAAGCGCGCGCCGAGCTGCAAGCGCGCTCACGCTGGAAAAGGCGTTACGTCGGCGCCCGCAGGGCGCTGGGGAAGAACCCCAACATGGCGCTCGGCTTCGCCATTCTGGCCTTCATGTCTTTCTTCACGGTCTTCGCAGGGACGCTCGACCGCTACGACCCGTTGGAGCTAAACCCGCTCGACCGTCTCCAAGCGCCGGGCTTGAAGCACTGGTTCGGCACCGATACTACGGGAAGGGACATTTACTCGCGCACGCTTCACGGCGGGCGCGTCTCGATGCTCGTGGGATTCAGCGTGTCCGTGCTGACAGTGGCGGCGGGCATGATCATCGGCCTCGTATCCGGCTACGACAGGCGCGCGGACATGGTCATCCAGCGATTCATGGACGCGCTGATGTCGTTCCCCACGCTGCTGCTCGCGCTCGCGCTCATCGCCATGCTCGGAAGCTCGGTCACCAACGTCATCATCGTCATTACAGTGGTGGATACGCCGCGCATGGTGAGAATCGTGCGCTCTCAGGTGCTGAGCCTGCGCGAGTTCCAGTTCGTGGAAGCGGCGCGCGCCATCGGAGCGCCCACTTGGCGCGTGCTTATCCAGCACATCGCGCCCAACACCTTCGCGCCCGTAATCGTGCAGGCAACGTTCGTGTTCGCATCCGCCGTACTGGTCGAAGCCGGACTCAGCTTCTTGGGGCTGGGCATACCGCCCGATCAGCCAAGCTGGGGCAACATACTCGCTCTTGGGCGAACGTTCCTACAGACCGCCGTCTGGGTGGCGTTCTTCCCCGGCCTGATACTCACCATCACTGTTCTGGCGATCAATCTGGTGGGCGATGGCCTGCGCGACGCCCTCGACCCCAAACTGGCGCGACGGGCTTAGCTAGAGTGGAAAAACTACCGAGATCGAGATTCTCCGGATTGAAAGGACGGCCAGTATTCGGGGAGATGAGCCGCGCTCTCCAAAACATCCATGCCCCTGTAAGCCCGCGAGCTAAGAAGAGTCTTTGGAAACGCCCCCCGCGTCTGGTCTGCCGATGTACGCCGCGATCTCGTTCGGACTGAGGGCTTTCGGCGGCTTTGGCCTCTCCGCGCTGCTTTGCGTCACCTCTGTATTCATTACGTGGGCCGCGTACTACCTTACAGATTACAGCTGGCCGCGTGATGTGTATGTGGTAACGTGGTTCACGATGATGGGCGTCGCCGCCGGCGCCGGCACTGCCACAGCTTGGCTGGGCAGCGACGTCGGGGGGAAGGCGCGTTCGCTCGGCTGGGTGGCGCTTGGGGTGATCGCGGCGTGGGCGGCGTACTACTACAAGACCGCCATAGACCCGAACCCAGCCCCCTTCTCCAGCCGAGAGGTGTCGTCCACCGCCATACTGTGGGCGCTGCTCGCCCCCAACTTGGCTGCGTCCGCCATAGCGCTCTTCCGTCAGATACGCATGGGATCGGTCTAGCCCGGGTATGACTGGCGGAATGGCGCGCATCACGATAAAGCTCTTCCGTCAGATACGCATGGGATCGGTCTAGCCCGGCTCGGTGACAGTCACTGTCTGGTTCACGGGCAGATCGGTCAGCAGCTGGCTGCGTCCGCTGGGCCAGAATATTCTCACCTCCTCCACTACGGACGCCGAGCCTAGACCGAATTCCAGCTCCACCGTGTCCATCGAAAGATAGCTCGATCCGGCCTTCACCTCCCGAACCTGCGTGACTTCGACGCCTTCGCCCAGGTCGGCGCGCAGGTACACTCTCGCGCCTATGCCGTCGGCGTTGCTGCCTGTGCCGTCGACTGCCATACGCCCCCTGAGTCTCAGAGCGACCCAGTGATTGTCGCCCGGCTGGTTGATCCATACGAACGTGGGCCCAAGCGCGATCTCGAACTGCTGACCGTCCCCTGCGAAGTCGAGACCGCTGCTGTTGGTGCCTATCAGATCTACGAAGCCATCGCCGTTCAGATCGCCGTGCGCCAGCCCCTTGCCGTTCTCGTGATAGCGCGATGATACCTTGAAGGCTACGGGGTCTTGGTCGGGCAGCAGCTTGTGCAGATCGTCGTACTTCACGCCCAGAATATCCAGAAGGCGCGCCTCCACGGTCACGTCCTCGAACCCGCGCCCGCCCAGGTTCCTCAGCATTCTGCCCGCAGACTGGTACACCGAGCCGCCCGGTCCCGTGCCTGCGGCAAGCTCGGATCCAAGCCAGTACAGATCTTCGTAGCCGTCGTTGTCCATGTCGAAGAAGGTCGCGCCGTAGCCGAAATCGTATGCCGACAGGCCGGTCGGCACGGGCCAGGCGGGGTGAATGTTCGCAGGGTCGAGAGAGGCGGGCGGCATCAGAGCGCTCGCCCTCACGTCCGTAGTCGCAGCCACGTCGCCGAGCGTCCCCTGAGCGTTTTGGCTGAGCAGCATGTTCAGGCACGTCCCCCACCAGAACTGTTCGTGGTACTTGCAGTCCGGGCCAGGATGCGGCTGTGGGGGCTTGAGGCGCAGGTGATAGCCGGTGTTGGTGGCGAACACGTCCAGACGCGCGTCTGCATCGTAGTCGCCGATGGCGAACCCCATCCAGTTGCCGACCCGGGCGAAGCCCATATCGCGCGCCACCGACTCGAACCTGATCTCGCCGGGCGAGGATTGGTTGCGATACAGCTCGATGAAGTCGCCATCGTTGGCTATCCACAGATCGGGCAGCATGTCTTCGTTGTAGTCGAAGAAGACCGCGCCGTGAGTCGAGCCGGCAGGGTCGCCAACGCGATTGCCCGCCTTGTCCGTTAGAGAAGGGTCGTACCCCTCGTACACCGTCCCCGCATCGTCCGTGAACGTCAGCGGCGCGCCCGACTGATCGCGCATCCATATCTGTACTCCGCCCACGCCAGCCGATTCGGTCACGTCGGTGAACGTCCCGTCGCCGTTGTTTCGCAGGAGCGCGTTGAAGTGGCCCGGATGATTTGCCCTGCCTATGAAGAAGAAATCCTCGTCGATCAGGTTTGCGACGAAGATGTCCAGCCAGCCGTCTCCGTCCACGTCCGCGCACGCCACTGTGGAGGCTGCCCTGAGATTCTGCGCGTCCCCGAGCGCGGACTGCGTGGCGTCGGCGAAAGTCCCGTCTCCGCGATTCAGGTACAGCCTGTCGGCGTATGCGGCGCGCAGCTCGCCGCCGAGCGTCTGCGCTGAGCGGAAGTCGAGGCCGTCTCCATCCACGCCGCGCCCGCCTACGTAGATGTCCTGATAGCCGTCGTTGTTCACGTCGCACGCCGCCACGCCGCTGGAACCCTGCTCCACCGCCTCCACCCCCGCGCTCGCGGCAGCGTCCACGAAGCTAAGGCCGCCCTCGTTGCGAAACAGTCTGTTCGGCTTGCCCGCTTCCTGAGTCAGGTAGAAGTCTTGGTCGCCGTCTCGGTCGAAATCGAAGATGGCGACGCCCGGGCGGTAGTTGTACACTTGGTACGCGCTGCCCAGCGCCTCGGGGGCGATGTTCGTGAATGCGGGAACGCTCGGCGCGTCCGCCCGTTGGGGCGAGTCCGTCTGCTGCTCGGTCGAACACGCGGCGACGAAAGCCAGCAGCGCCGCCATTGCCAGCAGCGCCCAAGCGCCAGATCGGAGCGTGCGCCCCTGTTCGATTTTCACGCCGCCCGGCTCGTCTTGTGTATCCATGCCCGTCTGTATGAAAACTGCTCGATCCGATAATAGGTTATCATAGCGGCTCGAAGTGGAAACACCGAACCCACATCCCGACTCTCCCAACGCCTTCCGATTCGGAAGCTGGCCAGACGCGCTTTGGCTCCTCGCCATCAGCTCGACGCTGCTGCTGACGCTGCTCCCGTTCTCCAGCTACATCGCTTCCATCCCATTCATACGCGAAGAGTGGGGGATGAGCAACGCGCAGGCGGCAATCGTGTTCAGCGCGTATCTTGTCGGATACGCGCTCTCGTCCGTACTCCTGCTGCCGCTCACCGACAGGCTGCCCGCCGGGAGAGTTCTGTTCGCCAGCGTGTCGCTGATCGCGCTCAGCAACCTGCTCTTTCCGCTGGTGGCGGGGGATGTCTGGTCTGGATCCGCGCTCAGGTTCCTCGCAGGCGCCGGACACGTGGGCGCGTACATTCCCGGAATCAGGCTCGTCTCTCTCAGGTTCGCCGACAGGATGCGCGGGACGGCGGTCGGGTTCTTCGTGAGCGCGGGGTATGCTGGCACTACGGTATCCTACGTATTCATGGGGCAGCTGCTGGGGCTTACTGGAGACTGGCGCGCCGCCTATCTGACGACCGCGCTCGTCGGGCTGATCGGCGTGGCGGTCGCGCTGGTCGCGGCGCGAGGCGGCAGGGAAGAGGCGCAGCCGTCCGGCGGCGGATCGGCGCGCCTGAATCTGGGCGTCCTGCGAAGCCGCCCGATGCTCCTCATAAACATCGCCTATGCGCTCCACACCGCCGAGCTTTACTTGGCGCGTCTGTGGCTGCCCCTGCTTCTGGCGGCTGCGCTGGTTCATGGCGGAACGAAGCCGGACGAGGCGGCTGCGCTCGCCTCCACTTGGGCAGGGTTCATGTTTATGACCGGAATAGCTGGCGTGTTCGCGGGCGGGCTGATCTCTGACCGAGTTGGCAGAACACTGGGGGCGGGCGTCATATTCGCGGTCAGCGGGGCTGTGTCGTTCGCGGCTGGCTGGCTGCTCGGCGCTCCGCCGGCGGCGCTGTTCGCGCTCGGCTTCATATACGGGTTCGCCACCGCCGCAGACTCCGCCATATACTCCACAGCCGTAACCGAGCTTTCGCCGCGCAGTCTGATCGGATCGACGCAAGCAGTCCAGAGCTTCGTGGGCTTTTCGATAGGCGCGGCGGCGCCCATCCTCGCGGGGGGTATTCTCGACGTGTTCCAAGACGATCTGGGATGGGGCTTGGCTTTCGGATTCAACGGACTCTTGGCGGTGGTCGGAGTGTCCTCTCTCGCCCTGCTGAGACGGCTGCCCGCCGCCTCCAAGATGGCAAACGGACTCAGATAGCCCTGCTCTCGCCTTGCCCGTCAGTTCTCCTCCATCGGGTACGATCCGAAGGTGAACGCGAACAGCGAGAAGCGCTCGTCCTTGGGGCTAAGCTCCAGCTCGCCCGAGCCGACTTCGGCTTGGCGCACGAGCCTGTACATCCTCGCAGAATCGACTTGCACGATGCTGTCTCCGTTCTCGTCGAAGGTTATGTCCGCGCCCGCAGCGTGGTTGGGAATCGGCTGTCCGTCCATCGTGACCCTGAACTCGTAGGTCTCCCCCGCCTCGACGCCCATGACCGCGTTCACCTCGTTGGCGAAGAACTTCAGCGCGATGTAGTCCTCGTACTCGTCCGTCGTTCGCGCGTGATCGAGGCTTTCGTCTCCTGCGAGCCACCAGCCTTGAAGCGCCATGAAGTGGTTCCTGCGCTCGCCGGGGTCGCTGTACTCCGCCACCGCGCCAGCCGAGTCGTAGTAGCTCTCGTTGAGGATGTACGCGCCGCCGAAGGTGATGTTTCTGCGCGCGCCGCCGTAAAGCTCTCTGGTCAGGAACGTCTCGGGGTCTGTCGAGCGCGTTCCTGCGTCGCGCTCGGGGTCGGGGTCGGTGTTCGGATCTATGTGGGAGAGGTCTCGCCCCATCTCCTCCAAGATGTATCGGATTACCTTCTCCGTTTCCGCGTATGCCCCCTCGCCGCGATGGTAGTAGCGCACGAATCCGCTGCCGTCCATTATGTACTTGGTCGGCCACGCCCCGACCTTGTATGCCAGCCAAGTGGTATAGTCGTTGTCCTGCGCCACAGGATACTCGATTCCCAGCTCGGCGGTTGCAGCCGCCACGTTCGCCCACTCTCTTTCGAAGAGGAACTCCGGCGTGTGAACCCCGATGATCAGCAGACCCTCTTCAGAATATTTGTCGTGCCACTCCTTCAGGTAGGGCAGTGTGCGAATGCAGTTGATGCAGGTGTAAGTCCAGAAGTCGAGCAAGACCGCCTTGCCCGCGAAATCTTCCACGTCCAGCGGGTCGGAGTTGATCCAGCCGTCCAGCCCAGCGGGCGCGGGCGCGGGTATCTCGCCAGCCCCCACGAGTCCGATCACGTCAGGGGGCGCGACGGCCGCAGCAGCGGCGGGCGACGGAGACGCGGCAGGCGTGGATGTCGGGGGTGTGTGCGTGGGCGATGGAGACAGCGCAGGCGCGGGCGGCTGAGTGGGCGCGGGCGTGGGCGGCCGTGTGGAGGTGGGCGCGGGCGTGGATGTCGGAGTATGTGCCGGAGCCGCTGTGGGCGTGGGCGGCGCGGGCGCGGGCGTCGTCGGCTGTGTGGGATCGGCGGACACCATCACAGCCGTCTGCTGCGGAGCGGCGTCAGTCGTGTCTTCGGAGGCGCAAGCCGAAGACACGACTAGAAGCGCCAAGAGCGCCAGCGCGTATCGAGCCAGTCTGATTGTCAACTCAGCAGGCTGCCTATATCAGCAGGTCGTTGTTGCGCTTGATCACGCGGCCCTGAGATACGATGGTGTTCACGTCGTGCAGTGCCGTTATGTCCTCCGACGGGTTGCCGTTGACTATCAGAACGTCGGCGGACTTTCCGACTTCCAAGGCTCCGATCTCGTCCTCCAGCCCCAGACACTCGGCGGACGTTTGGGTCGAGCAGACGATGGCTTCCATGGGCGTAATGCCCATCTCTTCGACCATCACCTGCGGGATGTAGGCGAAGTCGTCGAAGTTGGCGTTTGTCATTCCCGCGTCCATGCCCGTGACGAATTTGACGCCCCTGTCCCACATGTCCCTGAGTATCTCGAACCGTCGCTCGGGGTTGCCCATCGCGCCGGAGGCGGGGGAGCGGACGCGCCCCCTGATCTGATTGAGTCTGCCGAGCGCGAGGGTCGGATCGACGTAGATGCCCTTCTCGGCGATCATGTCGGCGTAGCCCTCGTCGTAGTCGTACATATCCTCCTCGTTCTCCGCCAGCCAAGAGCAGTGAATGAGGTTGTGGATGCCGGCGTTGACGCAGTTCCTGACACCCGCCGAGGCGTGGCAGTGGGCGGCTACGCGAAGCCCCAGCCGCTCGGCGTCCTTCACCGCCGCGCGCAGCGTTTCCACCGGATACTGTGGCGCGCGGACGTTGGTTCCCGGCGTAAAGCCGCCGCCAGTGGACATGACCTTGATGCAGTCCGCGCCGAGCTTGAACTGTGTGCGGATGGCGGTCACGACCTCTTCCGCAGTGTCGGCCTCCGTGCCGAACATGTTGCAGTGGCCGCCCGTCGTCGTGATCGGCGTGCCTGCCGCCAATATGCGCGGACCGGGAATGATGCCGTCCTCCACTGCCGCTTTGATCGGCAGGATCACCTGGTTTCTGCTGCCCAAGTCGCGCATGGTCGTCACGCCGGAGCCGAGAGCGGAGCGCACGGCGGCAACCCCGCGCATGATGAACCTCTCATCGCTCTCCGTCATTATGTGCGTGTAGGCGTCCGACTGCGCGCTGCAATGTACATGCGTGTGCATCTCGATGAAGCCGGGCATCAGCGTTCCGCCCGGCGCGTCTATCACGTCCACCTCCTCGCGCTCGCCGATCTCGACCATGTCTTGGGTCGTGACTTCTGTTATTCGCCCGTCGCTCACGACGACCGCGCCGTTATCTACCGGAGGCGCGCCGGTGCCGTCGATCAATCGGTCAGCCTTCAAGACGAGCTTCATTTTGGTTGCACCTTCCATCTCGTGTTCGTTGTGGGTTCTCTTGGTACGCCGATCTCGGATCAGCTAGGTATCGCCGCGCGCGCTATGTCCAGCAAATCTTCTTCGGACGATTCCAGATCGACGGGGTCGCCGTGCGGCTGCGGCACGGGAAACCCGGTCTTGTAGTATATCTCGATGGTGTTGCCCTCCGGGTCCGATGCGTACATCCCGAAGGCGTTGCCGTGGCTGACCGTCCTCTGGATGGGCACACCCTCGCTCTTGAAGACGCTGTGGAACTCCTTTAGCTCGGTCAGGCTTTCGACCTTGAAGGATATCTGCTGGATGACCTGCGCGTCGGCAGGCCCGGATCGCCCCTCCATGATCACGAACTCGTGATGTTCCTCGTCCGGATGGGCGCTCATGAACACCATGCCCCGCCCCTCTATGTCTTCGTCCGCGATCTCCAGCCCCATGATGCGAGAGTAGAAGTCTCGCTGCTTCATCAGGTCTCTGACGAAAATTCCCACGTGTCCCAGTCCGCTAACCTTGGGCATGGCTCGTTCCTCCTCCGTATCGGGAAGCCTGCGTGTGTGCCTGCCGCGCCTCGCAAAATTCTGAAGGCGGTTGGAGTCTATATCACACCTGAAACAGGGTCAAGCTGGGCAGGCTCAGCCGCGCTCGACCAGCTCCGTCAGACGCTCGAATGGCAGCTCGTCCAGGCTGTCGATGATCAGATCGGCGGCGTCCAGCCGCAGGTGCTTGGTGATGGGATTCGGGACTGCCACGGTGAACAGCCCGGCGGACTTGGCGGCGCGTATGCCGCTGGCAGAGTCTTCGATCGCTGCGGATCGCTGAGGGTTGACCTTCAGCGCGCGCGCCGCCTCTAGGTATATCTCCGGATCGGGCTTGACCCGCGTCACGTCGTCTCGCGTCCTCACCACGTCGAAGCGGTCGAACAGCCCATGCTCCTCGAGATTCGATCTCACCCAGCCGATATCCGAGTTCGAAGCCAGCCCGATTCCACACTCCGCGCCCCTCGCTTCCGACAGGTAGCTCACGACTCCCGGCAAGACTGCGCTCCCCGCCACCAGACACCGGTATCGCCGCTGGCGCTCCGCCATCAGCCGCTGCCTGTCGATCCTGAGATCGGTAAGCTCTTCCAGATGCTTGTGGAAGTCGAAGTACTCGGCTCCGCCTATGTAGGTGGCGAACATCTTCATGTCCAAGCTCGCGCCGTAGCGAGCGTATATCTCGTGCCACGACCAATACAGAGGCGTTTCCGTGTCCAGTATCACGCCGTCGAAGTCGAAGATTACTGCCTCGATTGTCATACTCCCATGCCCGTAACTCGAAAATCGCAAAAATCCCAGCCCATGCCTGTTGGGGCGGCTTTGGGGCGGTACTCGGTTCTCATCGTTCTCTCCCTTTCTGCTCATGCGGCTCTGGCGCGCATACATTATAATATGTGTCAGATAGGAGGGTGTCAGTATGTCAGGATATGCGCGTGGCGAATGCGGGACTCCCGAGTCTGCGAGGTCCGAGCGTAGGGGCGTACTGCTGGCGGCGCTCACTCTCGCGGTGGCTGCGCTGTGCGCCTGCTCCGACCTGCCACTGCAGCCGCTGCCCTCGCCGACGCCGACTTACACGCCCACCCACACCCCCGAGCCAACCCCGACAGCAACGGCGACGCCAACCCCCACTCCTGCGCCGACGTCCACGCCAACCCCCACTCCCGCGCCGACGTCCACCCCAGAGCCAACGCCTGCCTTGCAGTCTTCCGTCCCTATGTCCACCTCGACGCCTGCCTTGCAGTCTTCCGTCCCTCCGTCCACCTCGACGCCTGCCTTGCAGTCTTCCGCCCCGACTGTCACTCCAACGCCCCGCGCGCAGTCGTATGCCGAGCAGCTGCTGAGCAGGTCTGTCGAAGCCATGTCGAACCTGAGCTATTTCCACTTCAGCGTGGACGCCCTGTTCGAGTCGTCCGCCGCGTCGGGCGGCTCCACGCTGCTCGTGCCTGTGACGTTCGAGGGTGACGCCGCCGCGCCGGACCGCATCAGCGGCGCGCTGGTCTTGAACCTGAGCGTGTTCGCGCTGGAGATGCAGATAATCTCCGTAGGAGGCGACATCTACACCACGAATCCGGCAACGGGCGTGTGGGAGCTTGCGCCGCTCGGCTCGGTGGCAGTGCCGAACCCTGCCCTGCTGACCGCTGGGGGCGCGCCGCCACTGGTGGACGCGACCGTCGTCGGAGAGGAGACGATAGACGGGGTTCGCGCGATCAGGCTGCGCGGCGCCGCTCGGCTGGACAGCTTGGAAGGCTTGGAAGGCGAATTCGAGACCGCGGATGTCTGGATCGGCGCGGATGACGGCTTGGTATACAGAATCAACTCCGAGGGCGTTGTCAGTCTCGAATCGCTTGGTCTGCCCCTGCCCAACATCGGGCTGGCGGGCGATGCCACGCTGTCGCTGGACATGCGCTTCTCGCGCTTCGACCAGCCGGTGATCATCGAGCCGCCCAACGTACCCGCGCCGTAGGAGCGCGCATCCGTCGCCCGCCCCCCATCGCTGGGTTCGAGCCTCGAGCCTAGCTTGGCCGCTCCTCTGCCAGCCGTTCTACGCACCCCACGATTTCGGCGGTGGATGTTCCCGGTCCGTACACGGCGCGCACGCCCAGAGCTTCCAGCGCCGATCTGTCGGACTCCGGGATGATGCCCCCCGCAACCACCGGTACGTCGTCCATCTCGTTGGCGCTGAGGCCGTCCAATATCTGCGGGAACAGCTCCAGATGCGCGCCCGACAGGATGCTCAGCCCGATCACGTCGACGTCCTCTTGCAGGGCGGCTTCGACGATCATCTGCGGAGTCTGCCTTATGCCGGTGTATATGACCTCCATGCCCGCGTCTCGGAGCGCGCGCGCGATGATCTTCGCCCCGCGGTCGTGGCCGTCCAGCCCGGGCTTCGCCACGAGAACTCGAATCGGATGCCGCGTTGACAACTGACTACCTCCGCGCCGTGTCCTGATCGACAAGCTCGATCAAGACGCCTCTGGTGGCTCTGGGGTGGATGAACCCGATCATGCCCGACAGACCCTCTCGGGGCGAGCTGTCTATCAACCGGACGCCGTGCGCGTCCAGCGCGTCCAAGCTGGCTTGAAGGTCATCGACCTCGAAGGCGATGTGGTGGACGCCTTCTCCCCGCCGCTCGATGAACCGCGCCACGCCGCCGTTGGGGTCGGTGGGCTGGATGAACTCGATCTGCGATCCTCCGACCCGCACCAGCGCCGCCCTTACTGCCTGATCCTCTATGTGTTCCACTTCCGTTTTGCCCGTCCCGAACACCTCTCGGTAGAACGCGAGCGTTTCGTCTATGTCGTTGACCGCAATGCACACGTGGTTGATGTGCCGGGCCGTGCATGGCGATGCCATGAGTAAGTCACTCCCTCAGCAGGTTGCGCGCGATGATTAGGCGCTGGATCTCCGTTGTGCCTTCGTATATCTCCTGAACCTTGGCGTCTCTATAGTAGCGTTCAACGTTGGTCGGCGCAAAGTAGCCCGCGCCGCCGTGCATCTGCACCGCCTTGTCCGCGCACTCCACCGCCACGCGAGAGCAGTACAGCTTGGCCATGGACGCCTCGGTGACGAACGGCCGCCCCTGATCTTTGAGCGTGGCAGCCTTGAGCGTCAGCAGGCGCGATGTCTCTATGCCCGTCGCCATGTCCACCAGATACCATTGCAGCCCTTGGAACTCCGCCAGCTTCTTGCCGAACGCCTCGCGCTGCTTGACGTAGGCGAGCGCGGCGTCGTATGCCGCCTGCGCGATTCCGACGCACTGCGCGGCTATCGACATGCGGCTCGCGTTCAGCACCTCCATCGTCATGCGGAAGCCGTCTCCATCTTCGCCCATGCGATTTTCGGCGGGGACGGCACAGCCGTCGAACACCACCTCCGCCGCAGACGATGCGCGAATGCCCATCTTGCCGTGCAGCGGGTCGATCGTGATGCCGGGCGAGTCGGCCTCGACGATGAAAGCGTTCACGCCGCGCGCCCCCATGCTCCTGTCCCGAGTCGCCATGACGACCATCGTTCCCGCTTCGGGCGCGTTGGTGATGAACGTCTTGGACCCGTTCAGTACGTAGCCGCCGTTGGATAGCTTCCCTGTCGCGCGCATAGCGGCGGCGTCCGAGCCGGAGCCTGGCTCGGTCAGCGCGAACGCGCCGATCTTCTCGCCCGATACGAGGGGCGGGATGAACTCGCGCTTCTGCCCTTCCGTGCCGAACATATTGATGTACTGCGCGCACAGAGAGAGATGAGCGCCCAGCACGGTGGCGGTGGCGGCGCAGGCGCGCGCGACCTCCTCCACTGCGACCACCAGCTGGCGGGTAGTGCCGCCGCTGCCGCCGTACTCCTCGCCTATGCCCAGCCCCAGCAATCCCATCTCCGCCATCCCCTTGACGTTCTCCCAAGGGAACTCGCAGGTCTGATCGTAATGCGCAGCGCGAGGCGCAAGCTCGGATTCGGCGAGCTCGCGGACTGCGCTGCGAAGCATCGTCTCTTCTTCTGTCAGCAGAAGCTCAGTCATGGTGCGCTCCGGAATGGGTTTTGTGAAAGTCGAGACAGCTTATGACAGGGTCAGTTGAATCCCCTCCCCCTCGCTGGGTGGGACATGACCTCGCCACACCCACCGCAGACGCCGCTGGCAGGGTCAGGTTAGATCCCCTCTCCCTCGACGGGAGAGGGCTGGGGAGAGGGCGCGCCCCCAGCCAAAACCATCTTGCTCTGGCACTAACAGGATCAGATAAATCCCCTCTCCCTCGACGGGAGAGGGTTAGGGTGTCCCCGCAGTCAGAACCGCGCTAACTGGGACGCGGGCCATACTGGTTGTCCTCATCGCTTCCCATCACCCAGAAGATGATCAGCACGATCAAGCCGATGACTGGTACGAGGCCGATCAGCTGCCACCAGCCGCTTCTTCTCGTATCGTGCAGCCGCCTGGCTCCGATCGCCAGGGACGGTACGAGAAGCGCGAGCCCGTACAGAGCCGGCACTATTCCGAAATAATCGCCGATCACCACTGTAAGCACCCCTGTTATCACGCCGATCGCGACCGAGATGAGGAAGTTGATGAGTGTGAACAGCCAGAACTGGGTTCTGGTCGCCCTGCCGCTGAATACGGCGTAATTTTGCAATGCTTCGATGTATGGCAATTATCCCTCCCTATTGGGCTTGGGTTGGAATGGAGGCTGCGCGTTAGAACGGCGAGAACTCTCGCTGCTCTCCGAACACCCCTCTGAACACGTCCGATATCTCTCCGAGAGTGGCGTAGGCTTCGACGGCTTCCAGTATGGCGGGCATGGTGTTTTCCGACCCTCTGGCGACGTCTTCGAGTCTGGCGAGAGTCGCGCGCGCGGCGGAGTCGTCCCTGTCGCGCTTTACGGACGCCAGCCGCGCAAGCTGCCGCTCCGTCTCGGCGCGCTCTATTGCCTGAAGGCGCTCTATGGGCGGGGTCGGAGACTGGAAGCGGTTCACGCCCACCACCACGCGCTCCTCCGACTCGACCTGCCTCTGATGCCTGAACGCGCTCTCGTGTATCTCCTGTATCTGGTATCCGCGGTCGAGCGCGGACAGCGCGCCGCCCATCTCGCCTATGCGCTCGATGTACTCGAAGGCGCGCCGTTCGAGCTGATCGGTCAGGCTTTCCACGTAGTACGAGCCTGCGAGCGGGTCCACCGTGTCGGCTACGCCCATCTCGTATGCCAGCACCTGCTGAGTCCTCAGCGACAGCTGCACCGATTCCTCAGTGGGCAGCGCCAGCGCCTCGTCCTTGGAGTTGACGTGGAGCGACTGCGTGCCGCCCAGTATCGCCGCCAGCGCCTGCACCGTCGTTCGGATAACGTTGTTGTCCGGCTGCTGAGCGGTGAGCGTGACGCCGGCCGTCTGCGTGTGGAACCTGCACGTCCACGAGCGCGGGCTTTCTGCGCCGAACCGCTCGCGCATTATCTTCGCCCACATGCGCCTGGCCGCCCTGAACTTGGCGACCTCCTCGAACAGGTGGCTCTGCGCCACGAAGAAGAAGCTGAGTCTGGGCGCGAAGCTGTCCACGTCCAGCCCCGCGTCCACCGCCGCTCGAACATAGGCTATCGCGTTGGAGAAGGTGAACGCCAGCTCCTGCGCGGCGGTCGCCCCCGCCTCCGCCATGTGGTAGCCGCTGATGCTTATGGTGTTCCAGCGCGGCACGTGATCCGAGCAGTAGGCGAATGTGTCCGTCACCAGACGCATCGAGGGCGTCGGCGGGTAGATGTACGTCCCTCTGGCGATGTACTCCTTGAGGATGTCGTTCTGGATGGTGCCGTTCAGCCTCTCCGCGCCGACCCCCTGCTTCTTTGCAACCGCGATGTACAGCGCCAGCAGTATGGACGCCGTGGCGTTTATCGTCATGGACGTGCTTACCCTGTCGAGCGGTATGCCCTCGAACAGCGCTTCCATGTCCGCTAGGCTGCTGATGGGAACGCCAGTGCGCCCGATCTCGCCCTGCGCCATCGGATGGTCGGAGTCGTAGCCCGTCTGCGTGGGCAGGTCGAACGCCACGCTCAGCCCGGTCTGCCCCTGTTCGAGCAGGTAGCGGTAGCGTCTGTTGGACTCCTCCGGGGAGGCGAGGCCGGCGTACTGGCGCATCGTCCACAGCCGCCCCCTGTACATCGTGGGCTGAACGCCCCTCGTGTAGGGATACTCGCCGGGGTAGCCGAGACTGTCTTCGTAGTCGAAGCCGTCGCGCTCCTCCGGTGTGTAGAGGATGTCTTCGACGATGCCCGATGCGGTCTCGAAGCTCTCCTTGCGCTCGCCGAAGCGCTTCAGCACAGGGTCGAGGGTGGATTCGCTCCACTCCGTCTTGTTATCGCTGCCATGTCCGCGCGACTTTGACATGACGAATCACCCTCACCTTAGCCCCGTCCCATCGAGGGAGCGGGGATTTCTGCGTTACCGTAATGGGACAGTCGCAAGCGGACAGTCACGGCCATAGTATAGATGCAGCGCCGCCTAGTAGCGCCCCATCGCGCCCCTCAGACGCGGGTCGAGCAGGTCTCTGAGCGCGTCTCCGAACATGTTGGTGCTGTACACGACTATGCTGAGGGCGAGGCCGGGCCATATCGCCAGCAGGGGCTGAGTGTACATGTACGTCATAGCGGAGCTGCTGAGCATACCGCCCCAGCTGGGCGCGGGCGGCGGAACGCCGAGACCGAGGAAGCTGAGACCGGCTTCGGCAAGCATCATGCCCGGCATTCGCGTAGTGACGAGTACCAGAAGGAAGGCGGCGACGTTGGGCAGCATGTGGCGAAGCAGAATCCTAAGCGTGGTCGCGCCCGTGGCTTGGGCGGCCTCGATGTATACGTTCTGCCTGATGCCTATGACCGCGCCCCTCACCGATCTGGAGCCGCCCAGCCCGTACTGCAAGCCCAGAATGAACACGATGTTCCACAGCCCCGCGCCCGTTACCGAGACCAGCAGAATGAGCAGGATGAGGTCTGGAAATACCAGCCAAGCGTCTATGAATCTCTGGACGAGAAGGTCGAACTTGCCGCCGAAGTACCCGGAAGGCAGCCCTATCAGACAGGAGACGAACAGCGAAAACACGCTGCCGATGACGCCTACGAGCATGGAGATGCGCGCGCCGTGGATCAGACGGCTGAGCAGGTCTCTGCCTATGCTGTCGGTGCCGAGCCAGTGATCCAGCGAGGGCGGCGCGAGGAACTGGAAACGTTGGTTCGTTCCATCCTCCAGCTGGACCTTCTGCTGGTTGAAGTCATAGGGAGCCAGCACGTCGGCGAAGACCCCCACACAGAAGAACACCAGCACGATGACGGCGGAAGCAGTGCCGAGCGGCTTCGTCCTAACCATGCGGGTGAGGAAATCAGTCAGTGGATTGCGTCGCCTCACCTCGATCGCTCTTGGGAGGCCTATCCCTGTGTTGGCCATTATCGACTTCCCTCTTCTACCCGTATCGGATTCTTGGGTCTAACCAAGCGTAGCTCAGGTCGGTTATCAGGATTATGAGCAGCACGAAGAGGCTGAAGACGAACGTCACTCCGATGATGACCGGGAAGTCTCGCAGGAAAGCGGCTTCGACCGCCAGCCGCCCCATTCCGGGCAGTCCGAAGAGCTGCTCGATTATGACGGAGCCGCCAATCACGACGGGGACGTTCAGCCCTATGACGGTTATCACCGGGATAAGAGCGTTCTTGACGGCGTGCCTGAAGACAACGACCCTCTCCGTCAGCCCCTTGGAATACGCCGTCCTTATGTAGTCCTCGCGCACCACCTCGAGCATCATGGTTCGCATCAGCCGCATGTTGACCCCATTGATTGCCATGCCGAGTATGGCGGCGGGGATGATGTACGCTTTGAGATTCCCCCAAGGGTCTTCCCAGAGTTTGGGAGGAATGAGCTCGGGCGACCAGCCCCACCAGATCGAGGGGAATACGATGACCATGATGCCCACCCAGAACGAAGGCAGGCTGATGAACAGTATGGCAACGCTTCGGAACACGTAGTCGGCGATGGAATCCTGCCGTATCGCCGAGTAGATGGCTACGGGGAACGAGATCAGCAGCGCGATTAGCAGGGCTAAGATGCCGATTTCCAGCGTCACCGGAAGCCTTGCGAGTATCTGGTCCCTCACGTTGGTTCCCATGATGACAGCTTCGCCGAGGTCGCCGCGCAGAAGCACGTTCGCCCACCAGCGCACGTACTGCACGTAGATCGGGCCGTCTATGCCCAGCTGCTCCTCGAGCTGCGCGCGCAGCACCCCGCGGTCTTCCTTCCCAGACAGGTCCATCTGGCCTATCAGCACGTCTATGGCGTCGCCCGGGATTATGCGCAGCGAAGCCGTGGTCAGCAGGGTGACGATCAGCAGGGTCGGTATGGCTAGAAGCAGCCTTCTGATTATGTACGTAGACATCTCGGAAAGATCCCCTTAGAACTGAACTTTTACGCCTGCCGCTTCGAGCTGCGGGATGACCACTTCTATTGAGTTGGCATCCAGCGGCTCGTTCCAGAGCCTGATCGTAGCCCCTTCCCCAAGCCCGGCCTCCAGAAGCGGCGAAAGGTCGGTTATCCCGTTCTTGGTGAGTTCGAGCAGCCTGAGATTGGACAGCGAAGACAGCGGCGAGATGTCCGTGATGTCGTTGCTGGTGAGGTTGAGCTCCTCGATCTTGGTGAGTCCGGCCAGAGGGGAGATGTCGCTTATCTGGTTCTCCCAGAGGTCAAGCTCCGTCAGCTCGGTCATGCCAGACAGCGGCGAGATGTCGCTGACCTGATTGTCTTTGAGCCGCAGGTAGGTCAGGTTGGTAAGCCCCGCGAGCGCGGATATGTCGCTTATGTCGTTTTGGGCGAGGTCGAGCCTAGTCAGGTTGGTAAGCCCCGCGAGCGCGGATATGTCGCTCGTGGTGTTCTGCGTGAGGTCGAAATCCGTCAGGTTGACCATACGCTCCACGCCGGATATGTTCGAGACGTAGAGTTGGAGCGCCACGCTGAACTCCGTGAACTCCTCGACGTCCGCGATGAGAATGGGGCCATCGTCCTGCTTCAGCCGTTTCCGAACCGTCTCCTCGACTATCTCATCCGGAAAGACGACCTCCCCTTCCCCCGCGACCTGCTGCGGCGCTTGCTCGGTTTCCGTCTTTTGGCCTGCCCTGCGCGCGCGCCTGGCGTCCTCCTCCACCTCTTTGGCGAGAGCCTGCTCCGCGTCCCCCGCGTCCGGCTGCTCCGCAGAGCCGCCGCCGCACGCAAGAGAAGCGAACAGCATCGCGGAGACGATAGCTGCAAGAAACCACAGCCGATTCATCATGTTCCTCACGCCTCCTGTACTCATGGCGACGGCGCGCGTCCCGAGTCCACAATCCCACAAGTGGAACGCTGCGCCGTTGGTAATGATTGGTGCAACGGCAAAAATATAAGGATGCGCGCCGATGTTGTCAACCACAAGAGCCTGTACCGCAGCCTTTGGAAGTCAAAATGCGTACAGAGGGCAGACGCAGGCAGGAGAGTTAGCGGAAAAACGAACGGCTGTCTCAGTGGATCGGGGCTGATGTGGATGTGTCGGACAGGTAATGTAGCCAACCCTGCGCTGGTCGGTCACGTACAGTTTTGATTTCGACGTCACGCCTTGCCTTCGATCTGTCCGGTGACGCAGTGAGTGCGTACCGGACACTCGCCGCACGCAGGCGAACGTGCCTTGCAGACCAGCGCTCCAAGGTCGAGGAGCGCCTGATTCCATTGCGCATTCGCACCCTCCTCGCCAGCAAGCTCCCACAGATGAAGCCTCAGTCTCCACAGCGGCTGATCTGAGTCTGTTCCCAATACCCTGTGCGCAATCCTGCGAGTGTTGGTATCCATCAGCACACTGTGGCGACCGAAGGCGAAACACTGCACCGCCGAGGCAATGTAGTTCCCCACACCGGGAATAGCCATCAACTCTGGCCAGCTGTCCGGGACATTTCCGTCCAGGTTGCTTCGGATGTATTCAGCAGCGGAGGTCAGATTCGCTGAGCGCCAACGGAGTCCAAGCGTCGATAAGTATGGTTCCAGTATCCTCGCATTGGCAAGGAACGAGTCCGGAGTAACGCCAGTATCTGTCAGCTTTCGAATCACGCGCGCCACCTGATCGGCCCTCGTCCTATGGAGACACATCTCCACAATCAGGAACTGCCAGGGGCTCAGGTTCGTTTCTCTCCACGGGAACTGTCGCCCGTGCGCATGGAACCATCCAATCAGGTCACTCCGGAAAGAAGATCCGTAAGCGGGGCGGCGCTCGCGTATCACCGTGGGAGTGGAACCACCTTTCAGCGCTCTGCGAACCTCAGTGGCTATGGCTGAAGCCAGCAGAGGCGGAACCGCGTTGCCGATCTGCTTGAACCGATTTGTCGGATGCCCCGCGAATCGGAACCCATCTGGAAATGTCTGGATTCGAGCGGCTTCACGGATCGACAGGGTACGATCCTCCCGTGGGTGTATGTACCAGTATCCGTCTTTCGCAATGTGAGCCGTGATAGTTCGTGAAACATCTTCGAATGACAGGCGGACGTACTTGTCGTTGAATATGTCGGATCGGTATCTCCTCAGATGTTCAGGCACGTCTAAGTAGGTGTCCCCCGGCTTCATATGACCGTAGATCACAGCGTCGTCCGTGCGCACCCCTCTGGTGATATGGTCTCGAATCAACCCGCGTTCCTCGCCCTGTAATCCCTTTCGCAGGGCCTTCGCAAGTGACGAAGTGGGCTGGCCTTCATAGCGCTGTGCCTCGTCCCTCGTGTCGGCGGGGATTGTGGGAAGATCGCCGATGGCCTGCCAGACCGTTGGACGCTCATCGGAAGACTTGGGCCAGCTGAAATCTATTCCGTCGGCGACACCCACCACGAAAAGGCGTGATCGATGCTGCGGAACGCCGTAGCGCCATGCTTTCAGCTCTTCGACGTGGACCCTATAGTCTCGCCTCTTCAACTCGTCCACAAGCGACACGAGCATCGCGCCTCCCTGAGCTCGGGCGAAGTCTGGAACATTCTCGAAGAGCATGGCGCGAGGAGTCAGACGGTCGAGGATGGCGAAGAAGCTCTGCCACAGGTCAGCTCTCTCGTCATACGCGGGTCTGCTCCCCGACTTTACCAAATGGCCGATCTTGGCTGTGCCAGCCCTGGAAAACGGTTGGCACGGGGGGCCGCCGGCTAGGAGATCTATATTCTCGATTCCCCATCGGTCCAGTTGCTCGATGAATACATTCGGATCAGTCAGGTCCCCGACCCAGGTGAGACCGGGGATGTTAGCCGCATGGGTCTCCATTGCCACCGGGTCGGAGTCCGCCGCGGCAACTACAGAGAATCCGCCCTGTGCGAGTCCGAGGCTCAATCCCCCTGCCCCCGCAAACAGGTCAACAGCCCAGGGTCTGGGGAGACCATCCAGCCATCTCCGGATTGCATCGGGGTCACCTTGGTCAGGAGATAGGGGATGGGCGTCAGGGGCCACCCGCGTACCTCGGCGAGTCGGAAGCCTGTATCCCTTTTTCAGATTACCTGGGGAGCCCAACGATCCCAACCTTCAAGCAGTGGTGACATTGATCGAAGCGTCGTCGAAGAATCCCACTTCAGGCATATCGGGGACACCTACCAGTAGCCCCCGGTCAAGAAGGCGATTTCCCGTCTCGCAGGAAGTCTCAGGTAACAGGACGCATCCGTGGCAAGCTGCGATGTTGGCGTTGTCAGTGCCCTGTCCAGAACTCTCGATGCAGACGGGGTCACTGGAGCACCACCGCGCCCGATGTATCGCCCGCTCGAAAACAGCTTTCAGGTGGTCAGGCTCACCCTGACGTACAAGTCCCCCGAGAGTTCCCTCGGAATCACCGGAAGCTGTGTATATCAGAACACCCTGCATCGGCCGGTCAGGATCTTCCATGTTGCAGTAGATGCGCTCCCTCAGCGCTGCGCTGCCGTAGCCACAGTCGAAGCTCAGCTGGCCAATCAGGGCGTGGGCGATTGTATGCAGCAGCACATATTTCTCAGTGACCATGGCCATTCCCATCCCACGTTCACTACGACGCTCGTTGTAGCGCTCGCTCAGCGACGAAATACGCTCTTTGACTTTGACGTGCGAATGCCACTTCTTGGTCCACGCTTCTAAGCTGCTGTAGTCGAACTCGATGAAGATACCCTCCCCATAAACGACCGTTGCGGGAAGCCAACCCAGATCCGCATTCTGAGACATGGGAAGCAAGTTCGGTGAAGACGGGTCTTCAATTGGAAGAAGCCTCGAGAAACCGACCAACACCCTCGTTTCGCGTAGTTTCCTCACCAAACCGATACTGCTCAGAACTCTCGCCAGCTTTGCCCCATATCCCGATGGATCTTGGAGTTCCACCATCAGGTCGGTAGTCTCACCACCTCGCCCACTCCTGAGAGCCTCGTACTCCTGCCTGCGGAACTCCTCCTCAGAACGAGGGTGGGTATCTGCGATTTCCCGGGTCCCGTCGAGCTTTCTCTGCGCAGCTTGGCGCAACTCTTCAGGATCGACGCGATGAATGGTGGCGAGTATCTCACACCTCACTGTTTGGATGTATTTCCCGTCATCCAGTTCTGCCGTGAGAGCGTTCCACGAACTCGTCTCATCGAGGATTTTGTTGATAGCACGTTCAGAGTCTTCTCCCCATAGGGGAAGGTAGATGGATGAAGCCGTCAGCGGAAAGTAAACGTTCGATGCTCCTCGCTGCACGACCCTCAGGTACTCTCCGCAATGTCCCGGCTTGCCCTCAATATCGCCAACCCATGGCATGTTCCCAGAGCAGTCGTGACCGATTCCATGGAGCGCTTCGGGGTTGAATGTACCAGTCATTGTTTCCGACTTCCCGCAGCAGCAATCTATCCGGATTCCCGATAGGCTCGCAGAAGATCGACCCGGCAATAGGCGCAGCCTGTGCTGACTGTCCCAATCAGACTCTCTGTGAACCCATCTCATGAACGGAAAGTCTTCGATGTGTCCTTTAGGACAAGCCGCGACGAATCGGCTGGGAATCATCCATGGACGTCTGTTCTCAGGCATTGAGTGGCAGTCCAGGTCCGAACGACACGGGCATCTGCGGCGAGGGCTGAAGAGGTGCAGCTCGTCCATTACTCCCCTCCTCGGGCAGTAGAGCCATCTGGGAAACCTCACAAAGGGAATGTGCTGATTCGCATGTTGGACTCCCTGCCCCTGTTCCCTGAAGTCTGGAGGAAGCCTGAAGTGGTTCACCTTCAATCGTGCTTGGAGACGCTCCTCTTGGACGAGCCAATCATTCGGACACGGCTCATGGGCAAAAGGCCACTCATCGAGCCCGGCTGTCATCAGGGACTCATCACCAGGGAAGTCGACGAGCGCGCCGACCCCGAATGGGCTGATCAGTTGGCCTCTCCTCATCGGTTTTTGGGCTGGCATCGTACTTGCACATCTCCCATTGGTTGGGCTTGATAACAGGTTTTCAATCGACCTACGTGTTGGCGTATCCGCTGACCAGAGGCCGTGCTGAACAGCTCGCGTCCACATTCCGCATCGAACTCGGCGTTGGGTATGGCGTTTCGGGCCAGTGGGGATGTTCCTGTCCACCGGCTGGATACATCATTGGCAATTCCTCAGTTGGCGGTCTGAAGTCGCCGTATTTTGATCTTGGCGCGTTCGACCACTTCCGCATGATCTCGTCCACGTGGGCCTCCGTCTTTGGCCACTCGTCGGGATCGACTGACATGACTCGTTCCCGGATTGTACGTTTGACCCGCTGTATGAGCTGAGCATCCGGAGGCTGATTGGGTCTGTCACGAAGGCTGGAACCGCCCCAGAACCGACATAGGATGACTATGAGCGCGTGCAGCGCTCGTTCTCGAACCGGAACCGCAAATGGCGTTACACTGGTGGGCTCGACGTGCTGGTACAGGGTCTGGTGGTATGATCGGAAGTGTTCATAGTGTGACCGGTCCCTGGATCTGGAGGGATTGTAGTTCGTCACTACGATTCCGGGGCTCTCCACACGACGGCCAACCCTGCTGGACGCCTGTATGTACTCTGAAGTTGTCTTTGGCTGCCCGATGATGGTCATTAGGCTCAGTCGAGGAATGTCGAGGCCGACCTGAATCATGTTGGTCGCAAAGCAGACATCAATCGCCTCAGTTTTGGAAGGGCCACTGTATCGGGTGAACAGCTGCTGGAGGATTGGCGGGATGTTGTTACTCTGAACTCGACTGGTCAACTCTACATCCCTGTTGATGAACCTCCGCTGATCTGTCGCAGCTTTCCGCGTAGCCTCGAGGCGCAGGCCGAGCCTGTCCCACATGGCATTCAGATATTCTCGGATGTCTGCCCGAATAAGCGTCGCCGCGTGACCGAGTTCACGCAGGCTGTTGAAGTAACCCATCATGGTCCAGTAGGGATCGATCGAATCGGGCTTGGCGGCATTGAATAGCTTGGGCGCCTGGAGCAGCGCTCCCATAGTCCGAATCTGCGAGGTCACATGTGAAGGCAGCGCGCTTGCGAACACGCCAACGTATCTCCGCCCTTCTTCGTCTTCGCGTTCCTTGGCAAAGAAAGAGTCCCCAGCCCTCAGAACTTGGGGAGGGAATAGAAAGGCAGATCTGCCGTAGAGCGCCTTCACTTGGCTGTCGGCCCTGGAAATGGTTGCGGTCGATGCGATCACCTTTGCGCGAACTCTTGATTCAGCCTGCTCGTTCGTACACAGTGCGTCAATCGCTGTTTCGTAGTGACCAACCATAGAACCGAGGGGGCCAGAGATAAGGTGCAGCTCGTCTTGGACGATCAATTCCGGAGGAGGATACGCTGTGTCTATCCCAAAGATCCTTCTGGCTTCCGGTCGAAAGGCGAGCATGGCGAATTTGTCCACAGTGCCTATCAACAGGGTGGGAGGTGATGCGTAGATGTGATCATCTATGACAGCTACCGGCAACCCCGCACCGGAGCTGAAATCGCAGTCTCGATCCTCGCAGATGTGTCTGACCCTTTGGGGACTGGCCAGAATGCGGTATCCCTTGACTCCCGTTCTCCGCCCCACCTTCTGCGGCCCCATTGCCGCGCCGCACCATGGGCAGCTGAGCAGGATGAATTTGTTGGTTCCCTCATTCCGTTGGAGCTGCCGTAGTGTGATGATTGCATTCTGTTCGTTATTGGGCGTGACCTCCCCGCCCACCCACAATCCAATTGAGAATGGCTCTGAACCCAGTCTGGCATTCTCGCGGCGTCGGATAACCTCACACGCGCAGATCAGAGACGCCGCGCGCTGAAACTGCTGTGTGGTCAGCAGCCTGAGTGTGTAGCGCATGAGAATGCTTGTTCCCGCATGGTCGGGATTGCGCAGCCGTCGGAGAAACATGGTGAAGGCCGACAGCCCTAGATACGCCTCAGTCTTGCCTCCGCCGGTGGGAAACCATATCACATCCACGATCTCGCGTTCTTCGCAGTGAGGATCGGATAGCGCCCTGAGATTCATCAGGATGAATGCAAGTTGGAAGGGATACCATTTGCTTGTGGAATCATCATACGAGGGTCTCTGAAAGCTGGTATTCAACTCCAGCCGCCCCGATCTGTTCACCCAAGCGCGGGAGTTCTGCGATGCAATCTCATAGTGGATCTGCTGCATCAGCATGGCTTCGTTCATCAATCTGAAGGCCAGAGCCACTTCGGAGTTCTGCCCGATGAGTCCAATACCATCTCGCACGCGCCTGAGACACTTGCGGCAGTTGCCCAGATGCCGATGCGCAGTCTTCGCTAGTTTCGGGGTCAGGTCCGACCGACCCGCAACCTCGCGCTCCTGTTCGTCGATCCATGCCTCATACGCATCTGCCAGCCTGCTGCATAGGCTCAGCACATCCTCGATACCGCCATGGGCAAGCATATTCATGCTCAGGTCGAGTCCCTCAAGCTCGGTGGGCAGTACAGGCTTGACTTCGTATGTTGGAAGCACTTCGGTCCGAACCAAGGCTGTACGTCCATCGGTTGGCTCATCCCACTCAGCAGCGCAGCCATGCCCGACTGCAAATGTCTGCCTGTGGAGGTGAAGAAGCTGAAGAGACAACTCCTCCTCGTCACCCGTGTTAGTGGGACGCTCTGGATAGCTGAGAAAGCATTCCCGTTCATCAGCATCAGAGACGCCAAACCCGCACTGGAAGAAGCAGTCCGTATTGCGGGGCGCTCGGTTCTCAGACTGCAAACGGTTGACGAGAGTGAATGTTATGAGCCTGGCTCTGTCCGACCGATCAGATGGGCGACTGATTACATGAAGGGCGAGAGCGGTTTTGCCATCCACTTCTTCTACGACGGGCTTCTCCAATGACCTGTTCCTGTTCCCGAGCAGTTCCGATGCCTGGAACTCAATGGTTCGGTTGACCGGCTGTCGGAGCCAGGGTTTACGACCTGATCGGATATCGTCTGACTGCTGGGCATCTTCCTGCCTGTACATCGCGGCAGACACATCGACCCGCAGCTGGTCGGGGACTTCCACCAATATAGAGAGTCCCATCGCACTTGGCAGGTACTGGTTTGCAAGGTTGACTTCCAGGTCCGTTTCAGGTGTGCTGTCGCTCCCTCCATATGAATCCGTGTCATTCGAGTTTTCCAGTATCCCTGCGGATTCAGGAGATTCGGCCTCGGCGTTGCCTCCCTCATCGGCGGCGGTCTCATCTTGGCTGGGAACCTGAGACCTCACCGGGAACAGAACGCCAGCGCCATACCGCTGCCTGGGCGGGTCCTGTGGTCGGAGTATCTCCTCTTCGTCGGGCTGCACATTGAGAGGAAGAGGCGATGGTCCCACGAGTTCCTTGCGCAGAAAATCCAAGATGAAATCACGTGCTGCAAGAGTTTCGTTCAATTCCGAAGCTCCTTTTAGGGCTAAGGCACGTCTCTCCGCTGAGCTCGACACAGCGTCGTCAATGCGCGTAGGTATCATCTTCGCCATAATTCATCACCCATCAGAATACGGAGTCATCGCTCCCCAGCAGCCGATTGGTCTGGTCTGCTGGGTACTCTTGCTGATGTGTGTCCACGGACTCGACTTGGACGATCCACGCCTGCCCGTATCCGAGGTCGAGCAGTATGGGCTGATCATCCAGTTGACCCAAGCGGCCACGTACCTCACCAAGGATAAGCTGGGTCAGACGACTCCCCGCCACTATGTGAGCCCCACGAATCCTGGAGATGGCTTCCCTGACAGTGTCCAATCCTGCAAGGAGTTCTGCGTCATTTGCAGCTCTGGCAATGGCTTCGATGTCACTGTCGTAGCCAGGTCCGATGCGGTCGGGGTTCCCCATCCAGCCTGCAATCGTTGGGAGTGTTCGGCACAGCCCATGCTTTTCCAAACGTCTTTGGACCGTAGCAGGAGCGCCGCCAAGACGACGGAGCGACGATTTCCACAGTTCAGCAATCGACCGTATTCTTCCGTATTCCTCAGTTCCGAGCTCGTCTTCCGCCAGCAAGCGAATGAATTCCTTGTCTCCGCCTGCTCTGAACAGTACGAAGTCGTCGTGCGATAGGTCGGAGGCTGCCACAGTTCGCAGTCGCCCGCTGGCTCCGGGTCTGCTGTCTATGAGTTCGTTCAGCACGTGCAGCTGAGACCACTCTGTGAGAAGAGCGTAGCGCCCTCCATAGAATTCAACCAGCCGCGCCCGCCGGGTATCGTCTCCTATGCCTGCTGGAGATGGGCGCTTCGAGCGTCGCCGAGAGACCCTGTCCTCGAATTTGAGCATGGGCGGATCAGACGATGCTCCATCTGATGGCATATGTGGCTGCTGCATCTTCATCGCAGGGAGCAGACTGGATTCAACTCCAAGAATCGCGGCTCGTTCCTCCACCTCCATTCGGTTGGACTCCGCATTAGAGCGTTCCCGGGTTTGGTGACTCAACAACCATCTGCGCTCGAAGGGATAAGCCAGAACCCGGATATCCTGCGTAACTGCTAAGTTCTTCAGGCGGGTGAATCGGCTGCCGTTGGGCCAAGCAGGTACGATAATGCCATCATACTCATCCTCTGGTGGGATCGACCGCACAGGAATGACAGGCATGTCGGCTCCAAGATTACTCAGCCCATCCCGAAGCCACTCAGAAGTTCGAGGCGACCTTGCAGCCACAGCCCACCGTCCATCGGATTCAGTGAGCAGGGTCAGTAGGGCTTCGGACTTTTCCCCGTAGCTGCCCCCACTGGCCAGAGCGCTCTCTAACTGGTCGATTGTGTTCTGAAGTTGAGTGACGATATCGGGATCCAACCACCTTTGGTTCCGATCCAAGCTATCTTGAGCCTCTCGCAGGTTGAGTCTGGTCTCTTCTCCAACTCCAAGGCAACATTCGCTGATCTCCAACAGGATGCCGTAGAGTCGTGCCAATATGTCATCGACCTCGGATCGTTCCTCGGTTCCGTTGATCGCGTTTGCCACTCCTTCCAAGGTTGACGCCACTGCCTCGAGTTCATGACTGTTGCAGTCAACGGCAGTTACTCTGCACTGTCCTCTCACGACTGACGCCCTAATCGTTCGTCCAACGAGGCTAGACCGAGAACGCTCGCTGGGTAGATCCTCTCCCATCAGAATCTCGCCTGCCGACATGTACCAGATCGGGCAATCTCGATCTCGCAGGAAACCGATCTCCTCGGTTTCGTCAGGTGACGCCAGTATCACGACTCTCTGACGCTCCGCAATATCGTCGAACGCCTGAAGGTCTCTGGCTATGCCGCGAGCCCCGTCAACGAGGACAATCTTGGACTCCTCACGTGCAGATGCAGCTGTATTCGCCAGATCTTGAGGCACCCTCGTGACAGCTATCAGCGGCTCTCCAATCACCTGGTACGCATCACCCGCCATCATCTCGCCCCCATGTCCGAGGGTTCCCCAGGACAGAAAGGCTGAGAGTGGGTCGAAGTGACTTGAATGAGCTGGCGCTAGGGAGACAGCGCCCGCGATCTTTGCGAAGCGCGCTTGTGCCATATACAGCAGTACGACATTCCGAATCATACTGATGTTCCCATATGTCGTGATGTCGAGTAGATCATCGAGACTGCTGCGGTCGAAGACACCCAGCTTGGAAGCGAGCGTTCCCTTTGGTCGTTTGCGGGTCGTGGGTTCGAGCCTCAGCACCTCGGACGTTAGAAAACTACGCCGATCCGTTTTGTCCAGTACCTTCAGCCTGAACTGACCGGGATGTTCGTCCCAGATGCCTTCATATTCGTAAACGAAGTCGCTCGGCTTTACCCTGACACGCTGTCCTTTGTCCAGCGCTGTCCGTGCGTAGCTCTCTGCAAGCTGAGGGAAATCTTCTTGGAGTCGTGCGAGCGCCAGAAGTACGGCTGCGACTGCGGTCGTACCCTGGGTCTTGTCCAGAACGAAGCAACACGCCCCCGGTTCACCATTCATGGCAGCGGCGAGCAGGAGGGCGAAGAACCATGGAATTCGCTCTTCTGGCGAATCTTCACCGAACCGTCCGGCGACACGATCGAATATCGGAAACCGGCTGCGCAGCTCGTGGATCAGGTCCTGGCTGCTATTCCTGCTCATGTCTCATCTTGCCCAGGTCCGTACTGACCGCTCACCGTGGGCATTGGCGAACTCCTCTGCCGCCAGACAGCTCAGAGAGCATGGCTGGCCGGATGCACAGAATCTCGGCAGTCTTCGCCACACTCAAGCCCGGCTCCTCGGCGATCTACACTCGGATGAAGTCGCTAGGATGAGAGAATATCATGGTCACCTCAATTACACCAGTAGTAGCCATCAGTTGCGCACGCTTCGAGGTATAGGCGCACCCTCTTCGATACTCGATTGGTACGTGAGAGTCTCCACCAGAGGATTGGCCGGATAACATGTGAACGACCCGATGCCGCGGATGATTCCGTTCGCAATAGCCAGTTGTGTGGCAGGCCATCAGGTCTGTTCAGCGCCTCTGACGCGCCCGCCGCTTTCTCTTGGGGGAAGGGTATTTGCCTTCCCGCCAAGCGATGAATGCGCCTGGTTCTCCAAGCCGCCGGGCAGTTTTGGCATAACGGACTCCCTTCTGTTTATCAGTCAGCATAAAGGCGCAGTGCGCGGCGTGGAGATGAGCTGTTGCATAGTCCGGCCTGGCTTTAATCACCATCTCGAACTGTTCTAGGGCTTCGTCCAAAGCGGACAGCTCCATCAGGGCGTATCCGGTGGCAAATTGCAGATGTGGGGTTGGGCTGGGCAGGCGCTCGGCAGCCTGGGCGAGGTCTCGAATGGCTTCGTCAAATGCTCCAATGTTGGCCAGCATAATTCCTGGCTCGACAGCGGGAGTGTCCCAAGTGGGAAGGAGAGCGGAGGCTATGTGACATTCGATGATACCTTCGTCCACGAGGTCCCTGCGCCCCATGTGCTTGCCCACCATGCCAAGGAACGAACCCAATTCGTTGTGCGCCCTCGCGCTGTTCGGGAAGTCACGAACGATGGCGCGGCGTTGTGCAATACCATCATCGAGAATTCTAAAGAAGGCCGCCGGCCCCCCGCTCAGTACGGACAGGTAATTGATGTTGTCGATAGTTGACATAAGCCGGGAGAAGACCTCAGCGTCATCTGAATCAGATGAATCGACCGGAATGTCCTGTGCCAAGCCTGCGGATGATTTGGGCGATAGCGTCTGGCCACCCGCCCACTGGAACGGAACACTCCAATCAACCGTCGCTGCGAGAATGTCCCTCTTCCATCCTGGGTCCTTTTCCAAGATGGCAAGGTTTCGCAGGAGATTATGACTCAGGAGATAGGCTGTTCCCAGTCGCAGGGCGTCTATCTCCGCCCCGGCCGCCTCTTCGAGTGGCGGGCGGTCCATGCTGTTGACGTCTTCTGTCATCAGCCAGATGAATCGAACGAGCGCCGCGCTCAGATCCATGACCTGCTCTCTGCCGATAAGATGAGCCACGAGGTCGGCGACGTGCGCGAAGGCAAACTGTCGACGAATGTTCTGCTCCAGCTGTTCCGGTCTCGATCCCGCAGTCCGTCCCGCAAGAACTTTGGCTATGACGGAGATGTTCTCGGGTGTGGGGCGATTGTTCCCATCTAGCCAATTGTCCACCGAGGTGGCGGAAACTCCCAAACGAGCGGCCAGTTGGTCGCGGGTAAGATTGGCCCCCCGCGTCAAAGCGCGGAGAAGTTTGCCCCCGCCGTTTTCCTGCGACCACAATGGCGTTTCAGGCTCACTTGGCTTTAGCCCAGCGAGCCGCATGAGAGCGAATGCCCTAACTGCCAGATCGACGACCACGATGCGAAGAAATCCCTCCACGGCCTTGCCTGAGTCGGTCGTTCTGCCGGAGCGACTCTGCATCGTGGAGACCAGTTGGTCCCATCGCTGGGCTGCGCGAGCGACTGTCGCTGCGACTATGATGGGCATGGACACGTCCCGCTGTCGGAACAGGGGCGGCACAGGCACGATTCCCCTATCGACCAGAACCTCGCCAATCGCCAGGAGTATTTTAGTATGGCTGTGTTGGTTGACGGGCTGGCCTGCGAAGAAACGTCTGGCCGTTCTGTCATCCAGCACGTCATGATGGATGGCGAGCGCATCCACGACGGCTCCGATGATCTGTCCACTGTAAACGGACAGCATGGGGACGGGCTTTACTTTGGAATCACTCATCGCTGGTCACCTCCATGAGCATGGTCTCCGCCGGGCTTGGCTGGTTGCTCCAATCATACAGACCGCCTCGCTGACGGAATAGATCGGGATCGACTGCAATGTCTTTCAGCGCTTCGGCTACTCCCACCTCGATGATTGGCCTGCTGTAATTGTGGCGTCCCTGCACATTATCGAAGAAGCGGCCGGCAGGGTCGACCATCACGTAGCTTCCACGCATCAGGTCGTTTTTCTCTGGAACCACCACTATTCCACGATCCTCCACCACCTTGTTTCGGCTCACATATGCTTCGAATTGGCGTTGGTCGATGGTGTGGCGACCAATGTCCGCGTCGTTCTGACCTGCCACGGAGAGCACCTGGAATATCTTCCACCGTTCGGGCTGGGCCACTGTGATGAATCCGCTAAGGTCATCCTCCCACGTGTCAGCCGTGACGACCGTGTTTATCTTCAGGCGGATGTCGCGCTGTCTGATCAACGCGATTATTCCCAGATAATCCTGTTCAGTCAGAGGACCTGAGGGAGTAGCCCGCCCCGTTCGAGCCAGTATCGCTTGGTCAACCGTGTCGATGCTGATGGCAGCCCAATCGAGATGCCCCTCGACTTCGTCCAGCCATTTATTGGTGATTCTCGTCCCGTTGGTGACGATGGCAGTGGTCATGCCCCGGCTCTTCGCTATGTGGATAAGCTCCGGCAGCCAGGGGCACAATGTGGGTTCGCCACCGGCAAATGTGATCTTGTCAAAGGACGCTTCCGACAAAAGCTCTACGACCTTCGCGCAATCCCCCTGCTTCATGTGGCCCTTGGGAAGGATCTGCTCCTTCACATCCAGAAAGCGAGCGAAACAGAACTTGCACCCCATGTTGCAGGGTTCCCAGAGATGGAAGTTCACTGACGGGATTTCCCTGGCGATACTCATTTTTGCCTCCCAGCGACGCTTGATGTTCAGGAGCATCTCTCCCATACACAGTAAGTATAGGTCGGTGTGGGGGATTCTATGACCCAAGTATATTGGACAGTCCCCTTTGCACCTGCATCTTTGCGCGAGCCGTCATCCTGGACCGAGACAAGGAGACGATTCCGAGATAGCCCTTGATTGAATGCAAAGCCAAGCAGTCGAGTTGTTGGCTCGAAGCCGTGATGCCCGAGAACCCATCCCGGTGAGGTAAACTATGATCTCTTAGAGTTGCCAATCTACGCGAACCCTTGAACAATATCGACTGTTCACTGGGAGGCGCTAATGATGAACAATCTGTGAGGTCGACCATGGTGAACCGATTCTTCGAACAGCCGATCCTGAATTCACCCTACGAGTACCCAACGCGGTACTGGGAGCTCGACGCCGATGGTCAGCCAACGCAGCAGATAATCGCTGGACGGCGCGGCGCGGAGTTCGTAACGCCAATCCCGAAGCCCAGGAGGCGTCGGATACCAAAGGGCCAGCAGCGGTTGGCGCTCGGCAGTGATACGCCCTCCTCCGAGGCCCAGCAGTACGATGTAACGGCATACGTGAACGAAGTCCGCAGGCACGTCGACCGCTGGAGGGAGATTCCCAACCCGAACGACTGGGGCGTGACCTCGGAGACTGCCCGGCTGCTCCAGCATTGGCGGAGCCACCGGTTCAGTGAAATTCGACCCTTCTTCTGCCAGGTGGAGGCGGTCGAGACTCTGATCTGGCTGACTGAAGTGGCGCCGAAATTCGGGCAGACCGGAAGACGGCTGCTCGACCACCTTGCCAGCGCCAGCAGAGAGGCTAACCCCGAACTGCTGCGCCGCGCGCTGAAACTGGCCACAGGCGCAGGCAAGACCACCGTCATGGCTATGATCATTGCGTGGCAGACCATCAACGCGGTGCGACACCCGGGCAGCAGCCATTTCACACGTGGCTTCCTCGTGGTCACGCCTGGCATCACGATCAAGGACCGCCTGCGCGTTCTCCTGCCCAACGACCCCGATAGCTACTACGCGAGTCGGGAGCTGGTCCCCGGCGACATGTTGGCAGATCTGGAACGGGCGAAGATCGTCATAACCAACTACCACGCATTCATGCTGCGTGACCGGATGGCAGTGTCTCCAGGGGGACGTCGGCTGTTGCAGGGTCGCCGGGGCAACCCCGTAAATACACTGGAGACCGAGGGGCAGATGATGCAGCGGGTCATACCCGACCTGATGGGTATGCGAAACATCCTCGTTCTGAATGACGAGGGTCACCACTGCTACCGGGAGAAGCAGGGCGATGATGACGACGAAGGCCGCGTCCCTGTCGAGGACAGGACCGAAGCAAAGAAGAATAGCGAGGCTGCGCGGGTATGGATATCCGGACTCGAGATGGTCAAGCGAAAGATAGGCATTAGACAGGTGATTGATCTGTCGGCGACGCCCTTCTTCCTCCGCGGCTCAGGCTATGCCGAGGGCACACTGTTCCCGTGGACAGTGTGCGACTTCTCACTCATGGACGCCATCGAGTGCGGCATCGTCAAGCTGCCGCGCGTGCCTGTCGCCGACAACATCCCGGGCGGTGACATGCCGAAGTTCCGCGCATTGTGGGAGCATATCCGCACCCGTATGCCGAAGTCTGGTCGAGGCAAGTCGCGGAGCCTGGACCCTCTCGACATCCCTGTCGAGCTTCAGACCGCGCTGGAAGCCCTTTACGGACACTACGAAAGGACTTTCCGGCAGTGGCAGCAGGCAGAGGTTCCGGCGCCGCCATGTTTTGTCGTGGTCTGTAACAACACGTCCACCTCCAAGCTGGTGTATGACTACATCTCCGGCTTTGAACGGGAGCATGAGGACGGCTCGTCCACGCTCGAGAATGGAAGACTGGCGCTGTTTCGCAACTTCGACGAGTATGGCAACCGGTATCCTGTACCCCGGACACTGCTGATAGACAGTGAGCAGCTCGAATCCGGTGAGGCTCTGAACACGAATTTCCGCAAGATGGCTGCTGCCGAAATCGAGCGATTCCGAAGGGAGATAATCGAGCGCACCGGCGACCGCGCTCAGGCCGACAACATCAGTGACCCGGACCTGCTGAGGGAGGTTATGAACACCGTTGGCAAGCAGGGCAGGCTTGGAGGGAGCATCCGGTGCGTTGTATCAGTTTCCATGCTGACCGAGGGCTGGGATGCCAACACTGTGACCCACATTCTCGGTGTTCGGGCATTTGGAACTCAGCTGCTATGCGAACAGGTTATAGGACGCGCACTGCGACGCCAGTCCTATGATCTCAACGAGGACGGTCTGTTCGACACAGAGTATGCCGACGTGCTGGGAGTACCCTTCGACTTTACGGCCAGGCCGGTCGTCGTTCAGCCACTGCCGCCTCGCCGGACAGTGCAGGTCAAGGCGGTGCGGCCAGAGCGCGACCGCCTCGAAATCCGCTTCCCACGGGTCTCGGGCTACCGTGTAGAGCTGCCGAAAGAGAAGCTTTCGGCGGAATTCACCGCCGATTCGGCGCTCGAGCTGACACCAGACCTGATTGGCCCAACGGTAACCAGAAACGAGGGCATCATTGGCGAAGGTATTGACCTCAGTCTGATACACACAAACGACCTCCGACGCTCGACTCTGTTGATGCACCTCACCAAGCGCCTCTTGGAAAAGAAATGGCGCGATCCCAACGAGGATACTCGACTGCCCCTGTTCGGAAAAATGAAGAGAGTCGTCAGGCAGTGGCTCGATCAATGCCTCGTATGCGAGGGCGGAACCTATCCGGCGCAGCTCATGTATCAGGAGCTGGCTGACATGGCCTGTGAGCGGATTACGTCTGCCATCACCCGCGCGCACGTCGACGAGCGTCCAGTCAGGGCGATGCTCGATCCATTCAACCCCACGAGATCGACGGCATACGTGAATTTCGCAACTTCCAGAGAGTCCCGCTGGGAGACCGACGCCCGCAGATGTCACATCAACTGGGTCATTCTGGACAGTGACTGGGAAGCCGAATTCTGTCGTGTGGTCGAGGCGCACCCCAGAGTCTGCGCATACGTCAAGAACCATAATCTTGGGCTTGAGGTCCCATACAGGTATGGCTCGAACGCTCGAACCTACATCCCGGACTTCATCGTCCAAGTGGATGATGGCTGTGAAGCCCCGCTGAACATCATTGTAGAAATCAAGGGCTATCGTGGCGAGGACGCCAAAGAGAAGAAGGCGACGATGGAGACCTACTGGGTACCGGGCGTGAACAACCTTCGCGAGTACGGCAGGTGGGCATTCGTGGAATTCACGAACGTGTATGCAATCGAGTCCGAGTTCGACAGTCTGATCGCGTCCTGTCAGTAGAAGGCGAGCCGGGAAATGCCGACCGATTCGCTTAGCTGCTACATTGGGGTATTGGCTAGTAGCGAATGTGTGCCTGGCGCTCCACATGTCAGAAGACATCGACAGGAAGTTCGCAACAGGCTTGCTGGGGCAGTATAGACTACATGGCTGCTCTTGACATCCGCGCCCATTTGTTACAATGTACCTTTCGGGTCACTCGCCGTGTTGCACAGGTTGCCTGCCTGAGCGACTGGTGGGTGGTCAGGAGATGGGAGAAGTCCATGGCGGACTCAGCGATTGAGATGGATGCGAAAGTCGAGTACCGAAGTGACCATCACATTTGAGAACCCACCGATCAGTGAAGTAGCGGTAGCCACCCACTTCAGAACTCCCATAGCCGAGTTCCGCAAGGAACCTGAGGAGCGCGCACGTGAAACACGCCATGAGTATATCCGCCGCATAAAGTTGCTTCGCGGATATGCTGAAGAAGACGGCATCCAGGTCAACCGAGCTTCGGAGATGGATTTCTGGTCGTTCGTCCGCAACTCAGCGCTGCACTCGAATAGGGCTAGGCTGGCGCTGCTGGATAACGGAAATCTACGCGCCGTATGGAAGGGCGAAGACTCGAGTCACGTCGGGATTCAGTTCCTAGGCAATCAGAAGGCGGAGTACGTGATCTTCAAGCGTCGGCCAGCTTCCGAGGACATTTCCAGAGTGGCTGGTATAGACACCCTGGGAGGGGTCCGAAAGCAGATTCACGCTTTCGCCCTCACATCGCTGGTGAATGTGTGACGGCTGGCACTCTCCCAGACGACTCTAACGTAGTTCGCTATGCGAGTCCGAGGCATTATGAAGCCGACCCGTCACACAGCGAAATCCAAGGGCTGCCATCTCCAGACTCTCCGCAGGCAGCGCTGATCGGAGATATGATCGCCGAGTGCGTCACTGAAGTTCACCCAGCGCTCACCGATGTTCCGGCCAGAGAGGACTGAACCAATGGCCCGACGCGCGAGAACACGAACGCCCAAGTACGTTGGATCCATCAGCCACGCGGAAGCCACGCGCGCCAACCTCCCCAGCGCCGAGCACCAGCCGCTGATGAGAGACGAGGAGCGGACGCCCGTTCGCGTCGCATATGAGCGGCGGAACCGCGACCTAGACCCACAGCTCGTTTGGCGCGGCAAGGATGAGCAGGACTTGTCCGATCTGGTGGTAAACGCTCCGCCGCTGTACATCCAAGAGCGTGTCCATCCCAAGGCGCTGGTGGATGACCTGATGCGCCAGTCCAAGAACGGCCGCGAGTCGGATACAGAGGGCCGCCAACAGGACTTCGCGGACCTGTTCGCCGACTTCAACGGCCTGCCGTCCGAGGACGCCAAGACCGAGTTCTACCAGCACGACGCCAACTGGTCGAACCGCATGATACTCGGCGACAGCCTGCACGTGATGGCGTCGCTTGCCGAGCGCGAGGGGCTGCGCGGCAAGGTGCAGTGCATCTACATAGACCCGCCCTACGGCATCAAGTTCAACTCCAACTTCCAGTGGTCAACCACCAGCCGAGACGTGAGGGACGGCAACCGCGCCCACATCACACGCGAGCCGGAACAGGTGAAGGCATTCCGCGACACCTGGCGCGACGGGATTCACTCCTACCTGACCTACCTGCGCGACAGGCTGACAGTTGCGCGAGATATTCTTTCTGAATCCGGCTCGGTCTTCGTGCAAATTGGGGATGAGAATGTTCATCGGGTGCGAGCGGTGATGGATGAGGTTTTTGGGGATGAGAACTTTTGCTCACTAATTGCGTTCGAAACAACAACCGGACAGACTTCAGTGCGATTGGCTCAGAACAACGACTTCATACTATGGTATGCGAAGGATGCTGAGTGCACCAAGTTCCATCAACTGTTTCGCTTAAAGACTCCTGGGCAGGAAGGAGGGATTGGATATCGCTATGTATTGGACTCATATGGTCTGGAAAGGCCATATGACGGGAGGCTTAATAAATCGGACCGAGTGTTTATGAAGGGTGACGCTACTTCTCAGCGTCAGGGCCGTCCTGCCGGGGTAGGTTCGGCAATGCACTTTCTCGTAGAATGTCAAGGTCAATCGTTTGAGCCGCGTGGTGGCAGGGGCTGGACAACGACACGGCAGGGTATGCAGAGGCTAAATCACGCGGGACGTTTGATGCCGAATGGAATCAACCTCGCCTACCAACGTTTCTTGGACGACTCTCCAGCGATTCCTCGTGGTGCTGCTTGGAGAGATACAGGTAGCGGGTTTATGGCAGACAAAATGTACGTTGTCCAAACGAATCACAGAGTTATCCAACGCTGCATCCTAATGACCACAGACCCCGGCGACCTCGTTCTCGACCCCACCTGCGGATCCGGCACCACCGCCTACGTCGCCGAGCAGTGGGGACGCCGCTGGATAACCGTCGACACATCCCGCGTTGCGCTCGCGCTTGCCCGCGCTCGCATCATGGGCGCGCGCTATCCGTACTATCTGCTTTCCGACAGCCGAGAGGGGCAGATCAGAGAGTCCAAGGTGGAGCGGCGGGAGCCGTCGGAGAAGCCGGCCTATGGCGATATTCGGCAGGGCTTCGTCTATCAGCGCGTGCCGCACATCACGCTCCGCGCCATCGCCAACAACGCAGAGATAGACGTTATCTGGGAGGAGTTCGAGGAGCGGCTGGCGCCGATTCGTGACCAGTTGTCAGTCGCCAGTGGTCAGCCGCAGACACTCGAAGAGTGGGAAGTTCCCAGAGACTTTCCAGAAGACTGGCCGCAGGATGCTGGGCCGCTGCACACCGCCTTCTGGAAAAATCGCATCGCGCGGCAGAAGGAGATTGACGCATCCATAGCGGCGAAGGCCGACTACGAGTATCTGTACGACAAGCCCTACGAGGACAGGCGCAAGGTGCGAGTCGCAGGCCCATTCACCGTCGAGAGCATCTCCCCCCACCGCGCGCTGACAGTGGACGAGAACGACGAGTTCGTCGAGAACATCTCCGACATCAGGAACGGCTACGGTGAGACGATCGACTTTGCCCAGATCATTCTGGAGAACCTGAAGACCTCCGGCATCCAGCAGGCGCACAGGGAGGACAGGATCACCTTCACCTCGCTCACCCCTTGGCCGGGCCGCCTGGTCTGCGCCGAGGGGCGCTACACTGAGAGCGATGGCGGGAACGGCGCGGAGAAACGCGCGGCCATATTCATGGGGCCGGAGTTTGGCACGGTATCTCGCCCCGACTTGGTCGAGGCCGCGCGCGAGGCTGCCGACAGCGGGTTCGATGTTCTGATAACCTGCGCCTTCAACTACGAAGCCCACACGACGGAGTTCGAGCGTCTGGGGCGCATCCCGGTACTCAAGGCGCGCATGAATGCCGACCTCCACATGGCCGCTGACCTGAAGAACACAGGCAAGGGCAACCTGTTCGTCATATTCGGAGAGCCGGACATAGACATCCTCGACGCCGACGACAAGCAGATCAGGGTACGAGTGAACGGCGTGGACGTGTTCCACCCCAACACCGGTGAGGTGCGCAGCGACGGGCCGGAAGGCATCGCCTGCTGGTTCATCGACACCGATTACAACGAGGAGGCGTTCTTCGTCCGCCACGCCTACTTCCTCGGCGCGAGCGATCCGTACAAGTCTCTGAAGACCACGCTCAAGGCCGAGATCGACGCCGAAGCCTGGGCCACGCTGCACAGTGACATCTCCCGCCCGTTCGACAAACCCGATTCAGGCCGCATCGCAGTCAAGGTCATCAACCACCTCGGCGACGAGGTGATGAAGGTGTTTCGAGTGTGATAGCTTAAGTCGAACTCGGTCGTGTAACATCATGGTGGGCGGCGTTGCCGGCTTGGAGGTTGCATGGTGACGTTTACACGACAAAAAGCTGACAACTGGCATCGTGAGGTGCCGGGCGCGCGGTGGTTCAAGGCCGACCTGCACATCCACACGATAGACGATCATCCTGGACGCAGGGCGAAGTTGCCAGCAGGTATCAACGGGCCTCCACAGTCGCCGAAGACTATTTCAGACTACGCCCGGCGATTCCTGCAGAGTGCTGTAGAACACGGCGTGCGAGTGCTTGGCATCACGCCCCACTCGCCCCGTATCGCAGCTGACGCAGATACCAGCGCTGTCTGGCGGATCGTGGAGGAATGGAACAGCGGTTGCGATGACGACGGCATCCCATTCAGGGAAAAGATATACGCCGTGTTCCCAGGCTTCGAGCCATCGTTGAAGGAAGGCCAGAGCGGGTTGCACCTGCTGTTCCTGTTCGATCCCGAGATCGGCCGCGACGACTACCTGAAAGCGTTCGATCTGGTTATGGGTGGTAGGTCGCCCTGGCCTGCTGACGGCAACGAGCTTCGAATATCCAGCAGGGATGCGGAAGAAGCGTTCGAGGAGCTTCGCAATCTTCACTTGGAGTGTCCCAAGGACTCGGATGGCGGCTTCCAGTGGAGCTACATCACGCTCGCCCCGCATATCGACGGAAAAAAAGGCCTGTTCGGAGCGCAGAAGGCTCAGGTGTTGGGGCTCTTTCAGTTCGGGGAAGTCGCGGGCTTGGAACTCGGTGATCAAAAATTGGTCGAGGATACTGTCAAGAACCGGCCTTGGCTGCGGGACACAATGGAAGAACACCGTCAGGCGTTTTACCATAGCACCGATGCCTACTCGGTGGACGAAATCGGAAACCGCCACACTTGGCTCAAGCTCGCCAATCCGCGGATCGAGGCGCTGCGTCAAGCCTTCATCGCCAGCGACTCGCGGATACGTATTGGGTACGAACGAGATGCGAACGGTGGATTGACTGAAATTCCGAATCCTCCGGACGTGACAATGAACCAGCGCCCTTGGCTGAGGTCCGTCACGGTCAGCGGCGAAGCCTCGTTCTTTGGCGGCAGCGGCGGCAAGCCCGGCAGCCGGTTCGATCTTAGCCCTGACCTTACCTGCATCATAGGCGGCAGCATGACTGGCAAGAGCACGTTACTCGACGGCCTGCGTATGTATGTAGGAGCGCCTTTGCCGGAGAACTCCGACCTCAAAGGGGTCGAGGAACGTGGACGGCACCGTTTCCTCGCGGGATCGCCTGAAGTCAAGCTCGACTGCCCCGGCCAGGATACGACTGCGACGCCTCACGAGCAGTGGCCTGCCGAGTTCTATGCACAGAACGAATTGCAGCAGCTGGCGAAAACCCCCGAGTCCGTGGAGGATATTCTCGCCCGGCTGGTGGCGTCAGAGAAGCAGGGCATAGAGGATCGAGAAAAGCGCTTGAGGGGGCTGGATGAGGAGCTGAAGGGAGCCGCCAAGCGCCTTGCGGAACTTGGCGATAAGCTCGCCGACTCCGAGCAGGCGTTCGAGCGAAGTCAGAAGGCAGTCGAGGAGATCGCGGCTTTTTCGGATGCAGGCGTCGAGAAACTGAACCGAATATCCAGCGATCTGCGACGGTGGCAGCAGTCCGCAAAAGCTGCCATAGAACTGGCGGGCGACTTGGACAGTGTGCTGGATTCCCTGGGGGCGGTCGATCTGCCGGAGATCGATGACTCCCTGGCAGACGTACTCCGGGATAAGAGCGTAGCTGACCGTGAAACGGACTTTCGCGCGCGCTGGGATCGTATCCGCCACTTCATACGTTTTGCGAAAGACGAGTTGGGCGCGGCGAATACCGTCACAGGATCAATTGTCGATGCCCTGGAATCGCACGAGCGCGGCGTTCGGGTGGAGGTCGACCGAGAGTTGGCGACTCATGGGCTAGATGGAGCCAGAATCAGTCAACTTCAGGCGCTGAACGTTCAGGCATCACTGCTGAAAAGCTACGAGGCGAACTTCAATGATGTGCGAGACAGGCTCGCCTCTGCGGAGGGTTCTTTCGAGAAATTGCTCTCGGACAGAAAGCGCTTGGTGAAGGAACAGAGACGCGCCTTTGACCGGGTGATTGAGATGGTTCACTCACAGTTCGATGGACGGATCGCGGCTCGTCGGATTGATAATGGCGGTTACGAGCCTCTCGATCAATTTCTCAGGAGATTGAACCAAAGAGGTATCACACGATGGTGGAATGACCTGAAGGATAAAGACGAGGATCGTCCCACACCCCAAGTGTTGCTCGAAAAATTGAAAGCAGATCAGTTGGATCATGTCGGGATGAGTCTAGCTGTACAGAACACATTTCGCGAGTCGATTGGCCGCTTGAAGCAGTATGAGATTGCTGCCATTCGATGCAGAGACCTCTACTCGCTGGAACACAAGGTGGACGACGGCAGTTATCGTTCGTTGGACGACCTCTCCGGCGGCCAGCGTGTGAATCTCCTGCTCTCACTGCTGTTGGAGACAAAAGACGAACGCCCACTGGTGATAGATCAACCCGAGGACGAGCTGGACAATAGATTCCTGTTTGAGACGATGCTTCCGGCGCTGAAACGGCTCAAGGGACACAGGCAGATCATCGTGGCGACTCACAACGCGAATATCGTTGTCAACGGAGACGCCGATCTGGTGATTCAGCTAGAGGCCAACGCGAATCGGGGCCGCGTCGAGCTTGCAGGGGCAATTGAAGACCCGGACGTGCGCGACGCCATTGTTCGGACCGTTGACGGCGGCGGCGAAGCGTTTCGTCTGCGCCAGATGAAGTACGGATTCTGAGGTTCTCTTGAGATGGAGTGGCTGGATATTCTCGAGCGTGTTGAAGCAGGCGAAAGCAGGGAAACTGAATTCAAACGCGGCCTTGACTTATCGGCGATCGGCAGGGCAATTTGTGCCTTCGCAAACTCCCAGGGCGGCATCATAATCTTGGGCGTCGATGACTCTCAGCAAATCATAGGCGTCAGGGAGGGTGCCGAGAGTGTTCAGGAGCGCTTGACGTCGTTTCTACAAACGGGATGCAGTTCTCCAATATCCGCTCGTCTGGGGCGACACGAGGACCTGAACGGCTGGGTACACTGGATCGAAGTCCCTCGTCAGCGTGGATTCGAACCGTTGCGTTGCGGCGGTCGCGTGTGGGTTCGCCGCGAACGCAGCAGCGTAGAGCCATCGCCAACCGAGCTTCAGGAACTCTACAACGCATTCGGATACATTCTGACTGAGGAACGCTTGATTCAGGCTGCGACGCCGGGGCATATTGATCTTGAGATTTTCCATTCGTATCTTCACACGCTCGGCTTCGAGACTGAGGAAGGCCCCCAACCTGACAGTGAGGATGATCTCCGCAACCGCCGTGTACTGGCAGAGCTTGGAGGCACACTGCACCCGACGCTGTACGGTGTACTCGCATTTGGCAGGTACCCGCAACGCTACCCGCAAACACACAACTTCTGGGTAGAGTGTGTCGCCTACGAGGGCGACGACCGATCTTCGCGGGTCCTGCAGGTCGCCGACGGGAAGGGAACCCTCGATGAACAAGTACGACGATCGGCCGGGTGGGTCTCAGGCTTGGGACGGGCTGAGTCATATCGAGGTCTGGTACGGGAGGATCGTCCTCTGCTGCCTGAAGCGGCGCTTCGGGAAGCGTTGGTCAACGCCGTTGTGCATCGGGACTATGCGCTCACCGGCTCGAAGGTGCTTCTGGAGGTCTTCTCCCAACGTGTCGACGTGAGCAGCCCGGGCACGCTGCCCAACCACATGAGTGTGGAGAGCGTTCGCGCCGGCGCCAACCCTCGATCACGGAACGAGCTGATGGCGAACTACATGCTCGTCAAGGGGTTCATGGAGCAGCGGGGCAGAGGCTGGCCTATAATGCGCAGAGCGATGCGCGAGTTCAATGGGACCGAGCCCGATATAGTGCAGGATGAGGGAGCCAAGTATGTCAAGGTGACGTTCCAACTCGACTCGTCTGAGGAATGAAGTGCAGTTCCGCATTGCAGACACGTTCACTGACAGCCTTGCGAGGCTGACCAATGACGAGCAGAAGGCCGTCAAGACGACCGCATTCGACATCCAGCTGAATCCCGCCCAACCCGGCCTTAACTTCGAGAGACTCCAGCGTCCTAAAGATCCCAACTTCCGCTCCGTCCGGGTCAGCCGCGATATTCGGATAATCATTCACCAGTCCGGTAGTAACCTGCTGCTCTGCTACGTTGACCATCACAACAACGCCTATCAATGGGCGGAGCGGCGCAGGCTGGAGACTCACCCAAAGACCGGCGCCGCGCAGTTGGTGGAGGTGAGGGAGACAATTCGCGAAGTCACTGTTCCCGTGTATGTCGAAGCTGTACAGGAGACGCCGCCAAAGCCGATACTGTTCGCTAGCGTCTCCGATGACGTTCTGCTTGGCTATGGCGTTCCGACTGAATGGCTGGGAGATGTGCGCGACGCCAACGAAGATTCCCTGCTGAACCTGGCCGAACATCTGCCGGGCGAGGCGGTGGAGGCTCTGCTGGAGTTGGCCGTGGGCGGAACGCCGCAGGCAGCACGTCGGGTTACTATTGGCGCGGACGCATTCGAACATCCTGATGCCCAACGTCGCTTCCGTGTCATGAACGATGTCGCAGAGCTACAGCGTGCCCTCGACTACCCTTGGGAGAAGTGGGCTGTCTTCCTTCATCCCGCCCAGCGGGAGATTGTCGAGCGGGACTATACCGGCCCTGCAAGGGTCTCGGGATCGGCCGGCACCGGGAAGACCATCGTCGCACTCCACCGAGCGGTACATCTCGCCCGTGAGAACCCCGACGCTAGGGTGTTGCTAACGACGTTCTCGGAGACGCTGGCTAACGCCCTGCGCGACCGGCTGCGCATTCTGCTCGGCTCAGAGCCTCGACTCAGCGAACAGGTGGAAGTCTACGCTGTCGCTGACATTGGTCGGAGACTGTACGAGCTGAATCTCGGCGTTCCCACCTTCGCCGCTAGGGATGATATCGGCAGGTTGATTGCTGAGGCTGCTGGAGAGGTGGAAGATAATCTGCTCTCTCGGCAATTCATGCTGGCGGAGTGGGAGCAGGTCGTCGATGCCTGGCAGCTGGATAGCTGGGAAATGTATCGTGATGTCCTGCGCCTCGGTCGCAGGCGCAGGCTGCCCGAAAACCAACGCCGTGCGCTCTGGTCGATATTCGAGCAGGTGCGCTCAGGACTCAGAAAGCAGAACCTGATCACACACTCCGAAATGCTCGCCCAGATCGCGGCCAGGCTCAGCGAGACGCAGAAGTCTCCTTTCGACTTCGTCATCGTAGACGAGGCGCAGGACATCGGCGTTTCCCAACTGCGATTCTTGGCAGCGCTGGGTGCAGGACGCCCGGATGGACTGTTCTTCGCTGGTGACCTGGGTCAGCGCATCTTTCAGCAGCCGTTCTCCTGGCAGGCGCTCGGTGTCGAGATTCGTGGGCGCTCACGCACCCTCAAGATCAACTATCGCACCTCGCACCAGATCAGGATGCGCTCCGACCTGCTGCTAGGACCGGACATCTACGATGTCGACGGAAACAGGGAGGGTCGTACAGGCACGATATCCGTATTCAACGGGGCTGAACCGCGAATAGTGGTCGCCAACTCCGACGAAGCCGAGGCGCAGACCGTCGCCGCTTGGCTGAACGAGCTGCTGGGCAGAAATTTGGAGCCTCATGAGATCAGCGTATTCGTCAGGTCCAACGACCAGATTGGTAGGGCAGCGAACGCCGTCGAGCGTGCGAGACTATCGCTCACTATCCTCGACGATAACGTCCAACCGACCGAGGGTCATGTCTCGGTCAGTACGATGCACCTCGCGAAAGGGTTGGAATTCCGAGCCGTCGCTGTTATGGCGTGCGACGACGAAGCCATCCCGCTTCAGGAACGGATCGAGTCGGTCACCGACGACTCGGACCTCGAAGATGTTTACAACACAGAGCGACATCTCCTGTACGTAGCCTGCACCCGAGCACGAGATCATCTGCTGGTTACTGGCGTCAGCCCAGCATCGGAGTTCTTGGATGACATCCGAGCGTGAGCAGGTGCCTTTTCCTATGGTCACAGTTGTGAAGTCTGTCGAGACAGCCACGACCACAGGCCCAGTGTGAGCACGCTCAGCGCCAGCGCCGTATCCTGCGTCCTGCGCCGCTTCGACTGCTCCCTTCGAGCGTGTACAGTGCCACGCCACCCGATCGGTGCGCCGAAAGCCCCGTATCGGCTGGGTCTCCGGAGCAGCGTTGGGCCAGCTCTCCAAGCATCAGTATCTCCAGCTCCAGCAACCGCACATCGACCGTGATCCATTCCGTCGTATATATACGCCCGGAGTTCGAGGATGCGGTGGAAGCTGGCAGGATACTCAGCGACTTCGGGATCCTCTGGAACAGCGCGTCGATGGGAAGTCGGAACCACCTTCTCCGATCCATGTTGCAGGCGATCTACGTGCATCTGGACAAACGGGAAGTAATCGGCCTTCTGTCGGAGAGTCCTTTTTGGCGCCAATCCCAGCGGTGGTCGAGAAAAACGAACGGCGCCCACTCGGGCGCCGCCGCTTCGATTTCGTGGTGGAGACGGGGGAGGGTCGAACTCCCCGTCCAGAAGACTCTCCGACTGAGATTTCTACAAGCTTAGCCGACGCTTGGAGTCACTTCGGCGCGTCCGCGCCGGCGGAGCGCGCGCTCGAAGCTAGCCGATGGTCTTGAGTCCCGGGCATCGGCGTCACCGAGACAGCGCCCCGAATTACGTCGCCTCGTCCGTCCCCCTCGGGGTAAGGGGCCGGGAGACGCAAGCCGCGCTAAGCGGCTAGAGCGAACTGCTTGTCGTCAGTTACTTTTGTGCCACCTGATTAACGAGGTCGATGGCGCCTCGGCTTGCGATCCCGCGAATACATCCCCTGTCGAACCCGCGCGTCCCCATGTGTACACCTTATCATACCATGATACGCCCCGAGTGTCAGCCTCAAAATCGCGCATGGCGACTTCGCAGGCGCGCCAGCCTGGATGCAGTTCGAGAATCGCCATGCTCCGAGCGCCGCCCGACGAGAGCGCGCCCGAATGCCCACTGCTATAATTGGCGCGGCGGAGTTCTCCACACAAGACCGAGCGAGGTGAGCCGGTGGGCGAATTTGGACTGAAGATCAAGACAGACCAGGGCGGCAAGCGCGTAGAGCTGGAGTGCGAGCATCAGAACGGCTTGCTGTACGTGGTGCCGGCGGAGTCGAGCTGGGTCTGCTCTGAGGAGCTGCTGCACGCCCACGCGATGGCAGGCTTCTTCAGACAGCTGATGGAGCTGGAGGACGAGCGCGTCCACGACCTCATGCAGCGCTGGGGGCTGTACTACCGTCCACGCCCCCTTGTGGATGCCCTTGTGGATGAGCAGCAGCCGCCCCCTCGTCAGTAGTCCTCCCCCAGTCCCTCCGCGTCGTCGCCGGGCGAGTTGATTATGCGGTGGATGACGGGGCTGAACGCTTCGTCGTCTCCCGGCTCGGTGTCGTCGTTCGACCAGTCCTTGACGGTCACGGCCTCCATGACGAGCAGATCGCCTTCGTCCTCCCCCACGTCTTGCCCCATGACTGCGCTCGGCACATAGACCCTGTGGCTTGCTCCGCCCCGCGATGGGAACGAGACGACCCGCGACTGCGATGGACTCTTGTACGTCTCTCGAATGATGATTACCAGCTCCCTGTCCTCCGCGCTGGTCACGGTTGCCTCGTAGTGGTTGCCGCCCTTCATGAGCCGTGCGATACGAGTCCCGATTCGCGGCTCGACCTGCCCGATGTACGTCCCGAATTCGTCGGTCACCATCAGACCCGCGCCGCTCGTCTCCAGCCGAACGATGTCGCCGGGAGTGAGCTTCCGCAAGACGTTCGGATGCGAGAGCTTGGTCAGCGTGGTCACCCCCGCCTTTCCGCTCTCTTCCAGGAATTGGACTCTGCGGCTGGCGCGCCTAGCCACCCTCGGCGTCTCGTCATCACCGAGCTTCGTGAGCCTTTGGAGATTCTTCTTGGCTATGGCGTTGTTGGGCGAGCGGCTCAGCACGGACTGAAAGGCCGCCCTGGCATCCCTGTTGCGCCCAAGCTCGCTCAGCGCCTTGCCCAAGCGGTTGTACGCCTCTACGTCGTTCGTGAACTCGCTCACGATCGCCCGATTGATGGTCGCCGCCTCCTCCCACCTGCCCTTCATTGCCAGCGCTACGGCTCTCTTCGCCCTGTCCTTCCTGATCTTTTCCCTGTCTTCCAACATACGCGCATTCATTTGCGGCCGCCTCCTTTGGAGGATACGGAATGGTAGTCGATACTCGAAATCGCGGCAAGTCCGATTACATCGTCTCAAAAACTCCTGAACCTTAGCAGAGTCAGCTTCCAGATCGCCTCCGCCACAATGCGAATGGACATCTTCGATTCCCCCCTAGTCCTGTCCATGAACGTGATCGGATGCTCGATCACATCGTACCCACCAGCTTGGCACAGGTACGCGATCTCGGACTGAAAGCCGAAGCCCTTGCAGCGGCACGCTGACATGTCTAGGGAGCGGAGCGCGTCCGCCCTGTACGCCTTGAACCCGGACGTGGCATCTCGCACCCTCAGCCCGGTGACGAACCTGATCGAGGAGTTGCCAAACGAGCTAAGGAACTTGCGCTTCAGGCTCCAGCCCGGGTCCACATCGCCCTTCGCTGTGTAGCGTGAGCCGACCACCACGTGGGCGGCGTCCAGCTTTCTCAGCATCTCGGGCGTCTGCTCGGGGGCGTGGGAGAGATCGGCGTCCATCTGGACGACGAAGTCCGGCCTCCTCTCCAGCGCGCGCGCAAAGCCCGCAACGTATGCCGTTCCAAGCCCCAGCTTTCCGTCTCTGGATATGACCTCTATCCTCCCGCCGTACTGTTCCGACAGACGAGCCGCCACCTGCGCGCTGCCGTCCGGCGAGCTGTCGTCCACTACGTACAGCCGCAGATCGCCCACGTCCAGCGCGAACAGGCGGCTTGCAAGCTCCGGCAGGTTGCCCGCCTCGTTGTAGGTTGGCACGACCACAGCCACTCTGCCCGAGACCGTCACCGATACATCCCCAGAACGTCTCTGGCCCTCACCAGAACCGTGTCTTTTACCATATCCAGCGTATCCGCTCCGAGCCTCACCTTGCTGATGGCTTGGTGTCGCCAGTCCACCGGCAGCTCCGATACCCTAAAGCCCCTCTTTACTGCCAGATACAGGATTTCGACGTCGAACCCCATCCCTCTGGCGCGCTGAAGGCCGAACAGCTCAGAGGCTGCCTCGCCCCTGAAGCACTTGAAGCCGCACTGCGTATCCTGAAAGCCGCTGACCGCAATCAGGCGCACTACTCGATTGAAGACCCTCCCCATTACGCGCCGGTGGATCGGCTCGTCGAATCTCCTAGACCCCTCCGCGTCGCGCGAGCCGATTACGATGTCGTTCCCCGCCTCCATCCTCTCCAGAAAGAGGTCGAGCCATCCGATCGGCGTTGCCAAGTCGGCATCGCACATGAACCTGTACGCGCCCTTCGCCTCCAGCATTCCTGCCCTGACTGCCCAGCCCTTGCCGAAGTGGTCTCTGCGAATCACGCGGACGCCCTCTCTGCCTGCGCTCCAGCCGCTGACGAGATCGGCTGTGCCGTCCTCGCTCCCGTCATCTACGACCAAGACCTCCCATCCGTACTCCTGAGCATTCAGGTATGCGACCACCTCTTCCAGAGTCGGGACGATGCGCGAGGACTCGTTGAACGCGGGGATGATTACGGAGAGATGGGGGTTCCCGGTCGTGTCCACTCGATCCTGCCGCCTCGCCTGCCTGCCTGCCGCATCGCCTGATTTGCCATCGCGCGCCCTGAGCGCAATGACAAACCGAACATGCAATGAACTCGACGATGCGCGCAAGCGGTTTTGGGGTCGTTCCTCCGGTAATCTTGCGCGGTCGCCTACGATGGCGCGTCCAGATCGAACGCGGTGTGCAGCGCGCGGGACGCCTCGCCGACCTGTCGCGCGGAGACGATGCAGGTTATTCGTATCTCGGACGTGGTTATCATCTCGATGTTGATTCCCTCGTCCGCGAGCGCGCGGAACATCGTACTTGCGTACCCGGGAGCGTCCTGAATTCCCGTGCCTACTATGCTCACTTTGGCGAGGTCGAGCGCGCTGACTATCCCCCGCCCGCCGAGGTCCTCGGAGACGCGGCGCACCACGGACTCCGCCCTTCGCAGGTCGTCCCGCTTGACGGTAAACGTCAGGTCGGTCGTCCCCCCGTCGCTGGCGTTCTGCACGATCACGTCCACACTTATCCCCACGTCCGCGAGCGGCTCGAACAGGCTCGCCGCGATTCCCGGCCTGTCTCTAACGCCCTGCACGGTGATCTTTGCCACGTTCGTATCGCTGGCTATGCCCGACACTCGATTTCTTATCTCGCCTACGTTTCGGTTCATATCGGCCTCGCCGTGAATGAGTGTGCCGGGAACGTCCGAAAAGCTGGACGCGACCACTATCGGCGTGTCGTACACCATGCCTAGCTCGATGGAGCGCGGGTTCATCTTCGCGCCGTAGCTGGCGAGCTCCAGCATCTCCTCGAATCCGATCTCGTCCATCTTGGCAGCTCTGGGAACGAGGCGGGGATCGGCGGTGTAGATGCCGTCCACGTCTGTATAGACCTCGCAGCGCCTCGCGCCGAGTCCGGCGGCCAAGGCTATCGCGGTGAGGTCGGATGCGCCCCTGCCCAGAGTGGTTATGTCCATCCCCGGAGTGATCCCCTGGAATCCGGCGACGACTACTATCTTGCCGCCGTCCAGCTCCGCCATGATTCTCTCGGTGTCCAGTCCGGCGATCTTCGCCATTCCGAACTGGTCGTCCGTCTTGATACCGGCCTGCGCCCCGCTGAGACTGACGGCATGATAGCCGGCCGACTTCAGGCACATGGCAACCAGCGCGCACGAGCGCAGCTCGCCGGTCGAAAGCAGCACGTCCAGCTCGCGCAGATCCGGGCTGTCGGAGACCTCCTCCGCCAGCTCGATGAGCTCGTCAGTCGTATCGCCCATCGCGCTGACGACTGCCACTACGCCGCTGCCGCAGTCCTTCGCTCTGGCGATGCGCGCTGCAACGTTCCGTATCTTGCTGGAATCTGCCAGCGAGCTTCCACCGTACTTCTGAACAACCAGAGCCATATCCTGAAAAACCTGCCTGCGGAACTCTGCCCAGCGACGAACACAGTAATGGTTTAGCGCGGTGGAGTGGCAGTTGTCAAATTCGAGCTGCCGATCTCACCCCGCCACGCGCGCCCCCCGCGCCGTGGGCCGTGTGATGCGGACGTCGCCATCGAGTCCGGACTTGGCGGCGGCGTCCGCCATCTCGTAGCCGATGGTGAACTCCTTTTCGCTGGCGAGGGCAAGCACCGTCGACCCCGCGCCGGACAGGAACGCGCCAAGCGCGCCCGCGTCCAGTGCTGCCCTGATTATGTTCTTCATGGGGAAGAAGATCGTCTGGCGCGCTGGCTGGTGCAGACGGTCTTCGGTCGCCAGACGCAGGCGCGTCAGGTCGCCGGTTGCCATTGCGCTTACGAGCAGCGCCGATCTGCCGATGTTGAACACCGCGTCCGCCCTCGATACCTCACTCCCAAGCAGACCGCGCGCCTGCTCGGTGGGCATGGGGACGCTGGGGACGTACAGCACGGCGCTAAGGCTGTCTGGAACGGGAACCCGAGCGCTCACGACGCGCCCTTCCGAGTACACCGCAATCCGCATTCCGCCAAAGAGCGCGGGTGTCACGTTGTCGGGATGACCTTCGATCTCGGCTGCCATCTGAAGAAGGTCATCCGGGGACAGATGCCGCCCGCTCAGCTCGTTGCCCGCCATGAGACCGCCGACGAGAGCGGCGGAGCTGGAGCCGAGACCTCTGGCGGTGGGAATCTCGTTGCGGCAGCGCACGAACAGGGGAGGCATCGGGCATCCGACTTTCTCGAATACCCTTTCCACGCTCGCCAGCGCCATGTTGGTGGAATCGCGCGGCAGATCGTCTGCGCCGTATCCGCAGATCTCGAAACCCGCCTCGCCCGCCTCTATGGTGATGGTGTTCCAAATATCCAGCGCAATCCCCAGACAGTCGAACCCCGGCCCCATGTTGGCGGACGTTGCGGGGACTTCGACTGTGACAGCTTGGGGGGTCACTCCTCCAGCCGCGCCAGATACTGGGCGGCTACGTCTATGCCGACCATGCCGCTGTACGCCTTCGTGAGACGGTCGGTCACAGGGCCGGGTACGGATCCGTCCGATATGGGGGAGCCGTTGACGGACGACACCGGGCAGATGCAGAAGCTGGTAGAGGTGACGAACACCTCGTCAGCCGTGTAAGCGTCGAACAGGTCTATGTCCGCCTCGCGCACGTCTATGCCAAGCTCATGGGCAAGCTCGATAGTAACCCTGCGGCTGATGCCGGATAGGACGAACTGCTCCCTGGGCGTGACTGCCATGCCGTCCTTGACGATGAAGATGTTGCTTCCGGGTCCTTCGGCAAGGTTGCCGTTGGTGTCCAGAAGAATCGGCCAAGCGTCCGGGTTCTGCGAGCGCGCCTCCAGCTCCGCCTGAACCAAGTTGACGTAGTTGTGAACCTTCGCTCGCGGACTCTGAGAATCGGGCGGTGTGCGCCGCACCGACGGAACTATTACGGGTATGCCGTCCCTGTAATACTTCGCTCTGGCATCGAACGGCAGCGGCAGACACTCGACAACCACCGTTGGCAGCTCCTCGCCTCCAACGCGAACACCGCGCGTCACGCGCTGCGACACCCAATAGTCGTCATCGTCCCCTATCAGCGGCAGATTCGCTTCCAGCACCTCCATCGTGACGCGGGCGAACTCGCTCTTGGACATGCCCGGGTCTATCCGCATGTACTTGAGCGAGTCGAAGAAGCGGTCGAGATGCTCGTTCAGCATGAATATCTTGTGTCCGAACGTGCGCGTGGTGTCGAACACCGCGTCTCCCTGCAAGAACCCCCTGTCCCTGATGGAGACCACCGCTCGACTCTCTGGAACGATCTTGCCATTGACGTATGCGACTCTCTCTTTGGACATGGGTTTCCTCCCCGTCTCCGTCATCGGGCGTTTGCCGAGCTATCTCGCCTTGTTGAACCTGTATCCGACGTTCCAGACAGTCTCGATGAAATTGTATTCGGAGTCCTCTATCTTGCTTCTCAGCCGACGTATGTGGACGTCCACGGTGCGAGTGCCTCCGAAGTATTCGTATCCCCATATCTGGTTGAGCAGAGCGTCCCGCGAGAATACGCGCCCCGGATTCTCAGCCAGCAGCTTCAGAAGCTCGTACTCCTTGAACCTCAGCCCTATGCGCTCTCCCCTGAGCGTGACCTCGTAGCTCGAAGTGTCGATCCGAAGGTCGCGCGCCTTGATGATATGACTGTCCGCGCCATCCTGCCCCGCGCCGTCCAGCGCAAGCTGAGCGCGGATGACCAGCTCGTCCGGATCCGGGGGGCTGGTGATGAAATCGGTCATCGGAAGCGTCGGATCGAGACGTGACACCCGACTTCGGGGCGCCAGCGCAATACTCGGCACCTCCGCCTCCACACATGCTTGGAGACAGCGCCTGATCTCGACCGCAGTCAGGTAGCTGGTCTCGACCAGCGCCAGATCCGGCGTGGGTTCTGACGTCAGGACATCCAGATCCTGCTCCGAGGAGATCAGGACCGACTCGATCCCCTGTCTTCGCAGCAGGGCTACCAGCTCGTTCTGCTCGCCGCGCCTCGACATCGCTGCGCGATTCATGGACATCAGACACGCCCTTCAGCAAATCTTGGGCAGACCATACCAGCTCACCACCGACCAAACCGCCAATGCGGGATGGCGCAAACCGCGACCGCCGTTTCATGGTGGACAAGTATATCAGAGTTGCCCAGATCATTTGCGGAAAGCTGCAAAGGCGCAGCTTTCCATGCTTTCCGTAAGTGAGATCGCCTCGAGTCGATCCCTGTATTGGCGTTGACCGCCGCCGCGCCGCCGATGTAAACTACCATATCTGAGCGGCCCCGTGGTGTAGTGGCTTAACATACTGCCCTGTCAAGGCAGAGATCGCCGGTTCGAATCCGGTCGGGGTCGCCAGCCCGCCCATGCTTTTCCCAGCCCTCTTCTGACGTCAGCGCGCGGCTCGTCAGCGTCTTTTGGGCGGGAACGGCGGCGCGGCTTTCCTCACGCCTCACGCGCCTGCGGCGAACCTGCTTACGGCCTCCGCTACTGCCGACGGCTGATCCATGTACATGTTGTGTCCGCTGTCTGCGACGGTCAGCATCTCGAAGCTCTCGGTCTCGCGCGCTATTGGGATCAGGCTGCGGAACTGATCGGCGCGCGAGTCGCTCGTCACGAACAGAATCGGCTTCCCCAGATTCCGCAGTGTGGGGCGCAGATCGAGATAGTCGCCCTCGCGCTCCTTCCAGTCCATGCTGGCAGTCGCCCATTTCATGTCGAAGCGGCCATTGGGCAGCTCGAACGACTCGTGCGCCGCTACGTCTTCGATCACGTCGTCTCGCCACTTCCCCGCCATGCGATGCCACTTCAGATAGTCGTACATCTCCTCGCGGCTTGCCCACGTGCGGCGCGGCGTCTCCGCGCGTTTGGACACCATGCGCTGGAACGCCTCCGTGACTGCGACCATAGGCTCCAGAAGCATGAGACGACTGAACACATCGGGGCGTCGCTCCGCCAGAAGCGCGGCGACCAGCCCGCCCGTCGAGTGCGCCACCGCTGCGGCGTTCCTCATCCCGATGGCGTCGGCGAACGCCTCCAGATCGTCCACTCGCTGCGCGAACGTGTAGCCTGAGTCTGGCCAGTCGCTGTCTCCATGCCCGCGCGAATCGAGCGCGACCACGTGAAACCTCTTGTAGAGATGCCGAGCCACGGCGTCCCAAGACCTGCTCGTTCGCATGTCGCCGTGCAGAAGGAACAGCATTGGCTCGCCGTCCGTGGACGGCGGCGCGCCCCAGTCCACGTAGTGAAGGCGTATGCCGTTGGCTGAGACGGAGCGACTGCGCGGCTGGGGCTGAGCTCTCGATTTCATACGAACGGGCGCGCGTGAGTGACGTTCCTACCCCAGCTCCTCGAGAATCGGCGGGATGCGCGCCTTCTCCTCGTCAGTCAGCTGTCGGAATGGGCGGGATGTCGTGTCGTGGTCTATTATGCCCATGTGCTTGAGCGCGGCTTTCATGCCGCCGAAGCTGGCGGCGTTGGCTCCGCCGCCTCTGGCGACCGCGCCCACCTTCTGCGCGGTGATCAGCTTGGCGTTGCACTCGCGGACTGTCTCGGCATCGCCCGACTCGCCGGCCTCCCAGCCGCGCGCGCAGACGCCGGGCACCAGATTGGCTATGCCGGGTATGACGCCATGCACGCCCACCGAACCCGCGCTCGTCACGCGGAACACGGTTCCCAGAAAGCGGAGCAGCGAAATTTCGCCCTGATCACAGAGGACGTTGAGCTGCGCCAGCAGCTCGCCCGCGCCCGAACTGTCTTTGACTCCCACCACCGCGCCCTCTGCCGCCAGCATAGCTATCGTGCCGGGTTCGACCGCCGTCTTGACCGTCTGCGGGATGTTGTACACCCACAGCGGCAGCCCGATCTGATCCTGCGCGTAGCGGTAGTGGTCTGCCAGCTCGTCCTGCGAGTCTGGATAGTAGTATGGAGGCGTCAGCGCGATTCCATCCATGCCAAGCTCGCGCACCTCGCTTGCCAGCGCAACCGACATCTTCGTGGACACGCTGGATATGTTGCAGATCACCGGAACGCGCCCCGCCGCCTCGTCCACCGTGGCCTCCATCGCGCGGATGCGCTCGGAGTCCGGCAGATTGGCGAACTCCCCCGTCGTCCCGGACGCCCACAGCCCATGTACGCCGCTGTCGATCAGGTGGTTCACCAGTCGGCGCAGCGAGCCGACGTCGACCGTCTCGTCCGGGTTCAGCGGCGTGAGCATCGGAACGATCACGCCTCTTATATTTCTGTTCGTCATGGGTTTGCTCTCCTCCCCCTATGGCTTTGGACCAGCATTCACAGCGTGAATGTCGGCATGGCCGCCTTCTCCGGCTCCGATATCGAATGCCCGCGCCGACGTTCGTCGCACGATTCGGCTTGCCGTCGATCTCTCCACACTCCGCCGGAGTCTCGTCGCTGCGCTGCCGTCAGCCGCTAAATCCCTATCACCTCGAAGCTGACGGCGTAGTCGCAGCCGAACTGCGCTCCGACGGCGTTGGCTATCATGGTCAGGAACATTTCCGGGTCCACGTCCGTGCCGAGTCCGTCGATGTACGCTCGGTGTTTTTCGAGAGATTCGACGCCCTTGTAGATGTGGTCGCCAACATCCACCGCGTGGGTGGCGTTTGGAGATGCGTTGACGAGCAGCGCCTTGACGCCGCCCCAAGGTTCATGTCCTTCTTCCAGCAGCTCTGGGAATATCCAGCGGTTGCCCGCGTCGCGCGATGCGTCCAGCGCGGCGAGTCCGACGGCGCGGTGGTCGGCCTGATTGGCTGGGCCTTGCGGGAAGCGCATTCCGAAATTGATGGTTATGACCACATCGGGCTTGTGAACCCGTATGGCGCGCGCTATGTCGCGGCGCAGCGGCAGACCGTATTCGACCACGCCGTCAGGGTGGTCCAAGAACTCGACCGTATCCACGCCCACGACCTTCGCGCTGTCTATCTCCTCCTGCGAGCGCACGCGGACCGTCTCATCCGGAGCCATTCCGTCTATGCCTGCCTCGCCTCTGGTGGCGAGAAGATAGACTACCCTCTTGCCCTCGGACGTCCATTTCGACACCGCGCTCGCCGTGCCGTATTCCAGATCGTCCGGATGGGCGACGACCGCCAGCGCGGTCTGCCAGCTTTCGTCCAGAGGCTGAAGCGTCTGCTCTGTCATGCTCCCCCTCCGAGCGCGGGCAGGAAGTGAACCTCGCTGTCAGCGCCGACCTTCTCCAGCATCCCGAGCGGCGTTATCTCGCCGTCGATCGCCACGGAGATGTTGCCCTTGATTCTGCCCCCTTCCGAAAGGCGGTCCTTGAACCCCGGGTATTGGGCGTCTAGGTTGTTGACTATCTGCCTGACCGTGCCGCCCTCTATCTCGATTTTGCTGTTGCCCTCGCTCAGCTTCTGCATCAGTGAGGGGATGAACACCATTGCCATTGATTGCCTCCGAACGAAGCGCTAGTTTAATCGGCTGCCGCGCAAGACTCGGATGCGGCGGCGGACTTGCCCGCCTCGCCGCCGATTCCAGAAATCGCGGGGCAGGTCTTTTGGACCTGCCCCGTTTTTCAGCTAACCTGTGTATCCGCCGCTCGGCGCGCCTAGTCGCCGTTGGCGGCGGTGATAGCCACAGGGTTCATCGGAGTCTCGAACAGCCGCGTCCCGGTGGCGCGCTGAAGCGCGTTGGCGATTGCGGGCGTCGGCGGAATGATGTTCGCCTCGCCCACGCCCCTGACACCGAACGGGTGGCCCGGGTTGGCGACCTCGACGATCACCGTGTCTATCATCGGCAGGTCTAGGCTGGTGGGCATTCGGTAGTCCAGCAGCGTGGAGTTGTCCATGCCGCCCGCCTCGTTCATGTAGTACTCCTCGTTCAGCGCCCAGCCGATGCCCTGAACGGATCCGCCCTGCATCTGCCCCTCCACGTATGACGGGTGGATCGCCTTCCCAACGTCCTGGAACGCGGTGAATCGCACCACGTCCGTCTTGCCGGTCTCGGGGTCCACCTCCACGTCCACGATGTTGCCGGCGAACGAGCCGCCGACCCCAGTGGGGCTGACCGACGCCGTGCCTGAGATTCCACCTCCGGAGCTTCCGAGCTGCGCCGCAAGCTCTTTGAAGGTCATGCTCAGCTCGGGGTCGGACTTCGAGCTGATGACGCCCCTGTTCATGTCGACCGCGTCGGCGTCGACGTCCCAGATGGCTGCAGCTCGCTCGATCATCTGCTTCTTGACGGACTGCGCCGCCTCGTATGCTGCCCAGCCGGTGGCGAAGGTCGTGCGGCTTCCGCCCGTCACTGCGGTGAAGCCGATGGAGTCGGTGTCCACCACCGAGGGGTGGACGTCCTCTGCGGGAATGCCCAAGACTTCCGCCGCCTGCATGGCGATGGAGGCGCGGGTGCCGCCGATGTCCGTCGAGCCTTCGGTGAGGATGACGGTGCCGTCCGCGTTGACCGCAAGGTTGACGGAGGAGTCGAATCCGATGTTGAACCAGAACCCGACTGCCACGCCGCGCCCCTGGTTCTCGCCGATGGGCGCGCTGTAGTGCGGGTGGTCGCGCATCGCCTCCAGAGTCTCCACGAGGCCGACCCTGTTGAACGTGGGTCCGTCCACCCGGCGCGTGCCTTCTTTGGCGGCGTTCTTCAGCCGAAGCTCGATGGGGTCCATGTCTAGCTTCTGAGCAAGCTCGTCGACCGCCTGCTCCACGGCGAACGCCGCGTTGGGCGCGCCCGGAGCGCGGTAGGCGGCGGTCTTGGGCTTGTTGACCACTACGTCGTAGCCGTCCACCGTGCCGTTCTCTATGTCGTATGCGGCGAGCGCGCACATAGCGCCCGCGCCCACGGGCGAGCCTGGATATGCCCCCGCCTCGCACGCAAGCTCCACCTCGCACGCCGTGATCGTGCCGTCGCTCGTGCCTCCGATCTTGACGCGGCTCCACGAGCCGCAGGTCGGCCCGCTTGCCTCGAACACGTCCGCCCTGCTCATTACCATCTTGACCGCGCTGCCCGTCTTGCGAGACAGCAGAGCTGCCACAGGCTCCAGGTACACCGGAATCTTGCCGCCGAAGCCGCCGCCGATCTCCATGGGCGTGACCCTGATTTTGGACACGGGCATATCGAGCAGCTGCGCCATCGCGTCGCGCACGGTGAACGCGCCCTGCGTGCTGCACCAGACGTGAAGCCTGCCGTCGTTGTTCCACAGCGCCGTGGCGTTGTGCGGCTCGATGTAGCCCTGATGGACGGTCTTGGCTCTGTATTCGCGCTCGACGATGACGTCTGCCTTGGCGAAGCCCTTGCTGACGTCTCCCTTCTTGTGCTGGAAGTGCTGAGCCACGTTGCTGACCGTATCGGTCTGCTCGCCAAGCTCTTCGGTCTTGAGGTCGTCGTGGAGGATCGGCGCGCCGTCCGCCATCGCGTCCTCGACCGTAACCACAGGCGGGAGAACCTCGTACTCCACCTCTATCAGCCCCACTGCCTCTTCCGCCGTGTGTGGATTGGATGCCGCCACACCCGCGATCGCGTGTCCCCTGTAGAGCGCCTTGTCGGATGCCAGCACGTTGTCGCGCAGCCACTTCAGACTGGTCGCGCCCTCGCCCAGATCGACCACCGCGTCCGAATCGCTTCCGAAATCGGCGCTGGTGACCACGGCGGCAACGCCGGGAAGCGCCTTCGCCGCAGATGTGTCTATGCTCTTGATTCGCGCGTGGGCATGAGGGCTGCGAAGTATGCTGCCGTGAAGCAGGCCGGCTGTTGCGAAGTCCGCTCCGTACAGCGCGCGCCCCGTCACCTTGTCCGCCCCGTCGTGCCTGACCGGGCGGGTGCCGACCACGTCGTAGGTCTTGGTGGCAAGCACCATGTTGGGTTCGTAGTCTAGGGTCTGAGTCATGGGCTATGCCTCCTGCATCTTCACCGCCGCATCCTGAACAGCGCGCACGATCTTGTCGTATCCGGTGCAGCGGCACAGGTTGTTGGCGAGCCAGAAGCGTATCTCATGTTCGGTTGGGTCTGGGTTCTGTTCGAGCAGCGCCTTCGACGCCACGATGAATCCGGGCGTGCAGATGCCGCACTGGAGCGCGGCGTTCTCTAGGAACGCCTGCTGTATCGGGTGCAGCTCGCTTCCCTGCGCCACGCCCTCTATCGTGGTTATCTCCTTGCCCTCCGCCTCGACTCCGAGAACGAGGCAAGAGGTGACGATGCGCCCGTCGAACTCCACCGTGCAAGCGCCGCAGTTGCCGTCGTTGCAGCCTTCCTTCGTGCCGGTCAGCCCGACCACGTCTCGAAGCGCCTCTAGCAGGCTCTGGCGAGGCTCGCAGAGCAGATCCACATGCTCGCCGTTGATGATGGTCTGTACGTAGGTCTTTGCGGGCAATCTAGTTCTCCTTGGCTCGTTCGATAGCGGTCATCAGCGCTCTGCGCGTCAGCACTTCGCACAGCCGCTTGCGGTACTCGATGGTGCCGCGCATGTCTGTGATCGGTCTTGCGGCGTCTCTGGCGATGGCCGATGCGATCCGCGCGGTCTCCTCCGTGGCCGGCTTGCCGGCGATAGCCTCGCCCGCCTCTGCCACGAACAGCGGCGTGGGCGCCACCGATGCCAGCGTCACCCTGGCCGATGCGATGCTGCCGTTGTCCAGCACCACGGACACACCCGCTCCGGCTACCGCAATGTCCATCTCGTTTCTGGGTATGAAGCGGATGTAGTTCGCGCCCGAGTTGGCTTCGGGAGTGGGGAAGTGGAGGGAGACGAGAATCTCGCCGCGCTCCAGCACAGTCTGGCGAACGCCGGTGCAGAAGTCTTCCAGCGCAACCTCGCGGCTGCCGTTGGGACCCGATATCCGCGCCACGCCATTGTAGGCGATCATGGGAGGGACGGAGTCCGCGCTCGGAGCGGCGTTGCACAGGTTGCCGCCCAGCGAGGCGCGCCCCTGTATCTGCGTTCCGCCGATGAGGCTGGCGGCGTCCACGATGCCGGGATAGACGCTCCTGACGGAGGAGTTGCCGTATATCCTGTAGCACGCCACCGCTGCGCCGATCGTCAGCCCGTTGTCCGGGTCGTATGTAAGCTCGTTGAGCTCGGGTATGTTCTTGGCGTCCACCACCAGATCCAGGTCGTAGGCTTTGGCACGCAGCTGGACGAGGAGGTCGGTGCCTCCCGCCAGGGGCCTTGCCCTGTCTCCCGCCTCGTTGAGCAGGTCCACAGCTTCCCGGACAGAGTGTGGGGACTCGTAGTCAATCCACTTCAATATCTGCCTCCTTCTCGATGGTCTAATCTTCGGCGGCGTTTCTGGGGCTGAAGCCAACCCGCGCCGACTTTCGATAGATCTTTTGGATTACAGAGACCGCGCCGCGTCCGATGCGTGAAAATACGCCTCGCCGAGATCGAAAACCGATTGCGGCAGCTTGCTCTGAGACATTGCATAGTATATCAGAGGAGAGAATCATCAACAACGGTCGAGTTTTGCGCCAGCCTGCGCCGACTTCCCGACGACTTGGCGGACTTCCGCTTTCCGTTGCAGTCAGCGCGCGCGTCGTGGAATACTTGTAGCGGTGGCGGCCGCCTCTCGTCCGAACGTGACGACGGCCATACCGTTCGGATGTCGACAGGGTTTGGGAATGTGCGCCAATGGACGAACGGCTCCAAGTCAATCGAAAGAACTGGAACGAGCGAACGCCTGTCCACGCGGCATCCGAATCCTACGACGTGGAGGGCTTCAAGTCGGGGCGGATCACGCTGAACAGTCTGGAGCGCGAGGAGGTGGGAGACGTCAGCGGCAAGACGCTGCTTCATCTACAGTGCCACTTCGGGCTGGACAGCATGTCTTGGGCGCGACTCGGCGCGCGGGTGACGGGCGTCGATTTCTCCGACGCCGCAATCGAGCTGGCGCGCTCGCTCGACGACGAGCTTGGCTTGGGCGCGCGCTTCATCCACTCCAGCATCTACGACCTCGCAGACGCGCTCGACGAGGAGTTCGACATCGTGTTCACCTCATACGGGGTCTTATGCTGGCTGCCTGATCTGGACGGGTGGGCAGCCGCGATCTACAGACATCTCAAGACGGGCGGCACGTTCTACATCGCAGACGGACACCCGTCCATGGGCGTGTTCGAGCCGTCGGAGTCGGGCGACATGCTGCCGGCTTACAGCTATTTTTACGAAGAGAGGCTGTTCGAGGGCGGCGAGCCGAGCTATGCCGGCTCCCAGATCATCGAAAGCCCGGTCTACGAGTGGCAGCACAGCCTGGGCGAGATCGTCACCGCGCTGATCGGGGCAGGTCTCACAATCGAGTTCCTCCACGAATTCCCCTTCTCCGGCTACCGCGCCCACTCGATGATGGAGCGGGGCGAGGATGGCTGGTGGCGCTTCCCCGAGCGCAACGACTCGTTCCCGCAGCTGTTCTCGATCAGGGCGAAGAAGTGACTCGGAGGACGCCCGCGCTCGGGTAAGGCAAGATTCAGCCATAATGCCAAGACGCACGCCAAGACGCACCCCAAGACGAAGAAGTTCGCCCAAACGCGCCCAGCCCGAGCCGCGCGCCTACGAGGTCGAGTTCATCCCCGGTCTGGAGCGGTTCGTGGGCGACGAGCTGGTGAGAAAGCTCGGAAGGCGGGAGTTTAGGCCATCGGCGCGCGCCGGAGAGGGTCGTATGCAGATCGACTACTCCGGGCATGTCAAGAACCTGCTCGATCTGCGCAGCGTCGTCGCCGTTCACGCGGTGGAGCGGTTCGACGTGCCGCGCCCCAGAGCGCTGCTCGGACACCAGTATCTGACCCGCCTTCTCGCGGCAGTCGGCTGGGTGATACGTCTCCACCCATCGGGAACATTTCGGACCATGCGCGTCAGCGCAGCCGGACAGGGTTCGCGCACCATGCGCCGTTTGAGGAGCGAGATCGCCGCCGCGCTCGATCTGGACGATGGGACGGACGCCGCCCACCTGAGCCTGTCTGTACGCCCCTCGACGTCCGGCGCCGGCTGGGACGCGCTCATACGCCTTACTCCGATGGCCCTCTCCGCCAGAGCGTGGCGGGTGTGCAATCGCGCCAGCGCGCTCAACGCGACTGTCGCGCACTCCATGGTTGCGCTGGCGGGACATCGCGCCGGGGCGCGGCTGGTGAATCTGTGCTGCGGCTCCGGCACGCTGATGATCGAGCGCGCGACTGCGAGGCCGTCCGCTGAGATAGTCGGAATCGACATCGACCCGGAGGCGCTGTCGTGCGCGGAGCGGAATCTCGACGCTGCCCACGCTCGGAATCGGACACATCTAGTTCTCGGAGACGCGCGCCGCGCTCCCCTGCCGACCGCGTCTTTCGACGCTGCGGTCGCCGATCTGCCGTTCGGGATGGCGTCCAACCCCAATGGCGATCTGGGAAGCCTATACGAAGAAACACTGCGTGAGGCGGCGCGCCTCGTCTCGCCCCGCGGCGCGTTCGCGGTCGTCACCACTCGCCGCCGCCTCTTGGAAGACGCGCTCGCGCGAAACGCCGAGCGCTGGGCGCGCAGAGCGGAGTTCCCCTTGCGCGTGTCCTTTCGGCGCGGCTACATCACGCCCTCCGTCTACCTGCTTCACAGAGTCTAGGGGAAGCCCGACCGTGAGAGCTACGCGGGAACTCCGGGCAGGTCGAGATCCTCGGCGAAGTGGCAGCGCGCGAAGTGGCTTGGGGCAATCTCTCGAAATTCAGGCTCGGTCTCGCGGCACACGTCCTGTACGAACGGACAGCGGGGGTGGAAGTAGCACCCTGCGGGCGGATTGGCGGGGTCGGCGACCTCCCCTTCGAGTGACTGTCCGAGCGACTTCACACGCGGGTTCGGCGCCGGAACCGAAGACAGCAGCGCCTGCGTGTACGGGTGCATGGGGCGGGTGAACAGCTCGTGCGTGGGCGCAAGCTCCACTATCTTGCCCACGTACATCACCGCCACCCTGTGCGAGATGTACTGAACCACGCTCAGGTCGTGGCTGATGAACAGGTACGTCAGCCCCAGGTCTTGCTGGAGATCCTGCATCAGGTTGAGAATCTGCGCCTGCACCGACACGTCTAGCGCAGACACCGGTTCGTCTGCGATCACCAGTCTGGGGTTCATCACCAGCGAGCGCGCGATTCCGATGCGCTGGCGCTGTCCGCCGCTGAAGGCGTGGGGGTAGCGGCGCATGAACGCGGGCGACATGCCCACCATCTGGAGCATCTCGGAAACGCGGTCTTCCAGCTCGCCGCCGCTTGCCAGACTGTTGACCCGCAGCGGATCGGCGACTATGTCGTAGATGGTCATTCGCGGGTTCAGCGATGCGAACGGATCCTGGAATATAATCTGTATCTGCTGGCGCAGCGTCTGCATCGTTCTTCCGTCCGCGGCGGTGGCTTCGATGAGCGTGTCGTCCCTCATACGGTAGAAGACCTCTCCGCCCGTCGGCTCCACCGCCCTGATGATAGCTCTTCCGGTTGTCGTCTTGCCGCAGCCGCTCTCCCCCACGAGGCCGAGCGTCTCCCCCTCTTTCAGATCGAAGCTGACCCCGTCGACCGCTCTGACCTGGCCTACCACCCGCCGCCACAGGCCGGCAGTGATGGGGAAATACGCCTGAAGATCGCGGACTTCCAGTATATTCGAGCCTTCCGCTGCGCTGACCATACTTCTACTCCGTCTCCATCTCTGCCGCTCCGTTGGACGCGCCGTCCGAGTACAGCAGACAGCTGACGACGTGACGCTCGCCCACTTGAACCAGCTCGGGTTCTCGAACGTCACACAGCCCCGCCACCGCTTGGGGGCATCTGGGATGGAAGGGACAGCCCGACGGCCTGACGTAAGGCGAAGGCACGCTGCCCGCGATCGCGGTGAGCCTCTCAGCCTGCCCTTCGCGCCTCAGTCTGGGGATAGACTTCAGAAGCTCCGCCGTGTATGGGTGCTTGGGGTCATCAAAGAGAGTGTCGATGTCCGTCCACTCGACTATCTTGCCCAGATACATGACGATGACCTCCTCCGCCATCTGCGCCACCACGCCCAGGTTGTGCGTAATGAGCATCATCGCCATGCCGAACTCCCGCTGAAGCTCTGCCATCAGCTCCAGTATCTGCGCCTGCGTTGTCACGTCCAGCGCCGTGGTGGGCTCGTCCGCTATCAGCAGATTCGGGTCGCTCGCCAGCGCCATGGCGATCATGCAGCGCTGGCGCATCCCCCCGCTCAGGCTGAAGGGGTACTGATCTATTCTGCTCTCCGGGTTCGGGATTCCCACCCTGCGGAGTATCTCCACCGCCCTGTTTCTGGCTTCGTCTTTGGATATATCGGTCTCGTGCTGTAGGATTCCCTCGATGATCTGGAATCCGATGGTGTGTACGGGGCTGAACGACACCATCGGCTCTTGGAAGATCATCGTGATTTCGCTGCCGCGAATGTCCCTTATCTCGGATCCGTCTATGGGCATCTGGGCGAGATCGACGAAGTCGCCTGCCGCGCCCCTTCTCATGCCTCGGTCGTAGGTTATCCGCCCCTCGATCGTCCTGCCCGGAGGGCGCACGATCCTCATTATCGAGCGCGCCAGAACGCTCTTGCCGCAGCCGCTCTCCCCCACCACTCCCAGCACCACGCCGGAGCGTATGTCGAAGCTGACGCCGTCCACGGCGCGCACCGTTCCCTCATCCAAGAAGAAGTGCGTCTTCAGATCTCTGACTTCCAGCAATGGCATTGTCTGCACGTCGTTTCCCTCTTGCGGACTGAATCGCGCGGCGATTTCCCCAACTGCATCAGCGCCTACTATACATACATCGCCACTCGGCTGCTCGAAGCGCTCATTGACACCCTAGACACCTTTGGATATCATCGGAGCGTTCCGAAATTCGGGTCGATATTCCAACACAATATCACATTTGGAAATTGGCGGAGCTATATTTGGAACTCTGTAGCGGCACAAATCCCAAACAAGGAGAAAATCGAATGAGGAAACAGCTTTGGGCCATCGCGCTGCTCACAGGGCTGGTTCTGGCGCTCGCAGGCTGCGCCAGCTCCGAAACGCCCGAGACGATCATCAAAGAGGTCGAGGTTATCAGGGAGGTGCCGGTCGAGACCGAGGTCATCAAGGAGGTGGAGGTCGAGAAGGTCGTGACCAAGGAGGTGCCGGTCGAGGTCATCAAAGAGATCGAGGTCGTCAAGGAGATTCCGGCTCCCAAGTCGTTCTACGAGTCGCCCCTGCTGGCGCAGCGCGCGCAGGCTGGCCAGATACCGCCGATCCAAGACCGCATCCCCACCGAACCCATGGTGATACCGGCGGCTTCGCAGGGTACGTATGGCGGCACGATCCGCCGCGTGTACTTCGGCCCTGCCGACATCTGGAACTTCGGCAGAATATCCAGCGAGCGGCTGCTCCGCTGGTCGCAGGACGCCAGCGCGCTGGTGCCGGCGCTCGCCAAGTCGTGGGAAGCCTCGAACGAGGGCAGGACGTGGACGTTCCACCTGCGCGAAGGCACGCGCTGGTCCAACGGAGACCCGTTTACGGCGGACGACTTCGTGTTCCACTACGAAGACGTGATCCTAGACGACGAGATCGCGCCGATCAAGCCGAACCGCCTGAAGACGGTCGGAGGGCTGGGGACGGTAACGAAGATCGACGACTACACCGTCAGGTACGACTTCGAAGACCCCTACTGGGTGTTCCCCGAGAACATCGCGCAGATGGACCAGTTCAACGGCTGCTGCAACCAGCCGTATGCGCCTTCCAGCTACATGAAGCAGTTCCACATCAAGTACAACCCCAACGTCGAGGCGGAAGCCAGCGCCGAGGGGCATGAGTCCTGGCAGGCGTACTACCTCGCCATGTTCGACATCAGGGTCAACCCACTCAGGCCCATGCTGAAGCCCTGGATACCCACCGAAGACAGCAGGTACGGCTCCTCGCAGGTGTTCACGGCGGTGAGAAACCCGTACTTCTACGCCGTAGATCAGTACGGCAACCAGCTGCCATACGTGGACAGGCTCCAGTACACCCTCGTACAGGACAACGACATTCTCCAGCTCAAGGCAATCGCCGGAGAGATCGACTTCCAGGGCCGCCACGTGAACCTGTCCATGTTCCCGCTGCTCAAGGAGAACGAAGCCACCGGCGGCTACCGCATGACCATCTGGCCCGCCAACACCGGCGCCGAGATAGGCATACACTTCAACCAGCAGTGGACAGGCGCGGAGGGAGACTACTTCCGCAACAAGGATTTCCGAATCGCCCTCTCCCACGCGATCAACCGCGACGAGATCAACGAGATCAGCTATCTCGGTCAGGGGGTGGCCAGACAGCCGGCTCCCGCGCCTTCCGAGCCGCACTATCCGGGCGACCAGTACGCCTTCGAGTGGACGGAGTACGACCCGGCCAAAGCCAACGAGATACTGGACGGAATACTGCCCAACAAGGACGCCGACGGCTTCCGCCTGATGGACAACGGCGAGCGCCTCCACATCATCATGGACACCACTCCGGGCGAGGGGCGCGATACCGACACGATGGAGCTGATCGCGGCGGACTGGGAGGCTGTGGGCGTCAAGACGAAGGTCAACGAGGTCACCAGAACGCTGCTCTCCGAGCGGCGCGAGGCGGGCGAGCATATGGTATACATCTGGGGTTCGGGCATCGGCGACCCCGCGCTGGTTCCTGCGCCCGACTGGATGGGCGCGCCGTTCCCACAGACGCTTCTCTGGTACAACAGCGGAGGCGCGCAGGGCATCGAGCCTATCCCGATCGTCAAAGAGCTGACCGATATGCGCGCGCGGACGACTCAGCTGCCGCTCGAGGAGCGCATCGAGCTGGGCAAGGAGATCGCCAAGAAGCAGCTGGAGCAGCTGTGGATAATCGGCGTGACCGGACTCAGCCCGTCCAACCAGGGTGTGATAATCACCAGCGACCGCCTGCGAAACGTTCCCGAAATCGCGGCGAACGCATGGATGTTCCGCACGCCTTCGACCGGCTTCCCGGAACAGTTCTGGTTCAGCAACTAGGGCAGCGGCAGGACACATATCTTCCTCCCCCGTAGAGGCAGCCGCCACGCGAGGGAGGAAGAGCGCTTTTCAGCCTGCCGACAGCAGCAGCCCCGCCCAAGCTCCCGAAGTCCGCCAATGCGCCCGAAGGACAGATAGCCCGTGCTAACCTTCGTACTCCGCCGCCTGATCACCTTCGTTCCGATGATGTTCCTGATGTCAGTGGTGGCGTTCGCCCTGATTCAGGCGCCGCCGGGCGATTTCCTGTCGGATTACGTCGTCCAGCTGCAAAATCAGGGCGAGTACGCCGACCCGGGAGAGCTGGAGAGCCTGCGAAAGCAGTACGGTCTCGGCCAGCCCATATATGTCCAGTATGCCAAGTGGGTTTGGGGAATCCTGCGCTGGGACTTTGGCCGCTCGCTCGAAATGAGGGTCTCGGTCAACGACCTGATCAACGAACGGCTGACGCTCACCATAATACTGGGCCTGTTCACCGTGGTGTTCACGTGGACGCTGGCGATTCCCATAGGCATCTTCTCCGCAGTGAGACAGTACTCTTGGATCGACTACATGTTCACCTTCTTCTCCTACCTCGGCGTTGGCACGCCCAACTTCCTGCTGGCGCTGGTGATCATGTGGTTCGTGTTCGCCTACTTCGGCCTGAGCATCACGGGCCTGTTCTCCCCCGACTACGTGGAAGCCCCTTGGTCTCTGGGCAAGATCATAGACATGCTCAAGCACATCTGGGTTCCGATGCTCATACTCGGCACGGACGGCACCGCCCGCCTGACCAGAATCATGCGCGCCAACCTGCTGGACGAGCTGAACAAGCCATACGTAGAGACCGCGCGCGCCAAGGGGCTTCCTGAGTGGCAGCTGATAATGCGCTACCCGGTCAGAATCGCCATCAATCCCATCGTAAGCACCATCGGATGGACGCTGCCGCAGCTGTTCTCGGGCAGCCTGATCGTGGCTACGGTGATGAGCCTGCCCACACTCGGCCCGCTGCTCCTGAGAGCGCTCTACACTCAGGACATGTTTCTAGCGGGGTCTATCATCCTGATACTGACCGCGCTGACGCTCATCGGCACGCTGGTTTCGGACATCGTTCTCGCCCTGATCGACCCGCGAATTAGAATTGGAGCGTAATCATGGCCAGTGATCGGGTGGCAGCGCAGACGCCGCCGGCCACGTCCGAAGAGGCCGCGTATCTGGCTTCGCAGTGGAAGCTGGTGTGGTGGCGCTTCAGACGGCACAAGCTGGCGATGGCGAGCTTGGCAATCGTCCTGTGCTTCTACTTCGTCGCCGCCTTCCCCGGCTTCCTGTCGATTCACGACCCGCTCGACTCGTCTTCGTCCAGAGTGTTCATGCCGCCGCAGCGCATACACCTGTTCGATGGCTGGCTGCCGCGCCCGTTCGTCTACGGCGTGAGCGGCGAGCGCAACCCGGTAACGCTGGCGATGGAACACGTACAGGATCGGGAGACCAAGCACTACGTCCAGTTCTTCGTTCGCGGTCACCAGTACAAGCTCATCGGCCTCATCAGGACGGACATCCACCTGATAGGCGCCGCCACGCCGGAGGGGATGCACGCGCTGCGACCGCTCGGCACCGACAAGCTGGGGCGGGACGTCTTCTCTAGGCTCATGTACGGCACGCGCATCTCGATGTCGATTGGACTCGTAGGCGTAGCAATCAGCCTGTTTCTCGGCGTGCTGATGGGGGGCTTGTCCGGCTACCATGGGGGCTGGACGGACTCCATAATACAGCGGCTGATAGAGTTCCTGCGCGCCATGCCCACCATTCCGGTATGGCTGGCTCTGGGCGCGGCAGTGCCGCAGGACTGGTCCGTGATCAGAGTCTACTTCGCCATCTCCGTCATCATATCGCTGATAGGCTGGACGACCCTCGCGCGCGAGGTGCGCGGCAGATTCCTAGCAATGCGCGAGGAGGACTTCGTCACCGCCGCGCAGCTCTACGGCACGAGCCAGCTGCGCGTCATCTTCCGCCACATGCTGCCGTCTTTTATGAGCCACATCATAGCCACGACCACACTGGCGATCCCCGCCATCATCATCGCCGAGACTGCGCTGAGCTTCTTGGGCTTGGGGCTGCGTCAGCCGGCGATAAGCTGGGGCGTGCTGCTGTTCGAGGCGCAGAACCTGCAAGCCGTCGCCAACGCGCCGTGGCTGCTGGTGCCGGGCTTGTCCGTGATCTTCGCCGTTCTCACACTCAACTTCATGGGAGACGGCCTGCGAGACGCGGCAGACCCGTACTCCGTACAGCGATAATAGAAAACTGCAAAGCCGAACCACAGCGGCAAGCCGACCTTGCCGCGACTACCACGAGGAGGAAGACAAGATGTTCTTCGAGCTGCGCGAATATAGAACGCTTCCCGGACAGCGAGAAAACTGGGTCCGGTTCATGGAAGAGGAGATCATCCCCTTTCAGGTATCCAAAGGCATGGTCATTCTCGGCAGCTTCATCGGCGAGGAGGAGGACGACCTGTACATCTGGGTGCGCCGCTTCGACAGCGAGGAGGCGCGCGAGAAGCTCTACGAGGCGGTGTACCAGAGCGATCACTGGGTCAACGAGATTGGCCCGAAGGTCCCCGATATGCTCGACCGCTCGAAGATAGTCGTCCGCCGCATCGAGGCTACCCCGCGCTCCGTGATTCAGTAACCCCTCTCGTTTTGCCCCCTCTCCCTAGATGTGAGATGTCTGGGGAGAGAGTGAGAAACGCCCCCTTTACCCCCTCTCCCTCGATGGGAGAGGGTTGGGGTGAGGGTGAAGAATGCCCCCCGACCTCGTTCTAGCCAACGCCCGCGTCCTGACGATGGACGAGGCGCGCCCTCGAGTTCAGGCGCTGGCAGTCGTAGGGGAGCGCATAGCATGGGTGGGAAGCGCAGACGAGGCGATTGCGCTCGCCGGCGCTGGCGCTCGCGTCATAGACTGCGGAGGCGCAGCCGTTCTGCCCGGATTCCACGATGCCCACGTCCACCTGCTGGCATACGCCGCGTCTCTGGCGTCCGCCGATTGCAGGCCGCCCGGCGTATCGTCAATCCAAGACGTCCAGAGCGTTCTGCGGACTTGGGCGAATCGGACGCCCGAAGGGGAGTGGATACGCGGCTGGGGCTACGACGAGACCGCCCTGACCGAGCGCCGCCACCCGACGCGCCACGACCTCGACGAGGCATCCCCCCGTCACCCCGCGCGCCTCGACCACAGATCCGGACACGCCGCCGTACTCAACTCCCTCGCGCTCGAACGGGTGGGAATCCGCGCGTCCACGCCCGAGCCGCGCGGCGCGACCATCGCGCGCGACCTCGAATCCGGCGAACCGAACGGCATACTGTTCGAGATGGACGAGTATCTTGGCGAGAATATCCCGCCACTGGACGGCGAAGACCTTGCCGCCGCGTTCCATCTGGCAGCGCGCAAACTGCTCGCGTTCGGGATAACGTCCGTACAGGACGCCACCCACCACAACGGCGTGGACAGGTGGCGGCTGCTGGACGGGCTGCGAAAGTCGTCAGCCCCCACGCCCCGAATAACCGTGATGGCTGGAAGCTCGCGCCTGTCGGAGTTCGTCGAGGCAGGTCTGAGGTTCGGCGACGGAGACGATTGGCTGAGGCTGGGACACGCCAAGCTGATGGCGACGGCGTCTTCGGGCAGCCAGTCGCCATCGCCCCCCGAACTCGGCAGAGTCGCGGCAGACTGCGTTCGGCGCGGCTTTCCGGTCGCCATTCACGCGGTGGAAGCCGAAGTCGTCGCAAGCGCGGCGCAAGCGATAGCGGGCGCGCCCATGCCGCCTATATCTGGCGCGTCCCATCGTATCGAACACTGTTCGGAGTGTCCGCCGCATGTCTTGGAAGCCCTCGAGCGAAGCGGCGCGACCGTAGCCACCCAGCCCGGATTCGTCTATCACAGCGGAGACCGTTACCTGAAGACAGTCCCCCCCCACGTGCTGCCTCACCTGTACAGAATGAGGTCGCTGGCGAAGCGCGGCGTCCGCCTCGTCTTCGGCTCCGACGCGCCGATCTCGCCTCCGGACCCGATGCGCGCGCTGTACTCTGCCGTCACCAGAAATACGGAATCCGGCGAGGCTCTGGGTGTGGCGGAGGCGCTCGATCTGCCATCCGCCATCTCCGCGTACACCATCGCCCCCGCTGCGTCGACGGGAGTGGCGAACGCTCTTGGCGCGCTGACCCCCGGCCGGCTTGCGGACGCGGTTCTGTTCGATAGAGACCTGCTCGAACTCGGCGCAGAGCGCATCCGCGAAGCTCAGCCAGCAATGACGATCATGGGCGGCAGGGTCGTGTGGGAGGCGTGACTTCTCAGCTTCGCCGACGGACTACGTAGTCCAAGAGCATCTCTAGCGAGTCGCGGGATGGCGTGTTGGGCAGACTGTCGAGCGTCGCGCGCGCCAGATCGCACCGTCTGGAAGCCTCCGAGTAAGCCTCCGCGATTACCTCCGGACTTCTCACCATCTCCACTGACCTGTTCAGCAGCGCGGCGTCGCCGTTCGGGTCTTCTAGGTAGGCGATGATAGGGTTCTCGTTCGGATGCGTCTCCACTGCGATGAACGCCGGAAGCGTCATTATCCCGCTCGCTAGGTCGCTGCCTACGGGCTTGCCTATCTCCTGCTCGTCCCCTTGGAAGTCCAGTATGTCATCCACTATCTGAAATGCCATGCCAAGCTCGCGCGAATACTCGCTGAGCGCCGCCACCTGCTCGGACGGAGCGCCGCTGAGAGTCGCCCCCGTCTCGCCCGCCGTCCTGAACAGCGAGGCGGTCTTGTTGTAGATGCGCTGGTAGTAGTCGTCTAGTGTCTGGGATGGATCGTGCGCGCTCACCCTCTCGCGCAGCTCTCCGCTGGACAGCTCCATGATGGTCTCCGAGAAGCGCCTGATGACTCCCACGTGTTCCGTGTCGCACACGAACGTGGCAGAAGACGCGAAAACGTAGTCGCCCACCAGCACCGCTATGTCCTTGCCGAACATGCTGGATATGGTCGCCCTGCCGCGACGGATGGCGGAGTCGTCCACCGTATCGTCGTGAATCAGCGTGGCGATGTGCAGCAGCTCGACCGCCGTCGCCATCACCTCGGACTTATACTGATCATGTGGGTGGAAGCTGGCGGCAAGCAGGGTTATCGCCGGCCTTGCCCTCTTTCCAGTCGAGCCATAGACGTGGGTGAGCATCTCCGACAGGAAGGGGAACTTGACGTTGGCAAGCTCTATGAGCTTCGCTTCGACTCTGTCCAATCGGCTTTGGATCGGAGCGTATATCTCCCCCACTGCGGCGGGCGCTCCCTTTGGACTATGTGCCAAGCCTCGCCCTCTCCTCTTCGATGATCGACTCGTCTAGCTTGGTGAACAGCGGCTTGGGTCTCGGCAGCGCGCCGCCCGGCCGCAGCGCGTCGCGCTCCCAGGACCACCCCTCGCCCTCCGCGCTCCCATCCAGTCCGAGCAGCCCATGTACCTTCTCGGAAGTGTCGGGCATGTACGGACACAGCGCGATCTTCAGGCAGTTGATGACGGTCATGGCAGTCCACAGCGTTCTGGCAGCGTCGCCCATGTCGGTTCTGACCGCCCGCCACGGCGCCTTGGAGTCCAGATAGCGGTTGGCGGCTCTGGCTATGCCCATCGCCGCCTGAAGACCGTTTCTGAAGCGGCAGCCGTTCAGGTGGCGCGCCGCCTCTTCCAGCCCACGCTCCGCCGTGTCCAGCAGCGCTAGGGATTCGGCGTCCAGCTCGCCCGGGTCTGGAACCGTCCGCTCGAAGTTGCGTCCGACCATCGTCAGCACGCGGTGGACGAGGTTGCCGTAGGTTGCGACCAGCTCATCGTTGTTGCGCCGCACGTAATCCGCCCAGTTGAACTCTGAATCGCTGGTCTCTGGCATGTTCGCCGCCAGCGCGTAGCGCACGGGATCGACGTCGTGCCGGTCGAGCAGATCGGGAATCCATACGGCCCAGTTGCGGCTCGTCGATACCTTCTGCCCCTCGATGTTCACGTACTCGTTCGCGGGAACGTCGTAGGGCAGGTTGAGATCGCCGTATGCCAGCAGCATCGCAGGCCAAATCACAGTGTGGAACGGTATGTTGTCCTTGCCCATGAAGTAGTAGGCGCGCGACTCTTTGCGCCAGAAGTCTTCCCAGCGGTCCGGGTCGCCCGATCTCTGCGCCCACTCCTTGCTGGCGGAAAGGTATCCGATCACAGCCTCGAACCACACGTAGATCCGCTTGTCGTCGTAACCCTCTACAGGAACCGGAACGCCCCACTCCAGATCGCGCGTGATCGCCCTGTCCTTGAGGCCGCCTTCCAAGAAGCCCACCGTGAAGTTGCGAACGTTCGGCTTGAAATGATCTTGTCCGCGCATCCATTCGAGCAGCCTGCCCTCGAAGGCGCTCAGCCTGATGAAGAAGTGTTCGGTCTCGCGTATTTCTGGGGAGCTTCCGCACAGTCGGCAGCTCATGCCGATAAGCTCCTCCGGGTCGAGCGTTCTTCCGCAGCCGTCGCACTGGTCGCCCCGCGCGCCGTCGTAGCCGCAGTGCGGACACTCGCCCTCCACGTAGCGGTCGGGCAGAAAGCGCTCGTCCGATGAGCAGTACGCCTGCTCCATCGTGTCTTTGTACAGGTAGCCCTTCTCCAGCATCCGCAGGAACATGTCCTGCGCCACCTCTACGTGGTTCTGGGTGTGGGTGGTGGTGAACAGATCGAAGCTGATCCCCAGACGCTCCCACGTCTTCAAGAACTCGTTCTGGTACTTGGATAGAATGTCCTCCGGCGAGACGCCCTGCTGATCCGCAGTGATGGTTACGGGCGTGCCGTGCGCGTCGCTGCCGGAAACCATGGCGACTTCGTTCCCAATCATCCGCTGGAAGCGGGCGAATATATCTGCGGGCAGGTAGCAGCCGGCCGCCTGCCCAACGTGAATCGACCCGTTGGCATACGGCCACGCTACGCAGACCAGTACTCGATCAGGCAAGGAGCTACCCCAAGTCGCTCTGAGTGGAACTTGGCTCAATGGTAGCACAATGCCAGATACACAGGCACTATCCCGCTGCGCCCCGCCCATGTTCGGAGCGCGGCCGTCTCGCTCGCATTCCGACCCTAGCGATCCAGCGACAGCCACTCGGCATATAGCTCGCGCCTCGATCTTCCGCTGGCTTCGCTCGCCATCTTGACGGCATCTCTCGCGCTCGCCCCCCGCTCCTTCATCCGCTTCAGCAGCTCCGCCGTGTCCGCCGCCGTCGTCTCCCGCCCGGATCCTGCCCCCTCCATGACGAGGGTGAACTCGCCGCGCGGCGCGGCGAAATACTCTATCGCTTCCGATACCAGACCGCGAAAGATCTCCTCGTGCATCTTCGTCATCTCTCGGCAGACGGCGATTCGCCTGTCGCCAAGCGCTTCGCGGATGTCTTTCAGAGCGCGCTCTACCCTGTGCGGAGACTCGAACGCCACCAGCGCCCTGGACTCGGTCGCCAGTCCCCGAAGCAGGCCGAGCCGCTCGGCTTGTCGTCTTGGAAGGAAGCCCACGTACACGAACCCATCCGCCCGGATCCCCGACGCCGCCAGCGCAGTCGTCACAGCGGACGCGCCCGGCAGCGCCACGACCTCGAACCCCATGTCCGCCGCCGCTGCGATCAGCTCTTGGCCAGGGTCGTTGATCGTTGGAGTGCCGGCGTCCGACACCAGCGCAATGTCGCAGTCCCTCAGCCGCTCCGCCAGCTCTTCGAGCTTGCCCCTGCCGCTGTGCGCGTGGAACGATGTCAGCGGAGCGCCGATTTCGTACCGCGCCAGCAGCTTGCGCGTGACTCGCGTATCTTCGGCGGCGATCAGGTCGGCCTCCTTCAGCGTCCGCAGCGCGCGCAGCGTGATGTCCTCTAGGTTGCCGATGGGCGTCGGAACTACGTAGAGCGTACCCAACCCGCCATCCTGTCGCCGACCGCGCCCCGGATCACAGCAGCGCCCACCAGCGCCTCGACGCTCTCGAAACGCTGGCAGCTCATATTGCCCGCTTCCGGTGAAACGCTGGAAGCCCCCATCGCCAACCCTCCGCGCCTTGTAACTCTGATAACATAGACCATATCTTACCACTCGCTGCGAGGCAGGCGAACATGACCCAAGCCGCGCGCGTCGTATCCGGCGCCGTTCAGGACGACGATCACCAGCTGGATACCAGCCTGCGCCCCCGAAGGCTCGCCGACTACGTGGGGCAGAATCTGCTCAAGTCCAATCTGGACATCGCCATCAGGGCGGCGCGACAGCGCGGCGAGCCGCTCGACCACACCCTGCTGTACGGCCCCCCCGGCTTGGGAAAGACCACGCTGGCGAACATACTCGCCACCGAGATGGGAGTGCGCCTGAAGACGACGTCCGGCCCCGCAATCGAGAGACCGGGCGACATGGTGGCGATCCTGACGCAGCTGCGCGAGGACGACATCCTGTTCGTGGACGAGGTACACCGCCTGAGCCGCGTGGTCGAGGAGGTGCTGTACCCGGCTATGGAGGATGGGTTCGTCTCTTGGGTCATCGACAAGGGACTCAAGGCGCGCACGATGAATCTGACCATCAAGCCGTTCACCCTCGTAGGCGCCACCACCAGATTCGGCATGGTGAGCGCGCCGCTGAGAGACAGGTTCGGCTCGGTCTACCGCCTGGACTTCTACGACGACGAGGCGATGCGAACCATCGTCACCCGCTCGGCTAGAATCATGGAGATCGAGGCTGAGGCTCGAGGCGTTGCCGAGATCGCGCGCCGCTCTCGCGGCACGCCCAGAGTGGCAAACCGCCTGCTTCGCCGTGTGCGCGACTTCGCGCAGGTGATGGCAGACAACGTGATCACCGCCGACGTCGCCAGAGATGCGCTCGCGCGGCTGGAAGTCGACGCTCGCGGGCTGGACGACATAGACCGCCGTGTACTCGCCTCCATCATCGAGAAGTTCGATGGCGGCCCCGTCGGGCTGGACACGCTGGCAGCGTCCATCAGCGAAGACTCGGATACGATAGGGGATGTTTACGAGCCGTACCTGCTCCAGCTCGGATTTCTCGACCGCACCCCCAGAGGCAGGGTAGCCACCCGCCGCGCCTACGACCATCTGGGCGTGGAGTACGGCCCAGCCTCGCCGCAGGGAGCGCTGTTCTAGCGCCGCTTCAGGGCTGAGCGCGCTCCGCCCAGCGCTTCGCATGTTTCGCAAACATTCGCAATTCCAAGAATACGCTCCTGCTTCTATTCGTCTTGACATCAGCTTGTCGCGGCTATACCATTCCATTCCTATGAGTTGCGAAGATCAGATGGTCGAGGCTCTCAAAGAGTCTGGACACAGGCCCACACCGCAGCGGCTGATGATCCTGTCCGCAGTCAGGCACGCTGGCGGTCATGTAACCGCGTCCGAAGTGCTGCGGAAGGTGAAGCGCTCGTACTCCTTCATAGACATGTCCACCGTCTACCGAACTCTGGAGATGCTGAAGCGGATGTGCTTGGTGTCCGAGACGCACATGGGCGGCGACCAGCACTCATACGAGTGGATAGATCAGGTCAGCCATCACCATCTGATCTGCGAGCAGTGCGACAGGGTCGTCGAGCTGGACGACAGATTCGTGGGGGCGCTGAGCTCCGAGATCCATGAGACATACGGATTCGACGCCCACATTCATCATCTGGCGCTCTTCGGGAGCTGCCGCGAGTGTCTTCAGACCTCGTGACTGGGGAAGAGTGGGGCAAGTGGCATCGATTCGCGCTGCGCTGGCTCTGACGCTGTTCGCCGCCATCGCCCTCGCGGGATGCTCGCCCCCGGACGAGCCGCCACCGCCTGAGTCCGGCGGCGCGCTGAATGTGGTGACCACCGTTTCGCCAATAACCAGCATCGTAGAGAACATCGGAGGCGTGAAGATACGGCTTCGGGGAATCGTCCCCGAGGGCGTCAACTCGCACACGTTCGAGCCTGCCCCGTCGGTGGCTGTCGTGATGTCCGAGGCAGACCTCATCGTACTCAACGGCCTGTTTCTCGAAGAGCCGTCGCTGCAAATGGCAGAGGTGAACGCCAAGCCCGGAGCGGTCATCCTCACGCTCGGAGACCGCGCTATCTCCCGCGAGGACTGGGTGTTCGACTTCTCGTTCCCCGAGTCCGATGGACACCCGAACCCCCATCTGTGGACGAGTCCCATTCTGGCGCTGAAGTACGCGGAGATCGTTCGAGACGAGCTTTCCGAGCTGGACCCCGACAACTCCGACTACTTTGGCGAGAACTACGACAAGTTCGAGCTGCGCATCGAAGACCTCGACTCGCGCATCTCCGCCGCCATAGCCACCGTTCCCCCGAGCGGCAGGAAGCTGCTGACGTATCACGACTCATTCCCGTTCTTCGGCTCGCGGTACGGCTTGGAGATCATCGGCGCGGTTCAGCCGTCCGACTTCACCGAGCCTTCTGCGCGCGAGGTCGCGCGCCTGATAGATCAGGTGCGCAGCGCCGACGTTCCCGCGATCTTCGGCTCCGAAGTGTTCCCCAGCCCGATCATGCGCCAGATAGCCAGAGAGTCGGGCGCGGCGTTCGTGGATCAGCTCAGGGACGACGACCTGCCCGGCTCCCACGGCGACCCCGCCCACTCTTATCTCGGCCTCATGGAAGCCAACGTCCGCGCAATAGTTCCCGCGCTTGGCGGCAGCGCCGCCCCGATGGACGGCTTCGACGCCAGCCCCGTCTTCGAGGGCGACAGCGCCGCCATATACCCGGAGTAGTACCCTGCTTCACCCAACGCCACATCAGTACGAATACGAAGAGCCTATAGTCGAGCTGAAGTCCGTCACCAGCGGCTACGGCGGCGATCCCATCCTGCGCGAAGTGGACATTACCATCAACCGCGGAGACTTCGTGGGCCTGCTGGGTCCGAGCGGCTCCGGCAAGACCACGCTCATCAAGACGATTCTGGGCGCGACCGACGTCTACGGCGGCGAGGTCAGGGTCGAAGGGCAGTCCATCGCCGAGAGACGGCCGCGAGTCGGATACGTGCCGCAGCTGGAGACCATAGACTGGAACTTTCCGGTCACGGTCGAGCAGGTGGTGACGATGGGGCGCGTCCGCCGAGGATGGTGGTACCCTTGGCAGAGGCGCGAGGATCGCCTAGTTGCACACGAGATGATGAGCCGACTCGGAATCGCAGACTTCGCCGCGCGCCACGTCCGCGAGCTGTCCGGCGGTCAGAAGCAGCGCGCTCTATTGGCGCGCGCTCTGGTGAGCAGCCCCAGGCTGCTGCTGCTGGACGAGCCGACCTCCGGCGTGGATATCAAGACGCGCGACGAGATCATGCACCTTCTGGACGAGCTGAATCATCAGGACGTGACCGTGATTATGACCACGCACGAGATCAACGCGGTGGCGGCTCATCTCCCTTGGGTCGTGTGCCTCAACGGTGGGATAGTGGACTCCGGCCCCCCTGCGGACGTGTTCACCCCCGACACGCTGAGGCGCACCTACAACGCGGATATACTCGTGACCGAGTACATGGGGATGAAGCTGGTGGCGGAGTCGCCCCACTTCTTCGGCAGAAACGAGCGCGGCAGCGCCGATTCGAGCGAGCGAGGAGAGCATGTTCACGCCGCTTCAGTATGAGTTCTTCGTCAGAGCGCTGATAGTGGCAACGCTGGTTGGCGGACTGTGCGGCTTGATCGGAGTGTACGTAGTCCTCAGAAGAATGTCCTACATAGGACACGGGCTTTCGCACGCCATCTTCGGGGGCGCGGTTGCGAGCTATGTCCTGTCAGTCAACTTCTTCTTGGGCGCCAGCGTGTGGGGTTTCGTATCCGCGCTGCTGATAAACCTTGCCACTCGCAAGCGGAGCATCAGCGCGGACGCCGCCATAGGCATCGTAACCACGTCCAGCTTCGCGCTCGGCGTCGCGCTCATCAGCAGGTTCAGGAGCTTCACGCGCAGCTTCGACGCCGCCCTGTTCGGCAACATACTGGGCATAACCCAAGCCGACGTCATAGCGATCGCCGCGGTCGCTCTGCTCGCCGCCGCCGCGCTGTTCGTGGGCTACAAGTATCTTCTGTTCACCACCTTCGAGCCGGAGGTCGCGCGCTTCTACGGCGTTCCCGCCGGCTGGACGGACGCCGGCTTCTCGCTGCTGCTGGCAGCCGTCATAGTGGTGTCCCTTCAGGTCTTGGGCGTAACGATGATCGCCGCCGCCATCGTGATCCCGCCCGTAGTGGCTCGCCTGCTGACCGACGAATTCGCCAGAATGCTGCTGCTGTCCGTCGTCATAGGCGCGCTGTGCGGACTCGGCGGACTCTATATGAGCTTCTACTTGGACATCTCCTCCGGCGCATCCGTGGTGCTGTTCTCGGCGGCGGTGTTCTTGATCGCGCTGAGCTATACCACCCTTCGCAGCCGTCTGGGATCCGCAAGATGGCGGAGAAGGTCAGCCGCCAGCGGCAAGCTGGAGCCGTTCCACTGAAGTCTGGGAGGATGAGAAGATCTACTTCGACTGGAGACTGTTCGCGCTAACCAAGGGTGTCCGACTTCGTATCTTGTTCGCCGCGCTTCTCGGCCTCATCGCCGTCGGCGCGGGCGTATCGCGGCTGGCAGTCTCCGGCGTCATCATCTACCGCGTGCTTACCGGCCAAGCCAGCTTCTCCGCGCTTGCGACTCCTCTGCTCGTCATCGCAGGCCTGATAGTCGTTCGAAGCCTCTTCCAGTATTGGCAGAACGCCTTCAGCCACCACACCGCCAACGTTGTCAAGATCGCCCTTCGCAGGCGGCTGTACGCCCACTCCCTGGAGCTTGGCCCCGCCTACTTCGACCGCAACCGCACGGGCGACGTGACGCTCACGATGGTCGAAGGCATCGAGAGGCTGGAGACCTTCTTCGGACAGTACCTGTCCCAGATCATCGTCTCCGCCGTCGCGCCTGTCGCCATCTTCATATACATGGCTTCCCTCGATCTGGTCATCGCCTTGGTCTTTCTGCTGTTCGCCTTCCTGACCCTTGCCGTACCCGCTATGTTCCACAGCTGGAACAAGCTGAGCAGCTTCCGGCGGCGCGAGTCTTACGGCGAGCTTGGAGCGGACTTCCTCGACAGCGTGCAGGGTCTGCCGACTCTCAAGGCGTTCGGACAGGGGAAGATTCGCGGCGCGGCGCTGGCGGAGCGCGCTAGGCATCTCTACCGCAGCACCATGGGAGTGGTCGCAGCCAACGGAGCCACCAGCGGCGCATCCATCTTCTTCATGGCGGCGGGCGCGGCGGCGGCCCTCGCGCTGGGCGCGGCGCGGGTCGGCAGCGGCGACATGGAGCTGCGACCGCTGCTGATAGTCCTCATGCTCGGCGTAGAGGTGTTCAGACCCATGCGCGAGCTGACCAACCTGTACCATCAGGGGATGACCGTCCTGTCCTCCGCCCAGAGCGTATTCGGCATGATGGACGAACCCGCGAGCATACGCGATCCCGAACGGCCGGCGGCGCTGTCCGAAGACGCCGCCCGCGTCCGCGCCGAAGTGGTGTTCGAGGAAGTGTCTTTCGGATACGACGGCGGCAGCCGCCCCGCGCTTCGGGATATCTCTTTCGAGCTTCGACAAGGGGAGACGCTCGGAGTCGCAGGCCCGAGCGGAGCGGGCAAATCGACCCTCGTCTGGCTGATGTACCGCTTCTACGACCCTCAGCGCGGGACAGTGCGACTGGGAGGCCACGACGTCCGCGATCTGCCCATCGAGGCGCTCAGAAGCAGCATCTCGGTGGTCACGCAGGACACGTACCTGTTTCACGGAAGCGTAGCCGACAACCTGCGATTTGGAAAGCCAGACGCCAGCCGACGCGAGATCGAGGCAGCCGCCCGCGCCGCCAACGCCCACGACTTCATCTCCGCGCTCCCGCGCGGGTACGATACTGTGGTGGGCGAGCGCGCCGTGAGGCTGTCCGGCGGACAGCGGCAGCGAGTAGCCATAGCTCGCGCCCTGCTGAAGGACGCGCCCATCCTCGTATTGGACGAGGCTCTATCCAGCGTGGACGCCGAGAACGAGGCAGCCATACAGCAGGCGCTGGATCGGCTCATGGAAGGGCGAACGACCCTCGTCATCGCGCATAGGCTGTCGAGCATCGTCAGCGCGGACCGCATCTTGGTTCTCGACGATGGCAGCCTCGCCGAAATAGGAAGCCATTCTGAGCTTATCGCCCAGAATGGCGTGTACTCCGAGCTGATGCGCCAGCAGACGGAGACGGGCGCGGCTATACCTTTGCTCCTCGCCCCCGATCATGGACATCGCCACATCCATTCAGTCCGCGCATCCGAGCCGCATCTTGCCGCTGGCAGCCACGACCACGCCCCTCCAGCGCGCTCCCGCGCCGCCGACCAAGACGCGGATATCCGTTCACTGTCGGTGTGGGCGCGGCTGTTCGGACTCGTCCGCCCGGTGAAATTCCAATTCTTGTTCACGCTGGCGCTTGGCATCCTCCATCACAGCTCCGTCATCGTGTTGGGCGCGGTGAGCGCGCTGCTCGTCGCCGCCGTGTTCCGAGGAGACGATCTGACCGCGCCCATCGTACTGGTGGCAGTGTTCGCCCCTCTGTCGGCGCTTCTCTTCTTCCTCGAATCGTGGCAGGCTCACGATATGGCGTATCGGCTGCTCGCCAGTATGCGCAGCGACCTCTACGACATGCTCGAGCCGCTTGCGCCCGCCTACATGGTGCGCCGACGCTCCGGAGACCTCGTTAGCGTAGTTGGCGGAGACGTAGAGACTGTCGAATACTTCTTCGCCCACGCCATATCCCCGATGATCGTTGCCGTGCTGGTGCCGGGCGGCCTCCTAATCGCGCTCGCGTTCGTCTCATGGCCCATCGCCGCGGTTCTACTGCCGTTCTTGGTAGCGGTGGCTGCCAGCCCGTTCTTCGCCAACTCCCGCGCCGAGAGGCTTGGCGCAGAGATACGAGGCCGCATGGGAGACATACACGCATTCATGGTCGACAGCATTCAGGGAATGCGCGAGATCTCCGCATTCGGCAGAGGCGCAGACAGGAACGACGATCTGGAACGTCGCGGCTGGGAGTACGCCGCCCATCTGGTGCGCTTCCAGAAGTCGCAGGCTTTTCAGATAGGGTTCATAGAAGCCATGATGGGGCTTGGAGGGCTGGCGGTGCTGGCTATGGGCGTGTGGCTGGTTCTCGAAGGCCAGTTCGTCCGCGCCCAGCTGCCGCTCGTAAGCGTTCTTGCGCTGTCGGCTTTCAGCCCCGTCACGGAGCTGGCGCGCACCATGAAGCAGCTTATGGAAACCTTGGCCGCCTCGCGCCGCATCCTCGCCGTCCACGACGAGCCGGTGCCGGTGCGCGACGGCCCGGGCGTACAGACCTCGCCCGCTCTCGCCTCCGCCGAGACGCGCGCGCCGTCCATCAGATTCCGCAGCGTGTCCTTCGCGTACTCGGAGAGCGACCCCGAGGCGCTGAGAGGCGTGTCGTTCCACATAGGTTCGGGGCAGACGGTGGCGCTAGTTGGAAGGTCCGGCGCGGGCAAGACCACCTGCGCCTACCTAGCCATGAGGTTCTGGGACCCCGGAAGCGGCAGGGTGGAGCTTGGAGATCGCCCGCTGACCGACTTCGCGCTCGAAGACCTGCGAGGGCGCATCTCTCTGGTCGCCCAGGACACCTACCTGTTCAACGACTCCATACGCGAGAACATCCGACTCGGAAGGCACGGCGCGAGCGACGACGAAGTTCAGGAGGCGGCGAGGCAGGCCAACGCGCACGAGTTCATCACATCGTTTCCGGACGGCTACGATACTCTGGTCGGAGAGCGCGGGATGCAGCTGTCCGGAGGACAGAGGCAGCGCGTCTCCATCGCTCGCGCCATCCTGAAGAACGCCCCCGTCCTCATCTTGGACGAGGCCACCTCCCATCTGGACGCCGTTAGCGAAGCCACAGTCCGCGAGGCGCTGGACAGGCTCATGGAGGGCAGAACCACTCTGGTAATCGCCCACCGCCTCTCCACCGTCAGGGACGCCGACAACATCCTTGCGCTGGACGATGGCGTTCTGGTGGAGCAGGGCGCGCACGAGCAGCTGATAGCGAGCGGCGGCTTGTACGCCCAGCTCACAGCCGCCCAGATGGTCGCCGCCAGCCACGACCGAGCTCCAGACAGCCCGTAGGCATTGGGGCCTGCCCTGTTCTGCTGCATGGCTGGCTGGTTGGGCAGGAACGAGCGAGTTACGGCGCGTTGGCGCCGTTGGTCGAAACCGGCAGCGGCTCGTCTATGGCGGCGTAGTTCATCTGGTACAGGTGGGCGTACAGACCGTCTCGCGCCATCAGCTGCTCGTGGTTTCCCACTTCCATGACCTCGCCGAAGTTCAGCACCACTATCTTGTCCGCGCCCCTGATCGTGGATAGCCTGTGCGCTATCACGACTGCGGTCCGACCCTTCAGCAGCTCGGCAAGCGCGCGCTGGATCAGCAGCTCAGTGTAGCTGTCGATGTTGGCGGTGGCTTCGTCCAGAATCAGGATCTTCGGGTCCGCCACTATCGCGCGCGCGAAGCTGATCAGCTGTCGCTGCCCTTGACTCAGGTTCATTCCGCGCTCGGCCAGGAACGTGTCGTATCCCTCGTCCAGATCCGTGATGAACTCGTGCGCTCCAACCGCGCGCGCCGCCTCGATCATCTGCTCGTCGCTCGCCTCCGTGTGGTTGTACTTGATGTTCTCGCGCACCGTACCCGAAAACAGATACGGCTCTTGAAGAACCATGCTCATCTGCTTCGACAGCGAGCTTCGCACCACGTCGCGCACGTCGTGGCCATCCACCAGCACCGCCCCGCGCCCCTGTTCGACATCGTAGAAGCGCGCCATCAGGCTGACGAGCGTGGTCTTGCCCGCGCCGGTCGGCCCGACCACCGCCGCCACCTCGCCGGGCGCGATCCGCAGGCTCACGTCCTTGAGGACGTCCTCGCCCGGCAGGTAGCTGAAGCTGACGTTCCTGAACTCTACCTCTCCCGAGATCTGCGTGAGCGTCTCGGCATCTTCCGCATCCACCAGATCGGGCTGCCAGTCGAGCAGGTCGAAGATGCGCGAGCCTGACGCCATCGAGCGCTGAAGCTGCGTGTACATCATCGTCAGGTTGCGGATGGGGTCGAAGAAGCGCTGGATGTACAGGATGAAGGCGATCAGCACGCCCACTTCCATCTCGCCGCCGCTTATCATGCGCGCGCCGAAGTACAGCGCCAGCCCGATGGCGACCGCAGTCAGGATGTCTACCGGGGGCATCAGCCCCGCGCCCAGCCGACCGGTGCGCAGGTTCGCGCTGAGGTGGGTGTGGTTCAGACTGTAGAATCTCTCCATGTTCCGCTCTTGGCGGTTCATCGCCTGAACCACGCGGACGCCCGTAAGGTTCTGGTTCAGCTCGCCGTTGACTACCGAGATGGTGCGCCGCACCTCCATGAAAGCCCTGCGCATCAGCGGCTGCCAGACCACCATCGTGACAGCCAAGAGCGGCAGGACGATCATGGTTGTCAGCCCCAGCTGAAGGTCCATCAGCAGAAGCGCTATGACGATGCCCACCAAGCCGAGCATCTCGCCCAGCGTCATCACCACCAGCGCGGCGAACTCCTGAAGCTGGCCCACGTCGCCCTGCACCCGCGACATCATGCGCCCGACCTCCGTCTTGTCGTAGAACGAGACGGACTGCTTCTGGACGTGATGGAACACGTCGCGCCGCAGGTTGTAGAGGATGCCCTGCCCGATCTTCTCCATCAAGAACTGCTGGGTGAAGTTCATTACCAAGTTGACGCCTGCGATGGCGACGAACACGCCGAACATCCACGTCAGCCCGACCAGGTCGCCGGACGTTATGTAGCCGTCTATCGTCGTCCCCACCAGCCACGGAATCGCCACCTGCGTTCCCGTGTAGATGAGCATGGCAGCGGCGGCGATGAACGCGAGGCGCTTGAACGGCCATATGTACGGCAGCAGCCTCCTCACCACCTTCTGGTCGTAGACCGAGCCGAACATCTCTTCATCCGGGTGTCCGCGCCTCGCGCCTTGACCCCCGAACCCGAATCCCCCCATCATCATTGGCTAACGTCCTCCCACCGGAACCGGCGACTCGATCTCGCGCATCACCTCCTCCTGCGGGCGAAGCTGAAGGTCGTAGATCTCTCGATACAGCCCGCCGAATTCCAGAAGCTCCTGATGCGTCCCCTGCTCGGCGATCTGTCCGTCTTTCATAACTATTATGCTGTCCGCGCGGTGGACGGTACTCAGCCTGTGGGCGATTACGAAGGTCGTCCTGCCCTGCATCACCGCCTCCATCGCCCTTCGGATCAGCTCCTCGGTGCGCGCGTCCACACTGGACGTAGAGTCGTCCAGAATCAGAATTGGCGGGTCGAGAAGAACCGCGCGCGCGATGGACATTCGCTGACGCTGCCCGCCCGACAGGGTGGATCCTCGCTCGCCCACGTGCGTGTCGTAGCCGTCTGGGAGCGAGCGGATGAACTCGTGCATCTGCGCGATCTTCGCTGCCCGCTCGATCATCTCGTCGGAAGCGTCCACGTTGCCGTAGGCGATGTTCTCGCGGATAGACGTAGTGAACAGATACACGTCCTGCTGGACGATTCCGATGTTCTGCCTCAGAGATTTCAGCGAGACGTTCCGAATATCGCTGCCGTCTATGGTAATGCGTCCGCCCGACACGTCGTAGAAGCGCGGAATCAGGTTGACCACGCTGCTCTTGCCGCTTCCAGGCGCCCCCAGCAGCGCGATCACCTGCCCCGGCTTCCCCTCCAGGTTCATGTTTCTCAGCACGCGCCGGGTGTCATCGTAGCTGAAGGTCACGTTCTCGAACCTTACGTGGCCGCGCGGTCGCTTCAGCTCTCTCGCGTTCGCCTCCTCCTGCACTGGAGACTCGATATCGAGTATCTCGAACAGACGCTGGCCCGCTGAGGCGGCGCGCGCGTATGAGTTCACCAGCCAGCCGGCCATTCTGACGGGCATCTGGAGTATCTGAAGATAGAAGATGAACTCTGCCAGCTCGCCCGGCGTCATGTGGCCGTCTATCACCCGCCGCCCGCCGAAGAACAGGATCAGCCCCACCGCCAGAAGGTAGGTGAACAGCATGAAGGCGGTGCTGGACGCGCGCATCCGCTCGGCTTCTATGAAGTGCGTCGCCACCTCTTGGTTGCGCCGCTCGAACTTCGCCTCCTCGTGCGGCTCCGCCGCGAACGCCTTCACTACGCGAATGCCAGTGAAGTTCTCCTGTAAGACCGTACTCATCTCCGCCATCTTCTCTTGGACGATCAGCCAGATGTTGCGCATCTTCAGCCTGATCACGGCGGAGTAGATCATTACTACAGGCATGAAGCTCGCGCTTATCAGGCCGAGCCGCCAGTCCTGAATGAACAGGATCACCGCGACCGCCACGAACAGCGCGAGGAAGTAGGGCGTTCGCACCAAGCCCATGTTGATGAACATGCGGATGTTCTCCACGTCCGTTATCGCGCGGGACATGATCGCCCCAGTGTGATGGCGGTCGTGGAATCCGAAGCTCATGTGCTGCACGTGGTCGTACAGCATGTTTCTCAGATCGAAGGAGACGAGCTGCGACAGCGCCTCCCCGAGGTAGGTCTGGAAGTAGGACAGCACCCCCCTTATGACGCTCAGCGCCAGGATGATGCCCACTACGGTCAGTATCGCGTTCTGGTCATAGACGCCGTCCTCGAGCATGTCCGTTATCTGGTCGACTGCCTCGCCCAGATACTGAGGTATCAGCACAAACGCGATAAGCGCTCCAACCATGCTTATGTAGGCTCCTATGAGCCTCCACTTGTGGTGGAGCGCGACTCCGATGATCCGGGCGATTTCTCTCATATAGCGTTCGCTCTGGCGAATCTCCTTCGGTTAGCTGGAGGAATCGGGCGCAAGCCCGCCCGCGAACCCCTCTGGCTCAGTATTGTACTACTCTTCGGTGGGTGAAATGCAAGACCGATGTATAGTCCAATTATGAAATTCGCTTCAGTGTTCGCAAAAGAGGGCTGGGCGATTCTCCCACAGCCAGCCCTCCAATGTGAATTCGTCAGCCGCTACTCGTATCTCAGCGCGTCTATGGGGTGCAGGCGCGCGGCGCGCGTGGCAGGGTAGATGCCGAAGAACAGGCCGATCCCCACCGAGACGCCCAGAGCGAGCATGACGATGCCCCGATCTATTACGGAGACGAACGGCTCGCTTCCCTCCCCGAATATCTGCTGTCCATCGAGCAAGGCTCCGACGCCGTAGGCTAGCGCGAGGCCAATCAGACCGCCCGTCAGGCTCAGCAGGGCGGACTCGACTATGAACTGGAAGAGGATGTCCCGCCGCTTGGCGCCCATCGCCTTGCGTATGCCGATCTCCCGCGTGCGCTCGGTGACCGTTACCAGCATGATGTTCATTATGCCGATGCCGCCCACCAGCAGACTTATGCCCGCTATCGAGCCTAGGAACACCACGATGGCGTTGGTAGCCTGTTGAATGGATTGGATGGTCTGCTGCTGGCTGGTGACGGTGAAGTCGTCATCGCCGGTTATTCTGTGGCTGATGCGCAGCGCGGCGGTGACCTCTTCGATAGTCTTGTCCACAGATTCCACGTCCGAGGCTTGCACGTTGATCGTATCCACCGGAATATCGCCTCGAGTGGTGCGGTCGAACGACATCCTGTAATGGACGGTCGTCAGTGGAGCGTACACCTGCTGGTCTAGGAAGCCGCCGAAGAAGCCGCCGCCCTGACTCTCCATGACGCCTATGACGGTGAACTGCTTCCCGTTGATTCGCACGGTCTGCCCAACGGGGCTGCGCATCCCGAACAGCGTCTCGGAAACGCCGGACCCAAGCACGACTACGGAGGAGTTGTTCCTGACGTGGCCGGCCGAGACGAACTCACCCCATTTGACCTTGCTGTTGCGCACGTCGGCGTACTCCGGCGTCACCCCAAGAACCTGCGCGCCGAAGTCCGTGCCGCCGGCTACTATCTGGCCGCCGGACGACTTCTCAGGAGCCACGGCGACTACGGACGGCGCCATGACCGGGTCCAGAAGGGCGTAGGCGTCGGTGAGAGTGAGTTTGGCCTCTTGCCGCCCCGCCCCCGCCCTGCCCGCAAGCAGGCGCACCTCGCCGAATCCGCCCGTCTCGGACGAGCCGGGCGTGATGGTGACGAGGTTCGTTCCCAGCGCTTCGATACTGGACGTGATGGACGTCTGCACCCCGCGCCCGAGCGCCATCAGCACTATGACGGCTGTGACGCCTATTATGATTCCGAGCAGCGTAAGCCCCGCGCGCATCTTGTTGGACGTGAGAGCGGACAGGGCGGTTATGAATGTGTCGAGAGGGTTCATTGGCGCTCCATGTTACCTGTTACCTCGATTGCCTGCTCGTCCGCCCATCGCGCACCACTTTGCCGTCCAGCATGGAGATCACCCTGTCGGTCTGGGCGGCTATGTCTTCTTCGTGGGTCACGATTATCACCGTGAGCCGCTGATCTCTGTTGAGCGACTTCAGCACGTCCATGATCTCCTCGCTGGATCGGCTGTCGAGGTTGCCGGTCGGCTCGTCTGCCAGCATGATGGCAGGCTCCTTGACCAGCGCGCGCGCTATGCCGACCCGCTGCTGCTGCCCGCCCGAAAGCTCAGTTGGCTTGTGGCTGGCGCGGTCTGCCAAGCCGACCCTCTCCAGCGCCTCCTGCGCGCGCCTCCTGCGCCCGCGCCCGCTCGTGTACGTCAGCGGAAGCTCCACGTTGGCGCGCGCGCTCATGCGCGGCAGCAGGTTGTACGTCTGGAACACGAACCCGATCTGCCTGCCGCGTATATCCGCCAGACGATTGTCAGACAGCGCGCCAACGTCTCGCTCGTCCAAGAAGTAGCTCCCGCTGGTGGGAACGTCCAGACAGCCGATTATGTTCATCAGCGTGGACTTGCCCGATCCGGACGGCCCCATGATGGACACCATCTCGCCCTTGCCTATCTCCAGAGACACGCCCTGAAGAGCGCCGACCTCCACCTCGCCCATCTGGTAGGTCTTGGTTACCTCTTCCAGCCGCAGCAGGGGGGCGGATCCCGAGCGCCGCTCGGCCGGACGCCTGTCGGCGCGGGCGCGCGCGCGCTTTCGAGAAGTCATACTGCTGTCCTCGGGTACCTGCCTGACCACCGTGTCGGCTGTGGATTTCCGCCTCCTGCGCTTTCGAGCCATCTTACTGTTCTCTCCTTCCACGTGGGCCTTCGCCGTTGCCTCCGGGAGGCGCGCCTTCTTCTCCTTCGTCGAATTCGAAGAAATCACCGCCAACCGTATCGCTGGATTCGATCACCACCATGTCGCCCTCCGACACGCCCGAGACTATCACCGCCTCGAAGTCGTCGCCCTCGCCGAGCTCGACGGCCGTCTCCACGATCTCGCCGTTCACCATTACGTTGAGCGTGGGCGCGTTGAACGGGCCGCGCAGCGCGCGCTGCGGAACCAGCAGCACGTCTCTCAGCTCGCTTACGGTTATGGACGCCACCGCGCTCAGCCCCTTGGGAATGTCCAGGTCTTCCGGCATGTCCAGGCGGACGCGCACGCCGTAGCTGACGATTCCCTGCTGAGAGTCCGCCTGCGCGTCTATGAAGGATACACTGCCCGGAATCGTCTGGCCCGGCAGCGCGTCCAGCGTGACCTCGGCGGCGGTGCCGGTCTCTATCAGCAGGACATCGACTTCGTCCACCGAGCCGTCGATCTCCACCACGCCGGTGTCCACCAGATCGACGATCAGAGTGGTGGCTTCGACCTTCTCTCCAGCCTTGACGCTCACCTCGGATACGAAGCCGTCCCATGGCGCGGTCAGGCTGGCGTCCGCGAGCCGCTTTTCGGCTTCGGAGACTCCCGCCTGCGCCGCTGTCACGTTCCTTTCGAGCAGCGTCTGCTGAAGCGTGTCCCTGCCCTCCGGCAGCAGCTCGGCGATGTCCTTCTCGCGCTCGGCAAGCGTCTGACGCGCGGTTTCCACGTCCTGAAGCCTGGCGGCGTAGTCCGGGTGGTCTTCGCCCGACAGCAGCTCCTCCATGTCTTTCTCGGCCTGCTCGATCTTGGTTCTCGCCAGGGCGATGCGCTCGCGCGTGTCTGCGACCTCGATTTCACGGCTTTCGCTAGTCAGCTCTTCCAGCGCCTCGACAGCGTCGGCAAGGTCCTTCTCCGCCAGCGCCACCTTCGCGCGCATGTCCTCGATCTCCAGGGAGGTCGAGGACTCAGCGCCCTTCTCCTGAGCGTCGAGCGCGCCGTCGAGCGCAGTCTTGGCGTCTTGGAGAGACACCTCGAGGTTGGCGATCTTGGCGTCGTCCGTCAGATCTTCGAGCGCCTTGCGCGCCTGCTCCAGCCCGCCCTCCGCGCTCAGCACGGCGTTTTCAGACGTGGCGAGGGTGCTGGCGAGCGAGGACTGGGCGGCTTCCCAGTCGTCTAGCGCATCGCTGTACGCCTTGCCCCTCGTGCGGAATTCGTCCTCTACGCATACACCTTGGAAGGGCGGTTCATCGTCTTCGTCGCAGGTGGCGACGATCTTGATTGGAGATGTGTTGATCCATGAGAATATGACCGTCTCGTTCCATGACGTGCTGGGGTCGTCGGCAGGCAGTGGCGAGTCCAGCCCGCGCAGGTCCGGGACCCTGTTGGACGAGGCGAACAGCGCGTCGAGATCGACGCCCAGAGCGGAGAGCGCCGCCTCGTGGTCCGCGCTGACCTCGCTGGGATCGACCTTTATGCCCAGCCACTTGGGGAACTGATCGGCGTACTCCTCCGCGAGCTTGTCCAGCGAGTCTTCGGTGTCGGACGTCTGCTCCGCCGCGTCACGCTCGACCATGCGAAGGTTGCGCTCGGCGTTTTCGAGCGTGGTCTCTGCCATCTCCACCGACCGCCGCGCGCTTGGCGTGTCTATACCCTCCATGTAATCGTCGAGCTCTGCCTGCGCCGTGTTCATCGCCACGCGCGCATTGTCCACCCTCGCCTGCGCCTGCGCCACGCTGAGATCGGAGAGGGGCGCGAGCGCGTCTTCGAGCGCCTCTTCAGCCTGTTCGATTGTCAGTCGCGCCGCCGCCACCCTCGCCTGCGCCTGCGCCACGCTGAGATCGGAGGGGAGCGCGAGCAGGTCTTCGAGAGACTTCTCGGCCCTCTCCTGCTCCAGACGCGCCGCGGATATGGCGGCGCGCGCCTCCATCTGCCTCTGATTGGATGGATTCAGAATGGCGTCCAGCGCATCTTCGGCTGTTTCGATAGCCGATGCCGCGTTGACAGCGGCCTGCCGCGCCTCGACCATCGTCAGGGCGGGCGTTTCGAGGAAGTCCCTGAGCGCGTCGGATGCGTCTCGCAGGTCTATGTTGGCTTGCGCCACTTCCTGCTCCAGCTTGACTATCGTCTCCGGATCGAGGCTTGCGAGCCTGTCACCCGCCGCCACGCGCTGCCCCTCTTCGACCAGAACCTCCTCCACGATCCCCGCCGTGCCGAACGAAAGCCGCTCGTTTTCCGGAAAGTCCACGCTGCCGCTGATGGATACGGTGGTGATCAGATCGCCCCGACGGACGGGGACGAGCTGCTGGGTTTCGGTCAGCTCGCTGGGTTCGGAGCGGAAGAATGCGGTATATGCAAAGTAACCGCCCGCGACGACTACGACGAGGGCGACGACGATCGCGGCGATTCGCCACGTCTTGGGTGAACGTAGAAAGCTCATCTCGGTGGAGACTCCTTGAAAGGGTCATGGGCTGATGATGGGAAGTATAGGCAGTCGTTCGCTCTGCGAACAGTCATTCGCTCTGCGAACGTCCGCGCGCGTTCGCCCCGACGCGGGGCTGGAAACGCGGAGACGCAAGCGGAGGATATCCTTTGCGGCTGGCTGGCTCGCGCCTCGCGCCGACTGGTCATCTATGTTCTCCAGTATTGGGGCGGCTGTTCTGCATGGCGTCTATGAGCAGCCAGTAGCCCAGCTCGGTTTTCCACAGCATGTGCTGAGCGCGCTCTCTGTCCTGCGGTGGAAGCTGCCCCATCAGGTGAATCACGCTGACCTTGAACACTGCGCGGTCTTTTTCGAGCTGGTCTGTCAGCTGGCGCGCGTTCTGAAATCCGATACGCGCCGCCGGACGCAGCGGCATCTCCACCGGAGTCACCACGATAGTTACGCCCGCGTACTTGGCGGATCGGCCCAAGTGGTGGTTCATGCGCTCCATGGTCTTGTCCGCCTTGCTGAAGTAGCCGCGCTTCATCAGCGCGCGAACCTCGTCTCCGCGAGTCTGCGCCAAGCGGACTTCGTAGTTGGCGCGGCCAGTATCGGAGCGCGGGATGCGCCGCTCGATGCTCTCCCGAGTCGTCTTGACCCAGTACAGCGCCTCGCCCGGAAGCGAGTTGGACGCCGCCGCCGTGGTCGCGCCGATTCCACTGGCGAACACGATCAGGCACAGAGCCGCCACCGTCACGGGTCGGGCTACAGGCCCCCACAGCTTGACAAGCCACGACCAGCGGCTGCGCGCGGCATGTTCCGCTTGCTTCGTCCGCGATGCCTGCGCTCGCGCCTCCACGGCTTGGCTGAACCTCTGGAAGCTGCGCGCCTTGGCGGACTCGTCCGGCCTCACGCTCTCGGCGGCGCGCATCGTCGCCACCGCCACTTCGAGCAGCGGCTCCAGGTCTGCCGCGCTCTCGGGGTGGCGCGCGAGGCAGTCGTAGACGCTCTCGCCCCTCGCCAGTCGATCTAGGCAGTCGTTCAGCGCTTCACTGAAATGCTGGCTCACCTGTCGCCTCACACATTGCAGAAAGTCTATCGGTTTTCATATCTGCGCGCGCCCCTGCTTCTGCGGGGCGTCCGGGTATGGCTCTCGCCCCACTTCCCCTGTCCTCATATCTTCTGCTTAGCGGCGGACACTGGGGCAGGCTCGGGCGGAACCAGCATTCGGCGCAGCTTCTTGATGCCCGCGTGCTGTAGCGCCTTGACCGCGTTCTCCTTCCTGCCCACCGCCTTGGCGGTCTCTGCCACCGACAGACCCGCCGCGAACCTCAGCGTAATCACCTCACGCTGAAGATCGGTCAGACCGTCCATCGCGCTGACGACTTCGTCCATGCTCCAGCTGATCTGCGCGCGCGCCTCCATCTCGCCCTCTCCCGTTCCCGTCACGCGCATGGCATCGTCCAGCGGCACGGTGGGCCTTCGTCCCTTGCGTCGGAAGTTGTCCACGACCACGTTGTGGGCGATCCGATACAGCCACGAAGTGAACGGAAAGCCGCGAAACTCGAACTTGTCTATAGATTCCAGCATCTTCAGAAAGACTTCCCCCGTCAGGTCTTCGGCTTCGACCGCACTGCCGCACTTGAACGAGACATACCTGTATATCTGATCGTAGTACATCTCGTACAGACAGCCAAACGCCGCCTGCTCGCCCGCCTGAGCGCGCGTCACCACTTCTTCTATAGCCTGCTTGGGGGGGCTTTCGTCCATAGACGCCCTAGTTTCGACTGCGATCACGGCATCTGAACCCCTTCGTATTCTGTAACGCTCTCGGCTGCCCAAAAGTTAGGCTGCGCGCGCGACATGCCGAATCGCGCTACCATCACGAGGCTTGATTCCGTAAACTGCTTTCATAATAACCGCATTTGTCACGCGAACATAGGGAAGATTCCGAGCATCCGCGCCGCTCACTCGAACATTCGAGCCGCCATGAAGACCTCCGACTTCGATTACGAGCTGCCCCCAGACCTCATCGCGCAGACGCCGATGGAGCCTCGCGACGCCTCGCGCCTTCTCGTGCTGGACAGGTATCAGGGGGAGCCGTCGCACGCCGCCTTTCGAGATCTGCCGCATATTCTTCGGCGCGGAGACCTGCTGGTGTTCAACGACAGCCGCGTCTTTCCCGCAAGGCTGCGCGGAGTCGAGCGCGCGGGAGGGCGCGCCGTGGAGCTTCTCCTGCTGTCGCGGCTTGGGGATGACGTCTGGCGCGCGCTCGTCAAGCCCGGCCGCCGTATGCGCGGCGGGGCGCGGTTCACCGTGTCCGACCCGTCGGGCGAGCGGGAAGCTCAGGGCGAAGTCGTCTCCGTCGACCCGTCGGGCGCGAGGATAGCGCGCTTCGACAGCCCCGAATCGCTGGCGGATATCGGCATCGTCCCACTGCCTCCGTACATACACAGCCGCCTAGACGACCCGGAGCGCTACCAGACGGTTTACGCCAGCGCAGAGGGCAGCGTGGCGGCGCCCACGGCGGGCCTTCACTTCACGCAGCCGCTGCTGGACGCGCTCGACTCCATGGGCGTCGAAAAGGCTTTCGTCACGCTGCACGTGGGCTGGGACTCCTTCAAGCCCGTCAGGTCCGAAGACCCCGCCGAACACGCCATGCACTCCGAATACTGGGAGCTTTCCGAGAGCGCCGCGCTCGGAATCAATGCGGCGAAGGCAGAGGGCAGGCGCGTCATCTCGGTGGGTACTACAGCCGTCCGTCTGCTCGAAAACGCCGCCCTGTCCAGCGGCGGCGCGGACGTCGCGCTGAGCGCGGGATCGGGATGGGTGGACCTGTTCATCACCCCCGGCTTCCGGTTCAGGGTCATAGACGGGCTGATAACCAACTTCCACCTGCCGCGCTCGACCCTGCTGATGCTCGTATCAGCCTTCACGGGCAGGGAGCGCGTTCTGGCGGCATACGAACAGGCGGTGAACGAGCGATACAGATTCTACAGCTTCGGCGATGCGATGCTGATAGCTCGATGAAGATGAAGACCTTCACGCGGCGGATCGAACCCGCCCCTCCATACGACTTTCGCCTGAGCGCGGACTACGCCGCCTACGGTGGCGGCAGACACGCCGCGCACACGTTCCAAGGCGGCGTCTTCTCCCGCGCGCTGGAGATCGAAGGCGAAACGGTCGCCGTCTCGATCCGATCCAGCGGCGCGGTTGACGCCCCATCCCTCGACATCGAGATAACCGGCGCGCGTCTCGGCGCGGACGTCGCGGACAGAGCCTTCGATATCGCCATCAGGCTGGTCGGCGCGCACGCGGAGCTTGCGCCGTTCTACCACTCCGTGCGCTCGGACGACCCCGTAGCCCCATTTCTGCGAACGCTTCGGGGGCTGGGCGTTCCACAGTCTGCCACCCCCTTCGAGGGGCTTGCGCTGTCCATACTTGGACAGCAGATAAGCAGCCACGTAGCCCGGATCTTGCGCGACCTTCTGGTGGACACGCTCGGAGCGGACGTGGAGATAGGCGGCGCGGCGCGCAAGGCGTTTCCCTCGCCGCAGTCCATAGCCGATGCCGGGCCGGACGCGCTGCGCGCCATCAAGTTCAGCGCGCGCAAGGCGGAGTACCTCTGCGACATCGCCTCTGGCGTCGCGTCCGGCGCGCTCGATCTCGACGGACTCGGCGCGCTGCCGTCCGAGTCGATAGTGGATGAGCTGGTCGGCTTGCGCGGAGTCGGCCCTTGGACCGCCCACTGGATGCTCGTCCGAGCCTACGCCCACCCGGACGGCTTCCCGAGCGGCGACCTCGCGGTGCAGCGCAACTTGGGCGCGCTGTTCGGAGACGGCTCACGCCTCAGCGCAGACGCCGCCCTGAAGCTGTCGGAGCGCTGGAAGCCGTTCCGCAGCTTCCTCACCACCCACCTGTTCGCCGCGTACAGAGCGGGGATGATCGGGTGACGCCCCCAGCCACGCGATTGAGATATTTAGGTTAGGATCGAGATATCGAGATGGAGAGCGGAGAAATTGCGCTCTTGCGATTCTCTGCTGTACTATCTTGCGAACCATTGCCGCCATTGCCGCCATTGCCGGAAGAAGAAGCGCCCGCCGCAGGCTGGTCACCCATGTACATGCTGAGATTCATATTCCTGTGCGTCGATATGGTCAACGACTTTCTGCGCAAGAACTGCCCATACGTGGCAGGAGCCATAGCCTTCTACGCCCTCTTTTCCATGTTTCCCCTCGTTCTCGCCATCATCTCCGTCTGGGGATTCTTCATAGGGCATGAGGCCGACCGCGCGGAGCTGGCGGCGGAGATCGCAGAGGTCATCCCCGTCTCCAGCGACTTCATCAGCCAGACTATGGCAGGCGTCGCCTCGGCCAGAGCCATCACGTCCGTAGCCGCCTTCTTCGGGCTGATGTGGGCATCGTCCGCCGCGTTCGGGGCAATTCGCAAGGGCATCAACAACGCATGGGGCATCACCAAGACGAGGCCGTTCTTGAGAGAGCGCATGATAGATTTCGCGCTGGTGGCGGGAGCCGGAGTTCTGCTGCCCTCGCTGCTGTACATCACGCCGATGGTGGGCAGGCTCGAAAAGCTGGTGGAGTTCGTCTTTCCCGCCGTCGATTTCTCGCTCGTGGCGCGGCTCATCTCCGAAGTGGCGTCTCCGATGATCTCGTTCACGGTCTTTCTCATTCTGTACAGGTACATGCCCAACACACGGGTTCGCTTCGGCGACGTGTGGCTCGGAGCGCTGGCGGCTTCTCTCGCGTTCGACGCCGCCAAGTGGGGTTTCCTCCTGTACCTGGATACATTCCCCGTTTACAATGTGATATACGGCGCTGTAGGCGCGATAATGGCTCTTTTGACTTGGATATACGTTTCGGCGATCGTACTGCTGTTTGGCGCGTTGGCTACCTCGCGGCTCGCCAAGTTCCGAAACGAGCTGGGCGGTGAGGTACATGGATTCAGATTGCTGTGGATGGGGGTTGCGCGTGTCAGGCTCAGGGCTGTGGCAGTTGGCGAAGCGGGGGCATAGCCTGTTCGCCGCCCTCGCGTCGCTCGTGGGCGCGGGCTTGCTCGCTGCGCTCGCGTGCAGCTCGCCCGCGCCCGCGAGCGTTCCCACTCCTCCGCCCGCGCCCCCCGCGCCCATAGAGGTGCAGATACCGATACCGCCGGTTCTGCCGCCTGCGATCATCGACGAAGCGGCATCCCAGGCAATCTCCGGCGCGGTGAACGCCCTCCTGCCGCCGCCTCCGACTCGCCTGCCCTCCATAGCCGACCTCGTCGAAGACGTCGAGCCTGCCGTCGCTTCCATATCGGTCGAGTCCATCAACCGCGGACTGTTCTTCGACTTCACCGATCAGGGCGCAGGATCCGGCATAATCGCGCGCCCAGACGGCTACATCGTCACCAACTTCCACGTTATTCAGGATGTGGTTGGCATCAAGGTTCATCTGCCCAACAGAGAGACTTACGACGCCGAGATAGTCGGCTGGGACGTGGTGTCCGACCTGGCGGTTCTCAAGATCGAGCCGGACGAGGCGCTCCCGGTGGTCGACTGGGGCAACTCCGACGACGTCAGGGTGGGCGACTGGGTGGTGGCAGTCGGCAACGCCCTCGCCCTCAAGGGAGGCCCCACCGTGACGCTGGGCATCATCAGCGCGCTAGGCCGCACCGTCAGAACCGAGCGCGAACCGCTCTACGACATGATCCAGACAGACGCCGCCATCAACGACGGCAACAGCGGCGGGCCGCTCGTGAATCTCGATGGCGAGGTGGTTGGAATCAGCACCGCCATGCTCAGACAGGCGCAGGGCATCGGATTCGCCATAAGCTCCGAGACCGCTCTCCCGATCATCGACAGCCTGATCGAGCATGGCAGGGTCGTCAGGCCGCTGATGGGGCTGAACGCCGAGGACGTCACCCCCGCCATCGCCAACCGTCTGGGCCTCAGCGTGAGCGAGGGCATCATAATCACCAGAATCACCAGCAGCGGCCCCGCGTTCGACGCCGGCCTTCAGGTGGGCGACGTCGTGATGAGCTTGGACGGCATCCCAACTTCGGACATGGGCCGATTCCTGACCCTGCTGTGGACCTACGAGGTGGGAGACTCGGTTCAGGTCGAATACACCAGAGAGGACAAGCTGTTCGAGACATCCGTCGAGCTTGCCGAGCGCACGCAGTAGACGCGCCCCGCTCAGTACGCCTCGAACAGACGCCCCCACTCGGTCTTCATCGCCTCTCGAACGCGCTTGCGGCCTATCGTCCTCAGCCAGTAGGCGTTGTGGTACAGGTTGGACGCGGCGTAGGCCCAGGGCGCCGCCGGAGACCTGAGAAGAAGATTCTCCAGTGGCTTGAGAGGTCCCCAGTAGATCAGCTTCTGCCCTCTGCTGGCGAGGGTATTCTCGGATGCTTCGAACCGCCAGTTGACTTCGGCGACGTCCTCCCCAACGACCTCGATCTCGTCCAAGGATCCACTGCCCAGACCTCGCTCGCTCGCCAGCCGTATGAAGCGGATCGACATTGGATCGAAACCCATGATGCTGGCTGCCACCGCGTCGATTGCCACCTGATCCGCGCTCGCCAGAACGACGTTCTTGACGTGCCACCGCATCGCGCGCGGACCCGGCCCGTCCCCCGCGAACGTTCCATCGGTAACGGCGAATACACCCGGGTGGATCTCCTTCTGGATGCTGAGAAGGTCAACCAGAGTCTCGTGAATGACCGAATGCGTCCAGTGGCGCTGGTAGTTGAGCAGACCGCCGAAAGCGTTCTTCATCGCGCCCGTGATGGTAGTGAATACGTGGGTCTTGACTGTGGGCAGATGCACTACGTTCTTGCCGAGAAGCAGGCTCGGAATCTGAAACCCGTCCGGATATACCTTGTCGAGAACGAGCATCGGAGATTTCGGCGTGAAATCCACCCACTCCACATCCTCTAGGAAGACCGAATCCAGCCCGTGCAGCTCGGTTACGTCCTCATGCTTGTTGTTTACTGCCCCCTCTCTGGGGTCCACTACGACCGTGCCGTTGTGTATGGGCGTCAGATCGTCATATCCGGCCGCCCCGAGCGCGCGGATCACGCCGTCCAGCTGCCAGGGGGTGGTAGAGCAAGCTGGGTAGTAGTGCTGCCACGAGATGTTTATCTTCAGCAGCGTCTCGAGATTGGAGGGCAAGGCCGACCTGAAGCCAGCCAGCTCCATGGCGCGCTGGATGTCTTCCAAGACAGTCTCCGGCCGAGTATAGACGACTGCGACCTTGGGCTTGGCGTGAGACCGTCGCGCCTCGCCGCGTTCACGTTCGCGGATGGCTGTTTGCGCTGTGGTGGTCATCGAACTCCAACCTGCATGTAACTGCGCGCGTCTCGATAGCCCCCGCGCCGAAGCTCGAAGGCAGGCTTGCCGCCCTCTCGGCTTGCTCGGAGACTCTCGGCTGCGTCGGCTTCGGACTCTTGAAAGTCTATCTGGTCTGGCGGTTTCGTCCCGTGCGCTGACATTGCGCGCCTCGTGGTCAGGGGCGATGTGAAAGTCATCCCCTATTCCAAGAAGTCCTTGAGCTTCTTGGAGCGGCTGGGCTGGCGCAGCTTGCGAAGCGCCTTCGCCTCTATCTGTCGGATTCGCTCTCTCGTGACCCCGAAGTCTCGACCGACCTCTTCCAGCGTTCTGGCGCGCCCGTCTTCGAGTCCGAAGCGCAGCTGAAGCACCTGCGCTTCCCGGTCGCTCAGCGTGTACAGCACGTCGTCCACCTGCTCCTTCAGCAGCTGATAAGAAGCCGCCTCTGCCGGCGCGAGCGCGGTGGTGTCTTCGATGAAGTCTCCCAGGTGGCTGTCCTCCTCCTCGCCGATTGGAGTGTTGAGCGAGACGGGCTCCTGAGATATCTTCAGTATCTCCCTGACCTTCTCCGCCGGAATGTCCATGCCGCGCCCTATCTCCTCGCTGGTGGGTTCTCGACCGTACTCCTGCACCAGCCTTCTGGTGACCCTGAGCAGCTTGTTGATCGTCTCGACCATGTGGACGGGAATGCGAATCGTTCGCGCTTGGTCTGCAATCGACCTCGTGATGGCTTGGCGTATCCACCACGTGGCATACGTAGAGAACTTGTAGCCTTTGCGGTAATCGAACTTCTCTACGGCGCGGATGAGGCCTATGTTGCCCTCTTGAATCAGATCGAGCAGCGACATTCCTCTACCGATGTACTTCTTCGCAACGCTCACTACGAGCCTGAGATTGGCTTCCGCCAGGTGTCTCTGAGCGCCTTCGCTCATCACTTTCACGCGCTCCAGGTGACAGTGGAAGACCAGCTCGTAAGACTCCAGCGATCTGGCGATTTCGGGCCGCCGCAAGATGGCTTGTATATCTCCGATCTTCGGGTCGTGATCGAGAGCGTCCATGACCGCCTCTTCCGGCAGCAGCCTGCTGCTCAGAGAGAATAGCTGGAGCTGGAGCTTCCCGGTGTCCGGCTCGGTGTTGAGCGCGTCGGCGAGGAAGTTCATCACCTCTTCGGGCAGCTCGCTGTCCAGCGCCTTTCGCAGCTCTGGATGCACCATGACCTCCGAGAGCCTGCCCGAGAACGGGATTCCGTGGTATCTGGCGACCGCGCCGGCAACATCTTGGTGGGCGGATATGTATCTGAGGAAGTGCGCTATGATCATCCATGCGCTTGGGCTGCGCCCCTCCGGGGATGCCAGCTCCGCCTCGATCTCGCAGATGTGTCTTCCTGCCTCGAAGTGCCGCGCCAGCATCTGCTCCTCGGCGGCTTTCAGCAGGTTCACCCTGCCGATCTCGCGCAGGTACATGCGCACCGGGTCGTCGATGACCTCGTTGGCGCTCATGTCCTTCTCCCACTCCGCAGGGGGAGCCGTGCCGTTCGCTCCCGCCATCAGTGACGACCCGTTGGGGGAGCCTTTCAGCGCGTCGTACACCCCTTCGGATCTGTCGGAGTTCACATGCTCTCCGGTCCTGAAACCGTCTTCCGTCGTCCGTGTCGTACTGATCAGGTCAGCAGTTGTAGATGCCTCGGGAATTAATCCTGTTACAATACCGTCCGCGCCGTCGGTGCTGATGCTTCTATTCATAAACGCAACCCCAGAGTCCTTTGACTTGATACCTTGCAGTTCGACCAGATCATGCGTCGTTGGCTCAACGCCGCATCCTCGCGTTCGCGGCCTGCCGTACACCCATAGGCTCCAGCTCCCTTATCCTCTGATTCACCTGTCGTATATGCGCCTCCACCTCCCAAGAGGGAGGATCGCCCGGTTCGTCAGTCTGCGACAGCGTCTCCTGCTTCTCGCGCTCGTGCTGAAGTTCCAGTCGTCGCAGACACTCTTTCAGCGCATCGTGGCTTTCGCGCTGCGCGCTCTGCGGAGACTCCGCCGCCCGCAGTCGATCCAGATGAGCGACCAGCTCCGGCTCCACGGCGTCCCTGAGTTCCACAATTGTAGGATAGGCGAGCAGCGTGGTAAACAGCTCTCTGTTCTCCGTGTGCCTGAAACACTCGGGGCTCACCTCTCCAGCGCTGTCGATCAGGCTCGGACGCTGAATGAGCAGCGCCAAGACGTACTCTTCGACCGTGTTCGTCCCCCCTTGCCGAAGCACCTTCGAGCTGACCTCGACCGCCTGATCGCTCTGCCATCCGTCCGGATCGCGGCGCCTCCCGCGGCGCGGCCTCGTGCTGGCTATCGCGGCTGAGAGAGTGTCGAGCGGAACCCCCAGCGCATCCGCCAGCCGTCCCCAGTATTCGTACTGGTCCATCTCGTCCAGCTGATTTATGAGCCGTCCCAGCTCGCGCACCACCGCCGCGCGGCTGTCTGGAATCGTCAGATCCGTCCGCTCCACCAGCGCGGGGATCACGAAGTCGAGCAGAGGCAGCGCATCGGACAGCGCGGCATCCCACCTGTCCACGTCGCTTCTTATGAGAGCGTCCGGGTCGAGTCCCGCCGGAAGCGCGGCGATCTTGAGCGCAGGCGGCTTCCACTGGCTCAACACGCTCTGACCGCTCCGACCCCTGCGCGCTGCCACACTGCGAAACACGCGCCAGGAAGATTCCAGGCTGCGCAGGGTCGCCTCCTGCCCCGCCGCGTCCGGGTCGAGCGCCAGAACGAAGTCCTGCGCCAGAGATCGCATCTGCGAGACCTGATTCTCCGTCAGCGCCGTTCCCATGGACGCCACCACGTTGGCGTAGCCTCGCTCGTGCGCGGCGATCGCGTCCATGTAACCTTCGACGATTATCGCCGTCCCGCTCTGCCTGATCGTAGGCGCGGCGAAGTTGAGCGCGTAGAGTATATTGCGCTTGTCGAACACCTCAGTCTGCGCGGTGTTGATGTACTTGGGGTTGGAGTCGTCCAGAGCGCGACCGCCAAACCCGGCGATGTTGTGGTCGCGGTCGAAGATCGGAAACATCAGCCTGTTTCTGAAGAAATCCCACGTCCTGCCGTCCTCGCCCTGCCGCGCCAGTCCGGCCTCTATCGCATCTTCGAGCTTCAGCCCATGAGTCTGAAGATACCGCTTCAGTCCGTCCCAGCCGCTCGGACTCAGCCCCAGCTTGAACTGCTCCCGCGCCCTCTGTCCAACGCCTCGCTCGTCCAGATAGCCGCGCGCCCGCGCCCCCGTCTCTGACGCGAGCGTCTCCTGATAGTAGGTGGCTGCGGCGCTGTTTACGCTGTGAATGGCGTTGGACTGAGCGCGCTCGCCCGAAGTCTGAAGCTCCACCCCCGCGCGTCTTGCCAGCAGCCTCAGCGCGTCGCCGAACTGTAGGTTCTCCGCGCGCATGACGAAGCTGAAGATGTCCCCACCGGTGGCGCACGCCCCGAAGCATCGCCAGCTCTGCCTCTCCGGACTCACGATGAAGGACGGCGTCCGCTCCGTGTGGAACGGGCAGTTCGCCTTGAAAGTGCGCCCGGATTTCTGGATGGTCGCGTAGGGGGCGACCACGTCCAGAATGTCCAGCTTCGCCTTGATGTCGTCAGTTACGCTCATCGCCCCGTTCTATTCCTCGCACTGCCCATACGCCCAGCGCGTAATCTGCCCCATCGGGCTGCGGACGCCTTTCATGTGCCACTCCATGTGGTCGATCGTCGCTCTGAGATCGACCAGACTGTCGCCGACTGCGTCCCAGTCGTCCGGCGACTTCAGAAACGCCTCTACCTGCTTTGCGAGCGTGTTCTGCGCGCTCCATAGGTCTCCCAGATCGGTGCATAGCTGCGAAAGCTGCCCGTCCATGTCGTCCGGCAGGCCCATCTCCTTGAGCTTGATCACCACCTGATGCGCCATCAGCGAGGCGCGCCGCGCCTGATCCAGCCCGGGGCTGCGCTCCAGGTGTCTGTCGAGAGATTCGCCGTTGTCGCTGTTGTCGCTATTGTCCAAGTGCGCGTTCCCTTCAGTTGAGTCCCACGCCGTAGTGGGTTATGTAAGTCATCCACAGCTCCCGAACCGACTCCAGCGCGGCGGGCTGAAGCTCGGGGTCTATCTTGTTCACGTTGGTGAATACGCCCTTCCACAGCTCATCCACCTCGGCGCGCCAGGGCGCGTACTCCAAGCCGTGAGCGTCGCGCTGCATGGCTTCCAGATGCTCTCGTATCATCCTGATCTGATTTCCGACTGTGCGAATGCGAATTCGGTCTTGTGGCTTCAACTGAAACGCCGCTCCTGAAACTCAGCCGTGACGCCGGGTTCGAGAGACTCGGCAACCCTCAGCGCGTAGTGATCGGTCATGCCGGATACGAAGTCCGCCGCCGCCATATCTTCCGATCTGCTGCGCTGCCCGTACTCGGCGGGGATGAGATGGCGGTTGGCGTCGAAGTGGGTGTAGAGAAGCCGAATGATCTCACTGGCGGCTTGTCCGAGCGCGCCCATGTCCTCCGGGATGTACACATTGTCGAACATGAACTCGCGCAGCGTGTAGAACGCATGGCGCGCCTCGTCTCCCATGGAGATCGTGGGCGTCTCGCTCGTATCCACGCCGTCAGCGCCGGAAGCGCGCCACGAGCTGGCGATTATGTCCGACACCAGAGCGTCGATTCGCTGAGCGTGGGTCTCGCCCAAGACTTCCGCCACCTCCGCAGGCAGAATGTCGCTGGCGAGGACGCCCGCCCTGAATGCGTCAGCCAGATCGTGGTTCAGATACGCCACCGCGTCCGCGAGGCGGCAGATCTGGCCTTCGAGAGAGAGCATGGAGGCCGTATCTTCGCTCAGGAACTCCCCTCTCGGCTTGGAGTGTCGAAGAATCCCCTGCCTGACCTCCCACGTCAGGTTCAGCCCCCGCCCCTCCTTTTCGATCTGCTCCACGATTCTGAGGCTCTGGCGGCTGTGGCGAAAGCCGCCGCGATGCAGCTTTCCCAGCTCGTGTTCGCCGATGTGTCCGAAGGGCGGATGCCCCAGATCGTGACCGAGCGCTATGGCTTCTGTCAGATCCTCGTTCAGATCGAGAGCGCGCGCTATGGTTCGCCCGATCTGCGCCACCTCCAGGGTGTGCGTGAGCCGGGTCGCGTAGTGGTCGCCAATCGGCGCGATGAACACCTGCGTCTTGTGCTTGAGCCTGCGGAACGCCTTGGAGTGCAGTATTCGGTCTCGGTCTCGCTGATACTCCGTGCGCGTGTCCGAAGGACGCTCCGGAAGCGCCCGTCCCAGGCTGGTCTCGACCCGGGCCGCGTATGGCGACAGCGACCGTTCCCGCTCTGCCATGCGCGAGGCGATTGCGCCCGCCACGTGGGGGGGAAGTCTGCGCGATGTCGCCATGCGGATCGAGATGGAGCCGTGCCTCCCAATGTGGTTGTGGCATTGTAGCACGGGTTGATCGGTTGGTGGCTAGGGGAAAACAGCTAGTCGGCGGCTATCGTCACCCCCGCCATGTCTTCGATGAAGTTGGCTATAGCGGAGTGATCCGAGTTTCCCTTGCCTTCGTTGATCAGCGAGACGAGCATCTGCTGAACCAGCGAAGTCACCGGAAGACCTACCCCCAGCTCTCTGGCGGTCAGGATGGCGTTGTTCAGGTCTTTGTGATGCAGAACGATTCTGAAACCCGGGTCGAAGTTGCCCGCTATCATCATAGGCCCCTTGGCGTCCAGCACGTTCGAGCCTGCCAGCCCGCCCCTGATCGCCTCGAAGACCGTGTTCGGATCCAGCCCAGCCTTCTTCGCCAGCGTCAGCGCCTCTCCCACCGCCTCTATGTTGGCGGCGACCATGATCTGGTTCGCCAGCTTCGTGGTGTTCCCCGCGCCGTATCCGCCGCAAAGCACGATGCTGGAACCCACAGCCTCCAGCAGCCCGAAGTGGGCGTCGAACACCTCTCGCTTGCCGCCCACCATTATCGCCAGCGTGCCGGAGACAGCGCCCGGCTCTCCCCCGGACACCGGCGCATCGAGGAACTCCACCCCCTGCGCCTCGCAGGCAGCCGCTATCTTCTGCGAGCTTGCGGGCGCGATGGAGCTCATGTCGATCACCACCGACCCCTCTTTCGCCCCCTCCAAGACTCCGTTCGGACCGAGAATAGCCGCCTCGGAGTCGGCCGAGTCCGGCACCATGGTGATCACGATTGGCGCGGCAGTCGCCACCTCCGCCGCGGACGAGGCGGGCTTCGCCCCGTCCCCCACGATCTCCTCCATCGCCGAACCCACCACGTCATATACTGTCAGCGAGTACCCGGCCGTCATCAGGTTCCGCGCCATTGGACGGCCCATGATTCCCAGACCGACGAATCCAATATCTCCACTTGGCATATCCGCTCTCCTTGTTCACCCTGTTCACTCTGAGGGTAGGTCAAAGGTTAATGCCGCTTGGGTGAACGGTCAAGTGTGGGGATTGACTGGGGATTGCTTGGGGATTGACTGAGAAAACGGTGGTGGATAACATGCGAACATCCCCTTTGGGAAATACGATGGAAGGCGTAGTCACTCGCCCAATGAGCAGCCAATCTGTAAACTGGACACGGGTAAACGAGCTTCTGAGCGGCATCATGGCGCGCTGGGAGCGCAAAGAGGGGCGCAAGGGGCTGCCCGGCATCCACTCCTACGAGTGGGCGACGCCGCGCGATCTCGCCAACGACCAATCCATGGGATCCAAGTTCATCGAACCCGGCCTGCCCGCCGAGGAGACGGCGCTGATCGTCTCGCTGCGCAAGGGCTTCGGCTCGATACCGAGAATGCCCATGGGCGGCCCGTTCCTCAAACCCCACGAAATAGACGAAATCGCACAGTGGATAGACTCTGGAATGCCCGAGTAGGAGATGTGACGTTGGACGACAGGCCAAGCAGCTCGGTATCCCTCAGCTGGGAGGGCGGATTCAGATTCCAGTCCAAGGACGGCTACGGCCACTCCCTCACGTTGGACGCGCCGCAGTCCGAAGGCGACTCGTTCGAGGGGTTCATGCCCGGCGACATGCTCCTAACCGCGCTCGCCGGATGCAGCGGAATAGACGTGGCGAACATCCTGCTCAAGCAGCGCCAGAACATAGCGGGCATTGAGATCCGCGTCAGCGGCAAGCAAGCCCCCGACCCGCCCTGGACGTGGGAGGACATCGCTCTCCACTACGTCATTCGCGGCGAAGCCGTCAACCCGAATCTCGTCCGCCGCGCCATCGACCTTTCCGAAAACAGATACTGCTCCATCGGCGCGACCGTCAGCGGACGCGCGCGGATCAGCAGCACTTTCGAGATACTCGACAGCTAGATTTCCCAAACCCCAAAGGAGCTTCAAGTGAGCGACATAGCCCCCATAGCCCCCGATCTTCTGGAGACTCTCAGAGTCATCCCCTCCTGCTCCATCGCCAACGCGATAGAGACTTTCGGCTATCAGCCCCGCAACGTGGGCTTCATGGGTCCTGAGATCAAGAGCATCTTCCCGAATATGGGACACATGATAGGCTACGCCGTCACCGCCAAGATCGCGGCGGACGCGCCGCCGTCCGCTCACATGAACGTCTCGCGCGCCGAGTGGGTGGACGAGATCATGAAGATACCCGCCCCGCGCGTTCTGGTTCTCGAAGACATAGACTGGCCCAACCCCATAGGCTCCTTCTGGGGCGAGGTGCAAGCCAACCTGCACAGAGCGCTGGGAGCCGTCGGCACCGTCACCAACGGCGGCGTTCGAGATCTGGACGAGATGCAGGAAGTGGGCTTCTTCGCCTTCGCCTCTTGCGTTCTCGTCTCCCATGCCTACGTTCACATCGCGGACGTGGGAACGCCTGTCAAGATCGGCGGCTTGGAAGTAAGCCCCGGCGACATCATGCAAGGCGACCAGCACGGCGTGATCAAGGTTCCCCGAGATCTGGCAGCCGACATCCCCGAGGCGGTCAGGAGAGTCGAGCGCGGCGAGCAGGAGCTGATCGGCTACGCCAACTCCGAAGGCTTCACCGTAGAGGGGCTGAAGCAGATGCTGGCGCAGAGGTACTAGGCGGCGCGCAAGCGACCGATTCGCCACTGCCGGCCGCTGTGAATAGATGTGAACGGCAATAGATATAGAGGTGTGAAGTCCCGCGTATGTCCAGTCCCAAAGTAGTATTCCTCACCGGGCTTCCGCCCGAGATAGTCGACGTGGTGATCGGTCACAGCCCTGACGGGTGGACGACCGAAGTCGTCTACGCCGACGCTCCCCTGGCCGCTCAGACCCGCGCCGTCTCGGATGCCGATTTCCTCATGGTCTATCGCGCCCATCTGAGCGATGATGTTCTGCGCTCGGCATCGAAGGCGCGAACAGTCCAGACGCTCGCCGCCGGCTACGACAGCATGAACCTGCGGCTGATGCGCGAGCTGGAAATCCCCTGCTGCAACAACGGCGGCGCGAACTCGCTCGCCGTCGCCGATCACGCCGTCCTCCTCATGCTGGCGGTCTACAAGCAGCTGATGGCAGCGGACGCATCGACGCGGCGGGGACGCTGGAGCCAGCCCATAGACGGCTTCAACACGTTCGAGATGGCGGGCAAGCTGGTCGGCATACTCGGGCTGGGAAACATCGGCAGGCAGGTAGCCAAGCGCGTGCAGGGGTTCGACGCCAGAGCGCAGTATTACGATCTGTTTCCGCAGACGCCGGAGCGCGAGCGCGAGCTTGGAGTGGCGCGAGTCGGCATCGAAGACCTGTTCGCCACGTCCGACATAGTTACCGTCCACACGCCGCTCACGCCCGATACGCGCCACATCGTCAGCGCCGATCTCATCGCCATGATGAAGCCGACGGCAGTTCTCATCAACACCAGCCGCGGCCCCACGGTGGACGAGCGCGCGCTGATCGAGGCGCTCCGACGGGGGCGCATCGCAGCCGCCGGCCTCGACGTGTTCGAGAAGGAGCCTGTCGATCCCAACAACCCGCTCCTGTCGATGGATAACGTGGTCGTAACCCCTCACTCCGCAGGCACCACGTGGGACACGTGGTTCAGGCGCGCGCAGTTCGCATACCGCAACATGAAGGGCGTGTGGGACGGCAAGCCGCCTATGGCAGTGGCGCAGGACTACGACATACAGAGCTGAACACAGGACACGGGAGCGACGCCGCAGCGCGCAGCTCGGAAAGGTGGAAAGGCGGAAATGACTGATATGGACCCGGTGATCAAGAGCGTCGAAGGCTCGACCAACCCCGTTCTCGGCCCCCAAGACGGGACGCCCAGCTACGTCATGCTGTGGGTTCAGCACCCGCCCGGAGGCGCGAGCGCGCAGCACGTCCACGCATGGGAGCATCAGGCTTACATCGTGGAGGGCGAGGGCGTCCTGTGGGTCGAGGGAGTCGAGCATCCCATAAAGTCTGGCGATGCCGTTCTCGTGCCGCCGCGCGTCGAGCATCAGTTCAGGAACACCGGAGACGTCACCCTGAGCCGCGTCACCGTCAACCCGCTCAGCTCGGTCGGACAGGAGTAGCGCCATGCCCGCGATTCACGACATGGGCGGGATGCCCAGCGACCAGCCGATAGACCAGTCCTCCCACGAGTGGGCAGACTGGGAGCATATGACCAACGCGCTCGTCGGCGCGCTGAGACATCGCGGCATGATGAACGTGGACGAGCTGCGCAGGGGCATCGAGGCGATGCGTCCAGACGAGTACCATTCTGCCACCTACTATGAGCGCTGGTCGGCATCGCTCGAAACGCTGCTCGTAGAGAAGGGCATCCTGACCACAGAAGAGATAGACGCGCGCGCCGCGGAGGTGGGCGAGAGATGGGCGTAACGCTGTCCGCCGCCCCCGGACTGTTCGAGCCGGGCGATACAGTCGTCATACGCTCGGACTCCGTGCCGCATCACCACCGCACCCCTTGGTTCATAAAAGGCAAAACCGGCGTGGTGCGCGCCGTCAGCGGCCCGTTCCACAACCCCGAGTCGCGCGCGCATGGCGGGACGGGCGCGCCCAAGCGACTCCTCTATCAGGTAGAATTCCGCCAGACGGACGTATGGGGCGGCGTGCGCGCCGAAAACCGCGCCGACGTCCTGCTGGTGGACGTGTATGAACAGTGGCTCGAACGCGAGGACTCCCAATGACCGACAACCACGACCACGAATCCGAACACCCCGGCGTCCAGCCCGATTCGGAGCTTAGCCGCCGCGCCCGCCGCGCCATCGCAATGCGCGAGCTGCTCGTCCAGAAAGGAGTCGTGGCGGCGGAAGAGGTGCGCGAGCAGATCGAGCGCACCCGCGCCAGAACGCCCGCGCACGGATCCAGAGTCGTGGCTAGGGCGTGGGTCGATCCCGACTTCAAGGCGCGCCTGCTCGCGGACGCTCGGGCCGCAGTGTACGAGCTTGGATACACACTGACGCACGACGCCGAGCTTGCCGTAGTCGAAAACACAGACGAGGTTCATCACGTCATAGTCTGTACGCTCTGCTCGTGCTACCCGACCTCGCTGCTCGGCCCGCCGCCGGACTGGTACAAGAGCTTCGCCTACCGCAAGCGCGCCGTCGTCGAACCCAGAGCGGTGATGCGCGAGTTCGGACTGGATCTTGGCGACCACGTTCAGGTTCGCGTCATAGACAGCGCCGCGGACCTGCGCTACCTCGTCCTCCCCCGCCGACCTGTGGGTTCGGATGGCATGTCCGAAGGCGAGCTTGCCGCGCTCGTCACCCGTGACAGCATGATCGGCGTGACGAGCGCGCTCGAACCGTCCCAGACCCGCGTCGCCGCATCAGGGACGCGCTGAGCCGCTATAATGGAACAGCGCGAGATATTGGATTTCCAGCGAAAGGCGGACTGACAGCTGACATGGCGGCTCTATCGTGTCTATCGTGACGCCGAGCGAGGATGACGTTCTCGACGGCGGCAGCGCTCTTTCGGGCTTCACCTGCCCCGTAAGAGACGGTTTAGAACTCTAGAATGGCGCACGTCCCACCGCGCAGCAGAGGTATGCTCAGGGCGCAGGCAGAGCGCTCGTATGTCACCCGCGCCATAGGCTTGCCCGTTCAGCGGTACATCTACACCGAGTCCATCAGCGGCGTCGTCCTGCTTGCGGCTGCGCTCGCCGCGCTGATATGGGCAAACTCCCCTTGGAGCGAGGACTACCATCACATCTTGGAGACGCACCTGACCCTGAACGCCGCCCTGTTCAGAGTCGATCTGTCCATCGAGGAGTGGATAAACGACGGCCTCATGGCGATCTTCTTCTTCGTCGTCGGCCTCGAGATCAAGCGCGAGCTTCTGCGCGGCCAGCTTTCCACCATGCGCCGCGCCGCGCTTCCGGCGATAGCCGCGCTCGGCGGCATGGTCGTTCCCGCAGCCTTCTACCTCTCACTGAACACCTCCGGAGAGGGCGTGCGCGGCTGGGGCATCCCCATGGCAACGGACATCGCCTTCGCGCTCGGCATCCTCGCCCTGCTCGGACGCCGCGTTCCGATGGAGCTGCGCGTCTTTCTGCTCGGCCTGGCGGTGATGGACGATCTCGGCGCGATAGCGGTCATAGCCATCGCTTACACCGAATCGCTCGACTTCGTTATGCTGGCGATAGCCGGCGCGCTGGTGGGAGGGCTGATCGCCGCCAACCGACTCGGATTCAGCTACGCCGTCATCACGGCGGCACTCGCGTTCTTGATCTGGGTGGCAATACTCAAGTCCGGCATCCACGCCACCATCGCCGGAGTCGTGATCGGCGCGCTGACGCCATCCCGCCCATACCTCAGCCGCGAGGAGTTCGCCGAAGAGTCCCAAGCGCTCGTGGCTGAGTACCACACCGCCATAGTCGCCGGAGACTACGACCGCTCCGAAGCCATACTGGGCGAGCTGGAGGCGTTGAGCCAAGCGACCGAAGCCCCCCTCGTCCGCCTCGAGCGCCTGATCCACCCTTGGTCCAGCTACGTCATCCTTCCAATATTCGCACTGGCGAACGCCGGCATCGAGTTCGCCGGAAACTCGCTCGAAGAAGCCCTGTCCAACGGCGTCACCATCGGAATCGTAGTCGGACTGGTGCTTGGAAAGCTGCTGGGGATAACGCTGCTGCCTTGGATCGCCTCGCGGCTCGGCTGGGTCGAGCTTCCCGACAGCGTCACGTGGACGCACGTCGCCGGCGTCGGGCTGGTTGGCGGAATCGGATTCACAGTCGCCATCTTCGTCGCCGGCTTGGCGTTCGAAGACCCCATCTTGATCGCCAGCGCCAAGATGGGCGTCCTCGCCGCATCCCTCATCGCCGGACTTCTGGGATACCTCGTTCTCAGATTCATCGCGCGGCCAGCAGCGGGCGGAGCGCAGCATTCCTCTCATTGACGATGGTCACTTGCTCCCCACGTGGCGGATGACCATAGTGACGCCGAGCGCGATCACCAGCACAGGCCAGTAGGTGCTGAAGCCCCCCTCGATCACACCCAGCCGTTCCAGCAGCAGGATCGCGCCGACGAATACGAGAACGATTCCGATGAACAAAAGACTCTCCCCATCGTGCCTGCGGCTCGAAAGCAGCCATTAGCATACACCCATAGAGCGTTCCGCTCGGAGGGGTCTGAGACTGGAGAAGATCGCATTTTGCCGCCACAGCTTGCCGCGCGCTGGCAGTCCCAATATAATGCCGCCAGCGGCGGGCGCGAACCCGCCCATCTTCACAGAGGTTCGAACATGGAAATTGGAGTTGGTCTCGATCCAACACTCGGTCTCGACTGGGATCAGCAGCGCGATGTATCCAAAGAAGCAGCGCGACTCGGCTACACCAGCATATGGACGCCCGAAGGCAACGGGCAGGACTCGTTCCACCTGTGCGTCCAGCGCTGGCAGGCAAGCGCCGAGGCGGTCGACGGCGGGCTGACTACGGGCATAGCCGTATCGCCAGTCATGTACCGCACGCCGCTGTCGTTCGCCATGGAGGGCGGCACGGTGAGCGACATCACCGGCGGCAAGTTCATCATGGGGATCGGATCGGGCGGCGCGTACCGCCCGCGCGCCCGCGCTCAGCTCGGAGTCGGGCGCATGTCCGCGCTCTCCCTCATGCGCGACTACCTGACAGTCGTGCGCGGCCTCGTCAACGGCGAGCGAGTGAGCCACGAGGGCGAGACAGTCACGCTCAGGGGCATGAGGCTCGCCATGCGCCCCGCTCCGCGCACGCCCGTATATCTCGGCGCGCTCGGCCCCAAGATGCTGGAGATGAGCGGCGAGCTTGCGGACGGCGCGAGCCTCAACTGGTGTACCCCCGAGCAGATAGCTTGGAGCCGCGAGCGCATCGCCGCCGGAGCCGCCGCCGCTGGCAGAGACCCTTCCGAGATCAACGTGGCAGAGTACATCCGCGTCTGCGTGGATGAAGACGTGGACGCCGCGCGCATCGCCCTGGCCAAGGCCACCATGGGCTACGCGCTCGGCGCGGCCGTCCCGACCGAGCGCGAGCGACAGCTTGGATACCGCGCCCACTTCGAGCGCATGGGCTTCTCGGACGAGCTGGCGCGTCTGGACGAGATGCGAAAGAGCGGAGCCTCCAACGACGAGGTCGCAGATGCGTTCCCGGCAGAGATTCTTCTCAGCGTGGGCTACTTCGGAAGAGCCGAAGGCGCAGCCGCCGCATTCGCGCGCCTGTCCGAGGGACTCGACACTGCCATCGTCCGCGTGGTCGCAGCGAGAAGGGGAGTCGAATCGACCCTGTCCGTCATGCGCGCATGTAGCCCCGAAGCCATCCGAGCGGCTTGACAGCCCACCCCCTGACGAGACGCGCTTACCCCCTCGATCTTCACCGAAACAGCTGAAAGCCACAGGAGCGTTGACAATGCCCACAGAAGGCGCGGGACACCACACGTTCGAGGTCATCAGCCACTGGGCAAAGCTCCCCGACGGGTGGGACGCGCCCATGGCCGCCGTCGCCGTCGACTCCCATGATCGCGTGTACGGATTCAATCGCGGCGAGCGCGGCGTCATCGTGTTCGACGCGAACGGCAGCGTCATCAGCCACTGGGACGGCGTGGAGTTCGTCTTTCCCCACGCCATCTACGCCGACCCGTCAGACAACATCTGGATAGTGGACAGAGACGCCGGACAGGTGCTGAAGTACACTGCCGAAGGCGAGCTGCTCATGGCGATCGGCGAGCGCGGCCACCGCTCCGACACCGGCGCGGACAACTCCGCGTTCAGCTCCAACGGCTGGGTGGACGTGACCCACGGCGGCGAGCCGTTCAACCTGCCCGCCGGAGTAGCCGTCGCCCCGAACGGAGACATATTCGTTGCGGACGGCTACGCCAACTGCCGCGTCCACAAGTTCTCGTCAGACGGAGCGCATCTGAAGAGCTGGGGCGACCCCGGAGACGGCCCCGGCCAGTTCAATCTGCCTCACGGCGTTTGGGTGGACGGCAGAGGACAAGTCCTCGTGGCAGACCGCGAGAACGACCGCGTGCAGGTGTTCGACCAAGACGGCATTCACCTAGCCCAGTGGCCCGCAGAGCTGATAGGCCCTGCCGCGATCTGGATGGACGCCGACGGCGCCGCATACGTTGCCGAACACAACGGAGGCTTCTTCAGCGTACTGGACGCCGACGGCGCCCCGCTCGCTCGCTGGGGCGGCCCCGAATTCCGAAGCTGCCACGGCGCGGCAGGCGACTCCGAAGGCAGCATCTACTTCGTCCAGCCCGTCGAAGGACAGTCTGGACGGCGGATAGTAAAATACGTTAGAAAGTAGCCCCAGTCCATTGGCATCCGAACAGCAAATCCAGCAAGCCATAGACAGCCTCGACTGGATACAGCCCTGCCCGACCTGCGGGATGCGCTACTGCGTTGGCGACTACGAATGTCCCCACTGCGGCAGCGATCTGTACGACAACCTCCATGCGTGGGCAGATGCGCTCGTCAACCGCATCATGGCCCTCGCGCCCGAGACGGAATCCTGAGCGCAGCGCCCCTAGGTTCTGCCCACCCTCTCTTCGCCTACCCTCTCTTCGCCTACCTTCTCTTTGATTGACTCAGCCGTCGCCCCATGTCTCCCCGTCTCGGAGCGCGCCGTCGGCAGCCCGCGCCATCCTGTGCTACACTGGCGGAGCTGTCCGACGACCGTAGACTCCGGGGGCCACCGATATGAAGATAACCGCAGTCGATCACTTCTTGGCAAACCCGGGCAGGGGCAAGAACCTGTGCTTTGTCAAGGTGCAGACGGACGAGGGAATCCACGGCTGGGGCGAAGCCTATACGCAGTCCGACCGCGATATACAGGTGACGGCGCACATAGACCAGCTCAGACGCTACCTGATAGGGCGAGACCCCCGCAACATCAAGCACTTCGTCCAGTGGGCATACGACGACTTCGCCGGTCGGCGCGGCGCGATGGATCTATGGTGCGCCGTCAGCGGCATCGAACATGCCCTTTGGGACATCACCGGCAAGGCGGCGGGTATGCCCGTCCACATGCTGCTGGGGGGCGCCTGCCGAGACAGGATTCGCGTCTACGCCAACGGCTGGAGCGGCGGCGCATCGCCGCAGGAGCTGGCGGAGCGCGCCCAGTCCGTAGTCGAAATGGGCTTCACCGCCATGAAGTTCGACCCCATCCCCGGCCCATGGCGCACCTTCGTAGGCAAGGACGTAGAGAACGCCGCCATCGAGAACGTCCGCGCCGTGCGCGAGGCAGTGGGATGGGACGTAGACATACTCGTGGAGATGCACCGTCGGCTCGCGCCCATGCACGCCCGACGCATCGGCAGAGAGATCGAACGGTACAGACCATTCTGGTACGAGGAGCCCGTCCTCGCCGAGAACATAGACGCGCTGGCGGCGGTCAGGCGCGACGTGAACATACCAATCGTTACGGGCGAGGAGCTGTACACCAAGTTCGAGTTCAGAGAGGTCTTCGAAAAGCAGGCGGCGGACATCCTCAATCCGGACGTGTGCAACGTGGGCGGCATACTGGAGCTGAAGGAGATAGCGGCGATGGCAGAGCCTTACTACGTGGTCGTATCGCCCCACAACTTCAACAGCACCACGCTGGGCTTGGCTGCGACCATACAGGTTTCTGCCGCCATCCCCAACTTCCTGATCACCGAGTACTTCGTCAACCTCGAAGACTTCGGCAAAGACATAGCCATCGAACCCTTCGCGGTGGAGAACGGATACATTCGCGTTCCGGACACCCCCGGAATCGGCATCGACTTGGACGAGGAGCGGCTGGCGGCGTACCCGTACAGGCAGTTCGCCCCCCGATCTCCGCTGCAATACTGGGAGGAAGGCCCCTAGCCTTAGCCTTCTGGGATGGACTCTCCGCGCCGCGCCTTAGCCTTCTGGGATGGACTCTCCGCGCCGCTCTGGGGGCTGCTCCAGTAGCTGCACGATGTTGCCGTCCGGGTCCTCGAAGGATGCGACCCACCCTCCCCAATGCTCTCGCTCAGGCTGGCGGATGAACTCCACCCCTTCGCCTGCCAGCCGCTGGTGAACCGCGTGGATGTCGTCTACGTCGAAGTTGACCATGATCCGATAAGGCTCCCGCGTCTGGCCGCTCACCGCGTCGTGGCTGCCGATGGAGAAGCGCAGCCCGCCCCACTTGAACGATACGAAATGGGGGCGGTCGGAGTGCGGACGCAGCCCCAGCGTCTCGCAGTAGAATTTTCTGAGAACCGGCAGATTGCCCGTCCAGACTATCACGCCGTTCATGTGACCGATCATAAACTCGAACTCCGTTAGCCGTCAGTCTCTAGCCGCAAGTCCCTAGGTCTCTAGCCGCAAGCCCCTAAGCCTCTAGCCGTAAACTGGCGCACCATCTATAATACACTCTAGGGAATCGGGCGGATGATGATGACAGCCTTCGGAAGTGTCCCTGGAAAGGAGGATGTGCGCATTGGACAGTAGTATCAGGAGGTGCTCCAAGTAGGTGTTCTTTGGAGCGCCTCTAAAATGCGCGGGGACTCTGCTTTGCGGAGTCCCCGCGCTGTTCGTTACCGCCCGCCTTCGAAGAACCGCCGTGGATTGTCCACGAATATGTTGGCGATGTCCTCGTCGCTCGCTCCCAGCTCTTTCAGCCTCGGAATCACCCTGCGCGTGATGAACAGGTAGCCGTCTGGGTTGTACCGCTGCCGCTGCTCCTGCATCTCCCTGCTCGCTATGCTCAGCGTCACCGACCAGTCATGGCCCAGCATGATCCGCCGTCCCCAGCCCGCCTCTATCAGCTTCCATGCCGTCTGCGTGCGCCCCTCCCAGTCGGGCGTCAGCTCGGTTTGCCGCCCCGGGTAGCGGTCCAGCCCTATCCAAACCCCCTTCTCCAGCAGCCCGATCAGGTATTCGGTGTCTGTCGTATCGTTGCTGTGTCCCACGTAGACGCGGTTCAGGTCTACCCCTTCGTCTTCGAAGACAGCCACCTGCTGCTCGCCCACACGCTCCGGCGCCCAGGTATGCGTGGAGATGGGGACCCCAGTCGCCTTCTGCGCCCGTGCCGCCGCGCGCAGGATTATCTCGCCCTCCGGCGTCACGCCGCCCATGTCGTTGGCGACCTTTATGATGCCCGCCTTTATGCCGGTGTCTTCGATTCCGACCTCGATTTCGCGGATGTACAGACCCGCCACCACGTCCGGCTCCACCGTCCAGAACACTCGGGGGATGTCGCGCCAAGTGCCAGTGGCGCAGACGATGTTGATTCCCGACTCGCGCGAAACCTGCTCCAGCATACGGATGTCGCGTCCGAGGTCTATCGTGGTCACGTCGATGATCGTTCTCAGCCCCTCGCCATGCGCCGCGCCAAGCTCGGAAACCCCCTTGGATATCGTGCCTTCGCGGTCTATGAACTCCGGATACACGTACTGAATGCCGGCAGAAGACACCAGAACGTGTTCGTGGGACAGAGTGAATCCCAAGTCTGCCGTGTCCATTGGGCCGAGAACCGAGTTGATGATCGCCATGCTGCGCTCTCCAAAGATGCTTGTATCTGTGCCGTATCGCTCCGCGCGAGCGGCTGTTCCTGACGGAGCCGACCCCAGGGGCGGCTCCCTGTCGCACTTCATCCGTCTTGCCCGTCTCGACGTTAGGCGAGACGAGCGCCCTCAGCGGAGGGGCAATACGGCGGTGTCCGTTTGCGCAGCCGTCGAAAGCGGCATCCTCCGCCGCCTTTTGGCTCAGCCCGCGCGAGCTACGGGATTGCTCAGCGTGCCTATTCCGCTTATCTCCACGTCCACCGTGTCGCCCGCCTCGATGTTTTGGGTAGCGCCGTCCGTTCCCATCCAGATCATATCTCCGGGGTGGAGCGTCAGGTATCTGGACATCTCGCTTATGTAGTGGGCGACTCCGAATATCATGTTGTTGGTGGCGAACTGCGAGACCGCCTCGCCGTTGACTCTGATGACAGTCTCCATGCTGTCCAGATCGAAGTCCGTCTCTATCCACGGACCCATCGGCTTGAACGTGTCGCTGTTCTTGGCGCGCCATAGTGTGCGGTCGCCTGCCTGCCACGTTCGCTCGCTGACGTCGTTGCCTATCGTGCAGCCCAGAACGCAGCTCAGAGCCTCGTCTTCGGAGACGTTCTTGGCTCTCTTGCCGATGACCACCACCAGCTCGCCCTCGTACTGCACCTGCTCGGTGGCGTCGGCGGGTATGATTATCGGCTCGCCGTGCGCTATCAGCGCGTTGTTCGCGCGGTAGCCGATGTCCGCCTTGTCGGGCAGGTCGGGCTCCCGTCCGAGCAGCGCCGCCGCTTCCCTAACATGCTCCTCGTAGTTGATGCCCGCCGCGTAGAAGGTGAGCGGAACCAGCGGAACGCCCAGACGAACAGCCGTCAGCGGGAAGCGATGCCCCGTCCGCCGGTGTTCGCCGAACGGCGTTCCGGACACCTCCTCGACCTGATCTCCCTCGACGATTCCGTAGCTCGCGCTTCCGCCATACTGGTATCGTATCCATCTCATGTCTCAGCCTCCGCTCGTGAATGTTCGGGCATACTCTGGCTCTCTTCTCTCTGCGCGGCTGGCGTCTGTCCCTCGTCCCGCCTGCTCCACTCTCTGTGGAAGTACACGAACACGTCCCTCAGCATCGCCGTCAGCGGTACGCCGATCAGCACGCCCCACAGCCCCATAACTTGGCTCGCTATCACGAGGATGGCCATTATCAGGACGGGATGAAGCCTTACCGCGTTGCCGTGTATGCGTGGCGAGAGCAGGTTGTTCTCTATGATCTGGACTACGACGTACACGCCAACGACCCATATTATCTGATCGGGCGCGGTGGCGAGGGATACCAGAACGCCGGGCACCGCGCCGAGTATGGGGCCGATTATTGGGATGAGTCCGAACATCCCCGCCAGCAGGCCCAGCGTGGCGGCGAAGGGTATGCCCAGCAGCAGCATACCCACGAACACCATGGAGCCGACTATCAGCGCGCTGAGCAGCTGAGCGCGAACGTAGGCGCGAACGACGCCGTGGATTATCCCCAGCACGCTGCGCGTGTGCGCCCTGCCGCCCTTCGGAATCATTCCTATGAAGCCTTCCCTGAGACGCTCCCCATCCCTGAGCAGGTAGAACAGCACGAACGGAACCACGAGCAAGCCGATGAGCAGCGTGAGCATGTTGGACGCGCCCCGCAGCATACGCAAGAGCATCCCCCGCCCCGCGTTCGCCAGAGAAGTCCCAGCGCCTGCCACCCATTCGTTTATCTGCTCCCGAATCTCCGGCGTGAACTCGAAGCGCGTTTCCAAATCCTGCGACATGACCTCCATGGTGTTGCGCGCGCTTTCGTAGATTTGGGGAAGGCGCTGAGCGAAGTCCCTTCCCTGAGAGAACAGAGGCGGGACGGTCACGGCAATGAACAGGATGAGTACGACCAAGCATCCAACGTAGGTGAGCAGCACCGCCCCGACTCGGGATGCGTTGGGCCAGCGCTCCCTAAAGGGGAGCCTGCTCTCGACGGAGGCGACGAAGGGGTACATGAGATCGGCGAGGATGAGGCTGATTATGAACGGGAACAGCGCCGCCCTTGCAAGGTACAGCGCGTATCCGATGCCCAGAATGCCGACCGCAATCAGCAGGGTCAGCCGCCATCTGGCCCATAGGCCGGTCAATTCCGTACTGTCTGAGGCTGCATCGGACATTTTGACCTCCGATCACGGGTGGGTGTCTAACGAGTCGCGGAGCATCCGCTCGAACGTCGGGATCAGCTCCTCCGCGACCCTGTCGCACTCCTCTACGTGTGGGAACCCTGACAGGATGAACTCGTCTATGCCAAGCCGCCAGTATCCAATCAGCTCGTTCGCCACCTGCTCGGGCGTTCCCACTATCGCCGTTCCGCAGTTGACGCGCACTGTGGATATGCCGTTCCACAGATGCGCGCCCAGCCTGTGTTCCGCCACCGTCTGAGACTGCGCCCGCTGCCCGACCATCGCCGTTCCGGCGAACGCCGCCTGCCTCTGCGTTCTCACCACGCCGTCGGCCTGCGACAGCAGATCCTCCGCCGCCGCCCACGCTTCGCTCTCGCTGCGCCTGACGATGACGTGTGTGCGAAGGCCATACGAGCCGACCCTGCCCGCGAGATCGAACTTCGCGTTCGCCCGCTGGATATGAGCGGCAATCTGATCATGCGGGAGAATCCACGCCAGATACACGTCCGACTGCTTCCCCGCGAGATCGAGCGCGCGCTCGGACGCGCCGCCGAGGTAGAACTTCGGACCGCCGTTCACCACCCCGGGAGCGGCAAGCGCGCCCCGCAGATTGACGAACCGCCCCTCGAAGTCCACAGGCTCGGGCTTGCGCCAGAGCGTTCGGAGGGCGGCTATGAACTCCTCTGCGCGCTCGTAGCGGTGGGCGTGGTCGCTCGTCTCCCCGAATCGCTCGAAGTCGCCCTGTATGCCGCCGGGGACTACGTTGAGATCTATGCGTCCGCCGCTGATCTGGTCCAGAGTCGCCGCCATCTGCCCGAACAGACCCGGCGATACGAAGCCGGGTCGAATCGCCGTCAGGAATCGTATGCGCCTCGTCACCGCCGCGAGCGCGGTAACCGTAGTCCACGTCTCCGCCAGCGGCGCCGTCTCCTCGAACAGGCCATTGGCGAACCTCGTGGGGATGAGCAGCGAGTGGAATCCGTTTCGCTCGGCAGTCTCGACCACCTCTCGCAGATACTCGAACGTGGGCGGACGCTCCGCGCGCAGCGTGCCGATGCGCGCCCCGTCCCCGTCTATTGGGATGAACCAGTCGAATTTTGGCTGTGGCCTATGGGATTCCATTCATCAGCCTCGCCTCCCTCGTATGAACGCGGCGACGCTCTCTATCGCCTGCTGCCCCTCGTCCAGCATCGGCGCGAACAGATGCCACACGTGAATCATCTCCGCCCACGGCTCGAACCGCGTCGCCACCTCCGCCCGATTGGCGCGGTCAGCCAGTCTGACGGCGTCGTCGTACAGCGTCTCGCGCGTGCCGACCTGTATCAGCAGCGGCGGCAGTCCCGCTAGGTCAGCGTATATCGGCGCAGCCAGCGGGCTTTTCGGGTCTGCCCCGTCAAGGTACACCCCGCCCATTGCCACCAGCCCTTCGCGCTGCGTGATCGGGTCCAGCGCCGAACGGCTGTCCATCGAGCCGCCGACGCCCTCCATGTCGACCCAGGGAGACAGGCACACGCCGCAAGACGGCAGCGGCAGCCCCCGATCTCTCAGGCTGACCAGCGCGGCGGCGGTCAGCCCGCCGCCAGCCGAGTCCCCCGCGATGGACAGCGCGCGCGGATCGTGTCCCTGCTCCAGCAGCCACCCGTAGGCTGATACCGCGTCCTCTACGGCTGCCGGAAACGGGTTCTCAGGCGCCATGCGGTAGTCTATGACGAGCGCCGCCCCGCCGCTGGCGGCGGACAGCCGCCTGGCAAGCTCGCGATGAGTGGCGGGCGAGCCTATGATGTATCCGCCCCCGTGCAGGTAGAGCGTGACGCTGGACGTGGAAGATCCGTCCGCCACGACCATCTCGCCCGGAACGCCGCCGGCGTCGACGCCTTCGACACTCGCCGGCGTGTCTCCGCCGACCAGCTTCGCCATCCGCTCGAACCCATCCCGAGACTCTTCGACCGTTGGATTCTCCGGCCTCTCCCGACTCGTCAGAATCTCGATTACGCTATCGAGCTGGTCTATGGACATGCTTGACTCCTCTGCCTTGCGATTAGGCGATTAGCTAGATGTATGCGCTCTTCACTGTGGGAGCGCTCGCATCGTCGGGCGTTCACTGTGTGAATCATCGCTCCATCGGCGTTCGGACTGCGTTCGGACCTGTGTTCGGACTGCCGGAACGCTCTGGCGACATGAGCCTTGCGCCGACTCTTCGCCCGACTTTGTCGATGGATGGTTCATTCGGGTCAGGAAGGGGAATCATCCGCCTCCGCGCCGAGCAGGGAGAATATGCTCGCCCCGTTTTGGCTTCGATCTTCCTGTGGCGTTCCGAGCTTCTCCATGAGAACCGGGTAGGATTCGACCTGTGGAACGCTCTCCATCGGCTGCGCGCGAGAGATGCGACGCTCGGCAGCTTGGATGAACGGCGCCAGCCTCTCCGCCTTCGCCTTCTCCCGCGCTCGTTCGCGCTCGGCGAACTCCGGCATGACCTCGCGCGCGAACAGCCTGAGAGACTCGCATATATGCTCATGGTCGTTGCGCCCGCCCTGCTGGATGAACACCACCTGATCCACGCCGGCCTTCTCGTACTTGAGCAGCGTCTCGCGCACTTGCTGCGGGCTGCCGATGCACCCCGTAGGCCCAAGCTCCTTCGGCCCGTTGGCTTGGAAGTCTTCCCAGATATCGAATCGGCCCGGAAGATGCGTTCCTGTGGCGTAGTAGTGGCTCAGCGCGTACCCGAAGAACTGGAAGCCCTGAAGTCCGCGCGCCACCGCCGTTTCGCTGTCCTCGTGGCACATGAAGCCCGTCACCATGGCGATGTTGGGGTTCACCGCTTGGCCTATGGGTTCGCACTCCGACTCGAATGTGTCGTAGTACTCCGATACCCAGCGGCTCGCCTCGTCGCCGTCCACGAACGCGAACGTCAGCGCGCCGATCCCAAGTTTGGCAGCCAGCTTTATCGTCTCCCTGTTCGAGCAGGCGACCCAGATCGGCGGGTGCGGCTTTTGCAGCGGCTTCGGCACCACGTTGCGATGGGGCATCGAAAAGTACGCCCCCTCGTATCCCGGATACGGGTTGGACGACATCATCTTGGCTGTCTCGCGCACGGACTCGGTCCACATCTCCCGCTTCTGCTGCGGATCGACGCCGAACCCCTCCAGCTCGATGCGCGAGCTGGACTCCCCCGTTCCCCAGTCCACCCTGCCGTCGCTGACGAGATCGAGCGTGGCGATGCGCTCAGCCACTCTCGCCGGATGGTTGTATCCCGGCGGCATCAGGACTATGCCGTGTCCCAGCCTGATCCGACTGGTGCGCTGGCTGCACGCCGCAAGAAACACCTCCGGCGCCGACGAGTGCGAATACTCCTCCAAGAAGTGGTGTTCCACCTCCCAAACGTAGTCTATTCCGAGCGCGTCCGCCAGCTCGACCTGTTCGAGCGCGTCCCTGAACAGCCGATGCTCGTCGCCGTCTCGCCACGGCCTCGGTATCTGATGCTCGTAGAAGATGCCAAACTTCATAGCCAATCCTGCGCGCGGAGTGGCGCGAGTGTATCAACGGGCTTGCGATGCGTCAACATGGCGGCCGTCGCTCGGTGTCTGGGGTGAGGGCGCTCGTCGGAATCAGAGCTTTCGGCATCGGGGGATTGGCTGGGCGACTCTTCGCGCCGCCGCGCGCCGCTTACGGCTCGACGACCTCCGCGTTGGGCAGCGGGTAGATTTCGCCGTTTCGGGGCGCGATGCCGATTCCGCCGGCGATGAATACGCTTCCGTTCGCCAGCAGCGTAGCGGAGTGCGACATGCGCCGCTCGGACATGTCCGGCCCGCGCGACCACGAGTTGGAGCGTGGATCGAATATCTCGGTGGTGGAGTGGATGAGGTAATCGCTGGATCTCTGGTCAGAGCCGCCCGCCGCCAAGACCCTGTCGTCAGGCAGCAGCGTCAGCGAGTGCAGGTCGCGGTACTCCGACATTGCCTCTGTGCGCGTCCACGTGTCCGATGCCGGGTCGTATATCTCGGCGACGCCCGCGCCTGTGACGAGAACGCGCCCATCTGCCAAGAGCAGCGCCACCGGCTGAGCGCGCGGGGATTCGGGCTGTCGAACTTCACTCCATGCGTCCGCTTTGGGGTCATACACTTGGGCGGCGGTCGTATTCTCGGAGTCTTGGCCAGTCAGCGCCAGCGCGCGCCCGTCTTCGAGCGCGATCAGCGCCATGTTCGCCGCCGCGCCGCCGTTCATCTGCGCCGCTTCGCTCCAAGCGCCGGACTTGGGGTCGAATATCTCGACTGCGTCCACTGGCATAGCCGACGATTCCAAATCGCTGGCGTCCAGTCCGCCGACTGTCAGCAGTCTTCCATCCGACAGGAGCGCGAGCGCAGGGCTGACCCTCGCCGTGACCAGACCGGGCAGCGCTTCCCAAGATTCGGCGTCAGCGTCGAGCGCGCTGACGTGTCCAACGATATTCTGCCCACTGTCGTCCGGCGCGATTCCCACCGCAATCACGCCGCCGCCTTGCATCCGAACCGCCGAGCTGTACATTCCATCTGGAAACACCAAGCCCTCCACTGTTTCCCCATCTATCGGCTGACCGAGCGACCACGTGGACTTGGAAAAATCGTAGAACTGCGGGAACGGAATCGGAAAATTCGCTATGACGTTGTTGTTGGCGATTCCGGTAACGCCGCCGCTGAGCATGACGCGCCCATCCGCCAGCAGAAAAGAGACATGATCGAACGGCGCGAATATCATCGTTGGGGCGGCGACCAAGACAGGCTTGCCGAAGTCCGAAAAGCGCGCTGTGGCTTTCATCGAGGCGGGCTGAGCGCCCCAGTCGCCCAGCAGAGTTTCGAGCGTGGCGGCTTCCATCTCTCCCTCGATTCGGACTTCCCGAAGTGATCCGTCATCGGCATCGAACAGGTAGACCGCGTCGAGCTCGCCGCCGCCGTAGGGCTTCACCTTCCCCGCCACCACGTCCGTTTTCACGCCGCCGACGGTCTCCTGTCCCAGAATCTGCAAGCCGCTGCCGCGAAGAAGGGCGCTTGCGTCCGTGAAGAAGTCGAATGGCGGCGGGTTCTCGATCCGCTGCCACTCCCGATTCGCCGCGTTCATAACGTAGCGCGTGTCCTCGAATCTGGACAGGCGCAGATCGACAGCCTCGCCTTCGCTCTCTGCCGACCCCTCGGCGTACAGATATGCGCCGTCTATGTAGTCCCCAGCGAGCGCAATCGTGATCTCTCGCGCGCCGTCGTTCGAGACCACGTTCAGATCGAACGCCCAAGTCTCTGATTCCTCCAATGCTGCGCGCGCCGACTGCATGAGCGCCGCGGCTGGCTCGGGCGTTGGCGATGGCGTGAACGTGGGCGGCGGGGTTGGCGTGGAGATGGGAGCCGGCGTGGGGATGGGGATGTTGGATGCGGGCATGGGAGCCATCGTGGAGGTGGGGGATGGCGTGGGAGCCACCGTAGGGGCGAAGGTGGCGGTCGGCGCGGCTGCGGCGAGGACGGTCGGAGACGGATCCGGCGCAGGTTGGCTCTCGTCCCCGCAGGCGGCTAGAACGAGCGCAAGCGCGGCAACGGCTATGGCGACACGGGCGGCGGCTCTTGTCGGCTTCATGCTTTGGAGTACTTTGGAGACGCCACCTTCGTACCGTCCGCCAGCTCCGACACCTCGAAATCCCCGAACATCAGCGGCGCCTCTCTTCTCAGCAGCGCCAGCGCCTCGATGGCGAGCGCGCGTATCTCCCAGTCAGCGAACGGCGCGGCGCGCATCTCGATGAAGTGCCGCCACGCGCGAACGTTGCCCGTCACGAATATCTTGGTCTCGGTCGCGTTGGGAAGCACCGCCCGCGCAGTCTGGCGGATGGCTTTGCGCCGGTCCGTGGCGTGATCGAACCCGTCTCTTGGAATCTCCGCCTCCAGCTCAGCAACCAGCCTTGCGTAGCTGTTCGCCGCCGACTCCAGCGCGTCCTCCAAGATAGCCCTTGCGCCGTCCCGCTTCGGATCCTCCATGACCAGAGCGGGCGGAAGCACGAATGCCCCCTCCGTCTCGTCAACGTACCTCTGCGAACGCTGGCTGTACGCGAACCCCGCCCTGTGCCTTACCAGCTCGTGCGTGAGGCTGCGCGATACCCCCGTGAATACGAACCCGTAGTTCACATGCTCAAACACAGAGCCGTCCTTCGAGTTGAGCAGATTGTGAATGAATGCCGCGATGTCGCGCCGTCCGCGCCCGAAGCTCATGTAGCACAGCCGAGCCGAGACCTCTATGATCGCGTTCGCGTCGTCAGTTCCTGCGCGAATGCTGTCCGGCATCTCCGGAAGCCCTTCGTCCGCGAGAAACGCCGCGATCTGCTCCCAATCGACCTGCGGCCTGCTGACCAGATAGACCTTCGGATTCGTCCTGTACATCATATCAGAATCTCCATGAACATGCCTGTTGCTGGAATCTACTACTGTGGGCTGAAGCGTGAAATTTTTCTAGCTAATATTTGGAACGATTAGGAGACAGTGCGGCTCGATCCGTGGATGTGTGCTACATTTATGGGGATGAGCAGCCTCGAGTTTGACCGTCTGATCGAATCGCAGTCCCGGCTTGCGCTGGGAGCGCCGACCACGCCCGCTTACGTCTATTCCGAGCAGGCGCTGGAGACTGCCGCCGCGCGCGCCGCCTCCATCGCCTCGGATGCAGGCTGCAAGCTGCTGTACACCCTGAAGTCCTGCGCCCTGTCCCCGGCGCTGGAAACGCTCTCCGCTTGGGTGGAGGGCTTCTCGTGCAGCTCCACGTTCGAGGCGCGGCTGGCGCGGGAGTCTGCGAGGACGGGGCAGCTCCTTCACTGCTACTCGCCCGCGTTCTCGGATTCGGATATGGCGGAGGCGCTGTCGATCGTCGATTTTCTGTCGCTCAACTCGTTCGCGCAGCTGGGAAGGGCGCTCGCGCTGAGGCGCGGCGAAGCATCTCTCGGAATCAGGCTGAACCCCGAGATCGGGTTCGCGGACGATGTCCGCTACGACCCGTGCCGCCCCCACTCGAAGCTCGGCGTGCCGCTGTCGCTGTTCGACGCGCTGGCGGAGCGCTCGCGCTCGGCTGTGAGCATAGACGGCATACACGTTCATAACAACTGCGAGTCGGAAGACCTCGCAGAGCTGGCGCTCACGGTCGAGGCGATGTCGAGCGCGCTCAGGACGCTGCCGAACCTCAGATGGGTCAACCTCGGAGGGGGCTACTATCTCGGCCCCGACACCGACGCCGCCCCGCTCCGAGAGGCGACGGCTTGGCTGAAGTCCGAGTACGGCGCGAGCGTGTTCATCGAGCCTGGAACCGCGCTCGTTCAGGAGGCGGGTTTTCTGGTGGCGGAGGCGCTGGACGTGTTCGAGAACGACGGGGTGGACGTCGCCGTGCTTGACGCTTCCACCAGTCACGCGCCGGAGGTGTTCGAGTACTCATACGCGCCCCGAACGACCCTGTCCACGATGAAAGGCGGCCGCAGGACGATACTGGCGGGCCGCTCGTGCCTTGCGGGTGACGTGTTCGGCAGCTACGAGCTCAGCGAGCCGCTGGCGGCGCGCCAGAGGGTTGGCATGATGGCGGCGGGATCGTACAGCCATTCGAGAGCCGCGCCCTTCAACGGGATACCAGAGCCGCACAGCTACCTGCTGAAGCGAAACGGCACATTCGAGCTGGCGTCGGAGTACAGATACGCCGACTTCGCGCGTAGGAACGGAGCCGCCGCCGTTGCGACTTCTTGAGCGCTCAGCCCAAATCGTTCACGCGCCCGCGCAAACGCCCCTGCTGGACTCTCTGGAGCGCGGGATCGACGACGTCCTGCCGCAGGGACACACGCCCGTTCGTCTGGCGGTCACCAGCTCGGCGAACGGCGTCTACGAGTGCGAGATTGGGGTTATCGAAGGCGAGACCCCCTACACCGCATCCCCGCTGTTCGGATTCAGGCGTCGGGAGTTCGAGTCCCAGTCCGAGTTCAACGTGGTCTTCGTCGTGCCAACCGGCATCGGAGCCGAGATAGGCGGTCACGCCGGAGACGCCACGCCCGCCGCCATTCTGATGGCGCAGGTCGCCGACACGCTCATAACCCACCCGAACGTGGTGAACGCCTCGGACATAAACGAGCTTCCCGCCAACGGAATGTACGTAGAGGGAAGCGTGCTGTCGCGGCTGATGATGGGAACCGTCGGTCTGCGAGCCGCGAGGTCGAACAGGGTGTTGGTGGCTCTGGATATGAGCTGCACCGAACGGTTCGCCAAGTATTCGATGAACGCCGTGAACGCGGCGCGCTCGACGTATGGCATGAGCTGCGCGGGCATCGTCAGGATAGATCCCCCGCTGCGGCTTGTCGGCGCGTACACTGCCGCCGGGCGCGCATCCGGCACGGTCGAAGGGGTGTCTGGCTTGCTGAGGCTGCTGACCGACCTGCGCGACTCCTACGACGCGGTGGCTCTCGCTTCCGTTGTGGATGTGCCTTTGCGCTATCACTACGAATATTTCACGAGCGGCGGCGAGATGGTCAACCCCTGGGGAGGAGTGGAGGCGCTGCTCACTCATGCGGTCTCCTCGATCCTCGACGTGCCTGCCGCGCACGCGCCTATGATGGAGTCCGACGACATCTCGGCGGTGGACCCCGGCATCGTGGACGCTCGAATGGCAGCCGAGATCATCTCGATAACGTTCCTCCAGTCCGTGCTGAAAGGCCTTCAGCGCGCGCCGCGCATCGAGACCGACCAGTCGCGGCTGGAACGCTCGGACGTGCTGAGCGCGGAGGACGTGTCTTGTCTTGTGATTCCCGACTCATGTCTGGGCTTGCCCACCCTCGCCGCGCTGCATCAGGGGATCAGAGTCGTGGCTGTGCGCGAGAACCGCAGCCTGATGAGAAACGACCTTGCCAGCCTGCCCTGGGCGTCTGATCAGCTGTACTTCGCCGAGAACTACTGGGAGGCGGCGGGCATCGTCGCCGCGCTGAGGGCTGGGCTGGACCCCAACTCGGTCAGACGCCCTATATCGACCATGAGGGTGCGGAACAGTGACCGAGTCGATCTCTAGCCCAGCGGCGCGCGCGCGTCTGCGCTCGCTCGGCGAGGTATCCCGCGAGGAGTCGCGCACGCTTCGCCGCGTGATGCTGCGCTGCTTCGACGGCTTCCCCACGTATGCGCGGATATTCGCCGAAGCCGGCGTGGACAGGCGCGCGCTGCTGTTCGACGATCCTCTGGCATTGCTGCGGAAACTGCCGCCGATAGGCGCTGACGAGCTGGCAGACATCAGCTTCGAAGCGCTGGCGACGGACGTCGCGATGGTCGATACCGAGACCTCGTCCGCCACCACCGGCGGAAAGAAGATCCGTTTCATCTCGTACAGAGACGACATCGCCGAGCATGAGTTCTTGGCTCGTCTGCTGTCCGTCTGCGGGGTGGGCGAGACGGACAGGGTCGCCTGCGTGGACACCGACCCCGTAGCGGTGATGGTGTCGTTTCCAAAGGCTTGCGAGCTTCTCGGCGCGGCGGAGTCCTACTGCATCAGCACAGGCGCCGGATTCGCCCGCGCCCTGCCCGTACTCGCTCGGCTGGAGCCGACCGTCCTGATAAGCGTGCCGTCGATCATCGAGCGTATGCTGGATGCCGCGCCTCCCGGGCGCTTGCCTGCGCTGGAGTCTATTCGGAAGGTCGTCTGCATTGGCGAGGGGCTGGGCGAGGGGCTGAGAGCTAGGATCCAGTCAGGCTTTGGGGCGGAGGCGTTCTCCTACTACGGATCGAGCGAAACCTCCGCGCTCGGCATCGAATGCCCCGCGCATGATGGGATACACCTGTTCCGCTCGCGCCATATCTTCGAGCTGGAGGACTCGGACTCCGAGGACTGCCGTCTGGTCGTCACGACTCTGATGCAGGAGGGGCTGCCGCTGCTGAGGTACAGGCTGGGCGACGTGGTGAGAGTATGTGGCGGCTCGTGCGCCTGCGCGCTGGACGAGCCGAGAGTGGACGTGATCGGTCGCTCGGAGATGATGGCTTCGATACTCGGCTCCAAGATCCACCACAAGGCGATTCACGACACGATCCAGCGAATCGGCATGACAGGCCCCCTGCAAATACTGCTGGATCTGGACGGACAGACTGAGGTCATGCGCCTTCGCGTATCCGAGTCCAACGCGCGGCTGGCAGACAGCGCGATGGATGCGCTGCTCGGAGATCATGCAGACGTGGAGTTCCTGTTTGCCAGCGGGCTGCTCGACATTCGCTTCGAGATGCTCCCGTCGAGTCGATTGCCGCAAGAGCGCAAGCCCAACACTCTGGTGGACCTTCGACACGCGCGGGAATGCGCGAGATCGGGGCAGGCATAAGCCCATGCTCGGATTTTCAGGGAAGACGAAACCCGCTCGCAGCCTACGCGATGCAATGGCGCTTGCCGCGCGCGCCAGAGCGATGAATCTGGACACTCTCGACGACCCTGAGCTGGACCTTCGACTGTGGACGGTGGCGGCTGAAGCCTGCGAGAGATCGGCGGACGCCGCGATGTCCACCGCTTTGGGACTGGTGGACGCTGCCGTGAGGCGGCGTCTGGGCATATGGAAGGCGGTTCTTTCCGATTCCGCTGATCTGACTGGCGAGATCAGGATGTTGCGAGAGATGGCAGACGACCTGCTGGCGGCATTCTTGCATTCCCGACCGCTCGGAAGCGATGGGCGGGAGTGGACGCGCCGCATCCCTGCGCTGGCGGACGCTGCCGCCGTCGGTGGCGGCAGCCGCGAAGCCCTGCGCTGGCTGCTGACGGTTCGGGCAAGGCTGGCGACCGAGCGCCCGTCGGAAATCCCGCTGCCGTCCGACTTCTACCGCTCCATCGAAGCGGTGGACGATGGGCGCTGCTTGGTGTTCCAGCCCACCCAGCGCCAGCTTGCCGCCGCAGCGCTGCTGATAGACGGCGCCATAGTCGAGATGGACGCCGGCGAGGGGAAGTCGCTCACGGCGGGAATGGCAGCGGCGATTCTAGCCGCGTCCGGGCGAAGCGTACACGTCCTGACAGCCAACGACTACCTCGCCGCCCGCGACTGCGAAGACCTCGCCCCCGTGCTGGAATCGCTCGGCGTCACGCTCGGACTGATCACCGACAACATGGACAGATACGAACGGCTGCACCAGTACACCCGCCGGGTGGTGTTCACTACGGCCAGGGAGGTGGGCTTCGATTACCTGCGCGACAGCGTGGCGCGCTCCATGGTAGATCGGGTGAACCCGGTGTTCGACGTGGCGATCGTGGACGAGGCGGACCACCTGCTGATAGACCAAGCGCGAGTGCCGCTGATCATATCGGGAGACCCCTCCCCCGAGTCCGTGATGGGGGTGGAGTGCGAGAGCGTGGCGGTGGAGCTGATCGAGGAGCAGGCGCGGCGCGTGGATGAGATGTACGATGCGCTTGCGAGCGCCGTCGGCGGATCGCGCGATGCGCGCCTGCATCTGGCGAAGATACTGTTGGCTGGCGGTCTGTCTGGCAGGCTGATCTCGGCGCTGGAGATGCACGGCGTCTCCGCGCGCGAGTCGTTCGCGGACATGGCGCGAATGAACGACGACGAAGATGGCCGCCCCCTCGAACGAGACCTGCTGTTCACCGTCGATCCGCGCGCGCCCTCTCTGATGCTGACGGACGAGGGCTGGGATGTGGTGGCTCGCCGCTTGGAGCATCAGGCGATGGCGTTCGAGGTGGTTCAGATGCTGCGGGCAAGGGTGGTTCACGAAGCCGACGAGGATTACGTGGTGGCAGAAGGCGGCATAACGCTGGTCGATCAGCTCGACGGCAGACCGATGTACGCGCACAGATACATGGGCGGGCTGCAAGAGGCGCTCGAAGCGAAGGAGGGAATCGAGGGGCGCGGATGGGCGGACACCAAAGCGCGGACGACGATCCACGCGCTGATGTCCCGCTACTCCGCCATCTCCGGCCTTACGGGAACAGCCCAAGAGTCGGCTGACATATTCGCCAGCGACTTCCGAGCGCCGGTTGTCAGGGTTCGCCCCGAGACCGAATCCAAGCGCGTCGATCTGGCCCCCGTCGTGTTCTTCGACCGCGCCGAACATATCCGATGCGTTGCCGAAGAGGTGGCGAAGTGGCATCGAGTCGGAAGGCCCGTGCTGCTGAGCGTGGGGAGTGTCAGCGACTCGTCCACGTTCAGCGACGAGCTGACTTCGCGGGGAGTGTCTCACCGCGTGCTGAGCGCCTCCAACCCGTTTCACGAAACGGAGATCGTGGCTGGCGCGGGCAGATTCGGAGCGGTCACGGTATCGACCGGAATGGCGGGGCGCGGCACGGACATCATCGTCGGGCGCGAGACCGACTCGCGCACAGTGTCCGCCTTCGTGGACGAGGCAGCGCGCCGCATCCGAAGAGGGCAGAGACTGATCTTCAGGAGCGACTCGCCCGAACAGGCGTCCATCTTGGAGGCGGCGATGGCAGAGGCTGCGGACGCGGACACGAGCCGCGCAGGTACGCAGGTCGTCGTCAAAAGGCGTGGCTGGCAATCCGAGACTACTGTAAGGCTGGACTTCGGGCTGGGCTTGATCGTCGTCATCGCCTCCCTGCCCGCTTCCGTCCGCGTGGAGCGCCAGATCAGGGGACGCACCGCCAGACAGGGCAGCTTCGGGGCGACCAAGACGATGGCGCGCGTCAACGACCCCGTCATAGCGTTCTCCAGACAGCAGAGCGCGCTGATGGACTTGAAGCGACCCGCGGCGACCCACGCCGGAGGCGCTGAGGTGGAAAGGCTGCTGCGCCAAATTCAGATAGAGGCGGAGACTCAGCGCCGCGCAGCCGCTGGGGTCAGCGCGGAGCTGGCGGCGATCATCGAGGCGGAATGCCGCGCCCACTACGCCGCGCGCGAGCGGCTGATGCACGGCGCAAGAGCGTCGGCTTGGCTGGCAGTACTCGTCGCCGACTGGGTGGAGCGCGTGACTGCAACGCTGGACGACGCGAGCGTCGGCTACGCGGAGAGATTCGATTCGGTCGCCGACTCGCTCTGGGACGAATGGGGCATCGACGTCGGCGCGAGCGCGGGACTCGCGCCCCCCGAAGTGCGCGAGACTCTGAGCGACGAGGTGAACAGACGACTGTTTCGCCACCGAGACAGGCTCGGAGCGCGTCGGCTTGGCTGCGTCCTCGCCGAGATGTATCTGGACGCCGTGGATGCGCTGTGGCCCGACCGCCTGATGGAGCTTCAGGACATGGCGCTGTCGGTGACGCTGGGCGCGCATTCGCGCAGAGCGGCGTTCGCGCAGCTTTCCGAGCAGATCGAAGAATCTCGCCCCGCATTCTGGCGCAGGGCGGACGATATGGCGCTGGGATGCCTTCTAGTCGTTGAATCGTATGGCGATATGGGCGACAATCAGATTGAGCGGCTGCCCTCGAATCTGTCGGCGCTGCTCGACTGATGGACTGATGGACTGCGTTGACTGTATTGATGGACTGTACAGAGGGATTTCGGCTGCCCCTGCGGGAAGGAAGATTCCATGAGAGCGAAAAGAGCGAGTAGATCTACGATGGCGGCGCTGGCTGGCGTCTCGCTGCTGGCAGCGCCCGTGGCCGCCGCTTGCAGCTCCGAGCCGACCTACGAGGAGTGGGCGGCGACGGACGGCGCGGCGGGCAGAATCAATTTGGACGAGGTTCAGGATGCGTTCAAGAAGTCCAGCAGCGCGACTGAGTTCGAGGAGCGGGTCAACGAGATATACGAGGGCGACGGAATCATCCTCGTTCGCGTGGATCAGGACGGCGACAGGCTCACGCTGGAAGGCTGGGAAGACCTCGACAAATCCAAGCAGATCGAGGACGGCTCGGATGACCTCCTCTTCTCCATAGTCCAGAACAACGAACAGCACGAGATGCGCGGCTACGGCGCGAACGGCTACTATCACAGCTCGTTCGGCGCGGGAGACTTCCTGTTTACCTACATGCTGCTCAGCGCGTTCAATCCCATAGGCGGACGCTACTACTACTCGACGCCCATAAACCGCTACGACTCTATCAGCCGCAGCCGCGCGCAGTACCGGAACTCGAACGCCTACCAGAGTCAGGTCGGCAAGAACACCAGCTACTTCAGCAGACAGAAGTCGTTCGCCGGCTCCAGCTACGACCAAGCGGCTAGGAACGTCAGCTCATCGCGCCAGACCTACCTCAGCTCCCAGCGCTCGACGGGGTCGTTCAGGTCGAGCGCAACCGGTGTGCGCTCCAGCTGGGGAAGCAGCAGCCGAAGCAGCACGCTCGGACGCTCGACCTCCGGGTTCACCGGCGGCGGCGGATCCGCGCGGCTGATCGGCTTTCGGAGGAGAAGCCTCGACTGAACACTTGCGATGCGCTTGCGATGCGCTTGCGATCTGCGAGTCCGGCGCGCGCTCAGATGGCGAAGAACAGGATCAGGCTGATGCCAATTAGCGCCGAGCTTTCTATGAAGGCGGCGCCCAGGTTGCGGTCCACCGTCAGCTCGTCAGCCAGCTTGACGTGTGGAAACAGCACCCTGTCCACCACGAACCTCATCACGTACAGCAGGACGAAGCCGAGTACGGCGTAGGTTGCGAATCCGGCGATGCTGTCCGCCCATCCCGTGAACTCGCCGAAGACCGCCTTGAACACCACTATGCCTATGGCGATCAGGTTGCCCCCGAGCGCGACGCCCACGGCGACGTTGTCACTCTCGATCTGCTCGTGGATGCTGTACGGAGTCGTCCACTCATAGACCAGCGTATAGACTATGAGGGCGACCAGCCCCAGCCCGAGGAACGCCAGCGCCGTCTCCGGCCCGCCGCTGTCTCCCGATATCGCGCCCGCGATGACCAGCCCGACCGCCACGTAGACGGCGAACTCCACCGCGCCCGTTCCGGCGTTGTGATCGTTGATTATCTCGTCCTCGGTTCTGAAATCGTGAAGCACCAGCTTGTCCACGATTACCCGCGCGATGTTGAGAACTGCGATGCCGACTATCGAATATCCGAACACCAGCCCGACCTCGCGCCAGTATTCGGCGGTGAACCCCAGATTGTCGTCGGCTATTACCAAGAACGGCTGGTACAGACCGCCTAGGAACACCAGAATCACGCCCAGGTAGTAGCCCGATATGCTCACCGCCAGAGCGACGTTGTCCTTATGGTTCAGCTGCTCCTGAATGCGATACGGCGTGATCAGGTCCTGCGCCAGCCTTGCGATGGCGAGGACGACCACGCCCATGACCACGTACACGAGGCCGCGCGGTATCTGCTCGAACACGTTTATGAATGACTCGATCATACTGCGCCTTTCGTGCCTACTTGTGATACACGGTAACCAGATGTGGCGAGACAGCCGCCGAAGCGTACACCTCGAACGGCAGACCCTCCCACTTTACCACCGTTATACTGCCTTCGTCGTCCTCCCTGTGGAACTCCCAGCTGTAGAATCCCTCCCCTTCCCTGTCGTCTCCCTTGAAGTACATGGTCTCGCAGCTGTTCCGATAGTAGTACGTGTGACCTTCGTACTCGATGCTGTTTTCCAGAGACTTGAAGTCGTCCCACTGCACGAGCGTATCGTAGTCGAGTCCGACGGAGGATAGCCCCATTGGCCTGTCCTGACAGGTTATCGAGATGTGAAGCCCGTCGTGGTCCGACCACTCGATCGTGGCGCGGCGCTCCCCGTCTTCGCCCACTATCTCCCGCGACTCCCCAAAGGCAGACTCCAGACGGCTGATCTGCTCCACTATCAGGTAGGCGTCCTCGCCGGTGTCCCACAGCCCGGGAATGAACACCACGTCCCCGACCCGCGCCGAGCGGATGGAGTCGTCGGCGGGCGCGGATGCCGCCCTCTTCTTCTTGCGTCTTCCAAACAGTGCGTTCAACATGCGTTGCCCTCTCAGGGTGCGTTAGGCTATTCTATAGCCGTGCGATTGGTTTGCCAATGCAGATACCGGTTGCTATAATTTGGCTCGTTGGAAGCGATCATGCCTGTGGGGATTCGTCTAGTGGTAGGACGACAGACTCTGGATCTGTAAGCAGAGGTTCGAATCCTCTATCCCCAGCCAAGCCAAGAATGTTCGGAGGCGGCTTCCCAAGCTCTCTCAAACTGCGTGGCCCGTTCGTCTAGCGGCCAAGGACACCGCCCTCTCAAGGCGGAGATCACGGGTTCGAATCCCGTACGGGCTACCATCTCTCTCTGTCCGAGTAGTCCCAATCGCGCAGTGGGCGCGAACCGATCTGTGCGGCGCATTCGTCTAGGGGTCTAGGATACCACCCTTTCAAGGTGGAGACACGGGTTCGAGTCCCGTATGCGCTACCAACGCCCCCGCCCAGATCCCCCTTGATTACAGGACGCTTGACAGCCTAGACACGCAGCCATACCCGCGAACATGCGGATACCGCCTCTCCCCCTCGGCCACAGTGCGCTTGGCGGCATAGAACACGCAGCCACACCCGCGAACATGCGGATACCGCCTCTCCCCCTCGGCCACAGTGCGCTTGGCGGCATAGAACACGCAGCCATACCCGCGAACATGCGGATACCGCCTCTCCCCTTGTACACGGGGCGTTTGGCGGGGTGTACGAACCCGAACCCAGCGGCGACAAACGCCGGGTGCGCAGCCTGCGTTCGAGCGGCATATTGACACCCCTTCGGATGCGCTGTATTATCCGATTTGCGGATTATGACTATCATGCCCCCCAATCCATCGACTGGATGGGCGGCTTGCGATCTGACTCTCGGCATAGTTTGGACTGCGACACCGATTTGGACCGAACTGGTGAGGAGACGACAAATGAAATTCTTGGGTCGAAGTCGAATAGGAATCGCCTCCGCGCTGGTCGCTGGAAGCCTGCTGGCGGCGCTGCTCGTGGTGGCGGCTTGCGCAGGTCAGGAGGACCCCGCTCCTGCGCCGACCGCGGCTCCGGCGGCCCCCGCCCCCGCGGCTCCCGCCCCTGCCGCGCCCACCATGGCGCCCGCTCAGCCCGCTCCGGCTATGCAGGAGTCCATGCTTGGAGACGAGACGCTCACGCTGCTAGTCGCCAACGTGGGCGCAACCGGCGGCTGGGATCCCACGCGGTCGGGCGGCGCCGAGTTCATGAAGGTGAGCAGGTACTACAACTGCACGCTGGTCAGCGGCGGCGGCGGCGGAACGCTGCTGCCCGGAGTAGCCGAAAACTGGACCGTGAGCGCCGACGGCAGGACGATAGACTTCGTAATCGCCGAGGGCATAAAGGCGCACGACGGCAGCGACATCGACTTGGAAGATGCCTGGTGGCGCATGGAGTTCGGCTTCGGAGAGTCTGCCGCCAAGCGCCCCGGCGTCGATCCCACATCGCTCGGACTCGCCAGCGTGACGGACTCCATAGAGAAGGTGGACGAGAGGACGCTGAGGCTGGTCTTCCAGAATCCACGCCCGGACACGCCGTTCCTGATGTCCGAGAACTCGCAGGGTGAGGACGGCCAGATATTCAACGCCGACTACTGGAAGGAGATCACCGGCTACAACGCCGCCGGCGGCGACATCTCCCAGACGGACGACCAAGCCTATCAGAACGCGCCTTCCAGCTGCGGCTCGATGAAGTTCGTCTCGCAGGTGCCGGGCCAGAAGTTCGTGCTGGAGCGATTCGACGACTACTTCTACCAGCCCGCCAACGGCTACCCCGAAGACCGCAGACCGAAGTTCCGCCAGTACGTCACGGAGGTCGTCCCCGAATCCGCAACGCGCATCGCCGCGCTTCAGGCGGGACAGGCGGACATGATCGAAGCCAACGTGTTCATGCTCGAAGACATCGAGGGCGCGGGCGGGCAGGTCGTCTATCAGCCCGAAGCCGCGTACTCGTGGATCGTGTACGTGGACTGCTGGGACCCCGAGCTCTGGTGCTACGACAAGAGGGTGCGCCAAGCGCTCGAATACGCCATCGACAAAGAGGCGATCATAGACAGCCTGTACAACCGCGAAATGGCGGAGCCAAGGGGCTGGCAGCATGTCACGCCAAGCACCATCGGGTACAGAGAAGGCGTGGCAGACCCTCGCCCCTACGATCTCGAGATGGCTAAGCAGCTTCTGGAAGAGGCGGGGCACCCCAACGGCGAGGGCATACCGCCGTTCGAGATATGGACGTGGGAAGCCGGAGACCTCCCGCTTCAGCCGCAGCTGGCTGAGGTGTTCGGCCAAACGTGGCGCTCCGATCTGGGGCTGGACGTGACCGTGAGAGCCGGAGACGCCACCTCCGTTCGCCAGCAGTGGAACGAGCGCAAGCTGCCCGGCAACGTGCTGGTTCGCACCAACGAGACGCGCTGGAACGGCCTGAGCATAACGCGCGGCATGTACACCTACGCCGCAGGACAGAAGCCGTGGCGCATCTGCGACCCCGAATGGGTCTCGGACGCGCACCCGGCTGGCGATCCGGTCTGCCAGCGACTGAATGACCTCGTCACCGATAAGCTGGTGAACGAAGTCACGGTGGACGCTTGGGAGCGCAACTTCCCAGAGGTGTACAGCCAGCTTCGAGAGGAGAACCACGCATTCACCCCGTTCTTCGTCAACCTGCCTTGGGGCATGGGTCCGAAGATCGAGCCGGGCAGCTGGAAGCCGTGGCCTGTGGTCACGTACAACACCGCCATGTGGACAATCGAATTCAAGTAGTCAGCCAGTGGCTGGCGGCGGCGCGGCGGGTTGCCGCTGATTGGTCGCGGGGGCGATTCGTGAATCGACCGCCCCCGCGTGGGATGCGCCCCCGCCGTGGCAGGCGTCGGACCTTCTGGCAGGCAAGCCTGCGCGGGAGCGCGGGTTTCGCCCCACACTTGGCATCGTCACGACATCCCATCGAGCGCGCCCCCATTCGAGCCTATCGAGTCGCAGAGCATCTCTGAGTAGCCAACAGACGCGGGCAGTTCCATGACACGTTACATTCTGAGGAAAGTAGCCGAGGCGATAGTCACGCTTTTGGGCTTGAGCCTCGTGGTGTTCTCCGCCGTCCATATGACGGGCGATCCGGCGCGGCTGCTCCTGCCTGTGCGAATCGACGCCTCCGAAGAGGTGTACGAGCAGCTGAAGGAGGAGCTTGGGCTGAACCGCCCCTTCATGGTGCAGTACTACACCTTCATGCGCGATCTGCTGACGAAGGGAGACTTCGGAAGATCCGTCCGCAGCCAGAAGGAGGCGCGCCATCTGTTGGTGGAGCGCATCCCCGCCACGCTCCAGCTCGCGGCGGCGGGGCTGTTCCTGTCGTTCATCATCGGGGTGCCTGCGGGCATACTGTCCGCTGTGAAGCGCGACTCGATAGCGGACAAGATCGGCAAGGCCGTCGCCATATTCGGCTTGGCAGCGCCGCAGTTCTGGGTGGCGATCATGGTCGTCATCCTGTTTGGCGCGTATCTGCAATGGCTCCCCGTGTACGGCGCGGGGGGCATCCGCAACCTCATCTTGCCCGCCATCGTACTCGCGCTCGGCCCGCTCGCCGCCATGATGCGGCTGGGGCGGTCCAGTATGCTGGACATCTTGGACAGCGAGTTCGTCAAGTTCGCCAGAGTCAAGGGGATGCGCGAGAGCATCGTCATCTGGAAGCACGCCGCCCGAAACGCGGTGATCCCGCTCATGACGTTCGGAGGGCTGACGCTCGCCGGGCTTCTGAACGGCTCCATCGTGGTCGAGCAGGTGTTCGCGTGGCCCGGGCTTGGACGCATGATGATAGAGGGCGTCACCCAGAGGGATATGCCGCTCGTGCAGGCTACGGTGCTGGTGTCTGGCTTCTTCTACGTGTTCACCGCGCTGGTGGTGGACATACTCTACGGCTTCGCCGATCCGAGAATAAGAGACGCGAATTAAGACTTTCACACTCACCGCCCCCCTCCCCATCGCGGGAGCGGCGGCAAATTGTCAAGATCAGGATTCTAGGAATTCAGTGGATGGGCGGCGGAGTGGTTCACCAACCGCCCCGCCAAGCGCCATCCTGCCGGAACATCGCTCCAGACAGGGTTCGAGATGACGACGCTTACAGGCGAGAGCGGACAGGCGAATAGACTTTCGGCGTTCATGGAGTCGGCGAGGGAGCTTCGGGTTCCATGGACACCGGCCATCGTGATCGTGGTCTTGGTATTCTTGGCGATCTTCGCCCCTGTTCTCGCGCCCAATGATCCGAGAGAGACGGACCTGCTCAACGCCAGAACGCCGCCCTTTCAGACCTTGTCCAGCCCATTGGGGACGGACTTCGTGGGAAGGGACGTACTCAGCAGGCTGATATACGGCGCGCGCACGTCCGCTTTCATCAGCATGTTCGCGCTCGCCGCCGGCGTCGTCGTGGGAACGGTGCTGGGCCTGACCTCAGGCTACGCGGGCAGGTGGGTCGACACCATCATCATGCGGATAGCGGACGCCACGATGGGCTTCCCCTCGATTCTGCTGGCTATGATCATAGTGGCGATACTCGGGCAGGGCTTGATGCCCATCATCGTAGCGGTGGCGGTATCCACTTGGCCGCGCATCGCTCGGATGATCCGCGGAGAGGTGCTGTCCGTCAAAGACCAGGACTTCGTGACCCTCGCCAAGATCGCAGGGGTGTCGCCCGCCGTGATCGTGTGGCGGCACGTGTTCCCGAACGTGCTGAACACGCTCATGGTCATAACCAGCCTGTCGGTCGCGGGCGTCATCCTCACCGAGGCGTCGCTCAGCTTCTTGGGGCTTGGCCTCCCGCCGGGCGATCCGGCGTGGGGAATCATGGTCGCCGAGGGCCGCGTGAGCCTGCTCAAGACGTGGTGGATATCCCTGTTCCCCGGCGTGATCATCACCGTGGTAGTCATGGCGTTCAACTTCTTTGGAGACTGGCTGCGCGACTCGCTCGATCCCAAGCTGCGGCGGGTGTAGCGAGAGGATAACGAGGAATCGAATTGAACCACGACGTTCTTCTGGAAGTCGAAGACCTGCGCACCCACTTCTTCACCCGAACGGGCGTTGTGAAGGCGGTGGATGGCGTCTCGTTCACACTGGACAGGGGCGAGACTCTGGGCATAGTGGGCGAATCGGGGTCTGGCAAGAGCATGACCGCCCTGTCGCTGATGCGCCTGGTGCCCGAACCGGGCGGCAGAATAGTCAGCGGACGCATCATGTTCGACGGCGAAGACCTGCTGCTCAAAGACTCCAGCGAGATGTCCGTCATCAGGGGGCGCGAGATCTGCATGATCCTCCAGGACCCCATGACCTCGCTCAACCCGGTTCTGTCCATCGGAAACCAGCTCATGGAGACGTATCGCTCGGACGAGCGTCACTCCTCCAGAGACCTTTGGGAGCGTGGAGTCGATCTGCTGAGAAAGGTGCGGATTCCCGCGCCCGAAATCAGGATGCGCGCCTTCCCGCACCAGATGAGCGGCGGGATGCGCCAGCGCGTGGTGGGCGCGATAGCCATTTCGCGTATGCCCAGCCTGATAATCGCCGACGAGCCGACCACATCGCTGGACGCCACGATACAGCTTCAGTACCTGCGCCTGCTGAAGGACATACAGAAGGAGACTGGCGCGGCGATCATATTCATCACCCACGACTTCGGAATAGTCGCCAGAATGTGCGACCGCGTGGCAGTGATGTACGCGGGCAGGATAGTCGAGAACGCGGACGTGTCGGAGCTGTTCTACAATCCACAGCACCCCTACACTGAGGCGCTGCTGGGATCGGTCCCCGATTTGGAGCAGGACGTGGAGTGGCTGACTTCGATAGCCGGACAGCCGCCCAATCTGGACGACATGCCCCCCGGATGCAGCTTCGAGCCGCGCTGCCCGTATGCGTTCGGAAGATGCGTCGAGGAGTACCCGCGCGAGTTCCTTGTCGCGCAGCGACACCGCGCCAGCTGCTGGAGGCTCGATGACACAGGTTGAGAGACACGAAGAATCGGCTGCCGCCGAGCCGCTGATCGTCGCCGAGAACGTCAAGAAGCACTTCAGCGTTACGCGCGGGCTGGTGTTCCGACAGACCGTCGGGCAGGTGCGCGCGGTCGATGGAGTCTCGTTCAGCGTCCCGCAGGGGCAGACGTACAGCCTCGTGGGAGAGTCGGGATGCGGCAAGACCACCACCGCGAAGGTCGTTCTGCTTGTCGAGTCGCTCACGTCCGGCACGCTGCGCTTCGAGGGGCGCGACGTCAGCGCGTTCACGCCCGACCAGCTGACGGAGTATCGCGCTTCGGTGCAGGCAGTCTTTCAAGACCCTTGGAGCTCTCTCAACCCGCGCCTCAAAGTGGAGTCGATAATAGCCGAGCCGCTGACGGCGCACCGCCGCCTGACGAAGGCGGAGTTGAGAGAACAGGTGCTGTCGCTGCTGGAGGAGGTCGGTCTCCACCCCAGCCACGCCTACCGATACCCGCACGAGTTCAGCGGCGGCCAGAGACAGCGGATAGCCATAGCGCGGGCGCTGGCGCTGCGTCCCAAGCTCATCGTCTTGGATGAGCCGGTCTCGGCGCTGGACGTGTCCATCAGGGCGCAGATTATGAACCTGCTCAAGCAGCTTCAGATAGAATACAACCTGAGCTACCTGCTCATCGCGCACCAGCTGGCAACGGTGCGCTACATGAGCCACAAGATCGGGGTGATGTACTTAGGCAAGATCGTCGAAGAGGCGGACTCCCATGACCTGTTCGACAACCCGCGCCACCCGTACACGCGGGCGCTCATCTCCGCTTCGCTGTCGTCCCGCCCCGGCGTCGAGCGCGAGGAGATCGTGCTGACAGGAGAGGTTCCCTCCCCGATAGACCCACCGAGCGGGTGCGCGTTCCACCCGCGCTGTCCATCCGTCTTCGAACCCTGCGCAGACGAGACGCCGGTCATAGAGTCGATCGCCGAAGGTCACATAGTCTCGTGCCACCTGTACCAGCAGGGCGGCAGATAGCCCGCTTTCTCGCCCGCGCCTGTCAGAATGGGCGTGGTCCAGCCATCGAGCAGAGCGGCATCGCCCCGAAGACGATGGACGAATGCGCCTTCACCCATCGCTCACGGTTCCTTGTCGAGTGTGTCATGTCCAATCCGCGCTCGCTTTCAGCGTTGCCGTCACGGATATAGACCCTCGCCTTGCGCCGGAACGCGACTGTGGGATGGCGATGATGCCTGACTGGGACGGGTGAGCTTGCTCCAAGAGAAAGAAGACGCGGAAAAATTGCTTACTGCCCACCTCGCACCTTCCTGAGCCGCAGGGCTGTCAGACAGCAAGCCAGCGCGATCAGCGCCCCGGCCAGTCCGCCGCCGAGCGCTGCCCATACGGGGCTGATCTCCAAGCCGTAGGGTCTTGGAGACTCGGCGCGCGTCTCGGCAGTCTCCGGCGGAATCTGAAGCGTCTCTAGGAATTCGATCAGCGCGGCTCGATCCTGCTGGGGCAGGGCGGCGAACGAGTCGCGGCTTGGCTGAGCCTCTCCGCCGTGCGCGAGGATGGCTTCGGATATGAGAGTCGCGCGCCCGTTGTGCAGGAAAGGCGGCTCGCTGGCGAATCCCCACAGCTTGCGCGTCAGCCACTCGTCGGTTGGCACGCCCTCCTCCTCCAGCGCCTCGTTGTCGAGTACGTCTCCCATCCTGTGCCGCTTGAAGTCGGTGAACACGGGAACCATGATCGCGCCGTCCGCCCCCCTTCTCAGCCCGCCGTCGTTCAGGCTCGTCAGATCGACGGTGTAGGGGTCGTCCACCTCGAACGCTTGCAGCTTGCCCGCTGGGTTGAACGGGTTAGGCTCGCTGAACAGCGGCGAGTTCAGGGGCAGCTCCGGGACGTGGCAAGTCGCGCATCCGAGCGATGAGAACAGCGCCTGTCCTCTCTGCGCGGCTTCACGGTTGGCATCGCGCTGCGGGCGAGCCGCAGCTGGCGCGGGCAGTGTGGCTTGAAACAGCACGAGCGCGGTCACGTCCCCGCGTGAAAGCTCGTCCGCGATGCCGTCTCCGTCTCGGTCGACCGTATCCCCGAAGCGCTCGGACGCCTGCATCCCGAAGTGCTGGTTCATGGCTTTGACCGCGAACTCCCTGAGCGAGATTATGGTGCCTTTCTGCATGAACGGACGGATCACGAGATCGGCCTCGATGCCCTCGACCTCGTCGCTGTTCAGCGTGCCGTCGGGGTGAGCCGTGAGCCGCCCGAAGTCTATTCCCTTCGTGGTCAGCTCGGCTGTCACCGGTGCGCCGCTCTGCCGCGCTTCCCTTCTCGCGCCGTCTCTGATGGCGTGGAGATCCGCAGTCATCTCTCGCGCCAGAAGCTCGACGTATCCGGATCCGAACAGGCTGACGGAAGTCCTCTCGTTGCCGACTGTCCTGAGAGTGTGGCGTTCGAGACCGTCGCCCTCCCCGCCGTCGAAGTTCACGAATTCGAGACGGTCTGCCAGCACGAACACGTTTGTGGCGTTGTCGCCCCCGCCGCCGAGACGCGGGATCGTGTGGCAGCTGGAGCATGAGTTGGCATCAGGCCCCGAGATGCGGTTGAAGTTGTCTGGAAACGTTCGCGGCGCGCGGAAGTTGTTGGGGCTGACATCCGTGGTTTCCGGGCGTCCGGCGCCGTCCAGCGTGTTGAAAGACGCCGTGAAGAGGCGTTCGCCCCGCGCCAGTATCTGATCGAGCGTGAGAGCGTCGCCGTCTATCTCAGCCTGACTGGTGTGGATGCCCAGCGCGCCAGCTTCGCCGATGACGTTTCCGGGCGCTGTGCCGTCGCTCGTATCCGCGCAAGCGGCAAAGCCGAGAGCGGCGACGGCGAGCGCAACGGCGGCGAATGTCCGAGTAATCCCCAGTATCTTGGCAGAGTTCGCCCACAATTCCCGTTACGCTCCCGCCCAGTCCGTTCGGACAGAATCTGTCAGATGAGCGCCGCTCGCGCTCATAGTTTGCCAGTCCTCGCCAGCCAGCCGAAGTGCAGCGCCAGCGCCACGGAAAGCCCCAGCAGAACGCCGATGGGAACGAACAGGATGCTAAGCCCCAAAGCCCACATCAAGACCACCGGGTCGAACGCCCCGCTGTCGCTCCCTCGCTCGGTCAGGTAGTTCAGCCGATTCTGATACACGAAGACGATAGTAGCCAAGCCGCCTATGAACGCGCACAGAAAATACAGCCTTCTAATTGTGAATTTCATCTTCTGTCCACAGCCCCTGCGGTTCGCGCCTGCCGCGCGCGGGCAGCGCCGGTTTTCTCGATACTCCGTACAGGACGCCCGCCGTCGCAAGCGCGGCGGCGAACGGCGGGCGCGTATGAACCCGTCTCGTCGAAGACCCATCCCGCGAACCACGGCGCGGCGAACGTGCCAATCGTATCGAACGCCCTTATGATACCAGTAATCGCGCCGTAGCTGCGCCTTCGGGTTGAAGAACACGGCTGCGCCATGATCCCGCCTGAGATGAGCGCCAGCAGAGTCGCGCCCAGCAGAACGATACACCGCTCCTAGTCTCGTTCGCATGTTTGGAGACGCCGGCATCGGGGTCATGCCCTTTGGACGCGGCTAACCCAGCTTCTCCAGCGGGGCGAACGAGAGCAGCAGGCGCTTTACTCCGCCGCCGCCCTTGAACGCGACTGTCACCTGGAAGTCGCCGCCCATCGGCTCGCAGCTCATGACGATCCCCTCGCCGAACGTCTTGTGGCGCACCTTGTCGCCGGTCGAGAACGCGGGGCGCGCGGAACGCGCGGCATTGCGCGCCGTTGACCTTCTGGGAGTTGGGACGGCCGACCTCCCTGGCCTCCTCGTCGGCGCAGGCTGACGCGGCGCGGCGGGCTTCGCGCGCCGACCGAACTGGAACCCCTGCTCCCTTCTGGCGCCGTCTCCTCGCGCGGGGGCGCGCTCGGAGCGGGACGAAGGGCGCGGCGACGAGCGCCGTTCGGAGGATGTCCCCGCTCCCCCGCTCTGCTCTGCCGTCCGCGATTCTCTGCCCGCGACGAGCTCTTGGGGAATCTCCAGCAGGAAGCGCGAGGGCAGGTTTGGGCCCGTACCGCCCCTGAATCCGCGCCTGAAAGCCCTCATCAAGTAGAGGCGCTCCTTCGCCCTCGTCATGCCCACGTAGCAAAGCCTGCGCTCCTCTTCGAGGCTCAGCGGATCGTCCATCGAGCGCGAGTGTGGGAGCAGTCCATCTTCCATACCCACCATGAACACGACTGGGTATTCGAGTCCCTTGGCCTGATGCAGCGTGATTAGCGTGAGCGAATCGGGCTTCTCATCGAGGTTGTCCACGTCGCTGACTAGGCTGACACTTTCGAGAAACGCGCTCAGCGCCTCGGCGGGTTCCAGGTCCAGATAGTCCCTTGCCGCGTTCCTGAACTCGTTGATGTTGTCCAGCCTGTCTTCGGCTTGCTGCTCGTCGCGCTCGGTCAGGAACTTCCTGTACCCCGACCTGTCCAGCGCCTTGTCTATCAGCTCGATCAGGCTGCATGATTCGGATTCGGAGCGAAGGCCAAGGATCAGCTCCCTGAAGTCGCCCAGCGCGCGCGCCGCGCGGGCGGTGAACGCTCCCGAGACGAGCGGGCCGCCGAGATCGGTCTGCGGCGATATTATCTGAATCGCCTCGAACATAGAGACGCCGCGCTCCCGGGCGAGACGGGTAAGCTCGTCCATCGTGCGCCGACCGATTCCGCGAGTGGGCAGGTTGATTACGCGAACGAGGCTCACGTCGTCGTTGGGGTTGGCTATCAGCCGAATATACGCCGCTAGGTCTTTCACCTCCTGCCGCTGGTAGAACTTCGTGCCGCCTATCAGCTGATATGGGATGCCGTAGCGCAGGCAAGCCTCTTCCAAGGCGCGAGACTGCGCGTTCACCCTGTACATGACGGCTATGTCGCCGAGTCCGTACCGGGCGGGCGACCCCCGCGTCGAGCGCGTCAGCGAGCTTATCTCGCGCAGTACCAGCTGCGCCTCCTCCTCCTCGTCGTACCCTTCGGACATGGAGATGGGCGCGCCCTTGCCGTTGGTGGTGTACAGATCCTTTTCCACGCGCTGGGTGTTTGCCGAGATCAGTCTGGATGAGGCGTCGAGAATAGTCTGGGTGGAGCGGTAGTTCTGATCGAGCGCAACCGTCTTTGCATCCGGGAAGTCGCTCTGAAAGCTGAGGATGTTCCTTATGTCGGCGTTGCGCCACGAGTAGATGGACTGGTCGGGATCTCCGACCACGCACAGGTTGCGGTGCTTCTGCGCTATCAGACGCGCTATCGCGTACTGCGCCACGTTCGTATCCTGAAACTCGTCTATCATAAAGTGGACGTAGCGATCCTGATACTTTTGGGCTACGGCGTCTTGCTCGCTCAGAAGAAGGTACGTCTTGAGCAAGAGGTCGTCGAAGTCCACCGCGTTAGACTGCGCCATCAGCGACTCGTAGCGCGCGTACACTCTCCCAGCGACCTCGTCGAAGTAGCTGGCAGTTCGCAGCCCGAACCCGTCTGCGGTGAGCAGCTGGCTCTTGGCTCCGGAGATGGCGGACTGAAGCGCGCGCGGCGCGAATCGCTTGGGGTCTACGTCTGTCTCGCGCATACTGCGCTTGATCATCTCCAGCTGGTCGGGGTCGTCGTAGATGGCGAAGCTGCGGTCGAGCCCAATCGCCTCGCCGTCGCTGCGCAGCGTTCGCGCGCAGAAGGCGTGGAACGTCCCCAGCGTCAGCCTCTCGGCGCCGTATGAGACGACCGATTCGACTCTGGCTTTCATCTCGCGCGCCGCCTTGTTGGTAAAGGTGACTGCGCCGATTCGCCCCGCGGAGACGCCGACCACGCGCATCAGGTAGGCGATGCGGTAGGTGATCAGCCGAGTCTTGCCGCTGCCGGGTCCGGCCACTATCAGCAGCGGCCCGTCGATAGTCTCGGCTGCCTCGCGCTGCCTGTCGTTGAGCTGTGAGAGCATATCTGTATTCATACTACGAACAGCGGGTTGGCGCGCGTGATGACGCGCCGCTCGGCTGCCACCGACTCGCGCAGATACTTGGGAACGGATACCATGCCCCTGAGCGTGATTCCGTCGAAGTAGCGAAGCGCGCCGCGCACACGCGCCGCAGCTGCCGCGTCCACTTCCTCGACCGACATGGATGACGGGTCTGGCCCCAGAGAGCCGATCACGAAGCCCCAGGTGGATCCGAAGCTGGGAACGAACGTCTCCGTTAGGGTGACGGTGGGAAACACGCTGGCGACGGTGTTCGCCACTGCGGAGAAGCACTGCTCATAGAACGAAGGCCCCGTCGGTCCGGACTGAGCGACCATGAGACCGCCATCGTTCAGACGGTCTCTCAAGAGTGTGTAGAACTCGCGGGTGAACAGCAGATACGCCGGCCCCGCCTCCATAGGATCCGGCACGTCGATTACGGCGATGTCGAAACGCTCGTCGGTCTCTTCTAGGTAGGATAGCGCGTCCGCGTGCAGAAGCCGCACGCGCGCGTCCTCGAACGAACCGCGGTGGTGGCTGGGCAGATGCTCGCGGCACAAGTCCACGACCTGCTTGTCGATATCGACCATAACCACCCTCTCTACACTTCTGTGTTTCAGCGCCTCTCTTATGGTCGCGCCCTCGCCGCCGCCCGCCACGAATACGGAGACGGGCCCCGGATGCGCGATCATAGCGGGGTGGACAAGCCCTTCGTGGTAGGCGAACTCGTCCACCTCGGTCGATTGCGTCTTGCCGTCCAAGACTAGGCTGCGGCCAAAGGCTGCCCCAGTCTGCACCACCACGTCCTGAAACTCGGTGCGCCCCGAGTGGTGGACGCGCTCGATGCGCTCCGCCTGATACAGGTCGGGAGTGATCAGCTCGAAGTGCCATTCGCCGGGCGGCAGTCCATTCATCGGCTCAGGTGGCGGACGTGGCCAGTGATGCCACGAACCCGCGCTTGATCTCGGTAATGGAAGGCTGACCGCTCTGGAGCCTTTGGATAATCAGGTCTGCCGCCCGGTGGGGCTCGAACGTGTCGCTGCACGAGAATATATCGGCGGCGGCATAGGCGAACTCCGGCCAGGTGTGTATTCCGATGTGCGACTCGGCTATGGCAACGATGCCAGTGACGCCAATGGGGTCGAACTTGTGGAATGTGTGGCCGACTATGGTCGCGCCCGCCTCGTTCGCGGCGGCGATCACCACGTCTCGCACGTAGTCGAGATCGTTCAGCAGCTCAGAGCTGCACTCTTTTAGCTCGATCAGCAGATGCGTGCCTAGAGCATCCAATCGCCACTCTCCACGAGAACAGTCAGGAGTAGACGGGGTCGTCAGGCCCAAATTATACATCAACCAAAAGTTTCAGCACTAGAGGGCTGGCGGATTGGCGATGCTCCATCAGTTGGTCATCAGAACACAAATCCCCTCTCCCTCGACGGGAGAGGGTTAGGGAGAGGGTGACGCCCACCCGCAGAAAGGAAAATTGGCGCTCGTACTAAATGACTATTCGATAATAGTCCGAAATGTTGGTGAAACTTGACCTTAACTTACGATGCGAGATATAGGGTGACAGTTTAGCTTTAGTTGGCGGGGCAGCAATTTCGAACTAGGACAAAAGGTGCATTACAATGAATACGACGTTCGAAAATGCTGGGCCTCAGGGCCTGATTCAAGAGGAGCCGGGCGCATATTCGGTTCCGCCTCCAGCGCGCGAGACCGTCATATGGTCCGCGGAGGATACGAGCGCGCGCGCGGACGCCGCCGGCTCCGCCAAGAGCCTGACTCGCGCGATAGCGCTTCAGCTCACTGCCATCGGAGTGGGCGCGGTCGGGCTGGCGTTCGTTTTCGTCAGGTTCAGCTCCATCTTGGAGTCTCTGGGCAACTGGGGTTACGTGGGCGTCGCCGCCGCGGAGTTCGGAAACAGCGCCATGCTGTTCCTCCCGACCCCCGCTCCGGCTTACACGTTCACCATGGGCGCCATTCTCAACCCCCTGATAGTGGGCGTGGTGGGCGGCGTGTTCGCCACACTTGGAGAGCTGGTCGGCTACTTCCTGGGCTGTCGAGGCAGCTCGATATTGGCGGATCGCCCCATCGTCATACGACTCAAGAGGTGGATGGACAGATGGGGAACTCTGGTGCTTTTCGGATTCGCCGCTCTTCCCGTTCCATTCGACATAGCCGGCGTGTGGGCAGGAACCGCACGCTACCCGCTGGTAAAGTTCGTGCCTGTGGTGCTGCTTGGAAAGACCATCAAGATCACCATGATCTCGCTGGCGGGGTATTTCGGACTGGAAGCCCTGATGAATCTCGTGGGCTGACGGGAGACAGGATCAAAAGTGTCAGACTACACCACTCTAGTCAACCAGATCTCCGCCTGCACAAAGTGCGGCCTCTCGAAAGGGCGCACCAAGTCCGTTCCGGGGGACGGCTCCACCAGCGCGGACGTCATGTTCATAGGCGAAGGTCCCGGATTCTACGAAGATCAGCAGGGCATCCCGTTCGTCGGACGGGCGGGCAATCTGCTCAACGAAATGCTGGCATCCATTGGGCTGCGCCGCGAGGACGTGTACATAACCAACATGGTGAAGTGCCGTCCTCCGAACAATCGAGACCCCTTCCCCGTCGAGATCAGCTCGTGCGCGCCGTACATGGACGCGCAGATCGAGATGATCCAGCCAAAAGTGATCGTCGCGCTGGGACGTTACTCGTTCTCTAAGTTCTTCCCCGGCGAGACGATCGGCAAGGCTAGGGGCAGACCGCGAGAGTGGCGGGGCTTGGTGGTCTATCCCATGTACCACCCCGCCGCCGCGCTTCGCAGCGGGAAGCTGCACGACAGTCTCCGACAAGATTTTTCCAAGCTGCCGGACCTGATCCGAGAGGTCTCCCACAGGCGCGAGACCGGCGCCCAGCCCAAGCGCGAGACGGTCCGGCAGATGAGCATGTTCTAGCAGAGGCATATGGCTAACCACCCACTTCGCATCATCCCACTAGGCGGACTCGGCGAGATCGGCCGCAACATGATGGTCCTCGAATACGGCGACGACAGCGTGATCATCGACGCGGGAATCCTGTTTCCCGATGAAGACATGCCCGGCATCGACTTCGTAATCCCGGACTTCACCTACCTGCGGGAGAACCGCGACAAGATCAGAGCCGCTCTGATAACGCACGGACACGAGGACCACATCGGCGCTCTCCCGTATCTCCTGTCCGAGATGGATATTCCGGTGTACTCTTCGAGACTCACCAACGGGCTGATCTCGGTGAAGCTGCGCGACCACAGGCTGACGGACAGGGCGCGGCTCAACGCGGTGGAGCCTCACACGCCGTTCTCAGTGGGCGACTCCTTAGACGTCGAGTTCTTCCGCGTGTGCCATTCCATCCCAGACGCCATGGGCATCGCGGTAACCACCCCGCTAGGCGTGGTGATTCACACCGGAGACTTCAAGATAGACCACACACCCGCAGACGGCAAACCCACCGACTTCGCCACCCTCAGCCGGATAGCGGGCGACGGCGCGCTGCTGCTGTGTTCGGATTCGACCTACGCCGAGATCGAGGGCTACACCGAGTCCGAGCGGGTCGTTGGCGAGGCTCTGGATCGGGTCATACGCGACGCGTCGGGCCGCGTGATGGTCGCCACGTTCGCCTCCCTCATATCGAGAATCCAGCAGGTGATCAACGCCGCGGTCAAGTACGAGCGCAAGGTTACGGTCGTGGGCCGCAGCATGATCAACAACGTCAGGATGGCGCTCGACATGGGCTATCTCGATGCCCCGCCCGATACGGTTATCCCGATGCACCGGGCGAGACGGCTGCCGCTCGAAGATGTGGTGGTGGTGGCGACCGGCAGCCAGGGAGAGCCGACTTCCGCCCTCGTGCGCATAGCCAACGGCAATCATCGAGATATCGAGATCGTCCCCGGCGATACGGTGGTCATATCCGCGTCTCCCATACCCGGCAACGAGAAGGTCGTAGCCAAGACCATAGACAACCTGCTGAGACAGGGCGCATCCGTGCTGTACAGTCGGGTGTCCTTGGTCCACGTTCACGGCCACGCCGCGCGCGAAGAGCTGAAGATGATGATGAGCATTGTCAGACCGCGCTACTTCGTGCCTGTCCACGGAGAGCATCGCCACCTCGTCCAGCACGCCGCGATCGCCTCCGACATGGGGATTCCCAGATCGCGCATATTCGTTCTCGAAGATGGAGACGTGCTGGAGCTTGACGAGGAGCGAGGGCATATAGTCGATCATGCTCCAGCCGAATACGTATTCATAGACGGCAGACACCTTTGGAACATGGACAGCGCAGTTCTGCCGGAGCGTATGCGCTTGGCGCGGAACGGAGTCGTCACTGTCACTGTCACGCTCAGCTCCCGAACAGGTCTGTCGCTGGCGCGCCCCAGAATAGAATCTTCCGGATTCATGGACTTGGAAGATTCCGATACTCTTCTCGAAAAAACGTCAAAACGGGTTGCCGCCGCGCTAGAAGATCTGGACTCCGAGAAGCTAGATTTAAGTCAGGTGAAGTCTCGGCTGACCAGAGTCGCCGCGGATTTCATCTATGGCGAGACGCGCAGGAGACCCGCGGTTCTAACGGTCATCGAACAGATCTGACCACGCCGCCAAGCGGAATCTGCGCACGGCGCGCCCTTTCGGGCGTCAGCTTGCGATGTGTCGCGCGATACTTCTGCGTCCCGTCTCGTCTTCTATGTCGTTGATTCGAGACATTCCAAACCAGAGGTCATTGACACATGCAGAAATCGAACAGCACCTCCTCCGAAAGCACGAGTCGCTTGGACCGCAAAGCCGTTGTTTGGCTGGCAGTCATACTTTTCGTGGTCGTAATTCCGCTCGGCTTGTACATGACGCGCGAGCCGCTGCTGAATGGGATGACGACGACCCGCAGCGGAATCCTCAGCGCAGTGGGACTGGGCGCGATACCAGTAGCCGCCCTCATCGGCGCGCTGCTGATCGCGCTCATCGTCAACCCCGGCTGGCTGAGGAGATACAACGTCTGGCTCTCCGCCGCCATGCTGACGCTGGCGCTGGCTGGCGCTCTCTCCTTCTTCCGTCCGCTGGATGGCCCTCTGGGGTGGTTCTCGATCTACGGGCGCACGACTCTGGGCGGCGCGCTCGGAGAAGCCGTGATCGGAAGCCAGAATGTCATGGGCGCGCTGCGCCTGTTCGCAATCTTCCTCATAGCCGTGGCGGTCGCGCTGCCCGTGCTTACCGGCAACCTCGGCCGGCTGCTGGGACAGGGGCTGATATTCGTCTACCTCAGCCTGTTCATGGCGATAAGGTCGCTGACGTCTAGACGTCCGCCGCCCGATGTGGATGACTTCGACTTCCCCGAAGCAGTCCCCAATCGCGCATCGGAGCAGGGCTGGATGGACGATCTCGGACCCCGCGAAGATGGCTCCCCCTACAGGAGTTTCGCGCTGTCGCCTGTCGCCTCGTCCCCTGTCGCTTCGTCCATAGAGACAGCCGAAGAGCAGACAGCCGCCGCGAGCGAGCATGAAGCCCATCCCGACGAAGAGAAGGACAGCGGCTACCCTGCCGAGTCCGCCGTCGCGTCACTGGAAGACGATGAGGACGACGAGGATGACATCTATCCTCCATTCGAGCAGAATCAGAAACCCGTGATCGTGAGGCTGCCGGACGGCGTGGACGAGCGCCACTTCCACCCAGACCCCGGCCCCTATTGGCAGCCGAAGCTGGACCCGCAGCCTGAAGAGCCTGCCCCCCAAGCCGAGCCAGAGCCAGAGCCGGCGTTCGTCTCGTCATCGCCTGCCCCGATACCCATGCGCGCAGCTCCGCCGCCTGCCCCCTCTCCCACTGCGGCGGCGGCATTCTCAGCCCCGCGATCGAACGGTACTGCGCTGATGTGGCAGAGGCCGAGCATAGACCTGATGAAACAGGGCCAAGACAACCAGATATCCGATACGGAGCTTCATACGACGGGCGAGACGATAACCCAGACGCTCGGCGAGTACGGCGTAGAGGTGCAGGTCGGCCACGTGCGCCCCGGCCCTACGGTTACCATGTACGGCCTCGTGCCGGGCTACGTTCGGCGCAACAAGCTGGTCAGGCAGGTAGACGATGACGGCAACCCCATTCGCGACGAGTCAGGAAAGCAGATCACCAAGCGAGTCGAGCAAAAGACCCGAGTGAAGGTGGACAGCATTCTAGCGCGCGAGAAAGACCTCGCCCTTGCGCTGAAGACGCCGTCCCTGCGCATCGAAACGCCGGCGATGGGCAGGTCGCTCGTCGGCATCGAAGTGCCGAACCCCAACCCGAGTCTGGTTACGCTGCGCAGCGTTATGGAGAGCGGAGATTTCCAGAAGCAGCGCGCGCGCGCCCATCTGCCCGTCGCATTGGGACGCGGAAGCGGCGGAGAGTCGATCTCGTTCGACCTCGCCAAGATGCCCCACCTTCTGGTGGCTGGGGCAACCGGCAGCGGCAAGAGCGTATGCCTCAACGCCATCGTCTCCTGCCTGATAACCGAAAAGACGCCGGCCGAGCTGCGCCTGCTGCTGATAGACCCCAAGCGCGTAGAGCTGACGCCGTACAACGGCATACCGCATCTGATGGCTCCGGTGATCGTGGAAACGGATACCGTGGTCGGCTACCTCAAGGGGCTGATACGCGAGATGTTCGAGCGCTACCGGCGCATGGAAGAGGTGGGCGTGCGCAACATCGAGGCGTACAACAACAAGATGCCGGACAAGATGCCCTTCCTGTGCGTCGTGGTGGACGAGCTGGCAGACCTCATGATGACCGCCGCCTTCGACGTCGAGCAGTCACTCTGCCGCCTAGCCCAGCTGGGCAGAGCGACCGGGATACACCTGATCATCGCCACACAGCGCCCCTCCGTGGACGTGGTGACCGGGCTGATCAAGGCCAACTTCCCCAGCCGCATCAGCTTCGGCGTCACCTCGCAGGTCGATTCGCGCACGATTCTCGACACGTCGGGCGCGGACAAGCTGCTGGGGCGCGGCGACATGCTCTATCTGCCGCTGGACGCATCCAAGCCGGCGCGCGTGCAGAACGTGTTCATCGGAGACGACGAGATCGAAGATCTGGTCGCCTTCTGGAAGAACACCCCATGGGCGCCGCTTCACCAGATAGACCTGCTGGGCGGCGAGGAGATCGAAGACGCGCAGGATGCGGCGCAGGAAGCGCAAGACCCAGACCGCGACGACATGATGGACAAGGCGATCGAGCTTGCCCTCAACCATCGCAAGCTGTCCACTTCTCTGCTCCAGCGCCGCCTGCGGATAGGCTACCCTCGCGCGGCGCGTCTGATGGATCAGCTGGAGGAAGAGGGGGTCGTGGGTCCGGGTGAAGGTTCGAAGTCCAGAGATGTTATAATCAATCAGAACTAGGTTTCTGATTATTCGAGGTGGTAACTCGTGGTACGCAATCTCGTGAATTTCGTCGGCTCTGTGACCCGTGGGAACGGAGAGGATGACCAGTCTGATCAAGGCAGGGATCACTGCATCTTCTGCGGCTTCGACCTGCGCGAGCAGGACCTCTACCTTGCCCACAGGATCTGCCCCCGCTGCCGATTCCATTGCAGCATGAGCGCGCAAGAGCGGATCGAGTCGCTTACCGACACCAACAGCTTCAGCGAGATCAACCGCGCGATGATCTCGCTGGACCCTCTCTCCTTCTCCGGCAGCAAGTCGTACAGCAACAGCCTGTTCCAAGACCAGCGCAGGACGGGGCTTACCGAAGCCGCGATAACCGGAACAGCCGCGATCGCCGGCGCTCCCGTAATGCTCATCGTTCTGGACTTCGGCTTCATGGGCGGCACTATGGGCTGCGTGGTTGGCGAAAAGATTACCCTGGCACTGGAGAGAGCGGTCAAACGCAGACTCCCAGTCGTGGCAATCGTGACCAGCGGCGGGGCGCGAATTCAAGAGGGCGTGCTGTCGCTGATGCAGATGGCCAAGACCGTGGCGGCGGTCAACCGCCTCCACGAGGCGGGGCTGCCCTTCATAACCGTCCTCGCCAACCCGGCCACGGGCCAAGCGTATGGCAGCTTCGCCAACCTGGCCGACATCATTCTGGCAGAGCCGGGATCCCTCGTTGGGTTCTCCTCGCTGCGCGTCATAAAGAGAGCCAGCGACCAGCCGCTGCCGTCCGGCGCCCACACCGCCGAGTCTCACCTCGAACATGGAATGCTGGACGGCGTCACGCAGAGAACCGAGCTGCGGACGGTGATAGGCATTCTCCTAGACCTCTTGCGAAACAGGTACAGGATAGCCAGCGCCCAGGAAGATGGCAGACCCCAACCCGCCGCAGCCAGACCCCAAGCGTGGACCTCAGTGCAGATGGCTAGACACGAGTCCCGCCCCACGGCCTCGGACTACGTATCCCGAATGCTGGGCCAGTTCGTGGAGCTGCACGGCGACCGAGCATACGGCGACGACCCGACGATCATATCCGGTCTCGGCCAGATCGCCGGCCAGACTGTGGCGCTGATCGCCCAGCAGCGCCACGCTGACCCCAACGCGGGAGACGAGGACGCGCAGGGGGAGAGCCGAACCAGGCCCGAAGGCTTCCGCAAGGCGCAGAGAGCCATGAACTTGGCTTCCAAGTTCTCGCTTCCAATTGTGACCATCGTGGATACCATGGGACCCGATCTCAGCGTGAACGCCGAGGTGCGCGGGCTTGGGAACGCCGTAGCCAGCTCCATGTCGATGATGTCCGCTCTCGACGTGCCAACCGTCTCGGTGGTCATAGGACAGGCGGGCAGCGGCGGCGCGCTCGCGCTGGGCATAGCCGACCGTGTGCTGATGCAGGAACACGCCATCTACACGTCCGTCAGCCCCGAGGAAGCCGCCGAGGTGATGTACCAAGACGTCTCCAGAGTGGAAGATGCCGCGTCTTGGATGAGATTGACCGCGCGGGACTGCATGGACTTCGGCATCATCGACCGGATCGTGGCAGAGCCTCCGAACGGCGCGCACTCCGACCCTGACGAAGCAGCGCGCTTACTCGAACGCGCCATAGTGGAGGAGCTTACGAAGCTCCAGCCGGTCTCCTCCAAGAAGCGCATGAGACAGAGGTACGCGAAATATCGCGGCATGGGAGAGTACAGCTCGCGCATCAGGGCGACTGTGGCCAGAGAGTCCAACGCCTTGCAGAACATGGTCAGCTCGGGCGTGCGAAAACTCGCCAGCAAGACACGCCGCAAGCCCAAGACGGACGAGCATGATGACATAGCCTTGACCAACGGAGAGCTGTACGGCGCGGACGACTGACCACGCCCCGCCAGCCGCGCGCAACCCAGCGCCGCCGCGCGCGGCTGCCAGCAGGATGCCTACCCTAGCCCGCGCTCCCTGATCGCCTTGCTGTGGTCCCAGGGGGCGATCCACTCCTCTTCGATCTCCATTCCCCAGCCGGGCGCGTCCGTGGGGGTGACGTAGCCATGCTTGGGAACCGCCAGCCCCGGGATTGGCCAGACCTCTTCCAGCGGAATGCCCGGATCGCTGCCCATCCAGAACTCCGCCATTGGCGATTCGGGCATCGAGATGGCGAAGTGCTGACCCCAGGGCGATGCCACAGCCGCATGAGGAATCGTCACGATTCCCGCCGCCTCGCCGATGGTGTATATCTTCAGCGCCTCCGAGAACCCACCGCACCACTTCATATCAGGCTGAAGCACGTCCACCGCTCGATGCTCCACGAGCTGCCTGAACGTCCAGCGTCCATGATGATCCTCCCCAGTGGCAAGCGGCACCCAGTTGATCGCCTTTCTAAGCTCGATATGACCTTCGAGATCTGTGGGGATCAGCGGCTCCTCCAGCCAGCGCAGCCCGTATGGACGCAGACGCTCCGCCAAGCGTATGGCGAACTCCACGTTGAAGCTCATCACCGGGTTGTACATGAGCTCGGCGCTTGCTCCCACCTCATCGCGCGCCTTCGCTATGTGTTCCTCCACCAAGTCGATCCCCGCTATACCCTCGTCGTAGTGCGCCGGGTTCGACACCTTGAAGCACAGGAACCCCAGCTCTTTCGACCAGTCCAGATCGTCTGACGTGCAGTAGACCAGCGCCTTGTCTCGGCACGGGCCGCCTATCAGCGAATAGACCGGCTGCCCCAGCAGCTTGCCCTTCAGATCCCACAGCGCCAGATCTATGCCAGACTGCGCCACAGTCGCCAGACCGCCGGCGCCGAAGCGCTGCGTAGAGCGCCACATCAGATCGTTCAGGTACTCCAGCGCCATGCAGTCTCGGCCTTCCAGAAGCGGCCCGAAGTGATAGTCTATCAACGCCGCCGTCGGCTCCCCGAAGCTGCACTGCCCGAGCCCCCACGTTCCATCCTCCGCCACCGCCTGAACCCACACCTCGGCGGAGGTGTTCGCGCCGGGCATCTGCCCGTGCAGGCGCGGAAACTCCGGATACTTGTTGATGGGCAGCGCGCGCCGCGCGTGGGTGTTCCAGTTCGGACGCCGAGACTTCGATTTCGGAGGCGTCCTTGGTATGTTCAGCTCGACCGCCCTGATCTGTTTGATTCGCATGAATGCCCTCCTGAACGCGGTATGCTCGCTGCCGAGTCAGCCCGCGCACACTTCCACCAGTCTGTCGCCCTCCGAGACCGACTGATCTTCCTCCACGTGAACGGCGGACACCGCCCCGTCGTGGTCGCAGACGACCTCGTTCTCCATCTTCATAGACTCGATCACCACCACGAGGTCGCCCGCGCTCACCGAGTCTCCCTTGGACACCAGCACTTCTATGACCCTGCCGGTCATGGGGGAGTGAATGATTACATCTGCCAATGCGCCATCACCTCAGCCTTCTTGAAATGTTCCAACTATCTCTTTCGTCTCCATCTGCTCGATCCGCGAAGCGTGGAGCGCGAGCAGCCGCCCCAGTATCTCACGGCTGTTCTCTCCCAGCCTTGCGGAGGGCATCCATCTGGATTTCTGAAGCCCCTCGTGCCGAATGGCTTGTCCCGGGTACTTCTTCATGCCCACGTCTGCCTCCTCCAGCTCCACGAAGAAGCCGCGCTCGTTCAGGTGCGGATCGTCCAGAAGCTGCCAGTTCTTGGATACCCTTCCCGCCGCTATTCCGACTGCCTGAAGCGCGGAGGCGATATCGCCCGCGTCTCTGCGCCGCGTCCAAGCCGAGACAGCCGAGTCCACCGCCTGCGTGTCGCGCCTTCGGTTGGACTCCACTTCCAGCGCGGGATCGGGCGAGATGCCGTCCTCTGCGAGCAGCTTGGACAGCCTAATCCACTCGGCATCGGACACTGCGCAGATCGCCACCCACTCGTCTTCCCCCATTGCGGGGTAGACTCCGTAGGGCGAGTGCATCGGGTGGCTGTTGCCCGCGCGAGGCGGCTGCCGCCCGGTGCGCGAGTGCGCCGCTACGTACTCGCCTATCTGGCACACGGGCCCCTCGTTCAGCGCGAGGTCTATGAGCTGCCCCTCGCCCTCGCGCCGTCTGTGGTGGAGAGCCGCAGTGATCGCAGCCACCGAGTTCAGCGCAGCCACCAGATCCGGGAAGGCGAGCGACGACGTTCGGGGCGGCCCTCCCTCGTAGCCCATCATGCTCGGAATGCCGGTCATCGCTTCCACCGATGGGCCGAAGGCGGGATAGTCCCTATATTCGCCCGTCATTCCAAAGCCAGACATCGAACACATGATGATGTCCGGACGGACGGCGCGCAGGTCTTCGTATGTCAGGCGGAAGTTGCGCATGACGCGCGGCCTGAAGTTCTCGATCACCACGTCCGACACCGCCGCGAGCTGTAGAAACAGGTTGCGCCCTTCGTCCAGATCCAGGCGCAGGGCAAGGCTGGATTTGTTGCGATTGAGCTTGTTGTTCGTCCCCCCGGCGCGGTCCAGCGGCACGCGCGGATCGCTGATCTTGATGACTTCCGCTCCGAAGTCGCCCAGAATGCGCGTAGCCAGCGGCCCTGCCCATACTCTGGTGAGATCGAGTACGCGAACGTCGCCGAGTATGGCGCGGGAGGGCGGATCTGCGCTGGCGCGGACTCCAGCGGCGCGCGCCTCACGGCTCGGCGTGTCCGCAGACTTCAGAACGTCTTTCGTATGCTCCCCAAGACTGGGCGCGCCCCCGAACTTCGGCGGCGTCGCGCTCATGTGGAACGGCGCGGTGGGATACGTCAGCGTTCCCGCGTCCGCGTGGTCTATCCGAGCGAACAGCCTTCGGTGTCTCAGCTGCCCGTCTTCCAGCAGCTCGGACAGCTCCAGCAGCGGCGACGCCGGCTCCGACCACGTTCCCGCCGCCAGCTCGAACACCTCCCGCCGCGTCTTGTCCTTCATCCAGTCGATCAGAATGGCGTCTATGTCGTCCGCGTGTTCGCGCCGCTCCGCGAACGTGGCGAAGCGCGGGTCTTCCAGCAGCTCCGCCCTACCCACCATCGGAAAGAGCATGTCCCACTGGCCCTCCGTGGACACCGCGAACGACACGTACCCATCCCTGCACGGCAAGACCGTTATCGGGTAGCGCCCATACGCGCCCTTGTTCTCCCATCTCGCGCCGTGCCTGCTGCGAACCAAGCCGTTGTAGGTGTGCATGACGGTTGTGAACTGGTGAAGCGTCGCCAGCGATTCGATCTCGGAGACCTCCACCCTTCGCGCCCGCCCTGCGCCATCGCGCTCCCACAGCGCCATCATCACGCCCGCGAATCCGTGAAGCCCTGCCAGATACTCCGACTGACGGCCCGGAATCATCAGCGGCTCGCGGTCTTCGTCTCCCGAAAGATACAGAAAGCCGCCGAGCGCGAGGCTCACCAGAGGGGTCGTCTTCCACGTTCGATAAGGCCCGCTGCTTCCGAACGGCGTTATCGACAGGTCGATCAGTCCGCCGCCGAGCGAATCCACGCCGAGCGCGGCGCGAGCGTCGGCGTCCCAGTCCTCTATGAGAACGTCCGCGGACGTGGCGAGCCGTCTCAGAGTGTCGCCGCCCCCTTCCGAGCGCCAGTCCAAGAGGGCGCTGCGCTTGCCCATGTTGAGATACAGGAACAGCGCGCTCGCTTCCGACTGCGGAACGTCCGGGAGGCGAGGCTCTGCGCCGCGCGTCCAGTCTCCGGACGGCGGGAGTTCGACCTTTACGACATCCGCTCCGAAAGCGGCGAGCAGACGTCCGCAGAAGGGCCCAGCCACGCCGGACGCCGCCTCGACTACGGTGAGGCCGTCGAGTGGCGGCGATGACGCGCCCCGACCCTCACTCCGCACGCCGCGCCCCTCGAACCACTCCATCGGCGATCAGCCTGCTCGTCTCCTCGTCAGAGATGCCGAGCGCGCCGCTCAGCACCTCTTCGGTATGCTCCCCGAGCATGGGAGGGTGGCTCTGCGGCGCGGCTGGCGTGCGGCTGAGGTGCTGAAGCGCGCTGCCCAGAAGCCTCACGCTGCCCAAGGCTGGATGATCGACCTCCCATACCGATCTCCGCGCCTTTGCCTGCGCGTCTTCGAGAGCGTCCTCGATGGTGTTGATCGAAGTCACGGTGATACCCGCCGCCTGAAGCGCGCTCATCCAGTGGTCTCGGCTGTTCGCCCCGATCTTCTCGTTGAGCATGGATGCCAGCGCCTCGCGGTTCTGCACCCGCGCCGCGTTGTCCCTGAATCTGTCGTCGTCTGGCAGATCGGGCAGACCGACCACGTCGCACAGACGCCTGAACTGGTCGTCGTTGTTCGCCGCCAGCATGAAGAAGCCGTCCGACGCCTCGAAATCCTGATACGGGACGACCTGCGGGTGCGCGTTGCCGATTCGCCCCGGCGATACTCCCGTGGCCAGATAGCTGTGCGCGAGGTTGGCCATGGACGCGATCCCAACGTCGAACAGCGACACGTCCACGCGCTGCCCCTTGCCGCTGAGCGCGCGCTCGTGGAGCGCCGCCAGAATGCCGATGGTGGCAGTCAGTCCGGTCAGAATATCCACCCATGCGACTCCGACTTTGGTAGGCCGACCCTCCGCCTCCCCCGTAACGCTCATGATGCCCGTCATGGCTTGGAGCGCGGCATCGTATCCCGGCTCCTCCGCGCGCGGGCCTGTCTGTCCGAAGCCGGTCACGGAGGCGTAGACGATGCCCGGGTTGATCTCCGAGATCGCTTCGTAGTCCAGTCCGTAGCGCTTCAGGTTGCCCACCCGAAAGTTCTCGACGAGGACGTCCGCCTTCTGCGCCAGCCTGCGGATGATGTCCTGCCCTCGCGCGTCCCGAAGGTTGACGATCAGGCTCTTCTTGCCCCGATTGGCGGAGAGGTAGTACGCGCTCTCGCTGCCCACGAACGGCGGCCCCCAGCCTCTGGTGTCGTCGCCCCAGGGCGATTCGACCTTCCAGACAGTCGCGCCCATGTCCGCCAGTATCTGCGTACCGAACGGCCCCGCCAGAATTCTTGACATGTCGAGTACGGTAATGTCGCTAAGCGCGCCCATGAGATCACCCTCATTGAAAATTCAGAGGCAATGTTAAAGGTTCGAGGACTGTTTTGTCACACAGTGCGCGGCATGAGAAAGACCGCCCTGATATAATCTCGGCAAAAACAGCGATACGAGCTTCCGGGCTGGACGTTTCTTTAGTGAGAGTCGCCGACATCTTTTAGAATGGCGAAGACAGCCGAACAGAACGGCCTGCTGTTATACTTGGCGCTGATGCTGGTCGAAGCAGACCTCCCACGGTGACCGCAATGACGACAGCTACACAGAACAAACTCATAACCGCCTTGGACGGCGGCCGCGTCTTGCCCGGCTTCAGCTGCGCAGTGAGCGAGATATTCGATCTGTAAGCACGGAGGCGGGTCCCCGCCGAACACTCAGGAGCGCTCGCATGAACATTCATCCATACACGATAGATATATCGGACGACATCTTGGACGACCTTAAAGACAGGCTTCGGCGCACTCGCTGGCCTGACGAGATCGAGGATGCGGGGTGGGACTACGGCTCCAGTCTCGGCTACGTCAGGGAGCTGTGCGAGTATTGGGCCGACGGGTTCGACTGGCGCGCCCAGGAGTCTGCCATGAACGAGCTGCCCCACTACCGCGCAGACGTAGACGGGCTGGGCATCCACTTCATACACGCTAGGGGCGCAGGCCCCAATCCGATTCCGCTGGTCATCACGCACGGCTGGCCCAGCACCTTCGCCGAGATGCTCGATATCATACCTCTGCTGTCCGATCCCGCCTCGCACGGCGGCGACGCGGCGGACTCGTTCGACGTCATCGCGCCGTCCATGCCCGGCTACGGATTCTCTGACAGGCCGGCTCGGCGCGGGATGAGTCCGGCGCGCATCGCCGATATGTGGCACAAGCTGATGACCGATGGGCTTGGTTACGGCAGCTTCGTCGCTCAGGGCGGAGACTGGGGAGCGCAGATCACGACCACGCTCGGACTGAGCTATCCCGATACGGTCAGCGGCATACACCTGACCATGGCGAGCGGCGGGTCTCCCATTCCGTCGGAGGACGAGCTTTCCGAAGCCGAGAAGGAGTTCCTCGCACACCGCGAGTGGTGGCAGCAGGCAGAGGGCGCATACGGCCACCAGCACCGCACCAAGCCGCAAACGCTCTCCTACGGCTTGAACGACTCTCCGGCCGGGCTTGCCGCGTGGATCGTGGAGAAGTGGCGCACGTGGAGCGACTGCGGGGGAGACGTGGAATCGCGCTTCTCCAAAGACGAGATTCTGACCCATCTGACGGTGTACTGGGCGACCCAGACCATAAGCTCCTCGGTGAGGCTCTACTACGAAAGCGGAAAAGCGCCGTCACAGCTGAGCGCGGACAACCCCGTGACCGTTCCGACCAGCTTCGCCAAGTTCCCGGTGGAGATCAGCTACCCGCCTCGTGAGTGGCTGGAGAGGTTCTACAACTTGGCGCGCTATACCGAGATGCCGAGCGGCGGCCACTTCGCCGCCGCCGAGGAGCCGCAGCTTCTGGCGGAAGACATTCGCGCTTCGTTCAGAGGGCTGAGGTAGGAGAGCGCAGAGTCAGCGCGCATCGACTTGGGGCGAATGCGATGCCCGGGTCGACCCGTCACACCGCGACCGCCTCGCGCGGCGCGGTGTCCTCTGCGGGGCGTTCGGCGCGCCATCCAACCGACCCGATTAGGCAGTCCCCGAGGGCGACGTCTACGTTCGTCATGCGCTTGTAGTACCGCACCCCTGCGAAAGGCATGTACCACCCCATCAGCGGCGTTGGCGCCGCGTCCGGCTTCCGATTTCTAATGACTTCGGCGGGAATGGTCGCCATGATCGGCCTCCATTTTTCACTGATGTATTCAGTGTAGGCGATCATGGTGGATTGTCAATTTAGTTCTGAAATGCACAAGCGAATCGGCATCTAGTCGCCATACAGTCGTGTGAATGCAGTCACGATGATGGCGCTTCACACGATTGCCAGAGATATCAGCTCCGCGATCTCATCGGCGCTCATGCCCAGCTCGCCCGCGTACACCTCCTCGTTGTGTTCACCGAGCAGCGGGGCGCGGCGATGGATAGCCCAGCGCGCCTTCGGCAGGTCGTAAGGCGCGCCCGCGTAGATGAAGCTCCTCCCCAGATCGGGATGCTCCACCTCTACGGGGAAACCCCGCGCCTGAAAGTGCGGATCTTCGAGAACATCCTCCGGAGCGTTGATGATTCCCCACTGAAAGCCCAAGCTCTGCGCGCGCTTGAACAGCTCGTCCGCGTCCATCTTGGCGGCAAGCTCGCGCATCACGCTCGCCACCTTGCGCTGATGCTCCCGCGCTTCCGCGTCTCCGCGCCGCATCGCCTCGCGCGTGGGACGGTTCAGGTATTCGCCCAGGTCTTCTATCAGCCCCTCCTCTTCCAGCCACGCCAGCAGGTGAACCCACTGCTCCTCCGTCCGCGCGCCGATGCCCATGTTCACGTAACGCCCGTCCCTGCACAGCGCCTGCCCGTCGGCGGAGGGCGCGACCGATGCGTGGCGTCCCGTCTGACGCTGCACCGTGTCCCCTGCCACCAGCCAGTTGATCGTCGCCCCCTCTGTGGTCACGTTCAGCGCGGCGTGCATGTTGGCGTCTATGCGCTGCCCCGCGCCGGTGAATTGGCGGTGAATGAGCGCCGTCATTATCCCCATGACCGCGAAATGGCACACGACTTGGAAAGACTGATTTCCGCCCCCGCGCACGGGCGGCAGCGAGTGATCGTCGTAGCCGCAGCTCCACACCGGACCGCCAAACGCCAGCGCGGTCAAGTCCGTACTCGCATAGTCGCTGTACGGCCCCGACTGCCCGAACGGGCTTATGGACGCCATGACGAGTCCGGGAGACGTCTGAGCCAGCTTCTCGTATCCCAGCCCCAGCGCGTCCAGCTTTCCGGGCGCGGCGCTGTCCACGACCACGTCGGCCGCAGTCACGAGCTCGATGAAGACGTCTCGCCCACGCTCGCGCTCGATGTCCAGCGTGACGCCGCGCTTGCTCGTGTTGTAGTGCCAGAAGAACAGGCTTCGGTCGATGCCCGGCTGGTTCTCGTAGAACGGCTCGTAGGCGCGTGTCCGATCTCCACCGGGCGGCTCGACCTTGATCACGTCCGCGCCCATATCGCCGAGCAGCTTGCCGCACCACGCGCCCAGCTCGCCCCCGATCTCCAGTACGCGCACGCCTTCCAGAACGCTCTGCTCCCCGCATCCATGCACTTCAGATCACCCCCTCTTCGACAAGCGAGCGGATGGTTTCCGAGTCCATGCCCATGACGCCCCCGAACACCTCGTCATTGTGCTGTCCCAGCGTGGGAGCGCCCCTTTCGATCCGCGCCGGAGTCTCCGACAGCTCGATCGGCATACCATCCACCCTGACCCTGCCCATCTTGGAGTGTTCCACAGTCGGAAAGAGATTCCACGCCCTCGTATTGGGATCGTCTTCGATACGGTCTTCGGGTCGCTGGACCGCTCCCGCCGGGACGCCCTCGGCTTGGAGCGCGTACATGGCGTCCATGCGCGCTCGCGTCTCCGTCCACGCCTCTATTCGGGCGTCGATCTCGTCGTGACGCTCCATCCGCCCTTCGAGCGCGGCTAGGCTTGCATCCGCGGCCAGATCGTCGAACCCCATGACCTTGCACAGCTTTGCCCAATCCTCGCCGTCGCGCGCCGCGATTGCAACCCAGTTGTCCACGCCCGCGCAGCGATAGATTCCGTGCGGCGCCATTCTGGGGTGTACGCTGCGGTTGCTGTTCGGACTGCCCGGCCGCCTGGCGGGAACGCCGTTGACCGTGTAATCGAGAATCGCGGGGCCGTTGAGCGCGGCTGCCCCGTCCGTGCAGGACATATCCACCCATTGGCCTACGCCTGCGCGGTGACGGTGATAGAGAGCCATCAGTATCGCAATCGCCATCAGGTATCCGCCCGTGTGGTTCATGTACGAATATCCCCACCCGGCCGGGGGCATGTTCGGAAGCCCCGACTGGAACGTCAGCCCGGACACTGCCTGCACGATGGGACCCCAAGTCTTGAACTCGGAGTACGGCCCCACGTGTCCGAATCCGCAGTTGGAGACGTAGATTATGTCCGGCTTTATCTTCGTCATCTCCTCGTATGAGAACCCCCAGCGTTCCAGCACGCCTTTGGAGAAGTTCTCGGTGACGGCGTCGCTTACCGAGATCAGGTCTGCCAGTATAGCCTTCGCCTCCGGCTTGCGCATGTCCAGAGTTACGCCGAGCTTCTCCACGTTGTGGTTGTTGAAAGTGCCGCCGAGGTCGATGCCTCGCCGCTCGTCCATCCACGGCCCGTTGCCGCGAAAGATGTCCCATTGGCCCTGCCTGAGCCTGTCTTCTATGCGTATCACCTGCGCGCCGAACGCCGCCAGAATGCGAGTGGCGCCCGCGCCCGCCAGCTGCCCCGTGAAGTCGCATATGCGTATCTTGGAAAGCGCCGCGCATGGCGGTTGTCGAGTAGAGATAGCTGCTGCCACGCTCGATTTCTCCTGCCTAATTTAGAGCGATTGCAAAAACAGTCGCACGCCGCCGAAAGCGGGATGTTCCAGGTTCCAGTAGCCGCGCTGCGCTGCGACCCCGACGGATACGTGAGGGTCCGGCCGAGTGGCGATGTAAGCGTGGGCGCGAGACTTTTCGGGACGATGCGGCTCGGCTCCGGCATGATCCCGAACGCAATCGAAAAAATCGTCTATGCAGCCATCGAGCGGCGCATCCTCGAACGTTCGGCACAGAAGCGTTTCCAGCATCCCGTCGGATTGGTTGTCCGGCAGTATGAAGACACTGACGGAAGGAACGCCATCCGTTTTGTGTCCGGGACGTTCGGGAACGGGCAGATTGGCGTTGCGCAAAGAGCCTTGAACGCTCCGAAACGCGCCGTCTGCGGAAGTCTCGGCGTCCCGAACGATGCCGACGCTTTCCACGATCTGATCGAACTCATCCGAGTCGGCGAGATTCGATAGAAAGTATCGGAGTTCATCAATGCCCCCGAAGTTCTGAATCTGTACGCCATCCAAGTCGATGTTCCTGAGCATCGCGCCGAAGAAATTGCGCTGGTCGTTTCCTTCCACGAGCAGTTGTATCGCGTATCTGATCACGTTCGGACTGGGCAATTAGCGAATCTCCATGTAGCGACGAGTCGCAAGCTCCACTTGGCGCGGCTCGTAACTGACCGCGCCCTTTGCTTTGCTGAGTCGAAAGTAGCGAAAGCCCTCCGGAGTGAGCGCCTTGACCGCCGCCTGAATACACTCGAAACTGTGCGTGGTGGCGAATACCTGCGTGTCGAACCGTTCCGCCGCCTGTTCGATTGCTTCCCAAATTTTGACTTGCGCCGAGTAGTGGAGACCGTTCTCGATCTCGTCCACGAGGATTGCGCCCCCGGGCGTCGCCGCTATGCCCAAAGCCAGCTTGGCGAGGCGAGTCATCCCCTCGCCCATCGCGTGGAGCGGGATCATCTCCGATAAGCCGATGTCGCCCCATATCATTGGCGCTCCCATCGCTATGCTGTCTTCTACGCTTTGCAGCCTGGGCTCCATGATCCGCAGCGTTTGCAGCAGCGCGCTGTCCGCCTTGCGGGTTCTGAACTTTGCGAGAAGGGCGGCGTACTCATGATCATTTCCGGAACGCGCCAAGATGATTCTGGCGTCGAACGGGATGCGGGTTTCGGGTCCCTCCATGCTGATTCCCTGCGGAGTCAAGCGGATATGGCTGAGAAGCTCCGGGATCGAGCCGTCGGAGTACGTGAACGCCAGAGAGCGCCCATCGGGAACGTCGGACGCGGCCGCTTCTCGCGCTCTGTTCAATGGAAGCAGAGTAGTGGCGGAGCGCTCGGTCGCTATGGTTAGCTTGATTGGTTCGGAATCGGTTTGGCGAGCTTCGATCTCGATGGCGCGGCTCATATCCAGTCCGAAGAACATGTGCTTCCACGCGATTTCGGACGAAAACCCGCTCGCGCCGTCGCCTCTAATCACGTTGGCGTTGATTGCGAACTGCGGATTGCCGCCGCCGGCCAGCAGGAAGATCGCTTCCAGCAGGGCGGTCTTGCCTGAGTTGTTTCCCCCCGCTATCAGGTTGATGCGATGCAGTCCGTCTATCTCCATGTCCTCGAAGACGCGGTAGTTGCGGATCCTCAAACTCTTCAGCATTGCAAGCCCCTATGCGCCCCTGTGCGACTGCGTAGGTTCGCTCATCGAAGCCAGCGCGTCCGCCAGCGCCTCGATGCGCGGACGCTCGGGGATGCAGCTCAGCCAGCTCGCCGGTATGGCGCCTGCGCCGTAGCGCGCGCCCAGAACCGCGCCCGCTACGGCGGCGTTCGTGTCCGTGTCTCCGCCGCCAGCCACTAGATCCACCAGCGCTTCGTCCAAGCTCAGCGGAGTCGCCGCCGCCCATAGACCTGCCTGCGCAGCCAGTAGCGTATGGCCGATGAGATGCTGGTCTTGCCGCAGCCACGAGGCATCGCGCGGCGGGCTTTCGCCGGCGGCTATGGCATCGAACACCTCCGAGGGGATGCCGTCGGCGTGAGCTTTCGCCCTCAAGTCCGGCGCGCCATCCGCGCGCGCTGCGGCGAGTATGGCGGTCGAGTCGGCTTCCTCCCCGCTCAGCAGCAGCGCGATTACTGCGTTGATGACGATGCACGACCACTGACAGATGGGCGCGTAGTGAGTTACGGCGCATGTAGCGGCGGAGTCGCCAATCAGCCGTTCCGGGCTGCGTCGGCGGGCAGCGCCTACGGGAGCGCAGCGCATCACCCCCCCATTGGGCGCGATGCGTCTGTGTTCGTAGACAATGCGAGCGGGTTCAGGGTATGGCATTCCCTCTTCTATCAGGCTGATGACGCTGTAGGTGGTGGAGCCGCAGCCACGCCCGTTTTCACGCAGCCACGCCACCAGACGATTGGAGAAATCGGAGACATAGTCGCCGCCGCGCGCGAGCGCCTCGCCCAGCTCGACCGCCTGCGCCAGATCGTCGTCCATGGGGCTGCGCGCCTCGCGCGGGTCGGGATCGGACAGACCGTTGGGATACCAGTATGCGATGTCGTGGTGCGATGCGCCTTCCACTGGCAGCCCCAGCAGGTTGCCCACAGCCAAACCGAGCATTGCGCCGCGAGCGCGGTCGAGCAGAGTCTCGGCGGAGACCGACGCTTCGGCGGATTCGGACAGCAGCGCGGCAGTATGGGGAGCGTGGGAGACGATGTTGGGATCGGACATGATACGATCTCCCTTCGAGATATGCGCCGAGCGCAAAGACAGCGGCAGGCAGTCGCTCGACCGCCTGCCGCAAATGGTTATCGGGCTCGATATCGTGAGCCCGAAGCGGGCTAGGTGACTTCCAGCGTCGGGTTGCGCAGCGGAGCCGCGAACTGGGTGCGGTCCAGCACCACCACGTCTTTCTGGTATATCTGGACGCGGTAGGACTCGTAGTCCGGGATGAACAGCCTGAAATCGCTGTCTATCCTCACCGAGCGCGGCCTTCTCAGGTACTTCTCCTGCTCGATGCGCCCCATCTCGCGCAGCCTGTTGGACATCGCGTTTGTCAGCATGTAGTTTCGCGCCACCCTCGACAGCGAGGCGTCCCCGCGGAAGCTCCACAGGTAGTGACCCTCGGAGTTGAACATCTGCACGCGGTTGTTGCCCCAGTCCGATACGTAGATGTCGCCATGCGCGTCCACCGCCACGCCGGTGGGCCTGTCGAACTCCGCCTCCCCGTCGCCGAGCTTGCCCACCGCAATCTTCAGCTCGCCCTCCGGAGAGAACGCCTGAAAGCGGTTGTTGCCCCAGTCTGCCACGTAGATGTCGCCTAGCTCGTCCACGTGAACGCCCCAGGGCAGGTCGAGCTGCCCCGGCTCGCTTCCATGCGAGCCGAAGCCGCCGAGATATTCGCCGTCCACCGTGTATCTCTGGATGCGATGGTTCTTGGAATCCACCACGACCAGATTGCCGTCCGGGTCGAAGGAGATGCCCGTTGGCCCGTCGAACTCGCCGTCCGAGTCGCCCCGCGCGCCGAACTTGGATACGAACTGCCCGTCCGGGTCGAAGCGCGTGATTCGGTGGGTCGCCTCGTCGCTGATGTAGATGTGACCTTCGCCGTCCGTGATCAGCTGCACCGGCCAGACCATCTGGCCGTCCCCCGCGCCGTAGCTGCCGAACCCCTTGAGATCGTCAGTGAAGAGATCGGCGTCCTCGATGGGCCAGATCCTGACCGAGGCCGCGCCTTCGGAGCGCATCAGGATGAGGGCGTTGCCGTCATCCGTCCAGCCTACGTCCGTAGGGTAGCCGATCACTCGCCGCATTCCGAGGGTCCTCAGGTATGGGTACCCCGCCCTCAAAAGTCCGTGTGGTCTGCTCATACTGCTGACTCCTGCTAGTTTGCGAACGGGGATATCTGCTCGTACTCGCCCTTGACGATGGGCTTGGCGTCCACGTCCAGCCACTGCTCCAGCAGGCTTCCGTAGATGCCCCTGAAGTCGATCGTGTGCTGGAGGTCCTCGCCGTGTTCCCAGTCAGACGGGTCGAGGGACGGGTACTCGCTGTACAGCCCGCCGCGAACGTTCTTGCCGAAGATGTAGGCTCCGCCGCCCGATCCGTGGTCGGTGCCGCTGCCGTTGTCGCGCATACGCCGCCCGAACTCCGTGAACACGAACACCGCCACGTCGTCCGCCTTGCCGTGTTCTTCGAGGTCGTCCATGAAGTCCGAAATCGCGCCCGACACGTCGTTCATCAGCTTGGGATGAGTCGGCATCTCGTTGGCGTGCGTGTCGTAGCCGCCGTGCGAGGTGTAGAAGATTCGCGTGCCGAGATCGGCGAAGTGGACTCGCGCGATGTCGCGCATGTTCTTGGCTATCTGGTTGTCTGCGTACTCCACGTCCGATTCGTACCGCTCCGCCACGTCCGCGAGCATGTCCGCGCCCTTCAGCACGTCCAGCCCCGTCTGGCCGATGTAGTCCGCCACCGGCCCTGTGCCTATGGCTTGGCCGTAGATGCCCTTGAACGCCTCCAGCGCCTTTTCGCGCAGACGCTCCTGCTCCAGACGAGTCATCACGCCGTAGTTTTCGAGGTCGCCGACAGAGGTCACGGGAACGCCGTTGACTGCCATCGCCCTGGGCAGGCCCATGCCGATGTTTACGCCGGTCAGCACGTTCTCCGCGTTCGGGTCCAGCTCCCTGATCGCCTGACCGAGCCAGCCCTCGTTGCCCACGCGGTCAGGCTCGGCGGTGTGCCATATGTCCATCCCGCGGAAGTGCGACCTGTTGGAGTTCGGATAGCCGATACCCTGGATAATCGCCATCTTCCCCTCGTCGTACAGTCGCTTGAACGGCGCGGCGTTGGGGTTCATCGCCAGAGTGTCGCTGATTGGCAGCACCTCGTCCTGCTTCATCACCACCTTGTTTCGGGCGTCGTAGTAGTGTCCATTGGTGTACGGAACGATGGTGTTCATAAAGTCGTTGCCGCCGGTGAGCTGCACGACCACGAGTGTCTTGTCTGCGCTCTTTGTTGCCATTTCTCTCCTCGTGTACCGAAGCGGCGCTGCGAACCCCGCCCCGGCTATTCGAACTGGTAATCGACCGTTGACGCGGTCATCTGAAGCAGGTTGTGGACGCCCACCGGAGCGCCCTCTTCGCCGCCGCCCATGCCGCGAAGCTCGCTGGCGTATCTCACCAGCGAATCGTAAGTGTTCTCGCTGACCGTTATGCCGCCCAGCAGGTCGAGACAGCGGTCTACCAGCTGCGCGGGGTCGCCATCGAGGCTTCCCGCTCGCTCCACCATCTCCCTGACGCCGGGCTTGGAGAGGTCTTCGAACTGGCTCTCCACGAATCCGATTCGCTCGCTCAGCGTCCCCGAGTCTATCCACTCGTGGCCCGTGTGCCACCCTTCGACTGTCGGAGGGTTCATCAGCCGCTGACCCATGATCGCCAGCGGCCCCTCCACCAGCGAGCCGTTGAGCGTCGTAATTGCGAACTGGTGGATCCCCGGAGTTGGGCTGCTGAACTCGCCCGTTTGTCGGATCACTCCCACCACCAGCTCTGTCGGACTCTTGACCTTCTTGAGGTCCCGCGCCTGCTTGAAGAAGTCGGAGTTGAACAGCGTCCTCAGCACCGGGCGCATCTGCCCGCCCGACTCCAGGAACACATCCGACAGCTCTCGGATAGCGTCTTCGTTCCTGGGCGGCTCGGTGTTCCACGATGGCACCTGCACCTCGTCCTCCACGAAGAAGTTGTACAGGTGGCGCGATATGAAGCGCGCGGTGGCGGGCTGGCGAACGATGATGTCTATGATGTCGCCGCCGTCGAAGTTGCCGGTATGGCCGAGGAAGGTCTTTTCGCCGTGGTCGTGGTCGTCCTCGATGAACTCGAACTCCGCCGGGTAGTGGCCGTTCGGGTAGAGCGACAGCGGCTGGCGGAACGTCCAGCCCGTGAACGCGCGAGACGCCGCCTTGATGTCGTCCTCGGTGTAGTTGCCCACGCCCATAGAGAACAGCTCCAGAAGCTCCCTGCCGTAGTTCTCGTTGATCTCGTCCTTGTGGTTCTCGTTGTTGTCCAGCCAGAAGATCATGGCGGGGTCGCGCGACAGCTCCAGCAGTATAGCGCGCATGTCGGTCATGCCAACACGTCGGAACATGTCTATCTGAGTGTACAGCGAGTGGCCATGCTCGCTCTTGCCCCAAGCTACGGGGAAGATGTGGTGCAGGAAGAGCGACATCTTCTCCTCCAGCGGCCTCGGCGTGTTGGCCATACGGTACAGCCACTTGCCCACGTGAACCGCCACCGGCTCGCCGCCGTAGTAGCGCTCGATGTAAGAGGTGTCCAGCGCCTCGAAACGATCCGGGTCGACCAGATCGTCCACGATCTCCTCGTAGGTCTTTTCCATCGTCAGCTTGTCCAGCTCCGACGGCGTTGCGCCGAAGCCCGCTCGTCTCATCAGGTGCGCTACAAGCGCGCGATCCGACTTCATATCATCATCCTTCCGATTGGGGTTTTGACTTGGGAGTCACACATAATCCGCGACTTCATCCCAAGCCTCCGGCAACTTGTATTATAACCGCAATCACGCCGTCGCGCGCCACTGCCCGAACCCTGCCGTCGAGTATGACCCGATTATTCGAACTGGTAGTCCACGGTGGACGCGGTCATCTGGAGCAGATTGTGAACCCCCGCCGATTCGCCGGACTTCATGCTGGCCAGCCCTCTGGCGTATTCGACCAGCGAATCGTAGGTGTGGCGGCTCACCCTGACGCCGCCAAGCAGATCGAGGCAGCGGCTTACCAGATGCGCGGGATCGTCGTGGAGGCTTCCCACTCGCTCCACCATCTCCCTCACGCCGGGCTTGGAGACGTCCTCGAACTGGCTCTCCACGAACCTGATGCGCTCGCTGAGGGTGCCGGAGTCTATCCACTCGCGGCCCGTGTGCCAGCCCTCCACCGTCGGAGGGTTCAGCAGCTTCTGTCCCATCACCGCCATCGTACTCTCGACCTCGGAGTCGTCCAGCGTGGTCAGCGCGAACTGGTAGATCCCCGGAGTCGGGCTGTTGAACTCCCCCGTCTGGCGCACCACGCCCACGACCAGCTCGGTCGGGCTTTTGACCTTCTTGAAGTCGGCCGCCTGCTTGAAGAAGTCGGAGTTGAACATCTCCCGCAGAACCGGCCGCATCTGGCCGCCGGTCTCCGTGAACACGCTGGCCATCTTCTCGATAGCCGCCGCGTTCCTGGGCGGCTCGGTGTTCCACGATGGCACCTGCGCCTCGTCCTCCACGAAGAAGTTGTACAGATGGCGCGAGATGAACCTCGCGGTGGCGGGCTGCCGCGCGATGATGTCTATGATGTCGCCGCCGTCGAACGTCCCCGTTTCGCCGAGGAATATCTTCTCCCCGTAGTCGTGGTCGTCCGCTAGGAACTCGAACTCCGTCGGGTAGTTTCCGCTGGGGTACAGCGAAAGCGGCTGACGGAACGTCCAGCCCGTGAACGCGCGCGACGCCGCCTTGATGTCGTCTTCCGTGTAGTTGCCCACGCCCAGCGAGAACAGCTCCAGAAGCTCCCTGCCGTAGTTCTCGTTGATCTCGTCCTTGTGGTTCTCGTTGTTGTCCAGCCAGAAGATCATTGCCGGATCGTGGGACAGCTCCAGCAGGATGGTTCGTATGTCCGTCAGCCCGATCCTGCGAAACATGTCGATCTCGTTGTAGATCGAAGGGTTATGCTCGCCCTTCCCCCATGCCACCGGGAAGACGTGGTGCAGGAAGAGCGACATCTTCTCCTCCAGCGGGCGCTGGGTGTTGGCCATACGGTACAGCCACTTGCCCACGTGAACCGCCACCTGCTCGCCGCCGTAGTACCTGTCGATGAACGACTGATCCAGCGCGGGGAAGCGCTCGGGGGTCACCAAGTCTTCGACTATCTCCTCGTAGGTCTTTTCCATCGTCAGCTTGTCCAGCTCCGACGGCGTCGCGCCGAAGCCCGCTCGTCTCATCAGGTGCGCGACAAGCGCGCGCTCAGATTTCATCTGTCAAACCTCCAGCCACTCGGATTCCAGCTGCCACGAGATTCATAACCACGAATCGAAAGAAATTTGACGCTGTACATATTATAACCCCAAACAGGGGAATTTGCGCGATCGTAAATTTCCATTTTGGGCGATCCGAAAACCCTGCGACTGCCCCTCCAGCCACTTCACGGATTCCTGCCTCGCACTTGGGAGCGTGCGCGTTTCGCCCGCAGCCATCGGCTAGTGGCAGATAATAGCCCGTCAGCCGCTACTCGTCTAGGAATCTTACACACACGGGCATTGGAATCTCTGCCGCGTGGCATGTCGAGCCGAGCCGCCCCGAATCCGGGTCTATCGAGAACGTCACTATGCTGTCGCTGTCCTGATTGGCTGCGAGAAGAAAGCGTCCTGACGGGTCTATGGCGAAGTTGCGCGGCGTCTGGCCGCGCGTGGACTCGTGGCCCATCGCCGCCAGCCGCCCCGTGTTCGCTTCGACCTCGAAGACGGCTATACTGTCGTGGCCTCGATTGGAGCCGTACAAGAACCGTCCCGATGGGTGGATATGAATGTCGGCAGTGGTGTTCGACCCTGAAAAGTCCGAAGGCAGCGTCGATACGGTCTGTATCTCGGCAAGCGCGCCCGTGTCCACATCGCAGCCGAAAGCCGTGATCGTACTGGCAAGCTCGTTTATGACGTAGGCGCGCGACCCGGACGGGTCGAACGTGAAGTGGCGCGGTCCGAACCCTGCGTCGACCCGGACGTGGGCAGGGTCGTTGGCGAGCAGCATGCCCCTTTCCGCATCCAGCCTGTAGATGATCACCCTGTCCTGCCCCAGATCTGGGACATACGCGAACCTGTCGCGCGCATCTAGGTTGATCGAGTGCGCGTGAGCCTGTTCCTGTCGATCTGGGTTGACGCTCGAACCAGTGTGCTGGATGAAGTCCGACGCCGGCTCCAGGCTGCCGTCCTCCGCTATCGGAAGCGCGCACACACTCCCGCCCTGATAGTTGGCTGCCAGCAGGAAGCTGCCAGTCGAGTCCACGCTAACGTGGCACGGCCCCTGCCCCCCGGACCCTCGGCGGTTGATGAAGTCCAGACGAGCGGACTCGGCATCTATGGCGTAAGCGTACAGCGCGCCCTGAGCGCGTCCCTCGAACTCTCCAATCTCGGATGCCGCGTACAGAAAGCGCCGATTGGGATGCAGCGCGAGAAACGACGGATTCTCCGCCTCGGACGCCGCCGAAGCAGGCTCCAGCGCCCCGCTGTCCGCGTCGAATCTGTGGACGTATACGCCCCGAGACCCAGTCCGTGTGTACGTGCCGATGAACACCAGTGGGCCGCTGCTGGCATGAGTCATTCGATGTCTCCGATCTCTTCGTGTGTACTGGGGCGAGTGCGGACGCGCGCCGTCTTCACGACGAACCATCCGCCCCCGCATCCGAAACAGGCTGCGCCTGCGCGCCTGCGCGATTGACTGCCTATCCGCCCGTTGGTAAACTCAAGCCCAATCAGACTATGGAGGTTCGAGCCGTGCCTAACAGCGTCTCATTCCAGGATCTCACGCCCCTATCGTTCTTGGACCGTAGCGCCTCTGTCTATCCCAACAAGCCGGCGGTCATATACAACGATGCCACCTACACCTACGCGGAGTTCGACGAGCGCGTCACCCGCTTGGCATCCGCGCTCAGGCAGGCGGGAGTAGGAAAGGGCGACCGCGTGGCGTTCATGCTTCCGAACATCCCGCCGATGCTCGAAGGACACTACGGCCCGATGCGGCTCGGCGCGATCCTCGTTGCCATCAACATCCGCCTCTCCGCCAGAGAGATAGCCTACATCCTGAACCACTCGGGCGCAAAGGCTTTGGTCTTCGACTCCGAGTTCGCCGACACCGTTCGCGGCATGGATGGCCAGATTCCCGGCGTGGAGACCTTCGTGCAGGTGGCAGACGCCGTTCCCATGGCGGAGGACGTCCCCAGCGTCGAGTACGAGGAGTTCTTGGCGTCCGCCCCAGACGGAGACCCGCGAGAGGCGCTCGATTCCGAGCTGGACGCCGTCTCCATCAACTACACGTCCGGAACTACGGGAATGCCCAAGGGCGTTCAGTACCACGCGCGCGGAGCCTACCTCAACGCGCTTGGCGAGATACTCGAATCCGACGTCACCTGGCGCAGCGCGTACCTTTGGACGCTGCCGATGTTCCACTGCAACGGCTGGTGCCACACCTGGGGCGTAACCGCCGTTGGCGCGACCCACGTATGCCTGCGCCGCGTGGAGGCGGGCGAGATATACCGCCTGATACGCGAGCGCGGCGTGACGAACATGTGCGCCGCGCCGACCGTGCTGACGATGCTCTACTCCGCGCCTGAAGCGGCGGAGCAGAGCCTTTCCGGCCTGACGATAATGACCGCCGGCGCGCCGCCCGCCCCGCAGGTCATACGCACCATAGAAGAGATGGGCGCGTTCATCCACCACGCCTACGGCCTCACCGAGACCTACGGCCCGCATACCATATGCGCCATCCAGCCGGAATGGTCGCAGCTTCCCCAAGACGAGCGGGCGCGGCTCAAGTCACGGCAAGGCGTGCCGTTCGTAATCGCGGAGCCGGGTCTGCGCGTAGTCAACTCCAAAATGGAGGACGTGCCGAAGGACGGCGAGACGATGGGCGAGGTGGTCATGCGCGGCAACAACGTCATGTCCGGCTACTTCGAAGACCCGGACGCGACCGCTGCGGCTTTCGAAGGCGGCTGGTTCCACTCCGGCGACCTTGCCGTATGGCACTCGGACGGCTACATCGAGCTTCAGGACCGCGCCAAGGACATCATCATCTCCGGCGGAGAGAACATATCCAGCCAGCAGGTCGAGAAGGTCATCATGGAGCATCCCGGAGTGCTGGAGGTGTGCGTAGTTGGCGTCCCCGATGACCGCTGGGGCGAGGTGCCGAAGGCGTTCGTGGTGCCGAGGACTGGCGCCGAAGTCGGCGAGGACGAGGTGATCCAGTTCACACGCGAGCGGATCGCCCGCTTCAAGGCGCCCAAGTACGTCGAGTTCGGCGATCTCCCCAAGACCGCCACCGGCAAGATACAGAAGTACATCCTGCGCGAAAAGGAGTGGGAGGGGCGCGAAACCCGAATTTAGGGATCGACAGTGTAGGGAGACGACCCACATGCCACAGTGCGCAGTATGCGCCAGAGACGTATCCGAAGACATAGACCAGCCGGTTGGCGTGACGGTCGCCGGAAGCCCCGAGCTGGACCCGTCCAGAGGCACCAAGCGATACTGGGAGGGCGTCTGGCGCTACTTCTGCGGCCTCGTCTGCCGCAGCAAGTTCGACTCCACCCCATACGAGTACATGGAAACCGCCCCGTAGAACCCGGTCGCCAAGCTCCTGCGCAGGCTCGTTCCCCATAGCGGGTTGACAGGGGGGCCAATCTGGAAACCCCCGTTTCTGGCGAGCTGCGGCGGCAGCCTGTGGATGTTGCAAGAATGTAAACTCCGCTCGCCGCCTGCCCTCCGTAACCTAGACGCTCGAGGGCGGCGGGGGTAAACTCCGCGAAGCCATCTGTAATTTTGCGGAGACTGCCCCCAATGAATACAAGCGATACAGCTTGGGTCCTCCTCTCGTCCGCCCTCGTGCTTCTGATGACGCCCGGCTTGGCCCTGTTCTACGGCGGACTCGCCCGCAGCAAGAACGCCGCCGCGACCATCATGCACAGCCTAACGAGCATGGGCATCGTGGGCGTGGTGTGGGTACTGTGGGGATACAGCTTGGCGTTCGGCCCAGACATCGGAAAGTTCATTGGAGACCTCTCCTACATCGGGCTGAACGGCGTGAGCGCCACCGAGCCGGGCCCATACGCGGACAGCATACCCCATCAGGCGTTTATGATTTTTCAAGGCATGTTCGCGATAATTACGCCGGCGCTCGTGACCGGCGCGTTCGCGGAGCGAATGAAGTTCAGCGCCTATGTCATCTTCGTCGTGCTGTGGGTGACCATCGTGTACGCGCCGGTGGCGCACTGGGTGTGGGGAGGCGGATGGCTCGCAAATCTGGGCGCGCTCGACTTCGCTGGCGGCAACGTGGTTCACATCAACTCCGGCGTCGCGGCGCTGGCGGCGGCCCTTGTGTTCGGAAGGCGGCTCGGCTTCGGATCCCAGCCGATGGAGCCGCACAACGTGCCAATGGTGGCGCTGGGGGCTGGCCTCCTGTGGTTCGGCTGGTTCGGCTTCAACGCCGGCTCCGCGCTGACCGCAGACGGCAGCGCGGTCAACGCTTTCGTGGTCACGAACACGGCCGCCGCCGCGGGAGTGATCGGGTGGACGGCGACTTCTTGGATTCTCGATAGAAAGCCTTCGATCATCGGCGCCGCATCGGGAGCCGTGGCGGGACTCATCGCCATCACTCCCGCCGCCGGATTCGTGGGACCGATGCCGTCCATAGCCATCGGACTCGTGTCCGGAGTCCTCTGCTATCTGGCGGCAGGTCTGCTCGTCAGGCTGAACCTCGATGACGCGCTCTCCGTGTGGGGAGTTCACGGAATAGGCGGCACCTGGGGAGCGCTCGCCACCGGCATCTTCGTTGGAATCGGTTTCGGCGGCATTGCGGCCTTCACCGACGCCACGCGCATCGAGCAGATCTTGAGACAGCTGATCGCGATTGCGGCGACTTGGGCATGGGCATTCGCGCTGACCGCGCTCATCTTCTGGATTCTCAAGGCGGCCATCGGCTTGAGAGTCTCCGACAACGCCGAAGTCATCGGCTTGGACATCGCGGAGCATGGCGAAACAGCTTACAGGTGGTAAGCTGTCGAGAGGAAAGCAACATAACTGAGGGCAGAGACCCTCATTAGGAGGGGTCTAGCATGAAGAAAGTCGAGGCGATCATCCGCCCCGAACGGGTCAACGAGGTCAAGGACGCTCTGGTCGCCGCCGGATTCTCCGGTCTGACGACATCCCAGGTCACGGGGCGCGGCGCTCAGCGCGGCGTGGTTCATACCGGGCGCAGCGGACAGTCGATCACCATTGACATGCTGCCGAAGGTCAAGCTGGAGATCGTAGTCGCCGACGCCGATCTGGAGCGCGCCGCGGACGTCATAATCTCCGCCTCGCGCACCGGCGAGATCGGAGACGGCAAGATATTCGTCCTGCCCGTTGAGCAAGTGATCAGGGTACGCACCGGCGAGATCGGAGACGCGGCGATCTGAACGCCGCGCCATCGCCAGATCACTCCAGCCCGTCGTATCCCGCGACCCGCTGCGGCGTGATGCGGAGCAGCGTGAACTCGACCTTGCGAAGTACGTCGTCTGCGTAGGGCGCGGCATCCTCCGGACCGAGGTAGTGCGCAGCCACCGCTCGCACGAAGCCCTCTACCCCATCCTCGCACAGCCTCGCCTCGCCGTTGAGCAGCAGCCACGGCTGAGGCGACTCGTCCGCCGCCACGCACAGCGCCACCGCTGGGTTGCCCCGAACGTTCCGCGCCTTGACGGTGGCGCGCGCGACTGCGATCACCACCTCGCCGCCCTCCACCATGTGCCATACGGGGGTGACGTGCGGCGTCCCGTCAGCCCTCAGCGTGGTAACGAACGAGATTATCGGCTTGCGGAGAAGCTCCCAAGTGTCATTCGAGCTTAGTCTTCCCAAGGTATTCGCCTCCCTGTCGGTGATTGCCCCTGCTGGTGATCACTAGAGAATCGCGCCCGCTTCCTGCATACGGCCAATGTCGCCCCAGTCATAACCCAGCTCGTCTATCAGGATCGACTCGGTATCCTGGCCCAGCTCCGGCGCCTCTTTCCAGACGCCGGCAGGCGTCTCGCTGAAGGTGACTGGGAAGCTGCACATCTTGACGTCGCCGATGACGGGGTGGGCGAACTCGGTTATGTAGTCGTTGGCGATCACCTGCGGGTCGTGTTCCAACTCCTCTATAGTCTGGACTTTGGCGAAGATCAGGTCTTCGTACTGGTTGAATATCTCCATCCACTCGTCAACGTTCTTCGTCTTGAATCGCTCGGAGATGATGGCGGTGAGCGCGGGCGACCCGGCGGACATCCCTCTTATGCTCCCGACCATGGGGTCGTTTATGAGGTCTTCCAATCCGAGCGCGGTTGCGAAGTCGGCCCAGTAGCGCTGGAACTGCGCGCTCATGAACTGTATCCAGCGCCCGTCCTTGCACTCGTAGGCGTTGACCAGAGGGTTCATCGGGTTGCTGCGGTCTGTCTGTCGATAGTAGAACCCGGAGAGAAGCTGCATACTGACCGCGAGGCCCTGAAGCCACATCGTGCTGCTCAGGTGAGAAGCGTCTACGCGCTGTCCAAGCCCGGTCACGTCTCTGGCGTGCAGCGCAGAGACCACGCCCAGGCACAGGATGATGCCTCCCATCTGGTCGGAGACCGCCCCGGCGACGTATGACGGCTCGGAGCGTCCTGGTCCTGCGGCAGCCATCATTAGTCCCGACCGAGCCTGTCCGCATCCATCCAGCGAGGGCTTGGCTGAGTCCGGACCGACCGGCCCGTACCCTGTGCCGGATCCGTAGATCAGCCTCGGATTGATCTTGCTCAGCGTCTCGTAGTCCATCCCAAGCCGTTCGGGAATGCCTTTGCGATAGTTCTCGATGAAGATATCCGCCCCTTCGACCAGCTTATGGACGATCTCGCGTCCCTCCTCGGTCTTGAGGTTAACGGCGATGCCGCGCTTGTTCCTGTTGCATGTCTCGAAGTAGGCGTTGCGGTCGCCAGCGAGCGCGATGGGACGCGAGCTCATCCTGGCAACGGCGCGCCCGATGTCGCCGTCTAGCGCCTCGATCTTGATTACGTCCGCGCCCATGTCGCCGAGCATCGAAGCCGCCAGCGGCCCGAACTGGTACATCGTCCAGTCCAGAACTCTGAGACCCTTCATAGGCCCGTCGACCCCGTTCGTCTTGGCAGTAGTCATGTTCTCTCTACTCCTCTCCCCGCGCTGCGCGCAGCTGCGCGCGCAGACGCTCGATCTCCGCATCCCTGTCTCGCAGCGAGGCGGTAGTTTCTTGCAGCGCGGTGTCTTTCTCTCGCAGCGATGCGGTAGTCTCTCGCAGCACTGCGACAGTCTCGCGCTGTGCTGTTGCAATCTCGCGCTGCGAGGCGGCAGTCTCGGCGTGGCTGAGAAGCCACTGACCGGAGAGCGGGTCGTACAGGCGCAGCTGGGAGTCGGGCATTACGCAGATGTCCAGGCCCAGCGCCACGCTGCGGCCGCGCAGTATTCCCTGTTCGTCCGTGTACACGTGTATCGGCGTGTACACTCCGTTCTCCAGCCTGTCGCCGACCAGTGGGGGCGAGAAGAACTTGCCGCATTCGGGGTCGAAGCGCCAGTACTCCTCGACCTCTATCTCCTCGTAGATGTCGCGCTTCTCGGTGGCGTTACGCTCCCACGTGGATTCAGTGGCCACCTCCATTACGAAACGCGGCACGACTCCGCCCTCGTTCCATATCAGCCACGAGTAGCGCGGATGCTTGCCGCTCGCGCCGAACGCCGCGAACACGTCCGGCGCCACCCTGCGGCTGTTGTCTCCTCTGTAGTAGTAGACGAACATGTCGCCCGCCACGTACACGTCTGAGCGGTCGATGAACCACACCCTCAGAGTCGATACGGTATCGGTTATAGCGGAATACTGAAAGTCGTTTTCTGCCAATGGTTCACCGTCCGATGAGGGATACACCACGCCGTCGACTATCTCGGCAGGCGAGGGGCGGTAGACGTCTATCTCGGCTGGACTTGTCGCCATAGTCGTTTCTCCTCCATATCGAATATGCCAGCGTATCGGTCACACCGGCGGTCGCAGATCGCGCCACTCCGTCGCCCGCTCGTATGCGTGGCCCTGCTTTTTCTCTACCCCTCTCCCCGCGCTGCGCGCAGCAGACGCTCGATTTCCGCATTCCTCTCTCGCAGACGCTCGATTTCCGCATCCCTATCTTGCAGCGTGGCGACAGTCTCTTGCAGCGCGGCATCCCTATCTCTCAGCGTGGCGGCAGTCTCTTGCAGCGATGCGGTAGTTTCTTGCAGCGCGACGTCTTTCTCTTGCAGCGATGCGGTAGTTTCTTGCAGCGCGGTGTCTTTCTCTCGCAGCGATGCGGTAGTCTCTCGCAGCACTGCGACAGTCTCGCGCTGCGCTGTTGCAATCTCTCGCTGCGAGGCGACAGCCTCTGCGGGGCTGAGAAGCCACTGGCCGGAGAGTGGATCGTACAGGCGCAGTTGGGAGTCGAGCATTACGCAGATGTCCAGGCCCAGCGCCACGCTGTGGCCGCGCAGTATTCCCTGTTCGTCCGTGTACACGTGTATCGGCGTGTACAATCCGTTCTCCAGCCTGTCGCCGACCAGCGGGGGCGAGAAGAACTTGCCGCCCTCGGGGTCGAAGCGCCAGTACTCTTCGACCTCCATCTCCTCGTAGATGTCGCGCTTCTCGGTGGCGTCGCGCTTCCACGAGGATTCAGCGGCCACCTCCATTACGAAACGCGGCACGACTCCGCCCTCGTTCCATATCAGCCACGAGTAGCGCGGATGTTTGCCGCTCGCGCCGAACGCCGCGAACACGTCCGGCGCCACTCTGCGGCTGTTGTCTCCTCGGTAGTAGTAGACGAACATGTCGCCCGCCACGTACACGTCGGAGCGGTCGATGAACCACGCCCTCAGAGTCGATACGGTATCGGTTATAGCGGAATACTGAAGGTCGTTTTCTGCCAATGGTTCACCGTCCGATGAGGGATACACCACGCCGTCGACTATCTCGGCAGGCGATGGGCGGTAGGCGTCTATCTCGGCTGGACTTGTCGCCATAGTCGTTTCTCCTCCACGTCGAATATGCCCAGCGCATCGGTCACACCGGCGGTCGCAGATCGCGCCACTCCGTCGCCTGCTCGTATGCGTGGCCCACCCTCACCAGCAGCCGCTCCGACAGGCGCTTGCCCACGAACTGCAAGCTCAGCGGCATACCGTCTCCGCTGAGTCCGCACGGGACGGACAGGGTTGGGTATCCGTTGAAGTCGTATGGGACGGTGTAGCGCTGGAACGAAGTCCCGCGCCTCCGATCCATCTCACCATACAGCATCTCCGGCGTGACCGGATACGCCGGGCCTATGGTGGACGGACACGCCATGACGTCGATGTCGCCGAACGCCTCGCGCACCAGACCGCTGCACTCGGCGCGCATGTTGTTCGCCTCGGCGTAGTCCGCGCCCGACTTCTGCGCGCCGAGGTCGAGCCAGCCTCTAAACCAGGGTCCGTAGTCGTCTCGCCTCTCGGGGTAGCTCTCGCGGTGCGCCGCCACCGCCTCGGCTGAGCATAGAACGGGCCACGCGGCTAGGTACTTGTCCACGTTCGGCATCTGAATGTCTACGATCTCCGCGCCGAGCGAGCGCAAGACTTCCACCCCGTCCAGCACCGCCTTCGCCAGATCGGGGTCGACTCCATCGGTAACGTGATGCTCGTCCACCCCTATCCTGACGCCCGATATGCCCCCGTCCATGCCGTCCAGATAGTCCGGCACGGGATCGGAGAGCGACGTTGGATCGCGCGGATCGTATCCGGCAAGGGCTTGGAGCATGATGGCGGCGTCCGCCGAGCTGCGTGTCATTGGGCCAACGTGGTCGAGCGACTCGGCGAGTGCGATAACACCGTAGCGGCTGACGCGCCCCCAAGTTGGCTTCAGCCCGACTATGCCGCACGCGGCGGCGGGAAATCGAATCGAGCCGCCGGTGTCGCTGCCGAGAGAGCCGTAGCACAGCCCGGCGGCGGTCGCCGCGCCCGACCCGCTCGAAGACGAGCCAGCCCAGCGCTCGCTGTTCCACGGATTGAGAGGTATCTGGAACTCGGGGTTGTAGCCGCCCATCGCGCCCTCGGTCAGGTTGAGCTTGCCGAGCAGAACCGCGCCTGCGGCCTCGAGTCTGGCAACGACGGTCGAGTCGAACTCGGGAACGTGGCTCGCATAGACCTTCGAGCCGCCCATGGTGCGAACGCCTTTGGTGAAGCACAGGTCCTTGACCGCGATGGGGACGCCGTGCAGCGGGCCTCTGTAGTTCCCGTCCGCGATCTCGCGCTCGGCGGCGCTCGCGCTTGCCATAGCGTGGTCGCCCATCACGGTGGCGTAACTCTTGAGATGGCCGTCGAGCGCGGAGATACGGTCGAGCATCGCTGTCGCAGCCTCTACGGGCGACAGCTCGCGCGACTCTATCAGCCTTGCCGTCTCGGTGATCGTCTTGTAGTGAAGCGGCGCCTCGGACATCGGGCAAACCTCCTGCGATGTATCTTGCTCGCGGCTGCTGCGTGCTGTATCTCGCTCGTTCTACTGCGCTGTTACGCCGCCGTCTATCACCATCTCGCTGCCGGTCATAAAAGACGCCTCATCCGATGCGAGGAACAGGACGCCGTATGCTATCTCGTCCGCGTCTGCGTATCTGCCCAGCGGCGTTCGCTGCTCGGTCAGCTGTCGCCTTTCGGGATCCGCCCATCCGCGCTCTGTCATCGCCGTCATAACGGGGCCGGGGTGGACGGAGTTGCACCTTATGCCCTCTTTGGCGTACTGAATGGCGGTGGACTTGGTGAGGATTCGCACCGCGCCTTTGGATGCGTTGTATCCCGGGTGTATCGTCTCCTGTCCGACCATGCCGGATATGGACGAGATGTTGATGATGGATCCGCCGCCGGCCTTCCTCATTTCGGGAATGACCGCGCGCGTGCCGAGGAATACACCCTTCGCGTTGACGTCCATCACCCTGTCCCACTCCTCGACGGTGGCGTCGTCTCCGGCGCTCCAGATGGCGATGCCCGCGTTGTTGACCAGAATATCCACCTTGCCGAAGCGCGAAACGGCGGTCTCGACCGCGCTGTTCCAAGAGTCTTCGTCAGTCACGTCCAGCGTGACGTACAGCGCCTCTCCGCCCGCCTCCGCTATCTCGGCCTCTACCTTCTTGCCGTCCTCATCGAGTATGTCTCCAAAGACGACCTTAGCGCCCTCTCGCGCGAACATCTTCGCCTCTGCCGCGCCCTGCCCTCGCGCGCCTCCGCTTATGATTGCGACTTTGCCTTCCAACCTCATGGCGTCTCCTTCCGTGAGAGCTTGTCTTCGAACTCAGTTCTGACCGCACCCCATGTTCTGCGTATCCCGGTCGTCCATGCCGCGCCGCGCTTCAGCCCGCGGCCATGGGGTACACGTGACGGCTTCTCGAAAGCTCCAGCGGCAGCTTGGAGCGTGTCCAAGACTCGCCGCCGTCTCCGCTGGCGTAGAAGTGTCCGTAGCCGGTGACGCAGTAGACGTTGGACGGAGCGGCGCGGTCTATGGCGATCTGGAACATTCGGCTTGGGGGTGTGTCTCCGATGTCGAGCCGCTCCCAGCTCTCGCCGGTGTCTCGGCTTCTGAACAGCGCGCCTGCCTCCTGCGTGCCGGCGGGCGCTCCGCCGCCGCCCGCGCCCGCTGCAAGATACAGAGTCTTGGGGTCGTCAGGCGCTACGATCAGCCCTCGACAGTAGGAGCCGCCCGGAAACATCTCACCGAACCTGACATGCTCCCAGCGCCTCCCCCTGTCGCGGCTCCTGAACATCGCCACTTGCGCGATGATGAAGACCGTTCCCGGAGCCTCGCGGCTGACCTGAACGCCGTGCAGATCCACGGTGTGGTTCTCGGTGTACAGCCCGTCCGTTATCGAGTCCCAGCTGTCCCCGCCGTCTCGGCTGGCGAGCAGCCCGCCGACCTCGATGGATGCGTACACGTCCGACGGATTGGACGGGTCGGCTGCTATGCCTATTACACGCTTCGCCAGAGGCGGCATGTAGGTCGTGACCATAGGGTAGCGCACCCTGTCGGTGTTCGTCCGCGCCCAGCTTTCGCCGCCGTCTTCCGATCTGTAGATCGAACACGGCTCGTAGCCGGCGTAGATCACGTTCGGATCGTCTGGATGGAACGCCAGCGACCACACGTCCATTCCGTCCCTCGGCGACTCCAGCGCCTCCCAGTGGTCGCCTCTGTCGTCGCTTCGATAGACGCCAAGCTGTGTTCCCGCGTACACCACGGCGGGGTTGTGTGGATGCACGAGCAGCGCGCGCGCCTGCGGCTCGCTGGGCAGCCCGTTCGTGACGCTCACCCACTCGCCATCGCCCTCGGCGCGGCGTAGCAGTCCGCCTTCGGCGATGTTGTCGCCCTCTCCCGCAAGCCCGATATATACGTAAGTCCGATGCCCATTCGCCGACATTCTTCACCTCCAATGTCCACTGGCCGCCCACCTAATCCACCGGAATCGCCACCGAGACCCTCGGCACGTCGCTCACGGCGTGGGTGGTGTGTCCCTGCCCGGTGAGGTCGTCCGCCAGCATCACGTTCCCCGCGCCGAAGCGTCGGAGGGTTCCGTCGCCCAGCCCGATCTCCACCTCGCCGGAGAGCGTGATGATGAACTGTCTGCGCGGCGCCGGGTGCCAGTCTATGAACTTGCCCGGCTCGTCGTGCCGAAACATGACTCCTGTCGCGTCCTTGAGCTTGCCCCATGGGAACTCGCCGCTGTCCATATCGAGCTCCTCGAAGTGCGATTGTCCGTCTTCACCTGTGTAGAGTCGAGTAATCACCGCCAGCCTCCCGAATTTGTGGATATGAGCATATACTACAATGGCGGGCGCATTATGTGAATCAGAGCGCGGGAGCGTTCGGGGAATCGGGTTGTACTGCCAGCCCGTCGCTGGCGCGCGAGTCACAGGATGCGCGCAAGGTACGACTGTATGCGGCGAATGGAGGCCGAGAGTGTCGATCGATCTGCCCAAGAGTCCGAGGGGGGCGCGGCTGGGAGACCGCCCCGCCCCGTGTGGCTACTGCTACTTCTGCGAAGTCATAGCAGGCCGCGAGGAGAAGGGGATAGTGGAGGAGACGGACGCCACGCTGACGCTGGTGAACTGGAACCAGTTCGAGCTGGGACAGGTGTACGTGATCCCACGTCGGCACGCGGCTACGCTGTTCGACCTCACCGACGAGGAGGCCGCCGCCGTCATGCGCGCCATCCGCAGGGTGGCAGAGGCTCAGATGCGCGCCTACGACCCGGACGGGCTGAACCTGATACAGAACAACGGAGTCTCGGCTGGGCAGTCAGTGCCGCACTTCCACGTTCACGTCGTCCCCAGGCGCAAGGCGGACAGCAACTGGGGAAACGGCCCGCCGCACATCGCTGAGATCGAAGGCAAGCAGCCGCTGGAGCCTGCGCGCCCATACCGCATCACCACGCAGCGAGAGCATGAGATAGCCGCGCAGATCAGGCAGCGTATGGGCGGCTAAGACTCAGGATCCAGTGTCGCCAGATTCTCGACCCGCGCGGCTTCTAGAAGACGCCGATCAGCGCAGACGAAGACAGGCGCCTCTTGAGATGCTGCCCTGAGAGTCAGGCAAGATGCGAGCTGGATGGCGTCGTATGCCCTCAGAAAGTGCTGTCCGACTAGGTTGCAAGCTAAATAGATGACAGAATCGCTGATTGTTTGACGCAAGAATCTCGTTCTGATGTGAAGATCGAACCGGGTCACGATCTGGTCTGCCACGTCATCTTCGAAGTCGCCGGCTGATTGCCGCCTGCGAATGGCCGAGTGAAACTCGACTTGCGCGATGCCGCACACCGCTAGCTGATGGGCCTCTGGCGCAGATGCCAACTGCAGCATACGCTCACTGCCTCGCTCCCACACGTAGAGCTTGACCAGCGCGCTCGTATCCAAGTAGAGAAGCGCCAATCAGCGTCTCTCCTGAATCACAGTCTGCGATAATGCCTGCCCTCGAATCTCGACCGGTGAGAAAGTGTCCAGACCAGAGTCGGTATCTTCGAGCGAGTCGATCACCTCGCTATGTCCTCGGTTCAGATGGATAGCCGTTACCGGAGGGGTTGCCGGAACAGGAGCGGGAGCTACGAATCTGAGCCTAATCTCTCCCATCGCTGGCTGCCAGCTGTCACGTGGCGCATCGCTGCGCTTCTTGCGATCCATCTCGATGATATCGACCTTGACGTCATACCCGATAGTTTGAGGCAGATGTGTCCGAATAGATGTCCCTATTGTGCGCTCTAACTCTAGTTTGGCGTCGCGTATGGTGATCATTCACTCATCTTCCATATCGGTCATGGCGCAGGTGGCCGCTGGCTGCCCGACCAGGATTCGAACCTGGGTTAGAGGATCCAAAGTCCCCTGTGCTGCCACTACACCACCGGGCAGGGGTCTTTCGGAGGCGGACACGAACGCGATGAAGAAGCGTCCGAGACTGCCGCGCGGCTATCCTTGAGCTTGCTCCTCATCCTTCGTCGGCTCTATGAGGCCCATGTCCACGCCCGCTTGGTAGAAGTTTATCGACCACCCCACGCCGAACACGGGCGGCGTAATGACGCGCGGATCGTCCGGGTTCCAGAGGCGGCTGATCGCCTTTTCGATGGTCGGCGGCCGGAAGTCGAAGGGGATGCGGTAGTAGAGTCCGTGGCTCTTCTTCTCTCGGTATGCGTGAACCGCAGTCGCCGTGAACACGGCTACCGCGGCAACTCTGACAATAGTCCGAATCATATAGAATGCTCTTCCAGTCATGCCGGCGTCTCACAGCCGGCGGGCTTAGTCCAATAACTATAGCGCAGACGCAAATGAATTTCGAATCCGTTAGGTGTATCCTGTTCACCACACGAGTTTCGGAGGTGCGAACGTGCGAGGTCGATTGGCGCTGGTGGGCGGAGACGAGTTCAGGCGCGGCTGCGAGGAGATGGATCGCGCGATAATCGACGCCACAGGCAAAGCCTGCCCCGTCGTGTTCATCGTCCCCACTGCGGCGGCCTTCGAGAATCCGGCGCGGGCTGCCGAGAACGGGGTTCGGCACTTCGCCGCGCTCGGCGCGGACGCCAGCCCGCTCATGGCGCTGGACGGCGCGCAGGCGAACGACGCGCATCTGGCAGCCGAGGTCGCTCATGCGGACATCCTCTATCTCACCGGGGGCAATCCCGCCCACCTTCTGGAGACCCTCCGCCAATCGGCGCTGCTCGACGGCATGATCGCCAAGCTGGACGCAGGCGGGATACTCGCCGGCTCCAGCGCGGGCGCGATGGTGATGGGAAGCTGGATGCGCTTTCGACAGTGGCGGCGAGCGCTCGGAATCGCAGACGGAACCGCCATCCTGCCGCACCACGAGCGCGCCGACCCCGACGCCGTTCTCAGCGATCTGTCCGCATCCGCTCCGGCCGACCTCGATGCCGCGCTCGGAATCGACGGACGCTCCGGCGTCCTGAGCGGGGCGGATGGCTGGACTGCGCTCGGCGCGGGTCGCATCGCCATCTACGAAAACCAAAGCTGGAAGCGTATCGAATCGGGAGAGACGTTCACTCTAGGCTAAACACTGCGAGACTGCTGTAAACCGCCGCCAGCCACACGTTCGGAGAGATTCACATGACGCAAGAGAGGGTAAGCCCGTCCGCCATCATCGAGCAGTTCAAGAAGAACGGCGTGTCTCATGTCGTTTGGCTGCCCGACACAGAGACCAACTTCATGTACAGCCAGATCATAGCGGACGATGATCTGAAGCTGGTGCCGATATGCCGAGAGGGAGAGTCCATGCCCATAGCCGCCGGCCTTTGGATCGGCGGCAAGAGGCCTGTCGTATTGATTCAGAACACGGGCATGTTCGAGGCGGGCGACTCGATTCGCGGCATGGGAATAGACTTGGGAATTCCAATGGTGATGATGGTGGGCTATCGCGGATGGACGGGCGAGGGCGGCGAGATGACCGACTCCGCCGGGGTATATACCGAGCCGATCCTTAACGCCTGGGGCATCAGATACTACATGGTGGAGACGGACGAGGACGTCCACCGCATCAGCGAGGCGTTCGAGGACGCCGAGGAGAACCAGACGCTCGTAGCCTGTCTGCTGGGCGCGGAGTACGGATGACCACTCGAAGGCAGTCAGCCGCCGAAGCGCGATTCCATGTCCAGCACCTTGTCCAGCCGCCTCTGGAAGCGCTCCTCCGGCGCGAACTCCGCCGAGAGAAACGCGCTTGCCAGCTCGCGCGCCAGCTCGCCCCCGATGATCCGAGCGCCCATGCAGAGGACGTTCATGTCGTCATGCTCCACCCCCTGATGCGCGGAGTAGGTGTCGTGGCAGACGCTCGCCCTGACGCCCCTGACCTTGTTGGCAGCCACGGACGCGCCCACTCCGCTTCCGCAGATCATTATGCCTCTGTGGGCGTAGTTGGCGGCTACGGACTCGGCTAGAGGCTTGGCGAAATCGGGGAAGTCGTCCGCCGGGTCCAGCTCGTGCGCCCCTACGTCCACCACCTCGTGGCCAAGAGACTCGATGAACCCCTTCAGCTCGTCTTTCAAGGCGTATCCGCCATGATCCGCTCCGATGGCGACGCGCATAATTGCTCCCCTGTGGTATGGTTGCCAGCAGTGTAGAAAGCGAGGCGGCGAGGCGTCAACCCGCACAGGAGAAGTCCCATGAAGATAACCGGCGTCGAGGTGATAGACCTGCGCCACAGCTGGGGCCCCGCGCGCGATGGCGTCACGAGAGATTGGCCGCTCATCCTAGTACACACAGACGAAGGCGTAACTGGCATGGGCAGGGGCGGCGATCCGGCGATTGTCAGGAACGACTTGGCGCCTCTGATCACAGGGCAAGACCCCCGCCTGACCGCCATGATCTGGCAGCGGATGTACGATCACGCATGGCGCTTCAGAGGGCCGGGAATGGCTGCCATGTCTTCGATAGGCGCGCTGGACGTGGCGCTGTGGGACATCTACGGCAAGAGCTGCGGACAGCCGGTCTGGAAGATGCTGGGCGGCTTCCGTGAGCGGGTGGACGTGTACGCCGACGGCATAGGGTACGTGGATCAGTCCCCCGATACCGTCGCCAGACTCGTCCGAAAGCACGCAGAGCAGGGCTATTCCCACGTCAAGTTCCACCTCAGCGGCTACGACGATGACGCGGCGATAGAGAAGGTTCGCCTTGCGCGCGAGGCGGCGGGCGAGGGCATCCGCCTCATGCTGGACGCTCATCGGATGTGGCATGGGAGCGCGGCAGTGGAGATGGTCCGAAAGTTAGAACCCTACGGTCTCTACTGGATAGAGGAGCCGGTGCGAGGCGACGACGAGCCGAAGTTCTACAGCATGGTGCGCGAGGCGACCAGCGCGCTGATCGCTGGGGGAGAGGGAGACGGCACGCTGGGCGGCGCTCGCAGGCTGATCACAGAGGGACGGCTTCAGATACTCCAGACCGACATCCTCATCGGCGGAGGCTTCACTGGCTTGAAGAGATTCGCGGCATTGGCTCAGGCGTATCACGTCCCCATCGCTCCGCACGGCGCGCAGTATCCGGACATCAGCTGTCATCTGGCAGCCGCGGCGCCCAACGGCCTCATCGTGCCAGCCTGCCCGGACATCGAGCCATATGAGATATGGTCCAAGCTATACTGCCCTCAATTCGAGATAGTCAACGGCGTAATCGAAATGTCGGATCGCCCCGGTCTGGGCTTGGACCTCGATTGGGATTTCGTCAACGCCCACCGCGTCGAAGACTGAACATCCGCCTGCGCCGATGATACAATCGACCTCGATCAGCGCCAAACGGAGGAACCCACAGTGCCAGTAACCAGACTCGACATAACCAGCGAGACGCCGTTCGCAGGCGGCCAGTCGTTCGGTAGCGTCGGCCCATACAGCCACCTCAAGGGCAGGGCATACTTCTCGGTCGATCCCCTGCATCCGAGCAACCGGACGATCACGGACATCGAGATGGCCCCGCGCGACTCCGAAGGGCGGGTGCGCTTCTCCGCAGACTTCGAGATGCTCCAGCCCGCCGACCCGGAGCGCGGACGGGGCAGCATGGTATTCGACGTGGTGAACCGCGGTCGCAAGACGATACTCGGCTTCAACAGCGCGGCGCGATCCATGGACCCCGCCGCGCCGCTGGAAGCGGGCAACGGCTTTCTGATGCGCGAGGGATATACAGTAGTCTGGTGCGGCTGGCAGTGCGACGTTCCCGACGATCCCCACCTGATCGGACTGGACGCGCCCCCCACGCTGCGGGCGGACGGCAGCCCGATAACCGGCAGGATTCTGCACCAGTTCCAATGCAACGAGCCGACCAACGTCTTTCTGCTGGCAGACAGAACCCACAACCCGCATCCGCCCACCGACCCCAGCGAGCCGGGCGCGTCCCTGACGGTGCGCGACCATCCCAACGCCCCCGCATCCGAGATTCCCAGGGAGCAGTTCCAGTTCGTGCGCGTCGAGGACGAGCAGGTCGAGCCAGACCTCAACCACATCTATCTGAGGGGCGGATTCGAGCCGGGCAGGGTGTACCAGCTCGTCTATACCACCACAGGAAGCGACGTGGTGGGGCTGGGCATGGCGTCCGTGCGCGATATAGTCTCGTTCCTCAAGTACGAGTCCGAGCAGGACGGCAACCCCTGCGCCGGCGCAATAGATTACGCCCACGCATTCGGCGCATCGCAGAGCGGGCGCTTCCTTCGCACCTACATCTACTACGGCCTCAACGACGACGAGCGGGGGCGCATGGCGCTGGACGGCATCATCCCCCACGTGGCGGGCGGGATGCGCGGCGAATTCAACCTCCGCTTCGGACAGCCCTCGAAGGACGTGTGCTACATCATCCCCGAGCTGTACCCGTTCGCAGACACCGAAGTTCCCGACCCTATAAGCGGCGACAGCGACTCTCTGCTGGCTCGGATGGAGCGGAGCGGGAACTTGCCGAAGATCATGTTCACCAACACCTCCGCCGAGTACTGGCGCGGAGACGCCGCCCTGATACACACGGACTTCGGCATCATGCGCGACGCCGCTCAGTCAGAGAACGTCCGCCGCTACCACTTCTCCGGCACTATGCACGGCTCCGGCGCGTTCCCGCCGCAGACCATCCGCGCCATGGACGGGCTGAAGGGGCAGCTTCCCTACAACGCCGTCGACTACTCGCCCATTCAGCGCGCGCTGCTCACGAACCTAGACAGCTGGGTCAGGGAGGGCAAGCCGCCTCCTGCCTCTCGGCATCCGAGCTTGGACGAGGGAACGGGGGTCGAGTCTTACACCTTGCGCGAGAAGTTCGAGCGCATCCCCGGCGTCGTTTTCCCGCCGGAAGTCACCCGCGCCATGCGACTGGACTACGGCGAAGAGACACATCTGGGACGCACCCTCGAGCTGCCCGCCGAGCGCGGCGAGGAGTACCCGGCAGTGGTATCGGACGTGGACGACGACGGAAACGAGGTGGGCGGAATACGGCTTCCGTCCATCAGCGTTCCGCTGGCGACCAACACCGGCTGGAACCTGCGACATCCCGACAACGGCAACCCCGACCTCGTAATAGGTATCACCGGCGGACTTGCCGGCTGGACACTGCCGTTCCACAAGACGAAGGCGGACAGAGAGGCGGCGGGCGATCCGAGAGCATCCATCGCAGAGCGCTGCGACTCGCGCGATGACTATGTGGAACAGGTCAGGCGCGCTGCGGAGGAGATGGTTTCCGATGGCTTCCTCCTCGAAGAGGACGTCGAGCGAGAGACCGAAATGGCGGCAGCGAGGTACGACTACTGGACGAATGGGAACTCCAGATAGCGGTCTCGATTCAGAGGTGAGCTCCACGAGCAGACAGATCGGAAAGGCCGGCCTGATTCGCATTCTGGATGAGCTGGACGCTCGGGATGGCATGTTCACTATCTGCGTCTCCGCCGAGACTCTGGCAGAACGCGAGGATCGTCACCTTCTGCCGGAGTCGGAGCCGCTGCGCTCGCTGGTCTCGAACGCCCTGTCCGACAGCAGCTCGGATACGGGGATCGTGGTGTTCGCCACCTCGGAGCGCACAGTGGCGGTCGAGCCGCCGCTGCCGATCTCGCTGGACTTCCGCGCCGAGCGTGTGGACACCTCGCCGCTGAGAGCGCTGCTGGCGTCCGAGCCGCTCATCGGCATAGTGCTGCTGCGTCTGGAAAGGTACGCCGTTTGCGTCCTGAAGGGCGAGAGACTGCTGGCGACCAAGACGGACTCGCGCTACATGAAGAGCCGCCACCGCGCCGGCGGACAGTCTCAGCGGCGGTTCGAGCGCAGCCGCGAGCGCCTGATCCGCGAGCTTTACGATAAGACCTGCGAGGTCGCGCGCTCCGTGTTCGCCCCGTACCTGTCGCAGATGGACTGCGTGATGTTCGGCGGCGAGCGCGGCACACTCGACGGGTTCGCCAAGCGCTGCCGACTGGCGCGGGATCTGAAGCCCAAGACGCTGTCGCGCCGCTTGACTGTGGATCGCCCCAATCGGCGCGCGCTGGAGAGGATGCCCTATGAGGCGTGGAGGAGCCGCGTGACGATTCTGCATCACCGCGCCGTGTAGCCGCCGTCCACCGTCAGCGCGCGCTGGGAGGATGCCCTATGAGGCGTGGAGGAGCCGCGTGACGATTCTGCATCACCGCGCCGTGTAGCCGCCGTCCACCGTCAGCGCGGCGCCGGTGACGTATCCGGAGTCTTCCGACGCCAGATACAATGCGGCGAGGGCGACCTCCTCCGCCCGTCCCAGCCGTCCCATCGGATGCAGGCTTTCGAGATAAGCCAGCGTATCGGGGTCTGCGGTCAGCCCGCTCGTCATGTTGGTGGCTATGAATCCCGGACAGAGGCAGTTGACCCTGATGTTCTTTCGCGCGCTGTCCACCGCGAGCGTGCGCGTGAGCTGCACCACTCCGCCTTTCGAGGGCGGATAGGGGTTGAATCCCCCGCCGATTCCCGGTGGATAGCCCACCAGCCCCATCGTAGAGGCCAAGTTGACTACCGATCCCCCGCCAGCCTTCTCCATTTCGGGGATGGAGTGCCAAGATACCAGATAAGTTCCCTTGAGGTTGACCTCGATCACCCTGTCCCAGACATCCTCGGGCGATGCGCCTTCCCTCAGCGCGTTGCGGGACGTGACGCCCGCGCTGTTGACCAGAATATCCAGCCGTCCGAACGCGCTGACGGCGTCGCTCACCATGCGGCGCGCGTCCTCGCCGTTCGTCACGTCTCCCGCGACCGGGACCGCCGTTCCCCCCTCGTCACGGATGGAGCGGACGGTATCCGCCGCCGCCTCTGTGGACAGGTCCGAAGCCGCAATCCGCGCCCCCTCCCGCGAGAACAGGATGGATACCGCTCGCCCGATGCCCGAACCCGCGCCCGTGATCAGCGCCGCCTTGCCTTCGAGTCGCATTCACCTCACCCCCTTCGGAAAATTTGGAGCGAACACACTGTGGAGGCTATTATAATACGATTGGAGCGAACTCGTGACAGACACACTCGGACGGCATGACATGGGCAGGGGGACGCTGAGCCGCGTCGTGGTAGTCGGCACTTCCGGCGCCGGAAAGACGAGCTTGGCGCGCGCCCTCGCGTCTCGAATGGACGTTCCTCACGTGGAGTTCGACGCCTATCGCCACGGCCCGAACTGGACGGAGACGCCAGACGACATACTCAGGCGGAATCTGGTGGACGCGCTGGCGGGCGATACGTGGGTAGCGGACGGCAACTACAGCGTTGCGCGCGACGTGGTCTGGCCGCGAGCAACTGCCATCGTGTGGCTGGACTACCCGTTCCCGCTGGTGTTCTGGCGGCTGTTCTGGCGCACCATCGGGCGATTCGTAAAGCGCGTCGAGCTTTGGAACGGAAACAGAGAGAAGCTGTGGTGGCACTTCTTCACCAAAGACTCGCTGTTTCTGTGGGTGTTCAAGACGCACTGGTCGCGCAGAGGCCGCTTGCTCGCCGCGTTCGAGCAGCCCGAATATCGCCACATAGCCGTGTTCCGCATCCGCTCGCCGAGCGCGGCGCGGTCGCTGCTCGGATCGCTCGACTCCCAAACGGACAGCCTGACGGACAGCCAGACAGACTGATCGCGCGCCTCTTCTACACGTCCATCATCTTGTCCGGCGTCAGCAGCTCCATGAACTCTATGCGGCTGCTCTCCACGAACTCCAGCGCCTGCCTGCCGATGGTCAGCGCTTCCTGCGGAAGGTCGTTCCCGGCGCGCATGGGCGACATCAGCGCCTCCTCCGTCCACTCCAGCACCACCACGTTGGTATCGCCCGGCACGGTGCCGCCGTTGAAATAGACCTTGAACTCGCTGCGGTGGCCCGCGTCGTGGTAGGCTTGCGCCTGCTTGTGGACTAGGCTCGCCACTCTGCGCGCCTCGCCTCGCTTGGTGTTGAAGATTCTCCGAACCAGATACATCGTCATCCTCCTCCGAGCTTATGCTTTGACGCCTTCCCGTCACTGCCATCATACCATTTACGCGCCCGTTTCAGCGCGTTTTGCGCGCGCGCAGCTCGCCACGAAATCGCCATTCCGTAGTAAACTGCCACTATGGACAGCACCGCAATGAACGGATACGGCTCGGCGCGCGTCGAGATCATGGACGTATCCAAGAGCTTCGACATGGGCGACGACAGGCTGGACGTCCTGAATGACGTCAGCCTAGACGTGGCGCGCGGGGAGTTCGTCTGCCTTCTGGGTCCCAGCGGCTGCGGCAAGTCGACGCTTCTGCGGCTCATCGGCGGACTGATCGAGCCAACTTCAGGGCAGATAAGAGTCGCAGGGCGGTCGCCGACCGAAGCGCAGGCGGAGAAGGCGCTCGGCTTCGTGTTTCAAGAGCCTGCGCTTCTGCCGTGGCGCACGGTCGCAGCCAACGTTCGCCTGCCGTTCGAGGTCAACAGACGGCGCGGCGCGAGCTGCGAACGCGGAGTGGAGCGCCTTATAAATCTGGTGGGACTGGAACACTACTCGGACTACTACCCGCGCCAGCTGTCGGGCGGGATGCGCCAGCGGGCAGCCTTGGCGCGCGCGCTGGCGGTGGGCGCGCGCGTGCTGCTCATGGACGAGCCGTTTGGCTCGCTGGACGAGATAACCCGCGCCGCGATGCGCTACGAGCTGCTGAAGATATGGGACGCCGACAGCAAGACGGTGATATTCGTCACGCACAGCATATCCGAGGCGGTGACGCTGTCGGATCGCGTCGCGGTAATGTCCAGCCGTCCGGGTAGAATCAGCGGCGTGGTGGATATCGATCTTCCGCGCCCGCGCGCCAGCGGCATGGAGCGGGAGCCGGACTTCTTGAGCTACTCTCGGACGCTTCACGATCTGCTTCTACAGGGGGGGATGGAATAGACAGGCAATCCACAGATAAGGTCTCGCCGGTGATACCGTCCGAGCGGAATGTCGAGGGCAGGGCGCTTCGGACAGGGCGCAGGCGCGCTCTCGCGTCCGCGCTCGCCTACTCCGCGCCCCCCGCCGCCACGCTGCTGATCGGCGGGCTGGCGTGGGAGCTGTGGACGCGGCTGAGCGCGGTTCCCGAGTACATCGTCCCCGCGCCGTCCGCGGCGCTCGGACGGCTGGCTAGCGACCCCGCCTACTTCGCCGGCGAGGGCGCGGTGACGCTCGGCGAGGCGCTGGCAGGCTTCCTGCTGGGCGCAGGCGTGGCGCTCATGGGCGCAACGCTCATGGCGCATTCGCGCTTCATCGAGCGCAGCCTGTTTCCGCTGGCTATACTGGTGAAGGTAACGCCCGTGGTGGCGGTCGCTCCCCTGTTCGTGATCTGGTTCGGATTCGGCCCCATCCCCAAAGCGCTCATCGCCGCGCTGATAACCTTCTTCCCCGTACTGGTGAACGGGGTCACGGGCTTCCGATCCGTGGACAGGGGCGCGCTGGACTTCATGCGCTCGCTGCGCGCCTCGCGGCTGGAGATATTCCTCAAGCTCAGGGTTCCTAGCGCGGCGCCGTTCGTGTTCGCCGCCTTCCGAGTCGCAGTCCCGCTGTCGGTGATTGGCGCGGTCGTTGGCGAGTGGTTCAGTGGAGACCGAGGGCTGGGAAGCATTATCATAGTTGCGCACAGCAACCTAGACATGCCCACCCTGTTCGCCGCGATACTCACGCTTTCTGCGATGGGCGTCGCGCTCACCGCCATCGTGTCGGCAGTGGAGCGAAAGGCCCTTTTCTGGCACGAATCCCACGAGGAGCTTTGACTTTGAGAATGGCAAACGCTGCCCGCGCGTTCGGCAGACTTCGGATAGCGGGGATCGCCTGCCTGACGCTTCTGGCAGCAGTCGCGGCGGGATGCTCGGGCAGTGATCCCGAGCTGACGAGTGTCACGTTCATGGCAGGATTCAAGCCGCAGGCGAACCTGCCGTTCGTGTCCGCCTATGTCGCTCAGGAGAGGGGCTACTTCAGCGAGCAGGGGCTGGACGTGGACATTCAGCACTCTACGGGCGAACATCTCAGCCTGCTCATGGCTGGCGACGTCCACTTCACCACGGCGGACGCCAACACGGTTCTTCAGCGCAGAGCTGACCCGGGCCTTCCGATAGTGGCAGTGGCGCTGTTCGGACAGCGCGGACAGCAGGCGTTCCTAGCGCTGGACGAATCCGGCATCCGAACGCCGAAAGACTGGGAGGGCAGGACATTCGGCTACAAGGTCAGCATTCCGCCCGACTACCTTGCCATACTGGAAGCCGCGGGGGTGGATCGCTCGCGCATACACGAGGTGCGCGTGGGCTTCGACCCGCGCATACTCACCGAAAAGAGGGTGGACGTGCTGGCGGCGTTCAAGTCCAACGAGCCGAACGTCATCGAGAATCTGGGCTTCGACGTGACGGTGTTCGACGCCGCCGACTTCGGCGTCCCAACGCTCGGACTGGCATACATAGTTCAGCAAGACACGATAGACGCCAACCCTGAAACCGTGCGCCGATTCCTGAAGGCAGCGATGAAGGGCATGGAGTTCGCCGCCTCCAACACGGAGGAGACGCTGGACATAGTTCTGAAGTACGCCGAGAACGAAGACCGCGAGCATATGCGCTTCATGCTGTCGGCTGAGCTGGCGGACGCCGTATCAGCGGAGACCGAGCGCAGCGGGCTGGGCTGGATGACAGCCGAGCAGTGGCAGGCGTTCCACGACTCGCTCGTGAAATACGAAGCGCTCTCTGCGCCTGTGGACGTTCGAGAAGCGTTCACGAACGAGTTCATGGAGGAGATATACGAGGATGGCAAGGTGCGCTGGCCGTGAGCGCGCGTCGCCGTACATAAGCGTCCCAGACCACTTCCGCTTTTCCTCCTTGTTGCTATAATTAGCTCGTACTTGGTCTTCGCGGCGTCGAGTTGCGCTTCCACTCGGTTGGCGTCGCTCGATCCCACGTGAGGAGGTATGGCATATGGAACCAGGAGAGTTGATCGCAGTAGCCGCTATCCTGATCGCGTTCTTCGCTCTCATGTGGCAGATGCACTCTCAGAACGGCAAGCTCGACGCCAAGATAGAAGCGCAGGGCGTCAAGATCGAAGCGCAGAGCGCAGAGATGAGAGCGCAGAGCGCAGAGATGAGAGCGGAGTTCCGGAGCCTCCGTGAGAGCTTGGAATCCCGCCTCGATCTGGACTCTCGTCTGCGGGCAGTCGAGCGCGAGCAGGCTGCGTCCGGTAGGCGCGAAAGCGAGACATCGACCAAAGACTGATTCCTCACTCATCTTCCAAGTGGGGCTGTGACCGTCCCGCGTGCGGTGTATGAAAAGCGGTGATAAAAGGGGTATGGCATTATGGGACCATGGGAGTTGATCGTAGCAGCCACTATCCGGATCGCGTCCTTAGCTCCTATCCTGATCGTGTTCTTCGTTCTCATGTATCAGATGAGGTCTCAGAACCGCAAGCTCGACGCCAAGATAGAAGCGCAGGGCGCAGAGATGAGAGCGGAGTTCCGGAGCCTCCGTGAGAGCTTGGAGACCCGCCTCGACCTCGACTCTCGTCTGCGGACAGTCGAGCGCGAGCAGGCTGCGTCCGGTAGGCGCGCAAGCGAGACCTCGACCGAAGACTGATTCCACTTCCCAAGTGGGGCTGTGACCGTCCCGTGTGCGGTGTATGATAAAGAGGGGCATGGCATATGGAACCAGGAGAGTTGATCGCAGTAGCCGCTATCCTGATCGCGTTCTTCGCTCTCATGTGGCAGATGCACTCTCAGAACGGCAAGCTCGACGCCAAGATAGAAGCGCAGGGCGCAGCGATGAGAGCGCTGAGCGTTGAGATGAGAGCGCAGGACGAGGAGATGAGAGCGGAGATGAGAGCGGAGTTCAGGAGCCTACGTGAGAGCTTGGAATCCCGCCTCGATCTTGACTCTCGTCTGCGGACAGTCGAGCGCGAGCAGGCTGCGTCCGCTCGGCGCGAAAGCGAGACATCGACCGGAGACTGATTCCACTTCCCAAGTGGGGCTGCGACCGTCCCGCGTGCGGTGTATGATAAAAAGGGGCATGGCATATGGAACCAGGAGAGTTGATCGTAGTAGCCGCTATCCTGATCGCGTTCTTCGCTCTCATGTGGCAGATGCACTCTCAGAACGGCAAGCTCGACGCCAAGATAGAAGCGCAGGGCGCTGAGATGAGAGCGCAGGGCGCTGAGATGAGAGCGGAGATGAGAGCGGAGTTCAGGAATCTCCGTGAGAGCTTGGAGTCGCGCCTCGATCTGGACTCGCGTCTGCGGACAGTCGAGCGCGAGCAGGCTGCGGCCGGTCGGCGCGAAAGCGAGACATCGACCGGAGACTGATTCCTTCTCCCATATCCCAAGTAGGGCTTATGCGAAAAACAGCCATGCCAATATTGCATCGGAAACTTCCCCGCCGTTCGCCCGCCGTGGCGTGGCGCGCGCTGGGCGAGACTGCTTTGCTCGTTGTCGTATCCTTACAGCAGAGACGCTTATAAGCAGCGTTCCATCGAGGAGTCACATGCCCAATTCAATAGCAGAGCGGATATTGGATCTGTCCAAGCGGAAGGGCGCGCTGCTGTTCGGTGAATTCCGGCTCTCCGCTGGAGGAACCAGCAGCTACTACTTCGATGGGCGCGTCCTGTCTCTCGACCCGGAGGGCGGCTATCTGGTGGCGAAGGCGCTTCTGCCGATTCTGAAAGAGAGCGGCGCGCGCGCAGTCGCAGGCCCTACGCTCGGCGCTGACCCCATCGTCTCCACCGTGTCGGTCGTCAGCCATCTGGAAGGACATCCGATCCCCGGCCTGATAGTGCGCGCTGAGACGAAGGGGCATGGCGGCCGCCGCGCCATCGAGGGGCCGATGGACGGGCTTGGTCCGAACGCGCCCGTTGCCGTGGTGGATGACGCCTGCACCAGCGGGGCAAGCCTGTTTCACGCCATAGACGCCGTGGAGTCAGCCGGGTACGAGGTGGTCGAGGTCTTGGTGATTCTGGACAGAAACGAAGGCGGCAGCGACGAGATTAGGCGCAGAGGATACTCGTTCCACTCCCTGCTGTCCGCCGACGAGCGGGGACGGATCAGCGCATCGCCTTGACCCTGTCGTTCAGCCCCATACTCCCTGCCAGATTAGGCGAACGCCCAGAATCAGCACGATAGCCAGAAGCATCCGCATCACCCAGATTCCCCCAATCCGCCCCGAAATCCGCGCTCCGATCTGGCCGCCAGCCACCAGCCCAGCGCCGGCGAACAGCAGCGTCGGAAACCACTCGATGTGACCCAGCGCCCCGTGGGTTATCGCTCCGATGCTGCCGTATCCAGCCAGCGCAAAGACCGAAGTGGCAGCCGCGATCCGCACCGGGAAGCCGAACGCCATCACCAGTATCGGGGTTCTGAGAAAGCCGCCGCCCACGCCGAAGAAGCTGGATATGAAGCCCAGCGCCACGTTGAAGGAAGCCGCCAGCGCCTCGTTGAACTCGTAGGCATACTCCCTGCCGTCTCGGCTCTGGATGCGCCTCTTCCTGACGGTCGCCGCGATCAGGTGTCGAGGACTCCCAGAGCTGACCGCTTCCGGCACGGTCGGCCTGAGCGCGAGCTGGAGCGCGAGCAAGACGAGAAGCGTCCCGAAAGCCGTCCTGAACAGCTCAGGGGCAACCGCGCCCACTCCCAGCGCGCCGATGACCGCGCCCGGCGCCGCCGCTGCCGCGAACAGCAGCCCGCTGCGCTGATCGACCACGCCCATTCTGCGGTAAGCCAGCGCAACCGGGATGCTGTTGAGCGCGGTGGTCGCCAGCACCGTCCCCGCGATGGTCTCCGGCTCCGAGTCTGACATCATCAGAAGAACGGGGCTGAGTATGAAGCCGCCGCCCGCGCCCACCAAGACTCCATACGCGCCCGATCCGACGCCTATGAGGGCCATCAGCATCCAGTTCAGATATTCCAACGGCCCTCCGGACGGGCGTTCAGCCCATAAGACCGCGCAGAGCTTTGTCTACCAGCTCGACGGGCACGTCGTTTCGCGTAGTCGCGCTGCCGATCCCGTCCAGCAGCACCCAGCGGATGGAGCCGCTCGCCGTCTTCTTGTCGGACCTCATCGCCTCCGAGACACGTCTCGGATCGACGCCTCTGGCATCTAGGGGCAGCCCGTAGGCGCAGAGGACGGAGCGCTGCCGCTCGACCTCCTCCGCAGACATCATGCCCATGCCCGCGCCGATGTCCGCCGCGCCCATCATGCCTATGCTCACGGCCTCGCCGTGAAGATACTGGCCGTATTCGGTGGCGGCCTCTATGCCGTGTCCTATGGTGTGGCCATAGTTGAGCAAGACGCGAATTCCGAGCGTCTCACGCTCGTCTTGCGATACCACGTCCGCCTTGATCGCCACGCTGCGCCGTATGACGTCCGTGGCGATCTCCGGCTCCAGCGACTGTATCTCGTCGGGAAGGGTCTCGAAGGTGCGGAGCAGATCTTCGTCCATGATCAGCCCGTGCTTGATCGCCTCCGCCCACCCGGAGCGCAGCTCCCGATCTGGCAGCGTCTGGAGCGTGGAGACGTCCGCAAGCACGAATTTAGGCTGATAGAACGCCCCCACTAGGTTCTTGCCGTGCGGCAGATCGACCGCCGTCTTGCCGCCGATAGCGGCGTCCATCATGGCGAGAAGGCTCGTGGGAACTTGGGCGAACGGTATTCCCCGCAGGTACGTCGCCGCTGCGAACCCGGCTAGATCGCCCACCACTCCGCCGCCCACCGCCAGGATCAGGTGGCCTCGCTCTGCCTTCAGCCCGGCCAGCCACGTGTAGATATGCTCGGCGGTGGCGAGGGTCTTGCTCCTCTCCCCCGATGGGACTATGAACAGGTGAGTGGGTACGCCGGCCCTCTCCATTGACGATTGCGCTCGCCGCGCTTGGCTCTGCACGCCGTCGTCTGTGATTATGTACGCGACGGGCGGATCGAGGACGCGCCGAACTCGTTCCCCGAGCTCCTCGATTATGTTCCACCCGACCCATAGAGGGTAGTCGCCGGAGGACGCGCGCACCTCGGCTGCCAGATCCGGATCCCGACTCATGCTGACGCTCCCCTGCGGGCGTTGACCATCTCGAACCCCCGAACCGCTTCCACCGCCGCTTCCAACGGCGTGAGGAAGTCCGTGTGTACCGTCCAGTGGGCCAGAGTATAGTTGAACTGTCTGAGAGCCTTCAAGGAATGGATGCGCTCGTGGAGGTCGTCCGACTCCAGCATCGGACGCGCCGCCATGTCTTCACCCTCCTCTGCCTGCTGAATACGCAGGCGGCTCAGCAGGGTTTCGGGCCTCGCTTCGAGCAGAACGACCACGCCGTTGGCATCCATCACGGAGCGGCTGCGCTCGTCCATGATGACTCCGCCGCCAGTGGATACGACTTGACGGCATCCGCGCGCGACTCTTGCCAGCGTCTCCCGCTCTACCCTTCGGAACTCATCCTCACCCCTGCGGCTGAAGATGTCTTCTATAGCCATGCCCTCGGACGCCACGATTTCGTCATCGGTGTCGACGAATGACCATCCGAGCAGCCGCGCCGCCTCGCGGCCGGTTGTGGTCTTGCCTGTGCCGGAGAATCCGGTGATGAAAATATTGGAGCGGTTCATTGGGGAATCACAGCCGCGCCGCAGACCCCGCGCGGGTGGGGAATCTGGACAGCGCGATACCCAACAGGCAGGCCGCATCGACCTGCCTGGGCTGGCGTATCTTGCAGGGGCCGAGGCGGCGCTCGGTATCGAGCTTAGTCGTCCCCCACGCCGTTGGCATTCAGATAATCGACCGCCTGCTGGACGGTCTGGATGCCCTCGGCGTCCTCGTCCGATATCTCCAGCGTGACCTCGTCGGTCGAGAACTCCTCCTCGAAAGCCATGATAAGCTCCACAAGGTCGAGGGAGTCCGCGTTGAGGTCTTCGGTGAACGAGGCGTCGGCGACGACCTCGGACTCATCTACGCTGAGCTTTTCGGCCACCACTTCCTGTACTCGCTCCATTAAAGTTGCCACTTACCATACCTCCGTGTCAGCAGGGGGTCTTCGAGATTGGAAATTCGGATCGACGGATTCGGGGTCTTCGCCAGTCTCCGACAAAGCTCGGTGCTTGGCTTCTCTCTTCATCACCGAGCCAAGCACGCCGTTCACGAACCTGGGCGAGCTCTCGGAGCCGAACGCCTTGGCCAGCTCGACAGCCTCGTTGATCGCCACCCTTGGGGGGGTCTCACCCCAGATGGATATCTCGTATATCGCCATTCTCAGCAGGTTGCGATCGACTATCGCCATCTGCGAGATTGGCCAGCTTGGCGCGAACTCCATGATTATACTATCTATTCCGCGGATATTTTCAAGCACGCCTGCGCTCAGCTGAGCCATGAACGCAGCGGCGGCTTCCGAGAGATGCCGAGTCTCCCGCTTCTGGCGCAAGACCTCATCGAGCGCATGATCGACCGAGTCGATCTCGCAGAGCGTCTGCAAGACGGCAACGCGCGTCATGCGCCTAGAGGTGGGTGCGCTGTGTTGGCGGGCCATTGTGGGACCTTATCCGGCGCGCATCGGCGCGGTTCGAGTGAGATGCCGACGCGGGAGGATAAGTCTGGCTAGTTCCTCCGCAGGCTGATTATCGAATCCAAGTCGGCGACGTTGGATATGTTGGCTCGGCGATTGATGCGCTTGACCATACCCGCGAGCGCGCGCCCGGGTCCGATCTCCAAGAAGCTGTCGACGCCGGAGCCGACCATATAGTCGATGGTGTCTTTCCACTGGACGGTTGCGCACACCTGCGCCAGAAGCTCGCTCTTGATATCTTCGGCGGCGGTCACCGGTGCGCCGGTGCAGTTGGCGATTATCGGGACGCGGGAGTCGCTGAACCGCATCCGATCTATAGCCTCGATAAGGCCCGCCCTGGCGGGTTCCATCAGGCCGGAGTGGAAGGCGCCGCCGACTCTCAGTCCGATGGCCTTTTTAGCGCCTCTCGCCTCGCACAGGTCCATGGCCCTGGCCACTGCCATTCGCTCGCCGCTAATCACGATCTGCTCGCCCGTGTTGACATTGGATATCCAGATGCCGGTCTCTCTTGCGACCTCCTGAAGCGCCACTTGGTCGAGGCCGATTATGGCAGCCATCGTCCCCGGGTTTTCGTCGCATGCCTCCTGCATCAGCCGGCCGCGCTCCTGCACCAGCAGGGCAGTGTCGTCGATTGCGAGTACTCCGCCCACCGCGAGAGCGGTGTACTCGCCTAGGCTGTGTCCGGCCATGACTACGGGATTGGGCATGTCTTGCGCGCCGAGCTCCTGCTCCATCGCCTTCACACATGCGAGGCTGACGGCCAAGATTCCGGGCTGGGCGTTGACGGTCTGCCTGAGATCGTCCTCGGGTCCCTCGAACATCATCTTCGTCAGCGATCTGCCGAGGGCATCGTCTATCTCCTCGAACACCTCTCTGGCGGCTGGTGAGCTGTCGTACAGCTCCTTTCCCATGCCTACGGCTTGCGCGCCCTGTCCGGGGAACAGATATGCGACTTCGGGGCCATGGGACTCAGTCTTGAATGTAAGCGTCATATTGCAATGCTCCAAGTGGGTGGCTGGGGTTCCGCTTCAGCGTGCTAGGTTAGCGCGGCGTCTTGGAATATGACTTCGCGGCCGTTGTAGTAGCCGCAGCTCGCGCAAACTCGATGGGGCATCCTGGCCTGCTGGCACTGTGGACATTTGGATAGAGACACGCCCTTTATCGCTGAATGCGCGGAGCGTCCGCCCTTTCGTTTCTTCGAGTGCTTTTTCTTGGGAAGTGGTGGCATGTAGATCGTCGCTCCCAGGCTAATTGGTCTCGGTCGCCCCGGACATCAGTTCGAGCAGCGGCCCCCAGCGCGGATCCACGGGGGCTTCGCACGCGCAGCGAGTGTGATTGAGGTTCGAGCCGCAAGTCGAACACAGTCCGGAACACTCCTGGCTGCATAGCGGCTTCATCGGAAGCGCCATGATAGCGTACTCCCTAGCCACTTCAGTTAGATCGAGCGTATGGTTCTCATCTATCAGGTAGTAGTCACTGTCATCTGAGGGCGGCGTGACGCGAGCGCCCGTCAGCGGATTGAGCGTGGGGATGTACTCCTCCTCCACCTGTAGGAATATGGGGTGGCTGTAAGGGGTGAGGCAGCGGCCGCATTCCGAATCCAGCGTCGAGTGCAGCCCGGCGCTGACCCAGATGCTCTTGTTGGTTCTGAGCAGGTTGACGGCGCCGTGGATCCTGTTCTTGCCAAAGCTCTCGACGAGCTCGAACGACTCCTCGTCAAGCTCGTACTCACGGCTGGAGCCGCTTGGTTCCATCAGCAACTGTGAAACGTTGAGCTCCACTCCCAACCTCTCGGCGACAACAGGCACAGATATCCCGCAAATTTCAACGATTCTAGGAGACCTTCTGATATTGTGTCAAGTTTCACATAGTCGTGAAAAGTCGCAAAATCTGTATCATTTTGACAGGTGCGCCAGCCGAATGCTCTGTGTGGGCGGTTCACGATTTGCCCAAATTGGAGCGAGGTTCGACCTGTACGAGCGTCTCTCCGTTCGTCACGCGCGCACGGGGAAGCCGGCTCGCCTGCGATAGCGATACAGGTTCCCCGTCGCGTGATGGCGACCTGTTCCATTGCGGCCGCCCGTCGTGGCATCAAGGGGAAGTCTAGTCCTCCAGCTCGGCGAGGATTCCCTTCACATAGTCGACGCTGCGCTTGTCTTTATGAAGCTGATCTCCCGTGTTGGTGCCTTCGAGAGCGAAATATCCGTCGTATCCGGCCTCGTGCATGGCAGACAGCGCGAACCTGTAGTCGATGTCTCCATCCGGCAGGGCGGTTCTTATGAAATACGAGTGGCTCAGCTCTGGAATGTGAAGGCGCTGGAGACTCTTGCAGTGCCAGTATTTCGAGTGTGCCGCCAGCGCGGTGATGCACTCTTCTGTCGTCTCCTCCGGCTCCTCGTATGTCCACAGCACGTTGCCGAGGTCAGGGTTTGCGAATACGTGGTCGCTGTCGGTCAGCTCCAGCAGGTGAAGCGTCGACCATGAGTTGTCCGCGATGGAGTGTTGGTGAACCTCTATAGTGATGTCCGCGCCGATAGCGCCTGCTTGGTTTCCGACCTCGCGCAGGGCTTGCGCCGTCCTGATGAAGTCCTCCTCAGTCGCCAGCGCGCTCGACCCGTGTGATGAGCGCTCGCCGCTTGGTCCGGTGTCCAGTGTGGCGTCCCTTGGCGGACTTCCCAGCGCGGTGTTCACCACGCCTACGCCGATCCAGCCCGCTATCTCTACGGCTTTCTCCAGCTTCTGTCTGTTCTCCGCCGCCACGTTCGGCTGGCACAGGCCGCCGCCTGCGCGAATCGCCACACATGGCGCCCCAGCGTCTTTGAGAACCGCCTGGAACTCACTGGCGCGCTCCTCCGTAGCTTCGAATCCGCCAAACGCATCGAAGCCAAGCTCGATGCCGTCGAATCCGATATCGTTGACCTTGCCGAGATACTCGGTTCGGGTCTTCGGATCTCGAGGGATGTCCCACGCCGCCCCGGCCATGAACGGATAGAATGTCCCTCGTCGAAATGCGTAACATAGTTTCATAGAAGCCCTCCTAGGAACCGATTCACAGACGCCCATACCATCAGGTACAATTGACGCAATAGATTATAGCATGGCTACTATAAACACAGTCGAAGACCTAATCCGCATCCTCGAGGAGAACCCGGTTTGGCTGGATAGAATCCGCAGCCTGATTCTCACGGACGAGTTGATGCGTCTGCCGGCGCGCTTCGATCAGCATGTCGAGAACTTCGATCGACACGTCGAAAACTTCAATCGGTTCGCAGCCCAAACCAACAGCCGCTTGAACACACTCGAAGATGGCCAAAGACGTCTTGAAGAGAGACAGGGTGGGCTCGAAGAGAAGCAGGGTGGGCTTGAAGAGAGACAGGGACGTCTCGAAGAGAGATTCGACAGACTGCTCGATGACGTTGGGGTGCTCAAAGGCGCGCATGTCTCGACCGTGTCCGAGCGACACTACGAGGTCATTGCGCTGGAGATGGGGTTCGTCTCGGCGAAAGTGATGAGTCTCGGAGAGATATATCGAATCGGCACGTCCTCCACAGTTCAGGATCTGGGCAGGGACGCGCTTCGCAGCTTCAGAGACGCCGACATGATAATCGAAGTCTCCGATGACGAGGGACGCGATAGCTGCATCGCGGTGGAGGCTTCCTATGTCATCAACGGGCGAGATACAAGACGCGCAATCCGAAACGCGGAGATCCTAACCAGAGTCACGGGGCGCGACGCCCTCCCCGCCGTCTGCGGCTACGATGTGGACGATACGGTCAAAGAGACGATCGACTCTGGGGCTGTACACTGGCACCGGCTGACGCGCAAAGACCTAGCGCCCCGGTAGCCCGAACTCCCGTCTGGCAGCCTGCCCGCGTCTACGCCCCCAGCCCAAAAGACTCCTTCGCCAAGTCCACTATGTACCTGCTGATGGACAGGGACGAGGTGGCGCCCGGGGATGGCGCGTTCAGAACGTGGATCGCGCCTTTCGTCTCTGCAATGCTGAAGTCTTGCAGCAGCGCGCCGCTGCGGTCGACCGCCTGAGCGCGCACTCCTGCGCCGGGCGCGTGAAGGTCGTCCCCGGTGATCTCCGGCACCAGTGTCTGAAGCGACTTGACGAACGCGGACTTCACAATGGATCTATACTGTTCGCTCGCGCCCGTCTTCCAGAACTTCATAGACATTCGCCAGAAGCCGGGGTACGCCAGCGTTCCCCATGCGTCTCCGAAGTCGAAGCTCGTCTTGGAGTATCCCTCGCGCTTCAGCGCCAGCACCGCGTTCGGCCCCGCCTCTACGGATCCGTTTATGCGCTTGGTGAAATGGACTCCAAGGAAGGGAAGGGAAGGGTCTGGAACGGGGTAGATCAGGCCGTTTACGAGGCGCGCGCTTTCTGGCTTGAGAGAGAAGTACTCTCCCCTGAACGGTACGATGCGCACGCCTGTATCCACGCCCATCATCCGCGCCACCGCGTCGGCGTGCAGTCCCGCGCAGTTGATGACGTTGTTCGCGGAGAAGTCGCCGGCCGTCGTCTCGACGCGCATGTCGCCGTTACTCGTCGAGATGGCCCGCACCTCCGCGTCCGTGATCAGGTCGCCCCCAGACTCTCGCATCTCTGTCGAGTACGCCTCCGATACTCTGACGAAGTCTATGATCCCGGTATTCGGAGACCAGATCGCCTTGACTCCGGCAACATGAGGCTCGTGTTCGCGCAGCTCCTCGGGCCCGATCAGCTCCAAGCCCTCGGCGCCGTTGGCCGTGCCGCGGCGGTGCAGCTCTTCGAGGCCGGGAACCTCTGAGTCGTCTATGGCGACTATCAGCTTGCCGCACATCTCGTACTCGATGCCGCGCTCGTCGCAGAAGTCGCGCAGCAGCTTTCCCCCAGTTGAGCAGAAGTTAGCCTTCTGGGAGCCTGGAGCGTAGTAGATGCCCGCGTGGATGACGCCGGAGTTGTGTCCGGTCTGATGCTGGGCGATCACCGACTCTTTCTCGATGACGGCGACCCTCTGGTCGGGATGTTCCTGAGTAAGCCGCATCGCGGTTGCGAGGCCTATTATGCCGCCTCCGATGATGGCTATGTCGTAACTACGGGAGTTCATATCTCTTCCTGGTCGATGTACTCTGGCATCCGTCCGGATCCAGCCCGGAGCGATCCGAGCCAGATTGTATCACACCAAAGCAACAGGCTCGGATACACCAGTCTGCCGCATCTCTCGAATCGGGATTGTACAACCCTGATCTCCGCAGCTCCGTTTGACATATAGCCACCGTCAGGCTAAACTTGCCGAAATCCAAATAGACGCCCTGGGGGAGCTTGGGAAGCCAGGCTGAGAGGGCAGCCAAGAAGCTGTCGACCCCTAAGAACCTGATCTGGGTAATGCCAGCGTAGGGACCGTGGCAAAGTCCGCATACGGCTCGCAGCCGCTCATCAGACAGGTGGGCGGCTGTTTTTGCGTTCTGTGCAGACAGTTGACAAAAGGACGAGGGGGCGCTCCCCGAAGCTGTCGGGGAGGCGCGTATGAGATACGCGATTCAGACCATTGGGCTTTCCAAGACCCTCACGCTCGAAGGGCGGCCGCTGGACGTGCTGCGCGGGGTGGATTTTCACGCCAATGACGGGGAGTTCGTCAGCATAATAGGGCCGTCCGGATGCGGCAAGAGTACACTCCTCAACATCATCGCAGGGTTGGACAGTCCGACATCGGGCGTCCTTTCTTTGCATGGACGCGCAGGCTCGGCTCGGCTCGGCTCGGTCGGATACATGCAGCAGAAAGACCTGCTCATGCCCTGGCGCAGCGTGCTGGACAACGCGGTTCTCGGCTTGGAGATTCAGGGAGTCTCGCGGCGCGAGGCAGTATCGAGGGCGAGCGAGCATCTGGGCAGGTTCGGGCTGGACGGCTTCGAAGCCTCCTATCCGCACGAGCTGTCCGGCGGTATGCGCCAGCGCGCGGCATTCCTCAGAACCGTCCTCGCCGGCCAAGACGTCTTCCTTCTGGACGAGCCGTTCGGCGCGCTCGACGCCCTCAGCAGAAGTCAGATACATCGCTGGCTCACCGGGCTTTGGGAGTCTATGAACAAGACCATCGTCCTCGTCACCCACGATGTGGACGAGGCGATTCTGCTCTCCGACAGAGTGTACGTCATGACCGCGCGCCCCGGCTCCATGAAGACGGTCCAGCGAATAGACATCGCGCGGCCGAGAAGCGCGGACATGGTGACGACGCCCCGATTCGTGGATCTGAAGTCTGCGCTGCTGACCTCGATCAGAGAGGATGCGCACGCGCATGAGATCGCCGTATGAGCGCTGAGATGAGCAGACGCGCCGCGCCTTCGACCAAGCGGCGCTGGATCGAGGCCGCGGACGAGCGAGCGCGCCGCTGGCTGCCCGCGCTCGCCATAGCGCTCGGCATACTGGCGATATGGGAGGCTCTAGTATGGGCGCTGGACGTCCAGACGTGGCTGCTGCCGGCGCCCTCGGACATCGGCATCGCACTGTACCAAGACGCTTCGCTGCTGTGGACGCACACCCGCGCCACCCTCTCCGAGATCGTGGTCGGCTTCGGCTTGGCACTCGCCTGCGGAGTCGGCTTGGCAGCGGCCATCGGCCTGTCTCGCACCCTCGAACGCGCCATCTACCCGTTCGTCATAGCCTCCCAGACAATCCCCATCATCGTGATCGCGCCCATGCTGCTGATATGGGTGGGATACGGGCTTGCGCCGAAGGTCATAGTAGTCGCGCTCATCAGCTTCTTCCCGATAGTGGTCAACATGGTCGACGGCCTCAAATCCGTCGACCGCGACATGGTCAGCATGATGCGAACGCTCGGCGCGAGCCGATGGCAGGTGTTCTTCAAGGCGCAGGCGCCGACCTCGCTGCCGTATCTGTTCAGCGGCGCGCGAGTCGCCGTCGCCGTCAGCGTCATCGGCGCAGTCATAGGCGAGTGGGTCGGATCGAGCGAGGGGCTGGGCTACCTGATGCTGCGCTCCAAGCCGCAGTTTCTGACCGAGCGGGTGTTCGCGGCGATAGCGATTCTGTCCGCGCTCGGAGTCGGGCTGTTCGCCACGGTCGGAGCCGTGGAGCGGCTCGCCATCCCGTGGTGGCGCGCCACTAGGGGACAACGGGCAAACGAGATATAGAGTGGGCAAACGCGCCCCGAATGCAAGGAGAGACCAGAACCGATGAACACGACAGCGATCAGGATTCTCGCGCTCGTCTCGCTGGCAGCGCTCGCGCTGGCAGCGGGGGCGTGCGCCCAGGGGCAGGATGAGAAGATACCCGTCAAGCTGGCTCTGGACTGGTACCCCAACGCCAACCACCTCGGCCTGTACATCGCCCAGCAGAAGGGCTACTTCGCAGAGGAAGGCCTCGATGTTGCGATGTACACGCCATCCGACCCTTCCACCGTGCTTCAGACTGTGGGCGCAGGCAGCGACGACTTCGGCATGAGCTACCAGCCAGACGTTCTGCTGGCGCGGAACGAAGGCGTTCCCGTCGTCTCCATACTCGGCGTAGTCCAGCATCCGCTAAACTCGCTAATGACCCTCGAGGCTTCGGGGATAGAGCGTCCCGGTCAGCTCGCAGGCAAGAAGGTAGGATACCCGGGCATCCCGACCAACGAGCCGCTTCTGGAAACCATGCTCAAGGCGGACGGCTTGAGCGGTCTGGAAGACGTGGAGCTGGTCAACATCGGCTGGAACATATCCGAGTCCCTCATCGGCGAGAAGGTCGATGCGGTGGTGGGCGCGTACTGGACTCACGAGAGCATCCACATGGAGAATCTGGGCTACCCCGTCAACGTGATGCGCATGGAGGAGTGGGGCGTTCCAGACTACTACGAGCTGGTTCTCGTCACCAGCGAGGAGTATCTAGCCGAGAACGAAGATGTGGCGGAGCGCTTCATCCGCGCTGTGAGGAAGGGCTACGAGGAGGCTGTAAGCGATCCGCAGGCCGGCGTAGACGTGCTGGTGGCTGAGAACGAAGGCGAGATAGACGAGGCGATAGACAGGCCGGGGGCCGACCTGCTAGTTTCGCTGTGGCAGCTCCCCTCGGGCGGCGGATTCGGAACGCAGCAGCCCGAGCGCTGGAACGGATTCGCGCAGTGGATGAAGGACAACGACATGCTGAAGCAGTCTCTGGATGCGTCAGCGGCGTATCGCGCCGATCTGGGCAACTAATCCAAACCGGGAGGGCGCGAATGACGACTACGCAAGGGCTGAAGTCCAGACATGCCGAACTCTGGCAGAAGATGACTCACCATCCGTTCGTGGTGGAGATGGGGGACGATACGCTGTCGGTCGAGCGCGCGAGGCGGTACTTCCTTCAGGATTACGTCTTCGTCAACGATCTGGTGGCGATGATGAGCATGGGAGTAGCCAAAGCGCCCAACTTCGAGGCGGCAAGCCATATCCACTCGTTCCTGTCCGCGATACTAGACCCCCAATCCGCAGCCGAAGACGCCTTCTTCAAGCGCGTGTTCGAGATTCTGGGCGCTTCGGAGGAGGAGTACTCCGCCGTCAGCGCCTCGCCTGTGACGCAGGGGTTCGGAGACTTCCTAGTCCGCACCGGTCTCGAAGGCAGCTTCGAGGAGATCGTGACCGTCTGCTACGTCACCGAGGGGACGTATCTGGACTGGGGAACGCGGCTGCTCGCGCAGGGCAAGCGTCCATCCAATCCGATATATCGCGAGTGGATGGACCTGCACGGCCCCGCCGTGCTGGGCGACTTCGTGGCGTGGTGCGAGAGCTTCATAGACTCGTCAGAGCTCGGACGCCTGCGCCCCGCCGTAGATCGCGCATTCCATACCGCGCTGCGCTACGAGTTCCTGTTCTGGGAAGCGGCGTACAGCGCAGACCCTTGGCCGGACGGCTCCTAGAGAGCGCCGCCACAGGCTGGGCGCTGCCATGAACGAAGAACCGCGAACGAGAGGCGAGCGGCGCGAGCGCAGACGGCGCAAGCGTAGAAAGATGGGCGTGTCGGGCGCGAGCGTCCGCAGGCTTCAGAATATCATCGCCAGAAAGAGCGGCGAGGCCGCGCGCAGACAGGGCCGGCCGCGCTCGGGGAGGTAGAGCAGTGACGAAGATACGAGTGCCGCGCGCAATGACGGTTGCCGGCTCGGATTCGGGCGGCGGCGCGGGAATACAGGCAGACCTCAAGACCTTCGCCGCGCTCGGCGTGTATGGCGCGTCCGCCATCACCGCCATCACCGCGCAGAACACGCTTGGGGTCACGGACGCGCTGGAGCTGCCCACCTCGCTAATCGAATCGCAGATAGACGCCATCGTCTCCGACATAGGCGCGGACGCGGTCAAGACGGGTATGCTGTCCAGCTCCGAGATCATCCACGCCGTCGCGTACAAGCTGGCTGCGCTCGGCATGACGCCTCTGGTCGTGGATCCGGTTATGGTCGCCAAGGGCGGCGACCGCCTGCTGAGAGAGGACGCGGTGGACGCCCTGCGCTCCGCGCTCATCCCTATGGCAACGGTCGTCACTCCGAACGCGCCGGAGGCGGAGACGCTCACCGGCATCGAGATAGACTCGGTCGAGGATGCCAGAAGGGCGGCGAGGGCGCTCGTGGACGAAATCGGGGCAGACAGCGCCGTCGTCAAGGGCGGCCATCTGGAGGGGCCCGCAACCGACATCCTGTACGATGGCTCGGAGTTCTTGGAGTTCAGCTCGGAGCGCATCGCCACGGACAATACCCACGGCACGGGCTGCACGTTCGCCTCCGCAGTCGCCGCGGGCTTGGCGAAGGGCTTCGACCTGCCGAGCGCGGTTCGCCAAGCCAAGCGCTACGTGACTGCCTCGATACGAACCAACTTCCCAATGGGCAGAGGACACGGCCCCCTGAACCACTTCTACGAGTGGTGGGAGTGGTGGGAGATGACCGAAAACATGTAGCCGCGCTCGTCATCACAGGTGCATCACCGCGCCGGCGCCGCGTCAGGCGTATCGCTCCCCTGTTCAGCCAGACGTGCAGGCGAGTCGCTGAGAATACTCGGAGACTCGCGTTCAGCCCTCTGTGGCTTGCGCCCGTGATGCGATGTAGGACTCTGCGCCATACGCCAGCGCGCCGGTGCAGAGCAGCGCGACTCCCGCGATGAGACCGCGCCCGGGATCTTCGCCCAGTATCAGCCACGCCAGAGCCACGCCCGCCACTGGCTGCGCGAAGTAGAAGAACGAGATGGTCGAGGGCAGGTAGCGCTTCACCAGCCAAGCGCTGCTCAGGAACCCGAAACCGGCTATGACCACCCCTTGATAGGCGAGAGCGAGCCAGAAGCGCCCCTCTACGCTGTACACCGGACTCTCGAAGACGTAGCTTCCGGCGAGCAGAAGCGCAGTTCCGACCGCCAGCTGCCCCAGCATCAGCTTGCCTTCGGTCACGTTCTGGGAAAAGTTGGATATCAGGATGATGCGATGTCCCAAGAGCATGGCGGAGAGCAGGCTGAGCGCGTCTCCAAGTATGGTCACTCCCTCTGTGCCGACGCCGGTATCTCCGAGTACGACCACCAGCACCCCCATGTAGGAGAGCGCCATGGCGAGGACCTTCCAGCGGGTGAGCCGCTCCGCGGGTATGAGCAGCTGCGCGATGGTGGCAGTCCAGATCGGCATTGTGGAGGCGAGCGCGATTCCGTGTCCGGCGGTGGTGAGGTCCTGCCCAACGTTCATCAGCACCAGCTGAGCGGAGAACAGAACGCCGAGAGTGAGCAGCGGCCTGATCTCGTGCCTGGCGATACCGAACGACTCTCGATTGGCGAGCATGTAGATCAGCGTCACGATGCCGCCGAGGACGAAGCGCATCCAGCCGATCTGAAGCGGCGAGCCGTAGTCCAGCGCCGCCTTGATGCTGACGTTGTTGCCTCCCCACAGAACTGCCAGCAGCAGCGAGAAGCTGCTTGGGATCAGACCAGCCGGCCTTCTGGTCTCGTGGGTGGAAGCCGTTTTCCGCTCAGTGGACAATTCTGGTCATACACAGAGAAGGGCCTCCGGTATGTTCCGGAGGCCCTCGTAGATTCTTGGAGGCGACGGGCGGATTCGAACCGCCGAATAGGGGTTTTGCAGACCCCCGCCTTAGACCACTTGGCTACGTCGCCCTGACAAACTCTCTTGTCCGATGAGAAGATTGGTGCCGAGGGGGAGACTCGAACTCCCACAGCCTGTTAGGCCACAGCGCCCTCAACGCTGCGTGTCTACCAATTCCACCACCTCGGCATGACATGGGCGGAACACGGATGCCGCCCGTCTCACACTTCGCTCACTTCGGATACTATTACCAATTATAGCCAAGGGATCCCGAGTCTGTCCATATGAGACATGCCGCTGGCGGCGCTAGTTGGCTGCCGCGTCCTCGTACCACTCCGCGCCCTCTTCGCCCGGCTCGGGCAGCACCTGACCGCCCTCCATGGACCAGGACGCCCGGCCTTCGGTGATCCTGCCGTCGATGAGGTCTGCGGGTACGCCTGTGATCTCCCCGAATGCGTGTTTCAGGTCGGCCAAGAGCTTCTCCCTGACCTGCTCGGGGCGTCCCGCCCTGTTGCCTCCGTCTATGTAGTATGGAGTCGGATAGTCCGTGTCCTCCTCTTCGAAGAAGGCCACCTGCACGAACTGCCTCGGCGCGCCCGTCGAGCCGCAGTGGATGTCCGTGAACGCCTTGGCGACCGCCTGACGCTTCTCGAAGTCGATAGAGTCGTTTGGGACTGTGCAGCGATAGAATGGCATCTGTTCCTGTCCTTCCGCTAATCTGGTCTAGCTACTGACGGTCACGCGCGGAGACGGTCAGCTCGTCCACTGAACACCCCGTAACCTCGATCCACATGTCCGACATCGCGCGCATCAGCTGTACGCGGGTCTCCTGTTCGCACCCCGGCGGTATCAGCCCTCTCACCGAGGACGTGGTAGACAGCTCGCCGCCCCTGAAGCCGTAGCCGTAGGGTATCTCGGTGAACTCCACCTCCACGCCCGACGGATCGCCGCCCAAGATGGACGTGCTGATACGCGCCAGCTCGGACGCGAGCTTGGGGCGTATCTGCTCGGGAACGTGGCCCTCCTGAACGATGCACGTAAAGCTGATCATATTCGTCCGCGCAACCCTCTTCTGTTCGGTTCAGATTCACAGCTTACTACAGCGGGAGTCGATTTCGCAATTGCGGGCGGTTCTCTTCATCTGCCAACGCAACTCGCACGCGCTCTTTACTACAGCGGGAGTCGATTTCGCAATTGCGGGCGGCTATGGGCTATGGGCGGCTATGATAGAAGCGGCTGTGCCAGCGTGAACTGCGCCGTGCGCCGCCACAGATCCACTCCGTGAAGTCTCAGATTCACGATCTCCCCTGCCGATATGGAGTTGGGCAGCGCCGCGCGTGACCTGAACGGCCAGTCGATCAGCTCCACGTTGGCGGCGCGATTGTGGGGGTTCTCCAGCACGGTGGCGGCGTGTACGCTCTCCCCTCCCTCGTCCTCCACCGTTCCCCGCCGCTCGTCCAGCCACTTGAGGAAGAAGTGCTGCCTGCGCTGGTTCTCTATGCGCGACATCTGCCTTGTCTGAACGTCCGCCCGGTGCGCTATGGAGGTCACGGCGTCGGCGTCGTACAGCGTTTCGCCCGTTCGCAAGTGGTGTGATATCTGCCGCTGTACCACGAGGTCCGCATAGCGGCGAAGGGGTGAAGTCGCCTGCGTGTACGCATCTACGCCAAGCCCGCCGTGCGCTCCGGGCTTGGTGCTGACCGTCGCCGCGGACAGCCGCCGCGCCATCATGTACCAGCGAAGCGCTCCCTCCGCCACGCGAGCCGTGATGTCCGATACGTCGGGAACCACCTGAGACCTGAACGGAGCGGGCAGATCGTTGTCGCGGCAGTACTCTGCCAGCAGGCAGTTGCACAGCACCATGTACTCCTGAACCAGATTGCGCGCGGGAGCGGAGCGGGGCAGCGTGGATACCTCGATGCCTCCGCGCTCGTCCACCTTCACGGAAAGCTCGTCTCGCTCGATGCTGAGCGCCCCCCTGGACTCTCGGCGCTCTCTCAGCGTGACTGCCAGCCCGTGCAGCGCGGCGAGCGGGCTGTGCAGCGGGTGGCTGTCGTCGAAGATCGCAGCATCGGCCTCCGTGTAGCTGAGCGCGTGGCGATTCTGGATGATCGAGGGCGTGACCTGCCGGCCTGTGACCTCGCCCTCCTCGCTCATCTCTATGACGACGCTCACGGCGGCGCGCCGTTCGCCTGCCGACAGGCTGCCCTTGTCCGCCGACAGCGCGGGCGGCAGCATGTGGATCGTCGTCTCCGGAAGATACAGGGACGAAATCCGCCTGTCCGCCTCCGAGTCCAGCGCAGATCCCTGAGCGATCAGCGCGCCCACGTCCGTGATGTGAACGCCCACTCGGTAAGAGCCGTCAGCCGCGCGCTCGATCGAGAGCGCGTCGTCTCGGTCTCTAGTGTCTTCGTCGTCTATCGAGAGCGTCAGAAGCTCGGTCAGGTCGAGGCGGTCGGGGGCGGACAGCAGCCGCGCCGGCTCCACCGACTCGGCTTCCTCCAGCGCCTCTTGCGGAAACTCCGCGCTTATCTCGGCGCGTTCGAGCGCGAGATGCGCGTCCGCGTCCAGCAGACCCAGACCCACCAGCGTATCGAACGCCGCCCTCTGCGGGTTGCGGCTTCCGGCGCCGGCAGCTTCTAGGAATCGCCTGACCTGATTCACGCCCTTGTAGTCTTCGCCGTGTACTGCCAGGCCCCTGACCTGATCGAGAATCTCGGACTGATTCCGGCTCAGCGCGTCGGGCAGCTTTCCAGACCGAACGGCTGCGGCAAGCGCGGACGTGTCCGCCGCGCGCTGCGCCGCCCGCTCTCGCCGCTCGATCGTCTCCGCGACGGTATCTCGGCTTTTGGGAACGTAGTAATCGCCGTCTCTGACGAATCTGAGATCGTCGCGCCAGAGGTTCAGCACCAGCCCTGCGGCGCGCTGAGGCGAAGGCTCCTCGCCCCAGTACAGCTCGCCGATGTCCGTGAGCGTGAGCGGCTGACCCTCGTCGCAGACCACGTCCCACACCTCTTCGAGGTCCACCTCGTCCGCCACCGCCACCGCCTGCCTGTTCAGCGTCTCCACCGCCTCGAAGCTCGCAGCCGACAGCCCCGTCTCCAGAAGAACCCGGCTGCTCGGAAGGCGCGCCTCCCGATTGCGCCCTATCGCTATCCGAACCCTGCCCGAAGCGAGCTCTACGAGCCGCGCCAGACGCGGCCCCGCCTGTAGCTGCACGACTATGATCTCCCCTGCCTGCATGGATATTCAGCCTTTCAGCCGCGCGTCGGCAGTCTTGGGATGACCTCGTTGATCAGCAGGTCCATGGATCTTACCCAGCTGTCGTATGGCTGCCACTCGTGGCCCATCGCCAGAAGAACCCCGAACCCTCCAACGTCATCGTACAGCGCGCCGAGCTTCTCCGTCACCTCATCCGCACTGCCGACCACGAAGATGTTGTCCACCAGATACTCGATATCGACGTCCGAGTCGGGCATGTTCGGGTCTGCCTTCAGCAGGTCTAGCATTCGCATCTTGGGCATCAGCCGCAGGAAGTACTGCTCGAAGTCGCGCCTCAGCACACCGTCCAGCGCCTCTTTCCTCGCCTGCGCGGACGTCTCCGCCACGTAGACCTCTCGCGCGATGCGCCAGTCGGATCGGTTCGGAGTCTGTCCGCCGCCGGCCGCCCCCTTCTCCACCGCGTCCCAGTGAGTGCGGAGAACTCGCGACGGCACGAGGTTGATGCTCATTGGAATCCAGCCGCGCTCTCCGGCGAGGATGAGGGTGTCCGAGTTCGGCGAGACGCCCGCGACTCCGATCGGCGGATGCGGCTTCTGGTACGGCGTGACGTGGAAGCGCAGGCCGAACTCGTCCACCGGCTCCGGTATCGTGAACCGCCAGTGATCGCTTTCGTACACCCCCGGCTTGGGGTCTTTCCATATCTGGAGTATGGTATCTATCGAGTCGCGCGTCATCTGGCGGTGCGCGTTCTGGGAAGGATCGAACCCGAACACCTCGAAGTCGCCCGGAAACCCGCCCGAGCCGACTCCCCACAGGAAGCGCCCCTTCGCCATGTGATCTAGCTGCGCGATTCGGTGCGCGATCATAAACGGGTTGTGATTGGGCATACACGTTACACCCGTGCCGAGCTTGATGTTTGCCGTCCGCGCCAGCGCGTTGGCGATGAACATGTCCGGCGCGGGGATGTTCTCCCAAACTGTGGTGAAATGCTCGCCGATCCAAGCCTCAGCGTAGCCGAGCCGGTCGAGCGTCTCTATCTGGTGGAGATCGTCCTCCAGCGTCTGCGTGATGCTGGACCCCGGAGGGTGCAGCGGCATAGTAAAGAACCCGACCTGCATTGTGAACTTTCCTCTCGCTTCGCTGCCGCCTTGAGAAGCAGTACCTGAGAAGCAGTATATGACAGCGAGCGGCGAATTGTCAGTATCCGGCGGCGTTGCGCCTTCGCCGCCGTGTTGGTACGCTTCTTCCCAGCTTCTATGACTTTCAGAGGACACGTATGAACCAGCTTCAGCGCCACGCCTTGGACATCCTGCGAGAGCTTGGAGAGCTGCCAGCCGTGCCGTTTCACGAGGATGGCCCGGCGCAGTACGTCGCCGACAGCCTCGCCGCGCTCGGTCTGTCGCCCTTCAGAGACGACTTCGGCAACGTGATCGCGCGCTACTCCAACTCGGTCGCCGACGATCCGCCGATGGCGTTCGTCGCCCACATGGATCATCCCGGATTCGAGATAGTCGAGGTGGACGATGACGGCCCCATCGCCGTCGCGCTCGGCGGCGTGCCGCAGTCTTCGCTGTCTCGCCCCGCGGACGTTCTGGCGCTCCTCCCGAATGGGAGCAGGGTTCGCGCGCGAACCGCTCCGCTCGACGTGAATGAAAGGAAGGTGCGAGTCGAGCTGAGCGAGCGCGCCGATCTGCTCCTTCCCGCGCCTGTGGTGTTCGACCTGCCCGATTTCGAGATAGACGGCGACTTCATCCGCGCCCGAGCGCTGGACGATCTGGCAGGCTGCGCGGCTGCGCTGGCTTGCATGGAGCGGCTCGTATCCAGCGGCGCGAACGCGGACGTCTACGCCGTCTTCACCCGCGCAGAGGAGGGCGGGCTGTTCGGGGCAAGGCTGATGGCTGAAGCCCAAACCCTGCCAGCCGAGACGCTTATAGTCTCCATCGAGTCCAGCCCATTGATACCCGGAGTCGAGCAGGGCGCGGGCCCCGTCATCCGCACTGGAGACGCGCTCTACACCTTCGACGCCGAGGCGGAGCAGGTCTTGATCGTGGCGCGCGAGTCCATCAGACGCCGAGACGCGGATTTCAAGTGCCAGCGCCAGCTGATGAGCGGCGGCGTGTGCGAGGGGACGGCCTTCGCAGTCTGGGGCTATCGCGCCACGGGCATGGCGTTTCCGCTAGGCAGCTACCACAACGCCGCAACCAACATCCGAGACCCCGAATCGGGCATAGAGGCAGAATACATCCGCATCGAGGATTTCCTTGGCGGTGTGGATCTCTTGGCGGAGGCTGCGGTGAGCGTTGGAAATCGGTTCGACTCGCCGGGCCGTCAGCGTGTGCGCGAAGTACCCCGGCAGATCAGGAGCCGGATGACCCGGATGACGGGGCAGCCGCCTCGCTCACGTCCCAGCCCTCGATAGTCCAGTAGCCGACTCTCGGCAGATCGGACACCGTTTTCAGTCCCTGCGCTCGCTTGATGCGCTGGATGTTGAACAGATGCGTGATCTCCTCGAAGTAGATGTGGCGCATCGACCCTTCGAGGTTCATGGTCATGTGGTTGGCTTGCTCTGTGGCGCTGACTCCTGACGGATGCGACTGGATCATCAGCGCCCAGCCCTCATTGAGGGTTTGGGTCACGCTGTGCGCTCGAACGAAGCCCACGCTCCGCCCTGACAGCACCCGTCGCGCCAGCTCGATCCCTTCCCGCAGCTTGGTCAGGATCGTCGGCAGCTCGTAGTATTTCGCGTCGTCCATGCGGCGGTCGTATGGAGAAGCGCCCAGCCCCTCCACGTCCTCGATGCCGTGTTCACCGTCCGGAAACGTAACCTCTCCCCAGCGCAGGATCAGCCAGCGGTAGATGAGAGACGCCATATGGCTAAGCTGTACGCGGATACTCCACTCCGACCAGCCATAGCTCTCGGAAGACCAGTCTAGCTGCTCGTCCGTCAGCCCCTCGACCTCGACGGCGATCAGGTCGTAGAGCGAATCGAACTCTGGAAACAGCGCGGAGGCTGGGGAGTCGTCGGTGATCTGCTTGTCGGTCATGTGGATGCCGCCTCCTTCTATCTATCTATGCCTCGTCCGTCTGCGCCCTCGCCAGCGCGCCTTTCAGGTGATCTATGGACAGGTTGCCCCCGCTCATGACGAGAACTACCTTCTTGCCTTCCAGCCGCTCCCTGATCTTCATTGCCCCTGCCAGAGACGCCGCCCCCGCGTGTTCGGTCAGGTTGTGGGTCTGCTCCAAGTGGGTGACTATCGCAGCGTCCATCTCCTCGTCGGTCACTAGGATGAAGTCGTCCAGCCACTTTCCGAGTATCTTCAGAGCCAGCTCGTATCCCGATCCGGTAGCCAGCCCCTCTGCCACCGACTTCATGGACGCTTCCACTACCTCGCCGCGCTGCCAAGACAGATACCCGGCCGGCGCCTGCTGCGCCTGCACGCCGATCACCTCTATATCGGGGTTGATCGACTTGGCGGTGATGCACACGCCGCTGGCGCCGCTGCCGCCGCCCACCGGAACGACGATCACGTCCACGTCAGGCAGGTCTTCGAGAATTTCGAGTCCGTAGGTCCCGACTCCCGCAATCAGACGCGGCTCGTTCACCGCGTGGATGTAGCGGTAGCCCTCTTCTCTGGACAGCCGCTCGATGTACTCCCTCGACTCGTCGAAGTAAGCGCCGTGGTGGATCACCTCCGCGCCCAGGTTGCGCATGGATGCGACCTTGCCGGGGTTGGCGCCCATCGGCACAGCGATGTACGCCTTCGAGCCGAACACGCCGGCGGCGTAGGCGATGGACTGCCCATGATTGCCGCTAGACGCGGTGGAGACCCCTCTGTCCAGCTCGTCCCTCGAAAGCTGAGACAGCAGGTTGATTCCTCCGCGCATCTTGAACGCGCCCAGCCGCTGGTGGTTCTCGTGCTTGACGTGGACCTCCGCCGCGCCGATCAGCTTTTCCAAGCCGATGTAGCGGTGCAGCGGCGTTCGCGTAACGTGCGCGGCTATCCGCCCCTTGGCCTGTATGACGTCATATAGAGTGGGAGGCTGCAACTGTACCCTTCCTTTATTTGGCTGTGTGCTGTGTATGGTCAGCATTCAGGATAATGGTTATGCCGCCCATAGTAAAAGCTCGAAAAGCTCGGGGATGCTGTATCAGATTGGCAGGCGTTACGTAAGACCCCTCTCCCTTTGAGGGAGAGGGTGACGCCCACGCGCAAAACGAAAGCCCCCACTCCCAGCTTGTCAGGCGTTACGTAAATCCCCTCTCCATTGACAGGCGTTATTGTAAATCCCCTCTCCCAGCTTGACAGGCGTTACGTAAATCCCCTCTCCCTTCGAGGGAGAGGGTTAGGGTGAGGGTGACGCCCACCCGCAAAACGAAAGCCCCGTCTCCCAGCTTGTCAGGCGTTGCGTAAATTCCCCCTCCCAGCCTGTCAGGCGTTATTGTAAATCCCCTCTCCCTTTGAGGGAGAGGGTTAGGGTGAGGGTGAGGGTGACGCCCACCCGCAAAACGAAAGCCCCGTCTCCCAGCTTGTCAGGCGTTGCGTAAATTCCCCCTCCCAGATTGACAGGCGTTGCGTAAATCCCCCTCCCTTTGAGGGAGAGGGTCAGAGTGAGGGTGACACCCACGCGCAAAACGAAAGCCCCACTCCCAGCTTGTCAGGCGTTACGTAAATCCCCTCTCCCTTTGAGGGAGAGGGTTAGGGTGAGGGTGACACCCGACCCTCAAACGAAAGCCCCCACTCCCAGCTTGTCAGGCGTTACGTAAATCCCCTCTCCATTGACAGGCGTTATTGTAAATCCCCTCTCCCTTCGAGGGAGAGGGTTAGGGTGAGGGTGACATCCACCCGCGTTACATAAGCCCCCTCTCCTAGCTTGTCAGGCGTTGCGAAAATCCCCCCTTCCCATATTGTCAGGCGTTACGTAAATCCCCTCTCCCTTTGAGGGAGAGGGTTAGGGTGAGGGTGAAGCCCCGCGCGCACCTCCCTTCTAGCTGTGGTAGGATTGCCATATGTCGCCGAACTCGCCGACGGAGGTTCAGCATGGCAGCCGCAGCCAGACCACGCATACAGACCGGACGCAGCACAGTTTACACCAACGGGGGAGTCCGTGGCTTCGATCTCCCCGCTTGCCGCGTCCGCCGGCGTTCGAACGCTCGCGGACGGAGGCAATGCGTTCGATGCCGCCGTCGCCACCGCCGCGGTCGAGGCGGTAACAGTCCCCCCCGCCTGCGGAGTCGGCGGCGAGCCGTTCGCCATCATGTACGATGCGAAGTCTGGCGAGGTCCACGGACTGAACGGCAGCGGTCGAGCGCCTTTGGCGGCAAGCCGAGAGTTCTTCGTCGAGCGCGGCAACGAGTTCATGCCCCTAGAAGGCCCGCTCGCGGCGGCGATACCCGGCGAGGTTCTCGCGTGGGAGCAGATAGCCGAGCGCTTCGGGAGCAGACCGCTGTCGAAGCTGCTCGAACCCGCTATCCAGTACGCCGAGGATGGATTCGCCGTCAGCGAGCAGCTTGCGGGCGGCTTCGACGCCCTGAACCGCAAGCTGGCGCAGTTCCCAGACTCGCGCGACATCTTCACGCGAGATGGCAGACCGCTTCTTACGGGAGAGACACTCGTACAGAAGAATCTGGCGCGCACACTGAAGACAGTCGCGCGCGGCGGCGCTGAGGCTTTCTACAAAGGCGACGTCGGCAGGGAGATGGCGCGCGCGATTCAGGCCGCCGGAGGTCTCTACACGGCGGAAGAGATCGCAGAACACCAGAACACCTGGTACCAGCCGCCCATCTCCACCACGTACAGAGGCCACACCGTTTACGAGACCGCGCCCCCGTCTCAGGGCCTCGTGCTGTTGGAGATGCTCAACATACTGGAGGGGTTCGACATCGGCGCTATGGGCTTCTACAACGCCGAGTCGGTGCATACGATGGTCGAAGCGAAGAAGCTCGCTTTCGCAGACCGCAACCGCTGCGCGGGCGACCCCGACTTCGTCTCCATGCCGCTGTCCGAGCTGGTATCCAAGCCGTTCGCCGCTCGTCGCCGCCGCCTGATTACGTCCGTCGCCGCCAGCGGCGACGCCGAGCCGCTGCCGCTGGCAGGAGACGGCAACACCAGCTACTTCTGCGTGGTGGACGCGGAGGGCAGCGCGCTGTCGTTCATCCACAGCCTGTCCATGGGGTTCGGAAGCGGCTTCGTCGCCGGCAGCACCGGCGTGCTGCTGAACAACCGCATAGGTCGCGGATTCAGCCTCGTGGAAGGCCATCCCAACGTGATCGAAGGCGGCAAGCGCGCGATGCACACGCTCAACGCCTACATGGTGATGCGCGAGGGCAGGCCGTACCTGATTGGTGGAACGCCGGGTGGGGACAGGCAGATCGCTTGGAACGCGCAGGTCGTCACGAACGTTCTCGACCACGGCATGAGCGCGCAGGAAGCGGTGGAGGCGCCCAGGTGGACGTCCACCCCCGGCACCGACCCGCACAACGTGAATGACCCGTTCGCCCTGGATCTCGAAGGCGGCATGGACCCGGACGACATAGACGACCTTCGCGCCAGGGGCCATCAGGTCACTGCCCATCCCGGCAGGGTGTTCGGCGGCTCAGCCAAGCTGATCGTAATAGACCCTGCCACCAGCGTTCGATCCGCCGGCTCCGATCCCAGAACGGACGGCCACGCGGCGGCAGTATAGCTGCCAAGCACGATTTTCGAGGAGTGAGCAGTGAGAGCCACACCCAAACCGCCGCGTTGATAACCTGCTTGGACTTTGCAAATTTCTTGTACTACTGTAGATAGGAGAAAGAAAATGGTTAACTCTAATGGTGGAAACTCGTGGGTGCCTCGAACCCGAACGCGCCGCAACCTCGAAGCCGAAGTCCGCGAAATCGCAGCCGAGTTCGCCGCTCTGTCCAGACGGCTGAACGGAGTCTTGGCAGAGCTGGACACGCCCTCGGAGATGCCCGCGCCGCCTTCCCCAAAACCCGCGCCCACGCCCCCCGCCCAGACGGTGACGACCATGAAGGGCGCGACCCCCTTGGAGATGGCATGTCCCGAGTGCGGCGGCTACAAAGCGCGCAACTTCCCTCTGTGCACTGCCTGCGTTCAGGCGAAGATACACGAGAACGACTACGACAACTGCCCCGAGTGCAACGCCAAGAAAGAGCGCAGACATCCCCTTTGCCGCAATTGCAGCACGGGACGCATGGCAGAAACGGACGGGCGAACCACCTGCTCCAAGTGCGGCGCGCCCAAGTCCCCGCGCTTCCCACTCTGCCAAGCCTGCGAACGCGCTCAGTACGACCCGGACAACTTCGATCAGTGTCCGCGCTGCGGAGCCACCAAAGACGCCCATTATCAGGTCTGCTACCACTGCCACACCGAGAATCGGAGAATGTCCGAGCTGCCGTACTGAACCCTACGCCCGTAGAGCGCGCGTATAGACGCTGAGCGCAGCCATAGAGGAGAAAACGCCATGAACTTCGGCTTGCTATTCGAGATGCAGCGCCCCTTCGAGGGCAGCGACATCGACTGGAACACCCTATACAAGGAGACCCTCGACCAGTGCGAGCTGGCGGACAGAGTCGGCTTCGATAGGCTGTGGTTCGTAGAACACCACTTCCTGCTCGGATTCTCCGGCTCACCGTGTCCCGAGGTCATCTTCGGCGCGCTCAGCCAGCGCACCAAGAACATCAGAATCGGATTCGGAGTCTCCATACTGCCCCACGCCCACCCGGTGCGTATAGCCGAGAGGGTGGCGATGGTGGATCAGCTGACCGATGGGCGCGTCGAGTTCGGCACCGGCCGCTCCAACGCCTACGAGCAGATGGGTCTAGGCGTGGACCCCAGAGACACGCGCGACATGTGGGCTGAGTCGATCTCGATGCTGCCTCGCATATGGCAGTCGTCGGACGAGTTCTCGTGGGATGGCAAATTCTGGAACGTGCCGCCCCGCCGCGTGCTGCCCAAGCTGGTGCAGAAGCCGCACCCGAACATGTATCTGGCATGTACCCAGTCCAGCAGCTTCGATCTGGCGGCGCAGAAAGGCATAGGCGTACTCTCTTCCGCCTCGTATGCGACCTCCGTTCTGGCAGACCACGTGAAGACGTACAAGAAGAACATCCAGAACGCCGAACCCGTTGGCGCGTTCACGACCAACTACTGGGCGAACAACGTCCATGCCTTCTGCGGACCGGACAATCAGGAGGCTAGGGAGCTGGCAGCCGAGTCTATGAAAACCTTCTTCGGCCCTGACAAGCCATACATCGCCGGGCGCGTCGGAGCCTACGAAGAGCTTCTCGAAGCGTGGGGCGGCGTTCCCGAACACCTCAGGGCAGACTTCGGGCGCTGGCTTCGACAGTCGGACGAAGCGCACAAAGAGCAGGCAGCCGAAGTCGGCATCTCGCTAGACTCCGGCCCCGGCGCCGCCAGAGCCGCCATCGCAGAGCTGGACCCCAACACCCTCGCCGACCGCGCAGTCACCATAGCAGGCGACCCGGAGAGCTGCATCCGCGCAATCCAGATGTACGACGAGATCGGCGTGGACGAGGTAATGATGATCATTCAGACCGAGACCATCCCGCACGAAAAGGTGATGAGCGCCATAGAGCTGTTCGGCACAGAGGTATTTCCTGCGGTGCGCGAGATGCAGAGAGAGAAGCAGGCAGTGGTGGGCGACTAGAGCGGACGAGTATCGAGAAGGGAGATACCCCATGCCCATCGAACGAATCTCAGCGCATCTGGAACGGCTGCTTGCGCCGGATCAGCAGATCGAAGAGCTGTCCGTCGGTTACGGCGGCGATGGCGGCCCAGCCGAGGGACCGCTATGGTGGAGCGAGCGCGGCTGTCTGCTGTTCAGCGACATCCACAACAACCGCAGGATGAAGTGGGATCCGTCAGAGGGCGCGTCCGTCTTTCAGCAGCCTACGAACCACGCCAACGGGCTGACCCGCGATCTCAAGGGAAGGCTGCTGGCATGTGAGCATAGCACACGGCGCGTCACCCGACAGGATGCAGACGGCGAGATAACCGTGATCGCCAGCAGCTATCGGGGGCGCAGGCTCAACCGTCCCAACGATGTGGTGGTCGGATCCGACGGCAGCATCTACTTCACCGACCCCGGCGCGCCCGCGCCCGGCCTCGACCTCGACTACTCGGGCGTCTACATGGTCTCGCCCGACCTCGGATCCATAACGCTGCTCGTGTCCGACTTCGTGACGCCGAACGGCATAGCCTTCTCGCCGGACGAGAGCGTCCTGTACGTCAACGACACGCGCCGCCAGCACGTCCGCGCCTTCGACGTGATGCCCACAGGCGCCCTCGCCCTCGCCTCCGACCGCGTACTGTGCGACCTGAGCGGCGAGCGCCCCGGCGTTCCCGACGGCATGAAGGTGGACGTGGAGGGCAACATATACTGCGGCGGCTCGGGCGGAATCTGGGTGATCGCCCCGGACGGCAGCCACCTCGCCACAATCGTACACGGATACGACGCCACCACCAACGTGGCATTCGGCGGAGACGACTGGAAGACGCTCTTCTTCACCACGTGGAACACGCTGGGCAGAGTGCGCGTGAACATCCCCGGCATACCCGTTCCCACCGACAGGTAGACTCTATAGAGTTGTCGTTCGCTCCGCCTCGCTAAGCGCGCCCATGAGATTCACCCTCGCTGAACAGGTAGACTCTATGGAGTTGTCGTTCGCTCCGCCGCCGTCCCCAGCGGCGCCTTTGGCTTCTTCACGAACAGCATCAGAAACGCGCCGAGATAGCTGAGAACCGCGAAAGTGGTGAACGGGACGACGTAACTTCCTGTGGTGTCGAACATGTAGCCCGCGAACAGGGGCGCGAATATCATGGCCACGTTCATAGGCAGCTGCGATATGCCCATGATCGTGGCGAACGCCTTGCGCCCGAAGTACTCTCCCCTAATGGCGGTCGTCAGCGGAATGCGTCCGCCGAAGCCTATCCCGTACAGCAGCGCGAACACATACGCCATCAGAACACTGTCGAACAGCGCGATGATCAGTATTCCAGTCGCCTGAACGAACAGGAAGAAGGCTATCAGCAGTATCTTGGGCAGCCTGTCCGCGAAGTAGCCAGATACGAACATCGTGGGCAGCGCGACGAGCGTGTACGCCGAGTCCACCAGCCCCGCCTCGGTGAGCGTCATGCCCGTATCGGTCAGCTTGGGCGCCAGATGAAGCGCGAGCGTGACGATGGCCACGCTGGACGCGACCTGAGCTATCGTCAGCATCCAGAACGCCGGCGTCTTGAGCGCCTGAATCGCCGTGAAGTCCGGCTCTTCGTCTTGGGCTGTCGCCGAAGCGTCCGAGCGCCGCGCGTCGGGGGGGATGCCGTCCGGCGTCAGCCCCATGTCCTCCGGGCGCGTGCGGATCACCTTCGTCACCGGGCCGATTATCACCAGCAGGAACAAGCCGATTCCCAGCGCCACGCTGTCCAGTCCGAGCCTCTCGATCGCCAGCGCGAACGCGGGTACGAGAAATCCGCCGAACTGAATGCCGGACATGGACATCGCCATGGCCATCGAGCGCTTGCGGTTGAACCAGTTGTTTATCATGGCGATCAGCGCAAGCCAGCCGCCGAGTCCGGATCCCAAAGTGGTGAGTACGAACGAAGCGTAGAAGTGGATGAGGCTTTCGTCCACAGACGAAAAGGGCAGGAAGCGCAGGCTAGAGTCCAGCCAAGACAGCAGCCCCATCTGGCCGAGAGTCTCTATCTGAGAGAGCCAGACGAACCCAAGCCCCATCAGGATGTATCCGATCAGCACCATGCGCCTGGTGCCCACGCGGTCCACGAGGACGCCCTCGATGGGGCCGAGGATTGCGCCCTCGACGCGCGCCAGCGAGAACGCGCCCGAAAGCGCGGTGCGGCTCCAGCCGAACTGACGCTCCAGAGCCACCAGCATAGTCCCCAGCCCGCGGAACACCGTCAGCGACATCAGCGCCAGCATGAACGAGGACAGCCCCACGAGCCACCAGCCGTAGAACACGCCGCTCAGCCTTCCGGAGACATTCCTAGCTGACATGTCGGTCAACAGTCGTCGACGCATCTGTATGACTCATCCCCTCGGCTTTTCTGGATGCGCGGGCGCAGCCAACAGAGATTAGCACATGCCCCAGCCGTCACAACAGACCCTTGGAGTTGCGAGGATAGGCGATTGCACTTCTAGTAGTACACGAAATCGCCCGCTCCCCCAGTGGCTGCGACAAGCTCGCCCGTGACCGCCCATGACCTGTCCGAGGCAAGGAAGGTTGCGAGATAGGCGATCTCCTCGGCATCGACCATGCGCCCTATGGCGTTGCCGCTTGGGGAATCGGGGGCGAAGTCTCGCCGCTCCATCTCCTCCGCCGAGATTCCCAGCTCTCCCCCTCGCGCCGACAGCAGGCCCGGGGTGCGCTCGGTGCGCGTGGTTCCCGGGTGAATGCAGTTGACCGTTATCCCGAACCGCCCCAGCTGAAGCGCGAGCGTCTTGGTCATATGCACCATCGAGGTGTTGCGCGCGCCGCCGCTGAGGTTGCCCGCTCGCCGCGCGTTCGCGCCGCTTATGTTGATGATCCTGCCCCAGCCCTGCTCTTTGAGGTGGGGAATGGCAGCTTTGGCGCAGCGGAGCGCGCCCACGTACTTGACGTCGAAGTCGGTTAGCAGGTCGGCTTCGTTCACCGTCTCCACCGGGCCGACCGCCGAGGCCGACCCGCCAGGATACGAGGCGCTGTTGATCAGTATGTGCAGCCCGCCCAGCGCCGCCGCCGCCTCCTCGACCATGCGCTCGACCTGCTCGGTGCTGGTGGCGTCGAACACCAGCGGAAACGCGCGTCGCCCCGTCCGCTCGGCTATCTCCGATGCGCTCCGCTCCAGCTGCTCCGCGTTTCGCGCCGCGATCGCCACGTCCACACCTTCGCGCGCCAGATCCAGCGCAATCGCCTTGCCTATGCCGCGGCTTCCGCCCGCTACCAGCGCCAATTTGCCGTCCAGTCCCATATCCATTGCGCGCGCCTCCTCATGCGTGTCCACTTCTCTTTACATTCTAACCCAGAGCGCGCCCACTCCGCCCCCAATCTGCCGCCAAGCGGCTTGCGGCTGCCGGTGACTGCCATACATGCCTTCAGTTAACACACTTGCAACATTTCTGAAATAAAAGTTTACACCCAAGAAAAAAAACGGAAACAATCGCCCGCTATTCTCCCTGCACGTAAAGACAAGAGTCTGCTTCGAGGAGGTGCAGCAATTGAGTAAGACAGGACTCCTGATCGTCACGCCGTTTAGGCTTCGGCTTTTTGCGGTGGCGCTTTTGGGAATCGGCATATTCTTCGGAAGTATCGGAGTGGCTTACGCCGATGGCCACGATATCGTAGACGCCAAGCTGAACGACTTCGTGACCGTGGTCGCCTCGGCCCTCGTGTTCTTCATGCAGGCTGGGTTCGCGTTCCTCGGCGCCGGCCTGATCCGCTCGAAGAACACCATCAACTACATGACCAAGTCCTTCTTGGACTTCTGCATAGCCTCGCTCGGATTCTGGGCGTTCGGATTCGCTCTTATGATGGGCGGAGGCGCCGCCTCCGGCTTCATCGGACTAGAGGGGTTCTTCCTCGTCGACTTCAGCGATTCCGAGCTCGTTGGCTGGTTCTTCCAGATGGTATTCGCCGGAACCGCCGCAACGATAATCGCGGGCGCAATGGCGGAGCGCACCAAGATCAACGCCTACTTCGCGTACAGCTTCTTGGTCGGCGCGGTCGTCTATCCCATCTATGGCCATTGGGCTTGGAGCGAAGACGGCTGGCTGACGAAGATCGGCCCCGGCATGGCAGACTACGCCGGCTCCGCGGTCGTCCACATGATAGGCGGCTTCCTCGCGCTTGCGGGCGCGCTGGTGGTTGGCCCCAGAAACGGCTTCCGCGAAGGCGCGAACCTGCGCGGACACAACATCCCCTTCGTGGTCATCGGCACCTTCATACTCTTCTTCGGATGGTTCGGATTCAACGTCAACTCCGACAGCCTGGGCCTGAACGCGGTCAACACGCTGCTGGCAGGCGCCGCCGGCGCCACTTCGGCCATCTACATCACCCTGCTTCGGACGGGCAAGGCAGACATCGAGATGGCGTGCAACGGCGCGCTGGCGGGACTCGTAGGCATAACCGCGGGTTGCGCGTACGTCGACCCTTGGGCGGCGGTTGTCATCGGCCTGCTCGCCGGCGGAATAATGATCGCGGGCGTGAGCTTCGTCAAGAACGTAGTCAAGGCTGACGACCCCGTTGGCGCGGTCGCAGTACACGGCATCTGCGGCGCGTGGGGCGTCCTCGCAGTCGGAATCTTCGCATCCGGCGATGACGTATCCGGGCTGATCGCCGGAAACGCCGCCCAGCTTCTGCCGCAGATCGTCGGCATCGTCGTGGCGATAGCTTGGGGCTTGGGCGTCGGCTTCGTCATGTTCAAGGCCATAGACCTGACCATGGGCCTGCGCGCCTCAGACGAAGAGCAGGCAGACGGCTTGGACGAGCCGGAGCATGGCGCAGCGGCGTACCCCGAGCTGGCGAGCTAAGCGACATAGAGCCAAGCCCATCCGCCGAGCTTGGCATTAAAAGCGATTACATTTCCAAAAGGTCCTGACCACTCCAAGGGGGCTTGAGCGGTCGGGACCTTTTCCTATTGGGGGAGCAGGGGAGTCACTGCGTCACTCCCTGCGTCGGAAGCTCGAAACGCCCCATCCTGCTCCGAAGCCGCCTAGGGCGATTGCGACTTTGGTGATGAGGTCAGTAAGAAGCGCGTCCATCTCCCTGATAGAGAGAAAGGCGCCGAAGCCAACGGCCACTAGAATGACAAGACTGCGAAGCCAGTCAGAATCAGTCGGAGCCATTTTCGGTCTGGTATGCCATTCGCCGCTCTTCCGCCTGAAGAGACAGCATAGCGCTGACGTGTTCGCTGGTAATTCGATCAGCTAGGGGGCAACGTAAGTCCCCTCTCCCTTGAAGGGAGAGGGCTAGGGTGAGGGTGATACCGCTGCAACACCCCGCCCATTTCGTCTTTCGGGAGTTTCTCGGCTATCTCAGCAGGTGTTGGCTGATCGGGATCCACCATGTCTGTGGGCGAAACCCCGTTCAGGGGTACTAGGCTCATCCTGATCGGTCGTCGAGGCGTCAGGAAGCATATGGCGAACCCTCGTGAGAGAACCAACGCTCGGAAAGATCATGGGGGAGGCTGTGGCGGTTGCTTCTTCCCCCTGCCGATTCCAGCAAGTCCATTATCGAGGAATTTATCCAGCCTTCCATTGTGGTGGAGATGTGGTGGGCAAGAGCGCTCCTGAGAAGGATGTCTGCCTCTTCATACGATATGTACCCCTCTTCGTATGATCGAACCACTGCCCTCACAGCTTTGGAGAAGCTCTCGTGAGGTGTGGGAGGCTTCTCCCGCAGTATGGACATGAGCTCTTCCCAAGAGAACGGCTTGAGCCTCTCTTGCGTCTGAACCATCTCGACCTCCTGAAAGACGCGCTTGAGCAATACCTGAATTCTACATGCCCACCTTTCGGCTGTCCATTGGCGGGCGGCGGGTGGATAGCTGTATCAGTCTGGTTGGCGGTACGGAAGTCCCATCTCCCTCTCGTCCGTCCATTGGCGGGCGGCGGGTGGATGCTGCATCAGTTTGGTCGGCGGTACAGAAATCCCATCTCCCTCGATGGGAGAGGACTAGGGTGATAAGGTTTGTGATATTTAACACAAATGTAACAATTGCGTAACACCCCCGTAACAAAGCTCCCCGATAATGTGAAACATAGAACAAACGAGGCGCAGGGACGAATCGAACGCATCCCGCGCCAGTACATTCAGATCAGGAGTGAGCAGAGATGGGTATAGAAGCGATTCTTGGCGGAGTGGCATTCGCTGGACTGTTTGGACTCTGGGTTGTCCTCCCCAGCAGGATTCGGAAGAACCGCGAGTAAGAGCCAATCGGCCATTGCGCCGCGCGGGATGGGCGAAGCTCCATCGGCGTGATAGCCAACCCAAATATTTGATAGAATAGTGCCTGATCGGTGTTTCGGTCAGGCACATTCGTTGTAACGGAGTTCTCTCCGTCCGCCAAGCCCCTAGACAGACGATCGGATCGACCCAAGAGCAAAGAACGAGGAGTGGTGCGAATGACACCTGAAGAAGTCATAAAATTCATAGCGGACGAGGGCGTCGAGATGATCGACCTCAAGTTCACCGACCTGCTCGGCACGCTTCAGCACTTTGGCGTCCCGCCGAGCGCGGTCACCGAAGGCCTCTTCGAGAGGGGCACCGGATTCGACGGATCGAGCATTCGCGGCTTCCAGACCATCGACCAAAGCGACATGCTCATCGTCCCTGTCGCCAGCACCGCGAACATCGACCCCGTGTACAGCAGGAAGACTCTGAGCCTGATCTGTGACGTCCGCGATCCTGCGACCGGCGGCGATTACAGCCGCGACCCCAGGAACGTCGCGCAGAAGGCCGAAGCATATCTGGCATCCACCGGCATCGGCGACGCCAGCTACTGGGGGCCTGAGGCCGAGTTCTTCATCTTCGACGCCGCCAGCTACGACCAGAACGCGCACTCGGCACACTACAGCGTGGACTCGGACGAAGGCGTCTGGAACGCGGGCAGCAGGTACATGCTGGACGGCAAGACGCTCGGCAGGGGCTACAGGACGCGCCACAAGGGGGGCTACTCCCCCGCCCCCCCGGTGGACCATCTCAGCGACATTCGCGCCGAGATGGCCATTGATATCCAGAAGTTCGGCATGGAGGTCGAGAAGCACCACCACGAGGTCGCCACCGCCGGGCAGGGCGAGATCACCGTCGTGTACGACACGCTCACCAAGTCAGCCGACAACACCATGATATACAAGTATCTGGTCAAGAACGTGGCAGCGCGGCACGGCAAGGTCGCAACGTTCATGCCCAAGCCGCTGTTCGGAGACAACGGCACCGGGATGCACACCAACCAGAGCGTCTGGAAGGACGGAACGAACGTCTTCTACGGAGACGGCTACGCCCACATGAGCGACACGATGAAGTTCTACATCGGCGGCCTGCTCAAGCACGCCCCCGCCCTGCTCGCGTTCGCCGCGCCCACTACCAACTCGTACCGCCGCCTGGTGCCGGGCTTCGAGGCGCCGGTGAACTTGGCTTACTCCTCGCGCAACAGAAGCGCGTGCTGCCGCATACCGGCAGACTTCGATACGCCGTCCTCCAAGCGCATAGAGTTCCGCTGCCCCGACCCGACGGCCAACCCGTACCTCGCCTTCAGCGCGATGCTGCTTGCGGGACTGGACGGCATCCAGAACCGGATCGACCCCGGCGACCCGATGGACGTTGATCTGTACGACCTCTCTCCTGAAGAGGCCATGAGTGTCGAGCAGGTGCCCGGCAGCTTGGAAGATGTGCTCGACGCGCTGGAGGACGATCACGAATTCCTGCTGGCGGGCGGCGTGTTCACGCCCGACCTGATCGAGACGTGGCTGGACTACAAGCGCGTCAACGAGGTTGACGAGATGCGCCTGCGCCCCCATCCCCACGAGTTCTTCCTCTACTTCGACGCCTAGCGCTGAGGCGTCGACCGCTGGATAGATAGTGCAGGGGCGGCTCGATTCGGGTCGCCCCTTGCCATTGGCGTGGATACCTCGACATTCCAGCGGCTCTGGGCGCTTCACTCTGGTATCGCGGAGAGAGGAGTTTAGCATGAGCGCCTGCGGATCTATGTCGTTTCTACACTATTCCCCCACCCACGTAGTCCATTCCCTGTCACAGTCGCCGTATACCTACATCTCGAGCAACGTGAGCCCCTACAGTGCTAACGCTGCCGAGTTTGGGCGATTGCTGAGACAACACCCAGAACTGGACCACACCCAGTACGGGTACAAGCCCACGCCTCCAAGGGACTACTGGGACTATTGAGCCTAGGGCGCAGTAGCGAAGTGAGAGGCGGCTCTCCATCTGTGGGGGCCGCCTTTTTCTTTTCGCGCTCGTGGCGGAGCCGCCGCGCCAGAAGACTACACCTGTCTCAGGCGCGGGTCGAAGTGGTCTCTCAGCCAGTCGCCCAAGAAGTTCAGCGAGATGACCGTCAGCCCAATGCCCACGACCGGGATGACCACGACTTGCCACCCGGGGTAGAAAGAGTAGTTGATCGCGTCCGACACCATGCTGCCCCATGCTGGGTTGGGCGGCGGTATGCCTGCGCCCGATAAGCTCAGAATGGATTCGACCAGAATGATCCGTCCGGTTCCCAGAGTCGCCACCACTATCAGCGTGGTGGCGACGCCGGGCAGAAGGTGCTTCCAGATGATTCTGAGCGGGGACGCGCCAGCGCCACGTAGTCCATCTCCTTGATCTGAAGCACCTCGCCGCGCACCTGGCGCGCGTAGCCGCCCCACGTGAACAGCGAGAGGATTACCAGCAGCGCTCTGAAGCTCGCGCCGAACACGATCATCACGATCGTCATCACCACCACCAGCACCGGCAGGATGGTCAGCGCGCTGGTGATATTCACCAGCCGCATTATGATCTTGTCCACGTGGCCGCCGAAGTAGGCGGACATCGCGCCGAGCAGCGCGCCGAGCGCGACCCCAATCGCCATCGTCAGCGCCGCGAACGTCATCGACACGCGCGCGCCGTGCATCATCCGAGTCAGGATGTCGCGCCCGCGCGGGTCCGTTCCGAGAACGTGATCCATCGAGCCGCCCTCCTGCCAGAAGGGCGGTATGCTTGGCATCCGCAGATCGCCGCGCGCTGGGTAGTAGGGCGCGGTGATCGCCGCAAGCGCGAGTATCGCCAGAATCAGCGCCGAAATGAGCGGCAGAAGCCGCTTGGCTACGTGGAAGATGGGCCGTAGTCTATGTTTGAGTATGTCGCCCCATTCGTCGATTACGGATTGCTTGTCGAGCAGATTTCCAACCGTTTCGGAACAACCCTCTCCAGATCGCGGATCCCCTCTACCATTCACGCCGCCGCGTCAGACTACACCTGTCTCAGGCGCGGGTCGAAGTGGTCTCTCAGCCAGTCTCCCAAGAAGTTCAGCGAGATGACCGTCAGCCCAATGCCCACGCCCGGGATGACCGCGATCCACCACGCGGTGGCTATGTAGTTGCGCCCGTCCGACACCATGCTGCCCCACGCCGGGTTGGGCGGCGGTATGCCCACCCCCAAGAAGCTCAGAGTGGATTCCGCCAGAATTATCTGACCCGTTCCCAGAGTCGCCACCACTATCAGCGTGTTGGTGACGCCGGGCAGAAGGTGCTTCCAGATGATTCTGAGCGGGGACGCGCCCGCGACCCGCGCCAGCGCCACGTAGTCCATCTCCTTGATCTGAAGCACCTCGCCGCGCACCTGGCGCGCGTAGCCGCCCCACGCGAACAGCGAGAGAATTACCAGCAGCGTTCTGAAGCTCGCGCCGAACACGCTAACCACCACCAGCGCCGCCAGCAGGAAGGGCAGCGCGTTGGTGAGATCCACCAGCCGCATTATTATCTCGTCCACGTGACCGCCGAAGTAGGCGGACATCGCGCCGAGCAGCGCGCCGAGCGCGACCCCAATCGCCATCGTCAGCGCCGCGAACGTCAGCGACACGCGCGCGCCGTGCATCATCCGAGTCAGGATGTCGCGCCCCTGCTGGTCCGTTCCGAGAACGTGATCCATCGAGCCGCCCTCCTGCCAGAAGGGCGGCGTGCCTCGCAGCCGCAGATCGCCGCGCACCGGGTGGTAGGGCGCGAGTATCGGCGCGGTGATCGCCGCAAGCGCCAGTATCACCAGAATCAGCGACGGAATCACGGGCCAGCGGCGCACGCGGCCGAGCGCCTGCCACACGCCGCCCCTCTCGTTCATCAGCTCTGTCCGTCGAGAATCATCCATAGGTCAGCTGTACCTGATGCGCGGGTCCACCAGCGCGTACATCACGTCTATGAGGAGCGCCGCCACTACGTAGATGACCGCAAAGACGAGAACCGAGCCAACGAGAATGGGGAAGTCGTTGTTGAACACCGCGTTCAGCGCCAGCACCCCTATGCCCGGCCACGCGAAGATGGTTTCGGTCAGCACGCTGCCTGTGGCGAAGCCGGCCATGAGCAGGCCGCCGAACGTCAGCGGCGCGATGATCGCGTTCCGCAGCGCGTGCTTCCATACGATGGTGAGCTTGTCCACGCCCTTGGCGCGCGCGAACTTTACGAACTCCGAGTCCAGCACGTCCAGCATCGCCGAGCGCGTGAGGCGCAGGAATCCAGCCGCAGCCAGCCAGCCGAGTATTACGGACGGCATGATGAAGTGGGCGAGCGTCCCGCGCCCTGACGTGGGCAGCCAGCCGAGCTGCACCGAGAAGATCAGGATGAACACTATCGCCAGCCAGAAGGCGGGCAGCGACTGGCCGAGTATGGCGAACGTCCTGCCCATGTAGTCCCAGATCGAACCCCTGTAAACCGCCGAGACGATGCCGAGCGGTATGCCGAACACGATGGCGAAGGCGAACCCGCCCGCCGTGAGCTGAAGGGTTATTGGCACACGCTCCATCACCGCCTCGAAAGCCGGGCGACCGTTGACTATGGACTGGCCCCAGTCCCCGGTCAGCGCCTTGCCGAGCCATATCAGATACTGAAGCGGCAGGGGCTTGTCCAGCCCCATCGCCCTGCCCCACGCCTCCCAGCGCTCAGGTTCGAGGTGCGAGTACTCCGTCAGGTACAGCAGGCGAGGGTCGCCGGACATGCGCGAAAGCGCGAATACGATGACCGTGGACAGGAGTATCGTCCACATAGAGTAGAACAGCCTTCGCGCTAAGAACTGTCTCATGCTCGCTTACAGACCTCTCAGAGCCAACTTGCGCCAATATGCGCAGATGTTATCACACTGCGAAAGATACTTGGGCTTACTTGGGCTTACTCGCCAAATGGAAAGCGCCCCCCTCTTCCAACCGAAGGGAGCGCTTTCTTTAATGCGGCGCGGCGGCTCGCAGCTACTTCAGCTGTATAGACTCGAAGTTGCGGCGGTTGCCGGGCTTGAGGTCCCAGCTCGCCACCGCGTCCGGGTCGAAGTACAGCGGATCCGGAGAGAACACCACGCCCACGCCCAGCTTGGTATCGAACAGGAACTGTCCTATTTCCATGTTCGCCGCTATGCGCGCGGCTTTGTCGCGCGGAGCGTCGTTGACCTTCTCCATGGCGTCGAACGCCTCGTTCACCTCGATGCCCCAGTTCCAGTCGCCCTCGCTCCACGTGGAGCCTTCCGCCAGCGCGAATCGGGGCAGATCCATGGTTGCCGTCTCGTTGCCGCCCAGCCAAGCGTACAGGTACTCCAGCTTGCGCTCGACCAGCTTCGGCCTGAACGCCTGATACGCCGTCCTGTCCAGTCTCGGCGTCAGCCCTATGTTCGCCCACATGGTGGCGACGGACTCCCAGACCTCCTGATTGAGCGCGCCGATGTCTGGCGCAACGAATATCGGAACCTCGAACCCGTCGCCGTATCCGGCCTCGTCCAGCAGCGCCATGGCCCTGTCCGGGTCGTAGGGGATGATCCAGCTGTCAGGATGCTCAGGCAAGACGCTGACGAAGTAAGGCACGTACTCGGGCCGCCCCACTCCGAGCATCACCTGTTCGTTGATCAGATCGCGGTCTATGGCGATGGCAAGCGCCTCGCGCACCTTGCGAGCGCGCTCGTCGCGCCCCGCGTCGTTCGGGTCGCCGATCCATGGATGATCGTCGTCAGGCAGGAATCCCGGCCGACTCGGAACCGCCTCGTCCCTGTCGTGGTACTTACTCTGCCAGAAGTTGCCGCCGAACGCCACGAACTGCTGAGACCCGCCGATGTGCGCGTTGGTCGGCTCTATGCCCGATGCGGTCAGGTCTTCGAGGAAGCTGATCGGCACCGAGTCTATGATCGCCACCTCGCCCGTCTTGATCTGCGCCACCCGAGTCGACGCCTCGCCGACCTCTCTGGCGCGCAGCGTGCTGAAGGATGGCTGATCGCCCCAGTAGTCCGGGAACGCCTCGCCCACGAACTCGTTGTCCGCAGTCCAGCTGACCATCTCGAAGGGGCCTGTGCCTACCACACTCTGAAGCGCGGCGTCCTCTCCGAGGTCGTCCACTCGCTTCTTGCTCGTGATGTCCACGATCCCCAGATAGATGCGCTCCCACTCGATGGTGAACTGCTCCACCGGGAAATCCACAGTGTGCGAGTCGACCACTGTGAGCGCGTCCAGGTGGTTGTTGATGAAGCCAACGGAGCCGTGTATGGACTCCGGGTTCTCCAGCGCGGCGTGACCGTAGCTCCACTTCACGTCCTCGGCTGTGACCTCGCCCCAATCGTCATGGAACTCGATACCCTGCCGCAGCTCCACCCTGACTGACGAAAGATCATCGCTCAGCGTGTAGGACTCCATCAGCAGCGGCGTATAGCTGAGGTCGCCCTCGCGCTGTATCAGCTTCTGCATGACGCTGAGGCGCTCCGGCATCTGTTCGGGTCCGCCGCCGGTCTGCATTCCCGGAAGTCCGGTGGGCGCGCCGATCTTGACCATCGCCACCGTGAGAGTGCCAGTCTGCTCCATCATCGTGGGAGCGGGCGCGGCTGGCGCCGGAGCGGACGTTGGGGCTGCGGTCGCCACTGGCGGGAGCGCGGGCGCGGCTGGCGCCGCAGTGGGCGCCGCCGCCGGCTCGTCCGTATCTCCGCTGGCGCATGCGATAGCGGCCAGCGCCAGCAAGGTCACTGCCAGCGCAACGGACGTCCACGCGCGCGCAGACCCTGCAAGTTCGATGCTCCTGTTCTTCTTTCCTGCTAGGTTCATTATCATTCCTTCGCAATGCGCCGCAGCGCGTGGTGATGCCCGTTCCGAAATGGCGTTTCAGGCGCTGGAAAGATATCATCAGAGACATCGGCTGTCAATCGGCGCAATGCGCCGCAGCGCGTGGTTTCGCCAAAAATCCAACGCGCGCATACGCAAACCAGCGGCTTTTCAGGTAGAAGAATGCCTCAGAGGATATCCTCTCCCCTATTATCGCCCTTGACTGTAAACAGATCGGATCCTATACTCCGAGTTGACAAGGGTGATGTGCCTCCTTTGGGGTTCACGCTGTAGGGTCCCTTGATTTGTCTACAGTAGCCAACCACCTAGTTGAGGGGGGATGGGTTGCTGTGTTCATTCGCATTTTCTCACCACTTCAGCACAATGTCGTGATTGAGTTGTACTATCAGTGGAGGCGGCGCCAATGGAACTCAGGCAACAGCTTATTCTGCGGGTGCTGGAGGAAGCGGGAAGACAGATGAGCACCGCACTGGTCAAGCTCGTATATCTAGTCGATTATGTCCACTACCAGCACTACGGCGAGACAGTAACGGGTTTCCATTACTGCTGGGACCACTACGGCCCAAACGCTGTTGGTCATGGAATAGTCCGCGAGGCTAACGAACTGGCTTACCAAGGCCTAATACGTTGCCACGAACGCCCCAATGTCTACGGGGGGACCACGTCCATATACTGGGTCGATTCTCCCTCCGGCGTCCGGCTCACCCCCGAGGCAGAGCAGGTCTTGAGTGATACGCTCGCTGTCCACGGTGGACTTAGTCTGAACGATCTCATCGAAGTGTCCAAGCAGACAGAACCCTTCCAACGCATCGGTCAATATCAGATCATAGAGATGGAGCAGACAGCGCCAGCTGCCGAGGAGTGGTCTCCCAACTATGAGACGGTTCTTAGAGAACTTGACGACCCGAACACCCTAGTTACATTGGAGGAGCTACAGGAGCGATGGGTTGCAGGCTAGTGTAATGCAAATCAAATTTGGCCCCAACGCTTGTCGATTCCTAGTTGAGGAGTCCCGAGGAGTAAATGGCTATGATAACGGAAATCAAATTTGGCCTCCGCTTTGGCCCCCGCGCTTGTAAATTTCTAGACGCCCAAACCCATAGCGCCCGCTCCAAGCTCATTGACGACGTCGCGTATTTGCGACAGTACCCTTACCCTTACCTTCAGGCTGACGATTCTTCCATAGTGCCTTTCATTGCTCCCCCGGCGGTCATGCGTAAGTGGTCAGACGCTTGCCATTGGATAATCTACCGCATCGTGAAGCCAGCGGTGGGTAATCCATGTCTCGTAATAGTCAATATAGGCTGTGCCGAAGAACCTCCCAGTATATATAGGTAACTCTAAGTAGCTTTATTCAACGTAATTTGCCCTCGTCTATATGCGGATGAGAGATTTGGGATTCCCAATCTGCATGACGGTCTATGGCTCAGGTGGAGACTTTTGCAACTCCCGCGAGATTGACACAACTTTCACAAAGTGCTATATTGCGGCAATAATTTTCTGCCACGCTCCGCCGTCGAACCGCCCCCATCGAAGGCGGGCATATTCAGAGGTCTGTAACGTCGGCCCGCGTCGTTCACTCGATTCTAGGCTCTCCTTATGGTTGACCGCGATCAGGCAATCGAATACGCCTTGAAAGAGGCCAGAGACAACGATGTCAAGTTCATCCGACTCTGGTTCACCGATATCTTGGGCAACCTCAAGGGCTTTGCGATAACGGTCGAGGAGCTGGAATCGGCGCTGACCCGGGGGATGGGCTTCGACGGCTCCGCAGTCGAAGGGTTCGCGCGCGCGGATGAGAAGGACCTCTACGCCCTGCCCGACCCCAACACCTTCGCCATTCTGCCTTGGCGTCCGCGCGAGAACGCAGTGGCAAGGGTGTTCTGCGACATCATCACCCCTGACGAGTCGCCATTCGAGGGCGACCCGCGTTTCGTGCTGCGCCGAAACATCGAGCGCGCCGCCAGAATGGGCTACACCTACTACGTGGGTCCCGAGATCGAATACTTCTACTTCGGCTCCGACTCTTGCCCCAGCCCACTGGACGGCGGCGGTTACTTCGACCAAGGCGCCACCGACCTCGCCACCGACCTGCGCCGAGAGACGGTTCTCATGCTCGAAGAGCTTGGGATTCCAGTCGAGGCAAGCCATCACGAGGTCGCGCCGAGCCAGCACGAGATAGACCTGCGCCACACCGACGCCCTGACCATGGCCGACACCGTGATGACCTACAAGCTGGTGGTCAAGGAGATCGCGCAGCGGCACGACTGCTACGCCACCTTCATGCCCAAACCCATCGCCGAAGTGAACGGCAGCGGCATGCACATCCACCAGTCGCTGTTCGAGGGCGGGCGCAACGCCTTCTACGACGATCGAGATGCCGAAAGACTCTCCGACACAGCCAAGCGCTTCATCGCCGGGCTGCTCACGCACGCCAGAGAGATCAGCGCGGTCACCAACCAGTGGGTGAACTCCTACAAGAGACTGGTTCCCAACTTCGAGGCGCCGGTTCACGTCACTTGGTCAACTGTCAACAGGGCCGATCTCGTGCGCGTTCCCGCCTTCAAGCCCGGCAGGGAGGAGTCCAGACGCATCGAGTACCGCTCACCCGATCCCGCGTGCAACCCATACCTCGCCTTCAGCGTCATGCTGGCAGCCGGACTCGAGGGCATCGAGCGCGAGTACGAGCTTCCCGACCCCGCCATGTTCGGCGTGTTCGAAATGAGCGAAGCGGAGAGATCGGCTCACGGCATCGAGTCGCTGCCCTCCAACCTGCTGGAAGCGCTCAGGCTCACCGAGCGGAGCGAGCTAGTCCGCAGAGCGCTCGGAGATTCCGTATTCAGAAGTTTCGTGGAAAACAAGAAGATCGACTGGGAGCGGTACAGGTCGCAGGTTACCGACTACGAGATAGCGCGATACCTGCCGACGCTGTAAACTCCAGTATCGGACGGCATCCCCGCCAAACTCCCTGCCCCAGATGCCCCACCATCCGCCAAGACAAGGTAATCGCTATGAACAGCAGATACGACAAAGACTACACCCCCCGCCTCTCCACAGACGGGCTGTATCACCCCTCCTTCGAGCATGAGGCTTGCGGCGTGGGGCTGGTCGCAAACATAAGGGGGCGGAAGTCTCACAAGATCATCGAGCAGGGGATCGAGGCGCTGATCAACCTCGGACATCGCGGCGCGACGGGCGCAGACCCCGAGACCGGAGACGGCGCAGGCATAATGATGCAGATGCCCCACGAGTTCATCGCCGCAGAATTCGGCAAGCTCGGCGTATCGCTCCCGGAGCGCGGGCGCTACGGCGTCGGAATGGCGTTCCTTCCTCGCGACGCCGATGAGCGCGCGCGCTGCGAGGCGGAGATCGAGCGTATCGCAGCCGAGGAGGGCCAGCGCTTCTTGGGCTGGCGAGATGTTCCAGTATCCCCAGACAAGATCGGCGCGCTGGCAGTAAGGGTCATGCCCGTCATCAGGCAGTTCCTCATCGGAGAGGGAGAGGCGACGAGCGACGGGCGCGCCTTCGACCTGCGCCTGCTCGTCATCCGCAAGCAGGTAGAGAAGGCTGTACTGGGCCAAGACCTCTCCGCCCAGAGCGACTTCTACATATCCAGCCTGTCCACGCGCACACTCGTCTACAAGGGCTTGGTAATGGCGCATCAGCTCGCGGACTTCTACCACGATCTGGCGGACGAGAACATGGTGACCTCCTTCGCGCTCGTCCACTCCCGCTTCTCCACCAACACACTCGGCGCTTGGAAGCTCGCCCACCCTTACAGGTTCATCATCCACAACGGCGAGATCAACACCCTTCAGGGCAACGTCAACTGGATGGCGGCGCGAGAGAAGAACTTCGTGTCGGACGTGCTGGGAGACGACGTGTCCAAGCTGACGCCCATCGTCACCCCCGCGCAGAGCGACACCGCCACCCTCGACAACGCGCTCGAAGCGCTGCTGGCGTCCGGCCGCTCGCTCGAACACTCGATGATGATGCTGATTCCCGAGGCGTGGGGCGACCACATCCCCATGGATCGGGCGAAGCGCGACTTCTACGAGTACCACTCCTCGCTGATGGAGGCGTGGGACGGCCCCGCGCTCGTCATAGGCTCGGACGGCGTGAAGGTGTGCGCCGTGCTGGACCGCAACGGCCTGCGCCCCTGCCGCTACCTCGTCACCACAGATGATCTGCTCGTCATGGGGTCCGAGACCGGCGTTCTGGACGTGCCGCCCGAAAACGTGCTGTATAAAGAGCGCATCTACCCGGGTCGCATGTTCATGCTGGACACCGAGCGCGGCGAGATCGTGCAGGACGCCGAGCTGAAGGCCGGACTCGCCGCTCGACAGCCGTATGGACGGTGGCTGGAAGAGAACATGGTCACGCTCGAAGACCTGCCAGAGCCTGCGAGCGTCCACCCCACCGACTTCGACACTCTGACACGCCGCCAAGCCTCGTTTGGATACACGCTCGAAGACCTGCGCATGATTCTGGAGCCGATGGCGCTCACCGGCGACGACCCCGTCGGCTCGATGGGGACGGACGTCCCGCTAGCTGTCATGTCCGAGCAGTCGCCCGCGCTGTTCCACTACTTCAGGCAGCGCTTCGCGCAGGTGTCCAACCCGCCGCTCGACTCCATCCGCGAAGAGCTGGTGACCTCCACGCGCGCCATGATAGGCCGCGAGATGGACATATTCTCCGAGACGCCCGAACACTGCCGCCAGCTGACCATCCGCGAGCCGTCCATCACCAACGCCGAGCTGGAGAAGATACGCGCCATAGATCACAGCGGAATCAGGGCAAGGACGCTCTCCATGCTGTTCGACCCCGAGGAGAAGGGCGGGCTGCGCAAGGCGATGGACAGACTGCGCCGCGAGGCGTCCGATGCCATAGAAGACGGCTGCTCCATCCTCATACTGTCCGACCGCGGAGTGGATGCCGACCACGCGCCCGTTCCCAGCCTGCTGGCAACTGCCGGCGTCCACCACCACCTCATCCGCGAGGGAACGCGGACGCGGTGCGGCATCGTCGTCGAGTCCGGCGATCCGCGCGACATCGCCCACCTCGCGCTGCTGATCGGATACGGCGCAGGCGCGGTCAACCCGTACATGGTGTTCGAGTCCATGGAAGACATGATCCGGCAGGGCTACTTCCTGACCGACGTCGACTACGAGACGGCAGAGAAGAACTTCTTGAAAGCCGCCCACAAGGGTGTGGTCAAGATAATGGCCAAGATGGGCATATCCACCATTCAGAGCTATCGCGGAGCGCAGATATTCGAGGCAGTGGGGCTGAACGAGGAGTTCATAGACGAGTATTTCACGTGGACGCCCTCGCGCATCGGCGGAATAGGCATCGACGAAATCGAGGAGGAGTCGCGCGCGCGCCACTCGTTCGCCTACGTGGACCTAGTCGTCCCCGGCAGTATGCGCCTGGACGTGGGCGGCTTCTACCAGTGGCGGCGAGATGGCGAGTACCACATGTGGAACCCGACCACCATCGCCAAGCTCCAGCACGCAGCGCGCGTCAACAGCTGGGAGACTTACCAAGAGTTCGCTGAGTGGGCGAACGGCTACGCTCAGCGCATGTGTACCATACGCGGCCTTCTGGAGTTCCAGAAGGCGGACCCGCCGCTGCCGCTCGACGAAGTCGAACCCGCCGCCGAGATCATCAAGCGCTTCGCAACGGGCGCGGTATCGCTGGGGTCCATAAGCCGCGAGGCGCACGAGACCATGGCCATTGCGATGAACCGCATAGACGCGCGCTCCAACACCGGCGAGGGAGGCGAAGACTGGCATCGCTACGCGCCCGACCCCAACGGAGACTTCCGCAGCAGCGCCATCAAGCAGGTCGCCTCCGGGCGCTTCGGCGTCACCATCAACTACCTCGCCAACGCCAGAGACCTCCAGATCAAGATGGCGCAGGGCGCCAAGCCCGGCGAGGGCGGCCAGCTTCCCGGCCACAAGGTGGACGAGTATATCGGCTGGGTTCGCAGCTCCACGCCCGGCGTGGAGCTTATATCCCCGCCGCCGCACCACGACATCTACTCCATAGAAGACTTGGGACAGCTCATCCACGATCTCAAGAACTCCAACCCCGGATCCCGGATACACGTCAAGCTGGTGGCAGAGGCAGGAGTCGGCACGATCGCCGCCGGCGTGTCCAAGGGACACGGCGACGTGGTGCTGATCAGCGGCGACAGCGGAGGCACCGGCGCTTCCCCAGAGGCTTCCATCAAGTACTCCGGAGTGCCTTGGGAGCTTGGAGTCGCCGAGACCCAGCAGGTGCTGGTGCAGAACGACCTGCGAGGGCGCATCGTCGTCCAGACCGACGGCCAGATCAAGACCGGGCGCGACGTGGCGATCGCCTGTCTGCTGGGCGCAGAGGAGTTTGGCTTCGCAACCGCGCCGCTGATCTCCATGGGCTGCATCATGCTTCGCAAGTGCCACCTCAACACCTGCTCGGTGGGCATCGCCACACAAGACCCCGAGCTTCGCAAGAAGTTCGCCGGCAAACCCGAACACGTCATCAACTACTTCTTCTTCGTCGCCGAAGAGTTCAGGCAGATCATGGCGGAGATGGGCTTCCGAACCGTCAACGAGATGGTCGGACGCATGGATCGCCTGAACACGCGCCAAGCCATCGACCACTGGAAGGCGAAGGGGCTGGACTTCTCCCGCCTGCTTCTCATGCCTGACGTGCCGCGCGACATCGCCACCTACTGCCGCGAAGAGCAGGACCACGGCCTAGATGGGGCGATGGACAACACCCTCATCGAGCTGTGCCGAGACGCCATAGAGACAGCCGCGCCCATCGAGCTGCGTATGCCCATATCCAACGCCAACCGCACGGTCGGAACCACGCTCAGCTACGAGGTGGCGCGCCGCTACGGAGAAGACGCGCTGCCGCGCGACACGGTCACCATTCACTTCACCGGCTCGGCGGGCCAGAGCTTCGCCGCCTTCCTCGCCAAGGGAATGACCTTCCACGTAGAGGGAGACGCCAACGACTACTTCTGCAAGGGGCTTTCCGGCGGCAGAGTGACCATCAGACCGCCCGCAGAGTCGCCGTTCGTTCCAGAAGAGAACATCATAGTGGGAAACGTGGTTCTGTACGGCGCAACCAGCGGCCAGGCGTTCATACGCGGAGTCGCCGGCGAGCGCTTCGCCGTTCGCAACTCCGGCGCGGAGGCAGTGGTGGAGGGCGTGGGCGATCACGGCTGCGAGTACATGACGCGCGGGCGCGTGGTGGTGCTTGGCCCCACCGGGCGCAACTTCGCCGCAGGCATGAGCGGAGGAGAGGCGTTCGTCCTGGACGAGCGCGGAACCTTCCGCGACATGTGCAACACCGAGATGGTCTTTCTCGAAAATCTGGAGGACGACGAAGATATCGCCGCCGTCCGCCGCCTGATCCAGGATCATCTGCGATTCACCGGAAGCGCCAACGCCGAGCGCGTCTTGGACAACTGGGACGAAATGCTGCCCAAATTCGTAAAGATAATGCCCATAGACTACAAGCGCATACTCGCCGAGCGCGAACATGCCCTCGCAGTCGCAGGCGGTGACTAGGACATAATGGGAAAACCCACAGGATTCATGGAGTGGGCGCGACATGCCCCCTCCGCGCAGGACCCCTCTCAGCGAACGCGCCACTGGCGCGAGTTCTACAGCGCATGGTCCGAAGACGATGCCCGCGCTCAGGGCGGACGCTGTATGAACTGCTCCGTCCCCTTCTGCATGGGCGGATGCCCGCTGGGCAACATCATCCCCGACTTCAACGATCTCGTCTATCGCGGCAGGTGGCGCGAGGCGCTCCACGAGCTTCACTCCACAAACAACTTCCCCGAGTTCACCGGTCGCATATGCCCCGCGCCGTGCGAGGGTTCGTGCGTCCTGAACATCAACGACGACCCCGTAACCATCGAGTACATCGAGAAGGCAATCGCGGATCGTGGCTGGCAGGAGGGCTGGATCGTGCCGGAGCCGCCGTCCTCGCGCACCGGCAGGAGCGTTGCCGTCATCGGATCGGGGCCGTCCGGCTTGGCAGCCGCTATGCAGCTCAACCGCGCCGGCCACTCCGTAACCGTGTTCGAGCGCAACGAGTACGTCGGCGGTCTGCTGAGACTGGGCATACCAGAATTCAAGCTGGAGAAGCGAGTCGTCCGGCGGCGCGTGGAGCAGATGGAAGCCGAGGGCGTCGTCTTCGAGACTGGCGTCAACGTCGGCCAAGACTTCCACGCCGAGCGGCTAACGGCAGAGTTCGACGCCGTCTGTCTGACGGGCGGCTCCACCGTAGCGCGCGATCTGCCCATCCCCGGACGGGAGCTTCGCGGCGTCCATCTCGCGCTGGAGTACCTGACCCAGCAGAACCGCGTCAACGAAGGGCAGACCTTCGCCCCGTCCGAGCGCATAGCCGCCGAGGGCAAGCGCGTTCTCGTGCTTGGCGGTGGAGACACCGGCTCCGACTGCGTGGGTACGGCGCATCGGCAGGGCGCGGAGGTGGTCTATCAGTTCGAGCTTCTGCCGGAGCCGCCCCTCGTCCGCCGAGACGATAACCCGTGGCCACAGTGGCCGCTGATCCTGCGCACCTCGTCTTCCCACGAGGAGGGCGCAGTGCGAGACTACGACATCCTCACCAAGAGCTTTTCCGGTTCCGGCGGCGTTGTCCAGAAGATGACCGCCGTCCGCCTCGATTGGGGCGCGCCCGACGCCGGCGGACGCCCCCCCATGATCGAGCTGCCCGACTCCGAGTTCGAGTTGGAAGTCGATCTGGTCTTGCTCGCGCTCGGCTTCCTGCACCCTCAGAGAGAGGGTATGCTGGAGCAGCTAGGCGTTGCGCTGGACGGTCGAGGCAACGTAGTCACCTCCGCCAGCAAGATGACATCCGTTCCCGGAGTATTCGCCGCCGGAGACATGGCTCGGGGCCAGTCCCTGGTGGTATGGGCGCTCGCCGAGGGCAGAGAGGCTGCGCGCGGCATAGACGAGTACCTGATGGGCAAGACGACCCTGCCCCACTCCGTAGGCACAGTGCCGGTGATGTGAGGGGACACGGCTCTACTGGCAGAAGATTCGCGGACATACCAAGTCGGCTATACGCAATACCCCATTCGGCTGCTAGGCTCGTCAGCCTTCTGTCCCTCGTCAGCGACACAAAAAGCTGAGTTCGAGCCTGCCTCTCCATGGATTCTTGAATTCGTCGGTGGCGTCGCGCAGAGCGAATCTCAGATCTGCCATGTGGTAATTGGGCGCGAGATCGATTGGTTCGAGTGGCTGGGCGGAGTCTTTCATTCTGTCCAGCAGACACCGCATGTCTTTGATGAATCCAATCGGGATTCTTTCAGTGGACCTGTCCAGACCGCCCAAATAGAAGTCGCCGCCATCGAGTTGTCTTTCCAGTATCTCTGCTACCGGCGCCCCTAGTGTTTCGCGCAAGCTGGAGATGGCGTTGCCAATGGACGCCCGAACATGCGCGCGCTTCTGTCGATAGGTTCTAAGGTTATCGCCTTTCACCTGATCGAAGTGAGTGAACGCGACCCCGAGTTTGTGTCCGTGTCCGCTGCTGCCTACGGAGAGCAGCAGCGCCAGCGCCGCCGCTTGCATGGGCGACTGCGCGTTGTCCACCAGCAGGATCATGTCCGCTTCGGCGAACTTCTCCGTCACTTTCGTGGAGATGCTGTTGGCTTCTTTCTTGGTATTTGATAACGTTACTTCACGGTAGTCAACCAACTCACAGGAGGAATCAAATTGGATTACGATAAGATAAGGAGTGAGGTATACATTGAGCGTCTGCTCGATGAGAACTTCGTCTCCACTGGGGACGACGCGGACTTCGTGCTGACCGCCAAGGTGACCCAGGCTTTGAGGCGGCGCGCCGACAGGGAGGGGAAGTTCGAGGAGTTGTGCCACACCGAGTACGTCTGGGGCTGGCCTCTCAACAAGCAGGTCACCCGCAATCTCATTTCTCGCACGCTTGGAGTTGTCAGCATACCTGCTGATGCTTCCAACGACTCGAGGTATCCGGGAGTCAAGTGGGTGGTTCCCACTGACCCCAAATTCGACCTCAGCGACTGCCGTCGGACATAAAAGTGATCGCCGCCTTGAACGGAGCGTCCGCGGTGACTATCTCGATGTCGGCTATTGTGGTCTTGGCTGTCGATGTGGAAGGGAATCGGTCTCGTCCGGGGTGCGATCCGATTAGCTGGCGCAGCAGGGTTGTCTTTCCCGCGCCTGTCGAGCCGACCAGCATCACGCGCGCGTATCCATCGTCTGTTGAGGGGAGCGGGATGATTCCCCGCTGATTCCAAGACTTGACTTTGCCTACCTCTATTCCGTCATAGAAGGCCGAGACGACGACGCTGTCGAACTGTAGGGCCGCCTCCTCGCGCCTGTCCAGACTCCACCAAGATTGATCGGCAAGCAGAATGTCGAGCTGCGCCACGAGCCTATCCGCTTCGGTGTCGTCCTGAGTCCCCAGCCCGCGCCGAACTTTCAGCCCGTACTTGCCCCGCGCGTCTCTGCTCCACCACACGCGGGGTTTCGAGTACACTGCGATTCTGCGGCGAGATCGTCCGCCATGACATCCAACGGCGACGCTTGCCCCTCGAACCGCGTATAATACGAGTGCAAGATCGGACGTGATCCGAAAGCCAAACCAAAATCGCAGTGAGGAGGAACACCATGACAATGAAGATATCCGTCATCTCAGGAAGCGGAGAGGCGAACACCGAGCTAATCGAGGAGCAGATCCAGGGACTGGACTACGAGCTAGAAAAGTTCGAGTGCGCCAGCGACGGCGAGGCAATCGAGGCGATGGCGGGCGCCGACATAGTAATCAACGCCGGCGTGCCGCTCTCGCGCGAGGTGATCGAGGAGACCGAAGGCGTGCAGGCGATTCTCGTCGGCAGCCACGGCTTCAACCACATCGACCACGAGGCCGCCACCGATCAGGGCATCATGGTCGTCAACTCCGCCGGCTTCTGCACCGAAGAGGTCTCCAACCACGCCATAACCCTGCTGCTGGCGTGCGCCAAGAAGCTCACACAGCTCAACGATCTGGTCAAAGCCGGCAAGTGGGGCGCGGAGACGCGCGCCGCCATCATGCCCATGGCGCCCATCTACGATCAGACGCTGGGGCTGGTCGCCTTCGGCAACATCGCCCGCGCCACCGCGCGCAAGGCGCAGGCTTTCGGCATGGACGTCATCGCCTACGATCCGTACTGCCCGCCTTGGATCGCGCGCGAGTACAGGGTCAGGCTCGTCGGCAGCCTCGAAGAGCTGGCGGCGGAGTCAGACTTCGTCTCCGTCCACACGCCGCTCAACAACCAGACGCGCGGGATGCTGGGCGAGAGCTTCTTCAGCGCGATGAAGCCCACCGCGTACTTCGTCAACACCTGCCGCGGCCCCGTGGTGGACGAGGCAGCGCTGATCGCCGCCCTAGACGCCGGCGAGATAGCGGGCGCTGGACTCGACGTGTTCGAGGAGGAGCCGACGTCTCCGGACAACCCGCTGCTGAAGATGGACAACGTGGTCGTCACCCCCCACTCGGCGGGGTCGTCGAACCTGTCGCGGATACGCTCCGGCGTTCAGGTCGGCCATGAGACCGGTCGCCTGCTGAACGGAACCTTCCCGATGTCCGTGGTCAACCCCGAAGTGCGCCACGCCATAGAGTCCCGCCCCGCGGCGACTAACGTGTAGCGGGTGCTGGTGGGGGCGCCGTCCATCGCCGCGGACGGCGCCCCCGCTTCATCATCAGCCAGCCGCTGGTATGGCGGCCGCATCTTCGTGGCTGACTACGCGCCCGTTGGTATAGACGATGCCGTCCTCGCAGCGCGACTCCACGCGCCCGCTGTCGAACTGCTCATCGTACAGCTGCGCGTACAGCCCGCGCCGCGCCAGAAGATCGGAGTGCGCCCCGCCCTCGACGATTCTCCCTTGGTCTATCACGAACACCACGTCCGCCGACATGATGGTGGATAGGCGGTGCGCGATGGCGATGGTCGTCTGCCCAGCCATCAGCGGCTCCAGCGCCGTCTGCACTTGGCGCTCGCTCACCGTGTCCAGCGCGGAAGTCGCCTCGTCTAGGATGAGTATGCGCGGGTCGTGCAGAATCACGCGCGCTATCGAAAGCCGCTGGCGCTCGCCGCCCGACAGCCTGTATCCGCGCTCGCCGACAACCGTGTCGTACCCGTCCGGCAGCCCCGCGATCCAATCGTGTATGAACGCCGCCTTAGCCGCCGCCTCGATCTGTTCCTGCGTGGCGTCCGGCTTCGCGTACAGCAGGTTGCTGCGCAGCGTGGCGTTGAACAGGTAGCTGTCCTGAGTGACGTATCCCACGATACCCGCCAGCGACTCCAGCTTGAAGTCGCGCACGTCGGTTCCGTCTATCCGCACCGCGCCGTCGGTGGGGTCGTACAGGCGGGGTATCAGGTACGAGATGGTCGTCTTGCCTGCGCCGCTCGGCCCCACGAACGCCGCAAGCTGGCCCGGCTCGATCTGGAAGCTCACGTCGTCCAGCGCCCAGCGGCGGGATCCGTTCTCATCCCGCTGCCCTCCGTTCCGCGCGCTGTACGAGAGGCGCACCGACTCGAAGCTGACGCGCCCGCGCACGTCTCGAGGATCCACCGCCTCCGCTCCCGGCCTGTCCTCTATCTCCGGCTCGATGTCCAGATAGCCGAATATCCGCTCGAACAGCGCCAGCGACGACCTCAGCTCCACCGACACCTCCATCAGGTTGCCAATCGGAAAGTACAGCCTGAACTGGAGCGTGGTGAACGCCACGATGGTGCCGGCGGTGACGCTGTACGAGAATCTGCCCGTCAGCAGGTATCCGGCCATTACGTATATGACCACCGGCGCCAGAGAGAAGAATATCTGGACGGTGGTGAAGAACAGCTGGCCTGTCATCTGGCGGCGAACGGCAAGCATAGCCATGCGCTCGTTCTCGTTGTGGAAGCGCTCGATCTCCTGATTCTGCCTGCCGAACAGCTTGGCGAGCATGATTCCCGATACGGACAGCGTCTCCTGCGTGATCGCCGTGACCTCGGCGGCGGCCTCCTGAGCCTCTGCGGTCACCCGCCGCCGCCGCTCGCCCACGTACTTCGACAGGAACATGAAGAACGGAATCGCCACCACAGAGACCGCCGTGAGCTGCCAGGACATCACCGCCATCGCCGCCAGCGTGCTGATGAATATGACCGTGTTGGAGAGTACGCTGGACAGGGTGCTGGTGACCACAGTCTGAATGCCGCCCACGTCGTTGGCGATCCTCGACTGGATCTCGCCTGTGCGCGTGCCTGTGAAGAAGCCCAGCGACAGCCTCTGCATATGACTGTACAGCCGGTCGCGCAGGTCGCGCATCACCCGCTGACCCACGATGTTGGTCAGGTACGTCTGGAAGATGCCGAGAATGCCGCTGAATATGGTAACGCCGACCATGACCCCCGCGATCGTCCACAGAAGGCCTATGTCCGGCGCGCCGCTTTCCGGGAACAGCGCGCTGTCGAAGATCGTGCGAATCAGTATGGGGTTGACCACACCCAGCCCCGCAGTCGCCAGAATCAGCGCGACCACCACCGCCACTTGCGCCGCGTATGGGCTGAACGCCGCCGCCGCCCGGCGGACCACGCCCCGCTCCGATTGTACGGACACCGCTCGTTCACCTCCGACTTGCGCTCGAGACCGCTCGCGTTGACTTTAACCTTACACCCCATCAGCGCGCGCCGCTACGCTCGACTGCGGCCCGAGCGTCTGTGAAATCTGGTACAATTCCGCTGTCCGCGCCTCGCCGCGCGGCTCGTCCAAACCAAACACGAACGCGGAGACACGTATCCAACATGCGATTCATAATCGGTCTTGCGCTAAGCAGGCGCTCCGTGACGGTTTTGGCGATAATCCTGATACTGGCAGCTGGCGTCTTCACCTATCGAACGCTGCCCGTCGAGCTTTTCCCCGAGGTCGAGTTCCCGCTCGTCTCCGTCACCGCATTCTACCCGTCCGCCAACCCGGACGCGGTGGCGAGGGAGGTCGCCGAACCCATCGAAAGAGCCATAGCGGATATCCCCGGACTGGACAGCGTTCAGTCGGTATCCACCGAGGACAGGGCGGCGGTCATCGCCCTGTTCGAGTTCGGCGTGGACATGGAGGAGGTCGAGAGCGCCATCGCCTCCAACCTGAGCGGCGTCTCCTTTCCCGAAGGCGTAGCGGATCCGACGGTGGCGCGGATCAACCCGGACTCGTTCCCCGTTCTTCAGCTCAGCGTCACCGGCGACCGCGAGATATTGGAGATTCAGCGCATCGTCGACTCCGACGTGCTGCCGCGCATAACGGAAATCGAGGGCGTGTTCAGCGCGGATGTCAGCGGCGGCGTTAGCCGTCAGGTGACTGTACGGATAGCCCCCGCCGCGCTCCAAGAAAAGGGACTTTCGCTGTTTCAGGTCGCCCAGGCGCTCAGGAACAACAGCGTCACCCTGCCCGGCGGCGCGATACTGGACAACGGACGCCTCCTACCCGTCAAGACGACCAGCGCGTACAGCTCGCTGGACGACCTGCGCGATCTGACCGTCGGCTTCGCCCGCCCGGGCGCGCCGACGCCCCTGAACGCTCAGCCCCCGCCCCCGGTTCCGGTGACGCTCGGCGAGATAGCGGCGGTCGAGCTTGGCTTGGGCGTACCGACCAGCGTATCCCGAACGAACGGACGCCCCGGCATCGGCATCGGCGTTATCAAAGAGCCGGACGCCAACACGCTGGACGTGACCAACGGCGTACTGGATGCTCTGGCGTCAGTGGAAGGTCTGCCGCCGGATATCGAAATCATCACCGTCTCCAACAGCGGCGTGAATGTCCAGCGCCAGATAGACACGCTTCAGCGAGAGGCGATACTTGGGCTGATTTTGGCCGTTAGCGTGGTGTTCGCGTTCTTCATGACGCTCAGGCCTACGGCGATTCGCGGCGCGCTCTCTACGCTGCGCCCAACGGTGGTCATCGGCTTGTCCATACCTCTGAGCATCTTCGCCGGCGTCCTGCTGATGAGCTGGCAGGGGCTGACGCTGAACTTCATGACGCTGGGCGGCTTGGCTATATCGGTCGGCAGGGTGGTGGACGACAGCATCGTGGTGCTGGAGAACATCCACCGCAGAGTCGAAGCGGGCGAAGAGCGCTGGCGCTCGGCGCTGGACGCCACCGCCGAGGTCGGCCCCGCCATCACCGCGTCTACGCTCACGACCATAGTCGTCTTCGCCCCGCTCGCCTTCATACAGGGGCTGGTTGGCGCGTTCTTCTTCCCATTCGCGCTCACCGTCTGCTTCGCGCTGATCGCCTCGCTGCTGGTCGCGCTCACCGCCGTCCCCGTACTGGCGGCGTATCTCATAAAACCGGGAGACCTGCCGCAGGGCGTCGGCGAGGGCGCGGACGTGGCTGACTCGAACACGTGGATTCAGCGTGTCTATACCCCCGTGCTGAGCTTGGCGCTGCGGCGCAAGGCGCTCACCCTCATAGCGGCGGGCGTTCTGACAGCAGCCGGATTCGGGCTGATAGTGTTCATCCCCGTCAACCTGTTTCCGCCCGGCGCAGATAGGTTTGTCAATATAGAGATGAGCCTGAAACCCGGAACGCCCGTCCAGGAGACGCTGGCTGAGGTGGAGTCCATAGAGCGCGCAGTCAGCGAGAGCTCGGATATATACGTGTCCACCGTTGGCAGCGCGGCGGCGGCGGTCGGCGGAGCACCGGGTCCCTCCGGCTTCGATCAGTCCGCCACCTTCGCGGCGCTCAGGGAGGATGCGCCCGATGACGTGGCGAATGAGCTCAGAAAGCGGCTCGGCGGCGTGGAGGGCAGGCGCGTAAGCGTAAACGAAGTCTCGGTCGGACCGCCGCAGGCGGGAGTGGACATCAGAATCACCGGCTCGAGCTACGACGACATATCCGAGACCGCGCTGAGACTTGTACTGGAGCTGGAGAACGTGGAGGGCGTGGAAAATCTGGTGTCGGACGTGAGCGAGGCGCGCGAAGAGATAGTGGTGGAGGTGGACCCGGCGCGCGCCGCCGACATAGCTCTGGACGCTAGGCAAGTCGCCTTGCAGGTAAACCAGTACATGGTCGGCCAGCGGGTGGCGGAAGTCGAAGTGGATGGCGCGACCTTCGACGTGACGATAGCCGGTCGCGCCGCCGATATAGACGGCGTGGAAAAGGCGCGTGAGCTGACCATAGCCGGCCCGCTCGGATCCGCCGCGCTCGAAGACGTGGCGTCCGTACAGGTCTTGCCCGGCCCAGTCGCCATAAGCCGAACGGACGGTGCGCGCTCCGCGACTATAGCCGGCGACGTGACGGCCGACAACGCGCAGGCAGTGGGCATCGAAATCCAGCGAAAGATAGACGCGCTCGACATTCCTCCGGGCGTGGATGTGGTTAACGGCGGCGTGTTCCAGCAGATAACGCAAGGCTTCCAGGACATATTCCTAGCCATGGCGATCGGCGTGGCGCTCGTGTATCTGGTCATGGTGGCCACGCTGGGGTCGCTGCGAAACCCGTTCGTCATCATAACCAGTATGCCGCTGGCGCTGCTCGGCGCGATGGCGGCGCTTGCGCTGACCGGGCGCTCGCTCGGCCTGCCCGCGATGATGGGAATACTAATGCTCATCGGAATAGTCGTGACGAACGCCATCGTCCTCATATCCTTCGTGGAGCAGCTGCGCGAGCGAGGGATGAGCGTCCACGAGGCGCTGATACGAGGCGGGCGCATCCGTCTGCGCCCCATTCTAATGACCGCGATAACGACCAGCATCGCGCTTCTGCCGCTGGCGACGTTTGACGACAACCAGAGCGGACTCATCGGCGCGGAGCTTGCCACCGTGGTCATAGGCGGCCTCGCCAGCTCGACCGCGCTCACGCTCATAGTCGTTCCGGTGGTCTATACTCTGGCGAACGAGAGCATCCCCGGACTTTTCCGCCCGCGCGCGCGCCAATAGGGAACCGGGACGATGATGACGCCCATCCTCTCCGCCGCCGGCCTGCGCGAAGTGGAAGCCTCTCTGGGCGTGGAGTTCGCGGACTCGGAGCTTCTGAGGCAGGCGCTCGTACACAGCTCGTTCGTGACCGAGTTCCCCGGTGTGTTCGAGGAGGCGAACGAGCGCTTGGAGTTCTTGGGCGACGCCGTGATAGATCTGTCGGTGGCGCACACGCTGATCGAGCGATTCCCCGACAGGCACGAAGGCCACCTCACCCAGATGCGCTCCGCGCTGGTGAACGGCGCATCGCTGGCGACGGTCGCAGCGCGCATGGGTCTCGGAAGCTGGCTGGTCATGGGCAGGGGCGAGCGCGAGCTCGGCGGAATGGAGCGCCCCTCCAACTTGGCGGACGCATTCGAGGCGCTGGTGGGCGCGCTGTTCTTGGATCAGGGCTACGACGCTGCGCGCGACTTCGTTCTGCGCGCCATGCGCGAGGAGCTGGACTCGGCGGCTGAGATGCGAGAGCCGCCGCGCCATCCCAAATCACTGCTGCACGAAGCGGCGATGGAGCGCCGCCTCTCGCCCCCCGAGTACAAGGTCATCAGCCGGACGGGGCCGGACCACGACCCCACGTTCACCGCGCAGGTTCTTCTGGGCGGCGAGGCGGCAGGCTCCGGCGAGGGGAACAGCAAGCAGGCAGCCGAGTCTATGGCAGCCCAAGACGCCTTGGCGCGGCTTTCGAGAGAGTGACACCCCCTAGCGAGGGTTGTGACCAGCCCCCATCGCTGCCAGAGGGTGACTGCTCGCCTAGCAGTTGTCGAACCGCGTGGTCGTGAAGCTGCGCGCCTCGCAGGTCTCCAAGTTGTATCTGCTGCGCTGGAGACCGCGCAGGTCGCTGCCGTACACGTGAATTTCGACCGTAGGCCTGTCCGAGTAGTTGTCCATCTGGTGGATCTCGTCCACGTCTGGCACCAGCAGGCTGACCTCGCCGGGTCTGACCAGCGTTTCACGATCCTTCTCCAGCAGCGCATAGTCATCTCGGGAGCGGTCGTCGTGGCGCGTGAAGCGCGTCTCGGTGATGCCGTTGTCCATGACGCCGATCATGCCCCACGTGCGGTGGTCGTGCGGGCCTATGTGGTCGCCGGCCCCCCACACTACGGTCGTGACCAGCAGGCCGTTGTCGCCGTGGTGCAGCATGTATGTTCCGTGGTTGCGCCCTCTGGCGGGAACTCGGTACTCCTCGGGGATCGCGTCCGGGTTGACCACCAGCCGCTCCAGATATTGGGAGCCGAGATCGAACAGCCGCTCCTGATCTGGCTGATCGTCCACCAGCGCGCTCATGTCGTGGATGAACTCATCGAGTGCGTACTTGACCGTGAGCATGGCATTTTCCTTTCCGTCTCATCGAAAGCTCTATTCCTCTATTCTATGGGGCGAGAATCTCCATCAGCCGCTTGGCCACGATCTCCTCTTCCCCATCTCGCAGGTTGACGGGGCATATGTTGATTGTCTGCTCGAATGATGGTGAGTTTACCCTGATGCCCGGCTCGCCGTCTTCGAGCATCTGTATCACCCGATCTCTGGACTGGCCTGTCCAGTCTCGCGTGAATCCGATCCGGGCGCGCGCGAAGTTCGACCAAGCGTCTTCCGTCTCTGGCTCCGCTTCCAGCAGCTCGACGCGCAGGCCGGGGATCCCGTCCAGCCTCTCGGCGACGTGGGCGCACTTCGCGCGCCAGCCCGCCTGCACCGCCTCGAAATCCGTGTCCACGAACATCTCCAGCGCCGTTATCAGCCCTGCGATCTCCTCCTTGCACACCTTCGCCGCGCGCCCGACCGCTTCCGAGTTCGGGGCGGAGTTGGCGTATGCCGCCTCGATAAGGTCGGCGCGCCCAGCGAGTATGCCGGTGGACTGCGGCCCCATCACCCCCTTGCCTCCGCTGAAGCTGACCATGTCCGCGCCCTGTTGCAGGTATCTTGTCAGGTTTTCGGGTGGTGGCAGCATGGCGGCGGCATCCACTATTACAGGCACGTCGCGCGCGTGGGCGATCTCGACCACATTGGGCAGCGGGAGCGCTCCAGACGGGCGCGGACCGAAGATGTAGGCTACGGCAGCGGTGCTGTCGTTTATCGCCGCGTCCAGCTCCCACTCGCGGGTACTCGACGAGTCTCCGATCTCGACGAGCGTCGCGCCCGCCGCGCGGAAGTTGTGGTCGTAGTTCACCCTGTGAGCGCGATGAATCACGATCTCGTTCTTCATGCCAGTCGTATCCGGAAGCTGCCACGCCTTCGCCGGGTCGCTCCCCGCCATGCAGGCGGCGGCCTCCAGCACCATGCCCGCCGCCGATCCAGCGGTGACTAGGCCCGCCTCCGCGCCGGTCAGCCGAGCGATGACCTCCCCCGCCTTCTGGTTCAGCTCGTGCAGGTCGATGAACCAGCGCGAGGCTTCTTCCATCGCCTCCACAACCGCCGGAGGCATGATACTGCCTCCGTAAACGGTGATCCAGCTTGCGGCGTTGATGATCCGCTTGACTCCGAGTCTGTCGTAAAAGGCGTTGCTCTGGCTGACCATCTTTCATCTCCGCGCTGAGTATTGCGCCCATTATAACCAATGTGGGCGCGTTGGGGGCGTACTCGCCGCTGTTCTGTACGGGCTGCTCGGGGCATGTCTCTGTCTCCTGTAGATTGGCAGCCGTTGCCGCCGCTCTCACCGGCCTCCGTTCCTCCACAGTTTTGGCACAGCGACCGTCCGCCCCTGTAAGGACGGCGTATTCTCTCGCGCTACTGTCTTCTCAGTGTGTCCAGCAGATCGCGCAGACGTCGGTTCTCTGCTTCCGCTGTTTCTGCCCGCGCCTCCGCCGCCTGCCGCGCCTGCCGTTCGGCGTCGCGCTCTGCTTCTGCGGCTTCACGGCCTGCTTCGGATTCCCAGTGGCTGCGCAGGTACTCTCCGGCGACAGGGTCGTAGAAGCGCAGACGTCCATCGTCCCAGCACAGGTCCAAGCCCAGAGCCGGACTGTGACCCCAGATCATCCCGCCCGGCTCCTCGCGCAGCTCCATATCCACGTATCTGCCGTCCACCAGAATGTCGCCTGCCAGCGGCCTGTCGTGGTATGCGCCGCCCGTGTAGTCGAATCGCCAGTACTCGCCAGCGCCGAGATTCTCGTAGCCCACGCGCTTGTCGGTGTAGTCCCGCTCACCTGTGGACTCGGAGGCGACTTCCAGCACGAAGTCCGGAGGCTTTCCGACTTCGCTGATCGTATATCCGTTGGCTTCGTCGATCGCTTCTGCGTCCACTCCGAAGGCCACCATGCAGTCCGGGTAGAGAGTGAGGTCTCCGGTGTCGTAGCACAGGTAGCATTCGCCATCCACGTACACGTCCGGCCTGTCGATGTAGCGCGTCCTCAGAGTGGTGTCGGCGTTGGTTATGTGTTTGTGCTGCGGCATGTCTCTGTGTTCGGGCGGATCGGGCAGAACGGTGTAACGCCCGCGCTTTCGCGGGGCGAGCGCGACTCTTGTCTGTGTGGACATTCCATACCTCTCGGCTTCTCTCGCGCTACTGTCTTCTCAGTGAGTCCAGCAGATCGCGCAGCCGTCGGTTCTCTGCTTCCGCTGCTTCGGCCCGCGCCTCCGCTACCTGCCGCGCCTGCCGTTCGGCTTCACGGTCTGCTTCGGATTCCCAGTGGGTGCGCAGGTACTCTCCGGCGACAGGGTCGTAGAAGCGCAGACGTCCATCGTCCCAGCACAGGTCCAAGCCCAGAGCTGGACTGTGACCCCAGATCATCCCGCCCGGCTCCTCGCGCAGCTCCATATCCACGTATCTGCCGTCCACCAGAATGTCGCCGGCCAGCGGCCTGTCGTGGTATGCGCCGCCAGTGTAGTCGAATCGCCAGTACTCGCCAGCGCCGAGATTCTCGTAGCCCACGCGCTTGTCGGTGTAGTCCCGCTGACCTGTGGACTCGGAGGCGACTTCCAGCACGAAGTCCGGAGGCTTTCCGACTTCGCTGATCGTATATCCGTTGGCTTCGTCGATCGCTTCTGCGTCCACTCCGAAGGCCACCATGCAGTCCGGGTAGAGCGTAAGGTCGCCGGTGTCGTAGCACAGGTAGCATTCGCCATCCACGTACACGTCCGGCCTGTCGATGTAGCGCGTCCTCAGAGTGGTGTCGGCGTTGGTTATGTGCTTGTGCTGCGGCATGTCTCTGTGTTCGGGCGGGTCGGGCAGAACGGTGTAGCGTCCGCGCTTTCGCGGGGCGAGCGCGACTCTTGTCTGTGTGGACATTCCATACCCCTCGGCTTCTCTCGCGCTACTGTCTTCTCAGTGTGTCCAGCAGATCGCGCAGACGTCGGTTCTCTGCTTCCGCTGCTTCGGCCCGCGCCTCCGCCGCCTGCCGCGCCTGCCGTTCGGCTTCGCGCTCGAACTCTGCGGCTTCGCGCTCGGACTCAGCGACCTGCCGCGCCTGCCGTTCGGCTTCACGGTCTGCTTCGGATTCCCAGTGGCTGCGCAGGTACTCTCCGGCGACAGGGTCGTAGAAGCGCAGACGTCCATCGTCCCAGCACAGGTCCAAGCCCAGAGCTGGACTGTGACCCCAGATCATCCCGCCCGGCTCCTCGCGCAACTCCATATCCACGTATCTGCCGTCCACCAGAATGTCGCCGGCCAGCGGCCTGTCGTGGTACGCGCCGCCAGTGTAGTCGAATCGCCAGTACTCGCCAGCGCCGAGATTCTCGTAGCCCACGCGCTTGTCGGTGTAGTCCCGCTGACCTGTGGACTCGGAGGCGACTTCCAGCACGAAGTCCGGAGGCTTTCCGACTTCGCTGATCGTATATCCGTTGGCTTCGTCGATCGCTTCTGCGTCCACTCCGAAGGCCACCATGCAGTCCGGGTAGAGCGTGAGGTCTCCGGTGTCGTAGCACAGGTAGCATTCGCCATCCACGTACACGTCCGGCCTGTCGATGTAGCGCGTCCTCAGAGTGGTGTCGGCGTTGGTTATGTGCTTGTGCTGCGGCATGTCTCTGTGTTCGGGTGGATCGGGCAGAACGGTGTAACGTCCGCGCTTTCGCGGGGCGAGCGCGACTCTTGTCTGTGTGGACATTCCATACCCCTCGGCTTCTCGCGCGCTACTGTCTTCTCAGTGTGTCCAGCAGATCGCGCAGCCGTCGGTTCTCTGCTTCCGCTGCTTCGGCCCGCGCCTCCGCCGCCTGCCGCGCCTGCCGTTCGGCTTCGCGCTCGAACTCTGCGGCTTCACGCTCTGCCTCTGCGACTTCACGGTCGGCTTCGGATTCCCAGTGGCTGCGCAGGTACTCTCCGGCGACAGGGTCGTAGAAGCGCAGTCGTCCATCGTCCCAGCACAGGTCCAAGCCCAGAGCCGGACTGTGACCCCAGATCATCCCGCCCGGCTCCTCGCGCAGCTCCATATCCACGTATCTGCCGTCCACCAGAATGTCGCCGGCCAGCGGCCTGTCGTGGTACGCGCCGCCCGTGTAGTCGAATCGCCAGTACTCGCCAGCGCCGAGATTCTCGTAGCCCACGCGCTTGTCGGTGTAGTCCCGCTGACCTGTGGACTCGGAGGCGACTTCCAGCACGAAGTCCGGAGGCTTTCCGACTTCGCTGATCGTATATCCGTTGGCTTCGTCGATCGCTTCTGCGTCCACTCCGAAGGCCACCATGCAGTCCGGGTAGAGCGTGAGGTCGCCGGTGTCGTAGCACAGGTAGCATTCGCCATCCACGTACACGTCCGGCCTGTCGATGTAGCGCGTCCTCAGAGTGGTGTCGGCGTTGGTTATGTGTTTGTGCTGCGGCATGTCTCTGTGTTCGGGCGGGTCGGGCAGAACGGTGTAACGCCCGCGCTTTCGCGGGGCGAGCGCGACCCTTGTCTGTGTGGACATTCCATACCTCTTGGCTTCTCTCGCGCTACTGTCTTCTCAGTGTGTCCAGCAGATCGCGCAGCCGTCGGTTCTCTGCTTCCGCTGCTTCGGCCCGCGCCGCCGCCGCCTGCCGCGCCTGCCGTTCGGTTTCGCGCTCGAACTCTGCGGTTTCGCGCTCGAACTCTGCGGCGTCGCGCTCCGACTCAGCGACCTGTCGCGCCTGCCGTTCGGCTTCACGGTCTGCTTCGGATTCCCAGTGGGTGCGCAGGTACTCTCCGGCGACAGGGTCGTAGAAGCGCAGACGTCCATCGTCCCAGCACAGGTCCAAGCCCAGAGCTGGACTGTGACCCCAGATCATCCCGCCCGGCTCCTCGCGCAGCTCCATATCCACGTATCTGCCGTCCACCAGAATGTCGCCTGCCAGCGGCCTGTCGTGGTATGCGCCGCCCGTGTAGTCGAATCGCCAGTACTCGCCAGCGCCGAGATTCTCGTAGCCCACGCGCTTGTCGGTGTAGTCCCGCTCACCTGTGGACTCGGAGGCGACTTCCAGCACGAAGTCCGGAGGCTTTCCGACTTCGCTGATCGTATATCCGTTGGCTTCGTCGATCGCTTCTGCGTCCACTCCGAAGGCCACCATGCAGTCCGGGTAGAGCGTGAGGTCGCCGGTGTCGTAGCACAGGTAGCATTCGCCATCCACGTACACGTCCGGCTTGTCGATGTAGCGCGTCCTCAGAGTGGTGTCGGCGTTGGTTATGTGCTTGTGCTGCGGCATGTCTCTGTGTTCGGGCGGGTCGGGCAGAACGGTGTAGCGCCCACGCTTTCGCGGGGCGAGCGCGACTCTTGTCTGTGTGGACATTCCATACCTCTCGGCTTTCGTACAGCTTCACCACATCGGACGTCTGCGCGCATACTCCGAGTACCCTCACCTGCAACCCTCTCTTTAGTTGACGCCCCCAATCTTTCCCGATGGCTCAAGAACCGCCGTCGGGTTCGCCAGCAGGCATAGCGTCCGTTCGAGAATCGTCCGACCTAGCTCGCGGATGGCGATTGCGCCAATCCATACAGGGAACACCAGCGCGCGACGCATATCCAACCCCGTCAAGGATAACACGGTCGATGCAGCCGCAGAAGATGGAGGTGAAGCAGGCAAGGCGGCGATCTTCTACTCGATGCACACGCCGGAGGGCAGCCTCACAGGGGAATCGGACGCCGTAGAGGTTGTCCTGAACGGGGTAGAGTCCGCAGTACAGCGCGTTCTGGTGGAGCGGGAGACCGGATTCGAACCGGCGACAGCCTGCTTGGAAGGCAGGAACTCTACCGCTGAGTTACTCCCGCTCGCGGTCATACAGCGTATACATAGCATACTCGCGTTCGGCTCGACGAATCAAGCCGCTGGCCCCAGAGCCTCCTGCACCAGCGCGTGATCCCTGTTCAGTCGCAGAGTCGGCAGGTGGCGGTAGAGACCGGTGAACTCGTCGAAATCCTCGAACCCCTCTTGGTTGAACATCCCCATCTGTATGGCGCTGTTGAGCGCCGTTCTGAGCATACTGTTGTCCAGCTGAATCCACGGCTGCTGATCGAGGTTCTGAATCAGGTATCTGAAGGTCACGTACCGGCTGCGCCGTTCCAGAGTGTCGCAGAAGTCGATGATGTCCATTTTCAACGTGTGCGGCAGCGTCTCGAAAGTCGCGCCTTCGTCTCCGGTCTGAGCCGCCGAGTCCGTCTGTCCGTTCAGGTCGAGCCGATCCGGCTGTTCGACCACGCTCTCGAAGTCCGAGTGAACGGGCATCACCCAGTCGACCAGCCCCTCCGTGACCACCCGAACGTACCCTGCCTCCTGCGCCTCCATGACCAGAGGCTTGAACTTCGTATGCCCAAACCTGCGCTCATCGACCTCGCCGATTCGTTGAGTCAGCAAGGGCTTCAGCGTCGCCAGCACCAGCGGGCGCTCGTGGTGAGTAACGATGTCCCTGATTCCCTCGAATATCTTGGTCATCTCCTCGGGAAGCGCGTCGCCGCGAGTTTCCGCGGCCGCGATCGCCGGCTCCCGCCGAGCTGAAGGCTCGACGTCCAGATCGTAGAACCGCACCCAGTCCGCGCTCTCCGTAAGCCTCGGCGAGGCTGACCAGCTAAGCGCCACTATCGCAACGAACTTGCCATAGGGCCTTAGAGAGTTCACCAGATGGATGAAGTCCCCGTCTCCAGACACCAGCATGTATACGTCTATGTTGGGATAGCGATGACAGAACTCCACGCAGTCCGCGGTGAGCTTGATATCCACGCTGTTCTTCCTGACCGCCGATTGCGCGCCGCCCCTGCCGTCGTCGTATGTCCGCCCCGGCACGTACACCGGCTCGATGCCCGAGGCGTAGAGCCGTCTCGGGTCGTTGGACATCGTGTAGTTCTGAAAATCGGCGTAAGCGCGCGCCACGACCACTCTTCCCAGACTCTGCGCCTCGTCCTTGATAGCGCTGATATTGGGCGTCAGCTTCCGCTCCTGAAGCCCGAACCTGATGTTCTCCCAGTCCAGCAGCAGCGCAATCTCTCGCTGCCCGTCTTCGATCACCATAAATACCTCCTAGACATATCTCGTACTCTGATAAAGTCAGCGGATCCCTACTTCATATCACCCCAGTTGTCGCCCGTCTTCAACTCCACTGCCAGCGGAACGTCGAGATCGAGCGACGACGGCATCAGATCCATGACGATCTCCGACATCTGATCCAGCTCGTCACGGGGCGACTCGAAGATCAGCTCGTCATGCACTTGCAGGATCATCTTCGACTTCATGCCCAGATCCAGCATCCGATCCATAATCTCGATCATCGCGATCTTTATGATGTCCGCCGCCGTCCCCTGAATGGGCATGTTGATCGCCGCCCGCTCCGCCGCCGACCTCGCTCGGAAGTTTCGCGCGCTGATGTTGGGCAGGTATCGCCTGCGACCCAGCGCAGTCTGAACGTATCCGCGCTCGCGGCATTCGCGCACCGTCCCCTTCACGTAGTCCTGTATGCCCGGGTAGCGCTCGAAGTACACGTCTATGAATCTCTGCCCCTGCTCGGGGTTCAGGTCGGTCTGCTGAGATATGCCGTAGGCCGTCAGACCGTACAGCACGCCGAAATTCAGGATCTTGGCGATTCGGCGCATCTCGGCAGTCACTTCGTCCATGCTCACCTCATAGACCAGAGAGGAAGTCGCGCTGTGGATGTCCTCGCCGCGCAGGAACGCCGCCAGCAGCTCCGGATCCTTCGAGAAGTGCGCCAGCACCCTAAGCTCGATCTGCGAGTAGTCCGCCGCCAGCAGAGTCGTCTCCGGCGCCCTCTCTGCCACGAACGCGCGCCGCACCTTGCGCCCCAGCTCGGTGCGAACGGGTATGTTCTGCACGTTCGGATCGCTCGAAGATATGCGGCCGGTGGCAGATCCCGTCTGGTTGTACTTGGTGTGAATTCTGCCCGTCTCCGGGTTGACCAGTCCGGGCAGCGCGTCCACGTATGTGGACTTGATCTTCGACAGATGTCGGAAGTGCAGTATATTGTCCAGCACCGCGTAGGCGCGCGGGTCGGCGTCCGACAGCGCGCCCGTGTCCAGCCGCCCCTTGAGTCCATCCAGCGCGGAGGCGTCTGTGGAGAAACCCGACTTCGTGCGGCGCGTGGGCGGAAGTCGCAGCTCGTCGAACAGAACGCCGCCAAGCTGCTGGGACGAGTTCAGATTGAACTCGTGTCCCACCGTCATGTACATCTCGTTTCTGACATCGTTCAGATCGCGCCCAAGCTCGTCGGACATTTTGGACAGAAGGTCTAGATCTACCGCGACGCCGTACCGCTGCATTCTGATCAGCACAGGCACGAGCGGCAGCTCGTAGCGGCGAAGCATTTCGCCCAGCGCCTTGTCCTCGACCTCGCCTTCCAGCTTTCGCCGAAGGCGCTCCGTGTAGTCCGCGTCCGCCGCCGCGTACTGCGCCGCCTTCTCGATCTCCACCTCATCCATCGTCTTCTGGGCGCGCCCGCGCCCGATAAGCTCGCTTATCGGGGTCATCTCCTCGCCCAGCATGTCCAGAGCGAGGTTCTTGAGTCCGACCGAGCTTCTGCCAGCGGCGTGCGCTGCCAGCATCGTGTCGAACGCCAGCCCCTCCACGCGCACCCCGTGGTTCTCCAAGACCATCATGTCGTAGTTGGCGTTGTGCGCGGTCTTGGGCACAGATGGATTCGTCAGGATCGGCTCCAGCGCATCCAGCGCCTGCGCCAGCGGCAGCTGCGCGCCCTCGACATGCCCCACCGGGACGTACCAGCCCGCTCTAGGCTCGGTCGAGAACGACAGCCCGACCAGACGCGCGCGCATCGGGTCCTGCGATGTCGTCTCCGTATCGAACGAGAACCCTTGCGGGGTGTCCAGCGCGGAGACCAGCTCGGCCAGCTTCCCCTCTGTGTCCACCACCGTGTAATCCACGGGCTGCGCGTCTCCGTTCAGGTCTAACGCCGTCTGGCTCCCCTCCCGCTCGTCCAGAGACATCGGGATTCTGGACACCATGCTGAAGAATTCCAGCCGCGTCAGCACGTCCACGACTTCGCTGCGCGAGAAGTCCCCAAAGACGCACTTCGACAGGTCGAGCTGGACGTCGTCCACGTCTCTCTTGATGGTGGTGAGAAAGCGCGCCTCGAACGCCCTGTCGCGGTTCTCGGTGAGACTCTTCTTCGCTCTGGGCGGCCTCACGTCCTCCAGATGCTCGTATATTCCGGGTATGTCGCCGAACTCCCGAAGCAGCTTGATGGCAGTCTTTCTGCCCACGCCCGGAACGCCCGGAATGTTGTCGGACGAGTCACCTTCCAGCGCCTTGATGTCTGCCACGCTCTCGGGTCCCAGACCGTCGTAGCGATCCCTGACCGCCTCTACGTCGTACAGCGTCTTGCGACCCACGGCGTAGCTGAGCAGCACGCTGACGGTTTGCGAGACGAGCTGGAGCGTATCCGTGTCGCCCGTCAGCACCATCGTATCGATCCCCTGCTCCTCCGCCTGTAGGCACAGCGTGCCGATCACGTCGTCCGCCTCGTACCCCTCTCGCTCGTATATCGGCACGCCAAGCGCGCGCATCAGCTCTTTGACATGATCGAACTGCGGCCTCAGCTCCGGCGGAGTAGGCGGACGGTGCGCCTTGTACTTCTCGAATCTCTCGTGTCGGAAGGTGGGCGCCGAGACGTCGAACGTGACTGCCACGTGCGTGGGCTTGCGCTCGTTCAGCGTCTTCAGGAAGATGTTCAGAAAGCCGAAGATGGCGCGCACGTCTTCGCCCGTCGCGCGCACGTTGAGAGGCTCCCGAATCGCGTGCCACGCCCGATGCACCAGCGCGTGACCGTCCATCACCAGAAGCAGAGGACTCTGGTTCAGCATCGACTGGGTTTCTGCATTGGCCATAGCGATCACCTCGGAGCGTATGCCCCGATTATACAGCTATCAGCCTCGCCCTGCTCAAGCGCCGCCGGCCGCGCCTTTCCGAGTCCGCCTATCGGCCCCGTCACACTCCGACCAGCGCCCGAGCGTCTCCGAGCATGGCGGCTGTATCCGCGGTAGACGGTCCTTCGGCGTAGATGCGAAGAAGCGGCTCTGTTCCAGAGAAGCGCACCAGCGCCCAATAGCCGCCTTCGAGCAGGAATTTCACCCCGTCCCGGTCGTCGACCGCGATGACCGGACGGCCTCCGATCTCGAATGGGCGCGACGTAGCAGCGCGCCGCTCGATGCCGTCTCGCTGAGCGGGGTCGAACTCCACGTCCCACCTCAGATAGACGTGCGCTCCGACGCTCTCGAAGAGAGACGCCCTCAGATCGGCGGGGTTCTCGCCCGATTTGATCACCATGTCCAGCATCAGAAGGCCGCTCAGTATGCCGTCCCGCTCAGGTATGTTGCCCCTGAATGCGTAGCCGCCGCTCTCCTCGCCCGCTGCCAGGGCGTCGACCGCCATCATCTGCGGGCCCAGGTGCTTGAAACCCACGGGCGTCTCTATCACGTCTACGCCGTGCCGCTCGCCGAGCTTGTCTATCATGCCGCTCATGGTTACCGACTTGACGAGCGGGCCGGACTGTCCCAGACCTTCGAGCAGGTGCATACACAGCAGGCTGAACGTCTCGGTGGTGGTGACGAACTGCCCGTCGTCGTCCACCACGCCGAGACGGTCCGCGTCTCCGTCCGTGGCCAGTCCGATGTCCGCCGTGTTGTCCTCGATGGCGTCGATCAGCCCCTGGAGGTTGGCGGCTGTCGGCTCCGGCTGCGCCATTCCGGGAAACGACGGGTTGACTTCGCCATGTATCTCCAAGACGCGCGCGCTGCCGCCCGATATGAGCTTGTCGAAGTAGCCCGCGCCCGCGCCGTGCATCGAATCCACCACTATGTCGAGACCGGAGTTTCTGATCGCGTCCAGATCCACGAGCTGAGCCACGTGGTTTAGGTAGTCTGTCTCCGGGTCTATGTACTCCACCAGCCCGCGCCGTTCTGCCTCTCTGATGTCCATTCGGCGGACTGCGCCCGACTCCTCCACTCCGCCGATGTGCCGCTCCAGCTGGGCAACGATCTCGCTCGATGCGCTGCCGCCGTAGTCCGGCTTGAACTTGAAGCCGTTGTACGCGGCGGGGTTGTGGCTGGCGGTGATGACCGCGCCCGCGCCCGCGCTTATGGAAACCAGCGAGTGGCTTATCACCGGAGTCGGCGCGGCGCGGTCGCTCAGAAACGTGGCGATGCCGTTGGCTGCCATGACCTCCGCCACCGCTTCCGCGAATTTCTGCGAACCGAACCGCGTGTCGTACCCGACTACGAATCCCCGCGTGGCGAGCCCGGTCGCGTTCAGGTAGTTCGCCGCGCCCTGCGCGCAGACGCGGACGTTCTCGAAGGTGAAGTCCTCGGCGATCAGCGCGCGCCAGCCGTCAGTTCCAAATCTTATCCGCGCCATGTGCTGCGTGCCTCCGTGTGATGGGGGGAACCGAGCTGCTTACGAAGACGAAGCCGCGTCGCCCGTTCCCCTGATGAACGCCTCTCGGCGCAGGGTTGCGGCCTTGTCGGTTCGCTCCCAGGGGAAGTCTTCTTCGGGCCGCCCGAAGTGACCGTATGCCGCCGTCCTCGAGTAGATTGGGCGGCGCAGGTCGAGGTCTCGGATGATCGCGCCCGGCCGCAGGTCGAAGTGCTTCTCGATCAGCCCGTTGATCGTGGCGTCCGCCACCTTGTTCGTACCGAAGGTCTCGGCGGATATGGAGATCGGCTCCGCCACGGCGATGGCGTAGGACACCTGTATCTCGGCGCGCTCTGCCAGCCCGGCCGCCACCACGTTCTTGGCAACGTAGCGCGCGGCGTAGGCAGCGGAGCGGTCGACCTTCGTTGGGTCTTTGCCCGAGAACGCGCCCCCGCCGTGCCTCGCCATACCGCCGTAGGTGTCCACCAGTATCTTCCGCCCCGTCAGCCCGGTGTCTCCCACCGGCCCCCCTATCACGAAGCGACCCGAAGGGTTGACCACCCAGCGCGTGTTTCTGTCCATCAGCTCGGCCGGAATCACGGCTTCACCCAGACTTCTAAGGTCCCTCGCTATCACGTCTTGGCTGACCTCCGGGCTGTGCTGCGCGCTCATCACCACAGTGTGAACGCGCTTCGGCCGTCCGTACTCGTACTCCACCGTGACCTGAGATTTGCCGTCAGGCCGCAGATAGGGCAGCGCGCGCTCCTTTCTGGCTGCCGACATGCGCTGGCAGAGCCTGTGCGAAAGCGCTATCGGCAGCGGCATCAGCTCGGGCGTCTCGTCGCACGCATAGCCGACCATCATCCCCTGATCGCCCGCGCCCAGCGTACCCACCTCGTAATCCGCGGAGGAGATATCCCCTCGCGTCTCCAGCGACTGGCTGACACCCTTGTCGATGTCCGACGACTGCTCGTGGACGGAAACCGCGATTCCGCAGGACTGATAATCGAAGCCGTATGAAGAGTCCTCGTAGCCCGCGTCTCTGATCGTGTGCCTCACGATCGTGGGAATGTCCACGTAGGTATTGGTGGTTATCTCGCCCATCACCAGAACCAGCCCGGTAGTGGTGCAGGTCTCGCACGCCACGCGACTCATCGGGTCGTTCGTCAGCAGCGCGTCGAGAACCGCATCCGATATCTGGTCACAGAGCTTGTCAGGGTGTCCCTCCGTCACCGACTCGGACGTGAAAAGGTATGAAGGGCTCTCCCTAAAGCTGTGGGCCATGTGTGTTCCTCCCTCTGATTCTCAAATACCGAGTCTTTCGCGCCGTCTGCCGTCTATCTCCACCAGAGACGCCCGGCCTTCTGCGATCACTCCCTCTTCGCCCTCCAGCCTAGCCGCCACGTCCATGTCGCGCCCGTGTCGGCTTGCCAGCCACGCCGCGCCCCTGATTGGCTGTCCGATCTGCGCAGGCCGCCGCAGACGCGCGTCGACGGACCTAGCCATCGTCACGATGCCGTTGAGATAGCCCCAGTTCTCCATCAGCTCGTACAGCAGCGCGCAGATGATCCCGCCGTGTACGATTCCGGGCCAGCCCTGATGGTGGGGCAGCGGGGTGAACTCCGAGACGACTTCCGCGCCCCTGAGTTCGAGCTTCAGCCCCAGCCCGTGCGGATTGTCGCGTCCGCACCCGAAGCAGTCCGGATAGTCCGACGCCTTCGCGGGACGGTCATTCTCCTCCCTCGCCCCTCTCACGTCCCCACGTCCCAGCTCGCCAGATACTTCTCCTGTTCGGCGGTGAGCGAGTCTATGCGAATGCCCATGGATTGGAGCTTCAGCCTGCCGACCTCCTCGTCTATGTCACGGGGGACGGCGTGAACTTGCGGCGTGAGAGTGTGCGCCGTCTGCGCCAGATACTCCAGAGACAGCGCCTGATTTGCGAAGCTCATGTCCATTACGGCGGATGGGTGGCCCTCGGCGGCGGCTAGGTTGATCAGCCGCCCTTCGGCCAGCAGATACAGACGCCTGCCGTCTCCCATCAGGTACTCTTCCACGAACGGCCTGACCGTCTGCTTGCCGTCCGCCATCTCCTCTAGGGCTTCTATGTCTATCTCCACGTTGAAGTGGCCGCTGTTGGCGACTATCGCGCCGTCCTTCATCGCCGCCAGACTGTCGCGCCCAATCGCTGCCAGCCCGCCTGTGACGGTGATGAACATGTCGCCGATCTCGGACGCTTCGGCAATGGTCATAACCTGATGTCCGTCCATCGCCGCTTCCAGCGCTCTGATGGGGTTCACCTCCGTAACGATGGTGTGCGCCCCCATTCCGCGCGCCCTCAGCGCCACTCCGCGCCCGCACCAGCCATAGCCGCATATGACGACCTTCTTGCCCGCCCAGAGCATGTTGGTGGCGCGGGTGATGCCGTCGAGCGTACTCTGCCCCGTGCCGTAGCGGTTGTCGAAGAAGTGCTTGGTGTCGGCGTCGTTCACCGCCATGATCGGATACTTCAGCCGCCCGTCTTCGGCTAGGCTGTTCAGGCGGATTACACCCGTTGTGGTCTCCTCCGTCCCGCCTATGACCTCCGTCAGCTGCTCGGTGCGCGTGGTGTGCAGAACTGCCACGAGGTCCGCCCCGTCGTCCATCGTGATGTTCGGCCTGCTGTCCAGCGCGGCTTGTATGTGGGAGTAGTAGGTATCGCGGTCCTCTCCCTTGATGGCGAAAGTGGGGATGCCGTACTCCGCCGCCAGCGCGGCCGCCACGTCGTCCTGAGTGCTGAGCGGGTTGCTCGCGCACAGCGCCACGCTCGCGCCCCCGTCCCTGAGCGTCAGCATCAGGTTCGCCGTCTCGGAGGTGACGTGCAGGCAGGCGGCGATCCGAAGCCCGTTCAGCGGCATCTCCTCTGCGAACCTGCGCCGCAGCTGGCGGAGTACGGGCATCTCGCGCGCCGCCCACTCGATCCTCCGCGCGCCTTCGCCCGCCAGTCCCGTATCTAGCACGTGGCCGCTCTCTGTGCTGGTGGTGGTCAAGTCTGCCTCCCAACGGCTTGTCGATCTTTTCTCATTCAGGTCAATTCAGTCAGGGGCAGCGCCGCTCCACCCTCGAAAGGCTCCAGTCTGGTAAGCTCCGTGAACTCTTGGAATCTCGCCTCGATCTCCTCGCGCGTCAGAGAAGAGAGCCTGTCCACGCTGAAGTCCTCCACCGTGAACGAGCCGAACACGCATCCGACAGCCGCCGCGCGGCGCAGTCCGTCATTGGAAACGTCTCCTGTGGAGGCGATCGCGCCCATGAAGCCGCCCGCGAACGAGTCGCCCGCGCCGGTGGGGTCGGCGACGCTCTCCAGCGGCAGGGCAGGCGCGGCGAACACCTCGTCGCCGTCGAACACCGTCGCCCCATGTTCGCCGCGCTTGACCACGACCACCCTGGGGCCCATCGCCTGTATGCGTCTGGCGGCTCGCGCCAGATTCGCCTCGCCCGCGCAGCTGCGCGCCTCGCCTTCGTCTACGAAGAACATATCCACTTCGCGCACTACCCGATCTAGCTCCGCGCGCTTTCCCTCTATCCAGAAGTTCATCGAGTCCAGCGCCACCACCTTGGGCCGCTCGCGCATCTGACGCAGAACGTCCAGCTGAAGCTCCGGGTCTATGTTGGCGAGGAACAGGTATTCGCTGCGCCTGTGCGCCTCGCTGAGAACGGGCCTGAAGTCCGCGAACACGTTGAGCCGAGTGTCGAGCGTCTCGCGCTGGTTCACGTCCTCCGTGGAGTACACGCCCGACCAGTGGAACGTCTCGCCGTCCGCGCGCTCCAGCCCGGACAGATCCACTCCGCGCGATCTCAGCGTCTCCACGTGGGCATCCCCGAAGTCCTGCCCGACTATCCCCACTAGGCTGACGTCCGCAAGGTAGCTGGCAGCAATCGAGAAGTACGCCGCCGAGCCGCCCAGAGCCTTCTGCCGGCTGCCCGCCGGCGTCTCCACCGAGTCGAAAGCCACCGAGCCGACCGCGAGCAGCCTGCCTGTTTCTATGCCGATGTCCCGCTCCAAACCGAGCAGCCCTACTTATCCGAGCCGTAGCTGGTCGGGTAGCCCTTCTCGACCCAGGGTCCAGTGCCGTCCTCCACGTTGAACAGGACGTCCGAATCGAAGCCCATGGCGGCGGCCATCTCACACGCCAGCCCGCTGCGCACGCCGGCGGCGCAGATGAACAGCAGGTTCTTGCCCTGCGGAAGCTCGTCTATCCTTCCCAGCAGATCGTCCACCGTGATGAACAGAGCGTCCTTGACGTGGCCGTCCACGTACTCGTCCATGCGGCGCACGTCCACGAAGACGTGATCTTCGCTGCCGTGAAGATCCGCCGCCTCGTCAACTGAGATTCTGGTGTATGGCTCTCCGGGTACCTGTTTTGGCATACTGACCGCCTTTCGATGTACTACCCCAAATACTTGTCCACCAGAAGGCCGAGCTTGCGCCTCGTCTCCGGCGGTATCGAATCTCGACTTGTGATTATCGCGTTTTCGAGCGCGCTGCCGCAACCGCAGCGCCTCTCGTCCGCAAGACTGCGCGCCATTCGCCTCACCACTGCGTGAGCGACGCGGACGTTGCGGCTCAGATTCTGAATGACCAGCTCGACGGACACGTCCTCTTCTGCTGCACGCCAAACGTCGTAATCCGTTACGAACGCCAGCGTGACGTAGCACATCTCCGCCTCGCGCGCCAGCCGCGCTTCCGGAAGCGCGGTCATGCCGACCACGCTCGCGCCCCAGCTCCTGTGAAGCTCGGACTCGGCGCGCGTCGAGAACTGCGGCCCTTCGATGGTGACATACGTTCCCCCATCGTGGAAGGTCGCCTCGCCCGCCGCCGCGTCCGCCGCTCGCCGCCTCATATCCTCGCAGAACGGATCGGCGAAGCCCACGTGCGCCACCATCCCATCCCCGAAGAAGGTCGATGGCCGTTCCCGCGTGCGGTCTATGATCTGGTCGGGTATGACCACGTCGAGCGGCTTCATCCCCTCTCTCAGGCTGCCCACCGCGCTGATGGAGACGACCCGCTCCACTCCGAGCGACTTGAGCGCGTAGATGTTGGCGCGCGCCGGAATCTCGGTGGGGGATATGCGATGACCTCTCCCGTGTCGCGGCAGGAACGCGCATCTCACACCCTCCAGACTGCCGACCGTGATCGCATCGCTCGGATCGCCGAACGGCGTGGAGACCTCGATCTCGCGCCTGTCCGAAAACCCCTCAATGTCGTACAGTCCGGATCCGCCAATGAACCCGATCTTCGCCTCAGCCATTCGCTCCCTCCATCATGGCGGCCAGACTGCGGCGATAGGGCGGCCGCGCCACCCCGCGCTCGCTCACTATCGCGGTCACGTAGCGATTTGGCGTGACGTCGAACGCCGGATTGAACGCGCTCATGCCGCTCGGCGCGATCCGATTGCCGCCATAGCTCAGGATCTCGCTCTCGTCCCTCTCCTCGATGACGATTTCGTCGCCGCTCGATATTCCCATGTCGAAAGTGCTGGCAGGCGCAGCCACGTAGAACGGTATGCCGTTGTCCCTTGCGAGCGCGGCGAGGCTGTAGGTGCCTATCTTGTTTGCCACGTCTCCGTTGGATGCAACGCGATCTGCGCCGACCAGCACCGCGTTCACCTCGCCGCGCCTCATCAGCGCGCCCGCGGCGGAATCCGCCACAAGGTTAGCCTCGATTCCGTCTCTGAGCAGCTCCCACGCCGTCAGGCGCGCGCCTTGCAGCAGCGGGCGGGTCTCGGTGGCATATACGCGCTCCAGCCTGTTCTGCGCCCAAGCCGCTCTGATGATGCCCAGAGCGGTGCCGTATCCACCCGTCGCTAGCGCGCCCGTGTTGCAGTGCGTCAGCGCGCGGCTTCCCCATGGAATTAGCTTGGCGCCGTTGTCTCCGATGCGACGGTTGCCCTCCACGTCTTCGCGGTGGATGCTCGCTGCCTCGCTTGCGAGATCGGACACCACCTCTTCGGTCGTCTGCGCCGATGCGGACGCGCTCAGCATTCGCTCCACCGCCCACGCCAGATTCGCCCCCGTCGGCCTGGCTCGACCGATCTCTCTCGCGGCGGCGTGCAACCGGTCGGAGAAGTCGCCGATGCAGCTCTGAGCCAGCTCCATAGCCGCCAGCGCCAGCCCGTATGCGCCGGCAATTCCAATCGCCGGCGCGCCGCGCACCGACATGTTCCGGATGCACTCGACGACGGCGCGATAGTCCGACGTCTCGATCCAGACCTCCTCTGAGGGCAGCTTTCGCTGATCGAGCAGACTCAGCGAGTCTCCCCGCCAGACGATGGGTGAAAAATCCGTGTGTGCCGATGTCAACTTCTCACGTCCTGCAACAAAAAAGACTCCTCCGTTCAAGAGAAGTCTTTTTGCGCGGTACTCCACCGCTCTCATCTCTCGAACGTCCAAGCGCTCGTCGGAATTGGCACCTTTGTCGCGCGCCTAAGCGCATTCGACCGGTTGCCGGGCATCAAGGGGCCGGTCCCTCCGCCACTCTGGATAAGAGCCACAAGTATTCAGTTGTCTGCTGGAATCCTATACCCCGCGCCATGGTGGTGTCAAGAATTTCCGAGATTCGGAAGAGCGGCTTGAGTCAGCCGGGTCGTTCGCCATGTCCGAATGGGTTATGGGTCAAGTTACGGTGGAGAATCTCGGCTTGCCTCTCTTCGAATTTGCGTTGCTTCTCATGTCTCAACTCTATTGTCTCACGCTGCGCGTCTGTCTGCCAGACGGGGTATTGGACTATTGGATCGACGTCATTCATGGGTTTGTGTATATGCGTGAATCCCGCTCCGAACTCCATCCAAACACTGCCAAAACGGTCCACTATGAACCTGACGCGATCAGCTTGGGGACCCTGGTAGCCATCTCGCGGCATCCGAAGGTCATCCGACTTCGACTCAAGGACATCGCCATCCGGACTTGTAATTTGTATCGAGTACCTCTTCGCTCCACCTCGTTCTAGATCGAGCCACTGCCCTTCGTGTGGATCCAGCGGTCTTCTAAAGGGCAGTCTCGTAAACGCTTCGTACCTGTCCTCCCTAGTCGAATTTGCGTCTGTCACCTTCAAGGTTATGTTCGCAGGCACGCGGTCTACCGTTATCGGCATGTGCTTTTTATCGTACATGTAGCAGGCGCCGTGAGACAGGGTCGTCAGCGCTGCGTCGGTCGAGTCTATGCCCAGTCTGCCTGCTAGTTTAGCAGCCGTGATTACTTTCTCACTGCCAAACACTTCCCTTAATTTCTCTGGGAAGTATGGCGTCAGCGTTGGGCCGCCTACGACCAGAACTTGATCCAAGTCTCGGGCCATGTCCTCGATCTTCAGCGACCATACGGACTTACCATTGAGGAGGATTTCACCATGTGGCGGACTTCCATCGGGGCGTTTCCACAGTAGTTTGGCTTTCTTGTAGGCGTCCAATGACGCCAACAAGGTTTTCTGTATGAATTTCCCCTCTTCCAGTACGCGCTCGATATCACGCATACTGAGAGTGCGCCCGTCGTCTAGTTCGATCTCTTCCGATTCGGAAGACTCGGAAGACAGCGACTCTTTATTGATGCGCAAGTCTCTCGGCGATCCCGAGTACTCCAGTCGTTCCGTGAGCATCTCGTCAATGTCCATGCCTCCCAGCGCAGGCAGGCTCTCCTCGGCGTAAACTGTGAGCTTATCGTTGGCTTTCTCGACAATAGCGCAGTCGAATGAACCTCCGCCAATGTCATACACGAGATAAGAGCCGTCCTCCAGTGTTCCGATTGCGTCTCCGAGCGCAACGAACAGCAGAGGCTCTTCGGTAATCCACTCTATCTTGCCAGAGCATCCCAGCTCTTCCAGCGCTGACACCAGAGCTTTGCGATAGACGAGATCGCTGCTCACAGGACAGCCGGCGCGCCACTCTGCCGCCGCGCCTGCAAGCCCAGATCTGGATATTGCCTCTTTCAGTATCCGCGCAACGGCTTCTTCCAACGATACGGTATCGTTCCAAAGCCTGATGGTGCGACTGTCGAGGTCCAGCCATGCAGGCCACATCTCCCTGTTAGGCGATTTATTCGCGCGCTGATGAAAGTCCCACTCGATTTGTCTGCGCACATAATCGTCGCTTGCCAGCGCCCATCTTTTGATATTCCGTATAATTCTAGTATCATCTGGGGTATCGGGTCCGAGATCGAGATCGTCGGCATCTTCCCCAACTACGATGTCGACTCTTCCGTCGGGCTGCCTCTTGAATGCCATTACCGTTGGCATCACTGACGCAAGACCACGCTGTCCGATTGGGCAGGTTGACGGATTTTCGCCGCTGTCAGCGTCCCACTGAGCTATACGGACATTCGTAGTCCCGAAATCTATTCCTACTATCTTCGACATGGTTACACCTCTACTACACGGCCCTGTACTTTGATCAGCACCAATGGCGGATCCACCCCTTTTATGTATCTCACACCGGGGGCGGTAACTCTGATTTGTGAATCGCTGGCGGAAATCTTGCTCGATGAACTTGTCGCAGCTGAGGAATTCACTACATGACGATTCTGGTCATACGGTTCGATTTCCCCAATTTTGCCAAACGGCTCTGCGCCAAGTGACCTGATCGCAAGCTCTACTTTAGCTTTGACACTCGAAACATCCTTCGATGGAGAAACTGGGTAAGCGGCGATAATCTGTAGGGCTTCGCCAAGAATCTCGATGGCGTCGCCGCTAATGTCCAGAGTTGCGCCAGAGTTCTTTTTCCCAAGCTCCCCGCGCAAGTAGTTTGCCTGCTTGTTCGTTCGCTCCAGCTCGTCCTCGACTTCTCCTAGCCTACTCCGCACCCCCCTAATCTCCCGCTCCTTCTCTTCGCGCACTCTGGCAATCTCAAACTGGGCGGCGGACTGAATCGTATCACGCCATTCAGTCATGCGCGAATCTACGGGCGCTTGGTCATTCTCACCAAAAGACACGGCGTCTTCCCGCATTAGGTTCAGCATGTCTTGGCGCAGATTTTCATGCAGAATCCAGCCGAGCGCAACCGTGCCGAACAGACAGTGGCGCTGTTCTTCCTTTGCGCGTCGCCACTCGATTTTCAGCAGAGACTCTGCCGCCCTGATCGTTTTTTCATCCTGAGCTGCAATGAGCAGAGATGAGATCAGATTTGCCTGTTCCGCAGGTTCGAGTATCTTGAGCCAGTCTCTAACCGCCGACTCCGCGCCTCGGTTAGCGTCTAGCGTAAACATCTGTCTCCAGAAGGCTGCTTTGTCGTCGCCGTCCAGCAGCGCGTTGAGCTTTTCGAGCAGCCGCCGCGTTCCATCCGGTGTTTCCTGCGATGCGAGCAGTGCGGCGCGAGCCACAGCTTCAGAATTGTAGCTGTTTCTCGACGCGTAATCAGCCAGCCATCTCACAAGGCTTTCGCAGTCGCCGTCGAGACGCGCAGCCAGTTTGGTAAATTCGGCAACCGGCACACTTGGCGCGCCAAGAATCTCGAGCCAGCGGTCGAGGGCAGCCGCGAGACAGTCCAACCAGACATTGGCCCTGGCAGACATGGCAGCCCGTCTCGCAGGTAGAACTCGCTCTCTGAGTTCGTCCGAGTACAGCCTCTCGATGGCTCTGGGCGTGACCTCTGTCGCCAATCCGCGCAGAAACGGAATGAGAGTCTCCGGCGGGTCTGTATCCGGTAATGGAGTTGGTTCATTGGATTGAACCCAAATCGCCCATTCGCTCAGCCGCGCCGTGGCGGATGTAGGCGGACGGCCAGCGCGATCCTTGCCAGACTCCGACCTCTTGGGAGTGGCGGTCGGTTCACTCAAACTGGCGAGTTCTTCTTCCGACAGCCTTTTAGCGAGCCTTGTCCCTTTCCGCGAGTAATCGAACAAGGGCGAGTCCTTCAGCTTGGGCTGGACACGATTCCACCATCGTTCCCAGGCATCGGGCGAAACCAAGTCGGGAGTGAGTTTCTCGCTTATGCTCTTCTTCTGTGCAGGTCTGCGATCTATGTCGACTAGCGCCGCAGCAACCAGACGCAGCGGCGCTTCATCCGCCCATCGCCGCGTCTCTTCGGGATTCAGGATCAGACTGGCTTCCAAGCCCTCGACCCTCAGCTTCCTGAGTGATCTCTTGGCATCGTCGCGGCTCATCGAGTGTCCGGGTTCGGACGCGAAATCAACCATGACGCGCCCATTGCCACCCACGTCGACAATCTTACCCGCCCCCAATTGGCGATGGGATACGATTGTCTCTATACGGATGTCCTCGTCTGTCAGCACAGGCACGGTCTCCTGAACGCCATAACCTCCCCTGCTTGAAACGTCATCATACACGATATTACGGCAAGCGTGGGAGTATGCGGCTTGGTATTCTCCATTCGTGTGGATAATCTAAATCATGGAGGCAAGATAGATGCGCTTCGGTTCTGAGCCGAGCGTTGGAGCGATGGGCATGAGGTGTACAGCTGGGCTGCCCAGCTACATGCACCAAGTTGGCAAGGTCAGCGAGGAGTATGCGAGTCAGTCTAGGAGTGGGCGATAGCCTCTCCGAACGCGAACGCCCCACATGCGCCGGGATCCGTTCTCCACTCGTCGAGAGCGCGGAGCATGATCTCGAACTGCTCCCGAGTCGCCAGCCCGTAAGTCGTTGCCGCTTCGACCACGCGCGGCGAGAAGAACCAGTCCAATATGAAGGCGTGGAGGAAGGCCACGTCCTCGGGCGCGCTGAAGAAGTCGAAGGACGCGCCCACCTCGATGTCCGAGAAGCCTGCGTCGAGGAGCATGCTCTTCAGTTCCTTTCCCATCTGCGGATGACCTCCATTCGCCGCCAGCAGTCTGGCGAACACGCCCCACGCCTCGTCTATGACCTCGGACGCCGGCTCCACGAACGAGGACGCCACGAACAGCTCCCGACATCCGATCATGCCGCCCGGCTTCAGCACGCGCCGAACCTCCGCCAGCGCCGCCTGAGTATTCGGCACGTGCGTCAGCACCGTATGGCAGTGCGCCACGTCGAAATAGCCGTCCGTGAAGGGGAGGTTGGTCACGTCTCCGACGTGGAACGTGGCGTTATCGTGTCCGCCTGCTTGGGCGGCGTACCGCGCCACCTCGACCTGTGACTCCTCCAGATCCACCCCATGCACCTCCCCGCCAGGCTCCACCGCCCGCGCCAGCCCCACTGAGATAGTCCCCGGCCCGCAGCCGAAGTCCAGAACTCGGAGGCCCGGATCGAGATGCGGAAGCAGATAAGCCGCGTGACTCTCCGCGTTGCGCCGATCCAGAAGCTGCAAGAACTCCTCGCTGTAGCCCATCGTGTACTGCCCGGCCATGACCAACCCCCGATCCTGTCCGCTATGCTCCCGACATTCCGTTATGTAAGCCCAGATTGGCTAGGAGCTGTCGGCGCGTCCATTGGGCTCGTGCCGCTGCTGGAAATCTTCAGGAGCTCTGGGCGGCGGCTCGTCGAACGGTTCGCCCTTCTCCTGAGCTTCCAGGAGACGCCGATACCAAGCGTCCCAATCCCGGTGAGTTTCCACTCGGCCTTCCACTCGGCCTTCCGCTCTGCCCTCCGTTCGGCCTTCCGCTCTGCCCTGTCTTCGGCCTTGCCTTCGGTGCCTCTCCCTGATGGGTTCGATGAAGATATCTCCAAGCGCATCTCTAATGAACATGACAAACTCCACTCCTTGGAACAGCATTATACAGGATACTGCGGCGAGGAGAGGAATGATCGCGAGTCTTTCTGTGACAGCCACGATCGTCTCTGTGAGGTCTATGTGACCGCCCCTAGTCACTTCGTAGTGAATGATGAACACCGCTGCCACCAGCACCTCTACGCTGAAGATTACGGAGAAGATAGCCCACCACTTCTTCGGTATGCTCCACACTGATTCCCTGTCGGATCGAGGATCACGATTAGCAGACATTTGGCAAACTCCTTTTTGAATAGGCCGCGAACGGCGCGGCATCCACGCGAATAGAGAGGCGGGCCTTCGCAGACCCGCCCCGGTTTGACTGGCTACTCAACACTCATGGCTGAATCTGCCAAAACCTCATTGAGGATTTCGGACAGACGATTGATTACTCCGGACCACTCTTGAGCTATCAGGTTCGCAATCGCTTTCTGGTAGCGCGAGTTGTTCTTCTCGAACCATTTCAAGTGGTGCCTTGCCACACGATCACGATAGCCTGGACCGCGCCCCCATTCGTCGTCTGATTCGGACCAAGGGTCAGTACCGGGCTTCATGTATCGGGCGTGAATTTCCGTCCCAGCTAGCTGACACTTTCGATACAATCCCTCGACCCCGGTGACGATGACTCTACGCGCCTGACGCACTAGCCCATGCGCCTCGTCAAACCGTGAATTTTCAAGAAGATTCTCCACGACGTGGAACGAATCCATCTTGGATCTCAAGACGCTAACTGCCGTCAGGCGAGCGCCGTAGTTGAGTTCGTGTGAGTATTCAAGGTTGTACCACTCACCATTCCTGCGAACGCTCGCGCGCAGCGAGCTGGGATGCGCGCTGCCAATGGATTTCATAAGGCTTTCTTCTACGCGCGGCGCTCCTGACAGATCCAGGGTCGCGTTGGTAGCCACCCAGTCTTTCAGCAACTTGGCAGCCTCTTGCTGTACGAGCAGGGTTTGTTCTTGCTCGTAGTTGTCGACCAATGCTCTAGCGTCTGTGACGGCTTCATGTAGAACCGCAACGTGCTGATCCCTGAGATTCTTCACTAGACCCAGGATGAAGGTTCGGAGTCTATCTGAATCATCATCGAGCGCGTTGAAGAACTCGACAGACACTCCAGGGATACCGATTGACGTCAGCATAGTCTTAGCCTGTTCGAGTTTCAGGTCATAACCGTCCTCCGTGGACTCTGCGGGGGTTCCGTCGTCGTACTTGACTGACAAGGCTTCATCGTAACGCGACAATCCCAAGATTGCAGTCTTGTATTCGATCCGCTCGAATCTGCCTTCCTCGGCGCGTTTCAGCAGCTGTTGTACTGAAGGGGATGGGGTGGACTCGAACCTCGAGCATAGCACCGCGACGGTGTTCGGCTCGGCAAAGAGGGATTCGATGTCTCCTCGCTGAGCATTTCGGTCAATTCCCTTCGTGTCTATGAGCCTGATCGACAGTGACTTTTCATCGAGGATCGGATCAGGAATGTTTACCTCGATGCGTTGGGGGATTGAGAACTCGGGGTGGCGTCCATTGTTGAGCGACTCGAAACTCTGCTTCAGCCAAGCGAGCGGCTCAATTCCAGCGACAGTCGGCTCATACCATGTTTCGCGCTTCGTCCTGCTCGCAAGGTTCATCTTCGCCAGTATCTCTACCACGAAGGCATCGGCATCTGCCATCTCGTCAGCCAGTTGTCGTGCGGGGTCTTCAGTCTTGCGCGTGGGTTTCCCATCTGGACCGATGATTCTTCGTCTCTTTTTAGTGAGTCCGCTCATGTTGCGGATCGCACGCTCGATCTCCTTCGATGTTCCGATTAGCTCGTCGCCGGCTTCATCGCTCGCTCTCGGCGGATTTTTGAGCAGACTTGCAAATTCACGGACTTCTCGGCGGATTTCCTGCTCGCTCCGAGGTTCGACCACAAGACCGTACTCAGGTCCCTGCACAACGTGGACTTCACACACGGTTATCCCGCCGCCGCCAACCTCAAGCACCGTGTCAGGCTTTGGTTTGTCGTTGCTGATTTCAAGCCCAAGCACGCGGCATATGCTGGTGGATTTGCCAACGCCAATGTCGCCTACGAACGCGACCGAGTGCTCCGTGCGTTGGACAAGCGTAGCCGCGTCGCGCAAACCCTCTTCCATATCTCGCAGTCGGTTGGCAAACGAGTTCTTGATGTCTGGGTCTGCCAGCAGCGTCTGGATATTGTCGATCGCGCTGTCGGTATCCCACAACATAGACTGGTTGGGGTGTCCCAGTGGGGGTTTTGGAATATACCGCCACTCCAGCCCAGCCGTGTCCTTGAACTCGAGCGCTTTCTCGGTGCCGATTGCTTCCAGTATCAGGTTGCGCTCCTTAGAAGTTACAGGTCGTTCACCCGATTCGACGCGAGAAAGCACGGTCGGACTCCAGCCAACCTTCTCAGCCAACTCATTCTGCTTCAGCCCCGCCTCGTCTCTGAGTCGAGCCAGATACCTGCTGGTTTGTATGCCTGTGGTCATGTCCCTCTCCGTGAATCACAAGATTGCCGCAATTATAACCCGTGTAGTTGAAAATATCAAGAAACATTGTAGCAATCTTGCTGAACTGTGATCAGGCTGAAATGGGAGTTACGCAATTGGGAGCAATTTCATAGTTGGGCAAGCGTCCTGCGATAAGTCTTCACCTTCGACTGCGTAAGTTCTGTGAAATTGAAAAAGGGGCGGGCCTTCGCAGACCCGCCCCCAATCTAATTCGCTATTCGGTTGTCTTCCGCGCCTAGTAGTCCATCGGCGGCATCGCCGGGGCGCCTGCGCCCGCGGGCTCCGGCACGTCCGTGATCAGCGACTCGGTGGTCAGCACCATCGCCGCCACGGAGGAGGCGTTCTCGATTGCCGCTCGCGTCACCTTCGCCGGGTCCATGATGCCCTTCTCCAGAAGGTGGCAGAACTCGCCCGCCTCGGCGTCGTAGCCCCAGTCGCCTTCACTCTGGAGGCTGTCCGCCAGGATCACCTCTCCGGACACGCCCGTGTTCTCGGAGATCAGCTTGATCGGGCGCTGAAGCGCCTTTCTCAGAATGGCGGATCCGGTCGCCTCGTCGCCGCCCAGGCCCAGACCGTCCAGCGCCGCGCTCGCGCGCAAGACCGCCAGCCCGCCGCCGGGTACGATTCCCTCTTCCACAGCCGCGCGCGTGGCAGAAAGCGCGTCCTCGACGCGGTTCTTCTTCTCCTTCAGCTCGACCTCGGTAGCCGCGCCGACCTTGATGATCGCCACGCCGCCCGACAGCTTCGCCAGACGCTCCTGGAGCTTCTCGCGGTCGAAGTCCGAAGTCGTCTCGTCCACCTGCGCCTTGATCTGGTTGATGCGCCCTTGGATCCCATCCTCCGAGCCGGAGCCGTCCACGAAGGTCGTCTCCTCCTTGGATGCGACGATCCTGCGCGCCCGCCCCAGGTCCTCCACAGTCACGGAGTCGAGCTTGCGCCCCACTTCCTCGCTGATGACCTGGCCGCCGGTCAGGATAGCCATGTCTTCCAGCATCGCCTTGCGCCGATCGCCGAAGCCGGGAGCCTTGACGGCAACGCAGTTCAGCGTGCCGCGCAGCTTGTTCACCACCAGCGTGGCAAGCGCCTCGCCCTCGATGTCCTCAGCCACCACCACTACGTTCTTGCCGACCTGAAGTATCTTCTCCAGCGCGGGCAGAACGTCCGCCACGGCGGAGATCTTCTTGTCGGTGATCAGGATGTACGGATCGTCTATGGACGCTTCCATCCTGTCTTGGTCGGTGATGAAGTACGGGGATATGTAGCCGCGGTCTATCTGCATTCCCTCCACGAACTCCTGCTCGTAGGAGAGGCCCTTCGACTCCTCGACCGTGATGACGCCGTCCTTGCCCACCTTCTCCATGACGTCCGCGATCAGCTCGCCCATCTCGTCGTCGTGAGCGGACAGCGAGGCGACCTGCGCGATCTGCGTTCGCCCCTCGACCGGGGTGGACATCTCCTCGACGGCCTCGCGCATGGCGACGACGCCCTTCTCGATGCCGCGCTTGAGCGCCATTGGGTTCGCCCCCGCCGCGATGTTCTTGAACCCCTCGTGGATGATCGCTTGAGCCAGCACCGTAGCCGTGGTGGTGCCGTCGCCGGCCACGTCGTTGGTCTTGCTGGCCGCCTCTTTCAGTAGCTGGGCGCCCATGTTCTCGAACGGGTCCTCCAGCTCTATCTCCTTGGCTATCGTAACGCCGTCCGAGCAGACTTGCGGCGGCCCGAACTTCTTGTCCAAGACCACGTTGCGCCCGCGCGGGCCGAGGGTCACGCCCACCGTATCGGCCATGATGTCTATGCCGCGCTTCATCGCGGCCCTTGCTTCTTCGCTGAACTGAAGCTGCTTTGCCATTCCGGCTCAGTCCTCCTTACTGGATTTGAGTAGAGGCGACTCCAAATCGCCCCTACTTCTTGAAGAGAATGTCATCCTCTCGGAGGACGAGATACTCGATCTCGCCATCCTTGTATTCGGTTCCCGCGTACTTGGAGTAGATGACCGTGTCGCCGACCTCCACCTCCATCGGGACTCTGGCGCTGCCGTCGTCCGACAGCCTGCCGGGCCCTGTAGCCACCACCACGCCCTCCTGGGGCTTCTCCTTGGCGGTGTCGGGGATGTAGATTCCGCCCGCGCTCATCTGCTCCTCGCCCTCCTGTGGCTCGACAACCACACGGTTGCCCAGAGGCTTGAACGAGACTTGGGTTTTAGTCGCCATTCTTACTGTGACCTCCTCTAACGATTTTTTTCTTGCGATGCCAGTATATCCAATTAGCAGTCGATGGCTTTGACTGCTAATTAAAATGGTAGCCAATGAATCTTGGGAGTGTCAACATCGATCCGCCGCTTCGGACAGTTGACGCCCGCTCTCTCTGCCGCATACCATCGACCCGTGAGCAGCAAGCGCCAGACACTCCGGGCGCGTGGCGTGGCGCGCATCCTGTGGGCATGCGTTCGCGCCATGCGCCCACACCAGTGGACGAAGAATCTCCTCGTGTTCTTGCCCCTGCTGTTCACCGTCAACGAGGTCTGGACGCCCGACGATCTCGCTTCCGCGTGGAGCCTGTTCATCCGCGTCGGATGCGTATTCTTGGCGTTCTGCCTGCTGAGCGGGGCGGCATACCTGTTCAACGACTATCTCGACGTCGACAGGGACAGGGCGCACCCCGCCAAGCGCAGCAGGCCGGTGGCGTCCGGACTGCTGCCCGCGCCCATCGCCGCGGGGCTCGGGATTGCGCTGGCATCCGGGCTGATGTACCCCGCGTTCCGGTTCGACGCCGGGTTCGGCTGGGTCGCGCTCGTCTACGCGCTCTCGCAGTTCGCATACAGCCTCGGCCTCAAGCGAGTCCCTCTGCTGGACGTGGGCATCGTCACGTCTGGATTCGTGCTTCGCGTGCTGGCGGGCGCGGTGGCGATAGCGGCGCCCGTCTCCCCGTGGCTGTACATCTGCTCCGGACTCGGCGCGCTCTTTACAGCCCTGTCCAAGCGCAGGAGCGAGCTGGCGAGGGCTGGGGACGCCGCCGGAGATCAGCGCGACGCCCTGCGCGCGTACACGCTTCCGATGCTCGACCAGATGATTGGCATAGTCGCCACCTCCGCCCTCATCGGCTACGCGCTCTACACCTTCAGCGCGCCCAACCTGCCCCAAGACCGATCTATGATGTTGACCATCCCCTTCGTCGTGTACGGACTGTTCAGGTACATCTACCTGATGCACACCCAAGACGCCGGAGAGAACCCCGAGAAGGTCATAGTAACAGACATGCCTACGCTCGCTTCCGTCATTCTCTGGATGCTGGCGTCCGCCATCATACTGACGTTGGGAAGATAGCGGCAGCGCGCGGCGGATCACGCCGGAAGCAGCGAAATTCCCACCCGCCTGAGTGCCTGTAGATTCTTGACACAATGCCGCCTCCATGCTAACTTGAAACTGTCCAGCGACTCCCGGAAATATTACAATAGGTTGGAGCGTGGACATTACTGAGGCTCTACGGAGCCTCATTACTATTTTCTCCACAGGGGATTCGAGTGACGCGCGCTGCCGTTTTCGTGGATGCCGGATACCTGTACGCCGCAGGTTCGGTCGCGCTTCCGGGAAGGGGTTCAGTGTCCGCGTCCATCTGAATCTGAATCAGAGCATCTACATTAGAGACCGATTCAAGAGCGCCGCCCGCGAATCGGCATCGACGTCTCGATCTGAATAGTCCCCACAATCCCACCAGCCCCCGTTTTCCTGCTATCCTGTCTCTCGCATAAACACTTGGCAGGGAGATAGGCACAATGGTTCCCCCGGATAACCTGTTCGGCGTCATTCCAGTCTGGCTCGCGGTGTACGTCCTGAGCGTTGGCGCGTTCGCCGCCGCCGCAGCCATCCTGTACAGGCGCGTCTTTCGCCTGATACTGCTCGGCAAAGATCCGGGCCGCTTCGACCAGCCTGCAAGACGTCTGTTCGGCGCGCTCCCGTACATATTCGGACAGCGCAAGGTGCTTCAGAGCGTGTCGCTCAGGGACAGGGCAGGAATCGCCCACTTCGTCATCTTCTGGGGATTCCTGTCGTTCACCGCCAGCTACGTCCTCTACATCTTTGGCGACTCCATCTGGCGCGACTTCTCAGAGACCGTACTGACTCACACCGGAGTCGTGATCTTCACCGCGTACCTCGACCTGCTCGCGCTCGCGTTCTTCTTCATCCTTGTGTGGGCAGCCGTCAGGCGCTGGGGCGTCAGACCCAACAGACTCAGCTTCGACCTCACCCAGAAGGGCGAGTCCGCGATCATCCTGCTGCTCATCGCCTCGCTCATGCTGTTTACCCTCCTCGCCGAGGGGTTCTACGTGGCGGCCGGCGGAACTGGGGCGCACGCTCAGGCGCTGATAGGTCGACCACTCGGCCAGACACTCGCCGCCGTCGGGCTGGAAGGAGATATCGCCAACGCGCTGCACGGCGTCTTCTGGTGGCTGCATCTCGCCGTCATACTCGGCTTCTCGCTGTACATCCCCATGTCCAAGCACATGCACTTGGTCGCCGCTCCGATCAGCTTCTACACGCGCAAGCTGGAACAGCGCGGTACGCTGCCCACTCCAGACCTGGACGCCGCGATCGAGAACGAGGACGCGCTCGGCGCGAGCAGGATTCAGGACTTCTCTTGGAAAGAGCTTCTGGACGGCTACGCCTGCGCCGTCTGCGGACGCTGCACCGACATCTGCCCCGCCAACATCACCGGCAAGATACTCTCCCCCATGCACATAGTCGAGAACATGAAGGAACACGTCATCGAACACGGCCCGGGCGTGGCAAAGGGTGAGGACAGCCAGGAAGCCAAGCCCCTCATCGGCAGCTGGGTAGCCGAGGAAGCCCTGTGGGACTGCCTCACCTGCGGCGCGTGCGTCCAAGAGTGCCCGGTGGGAGTCGAGCATGTCGAATCCATCGTAGACATGCGCCGATTCTTGGTCTTGGAGCAAGCCTCCATGCCCGATACCGCGATGGGCGCGCTCCTCAGCATGGAGCAGCGCGGCCACCCGTGGCGCGGCACCACCTACTCGCGCACCGACTGGGCGCAGGGTCTCGACGTGCCAACCCTCGCCCAGCGCCCCGAAGCCGAGGTCCTGTTCTGGGTCGGATGCACCGCCGCCCTCGAACAGCGCAGCCAGAGCGTCGCCCGCTCCATGGCCTCGATCCTCAAGCGCGCCGGCGTGGACTTCGCCATACTCGGCGACGAAGAGACCTGCACCGGAGACCCTGCCAGAAGAATGGGCAACGAGTACCTCTATCAGGTACTGGCGGAGCAGAACATCGAGACCATCAAGACCTACGACGTCAAGAAGGTGGTGACCATCTGCCCCCACTGCTTCAACACCATCCGCAACGAGTACCCGCACTTGGGGGGCGATTTCGACGTAGTCCACTATACCGAGTTCGTCAACGACCTGATTCGAGATGGGCGAATCCGCCCCGTGGCTCGGATAGACGCCACCGTCGCCTACCATGACTCCTGCTACCTCGGACGGCACAACGGCATCTACGACGCCCCCAGAGAGATCGTCGGCGCGATCCCCGGTCTGGAGATGGTGGAGATGTCCCGCTCCCGCGAGCGCGGCTTCTGCTGCGGAGCGGGCGGCGGCCACATGTGGATCGAGGAGTCGAAGGGGCAGCGCGTCAACCACGCGCGCACCGAGCAGTTCTTCGAGACCGACGCCGAAACGGTCGGCGTCTCATGCCCGTTCTGCCTCCAGATGTTCGAGGAGGGCATAGGCTCGCTCGGACAGGAAGGCAGCAAGCGCGCCAAGGACATCTTGGAGATACTCGACGAAAGCCTGTCCGCCCGATGAGATGAACCGTTTCAGGATGAAAGGACCCATCAGATGGGGAGCTTCTTCGACCTCTTCGGCTCGGCATTGGGTGAGACGCTGGGCAGAATAGTCGGCTGTGCCGTCGGCTGTCTGATGCTGTTCATCATCTTCGTCCTCGTGGTCGGCTTCTGCGGACTGTCTTACTGTTCCGTTGGCCCATAACGCGAATGCGCAAGGAGAACGAACATGGTCGCAAAGGTCGAGCTCACGTATGAAGACTACGCAAAGACGCCGGACGACGTTCGATACGAGCTGATCGGTGGAGAGCTGATCCTCATACCCTCGCCCAAAGAGATCCACCAGAGACTTCTCATAAAGCTGGTGTGGCTGTTTCGCTTTGTGGAAGAGAGAGGCTTGGGGCGAGTCTACTTCGCCCCTTTCGACGTGGTTCTCTCGGATACAGACGTCGTCCAGCCCGACCTGATCTTCGTCTCCAACGAGCGCGCGCACATCATCACCGAGGACAACATACGCGGCGCGCCCGACCTTCTCGTGGAAATCCTGTCCCCATCCACAGCCGAGCGCGACGGGACGATCAAGCGAGACCTGTACGCTCGGCACGGCGTCAGAGAGTATTGGCTGGTAGATCCCCACGCCAAGAGCGTGACCGCGCTGATGCTGGACGAGAACCGCTTCGCGCTCTCCGGAGTGTACGGCGAGGGACAGACTTTGACTTCCCCAACCCTCGAAGGCTTCAGCCTAGACTTGGACGAGCTGTTCTAGCCAACGGAGAACGAACATGGTCGCAAAGGTCGAGCTCACGTATGAAGACTACGCAAAGACGCCGGACGACGTTCGATACGAGCTGATAGATGGGGAGCTAACGTCCATGCCCTCGCCCAAGTGGCTTCACCAGCTGCTGCTGACAAGGCTGCTCATGCCGCTTTACGTCTTCACGCATGATAGAGGGCTGGGAGAAGTGGTACCCGCGCCCATGGACGTTGTGTTCTCGGACACCGACGTAGTTCAGCCCGACCTGATCTTCGTCTCCAACGAGCGAGCGCATATCATCACCGATGACAACATACGCGGCGCGCCCGACCTTCTCGTGGAAATCCTGTCCCCATCCACAGCCGAGCGAGACAGGACGATCAAGCGAGACCTGTACGCTCGGCACGGCGTCAGAGAGTATTGGCTGGTCGATCCCCACGCCAAGAGCGTGACCGTGCTGATGCTGGGCGAGAACCGCTTCGCGCTCTCCGGAGAGTACGGCGAGGGGCAGACTCTGACTTCCCCAACCCTCGAAGGCTTCAGCCTAGACCTGTCCACCGTGTTTCAGTAGAGACCCGTCGTACCATGTCGGCAGCCAAGACACCCGCAAGGAGAATCCGATTACACAAGCCGCAAACCTCGCAAGCTGGCCAATTCGCGTAGTCGCCACCGTGCTGGACTCGATCATGCCTTCGCTGGGCGCTTTGATATTCATGCTTGGCTTCGCTGTTGGCTTGGCAGCTTCCACCACAGCCGGAACGGTAATGCTGATACTCGGCGGCGCGCTGTTCGTGGGCTATTGGGTCTGGTGGCTCATCGCGCTCAAAGACGGTCAGACGCCCGGCAAGAAAGTCGTGGGCATTCACGCAGTGCGCGCCGATACGGGCGAGCCGCTCCAATGGGGGATGATGTTCGTCAGGGAGTTCTTGGTCAAGGGCATTCTGTTCGGCATCCTCATCGGACTCAGCTTCGGCATCCTGTTCTTTGTCGATAGCCTGTGGCCCCTCTGGGACAGACGGAACCAGACTCTGCATGACAAAGTGGTCCGAACACAGGTCGCCTACGTCGTCGGCAGTCAGGATACCCGCGAGGAGAATCCGATTACACAAACCGCAAACCTCGCAAGCTGGCCAATTCGCGTAGCCGCCGCCGTGCTGGACTCGATCATGTTCTCGCTGGGCGCTTTAATATTCATGCTCGGCTTCGCTGTTGGCTTGGCAGCTTCCACCGCAGCTGGAACGGTAATGCTGATACTCGTTGGCGCGCTGTTCGTGGGCTGCTTGGTCTGGTGGCTCATCGCGCTCAAAGACGGTCAGACGCCCGGCAAGAAAGTCGTGGGCATTCGCGCAGTGCGCGCCGATACGGGCGAGCCGCTCCGATGGGGGATGATGTTCGTCAGGGAGTTCTTGGTCAAGGGCATTCTGTTCGGCTCCCTCAGCCTGATCAGCTTCGGCATCCTGTTTTTTGTCGATAGCCTGTGGCCCCTCTGGGACAGTCGGAACCAGACTCTGCATGACAAAATAATCGAAACACAGGTCGCCTACGTCGTCGGCAGTTAAGACTAAGACACCCACAAGGAAGAATCCGATTACACAAGCCGCAAACCTCGCAAGCTGGCCAATTCGCGTAGTCGCCACCGTGCTGGACTCGATCATGCCCTCGCTGTGCGCTGTAATATTCATGCTCGGCTTCGCTGTTGGCTTGGCAGCTTCCACCACAGCCGGAACGGTAATGCTGATACTCGGCGGCGCGCTGTTCGTGGGCTATTGGGTCTGGTGGCTCATCGCGCTCAAAGACGGTCAGACGCCCGGCAAGAAAGTCGTGGGCATTCGCGCAGTGCGCGCCGATACGGGCGAGCCGCTCCAATGGGGGATGATGTTCGTCAGGGAGTTCTTGGTCAAGGGCATTCTGTTCGGCATCCTCATCGGACTCAGCTTCGGCATCCTGTTCTTTGTCGATAGCCTGTGGCCTCTCTGGGACAGCCGCAGCCAGACTCTGCATGACAAAGTGGTCCGAACACAGGTCGCCTACGTCTGAGCGGCTGTCCCCATCCGCTCCTCGCGCTCGCGCGCCAACCCGCCCTCGACCCACTCGATAGCGCGCAGTCCGAGCAGTCGCACGTCCTCGGGCGGCAGCGCGGCGGGATTGGCCCCATCCGTCAGCGGCTGCCGCTCCTGAAGCGCGGCGCGCGATACCCACTGCCAGCCGCGAGCGAGCGCGCCGTGATTCCCCGTCGGACGGCAGAAGTAGATCATGTCTATGTGCTTGTGAAATCCATCCGTCGGATCGTGGATGTCCTCGACCATGATGGCGCAGGGCGGCGCGACCTGCTCGGGATACGACAGCCCAAGCGCGGGCGCGGTGGACACCACTTCCACGCTCAGCCCCGTCTCCTCCAGCGCCTCCCTGACCACCGCCTGCGCCGGGTCTTCGTTCGGCTCTATATGGCCGCCGGGCGGCAGCCACGCGCGCACCTTCGGGTGCCAGTGCAGCGCGATGCTGCCCCCGCTCACCACGAAGCCCGTCGCGGTGAAGTGGCGGACGACCTCCGTATCGGGCGTCTGGCGGTCGCTCAAGACTTGGCATCCCCCGCCGCTTGCGCTTCGGATTCCATCCGCGCCAGCTTCCGCGCCCTCTGGCGCGCGTCCAGACGTATGATGAACCAGATTGCCGCCCCGATCGCTCCCCATACGGGGCTGAAGATGGCCGCCCAGATGAGTACAGTCATAAGAATCTGCGCCAGCCCCGTCAGCGCGCGCGCGGCGGTCTTGAAGTTCTCGCCAAGCTCGTAGCCGCCCACCACGAACCCACGCTCCCTCTGGACGTACACGCTCACTTGGCTGAACGCCCTCACCTCGCCTACCTCGCTGTCTGCGCTGATTTCGAGTGCGGCGGTGTAGGGTTCGTTCCGATAGTCCGGGTAGACGTGGGTTGCCGTGACACGGGTCACCCCTTCGCCGAGCGCGCCCGTCGCCGCCTCGGATCCGTCTCCGAAGTTCCACACGAACCTTACGTTGTCGAGGCCCGGCGGCCGCGTGAACGAGCCTGAGAACTCGACCTCCTCGTTCTGATCGACCGTTATGTATTCGTCCCCCGCATAAACCTGTATATGCGGAATCTCGGACACCGACACGATCAGCGTGTCCGACCCCTCTGCCACTCCGCCTTCACCCGTCCCCCTGATCGTCACGCTGACGATGAACGGCGAATCTCGCGGGTCGTTGTAGGCGTACACCGCCGTCTGCGTGACCCGCTCGCCCTCGTTCTGCGTGGGCGCGCTCCTGTAGACAGAGCGCGGCTCCGATCCGTCTCCGAAGTCCCACGTGGTCTCGAAGTCCGTTATCCCCGCCGGAGGTCTGAAGACCGCCCTGAACCTGATGGAGTTGCCCGAAGCCTCCGTCCTGTCTGGCCCCGCATCCACCGCCATAGCCTGCGCCGCCAGCGTCAGCGTCACGTTGATCAGCGAGAACGCCGATGTCTCCTCCAGCAGCTTGATCCGTCCCTTGATCCTCTCTATCTCCCCCTGAAGCTCGTTCAGATCCCTCTGGACTTCCAGCGCCTGCCTTGCGTCCGGGGCGAGATCGAGGAACTCCAGCAGCCTCTCCTCCGTGGACAGCATGTTGTCCAGCCTAGACCTCAGATCGACGTACTCGTCCGTAACGTCCCGGCTCTCCGTGGACTCCGACCTGACCTCGACCGCCATGGATCGAAGCATCGAGATCGTCTCGTCCAGAGACGTGGCAGGAACCCTTATGGATATTCCTCCCGAGTGTTTGGAATGGCGCTGGGTGGAAACGACCCAGCCGCCGATGTCTTCCGCCTCCTCGGAGATGCGGTCTATCGCGGGCTGGATGTCGTTCACCACCACGTCGATATGGGCAGTGCGCACGATGATCCGCTGGAGCGCCGCGTAGCGCGCCTCGAGCTCCTGCTGAGTCGGCACCTCGAACCCGCCGACCACGCTGGCGGTCTGGGCAGCCGTGGCCGAGGTGGTATCTGTGGCAAGGTCGGCAGACATCTCTTGCGCCACCTCCCTCTCGACTATCACCATGGGCGCGGGGGCTGCGGGCGCGGGCGCAGCCATCATGGGCGCGGGTGCGGCTGTCGCGGCTGCTGCGGGCGAGTCCATAGCTGCCATCATGGGCGCTGACTGCGCGGGCGCAGCCGGCGCTGACTCGCTGAAACCCTCATCGCCGCCGGCCCCGCACGCCGTCACGCCAGCTGCCAGACACAGCGCCGCCGCCATAAGCATCGCTCCCGTCATAAGCATCGCTCGAAAAGTCTGTCTCGTCATGTCCCATCCTCGAGGCGAAGCTCAGCGCCCGTGTCGTGTATGCCGCATGTATCCATGAAGTATATACGCTCGGCGGGGCGAAAAGGATACGCTGTCCAGCAGTCTCGCCGCTGATTCGCGTCCGCGCGGCTCGAAGCGCGCTCGTTTCGCAGGTTATCCAAGACTGCCTCGGAGACGTGGAGCGCGGCTGCGGCGCGCTCCCCAGCGCTGGGCAGACGCGGCCCCCGGTCTCGAAGTCCGCTCTGGCGGCCCTCGCCCCAACCCCCGCAATACGCTCGCGCGCGATTTTCTCCTCGTTGACACGCGCCCGCCTCTAGGCTATTCTGAACCTGACAGATGGGCAGCCGGGAGCTTGAGAAGATCAGGCTGAGAGGGCGGATGCGATCCCTCCGCCGACCGGGATGACCTGATCTGGGTAATGCCAGCGCAGGGACTCGACGAAACTCACCAAACGCCGCTGGCGCTGCTTGGGCGGCGTCTTTTTGTGTTATGGAGGATGGCAATGGATGACAAGCTGGTCATTGCGGGCAAAGAGTTCGGCTCCAGGCTGATGGTAGGCACGGGCAGACACCGCAGCAACGAGGAGATGGTCGAATCCATCGAAGCCTCCGGAGCCGAAATCATCACGGTCGCCATCCGCAGGCTCGACCTCGACAACCTCGAAGAGAAGAACATACTCGACTACTTCGACTGGAGCCAGTACACCATCCTGCCCAACACCGCCGGCTGCAAGACTGCGGAGGAGGCGATCTTCACCGCCCATCTCGCGCGCGAGGTCACGGGATCCAACTGGATCAAGCTGGAGGTCATCCCCTACGCCGAGTATCTGCTGCCAGACCCGCGCGGCACCTACGACGCCGCCAAGCAGCTCATAGGCGAGGGCTTCGACGTCCTCCCGTACATCCACGCCGACCCCGTGCTGGCAAAGCAGCTCGAAGATCTTGGCTGCGCAACCGTCATGCCGCTCGGCTCTGCCATCGGCTCGGGGCAGGGCGTCCAGACGCTCGACGAAATCAGCCTGATCATCAGACAGTCCAGCGTGCCTGTGGTGGTGGACGCCGGCTTGGCCGTTCCGTCCGACGCCGCAGTCGCGCTCGAAGCGGGCGCGGATGCCGTTCTCGTAAACACCGCGATAGCGCAGGCAGAAGACCCAGCCGGCATGGGAGAGGCGTTCAAGCTCGGCGTGCAGGCAGGAAGGATGGCGTACAACGCCGGCAGGATCGCCAAACGCAACACCGGCGTCCCCTCCAGCCCGGTCGAGGGAGTCGCAGCGGCGGCTACCTGATGAATCGCCCCAGAATCGAGCTGCCGTGCCTGTGCATGGTCACTGACGAATCCACAGTCTCCGCCAGCCTGCTGAAGACAGTCTCGGCGGCGGTGGATGGGGGAGTGGGGATGGTTCAGCTTAGAAGAAAGGACCTGCCAGCGCGCAGCCTGCTGTCGCTCGCCCGCGACCTCCGAGCCATCACGAGCGGAAGGGCGCTGCTCATAGTGAACGACCGCGTCGACGTTGCCCTGCTCAGCGGCGCGGACGGCGTTCAGCTGGGAGAGGATTCGCTCGACGTTCCCTCTGCGCGGAAGCTGATAGGCGCGCACATGCTCATCGGTCGCTCCGTCCACTCGCTCGAAGGCGCGCTCGAAGCCGAATCACGAGGCGCAGACTATCTGGCGCTGGGAACCATGTTCCCCACTTCCTCGCATCCGGGGGCGCAGACTGGCGGCGTGGAGCTTGCGCGCGAAGTCGCGGGCAGGGTCCGAATTCCGACACTGTGCATCGGCGGAGTCACCGCCTCGAACGTGGGTGAGCTGATCGCGGCGGGCGCGGCGGGCGCAGCCGTCATATCCGCCATCTCCATGTCCCCAGATCCGTCGGACGGCGCGGCTCGGCTCGTCGAATCCATGCGCCGCGCATACTCCAAGGCCGCAGGTTAAGACATGATAACGCTCACAGTCAACGGCAAGCCCCGAGAGGCGGACGGCCCGGTCGAGCTGCCCGCCTACCTCCGAGACATCGGAATCACCCAGACCGCCATAGCGGTGGCGCACAACGGAGTCGTGATCAGGCGGACAGAGCTTCACACCGTCACCCTTCGGGACGGCGACACGCTGGAGATCGTCCGAGCCGTCGGCGGGGGCTAGACCTTCCTCCCCGAGATCACCACCGCGAACGGCACCCGCGCCAGCCTGTCTCGGTGATCGCCCCAGTACCTGCCCCCGTATGGCGAGCCTTCCCCATCTGCTGCCGGATAAGGCTCCAGCAGCCTATCGACCATCAGCCCCGCGTCCGTAATGGATCCGACAAGCTCCTCTATCGTCCTGAAGAACGTGAGGCCGGGAGAGTGGCCCTCGGGAACGGGGTCTTCCCATATCTCCACCGGAGGGTCGAAGTAGCTCGTCACCCTTAGCTCGCGCTCCGCCCCGTGCCAGTCGAACGCGCTCAGCGGATGCACTGTACACATCACGAGCTGCCCGCCCGGGCGCAAGAGTCGAGCGCACTCCGCCACACAGCCCCGCAGGTCGGGTATGAACTCCCAGCCGAACGAGGACAGCGCGATGTCGAACGACTCGTCACGGAACATCGTAGGCGCTTCCATATCGCCGGCAACGAGGTCGAATCTCGTCCCTGACCGCCGCCTGAGCGATAGGGCGTGGCTCAGCTGCCTTGACGAAAAATCGAGCGCGACCACATTCGCCCCCCATCTCGAAAGCGCAACCGAGTTCTGCGCCGCGCCACATGCCAGCTCCAGAACGCGCTTGCCCGCAACCTCGCCCAGCAGCTTGTAGCGGCGCTCCCCAGCCGCGAATGGCGCGTAGTGGACGTCATCCAGCGAAATATCGCTGTCCGCCTGATAGGACGGCGACATCGCATCCCACCCGGCGCGAATGGCTGTCTTCTGGTCGCGCGTGTTCACGGCGGCGATGCGGCTGCCCTTATGCGCGCTAGGGCATGGGCGACAGACACCGAATCGTTGTAGACCGCAGACCCCGCTACCAGCTGGCTCGCGCCGGCGTCGACCACGAGGCGGGCGTTGTCTGCCTTGATTCCGCCATCCACTTCTAGGGTGGCGGCCGCTCGGTTCGCGCCGTTCAGCATCGCCCTTGCGCGCCCGATCTTATCCACCATCGAGGGTATGAGCGGCTGGCCGCCCCAGCCCGGATTCACGGTCATTACCAAGAGCAGGTCCATATCCGAGATGACATCCTCCACCGCTGACAGGCTGGTGCCGGGATTCACGGCGACTCCGGACTCCATTCCGAGATCGCGTATCTGGCCCATTGCGAGATGAAGGTGCGCAGACGCCTCTTGATGGACGATGATCCTGTCCGCGCCCGCGTCTCGCAGCTGTTCGAAGTGGCGCTCCGGCGACTCCACCATCATATGAATCTCCAGCGGCAGGCTGGTATGCGGACGTATCGCCTCCACGATGATCGGGCCGAACGTGATCGGCGGCACGAACCTGCCGTCCATGACGTCGACGTGCAGACAGTCCGCGCCCGCCTTCTCCGCCTCTGCGACCTGCTCCCCCAGCCGAGCGAAGTCTGCGGACAGTATCGAAGGCGCTATCTTTATTCGCTCATGGCGACTCATCTTCTGCCTCCAGCTGTCGCTTGGCAGCTCCAATAGCTGCCAGCGCGCGACCGTGCGCGGTTCCCCCCGGAACGTCGCGCAGTGAGATCGACCTATCGACCGTGATACCGTACACGTCCGCTTCGAACAGTGGCGAGTATCGCTTGTAGTCCGAGATGGGCAGGCTGTGAAAGCCGAGTCCGCGCCGCCCCGCCTCTTCCGACAGCGCGGCTGCGATGCGGTAGGCTTCCCTGAATGGCATCCCCTTTGCCACGAGGTAGTCGGCTAGGTCAGTTGCCAGAAGGTAGCCCTCCGAGGCTGCCGCCGCCATGCGCTCGCGCCTGATCTGCATGTCTGCCACCATGTCCGAGAATATCTTCAGAGTCGCCAGCAGCGTGTCCACCGTGTCGAACAGCCCCTCCTTGTCCTCCTGCATATCGCGGTTGTAGGTTAGTGGAAGGCCCTTGAGCGTGGTGAATAGACCGATGAGACTGCCATAGACTCGTCCCGTCTTGCCGCGCGCTATCTCCGCGAAGTCGGGGTTGCGCTTCTGCGGCATGATGCTGCTGCCGGTGGTGTGAGCATCCGCAAGGCGGACGAAGCCGAACTCGTCCGAAGACCACAAGATCAGCTCTTCGCCGAGCCGTGACAGGTGCATAGCGCAGATCGCGGCGGCGGAGTGGAAGTCCAGCAAGAAGTCGCGGTCAGATACTGCGTCCATGCTGTTCGCGGATATTCTGGAGAAGCCCAGCTGATCGGCAACGAAACGGCGGTCTATCGGATAGGGGAGACCCGCCAGCGCGCCACTGCCCAGGGGCATCACGTCGGCGCGCGCGAACGCCTGCGAGAAGCGCTCCGCGTCTCGGCTGAACATCTCGTAGTACGCCAGCATGTGGTGGGCGAACAGCACCGGCTGGGCGCGCTGGAGGTGCGTGTAGCCGGGCATGGCAGAATCCGGATTCGCCTCTGCCGCGCATACGAGGGCAGAGCGAAGCGCGTGGAGCGCCCCGATCGCTTCCGTGATGGCTTCCTTGACGAACATCCTGACGTCCAGCGCCACCTGATCGTTCCGGGATCGCGCGGTGTGCAGACGCAGCGCAGGTTCACCTATCAGCTCGTGCAGCCTGCGCTCTATGTTCATGTGGATGTCTTCGAGTTCGGGCATCCACGGAAACTTGCCCTCCTCTATCTCTCGCTGGACTAGATTCAGCCCGTTCACGATGGCGTCGCCGTCCGCTTCGGAGATTATGCCCTGCTTGGCGAGCATCCGCGCGTGCGCCGCCGACCCCGCTATGTCCTGCCTGTACAGGCGGCGGTCGTAGTGGAGCGAAACGGTGTAGTCGGAGACGACTTCCCTGAGACCCATGCTTGAGATCAGTCCTCGCGCTTGGGGACTAGGAAGCGGCGGCGCATCGTCAGTATCTGCTCGTCCCTCTGGTTGCTCGCGCGCGTCTCCACGTAGACGATTCCGCGGTCCGACCTAGAGCGAGTCTCGCTTACTTCCAATATCTCACTCTCCGCATAGATCGTGTCGCCGTGGAAGGTTGGGCCTGTGTGTACGATCTTCTCGTATTCGAGGTTGGCGATTGCCTTTCCCGAAAGCTCCGGCACGCTCATGCCCACCACTAGGCTAAGCACGTATGCGCCGTTCACCAAGATCTTGCCGTGCTGGTGTTTGGACATGTAGCTCTCGTCTATGTGGAGCGGGTTGTGATTCATCGTGAGCAGCGAAAAGAGGTGGTTGTCCATCTCCGTAACCGTCTTGCCGGGCCAATGCCTGTGGATATCGCCCGGTGAGAAGTCTTCCAGGTATCCGCCGAACGTGTCTCGTCTGTCGTGAATCATATATTCGTGTCCTCACTGGCGCTGAGCGTCGGCTCACGGTCCGGCTTCCGGTCCGGCTTCCGCTCCCTGACGGCTGCGGCTTTTGGGGTGGATCCCAGCGGCAGGGGAGGCCCGTATTGCACGAAGTCCAGCTTCTCTAGCTGACCTAGATCGAGACTTTTGGACGCATCCAGTATCTCGAATCCAACAACGGCGCCGTTTTCACCAATATCGACCGCGATCCAATTGTCGAATATGTGCGTTGTCACATCCTGCCCTTTGGGTGTCAGCCTGATGTAGACGGCGTCCACATATGGGTCATATGTCACTTTCATCGTTCCATTCTCCATATCTGACTATCACAGCTGCCACGTCGTAACTTCTTGCTCCTCGACATAGTACACCCAAATCTCTTTGTGGAGATGCTGCCTGCCCTCGTGTTCGTAGCCGTCCCTGAACACCTTCGCGCGCCCTGGACTTGGATGCCTTGCTGGTCTCTCTCGTCCTGAATGTTATCGTACCGACGACTTCGGCTTCCGCGGCTGCTCTCTCCTCATAGACTCATAGGATGGACTCATAAGCATGATTTGAGAAATCAACCACGCGCTCGATCATACCGCGTATCTTTCGAGCAGACGGCGCGCGATCAGCAGCTGCTGGATTTCGTTGGTTCCCTCGCCGATGATCATTAGCGGCGCGTCTCGGTAGTATCTCTCGACGTCGAAGTCCTTGATGTAGCCGTATCCGCCGTGGATGCGCATGGCTTCCATTGCGACCTCGCCGCAGACTTCTGAGGCGAACAGCTTTGCCATCCCCACTTCGAGATCGACTCGCTCGCCGGCGTCTTTCTTGGCGGCGGCGTCGTAGGTGAGCAGACGCGCCGCCTGTATCTTCGTCGCCATGTTCGCCAGCTTGATCTGTATAGCTTGATGCTGGGCGATGGGCTTTCCGAAGGTCTCTCGCCGCTGCGCGTAGCGTATGGCGGCATCGAAAGCGGCGGTCGCCACCCCCACGGCTCTGGCGGCAACGTTTATGCGCCCGCCTTCCAGCGCGGCCATGACGTGCCTGAACCCCTGCCCCTCCACCTCGCCAACCAGATTCTCCGCCCCTACGCGACAGTCCTCGAAGATCAGCTCCGACGAATCGAGCCCTCGGTATCCCAGCTTGTCGAGATGCTGCCCCACGCGCAAGCCCGGGTTGGGCTTCTCGACCACGAAGCAGCTCATCCCCCTGTGGCGCGGCTGAGCGTCCGGGTCGGTCCTCGCCAGCGCCGCGAACACGTTGCCATGCTCCGCGTTGGTGATGAACATTTTCGCGCCGCTAATCACGTACTCCTCCCCGTCGCGGCTTGCGCTGGTTTTGATGTTCTGCACGTCGCTTCCCGCATCCGGCTCAGTGAGCGCCAGACCGCCGCGCAGCTCCCCGCTCGCAAGGCGCGGCAGAAAGCGCGCCTTCTGTCCGTCCGTCCCCGCGTTGGTGAGGACGTGGGCGAGAACGTGATGGGTTCCGATGATGCCGCTGACGCTCATCCAGCCTCGGCTAAGCTCCTCGAATATCACCGCGAAGGTCGTGTGGTCGAGACCGAGTCCGCCGTACTCCTCCGGGATGGTGATGCCGAACAGACCCATCTCGCGCATCGGCTCGATCAGCTCCTGCGGGTAGATGTCTTCGTTGTCGTATCGCTGCGCGATAGGCTCCACTTCGCGCCTGACGAAGTCTCTGACTGTGTTTACGATCTGGTTTCTGACATCCGCTGAGACTGCTGCCATACTGCGCTAGACCTCTCTATCGAAGCTCGTTCCCTGTTTTCTGCCCAGATTCTTGGCGGATATGCCCAAGACGCGCAGGAAACCCTCCGCGTCCGAGTGGTCGTAAGTCCCCATCGCCTCCATCGAGCTGTCGTCCGTGTAGAGCGAGTGGGGCATGGCAGACGGCGTATCCTCCACCGCGTCGAAATAGACGCCGCCCCTGTGCAGACGCACGGAGACCGTGCCGCTGACGAGTCTGGTCATAGGCTCCAGCGCTGCCAGCGCGGACGTGGTGGCGAGATCCAGCCAGTACCCCTGATATATCTGTACGCTTATCACCTTGGATACGTGGTCGAACAGCTCGCGCGCGCGCCTGTCGAGGACGAACTGGAGCAGGTACTCGTAGCTCTGACCGAGCAGCTCCATCGCCGGCGATTCGTATATGCCTCTGGACTTCACGCCCACGAACCTGTTCTCCACCACGTGCGTTCCTATGCCGACCCCGTGCCTGCCCGCGATGCGGTTCGCCGCCTCGAACATGCCTTCCACGTCTAGCGGTTCGCCATCGAGAGCTACGGGAACGCCGCGCTCCCAGCGCAGGGTTACGACCTGCGACTGGTCGGGAGCGTCCCACGGCCACACCCCCATACCCGGCTCCACGAACGTGGGCGAGATGGTCACGTCTTCTAGGTCTCCTGCCTCGTGGGTAAGCCCGAGGAAGTTGGCATCCGTGGAGTAGCGCGACTCGCGCGCCGGCCTTATCGGCAGTCCGTTGACTTCGCAGTACTCGATCATCTGCTGACGGCCGGGGAACTGCTCCACGAACTCAGGGTCTCGCCAGGGAGCATAGACTTCGGCGTTCGCGTCCATCATGTTCGCCGCAAGCTGGAACCTTACCTGATCGTTGCCCCTGCCGGTGGCGCCGTGGAACAGCACCTCGATTCCGCGCTCGCGCAGGCGGGGCAGGATCGCGCCAACGGTCACGGGCCTGGCGATGCCCGTAGTATTCCAGTATCCGCCCTCGTAGCGCGCCTGCGCCTGAATCACCTTTAGACCGGCTTGCGCCAGCGCGTCCCGAGCCGGGATGATAGCCGCCTCCGACGCGCCGCACGCGATCATCCTGTCCGCGATGGCGTCCAGATTCTCCTCGTCCGGCTGACCCAGATCGACCGTGAACGCCTGTACCTCGAACCCTTTCTCACGAAGCCAGTGGCTGACGGTGCAGCTGTCGAGTCCGCCCGACACTGCGCCGCCTACTACGGTTACGTTTCTGTCTTTCAGCTCGCGCCAGTTCATATGCCAGTCGCTTTCATACTTGCCAGCTCCCTGCTATCGAAACACCTTGCCCAGATTCAGGCTGAACCCCGGCAGTGCGGGGGATGCCAGCGTATCGTCCTCGCCGTACCGTCCCGCCTCCTCGAATGTCGCGCTGCCGAGAACGAATACCCATATCATCCTGTACTCTGGACTTATCAGCCAGTACTCCTTGACGCCGTGCCTTGCGTACAGGTTCAGCTTCTCGTTCCAGTCGCGCCGCGCCGTGGATGGCGAGAGAATCTCCACCACGAGGTCCGGCGCGCCCTGTATGTTGGCGCGCGTGATGATATGCTCGCGCTCTTGGGAGACGAAGATCAGGTCAGGCTGAACCGTATCCGTATCCGACAGGACTACGTCGGTGGGACTGAAGAACACTCTCCCCAAGCCCCTCTCGTCCACGAACGACGCCAAGGGGACACCGGTGTAAGACTGAATCGCCTGATGTTCGGTGTTCGGAGCGGCGGCCATGATAAGCTCCCCGTCGATAAGCTCCCAGCGCTCGCCTTGCGGCGTCTTGGCGTAGTCTTCGTATGTGAGCTTGGTCTTGAGTTTCTGGGCAGCCATTGGCTCCCTCTTCCTCCGAGCTATCGAAACACCTTGCCCAGATTCAGGCTGAACCCCGGCAGTGTGGGAGATGCCAGCGTATCGTCCTCGCCGTACCGTCCCGCCTCCTCGAATGTCCCGCTGCCGAGAACGAATACCCAGATCATCCTGTACTCTGGACTTATCAGCCAGTACTCCTTGACGCCGTGCCTTGCGTACAGGTCCAGCTTCTCGTTCCAGTCGCGCCGCGCCGTGGATGGCGAGAGAATCTCCACCACGAGGTCCGGCGCGCCCTGTATGTTGGCGCGCGTGATGATATGCTCGCGCTCTTGGGAGACGAAGATCAGGTCAGGCTGAACCGTATCCGCGTCCGACAGGACTACGTCAGTGGGACTGAAGAACACTCTCCCCAAGCCCCTCTCGCCCACGAACACCCACAGCGGGGCGCCAGTTTCGACCTGAATCGCCTGATGTTCGGTGTTCGGAGCGGCGGCCATGATCAGCTCCCCGTCGATAAGCTCCCAGCGCTCGCCTTCCGGCGTCTTGGCGTAGTCTTCGTATCTGAGCTTGGTCTTGAGTTTCTGGGCAGCCATTGGCTCCCTCTTCGTGCCATGCCGTCTTCCGAGTCCGAGCTATCGAAACACCTTGCCCAGACTCAGGCTGAACCCCGCTAGTGTGGGAGATGCCAGCGTATCGTCCTCGCCGTACCGTCCCGCCTCCTCGAATGTCGCGCTGCCGAGAACGAATACCCATATCATCCTGTACTCTGGACTTATCAGCCAGTACTCCTTGACGCCGTGCCTTGCGTACAGGTCCAGCTTCTCGTTCCAGTCGCGCCGCGCCGTGGATGGCGAGAGAATCTCCACCACGAGGTCCGGCGCGCCCTGTATGTTGGCGCGCGTGATGATATGCTCGCGCTCTTGGGAGACGAAGATCAGGTCCGGCTGAACCGTATCCGCGTCCGACAGGACTACGTCGGTGGGACTGTAAAAGACCCACCCCAAATCTCGCTCCATGACAAAGCCCTTGAGATGCCATCCCGTGTCGGACTGAATCGCCTGATGTTCGGTGTTCGGAGCGGCGGCCATGATAAGCTCCCCGTCGATAAGCTCCCAGCGCTCGCCTTCCGGCGTCTTGGCGTAGTCTTCGTATCTGAGCTTGGTCTTGATCTTGAGTTTCTGGGCAGCCATTGGCTCCCTCTTCTACCTCGTACCGCGCCATCGCCAGCCTGCCCATCAGTCCGACTGAGAGCGATAGCCCCGAGGCTCGGGCAGCGTCCCTACCCATGATCGAATCCGCCAGATTGTCCATCACGTCAGGGGGGTATGCTCGCGTTGGCTTGGAATATTCTGGATCGTCAGCCGAGCTTGTCTTTCATCGCGGCGATGCCGAAGCTGTGTGGGCATTGGCGAAGCTCATCATGCCTGCTCGAAGTCGGGGGCGGCTGGCGTCGGCCGCCCCTCTTCGATGCGGGTTATGAGTCAGCCCGCCACTGCTCCGATGGCGGAATCCAGCCGCTCCATGGCTTGGTCGATCTCCTCCGCTGAGACGGTCAGCGGAGGCATCAGGCGCACCGCGTTCGGGCGCAGCGGGTTCGTCAGCAGCCCCTCGGCGTTGCAGTTGGCCACCACGTCGGGGCCGATGTCCGACTCGAACACCACTGCCCACAGCAGCCCCATGCCGCGCGCCTCCTCTATCTGTCCGTATTTGGACTGCAAGCTCGCCAGCCCCTCGGACATGCGCTCGCCCATCGCCGCCGCGTTGCCAGACAGGTCGTTGTCTATGATGTACTTGGTGGATGCGTAGCCGGCGGCGCAGGTCAGCGCGTTGCCGCCGAACGTGGATCCGTGGTCGCCCGGCTCGAAGGCGCAAGCCTCGTCCTTCGCCATGAACGCGCCGATAGGCACGCCGCCGCCCAGACCCTTGGCGAGCGTCATCACGTCCGGCTCCACCCCGAAGCTCTCGTATCCGAACAGCGTTCCGAGCCGTCCGAGTCCCGTCTGCACCTCGTCGAATATGAGCAGCAGCCCTTCCTGATCGCAGAACTCGCGCACGTTTTCCAAGTATCCGTCAGGCGGAATGTTGACGCCGCCCTCCGCCTGCACCGGTTCGAGCATGATGGCGACCGTCCTGTCCGTGACGGCTCCCTTCAGCTCCTCTATCTCGCCAAACGAAACGTGCTTGTAACCGGGCGGAATGGGTTGGAACAGCTCCTGATAGTGAGGCTGTCCAGTGGCGGACACGTTGGCCATCGTCCTGCCGTGGAACGAGTTCAGCGCGGTCACGATCTCGTATGCGCCGTTGCGCTCTCTCGCGCCGTAGCGCCGCGCCAGCTTCATCGCGCCCTCGTTCGCCTCCGCGCCGCTGTTGCAGAAGAACACCTTGTCCAGCGCCGAGTTCTCCACCAGTATCTCCGCAAGCTGAAGCTGCGGAATCGTGTAGAACTGGTTGGACGTCTGAAGCAGGGTGCGCGCCTGCTCGGATATCGCGTCCGCAATCGCGGCGTTGGCATGGCCGGCGTTGTTCACCGCCCAGCCCGATGTGAAGTCCAGGTACTCCTTGCCGTCCACGTCCCAGACCTTCGTTCCCTCGCCCTTCACTATCACCACAGGCTGGCGGCGAACCACGAACATGTAGTATCTACTCTCGATGTCTTTCCAATCGGTGTTCATTTCATTCCCCTCCGGTGAGCTCCTTGAGCTTCTCCAGCGCCTCTTCGAGGGAGGCGAGATCGGATTTGATGTTCTCTACGCTGTCGGACACGATGGTGATCTGCATGTCCAGCTCGCCCTCGGGCCCCGCCGCGGCGGGCTGCGTCCCGGATCGCGCGTCCACGCTGGGCATAGACCGTTTACCGACCAGCTGATCCAGGGCCAGCTCCAGCGAGTCCTCCATTACCACTTTGTCCGCAGTGGCAAGGATGACGCGCTTCAGCTCCGGGAAGCTCACCCCTTGGGCCTGAATATAGACCGGCTCCGCGTATATGAGAGACGTGCCGACTGGGATGACCAGCAGGTTGCCCCTAATGCAGATCGAGCCTTCCGAACACCTCAGCGTGAACCACGCCGAAATGTCCTGATCGTTGTCGATCCGCGCCTCCACCTGCTCGGGACCATCGACTTGGAGCGTCTTGGGGAAGCTGAACGCAACCAGCTTGCCGTAATTCTCCCCGTCGCTCCGCGCCGCGAGCCAGCCGATCATGTTCGGGCGCTGGTTCGGCGTGTACGGGAGAAGCTGAACGAACTCCTCGTTCTCCTCTCCCGGCAGCTTCATTATCACGTAGTACGGCTCGACCACCTGAAGGTCGTCGCCCTGCCCGAACTTCTCGTTGGGAATCGCCCACAGGTCTTCCTTGCTGTAGAAGTTGTTCGGATCCTGCATGTGATACAGCATGTACTTCTCGGATTGCACCGAAAAGAAATCCTGCGGGTAGCGCACGTGGGACTTCAGCCCCTCCGGCATCTCGTCCGCGCTCTTGAACAGATCGGGAAAGATGCGCTGATATGTCAGCACTATCGGATCGGACGTGTCCCAGATGTAGTACGTCACGTCGCCGCTGTAAGAGTCCACCGTGGCCTTCACGCTGTTTCGTATGTAATTGATCTGCCCGCCCAGATCGCCGAACGGGTCCGAGTAGGGATAGTGGTTGGTCGTGGTGTAGGCGTCCTGAATCCAGAACAGCTTGCCGTCCGCCGTTGCTATGTACGGGTCTCTGTCCAGCTGTAGGAACGGAGCGACCGTCGCCACGCGCTCCTGAATGGTGCGGCGGTACTGCAAGCGGCTCTGCGCCGTTATCTCTCCGCTGATGAGTATGTTCACGTCCCCGAACTGCCATGCGTATGCCAGCCTGCGCAGGAACGAAGACATCTGCACCCCCCCGTCCCCGCCGTACCGCGCCCTTATCAGATCCCCCTGCTCCGTCTGGTAGTCCAGCTCCTCAGTTCTGGAGTTGGCGATCACGTAGTCCACCGTGTTCTCGCCGTAGTAGATGCGAGGATTATCGACTATCAGGTCCGGCGCAACGCCCTCGGCCTGCGAGCCTATCGGAATCGCGCCGTCTATGGGTATGTCCTTGGCGAAGAACTCCGGACGCCCCTCCGGGGTGAACTCGGTCACCGGACTCATCGCAATGCCGATTCCATGCGTGTAGATCAGCTTCTGGTTGACCCACGTCTGAGAGTCGGGATCCAGCCTCTCCTGCGCGACCTCCCTCGCAGACAGCAGCACCTGCCGGTACTCGCCGTCTATGGTGTAACGGTCCACGTCGGCGTCCTTGAAGTCGTAGTACGGCCTGATGACCTGGATCTGGCGATACACGTTCGACAGCGGCCTGTAGTCCCACAGACGTATGTTGTTGATGGTTTGCAGGTTGTTCTCTATCAGCTCGGAGTCCACCGCCGCCTGCTCGGTAGGGTAGAACTGCTCGTCTATGCGGTTCAGCCCGAAGGCCTCTCTGGTGAACTCGATGTTGCGCGCGATGTACGGAGTCTCCCTGTCCAGCTCCCTGGGCGTGACGATGAACTGCTGGGTCAGAGCGGGCCACGCCGTCCCCAAGACTATCCCCAAGACTATCCACAGCGCCACCGCGCCGACGACTATGCGCATCCTCCTAACGTAGGTGTTGGCGAACATGAGAATGGCAGCCGCCGCCGCGATCAGGGTGAGAATCGTGAGCGCGGGCATCCTCGCGTTCAGATCGGCATACGAAGCCCCGAACACCACGCCGTCATCCGAAAACACCAGCGCCCAGCGGTCCAGCCAGTGGCCCGCCGCGATGGTCAGCATCAGAAGCCCGCCGATGATCGACAGATGCACCAGCCTGGCCCCGGTCAGCTCGTACCCCGTTCCCCTCATGCTGTAGTTGATGAAGTGAATGGCGACCGTCGCCAGCAGAGTCACTATCCCTATGCCCAGTATCCACCCTTGCAGGAACGTGTACATCGGCAGGTTGAAGATGAAGAACCCCAAGTCTCTGCCAAAGACCGGATCCACCTGCCCGAACGGCACCGAGTTGGTGAATCTGAGGAAGAGCTCCCACCGAGACGAGAGCACGGAGCCGAATATGATGCTCAGCACGAGGATCACGACCACGCTGCCCACCAGGACGATGCGCGACAGCGCGGGGATGACCTCCGGCGGAATTGGCAGCCGTATCTCCCCGGCGCTGCTGACGTGGGCGATGCGCAGGCTCGCCCCAAGAATCGCCGCGACCAATATCGCGCCGATGCCGAACAGTATTACTCGCGTAACCGTGATCTCGACGAATATGCTGCGAAAGCCCAGCGAGTCGTACCACAGCATATCGGTGTACAGCCCCCGACCGAACGAGAACAGGCCGAACACCACTATCAGCCCCACCACTACGAGCGCCCACTTGAAGAACGAGCTTATCGCCCCCGGGTCTATCGTTACCGATTCGAGCGAAGAACCCTCTTCACCATTGCGCGAATATTCTTCAGCCATTGTCCACCTGCCTAACCTTACCTATGCGCGTGCCAAGATTCTCGCCCGCCAGCGACTGCCGAAGCGCGCCCGGCCGCCGGCCGTCTATGATGTGCGACCTGCTGCCTTGGGCGCGCAGGCAAGCCTCGATCTTTGGAATCATTCCGCCCGAGATAGTCCCCGCTCTGGTCAGGTCTCGCGCCTGCCGCGCAGTGATCTTCGGTATCAGCCGCCGCCCCCGGTCCAGCACGCCCTCCACGTCGGTCAGGAACAGCAGGCTGTCCGCCTCCAGCGCTCTGGCGATCTCTCCGGCGGCGGTGTCCGCGTTGACGTTGAGCAGCGATCCCGGATGGAACGGATCGTCAGGCGAGCAGATAGCCACTGGAGCGATAACCGGCATGAAACCCGCGCCCGACATGGCGCGTATCGGCGAAGGATCGACCGCAGTCACCTCGCCCACGTATCCCAGATCGGGGTCCTTGACGCGCCCCGTGAGCATCCCGCCGTCCGCGCCGCTCATTCCGACGGCCTTCGCTCCCGAGGCGGACAGCTCCGCCACCAGCTCCTTGTTGATGAGACCAGCCAGCACCGCGACCACTATCTCCAAGCTGTCGGCGTCAGTAACTCGCAATCCGTCCTTGAACACGGGGCGGACATTCTGCGCGGCCATCCACTCGCTGATGATCTTGCCGCCCCCATGTACGACCACGGGGCTGTAACCCTCCTCGCGCAGCGACACCAGATCTTCCAGCGTCGTGTCGTGTTCTCCGAGGGTGCTGCCGCCGATCTTGACTACGATCGTCCCATGAGGGAGCTGCTCCTTTGGCAATGCGCGCCTACGTCGAGTAGGCCGAGTTGAAGGTTACGTACTCTTCCGTAAGGTCCGATCCCCACGCCGTCGCCGAGCCGTCGCCCACGTTCAGGCTCACCCTGAACTCCACCTCTTCGGCGGCCATGCCGCTTATCACCGCGTCGGCGTAGTACGGAATCGCCTTCCCCTCGTGAACGATGTGTATGCCGTTGACGAATATGTCGATCTTCGACTCTTCCAGCTCGATTCCGCTCTTGCCCAGCGCCATCATTATTCGTCCCCAGTTGGGATCTCTGCCATGCACCATCGCCTTGACGAGGTTGGACGACGATATCTCTCTCGCGGCGATTCTGGCGTCCGAGCCCGAGACCGCGCCATCCACGATCACCGCCATCACGTGGTTTGCGCCCTCCCCGTCCCTCACCAGAGACTTGGCTAGGTGGATGCAAACGGCGGTCAGCGCCTGCTCGAAGGCGGAGCCGTCCGCGCTGTCGCCGTCCGATATCTCCGCCCCCCCTGCCGCGCCGTTGGCGAACAGAAGAACCGTGTCGTTCGTGGACTGGTCGCCATCCACGTCTATCATGTTGAAGCTCAGATCGACCGCCCTGCTCAGCGCAGACTGGAGATAAGACCGTTCGACCGCGGCGTCTGTGGCGATGAACGACAGCATCGTAGCCATGTCCGGGTGGATCATTCCCACGCCCTTGGCGACTCCGCCCACTGCGCAGCTCCGCCCGCCCGCCTCGAACGAGGCGGCGACGTGCTTGGGCTTCGTGTCGGTGGTCATAATCGAGCGTGCGAACGCCTCGCCGCCCTCGTCGGACAGCTGTACTTTGGCAATCGCCTCGCGTATGAGCGCCATTGGCAGCTCCACGCCGATCATGCCTGTGGACGCCACGAACATCTCACTGTCGCCCACCCCCACGTGGGCGGCTGCCAGCTCGGACATCTCTTCGGCGTCCAGCAGCCCTTGGTGTCCGACGGCGCAGTTGGCGCAGCCGCTGTTCGCCACGACGCCCCTGCCCAGTCCGCCGTTCGTCAGCCGCCGCTTGCTGACGGTGACGGACGGAGAGAGTATCTTGTTCTTGCTGAACGTCCCCGCGACAGTCGCCGGACTGTCCGAGACTAGGATACCCAGGTCCAGCACGTCCTCACCCGGCGTCTTGAGTCCGGCGAACACCCCTCCGGCGCGAAACCCTTTGGGCGAAGTCACGGACCCGCCTTCGATCATCTGGATAGCATGTGACATCTGGTTTCCTCGAACAAAATAACAGTAGCGAACAGCCAGCGCCCGTCAGCTAGCCCCGACAAACGCCCACGAACAGCTAGGGCAGTATAGCACACCCGCGCCCAACTGTTCCTGCCACCCCCACCGGCGTGCGCTTGTGACTATGCTGACTATGCTGAGCCGTACTAACCGTTCTCGCCAGCGTCCGCGCTGACAGGTCGATATTGTACTACAAGGCGTTCGAGCAGCTCCTCCCGATCGGTTACTCCCGAGCCGAGCAGCCGGCGCGCGAGCCTCAAGGCTTCGCCAACCTCGGGTCCGCGAGCGAGTTTCAGAACGTACATCACGTCGCGCCCATCTATGGGAAGCACGGACTCGAAATGAGCCAGCACGTCGCGCTCGATCAGACGCACGACCTGATCTTCCGGATCGTCGCCTTCGGGAATGGTTTCGAGAAACCCCCGCCAATTCGAGAGTCTGGCTTGACGAAACTTCCGAACGTCGAGATTCTGGCCGATGCGAGTCGCCGAGTCGCTGACAAGTCGATCGAATCTGTGCGCCGGCCAGTTTCGATCCAGCCTCCGCCTTAGATCTTCCGCGATTCTTTCCCTATCTTCCGCGTCGGACAGCGCCATTTCGAGAGCGTCTTTGCAGCGTGTCAAGACCGCGCCAACCTCATCGCATAGGCGCTCGAAACAGATTCGCCAGCATACCGCCCCATCCGGAGGGTTGGCTCCGCAGTTCTCCATGAACCACAAGGACGTTCTTCGGTATATCGCGGCGTTTCTGTCGGACGGCAGCCCCAAGTTGTGGAAACTCGAAGTGCGGAGGTCATTCACCAGCCGCCGCGCCGCGCAAGCGTCCGCCTGTGAGCGATTTGGGCTAGACAACAACTCCAGCAGATAAGGGATAGTGATTCTGCCGGACTCGAAAATCACGGCGTAACTCCACGCCGTGAGACGCAAAAACGATGCTTCATCCTCCCCGGCAGGCGGCTGGACTGTGATCTTCTCCAGTGCGTCCTCACTCACGAACGTCCGAAGCATGTTGCGTAGCCCGACGAACTCAGTGTTCAACTCGTCGAACTTCATCTCACCGCCTAATTTGATCAGCGATTGGGCCGATGAAGTTGAATGAGATGGCGAAGTCTGACAGCGTTCGTCCGTATCGGATGTCTTCGTTGGGGAAACTCCTTTCGAGCAGCGCCACGGTTTGCCCCAATTCGTGAACGCGAATGTTCCAGCGGCCTTCGCCGCGCTCTCTTTCGATTCTCCCCGTGAATCTCACCGACTCGCCATTGGAGTCGGTTACCACGTGGCGCTGAACCATCCGACCTCGATACACGCTGTCGGTTTCATCGAATAGCTGTCGGAAAATTTCCCGGGCGGCGACGTAGTCTTCAGTCAGCCACGAGAGGACAGCTTCCAGATAGCGCGTCCCATAGCGGGCGGATTCCCCCGCCGCTTCATTCAGCGCGCGCGCGATTTCGAGGAACTGATGCCGCGCGTCTCCCACCGGCAGCGGTTGGCGCTCCCCGCGAAGCGGTCGCCGCTTCATCTCGGCTATCCAGCGATTTTCCAACAGCAGCCATAGACACCGCTCATCGTGCTGAATCTTGTCGAAGCGCTCATCCAGAAAGTCCGCCGCTTCCTTCGCCTTCGCCAAGTCAGAGGGCGCAGTGACCTCGATATTCTCCTTGCCCAAGTCGGGAGCGTAATTCCGAGCGCGTAAGAAGTAGCCTGCGGTTGACCCCGACTTTTCGAGTTCGGCATAGGCGTCGTCCGACATCGCATGATTTCCGAGCGTGTCTCCCACCGACATTCTCCGTCGCTGGAATCTCTCTTGTTGAGACGGAGGCAGAGCGTCTATCTCGACCTGATCCAGCGTCGAGTAGATGTCCGCGACCAGCTCCGCCCGCTGGGTATCTTCCAAATTCGCCAACCTAAACAGGTCTGCCGGAATCCACAGCGCCACGTCGTGGGGATAGTAGTTGCTGGCGGCGCTTACCGCATGGCGGACGGCGACGCGCGCCGCTCGATACGCCGACCAGATATCGGATGACGCTTTGCCCTGTTTCGTATGGTAACGCGCCAAGAATCCGTAGATGGAGGCGCGTTCCACCAGCAGATTTTGTCTAGTTCTTTTGGCGGATCGAATCCGACCGTTGTCGATGCCGTCGAGGGCTGCCTGAACCGCCGTCCGAGCCTCTCCCAGCAGCTTGAACCGTTCGTCGTCGTCCAAATTCGCATCGTCTTCACGAATCGCCCACCTGCGAAACGCGGACTCTTGAAGCATAAGGCTCGCGTCCACCGCGTTGAACCTATCCCTAAGTTCGGTCAGCTTGCGAGCGAAGTCAACGTAAGACTGTTTGTAACGATTGTCTTTGGGACCTTCTCGACCGATTTTCTGAAGCAGATTCAGCAGGAATTGGCGTTCGTGAGCGTTGTCAGCCCCTTGCCGCGCCGAACCTATCAGGTCCACCAATATCTTGGCTTCTGCGTGAGGTCCCCCCAGACGTCGTTGGCATATCAGGTTGGCTTCCAGCGTCAAGCGCGGGCGCAGAAGCCAGTCGCTGCCCTCCGAGTCGCTCGATTCCCAACGGAACAGGTCTAGGTCGCGGAACAGCCTCGATATCAGAGAAGAATCTATCGGACGCTGCTGTTCGTTTATCGCCCTGAGCAGGAGGTTGGCGGGGACGGGACAGTCGAGACTGCCCGCCACCATGACCATATCTATGATTTTTCCCGCGGAACCATCGTCCGGGTCGGTTTGCCGATCATTGAAAATCGGCTGATACTCGCTGGTGTATCCCTTTTCGATTAGCTGTCGATGCAGTTGAGTTATCGGCTGGTCAGCCGCGTAAATGGATTCGGTTTGCCGCCCTCTTTCATCCAGTCTGCGCGCGGTCGACCGCGCTTCCTCGCCCAATCCGGAGCCGATCCTAGGGCGGCTGGAGGGCAAATATCGGTACAAGACCGCCAGGAACTGGTTGTCTTCCATCTTCGAAAGCGGGGGCCTCTCGGCGTAATTTGTCAGCAGCTCCGACAGCTTGCGCTTTTCAGTCGCCGTAAGCGCGGGCTTGGCTTCTATCCGCGAGTACGTCCCTTCTCCGTCGGCGTCGCCGCCAACTCTATACTGAGACCCCAGCACGACCGCGCGCCTGCCGCGACTCCGCAGGCCGCTCAGCAGCTCATCGTAGCTGTCGACGTCCCTATTCGCGTCGCACACAATCAGCGTAGCCTGAGCGTTGGCTCTTTCGGCTCGCCGGCAGAAATCCGAAATCTCCTCAGTCTGCGGGATTCTTCCGCTAGCGTAGAGTACGGCAGCCGCCTTCTTTCCTCGAACTTTCGCCACTATCCGAGCCAGCGCAACGGACTTGCCCGTCCCGGATTGGCCTTCAACGACTATTGGCGAATCCAGCTTGGAATGATTGGCAATCGCGCCATACACTTGGCGGGTCAACTCGCGCTCGAACTCTCTCTCTATTGCGAACCCTCTGCGGACGCCCTCGACCAGCAGGCGGGAGCCTCCCATAATTCCGTGAAACCGTCGGAAGGTGTCATATTCCGAATCCGCGCCGAGATGCGGCAGGGACGAAGTCCAAGAATCGTCCACGATGGACGCCACCGCTTCCACCCGCAGCCGCTCCTCCGGCGATATCTCGAACGAACCCCTTTCGAGACTGACAGTGCCGGCGTCTTCCGATTCCAGCGGCATCGCGTCGGCGAGCTGTCCAATCGCGCGAAGCTCGGCGATTACGCTTCCGAGTCGGGCGGGTTCGACTAGAACGCGCCCTATCCGTTCCATTTCCGAAAAGTAATCCGCATCCTCTTCGTTCAGGTTGGGACGGCCGCCAAACCACAAAACTTGGTCGGATCCCGCTCTGGCAAGTGTATCGAGCAGATCATCGAATCGCAGCCAATCGCCGCTGCGTCCGAAACCGTCCACGACAATCGTTCCAAGCGGCGTGGCAGTGTCCAGAATTCTGCCCAGAAGCGGCATGGCATGTTGAGTGCGCCGATCTCTAAGATCGAACTGCCTCGTCGGGGGCTGCGCTTTGGAGTCGCCTTCACCCGAGCGGCTGAACAGATAGTACAGAGGGGGCCTAGCCCTGCTGCGCTCGACGCGCGGATGCTCCTGAGCGGTCAGAATCGGCTCGGCCTGCCGCCCGTTCTGGGAAAACAGCTTGGTCAACGTCGGATCCACCGAGGAAGTGAACACCGCGCTCAACGGCAGCTCGCTCAGAATCTCCACGAACGGAGGATGGACGCGCCGCTCGAACCGCTCCGCAAGCCAGCTGTAATAGCCCGCCGGGACAGATTGGGACGTTAGCGTCTCCGCCCATCCGCGCCGCGCCGCGCCTTCTCGCCCCAGCTTTTCCAGCGCGGACACCAGAATAGGGTCATCGCGTTCGGAATCGCGCCAAGCGTCTTGCCCGAGCAGCAGAACCAGCGGGCGCTTCTCTCTGATCGTCGATAGCAGGATTTCGCGGACGGTGGGCATTTGGACGTATTCCAAGTCGAACAGTTGTAACAGACAATTATAGCAGACACGGCTTTATTCCCAGACAGGCAATCAAGACGTGCGAAGCGTGGGCGATGCCCTAGTTGGACCGCCCACGCTGACTCCCCTTGTCCGGCCGCCCCTAGACCTCGTAGTCGAAGTAGGAGGCTGACACGCGCTGATGCAGGTCTCGGCAGAGGCGGTCGATCTGGCGCAGCAGTCGCTCTAGGTCGTCCCTGTCGGGCCACTCGTAGCGCACGAGCGAGCCGAGCCGGCCGGCGAGGCGGCGGGCGGCGTCGCTGGAGCGGGCGTCCGGGCCGTCTCCGATGGCGACGAGCTCGGCGGCTGCCATGTCGAGCGAGCGGCGGATCGACGCCGGAAGCTGAGGATCGGTGACGAGCAGGTCGAGCGCCAAGCGCGGGCGCGCCTCCACGCTGTGCTTGCGGTTGTACGCCTCCAGCGCGTGGCACACGCGAAGCAGGCTGATCCAGTCCGCTTCCGAATCCTCCTCGGACGACTTCGACGCGTCCAGATGAGCCAGCAGCAGCGACGCCGACAGCTGGACGCGCTCGATCAGACGCCCCAGCTGCATGAAGCTCCAGCCCTCGTCTCGGTACATCGTGGAGGCGGCCACGCCCGAGAAGGTGTCCATCTCCGCCGACATCTCCGCGTAGAAGCTCTCGGGAGATACCGTCCAGATGTCCTGGATGCTCAGGTCCTGCACGCGCAGGTAGGCGAGGTTAAGGCGTATCCACATTTCGGCGCTTATGCAGTGGCGCATCTGGCGCGCGTTCTCGCGGCCAAGCGCGAAACAGCTCCACACCGAATCGGGGTTCGACCGCTCGAAGGTGAGGTCGTCGGCGAGAGTGTACGACTCGGCGAGGATGAAGTCATCGACTCGCGTGTAGTCTGCCTCGTCGTGTACCTGAATCTGGCCGAAGGGCGGGCTGCGGTCGATGCTGGCGTATATTCGCACCCAGCCGAAGTCTATCTCCCTTACCGGCTTGTCCACGAGGGCCGCCGTCTGAAGCTGGAGCAGACGGCAAAGACGCTCCGCCCGCTCCATATAGCGGCCCATCCAGTAGAGTCCCTGCGCGCTTCGTGAGAGCATGTTTGCCTAGTACTCCTCGTCCTCATCGAACTGTTCGGGCATCAGTATGAATTCGGGGTAGGATTCGATCCCAAGCTCTCCGGCGTCCTGCCCGAGCTCCTCGATGTCGCGTGAGACTCGAACGCCTATGGTCATGTCGATCGCGCGCCACACCAGCCACGAGGCGCTGAACGCGAACGCGCCCACCGCAACCACGCCCACCAGCTGGACGAGGATGTTTCCTCCGGATGCTATAGGCACGGCCAGGGTTCCCCAGATTCCGGCGACGAGGTGCGCGGGTATCGCGCCTACCACGTCATCCACCTTGAGCATCTCCATCCCCTTGAGCGCGCCGGTGCATACCACGCCGCCGACCGCTCCTATGGGGATTGCCCAGTAGTGATCGACGAAATCGGGCCCTGCGGTGATCGCCACCAGCCCGCCGATGGCGCCGTTCAGCCCGGTGATCAGGTCCATGCGCTTGAAGATCGGGCGCGACACCGCGAGCGCGGCTATGACTCCCGCCGCCGCCGCGAGGTTGGTGTTGACCAGAACGTGGCTCATACCCACCACGTCCGCCGCGCTGCCCAGCGCGAGCTGCGAGCCGCCGTTGAACCCGAACCAGCCCAGCCACAAGATGAACACGCCGAGAGTCACCACCAGTACGTTGGATGGAGGCGTGGGCTTGGCTGAGCCGTCTCTGCGGAACTTGCCGAGCCTGGGCCCCACCACGATCGCTCCCGCGAGCGCAGCCCAGCCGCCAACGCCGTGAACTATGGAGGAACCGGCAAAGTCCTTGAATCCCATCTCCGCCAGCCATCCGCCGCCCCACGTCCACGCGCCCACGACTGGGTAGATGAACGCAGTCAGAACTAGGACGAACACGAAGAACGACCACATCTTGACTCGCTCTGCGAGCGTTCCCGACACGATCGAGGCCGCCGTGGCTACGAACACCATCTGGAAGAACCAGTCGGACATGGTGGAGTAGCCGAGCGCGACTACGTCCGCAACCGCGCCTTCATCTCCGCCAACCAGGGCGATCTCGCTCTCGGACGGCCCGCGCATCAGCTCGAACGAGCCGATTATCATGCCGAAGTTTACGCCCCAGACGCTCAGATCCCTTCCCACCCCCACGTACATGAGGTTGTAGCCTATGACGAAGTAGGCAAGCCCCGCGATGGAGTACAGGCCGATGTTCTTCAGGCAGATCATGGATGCGTTCTTGGTTCGCACCGAGCCGGATTCCAGCATGGTGAATCCCGCGCACATCCACATGACCAGCGCGCCCCATATGAGGAACGCGAAGGTGTTGAAGACGAACTGCGTCTCCTCGTCTACGCCGGCGGCGTGGGCGACTGTCGGCCGGCCCAAGGTGATGGCGACCACTCCCAGCGCCACAGCCGCTATCAGAACGGCGTTCCTGCGGCGAGCGGGCAGCGCGCTCGACAGCTTCTCGATCAGATTGCCGAAGCTCGATCTCGGGGAGGCGTCAGCCGCCCCCGCAGTCTCGCCTCGCTTGGCGATGTACACTGGCTCTTGCAACTGTATGGTCCTCCTGTCCATGAGCGCGTCCTGTCCGAGTTCTCGCACAGAAAGCTGGGCGCGCTTCTTGAATCATAGTCGTCAGTCCGCCAGCACCCATAGGTCTTTGCCGCCCCCGCCCTGGCTGGAATTGACCACGAGGCTGCCCCTGCGAAGCGCCACGCGACAGAACGCCCCGGGCACTATTCGCGTCTTGCGCCCGTGCAGCACGAACGGACGCAGATCGACGTGGCGCGGCTCGAATCCGCCCTCGATCAGGCAGGGCGCTCTCGACAGCGCCAGCGTGGGCTGAGATATGAAGTCCGCGGGGTTGGCGCGCACCTGCTCGGCGTACTCCTCGCGCTCCTTCGCAGTCGAGTGCGGACCTACCAGCATCCCGTATCCGCCAGACTCCCCAACCCGCTTGACCACCAGATCGCGCAGGTTGTCCAGAGTGTACTCCAAGTCTTCGGGTCGGCGACACAGCCGCGTATCCACGTTTTCCAGAATCGCCTCCTCGCTCAGATAGTAGCGGATCATATCCGGCACGTAAGCATACACGCTCTTGTCGTCCGCCACGCCCGTTCCCGGAGCGTTCACCAGCGCCACGTTTCCGCGCTTGTACGCTTCTATCAGGCCCGGCACGCCCAGAAGCGAATCGGGACGAAACACGCGGGGGTCTATGAAGTCGTCATCCACGCGGCGATAGATGACGTCCACGCGCTCGGGCCCGGCGGTGGTGATCATGTAGACGAACCCGTCCCTGGCGAGCAGATCCCTGCCCTCGACCAGCTCCGCGCCAATCTCGCGCGCCAGGAACATATGCTCGTAGAACGCGGAGTTGTAGACCCCGGGCGTCAGCAGCGCGATCGAAGGGTCCGAGCGTCCCTCCGGCGCCAGCTCGCGCAGCGTCTCCAGCAGCGCCTGCCCGTAGCCTTCCACCTCCCGCACGCGCGACCTTCTGTACAGGCGGCGCAGGCTGGCCTTGGTCGCCTTGCGGTTGGCGAGCATGTAGGAGACGCCGGACGGAACGCGCAGATTGTCCTCCAGCACGCGAAATCCGTCATTGGTTCTCACCAAGTCCGTGCCGCATATGCCCACCCAGGTTCCATGTGGGGCCGAGAAGCCGCGCATCTGTGTTCGATACTGCGGGCAGCTCAGAACCAAGTCCTCGGGGATGACGCCGTCCTCGATGATTCTGCCCTCGCCGTACACGTCTTCGAGGAAGCGGTTGAGCGCCTCGATCCGCTGCGTCAGGCCCGCCTCGAGGCGCCGCCAGTCCTCGCCGCACATCACCCTCGGTATGCAGTCGATGGGGATGATGCGCTCGCTCGCCTCCTCGTCGCCGTACACCGTGAAGGTGATGCCCTCGTTGGAGAACGAGCGGTTGACGCGCTCCTGTATGCCGTCAAGCTCTTCGGCGGAGAAGTCGGCGAGAGTATCGTGCAGCTGACTGCAATGCTCGCGCGGAGCGCCGTCAGTCAGAAACATCTCGTCGTATATGGATGAGTCGAGATCGTATTTGTCGAAGTCCATTCGCAGAGTCCGCTTTCACCGAGATTCACGAGGTCCAGACCTGAGGCTGCCCCGTCAGTTTTGCGAGCCAATTCTGATTCTGCGTCAGTTTACACGTAATACCGCCCTTTTTGCTATCTTGCCATCATCCAAACCGGAACTCTCCTGACGAATCTATATCAGATTAGTCCTCAGTACGGAAGTCCCCTCTCCCTCGCTGGTAGAATGCCAGACCAGAAGCCCCCTCTCCCTCGCTGGGAGAGCGCCAGACCAGAAGTCCCCTCTCCCTCGATGGGAGAGGGCTAGGGTGAGGGTGACACCGCCGTCCGCAACAGATACCCTCGCGCCGCTGTGCTACAATTGCGCCAGCGAGTCCAAAGGAGGTTGACCTAACCCATGACAATGACCGAATCCAAGAGCTACTCGGCGGTTGGAACCCGCCCAATTCGACACGACGGCTTCGACAAGGTGACGGGCAGAGCCGCATACGGCGCAGACATAGACCTGCCCGGAATGCTGCACGCCAAAGTCCTCAGAAGCCCCCACGCCCACGCAGCCATCAAGTCCATAGATACATCCAGGGCAGAGGCGTCGCCCGGAGTCAAGGCGGTCATCACGTCCGCCGACTTCCCCGAGTACGAGAACAAGCCAGTCACCTCCGCCGCCGGAGGCCCGCCCCAGAACATGCACCACGTCACCAGCAAGATAATGGCGCGCGGCAAGGCGCTGTTCAGAGGACACCCCATCGCCGCCGTAGCCGCCGACAGCCCCCACGAGGCAGAAGAAGCCCTCGATCTGATCGACGTGGAGTACGAGCCGCTGCCGGTCGTCACCACCGCCGAGGACGCGATGGCGGACGGCGCGCCGCTGCTGCACCCAGAGTTCGCCAACAACGTCGCCAGCCACTCCAGACTCCAGATAGGCGACATAGACGAGGGCTTCGAGCAGGCAGACCTCGTCATCGAGCGCGAGTTCCGCACCAAGACCGTCCATCAGGGCTACATCGAACCCCACTCCGCCACCGCGTGGTGGACGCCCCAAGACCGCATCACCGTATGGGGCAGCTCGCAGGGACACTTCCAGATACGCGATCTGACAGCCGCCGTCGTGGGCGTTCCCTTCTCGTCCATCAAGGTCGTCCCCATGGAGATCGGAGGCGGATTCGGCGGCAAGACCACCATCTACCTCGAACCCCTAGCCGTAGCGCTCTCGAAGAAGTCCGGCCGCCCCGTCAAGGTGACCATGAACAGAATCGAGGTCATGGAGGCCACCGGGCCGACTTCCGGCTCCTACATGAAGGTGAAGATGGGCGTGACGAACGAAGGGCGCATGACCGCCGCCCACGCCGACCTTCGCTTCGAGGCAGGCGCGTTCCCGGGCTCCCCCGTCGGAGCGGCTGCCAACTGCATCTTCTCCCCATACGACATCGCCAACATCGTCATAGACGCATACGACGTTGTGGACAACAAGCCCAAGACCACCGCATACCGCGCCCCCGGAGCGCCCATCGGCTCGTTCGCCGCCGAGACCATCATAGATGAGATGTGCGAGAAGCTCGGCATGGACCCGATAGACCTCCGCATCCTCAACGCCGCCAAGGAAGGCACGCGCCGCGCCGTCGGCATCGTCAACCCGCGCATAGGCGCAATCGAGACAGCCCAAGCCGCCAGGGACCACGACCACTACGCCCAGCCGCTCGAAGGCAAGTGGCGAGGCAGGGGCGTAGCTTCCGGCTTCTGGATCAACGGCACTGGCCCCGCCTGCGCCACCGCCAACCTCAACTACGATGGCACCGTCAGCCTGACCATCGGATCCATGGACATCGGCGGCACCCGCCCCGCCGCCGCCCAGCAGTTCGCCGAGGTGCTGGGCATCCCCGTAGAGGACGTCAACCCGCAGGTAGGCGACACCGAGGCGATAGGCTACACCTCCATGACCGGCGGATCCGGCGCCGCATTCAAGACCGGCTGGGCAAGCTACGAGGCAGCCCAGGACGTCAAGCGCCAGATGATAGACCGCGCCGCGCTGCTCTGGGAGACCGACGCCGACCAGATCGAGCTGGAAGGCGGAGTCTTCCGCCACAAGTCCGACCCCGAGCTGAGCATGAGCTTCGCCGACCTCGCCGGCCGCGCCGCCGAGACGGGCGGCCCCATAGTCGGCAGCGCCAACATGGACCCGGGAGGAGCCGGCAGCGCGTTCGCCACCCACATAGTCGATATCGAAGTCGACCCCGAAACCGGCAAGGTCGAAATCCTGCGCTACACCGCCGCGCAGGACTCCGGAACCTCCATCCACCCGAGCTACGTAGAGGGGCAGATACAGGGCGGCGTGGTTCAGGGCATTGGCTGGGCGCTCAACGAGGAGTACTACATGAGCGACGACGGCCAGATGATGAACACCAGCCTGCTCGACTACCGAATGCCCACCTCGCTCGACCTGCCGATGATAGACACCGTAGTCGTCGAAGTCCCCAACCCCAACCACCCGTTCGGCGTGCGCGGAGTAGGCGAAGTGCCATTGGTGCCGCCCCTCGCCGCCCTCTCGAACGCCATCTACGACGCCACCGGCGTGCGCATGAGAGAGCTGCCCATGAACCCAGTCGCCGTCGCCAAGGCGATAGAGGAGCATGGCGCGGGGTAGGCAGCCCCAAATCGGACTGACAACATGGACGGGGCTGATTCCGCTATACCGAGTCAGCCCCGTTACGCCGTTGACATGACGACAATGATGACACTCGTACTCGCGCAGGCTTATCATTGGTATCGAAAGGAATCGTCCACTGATCGAGCGTGCGGGAGTCAGCCATGCGCCCCCAGACCATAGGCAGATACCATATCCTCGACGAGACGGCATCCGGCGGACAGGGATCCGTGTACAAAGCGTGGGACCCGTCGAGCGGACGGGTGATTGCGCTCAAGACTCTGCTCCCGTCCGCCGCCGATGATGTGAACGCGGTGGAGCGTTTCAGGCGCGAAGCGCGGCTGACCGAAGAGCTCGACCACCCGAACGTCGTCCGCGTACTCGACTATTGCGCAGATGACGACGAAGATACTCGGTTCATCGTGATGGAGTTTCTTCCGACAAGCCTCGCAGATCTGATTCGATCACTTGGGCATCTGCCCATCGGCAGGGCGACAAGCATTTGCATCCAAGCCGCACTTGGTCTTCAAGCCGCATACGAGCGCAGGATAACCCATCGCGACGTCAAGCCCTCGAACCTGCTGCTCACTCCGAACGGAAACGTCAAAGTAGCGGATTTCGGACTCGCGCGCGCCTCACATCTGGCAACCGTAACCGATAGCGGCGCGGTACTCGGCACCTATTCTTACATGTCTCCCGAGCAAATACGCGGCGAGCGGCTCGACACCCGCTCCGACATATACTCGCTCGGAGTCGTGCTGTATGAGACACTCACCGGCGCCGTTCCGTTCTGTTCGGAAACTTTGCCGAACTTGGCGAGGCGTATTACCGAAGATATCCCCGACTCCGCGCGCTCGAAGCGCTCAAGCGTCCCCAGGGCGCTGGACAGGATTGTCAGTCGATGCTTGGCGAAGAGACCGGAAGATCGCTTCCAAACTCCCAGCGAGCTGGCAATCGCTCTGTCGTCCCCGCCTCTGTCGAATCGCATAGCCCTCATAGCTCTCTACGAGGCGACCGACGGTCCGGGCTGGGACGACAGTACCAACTGGCTGAGCGAAGCGCCACTCTCCGACTGGTACGGAGTGACCACTGACGATGGGGGAAATGTCACACGAATAGACCTACATGGACACGGATTGCTTGGGGCGATACCGCCCGAGATTGGCAATCTCGCCAATCTCGAACTTCTCGATCTTGGTGAAAACAGTTTGAGCGGGACGATACCGCCCGAGATTGGCAATCTCACCAATCTCAAATCTTTGCTGCTCCAAGACAATCACTTGCTTGGAGCGATACCGCCTGAATTGGGCAACTTGACCAATCTAGAAGTCCTAGGGCTTGGTGGAAACAGTTTGAGCGGTGCGATACCGCCTGAGATTGGCAATCTCACCAATCTCGAATTTCTCTGTCTTGGTTATAACAGTTTGAGTGGTGCGATACCGCCTGAGTTGGGCAATCTGGTCAACCTAAAAGAGCTATTACTTAGTGGAGACAGTTTGAGTGGTGCGATACCGCCTGAATTGGGCAGTCTAGTCAACCTAATAGATCTATCGCTTGATGGAAACCGTTTGAGCGGTGCGATACCGCCTGAATTGAGCAACTTGACCAACCTCGGATGGATCTCGATGTCTAACAACAACCTAACTGGCTGCATACCCAAAAGTCTGAAAGACGTGCCTAGTAACGATTTCGACAAACTCGGCTTGCCATTTTGCGACTCCTGAGAACTTCTTGACAACGTGACAAGCGCTCGCCCAGTTGCCGGGCAGGGTAATCGCATCTGACGCTTGTTTGTACAAGAAAAAAGAGTCAGGAGTATTTCCGCAGCTGAGTTAGCTTGCGACCAAGTCAGGATTCGCAGCCAACCGCGCAAGTCCTGATAAGATGCCATTGCCCTGCCGCCAAGAGACCACAACGCCAAGACTTGCCCGGCATCAGTGATACAATAGCCGTCACACACCCAACACCGTCCTCGACCCCAGCGGAGGAGACAGAATGACAACTGCAGTCAGACCAGACCTCAAGAAGAAGAGCCGCGTGGTTACCGACGGCCCAGACCGCGCCGGCGCCCGCGCCATGCTGCGCGCCACCGGACTCGGCGACGAGGACATGGACAAGCCCTTCGTCGCCATCGGAAACCTCGCCTCGGACGTCACCCCGTGCAACGTCCACCTCGACAGGCAGGCGCGCAGGGTCAAAGAGGGTCTGCGCGCCGCCAACAGCGTGCCTTTCATGTTCGGCACCATCACCATCAGCGACGGCATATCCATGGGCACCGAGGGCATGAAGGCGTCCCTCGTGAGCCGCGAGGTCATCGCAGACTCCATAGAGACCGTCACCTTCGGCGAGAGCATGGACGGCCTCATCGTAGTCGCCGCCTGCGACAAGAACATGCCCGGCGCCATGATGGCCATTGCGCGCTGCAACGTCCCCTCCATATTCGTGTACGGCGGCGCAATACTCCCCGGCAGCTGGAACGGCGAGGATATCAACATCCAAGACATGTACGAAGCCATCGGCGCGTACTCGCAGGGCAAGATAACCCTAGACGAGCTGATCGGCATGGAGCGCGTGGCATGTCCCGGAGAGGGCGCCTGCGCCGGAATGTTCACCGCCAACACCATGTCTTCCGCTATCGAGGCGATGGGCATGTCCATCCCAGGCGCCGCCTCCGTTCCCGCCATAGACCCGCGCAACGAGCGGATCGCCTTCGACTCGGGCGCAGTCATGTACAACCTGCTCGAAAAAGACATCGAGCCGCGCGACATAATGACCCGCGAGGCGTTCGAGAACGCCATCCGAGTCGTCCTCGCCATGGGCGGCTCCACCAACGCCGTTCTGCACCTGCTCGCCATCGCGCACGAGGCGCGCGTTCCGCTCACACTGGACGACTTCGACGCGCTCAGCCGCACCACCCCCTACATAACCGACCTGCGCCCAGGCGGCCGCTTCGTCATGTCCGACATGGACAAGGTCGGCGGCGTCCCCGTCGTCATGAAGGAGCTTCAGAGCGCCGGACTCATCCATGAAGACTGCATGACAGTCACCGGCAAGACCGTGGGCGAGAACCTCGCCGAGATCGGCGAGACGGCGGACAACAGGGTCATCTACTCCATAGCCAACGCCAAGAGCCCCACCGGCGGACTGGTCATACTCAAGGGCAACCTCGCCCCCGAGGGCTGCGTCATGAAGGTGTCCGGCACCCAGCGGCTGCGCCACCAAGGCCCCGCCCGCGTGTACGACGGCGAGCGCGCCGCATTCGAAGCCGTCACTCGCGGCGAGATACAGCCCGGCGACGTCCTCGTACTTCGCTACGAAGGGCCGAAGGGCGGGCCGGGTATGCAGGAGATGCTTTCCGTCACCGGCGCGATGATGGGCACCGGAATAGGGGAGGACATTCTGCTGATGACCGACGGCCGCTTCTCGGGCGCATCGCGCGGACCGATCATCGGACACGTCGCGCCCGAAGCCGCAGTCGGCGGGCCTATCGGCTTGGTGCGCGAAGGCGATACCATCTCCATGGACGTCGAATCCAGGACGCTCGACGTCGACATATCCGCAGAAGAGATGGAGCGCCGCCGCCGCGATTGGCAGCCGCCCGAATCCAGGCACACCACCGGCGTGATGGGCAAGTACGCCAGACTCGTTTCCTCGGCATCTCTCGGCGCGGTGACGACCGCCTAGAGCGCCCACGCCCACGAACACCCACCCCGCAGGGCTTATCTGGAAATAGAGCCAAAGACAGCCAGCACAGGACAAACCCCATGCGCGCAATAGACATGCACGTTCACGTCCCAAGACAGCCGGGATTGCCGGACATGGCAATCGAGGAGAGCCTGAGACGCTACTTCCGCCTGCGAGACGCGCCCACGCTCGGCGAGGAGCTTGCCGCTCGATATCGCGAGTGGGACATCTTGGGCGTCGTATTCTCCGTCGACGCCCAGACCGCCACCGGCGACCAGCCCGACACCAACGACTACGTCGCCGCCATCGTCAGCGCCCACCCCGACCAGTTCATCGGATTCGCCACCGTCGATCCGTGGAAGGACCGCTGGGCAGTCAACGAGCTGGAGCGCGCCGTAACCGAGCTTGGCTTGCGCGGACTCAAGCTGCATCCAATCCATCAGGCATTCTTCCCCAACGACGCGCGCTTCTACCCACTGTATGAGAAGTGCGTAGAGTTGGGAATCCCCCTGCTGCTGCACTCCGGATTCGCCGCCGCGGGCGTGGGTATGCCCGGCGGAGGCGGGATGAAGCTGAAATACTCCGCCCCGATTCCCCATGTAGATGACGTGGCGGCAGACTTCCCCGAGCTCACCATCGTAATGGCGCATCCCGCATGGCCCTGGGTCGAGGAGCAGATAGCCGTAGCCCTCCACAAGCCGAACGTCTTCATAGACCTCTCCGGCTGGGCCCCGCGCTACATCCCCGACCCCATCATCCGCGAGACCAACACCCGCCTTCAGGACAAGGTACTATTCGGCTCCGACTTCCCATACCTCCCGCCAGACCGCTGGCTGTCGGGATTCGACCAGCTGGACATCCGCGAAGAGGTCCGCCCCAAGATACTGCTGGAAAACGCCAAGAGAGTTCTGAAGCTGTGACTACGCCAGCAGCTCCGCCAGAATCGCCTTCTGCGCGTGCAGCCGGTTCTCCGCCTGATGAAAGACTATCGACTGCGGATGATCGAGCATCTCCTCCGAGACCTCCTCGCCTCGGTGCGCGGGCATGTCGTGCATGAACACCGCCCCGCCGTCGGCGCGCTCCATCAGCCTGCCGTCCACGCGGTATTTCGTGAATATCCGCCGCCGCTCGTCCGCCTCGTGTTCGTCCCCCATGCTGATCCACACGTCCGTATAGACCACGTCCGCCCCCTCGACCGCCGCCTCCGGCGCTTCCGTCCACTCCAGCCTCGTCTCCATCTCCGCCGCCCGCCGCTCCGCCACGCGCCACGCGACATCCGGCACCTTGTACGCCGGCGGCGATGCCACCGTGAAGTTCGCCCCGACCGAGGCGCAGCCGATCGCCAGACTCGATGCGATGTTGTTGCCGTCCCCCACGTACGCCACGTTTAGGCCTGCGAGATCGCCCTTGCGCTCGTTCATGCTCAGCAGGTCTCCCACCGCTTGGCACGGGTGCGCCAGGTCCGACAGCGCATTGACCACCGGCACGGTCGAATACTCTGCCAGTATCTCCAGACTTCGGTGGGAAAACACCCGCGCGATGATCACGTCGACCAGCCTGTCCAGCACCCGCGCCACGTCCTCCGCCGGCTCCCGCGTCCCCAGCCCCACGTCCGACTGGCTCAGATATATGCAGTCGCCCCCCATCTGCTTGACGCCCACCTCGAAGCTGACCCGCGTGCGCAGAGACGGCTTCTCGAACAGCAGCGCCGCCACCTTCCCGCCCATGACCTTGGGCGTCGCCCCATCTTTCATCGCTCGCGCCTTGCGCACCATCTGCCCGATCTCCTCGGACTCCAGATCCGCCAGCCACAGAAAATCCTTGCCTTTCATCTGCCCTCCTTTCAGACAGAAAATATAGCAGATACGCCTTTACGTCCCATATCCCATCTCCCTCAGCCACTTCCTATCCTCCGCCGACAGCTCCACCCCGTCCAGCAGGTCGGGCCGCCTCTCCAGCGTCCGCCTCAGCGACTCCCTCCGCTGCCATCTGGCGACCTCCGCGTGGTGGCCCGAAAGCAGCACGTCCGGCGCAGCCCAGCCCCTGAACACAGAGGGCCTCGTGTACAGAGGATGTTGCAGAAGTCCGGTGGTGAACGAATCGTTGGCTGCCGACTCCGCCGACCCCACGACCCCAGACACCAGACGCGACACAGCCTCCATCACCACCATAGCCGCCAGCTCGCCGCCGCCCAGTACATAGTCCCCAATGCTGATCTCGTCCGTTGCCAGATGCTCGCGCACCCGCTCGTCCACGCCCTCGTAGCGCCCGCAGATCAGCGCCAGCTCCTCGCGCTCCGCCAGCTCCTCCGCCAGCCTCTGGTCGAACCTCCGCCCCTGCGGGGTCAGCAGTATCACCGGGGACGCCTCCCCAAGCTCGCCCGATTCGCGCAGCGTCTCCACCGCCTCGAACAGCGGCTCGGGCTTCATCACCATGCCCGGCCCGCCGCTGTACGGGTAGTCGTCCACCGTGCGCCGCCTGTCGTGGGTGAAGTCGCGTATGTCGTGGACGTGGACGGAGATCAGCCCACGCCTGCGCGCGCGCCCCATGATGCTCTCGCCCATCGGCCCTTCGAACATACCCGAAAACAGCGTCAGAATATGAAACCGCATGTCGCGCCTAGGGGTTGGCGTGAGTTCGCCAGCCCCGGATCATCTCCAGCGCGTGCGGCATGGATCGCAGCGCCACCTCCAGCGTCTCCCGCACCCCGCTGGGGCTTCCCGGAAGATTCACTATCAGGCAGCCGTTCCGCACCCCCGTCACCCCGCGGCTCAGCATGGCGAAAGGCGTATTCTTCAGCGTCTCCATCCGCATCGCCTCGGCGATGCCCGGAGCCTCTATGTCTATCACCGCGCGCGTCGCCTCCGGCGTCACGTCCCTGGGTCCGAGACCCGTGCCGCCCGTGGTCACCACCACGTCCGCCGCTGCCGAGTCGCACCACTCCGCGATCTGGCTCGATATAAGATCCCTCTCATCCGCCACGATTCGCCTGTCCACCAGCTCGAAGCCCGACTCCGTCATCATCTCCACGATGACGTCGCCGCTGGTGTCGACCCTCTCCCCCTTCGCCCCCGCGTCGCTGATGGTGAGCGCCGCATAGCTGAACGATGTCTTGGTCATTTCGCCACTCCTGCAAAAGAACAGTCTTAAGAGTCCACAATATCCCTTGCGCGCAGGTCGGAGTCAGTGGAAACTTGACAGACCTACTGCAAACACCCTTCACGAGCCGATTCTACGGTTGTTCTTATGTTAACATGGTGGGCAAGTCGAACCGCATACCGAGCGGACGGTAGCCGTGGGCTGCCGCCCGCCCATCTGCCGCAGGCCGATGACGACATCAGACCCGCCCGCGCGGATGCCAAGAGAGCCATAAGATAGTGACAGGTCCAGCCGCTGAGACATCTTCACCCCCGGCGCACACCCCAGTGATGGCCGCCGAAGTTCCTTTGGCGCTGTCGACGAAGCCCGGAGGCTCTTATATAGACTGCAATCTGGGCGAAGGAGGCCACACCGAGGCCATCCTGAAATCCGCCTACAGCGTCAGCATTCTGGGGATCGACCTAGACTACGGCGCGCTGTCCAGAGCGCAGGACAGGCTTTCACGCTGGGCAGCCCAGCTGTCCCTGCATCACGGCAACTTCGCGGACATCGCGCTGATCGCCAGAAATCGCCGCTTCTCGCGCTGCGACGGCGTCCTGTTCGATCTCGGCGTCTCGTCCGCCCAGCTGGACGACCCAGAAAGAGGGTTCAGCTTCAGGTACGACGCGAGCTTGGACATGAGATTCGACCCCGGCGCTCGCCTCACAGCCTACGACATCGTCAACAGGTGGCCCCAATCCAAACTGGAGTGGATCATACGCGAGCTTGGCGAAGAGCCGCGCGCCCGCAGAGTGGCGGCGGGAATCGTCAGAAACCGCAGAATCGACACCACCGGCCAGTTGGCAGCCGTCGTCTCCAAGTCGCTCAACTGGCCCATTAGGAGCCGCCGCCACCCCGCCACGCGAACGTTCCAAGCCCTGCGAATGGCAGTCAACGAAGAGATCTCCAACTTGGAGAGGGGCTTGGCAGGCGCGGTCGAAGCGCTCTCGCGGGGCGGCCGGCTGGTCGTCATCAGCTATCACTCCGTAGAGGACCGCATCGTAAAGCGATTCATGCGCGCCTCCGCAGAGATCTGCGACTGCCCACCCAGATTACCCGAGTGCATGTGCGACAAGACGCCCACGCTCACCCTCCTGAGCAAGGGAGTCATCAAGCCCAGAATCTCAGAGATAAGAGACAACCCCCGCGCGCGCAGCGCGCGGATGCGAGTGGCCGAAAGGATCTGAGACCTGCCCACAAAGCAGGTCCAACAGAGTTGCACTTTGTTTCTTCCCCCCCATAATGGCTAAAATAAGCGCAGGCAGAGTTCCCAGGGATTAACGGCATGACTCAGGATCCGAATACAATGGTGGCGGTCGATGTCGGCACGTCCAAAGTGTGTACCATCGTCGCGCGCCGCGAGGGCGCACAACACGTCCGCATCCTCTCGCACGGCGTCGTACCCTCAGAGGGACTCCAAAGAGGCAACGTAACCAACACCGCCGAAGCGGGCAGAGCCATCGGCCAGTCCGTCCGCCAAGCGGCGCAGAAGGCCTCGGCGTCCGTCCGTTCCGCATACGTCGGAATCACCGGCTCTCACGTATCGTTCGAGAACCGGCTCGACAATATCGACTGGGTCGCCTCGCGGGGCGTCATCACCCGCTCCGACCTCGACAGGGTGCCCCAAACCGTCGCCGCAGCCGGAGAGAAGCCCGGACAACAGGTTATCCACGCCCTGCCCAGAAACTACACTCTGGACGGACAGAGCGGCATCCGAGACCCTCTCGGAATGCACACCAGACGGCTCGAAGTCGAGAGCCACGTGGTCTCTGCCGAGAGATTATTCGTCCGCAGCCTCACCGCCGCCGTGGAAGATACCGGCCTGCGCGTAGAAGCCCTAGTGCTGGAGCCAATGGCCAGCGCCGAGGCCGTGTTGACCGAATATGAAAAATACACAGGCGCAGTTCTAGTGGACATCGGGGGAGGGACATCGGATATCATAGTATTCGAGCGCGGAGTGGTCGAGTACACCTCGGTTCTGCCAATCGGCGGATTCCAGTTCACCAACGACATCTGCGTCGCTTTCGAAACCACCTACGAAGCCGCTGAAGCGGCCAAGCTGGAGTACGGCACCACTGAACCCGTCACCTACAAAGCCCTCGACGAGATCGTACTGCCCTCACAGGGCCGCAGCGCCCGTACAGTCGCACTGCGAGACTTCTCGCAGCTCCTGCGCGAGCGCGCAATGGAGGTGGTCAGACTCATCAGGCTGAAGATGATGGAATCGGGCATACGCGATCCGTCCAGCGTGTCAGTCGTACTGACCGGAGGAAGTTCCAGGCTGCCCGGTTTGGAGGCGATGGCGAGGCGATACTTGGCATCCAACGTTCGGGTCGGCGGCCCCGCGGCGCTGGACGTGCCGCAAGAGCTTCGAGGACCCGAGTTCTCCACCAGCGTCGGACTTCTCAGATGGGCGATGAACCACCCGGGCGGCGGCCCTTCACGCGCACACACAGGTCACACGGGCCAGGAGGCCGGCGACAAGCCCGGCTCGAAGGCTCCCAAAATTTTCCGCTGGCTGTTCCCAAACTAGAGACAGGCAGCAAAACTCTCAGCGATTCGGGGGAAACGGCATGACAACATATCGCGGAGACCAGGAATCCATCGCCCGCATCAAGGTAGTGGGCGTGGGCGGAGGCGGATCCAATGCAGTATCGAGAATGTTCAGGGAGCGCATCCCCGGCGTAGAGTATATGGTGGTCAACACCGACTCTCAGGCGCTCGTGCGAAGCGATGTGCCGCTCAAGATACGCATTGGCGACCAGCTCACCCAGGGCAAGGGCGTTGGAGGCATTCCAGAACTGGGCGCAAAGTCGGCCGAAGAGAGCCGCGAAGACCTCTACGAGGTCATTCGAGACGCGGACATGGTCTTCGTCGCAGGCGGTATGGGCGGCGGCACAGGCACCGGCGCCGCTCCAATCATAGCCCAGATATCCAAGGAGACCGGCGCGCTCACCGTGGCAGTGGTTACCAAGCCATTCGAGTTCGAGGGACTGCGCCGCATGAGGGTCGCCGACGCCGGCATCAAGCGCCTCAGCGAACACACCGATACCCTCCTCGTCATCCCCAACGAGCGCCTCCACGTCATCGCCGAGGACGAGATAACCGCCGAAAACGCCTTCAGAATGGCAGACGACGTTCTTCGCATGGGCGTCCAGTCCATCGCCGAGCTCGTAACAGTCGCCGGAGACATCAACGTCGACTTCGCCGACGTCAACGCCGTGATGCGCGACTCGGGCCCCGCTTGGATGTCCATTGGATGGGGCATGGGCGAACACCGCGCCCGCGAGGCCGCGCAGCAGGCCATAACCAACCCACTCTTGGACGTCTCCATAGAGGGCGCCAGGGGCGTACTGTTCAACATCACCGGCGGCAGCGACCTCAGGCTGTCCGAGCTTCACCAGGCCGCAGAGGTCATTCAGCGAGTCGTGGACCCCGAAGCCAACATCATCTTCGGAATGGTCACCGACCTGAAGATGGAGAACGAGATCAAACTCACCATCGTCGCCACCGGCTTCCCCACCGGCGACGCCTTCACCGAGCAGGAGGCGCAGATCGACAGGATACTCTCCGAGGCCCTCGCCAGCGGCGACGAGAGCGACCTGGATCTGCCCCCATTCCTGCGCCGTTTCGGACGCGCTCGGATGCGCACCAACGGCAACTGACGCGCACGCGCCACCCTCTTGAACGAAAAGCGCGGCCGCCTCGTGTGGGCGGCCGCGCCCCGTTCGCGCAGCGTCTAACATCTCCCTCCCCTCCAGCACATAGCCCCCTCTCCCTAGAAGGGAGAGGGTTGGGGTGAGGGTGAATCCTCGCTGGACCATCCCACCCCTTCCACTGCTAGGGTCGGTTCGCGAACCGCCCCTACGCGATCGAGTGTGAATCTGCTAGACCACACCGTCCCCCCTCCGTAGGTGGGGGAGGGCTGGGGAGATGGTGAACCCGCTCGACCACACCGCCCCTACACGATCGAGGGTGAACCCACTAGACCACACCGCCCCTTCGCTTTCGAGTGTGCAACCCGAACCCAACTCGGATATGGGTCAATGTATCCCCTCTCCCTCGAAGGGAGAGGGCTATGGTGAGGGTGAATCCGCTCGAATACACCGTGAAAACACGTGTGTATTACTCTTGACTCCCCACAACATATAGTGCTATTTTGCACGAGCATCGCAACAGATTGCGGTTTTTCATACAAATACTAACAAAAGTACAAAACAAGGCACACGCCATGATATGCCCATACTGCGACCATGAGAACACCAAGGTCATAGACTCACGCGAGTCTAGGGACGGAGTCCGCCGCTGTCGAGAATGCCTTACATGTGGGCGCCTATTCACCACCTACGAGCGCGTGCAAAGGCACACGCCATGATATGCCCATACTGCGACCATGAGAACACCAAGGTCATAGACTCCCGCGACTCTAGGGACAGCGTCCGCCGCCGTCGACAATGCCTTGCATGTGGGCGCCGATTCACCACCTACGAGCGCGTGCAGATGCGAACGACGATGGTTGTCAAGCGTGACGGGCGAAGAGAGGAGTTCCAGCGCGAAAAACTCTACTCCAGCTTGAGCAAGGCTTGCGCCAAGCGCCCCTTGCCGGTGGGCAGCATCGAAAAGGTAGTCGACGAAATCGAAACTCTGCTCACCGAGCTGAGCCGCGCCGAGTTCACCTCCCGCGCCATCGGCGAGCTGGTAATGGAGCGGCTCAGCGCCTTGGACCGTGTGGCATACATCAGGTTCGCCAGCGTTTACCGCGACTTCAGAGACATCGAGAGCTTCAAGCGAGCCATCGACGACATGCTGGATTCGTCGGACGGCGGCGAGCAAACGGGCCCGTGGATCGACCACAAGGCAACCCTGCGTAATACATGCTGACATGTACATTCCAGAACCTTTGTGCTATCATGCTTGATAGAAGCAGTTAAGAAGGAGTCCTCCTAATGAACCCCGTAAAACAATGGCAAATGTTGCGCAGTAGCCTTAGTTGGTCATATAAAGACTTGGCGGATCGTTTGGGTATGTCCGAAGATTTTATACGCCGTAGCCACGAAGGCAGACAGATCACTCAGGTTGAATCCGAGATAGATGACGCATACGTCCGCGGGTTTGCCGAACGATGCGTTGACAGCGTGAGGAAAATCAACCCTAACCTCATGCACATGGATCGCGACTTGATGACGGAGTCTTTTATCCGAGAATTCAAGAACGTCCAGGTCCCGTTAGACGCCTTGCCATCTATGGAGAAAGACGTATGTGATCTGAAGTTTACTCTGGCATCAGGAAGGCAAGTTTCCGGGTCGCTCACGATTGACACATGGAACACACAACTAGCTGTTGTGGCGCGCAAGTTGATTCATCCGACACCTTTGATAGCCTTCACGTCGGCTCAATCCTCACTCCGAAACACGGAACCCAGCGCCGCGATTCCAAGGGTGAAACAAGCCCTACCATCACCCCCTACCTCTATGAGTTTGCAAAAGGAAGAATGCCCCAATTGCCACCAGGACTGTTCTGGTCTCTACGCAATACAATGCAGCAGATGCGGATTCCAGTTTAGCCAGAATTGGTGACATTCGATAAATCCGCGCAAGTACACCGAGTCGATCATGGTTCACACGATACAAGAGAAAATAGATAGCCTCGGTTTATCCCGCGTGCTGAATTCCAACATCCCAGTCGATATTGAGAAAGTCGCCAAATTTCTCGGCGCGGACGCCGTAGTCAGAGCCGATATAGAAGGCGCAGGGATGCTCCTGCCAAGAGGCGATGGACGGTTCGCAATACTGGTGAACAGTCGCGACAGTCGCGCTAGGCAGAGATTCTCTTGCGCTCATGAAATAGCGCACGCAGTTTTGGATTCTCACGATATCGCAAACCGCAGCAGCCTAGAACAGCCTAAGAGAAGTATCGAAAGATACTGTGAGAAATTTGCTTCGCATCTTCTCATGCCCGCCCCTGCGTTTGATGCGTACGCCCAACAAAGGATGGCGAGTATGAACTCCATAGTGGATTTGGCTGATGTGTTCGATGTTTCCATCCAAGCGGCGGCATTACGTTATGTAGAAACGTTGAGTGAACCTTGCATTCTCATATGTTCGCAATTCCAACTGGGGAGAACCGGAAATAGGTTGAGAATCAAATGGTCATACGAGACGCTGGCGCGCGCTGAGCATAATTCCAAACATTTCATACCAAAAGGCAAGTCTCTAAAGAATCAGGCGATGGAAGTAGCTTACTGGACCAACTCTTTGCAAAAGTCAAATGACGCCTTGGATTTGGGATACCGAAGCATTGACGCCTACTCAGAGTCCATGGGATTCGGTTCATCTAACAACAGATTCGTGCTATCTCTTGTTTTTCCAACTAATCGGGGTAGCACTATGGTATCCGAGTCATAATCATAATTAGGAGGCGTTAGTTGAATTCCAGACCGCGCGACCGCCAAGTCCAGGCAAAATTGCCAGCGGAAGAACTCTTTGATACGCATGGGGAGTTGAATTCCGAGCCTCAGAATCAGAATCTGATCAGGATGCTGAAGGACGCTGGTGTGACTGATGAGCTTCTCACTCAGGTCACCCAGTCTATCGCCGCGCCCGCGTCCAGAGGCGACGACCTCCCCCTGTCCGACAACGCCAAGCTCATTCTGGAGCAGCGCTATCTCAGGAAGGACGCCCACGGCAGCCCCATCGAGACCCCCGATCAGCTGTTCCGGAGAGTGTCGCGCGCCGTCGCCCAGGGCGAGGCGGACGCCCTCAGGTCCATATGGGAAGATCGGTTCTACGACCTGCTGACCTCCCTGAAGTTCTTGCCAAACTCTCCGACCCTCGTCAACGCCGGCACCGGGCGCGGCTGCCTGTCCGCGTGCTTCGTGGTCACTCCCGAAGACGACATGGAATCCATCATGTCCGTGGCGCACGACGCCGCGATGATCGAGAAGTGGGGCGGCGGAATAGGCTTCGGATTCTCCAAGCTCAGGCCGCGCAACGACGTGATAAAGACCACCCACGGCCACGCCTGCGGCCCCATCGCCGTGATGAAACTCTACTCCGCCGTCGGCGCCACCCTCACGCAGGGCGCGTTCAGGCTCGGCGCGCACATGGGCCAGCTCCGCGACTCGCACCCAGACATCCGAGACTTCATAACCTGCAAAGACGGCGACGACACCCTCCAGAACTTCAACATCTCCGTCCAGATTACAGACGCCTTCATGGAAGCCGTCAGAGACGACGCCGACTGGAATCTGCTCAACCCGCGAGACGAGGGCAGCGGCCCGATCGACGAGGTGGTCGCCACCGTTCGCGCCCGCGAGCTGTGGAACGAGATCGCCGAATCCGCATGGAAGACCGGCGACCCCGGAGTCGTGTTCATAGACCGCGTATGGGAAACCGCCCCCAACCCGCAGATGGGGAAGATCGAGACATCCAACCCCTGCGTCACCGGAGACACGCTGGTTTACACTGGAGACGGCCTCGTACCCATCAGCGACTTGGTCGGGAACACCCCTGCACTGTCGCTCGACAGTCGTTCCGGCGCCGAGTCCTCATTCGCAATCAAAGTCTGGCAGAGCGGAATCAAGCCCGTATTCCGGCTGGTGACCAGAGAGGGGTACACCCTCAAGCTGACCGCTGACCACGAGGTGTTCACCAGTCGAGGGAAGATTGCCGCCCACAGCCTGAAACAGGGAGACCGGATTCGCCTGATCGATCACAAGGGCGGCTTCGGGAGTCTCGGTGACAGGAATCTAGGTCTCGTTCTAGGCTGGCTCACAGGTGACGGACATGTCGACGTCAAGCGAGCGGTGCTGAGCTTCTACGGAGACGATCACCAACTAGGCCCGCTCATGGCAGAGGCTGCGCAAACTGTCGTTGTTGGTACAGGCCGCAGGCCGACTAGGGTATATCCCACTCGTATGCACGTCACTAGCGCAGGTAGGGGCATGATTCAGTCGTCCCGGTTGAGAGATGCGGTGCGCGACTTCGGGCTAACCGAAGACGACTGGCATCACGTCCCCGGCGTCGTATATCAGGGAACCGAAAAGATGCAGCGCGCATACCTCCAGGCACTGTTCGGAGCCGATGGCACAGTGTCGGGAACCGGCCCGCAGAAGGGCGTATCCGTGCGGCTCGACTCCTCGTTCCCCGAGCTCCTCGAAGGCGTCCAGCGGCTGCTGCTCAACTTCGGCATCGCATCCAGAATCTACCTGCGCCGGAACGAGCGCGTTGCATCCATGCCCGACGGCAAAGGTGGGATGAAGGGCTACCACACCATGCCCAACTATGAGGTGATCGTAGGCAAGGACAACGTGCGGAGATTCATGGACGAAATCGGTTTCCTGAACGAACGGAAGAACACCCAGCTCCATGATGCCGCCGGGCGATACGACAAGGGCTTCTACAAGGAGCGCTTCTTCGCAACCTTCGACCGCCTCGAGCCGCTGGGTGAAGAACCTGTGTACGACCTCACCGAGCCGATGACGCACTCCTTCGTCGCCAATGGCCTGTGCGTCTCCAACTGCGGCGAGGAGTTCCTCGAAAATTACGGCAACTGCTGCCTCGGCTCCATCAACCTCGATCTCCACGTCAAAGACGGCGCGTTCGACTGGGACGCGCTCGAAGACACGGTGCGCGCATCCGTCCGATTCTTGGACGATGTCATCAACGTCAACACCTTCCCCCTGCCCAGACTGCGCGAAGTGAACCTCGCCACCCGCCGCATCGGACTCGGAGTCATGGGATGGGCTGACGCCTTGGTCAGAATGAACCTGCCATACGACTCCGACGCCGCTCTCGCCCTTGCAGACGAGCTCGGAGAGTTCATGCAGCGAACAGCCTGGGACGAATCCGCCAACCTAGCCCGCGAGCGCGGCCCGTTCCCCGAGTACGAGCGCTCCGCCCTAAAGCGGCGTGGGCTGCCCCCGGTTCGCAACTCCAGCATCGTCACCATAGCGCCGACGGGAACCATCAGCCGCCTCGCCGGATGCTCCAGCGGCATCGAGCCGCACTTCGCGCTCGCGTGGTGGTCGAACATCCTCTGGAAAGACCACGAGGGCAGCAGTTCCCGCCTGCTGGACGCCCCCGCCTCGATTGCCGAGTCGCTCGGCGCGCAGCTGGGAGACGACGCCCGCGTCAGGCAGGCTCTCGAACGCATCGCCGAGAACCCGGACGGCGCGGAAGACATTCTGCGCGAGAGCGGTCTGAACCCCGATGTCTACCGCACCGCCATGAACATCAGCCCCGAAGCCCATGTCCGTATGCAAGCCGCATGGCAGAAGCACGTCACCAACTCCGTGTCCAAGACCATCAACCTGCCCGCCAGCGCCACCGTCGAGGACGTGCGCGCCGCATACGAGCTGGCATGGAAAACAGGCTGCAAGGCGGTCACCGTCTATCGCGACGGCTCCAAGTCGATGCAAGTCCTCGAAACAGGCTCCGAATCCAAAGACGAAGAGGCTGCCGAGGTCATGATAGAACAGCCGAGACTGCTCGCGCCAAGACAGCGCCCCACGTCCGTCGCAGGCGTCACCGACCTCGTGCGCACCGGACACGGCAACATGTACGTCACCATCACCTTCGACGAAGACGGCAGGCCCTTCGAGGTCTTCACCACGCTGGGCAAGGCCGGCGGATGCGACTCCGCCAATCTCGAAGCCGTATCCCGTCTCGTCTCCCTCGCCCTGCGCTCGGGAATCGACACGGGCGAGATCGTTCACCACCTTCAGGGGATCACCTGCTGCCCCGCGTGGGATGGAGGAACCCTGATACGCTCCGCGCCCGACGCCATGTCTCACGCCCTGTCCAACCATCTCCACGCCTCTCATGGCGTGGTCGCCGGACACTCCGAGCAGCGCGCAGCCGCAGTACAGCCCGGTCTGTTCCTCTCAGAGAGACACGCCAACGGACGCTCGGGCGGCAGCGGAAACGGCGCCAGCCACTCGACCGCCGCCAAATGCCCCAAATGCTCCGGCCGCCTGATTCCGCAGGAAGGCTGCCTCAACTGCTTGGACTGCGGATACAGCAGATGCGAGTAGCCGAAAGCTCTGGGCCTTCAGAGCAGCCTCGCAGACAGATACGCAGACTGCGCGCCGCCGCACTGTGGCAGATCGCAATGAGCGTACCGTGACACGTCGAGAGCCTGAACGGCCTGAACGCAAAGAGACCAGATCCCCGATCTGGGGTATTCCACCCCAGTGGATCCAGGTTTACTCGGTTCAGCTGCTGCTGTTTCTAACTCTCGGTTTCGTGTTCATCATCTGGTATGAGGTCGTCCACCAGAGCGAAGATTCGCTTAGCGAAACGATCTATGAGATCATACGCGGTATAGTGTTGGCGGCTGCCGCGTCTGCGGTGATAAGCTACTATAGTACTGAGGCAGTGAGGTACACAATGATATTTGCCGGAATGCTGGAAGAACAGTTGAGGCGGAATCGAGAGAGACAGATTGCCGAAGCTGTAGACGAGGCTGTAGCCGTGGCTCGTGCGGAAGCGCGTCAGGAGGGGCGGGCGGAAACCAACGCGAGGTGGCAGGCGTGGCTCGAACGCAAACTGGAGGCCGAAGCAAACGGCGAACCTTTCAACGAGCCTCCCCCGAACCTCTCCGAGTAGCGTCGCTGTCTTCGATATACAAGCCCTTCCTGCCGGCCGCACTGCGACAGATCGCAGCGAGCGTACCTTGACACGTCGAGAGCCTGAACGCAAAGAGACCAGATCCCCGATCTGGGGCATTCCACCCCAGTGGATCCAGGTTTACTCGGTTCAGCTGCTGCTGTTTCTAACTCTCGGTTTCGTGTTCATCATCTGGTATGAGGTCGTCCACCAGAGCGAAGATTCGCTTAGCGAAACGATCTATGAGATCATACGCGGTATAGTGTTGGCGGCTGCCGCGTCTGCGGTGATAAGCTACTATAGTACTGAGGCAGTGAGGTACACAATGATATTTGCCGGAATGCTGGAAGAACAGTTGAGGCGGAATCGAGAGAGACAGATTGCCGAAGCTGTGGACGAGGCTGTGACCAAAGCTGTAGACGAGGCTCGTGCGGAGACCAACGCGAGGTGGCAGGCGTGGCTCGAACGCAAACTGGAGGCCGAAGCAAACGGCGAACCTTTCAACGAGCCTCCTCCGAACATCTCTGAGCATTGAGGTACACAATGATATTTGCCGGAATGCTGGAAGAACAGTTGAGGCGGAATCGAGAGAGACAGATTGCCGAAGCTGTGGACGAGGCTGTGACCAAAGCTGTAGACGAGGCTCGTGCCGAAGCGCGTCAGGAGGCTCGTGCAGAGACCAACGCAAGGTGGCAGGCGTGGCTCGAACGCAAACTGGAGGCCGAAGCAAACGGCGAACCTTTCAACGAGCCTCCTCCGAACCTCTCTGAGTAGCGCTGCTGTCTTCGACATACAAGCCCTTCGCGCCGGATTATGACGACCTGGATCCGCGCTCCGTACCTTGTTGGAATCGCGTATAATTTAGATTGTAGAACCCACTCCCGACTACGGAGAAGCATAGCAATGACCGAACGCCCTCTGGTCGCCATCACAATGGGCGACGCCGCCGGCATCGGAGCCGAAGTCACCGCCAAAGCCCTTCAGGATGAGTGGGTCTATCGGAAGTGCCGTCCCTTCGTGGTGGGCAGCGCCGCCTTGATGAACGCGGCCCTCGACCTGATGGGCGCACCCACGAGAGCGCGAGCCGTCCACGACGTGGCGGACGCGGCGGGACGGTTCGGCTCCATAGACGTGCTGGATCTCGAAAACCTCGACTTCTCCCAGATAGAATACGGCGTGGTGTCACCAGTAGCCGGGCGCGCCTCGGTGGAGTGGATACTTCGGGCCGGTGAGCTTGCCGCCGCCGGACAGGTCGCCGCCATAGCCACCGCCCCGATCAACAAGGAGGCGTGCAGCCTCGCCGGCTACAAAGACATCGGCCACATGGAGATATTCCAGAGTCAGACCAGCGCGCCCAACGTGGCCACCATGCTCATGGCGCGCTCCCTCAGAGTCGTTCACCTCACCACGCACCGCTCCCTGCGCGTCGCCTGCGACTACGTTACCAGAGACAACGTGCTGAGCAAGATAGCGCTCACGGACGAGTGCTTCAGGAGGTGGGGGTTCGACAGCCCGCGCATCGGCGTCGCCGCACTCAACCCGCACGCCTCTGATGGCGGGCTGCTCGGCGACGAGGAGGCCAAACAGATCGCGCCCGCAGTCGAAGACGCGCGCGCCGCCGGCATAGACGCCGCCGGCCCCGTACCCGCAGATACCATCTTCAACCAGGCCATCGACGGCAGGTTCGACGCAGTCATAGCCATGTACCACGACCAGGGACACATCCCCATAAAAGTTCACGACTGGGCAAAGAGCGTTAGCGTCAACCTCGGTCTGCCGTTCGTCAGGACGTCCGTCGACCACGGAACCGCGTTCGACATCGCCGGAAAGGGCGTCGCCGACGCCGAGAGTATGCTGGAAGCCATTCGAGTAGCCGTCTCACTCGCAAGCGACTCGATTCTCCCCTGAGCCTCATGCCCATCACAAGTTGATTTTGCAAGACGATCTCCAACCGCCGTGGATTCGCGCCCCGCTTGGGATACGACGTCGCGTGTCGTGACCGACCACCCGCCCTGTCCTGTATATCTATGTGCATCTATATGAAAATTGCCGGAAACTATGCTGTGGCCCCTCTCCATACACGGGAAGATAGGGCGGTGTGAGGATGACACGAACATGAAGATCGCATTCGTCGGCGGCGGAGTTATGGCAGAAGCCATCATCAAAGGCATAGTGGCCGCAAACGTGGCGGACGGCTCCGACATCAGCGTGGGCGAGCCGGCCGAGATGCGCCGCTCCCACCTCGAAGACACATACGGCGTCCGCGCCACCGTCGACAACATGGAAGCGATGAAGGGCGCGAGCCTGACCGTCCTCGCAGTCAAGCCGCAGACGCTTCCCCATCTGTACCCCGATCTCAGGGGCAGACTGTCCGGGGACAACACCATCGTATCCATCGTCGCCGGAGCCACCATCAGCGCCCTCACGTACGGACTCGATCACGCCCCGATCATTCGCGTCATGCCCAACACGCCGGCGCAGATAGGCGCGGGGATCACGATGTGGACGGCGTCCGAATATGTGCCGGCTCAGACCGTCGAGGCTACTAGGTCCATCGTCCGAACGCTCGGCGAGGATATCTACACCGATGACGAGAACATGATCGACATGGCAACCGCCCTCAGCGCCAGCGGCCCCGCCTACGTGTTCCTGTTCATAGAGGCGCTGATCGACGCGGGCGTCTATCTCGGACTCGCGCGCAACGTCGCCCGGCAGCTTTCCCTCCAGACCGTCCTAGGCAGCGCTCAGCTCATCAGGGACACCGGGATACACCCCGCCGAGCTGAAAGACATGGTCACGTCCCCAGGCGGCACCACTATCGAGGCGATCAGGGCATTCGAGGACGGACGCTTTCGCGCCCTGATCTTCAGCGCCGTCGACGCCGCATACCAGAAATCCAAGGCGTTGGGGGGATAGCCAGTGAACGACTTCCTGATCCGATTCGTGGACATCTTGGTGACTGTCCTGTGGATAGCCATATTGGCCAGGGTGCTAGTGTCCTGGATACCTGTTGGACAGGACAGCCCATTCATGCCCTTGGTTCGCGTAATCTACCAGATTACCGAGCCGATCCTCGCGCCCATCCGCAGGCTGATACCCAGCTTGGGAATGCTCGACCTTTCGCCCATGATCGCCATTATCCTGCTCATGATCGTCCAGCAGATCGTAAACAGAGCGCTGTAATCGCCTGTCATGGTCGCAGCCTTCGGGCCGTCTCTCCGCTCTCCATACCATGGATTCGGACGACCTTGTCGCGCGATGCGTGGCCGCGAACGATCGACACTCTGGACTTGGACACCCCGAGCCGCTTCGCCAGCAGACGCGCTGCGGCTTCGTTCGCCCTTCCCCTCTCCGCCGCGGCGGTAACGCGCACCCTGACCGTTCCGTCGCCAGACACTTCGACGGCGTTGCGCCCAGACTTCGGATGAACTCGTATGTCGATGTCCGCCGAGCCTATCATGCGTGCGCCAGCGCGCCGCCGTCTATGAAGAAAGTCTGCCCGGTGACGAAATCGCAGGCGTCAGAGGACAGATAGACCAGCAGCGCTGCCAGATCGTTCGGATGCCCCTTGCGGCGTGAGGGCAGGTAGCGCACCAGAAGCTCCCGCAGATCGTCCTCAGACGGCTCCTTGGTGGACATCCACCCCGCGCCGATCCCATTCACGCGGATTCCCTGCCGCCCCCACTCCAGGGCCAGCGATGAAGTCATCTGGTGTATCGCGCCCTGCGCGGCGCACACGGCAACCGAGTTCCACAGCCCGCGCTGAGACAGGGCCGATCCGATGTTGACGATGCGCCCGCCGCCCCGCTCCAGCATCAGCCCGCCCACCGCTCGGCACGCCAGAAAGACCGACTTGACGCTGAAATCCATGAATCGCTCCCACTCGTCCTCCGTGATTCGTTCGAACCGCTTCCCGAACTCAGCAGTGGCGTTGTTGACCAGAATATCCACACCGCCCAGCTCGCCGAGCGCGCCCGCGGCCATCGCCTCCACACTGGCCGCATCCGTCAGGTCGGTCTCTATCGCCGCCCCCCTTCGCCCATGCGACTCCACCGCCGCCACGCCCTCGGCCATGTCGGACGCCTCTGAGCCAGCCACCGCCACGTCCGCGCCCGCCTCCGCCAGCGCGCCCGCCAGATACGGCGTCCAGCCCCTGCTGTCGGCTGTGATAATCGCCTTCTTGCCCGTCAAATCCCACTCGCTCGGTATCGCCATAATCTCGTTCACCCCATTCTTTCTGATATTCCCGTCGTTCCCGCGCAGCCGGGATCCCGGGGGCTGCTGGTAACGCGCTTTCCCCCAAATCGCCAGCGGAATCTCCGGCGCGTGGCCCCTGTGTCATCGGCATATCCCGCGCCCACGGGTTGCCTTGAACTGTCAGCGGCATTTCCGGCGCGTGGGCCCCCCTGTGTCATCGGCACATCCCGCGCCCACGGGTTGCCTTGAACTGTCAGCGGCATTTCCGGCGCGTGGCCCTGTGTCAGCGGCATATCCCGCGCCCACGAGCCGCCTTGAATTGTCGTCGGAATCTCCGGCGCGTGGGGGCCCCTGTGTCATCGGCATATCCCGCGCCCACGGGTTGCCTTAAACTGTCAGCGGAATCTCCGGCGCGTGGCCCGTGGGCGCGGCGCCTCCGGCGAGGCCGCCTCCGTCTATGACGAACACCTCCCCGTTCATGTAGTCGGACGCCCCAGACGCCAGAAACACCGCCACCGCCCCCATCTCATGCGGATGACCCACCCTTCCAACCGGGATGAACTCGCCCCTAGGAAGCGTGAGCCGTGACTCGTCCGTACCCGTAGTTGGGATGAACCCCGGCGCTATGCACGTGCTGGTGATCCCGTAGCGTCCGAGACTCGTGGCGAGGACGCGCGTTAGCTGGACGATGCCGCCCTTGCCCACGCAGTACATATAGTTGTCTCGCCCGCCTCGGTATCCGAACCCGGAAGACACGTTGATTATCTTGCCCCCGCCTCTCTCCACCATGTGCTTCGCTATTGCGCGCGCGCAGTAGAACGCGCTGGACATGTTGACCTCGATACCCACGCGCCAATCGTCGTCGCTGATCTCCCAAATGGGTATCGCCCCTTGCCCCCTGACGATCCCCGCGTTGTTGAGCAGCACGTCCACCTTGCCCATCTCGCTTATCGCCGACTCCATGAGGCTGGCGACCTGCGCCGTATCGGTCACGTCCGTGGATATCGCCACCGCTCGGCGGCCCATCTCCCGCGCCTCCGCCGCGACCTGCTCGATTGGCCCCGTCCTGCGAGCCGCTATCACCAGATCGGCGCCCGCCCGCGCCATCGACAGGGACATCTCCCTGCCGAGACCGGTGCCGCCGCCCGTTATCACAACGCTCTTGCCCTCGAGGCTGAGCTTCTCTTCCAGCATCTCGTTCGTCTCCACTTGGCTAAAGTCTTAGGATCGAGTTACGATCCACCGCCCGATTCCGCAGCGGCCCGCGCCCCGCGTACCTCATACCTGCGAAGTCACCTCGCCCGCCGTCACAGTCACCCTGCCGCCATCCGCCCGAAGGAGAACCAAGCTGCCCTGATCGTCCACCGACTCCGCCAGCCCTTCGAACGTTCGCTCCTTCCAGCGAAGCTGAATATGCCTGCCCAGAGTATCCAGCGTCGCCGTCCACTCGGACGTCAGCGCCTCTCCGCGCTTGACCCGAGCGTACCACGCGCCAAGATTGCTCAGCATCGTCTCCAGCGCCGCCTCGCGCTCGAACTCCCGTCCGGCAACGGAGCGCAGGCTTGCGGCAGTCTCCGCTATCTCGGGGTGGGCGGACACGTCCAGGTTCACGTTCAAGCCGATGCCGACCAGAGCATGATCCAGCTCAGCGCCCTCGAACTCCGTCTCCACCAGTATTCCGGCCAGCTTCTTGCCGCCCACGCGCACGTCGTTCGGCCACTTCACCGTTGCGCGCGCGCCGGTAGCTTCCTCGACCGTCTGATGGACCGCTAGCGCGGCGGCCATGTTCACGAAGGGAAGCTGCCCTTGCTTGGGGCGCAGCAGCGCGGTCAGATAGAGATTCTGAAGGGGAGGGGAGACCCATCTGCGGTCGAACCTGCCCCGTCCCCTGTTCTGCTCCTCGGCGATGACCACCGCGCCCTCGGCCTCGCCCCGCTTCGCCATATCTCTGGCGACGTCCATCGTCGAGCCGACCGACTGGCGATAGTGGATGCGATGTCCGACCGGCGAGTTCGCCAACGCCGCCCGCACCCGATCTATGTCGAGAACCTGCATGATCTAAGCCGAGACCGGAACCAGCTCTGCCAGCTTGCTGCCGCGCACCCACGATTCGACGTCCATGCCCTGCCCCTGCCTGAACGTCGACTGCGCCCGAAGTCTGGTGAACACGTCGCGCCTCTCCGCCTCCTCGACTATGGGTCTGGCAGTGACCTGCCTATCTGCGTTCGAGATATCCCCCAGGTGCTTGAGATGCAGCGTCACCTGTGGATTGGCTGCGAGATTCGCGTACCAGCTTCGGCGTCCTGGCGAAGCCGCTAGGATGATCTGACCGTCCAGCAGGTGACACCATATCTCGATGCGCCGCGCCCTGCCGCTCCTGCGCCCGATGGTGGTGATGTCCACCACCATGTCGATGCTCAGCTCGTTCGAGTCACTGCCGCTCATGTGATTCCCCCTTGTTCATGCCGTAGTTCGCCATGACCCATACTGTAACACAGCCAAGAAAGGATCCCCCGCGCATCCTCCACCCCGACCCCGACCCGCAGAACCGCCCGATCAAGACCTCGCCAACTCGGACTGCTTCAGCGTCTCCGCAGTCAGCTTTTTCACGAGCGGTTTGGGGCGCATCTGCCTTCTAGGGGATAGATTGCATCGACTCTCGTCTGTACTCTTCTAGGAAAGGTTCGATTTCGCCAGTCAGATAGTACCTCAGCCATGCAAAATCACCCTCACTTTATGGGACTGCCAGCTTACCACAGATTGCCAAATCAGGGCTGATCCGTATTCCCTCACAGTTTGCCCTCTGCCGCGCTCACTGTTAACATCTGAGCTATCCGCAGTTCCACGCAGGAGGCAAACCATGATCTACGAATACCGCGTCTACGAGGCCGCCCCCGGCAAGCTCGAAGCCCTCAACGCCCGATTTCGAAACCATACGCTCGGCATATTCGAGCGACACGGCATCGAGAACATCGGCTACTGGACAGTCGCCGTAGGCGACTACTCCGACCGACTCATCTACATCATCGCCTTCGAGGACGAGGCCCACCGCGAGCGAGCGTGGGCAGACTTCCGCGCCGATCCTGAGTGGAACAAAGTCCGCGCCGAATCCGAAGCGGACGGCGCTCTGGTGGCGAGAGTCTTCAACTCGCTCCTGTCCCCAACGGACTACTCGCCACTCAAGTGAGCTGCTCGGTCGCCAGCTCCGCGACGGGCGCGGACGTATGCGGTCTTCCAGCCTGCGCGAACCGCCGTGAGGCTTCGGAACGCGCAGACTTGCGCACGCGCCGCAAGTCCCTGACCACCCATCGCCAACCACTGCGCGCATGACATCCAACCCCAAATACAACATCTCCGTCGACATAGGCGGCACCTTCACTGACGTGGTCGTTCAGGACACCCGAAGCGCCACGCTCTGGACGGCCAAGACGCCCTCCACGCCCGCAGACCTCGCCGCCGGGTTCATGGACGGCGTTCGTCAGGGCATGAGACAGGCGGGCGTAGCGTCCTCCGAAGTCTTGCGCCTGTTCCACGGCACCACCATCGCCACCAACGCCGTCATCGAGCGCAGACCCGCGAACATAGGGCTGCTCACCACCGCCGGCTTCAAGTACGTCCTCGAAATCGGCAGACACGACATCCCGCGCGGCAACAACATCTACGGCTGGATAAAGCCCGAGCGCCCCGTGCCGCCCAGCCGCATATTCGAGGTGTCCGAGCGCCTCGACCGCGCCGGCGAAGTCCTCACCCCGCTGGACGAGGATGGGTGCAGGGCGGCGGCGCGCGCGCTGCGCGACATGCGAGTCGAGGCCGTCGCCGTCTGCTTTCTCTACTCGTATGCCAACGACTCCCACGAGCGCCGCGCCGCCGAGATCCTGCGCGAGGAGCTGGACGGCGTCCCCGTGTCCCTCTCCTGCGAGGTGCTGCCGCAGTTCAGAGAGTTCGAGCGCACCGTGGCCACTGCCCTAAACGCCTACGTGATGCCGCGCGTGGGACGCTACCTGTCCAGTCTCGAATCCGCGTCTCACCGCGAGGGCATACGCGCCCCGCTGTTCATAATGAAGTCCAACGGCGGCGTCACCAGCGCAGACCTCGCCGCGCGCCAAGCCATCCACACCGTCCTATCGGGTCCGGTCGCCGGCGTCATGGGCGCGAACCGCGCCGCAGCCGACGCCGCCCACCCCAATTTCGTATCTCTGGACGTCGGCGGCACCAGCGCCGACATATGCCTCGTGCGCGGCGGACAGCCCGAAATGACCGTCGAGCGCAGCATCGGCGGCCTGCCCCTCCAGCTTCCCATGCTCGACATAACCACCATAGGCGCGGGAGGAGGCAGCATCGCGCGCCTATCCTCGACAGGCGCGCTCGTCGTGGGACCAGACAGCGCCGGAGCCGACCCCGGCCCTGCCTGCTACGCTCTGGGCGGATCCGCCCCCACCGTCACAGACGCGCGCCTAGTCCTTGGCCATCTCCCTCCCCACCTTCTGGGCGGCGAGATTCGGCTCGACGCCGACCTTGCCCGCGCCGCTATCCGCAACTCGATTGCCGAGCCGCTGGGATTGAGCGTCGAGGACTCCGCCAGCGGGATAATCGAGATCGCCGACAACAACATGGCAGGAGCGATGCGCGCCGTCTCCATCGGACGCGGCTTAGACCCCAGGGACTTCGCGCTAGTCGCGTTCGGCGGCGCCGGACCGCTCCACGCCTGCGCCCTCGCCTCGCTGCTCGGCATGGAGACAGTCATCGTGCCGCCCACCCCCGGCGTGCTGTCCACCTACGGACTGCTCTTTACCGATCTTCGCAACGACTACGTTCGGACGCGCCTCCACACGGGCGCGCCGTCCGTATCCGACGTATCCTCCACCTACCGGCGTCTCGAACGCGAGGCTGCCGAGTGGCTCGCGCGCGAGTCCGTCCCCGAACCCTCCCGCGAGATCACCAGGTCCGCCGACCTGCGCTACCAGCATCAGGGCTGGGAGATCACCGTGGACGTTCCCTCGGGCGCCGTCACCCGCGCCACACTCGACGACATGATCTCCAACTTCCACCGCCTGCACGAGCGCCTGTACACCTATAACCTGCCCCACCAGACGGTCGAGCTGGTCAACCTCCGCGTAACCGCCACGGGCAGACTCCCCCGCGCCGCCGTTCGTCCCGATTCCCATTCCCCCGCTGCCTCGACGCGAGAGGTCGGGAGAGAAGCCAGCTCGTCGCAGACCCGCAAAGCCATGTTCCCCGCAAGCGCAGGCTGGCAGGACACCCCGATCCACCACCGCCAAGACCTCCTCCCGAGCATGACGCTCACAGGCCCAGCCATCATCGAACAGCGAGACACCACTACCCTTCTCGCCCCGGGCTGCGCCGCGAGCGTGGACACCCGCCACAACCTGATCATCCGCTCGGAGCCGCTTGTGAAAATTCCCTCTCCCGCGATGTAAGAGGGTTAGGCTGAACTCCCGCGCCTCCAGCGCGCGCTGGATGGCTGAAGACGCTCCGCCCCTTGCCTCTCCCCCGTCCATGTAATACGCTTGCGCCAGCTCGCAACGCCGCTCGGACAGGAGGCTGCCCATGAGCGTTACCCTTCGAGAAGCCCAGCAGATGATCGACGCCGCCATCGCCAAGGCGCAGGAGCTTGACATCAGGATCAGCGTAGCCGTCTGCGATGCGGGCGGGCGACTCGTCGCATTCTCCAGAATGGACGGCGCGATCTGGGCAGGAGTCTACAGCAGTCAGGACAAGGCAGTAATCGCCGTTGCCTTCGGACGCCCCAGCTACGAGATACGCGCGCGCGCCGGCAGCCCGATAGTCATGGACGTCCCCGCAGATGCCAGCGAAATGGTACCCATGTATGGGGCGCTTCCCCTCATTCGAGACGGAGTTCCAATCGGCGCGTGCGGAGTGGGCGGCGGCACTATCCATCAAGATGATATATGCGCCGTGGCCGCCGTCGAAGCCGTATCCTGATCACAGCATCGGACGCGCCCCGTCCCTGTCCCTCTGCTTGGAAGCGTCCCGAGCGGCGCATCTAGCCCATACCCTGAACCCCAGCGCCGGAGGAGGCCCAAAACATGAGACTCGAAGGAAAGACCGCCATCATCACCGGAGCCGCGAGCGGCATGGGCGCTGAGGAGGCGCGGCTGTTCGCCAGAGAGGGCGCCAGCGTGGTGGTCGCCGACATAACCGAAGACGGCGAGGCAGTCGCCCGCCAGATCGAAGACTCCGGCGGCGAAGCGATCTTCGTACACACGGACGTCACCAGTCAGGAGTCTTGGGACAACCTCGTACAGCTCACCATAGAGCGCTATGGTGGAGTCGACATCCTCGTCAACAACGCCGGCATCAGCAGCGGCGCATACGCCGACCCGCTGGACATCGAGGGCTGGACGCAGATCATGGACATCAACGCCACCGGCGTATTCCTCGGCACTCGCGCCGTCGTTCCCGTCATGCGCGAAGCCGGCGGCGGCTCCATCGTCAACATCTCGTCCATCATGGGCTTCGTGGGCGGCGAGGGCGGACACCCCGCCTACCACGCATCCAAGGGCGCGGTGCGCATCTTCACCAAAGCCACCGCCGTCAGGTACGGACCGGACGGAATCAGAGCCAACTCCATCCACCCCGGCTTCATGCCGCCCATGAAGTCATCGAGGCACAGGCCCGCCTCCGATCGCGACGAACATATCAGGCTAACCCCGCTCAGACGCGCCGGCGAGACCATAGAAGTGGCTTACGGCGTCCTGTTTCTCGCATCGGACGAGGCTTCGTTCGTCACCGGAACCGAGCTAGTCATAGACGGCGGCTTCATCGCGCGCTGAGGCGCGAGGAGCGACAGCCGCCTATATCTCGCCATACGCCCACGCCCTGACCAAGTGATGGGCTATGGCGAGCGGCTGCGGCACCGCCAGATCGCGGCTGCGCCCTTCCAGCGCGGCGATGACGGCATCGCGCTCGAACCAGCGAACGTCCGTCATCTCCTCCGCGTCCATCCGGATCTCCGTAGTCGCCGCCTCTGCGTGGCAGCCGATCATCAGAGACGAAGGAAACGGCCACGGCTGAGACGAGTGGTAGCGCACGTTCTTCACCTCTATACCCGCCTCCTCCCTGACCTCGCGCGCCACCGCCTCCTCTATCGACTCGCCCTGATCCATGAACCCGGCGAGCGCGGAGTACATCCGCATACGCGACAGCCGCCCGCGCGACTGACCCAGCAGACACCGATCCCCGTCATGGACCAGCATGATCGCCACCGGATCGGTTCTGGGGAAGTGTTCCGCTCGACAGCCCGCGCACTGGCGCACGTGTCCGCCTCGCCCCATCTTCGTCCTCTCGCCGCAAACCGAGCAGAAGCCATGCCTCGCGTGCCAGTCGAGCTGCGCCCGCGCCTGCGCGATGATGCCTGACTCGCCCCCGCTCACTATCGGCGCCGCCGATCTCGCGTCCACGAACCTGATGGAAGCCTCGTTCCTCAGCCGCGCCGCCGCGCCGCTGGACGCCGGAACATGAATGGCGAAGTGCGCCACTCCGTCCGACAGCCCCAGGAACACAGGCTCACCCTCGATTCCGAACCATCTCACGTCCCTGGGACTCATCCAGCTGAGCGTCGGCTTGCGCTCGTCGCTCAGCGGCACGTCCAGCTCCGGCATCACCAGCACCTTGCTGTCTGGGTCTGCTGCCCTGTCCGCCAGCCATTGGCTGTCCCGCCGCTCCCGGTCGCCCCTGTCCAGCGGATTGTCTGCGAATATGTGTGGCTTGTATGGCATGTATGGCATGTGGATCCCCGCTTCGCTATGACCAGTTCGTATCCTGCATCGAGGCGATGGAGCCGAGCGCCGGCCGCCAAACGGCGGCGTCATCGCGCCACGGATTGGCTTTCACCCACCCCTCATCCACGTCCACGCCCAGCCCCGGCCCCTGCGGAAGCGGCAGGAATCCGTCCTTCTGCTCCGGGAAGCTGCCGAAGCAGACGTCTTGGAACCAGGGGTGAATCCCGCCCTCCTGAATCATGAAGTTCGGCACACAGGCGTCCAGATGCAGCGAGGCGATGGTGCAAAGCGGCCCATATGGATTGTGCGGCTGGAAGCCCACGTAGTGCGCCTCTGCCATTGCCGCTATCTTCTTCAGCTCCAGAATGCCGCCGCCCTGAACGATGTCCGGCTGGATCATCGCCACGATCTGCCGACTCAGCAGGTCGGCGTAGTCCCACTTCGTGTACAGGCGCTCGCCGGTTGCGATGGGAATGGACACCGACTCCGCCACGCGCTGGAGCGCGTCTAAGTTCTGCGGCGGCACCGGCTCCTCGTACACGAACGGACGATACGGCTCCATGGCGTTTCCGATTCTGATGGCGTCCGACGGCGCAAGCCGCCCGTGAACCTCGACCAGCAGCTCCACGTCGTCGCCGACGGCTTCGCGCACGGCTTCCAGCTTCTTTATAGCGTTGCGCTCCGCCTCTATGGGGATGAACAGGCCGCGATGGTCGAACGGGTCTCCCTTCAGCGCGGTGATGCCCTGCTCCGTGAAGCTCAGCGCGCGCTCGACCGCAAGCTCCGGCGTGGCGCCGTCCCAGCGACCATAGCACCAGATACGCTCGCGCATCGCCCCGCCCAGCAGCTCGTACACCGGCGCGCCCAGCGCCTTGCCCTTGATGTCCCACAGCGCGATCTCGATGCCGCTGATCGCAGACATCTGTACCACGCCGCCCCTCACGTGGAAGTGGTGATAGAGCGTCTGCCAGTGCTGCTCGATTCGCCCCGGGTCTTTGCCGATGATCTGCTCCCCGAACTCCTCGACCATCGTGGCAACCGCCAGCGGCCCGGACGTAGCCTCCCCCCAGCCCGTTATCCCCTCGTCCGTCTCGATCTTGACGAACATGTAGTTCCGCGCCCCGAACGGCGTGTCGTTGGAAACGGGAACGGGCGTTACGGATGTGATCTTCATGGGCAGAGACTCCTCTTTCTTGGGATTTCCATGTGGATATTCAACGCTTCGATTAGAGACTTCAGCACTGACTCGATTAGCGCGATTACCGATTACAACAACCGCGCTGGATTATCTTGATGACTTCTATGGAGAATTGGCAAACTCGGATTGGTGGATGCCCAGCGCAGCCTAGACAAGGCTTTACCCCTGCATCCCGAACACTTCGCTAACGTTCACTGTGAACCCCGCCAGTACCGCCGATGTGAACGACTCCCCCTCTCCGTAGGTCCCCACGATCTCGAAGAGACCGCCATCGCTGAGCCGCAAGATCGCCATAGTAGACAAGTCCACGTCCGCCATCCAGTACTCCTTGACGCCGTGCCTCTCGTACATATCTCGCTTGTACCCCCGATCTCGCTCTGCGGTGGATGGCGAGAGTATCTCGACTACCAGATCCGGCGCGCCGTGTATGGCGTCTTCCGTGATTACATGCGCCCTCTCCTTCGAGACGAACAGGATGTCCGGCTGCACTACGTCCGTGTCCGAGAACACTACGTCCGTCGGGGCGAAGAACACCTCGCCCAAACTTCGCTCATGGTTGAAATGGCTCATCCGCCAACCTAGATTGGCTTGCGTTCTCTGATGCGTGGTGCGCGGCGCGGCTGCCAAGATCAACTCCCCGTCCATCAGCTCGCAGCGCATATCCTCCGGCGTCTTGCGATAGTCCCCATACGTGAGCTTCACTCTCGGCTTTTGCGCCACCATTTTCGATCTCCTCACCCAGCCTGCCGCCGTCGATCGCCATGCGCGTTACACTTAGGCGCGCGCCTGCCCGCCTGCTTGCCACAACCTGCTATGGTCAACCGCCATGCGCTTTACACCCCAAACACCTCATCGACATTCAGCGCGAACCCCGCCAGCACCGCCGACGTGAACGACTCCCCCTCTCCGTAGGTCCCCACGATCTCGAAGAGTCCGTCCGCGCCTAGCCGCAAGGCCGCCACCGTCGCCAGATCCACGTCCGCCATCCAGTACTCCTTGACGCCGTGCCTCTCGTACATATCTCGCTTGTACCCTCGATCTCGCTCTGCGGTGGATGGCGAGAGTATCTCGACCACCAGATCCGGCGCGCCGTGTATGGCGTCTTCCGTGATTACATGCGCCCTCTCCTTCGAGACGAACAGGATGTCCGGCTGCACTACGTCCGTATCCGAGAACACGACGTCCGTCGGAGCGGTGAAGACTTCGCCCAAGTCTCGCGCTTCCGCGAATCGGTGCATCCGCGCCCCCATTCTAATCTCCGTTCTCTGATGCGTGGTACGCGGCGCGGCTGCCAAGATCAACTCCCCATCCATCAGCTCGCAGCGCATATCCTCCGGCGTCTTGCGGTAGTCCTCATAGGTGAGCCTCACTCTCGGCTTTTGCGCCACCATTTTCGATCTCCTCGCCCAGCCTGCCGCTGTCGATTGCCATGCGCGTTACACCCCAAACACCTCATCGACATTCACCACGAACCCCGCCAGCACCGCCGACGTGAACGACTCCCCCACTCCGTAAGTTCCCACGATCTCGAATAGACCACCATCGCCTAGCCGCAAGATCGCCATAGTAGACAAGTCCACATCCGCCATCCAGTACTCCTTGACGCCGTGCCTCTCGTACATATCTCGCTTGTACCCCCGATCTCGCTCTGCGGTGGATGGCGATAGTATCTCGACTACCAGATCGGGCGCGCCGTGTATGGCGTCTTCCGTGATTACATGCGCCCTCTCCTTCGAGACGAACAGGATGTCCGGCTGCACTACGTCAGCGTCCGAGAACACTACGTCCGTCGGCGCGAAGAACACCTCGCCCCAATCTCCGTCCTTGACGAACTGACCGATAATCAGTCCGAAATCGAACTGTACCCTCTGATGCGTGGTACGCGGCGCGGCTGCCAAGATCAACTCCCCATCCATCAGCTCGCAGCGCATATCCTCCGGCGTCTTGCGGTAGTCCTCATAGGTGAGCCTCACTCTCGGCTTTTGCGCCACCATTTTCGATCTCCTCGCCCAGCCTGCCGCCGTCGATCGCCATGCGCTTTACACCCCAAACACCTCATCGACATTCACCACGAACCCCGCCAGCACCGCCGACGTGAACGACTCCCCCTCTCCATAAGTCCCCACGATCTCGAAGAGACCGCCATCGCCTAGCCGTAAGACCGTCACTGTCGCTAGGTCCACGTCCGCCATCCAGTACTCCTTGACGCCGTGCCGCTCGTACAGATCTCGCTTGTACCCCCGATCTCGCTCTGCGGTGGATGGCGAGAGTATCTCGACTACCAGATCGGGCGCGCCCCGTATGTTGTCCTCCGTGATGACGTGCGCCCTCTCCTTCGAGACGAACAGGATGTCCGGCTGCACTACGTCAGCGTCCGAGAACACTACGTCCGTCGGCGCGAAGAACACCTCGCCCCAATCTCCGTCCTTGACGAACTGACCGATAATCAGTCCGAAATCGAACTGTACCCTCTGATGCGTGGTGCGCGGCGCGGCTGCCAAGATCAACTCCCCGTCCATCAGCTCGCAGCGCATATCCTCCGGCGTCTTGCGGTAGTCCTCATACGTGAGCTTCACTCTTGGCTTTTGCGTCACCATTTTCGGCCTTCCTGAGCCGCCATCACTCTAACCACCAATCACCAGCCACTGATTAGTACCACTTCGCCTTGTCCACCACGTTGTTCAGCGGCTCCCCGTTGGCGAAACGACGCGCATTTTCGAGGATGATCCGGAAGCGCCGCTCCGGGATGTTCTCTGCATCCGCGACGGCCACGTGTGGAGTGATCAGCACGTTGGGCAGTCCCCACAGCTTGTGATCGGACGGCAGCGGCTCTTGCTCGAACACGTCCAGCCCCGCCCCCGCGATCTCCCCGGACTCTATCGCGTCCGCCAGATCGTCCATCCTGCACACCATCCCCCTGCCGATGTTGATGAAGTACGCCGTTGGCTTCATCAGACGGAAGCGGCGAGCGTCGAACGTGAACTCCGTCTCCGGCGTGTGCGGCACGGTGGTAATCACGAAGTCCGCCCTCGGCAGCGCCTCGTTCAGCTCGTCGGGCGTGTGGAATTCCACGTATGGCAGGTCGTACTCCGGGCGCGGATCCACGCCGATGACCTCCATGCCCACTTCATGGCACAGCCGCGCCGTCTCGTGGCCTATGCCGCCCACGCCGTTGATCAGCGCCGTCGCGCGAGACAGATCTATGTATGGCGATTTGCGCGCGCCCTTGTCCCACTCGCGCCGCCGCTGCGCGTCCACGTACCACGGCAGCCCGCGCGACAGCGCGAATACGAACATCATAATGTGGTGCGATATGTGGTCGAAGTAGATGCCGCGCGGATTGCATATCGTCAGCGGATGCTCGATAAGCTCCGGGTAGTAGTAGCCGTAGAATGGCCCCGCATCCGGGTTCTGCACCCATCTCAGCTTCTCTGCCGCCTCCAGCGCGGCAGGCGGCACCCATCCGTACACCGCGTCCGCGTCCCGTATGGCATCCATCGCCTCCTCGTCCGTCTCCGGCGAGGCGACCTCGTATCCCGGCTCCGTATCCGCCAGACGCGCCGCGAACATTCGCCTGTCGTCATCCTGCGGCGGCATGAACACGAACTTGGGCATTGTCACTCCCTCCCTTCGAGCAGCTCGACCAGTCCATTAGCCAAACCAAGAGCTCGCCAAACCGCAATATCTCCAATTGCCGTCGGCGGATCCGCGTCGGCGCTGATCGAAAGCTCGACAGTCTGATCATCCACGTCGTTCACCTCCCAAGCCTTTGGCTTTTCAGGCACTCGGATTGTATCAGAATACCCAAGCCCGGAAATGCGAGACGCCGCCCCATGCGCCTTCGCTTTGTGATAACATTCACTCACGACAACCCGACGGCGGAGGAACGAACATGAAAAACGGCGCCACCATCAAAGACCGCTACGACCTTCCCCTGACCACCGACTCCCAGGCGGCTGCGGACAGCTACGTCGAGGGACTCGACCGCTTCCTCGCCCAGATATACGGCTCGGAGCAGGCGCTGGCGCAGTCCATCGAGAGCGACGACGGCTTCGCGCTCGCCCACGCCATAACCGCGCTTCAGCAGATGTACCGCAACGAGACGGCGCAGGCGAAGGAGACCGCCGCCCACGCCAAGAAGCTGGCCGTCCGCGCCACTAGGCGAGAGCGCCAGCAGGTCGATGCCATCGGCCTGATGATCAGCGGCGACGGAGCGAAGGCGCTCAGGCTCGTCCGCGATCACCTCGAAGACTTCCCGCGAGACATGCTCATGGTGCGCCTCGCCAGCAGGCTGCTGATCCTCGGATGCAGCGGCGCGGGCGTCCCCAACTTCCCCGAAGAGCTGCTGAGCATACTAACGCCTCTCGAATCGAAGTACGGAGACGACTGGGCATTTCTCGGACAGTACGCCTTCGCCCACCACGAGACCGGCCAGTTCGGCGACGCCGGCGAGTACGCCCAGCGCTCGCTCGACATTCGCCCGGACAACGCCAACGCATCCCACTCCGTCGCCCACGTCTTCTTCGAGACGGGCGACCTCGACAGCGGCTCCGACTTCCTGGGCCAGTGGCTCGAAGGATACGACGAGCGCGGCCCGTTCAACGTGCATCTGTCATGGCATCAGGCGCTGTTCCAGCTCGCCACCGGCAGACCCGAGAACGCCGTATCGCTGTACGAGAGCGCCATTCGCCCCTCCGTTATCAAGAAGAATCTCGGCTCGCTCGCCGACAGCGCCTCGCTCATGTGGCGCATGAGGCTGTACGGAGACGGACAGCCCGGCCCCTGGGACGAAGTGCGCGAGATCGCCCTTCCCGCCGCCGACAAGCCCGGCCCAGCCTTCCGAGACGCCCACGCCGCGCTCACCTTCGCCGGCGGCGGATTCGGCGAGCAGATGAACCAGATGCTGGACGGACTCACCCGAGCCGCCGTCGACGGTAGCGCGCTGGCGTCGGAAGTCACCCTGCCCCTCGTGAAGGGCATAGACGCTTTCGCGCACGGCGCATACGAAGACGCCGCCGACCATCTGGACGGACTGGTGGATAAGTTGCCCCGAATCGGAGGCAGCCACGCCCAGCGCGAAGTCTTCGAGGACACGATCCTAGAGTCCTACATCCGCGCCCAGCGCTTCGACAAAGCCCAAGACCTGCTGACCACCCGCCTAAAGCGGCGCACGTCCGTCAGAGACGAGCTATGGCTGACGAGGACGGCGGGGGAGTAGGGGAATGATCTGACTCGAGGCTCCCGCCGGACATGGGAGCGCCTGCCTGCCGAGTCCACTGCACTGGTCGCCCTCCATTCGGTGGACTTCGCCGGGGGAACTCTGAAATCCTAAAATTCGCGGCGGTTGCCGGCCGCCCCTCACCATTTGATTTGCCAAACTCTTCTAACGGAGGTCATAACCGTGATCCTCAGCGGCGACGAGATTCTCAAGAGGCTGAAAAATGGCGAGATATTCAAAGCTGGGAGTTGGGATGAGAGCGCCCTTAAAGAAGCCTCGTATGCACTGAGAATCGCCCCGGATGGATTGATGGTCGAGGAAGAGAGCTACCCTCCCGGGAAAAAGTTTCCGAGAGAGTACATCGAGATCGAGCCGGGAAGGATAGCCGTTCTGTCCACTGTGGAACGTTTGAACATGCCGGATAACTTGGTGGGCAAAATTGGAGTTCGGCTTGACCAAGCATTGCAAGGCGTGACTGGACTCATGGGCATCCAAGTCGATCCGCTTTACGGGAGCGGTGAGGACGATGAGCGTCTTTTTATAAGAGTGGCCAACTTGGGCAACGAACCAGTAAGACTCTTCCCCGGTGACCAAGTATTCACCTTTGAGCTTCATGAACTGAAAGGAAAGATTGGAAGCCCGCCACATAGGGATCCGATGTGGCACCGAATCACTCGTCGCTTGTCCAACCAGAACAAATCGAGCTGGACATATATAACTCGTGTCAGATCCGATCTGACGGCTGAAACCGAGAAGGTTAGACACACATTTCAGCCCATAGTGCTGTTCGGTGTGTTCTTGGTTGCGGTGACGATTCTGGGCGTTGCGATTTCCCTCATTCTGAGCGTTCGTGATACCCCCCAGCTCGAAGTGCCAAGCTGGGTGACCAATTGGGGCTGGATCCTGTTGTATACTCTAAGCGTGGCAACGCTTTCGACCGCCCTTGTGGGAGTTGCAACTTTTTTACAGTCAACAGCACCTCTCTTTTCTCGAAAGAGGCGGAGGGATAGAAAGAGGCGGGGGGATGGAGATTAGCGTTAACATGAACCATGAAGACGGATATCGGCGCTTGTGAGCTGTCAGCCTGCCAGCTCGATTGTGCCGCCCTTCAATTCGGCTCGAATCCGACCCGACCGACGAGCGCGAACTTCCCGCCAAAGCTCGAATCCCACTATTATGGCTCTTTCCCACTCCCCTTCGCTGCGGCATCCCACTTCGAGATGTGCGGTCATCTCTTTGACCATGCGGAGCAATTCGTAGCTGACTTCTGTCGCTCCCTCCAAGAAGTTCCGGCGTTCTGCATAGCTGAACACCATCATGGCGATTCCTTCCTCGATGACTATTGCGCGACCGCCGTCCTCCACTTCGTCTATCTTAGGGTCACTCTTTCTCTTTCGCTTCATCAGCGCGCGCAGTGTTGGAGACCATCCGAGTATGGCGGCGTAGGACAGATGAAATACGTCATGGAACCGGTATCCATCGTCTTCGAGTCGATTGTCTCGCAGAGGATCTCCGGTTTTGACACCGTTGACGACCATTACAGCCCTCTTGCCCTCCTCTTGAGATATTGACACGTCCATTCGGCGAGGAAGCTGCTCTTCCGGTGGGAAGTCCTCATCGAACAGCCTTCGACTACGTTCCCTGTCATCCGCAGAGCGCCACCTGTCCTTGGTCTTGTCGAGGTTGTACTTGGCGATGTCCTCAAGAGCAAGTCCATGCTTGGTAGCCACGTTGGAGATATACCATAGAAGGTCGCCCAGCTCTTCCTTGACTCGCTCGGGAAACAGCTTGTACGAATCGCCGTCCCTGAGCCATTTCTTATGTTCACTCAGAAGCTCTCCGGCTTCGCCAGCCAGTCCGAGCAGCGGTACGAGAATGCTTCGAGAATCGGATGTGATCATCCCTTTCTCAGGATGCTGGTCCGTCTGCTTGGCAAAGTGCTGGTATTCATTGAGTTCCATGAAGCTCACGTCCAGTCCGTTGGGGTGCCGCAGTAGCCAGTCTCAGTTTCTTGAAGAGACATGATCCACTTCACGAATTCATCGACTAGAGGGGGCGGGAATTTACACTTGTGGCCCCGAGATGCATGAACACATTCCCTGAGTGACTTGGGTACCAAAGGCCCGCTTCCGCCGAAGTATACGAAATCGTCGCTAACGAGCATTCGGTCCACAGATGTATCCCTGCACAAGTTGAGGGGGTTGGGAGAGCCGTTGTCACAGCTGTGATGGGAGTCGGCCTGGTGCCACCGGCTGTTGACTTCATCCCATCGATATATATTGTCTCCGGACGCTTCTCTCTTGCCTGCGTGCCGATTGGGGCGTTTGTCTCGGAAACGCGGGTCGTTCCAGTAGTCATTCAACGACAGTATTTCCCCGACGCGCATGGCATAGACCAAACGTCCACCTCGCTTTTTTGCTTTCGATCCCGTGCCTACTACCCAGTCTCCGACTGAGGCCCCCTTTCTGATCTTTGGCTTACACGTAGCCAGTGTGCAGTAACCGTAGAAAGGATTGGGCGCGAATCCGAAATCCCACGCTACCACATATGAGTATAGTCTCTTCATGCGCTGCGCTCACCTGCAGGAGTGCCTAGGCGATAGACCTAGGCGCTTTCATTTTGTGCCACCTTGATTGAGTAAATAGTAAACTAGAACTTCAGTTCTGTCAAGCACGGTAACAACCACTGTGATCCCTCCGTCCTCTATTGTATCATAGTGGCCGACGACCACATCCGCGCTCATCGGGAGTAAGACATGCCAGTGATAGACCACAGCGCCCAGCCCATGCCGCAGCCTGTAGACAAGATCAGCTCGCGCGACATGATATCCACACTGCACGGCGCAGAATCGCTCTCCATCTCAGAAATCATCGTACAGCCCGGCTTCGAGGGCAGGCTGCACGCCCACGAGTCCGACCAAGCCATGATGGTCGTCGAAGGCTCCATACAGTTCGTGGTCGGCGACGAGGTTCGCACCGTGCGCTCCGGATACACCATGCTCGCCCCTCCCGGCGTCCCGCATCGGCTGATCAACAACACGTGGGTCGCCGCGCGGATGCTGGCGATCCACCCCACGAACGAGCTGGAGACGACGTATCTGGACTGACGCGAATCTCTATTGGCGATCTCCAAGCCGCAGACCCCGACGGATCGGCGCGGACCGAGACGCCGCCGCCCAGCCCATCCTGCGCATCTGTGGACATCTATGTAAAATTACGGTGAACTATTACCAGCCCAACACGCAGAGGTTACACATGGCGACCACACCCCCCCAGACCGACCCGCAGCCGCAGCTGATACCCACCAACGCAGGAGGCAGGTCGTTCGCCGCGCCCCCTAGGTCGCTCCAGTCGGCGGTCACGCCCACCGACCTGTTCTACGTGCGCAACCACTGGAAGGGCGCGCCCGAGATAGACGCGGATTCGTACCGCCTCGCCGTCGACGGCGAGGTCGCGCGCAGCCTGTCGATGACTCTCGACCAGATCAAGCAGCTCCCACACAGGCGCTACCAAGCCACCTTCGAGTGCTGCGGCAACGGCCCCATTCCCGAATACTGGGTCAAGCAGACCCGATCCGTCATGGAGCGCGTCACCGGACACGGCATCATGGGCAACGCCGAGTGGGTCGGCGTGTCGGTGTCGGACGTTCTCAATCTGGCAGAGATAGGCCCCAGCGCCGTGAATGTCCTGTTCGAGGGCGCAGACCACGGCCCGGATGAGGTAGTCGGAGACCCGGCGGAGGTCACTTACGAGCGCAGCCTTCCCATGAGCAAGGCGCTCCACCCCGACACCATGCTCGCGTGGGAGATGAACGGCGAGCCGCTCACCCCCCTGCACGGCTACCCGCTCAGGCTGGTCGTGCCAGGATGGTACGGCATGTGTTCCATCAAGTGGCTCGTGGGCGTCCACGTCCTCGACCACGAGTTCGAGGGCTTCTATCAGATCGAGCGCTACCGAGTGATGAACGGCCCGGACGCCGACGAGTTCTACACCTACCTCACAGGGCAGAAGGTCAAGTCCATCATCACCGACCCTGCGCCCGGAGACGAAGTGCCGGTTGGCGACTATGTGGTGTCCGGCGCGGCGTGGTCAGGCGAGAACGACGTAACCCGAATCGAGGTCAGCTTGGACGGCGGCGAGACGTGGACGGACGCGCGCGTCACCGTCCCGCGCAGCGGCTACTCGTGGACGCGCTGGGAGTGCGACTGGACGATCCCCGCGCCCGGACGCTACATCCTCATGTCCCGCGCCACCAACGACAGGGGAGAGACCCAGCCCATGGAGTTCCCCAACAAGTGGGACGGCATGGGCTACGGCAACAACATGGTCTTCCGCCACGAAGTGGAGGTGGTGTAGCGGCAGGGCGGCAAAGCCCCAAGTATGACCCCAAACCCCATTTACTCCAACCGCCGCCGTGTGTTCACATCTCTTGCGTGCGCGCATCCTTAGCGCGCGCGCAACAGCCCCTGTGTTGGAGAACAGCCTCATGGTAGCAGTCAGAAGAGTCATTGGAGTCATAGTCGGCATTATCGGCCTCGCCGTGCTGATCAACTTCGTGTTCAGCCCGTTCTACGAGGACAGCGTGGACATAGGCCAGGTTTGGAGCGCCCTCAACTGGTTCATGGCTTTCGGAGTCATAGTCGCCATCGGCGTCGCCTTTCACGTCAGAAAAGAGTCCGAAGAGCGCGGCGAAGTGGATATCCGCCACGTCTGCGCCATGCTCATGTTCTACACAACGCTGATGCTGGCGATCTGGTTCTTCTGGAACTGGTTCGACGATCTCACAGTGGGAGACGAAGGCCAAAGCCAAACCCGCCTCAACTACTGGTCGCTCATAAACCCGCTGTTCATCGTGATGATGGGCGTGGTCAGCGAGCGCCTCGTAAACAGCGGCAAGGAAGGGTGACTGGGTGACTGCCCGCCCCGCTCACCCCTGCGGCTTCCGCAGCTCGTAGATGATGAAGTTCGGAGCGCGGTATTCGTCATCGAAAGCCGGGTTTTCTGCGAGCTGCTCGGCGGAGGGCGTCGGCTCCGACAGCCCTTCCAGAACGAACCCGGCGCTCAAGAACGCCGATACTTGGCTCGACAGCGTCCGGTGCATGTTTACGAAAGCCTTTCCCCACCACGTGAACTCACGCGGCCCCTCGTCCGTGTACCTGTCCAGCGCGTAGAACAGCTTTCTGCCGCCCTGAGTGATCCACCCCATCGGAAGCGCGCTCCGCATGGGGTGGACATTGCATACCACGAATCGACCGCCCGGCCTGAGAACCCTGAACGCCGCCCTGATAGAGGCGCGATAGTCGAGCAGGTCCACCAGCACGATGTAAGACACCGCCAGATCGAAGCTGTCGCTTTGGATGCCTGCCAGATCTTCGGCGTCGCCGATCAGATAGCGCTCGCCGCCCACCGCCAGACTGCGCGCCCTTTCGACCAGCCCTTCGGTGAGATCCACCCCCGTCGCCTCCGCCCCAAGCTCCGCCAGCGCACGGCTGAACCTGCCCTCGCCGCAGCCAATGTCGATGACGCGCCTGCCCGAAACGTCTCCCAGCGCGTCCAGCATCCACGAATCGAGCATCCCCGTTCTGACGCGCTGATCCTGCCCAATCCAGTTATGGACCGACTCCGACCATTGCGCTCGCAGACGCTCTCTCAGAGACGAAGCCTCTCTCACCCTTCTTCACCCCCGAAATGCGGCATCACCTCCGCGGCGAACAGCCTGATCTGCTCCATGAACTCATCGCGCGGCATACCCTCCGCCCAGTGCAGAATCACGTGTTCGAGGCCGGGATACTTGCGCTCCACGTCCTTGAGCATGGCGACGAAGTCCTGCGGCGGGCCGCATACCCAAGCCTTCTGCTGAACCCCGTCCTCGATGAATGGCGTCCGCGCCGGCGCGCCGGGCGTCCCCCACGTGCGCCCCAGCTCGTCCGCGTATCGCACGAACCCGAATGGCGCGAACCACTTGTAGCGCTCGTCGTGATATGGACGCAGACGCTCCATCGCCTCCCGCTGGCTGTTGGCAAGATAGAAGCCGAGTCCGAGCGCCAGGTCTTCGCCGAGCGCCAGATCCCGCCCGCGCTCGGCATTGGCTTCACGGAAGCGCTCGAATATCCCCTCGACCAGCGTCTCGCCCGTCAGCGCGACCACCCCCTTTATGCCCCTCTCCGCCATGAAGTCTATCGTGCGCCCGCTCACTATCGGCTGCCACATCTCGACTGGAAGATGCTTCGGACGCGGAACCAGCGTCACATCCTCTAGGTCGTACCCGCGATACTCCACCTTGGGCGGAATCGTGTAACGCTTTCCCCGATGCGAAAAGCTCTCCTCGTTGAAAGCCTTGAAGATAACCTCCATCTGCTCCTCGAACAGCTCGCGGTTCGCGTCGTTGTCGATCACCGGAGCGCCGAACGTCTCCACCTCGCGGCTGTGATAGCCCCGTCCGACCCCGAAGATGATGCGCCCGTCCGTCAGGATGTCCGCCAGCGCGTAGTCTTCCGCCAGCCTCAGCGGATGCCACATCGGGACTATGTTGAACGCGCAGCCGAACTTCAGCCGCGCCGTCCGCGCCGCCAGATGCGTCCCCAGCAGGATGATGTTGGGGATGCACTCGTAGCCCTCGCGCTGAAAGTGATGCTCCGCCATCCACAGCGCGTAGAAGCCCAGCTCGTCCATCAGCTGCGCCGCCTGCGCCGCCGTGTCCAGGCTCTCCGCCAAGCGGTGGCTGGGGTAGCGCCTGCCGTCCGCCGGCGCGCCGTCTATCCCCACGTCTTCCAGATCTATGTTGCCAACGTAGAGTACCGAGAAATGTTTGATCAAGTCGCTTGCCTCCGACGGATTGACTGACGCGATATATGATAGCGCATCGAACGCTTGGCTATCTGCGTTACAATGGGGGAAACATCCAAACCGAGAGGCGAAGGACATGCCCAGCAGGGACGAGGCGCTGAGACTGCTCCGCGAGCATAGGCGGACGCTTGCGGAACGCTTCGGCATAGTGGAGATCGCGCTGTTCGGCTCCACCGCGCGAGACGAAGCCACCGAGCGCAGCGACGTCGACCTTCTGGCGAAGTTCGACCGCCCGTCTAGCTCGATCCGCAGCCTCGAAGCGCAGTCTTATCTCGAATCCGTATTCGGGCGCTCGGTGGATCTGGCGACGGAAGAGGTGCTGAGAAGCGAGCTGCGCCCGTATGTGGAGGAAGACATAGTGAAAGGTCCGATATCCGACGTGGGACGAAGGGGCAAGGACTGGACAATCTACGCGCGAGACATGATCCGATTCGGAGAGACCGCGCTGGAGTACACGAGCGGCATGGAGCGCGCCGAGCTCTTCGCCGACAGACTCAGGTACGATGCCACGCTGCGAAATATCGAGCTCATTGGCGAAGCCGCGACGCACATTCCCGATGAAGTCCGCGCCGCCAACCCCGATATAGACTGGGGCGGCATAATCGGCGCCCGCAATCGCATAGTTCACGGATACCTCAGCATAGACGAAGATACTGTCTGGGATATCATACGCAGGCGCATACCTGAGCTGCTGCCGATGCTCCGCCGCATGAACGAGTAGGTGGAGAATCGCAAAAGTCCGCTCTCGGATCATATACGGGGCGGCGGCTTGCCCTGAAGATTGCGCTTTCGCAATCTTATGTATTTTCCCGATTTGGTTGCCCGCCACACGATAACATAATACAATCCATCTATCGGCAGCCCATTAGCGAACCAACCGGGAGGGAATTATGGCAGACCAAGTAAAGGTCGATGTCTGGTTCGACTACGCTTGACCCTGGGTCTACAATGCAGCCGTGTGGCTGGATCAGGTAAAGGCGGAGTACGGAGACGATCTGGACATCAACTGGCGACACTTCTCGCTCGAACAGATCAACAGCAGGAGCGGCCCCGACTGGAAGGTCTGGGAGCAGAAGGACCTGCGCGAGGCGCGCGCGCTTCTGGCGTCTGTGGCGGGCGAGGCAGCCAAGCGACAGGGCGACGCGGAGGCGTTCGACCGCTTCCATCTCGCGCTTCTTACGGCGCGACACGCCGGCGGGCGCGTGCCGCTCAACCAAGACGAGCCGCTAATCGAGATAGCCGAGCAGGCGGGCCTCGATGTCGAGCGATTCAAGAAAGACCTCGACGACCCTGAAATCCTCGCCGCGGTGGTCGCCGACCACGAGGCGGCTACCACTCAGGAGAACGGCATCTTCGGAACGCCCACGTTCCTGTTCGAGAACGGCCACACCGCCTACATGAAGACCTTCATCCCGCCCAAAGAAGAGGCGGTCGAGGTGTTCGACAGCTTCGTATCCCTGTTCGGGAGCCGAACCTACGTGGGCGAGATCAAAAGCCCGCAGCCCCCGTGGCCAAAGGGCGCGCTGGATTAGGAGCGATCAGCGCGAGCGAGCGTAACATTCTCGCCGCCAAGCGATAGCTCTCATCGTCGCCAGCATGGGATCGCCAATAGACGCCAGCAGTGTCATTGGCTCCTGTGCCGGCGACGTGTCCCAGACTGGCTCGCGCTTCCGCCAATAGCCTTGGCGTTCACTCGAACGTCAGCGCTAAGCCGTCAGAACCAGCTTCCCGAAGAAGTTCCTGCTCTCCATCACCTCGTGCGCTCGCGCGGCGTCTTCGAGCGGGAACGTCTGGTGAATGATCCCCCGTATGCGTCCGCGCCCCGCCATTTCGACTATCTGGCGCATATCCTCCTTGCGCCCCATGAACACCCCGAACACTGTCTGATAGCGCGTGAACATCATCCCCATCTGAAGCTCGGCGCGGTATCCCGTAGTCACTCCGCAGATGCCGTAGCGCCCGCCCACCGCCAGCGACCTCGTGGCGGCGGGCCAGAACTCCGCGCCCACGTGGTCCAGCACCACGTCCACCCCGCGCCCGTCTGTTATCTCCCTGACACGCTCGGCGATGTCCTCCTCCGAGTAGTCGATCACGTGATCCGCGCCCAGCTCAGCCGCCCGCGCCGCCTTCTCCGCCGTGCTGGTGGTGGTGATCACCGTCGCGCCCGCCACGCGCTTGGCGACCTGTATCCCCGCCGTGCCGACCCCCGCAGACGCCGACAGCACCAGCGCAGTCTCCCAAGACTTCAGCGCCCCCTTGCGAACGAGTATCGTCCAGCTGGGCAGGTACACTGTGGGCAGAGACGCCGCCTCCTCGTAGGAGAGGCTGTCCGGTATCGCCAGCGCGCTGGTGGACGGCACGCCCACGTACTCCGCGTAGCTGCCGCTGCGAGAAGAACCCAGCATCCCCGAGTTCTCGCAGAACTCATCCTCGCCCGCAGAGCAGTATCTACACTGGCTGCACGTCATACGCGGATTGACCACCACGCGCTCCCCCGCCTTGCGCCCCCTGACCTCCGACCCAACCTCGACTATCTCGCCCGCCGCGTCGCCCCCCAGAATGTGCGGGCTGTCGAAGTTGCGCCGCCGCGTTCCGCGCACGCCCGCGCGGGTGTACACGTCCAGCCGATTCAGCGCCGCCGCGCGCACGCGCACCTTCACGTCGTTCGGGCCGATCTCCGGCTCCGGCTGATCCCCGTAGCGCAGTACATCCGCGCCCCCATGCTCGGTCATGTAAACGGCTTTCATGCGCTCTCCTCTGTCTGTGAGTGAATTGGCGTCCTCGGTATGTTCAGGCTGGGAAGCGTCGCCAAGCTGCCCTTGCCCCTCGTTCGGATGTCGTGATGTGTCTGCGTCCCTCGTTCGCCATGCTGACGTCGAGCAGCCCGCCTTTCTGTAGGAATCGGTTTTCTCGCAGGTGATGGACAGAATGCGAGGGCGCGCCGCCGTGACCGCCGCCCGTCCGAGCTATACTGTGCGCCGCCGCCTTCTGGCGCGTCCGCTTCGCTCGTTCCGCCGGCTGTCGTGCCGCTCGTGGCTGCTCTGGATGAGCTTCGACAGGGCGCTGGTCGCCGCCGCATTCAGGTTCGCGCTGGGTCCGGGAAACAGCTTCTTCACGCTCAGCCCGTCCAGCGTCCCGATGTGATCGACTGTCTGCCCCCGAATTCGACCGATCTTCGACTTGTCATGGGACAGTATCACGGCGCGGCTGATTCGCAGCCCGCCGCGCCTCGAAGCTCGGCGCGGCGCGCGCTCGCGCAGGAAGGCTTCGAGATGTTCGACTGCCCCGTTGACCTGCGCGCTGGGCGATCTGCCGCCCCGATCCTCCAGCGGCGTTCCAGACTCGACTAGGTTGCCGTAGTTGTCGTACTTGTCGAGCTTCCATTCGTCCCCATTGACGAACGCCGTGCCGTTGCTGTACTTGATTTCGAGCGCGCACACGCCGAGCGGCCCCACCAGAACCCGGTCTATCTCGCCGCCCGGCCCCCGATAGCCGGATAGCAGCGTCCACTCGTCGCCCAGCCTTTTCGACAGGTGTTCCGACACCCTGCGCTCCCCCTCGCTGCCAGCCTGCCACACCCTGCGCTCGCTGCTCGAAGCCGCCTGCGTCGGTCTCTTCGGCTTGGGCAGCCTGCCTTCGATGCGCTTGCGCGATGGAGGCTTCGGCGCGCGGGGAAAGGAGAGCAGCAGCATGAGCGCGAGCGCCGCGGGAATGGACGGCGCCGCCAGCGCCCACTCTCCGAGTATGTCCGGATCCGACAAGAGCTCGTTCCAAAAGCCTGCGGCTGCGGCGGCTGCGACCAGTATCGCAATGACGAACAGGCGCGGCGCGTACCTCTGCCCCCGACTTTTCGATCTCCACACTTTCATCCTGCGTTCGTACTTCGCGCGCGCGTCATCGTACACCTTTCGCGCGCGCTCGCTCCTGCGCTTCGAGTCTCGCTCGTACCTCGATAGCGCGTCCTCGTACTCCCGCCCACTCCTGCCGTCCTCTTTGGCGATCATGTCGCCAGTGTGGTCGGAAAGAACTATGGTCTTCACCCGGGCCCTCCTGTCCGCTCGCCCGCCGCGCCGCTGCCCTTAGACCCGCGGCCTCACCTCCTCCGCGAACCGCTCCATCAGCGCCACCGTATCGTCCAGCCCCGCCGCTTGGAAGTTGAGCATCAGGTGATTGACGCCCAGCTCCTCCAGCCGCTTCATGTCGTCCGCCACCACGTCGGGCGTCCCCGTGAGCAGCCTGCGCTCGCCATCGACCACCTGCGCTTGGGTGTCATCGTACCAGTTGACGCTGTAGGCGAAATCCATGCGCGCCGGGTCTCTGCCCGCCCTCTCAGCGTGTCCCAGCACTCTGGACTTGTACCCCGCGAACTGTTCGAGAGTGCCAACGGGGAAGCGCGGGTTGCTGCATATCGGATACCATGCGTCTCCCAGCTGCCCTGCCCTTCGCAGCGCGGGCGGGCTTTCGCCGCCGATCCACAGCGGCGGGTGCGGCTGCTGAACAGGCTTGGGCGCGAAGGCGATGTCGGAGAAGCTGGCGTAGTCGCCCTCGAACGAGGGCGTATCGCTCGTCCACAGCTCCCTGAACACGCGCAGATACTCGTTGCCCACCGCGCCCCGCTCCGCGTATGGCGGCGCGCCGATCGCCTCGAACTCCTCCTCCATCCAGCCCACGCCGCAGCCCACTATCAGCCGCCCGCCTGAGAGAACGTCTATCGTCGCCAGCATCTTCGCCGTCAATACTGGGGCGCGATGCGGCAGTACCATCACGGAAGTCAGCAGCTTTATCTTGGAAGTGACGCCCGCCAGATAGCCGATCGTAGTCAGCTGCTCCATGTACTCCCCAGACTGCGAGCTGGTGAACTCGCCCGTCTCGTTGTACGGATAGATCGAGTCGATGTCGTTCGGCACCACGATATGGTCGCTGACCGTCACTATCTCGAAACCCAGCTCTTCGCCCTTCTGCGCCAGCGCCACCATGTTTTCCACCGAAGCCAGCGGCCCGCGGCTTGGCGCTCCGAATCCAAACTCCATGTCATTCTCCTTTAGTGACTGAGATCATCCCAAACACCCTATATTCGCGTGTGGCGCAAGTCAACGCTGGAAGATGAAACTCCGCAGCGCATCGAAGTACGCCTCGCCCCCAACCGCCACCGTGTCGTTGTGGCTCGCGCCTCGAATCCGAAACAGGCGCTTCGGCTCGGACGCCGCCTCGTACAGCCGCTCCGCCATCTCGAACGGCACGATCTCGTCGCGGTCGCCGTGCAGAATCATCACCGGCGACCGAACGCGCCCGATCTTCGATTCGGAGTCGTAACGCGCCTCGATGAACGGCAGCGTCAAGAACGAGGGAACGCCCGGATGCGTCACCTTCGCCATGCCCTTGACCGAGCTGAACCCCGATTCGAGGATCACCCCTCTCACCCTGTGGCGAGTCGCCATCTCCACCGCCACCCCCACGCCCAGCGAGCGACCGAACAGCACCACGTCGCGCTCTGCGTCCAGCCCCCTGTCCGAAACGAGGTGGTCGATAGCGGCCTCCGCGTCCATGTACAGCCCCTTCTCGGACGGCCTGCCCTCGCTCAGACCGTACCCCCTGTAATCTATGATGAACACGCCCACGCCAAGCCGCTCGCGCATCATCAGGATGTTCTCCACCCTGTGGCCTATGCTGCCCGCGTTGCCGTGAAACCAGAGCGCCGTCGCATCGCACTCGCCCGGAACGTGCCAGCCGTGTATGCGCGTCCCGTCCGATGCGCTCAGGAACACGTCCTCGTATGCCAGCCCCACGTCCGCCGGAGTCGTCGTGAGACCGGTTTCGGGAAAGTAGATCAGCATTCGATCCAGAATCAGCATCTGCCTCACCAGCGCCGCGGCGATTACGAGAACCGTCAGCGTCCACGCCCAGCGTCGAGCCACCCTGAGAAACCCGCCCCGCCGACGGTCTAAGCGGACCTCGTACATGAGCCGACTTTAGCACGTACCCCCAACGCGGACAACTGCTATAATCATCCCCAGCCAACAGTCCCGCTCCTCACACCTGCCGCCCCAGACGCGAGCGCAGGGGCGCGCGGACTGAGCGGACTGAGCAGACTGAAAGGAGTATCCAGCTATGCGTTTACAAGACAAGGTAGCCCTCGTCACCGGCGCGGCGCACGGGGTCAAGGGCGAGCTGATGGGCTTCGGAGGCGCGTCGGCTTGGCTGTTCGCCGAGGAGGGCGCGAAGGTGATGCTGACCGACATAGACGTCGAGTCCGGCGAGCGCACAGCAGCCCAGATGCGCGAGGAGGGCCACGACGCAGCCTTCCGAAGGCTGGACGTCACCCGCGAAGCCGACTGGAAGGCAGCCGTCCAAGCCACCATCGACGCCTACGGTCGCCTCGATGTCCTCGTCAACAACGCCGGAACCGGCGGTCGTCCCAACGTGGAGGAGACCACCGAAGAGATATGGCAGGGGCAGATGGACGTCCACGCCAAGGGCGTATTCCTCGGAACCAAGCACGCCATCCCCCACATGCGCGCCGTCGGCGGCGGCTCCATAATCAACATCTCCTCCATCTACGGACTCGTCGGCAGTTCGGGGTCCACCGCATACCACGCCGGCAAGGGAGCGTCGCGCATCTTCACCAAGTCCGCCGCCGTCCAGCTCGCCAAAGACGGCATCAGGGTGAACTCGGTGCATCCGGGGTTCATACACACCCCCATGACGGACGCGGGGGTCAACACCGAGCAGCGACGAAGATTCATGCTCGACCGCATTCCGATGGGTCGGATAGGCAGCGTAATGGAGATCGCGCGCGGCATCCTGTTCCTCGCGTCTGACGAGTCCTCGTACATGACAGGATCGGAGCTCGTCATAGACGGAGGAATGACCGCGCAGTAGAGACGTGGCTTTCGACTTCCACACACACGTATTCCCGCCCGATGTTCGGCGGCGGCGCGAGATTTGGCTCGACCGCGACGCCACCTTGTCCGAGCTGTTCGCCGACCCAAAGGCGAAGATGGCGTCTGCCGAAGACCTGATAGAGGCGATGGAACAGGACGGCGTCCACCGCTCGGTGGCAATGGGCATCGGCTGGACGGACGCCGGACTCGCGCGCGAGTCCAACGACTACCTCATAGAGGCGGCGGCGCGGTATCCGGGCAGAATCGTCCCCTTCTGCTCCGTGAACCCGGGCTTGGGCGCAGCCGCCGCCAACGAGGTGGACCGCTGCGCGCGGCTGGGCGCTCGCGGAATCGGAGAGCTGCATCCCGACACGCAGAGGCTGGACTACTCCGCCATAGAGCCGATCCTGGAGGTCGCAGACGCGCATTCCCTCGTCATAACCACCCACTCCTCCGAGCCTGTAGGCCACGCCTACCCCGGCAAGGGTACGGCAACCCCGCAGACCCTCATGCGCCTCATAGAAGCTGCGCGCGACTATCGGAACGTCAGGATAGTGTGCGCCCACTGGGGCGGCGGACTGCCCTTCTACGCGCTGATGCCGGAGGTGCGAGATGCGCTGTCGAACGTCTGGTTCGACACGGCGGCATCCCCGTTTCTGTACACGCCCAGCGTGTTCGCCGCCGTCGCAAGCATCGTCGGAGCGGATAAGATCCTCACCGCGAGCGACTTCCCCCTGATCCGCTTCCGCCGCATCCGCCGCCACGTGGAAAGAGCCGGGATGCGCCTCTCCGACTTCTCAGGAGATGGCCCGCTTGCCGTCGGACGTTAGCGCCAGCCCGCCGTCCCGCCGCCTCTCGCGCACCGCGAACGTGGCAGCCGCCGCGACCGCCGTCAGCCCAAGCATCAGGAAGAACGCCCCGTCGTAGCTGCCCGTCGCATCGAAGATCATCGCCCCAGCCAGCGCCCCGGCTCCGCCGGCGATCTGATGCGCCATGTTGATCAGCCCGCTAACCGCGCCGAGCTTGGACGCCCCGAACACGTTTCGCGCAAACACCACCGTCAGCGGCGCGGTGATCGTAAAGCTGAACCCGTACAGCAGCGCGAACGCCGCAATCGCCGCCGCGCTCTGAAAGAACGGGATGAACCCAAACAGCCCCACCCGCAGCGCGAAGCACAGCAGGGTTGGGACTTTCGCGCCCATCCTGTCTGCCATCGCCCCCGCCGCCAGCACCCCCGCCATCGCCGCCACCCCCATGAACGCGAGCATGTTGCCCGCGAACGCTTGGCTCACCCCCTGATCCTGCGCGAACGCCACAACGTGAGTCGCCACGAAGAAGTCCTGCGCGCCGCAAACCGAGTACAGCCCAATCAGCATCCAGAAGTCCATCGAAGACAGTACGGGCCGGATGCTCCGCTCCTGCCGCTCGCTCCGTCCGGCTTCCCCCGAAGCGGTATCGCCGCTCGGCGGGCGAGAGCGCACCGCCAGCAGAGCCACCGGAACCGCGATGAGACTGACCGCCCCCAGAATGGCGTACATGCTGCGCCAGCCAATCGTCTTCAGAGACGAAGACAGCAGCGCGATGATCACCAGCTGCCCCGTGCCGTTGCCCGTAAGAGCCACGCTGGACGCCAAGCCCGCGCTGTTCGGAAACCAGCGGCTCATCAGCACACTGACAGGCGCGACCGACGTAGCCGCGAAGCCGATGGCGTACAGCCCGCCGTACAGCGCGAACACCTGCCACGCCGCGTTGACGCCCCCCATCAGCCCAAGCCCAGCCGAGCCTATGAGCGCGCCCGTCGCCATCACCATGCGGATGCTGTATCTGTCTATCAGCCGCCCCACCACTGGCATGGCAAAAGCCGAGACGAGCATGAACATCGTGAGCGCAGATGACAGCCCCGACCTGCTCAGACTCAGGTCTTCGGTCATTGGCGCCAGCGCCAGCCCGAAGGCGAACCTCATGCCGGCGCTGAAGAACAGCATGACGAACCCCGCCGCCAGAACGACGTGGGCGCGATTCCACCGGCGAACGAGTCTATGGGACATGAAGGCTATACCATACTCTTCGATGCAGGATGAAAATGACAAGTCCGATCTCGGAGCCGCGCGCCGTCAGGATTATATATGTCACGCTTGCGCTGGGACGCTTCCACACGCGCGCGCCGGATGCGGACGCCTGCGCGCACGCGCTATCAGGCCTGCGCGCACGCGCTTATCAGGATTGTATGCCACGCTTGCGCTGGGACGCTTCCACGCGCGCGCGCCGGATGCGGACGCCTGCGCGCGCGCCGTCAGGATTGTATGCCACGCTTGCGCTGGGACGCTTCCACACGCGCATGGGCAGGATGGCGACGCAGAGGCAGCTGCTCCAGCGTGGATATCTGCGCGAGGCTTGGGAAGACGTCCTGCGCTCCGCGTCTCAGGCGCGTCTCATGGGAAGACGCCGCCGTCGGAGTGACCATCGCCGACGCGAAGAGGGCGGGCCCCAAATGCCCGCCCCCGCCTTTCGTCTCGCCTTGTACGCTCCCCGCTTACCGCCAGTACCTCGAAATGTTCTCCTCTTCCTTCGACTTCATCTCCAGCAGCGCCGGCCTTCCCTCTTGGTTCGCCGCCAGCGCGCGCTGAATCGCCGGCGCTATCTCCGCTGGGTCGCTGACCTTCTCGCCGTATGCGCCCAGCCCCCTGGCCACCTCTGCGTACTCGCCGCCCAGCGCGTTGCTGTTCCAGCGCTCCGTGGCGTATGGCATGTGGTCGTAGTAGTGGGTCATCACGCCGTTGTTGAGAACCACCGTCAGAATCGGGAGCTCCGAGCGAGAGGCAGTCTCGATGTCCAGTCCTGCCATGCCGAACGCGGCGTCTCCCATGACGTTGACGACCTGCTTTTCCGGCTGCGCCATCTTCGCGCCTAGAGCCAAGCCGAGTCCGTATCCCAGCTGAGTGGATTTGCCCCAGCCTATATAGTTGCGCGGCGTCACGGCTGGCCAGAACGGTACGATCTGCTCGCGCGGATAGCCGGAGTCGTGCGTTATGATCGTCTCCCGAACGTCCACCGCCTTCATCAGCTCGGTGAACACGCGGTACGGGCTGATGGGTACCTCGTCCGAGTCGAGAGACGGCGACCACTCCGCCATCCACTCCGCCCTGACCCTTGCGATCTCGTCGCGCGCGCCGTGGACGTCGCCCCGTCCATGCTCGCCGAGCTGGCTCTTGGCCTCCTCGATCATCTGCCGCAAGACCACTTTGGCGTCTCCCACCGCGCCGTAGTCCGCGCGATAGTCCTTGTTCACGTCCTCGGCGCAGTTGGTGGAGTGGGCTATCGCCACGCCCGAGGGCATTGGCGCGTTGAAGTTCGAGATCGTGAAGCTGGTTCCCATGCCCAGCACGAAGTCCGACTTCTCCAAGAAGCGCTGGCACATCAGCGTGCCGGAAGACGCCCCCGTTCCCAGCGATAGGGGATGGTCTTCAGGGAAGGCGCTCTTGCCCGCCAGCGTGGTCATCACCGGAACGTTGACCAGCTCGGAAAGCTCCACCAGCTCGTCCGTCGCCTCCGCGTACATCACGCCCTGCCCGGCGTTGATCACCGGAGCGTCCGCCGCCAGAAGCGCGCTCACCAGATCTCGAACGTCCTCGGGGCTGGCGCCCGACTTGAACGGCTTGATCGGCTTGTAGCCGTCCACCAGCGCATCGGGAATATCCCGCATCATCACGTCGCGCGGAAGCTCCAGCAGCGCCGGGCCTAGCCGCCCATGCTTCAGCTGGCTGAACGCCATGCCCATTAGCTCCGGGATCCGCTCGACCACGTTGACCAGCGCCATCCACTTGGTGATGCCCGCGTAGTTCTTGACTGCCTCGAAGTTGGGGTGGACGTCTTGGCGGTCGGAAGGCTGACCTCCCGGCAGGCACAGGATAGGCACAGAGTCAGCGAACGCCTGCGCCACCCCGCCGAAGGCGTTCTCCGAGCCGGGCCCTGTCTGCATGGTGAACACGCCTATCGTGTTGCCGTTCTTGATGCGGCTGAACCCGTCCGCCATGTTGACCCCGGCGCGCTCCTGCCGCGACAGGATGGGGCGTATGCCCTCTCTTGCGCAGGCGTCTATGAGGCTCTGCGCCGGAAACGCCGCTATCCACTCCACGCCCTCTTTCTTCAGAATCTTCGCTACTGCTTGGTCTCCGTTCAATGTGTGGTCTCCTTGACTTTCGATGTTTCGGTGATGAGGAGTTTGCAAAGGGAATTATACGGCAAACTTGACACGACGCTAAATCGCTACCCCCATTTCATGAAGTCGGGCAGCCAAGTATTCCTGGGGCCTGACCCCCTTGATTCGGTTGCAATGACCGCAGAGCAGTTGCAGGTTCTCCACATGGTCAGTCCCTCCCCGCGCCTGTGGGATGATATGGTCAACTTCCATATGCCTGAACTCAAATCCAGTCCGACAGCCTCCGCATCTGCCCTCCTGCTGCCCGTAGAGAACGTGCTTGTTCTTCCGGTAGTTCTTGGGTGAATCAATGTCCGTGCGGCGTGGTATGTCGGTTCTCGCCGTAACTAGGCGGTTGTGAAACAGACTGCCCATGGTGTCGGCAAGGCGTATATTCACCAGTTCTACGGCCTTTTCGGACAAGTCAATCCCCACCCATTGCCTGCCCAGATTCTCAGCCGCTACGCAGGCTGTGGCGCACCCACAGAAGGGGTCAAGAACCATATCCCCCTCGTTGCTAGACGCCTCGATGATCCGCTCCAACAGTGCGAGTGGCTTCTGTGTCGGGTAGCCTACGCGCTCCTTGGATTGCGGGTTAGTGACAGATGATTGCCCAATTGTCCAAACATCATCCGCTTTCTTGTCATAGTATGTCCGATAGACAGGCTTACCATCTGGTCCGCGTTCAGGGACTACTTTCCCTAGCTCTTTGCTCCATATGCGCCCCCCCCGTTTTCTAGGCTTATCCAGTGGTATGCGAACATGATTGAACGTAAACGGAGCGGCGGCATAGAAGAAGATGATGTTGTGGTTGTTAGCGAATCGCTTCACATTGCCTTGAAAATTGTCCGGGAAGTGCCAGACCAATTCATTCCGAAAGTTACCTTGCCCCCATATTGCGTCCATGAGAATCTTGAGGTAGTGGCTTGCGGTAGGGTCGCAGTGCAAATAGATACTGCCAGTCGGCTTGAGAACGCGCCGCATTTCGAGTAGGCGCACAGCCATCATGGTCAAGTAAGATTGCATACCCTTGCCATGCGTAAGGCTGGACGTATTGAGTAGGTTCGCAATGGCGGGTTCTTCATCGGCTATCAGCCCCATCCAAGCAACGTCTAGGTCCGAGAGCGTCCATGTGTCCTTGAACGCCGCGCCCGCCGCCCTACTTCCCACAGGGGCGGAGTAAGTTCGGTTGGAATTGAACGGCGGATCGAGATACATCAGGTCGACGGTCTCAGAGTTCATGCCCCTAAGAATATCCAGATTGTCGCCCGTCCAAAGCGTCCGGCTGACGAAATTCATGTCTACCATATCACTCCTCTCTCACTGACAAGGTTAGGTCGCAATCAAGTTTGCATAGCACAGACGCTTGCCAACGCCGCCCCGCATCTGGTCTATCGTGTCCATAGGGCGGTCGTTGTACCGCTCTCGAATTCGACGTCGGCTTGGCGCGCGCAGGAAGCGGCGCTCAGTATCCCCGTACTCGTCCGCTGCGGCTTTCGCCCGCTGCGGCTTTCGTCCGCAGTGGCTTTCGTCCGCAGTGTACGCGGTCCTTCAGCGTATCCGCGCGAACTTCTGAAGACGCTGCCCCTCCAGCACCTCGCCGATGTACATGTCGCCGCGCGAGTCCACCGCCACGCCGTGCGGCGCCCAGAACTGCCCCGCATCGTGCGAGCGCTCGCCGCCCCACTGCGCCAGTATTTCGCCCTCGCTGTCGATTATCGTGACCCGCCCCTGAAGCTCCGGGACGTATATCTCGCCCTCCGGCCCCACGTGCAGGTCCGTAGGCTGCCTGAAGCCCGTGAACATCTCTTGGAACTCCCCATCTTGGTCGAACACCTGCACGCGGTCGTTCTCGCGGTCGCACACCAGCACCATGCCGTCGTGATCCAGCCCGATGCCGTGCGGCAGGTGGAAGTCCCCCGGGTTGACCTTGCCCGGCAGCCCCCACGACAGTATCAGCGAGCCGGTGGCGTCATACCTGTGTACGCGGCTGTTGCCGTAGCCGTCCGAGATGAAGATGTCGCCCTCGTTCGAGACGGCGATCCCTGTGGGCAGGTTGAACGGCCCGGCTGCTTTCGGCACCGGCTCCGCGTTCGTGGTGTAGCCGGTCTCCGAGGCTCTGCCCGTGCCGATCCTCAGAACCTCCCTGCCGTCCAGCGTGTACTTCTTCACCAGATGAGCGTCGCGGTCGGCAAGGTATACGCTGTCGTCCGGGCCGATGTGGATGCCGTGCGGATTGGCGAACGTCTCGTCCCACGCGCCCAAGAAGCCGCCCGCGCTGTCGAACACCATCACCTGATGGGAGCTTCGGTTGTAGGCGTAGACGTTGTCGCCACTGTCCACCGCGACCCCCGCCACCTGGTTCCATTCGTAGCCATCGGGCAGGTCTCCCCAGCCCTCTGCCAGCTCGTACTGAAAATCGCCGCTTCCATACGCCATGCCCTGACCCTCCAATGCGCAGAACTGTGAAATACGAGACGCCCACTCCGAAGCCCCGATTCGCCGCGTACTATACTGTTGTGACGCTTGCACGGTCAAGCGGCGCGGTCTCGCCATCGGGCGCGCCTCACGATGCGCCGTCCCGAATCCGCACGCAGACAGACAGGGTGGACGGAATGAGTATCTGCGGAATCCCGTTCGCCCATGTGAAGATCCAAACGTGAAGATCGAACCCCTCGCCCTCCGCTACACCGCCCCGTCTATCGAAACGTCCAGCACTGCGGGCTTGCGCGATTCCAGCGCCGCATCCATGGCGGGGACGATCTCAGACGGGTCGGCGATGCTCCGCCCATAGACCCCCATCGCCTCCGCCATTCCCGCAATGTTCATCGGAATCGGAAAATCCATCGCCATGTACTTGCTGCTCGGGCTCTCCTCCCCGAGGATATCCCTCTTGTACACGTTCATGTTCAGCTTCAGAATGCGGTAGGCGCGGTTGTTGCAGATCACGTACACCACGGGGATGTCGTATGTCGCCGCCGTCCACAGAGCCTGAACGGTCATCATCGCGCTTCCGTCCCCGATGACGCCGACCACCGGCCTGTCCGGATTCGCCAGCTTCAGCCCTAGGGTTCCGCCCATGCCCCAGCCCAGCGCGCCGCCGCGCTCGCCGAACACCGTACCCGGCTCATCGAACGAGAGCGCGGCGTGAATGGCGTCCCGAGTCGTCACGGAGTCGTCCGCTATCAGTGCGTCGGGCGGCAGCGCGCGGCTCACCTCGTACATCATGCGCTCTGCGGACATTGGAGACGTGTCCCACCTGTCTTCCAGCCGCCGCCGCTCCGCCGCCCTCGCCGCCGCGCTCCACTCTGCCAGACGCGCCGCGCGTCCCTTCGCCGCCTCCACGTCTCCCCCGCTCATGTCAGCTTCCAGCGCATCGGCAAGGCGCGCCAGACCTGTCTTTGGGTCGGCGATGATGCCGATGTCGGTCGGCTCGCTCTTGCCGATTTCACGAGATGCCTGATCCATGTGTATCAGCTTCACGCCTGCCCCAAGCGCGCGCCCGGAGAAGTGGAAGAAGCCGCTGAACACGTTGGTTCCCACCGCCAAGACCACGTCCGCGCCTGCGAACAGCTTCCTGCCAGCCGGCGAGACCGGAGCCGAGCGCCCCATGAACTGCGGATGCCGCGTGGGAAAGTTCATCTCCGAGTACGCGGACGAAAACACCTTCGCCCCGAGCGTCTCCGCCACCGCCACCGCCTCGCCCACGCCGCCCGACTGCGCCAGCCTGTCGCCGACTATCATAACGGGGTTCTCCGCGACGGACAGCATGGCGCTGGCGTCCGCGACGGCTTGCGCGTCCGGCGCCGTCCTGAAGTAGCCGCGAGCGGAGGGCATTATCTCCACGTCCGCCCCGTCGTCCAGCGCGTTCGCAGAGAAGCCCAGATACACGGGCCCAGTCGGAGGCGTCTTCGCCTCCGTGAACGCGCGGCGCACGACCGAGGGGATCTGCTCGGGGTGAGTGACCTCCGCGCTCCACTTGGTGAACAGCCTCGTCATCTCGTCTAGCTGCGTTCGCCCCTCCGCCAGCTTTCGCACGTCCTTGTTCGCGCTCGTAACGACCATCGGAGTGCCGCCCTCTTTGGCGTTGTGCAGAAGGCTGATGCCGTTCGCCAGCCCAGTCTCTATGTGAAGGTTGACGAAAGACGGCTGCCCCGTCGCTCTCGCGTAGGCGTCCGCCATCCCCATCGCCGCCCCCTCCTGAGTCGTCAGGACGTACTCCAAGTCGGGATAGTCTTCGAGCGCGTCTAGGATCGCCCCCTCGCTGGTGCCGGGGTTGCCGAAGATATACCGCGCCCCCTCCGCTCTCAGCATCTCCATCAAAGCGCGCTTGCCCGTCATGTACGGCATGGAACACCTCTGAATACGAATATGATTGGAACGACAGCTTATCACAGCAGACGACAGCGCGCCCCGACGATCCGCCGCCGCCGCGCCCCGCTCTAGTCCCCGACCAGATTCACGATCCGCTCGATCGCCTCGTCTCGGAAGCGATCCAAGTCGTCGGCGTCCTTGAGCAGCGCGCCCAGCGTCTGCTCCACCGCGCCCCTGTCGAGGCGGTCATAGTGCAGTATGACCATCGCCTTAGCCCAGTCTAGGGTTTCGGAAACGCCCGGCGCCTTCTCCAGCCCAGACTCGCGCGCCTGCTCGACGAACCTGCACACCTGACGCGCCAGCCTTTCGTCTATGCCCTCGACCTTGCGCCGCACTATGCGCAGCTCCTTTTCGAGGTTCGGGTAGTCTATCCACAGGTACAGACAGCGTCGGCGCAGCGCGTCCGACAGGTCGCGCGTGCGGTTGGACGTGAGGATGACGAGCGGACGATGCTTCGCCCTGACCGTCCCCATCTCCGGGATGGTCACCTGGAACTCCGACAGTATCTCCAGAAGGAACGCCTCGAACTCCTCGTCGGCGCGGTCTATCTCGTCGATGAGCAGAACGGGCGGCTTGTCCGGCTGCGTCAGCGCCGACAGCAGCGGCCTTTCCAGCAGGAAATCACGGCTGAAGATATGCTCCTCGCGCTGTTCGGAGGTGCGCCCGCTGCCCTCGTCCATCCTGATCCACAGAAGCTGCTTGGCGTAGTTCCACTCGTAGAGCGCGGTTGAGACGTCCAGACCCTCGTAGCACTGGAGGCGGATAAGCCGCGTGTCCATGAGCTGCGCCATGACGTTGGCGATCTCCGTCTTGCCCACTCCGGCGCGCCCCTCGATCAGCAGCGGACGCTCCAGCGCGCGCGCCATGTAGATGGACGTGGCGATAGACGGATCCGCCACGTAGTCGCGCTCGTCCAGCTCGCGGAGTATCTCCCTTATGGGGTCGGGGTCAGACACGTTCCGGCTTGATCGGCAGACGCTCGACGTCTTCCACGTCGTCTGTGATGTCATCGTTCCCCAACCGGCCTTCATGGAAGTCTTGGCGAAGGCTGGCTGCGTCGTCGAACGACCCGTCTGTCTCCCGCTCGCCGGACAGCGCGACTACGTCGTCGGCGCTGAAAAGCGCCGCGTGTCTGCTGCGCCTCCACCCATGCCGCTCGCCTTCGGCCTGCCGTATGAAGCGCTGACCGGTGTTTATCTGGCTGATGTCTATGTGGAATTCCGTAGCCGCCACTGCGCCTTCCCGTCCGCTCGGTCCGCTCGATGAACTCTGGCATCATCATATTCTGCCGCGTCACCGCGCTTCAAGCCCTCGAACCAAGTTTCGACGTATTCGGGCGGCGCGCCGGACTCCTTCATAAGATCCAATGCTTCCTCCATGCGCTCGGACGGTATCGCGTCCAGCGTTTGCGGAGACGGTACTAGGGCAGTGTTCAGATCGTTCGGCTCGAATTTGTTCAGACGGTCGCCGTACCTTCTGGCGGAGAGGGATACGATCTCCCGCCCCGTTTGGGATGAGAAGTACAGAAAGAGATGATCCACGTATTCCGCGCCGTTCGTGTTTGGCTGAAAGCCGTGGAAGCACGTCAGGTTCAATGCGCGGGACAGATTCCGTATGATCTTGTATCCGAACCTCGAAAAGACCCCCACCAGCAGCGGATACGGCTCTCGGCTTTCGACGCTGTACCAAGGGTTTCGGCTGCGAGTTATGAATCTTTGGCTGTACCCCTCGCCCTCTCCGAACCGTATGTAGGCGCTGGCTTCCTCGGACGGCTGTCCGCTGACATCGAACAGAAGCGCCCGCTCGTCGCGCTCCGCCAGCCCGTTGTAATCTTCATCGGAGAAGAACGGAGTCCGAATCTGCGCGCTCTTGGTAATGCACGGAGTCGTTTCGTCTTCGCCAAGTCCCAGCTCCCTTGCGCGGGACGGTCTGAGCGCGAAGAACCCGTTCGCCCCCGTGGCTATGCCCCTGATGAATCTTCCGTAGTGTTCGAGCGCGACTGTCTCGGCGGCGTTGACGATTGGCGAATCGTCCTCGAAGTACGGCAGCCACTTGGCTTTCGGGTTCAGGTTGGAGTGGGGAGCTTCCGACGTGGGCGCGCCCTCCAAGATGGAGTCGAGCGAGTCTAGGGACTTCACCCTAAAGAATTTCACGCCGCAGAACCTCTTGGCGCTATCGTACAGGATGATCCCGACGGAAGTCGTCGCATCCGGGAATACGTCCTTCTCACAATCGAGCCTGACTATCGCTTCCAGGTGGCATTCGGCTATCAGCCGCTCCTTGACCATCGCCCCGTAGCCCGTGTTCAGGAATTCCAGCGGCATGATGTACGCCAGCCTTCCGCCCCGCGCAAGCTCGGATAGAGACTTGAGCAGAAAAGCGGACGCCGCGTTGGTGTAGCCCGACAGTCTGAAGCCCAGCTCTCTCTCGAATTTCTCGAGTACAGCCTCCCTGTTCGTGAACTTCTGAAAGCGCATGTACGGCGGGTTGCACACGATGTTGCCGAACTTCCGGCCCCAAGAGAGCAGATAGTCTTCTTCGCGCGCGTCCGCTCCGCGACTGGATGCGCAACCTCGCCAGTAGCTCAGGACTTTGGGATCGACTTCGCTGCCCGTGAAGACAGCGTCCGCGTCTGCGGGCATGGCGTCCAGAAAAGCGCCCAGTCCAAACGCGGGGTCGTGGATGCCGCCCTTGCCCGATTCCAGAATCCACCGAACCATGAACCGCGCGACTGCGGGATGAGTGAAGAACTGCCCCAAAGCCCTGCGGTGAGTGTAGGGTACGGTTTGCAGATAGCCCGCGTCGAGAGACCCCATCTCAGGATGCCGTCCCCGTTCGGTCAGCGTCATGTCTCTTGCCGACGGTATCGTATGCAGGTCGGGTTTGCGCAGCTGTCAGAAATGTTCTGCCCAGTGCCGAGTACACACTTTCCCGCCGCGATGATTCGGCTGCTGTTCAGCCCACTGACCCGCAGCTTGGCGTGCCTCTGGGGTCAGTGGGCGTTCATGTACGCAAGCCGATCTAGCCCTGCATCGCCCGCCACACCTTTTCGGGCTTGGCTGGCATGTTCATGTGCTTGATGCCGAATGGCGACAGCGCATCTATGACCGCGTTCATCACGGCGGGAGAGGCGGCTATGGTTCCCGTCTCGCCCGCGCCCTTGACACCCAGCGGGTTCGTGGGCGATGGCGTCTCCGTCCGAGCGGTGATGATGGATGGCACCGAGTCCGCCGTCGGGATGGCGTAGTCCATCATGCTGCCTGTGACCAGCTGCCCAGACTCGTCGTATACGCCCTCCTCCGTCAGCGCCTGCCCCACGCCCTGCACCACTCCGCCGTGAACCATGCCCTCCACGATCATCGGGTTGATGACGTTTCCGACGTCGTCCACCGCCACGTACTTCTGAAGCTCGACCTCGCCCGTGTCGCCGTCGACTTCCACCACGGCGATGTGAGTGCCGAACGGCCAAGTGAAGTTCTGCGGATCGAATATGCTCACCGCTTCCAGCCCCGGCTCCGTCCCTTCGGGCAGGCTCTCGTACCAGTACGCCGCCAGCGCGACCTCTTGGAAGGTCTTGGCGTTCGCGGGCGCGCCCTGCACGAAGTACTGGCCGTTCTCAGCCACCACGTCTTCGGGCGCTGCCTCCAGCAGGTTGGCGGCTATCCGCTTCGCCTTGTCCTGTATCTTCTCGATGCTCATGTGTATGGCGTTTCCGCCGCATACCGCGCTGCGCGAGCCGAACGTGCCGGTTCCCATCTGAACTTTGTCCGTGTCTCCGTGAACCACCTCCACGTCTTCCACTGCCACCCCGAGCTCTGCCGCCGCCAGCTGCGCGAACGTGGTGTCGTGTCCCTGACCGTGGCTGGATGAGCCGGTGAACACCGTCACCTTGCCGGTGGGATGCACCCGCACCAGCGCGCTCTCCCACACACCCGCGCGCGCGCCGAGCGTGTACGCCACAGCAGACGGCGCCATGCCGCATATCTCCACGTAGGTAGAGAGGCCGATGCCCAGATGCCTGCCCGCCTCGCGCGCCGCCGCCTGCTCGGCGCGGAAGTCTTCGTACCCCACGAGATCCAGCGCGAGGTCCAGCGCCGCCTCGTAGTTGCCGCTGTCGTATATGACGGTCGTGGCGACTTCGTATCCGTCCTCGAACGGCGGAATCAGGTTCTTGCGCCTCACCTCCGCCGGGTCCATCCCGATCTCGGCGGCGTAGCGGTCCATCATCCGCTCGACCAGATACGTCGCCTCCGGCCGCCCCGCTCCGCGATAGGCGTCCACCGGCGTAGTCGTCGTGAACACGCCCGTGACCTTGCACTGTACGCTGTCTATCTTGTACGGACCTACGAGCATCAGCCCGAACAGGTAGGTCGGAATGGCGGGGGCGAAGGTGGAGAGGTACGCGCCCATGTTCGCGTAGACGTCCGTCCGAAGCCCGCTGACGTTGCCCTCCCTGTCCCCGACGATCTCGACCTCGCCCACGTGGTCGCGCCCGTGCGTGGTGGCTAGGTAGTTCTCCTGCCTGCCCTCGATCCACTTGATCGGCCTGCCCAGATGCTTGGCGACCACCGAGGCGATGACCTCCTCGGCGTACAGGTACAGCTTGCAGCCGAACCCGCCGCCCACGTCCGGCGCGATGACCCTGATCTGATGCTCCGGGTGACCCGTGACCAGCGCCAGCAGCAGCCGAACCAGATGCGGAATCTGCGTAGACGTATAGACAGTCAGATGGTTGGTGCCGGGGTTGAAGTCGGCGACCACGCCGCGCGGCTCCATCGGGTTGGGGATGAGACGCTGATTGACGATGCGCTCGGTCACGCGCACATCCGCGCTCGCCGCCGCCGCGTCGAAGTCTCCGCCGCCCACCTCCCACTCGAAGGCGATGTTGTTCGGCGCGTCGTCGTGAACCTGCGCCGCTCCGTCCTGCACGCCCGCCTCCATGTCGACCACGGCATCGAGAACGTCGTAATCGACCTCGATGAGCGCCGCGCCGTCCGCCGCCGCCTGTGGGCTGGTGGCGACCACCGCCGCCACCGCATCGCCCACGCATCTCACCTTGTCCACCGCCAGCGGCGGGTGCGGCACCTCCTTGGTATCCGGCACCACCCAGCCGCAGATAAGCGAGCCGAGCTGATCCGCGAGGTCCGCGCCGGTATAGACCGCCACCACGCCATCTGCCGCCGCCGCCGCTGACGTGTCGACTCCTCTGATGCGCGCGTGCGCGTGCGGACTGCGCGCCAGCGACATGTTGAGCATCCCGACCAAGCGCACGTCGTCCACGTAGGTGCCTCTGCCGGTGATCAGTCTGGGGTCTTCACGGCGCTTTATGCTCGCGCCAAGCACGGACTGGGTTGTCATGTCTGTCCTCCTGCTCTCTCGAATCGCTGGGCCAGCTCATTGCCCCTGAGAAGAAGACGCTGGAAATGACGTAAAGATCCCATCCCGCGCGCCGCCTCGGAGTCAAGCGTACTGTACCTTACCCATGCGGGTTAGGCAAGGGGAGCGCAGAACGGCGCGCCGCGCGCGCTTTCAGCTCACGTAGCGGTCTATGTTGATGGCTCTCGCCTTGCGCGTGCAGCGGACTCTCAGCCGCTCGCCAAGCGCGAGCTTTTGGAACGTGTCCGCGTCCACCTCGATCCGCGCGCCGTTGACCACGAGGCGCAGCGCGCCGTCCTCCGCGATCTCCTTGCGCACCAGCGCGCCCTCCGTCACGTAGTACGGCGGCAGCAAGTCCAGAAGCGACCATGCCCACGCCCCGGACTGTCGGGACACGATCTTCACCACTTCCCACGCGCCCATTACGCCGAGAGCCGTTCCACTGTTCACAGACATCTTCATAATGGAGACTATAATAGCCCCCACAGCCCGCATAGGCAACGGATGCCGTCTGTCGCAGCGTGACGCTTCGGCATCGAGTTCATAGAAGCCTCCCACAGCCCCGCGCAGGCAGCGGATATTGCGCCACGCCGTCAGCGCGTGGCGTGCCGCGCCGCGCCCTCTCCCGCGATCTTGCCGAACACCGAGCCAGCCATCAGCCCCGATCCGCCCGGGTAGTTATGGTAGAACAGCCCGCCCACCAGCTCGCCGGCGGCGTACAGGCCCGGAATCGCCACGTCCTCCGTATCCAGAACGCGCCCTTCGCCGTCTATCTTCAGCCCGCCGAACGTGAACGTGATCCCGCACGTGACGGCGAAGCCCAGATACGGCGGCGAGTCTATCGGCAGCGCCCAGTTCGACTTGGGCGGCTCGATCCCCGCCGTACCCTTGCCGTCTAGCTCCGTGGGGTCGTAATCGCCGTCCAGCACGGCGGCGTTGAACTCCCGCACCGTGTTGATCAGCCCCTCGCGCTCGATACCCAGACCGTCCGCCAGCCCCTCTATCGTGCGCGCCTCCACCTTCGACACCTGCGGAATGTCGTACTCGTCCCTGAGCAGATGCTTCGTCTTCTGGTCGAATATCTGGAACGCCGCCATCTGCGGCTGGAACAGTATCTCCCTGCCGTACTTCGCGTAGGTGTAGTTGCGGAAGTCCGCGCCCTCGTCCACGAAGCGCCGCCCCTCCACGTTGACGACTATCCCGAACGGGTAGGAGTGCTTCTGAAACAGGTCGGCGATGTTGCGGTCTCCGCTCGGCGGCGCGTTGAGGTCCCACGCCACCGCGTGGCAGCCGCTCCAGTGGCCGAAAGACTGCGCCCCGATGTCCAGCGCCATTCTGATTCCGTCGCCCGTGTTGAACTTGGTTCCGCGCACCTTCGCCAGCTCCCAGCCCGGACCGAGGTAGCGCGTGCGCATCTCCGCGTTCGCCTCGAATCCGCCGCACGCCAGCGCCACCGCTCCGCACTCCAGATCGCGGTATCCATCGGCGTCTCGGATCGTCAGCCCCGTCACCTCGCCCTTGCGGTTCGTCCTCAGAGCGCTCGCCTTCGTCCCGTAGATGACCGTTCCGCCCTTCCGCTCCACCAGCTCGAACTGCCTGTCGGACAGCCCCTTGCCGCCGCCGACCGCCTCCACGATCAGCCCGCCCCAGAACCTGAGAACGCCCCCGCGCCTGAACGCCTGTCTGCCATACGCCAGTATCCAGCGGACGCCCTGATCTTCGAGCCAGCGCATCGTCGGCTGAGACCTCGACACGAGCGTCTCCACCAGCTGGGGATCGGACAGCCCCTCCGTCACTCGCATCACGTCCCCGTAGAACGCGCCCTGCGTGTACGAACCCACGTCTATGGCAGACTTCTCTTCCTCCGACATCTCCGGAAGCAGCGCCAATACGTCCTCTATGCCCTCGTATGCGAACCTGAACAGCCCGCCCGTGAAGTACGAGTTGCCGCCGCGCAGGTACTCCGGCGCCTTCTCCAAGACGAGGACGCTCGCCCCCTGCTCGATTGCCGCGAGCGCGGCGCACAGCGCGGCGTTGCCGCCGCCGACCACAACGACGTCAGGACGCTGATTGAAGCTCAACATACGCCTCCGAGACAATGACTGAAAACCAGATCGCCGCGCCTCGCAAGGTACAGCATCACCCGTTGCGCTGTAAACCGAACCCGATCCAGTCTGTCCCAGTCCTGCGCGGGCGCGGCTCTCGACGTGAGCGCGCCGCGGGGACATGAATGACATGAATATGGAGAGAGTGAGCCACATGAGCCACGTAGACACCCATGCGCCTATGGCGGCGCGGCGCGGCAGAGCGTCCCCGTCTCTCGCCTTGCGCATCCTGACTCTCGCCCTCGTCACTGCCGCCATTGCCTGCGCGGATGACCCTGACGCCTCCCTGCTCGTGTTCGCCGCCGCCAGCCTCAAGGAGCCGATGACCCATCTGGCGGATCTCCACGAAGCGCGCTCCGGCGTATCCGTGAACGTCAGCTTCGGCGGATCGCTGGCGCTGGCGCGGCAGATCGAGGCTGGCGCGCCAGCCGACCTGTTCGTTTCCGCCGGATCGCCGCCGATGCGGATGCTCGTATCCGAAGGACTCGTCGCGCCCGACAGCGCCGCCATTCTGTTCGGCAACCAGCTCGTGATCGTCACCCCGCCCGGCGCCGCCCCTGTGACGTCGCTCCACTCCCTCACCGAATCCGAAGTGGAGACGGTCGCAATCGTCAACCCCGGACTCGGCCCAGCCGGGTGGTACGCCGAGAATGCGCTCCGCTCCGCCGGACTGTGGGACGCGCTGCTTCCCAAGACGATCCAGACTCCCGACGTCAGGGCAGCTCTCGCGGTTGTGTCGGCAGGCAACGCAGACGCCGCGTTCGTCTATCGCACAGACGCCATGACCGCCCCCGAGCTCGGCGTCGCCTTCGCCGTCCCCCCCGATCTCCACCCCCCAATCGAGTACGTGGCAGCCCCCATCCGCGCCTCCGACAACCCCGAATCGGCGTCGCTGATGGAGTTCCTGTCGTCTGACGAGGCGTTGGCTGTATTCGCCCGATTCGGATTTCTGATGGGCGACGAGTAGAATCGCTGTATGCTCCAGACACTCGCCATCACGCTTCAGGTCGCCGTCGCCGCTACGCTCGTCAACCTGCCCCTCGCCCTCGCGCTCGGCTGGCTGGTGGTCAAGAAGAGAATCAGAGGAGGATTCCTGCTCGACATCCTCGCGTCTCTGCCGCTCGCGCTCCCGCCGGTGGTGATCGGGTACATGCTGCTCTTGCTGCTCGGTAGGCGCGGCCCCATCGGTCGCCTCGCCGCCGACGTACTGGGAGTCGATATCCTGTTCACGTGGGCTGCCGCCGCCCTCGCCGCCGCCGTCATCTCGTTTCCGCTCATGGCAAGGGCGTTCATGGTCGCCATGCACGGAGTCGACGAGCGTATCGAGAGATCGGCAAGAAGTCTCGGCGCAGGCCCGCTGCGGGTGTTCTTCACCATGACGCTCCCACTCGCGTATCGCGGACTGCTCGCCGGCGTCCTGCTCGGCTTCGTGCGCGCCCTGAGCGAGTTCGGAGCGACCATAGTAGTCGCCGGCAGCATCCCGGGCAGGACGCAGACCCTCCCCCTCGCCATCTACGAGAGCGTACAGCTTGGACGTGACGAAGAGGCGCTCGCGCTCGTCGCCGTCTCGATTGCGCTGGCAGTCGCCACCATCGCCGCGCACAACTGGCTGCTGACACTTCCCAGACGTGGAGAGACATGATGACCGAGACCGCCCCGCAGGGTGGCGCGCCCCCATTCCTCGAATTCCGCGTCTCCAAGAGCTACGACGCATTTACGCTGGACTGCGAAGGCGTGTTCCCGTCCGGCATTACGGCTGTGTTCGGTCCGTCCGGCAGCGGCAAGACCACGCTGCTCGACTCGATAGCCGGCATGATCTCCCCAGACTGCGGAGAGATTCGCGCAGGAGGCCGCCTCGTATACTCCTCTCGCGCCCGCGTCGATCTGCCGCCCGAAAAGCGGCGCTTCGGATACGTCTTTCAGCATGGCGCGCTCTTTCCCCAGATGAGTGTTCGCGCCAACATCTCATACGGATACAGGCTTACCCCCGAATCCGAGCGTCTGGCAGCCCCAGACGATCTGGCAGACCTGCTCGGACTCTCCCACCTCATGGATAGAGGAGTGGCGAACCTGTCCGGCGGCGAGCGTCAGCGCGTGGCGTTGGCGCGCGCCCTCGCCATCTCGCCCCGCCTGCTGCTGCTCGATGAGCCTCTAGCCTCGCTCGACGCCGCCTACCGCGCCTCCATCCTGCTGCACCTGAACCGAGTTTCCGAGCGGCTCGGCGTGTCGATGGTCTTCGTGTCCCATTCACTCTCGGAGGTGCTGGCGCTTGCGCCGTTCACCTATGCGCTCGACGGCGGCAGGATGATCGCCCACGGCCCCACGCCGGAGATACTGGCGCACCCGGGCGTATCGCGCATCGCAGACTACGGAACGCTGGAGAACATACTCGAAGCCGAAGTGGTGGACTCCGGAGGCTGCGAAAGCGCGTCCGCCCTGCGCGTTGGGGACGCGCTGCTGGTGGGTCCTCCCACGCTGTCACAGCCCGGCGATCTGGCATCCATATCCATCGGGGCGGGGGACATAATCCTGAGTCTGGGAGTGCCGCCCATGACCAGCGCGCGCAACGCCGTTCCCGCCGTCGTCCGCGAGCTGCGCGACGCCGGCGGCCGTGTGCTTGTCCACGTCGATCTCGGCGTTCCCCTCGTGGTGGAGGTGACCCCCGCCGCCGCCGCCGAGCTTGCCCTCCGCCCCGACCAGGACATCTATCTGGTAATCAAGTCCAACAGCATACTCGTGTTCGCGTAGCCCCTCGAAGATGAACGCACCCAAAACAGTCGTACCCCCCATCAAGTGTCAGGGCATCAAGACCAAGCTGGTTCCGTGGATACGCCAAACTGCGCCCGCCGACTTCGATGGAACGTGGATCGAACCCTTCATGGGATCCGGCGTCGTAGCGTTCAACATCCGCCCCAAGCGCGCGCTGCTGGCAGACTCCAACCCCCATCTCATACGATTCTACGAAGCCGTCGCCGAAGGCGAAGTCACGTCCGCTTCCACGCGCCGATTTCTCGAAGAAGAGGGCGCAGAGCTGCTGCGCGCAGGCGGAGAGCATTACTACGCCGTCCGAGACCGCTTCAACAGATACGGAGACCCGTTCGACTTCCTGTTCCTGAACCGCGCCTGCTTCAACGGGCTGATCCGATTCAACCGAAAGGGCGAGTTCAACGTTCCCTTCTGCCGCAAGCCCAGCCGCTTCGCCAAGCCGTACATAACGAAGATCGCCAACCAAGTCCAAGCTGTGGCGGACATAATCCGCTTCGGAGACTATCGCTTCGAATGCCAGGACTTCGCCGCCACGATCGCATCGGCGCGAAGCGGCGACCTGATCTACTGCGACCCTCCATACATAGACCGCCACGCCGACTACTTCGGCATCTGGAATCAGGAGCGCGAAGAGCAGCTGGCGAATTCCCTGCGCTCCGCCCCATGCGATTTCATGCTCTCCACGTGGAGCGGCAACCAGTTCAGAAAGAACATATCTTTAGAGAAGCTGTGGGCAGAGTTCGACCCGCTTACGCGAGAACACTTCTATCACGTGGGCGGCAGAGAGGACAATCGCAACCCCATGCTCGAAGCGCTGATAACGAGTTTCATCCCCGACCGCCGCCAGCTGCCCGCCGCTGCGGAGAAGCAGCTTGCGCCTTTGGAAGCTGCGCCGCCCTGTGAGACGCGCTGTGAGACGCCCTGTAAGACGGATAGAACATGAGAATCCTCGCAGCTCCCTAGACCCCCACCCTCGGGCACTCTGCCGACAGCGGACACCCCTCGCACAGCGGCTTGCTCCTGCACGTAGAATTCGCGTGGCGCACGATCAGCGCGTGGTACTCGTTGTACAGCGCGGCGTCACGCGAAAGCCGCTCGTGGAACAGCGCCTGAAACTCCCCGTACCGCGCCTCCGCCTCGTCGAAGCCCAGCCTGCCGAACACCCTGCGCGTGTAGGCATCCACCACGAACACCGGACGCCCCAGCGCGTACAGCAGAATATCGTCCGCCGTCTCCTCCCCAACGCCGTAGACGCCCAGCAGATCCCTTCTCAGCCGCTCCGTGCCGTCCATCGACATAGATGCGATGTCGTCCCCGTACCTCTCGCAGAGGAACTCGCACAGCGCCTTCAGCTTCCTTGCCTTCGCCCTGAAGAACCCCGAGGGCCTAACCAGCTCCTCCAGCGCCTCGACTTCCAGCCCCCTGATCGCCGAAGCCGACAGCGCCCCCGCCGCCCTCAGATTGGAGATGGCTTTCTCCGCGTTGCTCCACGCCGTAGCCTGCACCAGCACCGCCCCGACCATCACCTCGAACGGCGACCGAGCGGGCCACCACCCCTGCGCCCCGTACTGTTTCAGCAGCCTGTCATAGACATCCATCAGCAAGGGCGCGCCCCCCATATCGGCTCCTCCGTTCCCCGACCGTCACGATCAGCAGACCGCCCATCATCAGGCGAGCGCGATCGAGCCATGCTCTCGTTCCCCATTTCTAGAAAATTGCGCCTTCGCAGCTCTCTCTCCTGCGCGATGATGAGCGACATTCGCCCGGATCATACTGTAAAATCTAGTATGAACGTAGCCGATCTGCCCATCTTGCGGCGCATCTTCCTCTGGAATGCGCCCCTCGATGGGCTGACGAGGGAAAGGCCCCAGCCGACACATGCCCGGATTCGCCCGCAAACTCCACAAGTCCGCAGCCGCAAACCGCAGCCTCGTCTGCATCGGACTAGACCCCGACCCCGCCCTCATGCCCATTCCGGACATAGCCGAATTCAACCGCGCCATCATAGATGCCACGTCCGATCTCGTCTGCGCCTACAAGCCCAACTTCCCATTCTACGAAGCTCAGGGACTGCCCGGCCTGCGCGCGCTGGAGCGTACCGTCGACCACGTAAGGAACGTCGCCCCCGATGCAGCTCTCATCGCAGACTGCAAACGCGGCGACATCGGCTCCACCAACGCCATGTACGCCAGAGCGCTGTTCGACGTCTGGGGGTTCGACGCCGCCACCGTGAACGCTTGGGGAGGCGCAGACTCCATGGAGCCGTACCTCGAATACGAGGACCGCGGGGTCATAATCTGGTGCCGCTCGTCCAACCCTGGAGCCGCCGAGTTCCAGGACATCCCGACAGCCCTCCAAGACGGCGAGCGCGTTCCCCTGTACGAGCTGATGGCGCTCAGAGCGGCGGAGTGGAACACGCGCGGCAACGTCGGCGTCGTAGTCGGCTCCACCTACCCCGAAGAGCTTGGCAGCGTGCGCCGCCGCTGCCCTGACATGCCCATCCTCGTACCCGGCATAGGAGCGCAGGGAGGCGACCTCGAAGCCAGCCTGCGCCAGGGCCTCGACAGACGCGCGCCCAACCTCATCATCAGCTCGTCCAGGGGGATCACCTACGCATCGTCCGACCCCGCCGACTTCGCGCCCGCCGCAAGATCCGCCGCCGCCAGCCTCAGAGACGCCATCGAGCGCGTACTAGCCGCCGAGGGCAGAGAGTGGTGATTCGACAGTACGCGCTCGGATGGGTCGTCCGTCTGCGAAAGCAACACCCCTGCGGTGGAAGCGACTGGAAGGTCGTCAGGCTCGGCGCGGACATCGGCATCAGCTGCCTCGGCTGCCAAAGGCGCATCAAGATGCCCCGTTCCGTACTGGACAAACACATCAGGATGGTCGTATCTTCTGGTGAAGCTGCCACAGCCGCAGGGCAAGACTCATGCTAAACTCGCCCTTCATTCACATTGACACTCGACGGGGCGAAACTTAGAATTGAAGCAAGTCAATCAGGAAGGGGACGGCCCATGTGGGAGATGTCGATAGACAGTATCCGCGTTAGCTTGACGAACTATCAGAGGGTCGTGATTCTGAAGGTGAAGGGCAGCGACCGCTACCTGCCCATATGGATCGGCGCCAACGAGGCCGACGCCATCGCCCTCAAGCTCCAGGACCTGAGCGTGCCTCGTCCGCTGACACATGACCTGCTCGGCTCGGTCATCGCCTCGCTCGGCGCCGAGGTCAGCCACATACTGGTTTCCGACCTCAGCGACGACACCTTCTACGCCAAGATCGTCCTCTCACACAACGGCGGCCGCACCGAGATAGACTCCCGCCCATCGGACGCCATCGCCCTGGCCGTGAGAACCCAAGCGCCGATCTACGCCAACGAGTCCGTGGTGGATAAGGCGTCCGTCCGCATGGACCAGGAGACCGGAAAGGCCACCCTCACCGAGGACAGCGCCGATCAGCCGCAGGATAGGGAGCCGAGCGAAGAAGAGCTAAAGCGCCTGTCGGCGTTTACCGACTTCATAGACAGCCTCGATCTCGAAGACCTCGGCGAAGGCGACCGTCCCCAGCGCCACAGTCATTAGGCCATTGCCCGCGCTGGCGTCCCCACGCCACAGCCATTAGTCCACTGGGCGCGCCGGCGTTCCCCGCGCGCCCAGACCATGGAGCTTGATCTGCCAGCCCCGTCAGCCCGGCGAGGGAAAACGGAGCTGGCGACCTCACTCCCCACTCCCGGAAAACCGCTCCTTTGCGATTTCCTGCGCTCTTGGAAATTCGTTGACCCTATTTTTTCGCTTGTGATATACTACACAAGCTCCAAAGGAGACCTTCAATGAGCGGTCGAAGGCTTGCCTTGACCCTCCGCCTGCTGGGCATCGGATGGTTCGTTGCCATGTGCATAGGCGGAGGCGCCGCCGGAGGGTTCTTGCTGGACCGGCAGCTGGAAACAGCCCCCGCGTTCACCCTCATCGGGTTGGCTGCGGGGATAGGTCTGGCGGTCTCTGGGATGTACCGTATGCTCATTGCGGTGCTGACGCCTCCGGAGGAGTAGCGGACACGAGCTTGACAGACGCGAACTCAGGGGAATCGACAGTTGCTTCGTAGCCCAAAGGCGCTCCTAATACTGGCGATAGGGTTGGTGGTATTCGCAGTCGCGCTGCTCGGAGGAGCGCTCGGCGAGGCATTCGGACTCGGATTCCTCGGCGCGCCCCTCGCCGCCATACAGATACCCGCCGAATCGCTCACCTCGAACCCGGTCATCGGCGGCTTCAGAGTCACCAACACCATGCTCGCAACTTGGATCGCCATAGTCGCGCTCCTGATCCTCACATGGCGAGTCCGCAGCAAGCAGACCGAGATTCCCGGCAGGCTTCAGGGCATCGTCGAAGTCATCCTCGAATTCTTCCTTGGCCTCGCCGAGGGCATCGCCGGGCGAGAGCGCGGACGCCGCTTCTTCCCGCTCGTAATGACCATCTTCCTGTTCATCCTCACCGCCAACTGGCTGGGGATACTGCCCGGATTCGGCACCATAGGCCGCGTCGAAACCATCTCCGAGATCGAACACCACCACTGCGACAAGTACGAAGACCACGACTCCCCCGAATACAAAGACTGCATATCCCACGTCTCGCACAGGAGCGTTCAGGTCTTCGAGGGTGACGGCGCGCTTGCCTACCAGCCTTTCGGCTCCGTCGGCTCCAACGTCACCATCGAAGAGTGGGAGGAGCATCCACAGCAGGGCAGGCAGGCCGGAATACTCGTTCCGTTCTTCCGCAGCGCCAATACGGATCTCAACACCACCCTCGCCATCGCCATCGTGGCAATGGTGATGATTCACTTCTGGGCTTTCAGCACAATCGGCTTCGGCAGCCACATAGGCAAGTTCATAAACTTCAGGGGCGGTCCTATCGCCCTATACGTCGGCATCCTCGAGGGCATATCGGAGATAGCCAAGCTCATCAGCTTCACCTTCCGACTGTTCGGCAACATCTTCGCAGGAGAGGTGCTGTTGGCGGCGATGATCTTCATGATTCCCCTCATCGGCATAATCCCGTTCCTCGGCTTGGAGCTGTTCGTGGGAATGGTTCAAGCGTTCATCTTCTCGATGCTGACGCTCGTGTTCGCCGCGACAGCGTCCGTGGCGCACAACGGCGATCATCACTGAACACATTCGACGACTCACACCGAAGGCCGCAAGCCTGCGGTCACAGCGTTACAGCATTGAGAGCTATCGACTTCTCAAGCAGCAATCAAGGAGAAACGCACAATGCAGGGAGATATTCTGAACTTGGGCGCCGGACTAGCCATAGGGCTTGGCGCCATTGGACCCAGCATCGGCATCGGGTTGCTGGCGGCAAAGGCAATGGAGGCGCTCGGACGCAACCCCGATGCTGCTGGCCCCATCCAGCAGAACATGATCTTGGCCATCGCCTTCGCCGAGGCCATCGCCATATACGCCCTCGTCGTCGCCATCATCATCAAGTTCGTCTAAGAGAGAGTCTTTCCCGATGGACTGCGAAGGCAGCCAGCCTATTCCCCCCTCTCCCTCGATGGGAGACGGGCAGCCAGCCTATTTTCCCCTCTTCCTCGATGGGAGCGGGCAGCCAGCCTATTTTCCCCTCTTCCTCGATGGGAGCGGGCAGCCAGCCTACCCCCTCTCCCTTGAAGGGAGAGGGCCGGGGAGAGGGCGAATAAATCGGCAATAGGCAGGTGAAGACTGGGGCCGGACAGCCAACATACCCCCTCCCTCGACCGGAGAGAGTATCCAACATGACCCCCTCCCCTTCGATGGGAGACGGGCAGCCAACATACTACCCCAATCCCTAGCTGAGAGACGGGCAGCCAACATACTACTCCCCCTCGAAGGGAGACGAACACAGCCAGCCTACCCCCTCTCCCTTGAAGGGAGAGGGTCAGGGTGAATAAATCGGCAATAGGCAGGTGAAGGCATGGAAGCCTTGGGAATAAACATTCCGGGACTGATAACGCAGCTGATCAGCTTCGTCGCCCTCTTCGTGGTGTTGTCGGCGCTGCTGTACAAGCCCATCATTCGCGGCTTGGATCAGCGCTCCGAGCGCATACGGGAGAGCCTAGAAGCCTCTCAGCGCGCTCAGGAAGAGGCAGCCAGATCCCAGGAGGAGATGCAGGACCAGCTAGCCTCCGCCCGCGAGGAGGGACAGCAGCTCATCGCGCAGGCCAGAGAGGTCGCCGACCGCTTCCGAGAAGAGGAGCTTGCCAAAGCGCGAGCGGACATCGCCGCCGAGCGCGAGCGCGCCGAAGCCAACATCCAGCGCGAGCGCGACGCCGCCATCGAAGACCTGCGCCGCGAGTTCACCGGGCTTGCCCTCGTTGCCGCCGAGCGTGTCATACGCCGCTCCCTAGACGAGTCCGACCACAACGAGCTTATCGAACAGGTGCTGGAAGAAAGCTCCCGCGCCCCCAGCCGAAACTAGCGACTGTAAGAGGCTGCCAAAGGATCTTCGAAGGGTGAGGGTGAGCAGACCACTGTTCACCAGAGCGAAGGAATAACCAATGCCATCAGGCGCTTCCGCCAGAAGATACGCCCAAGCCGTGTTCCAGATAGCCGCCGACAGCGGCGAGCTGGAGCGCTGGCTGGACGACCTGATACAGCTAGCCGACTCCATAACCAACGAGGAGTTCAGGCAGACACTCGCCGCGCCGCGCATCCCCTTCAGCCAGAAGGAGCGAATCGTCCGCCAGAGCTTCGGAGACTCGATCTCCCCGCTTGCGCTCAACCTCATGCTGCTGCTCGCCAGTCGGAACCTCGTCCACCTGCTGCCCGGCATCACAGACGTGTTCCAAGATATGCTGGACGCGCATCGGGGCATCGAGCGCGCCGAGATCGTCTCCGCCGTAACGCTAACCGACTCTCAGCGCCGGCATGTGGGCGACATGCTCGCCCAGCTGTCCGGCAAAGACGTTCGGCTCACCAGCCGCATTGACCCCGAGATACTCGGCGGAATGGTAATTCGGATCGGAGACCAAGTGCTGGACGGCAGCGCCCGCTCCAGACTTCAGAACATGCACAGGGAGCTTGCCCAGCGACGCTGACAACCGCCTCCTCCCCATGATGGAAGAGGGCCAGGTTGACAATTCACCTCTCCCTTCTAGGGTAAGGGTGACCAACCAAATTGGTGACTAAACCCTGAACACACTGCCAAGACCATCAGGAAAAGCTACCACAACCCACCGAAACGGCTAATCACAGGGAGGCCCCAAAATGGCGGTCAGAGGACAGGACATAGCCTCCGTAATCCGGAGCCAGATCGAGAACTGGGACCAGCAGCTCGAAGCGGTCAACGAGGGCACCGTCATCGAGGTCGGCGACGGCGTGGCGCAGGTTCATGGACTGTCCGGCGCCGCCTACACCGAGCTTCTCGAATTCGAGGGCGGCGTCATGGGAATGGCGCTCAACCTCGAAGAAGACTCCGTAGGCGCTGTCATAATGGGCGACCCGCTCGCCGTCAAAGAAGGCTCGCGCGTCCGAAGCACCAGCAGAATCGTGGAAGTCCCAGTCGGCGAATCCCTGCTCACCCGCGTCGTCAGCGCGCTCGGTCTGCCCATAGACGGCAAGGGCCCTGTCGATACGTCCGAAACCAGACCCGTGGAAGTAGTCGCGCCTGACGTCTCCACGCGCATCTCGGTCGATACCCCCGTGCAGACCGGCATCAAGGCAATAGACGCCATGATTCCCATAGGACGCGGCCAGCGCGAGCTCATCATCGGAGACCGCTCCACCGGAAAGTCCGCCATCGCGCTCGACGCCATCATCAACCAGCGCGGCGGAGATCTCATCTGCATATACGTCGCCATCGGCCAGAAGGCGAGCAAAGTAGCGCAGACGGTCGCCCTACTCGACAGCCACGGCGCTATGGAGCATACCATCGTAGTCGCCGCCAACTCCGCCGACCCCGCGCCCATGCAGTACCTCGCCCCCTACGCCGGCTGCGCCATGGCGGAGTATTTCATGGATCAGGGCAAAGACGCGCTCATCGTCTATGACGACCTCTCCAAACACGCATGGGCTTACCGCGAGATGTCGCTGCTGCTGCGCCGCCCGCCCGGACGCGAAGCCTACCCCGGAGACGTCTTCTACCTCCACAGCCGCCTGCTCGAACGCGCCGCCAAGATGGACGACCAACACGGCGGCGGCTCCATAACCGCCCTGCCCATCATCGAAACACAGGCCGGAGACGTATCCGCATACGTGCCGACCAACGTCATATCCATCACGGACGGCCAGATATACCTCGAAACCGAGCTGTTCAACTCCGGCATCCGCCCCGCCGTGAACGCCGGCCTGTCCGTCTCCCGCGTGGGAAGCTCCGCCCAGACGCGGGCGATGCGCTCGGTCGCTGGCACACTGCGCTTGGACTTGGCGCAGTACCGCGAGCTAGTGACCTTCGCCCAGTTCGGCACCGCCGACCTAGACCCCGCCACGCGCCGCCAGCTCGAACGCGGTCAGCGCGCCACCGAAGTCCTCAAGCAGGGCCAGAACGTGCCGCTCCCGTTCGAAAAGCAGGTGGCGATAATCTTCGGCTTGGTCCGCGGCTTCTTGGATGACGTGGAGATAGGCCGCGTAATCGCCTTCGAGAACGCCTTCCACAGCTACATGGACGCCAGCCACCCCGAGATCCTCTCCGCCATCCGCGCCGAGAGAACCATCAGCGACGAGACCGGCGAGTCCCTAAGCGCCGCCCTCACAGACTTCAAGGCCAGCGTGCCGTATTAGGGGAATAGGGAGAAGGGCGGACGCCTTTCCGCGAAAAATCGGAACTGAGGAGAGAGGGCATATGCTAACGAGAGAGGACAAAGAGAAAACCGCCCGCGCGTCCGACGACTCCGACCTGTTGGAGACGCTGGTCACTTTGACAACGCTCGGAGCTCACGACTATTTTGCCTGCGACCGTCCGGACAGGCGCGATATCACCGAGAGGTTCCGCGTTACGAGGAACGAGATACTGAAACGGATGGGAGCGGCGAACGCAACGGAACACAACTCAAACTGACTTGGGGAACCAATCCAAAATGCCGCAGAGCCAAAAAGCCGGCGCGGACAGGCTGGGATTCGCGGATTTCCCTCTCGAGGACAGTTTGAGCATTCTCGAGAGCGGTGACGCTTCCACTGTCGAAAAGAAGGCGGCGATGGCGTCCATAGGGCGCAAGAGAAACTCGCATCTGAAGCCCATCCTGATTAAATATACGGGAGACCGCAACCCCGAAATCGCTATGCAGGCGATTCGGGGGTTGCTTGTCTTTCGACGCGACCCTGACATTCGAGAGTATCTTGTCGCGCTTTACAACCACCCCAACGACATGATTAGGGATGTGGTTCGGCAAGAGATTCACAGCGCGGACGAAACCGAGACGCGGAGCGGCGCGCACGCCGATTCGCCCGATTTTATGAAGGATGTGGTAGTACATGGCGATGTTCAGGAAATCCTGAAGCATACGCCTGGTGAATCCGTGCATCTTACGTTCACCTCGCCGCCGTACTACAACGCGCGCGACTACTCGATTTACAAGAATTATCAAGAGTATCTCGACTTTCTCGACGGCGTCTTCTACGAAGTCCACCGGGTGACGAAAGAAGGGCGATTCTTCATACTCAACACGTCCCCGGTCATCGTCCCACGCGCCGGTCGGAAATATGCGAGCAGGCGTTACCCTGTTCCGTTTGACCTGCACGCCAGAATCGCAAATATGGGATGGGAGTTCATAGACGACATCATCTGGGCGAAGCCAGAAAAAAGCGCCAAGAACAGAGTGGCCGGTTTCGAGGTCAACCGAAAGCCTCTGACTTACAAGGCGAACGCTCGAACCGAATACGTGATGGTCTATAGGAAAAAGTCTTACAAGCTGATTGATTGGAACTTGCGGCAATACGCGCGAGACACGATCGTCCAAAGCTTGGTGTCCGACGACTTCGAGAGGTCAAACGTCTGGAACATAGCGCCCGTGACCGACAGGGTGCATAGCGCCGTGTTCCCGTTGAGGTTGTGCGATCAGGTGATTAGCCTATACTCTTTCGTAGGGGATTTGGTGTTCGACCCGTTCGCAGGGAGCGGCACGCTCGGCAAGGCTGCGATACGGGCCGACAGACATTTCTTCCTGACCGAAATCAACGCGGATTACATCGCCCGCGTCAGACAGAATCTCGGCGGCGCGTTCGGATTTGACAGGACAATCAAGTTCATGGGGGCGGATGAATTCAGAGAGGAAGCTGGAAAATGCCAGTAACTCTTCGCAAAGAGACAGTCGAAGAAATCATACGGCTCGCCCTAAACGGGCGGGACCACCGCGACGTCATCGTTGACATTATAGACGCGGCGTTCGTTGATGACGCCGTTCAGTTCTTTCAGAAGGTCGTCTACGCCAAGTTCGAAACCGAGAGCATAACTTTTGACTGGTACCTCGAACATTTCTTGGACGAGGAGCTGGACAAAGGCGAATTCGCATGGAACAGCGGCCTGAATGTGAAAACCATTAACAACAAGCGCAGGACGACTAAGAAGGAAGTGGTTATCGACGAAAGCTTGGAACACTTTGACAAGTTCATTGAACTGCTTGAATCTCTGACCGATGAGGACATCAGCATTGACTTGTCCTTGACTTGGAGAGGCGTGACGGTTCACCTAGACTTGAACGAAACAATGGTGGTAATCAACGCTCTAGCCGTCAGGCGAGCGGGCAGGCGCGGCGGGGTGTGGAGCGCGACGGGCAAACAGGTCGAAGCTCCGCTAATGGAAACCCTGTGCAGAGTGTTGGAGGTCGATCCAAAATTCTACAGTGACTCGCTGAGCGACGACGATTCGGTCCGAGAAGTGGATTACTACTTGCTCCCGCCTGACGGCAGCCGGGCGAGGTGCGAAGTGAAGTTGATGGGGGCAGGCAATCCGGAGAGTAGCGACGGTCCGATAGCGCGAGGCAGTAGGGTCTTTGTAGCGAGCACCCTATCGGAACAAAACAAAACGGTGCTCGACAGCAATGGCATACTATGGACTCAACTGCAAATCGCCAACGGATTCTTGCGCTTTAAGGATACCCTAAGCGAATTGGGTATCCCGCACGCGAATCTTGACGAAAGCAAAGACCACGCAGAACGAATCGAGCGGGCGATTCGAGCGACGTTTGACTGAGGCAGGTGGAACATGATCAGCGTAAAACGACATGTCGCAGAAGACGCCCCGCCTAACGCGGAGTCCATCGCGCTCGCTAGGCTGCTGGAGCGCCACAAGCGGGAGTACGATTTCTACCTAGAGCGCGCCAAAGCCGACGACATCCAAGACCCGAAAGACCTGCCAGCCTTTCCCAAGAAACTCGTCGGTTTCTCCCTCGCGGAGTACATACAGGCAGCTCTGGAGCTGGCTGTATACGAACGCGACGAGGATAGCGGAGTAATCGCCAGCGTTCCGGGAATACAGGGGGCTTTCACCCAAGGCGAAAGCTACGAAGAGGCGCGGGAAAACCTCAAAGACGCCATAGAAGGCAACGTCATGATGGATCTGCAAATGGGCTGGCCTATACACGAAATCCCAGAGGTGAAGATCGAAGTTGCCGAGATTAGCTCCCCTCCCGTCGCGTGAGGTCATACGCCGCCTTCGCGCGCTGGGATTCGTAGGACCCCAGCCAGGGGGACAGCATATGAATATGTTTCATCCGCTAACCGGCCTGAAAATTCCAGTTCCCACACACGGCGGCAGGGACATCAAAGTAGGACTGATCAGAAAGATGATAAGAGACTTGGGCATATCCAGAGAAGAATGGAATTCACTCTAGCTCCGGCGAACAGGCAAGGATGGGATAGGCGCACTTTGTCGGGTACGAATGTGACTCAACTCGATCAGTACGGCATTCTATGGACGGAATTGCAAACATATAACGGTTTCTTGCGTTTTCAGGACACACTGAACGAACTTGGCATTCCGTGTGCGCAACTTGATAGGGAAGCGGATCATACAGATCGGATCGAAAGCGCAATTCAATCCTCGCTCGACCTTTTGGTTTGATACCGCCCGCCCATACCCATTAGGATAGTAAACCATGACCGCATCCACACAGCATACCCGAGCGCAAGCCCCGCCGAACGCGGAGTCCGTCGCGCTCGCTAGGCTGCTGGAGCGCCACAAGCGAGAGTACGATTTCTACCTAGAGCGCGCCAAAGCCGACGACATCCAAGACCCGAAAGACCTGCCCGCCTTCCCCCAAAAGCTAATCTCGTTCTCCATGACGGACTACGTAAACGCCGCGCTCGAAATCGCGGAGTACGAACGCGAAGAAGACGGTTCGATAACCGCCACCGTCCCCGAGCTGGAAGAAGCCTACACCTGCGGCTATACCTACGAGGATGCGCGAATCTACCTGATGGACGTAATAGAAGGCAACATAATCATGGACTTGCAATTGGGACGCCCCATTCAGCAAATTTCCGGCGTGAAGATGAGCGTTGACGAGATTAGCTCCCCTCCCGTCGCGTGAAATCATACGCAAAATCCAGGCGATGGGTTACGAGCGTCCGTATTCCGGAGGAAAGCACATGCGTATGCGTCACCCACTAACAAGTCAGTCGATACGGTTTCCGACGCACGGCGGCAGGGACGTCGGGGTCGGAGTAATTAGAGCGATAGTAAGGCAAATGGGCATATCCAGAGAAGAATGGAATTCACTCTAGCTCCGGCGAACAGGCAAGGATGGGATAGGCGCAGATGGCAGCAAGCGTAAGACAGCTCAGACGGCGCATCCGAAGCGTCGAGAACACCGCCAAGATCACCAACGCGATGTCCATGATAGCCGCGTCCAAGATGCGCCGCGCGCAGGAAGCCGCGCTCTCCAGCCGCCCGTACTCCGACAGACTTCACGACCTGCTCGCCGACCTCGCCGCACAGCCCAAAGAGGACGAGGACAACGTTCACCCACTCCTCGACTCGCGCGAGATCGAGCGCGTGGAGATGATTCTCATAACCCCCGACCGCGGCCTCACCGGCGGCCTCAACTCCAACATCAACCGCGCCGCCGGCCAGTTCGTATCCCCATACGGCGACAGCGCCCGCGTCATAGCGGTGGGCAGGAAGGGGCGCGATTTTATGATCCGCTACGGCCAGAACGTCCGCGCCGTGTTCACCGACATCAGCGACCGCCCCTCCATCACGGACGTCACCCCCGTTGCCAGGCTCGCCATGGACTCCTACGCCAACCGCGAGGTGGACGCCGTTTACATCGCATACGCCAGATTCGTCAACACCACCCTTCAGCAGGCGACCATAGACCAGCTCCTGCCCGTCCAGCCCGCCGAGCTGAGACCGCAGGAGCAGGTCGGCTACATATACGAGCCAGACCATATGCAGGTGCTGTCCGACCTCCTGCCGCGCTACGTGGAGATGCAGATATTCCACGCGCTCCTAGAAGGCATCGCAAGCGAGCAGTCCGCCAGAATGGTCGCCATGAGAAGCGCCACCGACAACGCCAACGCCATGGTCGAAGACCTGACGCTGGTGATGAACAAGGCGCGTCAAGAGTCCATCACCACCGAGCTGCTCGACATCATCGGAGGCGCCGCCGCCGTGGGAGCATGAGCCAACATCGAATCCCCTCAGTAGAGACACGAATTACCTGCCGCCGTAGAAGCATAAGCTACCATTGGATCCCCTCTCCCTCGAAGGGAGAGGGTTAGGGTGAGGGTGACCCCTCCCAACCCATTCCAGCATCGAATCCCCTCTCGCTCGATGGGTGAGAGTGAAAACCCAAAATCCTGATTCACAAAGGCGAAAGACATGGCAGAAGGAAAGATCAGACAGGTAATCGGAACGGTGGTGGACGTGGAGTTTCCGCCCGAGGGCATGCCCTCCATCTTCAACGCTCTGGAGACGGAGATCGACGGCCAGCGCCTCGTCCTCGAAGTCGAGCAGCACGTAGGCAACAGCTGGGCGCGCTGCCTCGCGCTCGGCCCAACCGAAGGTCTCAGAAGAGGAATAGCCGTCGCCGACACCGGGCAGCCCGTATCCGTCCCCGTCGGAGACCCCACACTCGGACGCCTCTTCAACTGCCTCGGCGAGACGCTCGACAACCTCGAAGAGGTCGATTCCGCCGAGTCTTGGCCCATCCACCGCGAGCCTCCCAGCTTCGACGAGCAGGCGACAGAGATCGAAATGCTCGAAACCGGACTCAAGGTCATGGACCTCATCACCCCGTTCACCAGAGGCGGCAAGGTCGGCGCATACGGCGGCGCAGGAGTCGGCAAGACAGTCGTCATCCAGGAGCTGATCCGCAACATAGGCACCGTCCACGAGGGCGTCTCCGTGTTCGCCGGAGTCGGCGAGCGCTCCCGCGAGGGCAACGACCTCTGGCACGAGATGCAGGAGTCCGGCGTCCTCAGCAACACCGTTCTCGTGTTCGGCCAGATGAACGAGCCGCCCGGAATCCGCGCCCGAGTCGCGCTCACCGGCCTCACCATGGCCGAGTACTTCAAGGAAGAGCGCGGCCAGGACGTTCTCATGTTCATCGACAACGTGTACCGCTACATCCTCGCCGGCATGGAGGTCTCCGCGCTGCTCGGACGCATGCCCTCCGCAGTCGGCTACCAGCCCACCCTCGCCACCGAGATGGGCGCGCTGGAAGAGCGCATCACCTCATCCAAGAGCGGCTCCATAACCTCGTTCCAGGCTATCTACGTCCCGGCGGACGACTACACCGACCCCGGAATAGTCACCACCTTCGGACACCTCGACGCCGTCGTATCACTCGACCGCGCCATCTCCGAGCAGGGCTTGTACCCTGCCGTGGATCCCCTGTCCAGCTTCTCGCGCATCCTCGAACCCGCCATAGTCGGACAGGAACACTACGACGTGGCGCGCGGAGTTCAGCAGGTGCTTCAGCGCTACCGCGACCTCCAGGACATCATCGCCATCCTCGGCATCGAGGAGCTTTCCGAAGACGACCGCCTGACCGTGGCGCGCGCGAGAAAGATACAGCGCTTCCTCTCCCAGCCCATGTTCGTCGCCGAGCAGTTCACCGGCCAAGAAGGGCGCTACGTCAGCATACGCGACACCGTGCGCGGCTTCAGGGAGATACTCGACGGACAGTACGACGACCTGCCGGAGCAGGCTTTCTACATGGTCGGCACAATCGAGGAAGCCGTAGAAAACGCCGAGCGCATGAGAGCGGAAGTCTAAGAGCAGCCATAGCCCCCTCTCTCGTCGAGAGAGGGGAGGACCGCTGACCACCAGCCAGCCACTAGCACTAGCCCCAGAGACCCGAACATGGCAGATATGAGACTCGAAATCGTAACCGCCGAGCGCGTAGTCTACTCCGAAGACGTGAGCGTTCTCGTCGCCCCCGGCGACGCGGGCGAGCTTGGCATCCTCCCGAACCACGCGCCGCTGCTGACCACGCTCGCCCCCGGCGAGATGCGGGTGACCAAGGACGGCGAAGAGACCTATATGGCCGTCAGCGGCGGCTTCTTGGAGGTGATCGGCAACAAAGTGACCATCCTGGCCGACACCGCCGAGCAGGCCGACGAGATAGACGAAGCGCGCGCCGAATCCGCCCTCGAACGAGCGCGGGAGCGAGTCGAATCCGCCTCCTCCGACATGGACTTGGAACGCGCTCTAGCCTCCATGCGCCGCTCCGCCGCCAGACTCGGAGTCGCCCGCCGCCGCCGTCGTCGATCCCCCAGACCAGACCGGCCAGCCGGCTGAGCGCTCGCCTCTGCGAGCTAGTTCTCCCGTTCGCGGGCGAAACGATTGGGAGAGCGCATTGAATACGCCTCGCCCTCCGACTTGCGGGAGAGCGCGAAGGCGGCTGGCCCGAAGATGACGACCGCTACCGCTTCATAAGCCGCACACGATACGGCTGCGCGCGAAGCCCGCCGCCCTTGCAGCCCCTATCTCTCGTTCTTCAGATAGAACGTCATAGACTGAAGCGAAAGCACCGGGTCTATGTTCCTGACCACCACCCCCCTGGGCACGTATGGCGCTACGGGCGCGTAGTTCAGTATCCCCTTGATGCCGCTCTCGACCAGCCTGTCGATAACCGTCTGGGCTTGCGCCGCCGGCACTGCCACTATGCCGATGGACACGCCCACCTCGTTGACCACGTAAGGCAGGTGGCTCATGGGACGCACAGCCAGATCGCCCACCGCCGTTCCAACTTGGTTCTCCGAGCTGTCGAACGCCGCCACGATCGTGAACCCCTCCGGCGCGAACCCAGTGTAGTTGATGATCGCTCGGCCCAGCCGCCCGACTCCCACCAGACACGCCCGCCACTCGCCCGTGAGTCCCAATATCTCCCGAAGCTCTTCGAGCAAGAACTGGATGCTGTATCCGCGCCCCTGCTTGCCGAACCTGCCGAAGTAGCTCAGATCCTTCCGTATCTGCGCTGGGGTCATTTGCAGCCGTTCCCCCAGCTGCTGCGAGCTGACCACGTTCATACCCTCTCGCTCCAGCTGAGTCAGCGCGCGCACGTACAGCGGAAGTCGCAGCACCACCACCTCGGGAACTTCGGGTTGCATCACGTTCATCTGGGCATCCGACCTTTCAACCAGAACACGCCTTCTTCCGTGAGGGCGTGAGGGGAGAGCGGGGGCTTCACACAGTATACCGCTTTGCCGGGCAATTGTGAACAATGTAACACAATGCCTAGTCTCTCCCGCCTATGCCGGACATGCGCCTGCCCAGCGCGATAATTCCTGAAACCCCAATCATGTATCACAGCCGCAGATGATCGAGATTTCTTGACACCATAAATGCCCGATGCTAGAATTTGCGTGCTTTTTCGGGGTGGCACAGGATGAGGAAACCCAATCCTGCGCCCGTCATGGTAGCCACTCGTGGCGTGCATCAGCCCCTTAGACAGCAGTTCCAAAGGGCTTGGGAGGATACGATATGACGGAACAGAGGGTCCAGCTTCATCGCGGCCTTCGGGAAGTGTACATAGACAGGACCCGTTCCAGCTTCATTGACGGCGACATCGGCAAACTGCTGTATCGCGGATACGACATCCACGATCTCGCCGAAAAGTCCAACTTCGAAGAGACCGCCTATCTGGTGATGAACGGCGCTCTGCCGACGCAGGCTCAGCTCGACGCCTTCGACGCCGAGCTGAAAGCCAGCCGCGCCCTTCCCGGTGAAATCCTAGACGTCATCCGACTGACCCGCAGCTCCCACCCGATGGACGTGTTGCGCACTGCGGTTTCGGCCCTCTCCGCATACGACCCCGAAACCGAAGACAACTCAGTCGAAGCCACGCTGCGAAAGGGCATTCGCCTCACCGCGCAGGCCCCCACGATAGTCGCTGCTCACGCCCGCATCAGGGACGGCAGCGAGGCGCTCGACCCCGACCCCAGCCTCGATCACGCCGCCAACTTCCTGTACATGCTCTTCGGTGAGAAGCCCAGCGAGGAAGACGCCTCGCTCATAGACAAGGATTTCGTTCTCCACGCCGAGCATGGCATCAACGCATCCGCTTTCGGCGCGCGCGTCGCTGCCTCCACCCAGGCCGATCTGCACTGCGCCGTCACCACCGGCATATCCGTCCTCAAAGGCCCGTCGCACGGCGGCGCGGCCGAAGAGGTGATGAAGATGACCCAGGAGATCGGCACTGAGGAGAACGCCGAGAACTACGTCCGCGAGCGCCTGCGCTCCGGAGGACGAATCATGGGCTTCGGACACCGCGTTTACAAGGCGCTCGACCCCAGATCCGTGCATCTTCAGGACGACGCCAGAGAACTCGGCGAGCGCAAGGGCGAACCCAAGTGGTTCCAGATACTCCAATCCGTCATCGAGGTCATGGAACCGTACAGACGGCGCGGCATCTACCAGAACGTCGACTTCTTCTCGGGAGCCATCTACTACCTGCTCGACATCCCAGACGACCTGTTCATCTCCATATTCGCCATGGGCCGCGTGCCGGGATGGACCGCGCAGGTCATCGAGCAGTTCCAGAACAACATCCTCCTCAGACCCAGGCTCCTCTACACCGGCCCCATGGACGTCGAATACGTCCCGATAGAACAGCGAGGATAGCCTGCGCGCGTCATCGAGTCAGCCGTAACCCGGAAGGACTGCCAATTGAGCGACGAGACAGCAGCGGAAACCGATTGCATGCACCACTGGGTGATCGACCAGCCCAACGGACCCACCAGCATGGGGACCTGTAAGATATGCGGCCTCTCTCAGGAGTTCAAGAACTCCATCCAAGGCTCCGGCTGGGACAGGGACGGCAGCAGAAGAAGAGCCGCCCGACAGCGCCAGCAGCAGCAACGCCGAGCCTGACCACACCAGCCGTTCCTCATACCCACCACTCCGAAAACGGATCTGCGTTCTTGGGAGCGCGGCGGTCACACCCGCATCTCGTCATGCTAGGTACTCTGCGTGACACCTGAAAGAAGGCGTATGGGCAGTGGAGCCGGCTGTAAGCTCACAACTCCACCGCCTTTTGGACCTGCTTTCGAGTGTCCGAGCAGCTGTGTCGGCATACGCGATTCTTCGTCACTCAGACGGCGCTTAGATGCTGGAGAAGACTGATCCGTTCACCGTCGGCCTCGCGGGGATATCCTCGCAGACCGAAGCCGAGCGCGAAATCCGTAGCCGAATAGCCGCCGAAGGGCGCATCCCGTTCATCGAATTCATGCGCCTCGCCCTCTACCACCCGGACGGCTACTACGCCCGCCACAGTCGTATCGGCGCGCGCGGCGACTACTTCACCAGCCCCGCGGCTCACCCCGCTTTCGGAGCGCTGATCGCCGTCCAGCTAGAAGCCATGTGGCGCTCGCTAGGACGCCCCCGCCCGTTCTGGGCGGTGGAGGCAGGCGCGGGCGATGGCGTCCTCGCCGCCGATGTCCTAGCCTTTTGCGATACCCAGCTGCCCGAGCTCCGCCAGTCGCTGCGATACCTAGCCATCGACCGATCCCCGCAGCCCGCAGCCCGCGGCGCCGCCTCGTCGATCCGCGCGAGCGCGATCCCCCTGTCCGGCGTCATCGGCTGCATCCTCTCCAACGAGCTGCTGGACGCCTTCCCCGTCCACCGATTCCGAATAGCGCGCGGACGTCCAGCCGAAATCTACGTGTCGCTCGACGAAGACGGAACGTTCGCCGAAACCCTCGGTCCACCATCCGCCGCCGCGCTTCGTCACGCGCTGGACAGTCTGCCCCCCGGGCTTCCCGACGGATTTCAAGGGGAATTCAGCCCCGACCTGCGCCGCTGGATCGCGTCCGCATCCAACGCCCTGAGTCGCGGCTACGTCCTGACCATCGACTACGGCGGCGAGGCACAAGACCTGTACACCCCGCGCAGGTCGGGCGGCACGCTCCAGACCCACTATCGCCACACCGCCGGCGGCAGCCCGTACCAGCGAATCGGCAGGCAGGACATAACCGCCCACGTAAACTTCACCGCACTGGTCGAGGACGGAAGGCGCGCTGGACTGCGGCCCATATTCCTCACCACTCAGGCAGAGTTCCTGGCATCGCTCGGATTTGGTCGCATGGAAGAGTCCATCATGGCGGCGGACATCGACAGGCGCGCCAAGACCGCCAGCCTGCGCTCCATGCGCCTACTCACTCAGCCCCGCGGACTCGGCGGCTTTCGCGTCCTCGTGCAGGACAGGAACACAGGCATCACCTCGTCCTCGCGCATCGTCCCCAGCTCGGAGGCAGCGTCTGGCGTCGCCGCCCCGATGCAGGACACCGAGCGCCTGCCTGCGTTTGGATCCCCTCACTCCTGAGCCTGCGCCTCCCTCGCCTCCGTCCGCCGCGCGGTGATGATGAACCCCGTGTGACCGACCATTCGGTGAGAAGGTCTTACGCTGCGCCCGCTCACGTTCCACTGGCGCATCATAATCTCCATCGTCTCGATCATGCCGAACGTCCGCTGCGCGCGCAGAGATCGCACCAGCTCTTCCACCTGCGGAACCGTGGGTACGAACCCGAAGAACAGCCCGCCCGCCGCCAGTCGCTCCGATGCGTGCGGGACGACGTGCCACGGCTCTGGCAGGTCCAGGACTACCCTGTCCAGATCGTCCTCCTCGAACCCCTCGTACACGTCGCCGATCTTCATTTCGAGATTGTCCCAGCGCTCGAAGTACCGCGCGATGTTCGCCTGCGCCTGATCTATCATGTCCTGTCGCAGGTCGTATGTGTAGACGCGCCCCTCGTCTCCGACGGCGCGAAGCAGGAACATCGTCACCGCGCCGGATCCCGCGCCCGCCTCCAGCACCCGCGCCCCGCTGAAGATATCCGCGTACACCAGCAGCGCGCCCAGGTCCTTCGGATACATCACCGTAGCCAGTCGCGGCATTCGCAGCGTCAGATCCGACAGCGTCGGACGCAGCGCCATCAGCCTGTGTCCTCTGCTCGTCGTCACCCAGCAGCCTTCCGCCCGTCCGATCAGGTCCGCCGCCGCGCAGTTCCCGGTGTGCGACTCGAACCGCGCCCCGTCCGTGAGCTGAAACATGTAGCTTCGCCCCCGTCGGTCGAGCAGCTGTATGTACTCGCCCTCCCTGAAGGGGCCGCGCCGCCGGATCGTCGAATTCGTCTCGGAGTCGTCCATAGAACCTCCACGCCGCCGTGGGGAGCGGGCGTTATCGGACGGCGTCAGCCCTCCCCCAGCTTCTTCAGCTCGGCGAGGATGTCGCGCGGGTCCACGTCGCCCGCCGCCGCGTAGGTCTGCTTGAACCTGATGACACCTTCCTTGTCGATGATTATCACCGCCCTGAAAGGCGCCCCCAGATTTTCGTTGAGAATCCCGAGACTCTCGCACACCGCGCCGTGAGGCCAGTAGTCCGCCAAGAGCGGGTAGGGGATGGACCCCAGCGACGAGGCGAACGCCACCTGAGTCGGACGGGAGTCGCAGCTAACGCCCAGAACCTGAGCGCCGGCCTCCTCGAACGATGCGTTGTGAATCCGCATCGAGGAGACCTGATGCGTTCAACCGCCGGTGAACGAGAAGATGTGAAACGACAGTATGACGTTCTTCTTCCCTCGGTAGTCGCTCAGCGTTATCGGTTTTCCGTTGTGCGCCGGCAGCGTAAAATCCGGCGCAGTCTGACCTACTTCTGACATGATTGGCTTCTCCATGATTTGACTTGCTATTCGCTCCCCCGCCGCCACCTCAGATCCGGCCTGCGCGCCGCGCGCGCCTCGTCCAGCCTCGTGTTCGGCGTATTGTGCGGCGCGTCGTGGAGCAGATCCGGGTCTTCAGCCGCCTCTTTCGCTATCGTCTTCATAACCTCTATGAAGAAATCCAGCGTCTCCTTCGATTCTGTCTCCGTCGGCTCGATCATCAGCGCCTCGTCCACGATCAGCGGAAAGTACATCGTGGGCGGATGGATGCCGTAGTCTATCAGCCGCTTCGCCACGTCCAGCGCGCGCGCTCCATGCTCGCGCCGAAGGCTGGACGCTGAGAATACCACCTCGTGCATACACGAGCGATCATACGGCAGATCGTAGAAGCCGCGAAGCTGGCTGAGGACGTAGTTGGCGTTGATCACCGCATCCTCGCTGATCTGCGGGATGCCCTCTCTGCCGAGCGTGCGGATGTACGCCCACGCCCGCGCCAGCGCTCCGAAGTTGCCGTGGAACGCCCCCATGCGCCCGATGGTCTTTGGCGGCCTCTTCAACGAGAATCTTTCGTCCCCGCCCCCGTCTCTCTCGCCCCGCTCCGCAATCGGCGTGGGCAGATAGTCCACCAGCCGAGGCCCCGCTATCACCGGCCCCGCCCCCGGGCCTCCCCCGCCGTGCGGCTGCGTGAACGTCTTGTGAAGGTTCGAGTGAATCACGTCGAAGCCCAGATCCCCGAACTTTACCCTGCCCACTATCGCGTTCAGGTTGGCGCCGTCTCCGTAGACTATCCCTCCGGCGTCTCGCACGATCCGCGTCACGTCCAAGATGTTCGTATCGAACAGCCCGAGCGTGCTGGGCAGCGTGATCATCAGCCCCGCAAGATTGTCGTCCACAGAGTCGCGGAGCGCGTCCAGATCGGTATTGCCGTTCGAGTCTGACGGCAGCGATACCACCTCGAAGCCCGCCATCGCCGCGGAAGCCGGATTCGTTCCGTGCGCCGAGTCCGGTATCAGAACATTCTTGCGCCCGTCGTCTCCGCGCTCTAGGTGGTAGGCGCGAGCCATCAGCATCCCCGCCAGCTCCCCGTCAGCCCCCGCCATTGGCGCGAGCGAGCATCCCGCCATCCCCGTAATCTCGTTCAGATACTCTTGCAGCTCCCACAGCAGCTTTATTGCGCCCTGCGCCGTCCCCTCTGGCTGAAGCGGGTGAATATCCGAGAAGCCCGGCAAGGACGCGATCTCGTCGTTCAGCTTCGGGTTGTACTTCATCGTGCAGCTGCCGAGCGGGTAGAAGTTGTGGTCTATCGAGAAGTTGAGCTGGCTGATCTGCGAGAAGTAGCGGACGATCTCCCCCTCCGACACTTCGGGCAGTTCGAGGTCGTCGCGCAGCATCGAGCCATCCGGCAGATCGGATTCGGGAACATCCAGACGCGGCAGCGTCGTGCCCAGCCTCCCCGGCCTGCTGCGATCCATCAGCAGCAGCCGACGCTCGCTCTCGTTCCTTTCGAAGAGTGTGGTCATCCTCCGCCTCCGAACTCCCCGAGCGCCTTTGCAAAAGACTCTATCTCTTCTCGGCTGTTCATCTCCGTCACGCACACCAGCATCCCGTTCTCCACCGAGCCGCTTACGTCTAGGCCGCCGATTATCCTGAGATTCAGCAGACGCTCGTTTATCTCCGAGGGCGGCAGTGGACACTCCACGACGAACTCTTGGAAGAACGTACCGCGCATCGGCAGCGAGTAGCCGGGTATGCCTTCGATCAGACTCGCCGCGTAGTGCGCCTTGTGGTAGCACAGCTCGGCGATGCGCCTCAGCCCTCGCCTGCCGAACGAGGCCGCGTAAACCGTGGACATCAGCGCGATCAGCGCCACCGCCGTGCATATGTTGGAAGTGGCGCGCTCCCGCCTTATGTGCTGCTCTCTGGTCTGGAGCGTCAGCACGTATGCCTCTCTGCCTCGCGTGTCCACCGTCCTGCCGACTATCCTGCCCGGCATCTGCCTAACGTAGGCGCGCTTGCACGCGAACAGCCCCACGTATGGGCCGCCGAACGCGGGCGCGACTCCGAGCGCCTGCCCCTCGCCCACGACTATATCCGCGCCGTAGTCGGCTGGCGGCTTGAACATTCCCAGAGAGACGGGATCCACGCTCACTATCAGCAGCGCGCCGCTCTCGCGCGCCAGCTTGCTCAGCCTGTCGAGGTCTTCCATATAGCCGAAGAAGTTGGGCTGCTGAACTATCACGCACGCCGTCCCGTCTTCGATTCGCGTGTCGGACGCGCTGATCGTGTCCACCGCCAAGCCCGGCGCCTGAGTATAAGTGTCCAGCACCTCGCGGTACAGCGGCGATGCCGAGTCCACTATCGCCACGCGCTCGCGCCTCGTAATTCGCGCCGCCATCAGCGCCGCCTCCGCCATCGAGGTGGAGCCGTCGTACATCCCCAGGTTGGCAACGTCCATCCCCGTGAGCTGGCAGATCATGCTCTGGAACTCGAACGCCGTCTGAAGCGTACCCTGCGACACCTCCGGCTGATACGGAGTGTACGCCGTCATATACTCGCTGCGGCTCGCAATCTGGCGCACCACCGCCGGGACGTGATGCCGATACGATCCCGCGCCCAGGAAGCAGGCGTACTCGCCCGGAACGCAGTTGGTCGCCGCAAGCTCCGCAGCGTACCTGCCTAGCTCCAGCTCGTCCAAGCCGCGCGGCAGATCGAGGTCGTAGTTCAGGTAGCCGTCTGGAACGTCTGCGAACAGCTCGTCCACCGAATCCACGCCGATAGCGTCGAGCATCGCCCGCCTGTCGGCGTCCGTGTTGGGGACATATGGAGACTGAAACGAATCACTGACCATCAGAGCAACCTTCCAACCCCCTCCCTAGATGAGAGAGGACAGAGCAACCTTGCCAGCCCCTCTCCCAGATGAGAGAGGGCAGGTGTAGAGCAACCTTCCAGCTTTCCCCTTCCTAGATGGGAGAATGCAAGAGCAACCTTCTAGACCCGCCCCCCTCTCCCTAGATGGGAGAATGCAAGAGCAACCTGCCACCTGCCCTCTCCCTAGACAGGAGAGGGCAGGTGTGAGGGTGAAAAATCCAAGAACTGCGCTACGCCTCAGCATCGAGGAATGCGGTGTAGTCAGCCGCGCTCATCAGCCCATCCATCTCGGACGAGTCCGAGACCTCCACGCGCAGCATCCAGCCATCGCCGTATGGACTGTCGTTCACCAGCTCGGGGCTGTCCGTCAGCGCCTCGTTGCGCTCCAAGACCCTACCGCTCACTGGCGAGTACAGATCGGACACCGCCTTGACCGACTCGATCTCGCCCATCTTCTCGAACTGGACGACGTCTTCGCCCACATCGGGAAGCTCTACGAACACCACGTCGCCGAGGTTGTCCTGCGCGAAGTGGGTGATTCCCACCGTAGCCGCGCCTGAGCCGTCCGACCGCGCCCACTCGTGTTCTCTGGAATACTTGAGTCCTTCGGGATTCATCGCGTTCTCCGACGGTAGAAAGGCAGGGGAACTGTCCACACTTCGACCGGGCGACCCCGAATCTCCACATCGAGAAGGGTCTCCGGCTCCGAGTGCACCGTAGGAACATATCCCATACCTATGTTCAAGTCAAGCGTGGGAGACGGTCCCCCGGAGGTAACCAAGCCGATGGCCCATTCGCCATCTAATATCTTGTATCCGGGCCGCGCGATTCCCCTGCCTGACACCCGAAACCCCGTCAGCCTGCGCTCGTGGGGCCATTCCAGACGCAGCTGGCGCAGCTCTTCGCCCGCCAGATAGCCCTCTCTGTCCGGCTCCACGAACCTGCCCAGCCGCGCCTCGTATGGATTCGTGGAAGTGTCTATGTCGTTTCCGTACAGCGGCAGTCCGGCTTCCAGCCGTAAGACGTCCCTCGCGCCCAGCCCGCACGCCTTCGCGCCCAGCTCCATCAGAGACTCCCACAGCGCCGCCGCCCTCTCGCTCGGCAGCATGATCTCGAAGCCGTCCTCGCCCGTGTAGCCAGTGCGCGCCAGGAACGCATCCGCGCCCGACACGGCGGCGTTCACGGCGCGGAACGGGCGCACTCTGGATAGATCCCTGTCCGTCAGCCGCTGAAGCGTCTCCGCCGCGCTCGGCCCCTGGCAGGCGATCATCGCCACGTCTTCGGTGACGTTTGCTATACTGACGTCTTCGCCCGAATGTTCGCGCAGCCAATCCAGAACCGTGTCCGTGTTCGATGCGTTGGGTATCAGCAAGAAGCGATCTTCGGCGCGCCGATAGATTATGCAGTCGTCGATGATGCCGCCGCGCTCGTCGCATATCAGGTTGTAGCGCGCGCGTCCGGTGCGGATGCGATGCGGGTCCACACTCAGCACGGCATTCAGCAGCCCGAGCGCGCCCCCTCCCCCGATCTCGATTCTGCCCATGTGCGACACGTCGAACAGCCCCGCCCCGCCGCGAACCGCCCGCGTCTCGTCGATGATGCTTCCGTAGCGCGTGGGCATCTCCCACCCCGCGAACGGAGCGAACCGCGCGCCAAGCGCGGCGTGCGCGGCATACAGAGGAGTATGGCGAAGTGTGGCATCGTGAGTCATGGATTCTCCCAATCTTACTGACAGTTTACATTCCCGTGTCAGCCAGTCAAGGGGATGGGAGAGTTTGCAAGAGCGCAATTCTGAGGAGTTTCGAGTTTGCGCTCGGAAGCCACCCCGCGCCACTCGACATTCCAGCAGCCTACAGCTGCCTCAGACGCGGGTCTATGCGATCTCGCAGCCAGTCCCCAAGAAAGTTGAGAGACATCACCATCAGGAAGATCGTGATTCCCGGATAGACCGAGATCCACCAGGCATCTCTCAGGTAGTCCCGTCCGTCCGCGATCATCGACCCTAGCGTGGGAGTCGGCGGCGGAATGCCTGCCCCCAGAAAGCTCAGGGACGCCTCCGCCAGCACCAGCTGCCCCGCGCGCAGAGTCGCCACCACGACCACCGTGTTCGTGACCCCCGGGAGAAGGTGTTTGATCAGGATGCGCGGCGTGGACGCTCCCGCCACCCTCGCCAGCGATACGTAGTCCCTCTCGCGCAGCGTCAGCACCTCCGCCCTGATGTAGCGCACGTAGCTAGACCACACCAGCAGAGCCAGAAGCCCCATGATCGTCCACACCCCCTGCCCGACCACCGCCGCGATCAGCAGCGCAATCATCAGGAACGGGAACGCGAACCATATATCCACGATCCGCATGATCACTTCATCGAGAATGCCGCCGAAGTAGCCCGCGATCAGGCCTAGAAGAGTGCCGACCACGGTGCCTGTCACCAGAGCGACCACCGCCACCATCAGCGACACCCGCGAGCCGTGCGCCACGCGGCTGAACACGTCCCTGCCCACGTGGTCGCTGCCGAAGACGTGATTCGCGCTTCCGCCCTCCGCGCCCAGCGGCGGCGCCAGCCGCTCGCGCAAGTTCCCCGCTAGCGGATCGTGCCTCGATATGACGGGCGCTAATATCGCCATCAGCACCAAGACGACTAGCACGACTACCGGAACCACAGGCCAGCGCATCAGGAAATCCCGCGTGCGCAAGACGTGTCCCAAGACGCCCGTCGGCGGCGGACGCAGCGCTTCTATGGTCATGAGTACCTGATCCGCGGGTCCAGCAGACCGTACATGATATCCACTATGAAGTTGGCGATTATGAACAGCACCGTGAAGATGAGGACTATCGCCACGATCACGTTGATGTTGTTCGTGGCTACCGCCTGAACCGCGTACTGCCCGATCCCAGGCCACGCGAACACCGCCTCGACCAGGACCGACCCTGTGATGAACCCGGCAAGCACCAGCGCGGTGGCGGTCAGCGGTATGAGCGATGCGTTGCGAAAGGCGTGCTTCCAGATTATCGTCCTGTACGGCACACCCTTGGCCCTAGCCAGCTTGACGTACTCCGAATCCAGCACTTCCAGCATCGCCGAGCGCGTGAAGCGCAGATAGCCCGCGGCCGGCAGCCACGCCAAGACCACCGCAGGCATGATGTAGTTCCGCACCGCGAAACCCTCGCCCATCCCCGCGGCCGGCAGCCAGTCCAGCCACACCGTGAACAGCATGATAGCCAGTATGCCCGCCCAGAAGGTGGGCACCGCCTGCCCGAACAGCGCGAATCCCCTCGACAGGTAATCCCAGAAGGAAGCCCTGTTGATCGCGGAGACGACGCCCAGAGGAATGCCTATGACGGTCGCCACCACCCACGAAACGAGTCCCAGCTTTGCGGACGGCCCTATCTTCTCGGTCAGCTTGGGCAGCACCGGCTTGTCGTCGTGCAGGTCCTTGCCGAAGTCACCCTGCATCATGGCGATGGTCCAGTAGAAGAACTGCACTGGCACCGGCTTGTCCAGATGCAGCTCCTTTCCGAGCCGCTCCCAAGTCTCGGACGACATCCCATATCCGGCCTGTCCGATCAGCGTGTACCTCGGGTCCGCCAGCCCTCTGGATAGGCCAAACACCAGCATGGACGCCGCCGCGACCGCCAAGAGTGACGTGATCATGCGCCGGATGATGAAAGTGGTCAAAGTAGCTGCCGCCAGTCCATAGCTGTTTGCTCCTGCGTCAGTTGGGCAGGACTCTCGATCCTGCCCAACCGTCTTGGCTTGCCGTATTTCGGCTTACTGAAGCAACCTTGCGTCCTCGAAGCTCCTCAGCCCGCCGATCTTGTTCCACTGGAACGGCCTCATGTCGTCCCACACCACCGTCTGCGGATCGTACATCGCCCCGTCAGGGAAGCGCACGATGCCCGAGAACAGCTGCCAGTAGTGGTTGAAGTCGTGCTGCTCCAGCCCCAGCTGGATCACCGCCTCCGGCTCGGACGTGCGCTGTTTCGTGGTGTAGATTCGGGAGTGAGTGGGCGTCTCGATGCCCACGCCGAAGCCGCCTGGGTAGTTGTGAGAAGTGAAGCTCCACTCCATCGGCCAGATGCCCATTCCGGGGCAGCAGCCGCTGTAGATGTTGATGCTCGTCCTCGCCACGATGCCCGGCCTGTGCTGCGCGTAGTAGTCGGTGCGGTCGAACTGCGCCGTGCAGCCCAGATCCTGCCACATCACGCCCACGGCGTCCCAGACCTCCACTCCAACGCCGCTCGGCCCCGTCCACACTATCGGCGTCAGCCCGTCGCAGTTGGCGTGACCAGCGCCCTCCAGCCGCGCCCTTGCCGCATCGGGATCGTAGGGTATCGCCCACCTGTCCTTGTACTGGAGATAGAGCGGATCATCCGTCGACATGTGGCCCACCGGGAATCCCCAGCCCAGATCGCTCAGCACCGTCTCGGCGATCAGGTCGCGGTCTATCGACTGCGACAGCGCCCAGCGCACCTCTCTCGACCGCTGCATGGATGGGGTGTTCTCGTCGTAAGTGGTTCCGTTTTCGTATGGGTCTCCCACCCATGGGATAGAAGTGTCTCTGTTCCTGTCCAGAGGCTCGCCCGTCTTGGCGTGGACGTTCTCCCAGTAGTTGCCGCCGAAGCCGAGGTTGATCTGACCCTGTATCAGCTCGGGCGCCAGCTTGAAGCCGGAGTTGATCATGGCAGGCATGTCTTTCAATCCGATCTGCGCGCCGTGCGCCTGACCAGACTCCAGCATCGCCCTTCTGGTCGTCCCCTCGGAAACGGACAGAATGCTAACGCGCGCGATGTTGGACGTCTTGCGCCAGTGGTCGGGAACAGCTATCAGCCGAATCTCCTCGCCCTGCGTCCACTTCTGAACCTCGAACGGCCCTGTGGTGATGGGCACGTTCTCGGACATCCACTCCTGCCCTCTGCTCTCGAAGGCGTTCTTCGACATGGTTTCCACGCCCTCTTGGAGGTCCGTGAACTCCATCATCAGCGTGTAGCCGCCGTATCCCGCCCAGTTGAAGCGCACGTTGTAGCGGTCTAGCGCCTCCGCGTTCGCCAGATCGAATATCTGCACGCCCGTATCGTGCTTGGACTCGGGGTTGGTGTTCGTGTTGATCAGGTTGAAGTACCACGCCACATCGTCCGCCGTAAGCTCCCCGAAGTCTTGGTGGAACTGCACGCCCTCCTGCAGCTTGAAGTCGCTGTAGGAGGCGTCGTCCGCCAGCTCCCAGCTCTCGACCAGCCACGGAGTGAGGCCGATGGCTCCAGAGTCGTCGCGCGCGGTGGCGAACAGAGCTTCGCCCACGCTCGCGCCCACCAGCTGCGAGCAAGCCGTACACGAGGGACCCCAGCCCGAAACCGGCGAGAACGCGCTTATCGCGCCGTTGAACGTGCCGGCCGGAACGATCCGCTCCATCATAGCCATTTCAGCCGGAGAGGGAGTAGCGATCACCACGGTCTCTTTGATCTGAGTGATCGGCTTCTCTACGATGACTTCCCGGATCTCCTGCTTCACCACCTCCACAGGCCGCTCGACGATGACCTCTCTGATGACCTCCTTCTCGACCACCACAGGCTTCTCGACCTCGACGACCACCTCCTTCTCGACCACCACCTGTTTGGGAACTTCCCTGACCACCTCTTTGATGACCGTCTCGCCCGGAACCTCCACCTCCACGATCTCCCTTCCACAGGAGACCGCCGCCAAGGACAGGATCAGCGCAAGCGCGGCCAAGTAGTAAATCTTCTTCATGAGTCTCTCCAGTGACCGGAAGCTGAGGCTCCGGACTGCTCTCCAACCGTCCGATCTCGATACGACCGCCTCCCCCTGCGGGAGCGGGCAGGCACGATTGCGACTTCCATATCCGCCTCCGCTCTCCGCGCCATGAACACGCGGAAAGCGTCTAGGACGATGGCTCAGACCACAAAACCATGCCACAGCCCAGACTATACCACACATGTCAAATTCAAGTAAGAAACCGAAATGACGATTTCGCGCGCCCCAATCACCGCGAGCGTACGCCCTGCCGCAAATTCGCCATATAGTGCAAGCACCTCGAAAGACAGTTGCAGCCGAATATGCCCGCAAATCCGCAGCAGCGCCCCGCAAAAGTTCAGTAGCACTCAATCGAGCCATTATCTGATATACTTTGGGAGGATATCGCGGCTCTGCGTGAAATGCCGCGACACATTACAGCCAAGACCCCGCGCAGCAGCGCCTTTTGTGCATCTACGCAGACGGAGGTCTTGTAGTAGTACGAACGGGCGGGCGATGCGCAAGACCCTGATCTACCTACTTATCATCGTGGCCATTACGGCCATTGTCCTCACACTGTTCTCCAACGCCACAGGCGACGCGCGAGACATCTCTATAAACGAGGTGGTTTCGATGGCGGCGCGCGGCAACATAGACGTGCTTGAAGTCAAGGGAGACACCCTGACCATCACCACCACGTCCGGAGACACCTACACCTCTCGCAAAGAGAGCGGCTCCTCGGTCATGGAGATCCTCCAGCGCGCCGACATAGATATGGTGAACCCCAGCTTCCAGCTGGAGGTGAGAGGGTCCGGAGGTCTGTCGTCACTGTTCGGCATACTCATCCAGTTCCTGCCCCTCATCTTCTTCGGCGCCATCCTGCTGTTCATGATGCGCCAGGCGCAGGGCAACACCAACCAGACTTTCAGCTTCGGGCGCAGCCGCGCGCGCATGTTCATGGGAAACAGCCCGCAGGTCAGCTTCTCGGACGTCGCCGGAGTCGAGGAGGCCAAGGAGGAGCTTCAGGAGGTCGTCGAATTCCTCAAGTTCCCAGAACGCTTCTTGGCGCTGGGCGCGAAGATCCCCAAGGGAGTCCTTCTCGTAGGCCCGCCCGGAACCGGCAAGACGCTCATGGCGCGAGCCGTCGCCGGAGAGGCCGGCGTGCCATTCTTCAGCATATCCGGCTCCGAGTTCGTGGAGATGTTCGTCGGAGTCGGCGCCAGCCGAGTGCGCGACCTGTTCGACCAAGCCAAGCGAAACTCGCCCTGCATAGTGTTCGTGGACGAGATAGACGCCGTTGGCCGTCACCGCGGAGCCGGTCTCGGAGGAGGACACGACGAGCGCGAGCAGACGCTCAATCAGATACTCGTCGAGATGGACGGATTCGACACCGGAACCAACGTCATCGTCATGGCAGCCACCAACCGCCCGGACATCCTCGACCCCGCACTACTTCGCCCCGGCAGGTTCGACCGCCGCGTCATTCTCGACAACCCCGATCTTCGCGGTCGCAAGGCGATACTCGACGTCCACTCGACCGGCAAGCCGCTCAACGAGGACGTGGACCTGGAGCGCGTCGCCCGCCAGACCGTCGGCTTCAGCGGAGCCGACCTAGCCAACCTCGTGAACGAGGCCGCCCTGCTCGCGGCGCGGCGCACCAAGACGCTCATCGGCTCGTCCGAGTTCTCCGAGAGCATAGACCGCGTCACCGCCGGACCCGAGCGCCGCAGCCGCGTCATAAGCCAGCATGAAAAGGAAGTCACCGCCTACCACGAGGCAGGACACGCCTTGGTAGCCCATGTCCTGCCGGACGCCGACCCCGTAGCCAAAGTCACCATAATAGCGCGCGGACAGGCCGGCGGATACACCAAGACAGTCCCCGAGGAGGATAGAAACCTCGTCACCAGCGGCCAGCTGGAGGCGCGCTTGGCCATGGCCATGGGCGGCCGAGCCGCTGAGGAGCTGGTGTTCGGAGAGATCACCACCGGCGCCAGCAACGACCTCGAGCAGGCAACCAACATAGCGCGCACCATGGTCACCAGATTCGGCATGAGCAAGAAGCTAGGCCCGCGCACCTTCGGCAAGCGTGAGGAGATGGTGTTCCTCGGACGCGAGATCTCCGAGCAGCGCGACTACTCCGACAGCGTCGCCGAGCAGATAGACGACGAGGTGTACTCGCTCATAGACGGCGCGTACCAGACCGCTATGCGGATTCTCGAGGAGCATAAGGCCAAGCTGGAGCATATCTCCAACTACCTCATCGAAAACGAGACCATCGAAGAAGAGCAGGTCGTCGACATCTTCGACGCCCCCCTAGACGCCCAGCCCGCCCCCGCAGCGGACTGACTGATCAGCCTCAGCCTTCAGGACGCCAAAGAGCGGGCAGCAGTGGCGAATTAGAAGGCTGCGTTTTGTGCGGCGATGGCGCGATGCCATCGCCGCAATCAATTTAGGCGTTAGGCAGAACGTCAAAGGGTTTCGTCGACAGGAACGAGCTGCCAGCCTCTCGTCTCCAAATATCCAAGTCTCGGCTATGGCGATTCGCCGACGAGATTTAGCGCGGCGGCGTGATTCTTCCGTAATCGGTCGCGGCTGGACGTGTGACTGGCGATTACGTTTTACAACCAGATCTGCACAGCCTGATAGGCCGCTGCGTGGAATCGGAGGACTGACCGCCGACGTCGGGAGCGGCCCTCGACCGCTCCCGACAGGCTGCCCCGACTTGACCCGACTGGCCACCGGCTCACCGGCTCGTTGGCAGCTTACCCCTCCGCCGCCTCCTTGAACCGCCGTATCGCCTCTATATGTCCCTGCGGCGAGTCTATCCCCGCGTTCATCGTGTTGATCGACATGTGCGTCGCGCCCAGCTCTCGCCACGCCTCCACCGTCTGCCGCCAGTCGTCGTTGCGGATCGAAGCCCAGCTCTCGATTCCGATAGACGCGGGATCGCGCCCCGCCGCCTCCGCCTGCTCCTTCATGCTCGCCACCAGCGCCCTTCCCCTCTCGTCCGGAGCGAACAGCGGGAACCAGCCGTCGCCCATCGTCGCCACCCGCCTCAGCGTCTGCGCCGCCGCCCCGCCGAACCATATCGGAATCGGCTGTTGGACGGGGAGCGGATTCAGCCCCGCGTCCGTAACCGTGTGCCAGCGCCCCTCGTAGCTGATCAGATCGTTCGTCCACAGCTTGCGCATCAGGTCTATCTGCTCCTCTGAGCGCCGCCCGCGATTGTGGAAGTCTTCCCCAAGCGCCTCGTACTCGACCGCGTTCCAGCCGATGCCGATTCCCAGCCGCAGCCTGCCGCCGCTCAGCACGTCCACCGCCGCGGCCTGCTTCGCCACCAGCGCGGTCTGGCGCTGCGGCAAGATTATCACCGCCGTAGCCAGCTCGATCCTGCTCGTGTGGCCAGCGAGGTAGCCGAACAGCACGAAAGGCTCGTGGAATGCGTCCGTGTGCCTGTACGCCCCGCTCCAGCCCGGACGCGACCCCGCGTTCGCTCCCAGCACGTGATCGAACGCGATTATATGGTTGTACCCCATATCCTCCGCTGCTTGGGCGTACTCGCGCACTGCCCCAGGGTCGCTGCCTATCTCCGTCTGTGGAAACACCACTCCCAGTTTCATCTCTGACGCTCCTCTCATGGATGTTGGATATGTCATAGTGTACTATAATTATCGTGCGCCCATGCCCTTGCTGGACGCCCACAGTCCATCACTTGCAGGCAATCGCTTACAGGCTTGGACGCTGGCGAACGGTTTTCGGGCGCGCTCTTGGCAGAGGGATATCTGGAGAGATCCGCCCCTATGCCGCACCCATCTTCCCAACCCCGAAAATCTCGACTGCGGCAGTTCAGAGCGCGGAGGTCCATTGCCAGACTACGATCTCATACTGACGGGCGGCATCGTCCTCGACCCCCGCAACTCCTTCGAGGGCTGCGCTGACATCGGCATAAAAGACGGCATCATCGAGCGGGTCGAGCCTGAGCTAGACCCCGCGAGGGCGGACGACGTCATAGACGTCTCCGGCCTCTGGGCGATGCCCGGTCAGATAGACACCCACGCCCACGTCGCAGGACTCGCCAGAAACTGGGACCCTGCCATCGGCTACGGTATGCTGGCGCGCGCCGGCACTACCACGGTCCTAGACATGGGCGGCACAGGCCCCTCGCTCATAGACGGCATCAAGAGACGCGGGGCAGGACTCAACGTCGCCGGCAACTTCGCCATGATCCCCGGCCTCACCATACCCGCAAGGCCGCCGTCTCCCGCCGCTCTGCGCGACATCGTGAGCGCCGCGCTCGCGCAGGGCTGCTTTGGACTCAAGATACTCGGCGGCTACCACCCCTTCACGCCCGAAGTCACGTCCAACATAATCGCAGAAGCCAACTCCCAGCGCGCCTACGTCGCCTTCCATCTCGGCACGACCGACACCGGCAGCCAGCTCGAAGGCGTCAGGGAGATTCCGAGCCTTGTCGGGAGCGGCAGGCTGCACGTCTGCCACGTCAACAGCTACTGCCGCGGCGTCATCGAGGAGGCGCAGTCCGAATGCCGCGAGGCGCTGGACATACTGGAAGGCATGGGAAACGGCGTAGTCTCTGAGGCTTACCACGCCATCCAGAACGGCACCACAGGCCGCTGCGACGAGGAGGGCAGCGTTATTGCCGACGTCCCCCGAAACTGCCTGCGCCTGCGCGGATACGATACGACCTACGAGGGGATGCGCCGCGCCATCATGGACGGCTACGGATCGGTCGTGGCGCAGAAGGGCGGCCAGATATACTACGCCCGCCGCCGCGAAGCGCTGGCTCTGTTCGACGAGGCGCGCAGCAACGTAGGCATGAGCTTCCCAGTCAATCTTCCCGCCTCGGCGTTCTCCTTGACGACTGCCAAGAACGGCGCAGACGAGTTCATAGTGGATGCGGTCAGCACAGACGGAGGCTCGCACCCGCGCAACGTGGCTGTTCAGACCACCATGTCCCTCGTGGAGTTCGGCGCGATGACGCCGCTGGAGATGGCAGCGAAGCTGTCTTACAACCCCGCGCGCATGATGGGACTGCTGAACAAGGGACACTTCACCCCCGGCGCGGACGCCGATATAACCGTTCTCGACCCTCAGCGCAATCAGCCGGTGATGAGCTTGGTCGCAGGCGACCTTATCATGCACCGCGGCAGACCCGTCGGAAGCGGCGGAACGCTGCTCGTAGCGCCCGGCGGAGAAGCGGCAGCCAGAAACAGCGGCCTCCCCTATCAGGTAGTCGACCTGTCCGAGAGCAAGCTGTACGAGGGATACACCCGCTGACGTTGGCGCTAGCCTCTCAGCGAGGGCGGGTGTATTTGCCGAGCTAACGGCGCTGACGTTGGCGCTAGCCTCTCAGCAAGGGCGGGTGTATTCGCCGAGCTAACGGCGCTGACGTTGGCGCTAGCCTCTCAGCGATGGCGGGTGTATTCGCCGCGCTAACGGCGCTGACGTTGGCGCTAGCCTCTCAGCGATGGCGGCAGCATGTTGGGGATCGTGTCCTCTATCGGGTAGACTTCCCCGCACTCGCGGCAGCGCAGACTGCCCGCGACTATCTCGTCCCCATCCTGAGCGGTCACACTCAAATCCAGGCTGCCCTTGCACATTGGGCAGACCAGTATCTCCATCAGATCCATCCGCATTCTTCCAAACCTCAGCGCAGCGCCATCTCGAACAGCGTCTTGAGCAGGTCGGCAAGTAGAAACACGATCACACCCAAGATCACCACCATATTGTAACCCGAAAGCGCCCTCGCCACCCGCTGAAGCGCTCCGCTCGGCTCGTCTGGACGCTCACGGTACGCATCCAGAAGCGCGGCGCGACTGCGCCGCCTGCGCGCCAGCACGAACATCCACACGCTCAGCGCCACCTTGACCCCCAGAACCCCCACGTATGCCGCGCCGGTGACGCCTGCGCTCAGACGGTCGAACGTCAGGCTTATGCCCGTAACCAGAACCAGAAAGAAGCACACGTCCACCAGCACCCTGAACTCCGCGGCTGCGCGCTGGTTCACCAGCCGCCCGGACTCGTTCCCCCCGCGAACCGCCGGCCTCAGCACCAGCAGGTAGAAGATGCTCCCGCCAACCCACGCCGCGGACGCCGTCAGGTGAATCCACCTGACCACCAGCAGGAACACGTCATTAGCCGTCAACAGCCCAACCTCAGCTACAGACTGCCCAGCGGCGGACCACTTCTAGGCGGGACGACTGGCCACTGGACTAAAGAACCTCGCGCACCAGCTCTTCCAGCTTCTCCACGTTCAGAGCGCCTACCCACGTTCTTCTTATATTGTGGTCTCTGTCGATGAACACCGTTGTCGGAAAGCCGGACACCCTGTAATCCTTCACGATGTCCCCGAAGACGCCGTCCCTCTCGTCCGCGCCCAGCGCATAGTTGACGTCCAGACGCTCGACGAACTTTTGGCCATCCTCCGCAGTGTCCAGCCCCAGCAGCTGCACCCCGATGAACTGCACCCCATCGGGCTTGAACCTCTGGTACGCCTCCTCGAAATCCGGCATCTCCGCCACGCACGGAGGGCAGGACGGGAACCAGAAGTTCAGCACCACCGGCTGCCCCTCGAACTGCGACAGGCTTATCACCTCTCCCGCCGCGTGTTCGTCGTTGGCGAACAGCGCCAGCTCGAATTCGGGCGCAGGCCGCATATCCCCCCCGACAGGCTCGACGCCCTGCCCCGAAGTCGCTTCATCGACCGCGCCGCCCCCGCACGATGCCGCCAGAACGAGCAGGCCAACCAGCGCCGCCGCGATTCCGCCACGATTGACGCGAAGTCTCCCCGCCCCTTGACGAGAGAGAGGACGAGAAAGGGCTGGGATGAAGATGATCTGTCGTCCAGGCCGCGCCGTTCGCGCCCGTTCGCCGTGCCGCAAATCCGCCGTGGCGATAGCCTGTCGAAGGACGGCCATTTTACGAAAGCCTAGCCGCAAGCTCCGCAGGCAGGCTGTCTATCCCCACGCGGGTCTGTCGCATCGTGTCTCGATCTCGGATCGTGACGGCGCGGTCGTCCAGCGTGTCGAAGTCCACGGTCACGCACAGCGGCGTCCCGACCTCGTCCTGCCGCCTGTACCGTCTTCCGATACTCTGAGTGTCGTCGTACTGCACGAAGCCTCTGATCAGCCCCGAACGCTGCACCTTCTCGAACACCTCTCGCGCGGTCGGCGCCAGCCGCTCGTTTCTGGAAAGCGGCAGGACAGCGACCTTCACCGGCGCGATCTCCGGATGCAGCTTCAGCACCGTCCGAGTCTCCGTCTTGCCGGACGCCGTCGCAGCTTCTTCCTCAGTGTAGGCGTCTACGAGGAAAGTCATCACCGCGCGGTCCACTCCGGCCGAAGGCTCGATCACGTATGGCGTTATGTGCCGATTGTTCGCTTGGTCGAAGTACGTCAGGCTCTTCCCGCTGGATTCCGTATGCGCCTTGAGGTCGAAGTCCGTCCTGTTGGCGATACCCTGAATCTCTCCCCAGCCCCAGGGATAGAGGTACTCCACGTCGTAAGTGGCTTTGGCGTAGTGCGACAACTCATCCTGCTCGTGCTGCCTGACGCGAATTCGGCTCGGATCCACGCCCAGACCCGTGTACCATCCGACGCACTCCTCGATCCATCTCTGATGGGCTTCCTCGTCCTCGCCCGGCGCTACGAAGTACTCGATCTCCATCATCTCGAACTCGCGGGTGCGGAAGATGAAGTTTCCCGTAGTGATCTCGTTTCTGAAGGCCTTGCCCACTTGGGCAATCCCAAACGGCAGACGCTTTCGCGTAGCGGTCAGCACGTTGTCGAAGTTGACGAAGATACCCTGAGCCGTCTCCGGTCGCAGATACGCCTCTGAGGCTTGGCTTTCCACCGGCCCGATCGACGTCTTGAACATGAGGTTGAACTGGCGCGCCTCGCTCAGATCTCCGCCGCAATCGGGGCAGCCTTCCCCTTCGACGTGGTCTTCCCGAAACCTGCGGCGGCACTCGCGGCACTCGACCAGCGGATCGTGGAAGCCTGCCACGTGACCGCTGGCCCTCCATACGTCAGGGTGCATCAGGATCGCCGCGTCCAGCCCCACGATGTCGTCGCGACCCCAAACGAACGTCCGCCACCAAGAGTCTTTGACGTTCTTCTTCAGCTCGATTCCCAGCGGCCCATAGTCCCACGTGCTGGCGAGACCTCCATAGATCTCGCTGCTCTGGAATATGAAGCCTCTGCGCTTGCAAAGCGAGACGATCTTTTCCAAGTCGACATGGGATGCTTTCTCTGCCATTGCTGCCCCTACGAATTGAGAATGGTCAATTGAGGATAGAGGGTCGAACCAGCGCGAAGCAAGTGACGCGCCGAGTAGGTGGGAGAGCCCTCTGGCCCGCTGGCTTGGGCTGATGGCAGCGTACTCGGCTGTCCGACGCGTCGGTAAGAGTTCTTGTACGCTCTTGTACGCAGGTATCCCGTGTGTCTGCCCGCGAGCGCCAGCCGCGTCAGCTCAGCGCGACGCCCGTTCGAACAGCGCCTCTCTCAACCCATCGAGCAGCCCTTCCAGCCTGGCCTGCCGCTGTTCCAGCCCACCCATGCGCTCATCCAGCTGGGTGAATCGCGCGTCCTGCTGAGCGAAGCGCGCGTCCTGTTGAGCGAAGCGCTCGTCCATCCGCGTTTCCATCCGCTCGATTCGTCTGAGAACTATCTGAAACATCGTCAGCATCGTACCTCCCAGCGCGATGCCTACGGCGACAATAGCTATCATCTCAGGAGTCATGGATCGACTTCTCCTCGATCAGATTGTGGCACACGGCTTGCGGCGGGCGTTTTCGAGGATATACTCTCAAGGGTTTCAGCGCTGTTTCATCACAGTGGCGGGCGGTCATGCGGCGGCATCATGCCGATGCCCGAAGTCATCCCCGTCGTCATCGAGCATCATTGATCTCAGCGCCGCACCCGTTCGAAAAGCGCCTCCCTCAACCCATCGAGCAGCCCTTCCAGCCTGGCCTGTCGCTGTTCCAGCCCACCCATGCGCTCATCCAACTGGGTGAAGCGCGCGTCCTGTCGAGCGAAGCGCTCGTCGATGCGCGCGTCCTGTTGAGCGAAGCGCTCGTTAATACGCGCGTCCTGCTGAGCGAAGCGCTCGTCGATGCGCGCGTCCTGTTGAGCGAAGCGCTCGTCCATCCGCGTTTCCAGCCGCTCGATTCGTCTGAGAACTATCTGAAACATGGTCAGCATCGTGCCTCCCAGCGCGATGCCTACGGCGATAATGGCTATCATCTCAGGAGTCATGGATCGCTTCTCCTCGATCCGATTGTAGCACACGGCTTGCGGCGGGTGTTTTCGAGAATATACTCCAAGGGCTTCAGCACTGTTTCGTCACAGTGGCGGGCGATCATGCGGCGGCATCATGGCGATGCCCGAAGTCATCCCCGTAGTCATAGAGCATCACTGATCTCAGCGCCGCACCCGTTCGAAAAGCGCCTCCCTCAACCCATCGAGCAGCCCTTCCAGCCTAGCCTGTCGCTGTTCCAGCCCACCCATGCGCTCATCCAGCTGAGTGAATCGCGCGTCCTGTCGAGCGAAGCGTTCGTCGATGCGCGCGTCCTGCTGAGCGAAGCGTTCGTCGATGCGCGCATCCTGTTGAGCGAAGCGCTCGTCCACCCGCGTTTCCAGCCGCTCGATTCGTCTGAGAACTATCTGAAACATGGTCAGCATCGTGCCTCCCAGCGCGATGCCTACGGCGATAATGGCTATCATCTCAGGAGTCATGGATCGAATTCTCCTCGATCAGATTGTGGCACACGGCTTGCGGCGGGTATTTTCGAGGATATACTCCCGAGGGTTTCAGCGCTGTTTCATCACAGTGGCGGGCGGTCATGCGGCGGCATCATAGCGATGTCCGACAGTCATCCCCGTAGTCATAGAGCATCACTGCTCTCAGCGCCGCACTCGTTCGAACAGCGCCTCCCTCAACCCATCGAGCAGTCCTTCCAGCATGGCCTGCCGCTGTTCCAGCCCGCCCATGCGCTCATCCAGCTGAGTGAATCGCGCATCCTGCTGAGCAAAGCGCTCGTCCTGTTGGGCGAAGCGCTCGTCCATCCGCGTTTCCAGCCGCTCGATGCGTCTGAGAACTATCTGAAACATCGTCAGCATCGTGCCTCCCAGCGCGATGCCTACGGCGATAATAGCTATCATCTCAGGAGTCATGGATCGACTTCTCCTCGATCCGATTTTACCACACAGCTTGCGAGGGCGAACTCTATCCGGTTCCGATCTTCGCACAGGGCGCGCTTGGGTTCCATCGGCTGCGCAATGCGTATGACATGCTCGAAGAGCCTGCGCCTGCGCTCATGTCCAATTCTCGAGCTTACAGCGCGTCCGCCAGCACCTCTGCCAGATGCCGCGCGCGCTTGCCCGTGCCGTGGGCTATCTGCTGGCGGCAGGAGACGCCCTCGGCCACTACTGCGAAATCGCCCCTCTGTTCGCGGATGGCGGGGAACAGGCTCATCTCGCCTATCTGCATGGATATGTCGTAATGCTCCGCCTCGTATCCGAAGCTGCCCGCCATGCCGCAGCAGCCGGAAGTTATCTCCGTCGTCTCGCAGCCTTCGATGGCTTTCAGCACGTTCATCGCCGCTCCGGTCCCGACCAGCGCCTTCTGGTGACAGTGACCGTGCAGCATGACCCTGTCCGGCAGCTTGGATCCGTCCAGCTCGATCTCCGCCCCCTGCGACATGGCGTACTCTACGAACTGCTCCACCAGCATCGTGTTGGCGGCTATGGCCTTCGCCTTCGAGGCGTTCACGCCGCTGAGATCGGTGTAGTCGTCTGCGAAGCTGAGGATGCAGCTGGGTTCGATGCCGACCAGCTTCGCGCCTGACTCGACGTAGCCGTGCAGACGCTCCACGTTGAAGCGCGCGTTCGCCCGCGCCCTGTCCATCATGCCCTTCGAGAGCATCGGGCGGCCGCAGCACCTGACTTTGGGAACGATCACCTGATAGCCGAGCGCCTCGATCACCTTGACGGCTGCCCTTCCAAGCTCGGGGTGGTTGTAGTTGGTGAACGTGTCCGGGAATAGGACGGCCGCGCCGCGCCGGTTGGCAGACTCCGGCGAGCCGCCCCGCGCCCTGAACCACTGCTCGAACGTCTGGCTGGCGAACGGCGGCAGCTCGCGGCGGCGGTCGATGCCCAAGTTGGCCTCGATCATGCGCCGCGCCGCGGGCAGCCTGTTCATCCAGTTGGATACGGGGGCGAAGAACGCGCCGATCCTGCTGACCGTGGCGATGTTGCCGAATAGCTGGCTGCGCGCCGAATAGCCGTTCGCCTTGTGGTACTGGTTCAGGAACTCGTACTTCAGCTTCGCCATGTCCACGTTGGAAGGACACTCCGCGGCGCAGCCCTTGCACTCCAGGCACAGATCGAGAACGTCGTAGAGCCGCTTCTCGCCGAGCGCGCCGGCGGGCAGCGCGCCGGACATCGCCGCCCTCAGTGCGTTGGCTCTGCCGCGCGTGGAATGCTCCTCCTCGCGCGTGACCATGTAGGACGGGCACATCGTGCCGCCCAGCGTCTTGCGGCACGCGCCCTGTCCGTTGCACATCTCGATGCCGTGCGCGAAGCTGCCCTCCTGCGCGAAGGCGAATCCGGTATTCAGCCGCGCCGGGCTGTACTCCGGGCCGATTCGCAGGTTCTCCGTCATGGGCTGGGCGTCGACGATCTTGCCCGGGTTCATAATCGAGTCGGGGTCGAAGGCGCGCTTGACTTCGCGGAACGCTCCGTACAGCCGCTCGCCGAACATCTTGCGGTTGAACCAGCTTCGGACGAGTCCGTCCCCGTGTTCGCCGCTCATGGAGCCGCCGTACTCCATCACCAGATCGCCGACCTCCTCGGCGATGGATACCATGCGCTCGACTCCCTCGCTGTCCTTCAGGTTTATGAGCGGTCGGATGTGCAGACAGCCCACGCTGGCGTGGCCATAGTATCCCGCCTGCGTGCCGTTGGACGTCACGATATCATCGAACTTGCGAACGAAGTCGGGCAGATGCTCGGGGGCGACGGCGCAGTCCTCCACGAACGGCAGCGGCTTGGCGTCTCCGGGAACGTTCATCATCAGGCCCAGCCCCGCCTTGCGAACGTCCCATACCTTCGCCTGATCCTGCGGGCGCGTCAGCTTGAGGAAGGCGTATCCAAGACCCCTGCGCGCGAACGAATCCTCCAGATGATCCATCTTGGAGATCACCTCGCCCTCGGAGTCGCCCGCGATCTCGATGGCAAGCAGGGCCTCGGGGTCGCCGTCTATGAAGTCGGTGATGCGCGAGTAGGCGAGGTTCGACTTGGCCTGTCTGATGATCATGGATCCGATAAGCTCGACGGCGGCGGGCTGAAGCTCCAGAGCTACTATGGTGGCGTCCATGGACTCTATGAGATCGTTGCAGTGCAGCACGCCCAGCCCGGTGACCTTGGGCCTTGGAACCAGCTTCAGCTTGGCTTCGGTGATCGTTACGAGCGTACCCTCGGATCCGACCACGAAGCGCGCCATGTCGAAGCCCATGCCGCCGACGAACTCGTCCAGATTGTAGCCGGAGACGCGGCGCTGGATCTTCGGGTAGCGCGCTATGATCTCGTCTCGGTTGGCATCGCCTATCTCGAACAGGCGACGGTAGATGTCGCCTTCCAGCCCCTCGCCGCGCATCCGCGCTTCGAGCTGAGAGCCGTCCAGCGCGCCGAAGCGCGTGGGCTTGCCGTTGGAAAGCACAACGTCCAGCTCGTGAACGTTGTCGACCGTCTTGCCCCACATGATGGAGTGCGCGCCGCAGGAGTTGTTGCCCAGCGCGCCGCCGACGTTGCCCCTGTTGGAAGTCGAAGGGTCCGGCGCGAACAGCAGGCCGCTGTCCCGTATCTGCTGGTTGAGAACGTCCAGCACTATGCCGGGCTGCGCGCGAACCCACTGCTCTTCGCGGTTCAGCTCGACCACGCTGTTCATGTACTTGGAGAAGTCCATGACGATCGAGTGTCCTACGGTCTGACCGCCGAGGCTGGTGCCGCCGCCCCTTGGAAGGACGGATACGCCATGCCTGTTCGCGGTTTCGACTACGGCGATCACGTCTTCCGCGCTGCGCGGGATGACCACGCCCACCGGCTCGATCTCGTAGATGCTCGCGTCCGTGGAGTAGAGTACGCGGCTCATCTTGTCGAATCTGACTTCACCCGATACCAGCCGATTTAGCTCCTCGACCATCTCCCTAGTATCTGATTCGGTCGCCTGAGCTGCCATTCGCTTCCCCCTGCCATCTGATTGGGCGCCGACTTACGGGCGGAAGGCGCGCTCAGAGTATGATACGGGTTGGAAGTGAATAAAGAGAAGCCAGCCAAAACAGAAAACTGCGGAAGCGCAGTTTTCTAGGGGTGAAGGGAGGGGTGGGAGTAAGAGACGCCCCGCGCAAAGACGACGAGGCGGAGGTTCAGGAGATGGTGATTATCCTGTACCTCGCCGCTCCCCTGGGGGTTTCGACGCCCACCTCGTGGCCGGCTGCCCTGCCGAGCAGCGCCTTGCCTATGGGCGAAACGTCCGATATCTTGCGATCCAAGGGGCTGGCCTCCGAGGCGCTGACCACCGTGTAGGTTGCCCTGCGCCCGGATGCCATCTCCTGAACGTCGACGACGGTGCCGAGTTTGACGGTCAGAGATCGGCTGGGGTCGTTGGCGTCGATCACCACGGCGCTGTTGAGGATGAACTCGATGTCCCTTATTCGGGATACGACTCTGCCCTGATCCTCTCGGGCGGCTTCGAGCGGCGCGTTTTCTCGGACGTCCTTGTCCGCCGCCGCCTTCTGTATGGCGTCAGAAAGCTGTGGGAGGCGACTCTTGAGATCACGCAGCTCGTTGACCAGCTGCTCGTGACCCTCGGCAGTCAGCTGTGTCTGTGTCTCCTCCTGCACGACGCCCTGTCCGGAACGGGTCTTGGGCTTGCGCGCCCTCACGTGCTGGGCGAGTCTGACTTCGATTATCCCCTTCTTGAACGCAAAGGTCAGGAACTTTCTCACCTCCTGGAGCCTTGCGGCTGCTTGGGGTCTCGTTCCTGTCCCTGCGACGCTGTCCGCGTAGTCGCCGATGACCGATGGGGATATGTCGGCGATAATCCGATTGGGGCCGCACCAGCTTACGAATCGCTGAAGCTCGTGCGTTTCGTCTTTGTTGTCCCCCTTCTTCTGTGAAACATATTCGCCAACGGTCTGAAGGAGGGTGGCATGTCTATTAGGTTCCACAGTCGGCTACCTCTCACACAAAGGTTACGTGGCAATGGTACGCAAAACCCAAAGGCATGTCAAACGGCGCTCGTGATTTCGTGAATCCACCGTCTGCCTGCGCCTCCGGGCCGTTATGTGGCGACCGATTCCATGTTGAGACCGTACTCTTCTTTCCTGAAACCCAGGCTGATGAACGTCTCCATCTTTCTTACGCCTTCTATCTGCCCTACGCTTCGCCTCAGAAACTCGCTCAGAGTGTCCAGCGACTTTAGGGTCGCCCATGCGAAGATGTCGAAGGATCCTGTGGTCACCGATACCCACGATATCTCATTCATCGCAGCTAGAGCGTCGGAAACGTAGTCTATCTTATCGGCATCGACCTGAAGGCCGATCAGCACCTGCGAATCGTATCCGATCTTGCGCGCGTCCGGCACCGCGACTACCTTGATGAAGCCGCCCTGCATCAGTCTCTTGAGCCGCCTGCGCACGGTCTCCTCGCTGACGCCGACTTTCCTAGCTATCCCGGCGTTGGTCGAGGTTCCATCTCTCTGGAGATAAGTTGCGATTCTTATGTCGAGCCTATCCATCAGTCCCACCCCTCCAGTTGAATTTTTCACTCAAACACTACCGAAACGCGCTGTTTTTTGTCAAAAGTGCGTTTCACACATCCATATTGCGTCCCAAGTGGGGGACGAGACCTCGCCACAGCCTCGTTTTTCACTCTCGACGCTTCATAGTAACATATTTCACAATGGTCGGCGAAATCCGCCCAAGCGGGATAACGCCCTTTGCGCGATTGACCGACCTCAGCGCCACTGCTAAACTCGCCTCCACCGAGGCGCCAACATCACGGAGGAGGGGGCGATGATCGGAGTGCTGACTCACCACTGGGCGAAGCCGGACGTATTCCAGCGGGCGCGAAGGCTCCTGGACGGCAACGGAGAGGCTCAGAGCGGACACCCCGGCTTCCTGAGCCACCAGACCCTCCTGTCCAGAGAGGACCCAGCCAAGATCACCACTCTGGTCATGTGGGAAAGCAGCGAGATATATGACTCGTGGCGAGCGAGCCCGGCGCGCGCTGCGGCGATGGCGGGGGCGGATGAGCTGTGGTCGCGCCCGGCGGAGTCCGAACGCTTCGACGTGGCATGACTGGCTCTGACAGAGAACAGGGGAGCTGTTGGAATGGCGGGTTACGACTACATCATCGTTGGCGCCGGCTCGGCTGGCGCGATTCTCGCAAGCCGACTGACGGAAGATCCAGATTGCAATGTCTTGCTCATCGAAGCCGGCCCCGACTTCCACGATCTCGACTCCATGCCGGACGACGTCAAGTACGGCTACGGCAATGGGCGCACGGGAAGGAACATACTCGACTGGGTCAGGACGGATCACCGATGGCACTTCGTAGCCAAGGCGACCGAACAGGCAAGACCCATGCTCGTGCCGAGGGGCAAGACCACAGGCGGCTCCTCGGCGGTCAACGCGCAGATATTCCTGCGCGGCGCGCCCGAAGACTACGACGACTGGGCATCCTGGGGCAACGACGAATGGGGCTTCCAGAAGCTGATACCCGCGTTCAGGCGAATGGAGACCGATACCGACTTCTCTGACGATTTCCACGGCGGAGACGGCCCGACCATCGTCAGGCGGTACACCCCCGAAGAGTGGCTGCCAGATCAGCGCGCGTGGTACGAAGCCGCGCGCGGATACGGGTTCGCCGACTGCCCCGACCACAACGACCCGGACTCGACAGGGGTCGGCCCCTGCCCCTTCAACAACCCGAACCGCATACGCTGGAGTACCAACATCGGCTACCTGCGCCCGGCGCGAGAGAGGCCGAACCTCACCATCAGACCGCGCGCGCTCACCCGCCGCGTGGTGTTCGAGGGCAGCCGAGCGCTGGGAGTGGAGGTCGAGATCGGCGGAGAGATGCAGACACTCTTCGCAGACGAGATCATTCTGTCCGCCGGCGCGATCGGCTCTCCGCACCTGCTGATGCTCTCCGGCGTAGGCCCTGCGGATCACCTTCACAAGATGGGCGTTCGCGTGGCGCTCGACTCGCCCGGAGTCGGCAAGAACCTCAGAGACCATCCACAGGTACAGGCGCTCTGGAGAACGCGAGACGGCTTCGAGCAGGATATACTGTCCCCGCGCCTTCAGTTCGTGCTGCGGTACACCGCAGAGGGTTCGGCTCTCCGCAACGACATGCTCATCCATCCGACCTCTCACGCGACAGACGCCACGTACTACACCGATCCCGGGACGGACCTGGTGGGCGTGGGGATGACCGCGTGCATCTACCTTGCCGAGTCATCGGGCGAGATGCTGCTGAGAGCCGCCGACCCGCGCATACAGCCCTATCTGGACTACAACCTGCTGGACACGGAGTTCGACCGCAGGCGTCTGCGCGAGGCGGTTCGCATCTGCATGGATCTGGCAGGCACGGAACCCCTCTCGGACTTCATGGGCGAGCGGCTCAGGCCGGCCGACCGCGATCTGGAGTCCGACGACGCGCTGGATGACTGGATGATGCGGAAGGTCTCCACCAGCCACCACATATCCAGCACCTGCAAGATGGGGCCGGACTCCGACCCGATGGCTGTGGTCGATCAGTACGCGCGCGTGCGAGGACTGGACGGACTGCGAATCGCCGACGCCTCCATCATGCCAGACTGCATACGCGCCAACACCAACGCAACGTCCATGCTCATTGGCGAGAGGGTGGCGGAGCTCATTCGAGGGGAGGGAAAACAAGAGTGAGGAGCGAGACCTGCCTTCCGACCACCTCATGGTTCTTGGCAGACGAGGCGGGCAAGCCTCTGGGCCAGATCCGCAGGCGCGGCATTCCGTCGGTGGGAACGTCCATCGAGGGCGAGGCGCGCCTCGCCGCCGCCGTCGTAGTCTCGTTCCAAGAGCTGCGCCCCTCCTGCGCCATGCGCCGCTTCAAGGTCGTAGTATCGGTGGAGCCGTAGCCGCCCGCGCTCCTGTCGCCTATCCCCCAGCCTTGCTAGAATAGCCGCATGTCTCCTCTGCACCATCAAGGCCAGACCATAGCCCTCTCTCGTGAGCGGACGCTCTTCGACTACGCGGACAGCCTGAAGGTGCGCGTCCCCACCTCGTGCGCGCGCACAGGCGAGTGCCACGAGTGCATCGTGGAGATCAGGCGGGGGATGGATGCGCTCACTCCGCCCACAGGCGCGGAGACGTTCCTGCGCGACAACTACCGACTCGCCTGCCAAGCCCGCGTGAGCGACGCGGACGCAGACATCGAGTTCGCCGTTCTGCGTCGACAGCCGCGAATCCTGACACACTCGATCCGAAGGAACGTCGAGCCGGACCCACAGGTCACACGGCAGGGAGACGGCGTATATCGGGGCGGCGCGCGCATCGACGCCTACAGGGGGCGCATCTACGGGCTGGCGGTGGACATCGGCACCACTACGGTGGCGATGAATCTGGTGGATCTCGAATCCGGCGATATACTTCACACCGCCTCGTTCGAGAACCCTCAGCGCTTCGGCGGCAGCGACATCATGCACCGCATCTCATACGACGGCGGAGAGCATCACGGCGAGCTTCGTCAGGTCATGCTCTCGGCGATCAACTTCGAGATCGGCGACATGGCGCGCAGTCTGGGCTTCCACCGTCGCCGCGTCTACGACGTGGTCGCAGTGGGCAACTCCACGATGCGAGACATCTTCTTCGGTATAGACGTTCAGCCGATTGGGGAGAAGCCGTACAGATCGGCAATCGAAACGGAGATGCGAGAGGGCGCGCGACAGACTACGGCGCTCGTCTCCACAGCGCGCGAGATGGGGCTGAGGGTATTCCCCGACGCCCATGTGTACGGCGGCCCGCTGATAGGCAGCCACGTGGGAGCGGACGTGGCGGCAGACCTGCTCGCGGTGGGCATGGACGAGCGGGACGATCCGGCTATGCTGGTGGACGTGGGGACGAACACCGAAGTGGTGGTCGGCAGTCGCCACAGGATGCTGGCGGCGTCCTGCCCGGCCGGGCCTGCGTTCGAGGGCGGACAGATCGCCTACGGAATGCCCGGATACGACGGCGCGGTGGAGTCTGTCCGAATCGAAGACGGCGTCGCGCTCTGCCGCACCATAGGCGACGCGCCCGCGCAGGGCATATGCGGCTCCGGCATCATAGACCTGCTGGCGGAGCTGCGCCGAACCCGCGCGATGAACGAGCTCGGGGCGTTCGCGGACGGCTCCAGCGAGTTCGTGTTCGACCCCGAACGGCGCATGTCGCTCTCTCGCGCGGACATATCCGCGCTCGCGCAGGCGAAATCCGCCAACTACTCCGGGCAGCTCATCGCGCTGCGGAGATACGGTCTGCCGATAGGCGACGTCTCCAAGATGTATCTCGCCGGCGGTTTCGCCAACTACGTGGACGTGGATAACGCGCTCGCAGTCGGGTTCATCGCCAACGTTCCGCCGCGCAGAATCGTCAAAGTGGGCAACGCCGCGCTGGAGGGGGCTACTATAATGCTGGTCTCCGGCGAGATGCGCCGCCGAGTGGAGCGGCTGGCAGCGACCATAGAACACGTGGAGCTGGAGACGACGCCAGACTTCTTCGATATATTCGTGGAAGGGTGCATGTTCAAGCCGATGGAGATGTAGCGGGAGATAGAGAGTGGCGAAATTCAAGGTGCTGATAACCGATCACGTATGGCCCACGACCGCGCCGGAGGAGGCGGTTCTGCGCGAGGAGGCGGACGCCGAGGCGATAGTCGCGCCCAACGGAGACGAGGATACGCTGGTCTCGCTCGCCGCGGACGCGGACGCGATCATGACGTGCTTCGCGCAGGTGACGCCCAGCGTGCTGAGGGCGGCGCCCAAGTGCGTGGTCGTGGGACGCTTCGGCGTCGGCGTGGACAACATCGCCGTGGACACCGCCACCGAGCTGGGCATGGCGGTAACATACGTCCCGGACTACTGCGTGGATGAGGTGTCCGACCACGTCATGGCGCTGCTGCTGACGTGGAACCGCCGCGTGGCGCTGTTCGACAGCTCGGTCAAGAACGATGGCTGGGGCAGCGTTCCCCTCACCATGCGCATGATGCGGCTCAGGGGAAAGACGCTCGGCGTCATCGGATTCGGGCGAATCGGGCAGGCAGTGGCGCAAAAGGCGCTGGCTTTCGGCTTCAGGGTTCTGGCGTTCGACCCGTACATGACCGCCGAGCAGTGCGCGCTGAGGGGCGCGCGCAAGGTGAACGAGGTGGACGAGCTCCTAGGCGCGTCCGACTTCGTTACGCTGCACTCGCCGCTGAACCCGCAGACGCAAGACATGATCGGCGCGAGGGAGCTGGCGCTGATGAGGCCCGAGGCGCTGCTGATCAACTGCGCTCGCGGCCCCCTGATAGACGAGGACGCGCTCTACTCCGCGCTGTCGAGCGCCTCCATAGCCGCCGCCGCGCTGGACGTGATGGCAGACGACCACCCCGCCAGCGATCACCCGCTGCTTGCGCTGGACAACATCATCGTCACGCCGCACGTAGCCTTCTTCAGCCAGGAAGCCACTCTGGAGCTGGAACAGCGCGCCGCGCGCGAAGTGGCATACGTTCTGACTGGCAGGATGCCGGACAATCTGGTGAACCATGCGGTCTTGGAACACCCCAACCCGAGGCATGGGCTGGCTCGAAGACGCTAAGGGCGGTGAAAGACTCTCGACACTTCCCGCTCGTAGATCTCGTAGTCCGAAGCCGAGAACGCGACGAACGTCACGACGGCAATCGAGGGATGCGCTTCGAGCGACCGAGCGACCTCCCTGACCGCGATCCGAGCCGCGCGCGCCTTCGGGAAGCGGTAAACCCCCGTGCTTATGGCAGGGAACGCGACGGTCTCCAAGCCGTGTTCGACAGCAAGCCCCATGGATCTGCGGTAGCAAGACGCCAGGAGCGCGTCTTCATCGAGGTCGCCGCCGCGCCACACCGGCCCCACGGTGTGTATGACGCGCTTGGCTGGCAGGTCGTAGGCGCGAGTGATCTTGGCGTCACCCGTGCGGCAGCCGCCGAGCGCGCGGCACTCTTCGAGCAGGCGGGGGCCGGCGGCTCTGTGGATCGCGCCATCCACTCCGTAGCCGCCGAGCAGCGACTCGTTCGCCGCGTTGACTATGGCATCCACCGCCAGAGTGGTGATGTCGCCCTGAAAGATGTCCATGCGGTCTGCTGTGCTGGGCATTGCGGTATCGGACGCTCCTTCGTTCGGATACGTTCTTGCAGAGAAGGCTAAACAGGACGAGGAAGCCTGTCAACCGACTCCGCTATAATAGCACTCGCATATACTTTCACCACACGGAGGCGTCTCATGTCCACACCCGATCAGATCGAACGGCAGGTCGTCCAGCAGCTGCAAGCGCTCGGCGTCGTCTACGAAAAATTCGAGATCGACCCGGATTTCGCAGACACCGCCGCGTTCTGCGAGAAGTACGGGTTTCCGATGGAGAAGTCGGGAAACACCATAGTGGTGGCGTCCAAGCGCGGCAAGAAGAAGCATTGCGCGTGCATCGTGGCAGCCACGGACAGGCTGGACGTGAACAAGCGCGTCAAGGGGCTGATGGAGGTGTCTCGCGCCTCGTTCGCGGGCGCGGACGAGACGATGGAGCTGACCGGCATGATGATAGGCGGGGTGACGCCCTTCGGCTTGCCGTCAGACCTGCCCGTATACGCGGACGCCAAGCTGAGCGAGCTGGACTACGTGATACTCGGCGGCGGAAGCAGATCGTCGAAGCTCAAGCTGGCGCCGTCCGAGCTGGACAAGCTGCCCAATCTGAAGTTCATCGAGCGCCTTTCGATGCCGCCGAGGTAGCGGAGCGTCTTCAGAAGGGTATCCCCCACAGCGCGTACCAGTTTTCCAGCTTCCGCTCCATGGGTATCTTCTCCTCGCGCATGATCTCGCCCAGACGCATTTCGGCGGCGTAGTCACGCTCCCTGTCGCCTGTCGGGATGAAGGGGTAGAACCTGCCCTGCTTGTAGCTGTACAGCCAGTACGCCGGCCTGCGTTGATACTCGAACCCGAAGACGGCGGCGAGCATACGGTCTGCGAAGCCGTGATCCATGATCGTCTCGCTGACCGTGTGGACTGTGCTGACGAGGTCTTCGAAGTCGGGGTCGTCCAGCACCACCCAGCGGGTGCCGAAATCGTCGTCCGTCACTCGGAAGCGCGTTCCGGTGGCTCTGCCGCTCACGTTCAGCAGGTCTCTTATCTCAGAATCGAGGCTGTCGAAGTAGGTTGACTCGACAGGGTTCATCACCACCCCAGCCATGCCTGCGCTCTTGATGTCAGTTCTGCCTTCGAGGCTGTAGGCGGCGGCGATTATGGAGAAGAACTCCTCCCTCTTCGGAGGTTTTATCTTGGTGTGGCCGAAGATAGCGCTGAAGATTCCCAGTTCGATTCCCCCTCCGTCACGAGTCGGCCTGCGCTGGTCGCCCCGCGCTGTTCGCTATGCCCTGAACGGCGTGCCGCGCTCCAGCTCGCGCTGGAGATTCTGAAGCCGCTCTATCCGCTTCTCCGTCGGCGGGTGGCTGGAGAACAGCCTTGCGATGTCGTTCCCCCTCAGCGCAGGCGCGAACATGAACGCGCTGGCGTGGCGAACCTCGCGCAGATCCCGGTCGGGTATGCGGTACATGTCGCTGCTGATCTTGGCAAGGGCGGAGGCGAGCTGCATGGGCGCGCCGGTGATTATCGCGCCGCCTCGATCCGCCGCCAGCTCCCTGTATCTCGAAAGCGCCATGACCAGCATCTGCGCCAAGAAGTATATGACTATCGTGCCGATGTACACCGCAATCATTACCAGCACGAACTGGCCGCCGCCCTCCTCGCGGTCGTCGCCGCCCCCGCCGAAGCCACCGAACAGGCTCATCCAGAACAGCATCTGCATCAGGTATCCTGCCATTATGACTATCAGGCTCGCCCACGTCATTACGGCAACGTCTCGGTTCTTCACGTGCATCAGCTCATGGCCCAGCACGGCTTCGATTTCGCGCTCGTTGAGGCGATGCAAGAGGCCGCGCGTGACCGCCACCACCGCGTTCTTTGGGCTGCGCCCTGTGGCGAATGCGTTGGGAACGTGCGTATCCATTATGGCGATCTTCTTGGGCTTGGGCAGGTCTGCCATCTGGCACAGCCGCTCCACCGTGCCGTGAAGCCAGGGCTCCTCCTGCTCGGAGACCTCGCGCGCGCCGGTGGACATCAGCACCAGCTTATCCGACATGAAATACTGGATCAGCACGCCTACGACGGCTATGCCCAAGACGAACAAGGGCGATATGCCCGCCCAGAGCAGCAGGCCCATGAAGACTACCCACAGGCCAGCCAGCATGAACATGGTGAACGCCATGCGAAACGTCAGCCCCGTATCGCGGCCATAACTTCGCTGCCTCATATCTTTTGCAAACTCCTCACTGCTGATGATGAGGGGCGACATATGCGCCCCTGTCTGTTACAACGCCCATCCTGCCGAAAAGTTGCCTTCTCGGATGCGCCGCCGCAGACAGGCGCGAACGCGCTGGCGGTGTCGCGGCGCAAGCCGCACTGTCGACAGTATGGCGTAAGCCGCGCTGTCGAGAGTATGGCGCAAGCCGCGCTGTCGAGAGTATGGCGCAAGCCGCTTTGTCGATACTATGACGCAAGCCGCGCTGTCGCTGTCGAGAGTATAGAGTATGGAGAGACCGCTCGGCTTCGGATCTTACGGCTGTCGTCGTATCTGCTTTCGACCGTCTCAGCCGGGCGGCTGAACCAGCTCTATCAGCACGTCGTCAGGCCCCTCGATGTACGCCAGCCGCGCCCCGCCTGAGACTTCAGTTAGCGGAAGCGCCACGCGGACGCCCGCCGCTTCCAGACGCGCGAGATCGGCTGCGAGGTCTTCCACGTCGAAGCCGAAGTGTTCGAGTCCCAGCCTGTTCAGCTCCGCGCTCGCCCGCTCGTCCGAAGAGCCGGGCGGCTGCGATGATATGTTGAGCCGTACAGGGCTGCCCATGTCCATGCTTATGGTCACTGTGCCGGGCATGACCTCGCGCTCTGAGACCTTGACCGCCCCAAAATGCTCCGCGTACCAGTCCGCAGACGCAGAGGGGTTCGCCGATCGTATATGCACGTGGTTTATCAGATATGCCATTGGCTTTCCTCCCAAGTTCGGACTGTCTCCCTGTCTCCATCGAAGTATAACAGGTCGAAGTGGATGACTTTGACTCACTGGCTCGATTCATCCCCGCCGCTGATCTGCCCTTCGGCGAGTTGGCCATCTTCTCGTTCGCCTAGCCGCCTACTCGAATATCTCTCTGACTGCCATGCGCCAGCCGGGAACGACATCTTGGACTTCCAGAACGTCGTCTTCCGTTAGCGTGACGATGTTCGCAGCCGAGCGATAGATCTTCGCCGAGCGATTGCGCGGGTTTACCGCGATGACAGCCTGCGCTCCGGCATCGAGCCAGTCTGCGATCTTCTCCACCACCTCCGCGCAGCGGTCGTTTGGGGATATCACCTCCACGGCGAGGTCCGGAGCCCCGGGGAAGTAGCCCGGCGCGTCTCTTGCCGCGTCCGCCCTTTCGCTCCGAACGAAAGCGGCGTCCGGAGCGCGAACGTGGTCGGGGTCTGACCCGAGGATGAAGCCCGTCTCGGCGGCGTAGACTCTGCCCAGCCCGTTGGCTCTTACGTGTACGCGGAGGGAAGACCCTATGGACATCGCGCATTCCCCATGGAAGTGGCTCGCGGGCGACATCTTTCTAAGCTCCCCTCTCACCAGCTCGTATCGGAAGCCGTCTTCCGGCATGTCGAGAAGCTCGCCCGCCGTCATAGGCAGAGTCTTCATCGCAATCATGGCTGTCCTCCTATCCGAAGCTCTCGGCGTTGTCCTGCGCCGCATCTTCTCGTTCGCCTAGCCGCCTACTCGAATATCTCTCTGACTGCCATGCGCCAGCCGGGAACGACATCTTGGACTTTCAGAACGTCGTCTTCCGTTAGCGTGACGATGTCCGCAGCCGAGCGATAGATCTTCGCCGAGCGATTGCGCGGGTTTGCCACGATGACAGCCTGCGCTCCGGCATCGAGCCAGTCTGCGACCTTCTCCACCACCTCCGCGTAGCGGTCGTTTGGGGATATCACCTCCACGGCGAGGTCCGGAGCCCCGGGGAAGTAGCCCGGCGCGTCTCTTGCCGCGTCCGCCCTTTCGCTCCGAACGAAAGCGGCGTCCGGAGCGCGAACGTGGTCGGGGTCTGACCCGAGGATGAAGCCCGTCTCTGCGGCGTAGGTTTTGCCCAAGCGGTTCGTCTTCACGTGCGCGCCGAGAGATATGCCTATGGACATCGCGCATTCCCCTTGGAAGTGGCTTGCGGGCGACGTCTTTCTAAGCTCCCCTCTCACCAGCTCGTATCGGAAGCCGTCTTCCGGCATGTCGAGAAGCTCGCCCGCCGTCATGGGCAGAGTTTTCGCCGTGATCATGGCTGTCCTCCTATCTGAAGTCTTCGGCGTTGTCCTGCGGGGTATAGCCTAGAACTTCCCAGGCTCGGGGAGTGTCGTAGATCTTCCACGTGTTGGCTGATGCGCCGAAGAAGATGTCGCAGCCAACGCCTTCCACTTCGATGCAGCGGTCGACCATCGTCACGAGGTCGCGGCTGCTCAGCCAGCTTACGAAGCTGCGCGCGTCCGAGCCGGGGCGGTCTTCGACGCTCATGGTTCCCAGTCGAATGCAGATGACCGTCATTCCGTACTCTTCGGCGTAGTACTTGCCGAGCGCCTCGCCGAATATCTTGCTGGCGGCGTAGGGTCCGTCCGGGCGCGTGGGCATCTCGTGGGTCACGAGCGGCGTATCGCTGGGATCGAGTCCGTCGTACTCGCCCTCGGCAATCGAGCGCCATGGCTCGTCGCGCTCGTAGAATCCGTTTACGTGCATCGAGCTGAAGAACACCACGCGCGCCGCCCCGCCCTGACGCGCCGCCTCGAATACGTTCGCGCTGGCGCTCACGTTGTCAGGCAGAAGCAGGTCCCACCAGATGTCTGGCGTGTGTCTCGGCTCTGCGGCAAGGTGGACTACGGTATCCACCCCCTGAAAGGCGGGCAAGACGGCATCGAAGTCGGTCAGGTCGGCAGTGAGTGAGCGGAAACCGTCCACGTCAACGTCCACGCGGTCCGTGCCGGAGAGATCGTACTTCTCCCCCAGTACATTGCGCAGGAAGGCTGCGATCCGTCCGGCCGCGCCCGTCAGCAGAACTTTCTGTCTCGTTGGCATGATGTCTCCTTGTGACATGACAGATGACATGACAGGCCCAGCCCCTTGCTCTCGCTTCGAGGAATGCCGATCCGAAACTGAACATGAACCCCCGCCCTCGGCCGTCGTTCGCGCCCATGGCGGTCGCGGCTGCGATGGTTTGGCGCGCCGCCCTGCGTCGATCCCCGCAGGTCGAGATGAAACGGCGTCAGCTCAGCGTCCGCTCGAACACGTAGCGGCCCACGTCCCTGTTCTCTTGGAAATCGAACTCGGACAGGTCGCCATTGAAGCCGATGATCGGGATATCCCGCTCGTGGGCGGAGGCGTGCGAGCGCAGGCTGTGGCCCGCGCCTGTGTCGTTCCAGGACCCCTCCAGCTCCTTGGGACCAAAGACGGTTTCGGCGTCTCCCGTCACCACGAGGTCCCCGATTCTGTCGTAGTTTAGGCGCAGATCGGACGCCGCCTCCTCTCTGGCGTAGACACGCTCGACGCCCGGCGTCTCTTCCAGTATCCGAGCCGCCCTGTCCATACTGCCGTACTGCCCCGCGCGCATGTAGATGAACATGCAGCCGCCCAGGTTGTTGTGGTGGACAACGTACCGGTCCTTGATGATCGGCACCGCCTCGGCTCCGATGCCGCGCCGCGCCAGCACGTCGGACAGGTCGATCATCGCAGTCTTGGAGCTCATGCCGTGGTCGGCGGTGAGGAACAGCGTGACGTCTGGGTTGGCGTCCACCAGCTCCCCTATCGCGTCGTCCAAGATGGTGATGTGCCGCTGAGACTCCGGCTCCTCTGGCGCGTAGGTGTGCATGGCGAAGTCCGTAGTCGAGATGTAGACCAGATCCGCCGGCTCTCGCTTCATCGCGTGCGCCGCCGCGCGAATAGTCCAGCCGTTGACGTCCATCGAGTAGATGGGCGGCGGCTCGCCCACGCCGTCCACGACCCAGTCGAGCGGCTGCTCCGACGAAATGGCAGTGGACGCGCCATCGGACAGCAGCGTCCGCAGCTTGTCTTTGGAGGTGGAGAGAATAGACCTCGCCCCCAGTCGCTCCGCCCTCTGGAACATCGTCTCCGACAGGATGTACTTCCCAGATTCCATGTAGATGTCCTCGCCGGTCTCGCGCTCCATTCGGTAGTTGGAGCTGATCCCATGCTCGGACGGGTAGCGCCCCGTGACGATGGACACGTTGTTGACGTTGGTCACAGACGGCATCATGGATTTGCCCACAGTGTAGAATCCGTGCCGCGCCAGCGCCATCAGGTTCGGCGCTTCGCACGCTTGCAGATACTCGGGATCGAGTCCGTCCACAGTGATGATTACTGTCGTTCGCGGCATGATTGGACACCACCGAGTGAGCTTTCGACTGACCTAGAGAAGATGCGCGCCGCCCTGCTGTTTGCGCGCTTCGATGCGCTTCATCTCGCCTTCGATGAGGCGAAAATCCTTCTGCGGCAGCAGGTGAAGGCGGTCGAAGAATGCCAGCGGCCAGTCCTCCGGCGCCCAGCGCCTCACGTAGTCCAGCCTCGGAGCGAGCAGGAGCGCGTCTATGTAATCAGGCTCTTCCAAGACTATGTCCGGTCTGAGCTTGACCCGAAACGGAAAGCGTTCGCCGCAGACCGGCGACCTGAACACCGGCGAGTCGTCTTCGAAGGAGTACGTGGTTATCGTCGCGGTGGCAGGCCATTTGCGGATGCCAGTAACGTAGAAGACGACCCTGTCGTTGGGAGACATGCGCTCTGCGCGCCGCTTGAATCTGCGCCCCATCCCGAACAGCGAAACTCCGATCTCACTGATGATCTCGTAGTTCTCGGGAGTCTCGACGAACATCCAGTAGTTGCGCCCTACGCTCCTTCGGCTCTGGCTGTCTCTGCGCTGTGCCATACAGCCATTCTAGCACAGCGCCCGCGCCTCAGCCTCACTCCTCGATCACGATGATCTCCGCGTACATGCGCCCCCGGTCTACGGTCAGCGCGGCTATCGTCGCCGAAACCATGAACGACTTGTAAGCCTGCCCCGGATTCAGAAATAGCACCCCGTCGCGCACCTCGTTGATCGTCTCGTGGAAGTGGCCGAACAGTATCGCGTCCACGCCGTCGGGGAAGTCCGGCAGCAGCTCTTCGAGCGGAAACTCGGGGCCGCCCCAGGCGGGATGTGTGACGCCCAGCCTGACCCCGTCCACCTCTATGATCTCCGTGTACGGGAGCGACTCGCGCAGGTCTGGGGGGTCGGAATTGCCGTGAACTATCACGGCGCGCTTGGCATCCCTGCGCATACCGTCCACCACGTCTTGGCGAACGATGTCGCCGCAGTGGATGGCGATGTCCGCGCCGCGCACGGCTTCCCGTATATCGGGGTGAACCTCGTCCCAGCGGTGGAGGTGGGTGTCTGAGATTACTGCAATTCGGGTTGGCATCTGCGGCGCGGGTCCTGTGCTGCGGTGGCGCGGCGTCCCTGACGGACACGAGCGCAATTGTACCAGATGCCGCGCAGCCGTCGCCGCGCAGCCAAAGAGAGCGTGTCTGCGATGCCCCCGCGCTTCGAGCGTGTGCTACAATCGCGCCAATCTTCTAGCGGAGGATGGGCGGTTATGATGTTCGAGAACGGCGCAAACGGAGTTACCGGGCCCCTGAAGGGCATCAGGGTTCTTGACTGGACGATGTGGCAGTTCGGCCCAATGGCGGGCGCGATGATGGGCGACATGGGCGCGGACGTCATCAAGATCGAGGCGCTGGACGGAGACGCCGGACGCGCACTCTCACGCGCTTCCACGCTCGCCCCGACCCTGCCCGGAGGACGCAACGCCTACTTCGAGACGAACAACCGCAACAAGCGCGGAATCGCGCTCAACCTGAAGACCAGCGAGGGACGCGAGATCGTGTACAAGCTGGTCGGCACGGCGGACGTGTTCATCGAGAACTTCCGGCAGGGCGTCGCAGAGCGGCTGAGAGTGGGCTACGAAGACCTGCGCGAGATCAACCCCATGCTGGTGTACGGCTCTGCCACAGGCTACGGCCCGAACGGTCCGGACTCGGCGCTTCCCTCCTTCGACGGCTGCGGACAGGCGCGCGGCGGCCTCATGCTCTCGGCTACGCCCTCGTGGTCGGATGAGCCTGTCCGTGTCTCTCAGGGCGTGTCCGACCAGATGGGCGCGATAATGCTCTGCTCGGGCGTTCTCGCCGCCCTCGTCGCCAGACACGTGCAGGGCGTGGGCCAGAAGGTGGACGCCTCGCACCTGAGCGCCAACATGTGGCTTCAGGGCATGGGGCTGAGCATGAGCCTGATTCTGGGCGGCAGCCGCTTCGGATCCTACGACCGCAAATCGGCTTGGAACGTCCTTGCCAACCTGTACAAGTGCAAGGACGACAGATGGATTCAGCTGATGCACCTTCAGCCAGATCGCTACTGGGAGTCTTTTATGACCGCGCTCGGTCTGCCGCAGCTCGTGGACGATCCGCGATTCGCCGCCGGCCCCGCTCGAATGGAGAACCGAGACGAGCTGGTCGCGCTGATGGACGAACAGTTTATGACCAAGACATCGGACGAGTGGGATAAGCACTTCCGCGCCACCGGAGACTTCATCTACGCAAGGGTGCAGTCCACCGACGAGCTGGAGTACGACCCGCAAGTCATAGCCAACGACTACATAACCACGTTCGACCATCCCGCCATAGGGCCGATAAAGATGTGCAATCACCCCAACATATACAGCGAGACGCCATCGGGCATCTTCAAGGAAGCCCCCGAGCTCGGCCAGCACACCGAGCAGATACTCGTGGACGAGCTTGGCTACACTTGGGACGATATAACTGCGCTCCAAGACAAAGGTGTTATACTGTAGGGCGAACGACCGGCTCGGACTGCTGGACGCGCTCGGCCCCAGAGACGTCCGCCTGCCGAGGATGATATCCGCCGACGGATCGGACGCCGCCATCGGGTTAGTCGAGCCTGCGCGCCGCGGGTGGGACTGCGCATCTAGCCGCCGCGACCGAAGTCTAGACCATCATTGACGAATGGGCAGATACCGCTCTGGATCTCCGCAGTGAGATTCCAGAGCCGAAGGGACGGACGATGTTCGCCTAGCGCGCCGCGCGGCGGCATCGGACGAAGAACATATCGACTAGGAGAAACAATGGCAGAGATAGACGGCGGGCGGCTGTTCGCCAAAGCGCTCAAGCGCGAGGGCGTGGATTACGTCTTTACGCTCAACGGCGGCCACATATACAACCTCTACGAAGGCTGCGTGGCAGAGGGCATCGAGATAATAGACTTCAGGCACGAACAGGTAGCCGCCCACGCCGCCGAAGGCTGGGCGAAGGTCACAGGCAAGCCGGGAGTGGCGATAGTCACCGCAGGCCCCGGCGTCACTGACGCCGTGACTGGCATCGCCAACGCCTTCCAAGCCCCAAGCCCGATGATACTCATAGGCGGAAACGCCGGAATCGCAGACCACCTGCGCGGCGGACTTCAGGACTTCGACTCGGCAACGTTCCTAAAGCCCGTCACCAAGTTCTCCGAACAGGTCAAGCGCGTGGATCGCATCCCGGAGTACATGGCGATCGCCTTCCGCCACGCCACGACCGGAGTTCCCGGCCCCGTGTACCTCGAGATCCCCGTAGACGTGGTGAACGGGCGAACGGACGAGGACGAGGTCAGGTATCCGCAGTCCTACCGCACCGAGGCGCAGGCATACGGAGACCCCGAGTACATCAGCCAAGTGGCAGACATTCTCATGGAGACCGAGAAGCCGATGATACTGGCAGGATCGGACATCTGGTGGAACGACGCCTCCGAGGAGCTGCGCGAGTTCGTGGAGATGATAGAATCGCCCGTGTTCCTCAACGCCATGGGGCGCGGCTCGATTCCGTCCGACCACCCCAACCTCGGCAGCCTCGGACGACGCTACGGCCTCGTACACTCCGACACCGTAATCCTTCTCGGCACCCCCATAGACTTCAGGCTGGGCTACGGCTCCGACTACATGTTCCCGCAGAACCCGAAGCTCATCGAGATCATGATGGACGGCGCTAAGATCGGACAGAACCGAGACATAGACGTGGGCGTGGTCGGCAGCTCGAAGGCTATTCTCCGACAGGTCATGGACGAGATGAAGTCCAGAGGATACAGGTCGCCGGGCAAGGCGTGGGTCGAGGAGGTGATGACCGAGGACCGCGCGCTTCAGGCAGCCGACGAGGAGATGCTCGACAGCTCGCAGACCCCGATCCACCCCATGCGCTTGGTGCGCGAGGTGCGCGACTTCCTGGACTACGACGCCACCGTCATAGGCGACGGCGGCGACATCGTGACCTTCGCGGCGCGCGTGCTGGACATCAACGGCCCCGGACACTGGCTCGACCCGGGACAGTTCGGATGCCTCGGCGCGGGATCCGGCTTCGCGGCGGCGGCGCAGATCGCTCGGCCCGGCAAGCAGGTCTGCATCATCTACGGAGACGGCGGATTCGGACTCACAGGCTTCGACGTGGAGAGCTACGTCCGCCACGACCTGCCCATAGTCTCCATACTGGGCAACAACGGCGCATGGAATCAGACCACGCAGGGGGTGGTTCGCAGGGGAGCAAGCGGCGTAGGCACGTACCTCTCGCAGGAGACCGACTACGCTCAGATCATGCGCGGCATGGGCGGCTACGGAGAGCGCGTCACCGATCCGGAGCAGATCAGGCCCGCGCTGGAGCGCGCGTTCGGCTCGGGCAAGGCCGCGCTTCTCGACGTGGTGATAGATCCAGAGGTGGCATACGCCGCGATGGGCGGACGATCCCGCCAGTCCCGCCAGTATTAGCGAGTGGGGGCTGGGGGCTTGCTCCACGTGGGCGGACATCAGTCCCCTCAGCCCCCTCCTCCATCTGGGGATTGCAGAGGTGGGCGTTCGGCGCGCTCAGAAGCCACCCGGGGACATTCGAGCGTCACCCTGCATCTTGCCCGCCAAACCCTGCAAATCCTGATTCTGACAGCTCGAATACGGCAGCAAGGGGTATCAGTATGACCATGAACGGAGCAGACACCCATCATCCACCCGGCCCGCTCACTGGCATCCGAGTCATAGACTGGACTATGTGGCAGTTCGGCCCCGTGTCGACCATGATGCTCGCCGACTTGGGAGCGGAGGTCATCAAGGTCGAGTCGCTGGATGGCGACCATGGCCGCCAGTTCGGTCGCGTTGGCGGCGTGCCGTCCGACATGCCCGAGGGCGTCAACGCATACTTCGAGGGCATGAACCGCAACAAGTACGGCATCGCGCTCGACCTGAAGAACCCGGCGGGCTTGGAGATCATGCGCAAGCTGGCGGCGAAGTCTGACGTGTTCGTGGAAAACTTCCGCAAGGGCGTCGCCGAGAGGCTGGGGCTGGGCTACCAAGACCTCAGAGCCGTCAACCCGCGAATAGTCTACGGCTCGGCGTCGGGATACGGACCCGAAGGGCCGGACTCCGCCAAGCCCGCGTTCGCCCTCACAGGCGAGGCGCGCTCTGGCGCGCTCTGGTGGTCGGGACCCGGGGACGGCTCGCCCTACCAGATAGGCATTGCAGATCAGGCAGCCGGCATCATGCTCAGCTACGGCATTCTGGGCGCAATCGTGGCGAGAGAGCGCTTCGGACACGGCCAGAGGGTGGACGTCTCCCATCTTGGCAGCATGATCTGGACGCGCGGAATGCAGAACGGCATCAGCCTGCTCCAGGATCAGGAGTTCCAGCGGCAGGAGTGGCGGCAAGCGGGCAACCCGCTCTGGAACTTCTACGAGTGCGCGGATGGCGAGTGGATAGCCTTCTCCATGGGACAGGGCGACAGATACTGGCCCGCCATGTGCCGCGCCATGGACAGGAGCGAGTGGCTGACCGACGAGCGCTTCCGCTCGATGGCAGCGAGGTACGAGAACCGCGAATACGTGATCGACAGTATGGGCGAGGTTTTCAGGACACGCCCGCGCGCCGAGTGGGAGCGGCGTCTGGACGAGGCGGGCGATCTGATCTACGAGAAGGTGCAGCGCACCCTCGACCTTCGCAAAGACCCACAGGTTGCGTCCAACGGCTACATCGTCGAGCGCGACCACCCCGCGCTGGGGCGCACCGAGTGGCTCCAGACGCCAGTAGGGTACTCGAAGAACCCCGTATCCACCCGCAAGATGGCCCCCGCGCACGGCGAGGACACCGAAACCGTCCTGATCGACATTCTAGGCTGCACGTGGGACGACATCGCCGCCCTGCAAGATGAAGGAGTGATACTCTAGCGGCTAACATCCAAGCAGCAGCGAACCCAAGCGCGAACCCTGATCCCCCTTCGGGAGAAGCTCCTGATTCCCCCTTCCCCCTTCGAGGGAAGTTCCTGATTATCCCTTCCCCCTTCGTGAGAAGGTCATTGACCCTCCTCCCTTCCCCCTTAGTGAGAAGGTCACTGACCCTCCTCCCTTCCCCCTCTGGGGGAAGGTTAGGATGGGGGCAAGAGTGAGCGCGAACACGACAATAGGAGAGCGAAAAATGACATACGTATCCAACGATCCGGAAGAGGCGAGCATCGGCAAGGATCTGGGTTCCCGCGAGTTCGTCGCCGACGAGCGCATCCTGAACGACTACTTCGAGGGACTGGAGATCGAAGCCGGCTGGTACGACGAGAACCCATACGGCGCGAGGATCGCGCCCTCGATGACCCTGTCGTCCGTCGATGGCGGCTTCCCCGGCGGCGGCTTCAAGAACGCCTTCGGCAACCTGTGGATGCGTCAGCAGTGGCGGATGAACGCGCCAATCGTGCCGGGACAGACTTACACCGCCACTTCCAAGGTGATCGACATATACGACCACCGCAGCCGAACGCTGGTCAACTCCGAGGTCACGCTGTGGTCGCCGGAGGGCGAGGCTATGGCAGTCGGCAACCACCACCAGAGCTACCTGCTCAGCCAGTCGTCCGGCAAGGTCGCGCTGCGCGACCCGAAGGCGAAGGGCGGCGCGCGCCGCTTCAGCGTCCCGGAAGGCGACCTCGTAGAGGGAGAGCCACACGAGATCAGCCTAGAAATGTGCGGAACCTTCTTCCACGGCAACGCCAACTACCACACCGACAGGCGAGCCGCCGAGGAGCTGGGCTTCGAGGAAGTCGTTGTCGGCGGGCGCATGACAATGTCGTACATCGGCGACCTCATGGACCGCCACTTCGGGCGCGGCTGGTTCGAGGGCGGCATCCTCGACATCAAGTTCACCAACATCGTCTGGCCCGAAGACGTGGTGACCGCGAAAGCCGTCATCACCGACGAGTCTGACGGTCGCGCCAACGCCGCTGTCTGGATGGAGAAGGAAGACGGCACTGTCGCCATAGTCGGAACGGCAAGCGCGGCGGTGTAACGGCGATTTTAGAGAGAGGAGCGAGCAGCGAGAGCGCCCCGCGCTTTTTCCCTCCCCTCTCCCTCGATGGGATAGGGCTAGCGCGCGGGTGACGCCCGCAGCCTTTCGCAAATTTCCAAGTTCGCAAAAATCGGGAGACTGTCAGATGAGCGATATGCGGATGCCCTCCGTATATAAGGACGGATTCGAGAAAGCCGCCGCGCTCGACCCGGACGTCGCCGCGCGGTACGTCGAGCATACCCTCATCGGCGACCCGCTCGCAGATGAGGCGGTGGAATCGCTGGCGTCGGCGGATCAGCGGACGGCGCATCGTCTCGTGCAGGCGGGCATGGACAGGGACGCGGCCGCGCTCGCCGACGCCCCCGAGCCGCTGCGCGAGTTCTTCGCGCGCATCGAGAACCCGCCCGCGTGGTTCGACACGACAGCCATCTACGCCGGATACCGCGCTTTTCACACCTACTCCGACCTCTTCATCCCCGCCTTCTTCGTCGTCACGCTCCAGAACGCCGCCACTCTCATCAGCAAGGCGTTCTACACGACGGGACGGGTGACGACTGGGCAGGGTCCGCGCCGAATTCAGCAGAACACGCGCCACTTCATCGAAATAATGCTGCCGGGCGCGCTCGACCGAGACGGCGAGGGCTGGAAACTGTCCGTGCGCATCCGTCTCGTCCACGCCCAGGTTAGGCGGCTGGCGCGGACGTCGGGCAAGTGGGACGAAGACGCTTACGGCGTCCCCATCAGCGCGGCGCACTTGGCGCTGGCATCCGCCAACTTCTCGGCGACCATGCTCGCGCAGGCGTCCCGTCTCGGCGCGCGCATGGACGCCGACGCCCGCGCCGGATTCATGCAGATATGGCGCTACGCCTCGCTCATAATCGGCACGCCGGAGTCGCTGCTGTTCGAGGGCGACGAGGCGATGACCGCGCATCTGCACAAGATAGCCACAATGTGCGAGCCGCCGGCGGGGCATGAATCGTCCGTCATCGCCAACACGCTGGTGAAGGCGGTGCCGCTCATCGCCGGCATAGAGAGCGAGCGCAAGCGGCGGAACATGGAGCTGCACGTCTATCGCGTGTCGCGCGCGCTGCTCGGAGACGAGCTTTCGGACGAGCTCGGCTTCCCCAAACAGCAAACGCGCGGCTTGCTCAGGTGGATTCGGCTTCGGCGGAGATTCGACGCCTTCTCCCACCGCGTTCTCCATCGCCGCGCCAAAAAATGGCGCGGAAACAACTTCGTCTTCCTGCTCGACGCCTCCAGCATCGAAGACCTCAGCTACCGCCTGCCCGACCAGCTGGAAGCGGAGAAGCAAACCCCATGGTGAACGACGCCTCCCCCATTCCGCCCGTATTCGTCATCAGCACCGGACGCTGCGGCTCGACGATGATTTCGGACATGCTGAACCTGCATCCGCGCGTTTTGAGCCTGTCGGAGTTCTTCAGCTTCGTCGGCATGGGGTCGTTCAGACGCCGCCGCCAGACCGGAGCGCGCATGTGGGAGCTGTGCAGCCGACAGCAGAACCGAACCCGCCTGATGCTGAAGGGCGACTACTCCGAGCTGATCTATCCGTTCGACGACCCCGACTCGCGCTACACGCGGGATGACGTGCCGCCGATCATGTGCGCCACCCTGCCCCATCTCGCCGAGCGCTCCGAGACGCTGTTCGACGAGCTGGGCCCCGTCATGTCATCTCAGCCGCGCCAGCCGCCCGCCGCCCACTTCCGCCACCTGTTCGAATGGTTAAGCCGGCGGTTGGAACGGGACGTCTGGGTAGAGCGCTCCGGCGGGTCGCTGCTGTTCGCCGCCCGACTGATGCGCGAGTTCCCCGACGCGCGCGTCATACACGTGTACCGAGACGGGCGCGAGACCGCCATTTCGATGAGCCGCCACTACCTGTTTCGGATGATTCTCGCCACCATGCGCGCGTTTCGCTCGTATGGGGTGAACGTGATGAAGTCCATGTCGCGCGGCAGAATGTGGGACCGAACCAGCCTGTGGATGGAGCTGTTCACGAGCAAGTTCATGTCGACGGAGCGTCTTCCCTACCACAAGCTGACGCTGGCGGACTTCGGCGCGTTCTGGAGCGGCATGATAGAGCGCGGCGACCGTCTCTTCGGACAGCTGCCGCCCGATCGCCTGCTAGACGTCCGCTTCGAGGACGCGCAGACGAACCCGGAAGCCGAATCTCGGCGCCTCATCCGATTCATAGACCCGCGATTGGAAGATGAGAGCTGGATACACGCCGCGTCCCAAGTCCCGCGCCCGACACCCTCCAAATTCGCCGCGCTCGGAGACGACGACCAAGCCGCGCTCGCCGAGACATGCCGGCCGGGGATGGAACGTCTCGGCTATCCGACATGACCCGCGCGCGCCCGCGCCGCGAGACCCAGCCCGCAGCCGACCAGCCGACCGAAAGGGCGTAACAGCCATGTGCGAACCCAACGCCAACCCCGACGGCGAGCGCCGAAACGAGCGCCCGAACCTGTCCGACATCTTCTCCAACATGCGAAACAGCGACCTGCCATGGCATCGAACGCTGGCGATGGTCGCGTCGAACAACTGGCGCAAACTAAAGACGCGCCGCAGCTGCTGCGGCAGCCTCGGCGCCCCCGGCTGCTGACGCCGCTGACCCTCGCCGGCGTGTCCGGCTCCCGCTGGCGCGAGCGGCTGCGATGAAATGCCGCCGCCTAATCATCATCCCCCGAGAAGATGCCGAGCAGGCTGAGGATGACGATGAAGATGTTGAGCGCGTTCAGGTACAGGCCTATGCTGCCCATGACCGCCACCTGCGCCGCCGCGCCCTCGTCTCCCGCCATAGCCGCCTGCTGAGCCAGCTCCTTCATCTGCTTGGTCTCCCACACCGTGAGCGCGAGGAACAGCGGCAGCAGAACGATGTTGATTAGCAGGAACAGCGCGCTCGACTGGATTAGGAACATGTTGATCAGGCTGACTGCCACGATGCCGATGAGACCTATCAGCAGTATCGGGCCGAGCTTCGATATGTCCCTCTTCGTGGTCATGCCGATGACGCTCATCGCCGCGAACAGCCCGGCGGTCAGTATGAACGCCATGCCGATCTGCTCGCCCGTGAATCTCGACAGGATTGGAGACAGGAACAGCCCTTCCAGTCCGGTGAAGGCGAGATAGAGCGCCGTCCCCAGCCCGATGCTGCCCCTCCGAACTGCGGCGTTCGCCGCGATCAGCGTTCCGAAGATCGCCCCGATCATCAGGAGCGTGCCGATCAGCCCGTAGCCGAATATTATGCCGCCCACGCCCAAGACGTCGCCGACCCAGATAGCTGCGGCGGTGACGACGATTCCGAGCGCGACGAGACCGTACATCCGCGCCATAGCGTCCGTGTATATGGCGTTGGCGCGATCCCTGCCGAACGGAACGCTGTACTGTTCGGTTGCCATTCTTTACATCCTTCCGGCTTGGCGAAACGTGTAACCCGTTCCATTCTACCCAAGCGCGGCGCGTTAGAAAATGGCTTGCGACTCCTTCAGCCGCTCGACCTCTCTCGGCTCGCGCCCCAGAAGTCCGCTGAACACGGCGTCGTTATGCTCGCCCAGACGGGGGGCGGTGTAGTACGCCGGATTCGGAATGTCGCTGAATCTGATCGGAAGCCCCGCCACCTCGCGCCGCCCCACTTCGGAGTGATCCATCTCGACTATGATGCCGCGCTCGCGGAAATGCTCGTCGCCCATCAGCGACACGACATCCATCACCGGCCCCGCGCCGATGCCGTTCGCCTGAAGCAGGCGCGCCACGTCCACGGGCGAGCGCGACGCCGTCCACTCCGACACCGCCTCGTCCAGCGCGTCTTCGTTGAGCTTGCGAGCCTCTAGGCTGGAAAATCTGTCGTCGCTCGCCAGATCGCGCCGCCCCATGACCTCGCACAGCACTCGCCACTCCTCATCCGAGCCGACCGCTATCGCAGCCCACTGATCTTCACCCTCGCAGCGATAGACGTTGTGCGGCGACATGTGAGGGTCTCGGTTGCCGATGCGCTCGGCAACCCGCCCGTTCATCGCGTAGTCCAAGAACGCCTCCGGCATCATGGCGGAGACGACCTCCGCCATGGCCAGCTCGATCTTCTGTCCCTCGCCCGTCTTGCGCCGATGCCAAAGCGCGCTCAGCGTCGAGTGAACCATCATGGTGCCGACCAGATAGTCGGGCCAGTTGCCGCCCAGGTTCTGCGGCTGTCCGCCCACGTAGCCCGTGACGGACGGCTGCCCCGCGTATGAGCAGACGTTGGGACCGAAGCCGCTTGACTTGCGCTCCGGTCCGTACGTCCCCATCGTGGAGCCGCTGATCATCACGAGGTCCGGCCTGACGCGGCGCAGATCATCGTAGCCGAGTCCGTTCCGATCCAGAACGCCGGTCGAGAAGTTCTCCATCACCACGTCGCTCACCGCCGCAAGCTCCTTGACCAGAGACTGCGCCTCCGGATCGCGGATGTTCAGCGTCACGCCCAGCTTGCTGTGGTTCAGACAGTTCCAGATGGCGGAGCGGTTGACCCCTTGCACGCCGTCCGCCGCGCCGGACAGCCCTGAGCGCCCCGGCTCCAGCCGAGTGTTCGACTCGATTCTGATGACCTCCGCGCCCAGCGCGCCCAGCCATCCCCCCGCGTATGGAACGGAGAGTATCCAGCCGAAATCCAAGATTCGGACGCCCGCGAGCGGCCTGTTGCGCGGACGGTCGTCACGTACAGGTTCGCGCGGCTCGCGTATCGCAGGGCGCTCGATGCGGACGTCCGCGTTGTGCTGTCCTAGCGCAGGGGCAGGGCTTCTGAGCGTCCAGGGTGTGGCGGAGAGGCGAATCGGCGCGCCGGGCTGAGTCAGCCTGCCCACGACGGGATGATCTTGTTCTGCGAAGAAGCCGCGCTCGCGGTAGTGAGCGGAAGCCATCACCTCGTCCACCGTCTGCACCGGGAAGCAGGGTATCCCCGCGCCCTGAAGCGTGCGGTACAGCTCCGCCCTGCTCAGGCCTTTCGCCCACTCCGCCACGCCCGCCTCGATCTCCGCTAGGCCCGCCCGCCTGCCGGAGAGAGTGTCGTATTCCTCACTCCGCGCCCATTCGGGATCGCCCATGATCTGCCTGAGCGTTGTCCACCAGTGATCGAGAAGGAAGGTCATGGATGCGTAGCCGTCCGCGCACTTCCATATCCACGGAAAGAACATCTTCTCCCTGCTCTGCGGCAGCTGCGAGATGTCGTATGAGTACATGGCGAAGTTGCCGCGAATGTGAGACGACACAGCATCCATCGCAGAGACGTCGATCTCCTGACCGACTCCGTAGGATTCTCTGTGGTGGAGGGCGCACATGGCGGCGGCGGCGGCGACCCAGCCCGCGAGGTACGTCCCCTGACTGCCGCGCCCGCGCAGCGGCGCATGGGCTTCGGGGTCGGTGACGAACATGGCGGGCGTCTCCCAGCCCATGCCGCCCATGTGCCACGCGATCAGCTCGCCGCCCTTCCAGTCGCGGTATGGGCCCACGATGCCGAACGGAGTCACGTACACGCGGATCAGCCGCGAGCCAAGCCGCGCAATGGCGGCGGAGTCTATACCGAGCCGAGCCGCCTGTTCGGGCTGCACGTCGGTTATGAAGACGTCCGCGTTCGCCACGAGACCGCGCATCCGCCGCCTGTCGGATTCGTCTAGCAGGTCGAGCGTCGCTCCGCGCTTGTTGGCGTTCAGATACAGGAATACGCCGCTCGATTCGGCGTCCGCGCGGTCGTTCGGAAAAGGCCCGAGCCGTCTGGCGGGTTCGCCCTCTGGCGGCTCTATCTTCAGCACGTCCGCGCCCATATCGGCGAATGCCTTGCCGCACGTCGCCCCCGCGCCGCCGATGCTGTACTCGACTATTTTGAGATCTGACAGCGCGCCTGCGGACACTCTCGGTTCACCCTTCGCCCCAGCGCTAGGCTGGGCTATCGGCCTGATTCCCAGAATCGGGAGAACGCCAGCGCTCTCGGACAGTGGCCGTAGGACTCCGCAACTCTGACGATGATGCCTTGCAAGATGGTCGCGTTCTCGTCCGGATCGAACACCTGAAGCTCGATCTGAAGATCGTCGAGCGCGGCGCGGTCCACTATCTCGACAGAGCCGTTCACGCGCACCGTCTCGCGCACTCCGGGAATGAAGAAGATCAGCGCGACCTGCGGGTTCTGCTCCATGTTCAGGTAGGACTGGAACAGCCTGTTGCCCGCCACGTCTGGAATGAGAAGCCTGCGCTCGTCGAGAACCTTCACCCAGCCGGGCTTGCCGCCTTTGGGGGAGGCGTCACACGCGCCATCCGAGCCGCTGGTTGCCATGACCAAGAGCGGCGACTGAGCGATGAAGTCCCGAACCTTGTCCTGCATGAGGCCCTGAATCTTTGTCGCCGGGCGCTCCTTTGGAAACCCGAACTGTCGTGTGAACCGATTGTCGAACCGCGTTTCGATGTCGACGACTTGCACCATGATACACTCTCCCGAGAGTCGCGTGGGGCGAATTGTACGTCAACTGTCCAACGGTGGCTAGTGCCTCCGCGATTTTGTCTCGGACGTGTATTCCGTGTCGAGTATGCGACCGTCACGGCTCTCGATGGGCGCGCCCTCCCTCCTGAGAACGGCTGTATCGGATTGCAGCCAACAGGTACGCGCCCCCTGCGGCGCGGCAGATGCGCGCATCCCTACCGAGAACGGCTGTATCGGATTGCAGCGATAGAAAGCGCGAGCGCTCCCACCCCTACGGCGGCGGCTATGCGGTAGGTGTCCTGAAAGGCTAGGATGAACGCGTCGTCCTCGCTGGCGGTGAGCGCCCGCGCGCTCTCACGCGCCGACATCGCCGCGCCCATGATCGCCACGCTGAACACCGTCCCCAGCCCGCGCGCCAGCCCCATGACTCCGCCCCCCATGCCCAGCCTGTCGCTCGGCGCGGACCCCATCACCAAGTTGGCGTTCGATGACTGGAACAGCCCCGCGCCCGCCCCCACCGCCAGCAGGCAGAGCGCGACCGTCCCCACCGATGCCCCGCCGTCCAGCCGAGACATGAAAGCCAGCGCGAGGATGGACACCGCCAGCGCCGCCGTCATGGTATAGGCGGGACGCGCGAGGTCGGACAGCCAGCCGCCGAGCGGCGACGCCAGCGCGGTGGCGAGCGTCATCGTCAGCAGCAGCGCCCCCCACACGCTCGCGCTCGCGCCCAGCGCGTCCACCACGAAGAACGGCAGCACGAACCAGTTGACGAACGTGGCGATGAACGCCAGCATGGACGCCGCGAGCGCGAGCGTGAGCGTCCTGTTCCGCAGCATCGACACGTCCAGCAGCGGACGCTTGGCGCGACGCTCGAAGAGCGCGAACGACCAGAATCCGCAGATGGATACGACGCCCAGAGCCGGCACGTATGGCTCCGTCCACCCGTTCCTGCCGCCCAGAGACAGGAGCAGGATCAGCGCGCCGATGGCCACGAGTTGCGCCAGCGCGCCGCGAAGGTCGAAGCCTCCGCCCCGACCCGAATCGCCCGGCACGCGCAGGAACGCCATCGAGAAGACGATGGCAGCAATGCACAGCGGCGCGCGAGCGAGGAAGATCGCGCGCCATCCGAAGGCATCCACCAGAACCCCGCCGCCGAGCGAGCCTGTGATCATGCCGAGCGTGCCGAGCGCCGCCATGATGCCCAGCGCGCGCCCGCGAAAGTCGGGCGGGAACAGGCGCGTCGCCAGCGCCGGGGCGAGCGCGATCAGCAAGCCGTTGCCCACCGCCTGGAACACGCGAAGCCCGAATACGAGCGCCAAGCTGTCCGCGAAGCCGATGGCTGTGACTGCGACCGTGTACGCCGCCAGGCCTGCGATGAACATTCGCTTCAGCCCGAGCGCGTCCGCAGCTCCGCCCAGACCGAGCTGCATCGCCGTGCTGCCGCCCACGTAGAAGATGATTATCCACTGGATCGTAACGGCGTCCGTGCCGAAGCTCTCCGTGATATCCGGCAGAGCCACGTTGACCGTGATGTCGAGCGAGGTCAGGAACATGCCCGACGCCGCGGCTGTCAGCCCAAGCCAGCGCGCTCTGCCCGATATCGAATGTCGCTCCAAGCCCATCGTGGCGAGATTATCGCTGATGTCCGCCATTCACACAAAGGGCTGTCGAGAGACTGCGAAGGCGCGGCTTTCGACAATCGGCGGGTGAGACCCGCCCTCGAACCGCCCATTTGACGCCGCGCAAGCGGGTATGTGAACCTTTACTAATCGAACGTCTAATTTGGCAAGTAGTCTGTCGCTTCATGTGATATAGTGGGATATGATGCGCGGCTGGGAATGCCGATCGGCTTCCCGCTTCGCTGGTGTGAGCGGGCGGCGATTCTAGGCAGCGCGTCCACACCGATCTTTAGCGGAAACTTACAGACACCAAGAGGAGTTTTGCATGGAAGGCATAGCGCTCATTCTCATTGGCACGGCAATTTTCTCCCATTCCTGGCATCTGCTGGGATTGTACGCGGACGCCAGAACCGTCGGCGTCATAATGGCGTCTTTGGCGCTGGCGCTGCTGGTGTCTATGTTTACGTTCCAGCCGCAGTTCTTGGGAAGCGTGAGCAGCGGCGCGATAGTTCGGGCAGGCGAAACCACCGTTCTGAGCGCACTCATCATCACCTGGGCGGTGTACGCCGCCGCAGTCGCCGCCAACTGCCTGTGGGACATGGAAGACCGCGCGATCGGCTTCTACAGCGTCTTGCTGGCAGTCGCCAGCCTCGTGATGTTGTTCTTCTTCCTGCAAATATGGGCGCTCGACAACGACGCGGTCGCCGTGCTGCTGCTGGCGATAGCTTCCGCCCTACTGGCAATCGTCAGCGGGCTGCTGTTCTTCACGCTGGCGTTCCAGTTCCCGGTGATGCGCTTGGTGTCCGGGTGGGCATTGCTCATTCAGTCCATAGTCGTGGTCGGGTTCGGCATGACGATGATCACCACCACGATCACCGCCTAGCCAGCTCGCCGATTCACCGTCTCACTAGCAGGCTGCCGGCCGGCCTTGCTCTGCCGGCAGCCAACCGCGCCAACACTCAGAGGTCCGAACTGATGACAATGAAATTACAGCCGCAGGAGTTCTTGGAAGAGGCCGAGCGCGAGGTCGGCAGATTCGACTGGAAGGGGACGTTCGCCGACTATCTCGGCATGGTCAGCGAAGACTCGTCCACCACCCGCCTGTCCCACAAGCTCGTGTACGACGCCATCCTGTCGCACGGGGTGGACGAGTCCCCCCAAACCGGCGGGCCGAGTTACAGACTCTTCGCCGAGAAGGTCTACGGGCAGAACGACACGATAGAGAGCATCGTAGAGTACTTCTCATCGTCTGCGCGCAGACTGGAGATACGAAAGCGAATTCTGCTCCTGATCGGCCCCCCCGCCAGCGGCAAGTCCACCATCGCCGCGCTGATCAAGGAGGCTCTGGAGGACTACACCCGCAACGACGAGGGCGCGGTGTACGCCATAGAGGGCTGCCCCATGCAGGAAGAGCCGCTGCACCTGATACCTCACAACATGCGCGACAGGCTCCAGCGCGACTACGGAATCTACGTAGAGGGCGATCTATGCCCCAGATGCCGTTACATGGTGCGCGCCGAACACGGGGGGAGGATATCCGAAGTTCCGGTGACGCGGGTGGTGTTCTCGGAGCAGGAGGCGGTGGGCATCGGCTACTACGTCGCCACCTCGAACCCTACGGACGCCTCGCTGCTGGTGGGGAGCGTGGACACCTCCCAGCTGGAAGGCGACCGGCTCGAAGTTGCGGGAAAGGCGTTCAGACTGGACGGCGAGCTGAACGTCGCCAACCGCGGACTCATGGAGTTCGTGGAGATATTCAAGTCAGACTCCCACCTGCTGACCACGCTGCTGGGCCTAGCGCAGGAGCAGCTAATCAAGATGGACCGCTTCGGCTCGGTGTACGCGGATGAAGTAGTCATAGGCCACTCCAACGAGGGCGACTTCAGGACGTTCATGGAAGACCCCTCTTCCGAGGCGCTGAGAGACAGGATCATGCGGATAAACGTCCCGTACAACCTGCGCGTTCGGGACGAGGAGCGCATATACGAGAAGCTGCTGGTGAGCAGCGGACTGGACAAGGTGCATATCCCGCCGCTGACCCTGCCCGCCATCAGCACGTTCGCCATACTGTCGCGCCTGGATCCTCCCATCCGCCAGTCCATATCCATCATAGACAAGCTGCGCGCCTACGATGGCGAGGAAGTGGACAGCTTCTCCCAAAGCGACTTGCTTGCCGAGAAGCGCGCGCACGTCAACGAAGGGATGACCGGGATTTCGCCGCGCTCGGTGATGAACCGCCTCAGCGCGAGAGCGACCGCTCCCGGCGCCACCTGCATCAGCCCGCTCAGCGCGCTCGACAGCATCTGGCAGGGACGCAGCGAGAACGTGAGCCTGAGCGATGAAGAGTCCACACAGTACATCGAGCATGTCCGCGAGGCGGTGAAGGACTACAACGAGCGCGCTATTCAGCACGTTCAGAAGGCGTTCGGCGAGCGCTTCGAGCAGACCGCCAGCGAGATACTGCAAGACTATCTTACGGAGTTGTCCTCCGCTTTCCACGCGGGAACGATGAACCGCGCCTCCAGAGAGAGCGAGCGCAACATGCGCGAGATGGAGCGGCCCATAGACATATCGGAACGTGAGAAGGGCGCGTTCCGCCGCGAGATCTACGACTTCTACAGCAGTCTCGAACAGAGGGGCGTCCCGTTCGACTACACCACCGAGCGCCGCATCAGGGCGTCTGTGGAGCGGCGACTGTTCCCGGACCGCAGAGAGCTGAGGAACGAGCTGGAAGAGCCGCGCTCATCGGGCAGACAGGCAGAGTGGCGGCGCAGGCGCGGCGCGATACGCAAGAGGCTGCTGGACAACTACGGATACTGCCTCGTGTGCGCCGACGATCTGGTCGAATACGTCCTGTTCCTGCTCAAGGGCGGCGACGCTTTCCGAAGCGGAAGAGACGAAATAGAATGGCGCTGGACACTGAACCCCGTTCAGGGATGACATCCGAGAGGAGAGACATATGGCTGATCACACGAGGTTGAGCGGCGAACAGATCGAAGAGCTGCGGCAGATGGGGGAGGCTCATTTCTGGCCCCACTCTCGACCAATCGGAGACTTCTCGGAAGAGACCGGCATCAAGCTGGTCACCAAGGGGGAGGGCGTCTGGGTGGAAGACGGGCAGGGAAACCGCTGGGTGGATATGCTGTCGGGCATGTGGCTCAAGAACATAGGCCACGGGCGCAAGGAGATAGCCGAAGCCGTCTATGAACAGATGCTGGACGTCAGCTACTCGCCGGGCGGAACCGTCAGCCCGGCCACGGTGCGGCTGACGGGCAGAGTCGCCAGCCTCTCCCCGGACACCGAATCCCGCGTCTACCTCACCAGCGGAGGATCCGAGGCCGTAGAGACCGCGCTGAAGATAGCGAAAGCATACCACAAGAACAACGGCGAGCCTGCGCGCTGGAAGGTCATAAGCAGGCGCGGATCGTACCACGGAGCCACTCACGCCTGCATGGCGCTCGGCGGCAGCCAGCAGTCCGGCGCCAGCGACTACGGCCCGCTCGTTCCCGGCAACATCCACATCGGCAACCCAAACAGCTACCGGGGGCCGCACTCGGATATGGAGTGCGCCGAAGAGCTGGAGCGCGCCATCCTGCACGAGGGGCCGCAGAGCGTGGCAGCCTTCATTGGAGAGCCTGTCTCCGCCGCCAACGGCATCCAGATTCCTGACCCGGCCTACTGGCCCAGGATCCGCGAGATATGCGACAAGTACGGAGTCATAATGATCTGCGACGAGGTCATAACCGGCTTCGGGCGAACCGGCAAGATGTTCGCCACCGAGCATTGGAACGTACAGCCGGACATATTCACGGTGGCGAAGGCGCTCACCAGCGGCTACCTGCCGATCGGCGCAGCCATCGCCAGCAAGAAGATCGCAGACATCTTCATGGGCGAAGACAACATGCTCAGCCACCTCATCACGTTCGGCGGCAACCCCGCTTCGTGCGCCGCCGGACTCGCCAACCTCGATATCATGGAGAACGAGGGCGTGGTCGAGAACTCGGCAGAGATGGGCGACTACTTGTACGAGCAGCTTCAGACGCTCTACGAGCATCCCATCGTAGGCGACGTTCGCGGCGGCATGGGCGTCCTATGCGCCGTGGAGATAGTCAAAGACCGCGACACTAAGGAGAAATTCCCCAAGGAGGCGCGGCTGAGCGCCAAGCTGACCAGAATCATGGAGAGCAAGGGGCTTCTGGGACGCGCCGGAGACATCATCTTCCTTGCGCCGCCGCTCACGATCACCCGCGACGAGGTGGATTTCGTAGTCAGCGCGCTTGACAAGACTCTGGAGGAGGTACGAGGGGAGCTGTAACAGCCTCGCGCGCGCGATTCTTCCAGTCTAGTCGAAGGCGGCCGCCAAGAACGGCCGCCTTCCTTCTTGTTCGGACACATGGGAGATCCGGAGCCCGTTCTCCCATGAGCCTGCTGGGTGAACCCTGCTGGGTGAACCCTACTGGTGAACCGCGCCCTTCGCGCCGCCGCCGGCTGCGATGACTTCGCCCGTTATGCACTCCGCCTTCGGGGAAGCGAGATAGGCGGTGAGCCACGCCAGCTCCTGCGGGTCTATGGGACGCCCGATAGCCACGTTCTGAGATACCGAGCTGTCGATCTCTTCCCGAGATACGCCCTGCTGCTCAGCCTGCGAGTCTAGCCTGTCCTCGATGACTTCCGAGAGCGTAAGGCCGGGATGCACCACGTTGAGCGTGATGCCGTCGCTCCCGAGCTGGTCGGAGAGGGTCTTGGTCATATGCACCACCGCGGCGTTGCGAAGGCCGTATATCGTGGCTTGGCGCGCCGATACGCCGCCGATGCTGATGATCCGCCCCCACTTCTGCGCCTGCATGTGCGCCGCCACCGCCTTGATCGCCCTGAAGTAGCCGACCACCTTGGTATCCAGATCCTCGATCAGATCCTTCTCCTCCGCCTCTTGCAGGCTGCCCCTGACCTGTCCGCCCACCATCGCCGCGCTGTTGACCAGAATATCCACGCCGCCCAGCTCCGCTATGGTCGTATCGACCATGCGCTGAACGTCTTCGGAGCTCGTCGTATCGGTCGGAATGCCTATGACCTTCCTTCCCGTCTCTGCGGCTATCTCGCCGGCTGTGGCGTCCAGATCCGCCTTCGTGCGCGCGGCTATGGCAACGTCAACGCCCTCGCGCGCCAGCTCCAGCGCTATCGCCTTGCCTATTCCCTTGCTTCCTCCGGTGACTATCGCAACCTTGCCTTGCAGCTCCAGATCCATTTGCGCTTCTCCTGTGAGTTTGGATATCGTCAGCATAAGAGGATAGCACAAATCGCCCCCTTCCATTGCGCGGCGGTTCGGAGTATAAGTAACGCGCTGGGACACTCGCCCAGAGCCAGAATCTTCCCAGCTCTCGGAGAGCCTTACAGCAAGACCAAGCGCGAATATCAGCGAGATTCCCACTCCCCACTCTCCACGAGTTGGGAAAGACTGGGGTGAGTGTGAAGAACATCCATCCGCCCGATTCGGACACGGCGCCCAATTGATAGGCCTGCTCACACACCGCTGGGCTATTATGGGCGTGTGGCTCGCTGCCAGCGTGTCCGCGTTTATGACCGCGATCACCGTCGGCATCCTTCTGCCGTCCATCAGCGCGGAGCTTGGGCTGTCCCCCTCCCGTCAGGGCTTTCTCGGATCGTCCGCGTTCGTTGGAAACTTGGTTCTGGCGATTCCGCTCAGCTGGTGGACTTCGCAGTTCCGCCCGAAGATGCTCACCACCGCCACATTGATCCTGAGCGCGCTCCTGCTGGCCATGCAGGGCTGGGCGCCCAGCTTCGCCGTCCTGCTGCTTGGCAGGCTGGGGTTCGGCGTCTCCACACTCGCGCGCGAACCCGCTCGCGCGCTCCTGATGCACCAGTGGTTCGCTCCGCGCGAATTCATCATCGTCAACGGCATGTACAACGCCATGTTCGGAGTGGTGGTAGGCGGCGGTCTGGCGACCACTCCGTTCTTACTCGGCGCGATGGGCAGCGACTGGCGAACAGTGCTGTTCGCGTTCGTCGGAATGATGGCAGTCCTGACCCTCGTTTGGACGATCATCGGAAGGGAGCGGCCAGACCGAAGGGACATATCCACACAGTCCGGCGCACAGGTCGAGCTTCTCAGACGCGCCCTCACTCACAGAGACCTGTGGATGGCGGGAGTAGGCTTCACCGGCGCAACGCTGGGGTGGTCCTCGTTCCTCAACTTCTACCCTACGCTGATGCTGAACGTCAACGGCGTCTCCCTGAACTGGAGCGGAGCGATTCTTGGGCTAGGGGTGCTGGTGGGCGGCATATCCGGCATCGTCCTGAGCTACTTGGTGATGAGCATGTCGCCCGCGCGCAGGAAGAACCTAGTCCAAGCGCTGGGCGTTCTGATGACGGCGACCTACCTGATAATGATACAGTTGAACTCGATACCACTGCTGATACTCGTCTCCGCCGTGAACGGGATCGCATGGGGTTTCTGGCCGATCCTCAGCTCGGTGCCGTTCTACCTGCCCGGCATCAGGCCGAGGGAGATCGCCGTGGCCCTATCGCTCATAATGACCGCCGCCACGTTCGGAACCTTCCTGGGCCCGTCCGTCACGGGCATACTTCAGGAGCGCGTTGGAGACATCAGATTGGCGCTGATCATCGTCTGCTTCGCTCCACTCTCGCTGACGGTGGCGGGAACGCTGCTGCGCATCCGCATGGATTCCGAGCCGCAGACTGACAACTGAAGCCCGTTGGCGTAGAATTAAGCCGATCATTCGACACTTAGGAGATTGCACGCATGAGTTCTAACGGAAGAGTAGCTGTGGTTACGGGAGCGGGAACGGGCATAGGCAAGGCGTCGGCGCTGGCGCTGCTGAGAGACGGGTATTCGGTCGCTTTGGCCGGACGCAGGATAGCTCCGCTCGAGGAGACCGTCGCCGAGGCGGGCGAGGACGGCGCGCGCGCGATAGTGGCGTCCACCGACGTGGGCGATCCGGATTCGGTGGAGGCGCTGTTCGCTCAGACCGAGAAGGCGTTCGGTCGTCTGGACGTGCTGTTCAACAACGCCGGCACCGGAGCGCCGCCCGTCCTGCTCGAAGACCTGACATACGATCAGTGGATGACAGTCGTGAACGCCAACTTCACGGGTACGTTCCTCTGCACTCAGCAGGCGTTTCGCATTATGAAGAGCCAAGACCCGATGGGCGGACGCATCATCAACAACGGCTCTCTGTCCGCGTATGTGCCGCGCCCGAACTCCATACCCTACACGTCCACCAAGCACGCGGTGACCGGCATGACGCGCGCGACCTCGCTGGACGGGCGCAAGTACAACATCGCGTGCAGCCAGATAGACATAGGCAACGCCGCAACGCCTATGACTGAGCGGATGCAGGCAGGCGTTCCCCAAGCGAGCGGCGAGGTGATGGCAGAGCCTACGATGAACGTTCAGCACGTGGCGGACGCCATAGTCTACATCGCCAACCTGCCGCTGGATGCCAACGTGCAGTTTATGACCGTCATGGCTACCAAGATGCCCTTCATAGGTCGTGGCTAGCTCGGGGCGGGCATCCGGGACGGATGCCGAATCTCCCCGCCTCTTCTACGGCTGGATCATCGTCGGCGTCATGGCAGCGTCAGGCGCGGTCAGCATGGCTATGGGGTCGCTCAACTTCGGCTTGTTCATCAAGCCGATGGGCGACGAGCTGGGGATAGGGCGCGCGGCGTTCGGCTGGGCGCAGACAGCTAGGCAGGGCGCAGGATCCCTCACCAGCCCGCTCATAGGCTGGCTGCTCGACCGCTTCGGCTCCAGGGTCATGCTTCCCCTCGCCGCGCTTGCCACTGGCGGCGCGATGGTGGGCTTGGCGAACATGGAGCGCGCCTGGCATCTGGTGGCGCTGTTCGCAGTCATGGGCTTGGTGGGGATGAACGGCCCCGGCGCGCTGGTGACGTCCGTCCCCGTTCTCAAGTGGTTCGTCAGAGATCGGGGCAGGGCAATATCGTTCGTTGGGCTGGGCATTCCCGTTGGCGCGCTGCTGTTCGTGCCGCTCACGCAGATACTCATAGACGCGGTGGGCTGGCGCATGGCGTGGGTCGCGCTCGCGTTCATCGGCGTCGGCGTGATCGTTCCGCTGGCGGCGGTATTCGTCCGCAGGCAGCCCGAAGACATGGGTATGCTGCCCGATGGCGCAGACGTTCCCAAGCCGGGCGCGGAGCGAGCGAGCGCGGCGGACGAGGTTTCGTGGACTTCGAGCGAGGCGGTCAAGACGTCCACCCTGTGGCGACTGGTGATCATGTTCTGCTTGGTGCAGCTTGGGATCGGCACTGTGGCGCTCCACCGCATCGCCGCCTTCATGGACAGGGGGCTGGACCCGACGCTGATCTCGTTCGCCACCGCCTTCGATGCCGTGTGCGCCGGGGCGTCCACGTTCCTGTTCGGCATGTTGGTCGGTCGCATCCCCGCGCGCTTCTTGGGCGCTGTCGGGTTCGCCATGCTCGCCGCCGCCAGCGTAATGACCATCTACGCCAGCGATCTGCCGATAATGTTCATCTCCATGGCGATCTTCGGGCTTGGAATCGGCGGGATGATGTTCCTCAACAACTTCATCTGGGCAGACTACTTTGGACGTGAGAGCGTGGGAAGCATCCGAGGGCTGGTGAATCCGATAAACCTCGTCGTGGGCGGACTCGGCGCGCCGGCCGCTGGCTATGTCCGAGACATCACAGGCTCGTATGATCCCGCGTGGTGGGCAGGAGTGGCGCTGATGACGTTCGGCGCCGCCCTAGCCGTGTTGACGCCAGCGCCGCAGAAGCGGGATCCCGCCTCTGCGACGGCTAACCCGCCAGCTGCCAACTCCAAGAGGCTGCCATAGCGCCGAAAGTCAGCAGCTATGACTTGGCGGCTGATTTCGAGTCGCTCGCCCGAATCCGCCATCGTAGATCTGTTCGCGGCTGAAGGTCATGCCGGGACGGATCATCTCGGTTCGGTGTACAGGCTGCCGACCCAGCGCCTCCCGATCGAGTCACTTCTTGGGCAGTGTCACCCAGCGCCTGAACGTTACGGACTCTGCCGCGATATCCACGTCTTCAGTCTTCCAGCCCGCGCCGATCCATGCGCGCGCATGAGTGTGTCTGCCATTCTTTTCGTTGGCCCACCACGCCGGGTGGCGGCGCGCCGATTTCGGGAGAGGGAATCCGAGAACCCGCTCGATCTCTGTAAAGGAAGCACGCCAGACGCCCGTCCCCTCTCTCATGTCATCCTTGAGGCACTCGAACAGGCGGCGATACTTGCCGCGCGCCGCAGCCTCCTCGAACGCCTGCTGCTGCTGAACCAGTCCCACGCCCGCCTACCCCAGCTTTGCCCCGAAGAAGTCGAACACCTTCTGCCAAGAGTCCATAGCCTGCTCCGGTCGGTATATGGCGCGGTCGTGATACCAGAAGCCGTGTCCGGCGCCGTCGTAGCGGTGGAACTCGTAATCTTTGCCGTGAGCCTTCAGCGCTTCCTCGTGCTGATCCACCTCATCCGGAGACGGCGCGGCGTCGTCGTTGCCGAAGATGCCCAGCAGCGGGCAGGATAGATTCTCGGTCATGTCGATGGGCGCGACGGGCTGCTGAGGGGTGAGCGCGTCGTCCGCCATCACCACGCGGCCCCCCCACAGATCGACTGCGGCGTCGAACGCCTGCGAGCGGCACGCGACCATCGTCGTATGCCTGCCCCCGGAGCAGCTGCCGATGATGCCCACCTTGCCGTTGGTGTACGGCAGCGAGTTGAGATACGCAGCCGCGCCCTCGGCGTCTGCCAGTACGCTGTCGTCGGACACGCCGCCCTGCGCGCGCGCCGCGGATGCGATGTCGTCCGGCGTACCCTGCCCGAACCGAGCGAACAGGTCAGGCGAGCATACCGCGTAGCCGTGATGCGCGAACCGCCGCGCGAACTCCCTGTAGAGCTCGTCCCAGCCCGGCAGGTGGTGGATGAGGACTATGGACGGAAACGGACCTGCGCCCAGCGGTCTTGCGCTGTAAGCGTTGACTCGGTCTCCGTTGTAGCCCGATATGGTTATCGTCTCCGCGATCATTCCCTCGTAGTCGGCGGTGTCGAACTGATTCCACATAAGCGATTCCTCCCGTGTGGCGCTGACGCCAGTCTGCATCTCATTCTGATGCGAGAGTATCAGCGCGTGGGGTGCGAGTCAACTTCGGTGAGATTAGACAGCCCAACGTGCCGGACTGTCTCGCGGGTGGCGCGCTTTCCATCGGGAGGAATCTTCCTCCACGAATCTTCTCGAACGGTCGAAAGGTTCTTCATCAGCGAGTGTCCGCTCGTCTCGAAAGCGCGCTCCATGAACTTCAGCAGCTCGCTGACTCTCGGCTTGTGCATCTCCTCACAAAAAAACGTAGGGAGCGCGCTAGACGCTCCCTACGCACTTCTGTATATTCACTGGGGTCTGCTGGCAGGACAGTTCGACCGTCCAAGCCTCGCGCCCGCACTCCTCATATGAGCGAGAGCGGGCGACGCTCGACGAATCCTGAATTCGTCACCCAGCGTGGCCGATTCGGAATACGCGGGATGTACATACCGAGCATGTTCCTCTGGTGGCGGGGCGACCGTTCTTGAGTGTGACATGTTCGGCGTTGACGATGTCTCGGTGAGCGTGGCATCTTAGGCAGTAGGCTTGTACTTGCGTGGCGGGCATAGCGGGTACTCCCTCCTGAAATGGGCGAACGCGATCTAAGTGGGGAGCCTGGCTTCCTGCGAATGGAGCCACCTTGTCCATATCGTGGCTGCGAATGGGGCGTGCGACGGCAGCGTTGCTATTGGGAACGGTGCCTTGCAACTCCCCCGAATGCAAGGTGGGCGGGAACCAGTGCTAACGATATTCTAAGGAAAATGCTGGACGGGATTCAACCAATTCTTGGCGTCTTTTTTAAGACTTTGTCCAATAATGGAGTGGAGGCTCACCATGCCCGCAAGTGTGCCGCGCGCGGAGGATGCCCGATTAGGACGTCAAAGAGGCGTCGCTTGCGACAGAACGTTTGCTGTCTGCCACACGTCCCTGTCCATCTGTTCGACCAGAGCCTCCACCGTATCGAACTTCTCCTCGCCGCGCAGTCGCTGGACGAATTCGAGTCTGAGCGCCTGATCGTAGATGTCGGCCGAGAAGTCGAGCAGATACGCCTCGACCGTTCGGTTGCTGCCATCGTCGAACGTCGGTCGAATCCCTATGCTGGTCGCCGCCATATAGGCGCGCGATCCTAGGTGCGCCCAGGTAGCGTATATCCCGTCGCCGGGGATTACGAAGTCGGCTGGCGCTTCCAGATTGGCGGTCGGGAAGCCAAGCTCTCGGCCCCGCTCCTGCCCGCGCCCAACGATGCCGCGCACCGAGAAGTTGCGCCCAAGCAGCTTCGCCGCGCCCGACACGTCGCCTTCCGCTATCTGGCGGCGTATCGTGGTACTCTTGACCACCCCCGCCGGGTCCGTCAGCAGGTCGACTGCCATGAACTCGAAGCCCATGCTCTCCGCCAGCGCGGGCAGGGTCTTCACATTTCCGCCCCTGTTGCGCCCCATTGCGAAGTCAGGCCCAACAACCAGCTTCCGCATCCTGAGCTTGTCGTAGAGTACCTTCAGAAAGTCGTGAGCCGAAAGCCGAGCTAGGCTGCGGTCGAACGACACCGGAGCCACGAAATCGACTCCAAGCCCCTTCAGCAGGCGAGTCCTCTCCTCGAGGTCGGTCAGGAACTCGACTCGAACGTCCGGCCTCAGCACCGTAACCGGATGGTTCTTGAAAGTGACCACCCCCGCCCGCCAGTCGGAGGCGCGGGCTTGGCGCGCGAGCAGGTCGATCAGGTGGCGATGCCCCCTGTGAACGCCGTCGAACACGCCTACGGTAATAGCCGAATAGCGGTCTGGTGACAGATGGGAGAGTTCTTCGTCTAAACTCATGGTCGCTCCGCCATCCTGCGAACAGGTTCGGATATTAGCATGAGACATTTGGGGGGCAATGGCAAGGTATCCGCCCTGTTCATGCTCGTCAAAATCTCGCCTGCGCGAGGTGTTTGCGCAGCGTCAGGCTCGCGGGAAGAATCGAAGCCGTCGCCAGCCCCATCACCACGACCGTAGCTCTCAGGCTGAACACGTCCGCCACGAGACCGTACACGAGCGGGGCTACGACCGTGCCGACCTCGTTGGTGGTGTAGAACGAGCCGTAGAAGCGCGCGCGCCTGTTCGGAGGAACGAAGCTCGCCACCGCAGCGTACAGCACGGAGGACGTCCCGTTCAGCCCGATTCCAATGAGCGCCGCTAGAGGGGCCATCAGCAGAACGGGCGTGAACAGGGATGCCACCAGAAGCGCGGCGGTCAGCCCCTTGGTTGCCCAGATCAGGCTCACCGCGCCCATGCGCTCGCCCAGCCAGCCGCAAACGTACTTGCCTATCGCGCCGCCGCCAAACAGCAGAAACAGCATCAGGCTGATCTGCCCCGCGCCCATGCCCTTGGACTCCATGACGAACGGCAGGAACACCAGCGCAGACGTGCGCGCCGCCCCGTCCAGCGCGCCCACGCCGCTCAGCGCGATGAATCCGCCCATCCGCGCTCGCCCTCCCTCGGATGCGGGGACGTCTGCCGCGCGCTCTCGCCGCTCGGCGGGCTTTCCGATGTCCACCAGCCGCCGCGTCAGCATGGACGCGAGCATGAAGACGATACCCGCCGCTCCGACCATCAGGAACGTGCGCCGCCAGCCCAGCGACACGGCGGACAGCCCCGCTACCAGTGGGGCGATCATCTTCCCAAGATCGCCCGCGAAGTTGACCGTGCCGACTGCGGTGGCGCGCCCGCGCTCGTCGTACGCGCGGGACACCATGCTGGAGGCGAGCGGATGCTGAGTTCCCCCTCCCAGACCGCCGACTCCCGAGGTCAGCACCAGCAGCGCGAAGACCGATGAAAGCGCCATGGCGATGAGGCCCGCCGCCACCCACACGTTGCCCAGTATGAGCAGCCAGAACTCGCCCACGGACTCCGCCAAGAAGCCCGCCGGAATCTGAAGCACAGCGGACGCTCCGCTGAACACGGAGCGCAGCAGCCCGACCTGCGTGAACGACAGCCCCATGTCCTCCTTGATGAAGGGCAGCAGAGGCACCAGCAGCGCGAAGAACAGGTCGCTCCACACGTGCATCGTGGAGCCAAAGAGCAAGGTGCGCCGCGAGCGAGGCGATCTGGTTATGAAAGCCACGAGTCCTTTCTCCGTATGGCGGATGGGCATGAGACCGCATCTTACCACTCCGAACGACCGTTAGACAGGGCTGAGATTCGCCAGCCGATGCGCATTGCATGATACAATCCACCCAGTCAAATGCCACTCGGCTACATGCCACGCAGCTACATGCCACTCGGCTATGAGAGAGGACGAAACGATGTTCGACAGAATCGCGGTGCTTGGCGTTGGGGCAATCGGCGGCGTCATCGGCGGCTATCTGGCGAGGGCGGGCCGCGATGTGACGCTCATAGACCAGTGGGGCGCGAACGTCGAGGCGATCCGTGAGCGCGGCTTGACCGTCTCCACGCAGGAGGGCGATTTCACGGCAGCCGCCAACGCCGTTCATCTCGGCGAGGTGTGCAGCATCTCCCAGCCGTTCGACTTGGTGTTCCTTGCCATGAAGTCTTACGATACCGAATGGGCGACCCACTTCATCCTGCCCCATCTGGCTGGGAACGGCGTTATCGTGTCGGCGCAGAACGGGATCAACGACGAGCGCATAGCCCCCATCGCCGGCTGGAGCAGAACGCTCGGATGCGTCATTACGCTGGGAGCGAGCATGTACGAGCCTGCCAACCCGATTCGCACGAGCCTCGCAGACCGCCTCGCGTTCACCATCGGCGAGCCGAGCGGCGTGCAGTCGAATCGCGCAAGAGAGATTGCGGACATGCTCAGCGCAGTCGGCCCCACGAAGGTGACCTCCAACCTGTGGGGCCAGCGCTGGGCGAAGCTGGCGGTCAACTCCATGGCCAACCCGATCTGCGCGCTCACCGGGCTGAGCTCGGCCGCCTCGCGCGAAACGCCCGGCGTCGTGGACGTCACCATCGCCATAGGCGCGGAGGTGGTGCGTGTGGGGACAGCGCTCGGAGTCAGCATAGAGCCGATCAACAGCGTGCCGGCGCGCCAGTACGTGGAAGCGGCAGAGGACGCGACCGCGCTGGAAGATCTGAAGTCGCAGCTTGCCGAGACGGCCCGCGAGCTGGGCGCCGGCCGCCCGTCCATGCTTCAGGACGTGATGAAGGGACGCAGGACGGAGATCGAATACCTCGATGGCTACGTCTCGGATCGAGGTAGGCAGGTGGGCATACCCACCCCAGCCTGCGACCGGATAACCGAGCTGATCGAGCGCGTGGAGAGGGGCGGGCTGACGTCCGAAGCCGACAACATCCAGCTGATGAGCGACTTCATGTAGAGCCGCGCGCCCCGTCCCGTTCCGGATCGCCATTTTTCACGCTGCCATGAAAATGTCGCGCCATCTTCGCCTCTCCGCCGCTTCTCTCGCCCGTTTCAGGCTGGATGGCTTTACTTTGCTGCTGACCGCCATCGCCGCGCTGGGCGCGGCTCAGGTCATACTGAGGCAAGCCGGCTATGGGGTCGGTCTGGGCTGGGACGCCGTCAACTACATCTTCGTGGCTCGCAGTCTGCTGACTGGAGACGGATTCTTCCATATTGACGGATCTCCCTATACCCTGTGGGCCCCCCTGTACCCGGCGCTGATCGCTGCGGGCGGCCTCTCGATATTCGACCCCCACCACGTGGCGGGACCTCTCAACGTCGCGGTGTTTGCGCTGACCGTCTTCGTCGTCGGAAGATACCTGCGGCGGCGCTTGAAGTCACGCTTCGTGATCGTATGGGCTTGCTTGGCAGTCGCGCTTTCGCCCCATCTGGCTGAGAATGCGTCTTGGGCCATGACCGAAACGCTTTTTAGCCTCTTGGCTGTACTGGCGCTGATCCATACCGAAAAGTTCTTGGACGAAGGCAAACGCTCGACCCTGATCTGGGCGGCGGCGTTCAGCGCTCTCGCTTGGCTGACCCGCTACACGGGCGCTGACATTCTGCTCAGCGCGGGTCTGCTGCTGATATTCCAGCGCGGCGCGGCGCTGACCGAGAAAGCGAAGCGCATCGCCTGCTATTCGCTGATCGCGGCGGTGCCTATGGCGCTGTGGCTGCTGAGAAACTTCCTGCTCATTGGCGAGATTACCGGGAATCGCAGACCTGTGGACTACTCGATTCCTGTGATCGCCCGCGACATCCTGTCGGTATTCGTCAGGTGGGCGGATCCTCAATGGAACATTCTCTCGCAGTATGTCATACAGTGGACAGCCCCATGGCTGCTGGACGTTCTGAAGTGGACAGCCCCATGGCTGCCGGACCCTCTAGAGTCGATGATCTTGGCGCGCGCAGAATACCTTTGGCTTGGCGTCGCGATCTTGGCAGGCGTAGCCTCGATCGCGCTGGCGGCGGCGGTTGGCTGCGTCTTCCTGCGCTGGCTCAGTGAACAGCGGACGCCGACCAACTGGAGGCCGCTCCAAGTATTCGGCGTGTTTGCGCTGGTGTCGTTCTCTCTGTACGCTGTCGCGCTTCTGGCTGGGAGTACTTGGCACGGTGTCCAGGGAAGGCATCTGATCCACCTGTACATTCCGCTCTTGTTTATCGGAGCGTTCACGCTGGACAGGCTCTTGAGCTATGAGCGAGAGAGAAGAATACTGGGCAGCGTGAACATTCGCATGACCATCTTTAGCGGCGGGGAGAGGGCAGCAAGTACGCTGGCAGTCGTCCTGATAACAGCGCTCTCTCTCTGGACCGTCTTCAGCGCCGCCGCTGCCGCACATTCGACAGTTAGAGCAAATCGTATCGGAGCAGGCTATTACAACAGAGCGGCATATGTCGAATCGGAAACTTTGCGGCGCGTCCGGGAGAATCCAATAGAAACCGTTGTGTTCAGCAACAACATACTCCCCTTGCAATTTTACGTCGGCGCAGCCGAGGCGTACTACGATATGCCCAGGATCCGTCCTATTGGAAATATCGTCGACGAGGAGGGCGGTGAGTCCATAACTGCGGAGGAGCGGCTGAGGCGGTGGTTGGAAGGCGCTCCGGATGGCGCCTACGTAGTTTGGTTCCACTATTATTACGCCACTACCCTTTTCGACTACGACTCTTCCCACCTTCGCGCATTCCCAGGTCTGGAGCCGGTGGCGGACATGGCGGACGGCATCATATTGAAAGTCAACAAAGCTCACGCGGGCGGCGCAGGCGCGTACCGGTCCGCCTACGAGTCCATAGCCTCCGGCGAGCCTGTGGCGCGCTCCGACTTCGACGTCTATTTGAGTGGAAGCGAGCTGACCTACCTCGATCAGCCGTGCGGCTGGGACGATCCCATGGATAAGTTCTTCTTGCACGTCGTCCCAGTGAATGCGGATGACGTGCCAAAGGACAATCCCGCAAGACCTTACGGCTTCCACAATATGGACTTCTGGTTCCGCTCGAGCGGCGCGCGGTTCGATGGCAAGTGCATGATCACCGCTGCGCTCCCCGACTACGAAATCGCCAGTATCAGGACAGGCCAGTTCAGCGGCGACCGTCAGATATGGAAGGTCGAGTTCGCGCTGGACAGATGAGCCTGCCCAGCGCGTCCCCTCACCCTCCCGTGTGGTACACTGGCGCTGTCAGGGGGCGGATATTGCGGCAAAGCCAACGATCACACGCTCACAGGAGAGCGACAAGGCGCAGACTGGCGCGGTGGCTGCTGTTCGGCTCCGCGCTTGGCCTGACCATCGCATTCGGCATGACGACGCCGGAACCCGCCCAGTTGCTGCTAACCCGGTTCCAGGTGGTCGGCTTTTCGCTGACCTTTATCGTAACTCTGGCTGCTGTGGTGGCGGTGATCCCATCGCCCGCCGACCCGCGCGAGCGAGCGCGAGACCTCTTCTTCATACGCGGCTGGAACAGCCAGAAGCCGAAAGACGCAGGCGAAGACCCGCTCGAATCCGAGTATCCCGATGGCGTCCCCTCTGACGTGGAATACGAATCGGCGCGTCGTGGTCGGGACGAGACCTAGCCGCTCCCTGCGATGGGCGGTCGAAGCCGAATGGATCGTCTCCCTGCGCATCTTCCCACGCATCTCACTACGATTGACACACTGGCGCATCGGTTGGAAAATATCCTTGTCGCATCTTTCGGAAATGGAGTTTCGATTTGCCACAGCTGGCCCTCGATAACGTTCGCGCGCTGGATCTGACCAATGGAATAGCTGGCGGGTACTGCGCCAAGATGCTCGCCGACTACGGCGCGGAGGTCATAAGGGTGGAGCCGCCCGCTCCCGCCGCCGAGAAGTACCCGGATATCGACCGCGCCGCCAGAGCCGCGCTGAATCTTCACCTGAATACCAACCGAAAGAGCGTGACCCTCGACTTGGAGATGGAGCGCGGGCGGGAGCTGCTGTTCGATCTGGCGACTCGCTGCGACGTGATAGTGGAGAGCATGAGGCCCGGCACGGTAGAGGGTCTGGGAATCGGATACGAGACTCTCGCGGAGCGCAGACCGCAAATCGTGATGACTTCCGTCACCCCGTTCGGTCAGACAGGCCCCTATAGGCACTGGAGCTACACGGAGCTGACGCTGTTCGCCATGACGGGCGCGATGCACAGGGAGGGGCTGCCCAACAGGAATCCGCTGAAGTACGGGGGCGAGATCGCCCAGTACTTCGGTGGAACGGCGGCAGCGGCTGCCACGATGAGCGCGCTCGTCGGCGCTGCCATGACGGGGCTTGGGGACTGGATAGACATATCCATCTTGGAGTGCATGGCGGGGCATCCGCACCAGATCGGGCGGCGCGCGCCTTTCGCCTACTCGGGCGAGCCGGATCTGCGCATCGAGCCGCGAACGTCCTCCGCCGGCGGACGCGAGCCTTACGCGGTGGGAACCTTCAGATGCAAGGATGGCTACGTCAGCTTCCTGCCCCTCGGCCCTCGCATGTGGCCCAACATCGCCCACATGATAGACCGACCGGATCTGATGTCCGACCAGCGCTTCCTCTCTCCGCAGGACAGGACGGACAGCCGCGCCGAGCTCGAGAGCGTCTTCCAAGCGTGGCTCGACCAGCGAACGCGCATGGAGGTGTTCGACGCCGCCCAGCGCGCCGGCCTGCCGGGCGGCCCCGTCCTCGAAGCGCTCGAAGTCGTGGACAACGAGCATTTCAGGGAGCGCGGCTACTTCCAGAAGATGGATCACCCAGACTACGGCGCGCTGCACTACACCGGCCTGCCGTTCACCCTCTCGGACGCGCCGCGCTCTCAGCCGTCTCCCGCGCCGAGAGCGGGCGCGCACAGCAGACGGATTCTGACCGGAATGCTCGGCGTGTCCGAGAACGAGATGACCGCCCTCATAGATCAGGGGATTACTTCAGATGGCTAACGATAACGTCTGCGCGGCTGGGCAAGGGCCTCTGAGCGGCATTCGCGCGCTGGAGCTTGCCGAGATCTGGGCGGGGCCGTTCTGCGGCTGCGTGCTTGGCGATCTGGGCGCGGAAGTGATCAAGGTCGAGGCGATACAGCGCATCGCCCGAGGTTCGATCAAGCCTCCTCCGCACGCCTCCGGCTACCCGGACAGCGACCCCGGCGAGCGTCCGTGGAATCGCAGCGGCGCATTCAACGCGCTCAGCCGAAACAAGCTGGGAATCACGCTCGACCTTACCACTCCGCGCGGCGCCGACGTGTTCAGAGAGCTAGTAAGCGTCAGCGACGTGGTGTTCACCAACTACGCCTTCGGCGTGATGGACAAGTTCGGGCTGGGCTGGGAGGAGCTGCGCCGCGTCAAGCCGGACCTCATCGCGCTGTTCACGCCCGGCTACGGCAACACGGGCCCCTACAGGACGTTCCGCAGCATGGGCATGGTCATAGACGCCATAACCGGCCACACCGCGCTTCGCGGCTACCCGGACATGGATCTGTCGCGCAACTCGCTCGTCCACCACCCTGACGCCGTGGCGGGAGCCACGGCGGTATTCGCCATATGCCTTGCGATCCACAACCGAATCCGCACCGGAAGGGGGCAGTTCATAGACCTGTCGCAGGCTGAGAGCTTCATGCCGCATCTCGGAGAAGTGTACCTCGAACACGGCCTGATGGGACGCCCGCGCAGTCGGCGCGGCAACAGACACCCGGCGATGGCCCCTCACGGAGCGTACAGGTGCGCCGGGGATGACCAGTGGGTGACGATCTCGGTCAGCAGCGATGAGGAGTGGCGGCGGATGTGCGCGACGATGCAGATGCCGCAGCTGGCGCACAACCCGAAATTCGAGACGCTGCCCGCGCGCCTTCGCAGCCAGGACGAGCTGGACGAGGTGATCAGCCGCTGGACGAGGCAGATGTCCCGCTACCACGTGGCGAACACGCTACAGGAACACGGCATAGCCGCCGGCCCCGTGCTGGACTGTGGCGGAGACGCCTACGACGACCCTCATCTTCAGGACAGGGGCTACTTTCAAGTGGTCGATCACCCGGACGCTGGCATACATCTGATGAGCGGACCGATCTGGAAGATGGCGAACCGATGCGAGGTCAGGCACGAGCCTGCGCCTGGGCTTGGTGAGCATAACGAGCTGGCGCTTGGCGACCTTCTTGGACTGAGCCACAGCGCGCTCGTGGAGCTGGAAGCCACGCAGGTAATCGGCTCCGTGCCGCTGGAGGGCGCGGACATGGGCGGCGTGCGCCGAGCCGCCCAGCGCGGTCTGAGATCAGCCGGAGACTAGCGCCCGGCGTCACGACACGGGCGGCGGCGCGGCGTCATCCTCGTCGGTGTAGACGTGCGGCTGATCGGGCGTGGTCACCGCCAGCCTGAACGATATGCCGTCCCCCACGCTGCTGATGTGGTGGCGCATCCCCTCGGGAACGAACACGATATCGCCCTCGCTCGCCTCTATGAGCGGTCTGCCCTCCCCCACATTCCAAGTCAGCTTGCCGCCCAGAATCGTCCACCATTCGTTGAAGTCGGGGTGCCAGTGGGCGTTGTTGGTCATGCCCGGTCCGTGACATATTAGGTTGGCGCTGTTGCGCTCGTCCAGCAGTATAGACGTCGTCCACGGAGGATCGCCGAACCTGTCCAGCATGTAGCTCAGCGTGGTGCGCAGGAGATTCGGCGGGCCGTCCTGATCTGGAAGGGGCTTGAGTATATTGGAGCGAGAGCCTTTGACATCGTGGTTGGACGCGGGGCTGGTGACGCCCAGCCTCAGCGAGTTCTCCGTTCCCACGGTCTTTATCGCGTGCCGATGGCGCTTCGGAGCCATGACCACGTCGCCCTTCGCGGCGCGTATCGGCGGGTAGTCGCCAATCTCCCATATCAGCTCGCCAGCCAGCACGATCCACCACTCCACGAAGTCGGGGTGTACGTGAGCCTCGTTTCGCTGTCCGGGAGAGTTGCAGATCAGAACCGCGTCGTTGCGCCCGTCGGACAGCAGCTTCTCCGCCCAGGGCGGCTCTCCGCGTCGGGCGACCACATCGGCTATTCTGATGTGCATTGGCTCTGCGCTTACGCTGTTTCCCTCGTTCGTCATCGGGCTGCTCCGTGGTCTTGGACGGTTTTGATAGTTTTGACGTTCTGTCTGGCATCTGCCACGCGAGCGCGTAGCAGGCTCGGCGCGGGTCGCCCATTGGTCATCGGGCTGCATCGCGGTCTTGGACGGTTTTGATAGTTTTGACGTTCTCTGTGGTATCTGCCACGCGAGCGCGTAGCAGACTCGGCGCGGGTCGCCCATTGGTCATCGGGCTGCATCGCGGTCTTGGACGGTTTTGACGTTCTCTGTGGCATCTACCACGCGAGCGCATAGCAGGCTCGGCGCGGGTCGCCCCTTGGTCATCGGGCTGCTCCGTGTTCTTGGACGGTTTTGACGTTCTCTGTGGCATCTACCACGCGAGCGCGTAGCAGGCTCGGCGCGGGTCGCCCGATGAGGCGAGCGTCCCCGTATGCGGGTCGCGCGTGGACACCGTCGCGCCCATGCCCGCGCTGGCGACAGTCACTATGTCATGCCCCATAGCGCGCAGCTCGTCTAGCGCGCTGCGCGATATGCCCGGCTCGACTCCCAGCTGCCCCGGATAGTACGTGTGCGGGTAGAAGCTGTTGGTAACCCCTTGACTGGCGAACCTCGGCGCCTCCACCGCCTCCTGCGGGTTCATGCCCCACAGCAGCGAGTTCAGGACGAGCTGCATGTTCGCCTGCGCCTGATGGTCGCCGCCCGGACAGCCCACCGTCATCACCGGAACGCCGTCTCTGGATACGATGTAGTTGACGAGGGTGGTTCTGGGACGCTTGCCTGGCTCCAAGCGGTTGGGGTGACCGTCTTCGAAGTTGAACATCTCGATTCGGGTGCTGAGCGCGCAGCCAAGCTCCGGGAAGAAGACCGACTTCCCGAACGCGCCGCCGGATGGAGTGGCGCAGACCATGTTGCCGTTGCGGTCTATCGACGAGATATGAGTCGTGCCGCTGTCGGAGCCGCCGCCGTCGCCCGCCGATGCGACTAGCTCCCTTGCCTGAGCGCGGACGCCCGACATGGCAGAGTATCTCCACGGGTCGCCGGGAGGCGGAAGCTCGCGCATCGCGCGGCGCGCGTCCACCAGCGCCGCTCGCTCGCTCGCGTAGCTCTTGGACAGCAAGCCGTCCATCGGTACTACGGCGAATTCAGGGTCGCCGTAGTACGCCTCGCGGTCGGCGAACGCCAGATTCACCGCTTGGCTGACCGTGTGAATGTACGCGGCGGAGTTATGCCCCATCGCGCGCAGATCGAAGTTCTCCAGTATGTCGAGCGCCTGCATCAAGACCGCGCCCTGCGTCCATGCGCTTTGGCCATGCACCTCGTGGCCCAGATAGCTGGTCTTGATCGGCGTCTCGTATCTGGCTTCGTAAGCCGCCAGCGATTCCATGTCCAAGACCCCGCCCACGCGCTCGCTGCAATCTGCGATGATGCGCGCGATCTCGCCAGTGTAGAAGCAGTCCCGCGCGGCGCGGACGCCGTTGGCGCGGTGTCCGCCCGCCGCGCTCTCCGCCTCCGCCAGCTTCCGCAAGATCAGCCCCAGCGACTTCTGCACCAGCGGCGAGCCGGGCGCAGGAACGCGCCCGTCGTCGTAGAACACGTCCAAGCCGCCGGGCGGGTACTGCTCGAACTGGCTTCTCGTTCCCGGGCTGTCTATGCGCTCCAGCATGTACTCGTAGTTGGGAATGCCGCGCTCGGCGTAGTGGATGGCGGGTTCGAGTATCTCCCCCACCGTCTTGCTGCCGTACCTCTCCAGAAGGGATACGTAGGCGGCGACCACGCCCGGCACGGTGAAGCTGAGATGAGCCAGCGGACCGGGACCTGTGGGTATCTCACTCAGCCCCTGCGAGCGATACCAGTCCACTGTGGCGCGATTCGGGGCGCTTCCCTGCCCGCTCAGAGACAGCAGATCGCCACTCTCGGCGTGGTACAGCATGAACACGCCCTCGGCCGCAAGCGAGTATGACGCGATAGGCTCGGTGACGGCGGCGGCGAACCCGGCGGCAGCCACCGCGTCGAACGCATTGCCCCCGGACAGCAGCATCCTCATGCCCGCCATGGACGTCAGATAGTGGCCGCTGGAGATCACCCCCTGCGTCCCGTATACGACCGGTCGCCCCGTCGTCTGCCGTGCGCTGTTGCCCTGCTCCATCGCGGATACTGTGTTCGAGGTTGTCATCCGTCCCCCCTTGTCCTGCCCTCGCTCGGCCTCTTGTGCCAGAAATCTTCCAGATTGTCGGTTGGTCGCCAGCCAAGAACGCGCTTGGCTTTCTCGTTCGTGAACTTGCCGTGCGGCAGGTCAGCGAAGACGAAGAACGTCTCGCACTTCGACGGCAGAGAATCGAGCGGCGCGCTCAGCGCAGGCTTGAACGCCTCGCCCGCGTCCTTCCAAGTCACGTTGTAGGGCGTGAAGTCCTTGCCGAAGCCCTCCCGCTCGTCGCCGTAGTGGAAGTTGTAGAACAGAAGCGTCAGCACGTGCAGATCGTGGTTCTCGGTAAAGACGCGGCATATCTCCTGGCCCAGCGACTTGGTTATTGCGTACAGGTTGGTGCCGGACTGTGACGGAACATCCGGCCCTATGAGGTGATCCGAGTTCTCGTACGTCGGCCCCGCGATGGTGAAGTGGGGTCCGGTGTTGATCAGGCGCTCGATTCCGTGGTGAACGGCGGCGGCGCAGGCGTTGTACGTTCCTCGCGCGTTCACGTCGAAGGCGAGCCGGCGGTCGTGCCTCAGCACCGACAGGTCGATGATCGCGTCCATGCCCTCCGCTGCGGCGATCACGGCGTCGAGATTGGAGACGTCCACGTCGAGATACTCGTGCGGAGTGTCTGGCGGATCGTTGATGTCGGTCAGGCGCAGAGTATGTTCCTCCTCCAGCGCCGGGATGACGTGCGGCCCCAACATGCCGTTCGCTCCGAGTATGAGTACGTTCATTCGCCTCTCCGCCGCTTCGCCCTCATCTTGCGCTGAGTGTGTATCCCAGAGCTGTACGGGCGGCTGTGGTTAGGAATCTCTGGTTGGGAACCGACGATTGGATGTGGAACAGTCCCCAGTAGCTGCGCGAGTCGGCGTAGCCTTCGGATATGTCGGCGCTCAGCGCGCGCTCGACGGCATGAACCGCATCTTCGACGTAGAGACCGTCCGAAGGCGGCGCTTCGCCCGAGTTCCACGTCAGCTCGCCCAGCCGCAGGCAGACGACTTCGATTCGATGCTCACGCGCGAACTCTCGACAGATGAACTCTCCCATATGGAAGCCGAGCGTTTCGGTATCGGTCGTGGGCGCTGGTCGCCAGCACTCGGTGACGGCGTGGCGTTCGTCGTGCCTGCCCATCACCGCCAGCGAGCTGAGGAAAATCAGGCGCGGCGTTCCCTCCTCGCACGCGGCGCGAACGAGGTTGTACAGACAGCGCATAGCGTCATCGAGCCGCTCCGAAACGCTGCCGCCGCGCTCCGACCGCCCCGAGTGGATGATGACGTCCATCCCCCGGACCAGATCGCTGGTGGCATCGTCATGGTCGAGGTCGCAGCGAACGAAGTTCTCCACTCCGTCGACAGCCGCGCGATCCGTAAGCGTGACCGCGTGCCTGTCGCCGAGAGCTGACGCCAGCCGCCGCGCGATAGCCGCGGATGCCCCCGTAATCAGGATGTTCATGCTGTCTCGGCCCCCGCCACAGAGTATCCAATCTCCATCTCACATACCTTACCGCATTCTGGGCAAAATATACATCTGGCAAGAAATTCGCAAAAAACCTTGACGGGCGTCAGGGTCGAACGCTCGTGTATCCTCTGCATATTCATCATATTCATCCTCTACTCCGCGAAAGCTGTACTTGCAAAAACCTCTGATCGGACATTTCTAGTCGGATAAGGAGAGTCCCCCGCTCGCTAGTGGGCGGTCGGGGAACTCTTTCATGGTCGGGCATAGGCGGGACGTTCGCGCGGCTGCTCCGCCCCGTGAGCTTATCGTTGGTGCGTCAGCCCAGCCAGCCCTTGCTTTCATGGTCGGGCATAGGCGGGACGTTCGCGCGGCTGCTCCGCCTCGTGAGCTTGGCGGTGCGTCAGCCCAGCCAGCCCTTGCTTTCATGGTCGGGCATAGGCGGGACGTTCGCGCGGCTACTCCGCCTGCGGCATCTCGTTGGCGACTAGGCCCACCGGCGCGCCCGTCGGGTCTGAGAAGAAGGCTATCGTCACCGCCCCGGGGATCACCGTCACGGGCATGAGTACCTGTCCGCCTGCCTCCACCGCCTTGTCGAGCGTCGCCTGAAGGTCGTCCACCGCGATGTAGAACGCCACGTGGCTCTGGTCATCGAACGAGGGGCCGATTCCCCCGCCGATGCCGGAGTCCGACTGCGTATCGACGATGGCGTAGTTCATGTCTGGCATACTGGGCATGGGAGCGGAGTTGATCTCCCAGCCGAAGACGTCTTCGAAGAACGCCTGGCTCTTCTCCGCGTCTGTCGACTGGATCTCGAAGTGGATTACGGGGTTGGGCATCTGTTCCTCCTGAGTATGTTGGATCTCGGCGTCGAGTGGCGCATGACCACTGATCGCCGAATCGGGATATTTGTTCTAAATATACATATGTTCTAATACAAAGTCAATAAATATTTTGCCGAAATCATAGATGTTTTCCGATTGTCGGAAAGTTGGGCGCGTTCATCGGGCAAGGAGACGCGACGAGACATCCCAAGAGTAGGTCGCATCACACGAAAAACCGCTAAAGTCCTCGCGCTCGTCGCCTGCTTCGAGTGGGCGCATGATCAGGCGAACCACAAAACACGAAAAGCCGCGAAAGCCCCTGCGCTCGTTCGCCTGCTTCGAGTGGGCGCATGATCAGGCGACCAGAAAACACGGAAAACCGCGAAAGCCCTCGCGCTCGTCCGCTGTAAGTCGCGCCCCTTACGCCAGCCCCATCTGCGCGGCGAACTTCTCCACGTAGCCGGACGACGCGCCGAACTTCATCTCCGCCACCTTTGCGCGGCGCGTCCACAGCTGGAGGTCGTACTCCTCCATGAAGCCGATACCGCCGTGAACCTGCTGAGCGGCCAGAGTGGTCCACTTGTAGGCGTGGTTGGCGAGCGTCTTGGCAAGGGCGATCTCTTTGTCCGCCGGCTGGCCGTCTTCGATGCGCGTTATCGCCTCGTATGTGGCGAGTCGAGCCGAGTCTATGGCAATGACCATGTCGGCGCACGTGTGCTGAACCGCCTGAAACGCGGCGATGGCGCACCCGAACTGTACGCGCTGCTTGGTGTACTCCACGGTCATCTCCAGCACGCGCTGGGCAGCTCCCACGCTCTGGGCGCAGTGGAGTATCGCGGCGCGCTCTAGGGATCGTTTCAGCGCGAGCTCGTCCCCCATCGCGCCGCCGTCCGCCAAGACGTTATCGAAGCGAACTGCGAACTGGCGGTCGCGCGCGATGCTGTCCAGCTCGGTCAGCGCGATCCCGTCCGCGGACGCAGGGACGAGAAACAGCCCTATCCCGCCGTCCGTCCGCGCAGCGGCCAGAAGCAGGTCTGCGGAGTTGGCGTACTCCACGAAGAGCTTGGTCCCGTTCAGGACGAAGCCGCCCGCGCCCGGCTGCGCTCGCATGGCGACGGACTGCGGGGAGTATCGCGCCGACTCTTCGAGAATGGCAGCAGTCGCTATCAGGGAGCCGTCCGAGATTCTGGGCAGAAGCGCAGCGCGCTGATCGTCCGATCCCGTGTCCAAGATCGTCATGCCCACCGAGATCACCGAGACGAAGAACGGGCCGGGCGTCAGCGCGCGCCCGAACTCTTCCAGAAGGACTGCCAGATCGGTCAGAGAGCCGTCCGAGCCGCCATATCGGGCGGGAAAGGGCAGCCCCATCCATCCAAGCCCAGCCATGCGCTCCCACAGCTCGGCCGGGTAGCCCCTCTCGTCCAGCTCCATAGCGCGGACGAGCGTCGTGGGACATTCGGCCTCGAAGAACTCCCTGGCGGCGCTCCGCAGCGCTTGCTGATCGTCAGTCAGAGACAGATCCATACTTTGGTCTCCATGCGCGCGCGCCGAACCTCACGTTCGCCCGGCAGCGGCCTGCGGCGAGCGAACGTCCTGCTGGCTGAGCTGGCCGCCGTCTCTGGGCATACCAAGCCCCCGACGCGCTATGATGTCTCGCTGCACCTCGTTCGCGCCGCCGCCGAAGCGCAGGAAGATGCCGCTGCGGTACGCCTGCTCCATCTCCCCGTCCAGAAGCCTGAACGGGGAGCGCTTCGTGAGCTGCCCGTACATGCCCAGAAGCTCGAACCCGAAGTCGGCAACCTCTTGGATCAGGTCCGTGGCCACTATCTTCAGCGCCGAGCTTTCGTAGTTGGGGACTATCCCTTGATCTATCATCCACGCCGTCCGGTATGAGAGCAGGCGCACCGTCTCCAGCTTCATGCCGATCTCCGCGAACCGTGTTCGGAAGTGCGGGTCGCGTGAGAGGGGCGCGCCGTCTATCTCGGTCTCGTTCGCGTACTCGACCAGCCTGTTCAGCCTTCGCAGCAGCCCGGTGTAGCGCGATCCGATGCTGACGCGCTCGAAGTCGAGCGCCATAGCCACGTGGTACCAGCCGCGATTCGGCTCTCCGATCAGATTCTGGCGCGGAACCCGCACGTTGTCGAAGAACACCTCGTTGGTGCGTCCGCTGTCCATGCGCCACAGCGGGCGCACGCTGATACCCTCGGAGTCCATAGGAACCAAGAACACCGACAGACCGCGATGCTTGCGCGCCTCGGTGTCCGTGCGCGCGAGCAGCCAGACGTGAGATGAGAAGTGGCCGGCGCTGGTGAACAGCTTCTGGCCGTTGATCACGTAGTCGTCGCCGTCCAGCACGGCGCGCGTCTGGAGTCCGGCAAGATCCGTTCCCGCCCCCGGCTCGGTGTATCCGAGCGCGCACTCCACCTCGCCGCTCAGCATCTTGGGCAGCCACTCCTCGCGCTGCTCGTCCGTGCCTACGTTCATTATCGTCGGCCCAACCATATTCGTGGCGGTGCCGTTGGTGTACAGCCCGCCGAAGCTGCCGATCTCCTCTGAGAAGATGTACTGATCCATCAGCGAGCGCCCAAGCCCGCCGTACTCCTCCGGCCACGAGATGCCGAGCAGCCCTCGCCTGCCGAGCGCGCGCATGAAGCCCTTGCCCTCGGGTCCGGGGCCAACGTCCTCGTCCGACTCCATCTCCTCCCGCAGGCCCGGGGTGATGAGCGATTCGATGGTGGAGCGGATCTCTCGTCTCCACTCGTCCTGTTCGGGCGTGAATCTGAAATCCATTGTCCTTCTCTCGCCTACGCAGGCTCGAACACGGGCAGCGCTATCTCGCCTTCCCCTTGGTCTATCCACGTCAGCTTCACGCGCATTCCACAGGTGACGTCTTCGATTGGGTTCTCGACTCCCACTACGTTGGTCATCATACGGAAGCCCTCGTCTAGGTCCACGTATGCCAGCGCGTATGGGCCGAGGTCCTTGAAGGCGGGGTGGTAGTTCTGCATGATCACGCTGAAGGTGTACACCTCGCCCTCGCCCTTGGAGACGTTCCAAGACAGCGAGCCGGATAGGCAGCCCGTGCAGTGCGCGCGCGGGTAGAACACCACCTCGCCGCAGTCGTCGCAGGTCTGGTAGGTCAGCTCGCGCCGCTTGGTGGCTTCCCAAAACGGTTCGGTGTCCTGCTCCGGGAATCTGGGCTGTGGTCTGAGGGCTTGCTGGGTCATGTGATCTCTCCTGTGCAATAGATATCGTTGCGCCGCGCTAAGCGTCGGAGCGATGCTCCGCTCGCGTTCTGTGGAAGGCTCTCTGCTTTATATATCCCTTGCGGGGGCGATTCGGGCGGCGTGATGGATTCGAGGATGTCCAAGAAGCGCTGCATGTCGTCTATGCCCAGGCGCACCGACTCTTCGCTTCTGTACGCCTCGTAGAAGTTGGCATGTAGGCTCTCCGCCGTGTTGAACAGCCTTGCGATCTCTCGGTTGCTCGTCTCCTCAGCCAGCTTGTCCGCGACTTGCCCCAGGTGCTGGTGGGATTCGTGTCCCCAGCCGCGCTGCGTAGCCAGAGCCTTCAGAAACTGCGCCGCCGCGCCCCACGCCTTCTCGGACGCCTGCGCGAGGTCGCCGCGCCCGAACTCCCATTCCGCCTGATCCATGAACCAGCGGCCCGTCTGTCTGTACTCTTCCGCGTGTTCGTCAACTGGTATGTACGTCATTTCGCCACCCCGCCGGCCAATGAGGATCGCCGACCGCTATGAGTCCCCTCACGCCGAGCTCCGCTCCGCTCGCGTTCTGTGGAAGGCTCTCTGCTTGACATATCCCTTGCGGGGCGATTCGGGCGGCGTGATGGATTCGAGGATGTCCAAGAAGCGCTGCATGTCGTCTATGCCCAAGCGCACCGCCGCCTCGCTTCTGTACGCCTCGTAGAAGTTGGCATGTAGACTCTCGGCTATGCTGAACAGCCTTGCGATATCTTCGTTGCTCGTCTCCTCGGCCAGCTTGTCCGCGACTTGCCCCAGGTGCTGGTGGGATTCGTGTCCCCAGCCGCGCTGCGTCGCCAGAGCCTTCAGAAACTGCGCCGCCGCGCCCCACGCCTTCTCGGACGCCTGCGCGAGGTCGCCGCGCCCGAACTCCCATTCCGCCTGATCCATGAACCAGCGGCCCGTCTGTCTGTACTCTTCCGCGTGTTCGTCAACTGGTATGTACGTCATTTCGCCACCCCGCCGGCCAAGAGGATCGCCGACCGCTATGCGTCCCGCGCCAGCCGCTTTTCCATGCGGTGGACTTCGATGGATCCGGACGCGAGCTTCACGAAGAAGCCGCGCCACGTTCGAGTCTTCTCGTATCCCAGCCGTTCGTACAGCCGGATCGCGCCCTCGTTGTCTCCGATCACGCTGAGCGACATCATGCGCTTGCGCATGGACAGCGCCATCTCCTCCGCATTCCGCATCAGCTCCGTTCCCACACCCATACCCCGCGCCGAGCGATCCACCGCCAGAGAGTCCACAACGAACTCGTCGTCACCGACTCCATCGTCCAAGCCGAGCAGCAGCAGGTTGAACATCACCCGAACGGCTCTCGGAGGAGAGAACCGCGTGAACACCGCCATAGGCTTCAGGTGGTAGAATTCCCTCCCCTTCGTCTGGAAGGTCAGGATGCCCATGAGCCTGCCGCCCGCCGTCGCCGACAGGCAGATCGTCGTGTCCACCGAATCCACGAAGAGGCGAACGAAGTCGTCAGCGTCTCTGAAGCCGATGCGGAATTTTTTGGAAAAGGCGTCATACGATACGCGCAGGGCGTCTTCCACGAGCGCATCGTTCAGACCGCGCGCAATCGTCACCTCGCGCTGATCAGTCGTCATGGTCGGAAGCTCCGTCAGTCCGCCGCCAGTATGGTTACCCCTGTGGCGTGCCTCGATCCCAGCTGGCCGCCGTTGCCCACCGCGACCGCTAGCCGAGCGCCGCCCACCTGCGAGCATGACTCGCCGCGCAGCTGCCGCGCAGCTTCGATGAGCAGATAGATTCCGCGCTCGCCCGGATGGTTGGAGGAAAGCCCGCCCCCGTCCGTGTTCAGCGCAGGCTTGCGCGGGTCGTTGAACGTCAGGTGTCCCTGCGCCACGTACTCGCCGCCCTCGCCCTTCGCGCAGAAGCCGAGGTCTTCGATCATGCACATCACGGTTATCGAGAACGAGTCGTAAGCCATCAGCACGTCGATCTCGTCGGGCGAGACGCCCGCGTCCGCGAACGCCCTGGGCCCGGACTGCGCGCCCGCGCTGACGGTGATATCGCCGCCGTTCTCCCTGTACTTCGTCGCCTCTCCGCCGCCTATGACCCACACCGGCGGCTTGGCGCAGCTGGCAGCCACCTCTTTGGACGCTATGACAACCGCGCCCCCGCCGTCCGAGATCATGCAGCATTCGAGCAGGCGCAGCGGCCAAGCGATCATCCGAGAGTCCACCACGTCCTCCACCGTAAGCTCGCGGATGCCCATGAACTCCAGGTCGGTCATCGCCTTGACCGCCTCCGAGTTTCGCATCGCGTGCTTTCGGGTGGCTACCGAAATGTGCGCGAACTGCTCGTTGGTCGAGCCGTACTGGTGCATGTGGCGGTTCTTCACCATCGCGTAGTTGGCTATGAGCGTCTGCCCCCAGGACGCCTCCATGTTGGACTGCGGGTTGGGAATGCCCGCGCCCACCGCGCCGCCGGTGCCTATCCGTCGGCGGTCGGAGTGGGCAGTGGATCCGTATGTGAGCAGCGCGACTTCGCACTTGCCCGCGGCGATCATGGAAGCGGCGTGGTTGGCGTGGAACTCGTAGGACGTGCCGCCGACGGCGGTGTTGTCGATCAGCTTGGGCTTGATGCCGAAGTACTCCGAGATGCCCAGCCCGCCTATACTCTGGTGGCTGCCCGTGTCGTACACGGCGTCAACGTCGCTCCAGCCCAGCCCCGCGTCCGCGAGCGCCTTGGCCGCCGAGGCGGCCTTGATCTGAAGCGCGCTCACGCCCGGGCCGACCACCCTCAGCGGATACTCATGAATACCGACTATAGCGGCCTCTCTGCTTTGGGGCATAGCGCAACACTCCTTATCGTGCGAATGTGGGCAAAAGTTAGCACACGGCTTCGAGGCAGTCAACGCGCATTGACGCCCCCCGCGCCAGTTAGTATATTTCGGCCCACGATCAGCCTCGGCGGAACAGTAGGAGAAAGCAATGCAGCAGTCCATAGCCAAATCGTCGCGCGTAGTATATCGCCGCTTCGATGCCGGAGTGTCGCTGATCGACGATCTGGAGTCCTTCGCCCTCTCCGAGGGGATACGCGAAGCGGCGATAAGCTCGTGCATCGGCAGCCTGACGCGGCTGAAGCTGCGCAACCTGTGCGGGTTCGATGAAGACCGCTCCCCAGAGTTCGAGAGGACGATCATAGACGAGAACCTAGAGCTGGTGACGGCGGACGGCTACATACAGCCACTGCCGGAAGGCGGCTTGCGCGTCCACATCCATCTGGCGGCGGCTCGCCCCTCCGGAGAGGTCATCGGCGGACACTGCGAGGACGCCACCACCTTCACGGGCGCGTTCATGTACCTTCACGTTCTGGAAGAGGAGGGCGCGGCATGACTGCCCATCCCGACACGGCGCGCAGGCTGAGCGGCAAGGTCGCCATCGTGAGCGGCGCGGGGACGCATGGCGGCAGCGGCGTGGGCAACGGCGCGGCTGCCGCCATCGTGTTCGCAAGAGAGGGCGCGAAAGTCGTGCTGGTAGACGCCGCGCGCGAGTGGGCAGACGCCACGCGCGAGATCATCGAGGACGAGGGCGGAGACGCCTTCACCGCGATCGCCGACGTCACCAACCCGGACGAGTGCGCGAACGTGGTGGAGTCTGCCGTCGAACGCTTCGGCGGACTCCACATCCTCCACAACAACGTTGGCGGCGGCGGAGGCGGAGGCAGCGTGGATGTGGCTGCCGACGAAGACTGGCTGCGCAGCGCGTCCGTCAACCTGATGAGCGCGATAAACATGAGCCGCCACGCAGTGCCGCGCATGAGGAGCGGCGGAGGCGGATCCATCATCAACGTCTCGTCCGTGACCGCGCTGAGACCGAAGCCCTTCAGATCGTCCGCGCCGTACACCGTCAGCAAGTCCGCCGTAGTCGGGCTGACGAAGGCGATGGCGCTCGACCACGCCCAAGACAACATCCGCGTGAACTGCATCATGCCCGGCCTGATCTGGACGCCCCGAGTCGCCGGCGCCTCCGTCGAACGCGAGATGCGCAAGACCTCCACGCCGCTTCCGGTCGAGGGGCGGGGCTGGGACATCGGCTGGGCCGCGCTCTACCTCGCCAGCGACGAAGCCAGATTCGTAACCGGAATCGTCCTGCCCGTGGACGGCGGCTTCCTCCTGACGTCCGCGCCCAACTGAGCCGACCGAATCCGCGCAGATGCGCAAGCCAGACCGGATACCCGCCCCAAACCCGCATCTTCCAATTTGGACAATGCCTATTCTGACAAATAGACTGAATCCGAGCCACCAAGTATAATCTCCCCCATGATCATAGGACTTCTCACCGACACCCACCTTCCCAACGTCATTCGCCACCTCGAAGAGCTTGGCCCCGAGCCGAAAGAGTTCTTCGAGAGCGTAGACCTCATCCTGCACGGCGGCGACCTGACCGCTCCATACGTCTTGGACTGGCTGGAGCAGTTCGCGCCCGTGCTGTGTTCCACAGGAAACAACGACCCGATCCCCGATTCGCGCTGCGAGGACGTGCAGACATTGGACCTCGAAGGCTGGCGCGTGGGCATGACCCACAGCCTCGGCGGACAGTTCAAACCCGTCTCCACGCTTCAGAAGCACTTCCCGCAGCCGGTGGACGTTATGATAGCCGGACACACCCACGAGGAGCGGCTGGAACATAGAGACGGCGTCACGCTCGTCAACAGCGGCTCGATCACCTTCCCCCACCACAAGGAGCTTCGACTGGGCACCGTCGGACTGCTGGAGCTGACCCCGCATACGCTGAGCGCGAAGGTCTTTCCTCTTGGTCACACTCCGGGGAGACCGAACCCCGGCAGAGAGATCAGCTTGGAGATTCAGCGCAGCGGAGACGGCGAAATCAGGCCGGGCGCGGAGCGCTCGCGCAGCGAAGCAGACACAGCCTATACAGGAGTAAGACCGCTCCCATGACGCAGCTGCTAGAGGGCATCCGAATATTGGACTTCAGCCAAGGGATGGCGGGGTCGATCGCCACCATGGTGATGTCCGACTTCGGCGGCGAGGTAATCAAGATCGAGCCGCCCAAGGGCGATCCGTACCGCGCCGTCCCGTCCTCTCTGCTGTGGAATCGCGGCAAGAAGAGCGTCGTCATCGACCTTTCGACCGATGAAGGGCGCGCGCGAATCAGACGGCTTGCGCGTTCTGCGGACATAGTGGTCGAGAGCTTCACGCCCGGCGACGCGGAGGCTCTGGGCGTGGACTACGCTACGCTGAGCGCAGAGAATCCGGGCTTGGTATATGCCTCCGTCACGGCGTTCGGGGCGGAAGGCCCCTATGCGCGCTACCGCCCATACGAGGCGGTGGTCAGCGCCAAGTGCGGGCGCTACATGGCGTTCGCCGGACAGAACGAGCGCGAAGGGCCGAACTACGGAGCCGTTCAGGTCGGCAGCCACTCCGCGGCGATGGCGGCGGTCAGGGGATCGCTTGCCGCGCTGATGATCCGAGACCGCACAGGACGCGGTCAGCGCGTCGAAACCAGCCTGCTTCAGGCAATGACCTACTACGATCTCGCGCAGTGGGTCGTCTGGCAGATGATGATAAACTTCCCCGAAGACTACGACGACCCATCCGTCATCGCATCCCGTCCTACGCCGATCCAGTACCTCCCCGTCCGCGCCGGAGATGGACGCTGGCTTCAGCTCGCCAACCTGATGGAGAGGCTGTTCATAGCCGAGATACACGCTATCGGGCTCGGTCACATGCTGGATGATCCCAGATTCGCCAACGCTCCGCATCTGGACGACGAGGCGCGCGAGGAGATGCGCGAGCGCATCTTGGCGCGTATGCAAGAGCGGACTCTGGACGAGTGGATGGATCTGTTCATAGACGTGGAGGGCGACGTGGCAGCGGAGCCGTTCATGACGTCCACGCAGGCGCTCGACCATCCGCAGATGGTCTATAACGGCTCGGTGGAGCTGGTGGAAGACCCCACAGTCGGCCCCATGCGACAGCTTGGCGCGCTGTTCCACATGGACGGCGCGCCGCCAGCCGTGCAGGGTCCGGCTCCGCTGCTCGGACAGCACACCCATCGAACCCTATCCAGCTGCCCCGATTCGCCCTCGACCTCCGCAAGCTGGGGCGACGGAGAGCTTCCCAAGACTCCGCTCGAAGGCGTCGTCGTACTAGACCTTTCGACGGTCATAGCCGGGCCGCTGGCAGGCTCGCTGCTGGCAGAGATGGGCGCGAGGGTCATACGCATAGAGACGCTGGCAGGCGACTGGATGCGAAACGCCTACAACGGCCTGGCCGCCAACCGCACTATGGCAGGAACCGAAGGGCTGTCCATAGACCTCAAAACCCCAGAGGGACGCGACATCCTCGACAGGCTGCTTCCCAAGGTGGACGTGGTGCTTCACAACATGCGCCCGGGCGCTCCCGAGCGCGTGGGCATAGGAATCGAGCAGGTGCGCGCGCTGAGCGAGGATGCCGTCTACGTCTATATCGGCGGGTACGGCTCCAGCGGCCCGTACAGCCACCGCCCGGCAATGCACCCCATAGGCGGCGCGGTCGGCGGCGGCGTCATGGCGCAGATCGGGCGCGGCGGACTGCCGCCCGAAGACCAGCGGATGACCATGAGCGAGCTTCGCGCCGTCTCGCGCCGTCTCGGACGGGCGAACGAGGTCAACCCAGACCCGAACACCTCGATGGTCGCGTCCACCGCCGTAGTCATGGCGCTGTACGCCAGACAGCGGCTCGGCAAGCCGCAGTACGTGGAGACTACCATGATCTCCGCCAACGCCTACGTCAACGCAGACGACTTCTTCGACTACGAGGGCAAGCCGCCACGCCCCATACAGGACGCCGACGGCTGCGGGCTTCACGCGCTGCACCGCCTCTACGAGGCGCGCGAAGGCTGGGTGTTCTTGGCGTGTCCGTTCGAAGACGAGTGGGAGCGCATGTGCCGCGCGCTCGAACGCCCCGACCTTCTCCAAGACGCCAGATTCACAGACGACGCCAGCAGACGCGCCAACGATGAGGCGCTCGCATCCGAGCTTGCCGCCATGTTCGCCGCCAAACCGGCGTCCGAGTGGGAAAGGCTGCTGACGGCGGCGGACGTGGGATGTGTGCAGGCTGAGGACAGAGGCATGTATCACTTCTTCTCCGAAGATGCCCACGTAGAGCAGAACGAGCTGACCACAGACGTTCACCACCCGAGGTTCGGCGCATTCTGGCGATACGCCCCCGCGCTGCGCTTCTCACGAGCGGCGTCCGTAGCCGGGCCCGGCATCATGCGAGGCCAGCACACGATCCCCATACTGAGCGAGCTGGGTTACTCCGAAAGTCAGATTCACGAGCTGAGGTCCAAGCGCGTCCTCGATTGGGAGGAGTTATAGCGATCACTTATCACCACGACCCCATCCCCATAGAGGAGATCGCCAAGTTCCCGCCGCCGGGGATGTCCACGCCCGTATCCTTCGCCTTCAGCCCAGACGACCGGCTGCTGACGTACCTGTACGGCCCCGCCCAGAGCGCGGTTCGCCAGCTGTACGCGCTGGATACCGAGACGGGCGAGCGGCGCATGATTCAGGCAGAGGTCGAGACGGATACCGCCGACATGTCCATCGAGGAGCAGCTGCTAAGGCAGCGTCAGCGCCAGATGGGACAGGGGATCGTCCGATACTCTTGGGCGGAGAAGAGCGATCTCATCGTCATTCCCGCCCACTCCGGCGTATACGTCAAAGACGGGCCCGATCTGCCGCCGCGCCTCGTCGTGTCCGCCGAGCAGGGCCCCGTCCTGGACCCGAAACTGTCGCCGGACGGCTCGCGCATGGCGTTCGTCCGCGACTCGGAGATATACGCGGCGGCGATGGACGGAGGACAGCCGCGCCAGGTGACTTCCGGCGCGCGCGGAACGGGCAAGACCCACGGGCTGGCAGAGTACATCGCTCAAGAGGAGATGCACCGACTATCCGGCTTCTGGTGGTCGCCGGACGGCTCGCGCATCGCCTTCGAGGAGGCGGACGAGACGCACGTCCCCGCCTTTCGCATCATGCACCAGGGCAGCCACGCCACAGGCGCGGCGGCGCAGGAAGACCACCGCTACCCGTTCGCGGGACAGCCCAACGCTCACGTGCGGCTGGGCGTGGTGTCCGCCGAGGGCGGCGATCCCGTGTGGATGGACCTGGGAGAGTCCGAAGACATCTACCTTGCGCGCGTACACTGGATGCCTGACGGCTCCCTGTGCGCCCAGATACAGAACCGCGAGCAGACTAGGCTCGATCTGGTCAGGTTCGACGCAGCCACCGGCGAGAAGACTACGCTCCTAACCGAGACTTCGGACGTCTGGATCAACCTTCACGACATGTTCAGACCGCTCGACGGCGGCGAGTTCGTCTGGGCGTCCGAGCGCAGCGGCTTCTGCCACCTCTACCTGCACGACGGCGACGGAGCGCTGATACGCCAGCTCACCGAGGGGCGCTGGATGGTGGACGGACTCGCAGGCGTGGATGCCGCCAGCGCAGCCGTCTACTTCACGGGAACGCGGGACGGCGCCACCCAGCGCCATCTGTACCGCGTATCCCTGAGCGGCGGCGAGATCGAGCGGCTGACGACCCAGCCCGGCGTCCACGCCGTCTTTCTCGATCATGGATTCAATCGGTTCGTGGACGTGTTCAGCGACGTGGAAACTCCCCCGACAGTCACGCTGAGGTCTCTGGAAGACGGCTCGGCGCAGCGCGCCGTCCACGAGCCGGACGACCCCCGCGTGGAGTCGCTCGACCTTGCGCCGCCCGAGCTGGTGACTGTCGAGAGCAGAGACGGCGAAACGCTTCACGGCGCGCTGTACAGACCGCATCCGCGCTTCGGACCCGGCCCCCATCCCACTGTGGTATACGTGTACGGTGGCCCGAGCGCGCAGGTGGTATCCAGCCACTGGGCAATGACCTGCGCCATGCGCGCGCAGCGTCTCAGGTCGCTCGGCTATCTGGTATTCTCGCTGGACAACCGCGGCAGCGCGCGGCGCGGCTTGGCTTTCGAGGGCGCGATCAAGCTCCGCATGGGCGACGTCGAAGTATGCGATCAGGTAGACGGCGTGCGCTGGCTCGTCGAGCGCGGGCTGGCAGACCCCGAGCGCGTGGGAATCTATGGCTGGAGCTACGGTGGATACATGGCGCTGATGTGCCTGACCCGCGCGCCGGATGTGTTCAGAATGGGCGTGGCAGGCGCGCCCGTGACCCACTGGGACGGCTACGACACCCACTACACCGAGCGCTACATGGGCACGCCGCAATCCAACCCTTCGGGATACGAGGCGAGCAGCCCTATGACCCACGTGGAAAATCTTCGGGGCAGCCTGCTGATCGTCCACGGCCTCATAGACGAGAACGTCCACTTCAGGCACACCGCGCGGCTGATCAACGCGCTCGTCAGGGCGCGCAAGCCCTACGAGCTGCTGCTGTTCCCCGACGAACGGCACATGCCGCGCAGCCTAGCCGACCGCGTATACATGGAGGAGCGCATAGCCGAATTCTTCGAGCGCAGCTTGTAGGGTTCGATACGATTGCAGGACGAAATATGACCACCGCGCCAACCGACATAGACGAATGCCTAGATACCGCCCGCGAGCTTGCGGCGCTGGTCAGCGGCGTGACCGACCAGATAGACGAGCAGCGCCGAATTCCGGTCGAGGTGTCCAACGAAATAGCGGACAGAGGATTCTTCCGCCTGCTTCTTCCGAGATCGCTCGGCGGCGCAGAGCTGGATCATCCCGACTTCCTGCGCATCGTTCGCATATTCGCCGAGGCAGACGCCAGCGTCGGATGGTGCATCAACCAGAACAACGTATTTTCCACCAACGCCGTCCGCGTCCCGCCCGAAACTGCGGCAGAGATATGGACTGTCCAGCGCAACGTCGTGACCAACGGCCCGCCCGTCCCCGCGTCCAGGGCAGACATCGTAGACGGCGGCTACCGCCTCAGCGGACGCTGGAACTTCAGCAGCGGCTACCCGCACGCCGCTTGGCTGGCAGCCTTGACGCCCGTGTACCAGCCCGGCCAAGCCGAGCCTTGCGAGATGCGCACGATGCTTCTGCCCAAAGACCAAGCCAAGATGCTGGACGTCTGGCACGTCGGAGGACTGAGAGGCACAGGCAGCCAGAGCTTCGAGACGAATGACCTGTTCGTCCCGTTCGCGCGCTCCTACCCTGCCGACGCGGAATCCCGCGAGGCGGGGCCGCTTTACGCTCTCCCGACCGGACTGATGTTTCCCGCCGGCTTCGCCACGGTTGCTCTCGGCGCGGCGCGCGCCGGACTGGACGCAGCCATAGATCTGGCAATGGGCAAGACGCAGATGGGAAGAAGCTCCGCGCTTCGCCAAGAGTCCACCACTCAGCGGATGATAGGCCAGGGCGAGGCGATCTGGAACGCCGCGCGCGCGTATCTGCGCGAGGCGACCCTCGCCATGTGGGAGGGCGCCTGCGCCAATCATGCCCTGACTACAGAGGAGCGAATTCACGTCAGGCTAGCCGGAACGCACGCGATCCGACAGGCGGCGCAGGTCGTCGACATCGCCTATACCGTCTGCGGATCGAGCGCCATCTTCGACGTGAACCCTGTCCAGCGTCGCTTCCAAGACGTCCACGCCATAACCCAGCAGATACAGGGACGCCTCACACACTACGACACCGCCGGCCAGTACTTCCTAGACATGGAGCCGGAGGGGTTCTTCTAACACACAGCCGCGCACTGCGCCTTGAGCCAGTCCGCATATGCGGATAAGATGCACGTGTAAGAACTCCGAAGGACTGCTAATCGAAGACTGGTCAGTTTGACTGCGCGCAAGGAATCGCCATGCCCAAAGCACCCATCAACGGAATAGAGATCGACTACCAAGAATACGGAGAGGGCGAAGCTGTCGTCTTCTGCCACGGGGCAGGCGGCAACCTGCTTTCGTGGTGGCAGCAGATACCCTACTTCTCCGCGAGCTATCGCTGCATCACGTTCTCCCATCGCGGCTTCGGCCACTCCTACGACGAGCCTGACGGGCCGGGGATGAAATCCTTCGTGGACGATCTCGCCGGTCTGCTCGACCATCTCGAAGTAGGCTCTGCCCACCTCGTCGCGCAGTCCATGGGCGGCAGAACCGCGCTCGGTTTTGCGGTCGAGAACACCACGCGGACGCGCAGCCTCGTTCTCGCGGACACCACGGGCGGCATGGGAGAGCCGGACGTAGAGCGCGCGTTGTCGGAGTGGAGGGATCGGCAGGACTCCTCCCGCGAGCTGGCATTCCGCGCGCTGGCGGACGACTTCAGAACGTGGAATCCCGACCTCGCCAACCTGTACGTCCAGATCTCGCGCACCAACCCGCCGAGACCGCAGATAGCGGGAGTCTTGAGCGGAGGACCCAGGGGCGCAGACCTCGCCAACCTGAAGGTTCCCACCCTGTTCATCGTTGGCGAGGAAGACAGCATCACCCCGCCCCACGTCATAGAGGCAGCGTCCGCGCACATGCCGGGGTCGGAAGTCATACGAGTGCCGGGCTGCGGCCACTCCGTCTACTTCGAGAACCCCGCCGTGTTCAACTTCGAGGTCGGCCAGTTCATAGCCGGGGCTGCCGCGCCGGGGGCGTAGGGCGCGCCTAGAACGTCAGCACGCCGCCGCCCGAGCTGCGGCCCGACTCGAACGCGAGCGAGCGTAGGGCGCGCGAAGATCCCCGCGCCGGCGGGCGCGCCTAGAACGTCAGCACGCCGCCGCCCGAGCTGCGGCCCGACTCGAACGCGGAGATTGCGTCCTCGTGTTCCAGCGTGAGGCCGATGTCGTCGAGTCCGTTGAGCAGACAGTGGCGACGGAAAGGCTCCACGCTGAAGTCCGCGACCACCTCTTCGTTGTCGTCCCACACCCGCAGCGCCTCCAGATCCACGTGGAGCTTGTAGCCGGGGCTGCTCTCGGCGTTCTCGATTATCCTCTGCACAGTGTCTTCGGGCAGGACGATGGGCAGCAGACCGTTCTGGAAGCAGTTGTTATGGAAGATGTCGGCGAAGCTCGGCGCGATGATCACCTTGAATCCGTACTGCCCCAGCGCCCAGGGCGCGTGTTCGCGTGACGAGCCAGATCCGAAGTTGCGTCCGGCGACGAGGACCTCCGCGCTCTCGTAGCCCGGCTGGTTCAGTACGAAGTCCGGGTTGGGCGTCCCGTCGTCTTTGAAGCGCCAGTTGTAGAACAAGAAGTCGCCGAACCCCGTGCGCTCCACACGCTTGAGGAACTGCTTGGGAATCACCTGATCGGTGTCGACGTTGACGCGGTTCATGGGCAGGACAACGCCTTCGAGCTTGCTGAATGGTTCCATTGTCGTCTCCTTGTGATTAGGGGGTATTCGGTCAGTCCCAGAAAAGCTCGACTTCCATAAGAGAGCGGTCGGACAGTCGGGCGGCGCGCCTGCACACGCCAATCAGGTTGTCGTACTGGCAGTATGTATCCATGCGCTTCATATCAGCCAGTGAATCCAGGTCCGCGCTCAGATCGGGGCAGTCTGCGAATGCCCTGCGCAGCCCGATTACGAGACCGTCATCTATGGGCGGATGGATGCAGTCTGTCAAACCCTCTCTGCCGTATCCGCCCACGTAGCATACCGTCTTCAGGTACTCGTTGACGAACTTCGCCGCCCATCCCGCGCCTAGCTTGGGCTGAGCGCGGCGCATACGCGCGACTGCGCACCGGTGCCAGCGGTCGAACTCCGCATCTTCTATCGGCCCCAGTCCCATCTGGAACAGAGGGGAGAAGTCCACCGCGTCGATGGCTGTGTAGACCTCTGCGCCCGATGCCACAGGAGCTTCGGGCCCAGCTGAGCAGGACGCTATCCACCTTGCGAAGTCGGCTACGATGGTGTCTCTGTGGGCAGCGATTGGCGCGTCTCCTTCAGTCAGCGGCTCAGGACTCGGGATACGAAGTCGTGTCGCACTTCCCCTACCACTCCCTGATGTCTACGAAGTGGCCGGCTATGGCGGAGGCGGCGGCCATTTCGGGGCTGACTAGGTGGGTACGTCCACCTTTGCCCTGCCGTCCTTCGAAGTTGCGGTTGGACGTGGAGGCGCAGCGCTCGCCCGGTTCGAGGATGTCCGGGTTCATTCCCAGGCACATCGAGCAGCCGGCGATTCGCCAGTCGAAGCCCGCCTCGGTGAAGATACGGTCCAAGCCCTCGTCTTCGGCTTGCGCCTTGATCTGCGCGGAGCCGGGAACGACCATCGCGTATACGCTGTCGGCGACCTTCCTGCCGCGCGCCACGTCCGCCGCAAGCCGCAGGTCTTCGATCCGCGAGTTGGTGCATGAGCCTATGAACACGCGATCTAGCGCGATGTCCTGAATGGGCGTGTCGGGTTCGAGTCCCATGTAGTCGAGCGCGCGCTCGGCGGACTCCCGCTCGCCCTCGTCATCGAACGAGTCCGGTATGGGGACTCGCCCGGAGATCGGGGCGACCATACCGGGGTTCGTTCCCCAGGAGACATGAGGCTCGATCTTGGACGAGTCGATCACCACGGTCTTGTCGTACTCGGCGGCGGGGTCGGTGGCGAGCGCGCGCCACTCCTCACATGCGCGGTCGAAGTCCGCTCCCTGCGGGACACGCGCGCGTCCGCGCATGTAGTCGAACGTCGTCTGATCCGGGGCGACCATTCCCGCGCGTCCGCCGCCCTCGATGGACATGTTGCAAACGGTCATGCGCCCTTCCATCGAAAGCTGTCGGATGCCCTCGCCCGTGTACTCGATAGCGTGTCCGGTCGCGCCCGCCACGCCGATTCTGCCGATGATGCACAGGATAACGTCCTTGGCGGAGACGCCGAAGGGGAGCGCGCCATCCACCCGTATCTCCATTGTCTTGGGCTTGAACTGGCGCAGCGTCTGCGTGGCGAGAACATGCTCCACCTCCGATGTGCCGATGCCGATGGCGAACGCGCCGAACGCGCCGTGCGTGGAGGTGTGGCTGTCGCCGCACACTATGACCTGACCCGGCTGGGTCAGCCCCTGTTCGGGGCCGATGACGTGGACGATGCCCTGATACGGGCTGAAGCGGTCGTACAGGGTTACGCCGAAGTCGTTGCAGTTCCGTTCCAGATGGTCGAGCTGCTGAGCGGCTATGGGGTCGGTGATCGGTCGGCTCAGCTCCCAAGTCGGGGTGTTGTGATCCATCGTGGCGATGGTCAGGTCTGGCCGTCGAACCTTGCGCCCCGCCATTCGCAGGCCCTCGAACGCCTGTGGAGACGTGACCTCGTGGACTAGGTGAAGGTCCACGTACAGCAGACTCGGCTGACCCTCCTCCTCGCGCACCACGTGGGCGTCCCATATCTTGTCGAACATCGTTTTGGCTGTCATCTCTTCTCCCTAACAGTAACAGTGGTGAACGTAAAGTTACTCGAAATGCGACGTCTTCAGCGCAGCGGGCTAGACGGCGAAGACGTCGCTCACCGCGCAGGTGAAGCCGGGCAGAACGTCGTCGCCGTCCAGCGAGTCGCCCTCGCTGAGCGTCGCATGCTCCCCGTTTGCGCGGTACACGTCGACAGCGCGAGTGTTGGGATGCGCCGCCCACACGAGCCGCGCGCCGTGGGACAGCCACATGAGCGCCTTCTCCCTGACCTCTCGCAAGCTGTCGTTTGGGGACGCGACCTCCACCACGAGATCGGGTACTATCTCCGAGTAGCCGGGTGTCGTGACTGCGCTCAGCGGCATTCTTTCGGCTGAAATGTAGGCTATGTCAGGTGCGCGCACAGTATCAGGGTTTCGCTCCAGCCATACGCCCATATCCGCAGTCATAAGAGACCCTAACCGACGGGGCATGATGAATATTCCGAGCAGAATGACCAGTTTCGCTGTGATCCAAGCGTGATGCATTCCTGTCGGCATGGTTTCGTGAAGAACTCCCCTTACCAGCTCGCCGCGAACCCCTTCACTGTCTAGGCGCAGCAGGTCGGCGGCGGTCAGCAGCTTCGTCTTGGCGGTTGTCATGGCTGCCACCTGTGGCTTCGATTCTTACATGCGTCCATAAGCGCAGGTTGACTCTACAGCAGGCTACACGGCGAAGACGTCGCTCACCGCGCAGGTGAAGCCGGGCAGAACGTCGTCGCCGTCCAGCGTGTCGCCCTCGCTGAGCGTCGCTCTCGCTCCGTTTGCGCGGTACACGTCGACAGCGCGAGTGTTGGGATGCGCCGTCCACACGAGCCGCGCGCCGTGGGACAGCCACATGAGCGCCTTCTCCCTGACCTCTCGCAGGCTGTCGTTCGGGGATGCGACCTCCACTACGAGATCGGGTACTATCTCCGAGTAGCCGGGTATGTCGGCGTTCAGGGGCATCCTCTCGGCGGATATGTACGCTATGTCGGCTTCCCTAACAGTGTCCGGGTCGCGCTCCAGCCAGATACCGGTGTCCGATGCCATCAGAGTTCCCATTCGTCTGGGCATGATGAAAGCCCCGAGCAGAATGACGAGCTTTACTACGATCTTGCCATGATTCACTCCGGCTGACATGGTTTCGTGAAGAACTCCCCTTACCAGCTCGCCGCGAACCCCTTCGCTGGACAGGCGCAGCAGGTCGGCGGCAGTCAGCAGCTTCGTCTTGGCGGTTGTCATGGCTGCCACCTGTGTCTTCGATTCTTACATGCGTCCATAATCGCAGGTTGACTCTACAGAGGGCTAGACGGCGAAGACGTCGCTCACCGCGCAGGTGAAGCCGGGCAGAACGTCAGCGCCGTCCAGCGTATCGCCCTCGCCGAGCGTCGCGCACTCCCCGTTCGAGCGGTACACGTCGACAGTGCGAGTGTTGGGATGCGCCGCCCACACGAGCCGCGCGCCGTAGGACAGCCACATGAGCGCCTTCTCCCTGACCTCTCGCAGGCTGTCGTTCGGAGACGCCACCTCCACCACGAGATCGGGTACTATTTCCGAGTAGCCCATCACCCTTACACCGAAAGGCGGAGCTTTCTCAGCCGAGAAGTACGCTATATCGGGTTCGCGCACCGTGTCAGGGTCGCGCTCCAGCCAGACGCCCGAGTCGGATCCCATCACCCTTCCGAGTTTCTCAGCCTTGACGAATGTCCACAGCGGGGACGATATGTTCATCACTATCTCGCCATGCTCTTGTCCGGCAGACATGGTTTCGTGAAGAACTCCCCTTACCAGCTCGCCGCGAACCCCTTCACTGTCTAGGCGCAGCAGGTCCGCGGCGGTCAGCAGCTTCGTCTTGGCGGTTGTCATGGTCGTTGCCTGCGAGCTGTGGATTCGGAGTCGAGACACTGCCCATCACCCTACGGCGAGGGGTCTGTCGTCCCCGTGTGGCCATTGCCGGCTGAGATCAGGCGGTTGAGCGCGTTCATGTACGCTCTGGCGCTGGCGACTATGATGTCGGTGTCGGAGCCGCGCCCTATGTATGCCACGCCTTCGGACTCTATCCTGATGGTGACGTCGCCTATGGCGTCGATGCCCTGGGTCACGGCGTCTATCCTGAACTCGGTCAGCGTGTTCGGAACCTGTACGATGCGGTTGATCGCCTTGTACACCGCATCGACGGGGCCGGTTCCGGTTCCGGCGTCCGTCATGCTGTCTCCGTCCGGACCGATCAGGCGGACGGTCGCGGTGGGTATGTCGTGGTTGCCCGCCGTCACCTGAACGTGATCCAGCGTATAGACGGCGGGAACGTCCACGCGTCGGCGTCGGCTGGACATGAGCGCTACGAGATCGGCGTCGCTCACCTCGCGCTTCTTGTCGGCCAGGTCCTTGAACGCCTCGAAAGCCTCGGCCAGCTCGGCTTGGTCGAGCGAGTATCCCAGCTCGTCCAGCCGAGAGCGAAGCCCTGCCCTGCCGCTCAGCTTGCCCAGCACCAGCTCGTTGCTCGGCCAGCCCACGGAGCGCGGGTCCATGATCTCGAAGGTGCTGCGCTCCTTCAGCACGCCGTCCTGATGGATGCCGGATGCGTGCCTGAAGGCGTTCGCGCCCACGATAGCCTTGTTGGGCTGCACGGGAAAGCCCGTGATGTCGCTGACCAGCCTGCTGGTGCGGTATATCTGGCGCGTGTCTATATTGGTACTCACCCCGAACAGGTCGGGCCTCGTCTCGATTGCCATGATGATCTCTTCGAGCGCGGCGTTTCCTGCGCGCTCGCCGAGTCCGTTTATGCAGCCCTCCACCTGCCGAGCGCCGGCAGTGATGGCGGCTAGGCTGTTGGCTACGGACATGCCCAGATCGTTGTGGCAGTGGACGCTCGTCACGGCGCGGCCTATGTTCGGCACGTTCTCCCTGATGAGCCGAATGCGCTCGTAGAACTCCGCCGGAACGGTGTAGCCCACAGTGTCGGCGATGTTCACGGTGTTGGCGCCCGCCTCGATTACGGCTTCGAGCATGGTGTAGAGGTACTCGATATCGGTGCGCGTGGCATCCATTGGGGAGAACTCCACGTCGTCGCAGTAGCTCTTGGCGCGCTCCACGGATGCAACCGCCATCTCCAGCACCTGCTCCGGGTTGCGGCGCAGCTGGTGCATGATCTGGACGTCCGAGCTGGATATGAACACGTGGACTCTAGGCCTCGCCGCGCCCTCGATGGCTCGCCACGCCTGTTCGACGTCTGGAATGTAGCAGCGAGCCAGGGACGCGATGATCGGACGCCGAACTTCACTGGCGATCCGCTGTACGGCGTCGAAGTCTCCGGGCGAGCTGGCAGCGAACCCGGCTTCGATTATGTCGACGCCGAGGCGGTCGAGCTGCTTGGCTATCTCCATCTTCTCGGGCGTCGTCAGACCGATCCCCGCCGACTGCTCGCCGTCGCGCAGGGTGGTATCGAATATCATTACCTTTTCTTCTGGCATTTTTCTCCTCTAGTCATCGTTTTTCAGGGTCGGCGCGTATTGCGCGTCTGCCGACCCGCCGTTGGGTCTGGGGCTAGGGGAGTATGTAAAGGGCGGCGCGGTCCGCCTGACCCGGCATTGCCAGAACCGGGTCTCTGTGGCGGACTGCGGGGGATGCCTCCGTGCAGCTCATTTGGATTGGTTCTCCTCTGCTCGTTCGAGCGCGCTAATCCGCGTCCTTCAGGAAGCTCATCATGCCGCGCAGCTCTTTGCCCACCACTTCGATGGGATGCCCCGCGTTTTCCCGGCGCAGTCGGTTGAAGGTTGGGCGTCCCTCGTCGTTCTCGGCTATCCACTCGCGCGCGAAGCTGCCGTCTTGGATGTCGCCGAGTATCTTCTGCATGTTGGCTTTGACGCGCTCGTCTATGACCACCGGGCCGCGCGTGTAGTCTCCGTATTCCGCCGTATCGCTGACGGAGTAGCGCATGTACTCCAGACCGCCTTGGTAGAACAGGTCTACGATGAGCTTCAGCTCGTGCATACACTCGAAGTAGGCGGATTCAGGCTGGTAGCCTGCCTCGATGAGCGTCTCGAACGCCGTCTTGACCAGCTCCGCCACTCCGCCGCACAGCACCGCCTGCTCTCCGAACAGGTCGGTCTCCGTCTCCTCCTTGAACGTGGTTTCGAGGACGCCCGCCCGCGTGCAGCCGACCCCTCTGGCGTATGCCAGACCTACGCCCTCGGCGTCTCCGGTGACGTCTTGGTGGATGGCGAGCAGGCCGGGGACGCCCGAACCTCTGGTGAACACCTCGCGCATCCTGTGTCCCGGCGCCTTGGGCGCGACCATGGACACGTCCACGCTGTCGGGCGGGATGATCCACTCGTAGTGGATGTTGAAGCCGTGCGCGAACATCAGCGTCTTGCCCGGCAGCAGGTGGGGAAGGATCGACTCTCTGTACACCTCGGCTTGGACGTGGTCGGGAATCAGCACCATGATGACGTCCGACTCGCGCGCCGCGTCTTCGACTAGGCGCACCTTCAGCCCGTCGTTCTCGGCCGTCTCCCAGCTTCGGCTGCCCTCGTACAGCCCGACCATGACGTCTAGGCCGGAATCCTTCAGGTTGAGCGCGTGCGCGTGGCCCTGACTGCCGTAGCCTATGACCGCGATGGTCTTGTCCTCGACCAGCGACATGTCGGCGTCGTTTTCGTAGTAGATCTGTGCCATTGAGGTGTTCACCTTCCCGTAGCCCTCCCCCGTCAGCGGGCCTTGGAGGGTATCTATATCCAGTTCAGTCATTCCGTAGCGGTCGGGGTCGGGCGATACCTGTCCCCAGTTCTCAGATGCACCCCTCCCTTTGGGTGAGGGTCAACTCTCAGATACACCCCTCCCCCTATGGGGGGAGGGCTTGGGTGGGGGTCAGCCGTTCACAGCCCGCTTTCCATTCTCATACGCAGGCCTTCGGGCGCAGGCGCGCGGTCTGGCCCCATCCCTCGCCCCATTGCCACCGTGCCGGTTCGCATCACCTCCTGCACGCTGAAGCTCTGGAGCAGCTCGATGAGCGCGTCCACCTTCTCCTCGTCGCCTATCACCTCCACGATGAGCGAATCCGGCGCCACGTCCACGATGTTCGCGCGGAAGATGTCCACGATCTGCATGATTTCGCTTCGGTTCTGCACGTTCGACCTGACGCGAATCAGCGCCAGCTCCCTGCGGACGCTGTGGTCCTGGGACACGTCTACGACCTTGATCACGTCTATGAGCTTGTTCAGGTTCTTCGCCACCTGCTCGACCGTGGCAGGGTCTCCCTCCACCACGAAGGTCATCCGCGACAGGCCGGATATCTCGCTTGGGCCGACGGCTAGGCTGGCTATGTTGTAGCCGCGCCGCCTGAACATGTTGGTGATCCGATTCAGGACTCCCGGCTTGTCCTCGACCAGCGCGGTTATGGTGTGTCCGTCCTGCGAACCGTTCTGAGTAGCCATGCTATCTGAGCGCCTCCTGTGGCTGCGGCTCCTCGATCATCTCGTTGACCGACATGCCCGAGGGAATCATCGGGTACACGTTCTCTTCCTGCTCAACTACGAAGTCCACGATCGCCGGGCCGTCGAACTTCATCGCGTCCATGATCGCGGGTCTGACCTGCGTCTTGTCCGTCACGCGCGCGCCGAAGATGCCGAACGCATCCGCCAGCTTCACGAAGTCCGGGTTGCCCGAGTAGCCGGTGGCAACGTATGAGCGCTCGTAGAACAGCTCCTGCCACTGCCTCACCATTCCCAAGAATCCGTTGTTGAATATGGCTATCTTCACCGGAATTCGGTTCTCGACCATAGTCGCAAGCTCGCACATGGTCATCTGGAATCCGCCGTCTCCGGCTATAGACCAGACTACCTTGCCCGGGCTGCCGACCTGCGCGCCCATCGCGCCCGGCACCTCGTAGCCCATCGCGCCCGCGCCTCCGGAAGAGACCAGCGAACACGGCTCCCTGAACGTGTAGTGCTGCGCCGCCCACATCTGATGCTGTCCCACGCCGGTGACGATCGTAGCCTTGCCCTGAGTGGCTTCGGATATCTCCTTGATCACGTACTGCGGAATGAGCTTGTCGGTCTTGCGCACCAGCATCGAGGGATGGTCTCGCTTCAGCTGCTCGACCTCGTTGAGCCACTCCAGCCTGTCCGCAGGCTCGACCCTCTTGTTCATCTCGATCAGGACTCGCTTCAGGTCGCCCACGATTGGCACGTCCACCGGAATGTTCTTGCCGATCTCCGTCGGGTCTACGTCCACGTGGATCTTCTTGGATCGGGTGGCGAAGGTCGAGGTGTCGCCGGTTATCCGGTCGTCGAAGCGCATACCGAGCGCGATGAGCAGGTCCGCCTCCTCTATGGCGAGGCTGGCGTATGCCATCCCGTGCATCCCCGGCATTCCCACGCTCAGCACGTGGTCTTCCGGAAAGCATCCTATACCGAGCAGCGTTGTCACCACCGGGATCTGCGCCGTCTCCGCCAGCTCCCTGAGCTCGTCGTAGGCGCGGGATATTATGACGCCGTGGCCGGCGAGGATCACCGGACGGCGCGCGGAGTTGATCATCTGCGCGGCGCGGCGGATCATGCCGCTGTGTCCCTTCAGGTTGGGCTTGTATCCGGGCAGGTCTATCTTGTCGGGCCACTCGACTTCGACCTCTTCCGTGAAGACGTCTTTGGGAATGTCCACCAGCACGGGGCCGGGACGCCCCGAGTTGGCGATGTAGAACGCCTCTTTGATGACGCGCGCGATCTCCGATGCGTGCATCACCAGATAGTTGTGCTTGGTGATGGGCAGAGTGATGCCGGTGATGTCGGTCTCCTGAAAGGCGTCCGAGCCTATGGCGGCGCGCCCCACCTGACCGGTGACGATCACCATGGGGACGGAGTCCATCTGCGCGGTGGCGATGCCCGTTACCAGATTGGTGGCGCCGGGGCCGGACGTCGCCCATGCCACTCCGGGGCGTCCGGTGACTCTGGCGTATCCGTCGGCTGCATGAGCCGCGCCCTGCTCGTGGCGAACGAGGATGTGGCGAAGCTCAGGGTACTCGGGCAGTATCTGATACAGGGGCAGTATGGCACCGCCCGGAAGCCCGAAAATCACGTCGACGCCCTCCCTGAGAAGGGCTTCGCAGACGATCTGTCCTCCGTTACGTCGCATTTTTCAGAACCTCCGTGGGCCGGTCGGCGTGATCGGCCACGCCCTGCGCTGTGATTCAGGTATGAAAGCAGTCCAACTAAAAATCCCGTCCAAGCAAGGGACGGGATCGGTCATCTCATCGAGGATACCCCGCGGTACCACCCAAGTTGTCCGAAGCGTCGCTCCGGACCTCTCTTCGGCTTGGTAACGGCGCCACCCCGTCCCGACTTACACAGAGAAAGCAAGAGCGCGAGCCGGCGCAGCCATGCGGCCGGCGCCGTGTCCACTCTGAGCCTTCCCCTTCTGCCGGGATGCTCCTGGGCGAGTTCCCGCGGATGCTGGCGCCGGACTTCCACCTGACTCCGGCTCTCTGCCTGCCCGCGCTCCGTGGTACTACTCCCAATCACAGCGAATATGATCGAATCGGTATGTAAGATGTTCTGAAATAGTAGCACCGCGCTGGAAATGGTGTCAACGCGAGTCGAGGATAGCGTCCGCGCTGGACGCCGCTGGAAGTGGCGGCGTTCAGCCCAGCCCGAACAGCCCGAACAGCTCCCGGCGGCTCATTCTGGTGGACAGGTCCAGCGAAACGTCGTCTATGATCTCGTCGAACACGCCCTGCTTGCGCTCCAAGATGCGGTCTATGCGCTCCTCTATGGTGTTGGCGCAGGAGTATTTGATGACGTTGACTTTGACCGTCTGCCCCATTCGATAGCTGCGGTCTTCGGCTTGGCGCTCTACGGCGGGGTTCCACCAGCGATCCAGATGGAACACGTAGGAAGCCTCTTGCAGGTTCAGCCCAAGCCCGCCGGCGCGCAGGGACATGACCAGCGCCTTGTGTTCGTCTCGCGTCTTGAATCGCTCTATGAGGGCGGCGCGCTCGCTCTGAGGAGTATCGCCCGTGAAGGTGAGCGGCTCGAACTTGCGCAGGCGTCTCGCGGCGGCGGCAACGCCGGAGACCTCGTTGGTGTACTGCGAGAATATCAGCGCCCTGTGTCCCTGCGCCGTCAGCCGCTCCAGCCTGTCCACTATGTCATCGAGCTTGCTGGACTCTCCGGTTTCGGGGTCGAAGTTGCATATCTGCTTGAGGCGCGTGATCTGCTCCAGCACGTGCTGCACGGTGGCTTCTTCGCCCAGCGACCTCAGATAGACGATTCCATCGTGTTCGGCTTTGTCGTAGCTGGCGCGCTGCTTGGGGTGAAGGTCTATGGGCGACATCTCTATCAGCTTGGGCGGCAGGTCGTCCAAGACCTCGCTCTTCTTGCGCCGAAGCTGAAGCTCTCGGTGGCGGCTCAGCAGCGCGGGGCCGGGAACGTAGCGCTTTGGGGGTGATCGCCCGTCGTGATCTACGAATTCGAGAATGGACGCCAGCTCTTCTTCGTGGTTCTCGATGGGCGTGCCTGTCAGCGCCCATGAGCGGCATCTCTTCAGCCCCTTCAGCGCTCGGCTGGTATCGTTGCGGTTCTTGACGCGCTGCGCCTCGTCAGCGATGACCACGTCCCAAGCCCTCCCCCGCACTTGCGAACGCTCGAAGTCCGAGCGCAGAGTGTCGTAGCTGACTAGAGTCACGTCCGTTCGCGCCGTCCACTGCCATGAGCGCTCGCGCGCCGCGCCGCGTATGATGATGGCGGAAAGCTCCGGCGCCCACTTCGTCATCTCGCGCCGCCACTGGTCGAGCAGGCTGGCGGGGGCGACTACCAGACACCTCCGCACTTCCCCGCGCTTTCTCAGAAGACGCAGGGCGCTTATCGCCTGCACCGTCTTTCCCAAGCCCATGTCGTCTGCCAGCAGAAGCCGCTTCATGCCCACCAGCGCGCCCACGCCCTCTTTCTGGAAGGGCATCAGATCACCGAACAGATCGTCCGCTTCGTACTTGCGCGGCAGGCCGGGCGCGCCGTTGGCGGACGCGCGCCGCGACATCCGAGCGGGAGACGCCAGAATCGCCCACAGACGTTCGTACAGCGCGAGCTGACGCTTCTGCGCGGGCGCGGCTCGATCGGCTTGCCGCGCGCGCTCGGCGGAGTTGGGAACGGCAGCCTGCCCCGCGCGCTCCGGCGGTGGAAGCAGGCTGACGACTGTGGCGATGCCCGGAAGCGCCATCATTCCCAGAACGCGCGCGTCCGCGAACGCCTCTTCGATGCAGGCGGCCGCTCGGCGGAACGGTTCGGCAGGGTCTTCGCGCGTCATCAGCGCGTCGAGAAGCGCGCGCGACTCGGGGGCGGGGTCGGCAGCCCAGATCGCTTGGGGACGCTCATGGGATTCGGTCTGCGAGATCAGGCAGATGCGCAGTCCATCGCTCCGCCCAGCGTGAAACGCAGACGCTGGGGCTTCGTCCGCCAGCGCCAGCGCGAGCGTCGGCGTGTGGGGAGCGGAGCGGATCAGCGAATCGGCGACTTCGAGAATCGCGCCCTCGTCCGCGTTTCGGACAGCTGCGCGGGTGAAGCGGAACGCCAGCGGCTCGCCCTCGGCGGATGTCTCGAACAGCGCGGCGCGAATGCCGCCGCCCCCCTCCTCGCGGACGAATCTCAGCCACGCCACCGCTTCGGGGCGCTGATTTTCGCGCGAGGCGTCGAATGGGATGAGCATTTAGGGAGCCGTCCGTATGCGCGGGTCGCGTGGGGTGGAGCTAATCTTCGTCTCTGGACTCGCGTTCCAGATCCCGGTTCTCTTCGTAGTCAGTTTGGTATTTGACCTCCTCCATGGTGTCGGGGTTTCCCAGATTCAGGCGCAGCAGGTCCCACTCGTTGATGGCGGCTCGGATCTTGTAGCGCATCCTCGCCTGAATCCCACCGCCTCCGGCGCCGCTTTGGAGCTTCGGAGCGTCCCATCGGTACGCCTCGCCGTATATCTGGCGCAGACTGTCCAGCGCTATGTTCACGTCCTCATCGCTGGGAGGGGCGAGCGCGAGACACTCGTTCTCCAGCAGTCTCATGCCAATTTCGGCGCTGGCGGCGATGTGTTCCCATCTGAGGTTGTTTTCGAGTCTTACCCTTATGTAGTCGCGGTCTTTCTTCTCGCCGTCCGGGCTGATGACGTATGAAGCGAAGTCGTCCGTCACCGCGCCAACTGCCACCAGCCCCGAATAGGTCTCGGATACCTGCCCCATCCAGCGCGCTGTCTCGGCGTAAGACCTGCCGCGCTGAAGTATGGAGTACGAGCCGATAAGCTCTATCTCGTCTATCAGAACCACCCAGCCCTTGTATCCCGCCGCCTTGATTAGCTCTAGCAGGAATCTCAGGCGCTGGGGAGGCAGGTCGGCGGCTTTGGGAGCGCGGAATGGGTAGTTGCTCAGCTGCCCTATCGCTCGCAGACCGCCCCTTAGCTCTGTGACCCTCAGCTGATCGCCTCCCCAGAAAGACTCTATCTTGGCGTTTAGCTCTAGGTCGCCGTATCTTTCGTGGACTATCAGACTCGCGGGGAACATCGGGTGAATCGCCCCTTCGTTCATGGCGCGGTTCGCCCACTCGAAGAAGGCGGCGTACTCTTGGGAGTTCGTATCGAGCGCCTGCCCCAGCTCCTCTATGAGCCTTCCCATGCGCCCCTGAACCTGTCCGGCTTCTACTGCGGACTTGAAGACTTTGCCCAGATCGTACAGGGGCGTCTCCTTGCTGATGACGACCTTGCTGCACACGAACCCTCTCGAAAGCGCCATGTTCTGGAAGTGAGCCAGCATATGAGATTTTCCAGTGCCGAAACCTCCGGACAGCAGCATACCGCTGGAGGATCTCGCGCCCACGCCGTTGGATTCCGTCTCGTCGAGCATATTCGTGAACGTGGTCGTGGCTCTCGGCTGCCTGCATCCCAGTATGCGCACCGCTTCCCTGTTGGGGACGCCGCTTCTCAAGGCTTCCAGCGCAAGCCGGTGGTTCGTCGTGGCCAGACTATTGTCAGAGCTGATCATGCCGCGAATCTCCTTCTTAGGACAGCCGCACAAGGGAGGCTATTGGGTTTGCCAAGTTCTTGTCTCTGACGTCGTTCATTATTCTGGTCTGGAGCGCTTGGTAGATGGCGTAGCTCCTTGGGTGGTCTTCGTCTACGAAGTCCGGGTTCGTCGTCACCACCATCAGCATTCCATTCAGCCTGTCCACGCTGTCCACGAATTCGCGCAAGAGCTCGTAGTGGTCCATCGTCATGGGCCTCGTATAGTAGCGCTTGCCGTCCCTGGGGTTGCGCGCGAGCGTTACGCGGGTGTTATCCAGCAAGATCACCGTGCCGGAATATCCCACGAACTCGACCCAGTGCAGCGCGGACTCAATGAAGTACCGTGCCGTAGTGCGGTTGATGGGCGTGTGTATGGCGAAAGGGCGGACGTTGCCCATGCGTGCGCTGACGCCCGTCAGCCAGTTTATGATCGGCCGCACCGCGCCTAGCCCCTGAGTCATGCGCTCCTGAGACATGATGCAGAGATGCGTCATCGCCACGCGAAAATCCTTGCTCATCTGAAGGTTCTTGAACACGCTGTCCTGTATGGGACGCGCCATTCTCATGGACAGGTAGGACGAGTCCAGGCCGTTGGCTGCGGCTATGGCGTCCAAGACGCTGCCGGAAGCGGCGGGGTCTATGCCATCCACGGCAAAGCCCCGTTCGGACGCCAGACGCAGAACCATGCGATTCGCCAGAAGCCGCCAGTCTATCTGGCGCGCCATTGCGAAGAATATGTCCTGCGGCATGTAGACGCGGCTCGTGACGGCGTCCACGTCTACGCAGAGGTAATCCAGCTCCGAGCAGCGCGCCTTGACAGCGTCTCTCAGATCGGATCTGAGGCGGTCGGACGTTACGGCGAACTTGATGGACGCTCCGCCGTCCCTGATGAACGTGGTCAGGTACTCACTGTCGAGGAAGCCGAGCCACCTGTGAAGGGGGATGGCGTCGTCTGTCGCATTGGCGATCATTGGTCGTCCTTGGTGAATCTGATTCCGTAGTAGGTGATGCGCTGACCGTCCGGCGCGATGAAATGGAAGAGATCCGATCTGCGGCGCGTCCCAGTGGATGATGGGAAGTCCACGCGGTGTCCTCTTCTGGTCGTCCTGGGTCCGTTGGTCTCGATCAAGTACAGATCGCGCGCGAAGTCGCTGCGTCCGTACTGTCTCCCCATTCCCGGAAAGGCGGTGAGCAGGCGGTACACCCTCTCCAGCCGCACCACGCGCCCCACGCCGTTGGTCATTGGATTGGAAGCCGAAGACTCGCTTACTATGTCGGAATAGACAGTGTAGAGAGACTGGAGGAATCCCTGATACGAACCTCTCCCCGGCTTTTGCTGTTTCCTCAACAGCGTCTTCGCCAGACGGGAGGGCTTTATGTTTCGCTCCAGCTTCCCGTCTATTCTGACGGCGGGATCCCCGCTCTGGATGCTCACAACGGAGGGGTACGAGATCAGGCTTCCGTCCTGTTCGTATATCTTCAGCCCAATTTCCTGAGCGGCGGCGATGAGCTCGGCGGCGTAGTTTTCGGAGAGGTAGCGCTCTTCGCCCTCCTCGTCGAACGGCCAAGACTGGCTGACGTTGCGCGCCTCTTGGCGCAGAACGTTCAGCGCCTCCTCGAGGCTGTGCCGAGATCGCCTGATTGCGTCGATGTTCCCTCTCTGGGAAGCCCCCTTCAGCGCACTGGCGCGCTTCTTCAGATCGTCCGCCGCCTTTCGCGTCGACTCCGCCGCTCGTTCGGTATCGCTGAACGCTTGCTCGAAGCTAATCAATATCATCTCCTTATATGTAATTATAGGTGTTTTCCCTATTTTTGTCAACCAAAGCTGGCGATATCCGCCTGATAGCCGCCGCGCCAGTCCGTCCTCGCCTGTGCAGACTCATAGATACTCTCTCCGCAGACGCGGGGCGCGCGTATTTCGGTGGGCAGCCCGTCCGCGTCGGATGCGCTCGGCACGGCGTCGACCTCGCGCGCGATCACGCAGTCGGCCGCCGGTATCGCCGTACTGCGAGTATGGCGCGTGGCTTGCCTTCGGGCTCGGTCTGCCCCTTGCGCCCGAAGGCAATTGCTTTGCGCCCTTTCTCCGATGTATTGTTTATGATAATGTCTCTCACTTCAGATTACACTCGCGGATGCGCCGTGACTAGATACCTGCTTGCGCTGCTGCTTGCCCTGATCGCCCTGATCGCCTTGCCAGTTGGCGGCACGGCTCATGCCCAGTCCGATGAAGAAGAGTTCGATCCCCTTTTCGTGCGGCAGGCGGGGCCCTTCGACGTCGCGGTGAGATGGCTGCCCCCTGCGCCGCAGGTGGGATTCATCAACATTGCCGTCAAGCCCACCCTCTCCGCTTCGGGGGAGTCGGTCGGAGACGCGAGGATCCGGCTGATCGCGCAGGGCGAGGACAGAACGGGAATTCTCGCAAGGATAGCGGGCGAGAGCGAGACGGATTTCGAGGTGGTGGCGGTGAACTCGCCGGCAAGCCCCGAGATATACCGCGCCACCCTCAAGTTCGAGGAGGCGGGCAACTGGGTGCTGCGCGTGAACGTGAGCAGCCCGACCAGCGGAACGGCTGAGTTCGAGTCCCCAATCGTCATCCTGCCCGCGCCAATCGAACCCGGCGCGCAGGGCGCATGGGCGTTTCTTGGAATCGTCATCGTCCTGTCTGCCGGCGGGGTCTACGTCGCCTGGTCCATCAGGAAGGCTCAAGCCGCTCGACAGGCGCATCAGCAAGGTCCACGATGAACAGCAGCCCGTCCATCTCGCGGTACGTCACCTCCACCGGCTCGGCAAGAAGCATATGCCCCCTTGCATGACTTGGGCTGAACTCCGCGAACCGCTGTCCCCTCTCTGCGTGAAATCTCAGCGCCGCGCCTGACCTATCCGTTACTTCTATGGACTCCAATTCCAGCAGAGACCTTGCCTCCACGTCAGTGACCAGCCCCGTGAATACGAGCGTCTCTCCCCTCGTATCCGGCTGCGCCCCGCCGCATACCGCAAGCGCGGCCGGAGCCACGCCCAAGAGAATGGCTTGGCTCATGTACAGTAATCTGATCGACAAAAACGTGAACATCTTTCTCGTTGACTCGCAAACCAAGTCTTTCATATGTTGTACGACGGGGCTAGAGTAACATGCGAACATCTTACAAACTCATGCTGTTGGCGGCGTTTGCCGTCTTGATTGCCGCGCTGACGCCCACAGGCTCGGCGCGCGCTCAGGGACTTCCAGACCGATTGACGGTGGTTATGATAGACCGCGAGTCGATCTCCCGAGACTCCGCCTCGCTGGATCTGGCTAGGTCCGTGATCGGCTTGCTGCTCCACTTGAAGGAGGGGCAGGCGTTCACCTTCGTATTCACCGATGATCTGGAAAATACGATCGGCCCCATGGAGACCGATGCCGACGGGTTCAGAGACCTGCGCGCGAGCGTCGAGACCGATATGGCGTCCGCGCCCCCGTCGGGCGCGCTCGACCTCGTAGGCTCCCTTGCGGAGATCTACAACTACCTGAAGGGACTCCACGTCGATTCCAAGACGACGATCTACCTCATCACGGGCAGCGAATCCCCTGCGGATTCCGCGGCGCAGATGGAGAAGCTCCCCCCCGTCTTGAGGTTGTTCGTCGAAGAGGGATGGGCTTTCTTCAACGTCACGACCCCCGCGACGGATGCCGGCCTGAAGGCGGCGCTCGACGAGATCAGCGCAGAGACCGGGGGCGAGTCTTTCGACCTCGCCATGTCGGACGGCCTCGAATCCATGTCGGAGCGCGTCCTGCTCCTCGATGCGAGGGGAACCCTCATCGAAATCGGTCAGACTACGCTCGCCTCCGGCTCCGTGTTCGAGGTAGAGGTGGGAGTCGTTCCGGGCACAGACACGCTGCACATTCTGTTTTTCCGAGAAGCGCCGATCACCTCCTTCAGACTGAAGAACCCGGACGGAATCGAATCGTCTGCCGGAGACCGCGCTTCGTCTTCAGTGATCGACCTTCCCCACGTCGTCATATGGGAGATCGTAGATCCGGTTCCGGGGACGTGGCGAATGGAGGTTAGGGGAACCGGCGGTCGCATGTCCGCGCACATGTACGCATCGAACAGGTATAGAGTCGAGCTTCAGCCAACCGGCGCGACTCCCGTGGGTCAGCCGTTCGGCATGGTCGTGGCTGTGCTGGAGGGCGACAGGCGCGCGCCGGTGGACGGCGTGACCATGACCGCCAGAGTAATTAGCCCGAGCGGAAGGTCGGTGCTGTACGAGCTCGCCGACGGCGGAACCGGCGGCGACGCCGTGGCGCGCGACGGCTTCTTCTCGACCACGCTCCCACCCGTGACGGAGGCGGGCGTGTACGATGTCGAGCTCAGCCTCATGTGGCAGGGAATCGACCACGCCGTAACCAGCCACTCTTCGTTCCGCGCTAAGCAGTTCCCGAGCGTCGACGTAACCGCCGAGGATCTGGACATTCTCGAACCCGGCGCCCGCGTGAAGGTCGCGTCGCTGCTCGTCAACATAGACGGACAGCCGTTCTCGGTGCCTGTGGACGATCTGAGCGTATCGCTCGCAGGCCAGGGGGATCTGGGCAATGTGGAGATCGTCCCTACAAGGCTCGTCTCCGCGGGCGAGGCGTTCGCTTTCGACGTGTTCTACACGCCGCAGTCCCAGTCTCTGGCGACTCTGGTAATCAACCTGAATCTGGTGTACGCGGACAGCCCGTTCTCCTACTCCACCGAGTCGCTGGTGGTCTCGTCCATTCAGCCTGCCCCGACTCCCATACCCCCGACTCCCGCGCCCACGCCGGCGCCGGCGCCGACCACCGTTCCGCACCCGACGCCCGAGCCGGTCGAGTACCAGTCGCCCGCGCCCATGATCGCGCTCATCGTCATCGGCGCGCTGGCGGCCATAATCCTCGCGGCGCTGCTGTACTGGCTGACTAGGCCAACGCCGTTCGGATACTTCTACACTGAGGACGGACAGCTGGTCATCGACTTCCGCGCCCTTCGGCGGACGCCTTCGGACAACCTGTTCTCGCGCAGCCTCGTCTCCGGCGAGGAGCTTGCGCTGCCCGGATTCGAGGGAGTCGCCTTCGAGTTCCGATCCGGCGAGGTCTCGATAGTCAGCACACAGGTATCCTCCCACGATGTCAGGGTGAACAACCAGCCCGTGACGGACTCCATGCTCATTCAGGACAACAGCTGGATCGGCGCGCTCGGCAGGCTCTACGTCTTCTCGTCGCAGCCGCAGGATCGGGACGAAGACCAGTAGCCGCTCGATACGAGGCTGGCCGAACATGACAAGGGGCGCTCCGCAAAGGAGCGCCCCTTCGGGTTTCATGGTATCCCGCCTCGCTACTCCTCCACGATCTTGATGCTGGTCACCACGTCGCCCTCGCTGGTGGCGGTCGATGGGTCGCGCAGCGTGATGCCGTTCACCACGTCCATCCCGCTCGACACCTTGCCGAACACCGAGTGGCAGGAGACGCCGGACGCCGAGCAGCTCTTGGGCGACCCGTCCGGGTTCAGCCCGTCCAGCTGCGTAACCGCGCGGAACGTTATGAAGAACTGGCTGCCGTTGGTGCCGCTGCCGTTTCTCTCCCCAGCGTTCGCCATGGACATGATGCCCTCGCTGTCGTGGCGCAGGTCAGGGTGAAACTCGTTGTCGAATCGGTATCCCGGCCCGCCGGTGCCTGTGCCAGTCGGGTCGCCGGACTGCGCCATGAAGTTGGCAAGCACGCGGTGGAACGTCACGCCGTCGTAGTAGCCTTCCCGCGCCAGAAAGACGAAGTTGTTCACCGTCATCGGTACTTTGTCCGCGTACAGCTCCACCTCGAACTTATCGCCCTTCGCCAGATTGAACACGGCGGTGTACTTCTTGGAGCTGTCTATCGTCATTGCCGGCGGAGAGTCCCACTGCTTGGGGCCGACGCGCTCGGGCATGGGAGTGGGATAAGCTATGGTGGGCTGGGGCTGCGTCGGCGGAGTGGGAGCGGACGGCTCGGACGTCGAAGCGCGCTCCTCGTCGGGAGAGGAGCAGGCGGCGAGCGCAGCTGCAAGCGCGACGAGCGCGACGACCGAAATCTTGAGTATCATGTTCTGCCTCCAGTTTGGGGTTGGGGAGTGAGCCGCGCCAAGCGAGCGGCGCGCGAATTTCGGCAACATTCTACGCAGGCGGACTCTGGTTTGTCACCCTGCGGCTCACGAAAGACCCATCTCCCAGACATGGACGCGATGGGAGCAGGGGCAGCCGTGAACCTCGTGTTCGCAGCGGCCTGCGCAGCGGCGGCGTCCCAGCGGCGGACGCTGCGGCGGAAAGGCGCAGTCTGGCTAGTCGATCTCCATGAACCGCCGCCAGTCCCGCGTTCTGACCGATTCGGAAACCTCTTCGTACTGCCGCGCCAAGTGCGTTCCCGCCACCAGCGCGGACATGGCGAGGCACAAGACTATCTGGCCTGTCGACTGCCCCGTGCCTATCGTCAGCGCGTTCAGGGCAAAGAATATCCACGCCACGGAGAGGACGGGCTTTCTGGTCGCCGCGAGCATCAGCAGACCGGAGACAGCGGAAAGCATGGTGATCTGCCAGAGCATGAACGCGGAGATGCCCAGCGCCGTCGCCGCGCCCTTGCCTCCCCTGAAACGCAGCGCGGGAGAGAAGTTGTGGCCAAGAGTCGCCATCAGCGCGGCGGCGTAGATCCATACGTCGGCGAGAGACAGCGTCTGCGCGACTGCCACCGCCAATATGCCCTTGCCCGCGTCCGCCAGCAGCACGAGAACGCCAATCGGCGCGCCAAGCCGCCGCGCCGCGTTGAGCGCGCCCGGATTGCCGCTGCCGAACCCTCGTATGTCTCCCTTGGAGAGCAGCCGCCCCGCTATGTACGCCGTGGGAATGGCCCCCAGCAGGAACGCCGCCACGAGACTGGCAACCCCCGCCAGCGCCTCGCTCACGCCGATTCCAGCGCCGCCAGCGCGCCCTGAATGCCGAGACGGTAGCCGTACAGCCCGAACCCGGTTATGACGCCCTTGCACACGGTCGCCACCTGAGACTGGCCGCCGCGAGACGCGGGGTTGGATATGTGTATCTCGTAGACTGGGAAATCGACCTGCGCGATGGCGGCGACTATCCCCGGATGCCCCGATGAGTACGCCGCCGGATTGAACAGCGCCGCGCCCACGTCGCCCCTCTCGTGGCACTCGTACAGCTTGTCGATCACCTCGCCCTCGATGTTGGAGTGGAATATCTCCACCTCTACGCCCAGCTGCTCGGCGTAGCCGCCGATGCGCTCATCGTACTCTTCGAGGGTCTGAGTTCCGAAGATGTGCGTCTGCGCCTTCCCGCGCATGTTCATTCCGAGTCCGTGAAGCACGAGGATCTTGGTCAATTGACTGCCTCCACTCGCCTAGATTCCGAGCGCCGCGTAACACGCCGCCATGATGCTGTTCGAGTCTATGCGGTACTCGCGGTACAGGTCTTCCCTGGAGCCGGACTGCCCGAACTCCGTCACGCCCACGGGTATCACAGGCGCTCTGAGCGCGCTGCCGATCCACGCCAGAGAGTGAGGGTGACCGTCCGCCACGGTCACGATCGGCGCGCGCCTCGCCTCCGCCGCCACCGAGTCGGACATGAACATGTCCAGCGCGCCCTCGCCGTCCATGGCATCGTAGACAGACTGCTGGAACGACCTGTACAGCGGCCCCGGCCCAGTGACGTTCACCACGTTGGCGAACACCCCCTCGTCCGCCAGCGCGTTGCTGGCGGCTACGGACTCGGGAACCATCGCGCCGCACGCCATGATGTTCACCACGTTCGAGGCGGGGCTGTACCCGGCGCTGCGGCTTCTGTCCACCAGCCTGTACGCGCCGTTGAGAACCTGCTGACGCATCCGCTCGCGCGCCGCGGGGTCATCGGGCGCCCTGAGCAGCCCCTGATCCACCCGCTTGCTGGTCAGGCGCAGATACGTGGATCGCCTCCTCTGGCGCACCTGCTCCAGGGCTGCGAGCATAATCCACTCCAGCTCTTGCCCGAAGCACGGCTCGTAGAAATCCAGCTCCGGAATCTCTGAGCCGATGGAAGGCGTTATCAGGGACTGGTGCGCCCCGCCTTCGGGCGACAGCGAGACGCCGGAAGGCGTCCCCACCACTATGAACTTCGCGCCCGAATATACGCTGTACACGAATGCGTCCAGCCCGCGCCTGACGAACGGATCGTACAGCGTGCCGATGGGAAACAGCATCTCTCCGTCCGACTCGAACGACAGCCCCAGCTGCCCCAGCATCATAAACAGGTTGTTTTCGGATATTCCAAGCTGAATGTGCTGGCCTCTGGCGTGTTCGTCCCACCTGAGCGCCCTGATCGTGGACTCCTCCGGCATCGGCTCCTTCTCGGCTTCGCTCCACACGCCCACCCTGTTGATCCAGCCGCCCAGATTGGTCGAGCTTGCCACGTCAGGGCTGACGGTCACCACCCGCTCCGTGAGCTCGGGCAGGTTGCGCGAGAGCGCGGTAAGAATCAGCCCGAACGCCTGCTGCGTTGCCATGCTCCCGGTGTATCGCTGGCCGAAGTCCGGCGGAATGTGCATCTCCGGCGCGTCGAACCTCGCCCTTCTGCCTATGCCCAGCATTCGTCTCGTGTCGCTGCACGTCTGGCCCGCCGGCGTGCCGGAGTCCATCCGCTCCCACTCGCTCCCGCGCGGAATGTCCAGCTCGCTCTGAAGCTGCGCCATCTGATGCGGAGAGAGTACCACCGAGTGGTTCTGAGGGTCGCCTATGGAGGGCAGCCGCCATCCCTTGAGCGTGTAGGCGAAGACGATGTTGGGGCCAGCCTCCAAGTCCGTCTGCGCGAACGCCTCTCTGAGCATGGCGAAGTCGTGGCCTCCCAGATTGCGGAAAGACGCCTGAAGCTCCTCGTCGTCCCACCGCCCGATCAGGCGCGCCATGTCTCTCGGATAGCGCGAAGTTCTGGGCAGCCACTCCCTAAGCTGGTTGGGCGGCACCCTGAGCAGACGCTGATACACCTCGTTGGACATCTCGTCGATCGCCAGCCTGAGCAGCTCGCCGTTCGGCTCGGAGAACTTCGCCTGAAGCCGCTTGCCGTACTTGGCGTCTATGACCTTCCAGCCGTTGGCGTCGAACATCTCTCGCCACGCGCGCACGCGGATGCCGGGGATCACCCTGTCCAGACTCTGCCTGTTCATGTCCACCACCCACAGGATGTTGGCGAGCCCCTGCATCTCAGGCTCGGCTATCGCCTCCCACACCGAACCCTCGTCCAGCTCGGCGTCCCCGACCACCGCTATGTAGCGCCGCCGAGACTCCGAGCGCGAGAACAGGTGAGACCTGTTGTACTTGTCCACCAGCGCGGCGAAGTTCGGAGCCACCGGCCCCAGACCCACCGATCCCGTCGAGAAGTCCACGTCGTCCGGGTCCTTCGTCTGGCTTGGGTAAGCCTGCAAGCCGTGGAACTCCCTCATCATCGTCAGGTAAGACCTGTCCAGATTGCCCAGCAGGTACTGGATCGCGTGATACACGGGGGAGGCGTGCGGCTTGACGGATATGCGGTCTTCGGCGCGCATGAAGTCGAAGTACAGAGACGTCATCAGCGTGACGACCGACGCGCTCGACGCCTGATGTCCGCCAACCTTCGTGCCGTCCGAGCTGGGACGCACGTTGTTGGCGTGATGCACCATGTTCATCGCCAGCCACAGCACGCGGTTCTGAATCTGCTCCAGCACGCGGTCTTTGGCGATGTACTCCTCGTTGTTGGCGGTGTATATATTTGACATGTCCGTGACCCTTATCCGTCCCTCAGCCAGCCCAGCCCTTCTTCGGTGGTCGTCTTCGGTCTGTACTCGCAGCCTATCCAGCCCTCGTAGCCCAGCCCGTCTATCAGATCGAACAGGAACGGGTAGGCGATCTCGCCCGTTCCCGGCTCGTTGCGCCCCGGGTTGTCCGCGATCTGCATATGGGCGATGACGTCCAGATTGCCCTCGATGGTGCGCGCCAGATCCCCCTCCATGATCTGCATGTGGTAGATGTCGTGCTGGAGATACAGGTTGGCGGACGCGACCTCGCTGATGACCGACCTGCCCTGTCGGGTGCGCGTCAGCAGGAATCCGGGAATGTCCATCGTGTTGATCGGCTCTATGAGCAGTCGTATTCCAGCGTCATCGAGCAGCGGCGCCGCGAACCTGAGATTGTCCACGAACGTATCGCGCGCCCTCTGCATAGATACGCTTCTCGGCACTATGCCCGCCAGACAGTTCACCTGCGGACAGCCGAGCGCGAGCGCGTACTCTATCGCCTTGCCCACGCCGTCCTGAAACTCGCCCACCCTGTTCGGATCGCAGGCTATGCCCCGATCTCCGCCGTCCCAGTCGCCCGCCGGCAGGTTGTGGAGAACCTGCGCGAGGCCGCGCCTGCCCAGCAGCTCCGCCAGCAGATCGGGTTCGTAGTCATACGGAAACAGGAACTCCACGCCCTCGAACCCCGCGTTGGCGGCGGCATCGAACCTGTCGAGGAAATCCACCTCGTTGAACATCATCGTCAAATTAGCGGCGAACTTGGGCATACTCGCCTCCCCCTTCACTCGAACAGCCTATGAGGGAATTATATTGCCGACAGCCCCAACCCTCAAGACGCATATCTTGGCGAATCGCCCTCCCGCTGGCTGCGGCTTCGATATGCCGCGCATCCCGTTCGCGCTGCGAAAGCTGGCGAATCGGCTGGCTGAACGATCTTCCCACTGGCATTGAACTTTTCCTTCACAGCAGTTTACTCTTTTCGTACAACTATTTCGGGAGGTCGCGGTGACTGTAGAAAAGCCCGTCGAAGACCCTTCGGCTCGCTTGGACGAGATTTTGGCGCACCCGTCCACAGTGGTCTTTGCGGGAGACGGCGAGCCGCGCCGCCCGGAGGAGATGGCGCGCCGTCTGGCGCGGATAGCGTCCGAGCGCGGCATACGAGCGGACAGCTACTCGCTCGGCGGCGCGGTGGCGGATCTGGAAGATCGGTTCGCCCGCGTTCTCGGCAAGCAGTCCGCAGTATTCATGCCCACAGGCACGCTGGCGAACCATCTCGCCGTTCGCGGCCTGTGCGCCGGCAGACCGCGCGCCATAGTCCTGGAGCAGAGCCACCTGTACCACGACAGCGGAGACTGCGTTCAGCGCCTTAGCGGAATCAACCTCGTGCCGGTCGCGCCCGACCGCGCGCACTTCACGCAGGAAGACGCGCGCGAAGCCGTCGCCCGTTCGAGCGGCGGAAGGGTCAGCAGCCCGGTGGGCGCGCTGGTGGTGGAAAGCCCCGTGCGCCGACAGCGCGGGCGCGTCATGCCGTTCGACGAGATGAAACGGGTCGCGTCCTACTGCGCCGACGTGGGCATAGGAACACATCTGGACGGCGCGCGCCTGTTTATGATGAGCGCGGCGACTGGAATCAGCCCCGCCGAGTACGCCGCCCTGTTCGATACGGTGTACGTCTCCCTGTACAAGTATCTGGGCGCGCCGTTCGGAGCCATACTCGCAGGAAGCGAGGAGTTCTGCCGCGACCTCTACCACGAGCGCAGGATGTTCGGCGGCGGGCTGCCGGGCTCCGCGCTCGCCGCCGCCCTCGCGCTGGACGGCCTGGACGGATTCGAGGAGCGGTTCGGGCAAGCCATGAGCAGGGCGCGCGCGCTGTTCTCGGACCTCGATACGATCCCCGGACTTGGCGTCCGAGCATACGAGAACGGATCCAACATATTCCGCTTGGAGCTTGCCCCCGGCGCGGATACGCGGCGGCTCGTCCGAAAACTCGCGCTCGCGCTCGTGTTCGTCAGCGTGGACGAGTCCGACGACTCCAGCATCCACCTGACGGTCAACACGAGCGTACTGCGGCAAACCAGCGAGGAGATATTCCGCGCGTTCGCGGGGGCGGTCGATGGTCCTTGATCATGAGTCTATGCGCGCAGTCCGCAATCTGGTTCAGCGCTGCTCGGACAGAATCAATCAGAGATACGGCGGGATAATCGACCGCATTCGGAAGGTCTTCGTGATCGAGCTGACGGTTCGCACCGTCAGGGAGCTGTCCGAAGACGACGTAACGCACATGGCGGCTGGCGTGGCATACTACGCGCTCTTCTCGATATTCCCGCTGGTTCTCGGCTTGATCTCCGTGCTTGGGTTCTTCGTGAAGGCGGAGGACGTTCAGGAAAGAGTCGTGACGTTTACGTCCAGCTTCCTGCCCGGCTCCGAGCAGCTGATAGCGAACAACATAGACGCGGTGATAGGTCTGCGCGGCGCGCTCGGCCTCTTCTCGCTGCTCGGCCTGATCTGGTCCGGAAGCGCGATGTTCGGCGCGCTCAACCGCGCCATCAACCGCGCTTGGGACATTCACACCGATAGGCCGCTCTACATAAACAAGCCGCGCCAGTTTCTCATGGCTATGTGCGTAGGCGCTCTGTTCGCGCTGTCCGTATCGTGCGCGGCGCTGGTCAGGGTGGTCGGCGACATGGCAATGCTCAACGCCCCAGTGGTGGGGATGGTCGTAAACAACTCGGGCAGGATATTCCTGCAAGCGGCGTCCTTCACTCTGGTAGTCCTCATATTCCTGCTCGTCTACAGGTTCATGCCCAACACCAAGACTTACTGGAAGTACATCTGGCCGGGCGCGCTCGTATCCGCCGCGCTGTTCGAGACTGCCAAGAACCTGTTCATCCTGTACCTCGAACGCAGCTCGTACCAGAACGTATATGGATCCATCGCGCCGGTCATGGTCCTGCTGCTGTGGGCGTACATCAGCAGCCTCATCATTCTTCTGGGGGCGGAGATATGCTCGGAGTACGAGCGCATGAAGCACAACGTGGAGCGCGGCGTCCTGCGCCACAAGCGACAGCGCCGAACCCCAAGACGAATCACGAAGCGCGCTACATCGGCATGAAGCCCATTGCGGCGGCGCGTTCCAGCCACTATAGTACAGAGTAAGATGCGGCGTAGGCTCGCGCTGAGATTGGGAGGCCCACTGTGACGACTGCCAACGGAAACTTCAACGGGATTCAGGAGTACGCGGACGACCAGGGGCTGAAGCTCGACTGGATAGACCAGAAGGGCGAATGGGGCGTGAAGGCGTCTGTGGACGGGCAGAAGGGACTCACCCTCTCGGATGTTCAGGTGGGCAGCTACGGCGACCCTCCCCCGCAGTCCGACAACCAGACCGGCAAGCCCAGAGGCGCGGCGTCCAGGCCCAACGCCTACCGCATCGGCGGGTATCAGGTGCGAACCAAGTCCGACATCTGGCTGGTCAACGCCTCCATGCTCTACGAGGAGGCGCTTCAGCGCCAGTGGAGCTCCGCGACTGATGTCCCTTGGCACACCATCAGACCGCTGCCTGACGACATAGAGCGCGCGCAGTGCCAGCTTGCCACGTTCCTGACAGAAGTCGAGTTCGTGGCGGCGGACGTGCCGGGGCGCTGGGTGGCAAGCACCTCGCCAGACTACTTCGAGCCTCGCATGTTCCTAATCACCCAGATAATGGACGAGTCGCGCCATCTGGACGTGTTCCGCAAGCGCGCCCTCGCCAACGGCGGCGGGCTGATGCAGCGTCCCAACGTCACCACCAGCGGCGTGGTGGGCAGCATAGACCTGTCTCGGGACTTTACGGAGATGTCTTCGCGCCTGCACATATCCGGCGAAGGCGCGGTGCTGAGCATCTTCCGCATGGGCGAGCTAATGGCGTACAACGAGGCGGAGAAGCGCATCTACCGCCTAGCCGCGCAGGACGAATCGCGCCACGTGGCATTCGGCGTCATGCACATGCGCTACCTCGCCGAGACCGAGCCAGATCGCAAAGAAGAGGTCCACGAGTATCTGGACGAGGGCGAGCGAGCGCTTGTCGCCGGAAACCAGAACCCAGCCGCGCGCGACACCGCGCAGTCCGAGGCGCTGGCGATACTTCTCGGCGGCGGAGAGAAGAACTTCGACGAGGGCTACCGCAAGCTGTTGGCAATCCGCAAGCGTCAGGCCAAGGAGTACGTCCAGCGCATCCGCTCCGCCGGCTTCGGCGAGCGCTTCGACAACGGCCGCGCCCTCCCGGAGCTGATGGAGTACGTGAGGAGCTAGGAGTACGTGGGGCAAGCATCGTGGCTGTAAGCGTTCAGGATGTTCTCAAAGCCAATCTAGTATTGGCTGGCGTTAGGCTGCTCAGCTCTCAAGAAGAACAAGCGAGATTTGGCCAAGAAGTAGGCACAGACGTTTCAGGGGCAGTAGCGGGCATAGCGGTGGAAATTCCGCTAGCCGGCCCCCAGACGCAGACGCTAGAACTAGGCCAAACGTTGACGCTCGCCAGAGACAGGATAACGCTAGAGCTCGTTCAAGACCAGACGACCATCAGCATCGAGTACCCGTCCAGAGACCAATTGGACAAACTAGCCAGTATTTCCATTCTGGCGATCAGGATTAGTGACATTAGCAATCACGATTTAAGGGCGGTTGGCTTCAATCTGGAAGTGGTTTACCAGCAAACATCGGGCTTGTCAGGCTACGAATTTTTGGCAAAGCGAGTGTTCACTCCCGACCTGTTCCAGTCGTCGGGGTATCGACTCCGTGGCGGGTCCGCCAATTTGCGTTTTACGCGTGGGGATGAAATTTGGAACATAGTTCTTGAGCCTCGTTTCGGCAATCCCAGAGAAACCCGGCTGTTTGCGAGTTTCAATCTGCACCAGAACACAAGTCGGATGCCAAAGCCGGATAGCATCAAGCCAACTCTGGAAAACGTGTGGGACCAAGCGCACCTCATTATGAGTCACTTCGACTGAGGAATTGGACATGACACTTGCCACTCTACACGGATCGACTGCCATCCGAATGACGAATCGTAGCGTCTTGGATGATCAGCCCAAACTAATGGTCGCTGCGCGACGGGTGACGGGACGAATTGTATGGGGGGCGACCTCCAAACTAGCCCAGCCCAAACTAATGGTCACTGCGCGAGGCGCATCGGTCCACTACGTTTCCACAACTTCGGCGTCGCAGTACCGAATCAGCAGAATTCCAGACACCAACTCGCCAACAACGGAAAACTTGTTTACTATGCGCTTGTCGGATAGCTCAGAGTTCATCTGTCAAGCGCGCAGTGGGTGCTTGGCGTATCTTAAAGAAGCGATGGACGATCTCCTTCATGTCCAAGAAGAAGCCGAGGAAGAAGGGTGGGCAGCTCCGAGCGATGACACCATGAAGATGGCTGAGCGTGTCTTCGGCGACATGTTCAGCTACGCCCCTCGCCCCTATGCGATCTACGCTATGCCCGGCGGCGCGATCGCAGTCGACGCGCATAGCCCTGAAGGAAGCAAAGTCGTCGTTCTATGCGACCCTAACGGCGGCGCGAGATGCTTGCTCTATCTCGACGGGGAGTTCGAGAGTCGAGACTACCACGACCCAAGCGTCTTGCCGGATGATTTCGTGAAGGACGCCTTGCGGAAGACAGGGGCGCGCTCGTGAACCTGCCGCCTCTAGTCGGAACGGACGAAAGGCTGGGCAGACGAATTTCATCCCGAAGCCATCTCAGGCTGGTTCGGCGCGGCGGCGCTCCGATTAGCTTGTTTATGAGAGAGGATACGCGCTTCTTGTCAGTCGACAGGCTGCGCGATGACTGGTCGATGGACGCGACTGACGTCGCCATCAGATATGACAAAGGGCGGGATAGAACGTTTCGCGGGTGGGCGGCGGTTTCTCAGAATGACGCGATGCAAAACGATAGAGTAGTCGAACCTTCGCCTATGCCGGATAACCGATATCACGCGGATATCGTCTTGCCTCTGACGGTCATGTTCGATAAGAATGTATATGAGAAACACGCCATCGAGTTAGCCGCCCGAGCCCGTTGGCAGACGCCTAGTACGAATGAGTGAAAAGCCGGTTACATGACAAACGACGAAACAAAGCAGCCCGAGGACGCCCGTCCCAGACCCATCGGCGGACGCTCGCGCCGTCTCGTACTCGATGAGAGCGTCGAGGCGCCGCAGCCCTCGCTCGATTGGATGTCTCGCACACTGCAATGGGATACCAGAGTCAGGCCGGGCAAGAGCGGCTTGCGCATCGGCGATCTCAACGTGGGCATCTACGGAGAGGTCCCCGACCACTGGGAAGAGCAGACGCGAATGCCGCGCGGCGCATACCCGATGCCCGGCATTCCGCCCCTATCCATCGCCATACGCGACAAGCGCGACCTGTGGGCAGACAACGCCGCCGACCTCTACGAAGAAGCCATACAGCGGCGCTGGGTTGCCGCCACCGACATCCCATGGCGCGCCATCGAGCCGCTTCCCGACGACGTCGAAGCCGCCATGTGCCAGCTTTGCACCGAGCTTAGCCAAGCCGCCAACGTCGAGTTCGAGACCATCGGCTACTGGCTTCAGCACATGTCCTACGGCTACCACGAGGTGAAGCTGTTTCTCGCCACCAACATGTTCGACGCCGGCCGTCACCATGAAGCGTTCAGAAAGCGCGCGCTCGCCAACGGCGGCGGTCTGGGCGTGGAGAGTCGCGGTCTGGTCAACCGCATGATTCTGGAGAGCAAGGGAGGCTGGTCGGAGACGAGCCTGCTTCTCCACCTGCTCAGAGGCACTTTCATCTTGGCGATCTACCGCTATGGCGAGCGCTTCGCCAACAACCCCGCTGAGAAGGTACTGTTCGCGCGCGCAATGCAGGACAAGGCGCGCCACATCGCCTATGGACTTCAGCATCTGCGCTACGCGATCACCCACAAGCAGGACAAAGCGCAGGTGTTCACTCAGCTTCTGAACATCGGCGAGCGGATCTTCGTCCGCGAGCTCGACGAACCCGCCATGCTGGAGCCGCTGGCTATCGTCTTCGGCGGCGGCATCGAGGGCGCGAGGGCAGGCATGGCTCAGGTCAGGCGCATGATGGCAGACTGGGCGCGCGGCTATCTCGCCGCCACCGAGTGGCTGGGAATCGCGCGGGATGCCGCCTTCCCCAAAGAGCTGGCGCAGTATCTGGAGGATTGAGAATTCGCAGCTCGGAAATTAGACCCCACACCCGCGACGCGCCGCCCCCAGACCGGCGGACTGGAGCCTAACTTGCCCCTGTTTCCCTCAGTCGAGTGGTTCGACGCCGTGCGCCGCGAGTTCAACTCCGATGAATCCGTGCGCGACGGCGGCGGCGGCACGTGCGACGCCAAAGTGGGCGTCAAGGTCGGCGGCGCGCTGTACCTGCTCGTGTTCGAGGGGTTCGAGTGCGCGTCCGCGTCCGAGATCGAAGAGTCCGCGCTCGCTTCCACCGACTTCTACCTAGACATGCCGCGAGAAGACTGGCGCGACATGGTCGCCAACATCGCCGAGAATGGCGAGGCAGACTTCGACCACACGCTGAACACGCTCGATCTCGACAGCGAGGACGGGCTGGCAATGTCCTACACAGGCGACCAGTACCTTCAGGACCTGTTCTACAGATACAACCAGACGTTCCAGTACTTCTTCGATCTGTCGTCCAGAGTGGATACGGCCTTCGAGGAGTGAAGCGCGTGGACGCCACCCGGATTACGACCGCCAATGATCAGCCCAATCACCAAGAGAGAGCCGATTTGACTCTGTTTCCTTCCGTAGAGTGGTTCGAGAGTGTTCGTGAGATCGCCAACCGAGACCGAGCGTTTCGCAGGCTTGGCAGCTGCGACGCCAAGGTTGGCGTCAGGGTAGGAGAGCGCATCTACGCGCTCGACTTCGAGGCGTTCGAGTGCGCCGCAGTCAGCGAGATCCAAGAATACGCGCTCGCGGACGCGGACTTCGTTCTGAGAATGGATCCCGAGTCGTGGCGCTCGCTCTTGACCAACGTGAAAGACAACGGCGGGGCCGACTCCGAGCATACCCTCAACACCCTGGACGTGCAGAGCGGCATAGTCCAGTCAGCCAATCCCTACGGACTGAACAGCTTCGCCAGATACCATCTGACGCTTCAGCGGTTCTTCGACGTGTCTTGCCACATCGAGACCGAATTCGCGGACGCCGACTGAACCGGACGCTGAACCGACGGAGCGCGGAAAATGCCCATATACGAGTACAGATGCCAAGACTGCCGACACAAGACCGACAAGCTGGTCAGGGGATTCGACGCGCCCGAATCGGTCGAGTGCCGCGCGTGCGGCGGCGAGAATACCCACCGCGTCATCTCGCGGGTCGCGTTTCACAAGTCGCTCGGCTCCCAGCTTCAGGATCTGGACAGCCGCTACGACCGCATGGTGGACTCGGCAGCCGCAAGCACTTCGGACGCCGACCCCAACAGGTTCCTGGACAGCTCCATCCCCCTGGACGCCGCGGACAGGTAGTCAGCGCCTACTCCACCCGCGCATCCACCTTGTGGACCATGTTGTTGCCCATCCCCTGATAGTTCCACGGCTGTTCGGTGGGCTGGATTCTGCCCTCCTCGTCGGTGGCCCTTACGCACAGGACGCGCTCGCCCGGCATAGCGTCCCATTCGGCTGACCACGAGCGCCACGCGAACTCGCCGAGTCGGGGCCCCAGCTCCGCATCCGTCCATGTGTGTCCGCCGTCCTCGCTGAACTCCACCCGCGCCACGTCCAGCCTGCCCGCCCAAGCCCTGCCCCGCACGGTGTGAGCGCCGCGCCGAACCAGTCGGGTTCGCGTCAGGAAGTCGGGGACGCCGGGCGGAATCATCACCGAGCGCACACGGATCAGATCCACCGGGTCGCCCACATCGTCCGCGGATTGCGCGTAGCGGTACGTCCGCATCTGCTGGAAGCCGTCGAACGGCTCGGCAATCGCCTCTATCTTGGTCAGCCACTTGACACTGGTCATCCCGTACCATCCCGGCACCAGCAGCCTGAGCGGGTATCCGTGCTGCGGCTGAAGCGGCGCGCCGTTCATGCCGTATGCCAGCATGACCTCATCGCGCATCGCCTGTTCAATGGTGAGGCTGCGCTGATAATACTGAAGCTCGCCTCCCTGAACGCCCTGATCCACGCCTGTAAAGAGCAGCTCGACGGCGTCGCCCGCAACGCCCGCCTCTTCGAGAATCGGAGCCAGCGGCGTCCCCGTCCACTCGGCGGTGCCTATCGCTTCCAGAAGCCACGGCTGGCTGATTGCGCGAGGCTCCATCAGCGCGCGCCCGTTGCCCGCGCACTCCATCGTAACCGGAAGGCTGACGGGCGCGCGCGCCCTGACTTCGTCCATGTCCAGCGTGGCGGGTCTGCTGACCAGTCCGCCTATCTCCAGACTCCAGTCGTCCTCGCTGGCGTGGGGAATGTCGAAGTGGATGAGAAGGTAGTGCATTCCCGTTGGCGTGACGTCGTAGCGCAGCCCCTCCAGCGGCATTCCCCTGTTGCGCAGGGCAAGCTGAATCTCCTCGCGGTAGAACAGGTCGGTCTTGGCGGTCTTGTCACCGTCTCCCACCTGTCTGAATTCGTATGTAGCTCTCTGGCTGGACATGAGGACTTCACCCCGCCGCAACCCCTCTCCCATCGAGGAAGAGGGGACTTTAACCGTCTGCAATTGCCGCCGCGCCGACTACAGGATTACGACTTGGCGCAGGCTGTGGCGATGGAATCGGCAGCTGTCGCCGCGCCGATTACAGGATTACGACTTGGCGCAGGCTGTGGCGATGGAATCGGCAATTGTCGCCGCGCATATTACAGGATTACGACTGAACGCAGCACCTCGCCGCGTTCCATCTTGTGGAACGCCTCCTCGACCTCGTCGAGCGCGATGGTCTCCGACACGAACGCCTCCAGATCGAGCCTGCCCTGAAGGTGCAGGTCTATGAACATGGGGAAGTCCCTAGTAGGCAGGCAGTCGCCGTACCACGAAGACTTGAGCGCGCCCCCCCTCCCAAAGACTTCGAGCATGGGAAGCTCGATCTTCATGTCGGGGCTTGGAACTCCGACCAGCACCACCGTACCCGCCAGATCGCGGGCGTAGAACGCCTGCTCGTAAGTGGCGGGATTGCCCACCGCCTCGATTGCCACGTCGACCCCGTTGCCGCCCGTCAGATCGCGTATCGCCTCTACCGGGTCGGTCTGCGTGGAGTCTATCGTGTGAGTGGCGCCGAACCCCTTCGCCCACTCCAGCTTCCTGCCGTCTATGTCCACGGCTATTATGGTGCGCGCCCCCGCTAGTCGCGCGCCGGCGATGGCGGCGTCCCCCACTCCGCCGCAGCCGATCACGGCGACCGAGTCGCCTCGGCTCACGCCGCCCGTGTTGACCGCCGCCCCAAGCCCTGCCATCACGCCGCAGCCGATCAGCCCCGCGGCCGCGGCTGAGGCGGCAGGATCGACCTTCACGGCTTGCCCGGCGTGAACTAGCGTCAGCTCGGTGAACGCGCCGATGCCCAGCGCGGCGGAGAGAGGGCTTCCGTCTGCCAGCGTCATCTGCTGAGCGGCGTTCATGCTGTCGAAGCAGTACCAAGGGCGACCTCGAAGACACGAGCGGCAGCTGCCGCAGGGCGCGCGCCACGCTATGATCACGAAGTCGCCGGGCTGAACGTTGGATACGCCGTCTCCCACCTCTTCCACGACGCCCGCGGCTTCGTGTCCGAGCAGGAAGGGGAATTCGTCGTTTATCGCGCCTTCTCGATAGTGGAGATCGGTATGACAGACCCCGCACGCCTCGACTCTCACCAGCGCCTCGCCCGGACCCGGATTGGGAACCAGGATATCCTCGATTGTGACCTCCGCTCCCTTGGAGCCTGCTATTACACCCTTGACTCGATTGGACATGAGACTCGAACCTCCTGAATCACGCTGGCAGGGTTGGGCAGCCCAGCGAACCGCTCGTCCACGCCGCAGAGGGTGAACGACGAGACGGAGACGCCCGGACTCCCGCCAAGAACAAACCGACGTGATTCTATCAGATTGGATGCGTCATCGCCGCTGCGCCATGAATACCGCCGCCGCCATATCAGCGCGGACCGCATTCAGCCCGCGCTGGAGGGCGTGTCATCGCCGCTGCGCCATGAACGCCGCCGCTATGATGGCTGTCAGGGCGATGCACGTCGCTATCAGGAAGAAATCGCTGAACAGCGACAGGCCGGCGTCTGTGAGATACGCTTGGAACTCGTCCACACGCGCTTGGGACTGCTCGGCGCTCTCACCCGGCAGGGGCAGAGGAAGATCGAGGCCAACCACCATCTGCTGAAACCTGCCTGCGCCCCACGAGGTCAGCGCCGCCAGCCCGAACGTCATGCCCACGACCCGCATCGCCGTAATGACGGCGGACGCCACGCCGCGCAGCCCGATATCCACGGAGTTGGTGGCGGCAAGCGCAATCGGCGCGATGAGCAGCCCGAAGCCGAACCCCGCCGTCGCCAGATGAAGGGCCATGGACGGGTCGGCTATGTCCAGCCCCCAGCCGCTCATCGAGCCGAACCCAACGGCGATCAGCGCCAGTCCGACCACGGCCGGCGCTCTGGGAGCCATCCGCTGGCAGGCGAAGCCGCCGATCACCGCGCCCAGCGGAATCGCCACCGTCATTCGCATCAGCATCAGGCCGCCGTCCAGCGGAGTCAGACCTAGTACCGTGTTCGCCATGAGCGGAACAGTGACCATCCCTATGATGAGCGCGCCGCCCAGAAGCAGGTGCGTCAGGTTGGCGGCTGTGAACGAAGCGGCTCTGAACATCGAAAGCGGGATCAGCGGCTCGGCGCTCGTCCTCTGGCGCAGAACGAACAGCCCGAAGCTCACGACCGCCGCCGCCGCATACCCCGCGAACAGAATGTCCAGCGCGTCCACTCTGGACAGCGTCAGCGTGAGAGCGCAGAGACTGAGCGCGATCAGACCTCCGCTTGGATAGTCGATCTTGGCGCGATACCTGACGCTGGGACGCAGCAGCATCAGCAGAAAGACCAGCACGAGCAGACCGAGCGGAATGTTCATCCAGAACACCCAGGGCCAGTCCAAGAATCGGGTGACGAGTCCGCCCCACAGCGGGCCGATGACGCCGCCCGCCTCTGCCGACGCGCCCATGATCCCCAGCGGCACGCCTCGCTTTTCGGGCGGGAACAGGTCTGCGACTATGGCGATGGATATGGGAACCAGCGCGCCCGCGCCGATGGCTTGGAACACCCGCGCCGCCACCAGCCAGTCTATGCTCGTGGTCAGCGCCGCGCACGCCGAGCCTGCCATGAACAGCAGCATGGAAGCCGCGTAAATGTCGCGCCGCCCCCACACGTCAGCCATCCTGCCCAGCAGCGGCATTGCCGCCACGTAGCCGAGCAGGTAGCCCGTTACCGTCCATGATGCGCGGTCCAGCTCGTTGATCTGGACGCCGAGGTCCAGCATGATGCTCGGAAGTACGGTGACGATGACCGTCTGATCGTCCGCGGCGATGAATACGCCCACGATCACCGGCGCCAGCGCCAGATACGGCGGGATTCGGCGGCTGCGGATGTTGGACAAGATGGGCATTCGCCGCGCCGCCCTCAGCGGGGCGGCTCTATCGAGACGGGTTCGTTGAACCCCGAAAGTATGATGGTGCGAACCACGCCGTCGGCTTCGGACGCGGTCACCCGCCCCTCGATGACCGCCCTCTCCAGAAACAGGGTGTCCGCGCCGATGGTCAGCTTCAGCTGCACCGCGTCGCCCGCCGCGGCCGTACCCAGTATTGGCTCTAGCGCGCCCACTCTCAGATCGCCGTCTACCCTGAAGGCGCTCTCCGATTGGGATGCCAGAGACGGATTTCGCATCTGCGCCATCATCGCGCCGATGCCGCTGCGAGGATCGAAGAACGCGAGCGGGCTGACTTCCGCCGGCACCTCTTCCCACGCCCCGTTCAGCGGATTGGTCATGTAGCTGTCTTCGCCAATCGTTACCAAGCTGGAGCGCACGGCGAAGCTGCCGAGCGTTCCGGTGAAGTCGACCGAAATCCTGTCCGGGCTGACCACGTCGCCCTCAGCCTCCGTGACGATCAGCGTCTCCGCAAGCGGCGTGCCGCCCCCCCTGTTGTGTTCCAGCCTGAAGTGAAAGGTCTCCAGCTCGCCCATGGCATCGCCTGATCGCTCGAGCAGGTCTGCAACGTTGACGGGGGTCGGAGTCGGGACAGGATCGGCCGTCGGCGCGGCGCGCTCGCAGGCAGCGAGGACGAGTACGGCGAAGACGAGTATCAGGCGCATCTTTCGACCCTCTCTATATATAGGAGATATCGAGGCGAGGATGGGAAAGCCCCCGGTCTTGACTCTCTCCCATCTGGAAAGGGGCCGAATCTCTAAGCTCCGGGATACCGGCTCTTGTCTGGGGCGAATATAGAGTCTTCCGGCAGATTCGGCATCCGCTTCCTGCGCACGAAGGCGGATACCACGCGACCGGATACCAAGCCGATCCCGGCGACAGCGGCGATTCCGAACGGAACTCCCTTGAGGACCTGCCGCCGTGTAAACCCCTGTTTGGACTCTGTCTTCTTGTCGCTCATAACTGAAAGACCCTTCGGAAGTGGACTCTTGCCCGAACCGTTGCCACGATATTAACAGACATCCCCCTTTGGGTGTAAGGTATAGACACTTTCGGCTGCACGAGCCGCCCATATGATTGGAGGAGTACGTGACAGACTCGCTGACCCGCGCCACGTTCGACATCCGGGAGATGGACCTTCCCGATATGGTTCTAGTCCAAGAGGATCTGCCGCCCGCCTACAGCGACTACGTTCTGCTTCGGAATGGCGAGCTGGACAATCGCGCTATGGCGGATCACGGATTTCGAGGGGCGAGCGAGGAGCGATTCCGCGCCATCGGGCGCATAGCTGGCTATCTGAGGGAGTTCGCGCCTCCACCGCCGCCGCTGGCTGCGGACGGCGTGGATTTTGCGGTGGCGTCGGTCGCCCACCTGTTCCGCTCGCCGGAGGGCGTTCACGACTGGATGCGCGAAGTCTTTCTCAGCGGCTTTGCCGAGAACGTCGGCTCCGATGTTGGCGGCGGTCAGATACTCGCAGGAATCGAACGCCTGAATCCCGAAGGCTTCTTCGATGAGGCCGTCGGACTCAAGACGGTACACTACACATCGGACAGCGCCATCTCTTCGACCATAATAGACTTCAGGGTCGGACGAGTGCTCGGCGTGGTGTTCGTAGCCACCGTAGGCGACCATCTCAGACTCGAAGAAGCCACCGAGCTGGGTATCGAGATGGAGAAGCTGATCGTGGGCGTCGCGCTGGGACGATAGGACGTTCGATAGATGTTCGAGCAGAATCCGCCGAAAGCCGCCCGTCTGCCCCGTCGCGCCTCCGGTGTGTCGCATCCTAGCGCGTCGGAGCGTCATTTCCCCCTGAGTGGTGATAGACTAGAGCCGTCAGAAAGCCGCAAGAGCGCAGTTTGCGAGGAGTGGACAGCTAGAGCCGCCCCCTGTATGCCGCAGCCGCGCTTCTGCGAATTTCTCTGATCAGACACCAGATTGACGAGGAGTTCGGTAACAGCGCTATGACCTTGCACCCCGTCATCATGGCTGGAGGCTCTGGAACCAGACTCTGGCCACTCTCCCGAGAGTTCTATCCCAAACCGTTCCTGTCCATCGCAGACGGCCGCTCCATGCTCCAAGACACGATCACGAGGCTGGACGGCATCGCGGACGTCGCGCCCCCTGTCATCGTGTGCAACGAGGAGCATAGGTTCTTGGTGGCGGAGCATACGCGGCAGATCGACCGCCTCCCTCGCTCCATCATCCTGGAGCCTGTCGGACGCAACACCGCGCCCACGCTCACGCTCGCCGCGCTCGCGCTCGAAGAGCAGGCGGACGACGGCGACGATCCGATCATGCTCGTACTCCCCGCGGACCATGTTATCCGCGACGCCGAGACGTTCCACGCGGCTGTAGCGGTGGCGCTCCGCCTGAGCGCGGCGGGCAGCATCGCAACGTTCGGCATAACGCCCGACTCGCCGAGCGTCTCCTACGGCTACATCAGAAAGGGATCGAGGCTCAGCGACGGCAGCGCATACGAGCTTGCCGAATTCATAGAGAAGCCAGACGTGGAGACCGCTCAGAGGATGGTCGAGACGGAGGAGTATCTCTGGAACAGCGGCATGTTCGTCTTGCGCGTCTCGGCTTGGCTGCGCGATCTGGAGCGGTTCAGGCCGGACATAGCGAAGGCGTGCCGAGACGCCCACGCCAAGGGCGCGCGCGATGGCATCTTCTACCGTCCGGAGGCGGATCTGTTCACCCAATGCCCCGTAGACACCATAGATTACGCCGTGATGGAGCGCATAGCGGGATCGAGCGATGGGCAGTCGCGCCAAGCCGTGGTCGTTCCGCTCGATGCGGAGTGGTCGGACGTCGGCTCGTGGGCTGCGATAATGGACGTGAGCGACAAAGACCACAGCGGCAACGTGGTTCGGGGAGACGTGTACACCCACGACATGCGCAACTCGATGATATTCGGACATCATCGGCTGGTGGCAGCAGTGGGGCTGGAGGGCGTGATCATAGTGGAGACGCCCGACGCGGTGTTGGCAACCAATCGAGATCAGGTTGAGAACGTCCGCGCTCTGGTCGAGCAGCTCAGGCGCGAAGAGAGACCCGAACGGGAGAATCACAGGCGCGTACACAGGCCGTGGGGCTGGTACGACCTCATAGATTCGGGCAGCCGTTTTCAGGTCAAGCGCATCACCGTCAACCCCGGTCAGGCGTTGTCACTTCAGATGCACCATCTCCGATCCGAGCATTGGGTTGTCGTGAGCGGAGTCGCCAGAGTGATCAAGGGAGACGAGGATTTCCTGCTGTACGAGAACCAGTCCACCTACGTCAAGGTCGGAGAGAGACACAGGCTGGAAAACCCCGCCGCCATTCCACTGGAGATCATCGAGGTGCAGTCCGGCAGCTACCTAGGCGAGGACGACATCATCCGATTCGAGGACAGATACAACAGATAGACGGCAACAGGCAGCGTCCGAGCGCCCACTGCCAAAGTCTACCGTAAGCGACGATCCCCAGGCGGAGACCTCAGTTGAGTAAAACCCTTGCGTCGGTGGTTGCGCTGCTGTTCACCATAGAATACGCTTGCCTTGGCGCCTGAACCCACCAGTCCCGCACTGTCGGGAGACCCACAATGACCACCCCGCACTTTTCGCGCTGCGTCACAGTTCTATACTTGGCGGCGCTCATTGGGATATTTTTCCTATCCCTCATCGTCGTTCCTGAAGCGTTTGCCGATACACCCACGCCCACATCATCCGGGAAGATAGCGTTCGTCTCTGATCGGGACGGGAACTTTGAGATATACGTGATGAACGCTGACGGCTCAGGAGTCACCCGGCTCACGAATCATCGTGGGAGGGATGTGTCCCCGGCTTGGTCTCCTGACGGTCGGCGCATAGCGTTTGCTTCTAAACGGGACGGGAACTGGGAGATCTACGTGATGAACGCAGACGGCACGGGAGTCACCCGTCTCACGGATCATCATCGTGGGGATCGTACTACCCCGGCCTGGTCTCCGGACGGACGGCGCATAGCGTTTGCTTCTAATCTGGACGGGTTCTGGGAGATCTACGTGATGAACGCAGACGGCTCAGGAGTCACCCGTCTCACGGATCATACTGAGGAGGATCGGCACCCGGCCTGGTCTCCGGACGGCGCATAGCGTTTCATTCTAAACGGGACGGGAACTGGGAGATCTACGTGATGAACGCAGACGGCACGGAAGTCGCCCGGCTCACTGATACCGAGGGTGGTAATCTGTACCCGGCTTGGTCTCCGGACGGACGGCGTATAGCGTTTGCTTCTAATCGGGTCGGGAACTGGGAGATCTACGTGATGAACGCAGACGGCACGGGAGTCACCCGTCTCACCGATCATCCTGAGGCTGATTGGTACCCGGCTTGGTCTCCGGACGGACGGCGTATAGCGTTTACTTCTGATAGGGGCGGGTCCAGTGACACAGAGATATACGTGATGAACGCGGACGGCTCGAGAGTCACTTGGCTCACGGATCATCCTGAGGTGAACGGGGGCCCAGACTGGACCAGTCAGCCCCCGCCGACACCCACGCCGATCTCGCCGACACCGACGAATACGCCTGTGCCACCAACACCCACGCCGATCTCGCCGACACCGACGAATACGCCTGTGCCACCAACACCCACGCCGATCTCGCCGACACCGACGAATACGCCTGTGCCACCAACACCCACGCCGATCTCGCCGACACCGACGAATACGCCTGTGCCACCAACACCCACGCCGATCTCGCCGACACCGACGAATACACGCCTGTGCCACCAACACCCACGCCGATCTCGCCCACGCCCACGCCCACGCCGATCTTGCCCACACCGACGAATATGCCTGTGCCACCTCCGCCGCCCACACCCACGCCGGAGAGATGCCTCTTCCCGGGTTGCACTACGGTGCCTTTTGATATTGATCTAGTGACCCTGACCTTGGTGGGTGTATTGCTGGCGCTGGTTACCCTCGGACTTCAGCTTTTTAGGCGGAGATAGCGATGACCGACGACAAAACTGTGCAGCAGCGCGATGGCGGTGTTGCGGCGCGGGCAGTGGTGAACCTGCTGATCGTTGGGCTGCCCTTCCTCGCGGCGTGCATGTTTATCCTGATCAACAGCGACCTGTCGAGCCAGACATCGCGGCAGGCGTCACTGGCGATCATCTTCGTCGGGGCGCTGTTCGTCCTGGTCGGATTCTACGCCAGCTTACTCCCCCGGCCCCGCTTGGAGTCCATGTGGGACGAGGAGATTCTGAAGGAGCGCCAGCCCTCGATGAAGCCCCCTTTAGTCCGGATAGGCCTGAGCGTTCCCTTCTTTGTGGCTTCCGGATACCTCTTGGAGTTCACTGGGCAGGCCTACATCTATCCACTCGCGGCCTTCCTGATTGCCATGTACCTGTACTTCCGGGGGGTCGTCACGTATTGGGTGAACCTCCACACCGCCTACTACGTTACCAACCGCCGAGTGGTGCATATGTACAAATTCTTCTCGCGGAACACGACCGAAATATCGGTCAATCCCCAGACGGGCATCTCCGAGACCCAAAGTTTCATCGAGAGGCTCACGGGCAGAGGCAGCGTGCTGGTGACCAACAGCGTGGACGATCAGCAAAAAGTGCATATCAAGGAGATAGACAACCCCAACCCTGTGGCGGTGACCCTCAGCCGGCTAAAGGAGGCGACCCTCCGACAGCTAAGGCCATAGACGCCACCCCCACTTTCAGTGACGAGGGCGATACCATAGTTCTTTACTCACCTTACGCGCAGTACAACGCCGTCGGACAGTTCGGCTGCCATCTCCACCCCAGGCAGGGAGCGGATGTCTAAGTGGCTGTATCTGTACGGGTACTGAAGATTGGGAGCATAGAACCAGACGATGGCCATTTTGCCGTAGCCGCGTTCGATCCATCCCGCAAGATCATCGAGACCTACAGGAAAGGGGATTTGTGCATACCTGCCCACAGCGGCGGTCATGTCCGAGAACCAGAGTATGGACGGGGCGTTGGAGAAGATCCTGCCTTCGAGACGGTTGGTCTTCAGGTACTTCAGCGTCTCCGAATCATTCCAGTACGGCGTTTCCGCTGTACCCGCGCTCCACTCACACCGCCTTCTCTCTCAGCCGCGCCTGCGCCAGATCGTAGCTTGCCTGCATCCGCATCCAGTGATCGGCGTCGCTCCATCCCTGTCGTTCCATCGCCAGCGCTGTCATGGGCGTAATGCCAGCTTGTCCGTTCATAATCAGAGACAGGTTATGACTGGTTATTCCGAGCTTTTTGGCGCACTCAGTCACAGTCCATCCCCTCGCTTGTATTATGTCGAGGATTATTTCTCCGGGGGGTGGTGGGTCAAGCATGAGCATATCAGAACCTTCCGTTCACACCGCCGCTTCTTCCAATCGAGCTTGCGCCAGATCGTAGCTGCTTTGTAGCCGCATCCAGATTTCGGCGTCATTCCAGCCGATGCGCTCCAATGACAACGCTATCTCAGGGGAAATGCCGGCCTGTCCGTCCAGTATGCGCGATAGCGTGCGCTGAGCTACTCCGAGTCGCTTGGCAGCCTCCGTCACCGTCAAATTTTTTCCGTTCACGTATTCGCGCACAAGGTCTCCGGGGTGGGATGGGTTGTACATAGACATACCAGCTCCTCCTAGTGATAATCTATCAGGTCGATATCCACTGCCTCGCCACCTTCGAAACGGAAGACGATGCGCCAGTTGCCGGATACACGGACGCTCCAATAGCCTTGACGATTACCTCGTAACGGGTGCAGCCTCCAGCCGGGCACATCCATAATCCTCGGTGAGTGAGCGGCCTGTAGCAGTGTCAGCATGACCCGAATACGTTCCACATGCTCCGGATTCAGCCCGCGAGCGTCATTGCGTTCGTAGAATCTTCGCAGTCCTCTGTGCGCGAACCTCATGCGCGGTATTTTAGGGCGCGCAGTGTCACGGTACAAGAAGATTCTGGAGCGGGCTCCATTCTTCGCTGAAGCCTGCTTTCGCCCCCAATACATCCGTCGCCGTGACCAGAAGTTTCATCGAGAGGCTCACGGGCAGAGGCGGCGTGATGTGACCAACCCACGACCGTTCCGATTGCGGCTTGACCGTCGCGCTTGCCGAGAGCGCCATAGCCCGAAGAATCGGGGCCAGGATCACCGCGCCCATTACGGGAAGATGGGACGCCGCGCTCTTCGGGCGAAGGCCAGTCCAGAATCATCGTCACCGTCAGCCCGAACGACACCGACAGACTGCGCTGCGTCTGCCAGTCCGAGTCTGTCCTATGCGTCGAGATTGGGACAGTGCAAGGCGACTGCCTGACAATCGGCGATCTCCTCACCGTCCCCTTTGGAAGGCCTCTCCCAAGCTCACCAAACCGGCTTGCCCAACGCGCCCTTCCGGTTTGACTGTCCTACCCAATAGTGTACAATCACCCTGAGGCCAGTCTCGCACTGTCGGGAGACCCACAATGACCCCTGTAATCCGCCCGCACTTTTCGCGCTGCGTCACAATTCCATGCTTGGCAGCACTCATCGGGATATTCTTCCTATCCCTCATCGTCATTCCTGAAACGTTTGCAGATACGCCCACGCCTCCCGCTCCGTACATTACTAGCGGCCCAGTCATCGCCTCTCAGCCAAGCACAGACTCGGACGGTGACGGCGTAAAAGATACCTATGGACCAAGCGAGGTCATCCGGGTCGAAGTCGGATTTAGCGAACAGGTCTGTGGCACGGGATCGATTTCCCTAACGTTCCAGACAGGCAACGGCTCAGCGGCAGTGAAGGATGCGAATTACTCCGGCTGCGGTCCCAACGGTATCTCATTCAGCTATCTGGTTGCCAAGACGGACACAGACGATGACGGAATCAGTATCTCCGCCAATTCCATATCGTTCGCTACCTACGACGGAGTAGTTCCGGACTCTGCACACGAAGCGGTCTCATCCCAACCCAACCAGAAAGTCAGAGGCAGTCTCCCGGATACTTTCCCGCCATACATCTATGGTGGAGCGCCGCGCATCATAAATAGCCCACTGTCTGGAGATACCTATGGCAGGGGAGAGGCGATACAGATACGGGCTGAGTTCAACGAGGATGTCCTTGTCGATACTGGAGGCGGACTGCCATCTCTGGGATTGGAAATAGGCAGCGAGACCCACAGAGTGCAGTATGACGCAGAGGAGAGCGAAGCCACGCGCCTAGTCTTCATATACACGGTACAGGAAGGGGACAGGGATGATGACGGAACAATTTGGGTTCCTGCTGACAGCCTTCGCGTACCGTCGGGCGCGTCCATCACCGATCTCGCCGGAAACAACGCGAGACTGTCTTGGGAAGTAAGCTCAGGGAGCTATTTCAAGGTCGATGGTACCGCTCCTACGCCTACGCCTGTGTCAACTTCGACCCCAGCCACGCTCACACCTACGCCTGTGTCAACTTCGACCCCAGCCACGACCACATCATCCGGGAAGATAGCGTTTCAGTCTTATCGGGACGGGAACAGGGAGATATACGTGATGAATGCGGACGGTTCGGGAGTAACCCGTCTCACGGATAGTCCTGGGCATGATGGGACCCCGTCTTGGTCTCCGGACGGACGGCGCATAGCGTTCGATTCCATTCGGGACGGGAACGCTGAGATCTACGTGATGAACGCGGACGGATCGGGAGTCACCCGTCTCACTGTTACTCCTGAGGAGAATCAGCACCCTGCCTGGTCTCCGGACGGACGGCGCATAGCGTTTCAGTCTTATCGGGACGGGAACAGGGAGATCTACGTGATGAACGCAGACGGCTCGGGAGCCACCCGTCTCACGAATCATCCTGAGGAGGATGGGTTCCCGTCCTGGTCTCCGGACGGACGACGCATAGCGTTTACTCGGGCTCTGGCCGGGAAGGGTGAGATACACGTGATGAAGGCAGACGGATCGGGAGTCACCCGTCTCACTGATACTCCCGAGGCTAATCAGTACCCGTCCTGGTCTCCGGACGGACGGAAGATAGCGTTTGCTTCTGATCGGGACGGAAACAGGAACATCTACGTGATGAAGGCAGACGGATCGGGAGTCACCCGTCTCACCGATCATACTGCGTGGGATGGGAGCACCCCTGCCTGGTCTCCGGACGGACGGCGCATAGCGTTTCAGTCTCGTCGGGACGGGAACGATGAGATCTACGTGATGAACGCGGACGGATCGGGAGTCGTCACCCGTCTCACTGATCATTCTGGGTTCAATCGTAACCCGGCTTGGACCGGTCAGATCACACCTACGCCTACGTCTGTGTCAACTTCGACTCCAGCCACGACCACATCATCCGGGAAGATAGCGTTTCAGTCTTATCGGGACGGGAACAGGGAGATCTACGTGATGAAGGCTGACGGCTCGGGAGTCACCCGTCTCACGGATAGTCCTGGGCATGATGGGACCCCGTCTTGGTCTCCGGACGGACGGCGCATAGCGTTCGATTCCATTCGGGACGGGAACGCTGAGATCTACGTGATGAACGCGGACGGTTCGGGAGTCACCCGTCTCACGAATCATCCTGAGGAGAATCAGCACCCTGCCTGGTCTCCGGACGGACGGCGCATAGCGTTTCAGTCTTATCGGGACGGGAACAGGGAGATCTACGTGATGAAGGCAGACGGCTCGGGAGTCACCCGTCTCACGAATCATCCTGAGGAGGATGGGTTCCCGTCCTGGTCTCCGGACGGACGACGCATAGCGTTTACTCGGGCTCTGGCCGGGAAGGGTGAGATACACGTGATGAAGGCAGACGGCTCGGGAGTCACCCGTCTCACTGATACTCCCGAGGCTAATCAGTACCCGTCCTGGTCTCCGGACGGACGGAAGATAGCGTTTGCTTCTGATCGGGACGGAAACAGGAACATCTACGTGATGAAGGCAGACGGATCTGGAGTCACCCGCCTCACTGATCATACTGCGTGGGACGGGAGCACCCCTGCCTGGTCTCCGGACAGTCGGCGCATAGCGTTTCAGTCTCGTCGGGACGGGAACGATGAGATCTACGTGATGAACGCGGACGGTTCTGGAGTCGTCACCCGTCTCACTGATCATTCTGGGTTCAATCGTAACCCGGCCTGGATCGGTCAACTCACACCTACGCCTGTGTCAACTTCGACTCCAGCCACGCTCACACCTACGCCTGTGCCGACTTCGACTCCAGCCACGACCACACCTACGCCTGTGCCAACTCCGACTCCAACGCCCATGGCTACACTCGCGCACACACTACCCCCCGCCCCCACCCACGCCGGAGAGAGGCTTCTTCGCTCCGTGAACCAATATGCCTTTCGAGCCAGACATCGCGGCAGGCGTCACTGGCGATCATCCTCGTCGGGGCGCTGATCGTCCTAGTCGGATTCTACGTCAGCGTACTCTCCCGCCCCGCTTGGATTCCATGCGGGACGAAGAGATTCCGGAGCTGCTCCATCCCTCGCTGAAGCCCGCTTTCGCCCCCAATACGTCCATCTCCGAGACCCGAAGTTTCATCGAGAGGCTCACGGGCAGAGGCGGCGTGATAGTGACCAGCCCACGACCGTTCCGAAGGCGGCTTGGACGTCGCGCTTGCCGAGAGCGCCGTAGCCCGAAGAATCGGGGCGCAGGACCGCCGCGCCCATTGAACGTCGGCTCATAACTCACCTTACGCGCAGTACAACGCCGTCGGACAGTTCGGCTACCGTCTCCACCCCGGGCAGGGAGCGGATGTCGAGGTGGCTGTATCTGTACGGGTACTGAAGATTGGGAGCATAGAACCAGACGATGGTCGGTTTGCCGGAGTCGCCTTTGATCCACCTCGCAAGATCATCGAGGTCTACAGGAAAGGGGATTTGTGCATACCTGCCCACAGCGGCGGTCATGTCCGAGAACCAGAGTATGGATGGGGCGTTGGAGAAAATCCTGCCTTCGAGACGGTTGGCTCTCAGGTACTTCAGCGTCTCCGAATCATTCCAGTACGCGGGGTTGTAGGCGTTTCCGCTGTATCCGCGCTCCACTGCGTGGGCAGTCAGTCTGAGTTCCCTTTGCGCAGAGATTCCAGTGTGCGCCAGGACTCCAACCAAGATGATAGAAGCTAAAACCCACTTGGCACGGTCGATCCTGCCTTCGCCGCCCATTGGCAGGAACCTGTCCAGCAGCAGCGCCCCCGTCAGCAGCAGCGGCACGTAAGCCGGCACCATGAAACGGCTGTATGTACTAGCCAAAGGCGTCAATGTTGCGGCAATGCCGATGAATGCCATGTACACCAGGGCGAACGCGCCGAATGGAAGGGCTGGCCACAGGCCAGAGGAGGTGTATTCATTCGGTGGGTGGCGGGTAGAGTTACGGTGAGACAGGACAGCAGCCGACGCGGCAGCCAGCGCTACCAGCCCGGCTGCCGTCCACAGGTAAACGTCCCAGTTCGGAAAACGCCAGATCTGTGACCACTGGTTGAATACGTCAATCGTCTGCCGCAGCGAGTCGGCTATGGACTGCCCCGTGGCGCTGCTTCTATCCCCTGTTGGCAGTCCCGATATTAGCCAGTTGCGCGCCATAACCGCTGCCAGGGGAATCGAGGTGACCGCGCCGAAGACGGCGGCGCGCTTCAGACGAACGGAGAACGCCATCTCCCGGCAAGCCAGCAGCAGCATGACCCCGGTGAGTATCAGCACAACCCCCGTGTAGCGCGACAGCGCGGCAAGGGCGGTGAATAGCGCGGCACAGAGCAGGGTTGACCAATCGGCCTTCCGGTCGAGGAAGGACTCCAGCCAAATCAGCGCCAGCAGAGTCAACAGGATGAAGACCGCCTCCGACAGGAAAGCCCCAGCATAATGGTTGAGAGAATGCGCGGCCATAATGGACAGCGTGGCAAAAAGCGCTAGGAGGCGCGACCGGAGGCTGCGCCGCAGCCACAGGCCGGATGCCAGGATGGTCAAGCCGAAGGCGGCGGCGTTCACCAGCCGGCCCGTCTCCAGCGGCTCGATTCCGAACAGCATGGTGAACGCCAGGAGCAGGTGGAACAGAGGCGGCTGTGTAACCACCTCTACGCCGTTGAAGTTCCGCAAGCCCTCGCCCGCAAGCAGGTTCATGGCGGTGGACAGGTAACCTGTGGAGTCCGCGCTAATAGCCGCGCCGTGGGTGGAAGTGCGGATCAGCGCGTGCGCCGTCCCCAACGCGGCAGCAAGGACGATGAGCAGGGTAAAGCGGTCAGGCTGCGAACGACGAAGGACAGCTGTCAGCGGGGTCGTGAACGATTCTCTGCGTAAACGAGAGCCAAGTCGGGAGAGGTGCAGTTTGCGTATCGGTCGGCAGCGTCTCAGTTTGGGATCGCTCCTGTCACCATTTGCCCATCCATGTCAGGGTATCATGGGGCAGGTATCAGCGATCAACCCCATTCGCCATTCTCGATTCGGGACGCAGGCGGGAGACTGAAGGGCGGTACATCGAGACCCAACCCCGTCACGGATTGGCAGAAGCCAAACGTGGTATCATGTAAGGAATCCCCAATGAACGAGTGATTGGCAGGCTAGAACTATGTCGTGTCAGAACCATGTGTGCGCGGATCTGATCTTGGTTGGCTGCGTGAAGAGCAAGGTCGACTACCCAGCTCAAGCCAGATGCCTATACAAATCGCCACTCTGGAATTATCGCCGAGAGTACGCGGAATGTCTTGGCTGTGCTTGGTACATCCTCAGCGCCAAACACGGGCTGCTCGATCCCCTCTCGGAGATCGAGCCGTATGACTTGGCGCTGTCAGACATGTCGGCGGCAGAGCGTCGAGAATGGTCTGAGCGTGTCCTTGCCGATCTGGTCAAGAAGCATCCATCGCTGTCGGGAAAAGTCGTCGAGATTCATGCAGGGAAGCCTTATGCCGAACACGGGCTCGAAGACGGACTGATCAAGATGGGGGCGACCGTTTGTCGACCGCTGAAGCATATGCGTGGCATCGGTTCACAAATCGCATGGTATAAAGAGCGGCTGGCTGCTGCGTGTTCCCATGCACGCAGAAATGCCCGGCTGGCCGAAAAGATCGCTGGTGATTTCTACGGTGACGGGTTCGATCTGTCCGCGAGAGACGACCCGCCGAGCGGCGCATGGACGCAAATGCCGGAAGTCAAAGCTGTGCGCAAGCTGCGCGATTTGGGCGCGTCGGATCGTGAGGTGCGCCTGTTCCTGACCTTCATCTCAGCCATGGACCGCGCGCGAGACGCCAACCGCCTGTGGTGCGCGGGATACTGCCTATTCAAGAGTCGCCCGGAGCTTTTCGAGCCTGACATAGCGTCGTCCATCGAGATCGAGACACTTCGCAAGCTGCTGTCCGAGAGTGGGGTTAGCCAGCGACACGAACAAGACGCGAAAGCATGGAGCAAAATTGCCCGCAGCCTGAGCTCTGGACATGGGCCGGTGCGCAGGGTCATCGACGACGGCATTGGAGACGCCTGCAAGCTGCTCGAGGATCTGCGGAGCGAATCTAGCAGCGGGTGTCCTCGATTTCCGCTTCTCAAAGGTCGCAAAATCGGGCCGATGTGGGTGCGGATGATTGCGTGGCCCGGCGGGGCGAAGATCGACCGTATAGGCGTCATCCCCGTTGCTGTCGACGTGCATGTGCGTCGCGTTACCGAGAACTTGGGTGTGACGGACACCCGACACCTTCGGCTCGAACAGGCTAGGCCGTGCATCCAGTCCGCTTGGCACAAAGCGGTTTCGTTGGCAAAGATCGGCGGGCCGCCAGAAATCGAAGGCACGTGCGCGGCGCTCGATCCTGCGCTGTGGTTCTTTGGCAAGTATGGCTGTAGCCACTGCGAGAAGGTGGGCAGTCGCGTACCCATTGGCAGAGCTTGCGACAGCTGTCAGTTTCCCTTTCCACCTGAAACCGAGCAGTGTTGACGTCCGCGCTTGACGGCGAATCCATCGTGCGAGGTTGACCCTCACATTCGCGTCAGGGTCCGCTAGAATCTCGGTCCTGAATTTCAGCGCAGGGGTCGGGATATGAGCTTGGATATCGGCGTGGTGCAGATTGACTACTCCGCAAGGCCGCCGCGCGGGGCTGCCTGCGATTTCGCTCGAAGCCTCATGTATGGAGATGGGCGATGAGTATTGGAGGGTAGCCGAAGCTGAGAACGTCTTCGTGGAGTTCGAGCGGGCGCGCCTGTTCGACCGCGCCGAGCGGTATGCCGCAGCGGGTCGACTATCGCCAAGAGACGCCGACCGCGTATTGGGTTGGATCAGGGGGCTTGCGTGGAAGGATGGTCATGTCCTGCTGTATTTGGGCTGGGTGATTCCGTGAATGGCTCTTGTATCTCGTAAGTTTTGGATACTCAGCCGCTTGCAGATGCGATCCGGCGCTGATAACATAGCATCAATCCCCTCGCACGCATGATCTGATCCGTAGCCAGAGCGTCAGGAATTTGAGAGACCCATATGGTTGCAGCTGACAAGAATCGAGCTAGTGGCAGCCGTGACGATGGCGCAGGGCAAACCCGCGATGGTCACAAGCTACAGCCCGCTTTAATCCCATCCATTGAGTTCGATGCAGTCAATGAAACCATGACCGTATCCCAAGCGAGCGTCTGGGCGTCGAAGCGGACGGGACGCAATGTGACACCATCCAACATCTCGTACCTAATCAAATATGGTCGTATCCATGGAATTGGCAAGAACGTCTCTTTGATGGTCAGCGTTGCCGACTTGGAGCGATACTACCAATCCCGTTCTGGTCATAGCGAAGACGTTTACAGGCGCAGGCTTGGCGACGATCTAAACTGGCATCTGTCATTCGAGCAGTACAAAGAGTCTGAAACCACCAAGCATGTTCACCGCCTGCATCCGTACAAGGGGAAATTCATCCCTCAACTGGTCGAGTACTTCATAGACTCCCATACAGATGAATTCAAGAGAGAAGCCTGTTTCTCTCCCGGAGACATCATCCTAGATCCATTTTGTGGCAGCGGCACGACATTAGTCCAAGCCAACGAATCAGGCATACACGCCATCGGAATTGACGTGTCGCTGTTCAACTCGATGATTAGCAACTTGAAACTGTCCAATGTCAAACTGAACGATCTGGCAACGGCTGCTATGCTTGTCGAAAACTGCATAGCAGCCAACATAAATGGACAGAAGGCGCGGAGCTTCGAGGAAGATCTACTTGCCGAGCTCAAAACGTTCAACACGAAGTTCTTCCCGTCACCGGATTTTCGGCGGCAAGTGCGAAATGGTTCGATTGACCATGACCATTACACCACTGATAAAGATTCGCAGTTTCAGGCGATATACTATCGTCTGCTCGAAGAACACGATGTCAGCAGTGACATCGATGCAAACAGCGAAACTTTCCTCGATAGCTGGTACCACGAGTCGGTACGCAGTGAGATAGACAGCGCAATCAGCTTCATAGACGGATATAGAGATCCGCTGTTGCGCGACATCCTGCGTATGATACTAAGTCGCACGATTCGATCATCTCGCGCCACTACGCACTATGATTTGGCTACACTGATACGGCCCGTTACCGAGACGTACTACTGCGGAAAACACAGCAAAATATGCAAACCCCTCTTTTCCATGCTCAATTGGTGGAAGCGTTACTCCAAAGATACCGTAAGGCGAATGGCGCAGTTCAAGAGACTGCGTACTGACACATTCCAAGTTTGCTTGACCGGAGACTCTCGTGAGATAGACATATTCTCACATTTGCACGGTGTGAATAGCGGACTTGCCAGTTTGTCGCGCCAACAAAAGATTCGTGGGATATTCTCGAGTCCCCCATATGTCGGTCTGATCGACTATCACGATCAGCACGCCTACGCCTATGAGTTGTTCGGCCTGCCTCGAAACGACAGCGCTGAAATCGGACCGATGAGCTCTGGGCGCGGACGGCAGGCGCGAGACATGTACGTTGAAAGCATTGCCAGCGTACTCGTGAATTGCCAGAAATACATGATCCCTGACTACGACGCCTTCCTCGTGGCAAACGATAGATTCGGACTCTATCCGCGCATTGCCGAACTCGCCGGAATGGAAATAAAAAGAGAGTACAAGCGTCCAGTGCTGAATCGCGCGGAAGGTGACAAGGGCGCGTACTCGGAAACGATTTTCCATATGCGAAGAAAGGACTAGGCATGTTCTCGAAAGCAGCTATCGAAGCTATCTTGGAATCGTCGCTGCGTCAGAAGATGCAAAGCTACAATCCTGAGCCTTCTCATATGCCATTTCATACGCGCTTGCTTGGCAGAGATAGAATGGCGCTGTTTTCCTTTATTCATTCACTCAATACAAACTTCGGAACCGCTATCTTCGAGAAAGTGGCAGAGCAGATAGCCCTTGGCGCATTTGATGAAGTCTCACTACAGTACAAACTCAGCGGTGTCCTCTCACAAGACGCTCAGAGTGAGATAACGAGAATTATGAACGATTTAAGTGCAGGGACACGAGATCCCAACCATGAGATCGAAATAGAACAGATTCGTAAGCATTCTCGATCTGGGCGACGGATCGAGAAGAGGATGCGTAAAGCAGATATTTTCCTGATCAAAGAAGAAACCTTATATTTGATCGACATAAAGACTGCCAAACCAAATTTGGCCGGCTTCGAGAAGTACAAACAAGACATGCTGGAATGGGCAGGCACGATTCTCTACAGCAATCCAGATGCGGATGTGCGAATAGCAATTGCTATTCCGTACAATCCCTATGAGCCAAACCCATATAGACGCTGGACACTGCGCGGCATGTTGGAGATCGAAGATCAGAGCCAACTAATGGTAGGGGCTGAGTTCTGGAACTTCCTTGCCGGAGGAGAGGATATCTACGAAGACCTACTGGAATGCTTTGAGAGTGTCGGCTATCGTCTGCGCCACGAAATTGATGACTATTTCAAGAGATTCGCGGGAAGCGGTTAGGGACAAAATCAGATGGCGTCAGGAAGTGTCAGGCGAGCAGATACAGAAATTTACGCAGGGTTCGGCGGTTCTCTCGAAGCTCGGAAAGACCTTCATTCTCACTATGCCCTGTTGTCAAAAGAGTGAAGCTGCCCCGCCCCCATCTCCTCTCACCCTAGATCGCCAATTAGAAAGAAGTCTATCATAGCAATGAGCTTTCATCGTCCCGCCCCAGTCGTCATGATACAGGGGACGGGATCGTCGGTCGGAAAGAGCTTCTTGGCGACTGGCCTCTGCCGCCTGTTCGCGCAGGACGGATACCGCGTCGCGCCGTTCAAGGCTCAGAACATGTCGCTCAACTCGGGGGTGACGCCCGACGGATTGGAGATAGGCCGCGCTCAGGTGGCTCAGGCAGAGGCCGCGCGCGTGGAGCCGATGGTCGAGATGAACCCCGTCCTGCTCAAGCCGGAGGGAAACAGAACGTCTCAGCTCGTCGTAATGGGCAGAATGAGCGGCGCGTTCCACTCTATGGATTTCCTCACGCGCAAGAGTCGGCTCTGGGACGCGGTGACGTCCGCGCTGGATACGCTGCGCTCTCGGTTCGACATCGTGGTGGCGGAGGGCGCGGGAAGCCCGGCGGAAATCAACCTGCGCGAGGGCGACATCGTGAACATGGCCGTCGCGCTCCACGCCCGAGCCCCCGTGTTCCTCGTGGGCGATATAGACAGGGGCGGCGTGTTCGCCTCGCTCTACGGCACGCTTGCCCTCATCGCTGAACGCGAGCGCGAGCTGGTCAGGGGACTCGTCATCAACAAGTTTCGGGGCGACATAGACCTGCTGACTCCCGGACTCGACATGATCGAGGAGCTGACGGGCGTTCCGGTTGTCGGCGTGCTTCCGCATCTCACGGACGTGTACGTGCCGGAGGAGGACTCGCCCCAAATGGCTCGTGTGTCCTCGCACGTCAGCGGAAGCTGCGCGCTGGACATCGCCATAATCGCGCTGCCGCACATGGCGAACTTCGACGAGTTCGACCCGCTGGCGCGACGCGGCGCAGTGAGTCTGCGTTACGTCAGGCGTCGCTCCGAGTTCGGATCGCCCGATCTGGTCATCCTGCCCGGCTCCAAGATGACGGTGGCCGATCTGGAATACCTGATAGACACGGGGCTGGACTCGGACGTAATGCGGCATCTGGAAAGCGGCGGGCCGCTGATCGGCATATGCGGCGGTATGCAGATGATGGGAAGGCGCATAAGCGACCCGCTCGGAATCGAGTCGGACACGCCCGAAGTCGACGGGCTTGGCATCCTCGACATCGACACCCACTTCGCAGGCGACAAGCTGGCTGCGCGCGCGAGCGGCGAGGTGACGAGCGGCGGCGGACTTCTCGCGGGCGCAGAGGGGATGCGCTTCTCAGGGTACGAGATACACGTGGGCGTCAGCGGCTCCCGCGGCCGCGCCGCGCCCGTAATGCGGACGGATGACGGAGACGCGCCCGTCGGATTCAGCGACGAATCGGGGCGAGCGCTCGGCGCATACGTCCACGACCTGTTCAAGAACGAAGATATTGCCGACTGCATCCTGAGCAACGTGTCGGCGATGCGCGGCTTGGCGCGCAGTCACGAGGCAGATGAGTTCTCACAGGATGCGGAGTACGACAAGCTGGCTGCCCACCTGCGCGAGCGCCTCGACGTCTGCGCGGTGTACGCGGCGATGGGGCTGAGATAGATCCACACTCAGAAACACGGAGGAGAGACGAAATGGAAAAACGCACTCTCGGACGCACCGCGCATCGAAGCACGGTGGTCACGTTCGGCGCATACTCGGTCGGATACGTGGGACAGGACGAAGCAGACGAGGCCATCCAGATGGTACTCGACCACGGCGTGAACCACATGGACATCGCGCCGAGCTATGCGCAGTCCATGGAGCGAGTGGCTCCGTGGATGCCCGAGCTCAAGGACAAGATGTTCCTCGGCTCCAAGACGCGCTTCCGAACGCGAGATGAGGCGTGGCGAGACGTCGAGAGCATCCTGAAGCGGATGAACGTAGAAGACTTCGATCTGTTCCAGCTCCACTCAGTGGACACGATAGACGAACTGGACAAGGCCACGTCTCCGGGCGGCGCGCTAGAGACGCTGATCGAGATGCGCGATCAGGGCCTCACGAAGTGGCTCGGAATCACCGGACACGGCCCATACGTCCCCAGTACCATTCTGGAAGGGCTGCGCCGCTTCGACTTCGACACGGTCATGTTCCCGTTGAGTCCGGCGATGGCGCGCGATCCGGACTACCGCCGCGACTCCGATGCGCTGCTGGCGGAGTGCGCGTCTCGGAACGTGGGCGTCCAGACCATCAAGATGATCGCGCGCGGCGGCTGGGGCGAGGGCCGGCGCGACTGCCACACTTGGTACGACCCGCACCGCGATCAGAAAGAGATCGACCGCTCGCTGTGGTGGGTACTCTCCCAGCCGATGCACACCGCGCCCAGCTCGGGCGAGATCGGCCTGCTGCCCAAGGTGCTGGACGCCGCCGAACGCTTCAGCCAGCTGAGCGAGGCGGAACAGGCTGATGCGGTCGCCGCCCAGCGTCCACCGCTCCCACACCCCGCGCTCGCCATACCGGCGGCGGACTGAGACGAATGTCTATCCGGTGCCCAAGTCCTGGTCGTCCAATCCGTACCACTTCACGCTGCCCGCCGAGATGTCCACCTCCACGAGGTTATCCATGCGAACCCCCGATACCACGGCGAGGGAATCCTGCCCAGTGAACCGCCGCAGGAACTGGGCGTTGCGCATGGCGCGGCTGGTATCGCGTCCGTTGACGGTATAGGATATTTCCACTGCGATGAAGCCGCGCTCTCCGGTCTGATTGTGGACAGCCTCCATAATCAGGTCAGCGCGGCGGAAACTTTGCAGGTCGCCTGCGGCGATGCCTTGAGTATCCGCCCTGTCCACCATAGTGATCAACTCTTCCATAGAGAGTACGCGGGTTTTCGTGTAGCCGAACTCAAGAGCGACAAGAATGCTTTGACCTCTCACAATCTCGCTGGCGTGACGTGAGCGGAAGATCCCCATATCGTGCTCGAATCTTCCCATCCGTGTATCCAGAGCTATGAGACGAGCGTTTATAGTTTCGAGCAGTTCGTGGATCGCCTCGAACCGCTTGTCCATCGCCTCAAACCGCTTGTCCACCGCCTCGAACCGGCGCTCGGTCGCTTCCATGAAGCTCGCCAGCGTCTGTTCGAGTCTGTCCAAGCGCGCCTCGACTGCGGCCATGCGCACTTCCTGCGCGGCCATGCGCTCGTCGTTGGCTTTGGCGTACTCCGCGAATCTGGCGGGCAACTCCAGCAGCTCGCGCGTCAGTACGCGGTTGCGCAAGGCTTCGGCCCACTGCGGATTTTCGTCCAGCAGGTGGATGAGGTCTTCTATTGTGTCGATAGTCGCCATAGGTCACGCTTCGGTGTTTAGATTTAGGCATTATAGCAGCATATGGGATGCGCTGTCAGGGTAGGCTGTAATCGGCATTCTCTAGCGGGGGAGCGGACATTCGATCATCCGTTGGCTTGTCCATCATACCACGCCTTCGCGCCGAAGCTCGCCCACGTCGTCTGCGGACATGCTAAGAATCTCGGCGAGAACCTCTTCGGAATGCTCGCCAAGCAGGGGCGGCGGATTTACGGCAGCCTCGCAGCCCTCGATTTTGATGGGATTCCCGATGATCTGGTACTCCCCCCGCTTGGGGTCGTGGATATCCACGACCATCTCGCGCGCCCTGAGATGTGGGTCGTTCAGCACGTCCACCGAGTCCTGCACCGCGCCGGCGGGGATACCCAGCTCGGTCAGCGCGCCCATCGCCTCGAACTTGGTGACCGTCCGCGTCCACGCGCTCACGATCTCCTCGACCTCAGCCGGCCTCTCCCTGCGCGCCTGCTCGGTGGCGTATCGGGCATCTCCGATCAGGTCTGGCCGGCCGGCCAGCGCGAGAATCGAGTCCCAAGAGTCGCCCGACATCACCATAGCCACGTAGTCGTTGGCGCCGCCCGGCTTGCACGGATAGACGATCGCAGGCCCGCCCCAGGTGCGGTTGCCCTCCCGCTGGACGGGCTGGCCGGAGCCGAACGTATCTATCATGCGAATACGCATGAGGTTGACCACGCCATCCTGCATGGAGACATCCACGCGCTGCGCCTTGCCCATGGCGTCACGCTGCCTGAGAGCCGCCAGAATGCCTATGGCAGCGTGCAGGCCGGAGCCGGAGTCGCCTACGCCGGGCGCGACGAACGTAGGCTGTCGCCCGGGCTCCCCCTGCGCGCTCATCGCGCCGCCCACCGCTTGGGCTATATGCTCGAAGCTCTTGACGTGGGCGTTGGGGCCATACGCGCCGAAGCCCTTGATCGTGCAGTAGACGATCTTCGGGTTCGCGGACTTCAGCGCCTCGTAGCCGAGTCCGAACCGCTCCATCTGGCCAGGACCGTAGTTCTCGACCACGACATCCGCCTTGCCGACGAGCGCCAAGAGTATCTGACGCCCCAGCTCGGTCTTGAGATCGAGCGTAAGGCTGCGCTTGCCGGCATTGAAGACGATGAAGTAGAAGCTGTCGACGTCGTCAGACAGGGCGCGCTCTCGGCGCGTGCGGTCGCCCACTCCCGGCTCCTCGACCTTTATCACGTCCGCGCCGAGAAACGCCATTAGCTGAGTGCAGGAAGGCCCAGCCTGCACCTGCGTAAGATCGACTATTCGGATGCCCGAGAGCGGCGCTGCCACGTGATGCTCCTTCTCGGCGGCGAACCCTACCGCCCGAACTCGGCGGCTATGCGCTGGCCCACTATCTCCTCCTCGCCCTCGTACAGACCGAAGACGTGGATGTCTATATCCTGCTCGCCCTCGCGCACGCGCGTCCATATGGGCGGGTCGCCCGCCTTCAGCCTGTCCACCAGATCCTGCGCGGAGAAGCCGGCGATGGACGGGTCGATCTCTAGGTGAACTCCGAACGGCTGGTGTCCGATGATATTGTCCATCATCTCGGCGCTGAGTCCTGGGATGCCCTTCAGCGGAGCCAAGATAGTCTGGCACTTCTGCTCGGTCTCCGCTAGGCGCGACTCGTGATCCATGGTGAACCAGCGCCTGACAGCTGCCACCGCGCCGATCATCTCCTGCCTGTCCACCTTGTGCGGCCTTCCGATTCCGCGTATGCGCCGCCCCTCGTAGCCCACGAACGACTGGTAGCCGAGCTTGCGAATCATGTCCTCGGTGCCGAGCGCCAGCCCCGTGGACTGCGGAGCGCCCATGTACTTGGCAGCGATGCACTGGAAATCCGCGCCCATGCGCACGTACTTGCCGAAGTTGTCCAGAGGGTAGATCTGCCCCGCCGCGTCCACCGTTACCACGATGCCGTTCGCGCGCGCTATCTCGATGCAGTCCTCCAGCGGCAGGACGTTCGGGTCATGCTCCTGCTCCACCGCGTAGAAGTGGACGGCGGCGGTGTTCGGACCGATGGCGCTCTCCAGATCCTCGCGCGTCGTGCCCTCGTCGCTGCCGAACTCCACGAGCTTGGCTCCGGACGTCTCTAGGCAGCGGTCGTACCAGTAGCGCTGCCGTCTCTGGATCAGGAACTCGTTCTTCATGCCCGTAGTGTCCGGCAGCTGCTGGATGCGGTCGTCGTCGTCCCCCGCCATGACCGCGGCGGCTGCCAGTGTGAGCGCGGAGCCGGCGCCAGACGTAATCCACGCCGCCGGCACTCCCACCATATCGGCAACGGCGCGCCCTGCCTTCTCCTCCAGATCCATGAGCGGGATGTACGCCACGCCCGCCGCCGCCATCGCTTCTTGCACCTCTGGCACGGGCGTAGAGCCGCCCAGCATGGTCACGCTGCCGATGGCGTTGATCACCGGCTGCGCGTCGAGCTCCTTGTATATCTGTCCCCATTCCGAGTTAGCCATTCCATACCTCCTGAGTGAGACGTTTTTGAGATCGGATACAGGATACAACTTTTGGGCGCGCGGTGTGGGATTTTGCGCGGAATGACGAGAGAGGAGTGAATGCAGTCCTCGAACCCTCCCGTCGAACGCTTGCCGTCGCTGACCGTTATCACGGGAAAGGACAAGGATCGAATGCAGCCCCCGAAGCCTCCTGTCGAACGCTCTTGGCGATTCTCTCGTGTTAGGATCGAGGATGTGGACTTCCAGATGAAACGCCATGAGGATTACCGAGCAGGCAAGCTGTGACCACTTACGAGAACTTGACCGTCACCGACGGCGATCTGCTGTACGACATGCTAGACGGAGACTCGGTCTTCCAAGACTGCGATTTCGATGGCGCGGACTTTGCCAACATCGAGGCAGACTCGCTCACGATGCGCGGATGCACCCTCGTTCGCGCCAACCTCGCCAACCTGTTGTGCGCAGAGCTGCGGATCGAGAGCTCGAACATGGAGGGGGCAGCGCTGCCGAGGAGCGAGGCGATCGAAGCCGTTCTCACGGATTGCAGCCTCTCGTCCGCAGACCTCAGAGGCGCCAGCCTGAACCTGTCCCGAATCACGGACTGCGACCTGTCGGGCGCGGATATGGACGGCGCCAACCTGTTCGGCGCAGACCTCACAGGCTCCAGGTTCAGAGGGGTGGACCTGTCTCGCGCCAGAATGAACGGCGTCAAGATCGAGCGCGCCGACTTCAGCTTCGCCTCGCTGAGGGGTCACGCCTTCAGAGAGCGGCGACTGATCGGCGTCAACTTCACGGAGGCAGATCTGAGCGGCTGCGACTTCAGCGGCGCGGTGTTCGAGCGCTGCCACCTGACCGGCGCCTTCGTGGACGAGCTGACTCGGTTCGACGGCGCAGACCTGCGGGGCGCGCGCATATCGGGAGCGCATCTGGTGAAGGCCAGCCTGAAGGGAGCGCTGATGCTGCCGTCCCAGGTCAGCGCGCTGGTGTTCGACGGCTTCGGCATCGTCGTAGCGGACGACTCAGGTTGACACGTCTGGACAGGAGCTTACAATTGGACCAAGACCTATCCTGTCTGTATCTATGCCCGTCTATGTGAAATCACTCGAACCGCGCCAAGGAGAAAGCCATGATTACCAAATTCGACAGCCTGTACGCCGGCCACGTCGACATGACGAACGTGGGATACGGCGGGGCAGCGGTCAACGACCGCCGCTTCTCCAACCAGCATCTCGTCACCGCCTACGACAAGGCTGAGGCGATAGCCAAGACGATGGACAGGCTCGGCTTCGATACGTTCTGGATGGCTGAGCATCACTTCCAGCCCGAAGGCTACGAGTGCCTGCCCAACATCCTGATGGAGGCGGTGCATCTGGCGCACGTCACCGAGAACATCAATATCGGCTGCGGGTTCAACATCACCCCGATGTGGCATCCGCTGCGGCTGGCGGAGGACTTCGCAACCGCCGACATCCTGACGAAGGGGCGCACTGTCTTCGGTGTGGGGCGCGGCTACCACACGCGCGAGGTGGATACGTTCGGCGCGCCGCTGCTCGATCAGCAGGCAAATCGCAACCTGTTCGAGGAGCAGTGCGAGATCATCTTCCGCTCATTCGAGGAAGAGTCTTTCTCGCACAAGGGCGAGTACTACACCATTCCGCCGGCGGTGCCGTATCGCGGCTACACACTAGAGGAGATAACGCTGGTGCCGCGTCCGCTGAACCTGCCGGTCGAGTGCTGGCAGCCGATCCAGAGCGCAACGCCTCGCGGTCTCGCGTTCATGGCGAAGCACGGCATCAAGGGCGTCATCGGCGGCGGCGTGGCAGAGGGAGGCGCGATGCTCCGCGTGATCGAGAGCTTCCAGCAGGCAAACGCAGACGTGGGCCGCGATCTGGAGCTTGGCGAGAACCTGTCCATCGGCTTCCACTTCTACATCGCCGACACCCAAGAAGAGGCGATGGCAGTAGCGGGCAAATACTACGAGGAGAACCTGAAGATGTTCGGCCCGCTGCGCTTGGTGCGCGCGCTGAGCGAAGAGCAGATAGACGCCATGTCCGACCCCTCCCGCGCCCCCACAGCCGACCTGCCGCGCATCGAAGACGCGGTCAAGACTGGCGGCTTCTTGGCTGGGCCGCCGGAGCTCATCGTCGAGCAGCTGAAGAGACTCGAAGAGGCCTACCCCGGCCTGGATCGCGTGGGAGTCAGCCACCCCGTCGGAACGCCCCAGTCGGAGATTCTGGAGCAGCTCGAAATGTTCGCCGAACAGGTCATGCCAGCATTCAGGCGCGCGCCAGTGGCGGAGGCGGTTCTGGCGGACTGAGGGATTGACGAAGGGACGACGAAGGGACTGACGACTGAGGGACTGACCGCCCACGGCAGGGAGGATATTGTGCCAAAGATCGAAGACATGTGGCTGACGCCGTGCGCGAGGCCGAACGGACTGCAAGCCGCTGAAGATGGGCTGTGGGTGATCTCCGCGGACGACGACAGCCGCCTACAGAAGCTCGACTACGAGACGGGCGAGGCGATCATAGACGCGCCCACCGAGACTTACAGGTCCAGCGGTCTGACCGTCGGCGGCGGTCACGTCTGGGTGGCGTCGACCCACAGCTCGCGCCTGTACAAGCTCGACGAGGACGGCTCCACCGTCAGCTTCCACGAGCCGCCCGGAAGCGGCGCGCGAGACCCCAGGGACGTCGGCCCAGACTACAACAGACCGCACGGCATGGAGTGGATCGAGGGCAAGATGTGGGTGGCGGCAAAGCCCGCGCTCAGGCTGTACCTGATCGACGCGCAGACGCTGGAGGTCGAGCGCTCGATTCCCACTCCGGGCGCGGCTCCGCACGGCATCGCCTGGGACGGCGAAACGATCTGGTGCGCCGACAGGGCGATGAGCAGGATCCACCGTCTCGACCCCGAAAGCGGCGAGGTTTTGGACGAGATCGAAGTGCAGTCTCCCGAGCTGCACGGGCTGACAATGCACGATGGGGCGCTGATCTTCTGCTGCGACCCAAGCCGCAGGGTGTGCCGCATAGAGGTCTAGGCGCTGGACGAGATCAATCGTCGTCCTCGTCCAGGCGCGCTTCCAGCCGCTGGAGAGCGTCCTGAGTGGCGCGAATCTCGCGCAGAAGCTCCTCTTTGGACACCGGACGCTCCATGTCGCGCAGACGCTCCAGTTTGGCTTCGTCCAAGTTGTTGATGATGATGGCTATGAACAGGTTTATCACAACGAACGTCCCCACTATGACGAAGCTGACGAAGTACAGCCACGCCATCGAGTGAACTTCCATCGCGTTGTACATAACGACCGTCCAGCCTTCGAGCGTTATTATGTTGAACAGCGTCAGCGCCGATGCGCCCAGGTTGCGCCAGTTTTCCGGGTCGGCTTCGTGAAACAGGTGGTAGCCCATGATGGCGTAGATATAGACGATGATGCCCATTAGCATCATCACGTGTCCAACGCTTGGTATGGAGCGCACGAGCGCGGCGACTATCAGGCGCAGGTCTCTGATGGTGGATATGAGGCGCAGAACTCGCAGCAGACGCGCCAGACGCGCGATCATGGCGAACTGTCCGGTGGCGGGAATCAGCGCGAACACGATCACCAGAAAGTCGAATACGTTCCAGCCGTCCCTGAAGTATCCGGCCACGCGGGGCGACGCCGCGAACATCTTGACCAGCGCCTCGACGATGAATATGCCGAGCGCGATCTGGCTGGCGAGGTCGATCCACTCTCCGTATCGCTCGCTCAGATCGGGGGAGGTCCCCACCCCGAGCAGCGCGCCGTTGAGTATGATGATGGCGATTATGGAGTACTCGAACGCGGGCGCTTCGACCATGCTCCGAGTTATGTCTGTCAGCCGTCTCATGCGCGACATTATAGACTAGCTGCCAGCGTCTCGGCACACGCTGAGCCGTATGAGCCATATTCGGATGAAGCCCAATCTCGTTCTCTCGTTCTTCACAGCCTTAGTTGGGATCCAACCCGCTCACGTCCCCCAAGCGGAATCTCGCCGAACCGCCTGCGCCCTCGGTGTTTCGAGCCGAATAGAGACGAGACACGTTCAGCGCACCGCCTTCGTCACCGCGGCCGATGCCACTTTGGGCAGCTCGCTGAGGATGACCGAACAGCGGTAGCCAACCGCGTCCGGCGCGCCCGCCCTCACGATCAGGATGTCGTCCGGCTCGGGAACGAAACGGGCGAACGTCTGATAGTCGGCGGGGTCAACGTCCCCTTCCAGCACCCTGACTATCTTCAGATCTGCGATGGAGCGCCCGATTCTCGGGTGCAGGTATTCGCGCACGTCGCGCTTCGTCCACTCGCCCCAGAACTCGGCTGATCCGCCAACCGTTATCGCCACCTGCCCTTGGCGCACGGGCAGCGTGTCGTCTCCCACCGAGTCCGAAGACGCCAGCGACGAGCCGAGAACGGATGCCACGTCCGCCACCGTGTCCAGCACCACCTCCTGAGAGTGGGACGCCGAGCGCACCTGCCGCGGCTCCCACGCCGCGAACACCGTGACCGCGCTCTCGTCGGCAGAGAACCCCCGCTCCACGTGCAGCGGATCCCATCTGGAGTCGTTCTCGTTCTCGGCGATGCAGTAGGTGTACTTTCCCGGATGCCCTATGACCGTCCTGTCGAACAGCCCCGGTATGGAAGCGCAGGCGTTCATCAGGATGAGCCTGATTGCGCGCCCGATGGTCGCGTTGGCCCTGTTGCCCGGCCCGAACAGGTTGTTGGAGAAGTTCATGCCCAGCTCGTCGACCGCCGGCCCGTTGACTATGACCAGCACGGCCGCCCCGCCCTGGCTCGATGACGGCGCGATCAGGTTGAACTCCGGGTCTAGCATGGCTTCGGTCGCGGCGAGCGTAACGGGCATGTACTCGGGCAGACACCCTGCCATGACCGCGTTGGCTGCGACCTTGCCCACCGTGATCTCCCGCCGCCGCTCCGGAATCGAGCCTAGAACCTCGTCCGCGGGGCGGTTGGCGCAGTCCAAGAACTCCCGAACGCGCTCCAGCGTGGGCGGCGTCACCGGCAGCCCGTCCGTCCATCCCAGCGCGTAGCAGCGCTCTATCGCTTCCACCGCGTCGCCCCACTCCGCCCTGACCGTATCCAGCATGTCGCCCTCCTGACAGCAGTTTCGCACATTTTCACACAGACGCGCGCAGATGGACAGATGAGACCGCAGCGCTGCGCTCTGATTATCCCGCGCATCTGTGCAAACGCGGGGGCGCGATGGTGTATGATGACGATGTACGACCCACAGTTCGAGGAGACGCGCCCAATATGCCCGATCAGACACTCACCCGCTCAGTCCCCAACGCATTTTGAGACGGCTGAGCAGACTACGTTACCCGTGAGGTAAGCAGACTGGACGGAATAAGCGAAGTGACCTTCGACCTAGCCGAGCGAGTGGCGACCGTAGCCTACGACCCGGCAGCGGCCGACGTCTCCGCAATCCGCGCCGCCATAGACCGCGCCAATGAGCTGATGCGCCCAGAAGACGACCAAGCCAAAGACGCGAGCCTTGTGCTGGGGTGAGATTCGGCATCAGCGCCGTCGCGCGTGAATGCTATACTCGATGCAGCATCTTCGACAGGGAGCATCCCATGAGGCAGGCGATAACGGCAACATACAGAGACGGAGTTTTCTACCCTGACGAGCCTTGCGACCTGCCCGAAGGGACAACGGTCAGAGTGGCGGAGCTGTCGAGGCCGCCGCTGGTTTCCGACCCGGAGGAGAGAAGGCGAATCCTCAAAGCCCTGGTCGACCGCATGGCGAAGAATCCGATCTCCGCAGATGCGCCCAAGCTGACTAGGGAAGATCTGCATGAACGCGGTTGATTACGAATGTACTGATATACGTTCGTGACCCGCGCGACCCTGTCAAACAGGCAGTGGCGCGTGATTTGGTTCTGACTCTCACGGATGCTGTCTTGTCTTGCTGTGGCAAGTTGCCTGCGAGTATGTTTCAGCGAGTCGAAAGCTGAGAGAGTTCGGATTCAGCCGCAGCGATGCGCTGGCCGATATCCAAGTTCTACGGAACACATGGCGTTTGGAACTGCCCCGTTGGTCTTTTCTGGAGGCAGCGGAGGGGCTTCTTGCCCGTTACAGCCTGTCTTTCTGGGACAGCCTGATAGTCGCCGCCTGTCACAATGTCGGCGTGGAGCGGCTCTACACCGAGGACTTCGACGCCTATCCACGAATCGGCGGTCTCGAAATCGTCAACCCATTTGCCGGGTAGGGATTGTGAATCTAGGCGAACCGCACCTTGAACTGCGTCGGGTCCTGTCCGACGTGCCGGATGATTAATTCGGTGTTCTCGACATGCCCTTTGCCGGTGTGATTTAAGTCTATGTATAGATTGTTCACTTCATCTGAACCTTTGAACGCAACCCCATGACTATGGACTGGCTCAGTATGAACGATATAGTGCTTAGTCGATCTCTTACCGATCGGGCAGTCGTTCGCCGATAGCTCTCCCTTAGCTGTCAATCGCCGAACGACTTCTATGGGCAAACTCCGCCAGTTCCGTAGCTCGACCTGAACGTTGTCCGGAAACAGCATTTCGACGGGGGGATTATTACCTACGGCGCTTTCGCCGATTTCCGTCAACGGCTGCCAGATAGGTGGTGGTGGCGGGGGAGGAGGAGGCGGTCCAACCTGCCCCAAACTCGGCCTCCACAGCGCCAGCGCCTTCAGGCAGGTCTCGGCCGAGGACGGGTTCACCAAATCGAACTCGACAACCCGCTTCTCGTCTATCGGGACGGGCTTGTGGGTTTCGTAGATTTCCCAGCAGCTGCCGTCAGTGACCGAGAAGCGATTGGTTCCCTCCATCAAACAGTATTTGATCCCTTGCTCCAGAACCGAATCGCGCAGGGGCGTTCCCAGCTTCTTGGCTTCCACCATCATCGCGGGGCTGCCGTCGGCAAGAAGCGCGTAGTCTACCCTTCCGGAGCCTGATCTGTACTCTGGCCTCACCAACGCCGGGTCCGACGTGTCCCATCCCAACTCTCGCAGCAGCGGGTCGATCAGCGCGTAGCGGGTGAGCCACTCGCTCCCCCTGAGATCGGCGCCATGTTCTTCGATCCGAGCTTTGAGCGTTTCGACCAGTTGAAAAAGACTTTCGAGCGGCATATCCGAGCTTCCCTTGTCGTGATTTGCGCTGATTGTATCAGAAATAGCTCGGCATGTATTGGCTTTCCAGAATCGCTCCGATTCTCAAGCTGGGGGCAGTAGATACGTGGCAGTTTGTGCCGGAATGACGGAGCGCGATTTGCGCCTGCCTCTCACTCCTCGAAAATCGCTTCTCGCAATTTTCTTGTTGACAGACTAGCGCGCGCATCCTAACATTATCATCACCGCGTGCATAGCGTCGCTTATGAGCGAGAAGCTCTGACTCACAGGAGAGTAACCGCATGGATTTCGCCTACACGTACACCGAAGATCAGGAAGAGTTTCGCAAGGAGGTCAGGGCTTGGCTGGATGAGAACATCCCCGAAGAGATGAAGGCCCCCGTGGATCGCATGGAGCTTTCCCAGCGGCAGTACGACTACTGGCGCGACATGCACAAGACGCTGGCCGAAAAGGGATGGCTGTACCCCACCTATCCCAAGGAGTACGGCGGCGGCGGCCTCTCCGGCGAACACGAGACAATCCTTCAGGAGGAGTTCAGGCGCGCCCGCGTGGTTCCCGGCTTCACCAACGGACTTGTATTTCCGACGCTGCTCGTCTGGGCGGACGAGTCCCAGAAGGAGAAGTTCCTCAAGCCATTGCTCAGCGCCGATCAGGTGGCGTTCCAGAACTTCTCCGAGCCTAACGCAGGCTCCGACCTCGCCTCGCTCCAGAGCCGCGCCGTCAGGGACGGCGACGACTTCATCCTCAACGGCCAGAAGATCTGGATCAGCGGCATCGCCGAGCCTGACTTCCTGTTCGGCCCGTTTATGACCGATCCGGACGCGCCCAGACACCGTAACCTCGGCTACTTCATGGTGCCGTTCCCGTCCGAAGGCCTCTCGCAGGAGCGCATGGACCTGCTGTCCGGAGACGACCAGAGCGTATTCTTCTTCGACAACGTGCGAATCCCCGGCGACCACCTCATCGGCGGCGACCATCAGGGCTGGCAGGTCACGCAGACCACCCTCGAAGTGGAACACGGCGGACGCGGCCAGGCGTTCCCGCAGGACGAGGCGCTAGACAACCTGCTCAGCTACGTCCGCGACACCAAGCGCAACGGCGGAATGCTGGGCGACGACCCGATAATCCAGCAGGAAGCGGCATCCGCCTACATAGACTCACACGTCCACGGCCTGATGAACCTGCGCAACTACGGCATGTATCAGGCTCGGCAGGAGATGACTTACCACGGCTCCCAGACGTCGATGTTCGGCAAGCTGTACAAGATAAAGAACGCCGACCGAGCGCGCGACGTCATGGGCATGTACAGCCTGTGCGGAACGCAGGAGCCGCGAGCGCCCTTCGGAGGCGAGCCGGAGGTCTATCAGCGCGGCAGCCTAGTCGGCGCCCACCCTGCCGGAACCGTCGAGATTCAGAAAGTCATCATCGCGCGGCGCATCGGCATCAGCCGCACCCGCGAGCGCGCCGCAGCCACCCCGTCCACCGCCGGAGTCGGCGGCGTCTAGCCCGAAACACGTCACGTTCGGATAAGTCAGGGGACTTCTCGGTAATCTGGGAAGTCCCCGCTGTTCTGTCCCCTCTCACTCCTCATAACCGTACAACCGCTCCCTCTCCCTCGATGGGAGAGGTCCGGGGGTGAGAAGGTGAACGGGGAACCCACCAAACTTAACCGCATCTTCCATCCCTATCCATTATGAAGATGCGATTGACTTGGGCTTGATCGGCGGTTGCCGTCAATTCCGATTGCCATTACACTGTTGCTGACTAGGGGACGCCGTACTGGTGGAGATCACGGATGGCAGTAAAGACAAGACACAGGGTGATCGTCAGGCGCAGGCTGCGCAGACCCGTATGGGATGGCATCGCGCGCATATTCGACTTCACAGGATCGCTGAACGCACATACGAGACCGCTTCCGCTTCCGCCTGATGTTGCCGATCAGCGCGCGATCTGGATGGATTGGAAAGTGGTAGCCGATGATCTGGAGACGGTTATGGGCAGTCAGGCGTCGGGCAGGGCTCCTGATCACCGTCGCGGGGCATATCTGAAAGGTGGCTGACGACAGGCTCGCAGCCGGTCCGCCCGATTCTACTGATCGAACATCTATCGAATCGGACAGGCGAACTGTCAAGGATGAATCACTTCCTGTTGCGTTTCAGCATACTTGGTCTGCGCCTTTGCCCCCACCTGCTACGCTTATCGAGTACAACGACGCCGTACCAGACGGGGCGGGACGAATCTTCTCGATGGTGGAAAGGCAGGCAAGCCACCGCATGGAGATGGAAGCTGTAACGACTGCGGCTGATTACAGGCTCGCTCAGACAGGGCAGTGGATCGGGTTGACAGTGGTCATCGCTGTCCTAGCTCTGGCAGGATACTTGGCTTATCTGGGCGCGACCACTGCGGCGGCGGCGGTTGCGGGAATTGACTTGATTGGTCTTGCAGCAGTATTCGTATATGGCAGTCTCAGCAAGCGAGCCGTTCGTGAGATTCACCACGTAGAGGATGCCGACATAACTGTCGAGTAGTCCGTCAGGAGTGGCAACATGCCGACAATCGAAGAGCGCTTCACGGAAAAGTTCAGCGGCTCGGTGGACTGGCACCGGCGCGGACACGAGTTGTTCGCCGGCGGAATCACCCATCAGACTCGGTTCACCTCGCCGTTCGCCGTCTACATCGAGCATGGCGAGGGTCCGTTCAAGTTCGATATAGACGGCAACGAGCTCGTCGATTACGTCATGGGCAACGGCAGCCTGATGATGGGACACAGCCCGGACGAGGTCACGGCTGCGGTCGTGGCTCAGGCGGCGCGAGGAACCCATCTCGGCGGCGCCACGACGCACGAGATACGCTACGCCGAGGCGGTCAAGCGGCTGATGCCCAGCCTGGAACGTGTGCGCTTTACGACATCCGGCACCGAGTCCACCTACCTAGCGCTCAGACTAGCGCGCGCGTACACCGGCAAGACCAAGATCGTAAAGTTCCACGAGCATTTCCACGGCTGGCACGACTACGTGACGCCGGAATCAGGCCAAGCGCTCGGAGGCGTGCCGCGCGAAGTCCTGGACACCGTGATCGTCTCGCCCGTCGACGTGGCAGCGCTCGACCGAATCCTCGCCGAGGACGACGACGTGGCAGCGGTGATCGTGGAGTGCAACGGAGCGCACTACGGCACCTTCCCGCTGATGAACCCGAACTTCCTGCATGACGTCCGCGAGATCACGTCCAAGCGCGGCGTCGTGTTCATCATGGACGAGGTGATAACCGGATTCAGGCTGTCTCCCGGCGGCGCGCAGGTGCGCTGGGACCTGGAGCCTGACCTTACCACAATGGCGAAGATAGTCGCCGGAGGCCAGCCCGGAGCCGCGGTCGGCGGACGCGCCGACATCATGGAGCTTATGGCATTCAGAGACGATCCCGAGTGGGACAACATGCGCAGAGTGCCGCAGGGCGGCACGTTCAACGCCCAGCCCGTGACTGCCGCCGCGGGCATAGCCACGCTCGAAGCCATCGCCGGCGGCGAGGTGAACGCGAGGGCAGACGCCATGGCCGCCCGTCTGAAGGATGGACTCAACGACGCCTTCATCCAGAACGAGGTCACCGGCCACGCCCACGGCATCGCCTCCATCGTCCACGTCAATTTGGGCGCAGAGTGCAGCTGCGACCGCGACCTGTGCGACATGCCATACGACCAGATCTACAGCACGATGCCCGCGGAAAAGACCAGAGCGCTCAGGCGCGCCATGCTGATCAACGGGGTGGACATGATGGGCGGGCGCGCCTTCTTGGTCTCCTCGTCCCATGACGAGGACGTGATCGAGCGCACGCTAGACGCCTTCTCACAGTCCCTGAAAGACCTCAGATCAGAGGGCGCGCTCTAGCGCGGGAGATACGAATTGGCGCGCTTCGACAATCAGGTCGCAATAGTTACAGGCGGCGCTACGGGCATCGGCTACGGCATCGCGCGCAGGCTGGGAAGCGAGGGCGCGAGCGTCGTAATTGTGGACGTGAACGGCGCGCTTGGCGAACAGGCGTCCAGCGAGCTGTCCGCGCGCGGCGTCCCCACGCGCCTGACCATCGGAGACGTGGCAGAGCCGGACACCGCAGAGCGCGCCTGCCGACACGCGCTCGAAGAGTGGGGCAGAATAGATATTCTGGTCAACAACGCAGGCATCGGCGGCGTCAACGGCAGCATCTGGGAGCTTCCCGTAGAGGAGATGGACCGCGTCTACAGGACGAACCTGCGCGGCGTGTTCTCGTTCACGCATACCGTGATTCCCCACATGCTGGAGCGAGACTATGGCAGAGTGGTCAACATCGCCTCCGTCGCCGGCAAGGAGGGCAACCCGCGGATGGTTCCCTACTCGGCTACGAAGGCGGCGGTGATTGGGCTTACCAAGTCGGTCGGCAAGGAGCTTGCCAGAACCGGCGTGCGCGTCAACTGCGTGACCCCCGCCGTCGTTCAGACGCGCATACTGGACGAGTTCACCCCCGAGCAGATCGACTACATGGTCGAGCGAATCCCAATGGGGCGCACCGGAGAGATAGACGAGATAGCCGCGCTGGTGGCATGGCTGGCATCCGAGGAGTGCTCGTTCAGCACGGGCGCCGTCTTCGACATAACCGGCGGCAGGGCGACGTATTAGGAGAACCGGATGGTGAAACATCATGCAGAAAGACATGAGCCCATTCACACCGGGAAGTCCGGTAGGCATCGACCTGTTTGCGGGGCGCGAACAGCAGCTCATGGAAATCACACGTTATATCAGGCAGGCAGGCAGCGGGCGTCAGGAGAATGTGTTCCTGATTGGTGATCGAGGTATTGGAAAGAGCTCCTTTGCTTCGGTCATGTGTGAGCTGGCAGATAGAAGACATGGAATGATAGGTGTTCATGTTCATCTGGGCGGCGCAGCTGCACTGGAGGAACTCACGCGCAGGGTACTTCAGGAAGTGATGAATGCGGTACAGGACAGGCCATGGTATGCCAGAATCACCGAGCGATATACCCCGTACATCCAGCAGGTTGGTTTGATGGGGATCAAAGTCTCATTCCATCCGCCGTCGCAAGACCTGTCCCAGATGGCTCAGCAATTTCCGCAAGTCTTGGGGGAGTTGCTGGCGCGCATTGCGAATGACCAAAAAGGGGTGGTCATAGTCTTGGACGACATTAACGGATTCGCTGAAACCAATACGTTCGCCAGGTGGTACAAGAGCGTAGTCGATGAGGTCGCCACCCACTTTCCCGCGTATCCTGCGCTGATAGCGCTGAGTGGCACTCCCGAAAGGCGCGATCAGCTTGCGAGACATGAACCCTCGCTGCTAAGAGTATTCAGGCTCATCGAGCTGGAACGGCTGTCGGACGACGAAGTGACAGACTTCTTTCAACGTGCCTTTGGGCAGGCGGACATGAGCGTATCCGACGAAGCTATGAACATGATGGTACACTTCTCGAGCGGTCTGCCCGTAATGATGCAGGAGATAGGCGACGCAACCTTCTGGTCCGATTCTGACGGTATCATCGGTCTTGATGACGCACAGGCCGGAGTCACGGATTCCGCGATCACGGTTGGACGCAAATACCTCGAACCGAGTGTATTCCGGGATCTCAGGAGCCCAAGATACCATACGATCATACGAAAGATTGCCGACTCGATAGCGTCCACTTTCACGCGCAAGGAAGTGATGTCCCGGCTGACACATGACGAACAGAGGGTGTTCGACAACCTGCTGAGGCGGCTGCGCAAGGCTGGAGTCGTCGAACAAGACCGGGAACGCGGACGCGGCGCTTACAGATTTACGAACCAGATATACCCTGTTTACATGTGGATCGAATCTCAGCAGTCGCACTGGCTGAACAACTGATGCAAACTCAAGAGGTGAATCTCTAAATGCCCACTATGCCAGCCGCCATTGCCACCGGACTAGGGCAGATGCGCTGCGACGAGATACCCGTTCCCGACCCCGAGCCGGGCAGGGTTCTCGTCAAGACGACCCTCGCCTCCATTTGCGGGTCCGACCTGCACATCTGCTATATGGGCTGGAACGTCTATGAGTGGCCTCTGCCGCACGGCTACCCCGGACACGAGGGAGTCGGCGTAGTCATAGACGGCGGCGGAACGAGCTTCGAGGAGGGCGAGCTGGTCCTAACCGCCCCCAACATCTGGGGATCGAAGACCTTCGCCGGATACCAGCTCATAGACCCCAAGTTCCTGCTCAGGCTGCCCACTGACGTTCCGCAGGCGCATCTGCTCATGGCTCAGCAGCTCGGCACCGTGGTGTTCGGCTGCCGAAGGCTGCCATCCTTGGTTGGAAAGACGGTCGCAGTAGTCGGACAGGGGTCCGTGGGGCTGTTCCACGACTTCATGCTAAGACGAATCGGAGCGCACCGCATCATCGCAATAGAGCCAGTGCCGGAGCGCTTGCAGCACGCGCGGCGCATGGGCGTCGACGAGGTCATAGACGTGACCGGACAGCGGGCGACCGACGCGCTCGGCGATCTCACCAACGGCGAGGGCGCGGACCTCGTGATCGAGGCCGTCGGCAGCGTGGAGACACTCAACCAGTCACTCCAGCTGGTGAAGCCGCTCGGCAGAATCGCCGTCTTCGGACTGCCGCCCACTATGGAGCGCGTCCCATTCGACTGGGATACCTTCTTCCGAAAGCGGCTCGACCTCCACACCGTATTCGGAGCGCAGGACGAGCCGGGCTTGCCAGCGTTCCAGCTTGCGGTGGACTTCATCCGAAACGGCGAGATAGACATGGAGCCGTTCGTCACCCACCAGTTCCCAATCTCGCGCGTTCAGGACGCCTTCGACTTGGCGGATTCCAGAGGAGACGGCGCGCTCAAAGTGTCCATGACGTTCTGAGAGCGTGTTTCCAAATGGTTGGCGGTCTCGAAAAATCGCGTTCGTGTCCTGAGCCCGTCAGCTAATCGGCCAATAGACCCTCTTCAGGGGCACCAGAGCGCGTATGTCCGAATCGAGAGTTTCGTAGCAGTCCACCAGCAGTTCCCGCAGATCGGAGATGGCGACTAGGGTTAGCGGAACTTGCGCGCGCTCCGCCTCGTAGCGCGCTTCCTTTGTGAACCCTCCGGTACTCACGTACAAGCATCTGTCGCCGTCGCGTCGACCTCCGATGAACGAACGAATGGCTGGAGCGCCAACACTTCCGGATCGGTGCTTCACCTCCACGAAAATTCGCGGCTCCGCAAAACCGAGTCCATCCGGAGACGCGAAGATATCCACTCCCCGATCAGGGCCTGGACTGGAAACCTTCGTCTTGTACCCCATAGTACGTATGATGCCGGCTACCAGCTCTTGAATGTCCTCCCAGCCTAGTTTCGCTATCGCGTCTTCGATGAACTGCTCGGACTTGTCTATGTACTCCTGACTGTAGAAATCGTCGTCGATGGTTTCGTCATCAGTCGCCGGCGGGCTGTCTTGCGCGTCATCCGGCGTCGCGTCCGACACGCGTCGCATCAAATCCGCGCTCGGCTCGGCGGGCAGCCGATAGAGCGTCATCCGGAGTCCAAGGCTGTCTCGAGTGGATTGGGACAACGAGTCGCGCGGTATTCGGTCTGTCCACCTGACTTCTCTACAGTACATGAACCACTCTTCGCCGCCCTCGGGAGCGTGGAGCTTCCGCTCCGCTGACGACAGAATCTCGCCCAAGTGGTACGTCCTGCTCTCGTTGTCGTATGTGACGACCGGATCTCCGACCTTCACTTCTCTGAAGAACCTTTTGACCTGTCCTGCCCCCGATCTGCGCGCCCCCCGTTTTTCGTTGGGGTATGCCTTGTCGAACCGCCTTGCGATCTCTTCATCGGCGTCATCGGCGCGAATCTCCCCCACCTCGCCCCATCCGAGGGCGACAATGGACTCGCTCAGGAAGTATGCCGCGTGGATGCCGCCTCTGCCGGCTCGGACCATCCATATATCGGAGTTGGACTGCTGTTCTTCGTTCACCGTGAATATCCTCACTTCTCGCGTATATTGTCCGCTTCTCGCGGTCGCCTAACACTCTCCGCAGCGGCACAGTCCCCGCAGAGTATCGAAAGGATAAATCCCCGTGTAGTGCGCGTCGCTCCAGAGAAACTGCACAGCGTACCGCCCGACCCGAAGGTAATCTTCCGCCTTCAGATCCGCGGGAACACTCGCCGGGTCCAGCAGACGGCGGTTCGTCCACTCCTCCACGCACTCGGCGCAGCTGCAGTTCAGCCGCAGGAACGTCGCCGTGAAGTCCGAGACATGTCCATCGCTCCAGTTGACACGTACATTCTGCCCGTCCAGCTCCACGCTGGACACGCCCACGTTGGTAGTCATTAGCCAGTCCTGAATCCCTGAATCGCTCTTGGTATATCCCCCTACATGGTAGCGCATCCCTTATACTGACACCATCGCGCCGCCGCTCGAATCTAGGAGCTAGATCGTACATGCTCGACCTTCTCATTGTGAACGGACTGATCATAGACGGGAGCGCCAGCCCCGGCTTTCACGCCGCCGTCGGTGTTCAGGGAGACGAGATATCGCTCCATCGGGGCGATGTTTCCTCCATCGAGGCAGCTCGGACGATAGACGCCGCCGGCCTCGTGGTCTGTCCCGGCTTCGTGGATCTCCACTCCCACGCCGGCCTCACGATCTTGGGCGAGCCGCATCACGACCCGAAGGTGCGGCAGGGCGTCACCACCGAGCTTGTGGGCATTGACGGCATCTCGCACGCCCCGTTCAGGACGAGGGACGAGCTTCACCGCTACATCTGGCTGGATTCTGGACTCAACGGCTACCCTCCAATGCCCGCCGACTGGCTGAGCGTGGCTGACCTGCTGGGCAAGTACGATGGCGCTGTGGCGATAAACGTCGCCTACATACTCGGCAACTCGCCGGTTCGCATTTGGGGCGTTGGATGGAGCGACAGGCCCGCGACCGACGCCGAGATCGCCGACATGAGGGCTGTCGTACGCGAGGGCATGGAGGAGGGCGCATGGGGCATCTCCACCGGACTAGACTACCCGCCCGGAGCCTACGCCGACACCGATGAGCTAGTCGCCCTGTCCGAGGTCGCCGCAAGCATGGGCGGCTTCTACCACACCCACACCCGCGCCAGCCTGCGCTCGCGCGGCTTGCTCGCCCCTTGGGAGGAGGCGCTCGACATCGGGCGGCGCTCCGGCGTCCCCGTACACCTGACCCACTATCGCCAGAGCGCGCAGGGCGTCGGCAGCCACCTCGACTATCTCGGCCTCGTGGAGGACGCGCGCGCCGAGGGCATGGACGTTACCTTCGACTGCTACACCTACCCCTACTCTGGCACCACCGTCACCATAGGGCTGCCATTCTGGGCAAAAGACGGAGGCCCAGAGCGGCTGATGGCAGCCCTGCGCGACCCCGACGACCGCGCGCGAATGGCTGGAGAGCTTGCGGGCGACAGGCTCGAAAACAACTGGCTGACCAACTTCACCCAGCCCCAGAACCGCCAGTACGACGGCAGACTGATAACCGACATAGCCGAAATGCGCGGCCAGGATGCGGCGGATGCGCTGTTCGATCTGCTTCTCGAAGAAAATCTGGGCATATCCACCGTCGGACTCGGAACCAACCCGCACACACTGCCCGCCTTCGTATCACATCCGGCGGGCATGATAGCGTCCGATGCCATACTCTTCGGAGAGTATCCGAACCCGCGAACGTATGGCTGCTTCCCCATAGTCCTCGCAGAGTTCGTGCGCGCCGAAAGACATCTGCGCCTGCCCGAAGCCATACGCAAGATGACGTCCTTCCCCGCGCAGCGTCTCGGCTTGCGAGATCGCGGCATCTTGCGAGACGGCTTCAAGGCGGACATAGTGGCGTTCGACCCGCACACCGTAAAAACCCACGCCACACGCGAACACCCCAAGCGATACCCCGTGGGAATAGAGTACGTGATCGTCAATGGCGAGGTGGTCATCGAGCGCGGCGAAAACACTGGCGCGCTGGCGGGGCGCAGCCTGCGGCGAGGACGCGACTGATGAAGCTGCGGGCGTCCATTCTGGCTGCCCTGTCGGTCTGCGCGTGCCTTGTACTGGCGTGCTACACTCCCGTATCCGAAGACGAGACGCCGATCCCCGCGCAGACTGCTCCCACCCCTTCGCCCCCGCCGCCTGCCGCCTCCCTCGTCGCCCCCGCCGGCACCAGCGAGGCGCGCTCGAATCACACCGCAACCCTGATGCCCGACGACACGATACTCGCCGTCGCAGGCGCTGGAGCAGATGACGACCTGACGACCGTCGAGTCTCTTGACCCCTCCACTGGGGTATGGACGCTTCGCGCTCCAGTGCAGGACGCGAGAGAGCGCCACACGGCAACCCTCCTGACGGACGGACGGCTGATGATCGCGGGCGGAACGTCCGACAGCCGAACGCTGGCATCGGTGGAGGTGTACGACCCCGCTTCGGACTCGTGGACTCCAGCTTCGCCCATGAGCGTGGCGCGCGCCGACCACACCGCAACCCTCTTGCCGGATGGCCGCGCGCTGATCGCGGGAGGCTCCACGGACGGCGTCTCCACTCCCAGCGCCGAGCTGTACGATCCCGCCTCCGACACGTGGGCGCCCGCGCCCGACATGGCGGACGCCAGAGCGAGCCACACCGCAACCCTCTTGCCGAATGGGAGCATGTTGATAGTCGGCGGCGCGCAGGGCAGAGCGTCCATAGCTTCGGTGGAGATATTCGACCCGGCGAGCGGCGCATGGTCCGCCCTGCCCGCTATGGCGACGGCGCGGAGCGACCACTCCGCCACCGTCTTGACGGACGGGCGAATCCTCGTCGCGGGCGGGCGCGATGGCACTGTGGCGCGCGACTCCACCGAGATATTCGATTCTGCGAGCGGCAGGTGGTCATTTGGGGATGCGATGCGCCACGCCCGAGCCGACCACACCGCTACGCTCTTGCACAGCGGGCGCGTGCTGGTCGTTGGCGGCGGCGGCGCAGTGCCTCTTCACACGGCGGAGATATACAACGCCGCATCGGACGACTGGATCCGCGCAGACAGCCTGCTGGCGCCGCGCAGAGGCCACGCCGCCACGCTGCTGGCCAACGGCAGCGTGGTAGTCTCCGGCGGAAAGTCCGGGGTCGTCTCCTCGCTCACCCGAACCGAGATGTACGTCCCCGGCTCCGGTTCTTGGAAACCCGCCGCCGCCATTCGCCAGCCTCGCTGGGGCCATGCCGCCCTCGCGCTGGATGGCGGCGCTCCCCTGCTGATCGGCGGCTGGGATCACGCAGGCCGCAGCCTTGCCAGCGTGGAGACGTTCGATTTCGAGTCGCGCAAGTGGCTGAGCCTACCTGACATGAGCGAAGGGCGCTGGGGACACGCGGCGGCGGCGCTGCCTGATGGCGGCGTCGTCGTGACGGGAGGATCGAGCGCGCCCGCTTCGCATCTGGCGACGGCGGAGATCCTAGAACCATCCGCCAAAGCGTGGCAGCCCATGGAGAACATGAGCAGGGCGCGAAGCCGCCACACACTCACCACACTCGCCGATGGCAGGCTGCTGGCGATCGGGGGATGGGACGGATCGCGCGCCATGTCGAGCGCGGAGATTCTGGACCCCGCCAGCGGTGTCTGGACACCCGCAGCCCAAGCCAGCTTCGCGCGCTGGGGACACTCCGCCACGCTGCTGGATGACGGCAGGGTTCTGGTGGTCGGAGGGGTTGGCGAAGACGACCTGAGCGGCGCATCGTCAGAGCTGTACGACCCCGCCAGCGACAGTTGGGCAGGCGTGGGCGATCTCGCAGAGGCGAGGGATGGCCACACTGCCACACTGCTGAGGGACGGCAGGGTTCTGGTGGTCGGCGGCGTTGGAGCCAGCGGCAAGTCGCTGGCGAGCGCCGAGCTGTTCCACTCCGATATCGGCGAGTGGTCTGGCGCGGGCGCGATGTCGGAGCGCAGGTCCGAGCATACCGCCACGCTTCTGTCGGACGGACGCGCGCTCGTAGTCGGCGGCGCGAGAGATGGGACTGCGCCGCTGGCGCTGGCGGAGCTGTTCGACCCCGACGTCGGCGGCTGGCAGTCCGCCGGGTCGGTGGGAGACGCGCGCTGGGGACACAGCGCGGTTCGCCTGGACGACAAGACAGTGCAGATAGCCGGCGGCTTCGGCTTCAGCGCGCTGAGGTCTGTCGAGCTCTACACCTCCTCCGGCGGCGGCTGGTACTCCGGCGAAAAGCTGGCGCGGATGCGCGGCTTCATCTCGCAGCTGGCTGAACGGGAGACCGATTAGGGAAGAGCCGAGTTAGCCATCTAGTCTTTGCCCCGATTCCGAATGTGCGAGCGCAAGACGTTCTTGACGAAGATGGGCAAGTCTTCCCCCGATCTTTCCGCGTCTTCTCGGAGACTTTCGTAATCCGACGTCTCATCGCCGCGCCATGCTATGTCGAGCCTTCTGATGTCGCTCATTGCCACATGGCTATACCGCTCGGGGAATGCCCAATAGCAAGATCGGCAAACGTCGGCGTCGCGAAGACGCCAGTTCTCGCAGCGCTCGCAAGTCCAAGATTTCGCCCTATTCGCCGATGCGCATAGAAGCATGTAAGCGTCCGTGTCATCAGACAGTTCACCCTCGCCCGCTACTTCGAACGGCACTCGGTGATCGACTTGGAGTTCGTTTTCCGGGAAAGTGTCCATGTACAGGTTGCAGCGCATCCCAAATTTTTCGATCAGCGCCCGCTTGATTGCGGACAGAAACACCGTTCTTCCGGATAGCTGCGTCGCTCGCTGTTGTGAAGGGTCGCCAAACCTGTAAGCGGCTATTCTTCTGCCGTCCGATCCCGTCACCCGAAAAGTCTCGATTGGAATGCCGTGTTCCCGAACGTCGCGAATCGCTCGTGGAGGATGGTTGTATCCGTAAACGTCTCTCAGCTCTTCGGTTGTGATCTGCCCATGTTCGAGAATGTGATCTATTACGGTTCTAGGCCGTTTCGCCGAGACGCCGCGCAGTACATTCAGAAACCCCGGTGGAAAACGCTGTTCGGTCATACCAAAGCCCGCTGGGTGAAATTAGCCGAGTCGGGTTCGTAGGCTGTGTCTCGCAGACGCTGAGTCAGCGCTGGCGACAGATATAGGGATTCCACGGTTAGCGAGTCTTTGCCTAGAAGCGTAGCTTGGCTGGATCGCCCCGCATGGATATGGCGCTGAGTCAGAGCCAAGTATGACGGGAGGGATTTGCCGTGATTTTTACTGCCGGTCCTGCCATCGTAGCTCAGAATGTAGGAAATCCGCATATCGTTCAGGTAGGATAGCGCATCCACCAAGTCGTCGTAGGCGACGCCCGCATAGTAGCGGTGGTCGCGCGCGAACGAAGTGCCTTGATAGGGCGGGTCCAGATACGCCAAATCGGTCTGCTTCAGGGACGAAAGAACCTCTCGAAAGTCCAAGCTCGAAAGTTCCGACCTTTGGCGAAGGAGGCCAGATACCCTCGAGACACTCTTGCGCATAGTCGCCGGCCTCATGCCCGAACGTCGGTTGTCCGGACTCTGATTGAACATCCCCTGCGAGCTGTATCTAATCGATCCCTTGACTATGCGCGCGAGCAGATAGAGAAGATGAGGCGGCTGGCGCGAAGAGTTGAATTCGTCGCGAATCCTGAAGAAGAAGTCCTTTCTGTGTGGATGCTGTTCGTTCCAAAGTCGCTCGTATTCTGACGCCAGCGCGTCGGGACGGTCTATGATCCACGACCAGAGATTCATCAAAGCGGGGTCTATGTCGTTGAGCCAAAAATGGCGGGCAATGTTTCGAGAGGCGGCGGCTATCGAGATGGCGGCGGACCCACAGAACGGTTCGACGAGGCGCGAGACGTCGCGCGGCACGAATGGGAGTATGTGACGCGCGACGGTTCGCTTGCTGCCCTGATAGGGAAACGGGTGTGGGACTTGCATCAATCGGGTTCTCTGCGTTCCTATTTTCCTGAACAAACATTCTGATATTATACTACGATAATCTGTCTGTTTGCCGTTGTCAATCCGTTGGCGCGCCCTCCAACATTGACTTGCGCCCGCGCGCTGTTACACAATTCGCCAAATGAAACTACGGGCGGCAATTCCTATCGCATCGCTGGCTTGCGCGCTGTTCGCGCCGGCTTGCGCTCGATCCGTTGCGCTGGAGCCGGCGCCCGCTCCGCCGCCGATTGCGTTTTCGTCCGAGAATACGCCCCTAGGGGGCGCGAGCTGAACCCGAGCACCCATCCCGTGACCAGCATACGGCTGATCGTCCGCCGGCTGATCACCGACTGGCGGCTGATGTCCACCGTCTTTCTGGGCATACTCGCCGCCACGCTGCTGATGTCCGCCGCGCCCGTGTATCTGGACGCGCTCGAACGCCAGAGCATCCGCAGCGCGGTCGACTCTGCGGTCGCGCGCGAGGGCGAAGCGTACTTCGGAATCACCACGATCTCGAATTTCATACCGCTGGACTCCAGCGATCTGGAAGATGCCCACGCCGCGCAGTCCGAGGCAGTCGCCGCGCGCCTCGCCCCTCTGACCCTTGCCACGCGCCGCCATCTGCAAACGCCGTACTACGCTATGGCACTGCCGCGCGTTCCAGAGTCCGACCTCGACGAAGCCGAGCCGCCCGACGGAGACCCCGAATCGGAGCGCGCTGACGTCGGCCCGCCTGTGGTCGAGGGCTTCTTCCAGTCTTTCGATGACGTGGCGGCGCATCTCACGTTCGTGGACGGACGGCCAGCTGAAGACGCCCTGCTGAGAGGAACGCTTGGCCCTATGGTCGAGGCGCTCGTCAGCGCGAGGACCGCCGCCGAGTTCGGCGAGCTGCGCCCCGGAGACGTGGTCGTGGCAGCGCCATCCATGGACTCGCCCCTGAAGGTGTCGGCGCGGATAGTGGGGATAGTGGAAGCCAAAGACGCCGAAGAACCGTACTGGCGAAACGATGCCGAAACGTTCCTCTTTCCTCGCATCCCGAACGCGGAGGGACAGACGACTGAAACCTCCGAGCCGGCGCTCGGCATGTTCGTGAGCGGCGGCGCGCTGGTTGGCGCGGCAAGAGCGGCATTCCCGGGCGCGACCGTCGATTCGACGTGGTACAGCGACATAGACTCCGCCGCGCTCAGCGCGTGGTCGCGCGACGAGATGCGCTCCAGCATGGACGCCCTGCGCGAGGAGCTTTCGATCTCGCTGCCAGACGCCTTCGTCTTTAGCGGCATAGACATCATGCTCGCCCGATTCGGCTTCGACAGCTTCCTGTCCAGCGTGCCGCTTCTTCTGCTAATGGCGGTCATGGCTGTCGCCGTCTTGTACTTCCTGTTTATGATCGTGTCTTACCTCGCCCCGAACCGCGAGAGCGACGTTGCGCTGTTCAGAAGTCGCGGCGCGAGCGGCTGGCATCTTTCCAAGCTGTACCTCGGCGAGGGCGCGATCTTGGTGCTGGCGGCGGCGGTTATCGCCCCCATTCCTGCAACGCTCGCCGTGTGGCTCGTCGGGTTCCTGCCGTACTTCTCGCATATAACGAACGGGGGGCCTCTGCCCGTCAGCCCCACTTGGCTTCCATTCGCCGCCGCCGCCGTGTCCGCCATCCTGTGCCTGATCGTATTCGTCGTTCCCGGCGTACTCGGCGCGAGAGCCGGGCTGACCGCCCAGCGCATGATGTCGGCGCGCCCTCCGACCATGCCGCTCGTCCAGAGATACTATATAGACATCATGTTTCTCGTAGTTGGCGGCGCGCTGTTCTGGGAGCTTCAGGCGCGCGGCGAGCTGGTCTCCGGCAGCCTGTTCGGACAGCCGGACGTCAACGAGGCGCTGCTGATCGCCCCTGTGCTGTTCCTGATGACTGTCGGCTTGCTGTTCTTCCGCATCTTTCCGATGTTCGTAAGATACGTCAGCGGCGAATCGCCACTGCTCGTTCATGCCTCTGCCGCCGTTACCCTCCCCGCGCTGGCGGCGGCTATTGGCATAGCCGATTTCCAGTCCGGAGACCCAACCGGCTGGATTCCCCACGCCGCGCTTCTCGGCGGCTTCGGCGCGGCGTACTGGCTGACCGCCACATCGGGAGGACGGCTGTCACTCGCGCTTTGGGGCGCGCTCCAAGCCGCGCTGGCGCTGGCGTTCTTCTACGTGAGACCGCCCGATCCGGACGCGCCCGCCTTCGTGTTCATCGGCTCGGTCGCTCTCGCCGCGCTCGTTCCCGCGCAGATCGTATTCCACCTGTTGGCGAGCTTGTCCAGACGCGCCCCCGCGTGGGTCTCGATGAGCATGTGGCGGATGGCGCGCAATCCCCTTCGATACTCTTGGCTCGTGCTTCTGCTCGTCCTCGCCGGAGGCATCGGAGTACTCGCCACCACCGTCGGCGCCACGCTCGACCGAAGCTACGAGGAGCGGGTCAGATACAGCGTGGGCGCGGATGTCCGCGTCTCCTCGCTTCAGCCCCACGTCGGCCGTCGGGACGGCAGCTTGGATAGAACGTTCGGCGAAATTGCGGAAGTGGAGTCCATGACCATCGCGCTCAGGGGGCGGGGCAGAGTCGGCGCTGGCGATGGCGGGCCTGGCTTCTCGTACCTCGCGCTGGAAAAGGACGGCTTCGACGCATGGTTCAGGGAGGACTTCGCCGAGCTTTCCCTAGATCAGGCGCTGAGCAGACTGGACAGCGGCAAGCCGCTGAGCGCCATCCCCGCGCCGCGCGGGACGGGCAGGCTTCGGATGTGGGTCAAGCCCGCCATGTTCTATCCGCTCGTATTCCTCTGGGTGGTAGTGCAGGACGCGAACGGACGCTCGGACACGCTGAGCTTCGGCGAGCTGGACGATGCGCGATGGAGTCTGATGGGCGCGGACGTTCCCGACGGTCTGGCGCAGCCGCTGAGCGTGGTGTCCATCCAGATCAACGAGCCGGGCTTCGGAGCGGTCGGAACCGTGGGCGAGGTGATGTTCGACGACCTTCAGGCAGTATCCCGCGCATCCGGCCAGACTACGATTCTGGAAGGGTTCGAGGGGGCGATGAGCTGGCTGCCGCTGCCGACCACCGCGATAGGCACGGACGAGATCGAGCGCGTGTCCGAGGGGGCGTACTCCGGGGACGGCGCGGCTCTGTTCACGTTCGGCAAGGAGACCAATAACGGAGTGCGCGGCATCTACCGCTCCGGCGGACACGGCTTCATACCCGCGCTCGCCAGCTCCTCGTTCGTGGCAGCCACCGGCGCCGCCGTTGGAAGCGGGCTGCTGGTGAACCTGCCCGGCGGAATCGTTCCCGTCGTGGTCAGGGGCGAGGTGAGCTACTTCCCCACTATGAACCCATCGGGCGGAGGCTTCCTGATATTCGATATCGAAACCCTGCTCTCTTACGTAGACGCGCTCAGCCCCCTCGGAGGCGCCGCCGTGAACGAGCTGTTCCTGAACACGAAGCCGGGCAGCGGCGCAGCGGTCTTGCAGGAGGTGGATAGGCTCGTGCGCGGTCGGGGCAGCGCCATGGGCGTCGAAGCTCAGCTGGCGGCGCAAGCCCGCGACCCTCTCATCTCCGCCGGATGGCGCACTATGGCGCTGGTCGCGCTGGGAGTGGCGCTGTTCATCGCCGCGCTGGGCTACATCGTATATCTGCTGGCGTTTGCGCAGCGCAGCGAGGGCGAGATGGGCGCGCTGAGATCGCTCGGCTTCAGCCGCGCCCAGACTGTTGGCTTAGTTGCGGTCGAGCATATGACACTGGCGCTCGTGGGCTTGGGAGTGGGCGCGTGGGCTGGATTTCAGATGAGCCGAATAACGGTCTCGGCGGTGGCAGTAACCGAGAGCGGCGGCCGCGCTCTGCCGCCTTTCATACTCACCACCGACTGGATGCTCATGGGGGCGCTGTACGCCGCGCTGATCGCCATATTCGCCGCGTCCGCGCTGACCTTCGGCAAACGAGTCTTCAGCCTCGATCTCCGGCGGCTGTCTCGGATGGAGGAGTAGATTGAGCGTCCAGACACTCGTTCGCATACTGTCCGCGTGGCCCATGGTGGCAAGGCGCAGCCTCGCCAACTGGCGGCTGCTCTCATCGGTCGTAATCGGGGTCGTGCTGGCGTCCGCTGTCATGGCTGGAACGGTCATCTACTTCGACTCACTGCGCGAGCTGGCGCTGAGATCCGCGCTGTCCAAACACGACCCCATGGATCTGCACGTCCTCACCAAGACGACCAAAGGCCCGACCAGCCGCGATGAGTACCAAGCGGTTCGCGGCTTCATGGAGCGCGAATACGCCAGCAGGCTGGGCTGGCTGCTCGAAGACGTCCAGCGCGGCGGCAGAAGCGCGACTTTCTTTATGACTGCGACAGGCATGGAGCATCTCGCCGGCGAAGACAACTCGCGCGCGTACTTTCAGTTTCTTCACGAAATCGAAGACAAGATAGAGATACTGCCCGGCGGCAGGATGCCCGCGCCGCTGACGAGCTTCACCCACGACGGCCGCCCCCTGGCGATCGAGGCGATGATCCCGGATGACGCGGCGGCGATGCTCGGCGCGGGCGTGGGCGACACCCTCTCCGCAGTCCCGCACTGGAACGAGACCACGCCCCACGCCTCCGCGCTGATCACCGGCGTCTACAGGCGGCTGGATCCCGAGCATCCCATCTGGCGCTTCAACGACGAGATACTGCACACCTTCAGCGCCGGCAGCTTCAGAACGGCGCCGTTCCTCGTGTCCGAAGATACTCTGCTCGATGGAGTGGGCGCGGCGTTCACCGATATGAACAGCAACTACGGCTGGATGCTGATGGTGGATCAGGGGCGGCTAGACGCATCCAACGCCGCCGCAGCGCGCCAGTCCATAGCGCTCATGCGCCGCAGCATGACCAGCGTCTTTCTGAGCTACCGCCAGATAACGGATCTGGATGACGCGCTGGCCGTCTACGACAGGCGGCTGCTGTTCACCAGACTTCAGATGTTCGTGGTGCTGATCCTGATAGCGGTGGTGGTGCTGTACTACGTGGTCACGCTCTCGTCTCTGGTGGCAGAGCAGCGCCGCGCCGAGATCACCCTGCTTCAGGGACGCGGCGCAACCGAGCGGCAGGTGTTGATCGTGTTCGCGCTGGAGGGCGTCACCATAGCCGCACTGGCGATAGCGGCGGCGCCCTTCCTTGCCGCCCTGCTGATAAGTATGCTCGGATACGCGCCCGGCTTCTCTGACCTGAGCGGCGGCTCCATGCTGCCCGTCAGACTCACGAGGGGCGCGTTCGTCATGAGCATACTAGGCGGCGTCCTCAGCTTCGGCGCGCTGATGATCCCCGCCTATGCCATGTCGCGCTCCTCGATCTCGCGGGGCAGGCAGGAGTCGGCAAGGCCCTCGCGCCTGACCTTCTTTCAGCGATACTACATAGACGTAATGCTGCTCGCGCTCGGCATCGTGCTGTTTCGCCAGCTCACCGAGCAGGGGTCGCTCGCCGCCACCAACCTTCTGGGCGAAGTGGCAGTGAACCAGCTGCTGCTTGCCGTCCCCGCCGTAACCCTGCTCGCCGCCGCTATGGTGCTGCTCAGGCTGTTCCCGCTGGTGATGAGCTTGGCAAGCCGTCTGCTCGCGCCGCATCTCGCCCCCGGCCTCGTCATGGGGCTGTGGCAGATGTCGCGCAGCCCCACCCACTACGCGCGGCTGGCGCTGCTGCTCATACTCATGTCCGGGCTGGGCATCTTCGCCGCCAGCTTTGGAGGAACGCTCACGCGCAGCTTCACCGAGCGCGCCCTGTACGCATCCGGCGCAGACGTCAGGCTGTCCAGCGTGTCACTGAACAACAGGGGGACTTCCAGGCCCTTCGTCGAGCCATACGAAGACATCTCCAGCGTTCAGGCGGTCGCGCCCGCCATGCGCTCTATAGGATCGCATCGCTCCATGCGCGGCGGAGACACGACCTTCGACGTCCTCGCCGTAGACTCCGAGCGCATAGCGGACGTGGCATGGTTCAGACAAGACTTCGCAGGCGATCCGCTGCCGCAGCTGATGGCGCGTCTCGACGAACAAGACTTGCCGCTGGGCATTCCCCTGCCTGACGACGCCCGCGCCATACAGGTTCTGATGAAGGCAGACCGCCCGCACCCCTCGCTCGGAGCAGCGGCGCGGCTCAGAGACGCCAACGGACGCTACTTCACCTACCGGCTCGGCTTCATCGAGTCCGGCAGCTGGCGGCTGTACAGCGCCGAGCTGTTCGAGGGGCGCAGCGTCAGGTTCGGGCTGTTCCCAGCGCGCCCGTTCTCGCTGGTGTCCATCGCCGTAGCGGAGACCGACATCGAGCTTGGCTTGCGCCCCGGCTCCATCCTGATAGACACCGTTCGCGCGCGCCGATCCAACGGAGAGACAGCCGTTCTCGAAGACTTCAGCGACATCGAAGACTGGCACGTGCTGAGAGAGACATCGGACTCTCGGCAGGACAGGGCGCGCTGGTCGACGGTATCGGCGCGCGGAGATGGCTCGCTCATGTTCGCGTGGAGCGCGGGACGCGCCAACGTCGCGCGCGGCGTATCGCCGGAAGCCGAACCCGCGCCCGTGCCGGTGGTCGCCAGCGCATCGTTCTTCAGGAGATTCGGCGGCTCGATAGGCGACGAGATCGAGGTCTACATCGGAGGGCGCAGGCTGAACGTCCTGCTGGCAGACACCATAGACTTCTTCCCCACGCTGGACAGCTACACCGACAGCTTCATTCTGGCAGACCTCGACACCGTGCGCGCCCATGCCAACTTGGGGCTGATGCGAGGAGAGGTCAACCCGAACGAGGTGTGGCTGAAGACCGACCTGAGCGGAGACGAGCGAAAGAGACTCCTAGACCGCTTTCGGGACGGCAGACCCTTTCAAGTCTCCACGGTGATCGACACCGAAGCCAGCTTGGAGTCCGCGCAGTACGACCCTCTCGTGCTGGCGGGCTGGAAGGCGCTCTTGCTGATAGCCTTCGGCGCGATACTCATACTGAGCGGCTTGGGCTTCCTTGTCCACGCCTACATATCTTTCAGGAACCGCGAGCTTCAGTTCGCGCTGATGCGCACCATGGGCTTCTCCACGCGCCAGCTCGTATCGCTCATGTGGCTCGAGCAGGCGCTCGTGATCGCGGCTGGCATGGCGCTCGGAACGTGGATGGGCGGCAGGCTGGGCGCGGCGATCATGCCCTTCCTCGCCCACGACGAGCGCGGCGCTCGGGTGCTGCCGCCTTTCGTCATAGAAGTCGGCTGGCAGAACCTCCTGTTCACCTACGGCGCAATGGCAGCCATCTTCACCGCCATCATACTGGGCGTAATCTGGTTCATCCGCCGTATGTCCCTGAGCCGCGTCCTGCGGCTTGGGGACGGCTGAAGGCTGGTCCAAAACCGCTCCCGGGCAAAGAGGGCGCCCATGTCGGACGCCCTCTTGCATGGCTAGACATCGAGCGGGGCTTGGACGGCGTCCCGGAGCCGTCGAGCCGCTCACACTCCGAGAAGGCGCGGAAGCGGCGGCGCTCCGGCCCCCCTTACACCTCTCGGAACTTCCCCTCCACCGTGTTGTCGTCGTCCGCTGGCCCATGTTCGCCCGAAGGCGGCGCGTCCGCGTCCGCGCCCGGCGCGCCTCCGGCTTGGCTGTAGACCGCCTGGCCCACCTTCTGGAGCGACTCCTGAAGCTCGCCGTTCGTGGCTTCGATGCGCGCTATGTCGTCCTGCTGGAGCGCCGACCTGAGCGCGGCGACTTTGCCCTCGACCTCCGACTTCAGATCTTCGGGAATGCTGGCGGCGTTGTCGTTGATCATCCTCTCGGCGGCGTAGGCGGCGTTCTCCGCGTTGTTGCGCGTCTGCGCCTCCTGCCGCTTGCGCTCGTCCTCTTTGGCGAAGCGCTCCGCGTCCGATACCATATCCTCGATCTCACTCTGCGAGAGGCCCGAGCTTGCCGTGATCGTGATGCGCTGCTCCTTGCCCGTTCCCTTGTCCTTCGCAGACACGTTCAGAATGCCGTTGGCGTCTATGTCGAACGCCACCTCGATCTGCGGCATACCGCGCGGCGCGGGCAGGATGCCGTCCAGAACGAACCTGCCGATAGACTTGTTCTCCCTCGCCATCGCGCGCTCCCCCTGCACCACGTGAACCTCAACGCTCATCTGGTTGTCGGCGGCGGTGGTGAACGTCTCGCTCTTGGACGTGGGTATGGTGGTGTTGCGCGTGATCAGCCCGGTGGACACGCCGCCCAGCGTCTCTATGCCCAGCGTCAGCGGCGTCACGTCCAGCAGCAGAATATCCTGAACGTCCCCTTGCAAGACGCCCGCCTGTATCGCCGCGCCTATGGCTACCACCTCATCCGGGTTCACCCCTTGGTGCGCCTCCTTGCCGAACAGCGCGACCACCGCTTCCCGAACGGCGGGCATCCGCGTCATGCCGCCCACCAGAACCACCTCGTCTATCTCCGAAGCCGAAACGCCCGCGTCGCTCAGCGCCTTGCGGCACGGCTCCACCGTGCGCTGCACCAGATCGCCAACCAGCTGCTCCATCCTCGAACGGCTCAGGCTCATTATCAGGTGCTTGGGTCCGGATGCGTCCGCTGTGATGAACGGCAGGTTGATCTCCGTCTGCATCAGCGTCGAAAGCTCTATCTTCGCGCGCTCGGCGGCCTCGCGCAGACGCTGGAGCGCCATGCGGTCGTGCTTCAGGTCTATGCCCTGCCCCTTCTGGAACTCCTCCGCTATCCAGTCTATGATTCGCTGATCGAAGTCGTCGCCGCCCAGATGAGTGTCGCCGTTCGTCGCCATCACCTCGACCACCGAGTCGCCTATGTCCAGTATGGTGATGTCGAACGTGCCGCCTCCCAGATCGTAGACGGCTATCTTCTCGTCGCTCTTCTTGTCCAGCCCGTAGGCGAGCGATGCCGCCGTAGGCTCGTTGATGATCCGCAGCACCTCCAAGCCCGCTATCCGCCCCGCGTCCTTGGTGGCGTTGCGCTGGCTGTCGTCGAAGTAGGCCGGAACCGTGATCACAGCCTGCGTCACAGCCTCCCCCAGGTTCGCCTCCGCGTCCTGCTTCATCTTCTGAAGCACCATCGCCGCGATCTCCGGCGGCGCGTGGCTCTGCCCCGCCATCTCCACGTGAGCGTCCGAGTTCGAGTGGCGCACTATCTTGTACGGCATCAGGCCGATGTCTCTCTGGACGTTGGGGTCTTCGAATCGGCGTCCCATGAATCGCTTGATGGAAAACACCGTGTTCTCCGGGTTCGTGACTGCTTGGCGCTTCGCCGTCGTGCCTACGTAGCGCTCGCTGGAGCGTGGATTGACCGCGACCATGGACGGCGTGGTTCGTCCCCCCTCCGCGTTCTCTATCACCCGCGCTTCGCCCCCGTCCATGACTGCCATGCACGAGTTCGTCGTGCCGAGGTCTATTCCGAGTATCTTTGGCATATCTACTGCGTCTCCTGTTGCTGACTGGTCTGGTTGTCTGGCTGGGGCGGCGTCTGCGCAACGCTGACCTGCGCCGCTCTCAGCACGCGATTATGAAGTTTGTAGCCGTCTCGGACGACCCGCGCCACCGCGCCCTCGTCCACCTCGTCCGTTGGCTCGAAGAAGACAGCCTCGTGTTCGCTCACGTCGAAGGGCTGGCCTATGACTGCCTCGATGCGCGCGACTCCCTCCGCGCGAAGCACGCTCTCCATACTCCGCTGCACCAGCCGCACACCTTCCAGCCAGCCCACGTCGAGCGTGTCCTCCGGCATGTGGCTGAGCGCGCGGCCGAAGTCGTCAGCCACCGAGATCAGCTTGAGCAGCAGCCGCGCGTTGGCGCGCTCCTTCGTATCGGACATCTCCTGAGCCGCGCGCTTCTTGTAGTTGTCCAGATCCGCCCTGAAGCGCAGCGCCATGGACTTGAACTGCTCCCTCTCGCGCTCCGCCTCTTCGAGGAGCGCCCGAAGCCGAGCCGTCTCGTCCGGCTCGCAGTCCATACCCTCCTCGATCGTCAGGCTCTCGTCCGACTGTCGCTCTTCCGTCATCTGGCCGCTTCCTCCTCTGTCTGTCTGCCTGCCTGCCTGTATATATGTCCGTGTGTCCATGTGTCCATGTGTGTATGTGTTCGCCGCAGGGCATATTCAGCCCGAAAGCACCTCGAACATATCGTCAAGGCTCTCGTTGAGCGCGTCTCTGAGCTGCTGCCCTTCGAGCTGCGCCAGCTGCGCCTTCATCCTGATCATTCGGTTGAACAGCTTCGTGGCTACCCGAACGCCCGCCAGATTCAGCCCCAGGTTGTCCACCAGATGCTTGATGAGCTTCAGCCGCGCTATGTCTTCGTCCGAGTACAGCCGAGACATCCCCAGCGTGCGCGAGGGCATTATCAGCCCCACCCTCTCGTATTTTCGTAAAGTTTGGGGGTGCATGTCCAGAATGCGCGCGGCGACGCTTATGACGTAGACACCTTCCTGCATGGCCCTTTCACACTCCCCGCGCCCGCCCGCGCCGGGAGGACGCTAACCTATTCTGACCCTGTGGCGTTGTACTGTTCGAACGAGCCGAAACAGTGATGATACGATGATACGCATTGATACGAGCCGTGTCAAGAGATATACTGAAATCCAGTCACATTAGCTAATCGCCAATGGCGCGCCGAGGGGATGGACTCCCGCGCGCGCCGAGATCGGAGGGAGGACGAAATGCTCACACTAAGAGCCTGCCCAAGATGCGGAGGAGACCTGCACGCGAACCGAGACATGTACGGCAGCTACACGCAGTGCCTTCAGTGCGGCTACATGAAAGACCTCGATGACCCCAGTCGGCTGTCGAAGCTGCTGGAGTACGCCGCCAACAAGAAGAAAGTCGCCTGAGCGCGGATCAGCCTCGATCAAGTAGAACGCCCCCTTGCGAGAGGGGGCGTTCTTTTGGTTGCGCGGATAACCTAGTGGCTATCCGATTTCTTCAAGTTGCAGCTCGGACACAGCACTTGTCCATTGTTTACGACCGTCCTGCCTCCTGATGAGTAAGGAACGATATGGTCGGCGTGGAAGTTATCCCACACGCACTTTCCCACACAGTCGGGATTGCTGGATGGATCAGCGCATTTGCCGTTCGACTTGCGAAAGATGGATGCTCTCTGCTCACTGGTGAACAGACGCTGATCGTCTAGCAGACGCAGGTCTGGCATGTATGTAAGCAGGTCTTCGATCAGCACACGTCGACGTTCTCTCTGAGAGGGTTCGCTCGCACTCGCCTGAAGTATCGCCAACTGGTAGGAGTACATTTCTGGCTCTATCTGGTCTTCGGGCTTTTCCTGATGCTCTTTGCGCCGTTTCTCGAAATCCACGAACCACTTGCCGAAGCTCTTCGCCCTATTGGAAATCGCGTACTTGCTCAGTGATTCAGAGGCGACGGTATAGAGGGAAAGAACGTTCGTCTTGGTCAGTTCCGGAGACTTCTCAGGAAACGATTGGGCAAGGAAGTTCAAGACTCTCTTGAACTTGCTCGCAGAAGCGGATCTCTCGTTGAAGCGGCTTCCGTTTTCGTACATCGCTCTGAGTCTGGATGACGTGACTGGGGCGGGGCCGCCGTTTATCTCGATCATCAGCATCTGAGCCACGATTTCATCGTGCGCGAATCTTCTGTTGGGAAAAGCGATGGAATCAGTTATCAACTGGTGCGTCGACGCTACGTTCCTAACGAAGTCTCTGATGGGGCCAGAAATCGCATTCCTGTTCTCAGCGGCGTTCAACGGCATTCCACTCTGGAGACGAATGAACATATCTTCGATCTCTTGGTCCTCGGACTCTTCGAGTTCGACGATGTTAAGCTCGTATCCCTGAAGCTGCTCTTGGACGTTCGCATTGAGGTCCTTGAAGAGTTTGCCGCCGATTCTGTGGTTGCCCACGGGAGCCGCGTCGTTCGAGACAGGATACTCGTTCCCCAAGAATTCCCAGATAGCGTTCAGTCTCTGCTGTCCATCCACCACTTCCCATTCGTACTGAGAGTTGGCGTCATCTGTCCTTCTCAGGTACAGCTTCGGAATGTCAAAGTCTCGGATCAAGGAATCAATGAACAGCTGCTTCTTGCTCCTCGACCAGACTAGCCCTCTTTGGTAGGGCGGGCTGGGGTCGATTCGAGACCTCCGTGTATTGACGCTGAAAACTGGCCACGTTCTAGTGTTTCTTCTCATACTGCTCTCCGACTGTTGCGCTCGAAGCGGATATTCACCACCTCAAATTCTGGATTGCATCTTTCACTGCGGCAAACTCTACGGGATCCCCGACCCCGCTGGTGTCGAACTCCCACATCCAATCCCTTATCCAGTCAGGCAAGATGTACGCAGCCATCCCCTCCTCGCTTTCTACGACCCCCCACTTACCCACTACCCAGACTTGCACGACCTTTGACGTGAACACCTCACGGAATGCCAACGCTATGGGGCAGAATTGCTCTGAATCGGGGCGTCCGAGCTCTATGAGTGAGTCTGAAACGTTGACCTCTATTTTGTTGGGGAACATGCCTGCAATTCCTCTTCCCGAATCTCTATCATCGAGATAATAGAACATTTGGGCGCATAGGTCAAGAGGTTTCTCGTATTGAAAATTGCCAATTCTCAGAAGCGGTCGAGTTGGGCAGTCGTTGACATAGATCGTCGCTTACTGAGCCGTTTCAGACTCGTGAGTGTGAGTTTGCTGCATCAGCACGCTGTTCACCCCGTTGAGCCTAGCCTGATCTAGCTCCGCTTGGCTGACGCGGGATCCCACACCGTCGATGCGATCTCCCATGCCGTCGATGCGATCTCCCATGCCGTCGATGCGATCTCCCATGCCATCGATGCGATCTCCCATGCCATCGATGCGAGCCCCCATGTCGTCGATGCGAGCCCCCATGTCGTCGATACGAGCCCCCATGCTGTCGATACGATCTCCCATGCCGTCGATACGCTCTCCCATGCTGTCCTGGAGCCTGTCTATCTTGCCTTGGATCGATGTCCACATTGCAACTATGGCGATCGTAACCGCCACCGCCGCTCCTGCCACCGATATCACTCCGATCCATTCTGCCGTTCCCACGGCTTTCTCCTTGAGGCTCTAAGAGGCTCTAACATGAATACTATCTCGAGCAGAGAGCGCCTTCTATGGAACTTTCGCGCATGATTGCGCCGGCTCGAATCCGCCCCTACTCCAGCCCCAGCTGGTGGTGCTTGCCCTCCGTCTTGATCGAGGGCGCGACCACCACCTCCGCCACCTCGTGCATCTCGCGGATGTTCTCCGCGCCCACCATCCCTAGGCATATGTTCAGCGCGCCCACGAGGTTCTGCGTCCCGTCCACTACGGAGCTGGGCCCGAACAGTATCTGCTCCAGCGTTCCCTTGACGCCCACCTCTACCCGCGTGCCTCGCGGCAGGTTGGGGTCGGGGTTCGCCATGCCCCAGTTGTAGCCCTTGCCCGGCGCCTCCTTCGCCTGCGCCAGCGGCGTGCCGATCATCACCGCGTCCGCGCCGGACGCCATAGCCTTGCACAGGTCGCCGCCCGTCCTGATGCCGCCGTCCGTGATGATGGGAACGTACCTGCCGCTGCGCTCGAAGTACTCGTCCCGCGCCGCTGCCGTGTCCATCGTGGCAGTCACCTGCGGAATGCCCACGCCCGTAACCTCTCGCGTGGTACACGCCGCGCCCGGCCCAACGCCCACCAGCACGCCGTGAATGCCCGTCTCCATCAGCTCCAGCGCCACCTCGTAGCTAACGCAGTTGCCCACCATTACAGGCACGTCCACCATCTCCAGCAGCTGCGGAAACCTCAGCCCGCGCGCGCTCTTGGATACGTGCCGCGCCGTGGTGACGGTGGACTGCACCACGATCACGTCCGCGCCCGCCTCCGCGGCCAGCGGAGCAAGCCTCTTCGTGCGCGCTGGAGTAAACGAAACGGCGCACTTGGCGCCGCTCCGCTTTATCTCGTCCACCCGCTCGCCGATCAGATCCTCTCGGATGGGGGCGGAATATACCCTCTGAAGCAGCGAAGTCACCTCCGCCTGCGGCGTCCCCACTATCTCCTCGATCACCGCCTGCGGGTCTTCGTAACGGCTGTGGACGCCCTCCATGTTGGTAACCGCCATGCCGCCGAGCCTGTCCATCTCCCCCGCGAATTCGGGAGACGAAACCGCGTCCATCGCCCCGCCCAGAACGGGGGTCGAGAGCGTTATGCCGTCCACCGAGAAGTCCGTGCTGGTAAGCTCGGGGTTTATCGTTATCGAGCCTGGCGCTATCGCCACCTCATCGAATCCATATACTCGCCGAAGCTCTCTGAGACGGGAAACCCTCATAGTGCAGAAACCCCCACTGGGCTGGTGTGGACGTGCTGGATGGCATGTGTGGAACACGGGCGCGCCGCGCCTGCGCTCACAGACGGGCGAGAATAGCGGCCATCATGTCCTGAAGATCGGGGAACAGATGCGCGTCCGGCAGGTGCTGGTGCGATGCCACCAGCTCGCCGTCTACGAAGATGTGGAACTTGCCGTGCGAGCTGGGAACCAGCGTGAACTCCGCGATATGCTCGCCGCTGCGACTGAGAGCTTCTCCCGCCATCCAGGCGGCGCGCAGAGCGTGGCCTCAATGCTGACAGTACTCCAACCGAACCCTGAGACCATCGCCAGCCATAAAGCCCACCTCTCCTTGACAGTACGTTCGACTATGATATGCCCTGAAGGGATATTTGGTCAATTGTCAGGGTATATATCTCACCTCCGCTTTTTGTCAACCTGCGACCGCGCCCCCATCTTGGACGACTCCCCGATTCATGGAGATCGTGTACAATCACCGCAAGAGACCCGTGACCATCGAGCAAGACATAAAATCCCTAGCCCTCTCCATCGGCTTCGACCGGGTCGGCATCACGGACGCCGCGCCGTTCGTCCGAGACGAGGCCGCCGCCGCCGAGCGCGTGCGCAGCGGGCTGATGGACGGCCTCCACTGGTACACGGAGGAGCGCGTTCGACGCATGAACCGCCCCAAGACCCTGCTGGAAGGCGCGCGCTCGGTCATATCGCTCGCCATGAGCTACAAGACGACCGAGCCGCCGCACGCTTCCGATGTCCCGCGCGGGAGCGTGGCGAGATACGCCTGGGGACGCGACTACCACAGCCTGATGAAGAGCAGGGTGAGACGGTTCATCCGCGAAATGCCCGAAGTCGCAGGCGCGCCGCTCAGAGCGCGCTACTTCGTGGACGACGGCCCAATGAACGACCGAGCCGCCGCCGAGCGCGCAGGCGTGGGCTGGTTCGGGAAGAACACCAACATACTGACCGCCACACATGGCTCATGGGTATTCCTCGCCGAGGTGGTCACCGACCTGAAGCTGAAGCCCGACCGCCCGCTGAAGAAGACGTGCGGCGAGTGTGTCCGCTGCATCCCCGCCTGTCCCACGGACGCGATCGTGGCCCCCTACGTCATCGACAACCGCAAGTGCATCTCTTTTCTCACCATAGAGCTGCGCGGCGCGATTCCCAAGCCCCTGCGCCCGCTGATGGGCGACTGGGTGTTCGGCTGCGACATATGCCAAGAGGTCTGCCCGGTCAACCGCAAAGCCGCATCCAGCCGCGAGGCGGACTTCGGGAAGCGCCACGACTTCGACGCGCCCGATCTGCTGCCCCTGCTGTCGCTGGACGAGGACGGCTTCCGACAGAGATTCGAGGGCAGCCCGATCAGGCGCGCCAAGCTGAGCGGACTTAAGCGAAACGTATGCGTGGCGCTCGGCAACATAGGCGACCCGTCCGCAGCGCCCGCGCTGGCGCGCGCCCTCCACTCCGAAGATGCGCTCGTGAGGTCTCACGCAGCGTGGGCGCTCGGACGCATAGGCGGGGACGTCGCCAAGCCCGCGCTGGAAGCCGCCCTAGTCCGAGAGCGAAACGCCGAGACGCTGGAAGAGATCGAATCCGCGCTGAAAGCCGCCCTAGTCCGAGAGCGAAACGCCGAGACGCCGAAGGAGACGAGCGCCTAGCGCCAGTCATCCCCGGGCATGATGCGCCGCATGAACTCATCGAACATTGGGACGGTGAACGCAGTGTCCCCGTGGCTTGGACTCCAGATCATGCCCTTGTAGATAAGCTGGCTGCGAGTGGGCGCCAGAGACGTAACGCGCCGTCCCAGAGCGTGAGCTATGTCGCCGGAGCGGTGCGGGCCGGGGCCCATCTCCGACATAGCGCGCAGGTATCGCCTCTCGGTCGGCGTAAGCCTGTCGAACCTCACGCGAAAGAAACTCTCGTCGAGGTCCGTCACCACCTGCTTGGATGCCGATTCCACATTCGAGTACGTGATGGGGGAGCGCTCGGCTGCGTCCCATACATGCTTGCCCCACACCTGAAGGAAGTACGGATAGCGTCCAGTGTTCTCTACGATGGCGTCCAGCGCGCGCGCTTCTATCTTCACGCCCTCCTTCAGCGCGGGCTTGGCGATGGCGCGCTTGGCGTCTTCAGGAGAGAGAGCGCCGATTTCGGGAAACTCGAAGAGCCTTTCAGCGTAGGACTTGGCCCTGCCCAAGCGTCCGCGTATCTGGGGAAGACCGGCGCCAGCCATCGTAACGGGAAGCTGGCGCTGAGCTATACGGTGCAGAGCGGTAATCAGCGCGGCAAGCTCGTCCTCTTTGACGTACTGAAGCTCGTCCACCAGCAAGACGATGCAGCTTCCATCCGCTCGGGCGGCTTCTCCGACAGCCCCCATCAGGTCCTGAAGGTCCGTCTCCAAGTCGCCGTTGTCCGCAAGGCCGGGTTCGGGGTTCAGATCCAGTCCAACTTCGATGTCTTGGTACTTCACCTTGAGCGCGTTGGCGAATCCGGCGAGCGCGCCCAGAGCGCGCCGCGCCAGCCGCGCCGCCTCCCCGGTCGAGAGCTTCAGCAAGACGATCCTAAGCTGTGGGGCTAGAATCGAGGGCAGAGACCGATTTTCGAGCGCCTCGATTCGGAGGGCGTGTATGCCGTTCTGCTCGGCGTCCTCGCGTATTCTGTCGAGCAGAACGGTTTTGCCCACGCCGCGCAGCCCAATCATAATTACGCTTCGGCTGAAGCGCCCCGCCTTGGTGCGCCCCAGCGCGATGCGAGCCGTTTCGCGCACCTCGTCGCGCCCCGCCATCTCAGGGGGCCGAGTTCCCGCGTCCGGCGCATATGGGTTGCGGATTGGGTCCATGAGTGGAGTTTATAGCGAAGTTACCCCAGTTTACAAGAATTCGATAAACTCGCTAACCTTGCTATAAACTCCGCCGAGTGCAGGGGATCCGCCGCCGCTGACGCTCGCCGCGTCTTGGTTCGCGCCCCTATCGCGGCTTGACGCGCACCTTCGCCGCTACGTCGTAGCTGAAGACCAGCTCCGACCCGCCGCTCTCGATTGTGATGACGCCGCGCGTCCTGGCAGCCTCTTTCACCTCCACCTCGCAGCCCGGTATCAGATTATGGCTTACGAAGTAGGTCAGCAGCTCCTGATCGTCCTCCGGCACCGAGTCTATGACCAGCTCCTCGCCCCGCTCCGCCAAGTCGAGGGTTTTGGATCGCCTGTCCGCCCTGTAGGCGGAGCCGGGTATCGGATGTCCGAAAGGGCAGGTAGTGGGGTGACCTAGCGCGCTGATGATCTTCCCCTCCAAGTACGGGGAGATGGCATGTTCCAGACGGTGCGCCTCTATGTGCGCGAGATGAAGCTCGATTCCGAGCAGATCCACCACGAGACACTCGGCGAGGCGATGTCTGCGAACGATACTCTCAGCCGACTTGCGACCGCCGACAGTCAGGACGACTTCCTTGTTGGCGGTGGTTTCGACGAGACGCTCGCGCACCATGCGACGGATCATCCCGCCAACCGAAGGCAGAGAGGTACCCATCCCCTCATCCACGGGGAGCGTCTTGAGATGCTCGGCAAGCACCGTCAGCGTCACGCGGACGCCCTGCTCCTCCAGCCTGAATATGGACAGCAGATAGTTCTCCATCGCCATCGAAAGGCGCGCAACGGTGTTTCGTGACCTTCGACCGCGCGATTTGGATGGAGAAGTCATGGCGATTGTGCGACCATCATATTCTGGGCTGTCGGTCTATTGCAGCAGGAGCGGAGTCAGCGCTTGGTCCACTGCTTGGCTTTGCGCGCGCGCGCCAGACCGTACTTCTTGCGCTCCTTCTCTCTCGCGTCGCGAGTGAGCAGGCCCGCGCGCTTCAGCGGACTTCTGAGCGTCGGGTCGGCGATCTGGAGCGCTCTGGATATGCCGTGCCGCAGCGCCCCCGCTTGGCTGACGACTCCCCCGCCCCGTATCTTCGCCACCACGCGAAACTGCCCGTGCGAGCTGGTCACGTCGAAAGGCTCGTTTATGAGCTGCTGCCACGAGTCCCACGGAAAGACCTCTTCGAGCGGCTTTCCGTTGACCTGATCGGCTCCGGTGTCCGTGTACAGGCGCACCTGCGCCACAGACGTCTTTCGCTTTCCGACAGCGTAGTAGTAGTGTCGCTCCTGAACCATTTACCCCTCCACCTTGTGGGAAACCTGCGCCGCGTGTGGATGATCAGGCCCAGCGTACACCTTCAGACGCTTCAGCATCTTTCTGCCGAGCGAGTTCTTTGGCAGCATACCCTTCACCGCCTGCGTGATCACCCTATTAGGCTGCCTTCGCAGCATCTGTTCCAGCGTCCGCTCCGTCAGCCCGCCGTGGTATCCGCTGTGCCGATAGTATATCTTCTGCTGAACCTTGTTGCCGGTGACGCGGATCTTGGCGGCGTTGGTGACCACCACGAAATCGCCGGTCAGCAGGTGCGGCACGTACAGCGGGTTGTGCTTTCCGTTCAGAATAGCTGCGATTCGGGTTGCCAGCCGCCCCAGAGTCTGCCCTTCGGCGTCCACCACGTGCCACTTTGGTTTCAGGTCCGAAGCCTTAGTCTCATACGGCTTTGAGCTTATCGCCATCTCTGCCCTCGTCCTGTCTCTATGGGGGGAAGTCGTCGTAGCGCACTTCCACCAAGCACAGCCCCTGCGACGGCAGAGACCGCGTCGGCGGAGCGTCCTTCGCCCCTGAAATCTGCTTGTGTATATGTTCGATCGTCAATCGGCCCATGCCCACGTCCACCAGCGCGCCTGCCATTCGTCTGACCTGATGCGGCAGAAAGGCGTTCCCCTCCACCTCGATTCGGATGAAGCGCCCCGATTCGTCTATGCTGACGCGGTCCACCCTGCGCACCGTGCTGGCGTTTGGCGTCTCTGGCGTCCCCCCGAAGTTTGCGAAGTCGCGCGTTCCCTCCATCAGCGAAGCCGCCGCGCGCATCGAATCCAGATCCAGCGGCCCGCGAAGCGTGTGCGATGTCCGTCTCGCCATGGGAGACCTGACACCAGCCACGCGCAGACAGTATCTGTACAGCCTGCTCGTGGCGTCTCTCCTCGGGTCGAAGTTCGGCCTGACTCGGTACACCGCCCTGATCGCCACGTCCTGCGGCAGGCGCGCGTTCAGCGCCCGCTGGACGGTGGACGTCGGATACTGCGCTTCGGTGTCGAACGCAGCCACCTGCCCCAGCGCGTGAACGCCCGCGTCCGTGCGCCCCGCCGCCTTGATCCTCACCGCTTCCGCCGTGAGCGCCTCTATAGCCTTTTCAATCTGCTGCTGGACCGTCGGCACGTTCTTCTGATACTGAAACCCGCTGTATTCGGTCCCGTCGTACTCGACTGTCATCGCCAGGCGCATGGCATGACCTTCCTGTCCGACATGTGGGTCAGCCGACCAGCTCCACCAGAGCCATGTCCGCCGCGTCCCCCTTTCGCTTTCCGAGCTTGTAGGCGCGCGTGTAGCCCCCTTCGCGCTCCTCGTAGCGCTCGGCAAGCTCGGTGAACACCTTGCGCACCGCCTCTTTGCTCGTCAGCATCGCGGCTGCCTGCCGCCGATGGTGCAGCGTCCCCTTCTTGCCCAGCGTTATCACCTTCTCCGTCATGCGCCGCGCTTCGTATGCCTTCGCCTCCGTAGTCTTCAGCGTCTCGTTGAGGACGAGATTGGTCACCATGCCCCGCAGCATCAGTAGCCTGTGCTGAGTGGGACGGTTCAGCTTCTTGCCTGAGAGCCGGTGTCTCATTTCGGATTCACTCCTGCTAGTCGACGGCGCCGGCCGTCTCGGCCTCTTCTTCTTGGCTGTGCGACTCTTCATCCGGGTCCATGTCCGGCGGCAGCAGATCGTTCTCGCGCAGCTTGTCGTACAGCTCGGTGTAAGACTTCTCGCCGAAGTTCCTGATCTTCAGAAGCTCGTCTCGGCTCATGTCCAGCACCTCGCCCACCTTGTTGACGCCGGCGCGCTTGAGGCAGTTGAGGGTTCTGGAGCTGAGAACGAGCCGCTCGACCGGCACGTTGTAGTGTTCGGGCGCTATCTTTAGGGCGACGCTCGGCCTGTCCTCGCCCCCGTCTTGAGTGTTCTGCTGAGCGTTGGCGAACATGAAGAACTGCGCCGCCAGCAGGTTGGATGCGTTCTTCATCGCCTCGACCGGGGTGATCGAGCCGTCCGTCCATATCTCCAAGACGAGGCGCTCGAAGTCGGTGCGCTGGCCTACGCGGGTGCGCTCCACCGTGTAGTTGACCTTACGGGTGGGAGTGAAGATCGCATCCACCGGAAGCACGCCGATAGGCTGCCCATCGTTCTGAGGAGCTTCGCGGTAGCCCTTGTCGCGCTCTACGTTCATCTCTATGGATATCCTCGCCTCGTTCGAGTCGAGCGTGGCTATGTGAAGCTCGGGGTTGACGACCTCGAAGTCTGCGGACGCCATGATGTCTGCGGCGCTGACCTGCCCCTCGCCCGCTACCTCGAGCCTGAGCTTGCCCGGCCTGTCCACCTCCGAGCGCAGCCTGATGGCTTTGACGTTGAGGATGATCTCCGTGACCTGCTCCTGGACGTTCGGAATGGTCTGGTACTCGTGCTGAACCCCCTCTATCTTCACGGACGTTATGGCAGTGCCTTCGAGTCCATTGTACAGCACCCGCCGCATGGGGTTGCCGAGCGTGACGCCGTAGCCCGGCTCCAGAGGCTCGATGACGAACTTGCCGTACTCGTCATCGGCAGTCTCGACCGAGATGGACGGGTCGGGTATCTGCTCCTCGACCTCCGGCTCTTCCAGAATGCTGAATGTCGTCAGATCATAGACCATATTCTGCCGCTCTCCTTCTCCAGCCCCTTGCCGTCGCTACTTCGAGTAGAACTCGACTACCAGCCTCGCGTCTATGCCGGTCTCTATCTCGGATATATCCGGCAGCGAGGCGACCTCGCCGCTCAGACTGCCAACGTCCAGCCTCAGCCAGGGCGGCACCGGGCGCTTGGGCAGGCCGTCCGTAAGATCCCGTATGAACTTGGGCGTGGAGCCGTTTCGTCCGCCTCGCTTCCACGCGATCACGTCGCCCGGCTCTACCAGATACGAAGGTATGTCCATACGCTGCCCGTTCACGGTGAAGTGGCCGTGGTTGACGAGCTGCCTCCCCTGCTGACGCGAATCCGCCATCGACAGCCTGAACACCACGTTGTCCAGGCGCGTCTCCAGCACCTGAAGCAAGTTGTCGCCCGTCACCCCCGGCCGGCCGCGCGCCATGTCGAAGTACTTCCTGAACTGTCGCTCCAGCACCCCGTAGGTGAAGCGCGCCTTCTGCTTCTCCCGAAGCTGAAGCGCCCAGTCGGACGGCCTCCGCCTCCTCGGAGTCGCGTCTCCCGGGGGCCTGCGCCTGCGCTCCACCGCGCATCGCGGCGTGTAGCAGCGCTCACCCTTCAGAAACAGCTTCTCGCCTATGCGTCGGCACTTTCGGCAGACCGCATCCTTGTATCTCGCCATCAGACTCCCTTGCCTCTGTTGCTCATGCGGGCGCGACTCCCATCTCTCTGGAGAGCCAAGACACGTCGTACCCTTCTTTTCTCACCCTCAGATCGCAGTACAGCAGCGTCGTCGCTATCGAGACCACAGGCGGAACCAGGATTCCAACCGTCAGCCCGCCCAGCGCCAGCGGGACGCTGAACGCCGCCGCCCCTCCCTCGGCCGGAGCGGCAATGAAGCCGTCCGCCAGCGCGAACGGCAGGATCAGCGCCACGTACAGCCCGAACGCCACCAGCCAGTACACCATCAGATGCCCGAATATCCTCAGCTCGCTGCCGCGCGCCAGCCTGACGCCCATGGCTACGGCTCGCATGGATCTGTACCCTTGCACCACTATCGCCGCCACTACCGTAGTCATGTATATCGAAAACGCTACGATTGCCACGAGTACGGCAAGCAGCGCCAGCAGCAGCAGAGGCGACGGGCTCTCCGGAGCCCCCGCCGTCTCTGACGTCTGCGCCGCCTGCGCCAGCGGCTCGACCAGCAGAAACAGCGCGGCGGTCAGCGCGGCCATCGGCAGAGCGACCACCGCCAGAGACACCGCGCGCCACGCCACCCGCTCGTAACAGCCCCCGACGGAGACCCTCCCCAGCGCGTAGTGCTGTCCAACCGCCGAGATAACCGCCCCATGCACCATCATCAGCGCCACGCCGCTGATCGCGGACACCAAGACCGTGAACCACCAGCCCGCTATTGGAACCAGGATCAGCGCAGTCACCGGCGCCTGCGCCAGCGCCGACATGATCACGAGTTTGCGGAAGTGTCTGCCGTATATGAGGAACGTCTCGCTGAGTATGTCGCCCAGCCCGCGCTCCTCCAGCCGATTCTCCTGCTCGCGCTGTTCCAAAGTCGAAATCCCCAGCCCGCTCGCCGCTACACCCGCCGACGCTTGGGCGGCCTGCATCCGTTGTGCGGTATGGGCGTGACGTCTCTGATGGACGTCACCAAGATTCCCGCCCCTTGGATTGCGCGAATCGCCGCCTCGCGCCCGGATCCGGGCCCTCGCACGAACACCTCCACTTGGCGGATGCCGTGTTCCATGCCCTTGCGCGCCGCGTCCTCCCCGGCTCTCTGCGCAACGAAGGCGGTGGACTTTCTCGACCCGCGGAAGCCCACCGTGCCGGAGCTTCCCCACGCTATGGGGTTGCCCTGCGGGTCCGTAATCGTGATTATCGTGTTGTTGAAGGTGGACTGTATATAGGCGCGCCCCACAGGGATGGACTTGCGCTCTCTTCGTCTCGACCGTGGTCTTCTTGCCATATCCCGTTCTCTGCCTCTCTTGCGGAGGGTTTACTTCTTGTTGGTGGTGCGACCGCGACCGGCGACCGCGACCCGCTTGCCGCGCTTCGTCCTCGCGTTGGTCTTGGTGCGCTGGCCTCGCACTGGCAGCCCGCGCCGGTGGCGCAGGCCTCGGTACGAGCCTATGTCCATCAGCCTGCGGATGTTCATGTTGACCTCGCGCCTCAGATCGCCCTCGACCACCTTCTGCCGGTCGATGATCTCGCGTATCCGCGCAAGATCACTGTCCGAAAGCTCCCTCACTCTGGGGTTGTCTTCGATGCCCGCCCGCTCGCAGACGTCTTTCGCCTGATGGGGGCCTATGCCGTAGATGCTTCTGAGGGATATTTCGACCCTCTTGTTGTCGGGGATGTTGACCCCTGAGACTATTGCCATATCCGTTTCACCTGCCCTATTCTCCCGCGTGTGAACATGAAGCGCCGTCCTGCCGATGGGGATGGAAGCGGCGACTCCGCCTTCCGCTATCCCTGCCTCTGCTTGTGCTTGCGGTTCTCGCAGATGATCATGACTCTGCCATGTCGTCTGATCACCTTGCACTTGGCGCACCTGACTTTGACCGATGCTGAAACTTTCATTTTGGACCTCGGCTGTCCGCTTCTTCAGTAGATTAGCGGACGGGGGGCTGACCTCGCGCCGCAGCGCGCCTTTGTCGCCACCCGTCATCATGAGGACGGAAGCTCGTTCTGTCCAGTTCGTTCGGAGGTCTTACCTGAAGCGGTACGTGATCCTTCCGCGAGTCAGGTCGTAGGGGGAAAGCTCTACCAGCACACGGTCTCCGGGAAGCACGCGAATGAAATTCAGCTTCAGCTTGCCGGATACGTAAGCTAGAACCTTATGCTCGTTCGCCAGCTCCACCCTGAAGCTGGCATTGGGCAGAGATTCGGTGACCGTACCCTCTACTTCGATTGCCTCCTTCTGTTTCTTCGCCATTAGACTCCTTTCGAGTCGCACCCGCCGCCGTCCACACTCAGGCGTGTGGTGACAACCGGGCCGTTCAATGTAATCGCCACCGTATCTTCGAAGTGGGCGGATAGACTTCCGTCCGCTGTGGAAACCGTCCAGCCGTCTGCCAAGACCCGCGTCTCTCGCGTACCCACGTTCAGCATCGGCTCTATCGCCAGAGCCATGCCCCCGCGAAGCAGAGGCCCCTGACCAGACTTTCCGAAGTTGGGAACGTGCGGCTCCTCGTGCATTTCGAAGCCGATCCCGTGACCAACGTACTTCCTCACTACTTCGTATCCCAAGCCTTCGGCATAAGTCTGGACTGCGTTGGATATGTCCCCGACTCGCCCTCCGACCCGCGCCTTTGCGATGCCCCGATCGAGCGACTCTCTGGTCGCCTCTATCAGGTTCTTCGCCTCCTCGCTGATCTCGCCCACTCCCACGCTGAACGCGCTGTCCCCGTGCATTCCTCCGTAGATCGCCCCTACGTCCACACTCAGCACGTCGCCCTCGTCCAGCCTGCGCCTGCTCGGTATTCCATGCACGATCTCATCGTTGATAGACGCGCATATCGTGGCGGGGAACGCATACGGCATCGTCATACCTGGGTTGTATCCCTTGAACGAGGGGATCCCTCCCAGCTCTCTTATCGCACTCTCCGCGATCGCGTCGAGTTCCCGCGTCTCCACACCCGGCTGAACGGCGTCCATCATCCGAGACTTGGCATGAGCGACTATCTGCCCCGCCTCGAACATCAGCTTGAGCTCCCGCTCGGACTTTATGGTTATCCCGTTTGACCTTCTGGCCATCCGCGCCTCGTTTCCCTTCCAGGGTCCTCTGATCGCCTCGAATTCGTACAGTTTACATAAACCCCTGTCCACACGACAAGCTAGATTCCCAGCGCCTGCGAAAGCGCCTCGCCAACCGCCTCGACCGGCTGCTCCCCGTCCACCTCCGCGAGCAGCCCCGAGCTGCGGTAGTAGTCCACCACCGGCTGGGTCTCCTCGTTGTACACCTCGATTCGTCTGGCAACCACCTCGGCCTTGTCGTCGTCTCGCTGGTAGAGATCGCCGCCGCAGTCGTCGCACCTGCCCTCCGCGCTCGGGGGCGACGAGCTCAGGTTGAACGGCCTCTGACACGCGGCGCAGATGATCCGACCGCCCAGCCGTCGCGTCAGCTCCTCGTCCGACACCCTGATGAACGCCACGCGGTCTATGCCGCCCGTGTCCGCCAGCGCCTCGTCCAGCGCCTGCGCCTGCGCCTGCGTGCGAGGGAAGCCGTCCAGCACGAACCCCGAAGCGTGATCCGGCTCTTCGATCCACTCCATCACCATTCTGATGGTGACGTCGTCCGGGACGTACACCCCGCGCTCCATGTACGAGCGCGCCAGCTGGCCCAGCTCGGTATTGCGGCGCTGGTGATCCCTGAACAGGTCGCCGGAAGATACGGCGCGAACGTTCAGCCTTTCTGCCAGATTCGCCGCTTGAGTGCCTTTGCCGGAGCCTGGCGGCCCCATGAGTATAACGTTCATGTCCCTTCTTGCCACAGGTTGGCTTGCCACAGGTGGGACGATGGCGATTTTCGCCCTTCGTCCAATGCTCGCCGCCGCTATCGGCCGCTATCGGATGAATCCCTCGTAGTTGCGCATCAACAGCTGCGCCTCCAGCTGGCGCATCGTGTCCAGCGCCACGCCCACCATGATCAACATGCTGGTGCTGGAAAGCGTGAGCGCTCGCACGTCCGTAGCCAGCGTGACGAAGTACGGCAGAATGGCGATCACCCCCAGGAACAGCGCGCCTCCCCACGTGATCCGAAGGATGACCCTGTTCAGGTAGTCCTGCGTTGGCGCGCCCGGCCTGATGCCTGGAATGAACCCGCCGTTCCTCTGTAGGTTCTCCGCCAAGTTCTGCTGCTGGAACACCACTAGGGTGTAGAAGAAGGTGAATATCACCACCAAGATGAACACCGCCACCCAGTACGGGAAGTTGGACGGGTCCAGCGTATCTGTGAAGAACCGCGCCAGCCGCGCGAAGAAGGAGGTCGACATTGGGTTCTGGAAGTAGCTGAAGACCGTCGCCGGCAGGATGATGATGCTGAAGGCGAAGATCAGCGGAATCATACCCGCGCTGTTCACCCTGAGCGGCAGGAACGTCGCGCCCGATTGCCGCTGCATCTGTCCGCCGCGATAGACGCTGCGCCCGTACTGCACCGGCACGCGCCGCTGCGCCTCGTTGAACAGCACTATCACGTATATGATGCCGAAGCTGAAGAGCGCCAGCAGAATCAGGTTGCCCGCCTGATCGCTCTCCAAGAAGCCGCGTCCGATGAGAGACGGAAAGCTGGCGACTATGCCGCCGAATATGATCAGCGATATGCCGTTGCCCAGCCCCCTCTCGCTGATCAGCTCGCCCAGCCACACCAGGAACATAGTTCCCGCGACCATCGAGAGCAGCATGGCGGCGGTGCCGATGTTCAGCCCGAAATCCACTCCGGGCAGCACGCCGGACTGTCTCAGCAGCGTGAGCTGACCCCATGACTGGAGAAAGGCTATCGGAACCGTGGCGTAGTGCGTTATCTGGTTGATCCTCTGGCGGCCGTAATCGCCCTCCTGAGAGAGAGCTTTGAGGCTCGGCACCGCCGGCACCAGTATCTGCATCACGATGGACGCCGTAATGTAGGGATAGACCCCCAGCGCCGCCACGCTCAGGTTCGCCAGCGCGCCGCCGCTGAACAGGTTCAGGAATCCGAGAAGCTCCTGCTGCTCGAACGCCTGGGACAGCGCCTGCGTATCTACGCCCGGTATAGGCACTTGCGCCACGAACCTGAACACCACCAGCATAGCGAGCGTGAACAGGATCCTCCCGCGCAGATCCGGGATGCGCATTGCGTCGATCATCGACTGCAACAGCTGGGGTCTGGAGGTCTGCTGCTGTGACCTTGCCGACTGAGCTTGGCGCATGGAGCTTACTCTACGACCGTGACCTTGCCGCCCGCCGCCTCGATCTTCGCTCGCGCGGACGCGGAAAACTTCTGAGCCGATACGCTTATGGCAACGTCTATGTCGCCCCTGCCGAGAATCTTGATCGGGTTGCTCAGGTTTCTCACGCAGCCGACTTCAGCCAGCGTCTCCGGCGTCACCTCGTAGTTCGGAGGGAAGGCGGCGAGCTGATCCACGTTCACTATGCTGTACTCTTGGCGGAATATGTTCGTGAAGCCGCGTATGCTGGGCAGACGCTTGAGCAGCGACAGCTGGCCGCCTTGGAAGTTGGTCATCAGCCCCTTGCCGCTGCGCGCCTTCTGCCCCTTGAGGCCCTTGCCCGAATACGTGCCTTTGCCGCTGCCGTCTCCTCGCCCAACGCGCTTCCTGTTCTTCTTCGCGCTCTTTGGCGAGCGCATCATGTGCTGCTGCATTTCGATCACTCTTGGCCCTCGATCTCGACAGGCGTCACTTCGACCAAGTGGCGCACCTTGTGAACCACCCCCATTATGGAGGGCGTGTCCTCATGCTCCACCGTGTGGTTGAGCCGTCTGAGTCCCAGCCCCTCGAGCGCCCGCTTCTGGGAGCTTTCGTAGCCTATGGCGCTCTTCTTCCAGGTTATCGCTATCTTTGCCATGTTCGCTTTCCCGGCCTACTCTGTGGCGGCGGCTTGGTTTGTCTGTGCGGCTTCAGCGGCTCTGGCGGCTTCTCGCGCGGCGAGCCGCTCCGCCTGCACCCTCTGACGCTCCTTCATCTCCTCCACCAGCTGGCGGCGCTTGGCGAACTCCTCTTCGGGAAGACGGAGCTTCTTCAGACCCTCGAACGTTGCCTTGACCACGTTCACCGGGTTGTTGCTGCGCCTAGACTTGGTGAGTATGTCGCGTATTCCCGCAAGCTCCACCACCGCGCGCACCGCGCCGCCGGCGATTACGCCGGTTCCCGGCGCCGCAGGCTTCATCATCACCTGAGAGCCGCCGTACTTCGATACGATGTCGTGCGGAATCGTAGACCCCTTCAGAGGCACGTTGATCATGTTGGCGCGCGCCTTGACCGCGCCCTTCCTGACGGCATCCGGCACCGCATCGGCCTTGCCCATGCCTATTCCCACGTTCCCCTCGCCGTCTCCCACCACCACCACGGCGTTGAATCTGAGGTGTCGCCCGCCCTTGACCACTTTGGCAACGCGCGAGATGCGCACCACCCGCTCTAGGATATGCTGCTCGTCCTGATCCTCGTCGCGCCGAGATCGAAAGTTCGTAGTCACTAGAAAACCAGACCTTCCTCACGGGCGGCATCGGCCAGCGCCTTGGTCCTTCCGTGATACCTGAATCCTCCGCGGTCGAAGACCACGCTCGTTACACCTTTGAGCGCGGCGCGCTCGGCTATGAGCTTGCCCACCAGCGCCGAAACATCGGACTTGGGGATGCCGCCGTTGACCTGCCCTCTGATTGCCGGGTCCAAGCTCGAAGCCGCCGCTACCGTATGCCCCTCGGAGTCGTCTATCACCTGCGCGTAGATGTGGTTCGAGCTGCGAAACACCGACATCCTCGGGCGCTCCGAAGTTCCGAAGATCTTCCTGCGCACCCTTCTGTGGCGCATCTGCCGACGCGCCTTGCGCATTCCTGACTTTGGCACTCTCTACACCCTCCTGCCGCTCTTGCCCGGCTTGATATGCACGACCTCATCGGCGTACCTAATGCCCTTGCCCGTAAAGATGTTGGGCGGGCGCACCTTTCTTATCTCGGCCGCGATCTGCCCGACTGCCTGCTTGTCTATTCCCCTGACTCGTATCCGGGTGGTGCCCTGAACCTCAACGGTTATGCCGGGAGGCGGCTCGACGGTCACCTGATGGCTGAGCATTACGCTGAGCGTGACGCCCTTGCCGCTCTGCGCCGCGCGATAGCCCACTCCCACCAGCTGGAGATTCTTCTCGAACCCCGCGCTCACTCCGATCACCATGTTGTTGATGAGGCTTCGAGTGAGACCGTGAAGCGCCTTATGCTCTCCCGAATCGCTGGGCCTCGTCACAACGACGGTCCCGTTGTCTCTGGAGATCGACATGTCGCGGTGGAAGCTCTGGCTGAGCGCGCCGAGCGGCCCCTGCACCGTCACCGCCTGACCGTCGATCTGGACGTCCACGCCAGAGGGCAGCGCGACTGCCTGTTTTCCTATTCTCGACATCTGCAATCCCCCCTCGTGTTCACCACACGTAGCACAAGAGCTCTCCGCCCGTGCCTTGCCGCCACGCCTGCCGCCCGGTCATCACGCCCTGAGAAGTGGAGAGTATGGACACTCCAAGCCCGCCGTAGTATCTGGGAATCTCTCCCTTCCCCACGTACACCCGCAGGCCCGGCTTGCTCACACGCTTCAGCCCGGCGATTGCCGGCTCGCTGCGGCTTCTGTAGTGCAGCCTGACCTTTATGGTGGCTTGAGGAGCGCTGGACTGGATGATCTCGTACCCCTCGACGAAGCCCTCCTCGGCGAGTATTCGCGCCATCTCCACCTTGATCTTGGAAGCCGGGATGTTTACCGACTCGTGCCGCGCATTCACCGCGTTGCGGATGCGCGTGAGCATGTCCGCGATGGGATCTGTCACTGCCATTCTGTCGTTCCCTTACCAGCTGGCCTTTCGCACTCCGGGCAGAAGCCCATTGAGCGCCATGTTCCTGAAGCAGATGCGGCACAGGCCGAAGTGCCTGATGTACGCCTTGGGCCTGCCGCAGCTGTTGCACCTGTTGTGTTCGCGCACCTTGAAGCGCTGAGGCTTCTTCCAGCGCGCTATCTTAGACTTCTTCGCCATATCTGCCCCGTAATCTCCGAATTCGCGCGCTTCGCGCGCGCCTGTGTCCCTCGCCGTCGCTACGCCAAAGCCGATTCTCTGGGCCGCGTGAACGGCATTCCCAGAAGCTCCAGCATTCGCAGTCCCTCCTGATCGCTTCGCGCGGTGGTCACGATTACCACCTGAAGGCCGCGTATGCGGTCAACGGAGTTGTAGTCTATCTCCGGGAACATCACCTGCTCCCTGAGACCCAGCGAGTAGTTGCCGCGACCGTCGAACGAGTTTCTCGATACCCCTTGGAAGTCCCTTATGCGCGGGAGCGCAGAGTTGACCAGACGGTCGTAGAACTCGTACATGCGATGCCCCCTGAGCGTTACACTCAGGCCGATGGGCATACCGTCGCGGATCTTGAACTGCGCTATGGATCTCTTGGCGCGGGTCACCATCGGCTTCTGTCCGCTGATGGCAGTGAGATCCGCTGTGGCGGCCTCCATCGCGCGTGCGTTCTGAAGCGCCTCCCCCATGCCGATGTTCAGAACTATCTTCTCCAGCTTCGGAATCTGCATTCGGCTGGTGTAGCCGAACTCCTGCATCAGCTGGGGGCCGATGTCGTTCCTGAGCCGCTCCAGCAGGCGCGGAAGCGGACGCTGCGCGCTCTGTCCATTGGCTGAGCCGTTCTTAGCCGATTGTTCCCTCTGTGTCATTCGATCACTTCACCGCAGCTCTTGCACACTCTCGCCTTGCTGCCGTCCGCCATCAGCCGATGCCCCAGCCTGGAAGCGCTGTCGCAGTCTTCATGGTAGAACATCAGGTTGGAGAGCGGCAGCGGCAGCTCCTTCTCTATGATGCCGCCCTGACGGAACGCGCCCGCGGGCTTCTGGTGGCGCGTGACCACGTTGACGCCCTCCACGACCGCGCGGCCGCGCTTGGGCAAGACCTTAGACACGCGCCCGCGCTTGCCCCTGTCGCGCCCCTTGGTGATCAGCACGTTGTCGTTCGAGCGAAGTCTCATCTAAAGCACCTCCGGCGCCAGCGACACGATTCGCATGAAATCCTTGTCCCTCAGCTCGCGCGCGACCGGGCCGAAGATGCGCGTGCCTCTGGGCATACGGTCGTCCGTGAGGATCACCGCGGCGTTGTCGTCGAACTTGATCCGCGAGCCGTCCACCCGCCGAGACGGATGCCTGGTGCGCACCACGACAGCCCTGATCACCTCCCCCTTGCGAACCGCCGCCGCCGGAGTGGACTCCTTGACAGACGCCACGATCACGTCGCCCACGTGGGCGTACTGCCTGCCGCTTCCGCCCGGTATGCCTATGCAGCTGATGGTCTTGGCGCCGGAGTTGTCCGCCACCTTGAGCCTCGTGTATATCTGGATCATCTTGACCGTCTCGCTTTGGCTGCTGGGTTGTTGGCTCGTGAGCGCAGCGGCTCGTGAGCAGTGTCTTGTGAGCGCAGTGGCTCGTGAGCAGTGTCTTGAGAGCGTTTCCCAAGCCTTTCGTTCATTCCCCCGCTCTTCTCTCCTCTTGTCCGACTGGCGAGGGCTGTGGCGAGGGCGTCTCCGCCCCTTCGCTCTGGGCAGCGGACGTGGCGGCCGAGGAGAGGATATCCTCGTCTATCTGTATCTCCTCCGGCTGCACCTCGGCGATTTCGATGCTCGACAGTATCTCGGCAACCTTCCATCGCTTGCTCTTGGAGTATGGGCGCGATTCGATGATCCTCACCGTATCGCCCAGCTTGCACAGGTTCTCCTCGTCGTGAGCGTAGAATCTGGTCTGCCGCCGCACCGACTTCCGATAGATCGGATGAGGATGGCTCCACTCATAGACCACGACAACCGTCTTGTCCATCTTGTCGCTCACCACCCGGCCCACACGTATCTTTCGTCTCTCGTAGCTCATGCGCTCGCACCTTCGAGCTGACGCTCCCTCATCACTGTGAGAATTTGGGCAACGCGCTTCTTCGTTCTCTTTATCTCGTTTACGTTGGAAAGCTGCATGGTGGCGGCGCGAAAGCGGAGGTTCATCAGCTCCCGCCTTGTCTCGTACAGCTCCTCAGCCAAGTCGTCAGCCGACATGCCTCTGAGGTCATCTACCGGCATTGCAGGTTCCTCACTCTCCGGTTGCTATGCGGCGTGTCTGCTCACAACTTTGGTGGCGAGGGGCAGCTTGGAAGACGCCAGTCTGAGCGCCTCCTTGGCCGTCTCCTCCGGCACGCCTGCGATCTCGAACATCACCCGCCCCGGCTTGACCACCGCCACCCAGTGGTCCACCGCGCCCTTGCCGCTTCCCATGCGCGTCTCTGCGGCGCGCGCGGTCACGCTCTTGTCCGGGAAAATGCGAATCCACAGCTTCCCTCCGCGCCGCGCGTAGCGCGTCATCGCCCGTCTAGCGGCCTCTATCTGGCGAGACGATACCCACGCCGACTCCGTCGCCTTGAGTCCGAACTCGCCGAAGTTCAGCTGGCTTCCCGCAACCGAAACCCCCTTGCGACGGCCTCGGTGCATGTTTCGGAACTTGACTCTATTGGGCTGAAGCATCGTTTCTCACCTCCTGCGATCGTCTCGGATAGGCGCGGGCTGCCCGAACTGCCTCTGCTGCGCCGCTGCCCCCATCGGCATACGGGCGGCATCCGAAGCCTGTTCGGGCGTGGCGGAAAGCGTGACCTCGATGGAGGGTATCTCCTCCTCGACCTCCGGCTCCGGCGGCGCCTCCGGCAAGATGTCGCCCTTGTATATCCAGACCTTCACGCCGATGCGCCCGAACTCGGTGGCAGCCTCCGCCAGCCCGTAGTCTATATCCGCTCTCAGCGTGTGCAGAGGAACGCGCCCCTCCATAGCCTTCTCGGATCTGGCGATATCCGCCCCTCCGAGCCTGCCCGAGCAGATGATCTTTATGCCCTGAGCCCCCGCCTGCATGGTGCGCCCCAGAGTCTGCCTGATGGCGCGTCTGAACGCTATTCTTCGCTCCAGCTGGTCTGCGACGGCTCGCGCCACCAGATAGGCGTCCAGCTCGGTCTGCCGTATCTCCTGAACGTTCACCCGCGCGCGGCGTCTGATTATCCGCTCGATCTCCTTGCGCAGCTCCTCGACTCGCTGGCCTCCGCGCCCGATGACTATACCCGGCCGCCCCGTGTGAACGGTGATGGTCACGTCGTTGTTGTTGCGCTCGATCTCCACCCGCGAGATGCCCGCGTCCGGGTAGCTGGACGCTATCTTGTCGCGTATCTGGATGTCTTCGTACACCAGAGCGCGGTACGCATCCGGCTTGTGGGCAAACCACTTCGCATTCCAGTCTTTGACGATTCCCAGCCGGAACCCTATGGGATGAGTTTTCTGACCCAAGCTACAGCTCCTCGCTCTCGTCCACTACCACGGTGATGTGGCTGTTGCGCTTGATGATTCTGTTCGCCCTGCCCCGCGCTCTGGCGCGAAACCTCTTGAGACTCGTCCCCTCGTTGGCGTATATCTCGGTTATGGTCAGATCGGAAGGCCGCGCGAAGATCTCGTTCTCCGCGTTCGATGCCGCAGACTTCACCACCTTCGCCACCTGAGACGCCGCCGGCGACGGCAGGAACGCCAGCATGTCCAGCGCCTCTTCCACGTTCTTTCCCCGAACGAGGTCCACAATGGGAACCATCTTCCTCACCGAGACGCCCGTATTCTTGGCGGTTGCGCTTATAGGCATTGGCTGTCCCCTACCTCACGGACGAGGCGCGCTCGGACTTGGACGAGTGGCCCCTGAACGTGCGAGTCGGCGCGAACTCGCCCAGCTTGTGTCCCACCATGTTCTCGGTGATGAACAGCGGGATGTGCCTTCTGCCATCGTGGACGGCGATCGTCAGCCCGAGCATGTCCGGCATTATGGTCGATGCCCGCGACCAAGTGCGGATCATCTGCTGCGACCTGCTGTTCATGGCTTGTTCGACCTTCTTCGCCAGCTTTTCGTGTACGTAAGGCCCCTTCTTTACAGACCTAGACATCTTTCCACCTCTCCGTTCGCGCGCCTACTTCTGATAGCGCCTTCGCACGATGAACCTGTCCGTTCGCTTGTTCCTGCGCGTCCTGTAGCCGAGCGCAGGCTTGCCCCAGGGCGTCTTGGGGCCGGGCATTCCGATGGGCGAACGCCCCTCGCCGCCCCCGTGCGGATGGTCCCTGGGCGACATGACCACGCCGCGCACCTCTGGCCTGCGCCCAAGATGCCGCTTGCGTCCCGCCTTGCCCAGCTTCGTGTTCTTGTGATCCAGCGCGCTGAGCTGTCCGACCGTCGCCATGCAGTCGCTCAGCACGTTGCGCATCTCGCCGGATGGCAGCCTCAGAAGGGTGTATCTCCCCTCCTTCGCCAGTACCTGCGCGCTGGTTCCCGCTCCTCTGACTATCTGCCCGCCGCGCCCAACGTGCAGCTCCACGTTGTGAACCTGCGTTCCTGACGGAATAGCTCTCAGCGGCAGCGCGTTTCCCGTCCTGATCGGAGCGTTCTCGCCCGCCTCGACGGGGTCGCCGACCTTCAGACCGTTGGGCGCCAGAATGTAGCGCCAGTCCCCATCCGGGTACTTGATCAGCGCTATGCGCGAGGAGCGGTTGGGGTCGTACTCGATGGAGACAGTCTCGCCCGGAACCCCCGTCTTGTTGCGCTTGAAGTCTATCACACGGTAGCGGCGCTTGTGGCCTCCGCCCCTGTGCCGAACGGTCAGCCGCCCGCTGTGGTTCCTGCCAGACCGCTTCTTCAGCGGCCTGAGCAGCGACTTCTTGGGACGAGACGTCGTGATGTCTTCGGTCGTCTGGCGCACCTGACCGCGCTGGCCGGGGGTCATTGGTCTCTGTACCTTGAGAGGCATAGCCTACACCCCCTCGAATATGGTTATGGTGTTGCCGGGCGCGAGCTGCACCACGGCCTTCTTCCACGTCTTGGCTTTGGTGAATCTGGGACCGAGCCGCCGCCGCTTGCCTCTTACCGTCATGGTGTTGACCTTCAGCACGCGAACGTTGAACGCCTCCTCCACCGCCTCTTTCACCTGATGCTTAGTCGCAGACTTCGCCACCTCGAATGTGTAGCGGTCATCGTCCTGAAGCAGCGTACTCTTCTCGGTGACTATCGGACGGCGAATGATCTCGAATGGATGCAGGTCCATCTTTACACCTCCGCTCCCGCCGCCGCGCCTTCGGGCTGAGCGCTCCGCGTGAATCTGCCGCCCCAGATCGACTCCACGTTTCGCACCGCCTCGACGGTCATTATCACCGTGCGGTGGTTCAGCAGGTCTATGGTGTTCAGAGTGTGGCTCGGCTCCATCTTCAGGCGGGGAATGTTGCGCGCCGCTCGCAGAGCGTCCGAAGACGCGCCGTCCGCGACCAGCAAGACCGAAGGGCCTGCGCCCAGATCCCTCAGCGCCCGAGCCGCGACCTTCGTCTTCGGCTCGGCGATGTCGAAATTCTCGATGACTACGAGACTGCCTTCCGCCGCCTTCCCGGACAGCGCGCTGATCAGCGCCCCCCTTCGCATCTGCTTGGGGGTATTGTGTCGGTAGCTCCTCGGACTTGGGCCGAACGTCACGCCGCCGCCCTTCCAGATGGGCGAGCGGATGGAGCCGGCGCGCGCGCGCCCCGTGTGCTTCTGGGGACGAGGCTTCGCGCCGCCCCCCGCGACCTCGGCGCGCGTCTTGGTCTTGGCAGTGCCTTGCCGACGATTCGCCAGCTGCCCCACCAGAACCTGATGGATGAGAGCGGGATTGAGCTTCGCCCCGAACACGTCGTCGCGCGCCTCGATCTCGCCGGCGGTCTCGCCCCGTATGTTTCTAACTTGCAGCTTCACTTCAGCCTTCTTCTGTCTTTGGTGATCGGCCTTTGGTGATCGGTGGTTGGCGATCAGCGTCTGGCTCTCGCCGCTCATCCCAGTTTCCGCTTGCGCGCGCCTGCCCTCTTTATCAGCACCAGCGAGTTGCGCGCGCCCGGCACCGCGCCCTTGACGAACAGCAGGTTGCGCTCGGAGTCCGCTTCCACCACTTCCAGCTTGCGCACGGTCACGCGGCTGTTGCCCATGTGTCCGGCCATTCGCAGCCCCTTGAGGACCTTCCCCGGCGTGCTGCCGGCTCCGATGGATCCCGGAGCGCGATGACGGTCTGATTGCCCGTGCGTCTTTGGTCCGCCCTTGAAGTTGTACCGCTTGACTCCCCCTTGGAAGCCGCGCCCCTTGGAGCGGCTGGTGGCGTCCACCAGCTCTCCGGACTCGAACAGCGAAACGTCTATCCGCTGTCCCAGCTCCACCTCGTCCACGTCGTCCACCCCGAACTCGCGCAGCACGCGGAAGCGTCCGTCCACCCTCTTGAGATGCCCTGTTCTGGGCTTGCTCAGCCGCTTCGCCTCTTCGTATCCGAGCTGGACGCCGACGTAGCCGTCTGTCTGCTCGGTCTTGATCTGCGTTACGGTGCAGGGGCCGGCCTGAATCACCGTAACCGCGTCCGAGCGCCCATCTTCGCGGAAGACCTGAGTCGTCCCCAGCTTCTTTCCTATGATTCCGTGTACTGGCATTTTCGTCCCGTCACCATCCCGATACGGTCGGGCTAGGCAGCTGCATCGCGCTCGGCGCTCACAGCTTGATCTGTATATCCACGCCCGCAGGCACGTTCAGCCGCGTCAGCTGGTCTATGGTCTTGGACGTGGGATCCAGAATATCTATCAGGCGGTTGTGCGTCCTGATCTCGAAATGCTCCCGCGAGTCTTTGTCTATGTGCGGGGAGCGGATTACGCAGAACCTCTTGATGGAAGTCGGCAGCGGAACAGGCCCCGACACCCTGGCGCCGGTGCGCTCCGCCGTCTCCACGATCTGACCAGCGGACTGGTCGAGAATCCTGTGGTCGAACGCCTTGAGAATTATCCGAATCTTCTGTCGCCTGTCGGTTACCATCTCGAACTCAACTGAATAGTGCTGCTCTTCGGCTTGCCCTGCCCATGTGAGAGGGGGCCGAAGCGAGAGCGGGAAGAACCCCTCTCGTCCTCTGATCGAATTTCGGGGGCCAGTATACCGCCCCCTCTTGCCGGGAGAAGAGATGCGCTAGACACCTGCCAGCTCCTTGGAAACCTCGATGTAGTTGTCGAACTCCATCGTGTAGCTCGCGCGCCCTTGCGTCAGAGACCTGATCGCGTTGGCGTAGCCGAAGCTCTCAGCCAGCGGAATCTCTGCGCGCACGGACTGAATGCCGCCCTGTCCCTCGATATTGCGTATCTGCGCTCGCCTTCGCGCCAGATCTCCCAGCACGTCTCCGAGGAAGTCGCCGGGCGTGACCACCTCGATCTTCATTACCGGCTCCAGCAGCGCCGGCTTGCCGCGTGTCATCAGCGACTTCGCCGCCATGGACCCCGCTATCTGGAAGCTCATCTTGGACGAATCCACCTCGTGGTAGCTTCCGTCCACCAGCGTCATCTTGGCGTCCACCATTGGGAAGCCCGAAAGCGGCCCCGTGGACAGCGCCTCGCGCGCGCCGTCCTCCACGGACGAGATGAACTCGTTGGGGATGACGCCGCCTCTGATCTTGCTCTCGAACTGGATGCCGCCGCCGCGCTCCAGCGGCTCTATCTCCATCCACACGTGACCGTACTGCCCATGTCCGCCCGTCTGCCGAACGAAGCGCCCCTCCGCTCGCGCCGCCGCCTTCACCGTCTCGCGGTATGCCACGCGCGGCTTGCCAACGTTCGCCTCCACCTTGTACTCGCGCTTGATGCGGTCGACCATGATGTCCAGATGAAGCTCGCCCATGCCGGAGATGATCGTCTGCCCGGTCTCGTTGTCGTAGGCGACCTTGAAGGTCGGGTCCTCGTCGGACATGTAGATGAGCGAGTCCGAGAGCTTGTCTTGGTCTCCCCTCGACTTCGGCTCAATGGCGACTGATACCACCGGATCCGGGAACGTGATGGTCTCCAGAGACGCCGCGTCCTGCTGGCTTCCGCAGATCGTATCCCCGGTCGTAGTATCCTTCAGTCCGACTGCCGCGACGATCTGCCCCGAGCTCGCCTCTTCGATGTCCTCGCGCCTGTTGGCGTGCATCTGAACCAGCCGCCCCAGCCGCTCGCGCCGCCCATTGGTCGAGTTGAACACCATGGAGCCTGCGGGCGCGCTCCCTGAGTAGACCCTGAAATACACCAGACGGCCTATGTACGGGTCCGCCACTGTCTTGAAGGCGAGGGCAGTGAACGGAGAATCGGGGTCGCCGGGATGTCGGGTAACGGTTTCGCCCGTGCTGTACGACTTGCACTCGGTGGGCGGAACGTCTAGGGGAGAGGGCAGGTAGTCGCCTATGGCGTCCAGCAGCGGCTGGATGCCCCGATGTCGCACTGCGGCGCCGCACAGCACCGGCACGACCTTGTAGTCGAGCGTCGCCTTGCGCAGCGCGCGCTTGATCTCCCCCTTGCTTATCTCCTCGTCTTCAAGATACTTGATGAGCAGCTCGTCGTCGGTCTCGGCGACCTTCTCCACCAGAGCGCTGCGGTATCTGCTGAACTCCTCGATCATCTCCTCCGGCACGGGGCCTTCTCTCGGCGACACGGGACCCTCTCCTTCGTAGAAGATGGCTTTCCCGTCCACCAGGTCGATGACCCCTTGGAACTCGTCCTCCTGCCCAATGGGTATCTGGATAGCCACCGGGTTGGCGTTGAGCCTGCGCGCTATCGAGTCCATCGCCCCAAAAAAATTAGCCCCCACCCTGTCCATCTTATTGATGAAGCAGATGCGGGGGACGTGGTAGTGGTCGGCCTGTCGCCACACGGTCTCGGACTGCGGCTGTACACCGGCGACGGCATCGAAGACGACGACGCCTCCGTCGAGTATGCGGAGGCTTCGTTCCACTTCGGCGGTAAAGTCCACGTGGCCCGGGGTGTCGATGATGTTGATGGTGTACTGATTCCAGATGCAGGTCGTGGCGGCGGACGTTATCGTAATGCCGCGCTCTCGCTCCTGCGCCATCCAGTCCATCGCCGTGGTGCCTTCGTCGACTCCGCCGATCTTGTAGATTCGGCCCGCGAAGTACAGCACACGCTCGGTGACAGTCGTCTTGCCGGCGTCGATGTGCGCTATGAACCCTATGTTTCGGGTGTTCTTTAGAATCTCTTTTTGCATCTCTGATGAGTACGGCATACAGCCTGCTGCGTCGATGTCGATTGAGTGGCAACCGCCCCGAGAGCAGCCCCTCCCGCCCCTGCGGAGGCGTCTTGTCTCTCCGGTTAGTCCGCCGATTAGTCCGATAGGGGGATCGGACGTTGCATTATGACAAATCTAGGCGTTCTGATGGAAGTCCAAAATCGCCGTCTGGGATGTTTCGGAATCCAGCGCGGGAATCCGAGCTACCAGCGGTAGTGCGCGAACGCGCGGTTCGCCTCCGCCATGCGGTAGAGGTCCTCGCGCCGCTTGACTGCCGTCCCCTGTCCTCGCGCCGCCTCTGCAAGCTCGGCGGATAGGCGCTGCGCCATCGGTCGCCCCCGCCTCCCTCTGGCAGCGGTGATTATCCAGCGCATCGCCAGCGCCAGCCTGCGCTCCGGGCGAACCTCAGTGGGAACCTGGTAGGTAGCGCCGCCAACCCTGCGAGACTTCACCTCGACCATGGGCGTGGTGTTGCGGATCGCCTGCTCGAACACTTCGAGCTCGGGCCGCCTCACCTCGTCGGACGCCATCTCCAGCGCCTCGTAAACTATGCGCTGCGCCACCGTCTTCTTGCCGTTCAGCATCATCTTGTTGATGAACTGCGCCAGCTCTTCGTTGTTGTACTTGGGGTCCGGAGTGATCTTGCGTCTCTCCGCGCGTCGTCTTCGAGCCATGCCCCCCTCCTCATCGAATCATTAGAGCGCGGGCGTATCGCCCGCCAACATTCGCCTCGCCGCTTACAGAACGCTCGGCGCGCGCTTCGCGCCGTACTTGCTGCGTCCGCGCTTGCGATCCGCTACGCCCTCGGTGTCCAGCGCGCCGCGCACCACGTGGTAGCGGACTCCCGGAAGGTCCTTGACTCGACCGCCCCTGATCAGCACCACCGAATGCTCCTGAAGGTTGTGTCCCTCGCCCGGTATGTAGGCGGTGACCTCCATCTGGTTGGTCAGCCTCACTCTGGCGACCTTCCGCAGCGCGGAGTTGGGCTTCTTCGGCGTCTGCGTCCTGACCTGCACGCACACGCCGCGCTTCTGAGGAGATCCCGAGCCTCTGCGCACCCGGTTCTTGAGCGAGTTGAAGGAGTAACGCAGCGCGGGGGCCTTCTCCTTCTTGTTCTTGGAGCGTCTGGGCTTTCTGATTAGCTGGTTGACCGTGGGCATCGCCTACCTCTAGAGCATTCACTTCCGAAAGACACGCAGAAATCCGCCGCCAGCAAGTAACGACAAAAAGGAATTCTACCTGCGCCGTCGGCTCGTGTCAAATCGAATCGCGCGCGCCGCGCTGTATGCCCAAGTGGTTCGAGCGAGTGGGCATTCAGTTCTTGAGCAGCATCCCCGGCTGGCAGGCGCGGCAGTAGCTGGTTATCCGCTGGTTCGCCCGCAGCTCGGTAATCGGCCTGCCGCAGCGCGGGCAGGGCTGCCCCTTACGGCTGTGTATCTTGAGAAAGTCGCGCGCCTTGTGGTCGATCCGGTCGCCCATCCGCTCCCTGAGCGCCTCGATGGAATCCAGCGCCACCCGGCGCGAGCAGTCGTAGATGCGCCTGAGCTCGTCCGAGGACAGCGCCTTGCGACGCTTGAACGGATAGACGCGCGCCTCGAAGAGAATCTCATCCGCATAGGCGTTGCCGATTCCCGATACTACCCTTCCCCTCGTCAGCACGCCCTTGATCTCGCCGTGGAACGCCCTGAGACGCTCTTGGAACTCTCTGAAGCTGAAATCGTCCAAGACGTCCGGCCCCTGCTCCATCAGCCCCGGAACCCTGCCCAAGTCCTCCGCTGGCACGTAGTAGAACTGCCCCATCTGGCGGTCGTCCGTGTATCTGAGATCCATATTCCCGTCCAGTCCGAAGCGGACGCAGGTTCGCTTTTGGACGCGCTGCTTGGCGGGACAGTATTGGAGTCCTCCGGTCAGCTTGGGGTTGATCACCACCTGCCGCCCGCCCGACATGCCCAAGAGCAGGAACTTTCCTCTGCGCTCGACGCTCTCGAACCTGCGCCCCACAGCGTCCTCGACCATCTCATGGGGAAGCGATCTGACGATTGGCTTAAGAACCTCGACCGTTCGCGCGATCTCACCCGTCAGACGAGACTGTAGGAACTCCGCCACAACCTGCATCTCCGGCGCTTCAGGCATCTTCGCGCCCCCTCGTCCTTGGGTCAGCCACAGGCGCAGCCGCCTCTGTCACTCTGCCACGCATCCGCGAAGTCAGACTCCATCCACCCGTACTTTCTGAAGCTGACTCTGCCGCGCGAATCGAACTCGACGCCTTCTTCTACGAGAAGCTCCCGCTGAAGCTGGCTTCCGTGTCCCGTACTTCTGGGACTCACCATGCCCTTGTGATTTATGATCCTATGCCAAGGAACGTCGGAATCGTGATCCAGAGACGCCAGACAGTACCCAACCATCCTAGGAGTGCAGCCTCCCACGATCAGCGCAATCTGCCCGTAAGTCGCCACCTGCCCATGCGGCACCGAGCGCGCCACGTCCAAGATGCGCGCGTACAGAGGAGACCTATCGGAGCTGTCGAACACCACCTTCACCCTGCCTTCATCCCAAGATACCACTACGCCGCCGCTCATTCGACCACTGCCACGCCCAATTCCCGCGCCATTTCGCCATATCTGGTTGTCACCCAATCCCGGCTATCGCTATGCTATGATGGAATGGATTCGTCGTCCTATTCGTATTCGTGGGCCGGTAGCTCAGTTTGGCCAGAGCGTCGGACTTTTAATCCGGGTGTCCTGGGTTCGAATCCCAGCCGGCCCACCATTGTCTATCGAAAGCCGAAATCCCTTTCGGCAGGCGGGCGCATATCCCGCATATCCGCGCATATCTCATAGTTCTTTACCCGCCCACGCGCTCGATCCCCTCGCTTTCGTGGACTGATACCAATGAAGAGCGAAGAGCTACTGATGATAAAGAGCGGGGGTTTCAGCTCCCCAGCTTGGATCCAGCGAAATCCCGCCCTCGGCAGAAGTCCTCGGCGGGCAGGCGGACGCCTCCTTCGATCTGCACTTCGATAAGCTCCAGCGAACCCGCTCCCGCAGCGACGACGACCGCCCCGCCTCCCAGCCGCGTCACCGTTCCCGGCGCGCCGCCACCGCCAGCGGCTTCCACTGCCCGCGCTTCCCATATCTTGAGCGTCTTGCCCCGCCACGTGGTGAACGTTCCGGGCCACGGGTGGAATGCCCGCGCCTTTCGTTCCAGCAGAGCCGCCGGCTCCGTCCAGTCTATGCGCCCGTCCTCGCGTTTCAGAAGTCGGGTGCTGGTCGCCTGCGATTCGTCCTGAGCCTGCGGGTCGATGCGTCCCTCGTTCCAGTCATCCAGCGTATCCGCCAGCAGCGCGGATCCGATAGAGAACAGCCTGTGGGTCAGCGCATCCGCCTTCTCCGCGCGCAGGATGTCCGTATGTCGCCGCGCCAAGACGGGGCCCGTGTCCACACCCTCATCGAGCAGGATTACACTCACGCCCGTAATCTCGTCGCCTTCCAGAATGGCGCTTGCGACGGGCGACGGCCCCCGCCACCTCGGAAGCAGCGAGGGGTGGATGTTTAGGCATCCGAGGCGGGGGAGGTCGAGCGTCTCTTTGGGCAGAAACGCCCCGTATGCCGCGACCACGATGGCTTCGGGCGCGAGGCTCGCCATCTCGGATATGGCATCTGGCGCGCGCATGAGAGAGGCGGGCTGAAACACGGCCAAGCCGCGATCCAGAGCGAACCGCTTGACCGCGGACTGCCCAAGCCTGCGTCCGCGCCCTGCGCGACGGTCGGGGCGCGTGTAGACGCCCGCCACCTCGTGGCCTCGCTCCAGAAGCGCGCGCAGCGGCGGGACGGCGAACGGCGGCGTCCCCATGAACACCAGCCTGAGAGAGTCTTTCTTCACCTGCAAGTAGCCCCCTCCCCCGAGAATCCGATGAACTTCACCTCGTCGCCGATTTCGATGCCGAGCGCGGCAGCCGCGCCCGCGTTGACTTCCAGATTGTAGCGCGCCGCGCGCTCGGAGCTGTAAACATGCAGAGCCGATCCCTCCGCTCCGGGAGGCGGAGCAGGCACGTCTGCGTGGATATCCACCACAGCGCAATCGTCGCCGATCCACACGAAATCGAGCGGGAATCGCATCCCATTCATCCAGAACGAGGAAGCCCTGCCAGACTCGAACACGAACAGCATTCCCGCCCCCTCTCGCAGCTCGTCCCTGCCGGACAGCCCCCTGATCCTGTGCGCAGGCGTGAACGCGATCTCGACCTCGAACAGTGCGTCTCCGACGGAGACTACGGGGCTGGCATCTCCGCCGTCCAGCGCGATCAGTGGCGTCGTCTCCTCGCTGGGGGCGATGCCCTCGCCGAGCTGAGACGGAGTCGCCGTAGGCTCGTTTCGGCGCAGACGCTTTGCCACCGCCTCCTTCGCGCCCTCCGCCGCGCCAGTGGACGCGCTCGGAGATACTTCAGGCAGATCCTCGACCGCCGCGCCGCAAGACAGAATGAATACCAGCGTGACGAAAGCCGCCAGAGTCATCGCAGCGCGCCGTTTCCGCTCAAGCCAGCTCGATCCACGTGGCGCCGTTTCCGCCTCTCTCTCTTGGCTCTGCGCCGAAGTCTCTGACGGCTCGATGATGGCGCAGGTGGTCTCGAACCATGTTCCGCAGCGCGCCGCTGCCGCGACCGTGAATCACCCTCAGCTTGGAAAGCCCGTCTCGCGTCGCGTGATCCAGGAACTCGTCCAAGTTCAGCTGAGCGTCCCCAGCCCTCATGCCGCGCAGGTCCAGCTCGATGCTGTCCATAGCCGGAGCCAGATCGGTTGTGACCGCATGATCCTCCGCGCCCGTGTCCTCGCCGTCCTCCTCCTCGACACGCGAAAGCCTGTGAAGATCGACGTTGACGCGCACCTTTCCGATGCTCACCTCGACCTCCTCGTTCTGGCTGCTGATGGCGATTATCCTGCCCTTGAGATTCATGCCCCTTATGAACACCGAATCGCCCTCGGCGAGCGGACGCGCTGCCATCTTGCGCCTGCGTATCCGCTCTGGCGGCGGAATCTGCACGGCGGCGAGATCGCGGCGGATGCGCTCGACGCGCTCGGACGGACTCGGCGCGGCTGCGTTGGACGGAGCCGCCACCCCCCACGTCAGCGATGCTTCCGCGCCCTCCAGCCGTCGGCTGATCTCGCGGAATCTGCCCATGATCTCCTTGCGCGCCGCGTCCAGCATGTCCTCGCGGTGGCCCGCCAGATATTCCACCTGCCGCTCCAGCTCCGCGCGCAGAGCCTCCGCCTCGGCTCGCGCTCTCGATGCGCGCTCCACGCTGTCCTGAAGCTGGTGACGCTCGCGCTGAAGCTCGTTCAGCCAGTCCTCGAACAGCAGATGCTGCGGCTCCGTCAGGCCGCGCGCCTCCTCCAGTATCTCGCGCGGCAGGCCAAGCCGTTCGGCGACCGCCATGGCATAGCTTCTGCCGGGAACGCCCAGCGTCATCTCGTAAGTCGGCTCCAGCGTCTCGGGGTCCAGCTGGAAGCTGGCGTTCGTCATCTCCCCGGACGCCTCGGCAAAGACGGCTACGTTCCTGTGGTGGGTGGTGACGATGGTCGTTGCGCCCGCGCGCGCCAGATGGCCGATGATCGCCTTGGCGAGCGCCGATCCCTCATCCGGGTCGGTGCTGGTTCCCAGCTCGTCCAGAAGAACCAGCGAGCTGGGGCCAGCGCGCCGCAAAATCCGAATGACGTTGAGCATGTGCGAGCCGAAGGTGGACACCGATTCCGCTATGCTCTGCTGGTCTCCGATGTCTGCGAACACCCCGTCGAAAACGGGCAGCGCGCACCCGTCCTCAGCGGGAATCCGCAGGCCCGACTGGTGCATCAGCGCGCACAGCCCCACCGTCTTCATGGCTACCGTCTTGCCCCCGGTGTTCGGACCTGTGACCACCAGCGCAGACCAGCCCGGCCCCACGCTCACCGTGAGCGGCACCACGTCCCGCCCCAGCAGCGGGTGGCGCGCGCGGATCAGCCGAAGCCGCTCGCCGTCGCTGACGGCAGTCGCGTTCAGCCTGCGGCTGTACCTTGCGCGGGCGAGCGCGAAATCTATCTTCGCCGTGGTTCGGTTCGCCAGATGGATGTCCTCGGCTACCTCCCCTACTAGGGAAGACAGGTCGCGCAGAATGCGCATCACCTCGCGCTCCTCCTCCAGCGCAAGCTCGCGCCACTCGTTGCACAGCTCCACCGTCGAGAACGGCTCCACGAACACCGTTGCGCCGGTGTTCGATGCGTCGTGGACTATGCCCGATACCTGCCGCCGCCTGTCCGCGCGCACGGGAACCACGAGCCGATCTCCGCGCACTGCGATTACGGCTTCCTGAAGCGCGCCGCGCCCTGCCGAAGACTGGATGAAACGCTGAAGCGCCTCGTTCACTCGCTCGTAGGCGGCTATCGTCTGCCTGCGAAGCGCTCTGAGGGTTGGGCTTGCGTCGTCTGCGACCTCGCCTCGCGGCCCGATCTTGGAGCGAATCTGCCGCTGAAGCTCGCGCAGATCCGGGATCAGCCGCGCCATCTCCGCCATCATCGGCGCCGCCCGCTCTGCCCTGACGAGCGCCGACCGCGCGCGCCGATGCACCCCCAGACTGTCCGCGACCGCCAGCAGATCGCCGCCAGTCAGAACGCCCCCCAGCGCCGCCCGCGTGACCGACTCGGTCGTGTCCGCGTCCGACTCCAGGCTCAGGTCTCCGACTTCTTCCAGCAGCGCGAGCGCGTCCGCGGTCTCCGTCTGAAGGCGCTCCACCTCGTGGGCGTCGAAGGACGGCGTGAGCGCAAGCGCAAGCGAGCGAGCGTCATGGAAAGTCGCGTGCTGCGCCAGACGCCGACGTATCTCGCCGAAGTCCAGCAGGCGCAGCGCAGACTCGCGCAGATCGGCAAGCTCGCCGGCGCTGTCAGCGCCCGGTTCGTGGCTGTGTGGCGGTTTCAATGGCGTGAATCGCCTCCGCTGTCAGTCTTTATTCCGAAGGGCATCGAGATAGCCGACTTCAGACGGTTTCAATGGCGTGAATCGCCTCCGCTGTCAGCCTTTATTCCGAAGGTAGTCAGGACAGCCGACTTCGGACGGTTTCAGTGGCGTGAATCGCCTCCGCTGTCAATTGTAGCAGGCGCGCCGCGCGTATCATCAGCTGCCCACTTGCCGGAATGACGACCATTTTTCAGAGCGTCACCGCGCCCTCCACTGCCAGAATTCGCAGCGTTTCCACTATCATTCTCGATGCCGCGCGCCTCTCTTCGGCTGAGGCGATGCCGCCGCTCAGCCGCGCTGCCAGATCGCGCGCAGCGGTTCGCCCGTCGATCTCGGACACCAGCGCAGCCACCATACGGCTCACCGGAACCCCCTCGGGGCGCTGCGGGCTGATCAGCGCCTCGCTCCACTGGAACTCGCCATCTGCGAAGATCGGCATTCGCTCGATCCGCGCGCCCGCCGCCATAGAGGGCTTCGCAGACATGATAGACTCGAAGCCGAGCGCGTCTGCCCTCGCGCGTCTGTCCGCCTCGATCTCGCGGATAGCCTCTCGCGCGCTGTCGGGAACGTGTCCCCTGTCCAGTACTGCCCTCTCGTACCCGCGAGGGGCTTGGCCCGCCACGGCGCGGATGAACGCCTTTCGAGAATCTTCGTCTTCGGACGCGCCCAAGAGTCTGCGCGCCTCCCAGAAGTAGGATTCGACAGCGCGGTTGCTGGCGTAGAACAGGCGCGCAAGCTCCCTGAAGTGGCTGTACTCCGAGCGGAACATCCGCTCGTACACCCGCGCCGCCGGCGCGCGAAGAGAGGCGTCGCGCCCCGCCGCGTCTATGTACGCCGCCCCCATGACGGCGGACATCATGGCGAGATGCACCCCGGACGAGAACAGCGGATCGACGAAACAGGCGGCGTCTCCGACCAGCAGCCAGCCGTCCCCTGCCATCTTCGAGGATGTGTAAGACCAGTCTTTGACCACCTGCGGCGCGCGGAGCATTCGCGCCCCATCCAGCATCTCCTTCGTGTGCGCCGCCGCCTCTATCTGGCGCATGTAGTAGCCGTTCACGCCGCAAGACGAGATGCCGCGCTGACCGCGCTCCGAGTCCACCACCACGCCCACGCTCGCCGCGCCCTCGCTCAGCGGGATGTTCCACGCCCAGCCGTGTTCATACGATTCGATGAATATGTTCGTCTCGTTCGGGCTTGGCAGACGGCGCGCCCCATCGAAGTAGGCATAGACCGCCATGTTGCGAAAGTAGTCGTCCCAGCGGCGCAGCCTCATCGCTCTGCCGAGAACGGCGGCTTGGCCGCTCGCGTCCACCACCCATTCCGCCTCCAGCGCCCCGCTTCGCCCGTTCGAAGCCCTGAATCGGACGCCCTCTACGCGCCCCCCATCCTCGGCGGTCGTCAGGGGAGCGGTTGCCGCATACTCTTCGCGCACGTCCACACCTGCGGCGCGGGCGTTGTCCAGCAGTATCTTGTCGAAGGTCGGACGCCACACCTGATAGGCGTGCGGATAGCTGCGGTTGGTCTCTTGGAAGCGCCAGCTCCAAGGCGCGCGCTCCCGACCCCAGACCATCGTAGCGCCCCACTTCTTCGGGAAGCCCGCTCGCTCGACCTGCGCCAAGACGCCCAGAGACTCCAGCACGGGAATCGAGGCAGGCAGCAAGGACTCGCCCACGTGGTCGCGGGGGAAGCTCTCGCGCTCCAGCAGCGCCACGCGACAGCCCCCGCGAGCCAGGAGCGTCGCCGCCACGCTGCCCCCGGGCCCGCCACCGATCACCACCGCGTCGACCCGTTCCGAACGTCCGTGGACGCGCTCGAAATTACTCAAGATTCTCGTTTGGTTCCTATGGCTCTCGCGCTCGCGGTGGCGATATAGGCGTCTGGCAGCTTCGCCCACGCGCGCATCGCGGCGCGCATCGAGTCCAGCTCCGACTCCGTGGTGATGCCCAGCTCTATCGACTCTCGGAACAGCGGGACGTTGTCCATCCAAGTGATGTAGCCCTCGACAGCGGACGCGACCGCATCCGCGCCGACCACGTCGCCGATGCGAGCATCGAAGTAGGTGACGTCCAACCCGGCTTCCATCATGTAAGACCTGAGATAGCGTCCCCGGTTGAGCGAGCCGCCGATACGGTTGAATCCACCCTCGAACAGCTCGAAGAACCTGCTGAACTCCGGACACTGCGGCACGATGAACGGGAATGACCAGTCGGTCTTGATGATCGCCGTCATCCCGTCCGTCCTCGTGACGCGGCGCATCTCCCTGATCGCGCGAACGGGATCGGACAGATGCTCAGTCACTGCGCTGGAGAAGACCACGTCGAACTCGCCGCTCTCGAAGGGCAGGTCGTAGATGTTGGCAACGCGGAACTCGAGGTTGTTCGCGCCGCTGTCGGCGGCAAGCGCGTTCGCCTTTTCGATCATCGTCGGCTCGATGTCGATTCCGACGACCCGCGAGGGCGCCGTCGCCTGCGCGAAGCCCACGGTGATCGCCCCCGGCCCGCAGCCGCAGTCGAGAACTCTCATGCGCGGCTTCAGGAGCGGCATCAGAAAATCTGCCACCCCATCCGCCGCGCGCCGCGAGTAGCCCTGCTGAACTTCGTCCGAGTCGTACCCGTAGAACGACCTGCCGCCGTACTCCGGGTTTGGTGGCGTTTGCGTAGTCAAGCGTACTCTCCGAATATAATTCAATGTAATTCTGCGATATTCTCGATATGCGGCTGGCGAAGTCCGCCGACCGCTGAAGCGGCAGCGCAGCGCAGCCTGCGCCGCCACTTTGCAGGCGAATGTATGGGTTCGCTTGGGCGGCGCTGACGGTCTCGAACGCCGATTTCAGCTTATGCCAAGCTCCTCGCGCAGGGTGTCGATGGTCTCGGCGCGACCGCGAGACGGTCGGCGCTCGCGCAGGCCTATGGGCAGGTTCTGCACCTCTGGGTTGACCTTTATGGAGACGAACACCGGGCCGGTCTCGTCCATGATCTCGCCCATGCTGGTGCTGAGCTCTTCGAGGTCGTCGAAGCTGTACGTGGCGGCGTAGCCCGCGCCCTTCGCCATCATCGCGTAGTCTATGCCCTGCGCGTTGGGGACGGGCTGCCCCCCGGTGGTCGCGTAGCACTCGTTATCCAGCAGGATGTGGTAGAAGTTCGCAGGCTTCATTCCCGCGATGGAGGCTATCGCGCCGAGGTTCATCAGCAGCGACCCCTCCGCGTCGAACAGAACGATCTTCTCGTCCGGCAGACCGAGCGCCAGACCGAGCGCCGCCGACGTCGTCTGACCCATCGCGCCGCCTAGCGAGACGTCCCGCCTCTCGTTCTCGCTGAAGTCGTTCCAGTAGCGCCCCGCCGTTCCAGTGGTGGATACTATCGCGTCTCCGCGGTGGGGCTTGAATGCCTCGAATACGTCTGATGCGTCTATCAAGTTGCTCTCTCCTGTCTTGCGTGTTTGGGTTAGCGGTTGAAGCCGTGATACTCGTCGCCGACCAGTATGGCAACCGGGCGGCTGGTGGCGCGCGACTCCTCGAAGGCGGTGGATATGCGTTCGCCGTCCTCGTTCTGCTCTACGAGATAGTAGTTGATGCCGAATGCGTTGAGGAACGGCTCCGTGTACCGTGCCACCGAGTCGGCTATTACGCCTCTGCGCGTCCAGCCCCTGTAGCCGATCACCATGACCAGAGGGAAGCCGGCGTCTATCGCCATGCCCCTGATCGAGTCGCCAGACTCCAGCATACCGGTGTTCTGCACCAGCACCACCGGCACCTTTCCCGCCACGTTCAGGCCGAACGCCGTTCCCCACGCCTCGCCCTCGCGCGATACGGGGACGACCTCCAGCCAGTCCTGCTCCTCCATCAGCTCGTAAAGGTAGTTGGTCTCGCTGTCCGGGATGGTGACCACGTGGGTTACGCCGTTCTTCTTGAACTCCGCGACCATCGTCTCCGGCCTGAGAATTGCGGCTTGCTGATGTACCACTGTTCGCTCCTCCGTTGTCTGATCTTGTTTCCGAGCTTCCGCCGATCTGCCGCTATTATAGCCTGATGCGCCCAACAGTGCGCGCTCGGCTCAGTCTGTCCGAAAACTCGCCGCTCGATCGCCGTGAATGAAGTCCGCCAGCCGCTCGCCTATCATCATGGTGGTAACGTTCGTGTTGGCGCGAACGGTATTGGGCATGACCGAAGCGTCTGCCACGCGCAGCCCTTCCAGCCCGTACACCTTCAGCCGCTGATCGACCACCGCCAGCGGGTCGGACGCAGGCCCCATCTTGCAGGTGCTGGTGAGATGCTGGCCTGTGGTGACCTCCCTCAGCATCCACTCGTCCAGCGCCTCGTCCGACTCCAGATCCGAGTCCAGCGGCTCTATCCGCTCCTCGACCATGGAAGCCAGCTCGGGATGCTCGAACAGGTCGACTGCCAGCCTCACCGCCTCCCTCATGCGCCGTCGATCTTCCGGGTCTTCCAGCAGATGATAGTCCAAGAACGGCTGCACGCGCGGATCGGTGGACGTGAGGGTGACGCGCCCCTTGCTCGCCGCCAGATAGACCGAGCCGGTGATGCGAATGCCGAGCGGAACCATGCGCTCGCCCCCGCGATTTATGCGCTCGGACGCGAACGACTGCATCCACATCATCATGTCGTTTGGGCGGCTCGATCCGCTGGCGGTGTAGCGCAGCCCCACCTGAAGCCTCGGCGCGAGACCGTCCAGCTCCACGCCGTCCTTCACTCTGGCGGTGATGAAGATTAGCGGGTGGTCGCTGAAGCTCCTCCCAACGCCGGGCAGATCGTGTACTACCGGAATCCCCATCTCTCGAAGATGGTCCGCAGGCCCCACGCCCGAAAGCATCAAGAGCTGCGGGTTGGCTATCGTGCCGCCGCTGAGAACCGTCTCGTCCGCCTCGACCGCGAACCTCTCGCCCCCGCTTTCGACCTCCACCCCCACTGCGCGCCTGCCCTCGAACAGCAGCCTGCGCGCCGTGCAGCCGGCTCTGATCGTGAGGTTCAGGCGGTGGCGCGCTTGGCTCAGGTAGCCGAGGTTGGTACTCCACCGAATGCCGTTCGGGTTGTTGCACGGAAGGGGGCCGACTCCGTGCGCGTCTGGCGAGTTGAAGTCGGCTGTCTCGGCGTAGCCCGCGTCTACGCACGCCGCATAGAAGGCGGTCTGCGCCGGCAGCCACTCCTCGCGCTCGAAGCGATGGCACATTATCGGGCCGTCAGTCCCATGGAAGTCGTCGTGGAAGTCGGTATCGGTCTCCAGCTTCCTGAAGAACGGCAGGACGTTCTCGAACTTCCACTCGTCGTTTCCGCAGGCGGCCCAGTCCTCGAAGTCGTGGGTTAGCCCGCGCAGGAACACCTGGCCGTTGATCGCGCTGGTGCCGCCCGTAACCTTCCCTCTGGGAACCAGCATTGGCTCGGCGACGTCGTTGCCCTTGCCGATGAACTGCCAGTTGTGTTCGTCGCTGACCATGATATCCGTGCCGGTGGCGTACCCCATCTTGAGCTCCTCCGGGAGCGTGTCCAGATCGGGATAGTCCGGCCCCGCTTCCAGCAGCAGCACCGACTTGCTCGGGTCTTCGGACAGCCTGCTGGCAGCCGCCGCTCCGGCCGATCCCGCGCCCACAACGATTACGTCATACTTCATGGAACTCCCCCGAATCAGGCGTTCGTCTACATCCGCTCCGAGTTTTCACAGCCCCCTGTTTCGATAATCGCAGCCCGAACAGCGCCGCTGATCGACCTCCGAACAGTGACGGATATGATAACTCGCTCGCGCCATGAAGTCATCAGGGGACTTGGTCGCCACACGACACTAAACTTTTATGTGATTTCGTTATAGAATATGCGCACACTCGCCGAACCCTTGAAGATCGGCGCTGATGGCGATGGGAGCGGACACTGTGGAGTATCAGATAGACGGCAACCCAGACTACGGTCATCTGAAAGTCGATCTCGACCTCGGCGACAGATTCATCGCAGAGGGCGGATCCATGGCGTGGATGTCGGACGGCATACAGGTCAACGGCCGACTTCTCGGCGGCTTCCTGCCCGCCCTGATCAGAAAACTGGTCGGCGGCGAATCGCTGTTCGTGGGCGAGTACAGCCACCCCATCGGCGGGCAGGTGACGTTCTCGCCCTCTGCGCCGGGAACGATCGTCTATCAGCGTCTCTCCGGCTCCTCTCTCGTCCTGACGGGCGGATCGTTCATGGCGTGTTCGCCCGGCATCCGCTTGAAGACGAGGTTCGGCGGGCTGCGCTCGATGTTCTCGGGCGAAGGGCTTTTCGTAATAGAGTGCAGCGGACACGGCGACCTGTTCTTCAACACCTTCGGCGCGCTGATCGAGAGAGACCTGGACGGCGAGCTGACCGTCGACACCGGACACGTGGTCGCGTGGGAGCCGACGCTTCAGTACCGAATACAGAGCATGGGCGGGCTGAAGAGCACGCTGCTTTCGGGCGAGGGGCTGGCAATGCGCTTCTCGGGCAGCGGCAAGATATATCTTCAGACACGCACCATGAGTTCACTGGCGAGCTGGCTGACGCCATTCGGCTGAGCCGACGGAAGGGGCGAAGATCATGGCCAATTACACCATGTCGGATCGAGGCTCGTATGGCTCGGTGATCGTGGAGCTGGACGCCGGCGAGAGGTTCGTATCGGAATCGGGCGCGATGTTCCGCGCCTCGGACAACGTCGAAATCGACGTGACCACCAGATCTCGCGGCGGCGGCGGGCTGATGAGCGGAGTCAGGCGGATGATCGCGGGAGAGAGCTTCTTCCTGTCCACCTACCGCACCAATGACGGCAGGGAGGGGCAGGTTGGCTTGGCGCCCACGCTTGCGGGCGATGTGACTGTCATAGACTGCTCTGGCGCTCGGCGCTGGCTGTGCGCCGGCGGCAGCTTCCTGGGCGCTTCCGGCGGCCTCACCCTCGATACCCAGTTTCAGGGCATCAGGGGCATGTTCTCGGGGGAATCACTCTCGTTCTTGGCAGTCGAGGGACGGGGAGAGCTGCTCGTGAACGCCTTCGGCAGCATACAGGAGATAGACGTGGACGGCGCCCTAACCGTCGATACTGGACACGTGGTCGCATTCGAGGAGACCCTCGAATACTCGATGGACAGGGCGGGGAGCAGCTGGATACAGTCGTTCCTCGCCAGCGAGGGGGTCGTGCTGAATTTCAGAGGACACGGCAGGCTGTACGTTCAGAGTCACAATCCGAGTGAGTTCGGCAGAAGACTGGGCGGGATGCTGCCGCCAAGGTGAGGTCTACATGGAGTACGCTATTCAGAGCCAGCCGAGTTACAGCCTGCTAGAGGTGACGCTCGACCCCGGCCAGTCCATCGTCGCCGAAGCGGGCGCAATGACATGGATGACCGACGCCATCCGAATGACCACCTCCACACGCGGCGGCGCGCTGAGCGGGCTGAGGCGATCCGTCCTCGGCGGGGAGAGCTTCTTCCAGAACACATACGAAGCCGAGAGCGCGCCCGGAGTCGTGGGACTCGCGCCCGGACAGCCCGGAGATATCGTCATGCGCCGCATGGATGGCCAAGACCTCATGCTGGAGAAGAACGCATATCTGGCATCGGAACCGGGCGTGCAGGTCGATTCCAACTTCCAGGGACTTCGCGGCCTGTTCAACGAGGGTCTGTTCGTGCTGCGCGCCTCCGGCATAGGCAGCCTGTTCTTCAACTCATACGGCGACGTCACCGAGATAGACGTCGATGGCTCGTACGTAGTAGACAACGGCCACGCCGTCGCCTGGGAGCCAACGCTCGACTACCGCATCACCAGGGGGCGGTCGATCCGCTCGTTCCTGTTCTCGGATCAGCTGCTGCTGCGCTTCACGGGTCGGGGCAAGCTGTGGGTGCAGTCGCGCAATCCCCAATCGCTGGCGAGCTGGGTCTTCCCCTTCCGCCCCACGCGGAGCGGCTAGCCGTACAAGCCCAGACGCCTTACGCCCTCGCGCTTCTGGTACGGAAGTCCGAGCCGAGCGATACCAAGCCGCGGTGAATGTCGCTTACGCTGCGGCAGCCGCAGTATGCCATCGCGCGGTCGAACTCGGCGCGCATGATGTCCAGCATCTTCTCCACGCCAGCCTGCCCGCCGTTGGCAAGGCCCCAGAAGAGAGGTCGGCCGACGAAGACGCCTCGCGCCCCCAGCGCGATCGCCTTGAGCGCGTCCATTCCGCGCCGAACGCCCGAGTCGAGATACACCTCCAGGCTGTCGCCAACCGCGTCGGCGATCTCGGGCAGAGTCTCGACACTCGCCCTCGTGCAGTCCAGCTGTCTGCCGCCGTGATTAGAAACCACTATGGCGTCCGCCCCGTACTCGGCGCACGCCACCGCGTCTTCGAGCGTTCGGATGCCCTTGATGACCAGCGGAAGGCCGGTCAGGTCGCGCAGCCAGTCGAGCCGCTCCCATGTCAGCCCCGTGTAGCGCGGCGGCTGCCAGTCCATCATGTCCGGAATGCCCACGCTGCGCCGCACGATCAGATCGCTGCGGTCTTCCGGTCGAAGCAGACTGCCCCAGTACATGCCGGGCGTGGGCCTGTGATCGTTGCGAACGTCGCGCTCCTTGGGGCTGGGGCTTGGAGTGTCCACGGTCAGGCAGATCGCCTTGTAGCCGGCGGCCTTCGCGCGAGTCACCAGAAGCTCCGTCACCTCGTCGTCGAAGTGGTACAGCTGGAACCACAGCGGCCCGCTGGCGACCTCTGCAACCTCCTCTATCGAGTAGCCGGAGCCTGTGGGCAGCGCGTACAGCGTCCCCATCCTGCCCGCGGCGGCGGCGGTGGCGCGCTCGCCGTCGGGGTGAACGTCGCGCTGGCTGCCCGCTGGCGCGACCATTACGGGAAAGTCTATCTTCTCCCCGAGAACCTCGATGGATGAGTCTCTGTTTCCCACGTCCACTAGGAATCTGGGATTCACCGTAATCTCATCGAAGGCTTCGCGGTTTCGGCGCACCGTAATCTCATCCGCTGCGCCCGCGTCCACGAACGTCCACTTGTGATGTGGCATGACCTGTTCCGCCATAGCTTCGAGATCGAATAGGGACACTGGATTCATCGCCGGGGGGACCTCCCTGAATATTCTCAGGACATATTGGACGTTTTATCAAAATGTTTCAAGGCGCAGTGAGCGACATTTCCACACAATGGCTTTTCTCTTACGGCAAAAGGCCCCGCAATCCGCGATGCGGGGCCTTCCGAATGGGTGCGTGGCATGATCCGGCGAAGGAGTCTCGACGCCATGCGCCCCTTCTAAACTTTCAGCGCGCCGATCTTCTCGTACTCGCCCTTGACTATCGGGCGTGGGTCTACCTCCAGCCAGTCTTCGAGTATCTCGGTGTACAGGCTTCGGAAGTCGAGATTGAAAGCCAAGTCTCCCTCCACCAGCTTGTCGGGCGCGAGGGATGGGTATTCGCCGTAGTGTCCGCCGTCCACTCCGTCGCCGATGAGGAACGAGACGCCGCCCGATCCGTGGTCGGTGCCGTTGCCGTTGTCCTTCACGCGCCGCCCGAACTCGGAGAACACCAGAATCAGCACGTCCTCGCTGGCGTCATGCTCCTTGAGATCGGTGTACAGATCGTAGATTCCGCCGGCAATGTGGCCCCACAGCGTGTTCAGCAGCTTTACCTCGTTGGTGTGAGTGTCGAAGCTGCCGTGCTGCGTGTAGCAGATCCGGGTTCCGATGTCTGCGGTCAGCACCTGCGCGGCGTCTCGAATGCGCTGCGCGAACCCGTTGGAGGCGTACTCTACGTTCGAGGAGTAGCGCTCTGGCACGGAGCTGAGAATGTCCGAGCCTCTGAGCGCGTCCAGCCCCGTCTGGCTCAGGAAGTCCATCACAGGCCCGCTGCCGATGGCGTGGGTGTACATGTGGCGGAAGGCTTCTAGCGCCTCGTCGCGCTGACTGTCCGAGTCCATGTGGCTGAGAAGGCCGTAGGAGGCGAGGTCCGAAACCGATGCTGCGGGCGCGTTCTTGGCGACGAGAGCGCGGGGAAGGGCGGCGCCAAAATTGACCGCCGCCACCACGTTGTCCCCGTCCGGGTGCATCTCGCGCACAGCCTGCCCAAGCCAGCCCTCGTCGCCCACTTTGGTCGGCTCGGAGGTGTGCCATATGTCCATGGAGCGGAAGTGGGAGCGGTTGGGCACCGGATAGCCCACGCCGTGTACGATGGCGACCTTGCCGTCGTCGTACAGCTCTTTTATCGGCCCCATAGAGGGGTTGAACCCGTACCGATCGTCGATGGGTATGACGTCTTCCTGACGTATCCGAACGTTCGGCCTGTTGTCTATGTACTCCGGGTTGGTGTACGGGATGACGCAGTTGAGATAGTCGTTGCCGCCCGAGAGTTGAACTACGACGAGTTTTCTGTTCTTCGATTCGCTCATGGCGTGTTTGCCTCCTTGCAATTGTCCGCGCTCAGCCGATTCTCGTCAGCCGCTCTATCAGCTCCTTGGCGTCGTATATGCCCCCCTCGACCGACTTTTCCGGGAGCCAGTCCTCGTAGAAGTTGGTGTGCAGCATTCCCACGCTTCTGTACAGGGTGTGGATCCTCCAAGGGTCGTCCGACTCGTCTGCCAGCCGGTCCACGATTATGCCCAGAGCGCCGTGCGTTCCGTGGCTCCATCCCCGCCGCTCTGCGATGGACTTCAGGCAGTGCGCCGCCGCTCCCCACGCCTTTTCGGACGCCTGCAGCAGGTCGCCCTCGCGGAACATGTTCTCTGCGTGGTGGAGAAAGTCGGCGCTTACCTCCGTGTGTCTCTCTACTGTCGCCATGCGATCTACACCCTCCTTGCAATTGTCCGCGCTCAGCGCGCTCAGCCGATTCTCGTCAGCCGCTCTATCAGCTCCTTGGCGTCGTCTATGCCCCACTCGACGGACTTTTCCGAGAGCCAGTCCTCGTAGAAGTTGGTGTGCAGCATTCCCACGCTTCTGTACAGATTGCGAACTCTCCGAGGGTCGTCCGATTCGTCTGCCAGCCGGAGTACGATTATGCTCAGAGCGCCGTGCGATCCGTGGCTCCATCCCCGCCGCTCTGCGATGGACTTCAGGCAGTGCGCCGCCGCTCCCCACGCCTTTTCGGACGCCTGCAGCAGGTCGCCCGCGCGGAACATGTTCTCCGCGTGGTGGAGAAAGTCGGCGCTTATCTCCGTGTGTCTCTCTACTGTCGCCATGCGATCTACACCCTCTGAGCAGTTGTCCGCCCTCAGCCGATTCTCGTTAGCCGCTCTATCAGCTCTCTGGCGTCGTCTATGCCCCCCTCGACCAACTTTCCCGGGATCCAGTCCTCGTAGAAGTTGGTGTGCAGCATTCCCACGCTTCTGTACAGGTTGTGTATTCTCCGAGGGTCGTCCGATTCGTCTGCCAGCCGGTCTACGACTATGCCCAGAGCGCCGTGCGTTCCGTGGCTCCATCCCCGCCGCTCTGCGATGGACTTCAGGCAGTGCGCCGCCGCTCCCCACGCCTTTTCGGACGCCTGCAGCAGGTCGCCCTCGCGGAACATGCTCTCTGCGTGGTGGAGAAAGTCGGCGCTTATCTCCGTGTGTCTCTCTACTGTCGCCATGCGATCTACACCCTCCTTGCGATTGTCCTCGCTCAGCGCGCTCAGCCGATTCTCGTCAGCCGCTCTATCAGCTCCCTGGCGTCGTCTATGCCCTCCTCGACCAACTTTCCCGGGAGCCAGTCCTCGTAGAAGTTGGTGTGCAGCATTCCCACGCTTCTGTACAGATTGCGAACTCTCCGAGGGTCGTCCGATTCGTCTGCCAGCCGGAGTACGATTATGCCCAGAGCGCCGTGCGATCCGTGGCTCCATCCCCGCCGCTCTGCAATGGACTTCAGGCAGTGCGCCGCCGCTCCCCACGCCTTTTCGGACGCCTGCAGCAGGTCGCCCTCGCGGAACATATTCTCCGCGTGGTGGAGAAAGTCGGCGCTTATCTCCGTGTGTCTCTCTACTGTTGCCATGTGATCTACACCCTCTGAGCGATTGTCCACCCTCAGCCGATTCTCGTCAGCCGCTCTATCAGCTCCCTGGCGTCGTCTATGCCCCCCTCGACGGACTTTTCCGAGAGCCAGTTCTCGTGGAAGTTGGTGTGCAGCATTCCCACGCTTCTGTACAGGGTGCGAACTCTCCGAGGGTCGTCCGACTCGTCTGCGAGTCGGTCCGCGATTATGCTCAGAGCGCCGTGCGATCCGTGGCTCCATCCCCGCCGCTCTGCGATGGACTTCAGGCAGTGCGCCGCCGCTCCCCACGCCTTTTCGGACGCCTGCAACAGGTCGCCCTCGCGGAACATGTTCTCTGCGTGGTGGAGAAAGTCGGCGCTTATGTCCGCGTGTCTCTCTACTGTCGCCATGCGATCTACACCCTCTGATAGACTTGGAAGCGGTGGCGGCCTGTCTCCAGTACGTAGACGCGCTCCTGAGCGTCCAGCGCGACCCGGACCGGATCCCAGAAGTACGGCTCGATTCTGGCGGAGACCTCGCCGGGATCGTCCGTATCCGTCTCGAAGACGGGGACGAACCTGGAGCGCGCGTCCAGCTCGTCGGCGTTGGCGTTGAGGTACTCCACCGCCCATTCGCCTAGAATCGCGTCTCCCCTGAGCTGGGTCAGGAATCTGCCGTCTCGGTCGAGAACCTGCACCCGCTGGTTCATCCAGTCGGCTATGTACATGTTGCCGTCCGAATCCACCGCCAGCCCGGACGGGCGGCTGAGCTGTCCTTCGCCTCGCCCCGATTCGCCGAACTTGGCTACGAACTCGCCGTCTGGGGTGAACTTCTGTATACGGTCGTTGCGCCAGTCGGCCACGTACAGGAAGCCCTCGTCGTCGCTGGAGATGCCCCAAGGCAGGTTCAGCTCCCCGTCGCCGCTGCCGAACGCCCCCCACTTGGAGACGAACCGGCCGTCCTTCGTGAACTTCTGAACGCGGTGGTTGCGGTGATCGACGAGCAGCAGGTCGTCGTTCGCGTCGAACAGCAGGCCGGATACGCCGTCGAACTCGCCGTCGCCACTGCCCTTCGTCCCCCACGTCGCGCTCACGCCGCCCTCGCGGTCGTACACCGTAACCCGCTGTAGGAAGTCGTCTGCCAGATAGAGGTTGTCTTGGCTGTCGAGCGCGAGCGCGGACGGCCAGATCATCTGGCCCGGCGCCTGGCCGTGCGAACCGAGCTGGCCAAAGAACTGGTGGTCGATGGTCGCCATCTGGATGCCCACGATGTCCAGAGCGTTCATGTTGCTTCGGCTGGCGACGAATATGCGCCCGTCTCCGCGAATGGCGAAGTCCGTCGGCAGGTGGAAGCCGCGCCCCCCTTGGTCGGCAACGAATCCGACTGTGGTGACCGGCTCCAGCTGAAAGGCTGTCGATGTTGTCATGCGCTCTCTCTCGGCTTCAGTAACTCGTTGTCAGCGGCTCGATTAGTACAAAGATCTTTCGGCGATGCGCCCCTGCGCTTCGCTCTCAGACCATCTGGTACTCCTGCGTCGTCACGATCAGCTGGATGAGCGTCACCGCGCGCCTGTCGCCCTCCTCGCTCGGCAGGGTCGTGTCTCCCCACTTCTCCGCATACTCGATCAGCCCGTCTCTGGTCGAATCGAGAACCGGAAGCGGGCCGAGCGCATCGAGGCAGGCGTCCACGAGCCTTTGCGGAGACAGCGCCATGCCGTATGCGCCGTCCGCCATACGGTCTATGATGGCGCGTATGCCCGGCTTGTTCGGATCGTTGAGAACGCGGCTGGCGAAGTTGACGCGCTGGACGTATGCGCCGGTGTTTATCCATTCGCTCCCGCCCTGCCAGCCCTCCACGCTCGGCGGCGCCAGAAGGCCCTGACCCATAGCGGCGCACGCTCCGGCAGCGGCGTAGGTGTCCGTCGAGGGCAGGTCTATCGGGCCTGCGAGCCGCATCGTTCCCACGACCATCTCCGCCGGACTCTTGATCCGCGCGAACCGAGACGCCTCGGACTTGAAGAAGTCGGAGTTGAACATAGCCCTGAGCATGGCGGAAATCTGGAAGCCAGAGTCGAAGTACGCCTGCGCCATGATCTCTATGGCTTCCGGGTCTCTGGGTCCGAAGTGCGGCCACTGCGGCACGGGCAGCTCGTCCGCCACGAAGAAGTGATACAGATGCCGAGCGATGAATCGCGCCGTGGCGGGCTGGCGACAGATGATGTCCACCACGTCCTCGCCGTTGAAGTCGCCGACCTCGCCGAGGAAACGCTTCTCCTCGTGATCGTGGTCATCGTCGTCGTACTCGAACTGCCACGCGATATAGCCGTATGGCCTAGCGGTGTTGTTGCGCATCTTGATCGACATGTAATCGGGGTTGACCACGCGCCAGCCCGTGAAGGCGCGCGCGCACTCCTTGATGTCGTCCTCGGTGTAGTTGCCGACTCCCATCGAGAACAGCTCGAGTATCTCGCGCCCGTAGTTCTCGTTGATCGAGTCTTTGTGATTGTCCTGATTGTCCAGCCACATCAGCATGGCGGGATCTCGGGACAGCCGAGCCAGTATGTCCCTGAAGCTGCCCATGCCGTACTGCCTGAACATTTCGACTTGGTTGACCACCATGCGCGCCTGTATCAGCTTGGTGGACGCAGTGGCGAAGATGCGGTGCCAGAAAAGACACATCTTCTCTCTGAGAACCGCGTCGGTGTTGACCATCCGGTAAACCCAGTGGGCAGCAGCCGCGCCGCCGTTTCGCAGATCTGACTGGTCCACGTGGTAGCGGCGGATCAGGTCCTCGGGCATCTCGCAGTCGGACGCGGGATTCAGCAGCCCCTCTACGGCGGCCTCGTATCCCATCTCCATGAAGCGGTCCAGCTCGTCCGGGGTTGCGCCGAATCCGGCTCGCCTGAGCAGATGCGCCATCAGCGCAACATCTTGCCTCTCTTGGACAGTCGTCATACTGATTCTCCTTGCCATATTCGAGTTCGCCATGATTATATCATAACGGCGTCTGATGATTGGCGATCGGCAGCCTGTCCGCCCAGCGGAAGCCCCCTCTCCTTTTGTTAGGGGAGAGGGCCAGAGTTAGGGAGACGTCCCACCCGCCTTGTACTGCAATGTAGTACAATTCACGGACCTCGATAATGGAGGGACGAAAATGACTTTGAGAGGACATGCGGCCATAGTGGGAATCGGCGAGGTGCCGACCCGCAGGCTGCTCGAAGGCAGAACGCTCTACGGCTTGTGCGCCGACGCCGCGAGAATGGCGATCGCAGACGCCGGACTGCGCAAGCAGGATATAGACGGCATCGTGACGGACGGCGCGGCGGCCCCTGCGATGATGGCAGAGTACATAGACATCGAGCCTAGCTTCGCCACCGGCGTATCCATGCAGGGCGCGAGCGGAGCGTCCGCGACCACGGTCGCCGCCAGCGCGATCAGCGCCGGGCTGTGCGACACCGCCCTGGTGGTCATGGGCAGCGCCAGAGCGTCGCGCCCCGTTCCGGGTGGGCCATCCGTCCGCTCGGAGTGGGAGGAGCCTTACGGCATGGCGCCCGGAGCCGGCACCGGATACGCGCTGATCTACAATCGCCACATGTACGAGTATGGCACCACCCAGGAGCAGATGGCGAAGGTGGCGTCCGACCAGCGCTTCAACGCCGAGCGCAACCCCAACGCCGTGTTCCACGGACAGCCCGCCAGCCCGCAGGACATCCTGAATTCGCGCTACATAAACTACCCGCTCCGCCTGCTGGAGTGTGTCATGCCCTGCGACGGCGCGGCGGCGCTGATAATCACCACGCCCGAGCGCGCCAAGTCGCTCCCCAACCGCCCCGCCTACCTGCTCGGCGCGGGCATGGATCAGTCCAACGCCAACATCTGGCAGACAGACCGAATCACCACCACGCCCGTAGCCGCCAGCGCCCGGCGCGCCTTCCAGATGGCAGGGTACGGACCGGGGGACATGCAGTTCGCCGAATTCTACGATTGATACACCATCCTCGTGGCCGTGAGCCTCGAAGATGCCGGATTCGTTCCCAAGGGCGAGATTGGCCCGTTCTACGAGTCCACCGATACGACCTACAAGGGGAGTTTCCCCATAAACACGGATGGCGGACAGCTCTCTGGCGGACAGCCCGGACTAGCCGGCGGCTTCAGGCACGTCATAGAGGGCGCGCGCCAGATAATGGGCAAGGCTGGGGTCAGGCAGGTGCCCCGAAACGACTTGTGTATGGTGAACGGTTGAGGTGGCACGGCGAGCGAAATGTGCTCGCTGGTCCTCGGGTCCGAGGACGCAATCTAAGCCAGCAGCTATCGGACGGCGGCAGAAGCCGCCACCCGATATTCTGATATATCCCCGTTGTGCAAGGGCGGCCTATGCCTGTCCGCTGTGGCGGGCGAGGCCCAAGCCAGAGCGCCCTCTCTCGCCATGCGAGAGGGCAGAGTGAGGATGAACCCCATGACGACCACATACTCCAAGCCGCTGCCCGTATCCATGAACCCGGAGCTTTCCAGACCGTTCTGGGAAGCCGCCAAGCGTCACGAGCTAGTACTGCCGCGCTGCAAGACCTGCTCCAACACCTTCTTCTACCCGCGTGAGATCTGCCCCAGCTGCATGTCGGACGATCTCGACTGGACGCCGGCGAGCGGCAGAGGCAGGCTCTACTCGTTCACCATCGTGCATCAGACGGCGCATCCGGCGTTCCAGATCGAAGCCCCGCACGTCTACGCGATCATCCAGCTCGACGAAGGCCCTCGGATACCCTCCAACCTCATCGACTGCCCAATCGAGGAAGCTCGAATAGACATGCCCGTAGAGGCGGTGTTCGAAGACGTCTCGGACGATTACACTCTCGTGAAGTTCAGACCGGCGTAGCCGCTCCCCTGCCATGCGTCGCGCGCGCCGTCAGCGAACGAGCGCCGCGTATGCGCTCCTTTACCCTTGACCGCGCGGGACAATTCTCTGTACCCAGCATATATACTATGCGGAATCTGCTAACCAAACGCGCCGAGCGGCGTTGGAACCATAGACTAAGGAGGCAGAGATGAACGCCAGAGTATCGACCATCCCCAAGAGGATTGCAAGCCTTGCGCTCGGCGCGCTGGTTATAGTGGCACTCGCGGCTTGCAGCTCAGAACCGGACCAAGTCGTCCGAGTGCAGCCTAGCGCACCCGCCCCAGCCGCTGCTCCAGCGCCCGCCGCCCAGGCGCAGCCTGCCCCCGCCGCTCCAGCGCAGCCAGCCCCAGCCGCTGCTCCCGCGCCCGCCGCCCGGGCGCAGTCTGCGCCAGCGGTCGAAGCGGTCGTGGAGAAGGAGGTAGTCAAGGAGGTGGAGGTAGCCGCCCAGTCAGCGCCACCGCAGCCGGCTTACGCGCCAGCGCCGACTCCGCCGCCGAGCGTCTCGTCGAGATCGGCGTCCGTCTCCCCGTCCGCAACGACTTTCAGAGACTACAGCCAGTCCAGACTCGTGTCCGCGTCCGAAGACAATATATCCACCTTCAGCCTCGATACGGACCGCACCTCTTACCAGCTTGCGCTGAATTGGGTGTGGTCGGGCTACGAGGTAGACCCCGACTCCGTTCGCGCCGAAGAGTGGATCAACTCCTTCGACTACGGCTACGAGATGCCAAGGCGCCGCGACAGCTTCGCCATTCACACGGACGCCTTCCCGCACCCATTGGACGCCGAGAAGCATCTCGTCCGAATCGGATTCCAGGCCCCCGAGCTTCAGGACGACACGCCGCTGAACGTGACCCTCGTGCTGGACGCGTCGGGTTCCATGGCGGACGGAGATCGAGTCTCCATAGCGCGCGAGGCAGCGGAGAGCGTCCGGCGCGGCTTGCGCGATGGAGACCGCATCGCCGTCGTCCACTTCACCACAGACGTAATACACGACTACACGGTGGCGCACGGACGCCCGAACGCTGGGGATGTAGAGTGGTCGATAGGAATGCTCGCCCCTCACGGAAGCACCAACGTACAGGCAGGACTGGATCTAGCCGTGCGGATGGCAGACGACATCCGCCGCGAGCGTCCGGACGCCTACAACTACATCATCCTGATGTCGGACGGCGTCGCCAACGTGGACGCCACGGACCCGTTCGCCATACTCGAATCCGCCTACGACTCCGACGGCCGCAACCCGCTGCGCCTCATAACCATCGGAGTAGGCATCGACAACTACAACGACTACCTTCTCGAACAGCTCGCTCAGTACGGCAACGGCTGGTATCGCTATCTCAGCAGCGTCGATCAGGCTCGGGCCACCTTCAGCCGAGACAACTGGCTTGCGCTGTCCATCCCGTTCGCAGACCAGACCCGCGCTCAGGTCACGTGGAACGCAGACGCCGTGAGCTACTGGCGCATGATCGGCTACGAGAACCGCGTCACGTCAGACGAGTCATTCACGCAGGATCGCAAGGAGTTCGCCGAGATACCGATGGGGGCGGCGACTACGGTGTTCTACGAGGTGGAGCTGAGCGACGAGGCGAGGCGCGACGCCGGCCTTCAGGCGCAGCTTGGAGACGTGGCGCTGCGCTGGGTCACGCCGGGCGAGGGTCTCGCCAACAGGCAGAGCGCGCCGATCACGGCGAAGCTGGATTCTGAGACCTCCCCGATGGAGGACGCGATGCTAAGGTTCGGGGCAGCGGTCGCGCTGTCGTCCGACCGCTACGGCAGCCTGCCGAACTTGGACGACCGCTACTCATCGGATGTTCGCCGCGACCTGATGGACCTTTCCGACCAGATCGAGACGCTCAGGTATCAGATGGGCAGCCTGGACTCCTACAACGACTTCGCGTTCCTGCTCGACCACATCATAGCAGCGCTCCCCCAAGAGCCGCCCACACGGTCAGGCTACAGCCGCTAGGAGTAACAACCCCCTCTCCCTTGACGGGAGAGGGTTGGGGTGAGGGTGATCTCTGGTTGCGATATCCGATATAATGAGTAACATCCCCCCTCTCCCTTGACGGGAGAGGGCTGGGGAGAGGGTGAATCCGCTGGTTGCGCTATCCGACATAATCAGAGAAGTGCGGGAGAATACCGAAGCGCGCGAAGAGCTTCGGCGGCTGATCCTCACCGACGACCTTCTAGCCATGCCCCAGCAGCTGGCAGAGTTGATCGCCGTATCGAAACGCCATGAACAGATTCTCAATCAGCATACGCAGATTCTGTGGCAGCATACTCAGGCTATCCAGACGCTCGAAGGTGACACATCGAAACTAAAGCGCGACACGGAGTATTCAAGTCCATAGCGCTCGAAGCCTCCGCTCATGGAACCATAGTGGCGTTCTTATCGAGCAGATTGGGCTTGCATCGCTGCATCGTGGTGAGGGGGCCGACGCTCTCATATCCAAACCACGAATTCGACGACGAGATATACGAAGCCGCCCAGCTGGGCAGGCTCACGCCTCGCCAGCAAAGGCGCATCTATGACACTGACATAATCGTTCGCGCAAGAAGGCGCAGTACGGGCGGTACGGTGTACATCCCCGTCGAAATATCTTACGTCTTGGACATCAGCGACACCGAAAGGGTGTCCCAGAGCGCGGACTTTCTCAGAGTAGTATTTCCATCGGACGAGGTTATGCCCATGGTGTACGGCCCAAACATCACTCAGGGCGCCGCCGCTGATGCGGAGCGCAAGGGCATTACCGTATTCCAGCGCGATCAGTGAGCGTTGCGCCTCAGCCCCTCACTTCGCACTCCGAGCATACTGTGAACACCTCCAAGCGGTGGCCCACGATCTCGCCGGATATCTCCTGCCCTATCGCTCGCAGCAGCCGCTCGATGGTCGCGTGCCTGAATTCGCCCACGGCGGCGCACTTGACGCAGACGGTATGATGGTGATGTTCGACCCGCGCCATGCTGTACTTGGGCGCGCCGTCGGGCATCGCCAGCTTGCAGATGACGCCCTCCCCCTGAAGCAGCTTGATAGTGCGGTAGACCGTTGCGCGCCCAACCGCCGGAAGCTCCTCGCAAAGCTCTTCCGCGCTGAAGCCCTCGCCCTTCCGTTCCAGCGCCGCGATCACGCTGCGCCTGGGCGTGGTTATGCGATACCCGCCATCCTCCAGCGCCGCTAGAAGATCCGGGCGCGCGGCTTGGCGTTCGGTTGTGCCGGCAGTCATATATCCCAATCTCCTAGGCGACGCGTCGACTGATACTGATGATGATACTACAGTATCAATTAAAGGCGGGGACGTCAATTCACCAGCGCCGATACCCTCGCATCATCTCCCCAGCCGCTGCGTCCACAGATCTGTCAGCCTGTCCGCATCCACTTCCAGAGCGACTCTGACGTTGGCGGGCTGCCCTGTCAGCCCTTCGAGGTCCGCCACCGTCTGCCCCTCGGTGAGCTTGCTCGTATGCTCCACCCTCACGAAAGCCTCGCTGGTGGAGAACAGGGTCGGGTCTATCGCGTAGGCCATGGCGGGGACGTCGTTGAACTGCGCGCCGCGCGGGTTTCGCAGCCGTCCTCGCCTGTTGTATGCCGCCTGTATGAACCCGACAGCTGCCTGAAGCAGCCTCGTGGATGCGCTGTCTCTGGCCCAGACGGAGGCGAGCTGCTCCGGCGTGAGCTCGACTTCGAGGCACACGTCCAGACCGACCTGGACGACTCTCGCGCCCGAGCGATATACCACGTCCGCGGCTTGAGCGTCCCCCCAGATGTTGGCTGTCGCCACCGGCGTGGCGTTGCCCGGCACACCCACCGCCCCGCCCATCACGACCACTTCATCGAAGCTCTCGGCTACGCGAGGCTCCATGTTGATCGCCAGCGCGAGGTTCGTCAGCCTGCCCAGAGCCACGAAAGTGATCTCGCCGGGCGTCGCCAGCGCGCGCTCCACGATCTCGAACACGGCGTGGCTGGGCTGCGCGGCCGTCTTGGGCGCGGGAAGGCCGGTGTCGCCAAGCCCGTCCGAACCGTGTATGTGCGGCGCGAGCGGCGGATCGCCGAGGCCGAACGTTCGAGGCGCGCCCCTGTACACGGGGATGCCCTCACGCCCGGCCGCCTCCAGAATCCGCAGAGCGTTGGTAGTACACTGATCCAGAGACACATTGCCGAATATCGTGGTCAGCGCCAAGATATCGAGTTCCGGGCTGCCCAGCGCGAAGAAGATCGCGGCCGCGTCGTCTATGCCCGGGTCCGTGTCGATGATTACCGGCTTCATTCTCGACCTCCCACGTCGGAGTCGCCTTCGCTCTCTCCCACTTCCGAGAAGTTGCTGATGGCGACTTCTCCCTCCGGAAACTCCGCGATTATCTTCAGGTGACCGCCCGCCGCCTCGATGTACGAACGAAGGCTGGAGACATACATATCCGTCCTGCGCTCCATCTTGGCGACGGCGGGCTGGTTCACGTTCAGCGCTCCGGCGATGTCTTTCTGAGTGAGCGCGAGCGCGCGCCGCAGCTCGTACAGGGGCATCCGCGCCAGCAAATCGGCTTTGATAGACTCGACGTGCTGCCTGCGTTCCGGAGTGAAGTCCTTGGTCAGATCACTGAAACTGTGGTGTCCGCTCATTCGATTAACCCTTCTCTTCTGATCTCTTCCACGTACTCATCGTAGAGGTTGTCGGCTATTGGCACGTACACGTTGTAGAAGCGGTCGTCGCCCCTTTTGTTGCCGCCAATCAAGAGTATTGCCGTCCGTCTAGGGTCAAAGGCGTAGAATATTCGAATTGGATTGCCCCCGCTCGGTACTCTAAGCTCTCGCATTCTGCCGTGCCTGGAGCCTTTTACATCCGATGAATGGGGGTACGGTAAATTGGGACCGCGGTCCTCCAATAGCTCGACTATAGCCGTTGCATCCTTTTGTGATCTGTCTAAGAGTTCATTCCACCACTGGCCGAACTCATCCGTGTACTCGACGTTCCATCGCTTCATCTGTGTGTCTCCTTCCCCTCCAATGGATCATGGAGGCGCTTGTGCATTTCAGTATTCCAACGCGCGTGACACCATTATATTCCTTCGAGGGAATACAGTCAAGCCTTGATCGCATGTCTCACAGGCGCTGGCATCTGTCCCATTCCGCGCCAAGCTGATAGACTCGGAGCGAGGCTGCGATCTGCCCAGCGCGTTTCACCCCTCGAACACCCACCACGCTAGGAGGAACCATGAACGGCTACGAGTTGAAGCAGAAAGTCCAAGCCGGCGGGATAGTGTACGGCACCATGATAAGCCTGAGCCGAAATCCGCGCTGGACTGCGCCGATGGCAGACTTCGGCTTGGACTACGTGATCATCGACAGCGAGCATTCGCCCAGGGGCCGCTCCGAGATGGCAGACTTCATCGCGGCGTTCTCGTTCAGCGGAGTCGCCCCGATCGTCCGAATCCCGATCCCGGACTCGCACTACGTGACGATGGCGCTGGACGCGGGCGCGCACGGCATACTGGCGCCGTACTGCGAGACGGTCGAGGAGGTCAGCGATGTCGTGGCTGCCGCCAAGTGGCGCCCGCTCAAGGGCGCGACGGTGCGAAAGGTGATGGAGACCGGAGAGTTCCCCTCGCAAGCCACCAGAGACTACCTCGAAGCGCGCAACCGAAACAGCGTGTGCATCATCGGAATCGAGAGCGTTCCCGCAATCGAAAACCTCGACAATATCCTCCAAGTCGGCGGCGTCGACGCGGTCTTCGTAGGCCCGAACGACCTGAGCATCACTCTCGGCATTCCCGACCAGTACGACCACCCCGACTACGAGGCGGCGCTCCGTGAGGTCATCCGCATCTGCCAGAAGCACGGCGTCCCCAATCTGTTCCACCACCAGACCGTCGAGCTGACCACGAAGTGGCTGCGCGAGGGCGTCCGCTTCGTGCTGTACAGCTCGGACGCGCGCGAGATGCACAACGGCTTCCGCCAAGACTTCGGCATGATCAAAGACGTCGGCGCCGAGATCGAAGGCGTCGCGTCGGAAGACGTGGGCGAATCTCAAGAAGTGATCTAACGCGCAGCGCATAGACGGACAGTCCGGGATGCGAAAATAGACACGAGCCATCTTCTCAGGTGCATACAAACAGTGGCAACCGCCTTCGAGCGGATGCGAAGCCTGCCGCCCACGACATCGGCTGCGTCGTCTATCGCGCCGCTTGCGTCAAAGAGTTCGAGCTTGTGATGGAACAGCGCGGAATCCTGCTGAAGCGGCGGATGCGCCCACCCTTCTCCTCGAATCGCCAATCCGCTGATGGCCTGCTGAAACACGTCAAAACATGTCATAATAGGCGGGAATTGGCGTCCCGCCACCTAATCCGAGAGGCGACAGAAAGGAAACAGAACATTGTCTTGGAACTTCACCAATGTAAACGGACCATACGGCGGCACCAGCGAAGGTCCGGCATGGGATGGCAGCGGCTTGCTGTTCACCCTCATCCCGTACAGCTACATCATGCGCTACGACCCCGAAGCGCGCGCGTCCACGATCTACAAGGAAGGATCCAACAACGCCAACGGTCTGATGCTCGACCCAAGCGGAACGCTGTTCGCCTGCGAGGGTGGCGGGCGGCGTGTCGTTCGCTACGAGGCCGACGGCAGCGCGACCGTCCTCGCCGACGGCTTCGAGGGGCAGAAGCTCAACGTTCCCAACGACTTGGCCATAGACCCGCAGGGCCGCGTCTGGTTCACCGATCCGTTTTACGAAGGCGCGGGCGGAGCGTGGTCGCAAGACCGATCCAACAAAGAGCTGGATCACGACTCCGTTTACAGGCTCGACCCCGGCGAAGACGACAGCTGGGCCATCAGCCGAGTCACGTTCGACACCACGCGCCCCAACGGACTGCTGTTCTCGCTCGACCACTCCACCCTGTACGTGGCGCAGAGCGGCAGGATGCCGGATGAGAAGCGCGAGCTTCGGGCATATCCAGTCAACGAGGACGGCGGCTTGGGAGACGGCGAAGTGATTCACGACTTCGGCGCCAACCGAGGCATCGACGGCATGTGCCTAGACGTCGAGGGGAACATAGTGGCGACTGCCGGAAACCGCGCAGGCGGCCCCGGCCCCATGATCTACGTCTTCTCCCCCTCGGGCGAGGTGGTGGAGACCCACCCGCTCGACGTCGATCAGCCAACCAACTGCACCTTCGGCGGCCAAGACCTGTCCACGCTCTACGTCACCACCGGCGAAGGCCATCTGCTCAGGGCGTTCACCGAGCGACAGGGGCGGCTGCTCTACCCGTAGGCGCGCGAGGCGACATGCCAGAGTCCGAGGTCCTGATAATCGGCGGTGGAATCGCCGGAGCGTCCACCGCCCTGTACTTGGCGCGGCGCGGGCGCGATGTGGCGCTCGTGGAGCGCGGCGAGATAGCGTCCGAGGCGTCCGGTGTCAACGCCGGACAGATCGGCGCCATCGGCTGGGGCGACATGCCCGATCTCTCCGCGTATCTCACGATGGGCAGCCTTCGGCTCTTCGAGGAGCTTCAGCTCGATCTCGGATACGACATCGAGTTCAGGCAGTCAGGTTCGCTCACGGCTATCCACACCCTCGAACAGTACGGCTATATCCGCGACCACGTCCACTCGATGCGCGCTCGCGGATTCGATCTGGCGCTTCTCACTCCGCGCGAGGCGCGCGCAATAGAACCGGAGATAAACCCCAATCTACCCGGTTACATGCACACGCCGCTGCGCGCGCAGGCCGACCCGGTGAAGGCTACGCGCGCGTTCGCCGCCGCCGCTAGGAGTTCGGGCGCGCGCATCTTCGCAAACCACGAAGTTGGCGGAGTCGCGCCGTTAGCGGACGGCGGCTACTCGGTGGCGACGGGTCGGGGCGAGTTCAGGTGCGGCGCGCTGGTGGTCGCCGCCGGAGCGTGGAGCGCCCGAATTGGGGAGATGCTCGGACTTCGTATTCCGATAGTCCCTGTCAGAGGCCAGATGTGGGCCACGCCCAGCCTTCCGCCGATGGTGTTCCAGACCATATCTTCAGCGGAGTCGTCCCACGATTGGAGCATGGATGACGGAGGCGACGCCCGCACCCCGCCCGAGCTTACCCACCGAGGAGATGCGCGCGTGACTCGCCATCTCTACGGCAGGCAGCGCAGAAACGGCGAGATCATCTTCGGCGGAGACAGGCAGCTAGTGGGGTTCGACAAGAGTGTCGACCACACGGGCATCGAGGTGAACAGGGGACATGCCTCGGAGGTCATACCGCTGCTGAACGGCATTCCGGCGGCGCGGACGTGGGCAGGCCTCATGCCCTTCACGCTGGACGGGCAGCCACTGATCGGGCGCGTCCCAACGCGCGACAACCTGTACATCGTGGGCGGACTGGCAAGCTCAGGCTTCGGTCGCGGTCCGATGGCGGGCAAACTCCTAGCCGACTACATCCACACCGGCCATATGCCTCATATGCTGTTCGAATCCGATCCGGATGGGCGCGTGACCGATCTCTAGCCGCTCTCGTCCGCGCAGAATCCCCCCGCCCGCTGTGATACCATCTCTATTATCGAAAAGCGGAGTGAGGCAGTAAATGACCACGCCAGCAAGAGCCACACGCGCGCCCGAACAGACCAGACGGCCGTACACCGTACTGCCCGACCCGCCGGAACAGACCGATATGACTCAGCACAAGTACATAACCGACGCCGATACCACTCTCAGGACGCACTACAGGGGCCGCTCGGACGTCTACGTCGATGGAGAGGGCTACCTGTGCTACGACACCAGCGACCTCACCCTGGTGCCGGACTGCGTGGTCGCCTTCGGAGTGGACGCCGAGGCGGTTGACGACGCCAACGGATACACGATCAGCGAAGTGGGAAAGCCTCCGGACTTCGTACTGGAAGTCGCGTCTCCGTCGACGGGCAGACGTGACTACACGGAGAAGCGAGTTGGCTACGAGCGTCTGAGGGTCCGAGAGTACTGGCGGTTCGACTACACGGGAGGAGACTACCACGACAGACCGTTGGCCGGGGACATTCTGGTGGACGGCAGATACGAGGAGATAGCTCTGCGCGAGGAGTCGGACGGGATGATCTGGGGTCACAGCCCAGCGCTGGGCTTGGACTTGTGCTGGGACGATGGACGCCTGCGCTTCTACGATCCAGCGACTGGGGAGTACCTGCGCAGCCACTGGGAATCGGAAGCCGACCGCGAAGCCGCCGAAGCCAGGGCTGACGCCGCAGAGTTCAGGGCAGACTTCGCCGAAGCGAGGGCCGACGTCGCCGAGGCAGAGAATCGACGTCTTCGAGAGCTGCTGAGACGGCTGGAGGGTTGAGACATCTCCGAATCCAACACGGCGCGGCGCGTGACCGATCTCTAGCCGATCTCGTCCGCGCAGAATCCCCCCGCCCGCTGTGATACCATGTCATTATCGACAAGCGGAGTGAGGCAGCAAATGACCACGCCAGCAAGAGCCACACGCGCGCCCGAACAGACCAGACGGCCGTACACCGTACTGCCCGACCCGCCGGAACAGACCGACATGACTCAGCACAAGTACATAACCGACGCCGACACCACTCTCAGGACGCACTACAGGGGCCGCTCGGACGTGTACGTCGACGGAGAGGGCTACCTGTGCTACGACACCAGCGATCTCACCCTGGTGCCGGACTGCGTGGTGGCCTTCGGAGTGGACGCCGAGGCGGTTGACGACGCCAACGGATACACGATCAGCGAAGTGGGAAAGCCGCCTGACTTCGTGCTGGAAGTCGCGTCTCCATCGACGGGCAGACGTGACTACACGGAGAAGCGAGTTGGCTACGAGCGTCTGAGGGTCCGAGAGTACTGGCGGTTCGACTACACGGGAGGAGACTACCACGACAGGCCGTTGGCTGGGGACATTCTAGTGAACGGCAGATACGAGGAGATAGCCCTGCGCGAGGAGTCGAACGGGATGATCTGGGGTCACAGCCCATCGCTGGGCTTGGACTTGTGCTGGGACGATGGACGCCTGCGCTTCTACGATCCGGTGGCAGGGGAGTATCTGCGCAGCCATTGGGAATCGGAAGCCGACCGCGAAGCCGCCGAAGCCAAGGCTGACGCCGCCGAGGCTAGGGCAGCAGCATCTGAAGCAGAGAATCGACGTCTTCGAGAGCTGCTGAGACGGCTGGAGGGTTGAGACATCCCCGAATCCAACCCGGCGCGGCGTGTGACCGATCTCTAGCCGCTCTCGCCCGCGCAGAATCCCCCCGCCCGCTGTGATACCATCTCTATTACCGAAAAGCGGAGTGAGGCAGCAAATGACCACGCCAGCAAGAGCCACACGCGCGCGCGAACAGACCAGACGGCCGTACACCGTACTGCCCGACCCGCCGGAACAGACCGATATGATTCAGCACAAGTACATAACCGACGCCGACACCACTCTCAGGACGCGCTACAGGGGCCGCTCGGACGTGTACGTCGATGGAGAGGGCTACCTGTGCTACGACACCAGCGATCTCACCCTGGTGCCGGACTGCATGGTGGCCTTCGGAGTGGACGCCGAGGCGGTTGACGACGCCAACGGATACATGATCAGCGAAGTGGGAAAGCCGCCGGACTTCGTACTGGAAGTCGCGTCTCCATCGACGGGCAGACGTGACTACACGGAGAAGCGGGTTGGCTACGAGCGTCTGAGGGTTCGAGAGTACTGGCGGTTCGACTACACGGGAGGAGACTACCACGACAGGCCGTTGGCTGGGGACATTCTGGTGGACGGCAGATACGAGGAGATAGCTCTGCGCGAGGAGTCCGACGGGATGATCTGGGGTCACAGCCCAGCGCTGGGCTTGGACTTGTGCTGGGACGATGGACGCCTGCGCTTCTACGATCCAGCGACTGGAGAGTATCTGCGCAGCCACTGGGAATCGGAAGCCGACCGCGAAGCCGCCGAAGCGAGGGCTGACGCCGCCGAGTTCAGGGCAGACTTCGCCGAAGCTAGGGCTGGGTCCGCCGAGTTCAGGGCCGAAGCCGCCGAAGCTAGGGCCGAAGCCGCCGAGACGGAGAATCGGCGTCTTCGAGAGCTGCTGAGACGGCTGGAGATGTGACAGCTCATCGGCTGGCTTGTCGGGCAGCCCGCGGCAGCCTAGCGCGAATCCAGATACGCTTGCAGAATGACCGCGGCGGCGGAAGCGTCGACGCGGCCCCTGTCCCTATTCCGTCGACGCGTGGGCGATTCTCGCAGCAGCCGACGCGCCTGCGCGGTCGAGAGCCGCTCGTCGACCGTCCTGATCGGGATTGCCGTCCGTCCGCGAAGGTCTTTCACGAAGGCGCGTACTTTGCCCGCCTGCTGCCGAACCTCCCCTGACATGGTGAGCGGAAGGCCCACAACGATCTCCCCCGCCCCGTTGTCTTCGGCGACTCGAACGATATCGTCCAAGTCCGAAGCGCCTCGCTCCACCGCTCCGAGCGGCGAGGCGAGCATACCCGTGGGGTCGCTGATCGCCAGGCCGACGCGCCTGTCTCCGACGTCCAGCGCCAGCACTCGCTTCATTTCGCCACCACTTTCTGCGCCAGCTGCGCGATCAGGACTGCGCCCCTTCTCGGTCGAGCGTTTGGCTTGCCGCTTCCCGAACCAGCTGGGGAACGAGCGTCAGCGCATCGTCCAGCTTGCTGGCGTCGCGCCCGCCCGCCTGCGCCACGCTGGGCCTTCCGCCACCACCGCCGCCGATGGCACTGGCCGCAGCGCGCGCAATGTTCGCCGCGTTCAGTCCCCTGCTTGGTATCAGGTCTTCAGTGACCATCGCCACCAGCATGGGGCGGTCGTTGACGACCGCGCCCAGCACTACGACGCCGCTGCCGATCCTGTCGCGCAGATAGTCGCCGACCTCGCGCAGCGAGTCTGCGCTGGCAGCAGTCGCGCGAGCCGACAGCACGGGAACCCCTGCCACGTCCTCAACGGAATCCAGCAGCCGCTCCGCCGCCTGAAGCGATATGCGCCGAAGCGCGGCGTCCCTCTCGCGCTGAAGCGAGTCTATCTCTTCGAGCATCGACCCAACCCTGTCCTCCATCTCCGCCGGAGTTGTCTGAAGGGTTCTCGCCAGCCGCTCCTCCCTGTGGAACCTGTCCCACACCATGCGCTCGGCGGCCCTGCCGCTGATCGCCTCCATGCGTCGCATCCCCGCGCCGATGCTCGACTCTCCGAGTACGTACACCGCGCCGACCTCCCCCGTGCGCTCCACGTGGGTTCCTCCGCACACCTCGAAGCTGAACGTGTCGCCGTTGGCGATCTCCACCAGCCGCACACGCTCGTCGTAGCGATCGCCGAAGAACGCGAGCGCGCCGCGACGTATCGCCTCCTGATAGCTGTCCTCATCCTTCAGCACGCGCGCGTTCTGTCGTATCTTCTCGTTGACGAGCAGCTGAACCTGCCACATCTCCTCGTCCGTAACCTGCCGAACGTGTGTGAAGTCGAAGCGCAGCCTGTCCGCCGCCACCAGCGACCCCGCCTGTCGGACATGCGCCCCGAGCACCTGCCTGAGCGCGGCGTGGAGCATGTGGGTTGCCGTGTGGTTGCGCGCGGTGTCCTCCCTGCGCACCGGGTCTACGCGCGCGTCGACCGTATCGCCCAGGCTCACCCTGCCCTCGGCGACTTTGCCGAAGTGGACGATCAGGCCTGGCATCACCTCCTGCGTGTCGTGGACGAGGACGCGCCCTTCGTCGCCCGATATCTCGCCCGCGTCGCCCACCTGTCCGCCACCTTCCGCGTAGAACGGCGTCTGCACCAGCGCGATCTCCACGTCCTGCCCGCTGGAGACGGATACGGCGCTCTCGTCGTCCGCCACCAGCCCGACGACCACTGAGGAAGCGCTCAGAGACTCGTAGCCGAGGAACGCGGTACTGCCCACGCCCAGACTCTCGTAGACGCGGATCTTGGCCCTGTCTCCACCGAAGCGCGCCCCGGCCTGCGACCGCTCCCGCTGCGCCGCCATCTCGCGCTCGAATCCGTCCATATCCACGCCCGCGCCCGCATCCGCGGCGATCTCCTGCGTCATCTCCACAGGGAAGCCGTGCGTGTCCCACAGCCTGAAGACCACTTCGCCCTCCAGTCGTTCAGCGCCCTCGAGCGCTTCGGACAGAATGGCGTATCCGCTCTCGAACGCCTGCTGAAAGCGCTCCTCCTCCAGCCGAAGCACCGTGCGGATGAACTCGCGGTTGTTCACCAGCTCCGGATAGACGTCGCCCATCTTGTCTATGGTGACGTCCGCGATCTCGCCCAGGAAACTGCGCTCGATCCCCAGCCGTCTCGCGTATCGTATCGCGCGGCGAATGACGCGGCGCAGAACGTAGCCGCGCCCCTCGTTGGCGGGAACCACCCCGTCAGCCACCAGGAACGTGACGCTGCGCCCATGCTCGGCGACCACGCGGATGGCGTAGGTCGTCTCCGCGTCTTCGCCGTATGACCTGCCGCATACGCGCTCCACAGCCTCCACGTTCGGGGTGAACAGGTCCGTTTCGTAGCAGGTATCCACTCCCTGCATGATTCTGACCAGCCGCTCCAAGCCCATGCCAGTATCGACGCTCGGCGCGGGCAGATTGGCGCGCGAGCCGTCCAGATGGTGGTAGAACTGCATGAAAACCAGGTTCCACAGCTCCACGTAGCGGTCGCACACGTCGCCGTTCGCCATCGTGTTCTTGCAGTTTGGCGCGCAGTCGTCCATCAGGCAGCCGCGCGCGGATCCGTAGTCGTAGTGAAGCTCCGAGCATGGACCGCACGGCCCCTCGTCTCCGGCGGGGCCCCACCAGTTTTCGTCGTCTCCGTAGCTGTAGACGCGCTCGGCGGGAATGCCCTTCGCCTCCCACAGCGCGCGCGTCTCCTCGTCCGAATCGTGGACGGCGGCGGCGAACCTCTCCAGCGGGATGCCGTACCCCTCGGTCATAAGCTCTATGGCGAAGTCCACGGCGCCGCTCTTGAAGTAGTCGCCGATGCTGAAGTTGCCCAGCATCTCGAACAGCGTGTTGTGGGTGGCGTCTCCCACCTCCTCGATGTCGGGAGTGCGGAAGCACTTCTGAGAAGTGGTGAGCCTTTGATTGGGCGGCTCGGCTTCGCCCGTGAAGTAGGGCTTGAACTGCACCATGCCCGCGCTCGTCAGCAGCAGGGTAGGGTCGCCCACCGGGATCAGAGACGAGCTAGCCATGCGGCTGTGTCCCTTCGACTCGAAGTAGCTGAGAAACGTCTCGCGCAGTCGCTCGCTCGTCCAGTTGTCTTTACTCATCGCGCAGTCTCGCTTTGGCTCTGTGGATTGGGCCTTCTCGTGGGCGCAAGACAGCCCGGGAAGGCGCTGATGGTTTTCGGGAAGAGTGGGCGCGAGGGGGACGCGCGCCCGAAGGATCACGCCGCCACGAGGCGGGAGTTCGCTCTCGGCGAACCCGCCCGCAAGCGCCTCTCGAACATGTAGGGCAAGTGGATCATCGGCATGGACTGATTCTAATAGACTGATTCTAGGCTACGCCCTCGGCGGCTGTCAATTTGAGGCTGCGGCGCGCTTGACATCTCGCCCTTCACTATGAGAACATATGTACTCAATACAGATTTCCCTAGAGGAGATTCAGCCATGCTCATTCGCCAAACGCCGGACGCCTACGACAAGCTCCGTATACTGGGAGGAATGGCGACGGACGACGTTCTCACCCAGCCCGAAGGACACGGCGGACGCGGCGGGCCGTACCCGGCTCGCAAGAAGAACCCCGCCTACGGCGTCTATCGCGCGTCCATGCCCAACGGCAAGTACATAAACCTCATGCGCGTCATGTTTACTGATTTCTGCAAGATGGACTGCGCCTACTGCCCCAACAGCCACTGGGTGCCGAGGAAGCGCTACGCCTTCAAGGTAGACGAGCTTGCGCGGACGTTCATGGAGCTTCACAGACGGCAGACGGTCAGCGGCCTGTTTCTAAGCTCCGGCATAGCGGGCGACGGCTCCAAAACCACCGAACGGCTGGTCAAAGTAGTCGACGCCGTCCGAAACAGATACGGCTTCAGGGGTTACATCCACATGAAGGTCATGCCCGGCGCGGCGTATGAGTACGTCGAAGCGGCGCACAGACTCGGCACCCGCCTGTCCGTCAACATCGAAGCGCCCAGCGTGGAGCATATGCAGAAGCTCAGCGCCATGAAGGACTACCAAAAGGATATCCTCGATCCCATCGGCTGGATACACGATCTGACCGAGAGCCGATTCAGCGGCGCTGTGGGTCAGGCGACCCAGCTCGTGGTGGGCGCGGCTGACGAGACCGACCGCGACATCTTCGCGCGCATCGACCAGCTCTATTCGGAGTGGAAGCTGAAGCGCGTCTACTACGCGCCCTTCCGACCGGTGCGATACACGCCCCTCGAAGAGCATCCGCCCACTCCGATGACGCGCAGCCGCCGCCTGTATCAGGTGGACTGGCTGAAGCGCGTCTACAGGTTCTCGAACGATGAGCTTGGCATGGCATTCGACGACGGCGGCCTGCTGCCCCTCGACCAAGACCCCAAGACGTCCATCGCCGTCGAGAACCTGGACGCCTTCCCGATGGACGTGAACAGCGTCTCCCACGAACAGCTTCTGCGAGTGCCGGGTGTTGGCCCGACCTCCGCGCGGCGCATCGTGGACAACAGACGCCAGCACAGCATAGACACTTGGCGCGACCTTCAGGCTATGGGCGTGGTGCGAAAGCGCGCATGGGCGTTCTTGGCGTTCCCCGGCCACCGCCCGCCCAGAGCGAAGCAGCTGAGACTGGACATGTTCGGCGAGGACGCTCGACATCGTCGCCGCGCGCGCGCCGCCGCCGAGTCTCCCACACCGGCGCCGTGCGGCGATGTCAGGTCGTGCGTCGGCTGCCCCATGTTCGGCGCGCCCGGACATCCGGGCGCCGCCGCCTGACGCGCGCGGCTCGGTGATGTACAATTGGCGGCGGATATCCGAATTCAGACCACTCCGAGAAGCCATCCAAATGCTCAACAGACTGTTCGCCAGCCTGAAGCCGTATCTGATCGTGTTCACGGCAAGCGCCTGCACGCTCATCATCGAGATCGTCGCGGGCAGAATCCTCGCGCCCACGATTGGAGTCTCCCTATATACTTGGACCAGCATCATAGGCATCGTGCTGGCGGGAATCAGCCTCGGCAACTACCTCGGCGGCAGGATCGCCGACAGACGCCCCTCCCCCACCACACTGGGCGTCATCCTGCTTGCGAGCAGCGTTGCGAGCATAAGCATCCTGCCAATAGACAGCTTCGCGTCCGACCTGTTCCTGAGCCTGCCCATCATACCGCGCATAGTCGCGCTCACGGTGACGCTGTTCCTGATTCCCAGCATCATCTTGGGCATGGTGACGCCCGTAGTCATCAAGCTGCGCCTGTCCGACCTGTCGCAGACCGGCAACGTGGTTGGCAAGATATACGCAGTCTCCACCGCCGGCAGCATACTGGGGACATTCCTAACCGGGTTCGTTCTGGTGCAGCTGCTCGGAACGCGCATGGTCATACTCATCGTTTCGCTCATACTGCTCGCGCTCGCGCTCGCGTTCGGCAGTCTGTGGCGCGTGTGGAAGCCTGCCGCCGCGCTCGCAGCCGTGTTCGCCGGCATCGTGACGCTCAGCGTCTTCGCAGACGCCATCGAAAGCGAATGCACCCGTGAGAGCAACTACTTCTGCATCAAGGTCAGGGCGCGCGACATCGAAGAACGCGAGGTGCGCATCCTATACCTAGACGCGCTCCTGCACAGCTACGTAGACGTCGAAGACCCGCTCTTTCTACACTACTCATACGAAAAGGTGTTCGGCGACGTCGCCGCCGCCATCGCCCACGACAAGCCCGACATGGATTCGCTGTTCATAGGCGGCGGCGGATACACCATGCCGCGCTTCCTCGAAGTCATGTTCCCGGAATCGAGCGTGGAGGTGGTGGAGATAGACCCTGAAGTCACCGAAGTTGCCGCCGTGTATCTGGCTCTGCCGCGCGATACCGCGATCGTCACCTACACCGAGGACGCCAGAACCAAGCTCCAAGAGCTGCCGCGCGGAAAGTACGAGTTCATAGTGGGAGACGCCTTCAACGACGTGTCCGTGCCGTACCACCTGACGACTCTGGAGTTCAACAGAATGGTGCGCGCCCTGCTCTCCGAAGACGGCGTGTACGCCATCAACGTGGTGGACAAGATGCACTCGGGGCGCTTCCTGCGCTCCGTCGTCCACACCCTGCGCCAGACTTTCCCCCACGTACACGTACTGCGCTCGGATTCGCAGTGGGACAGCGACCACCGCTACACCTTCGTCGTGACCGCCTCGCTCGAACCCGTGCGAGCGGAGCGCATAGCGGAAGCCAACCGCGCTCTGGGCAGGGACGCTTCCGCCACCCAGTTCATGCCGATGCAGGAATTCACGCGCTGGCTGAACGACGAGCGCAAGGTCGCGCTCACGGACGACTTCGTTCCCGTGGACGGCATGTTGGCGCCGCTGTATCTCGAAAGCCGTTAGTCAGCCTGAGAGGAATACGAACATGCCCAATGGTTTCTGCATATTCTGTGAGATAGTAGCCGGACGCGCCAGCGCCAGCGCGGTTTACGAGGACGACGAGATTCTGGCATTCCTGGACCTGTTCCCGATCAACCAGGGGCATACGCTCGTAGTTCCCAAGACCCACGCCGCCAGCCTCGCCGACATGGATAGCGAAGTGGGCGGGCGGCTGTTCGGCGCGGCGCGCCGTCTGGCGCAATCGCTGAGAGACTCCGGCGTCAGGTGCGAGGGAATCAACCTGTTCTTGGCAGATGGAGAGGTGGCGGGGCAGGAGGTCTTCCACGTCCACCTTCACGTAATCCCTCGATACGAAGGCGACGGATTCGGGCTGAGGATACCCAGCAAAGACCAATCCAGCCGCGAGGATCTGGAGGCGACCGCCAAGAAGATCAGAGACGCCTGAACATCAGACGGCCAGCCGCAGACCGACCCTTCGATCCCTCTCACCCTGTCTGCGCTTCGTTCGGAGACGGCGGCGATGCGCTCCCTGAGCCTGCTCACGTCCCCAGCGTCACGTTGTCTATCAGCCTGACGCCGCCGACTCGCGCAGCCAGAGACGCCAGCGCCTCGCCCCCTATCGCGTCCAGCTCGACCAGCGTCTTGGCGTCCGCGATGGATACGTAATCCACTTGTACCCCGGGCTCCGCGCTCAGCAGGTCTGCCATCCGTCCGCGAATCGCGCCAGCGTCTCGCGCCCCTTCAGCGTAGAGCCTCTCCGCCAGTCTCAGCGCCCTGTACAGAGACAGCGCGGACTTTCGGGCTTCGGGCGTCAGGCGCGCGTTTCGGCTGGAGAGCGCCAGCCCGTCGGCGTCGCGCGCGGTGGGCAGCGCGACCACGTTCGCGCCCAAATCGAGGTCGGAGTTCAGCCGCTCGATCACCAGACACTGCTGAGCGTCCTTCTGGCCAAAGTAGACGTTGTCCGGCCTGACTATCGTCATCAGCTTGCAAACGACCGTCGCCACCCCTCGGAAATGGCCCGGGCGATGCGCTCCCTCCAGCCTCGCGGCGATCTCCCCCACGTCTATGTACGTGTCGAAGCCCTTCGGATACATCTCAGCCGCACACGGCGCGAACACTAGGTCTACGCCCTCTCGCCGCAGCTTGTCGAGATCGCCCTCCATGTCGCGCGGATACGTGGACAGGTCCTCGCTGGATCCGAACTGCGTCGGATTGACGAAGATGCTCACAACGGCGGTCGCGTTCTCCGAGCGAGCGCGCCTGACCAGCGAGAGGTGTCCCTCGTGAAGATAGCCCATCGTGGGCGTCAGGCCCATCGGACGGCGCGCCGCTCGCTCCGCCTCTCTGAAGTCGGCTGCGGTTGTGATGACTCTCATAAGTGGATTCACCCTCGCTGAGACTGCTACCGTGTATATTGTAATCCAGAGCGAGGCGCGGCGTCGGAGTGGCGAAATACCGAAAATTGTGATTCCATAACCGCAGCCCGCAGCCCACAGTCCACAAGGCGATAGACAGTTGTCCTACGAATTCGAGCTAATAGATGACCAGCCGAGCTTCAGCCGAGCGGTCGAGGAGATTTTAGGGGAGAGCCGAATCGGCCTCGATCTGGAGTCCAACGGCTTCTTCAGATACCCGGAGCGCGTGTGCCTCGTGCAGGTGTCCACACGCTCGGCGGCGTTTCTGATAGACCCGCTGGCGATCTGCGACCTGAGCGCGCTCGGCAGGATACTGGCGGATCCGGGCGTCGAGACCGTCCTTCACTCCGGCAGCTACGACATCGTGAGCCTAGACCGCGACTGGGGCTTCCGCGCGCGCTCTCTGTTCGACACCCAGATCGCCGCATCGTTCATCGGCATCGAGCGGCTTGGGCTGGCATCGGTTTTGGAGTCCGTACTCGGCGTGGAGATAGTGAAGGAGAAGCGCCTTCAGCGCTCCGACTGGACGCGCCGCCCGCTGAGCCGCGAAGCCCTGTCATACGCCGCCGGAGACGTCCGCCATCTGCTCGATCTGCGCGAGGCGCTGGCGGAGAAGCTGCGTCGGATGGGTAGGCTGGAGTGGGTGGAGGAGGAGTGTCAAAGGCTTGCGGACGTCCGCTACGACAAGCCGGATCCCGATATGGCGGTGTTCGGCGTCAAGGGGTGGCGAAATCTGGACGGGCGCGGGCTTGCGATACTCAAGGAGCTGGTGGACTACAGAGAAGATCACGCGATCAGGCTTGGCAGACCGCACTTTAGAGTGATTCCAGACATGGCGCTGATCGCCTTGGCGACCAAGCCTAGCTCCGACCTGCGCCGCGTGCGCGGACTCGGCGGCTTCGCGCGCGGCGGCTTGGCGTCGGGTTTGCGCGATGCGATAGCCAGAGGCAAGTCCGCCCGTCCGCCGCGCCGTCCGCCGCAGCCTGGAATTCAGCGACTGTCCCGCGCCGATTCCAGCGCGGCGGGCGAGCGCCTCGCTAGGCTGAAAGCCTGGCGTCTCGAACTCGGAAAGCGCCTGTCGCTCGACCCGTCCCTACTCTGGAACATGAGCAGCCTTCAGCGCCTTGCGCGCCGCCCCGACAGCCTTCGGGAAGAGATGCGCTCCCCGGACGTCAGAAAGTGGCAGCGAGCCGAGTTCGGAGAGTCTATCCGCAAGGCGCTGGGGTGAGAGACACGCTACAGCAGCCTATCGAGGTCAGCCAGCGCCTCCGCTTGCTGGGCTGCCGCAGTCCCATGGCGCATTCAGCCGCTCTGCCTCGCTCTTGTCCGTCATCGAGTCCCCTAAGTCGGCCCCGCCATCATACAGCCGTTGATTCGGCGATGCGAACCGTGTAGTGAAAGACCTCGTTGACGAACTCCGTCCAGCTTTCGCCGTCGTGCGATAGGGCGTCCAGCAAGAATACCTTGTCCACGCCCATACGGTTCAGGCGCGTTCTCATCTCGGATGTGACCACGCCGGCGATCAGCATGTTGACGCAGCTGGGCGGAGTCGCCTCGAAGCTCTTTTGCATTGCGCCAAGCCTTTCGAGCGCTCCGGCCGGGTCTTTGCCGCCCTTTATCTCGATCGTCGCCACGTCGCGCGCCGCGCCGTCTGGATCTTCCCGTCGAAAGAGGACGTCGGGTTCGGAACCGAAGCGCATGGAGTAGCCGCGCGGCAGTAGAAATTCCGTCCCGCTTTCGTCCTCTTCGCATATCAGGCCGAAGTCGCGCAGCCAGTTTGCGATGCGGGTCTTGATCAGCGCTTCCGCGTCTCTGCCTATGATGTTCCGAAACGTTCCATCCAAGCCGATTCCCATGTTGGCTATGATATTCCGATACCCGTTTTCGAGCGTCCAGCCGGACGCGCCTTCTATGATCGAAGATATTGCGGCATTGTAAAGCCGCGCCACCTTCTTGGCGTCATCGTCCGATATGGGCTTTTTGCGCGTCCCGTTTTCCCAAGACGCTATCGGCACGGCAATAGCCGCGACTCGCTTTTGGGGCAGCAGCGCTGCTCCTCGGTAGTACATAGACGTTTCGGGGCGCTGTTGGAGTATGCTTGGATGCGCGAATACGAGCTTGGGCGCGATGCCCGAAGCGCTGACGTGATTCCACGCCCGTTCGCTTATCATCGTCCTCGAAATCCAAGCCGCCCTCGAACGACGCCACGAGCTCGCGCAGGGCTATGTCCGTCCGCTGACGAATCCGCTCCGACATCAGCGTTGACCTCATCAGCGCGTCATTCGGGTTAGCCATTCGTCCGCGTCCACTTGTATACGCACTTTCTGATTTCGCGTCTTCCAAATCGGCGCATCTGCTGACTGGAGTTACCCTTCCCTCTTGGAAGCGTCCATATGTTTTCGCACACGAACCCGGATCGCTCCGCGAAGTCCGCCAGTATCAGGTCGGTCGGCGTCTCCTCGCCATGATACCGAACGTTGTCGTTCACCATGATAACCACTCCGCCCGGACGGATTATCCGTCCCAGCTCCGCCACTACGACCGCCATTTCCAAGAAGTAGCCTTCTATCAGGCGCACTACGTGCCTGTTGCCCAGCTCGTTGACGCGCTGGCGCAGTATCCCCAAGACCTCGTGAACCGCGCCCTGATCTTCGTACATCCGAAACGCTTTCGACAGCAGAGCGTCGTCTTCTCCGTAGACGTCTCGCAGCCAGTCCGTCTTTGGCTTGTTCTCCACCGTCGCCGACAGCATACTCTGGCGCAGTTTGGAGAAGTCGCCCTGACCGTATCCGAGCCACGCCAGCTCCAGCGCGTAGGTGCGAGTGTAGTCGTAGCGGTTCGCGTAGGGCGGAGACGTCAGCGCCATGTCGAAACTCGCTTCCGGCGTCTCGCGCAGCAGCTCCAAGCTGGAACCGATGATGAACTCCGGGCGTCCGCCTCCGTACTCTCGCTTCAGCTCGTCCACATCGTGGAGCATCTGGTACAGCCGCCCGCCCAGAGCCTCCGCGAACGGCGCGATTCTGCCCTTGTGAACCCTGCTCCGCAGATTTCTGCCGGAGCGGTAGTCCCACCTGAGATACTGTCCGTCTTTTCGGGTGAAGCTGACGTCTTCCAAGACCGTCATGCACGCCAGATCGAGCAGCGCGCGCGTGGCGTGGTCGTCCACGGCGTCGATGAACATGCGCGCTTTGGCGATGGCGCTTTCGGTCTCGTCAGGAAAAGCCGCCTCCGTGATTCGGACGTGGGGAAATGCGTACTCGTGGGCGTCGGCGTCCGATTCCAAGTCTGCGAGCAGCTCGGACGCCGCGCCTTCGAGCGTATCTCGGCGCAAGCCGTTCGCCGCTTCCGCTATGCCCCTGCCGACCAGCGCGCCGACCGGCATTATCTCTATGCCAGTGGCTTCGATGCCCTTTCCTGCGGCGACGAGCGGGGCGGTTCCAATTCCGGAGAACGGGTCGAGAACCGCCGCAGGCCGAAACTCGGATACGAACTCGTCCACGAGCGACCGGGAAAACCCCTCTTTGTACTTCATCCAGCGCAGGCCGGGCGCGGCTCGGTTGCCCTGATAGGATACCGTCTTGCGCGAGAGCGCGGAATTGGGCGAGACGCGATCCCGGAATCTCTCTTCCAAGCCGCGACGCTCGCGGACGCTTCCGCCGTTCGGGGAGATGGTGGCTTCCATAAATACTGCCTCCGGCGTGGAATGTCCGCTGGACAGTATGGCGCATCCGTTCGCGCCGCGCCCTGTGGCTTTTGGTCTATTTGGCGTCCGCCTCCGCTATCGCCGCCGCGACCGACTGCGGGTTCATCGGCAGGCTGCGCAGACGCACCCCCGCCGCGTCGTGGATGGCGTTGGCGATGGCGGCGAGCGGCGGCGCTATGTTCGCCTCGCCCACGCCGCGCACGCCGAACGGGTGTCCCGGATTGCCCACCTCCACTATCACCGCCTCGATCATCGGCAGATCCAGACTGGTTGGCATTCGGTAGTCCAAGAGAGACGTGTTCATCATCGAGCCGTCGTCTCCCATGTAGTACTCCTCGTTCAGCGCCCAGCCGATTCCCTGAGCCGCCCCGCCCTGTATCTGCCCCTCCACGTATGACGGGTGGATGGCGAAGCCCGCGTCTTGGAATGCGGTGTAGCGCAGGATATCCACCTTGCCGGTGTCCGGATCGACCTCCACGTCGACTATGTTGGCGGCGTAGGAGCCGCCCGATCCGCCGGGGTTCATGTTGGCGCGCCCAACCACTGGGCCTCCGGTCTCGGGAAGCAGCGCGGCTATCTCCTTGAAGCTCATGCTCAGCTCGGTGTCGGACTTGTGCCGAAGCGCGCCGTCCACGTACTCTATGTCGTCCGGGTCGGTGTCCCACACGAGCGAGGCGCGCACCGTCAGCTGCTGCATCACGTCCATCGCCGCCTCGTGCGCCGCCCAGCCCGACTTGAACGCCACGCCGCTTCCGCCGGTGACGGACGTGTAGCCTATGGTGTCGGTGTCGCCTATGGTGGGGTTCACGTCCTCGACCGGAATGCCCAGCACCTCGGCGAACTGCTGCGCGATGGCTGTGCGCGTGCCTCCGATATCGACCGAACCCTCGACTAGGCTGACGCTGCCGTTGTCCAGCACGTTGGCGACCACGCACGCCGGCCCCGTGTTGTTGCGGCAGAAGCCCATGCTCCATCCGCGCCCGCGCAGCCTGCCCTCGACCTGCTCCAGCGGCGCGGAGAAGTGGGGATGCTCGCGCGCGGCGCGCATCGTCTCCTCCGCGCCTATGCGCCCGTTCATCACGCCGTCCGCGCGCCTGTCGCCCTGCCTCGCCACGTTCAGCAGGCGCAGCTCCGCGGAGTCTATGCCCAGAGCCTGCGCTATCTCGTCCATGAGCGTCTCCGTGCAGTACATGACGATGGGCGCGCCGGGAGCGCGGTACGCCTGAGTGCGCGGCTTGTTCGACACCACGTCGTACCCGTTTATCTGGACGTTCTCGATCAGGTACGGCGAGAATACGGCGGAAGCCGCGCCAGCCAGCGGAGCGCCCGGAAACGCGCCCGCTTCGAGCGCCATCAAGCAGTGGGCGGCGGTGATCCGCCCCTCGTTCGTGACGCCGATCTTCAGCCTGACCAAGCTGCCGGACGTGGGCCCCGTGGCCTGAAGCACCTCCGCGCGATCCATGACCATCTTCACGGGCTGGCCGCTCTTCTTGGACAAGACCGCCGCCACCGGCTCCAGGTACGGGGGTATCTTGCCGCCGAATCCGCCGCCGATTTCGAGCGGGACGACCTTCACCTGAGAGACGGGGATGCCGAGTATGCGCGCCGTGTTGTCGCGCACCCCGAAGTGGCCCTGACTGGAACACCAGACCGTCAGCCTGCCGTCGGGCGACCACCAAGCGGTTGCGTTCTGCGGCTCGATGTAGCCCTGATGAACGGTCTTGGTCCGATACTCGCGCTCGAATACGCGGTCGGCTTCCTCGAATCCCGCTTCCGGATCGCCGAACCTGTAATGCTCCTGCGCGGCAACGTTCACGCCGCCCGGAAGGTCTGGGTTGTCCGTCCAAGTGTCGTGGATGGATACGGCGTCTTCTGCCATCGCGTCCTCGATGTTGGTGTAGGCGGGCAGCGGCTCGTACTCGACCTCGATGAGGGACAGTATCTCCTCGGCTGCGTGCGCGCTGGACGCGGCGACCGCCGCCACCGCGTGGCCTCCGTACATGGCTTTGTCACGAGCGAGAACGTTGTCGCGGGGCATCTGCCCCAGAACGGCGACGGGGCCGACCGGGTCGGACGGCGCGAGGTCGGCGCACGTGGCGGCTGCGCGGCAGTCAGGATGCGCTTCTGCCCTGGACGTGTCGACACTCTTGATTCGGGCGTGGGCGTGCGGCGAGCGCAAGACCTTGCCGTAGAGCATTCCAGGCAGGTTCAGGTCTGCGCCATATACGGCGCGCCCAGTGACCTTGTCCGCGCCGTCGTGACGGATGGGGCGCGTGCCTACTACTTTGTATTCGCGGGTTGCGGTGATCATGTACAGTACCTCGTCGTGACGTGTCTTGTTGCGGTTGATATGTTACCACACCGCGCGCCGCCTTCGACGCGAGAGGGAGCTTCATCCGTCCCACTCTCCCGCTTGCCCAAGCAGGCGAGTGGAAGCGAGAGATGCAGTCCAAAGAGCCGTCCGATACTGTATGATGGAGGCGGGAGTAAGAGAATGATACTGAAGACTGGTATACTGCCCTACAACCTACAGTTGGAGGATGGCGAACGGCTCGGAGCCCTCGACGATCCTCCACCCATCCCGGACGGTATGCTTCAGAACCCGTACATCCACTATGCCTACGACGCCTTCTTGGCGTATTCCCAGAGACACGAAGGCGTGTTCATGGACACCAACACCTTCGTGTACTACGACCGCAGAGACCGAAACCGCAGGCTGGCTCCGGATATCTACTTGGCGCTCGGAGTGGACGTCGAGGCCATTCGCAGACGCAACGGCTACCTGATCTGGGAGGTGGGCAAGCCGCCCGACTTCGTTTTGGAGGTCGCGTCAGAGAGTACGGCAAGGCGCGATCTGGACGCGAAGCGCTCGCTGTACTTGGATATGGTGGGCGCTGTGGAGAACTGGCGCTTCGACTCGACGGGCGGCGAGTATTACGGCGAACCTCTGGTGGGCGAGCTGCTGGCGGAGCCCACGGGCGCTTACGGATCCAGGGAGTATCGCCGCCTGCCGTCATACGAGAGCGCCGGTGGATTGTGGGTTCACAGCCCGACCCTGAACATAGACATAGGCTGGGTGGATGGAGAGCTGCGGATCTACGATCCCCAAACGGGCGAGACGTTCAGAGAATACCTCGAATACCTCGACTTGGAAAAAGACTACCTCGAATCGGAACGGGGCAGAGTACAGGCGGAACAGGACAGAATCCAAGCGGAACGGAACAGGATACAGGCAGAACGGGGCAGGCGGGAATCCGAGATGCGCAGATCCGAAGCGGAGACGCGCGGGCTGCAAGAGCGGCAGGCTAGGCTGGCAGCCGAAGCCAACTTGCAGGAAGCTCGATCCGAGGTGCGCAGACTGCGCGAGCGTCTGCGTCAGCTCGGAGGATAAACCTTGCGCAGCCCTCGCAGAGAGCTGTCTGGGGCGGGGCGGGAGTGAATCGCAGGCGCGGCTAAGACGATATGCCCCCGATAGCGAGGTAAGGAACAGGGCTCGAGACCGCGCGCTTACGTCTCCCCTGCCGATGTATCTAGCCGTACCTCTCCAGCGCGGTGGCGGGAGCCAGCGTCGAGATTCCGTAGAAGAGCGCCGACAAGAGAATCGCCAAAGCATAGCCGCCATACTCCGATAGCCACTTGCGCTGAGAGCGGATCACCTCGTTTATCATCCATCCTCCCACGCCGAACAGCGCGCCCGCCAGAAGCCCGGTGTAAAGCCCCAAGATGCCGTGCGTCAGCGCGAAGGACGGCGCCCTGAACAGCGCTCCGACCATCTGTAGGGGAACATCCCCTATCGTTATCACGTCTTTGTACAGGTTGAGAAAGACCGTACTCATCGGGAGCGACGCGCCCGCAAGCACCGGCGAGAGGATGCCGAACGCGAATCCGACGGCGACGATCCACTTCAGCAGGCGGCGCAGATGGGTCTCTTCCGCCGAGCCAGCCAGCCAGTACGCCAACAGCCCGCCCAGCAGCGCGCAGACCACGAAAGCCCCGCCGGACAGGAAAGCCGTCGGCGCCGGCGGCATATGCTCCGGAATCTGCGGGTATTTGGTTCGGGAGATGAAGTTGACCAGAAGCGATCCCGCGCCCATCGCTCCCCCGTACAGCGCAAGGCAGATGACGAGGCGCGCGCGCGCCGGCTCCGGCACGGTGTTCGGTATCAGCCGTCGCTGAAATGTCGGTCTGCTCGTCATGGTACATAGACCAGCGTACACCACGCCGCGCCTGTGAAGCCAGTCCAATCCCGCCGCGCCGCCGCGTTCGCCAAAACGACATCGACACCCCAGCGCAACCGCAAAAGCGACGGATGCGCTCAGCCCAGCCGAGCTTCGTCACCGAATCGGGCGGCGTTTCATTCAGCCCCTCGCCGTCACGCCGACGCCCTGAAGCCAGCCTAACCCTGTTGGGACGGCGCAGACTAGACCACCCCCGCCAGCGCTAGCTCGTCCGCTCGGTGGCAGGCGGCGAAGTGGTTCGGGGCGATCTCGCGCAGCTGGGGCGTCTCGCTGCGGCATATATCGGTGGCGTACTCGCATCTGGGGTTGAAGTAGCAGCCGGCCGGCGGGTTGGCGGGGTTCGCCACCTCGCCCTGAAGAACCACGCGCTCCCTGACGGTTCGAGGGTCGGGATCAGGCACTGAGGAGAGAAGCGCGGCGGTGTATGGGTGGCGGGGAGTGGCGAACAGCGCGTCCGTGGGCGCCATCTCCACCAGCTTGCCCACGTACATAACCGCTATGCGGTCGCTGATGTGCTTGACCACGCTCAGGTCGTGCGCCACGAACAGGTAGGTCAGCCCCAGCTCGCTCTGCAAGTCCATCATCAGGTTCAGCACCTGCGCCTGCACGGATACATCGAGCGCAGACACCGGCTCGTCCGCCACTATCAGGCGCGGGTTGAGCGCAAGCGCGCGCGCTATGCCTATGCGCTGGCGCTGACCGCCGCTGAATGCGTGAGGAAAGCGGCGCATGAACTCCGGCCTGAGTCCCACCACTCTCAGCAGCTCCGCCACGCGGTCCTCGCGCTCGGATCTCGGGTAGCCGCTGATCACCAGAGGCTCGCCCACTATGTCCATCAGCGTCATGCGCGGATTCAGCGATGAGAACGGATCCTGAAAGATCATCTGCATCTCGTGGCGCAGACTTCTCATCTGCGCGCGCGGCGCGGTGGCGACATCGACCGTAGAGCCGTCTTCGGAGCGAAACAGTATCTCTCCGCTGGTGGGATCGACCGCGCGCAGGATGCACCGCGCCGTAGTCGTCTTGCCGCACCCGCTCTCTCCCACGAGGCCGAGCGTCTCGCTCTCGCCGATGTAGAAGCTCACGTCGTCCACGGCGCGGATGCGTCCGATCTCGCGCCTCAACAGCCCGTGCTGGATTGGAAAATGTTTGCGGAGGTTGTTGACCTCCAGCAGCCTCTGGCCGTCGTTCATGTTCATGCGCTCGATCGCTCTTGACGCTGCGGTTTCCAGATAGTTTTGCCGTCCGCTGTCCCCTGCCCTCTGGATTCCCCCGTGAGGCGGGCGGGAACGACGGCTCGGCGTTCGTGATTTTCAGAGTTCGTCGGAGTCTAACAGTCGAATCTTACGCTCCGTGCCTTACGCTCCGTGCCTTACGCTCCGTGATGAAGAAAGCAGCTCACTTCGTGCCTTGTGCCGATGGGTTGCAGGCGCGGCTCGCTCGTGTCGCACGTCCCCAACATGAAAGCCGGGCAGCGCGGGTTGAACGGGCAGCCCCTCGGCCTTGCGTATGGATGCGGCACCGAACCCGTTATCGAAGCCAGCCTGTCCTGCCCGGTGGACTGGATGCGCGGTATGGACTGGAGCAGAGCCTGAGTGTACGGGTGCTGCGGATTGTGGAAGATGTCGTCCACTGGCGCGCTCTCCACCACCTGCCCGAGGTACATTACCACCACGTAGTCTGCCATCTCCGCGATCACGCCCAGGTCGTGCGTGATCAGCATGATAGCCATTTCGTTGTCTTCCTGAAGGCCGCTCATCAGGTCGAGTATCTGCGCCTGTGTGGTCACGTCCAGCGCGGTCGTCGGCTCGTCGGCTATCAGGATGCGCGGGCTGCACGAGAGAGCCATTGCGATCATGGCGCGCTGGCGCAGTCCGCCGCTCAGCTGGAACGAGTACTCGTCCATGCGGCGGTCGGGCAGGGGTATGCCCACGCGCCTGAGCAGGTCCGCGCCCATCGCGCGCGCCTCGTCCTTGCCCATGTCCTGATGCAGCATGATGGCTTCCATGAGCTGGTTGCCGATGGTGTGGACGGGGCTGAACGAGGTCATAGGCTCCTGGAACACGTATGCGATCTCTCCGCCGCGTATGCTGCGCATCTCCGAGCTGTCCGGGTCGAAGCTAGTGAGATCGAGTACCTCTTCAGAACCGCTGTTCCGCCCCCTGCGGCGGAACAGTATCTCCCCGTCCACTATCAGGCCCGGCTTGTCCAGTATGCCCAGTATAGAGCGCGCCGTGACGCTCTTTCCGCAGCCGCTCTCGCCCACGATGCCGAGCGTCTGCCCCTCGAACACGTCGAAGCTCGCGCCGTCCACGGCGATGACCGTCCCCTCGTCCAGCGGGAAATGCGTGCTGAGATTCCGCACCGAAAGCAGCGGCGCGCCTGCTGCGCTGTCTGTCTGCGTGTAGTTAGCCATACGGGTCCGCCGCGTCTCTGAGACCGTCTCCGAGGAAGTTGAAGGCGAGAACTGCGATGATTACGGGGATAGCCGGCACCAGCAGCCAAGGGGTGATGGCAACGGCCTGAACGTTCTGAGCCTGCTGAAGCAAGACGCCCCAGCTTATGGCGGGTGGGCGCAAGCCCAGCCCGAGAAAGCTGAGAGACGTTTCGCTGATGATTATGGCGGGCAGCGACAGAGTGGTTGCGGCGATTATGTGGCTCGTGAAGGACGGCACCATGTGCCTGAAGATTATGCGCGCGCGGCTGGCGCCGGCGATCTCCGCGGCAGTCACGAAATCTTCTTCGCGCAGAGAGAGGAAGCGTCCGCGAACCTCCCGGGCGAGGGTCGTCCAGCCGATCAGAGATATGATGATCGTGATGGCGAAGTAGACCTTGATGATCGACCAGTCGCGCGGGACTGCGGCGGCTATGCCCATCCACAGCGGAATGGTCGGTATGGAGCGCAGTATCTCTACGACGCGCTGTATGATGGTGTCTATCCAGCCGCCGTAGTAGCCGGACATTCCGCCGAGCAGGACGCCGAGAAACAGGCTGATGGCAACGCTCACCAGTCCGATGGTCATGGATATGCGCGTGGCGATCATAAGGCGAGACCACATGTCGCGCCCCTGAACGTCAGTGCCGAGTATGAAGATATGCTCTTCCGGATTCATCGGAGCGTTCACGCCCAGCAGGTGGCGGTCTGTCGGAATTATGCCCAAGAAGTTGTACTCGTAGCCCCGCGCGAACAGCCGAATGGGCGTCTTCGTATCCTCATCGACCACGTAGACGCGCTTGAAAGTCTTGAGGTCGCGCTCGCCGGAGACGGGGTTGACGTGGAGGCTCGGCTTCCATCCATCGAAGAAGTGGATGCGCTGAGGCGGCATCTCGCCCCGCGTGGCTTCGCTCAGGAACGGGTCGGACGTGGCGAGAAAGTCAGCCCCTATGACCATTACGTACATGACTATCAGCACGATGCCGGCGCCCATGGCGAGACGGTGCTTTCGCAGCCGCCACCACATCAGCTGCCACTGCGAAGCTATGTAGACGTTCTCGGAGGAACGGTCTTCCACGGCTCCGGCGGGCGCGGGCGCATCGCGTCCGATCGTCTCTTCAGCCATCAGGTGATCTCCAGTCTAATGCGCGGGTCTATCCATGCCAGCAGTATGTCCGATATGAACGTGCCTATCACCGTCATCACGCCTATCATCATTATGATGGTGCCGGCTAGGAACATGTCCTGCGCGAGCAGCGCCCTCAGGAGCATCGGCCCCACGGTCGGCAGGCTCATCACCACGGATATGATGATGCTGCCGGACACCAGCAGCGGGAGGAGATAGCCTACGGTGCTTATGAGCGGATTCAGCGCCACGCGCACGGGGTACTTCAGCACTACGCGCCACTCCGAGAGACCCTTGGCGCGCGCCGTCACCACGTAGGGCTTTCGCAGCTCGTCCAGCAGGTTGGCGCGCATGACTCTGATGAGCTGCGCAGTACCCGCCACCGCCAGGACTATCGAGGGCAGCCACAGGTGGTTGAGAAGGTCGATCACCTTGCCCACGCTGTAGGGCGCGTCGGCGTATTCGGGCGAGAACAGGCCGCCTATGTTGGCGTTGAAGAACACGAACCCGAAGTACAGCAGCACCAGCGCCAGCAGGAAGTTGGGAATGGCAAGCCCCATGAAGCCCACGAACGTGAACACGTAGTCCCCTACCGAGTACTGCTTCACCGCCGAGTATATGCCGATGGGAATGGCGAGGATCCACGTGAATATCACGGAGGCGAAGGCGAGAGCGGCGGTCAGGAACAGGCGGTCGCCTATCACGTCTATGACGGGGCGCTGGTACTCCATGGACAGCCCGAAGTTGCCCTGGAACACCTGACGCATCCACTTGGTGTACTGGATCGGGAAGGGGCTTTCCAATCCGTACTGCTCGCGCAGGTTGGCGGCTTCTTCGTCCGTGACCTGCGTTCCCGTGGACAGGAGGGTGGCGACGTATGCCGTCACGTAGTCGCCCGGCGGCAGCTGGATTATTGCGAACGATATTACGGATATTGCCCACGTGGTGATTAGGGCAAATACCAAGCGCCTTATGATGAAAGCTACCATGGCGGAATGCGGCCCCGAGCTGGCTGGCTGATGCTTAGATGATTGAGGCGAGGGCGCGGGAAGAGTGAAGTCCCCCCGCGCCCATTTCAGTCAGATCGGATGCCCCCTACTCGTAGGACAGCTTCTGCGGCTGGCGGTTCTCCGAGCTCATCCAGTACAGGGTGATGGGCCGGGAGATGCCCGGAGTCTTGGTGTCCGGGCTGTTGAACTGCCTGGCGGGAACGTTGCCGAGGTCCGTCTTGGCGACCCTGACGCCGAGCGACGCGGGCGACTGGCCCACGAGTCCGACCGACCACGACTGATCGAGGACGATCTCCCATATCTCCTTGCCGAGCTGGATTCGCTCCGCTTCGGGGACGCCGAACGCCTTCTTGTACTTCTCCATCACCGTCTTGAGCTCGGGGAAGGGCTCCTGACCCTTCTCGCCGTCCGACTGGAACCAGAGGCCCAGCGCAGATCCCATCTCGTTGCTGGTGAAGGCGGGGAAGATGTGGCCCGGGAAGGTGAACAGATGCTCGCTGCCGTCGCCCCAGGATACGCGAATCTGGTTCGAGTCCGCTGCCTGAAGCTGTCCGGCGAGGGAGCGCTCCTGCGCGAGAACGGTCGTCTTGAGACCGATGTTCCTCTCCCAGTGTTCGGCTATCATCTCCGCCATTCCCACGAACTCGATGAACTGCGCCGTGCGCGCGCTGACCTCGACTACCAGCCGTTCGCCGTTGTCTCCGCGCAGCCTGAAGCCCTCGGAGTCCTTGTTGGGGACGATCTCATCGAGCATCTTGTTGGCGAGGTCTGGGTCGAAGGTCGCCCACTTGCCGCGCCACTCTTCTTCGGAGCCGGGAGAGTATGGGTTACTGGGCGCGGGCGCGAACGAACCGGGTACGCCGAAGCCGAGGAAGAACACCTCGTTCATCTGGTCTCGGTCTATGCCTATCGCCAGAGCGCGGCGGAAGTCCGCGTTCAGGAACAGCTCGCCTATGTACGGGTCTTCGGTGTACGACATGTTGAACTTGACGGTGGCGTCTGCTCCGGCTTCCTGCGTATCGAAGTAGAGCTTGTAGCCGCCCGCTTCCTCGTTGTCCAGATAGAGCGGCACCTTTGCCATGTTCAGGTGTCTGCCCTGCCAGTCGTACTCGCCCGCTATGGCGCGCAGGTTGATCACCTCGAGGTCCTCGGCGAGAGTCAGCACCACAACGTCTATGTACGGCAGCTGATTGCCGTCCGTGTCCACCATCCAGAAGTAGGGGTTGCGCTCCAGCTTCCACGTGTCGGAGTTGATCGGGGTTACCGTCTTCCACGGGGTCGCCACGGGAAGCTCGGGGTTGAGCGCCCAGTCGTTCTTGAACTTGAACAGGTTGACCCAGTTGTCGTAGCCTTCCTCCTCCACCATCTGCTCGACGGATTCCTCGCCGGCCACGTCAGGCAGGAACTGCTCCAAGTAGTGCTTCGGAGAGAACATACCGTAGCCGTTCAGACCCTGATATGCGTGTCCGCCCAAGTGGGTGGATCCCGCCAGCACTTCGAGGAAGAAGTAGTACGGGTCTTCGAAGTTAACCCGAATGGTGTACTGATCGACCTTCTCGAGGGTTCCCTGCTTGCCGTTGATGGCGAACCAAGAAGACTTGGTGGGAACGAGCTCGTCGTTCAGGTACATCTCTTCGTACCAGAACTCGAAGTCGTCTGCGGTGAAGGGCGCGCCGTCCGACCACTTCATGCCCTCGCGCAGCTCGAAGGTGTAGGTGCGCCCTTCGTTGGAAACTTCCCAGCTCTTGATCACGTTGGGGCCGGCGGTGTTGCCTGTGTAGTCCCAGAAGAGGGGATGATCGGGGCCTGTGCAGCAGCGATAGCCGTTCCACTTGTCGGCAGGGCCTGTGAAGCCGCGCCGCCAGATGCCGCCGTACTCGCCCGTGCTGTGGACGGGCTGAATGACCATGAGATCATCCTGAACCGGAATGCGATCCTCTACGGGAGGCAGCTTTCCGGCGGCGACGAGAGCGGCGAGCTGCGGCGCTTCACCAAAGCTGGTTGGGAACTGGCTGGGGTCGGTGATGACGGACGGCCCTTCGAGCTTGCCCACCAGACCCGTCTCATCGGCGGGCGCGGTGGTCTCGGCCGTTGGGGCGGGCATCGCCGGAGCCGCGGTCGGAGCGACCATAGCCGGAGCCGCAGTCGGGGCGGCCATAGCCGGAGCCGCGGTTGCCTGTACTGCCGGCGTCTCCTCCTCGGAAGTGCTGCACGCCGCCATGACCAACATGGAGATCACAAGCGCTAGGGGGAGAATCACTCCCATCCTCTTCAAACTCATCTGCCAGCCTCCTTGAAATTTCTGCGCATGATTCGGGCGCGTCAGCCAATCGGCTGCCGCCCCCCTAAATAGTTGGGGCAATCCTAAGTCTGAGAGGGTTGGTTGTCAAGCGCGGAAAAATTGCAGGAGCCCACGTGACGCGCGCCGCAAGGGTTCGGCTGCGGCGCGCGCGCAGGTATCACCCGCGCAGTCTCGGAATGAAGTATAATCGTATAATGCGGCTGCATGTCGGCGCACGACGCGGCAATCGCAAGCCGCGCGAGGACTCCGATGGGACGCTTCGGATGATCGTTCGAGGACGCAGACGCCGAACGGCGAAAATACATGAAAATATACAGTGAAATGCACTCGGCAAGCTGTCATGGGAGGGAATCTTGAAACTGGCGGTAACGTTGCTGACGATCTCGGCGCTGATCGCGGTCATTGGCTGCGCTTCACAGCCCGACCTGGGCGACCCCTACACCGCGGCCGATCTGATTCTGGCGCACAGCGAAAGCGCGGAAACATACGAAGAGCAGTGGAAGGGTCAGCGAATCAACATCGAGGGAGCGGTGCTTCGCGCCTCGGATGGAAGAGTGTATCTCGACGCCGCCGACAGCGGCCTACCCGGCGCCGTTGCCCTCAGCGGCCTCTCAGAGGACGAGCAAACGAGATGGGATCCGGGAGACCGCGCGGAATACGCCTGCACCATAGGCGAATACGTGAACGAGACGATTCTGATGGAGCAGTGCGGCCCTGCGGAACACGGCGGAGATGCCGCCGCATCGTCAGCCGCCGGCTCCGGCGCGGCGTCATCTAGCTCCAACCCGATCGTCCAGTACTGGAGCATACCCGCTCTGCTGATCGCCTCGGTGCTGACGGTCACGGCAATGGCGCGCTCCACGTGGAAGGGATGGCACCCGCCCATGATCGCCGTGATGTGCCTGGGCGTTCTGGCGATACTCAACGCCGTCGCCGCGGCGGTGTTCAGCTACACCACAGTCGACTCGTCCGCGCTGATCGTACTGGCGGCGCTCTCGTTTCCGGTCATCTGCGCTCTGGCTTGGCTCATACTCGACCCCGACCGCTTCCCCTCGCTCGACCTCGGAGGAGTGGGGACGTCCGCGCCGATGCCGTCTCCCGTATCCATGACCCAAGCCCAGCCAGATTCGACGTCCAGCGCCCCCGACATGACGAACGTAGGCGTCGCGGGAACTGTGGTGGGGCCGCCGAGAAGCCCGATTGTCGAAGCGCCTTCGCAGACGATGGCCATGCAGCCGAACGTCACCCGATCCATGGCGTGGGTCGTCGTCACCAAGGGGCCGTCCGAGGGGAAATCGATCCAGCTCAAGGAGGGCGCCAACACCATCGGGCGAGCGCTGGACAACGACCTTCAGGTAGACGACGCCTCTGTATCTCGCGCTCACGCCATGCTGACCGTGAAGGATGGCGAATTCACGCTGATCGACCTCGGAAGCGCCGGCGGCACCAGAATCGGAGCTTACCGCATATCGGGCAAGCGTGTTGGCGCGGGAAGCGTCGTCGCCGTTGGGCAGACCGCGCTCAGCCTCGTCGGCGTGGACGCCTTTCAGGGAGGCCCTGCGTCCGGCGCGACGATGGTGGGCTCCCCATCCGGCTCCTCGCTCACCCTCATAGCGCAGTCCGGACCAGACGCGGGGAAGAGCTTCCTGCTTGCGTCCGCGCAAAACGTCATAGGCAGAGACGCATCCGCGCAGGTGGTCTTGTCCGACCCAACCGTGAGCCGCCGCCACGCGATGATTCGGGTCGACGCGGATCGCGTCTCCATTTCGGACCTCGGCTCCATGTCTGGAACTTCGGTCGACGGCGAAGTCATACAGGGCGTTCGGATTGCGGTTGGAGACCGCGTCGCCATTGGCCAGTCGGAGTTCACGCTCATGATGCCCAGCGTCTGATGAGATTCCTGCGCCGCAGACGTGAAGCCGCCCCGATGTCCACGATTGGCGTCACGGACGTCGGGGTCGTTCGCTCCGTGAATCAAGACAACTTCCTGACCCTGCTGGGGCGGGACGCTCCGCTGGGCGACGCCCTCCTCGCGGTGGCGGACGGCATGGGCGGACACGCCGCCGGCGAGGTCGCCAGCCAGATGTCCCTCGAACTGCTCACCGACTCGCTGTCGAGCGCGTCTTCCCCCTCGCCGCAATCGCTCCGCCAAGCGGTGGAGCGGGCGAACAGCGGAGTCTATCATGCGTCCCAGAGACCCGATCTGCGCGGGATGGGAACAACGCTCGTAGCCGCTCTGCTGGCGGGCGCGGACCTGCTGCTGTGCAACGTGGGAGACAGCCGAGCCTACCTTATGAGAGACGGCGCGCTGAACCAGCTGACCCAAGATCACAGCTGGGTGGGCGAGATGGTCGCCAGCGGGCATCTCACGCCGCAGCAGGCAGCCGTCCACCCGCGCAGAAACGTTCTCACGCGCGCGCTGGGCGTGGGCGAGTCTGTCCAAGTGGATACGACAAGCGTCTCCCTGAAACGCGGAGACATCGTGCTGATCTGCTCCGATGGGCTTCATGGACTGGTGGACGACTGGATGATGGCAGCCATCCTCGACAGGAGGGCGAAATCTCTGAAGAAGATCGCCCGCGAGCTGGTCGAGTCCGCCAAGCGCGCGGGCGGCCCGGACAACATAACCGTCGTCGTGGCGCGAATGGACTCGCACGCCCAGCCGCTCCAAACCCAGAGCGCAGTCGACAGGCTCGGCGTCACCCTGCCGCCATGTTAGGAGAGCCATGACGAACGCACCCGAAGGGATGATAGGCAAATACCGAATCATCGAGAATCTGGCGTCCGGCAGCCAGGGTTCGGTCCATCGCGCGCGAGACCCCGAGCTGAAGCGCGAGGTGGCGCTGAAAGTCCTGCTTCCGGATCGGGCCGCGCCCGAATTCGTCCAGCGCTTCGAGTGTGAAGCGCAGCTCGTCGCCTCCATCGACCACCCGAACGTAGCCAAAATCTTCGAGATTGGCGAGCATGGCGGCTTGCCCGTCATAGTCATGGAGTACGTCCCGCACACGCTCGAACATCTCGTGGAGAAGCGGAGGCGGCTGGACGCGGCGCTCGCCGTCTCCATAGCGCGTCAGGCAGCCGCCGCGCTCGAAGCCGCTCGAACGAGAGGCATCACCCACCACGATATCAAGCCGGACAACCTGCTGCTGACCTCGCTGGATGCGGACTGCGAGGTCAAGCTAATAGACTTCGGGATTGCCCACGCCGCTGGCATGGCGTCCATGACTCAGGCGGACTCGTGGACGGGCCCGCCGCTCTACATGCCGACGGAGCAGTGGAACAACGAGCGCGGCGACACGCGCTCGGACGTATACTCGCTGGGCATCGTCATGTACCAGATGCTTTCCGGGCAGCTGCCGTTCGATTCGGACGCCGCCAACAGTATCGTCTGGCAGAACGATATTATGCGTAAGCACATGGAGGCGACGCCTGCATCTCTGCGCGCTCTGCGCGAGGACGTCCCCGAATACCTCGATGCGCTGGTGGCGAAGTGCATGGCGAAGGATCCCGAAGACCGTTATCAGACGCCGGGCGAGCTTGCGCGCGCGCTGCTCGGAGTACTCGAACTTTCCATCTGCCAAAAAATCGCGCAGCTGCCGCGCAAGTGAACGACTGGATGATAGCCGCCATCCTCGACAGGAGGGCGAAATCTCTGAAGAAGGTCGCCAGCGAGCTGGTCGAATCCGCCAAGCGCGCGGGCGGCACGGACAACATAACCGTCGTCGTGGCGCGGATGGACTCGCGCGCCACGACGCGCCAAACCCAGAGCGCAGTCGACAGGCTCGGCGTCACCCTGCCGCCATGTTAGGAGAGCCATGACGAACGCACCCGAAGGGATGATCGGCAAATACCGAATCATCGAGAATCTGGCGTCCGGCAGCCAGGGTTCGGTCTATCGCGCGCACGACCCCGAGCTGGATCGAGAGGTGGCGCTGAAAGTCCTGCATCCGCATCTGGCTACGCCCGAAGTCATCCAGCGCTTCAGGCGCGAGGCGCAGCTCGTCGCATCCATCCCCCACCGAAACATAGCCAGCATCAGCGAGATTGGCGAGCATGACGGCTCGCACTTCATAGTCATAGAGTACGTCCCGCACACGACCGGCCAGCTCGTGGAGCGGGGACCGCTGGACGTGGCGCTCGCCGTCTCCATAGCGCATCAGGCAGCCGCCGCGCTCGAAGCCGCTCGAACGAGCAGGCGCGGCATCACCCACCACGATATCAAGCCGGACAACCTGCTGCTGACCTCGCTGGATGCGGACTGCGAGGTCAAGCTCATCGACTTCGGAATTGCCCACGCCGCGGACATGGCGCCCATGACTCAGGCAGGCGCCAAGTGGGGAACGCCGTTCTACATGCCGCCGGAGCAGTGGAACGGCGAGCGCGGCGACACGCGCTCGGACGTATACTCGCTGGGCATCGTCATGTACCAGATGCTTTCGGGGCAGGTGCCGTTCGATTCGGACGCCGCCAACAATCTCGTCCAGCAGAACGATATTGCGCGTCAGCACCTCGAGGCGATACCCGTATCTCTGCGCACTCTGCGCGAGGACGTCCCAGAAGACCTCGAGGCGGTGGTGACGAAGTGCATGGCGAAGGCGCCCGAAGACCGCTATCAGACGCCGGGCGAGCTTGCGCGCATTCTGGAGGACATGTTCGGAATAGCCGCTCCCAGCGCGGTTCGGCTCGGTTCTCGTCCGCCTGTGCGGATAAGCGATCCGCCGAAACCTCCCAGTCCCATCCTCCAAAGAATCGCGCTTCTGCGCAATCGGCTGCCCCTGCTCGCGGCTGGCGCATTCGGGGCGGTGGTCACGATTTTGCTAATCGTGATCATGGCTTCGCAGGCAGGCGACGCCCCCTCCGAGCCTACGCTGCCCCGCCTTGCCACGCCCACGCCGTCCGACACTCGGGCTTTCGTCCCCCCGCCCCCTATCGTCTCGACCCCAACGAACACGCCCCCGCCCACGCCAGAGCCTACGACGCCTCCCGTTTCGACGCCCACGCCATATCCCATACAGCCGACCTACACGCCATTGCCCACCAATACGCCAAGAGCCGCGCCCGTTGCCCTAACTGCAAACGCGCCGGAGCCGACTTTCACCCCCACCTCGACCCACTCGCCCACCCCCACGCCCAAACCCGCCGCTGCCAACACGCCCACCGCCACGCCAACGCCTGCGCCCACTGAGACGCCAACTCCAACTCCAACCCCAACGCTCGCGCCCACCGCGACGCCGACTCCGACCCAGACGCCGACTCCAACCCAGACTCCAACGCCAACGTTCACGCCCACCGCGACGCCGACCCCAACCCCAACGCCAATCCCGGCAATCCCGAATCTGCTGGTCGAAACGGTGACCGTCTCCCCCGAGACCTACACCGTCTGGGATGAATTGAGCTTCACCGCTCGCGTCGGCAACTCGGGAACGGCCTCAGCCGAAAAGATCACCGTTGGGCTGTACAACAGCAGCAGCGACGAGGTTCTGGCCGAGCGCACGATCAGAAGTCTAAGGCCCGGCGGTGTGGAGGACGTCACCCTCGTATGGCGCGCAGAGTCCAAGCCGCGCTCGCTCAGCGTGATCGTGGACAGAGACGACCAGATCGTGGAGTTCGAGGAAGGCGACAACTCTTCTTCGGCTCTGAGCATAGTGCCGCGCACCCCGCCCTATCGCGTGGGCGACATCACGTGGGATCCGAGAAAGCCCCACCTCTACGATAGGGTGTCGTTCTGGGCGCATATCGGCAACAGCGCAGATCGGCGCGTGGAGTACGAGGCTGGGGTCGCGTTCTACCTGAACGGTGAGGATATCGGCTGGTCGGAGCTGAGCAGCTTGGGATCCAAGGCATCCAAGCAGGTGGAATCCCATTCATGGGAGGCGCTGAATGGCGAGTACGAGGTGACCGCCGCGATCTATCCGCTGCGCTATCTCGACTACCGCGAGAACCCGTCGTGGAACACGCTGGACGAGAGATACGCCATCGCCGTATCTCACGCGATCTACAGCGACACCCTCTTGCCGAATCTCGTGGTTTCGTATGTGGACATATCCGAAAGGAGAGTGGCGAACAGCGATACTCTGTATCTGAGCTTGGAGATCGAGGTCTCCAACGAAATAGACGAGAAGGGAAATCGTCCCACGCCCGTAAATCGTTCGTTCGACGTCAGAGTCGAATTGGAGAGTGGCCGCGCCTGTCCGTGGACGCTGAGCCCATGCGCCTTCACGCTGAAGTTCGACGGGCTTCGCGGCGGCTCGGCGTCGACCCGCAAGGTGGAAGGCTCAGTGGCTTTGCCAATTCCCAGAGGTAGCGCGGTCGATGAGTACAACCTGCTGATCACGGTCGATCCGTCCAACGTGATCGTGGAGTCCGACGACGCGGACAACGTCAAGCGCAAGACGAAGCGGGTCAAAAGCAGCTGATCGTCTCCTCATCCCCACCCTTCACTTGTGGTAAGCTGGAATGGAGACAGACCATCTGAGTTCGACCACCCACTGAGACGGAATGGGAAAATGCAAGACGTATTCCACGAAGCGGTCAACCTGCTCGAAAAAGACGAACAGCTAGTGATGGCTACGGTCATCCGCACGAAGGGATCTACCCCGCAGAAGCCGGGCGCAAAGCTGCTGGTGCGCAGCGACGGCAGCGGCGTAGGCACGCTGGGCGGCGGCTGCGTCGAGGGCGACATCTGGTACGCCGCATCTCAGCTCATGCGGCGCGGCGGCGAAGCGCAGTACCGCGAGTACGAGCTGAACGAAGACCTAGCCGCGCAGGATGGCCTGGTGTGCGGCGGCACCATGTTCTTCCTCATAGACCCCGTATACCGGCCAGAACAGTATCTCGACTGCGCCAAGGAGATAGACGCCGCATACGAGGGCGGCCCCTCCGTGGCGCTCGCCAGCCTGATCAAAGCCCCAGAGGGACGAAGCCGCGCCATCGGAGCGAAGCTGTTCATACGCGAGGACGGCTCCACCGAAGGCTCGCTCGGCGACCTGCGGCTGGACCGCGACGCGCTCAGACGCTCGCTCAGCCTTATGGCTATGGGCAGAAACGAATACGTGATCTGCGAGGACGGCGCAGAGTACTTCATCGAGGCGTACACCACGCCGCCGCAGCTGGTCATATGCGGCGGAGGCCACGTGTCTCGCGCGCTGGCGAGCCACGCCAAGCCGCTCGGCTTCAGACTGTTCATCACCGACGACCGCGAAGAGTTCGCCAACCCTCAGCGCTTTCCCGATGCGGACATCGTGGTGCCCAAGAAGCCCGAAGACGCGCTTGGCGAGCTGCCCATAAACCAGAACACCTTCATAGTAGTCGCCACTCGCGGCCACAGGTTCGACAACGTGGCTCTCGCAGCCGCCGCCGAAACCCCCGCGAGGTACGTCGGACTCATGGGCAGCAGGCGAAAGACCATCCTCATCTACGAAGACCTGGTGCGCATGGGCATAGACGAGGAGCGCCTGCGCGAGATCAGATCGCCAATCGGCCTAGACATCCACGCGCGCACGCCCGAGGAGATCGCCATAAGCATCATGGGCGAGATACTCATGTACAGACTCGGCGGCAGCGGACAGGCGATGAAGCTGGAGCAGCACCGGATAGACCGCATCATCGCCAAGGTGGAAGGCGAACGCGCCGTCGCCGTGGCGGACTAATACGCTTCACGAGTCAGGATGATCTCCGCCGTCCTAACCGCCGCCGGGCTCGGCTCTCGCATGGGCAGGCTCAAGGCGCTGTTGCCGTGGCGGGGGTTGACGCTCGTCGAGTATCAGGTGGACGCTCTGTTCGGAGGCGGCGCATCCGAAGTCGTCGTCGTACTCGGACACGGGGCGGCGGACGTCATCCCCCGCGTGGACAGATCGGGAGCTTCCCACGTAGTCAACCAGCGTTACAGAGAAGGCAGGACATCCTCCATAAAGGCAGGACTCGAAGCCGTCTCACCAGACGCCGAAGACATCCTCTTGATCGGAGTGGATCAGCCCCGCGCGCCCGACGTGGTTTCCAGAGTAGTGAAGGCGCACGTGGAAGCCGGCGCGCTGCTCACCTCCCCCCGTCACCGAGGCCGTGGAGGACACCCGCTGATGTTCTCGGCAAAGCTGCTGCCCGAGCTTCGGCTGATCTCCGAGCGCGGTCAGGGGCTGCGCGAAGTCTTCGAGCGCCACCGCGCCCAGATAACCGAAGTCCACTTCGACAGCCCCATGATCCGCCTCGACCTCAACACACCGCAGGCATACGACCGCGCCTACGAGAAGTACGGGAAAGCCGAGACACTATGAGCGCTGGCCGCTGGTTCGGGCTGCTAGGCGCGCTCCCGAAAAGCCCAGTATCGCGCCAATGGACGTCTTCACCATCCAGTCCGCGATGTCCATGAGACTCTGCTGAGCGGGAGTGATTGCACTGGGCAGGACTGGCGCCAGCCAGATGAGGATGCCCAATCCTGTCACAGCCAACGAAAGCAGGATGACAATGATGAGCAGAGACTCCCCAAAGGTCTTTATAAATCTTGTCACAGGGTCTAGCCCTGCCTGTTTCTCATCAGCATGAAGAATCCGACTGCGACTCCCGTAAGTCCCGCGAATATGAGAACCATCCCCATGATTGGGGCGAGTGTGTCCACCATAGCGATCCTCCAGCAATGCTCCCGTGTATTTTAGTGTAGCGCACGTGGGCGGAGAATGAGTAGAGCTTCATGCAAGCCGCCTCTCAGGTGCGGCGGTTGCGCTGGTGCAGCCCGAGGAAGCCCACGATGACTTTGCCCTGCTCGTCGTCCCAGTCGAAGGCTATCCTGATGGTGTTCTGGGGATCGTGACTCGTTCCCTTCCCGATGTGAGGGTTCAGGTGGTAGGTCTTGCCCCCCAGCGCGGTGGTGTACCACTCGTCGAACTGCTCCTTCGTCACCTCCGTCTGGCCAGACTTGTAAGACCAGCCGGGGCAGGCTTCCTTGATCAGGCTGTTGAAGTCTGGGCGTGAGCCGGGGTTCGTTCTGAGGGTGTGGTACTCGGTCGCCAGCCACGCGAGCGCCGCGAACACCTCCTTAGGCTTCTGAAATGGGCTGTTCTTGGCGGACTTGGAGTTGAGAGCCACGACCAGCTTTTGGGGGAAGGTCCTCTCCGCGAGCGCGAGCGCATCGTTCACGCTCGATACCTGCGCCGCCTCGTCCTCCTCCGCGCTCGTCCTCCTCGCGCTCTCGGAAACATAGGCGCTTCGCCAGTACTCCTCCATCTCGGATTTGAGAGACAACTTGCTCTTGAGCTTGCTGATCTCCGCGTCGAGCTGGCTCCTGTCCGCGCGCAAGCCATCGTTGTCGTCCCTGAGACGGTCGTTCTCGGAACGCAGCGAGGCCCCGTCGCGCTCGATCCGCTCCATCTGCGATCTGACAGATTCGTACTCCTCCATGGACACGCCTATGGACACGCCCACAGACTCCCCAACTTCCGCGAGCGCGGCGTCTTCGCCCTCCTGCGCGCCGTCGGACGGGGCTGGGCTGCCTTCAGCGCCGTGTTCGACGTCGGGCGGCGCGTCGTCCCCCCCTTCTGGCCGAGCTGGGTCGTAGTCGTAGTCATCGGGAAGACTCATCCTGCGCCTCCACCGCTCCGCCGTGCCGTAGATGGCAGCCTCGCGCTCCGCGCGCTCGACTGCGCGTAGCAGCTCCTCCTCCCTCGATGCCCCCTGCGGACGAATCGGGCGATACTCCGCCAGCTTCGCCTTCATCTCTTCGGCCAGCTCCAGAGCTTCCGACAGCCTGTGGGGTTTGGATTCCCCGACTTCCGCCCACGAGCCTATCCTCAGCTCCAGGTATTGCAGCTCGCCTTCGAACTCTTCGACTGTCTCGGCGACCGTCGTCTCCAGCGCCTCGATCTGGGCGTCGACGCGAGCCTCCGCCTTGTCTTCCGCCAGCTGGCTCAGCGCCATGATGAACGAACCCATGTCATCCCAGTCGGGAGCGTCGGCGCGCAGCTCCCGCAGCGTCTCGATCCACTCTAGGAACATGGTCGACTCGATGGATGCCGTCTCGACTCGGTTGGGGTCGGACAGCTTGCCCGATACGAAGCACGCCATCAGCCCGATGTCGTCCACGTCGAACCGCCCTTCCGAATCTTCGGCTGAGATCGCGTCGCGCTCCCTCTGCCACTCGCTGCGCAGCCAGAGAGAGTTGAACTTGCCCGCTCGTAAGTCTGGGCCTTCGGTGGGGATGCCCAGACTCTCGAAATGGTCGGTCACGGCTCTTTGGAGGTCTTCGCGCGACTCCGCCCACATTTTCAGCACGGCTCCGGCCATCTTGTCGTTCCGCTTGACAATTTCATACAAGACGGGTTCGCGCAGCCGTTGGCTCTGCGCTCTGCTGGCGTCCCGAAACCCCACCATGTTGATGTTGTCCCTGATAGCCGAATCCAGCCTGCTACGCGCGCCGTCGGACGCCTTCGCGCGGTAATCCAGAACGCGCTCTACGATCTTCGCCGTTTGCTCCGGACTTATCACGTGTGAATGAAAAACCGCGCTCAGGGTTGTATCCTGCGTGTCGATGCTGGTCATAATCCCGTGTCCTTGCGACTCTGCTGTTGGTACTGCCCCCGAACTGCGATGAGGGCGCTTCCCCGCTTTGCCTGCATCCGCCGGCGCTGCCGTCATGGGGGAGTTACCACTTCATGCGCACTTTTCTGTGGGCAGTCGTAATGACCTCGCCCGTGTGGAGGCTCTGCACTACGTAGATATCCAGATTGTTTGCGATCCGCGAGTATGTCGTTCCCAAGGCGCGCTCCGCCTTTCTGCGCGCGCTCTTGTCCATGAAGTACACGTAAGCTCCATTGCGCACCCTTCTCTTTCCGAACGCCATCACCGCGTCTATATGCGACATCGACACTCCGCGCTGCTGTCGGCGCGTATTCGCGTGATTCGTGAAGGTTCGTCTATCGCGCCGGCTTTGGACGCGATCCTGTCCGTAGTCGTTCTTCTGGTTCGCCACTGTCCGCCCTCCCGATACTACGAATCGACGCTTGCTTTCGGATGCGCTGTTCCTGTATGTTCGGCATATGGATTCCACCGCCGCCATCGACAGCCTCTCTCGTGTCAGCTCCCACGTGTTCGGCGTGGATTTCACTTCTGTACATTGGTTCTGACGCTGGCACATCCCTAGACACGCCGCGAGCCTTGCGACGGCAGTCGGTCGGGGGCAGCGCCGATCACATTGGAACTACGCCATGCGGCAAGTTTGGAGCAGCGTTGCGGGGCGCGGATGCCGTCGGCTCGGGGCTTTCAGGCAAGGCGCGCCTGTCGAGCGGCTCCAAGTACGAGACTCCGAACCGCGTTCACACAGACGCGCCGTATCCGGAAATCGGACACCGCGCAGCCAAGCCATGCGCGACCCTCGCAGCGGATGATGTCCGGAGGCGGCGCGCGTCTGAGGCGGCTTGGTTAACCGTCCGCCACCGACAGGCGGAGCGTCAGAACGGCATTGGCGACTTTCATCGCAACGGTCTCAGTCGAAATTCCTGCGGTCATTCGTCCCCTTGTAGAGCATGATTTGGTATTTTACTTACAAATCACACCCTACCACAGAATGCGTCAGAGGTCAACCATTATCCACTCGTAAATTGTGGAAATGGCTAAAGAAGCGTACCTATGTCATACGGAATGAAACTAGCCAAGCCGACTCACAGGCGCTGTTTCACGAATGCTCCATCCCCCACTGCTCCCATGCTTCGTCCATTGCCTTCTGCGCGGCGGCGTACTGTCTCCCCAGCCGGCTGATCGCGTCCAGATCCTGGCGCGCGGACGCCTTCTCGATTCGGCGCTCTATCCGCTTGATCTTCGTTTCCAGGTCTTGGATGATCTCCTCGTAGTCTATGGCATCGGCGGCGCGCGACTGCCCGGCGGCGCTCTCACGCCTGCGCGCCTCGCGGTCTCGCCTGCGGTGGCGCGCGCGCGCGCGGCGCGATACAGGCTGCGCCTGCGGCGGCTGCTTGAGCCGCATCCACTCCTCGAAGCTCCCCTCGAAGGTGGTTATCTCGCCGTCCTCTATGGCCCATATCCGCTCTGCCATCAGGTTGATGAAGTGGCGGTCGTGGGACACGAACAGCAGCGCGCCGTCGTAAGATTCTAGCGTGTCTTCCAGCGCCTCGCGGCTCTGGATATCCAGATGCGTAGTCGGCTCGTCCAGCACGAGCGCGTTGGGGTAGGTGACCAGCAGCCTCGCCAGCGAAAGACGGGTGCGCTCTCCGCCCGAAAGCGCGCTCACGCGCTTGAACACGTCGTCCCCCTGAAACAGGAAGCGGGCGAGATAGTCCCTAGCCTCGCCTATGGGGGTGTTCTTGACCTCGATGAACGCATCCAGCACAGTCTTGCCCTCCGGCAGGTTCCACGTCCCTTGGTTCAGGTGGCCGGTCTGGACGTTATGCCCCAGCGTCACCGTTCCGGACAGCGGCTCATGCTCGCCGAGTATCGTCTTGAGCAGCGTCGTCTTGCCGATGCCGTTGGGCCCCACTATGGCAGTCCTGGATCCGCGCTCCAAATCGAGATCCGGCGCCCTCATCAGGGTGTGCCGCGTTCCGTTGTCGCAGAACCCCACCGTCAGCCCTCTGAGGCTTGCCGCCACGTGTCCAGTGCGAGATGCCGACTGCCTGCCCAAGCTGATGGTCTTTTCGGACTGCGGAGACTCGATCCGTTCCAGGCGCGCCAGGCGCGTCTCCCGACCTCTGGCTTCGCGTGAGCGCTGCCCCGCCTTGTAGCGCTGAATGAAATACTCCTCTTTGGCGATGTATTCGCGCTGTCGCTCGAACTCCTTCTGATTCCGCTCGACCTGCGCCTGCTTGAGCGCGCGATACTTCGAGTAGTTGCCCGGGAAGCGCTGGAGCTTTCCTCGCTCCATCTCCCACATCTCGGCGCATACGCGATCTAGGAAGTAGCGGTCGTGAGACACCACGAGCGCGGCGTACTTGAAGCCGGCTAAGAAATCTTCCAGCCAGCCCAGCCCCTCGAAGTCGAGATAGTTGGTAGGCTCGTCCAGAACCAGCAGATCGGGGTCGGTCAGCAGCGCAGTCGCCAGCGCGGCGCGGGTGCGCTCCCCGCCGCTTGCCTGCGCCGCCGGAGTGTCCAGAGTCTCCAGCGTCAGCCCCACGCCTTGCACCACGCGCTCCATCTGACTCTGGTAGTCGTACCCGCCCATCGCCTCGTACTCTGCCAGAAGCTCCGAGTATCGCGCCTCGGCGCGGCTGCGTTCGCCGCCCTCGCGCCGCTGTATCTCCAGCGCGCTGGCTGCCAGCTCGTCTTCCAGCTCGAACAGCCCCTCGAACACGGACATCACCCCGTCGCGCAGCGTCCCCGGATCGTCGTGATCCGGAATCTGAGCTACGTAAGCCACCCTCAGCCCCGCGTTCGACGAAACCGCCCCCGCGTCTGGCTCCAGCTCTCCCATCAGCACCCTGAGCAGAGACGTCTTGCCGCTCCCGTTTGGGCCGACCAGCCCGATTCTGGCTCGCTCGCCAACCTCGACGCTCACGCCTGCGAACACCTCCACGTCTCCGTAGAACAGCTGGAGCTTGGATGCGGACAGCAGCATCTACCGACAGCCTCCTATGTGAGAGTTCATCCAGTCGAGAAGCCGCGACAGATACTCCTCGCGCAGTCTCGGATGCCCGTTCCTGACGAAGCCGTGAGAGCTGTCCGGGAATCGCACCAGCTCCACCTCTCTGCCCAGCCGCTTGAGCGTGACGAAGTACTGCTCCGACTGCTCTATTGGACAGCGCGCGTCGTCCTCGCCGTGCATCAGCAGCGCGGGCGTCTGCACGTTGGGCGCGTATGTCAGCGGCGAGCGTTCGAGGAAGGCGTCCAGCGCCTCCCAGCGTCTGCCCCCCCACTGCGCCTCGCCGAAGCGAACGCCTATGTCGGACGTGCCGTACATGCTGGACAGGTTTATGCAGGGCGCGCCGATCACCGCTGCCCTGAATCGCGTCTCGTGTCCGATGATCCACGAGCTCATGAAGCCGCCGTAGCTGTACCCGGTGATTCCAAGTCTGGACTCGTCCACGAAGCCCCGCTCGCAGAGCGCATCGACCGCCGCCATTATGTCCAGATAGTCCTCGCCTCCCCAGTCTCCGAGAACGGCCTTCATAAAATCCACGCCGTATGTGGAGGAGCCGCGCGGGTTCACCGCCAGCACTATGTATCCGGCCGTCGCCAGTACCTGCTGCTGCGGGATGAAGCTGTCCGAAAAGACCCCGTGCGGCCCGCCGTGTATGTCCAAGATCATCGGGTAGCTCAGCGAGGCGTCGAAGTCGGGCGGGAAGAACGCTCGGCACTCTATTTCCGTATCACCGCGCGAGATGACGAACTTTTCCATTCGCGCCGGCGGATGCTTTCCCAGATACTCGCCATTGAAGTCGGTGATCCGCTCGGCGGCTCCGGTCTCCAGGTCCGTGAGATGCAGGTCCCCGGGCGATTCGGGCGAAGATGCCACGCTCGCGGCGCGCCGCCCGTCCGAGTCGAACGAGATAGCGGATATCGACTCCTCGCCTGCGAGGATGGCTCGCGCCTTGCCGCCTGCCGCCGAAACGCTGTATATGGCAGACTTCCCGCGCGCGTCCGCGATGAACAGGATGCGCCCGTCCGCAGTCCAGCGCATCTCCGGCGCCGGAACCAGCGGCGCGTAGCCCCCTGCCGGGCTGATCGAATCGTCTGTCAGCCTGAGCGGAGCGCGCCCCTGTCGGATGACGAATATCCAAGACTGCCAGCCCGCGCCCGCCTCGTCGTCGTCCGAGCCGACCACGGCGATCTCATCGCCTGACGGCGACCATGCGGCGGCGGATACGGTGGACAGCCCCTCGGACCACAGCTTCGGCTCGCCGCCCTCGGCCGCCACCACGTAGACGTCGCTGTGCGTGGCAACCTCGCGGTCGGCGCGGCGGTCTCCGACGAAGGCGATGAGCCTGCCGTCCGGCGACCACGCCGGCGCGCTGTCGTCGCCCTCTCCGTCCGTTATCTGGCGACTCTCGCCCGACTCCCGATCCACCACGAATACGCGCCTGAAAGCATCGCCTCGCCAGCCCAGCCCGTCCGCCCTGTACATGATGCGGCGGGCTACCCTCACGCGCGGCTCTCTCTTGGCATCATGTCCGTCCGGCGCGCGATCGGGGTCGACGTCGGACACGAACGCCAGCGCGCTGGAGTCGGGCGACCATGCGACGTCCGTAATGCCCCCCGCCAAGCTCGTCAGCCTTCGCGCCTCCCCTCCCCCGGTGGCTATGACCCACAGCTGAGCCTTGCCGCCATCGTCTGGTCGGACGAAGGCAAGGTGCTTTCCATCCGGCGAGAAGCGCGGACTCGCATCGCGCTCTCCCGATGTGAACCGCGCGCAGACGCGCGATTCCACGTCCATGACGAATATCCGCGACTGCGTCTCCATGCTGTCCCTGTCGACCTGTGAGCGCGTGAAAGCCAGCCCCGCCCCGTCGGGAGACAGCGAAGGCGAGCCGACGTTCACCAGCTCGTAAACCAGATCGGGAGAGATAGATCGAGACAAGACACCGCCTCCAAGAACATGCTGAGACTATCTTAACCAGCAGAGCGTTCACGTCGTCAAGTGAGAGAAGCCAAGAACCTTCGGACGTGGGGCAGCGCGAGATCGGAGCGCGTGAACGTGCCGCCGTGATCCTGCCCCGCCAGAGACGCGAATTCGGCGTTCGGCAGCATCTCCGCCAGCTCCCGCGCGCCACTGTGGAAGCCGTCCCTGTCCCCGTCGTACACGAGGCAGGGCATCGTCATCTGTGGAATCAGTCCGTCGTAGCCGCCATAGCCGTCGCGCAGCCCCATGCTAGCGGCGATCAGCGCGAGGGAGTCGTTTTCGAGAAAGCGCTCGCGCTTGGACGTAGGCAGCATCCTGCCGAATCTGGACTCGAACCCCTCCAGATAGAGACTCATCCCCCTGCTCAGAAAACGTATGCGGCTCTGGAACCTCGAAGGGTGGGTGCCGAATCGGTCTATGCCCGCCAGTATCATCGCGCGTATCCGCTCCGGCGCCCGCTCAGCCACGCCGAACCCTATGCGCGCGCCCATGGAGTATCCCCAGTACGCGGCGCTTTCGATGCCCAGCTCGTCCAGCGCGGCGACCACGTCCGCCACACGGCGCGACATTGTATACGCCTCCGGCGCGCGCGGTTTGTCGCTCTTGCCGTGTCCGAGACAGTCCAGCATGACCAGCTTGAAATCGGCCTTCAGCGCATCAACGTATCCCGCCTCGCGCCAGTCCTCGATGCTGTCGCTGAATCCGTGAACCATCACCACAGGCGGCCCCTCGCCCTCGATGTGGTAGTGTATGCGGCCTCCGCCGCTGCGCGCGTATGCCATGTCCCCAGCTGTTGGGCCTGCGCTCGGACGAGCGCGGCGATTGGAAAATTGCAAAGTACAGCCGATTTCCCGTCCAGTATAGCATCACTGTAGCGCCATGCCCCCTGTGCTATACTTCGGCGCAGTATCTCGGAGGTGTCCCCAAGACGTGACTCGCATAGACGGACGCTCGAACGATCAGCTCAGACCCGTGTCCCTGGAGCTTGGCGTACAGAGCTACGCCGAAGGCTCCGCGCTGATCGGCGCGGGGCAGACGCGAGTGCTTTGCGCCGTGAGCGTAGAAGAGAAGGTGCCGCGCTTTCTGCGAGGATCCGGGCGGGGCTGGGTGACTGCCGAGTACGCGATGCTTCCCAGATCCACCCACACGCGCAAGCGCCGCGAGACCACGCCGCGCGGACGTACTCAGGAGATACAGCGCCTCATCGGGCGCTCACTGCGCGCCGCCGTGGACATGGACAGGCTCGGAGAGCGCACGCTGACAGTGGATTGCGACGTTCTACAGGCAGATGGCGGCACGCGAACCGCCGCAGTCACCGGAGCGTACGTCGCCCTGCGACAGGCGCTCATCGCCATTGGCGAGCGAGAGGGCATGTCTGCGCTTCCGATCAGGTGCGGAGTCGCCGCCGTCAGCGTGGGCATTGTGGACGGAGAGGCGATGCTCGATCTGTGCTACGACGAAGACCGCCGCGCCGAAGTGGACTTCAACATAGTGATGACCGACGGCGGCGAGTTCGTCGAAGTTCAGGGAACAGCCGAGCGCGGAGCCTTTACGCGGGGACAGCTGGATGATCTGCTCGCGCTGGCGGCGAAGGGCGTCCGCGAGCTGGCGCAGGCGCAGCGGCGGGCGGTCGACGGGCTGATCGCCGACGGACGATAGCCCGATAGCCCATAGACCAGCCCGCCTACCACTGAACGAACATCGGCATCACCACGTGCGTATAGCTGTGGCTGTCCGAGTCGATGGCAGGCTTGATCACACCCGGACTCGATGGCGTGGTCGTCTCCAGCGCAACGTCCCCATCCCCGATCACGTCCAAGACCTCGCTGAGGTACTTGCTGTTGAACGCTATCTTGGCGTCTCCGCCCTCGACGTCGGCGTCCAGCTCCCCGGTGTTGTCGCCAAGCTCCTCAGCGCGCGAGGAGACAGCCACCCTGCCGCCCGTCCCGTTCTCGGCGGCTGTCATGTTCAGCCGAACTATGCCCGACCCGTCGCGAGCGAATATCGAAGCCGTCCGCGTGGCTCTGAGAAAGGCATCCTGCTTCACGACGGCTCTGGTTTCGTAGCTCTCCGGTATCAGCTGTCTGAAGTCTGGGAAAGACCCATGAACCAGCTGAGACACCAGCTCGGCGTTCTCCAGCCTGAACAGCGCCTGGCTGCGCTGCGGAGTGACCGTGAACTCGACAGGCTCTGTCTGGCCGCCGAGCAGGCGGTTGACCTCTTGCAGCGCGCGCGCCGGCAGTATGAAGCCGATGTCATCGGAGATAGGCTCGGACATCTTGCCATCGTAGATCGCCAGCCTGAAGCCATCGGCGGCGGCGAACGTGAAGCTGTCCCCCCGTATCTCCACCTTGATTCCGGTGAGAACGGGGCGTGAATCCTCCGTAGCGGCGGCGAACGCCACCCGATTGATCGCGTCGCGCAGCACTGTCGGGGCGATTCGTCCGATCGCGCCCTCGTCCACAGTGGGAATCGGTGGAAAGTCCTCGGCGTCCTGTCCGTTGATGTGCGCCTGAAAGCGCGCGCAGCTCAGCTCCATACTCAGCGGCTGCTCCGAGGAAGATATGTCTATGCGCTCCGACGGAAGCGAGTTGACGAACTCCGTCAGCAGTCTGGCGGGAATCGTGATCGCCCCCTCCCCCTCCACCTGCGCGGGTACCCAGGTGCTGATCGCTATTTCCAAGTTGGTTGCGGCAAGTTTGACGCGCGCGTTGTCTGTCGACAGCAGAACGTTCTGCGTAATGGGCAGCGTGGTGCGAGTCGCCACCGCGCGCTGCACCACCGACAGGCCGCGGCTCAGGTTCTCTTGCAGGCAGGACAGCTGCATCGTCTATACCCTCTTCTTCCGGAATTCGCGCTCAGGCGCGGCTTCGGCGCTGAGATGCCGCGAACGGGGCGCGAGGCAAAATCAGCGCGGTTGGGAGACAGTATAGAATTCGCCTTTTGGAGCGTCAACGAGAATAAGCCGCGTAAAGCCGCAAAAGCGCTAGTTCCGTTCCACGGACGCGCTGATGTCCAGCTCCAGACGTATCTCGTCCTCCACGCTGATGATGAAGCTGAACGACGGCTTGGACAGATCGAGCTGCTCGAAGGTCACAACGGTATTCGCCCGTCCGTTGACCGAATCATCGCCGAATTGCGCCATTGCGTCCCACGTCACCCGTTCCGTAACCTCCTGTATCGTCAGGTCTCCGACTATCTGGAACGTCGCCTCCCCAGAGTTGGGCAGCGGCCACGGCAGCCCCGCCACTTCGGTTACTGCAAGCTCGGCGTTGGGAAACTGGCCAGTGTCGAACAGCCTGCTGCGGACGTACCTGTCGCGGCGCGACTCGTCGCTAGTGAAGCCGGACAGACCAACGGCGATCATCGAAGCGTCGGCGTCCACCATGCCATCCGAGTCGAACACTATCGCGCCCGTAACGTCGGACGTCTCCCCGACGGCGTCGTTGGGAACGCTGAGACTCGCAAGCTGCTCGCCCACGAGGTATCGCGCCACCGTCCCGTCCGCCACGCTTATGACCACGCCCCCGCCGTCCGGCGCGGGCGCGGCGGCTGCCGCAGTCGGCGCAGGCGTGGCGGTTGCCGGCGCCGGCGCCAGTGCCGGCGCCGGCGCCAGTGCCGGAGTAGGCGCCAGTGCCGGCGTAGGCGCGCTGCCCCCCGAGCAGGCAGCCAGCGCGAAAACCAAGCCAGCCAGCCCAGCCAGCGCCCAGCGCCCCCCGATGATGCCAATTCGATGGGACTCTTTCATAGTGGACCCAACCTCCTGCATCCGCGCGCGCCATCCGGCGGCGGCGCTGATCGCCCTCCAAAATACCACTTCGATCAGCGGACGGATATAGTCCCCTTCATCCCCAGCGCTTCGTGGGGAATGCAGATCAAGGCGTACTCGCCCGGCCTATCGAACGTGAAATCCAAGTACTCGGTCTTGTGCGCGTTGACCTCTATATCTATGCCCAGATCCGCGGCGGTGAACGTGTGGAACTCGTCATCCGCGACCAGCTCGAACCGCGCGGACTCCCCAGCATCGAACTCGAAGTCTGCCGGATCGAACTTGCACGAGCCGCCCCCTGAGCAGTTGCCGAGAGTCACCCGGACCTCGCGCAGTCCCGGAACCGGAGATGGCGATGTCTGCGCGATGTCCCCGCCCCCGCATCCCGCGAGCAGGACAGCCAGTATCATAGCCGCCACAGACAGGATGCGGAGCTTGGGTCCCGCTTCCCTGAGATTCAGTACGTCCACCGCAAAAGTGGGCGCGCGCAGCGTCGTTATGCGCGGCAGCGCGGCGAGCTACCTGAGCGACTCGATGTATGCGATGATATCCGATACTTCTTCCGCCGAGATCGTCTCTTCGTCGAAGGCCAGCATGACCGAGTTGGGGCCGAAGCCTTTGACCACCTTCAGCGCCGGGGTGCGTATGGACTCTGTGATGTAATCCGCGTCCACAGTCGCAGCCGTACCGTCCTCCAGCTCCTCTCGGGATCCGAAGATTCCCTGCCAAGTCGGGCCGATGCCCGGCTCCCCGTCCACTGAGTGGCAGCCGGCGCAGCCATGCACGAGCGCGAGCTGCTCCCCTCGCTCTACGGGATCGTCCGATGGCGGCTCCGCGTCTCGCGTGATCCAGTCGTCGGGAGCGGGGCCAAGCACGGGGGGAGACGCGCGCTGTATTGTAATCACGGATGGCTCGGTGGGCGCGGGCCTGCCACAGGCCGCGAACACCGCCAAAGCGGCGCCTAGCGCGAGCGCCAAGACTGCGAGTTTCGTCACCGGTTTTCCCCCTTGACAGCCGTGCATGAACCTGCTGCTCGACCACGTTCCAATCGGCAAGTCGCCATCTTCCTAAGACGGAAGAGCCAGTCACAAGACAGGCAGAATCGAAGATTCGCCCCCATTGGTGAATGGTTTCACACATGGTAGCACCTGCGATTTTGAGGGTCAATTGACGCAGCCTCGAAACCCATATCAGTTTCGCAGGCAGGCGCGCGCAGAGATTCGCAAGGCGTTCACCGAAGAAGGATGAGGAAGGATTTGGCGCTGCCTCTCGTTCGTCACACCTCGAAAATTGCGGAAGCGCAACCTCCCGCAGAGCGGTTGACATCGCACAAATGGTCTGTTAACCTGCGCTCACAGAACATCCGTCCGCGAGGAGTTGCGACATGAAATCAAAGCTATCCCCCAGACAGCAGCGCATCCTTAGCTTCATACAGGAGTTCATGGACGACCACCAGTACCCCCCAACGGTGCGCGACATACAGAGCGGATGCGAGGTTAGCTCCACGTCCGTAGTCGATTACAACCTCCAGAAGCTCCAGCAGATGGGCTATCTCAAGCGAGAGCGCGAAGTCTCGCGGGGCATCGCGCTCATAGGCGAGGGACTCAAAGATTCGCGCCGAGACATCGTCAGAATCCCCATCATGGGCAGCATCGCCGCGGGCGAACCCCTTCAGGTTCCGGACGCGCCCACTCACGCCGACCAGAGCTACGACACCGTCGATCTCACGTCTTCACTCACCAAAGACAGGCAGGACCTCTTCGCTCTGCGGGTCAAGGGAACCTCGATGATAGACGCGCTCGTCGCCGACGGCGATCTGGTCATCCTAGAGCGCGCGTTCGATGCCAGAGACGGCGACATGGTGGCAGCATGGCTGGACGGCTCGGAAGAGACCACCCTGAAGCGCTTCTACCTCGAGGGCGACATGGTGCGCCTACAGCCGGAGAACGAGACGATGGAGCCGATCAGGGTTCCAGCCAAAGACGTTTCCGTTCGCGGCAGGGTAGTCGGAGTGGTGCGAAGCCTCTAGCGATCGGCTCAGCAGTTCTGGGGGAGCGGCAAAGCATGTTGGAGCCGCCCCCCAAACCGTTGAGCCGATCGGTGGCTCGGCGCTTTTCCAGCTCTCCCCGCCACGAGGCCGGAAGCGCGGCGAGCGCCTGCACTGGATTGGCACTCGTGCTAGAATCGTTGGGAAATGATAACGAAGGCTGTCCATTGCCCACCTCGCTAAGATCACAGATAGCCCTGCCCGTCACGGGTATGACCTGCGCCGCCTGCGTCACTCACGTATCCCACGCGCTCGAATCCGTAGACGGCGTAGAGGACGTATCCGTCAACCTCGCCACCGAGCGCGCCACCCTCGAACTCAGCGGAGACGCGCCCGATCTGCGCTCCCTGTCCGATGCGCTAAGAGACGCAGGCTACGGCGTCGGAACTCGCAAAACCACGCTGGGCATAGGCGGGATGACCTGCGCCGCGTGCGTATCCCACGTGGAACGCGCGCTCCAGGGCGTGGACGGAGTGGCGCACGCCTCGGTCAACCTCGCCACCGAGCGCGCCGCCGTAGAATACGTTCCGGGCGTAACCGGAATCTCCGACCTCCGCTACTCGGTCGAGGACGCCGGCTACTCGGTCAGCGCCGTAATCGGCGAGTCCGACGACTTCGACGCTTCGGGCGACCTCGCCGCCCTCAGAGTCAAGTTCGTATTCAGCCTTGCCGTCGCCGCCCTGATCATGGCTCTGATGGCGCTCCCCGTGTCGGACATGCTCCCCTTCAGGTTGGATTTCCTGCTCTGGACGCTTGCGACTCCTGTGCAGCTCTGGGCAGCCAGAGGGTTCTACGCCTCCGCATGGGGCGCGGCAAAGCATCTGACCTCCAACATGAACACGCTGATCGTCGTGGGAACGTCCGTCGCCTACGGATACAGCGTGGCGGTCACGCTGTTCGCAGGCTCGACGTTCTTCGAGGGATACTCCGCCGCCGCCTACTTCGACACGTCCACCGCGATAATCGGTTTGGTGCTGTTCGGAAAGTATATGGAGGCAAGAGCCAAGCGCAGAGCGTCCGACGCGATCCGCGCTCTCTTGGGTCTTCAGCCGAGCGCCGCGCTCGTCATAAGGGACGGTCGCCATCTCCACGTCCCCATAGAGGACATCGAGATCGGAGATCGCATCGTCGTTCGACCCGGGGAGAAGATCGCAGTCGACGGCGTCATCGAGTCGGGCGGATCGTCCATCGACGAGTCCATGCTCACCGGCGAGAGCGCGCCTGTGGACAAGGTCCCCGGCAGCGAGGTCTATGCCGCCACCCTCAACGGCAGCGGCGGATTCGTCTTCATCGCCACCCGCGTAGGGCGCGACACCATGTTGTCCGGCATCGTCCGCCTCGTAGAGGAGGCGCAGGGGTCGAAGGCTGCGATCCAGCGGCTCGCGGACACGGTCTCGGCGTACTTCGTACCCGCAGTGATAGCCGCCGCCGCGCTCGTGTTCCTGATATGGCTTGCGCTGGGCCCTGCGCCGAGCTACGTAACCGCCATTCTCACGTCTGTCGCAGTATTGATCATCGCCTGCCCGTGCGCGATGGGTCTGGCGACCCCGACCGCGATTATGGTCGGAACGGGCAAGGGCGCCGAATACGGCGTCTTGATTCGCAGCGCCCAGACGCTGGAGCTTGCCCATCGCCTCGATGTGGTCGTGCTGGACAAGACCGGCACGCTTACCAGAGGCAGCCCGTCGGTGACGGAGATTCACGCGCCCGATTTCGACGAGGACGCTCTGCTGGCAGTCGCCGCGTCCGTGGAGCGCGGGTCGGAACATGCGCTTGGAGCGGCAATTGTCGAAGCGGCCGCCGAAAGAGGACTGCCCCTCCGAGACGCCGAGGACTTCATGGCGCGCCCCGGCGCCGGCGTGACCGCCACCGTCGGCGGCTCTCGCGTCGCCATAGGCAATCGCAGGCTCATGGCGGAGCTTGCGATTCCGACTAGCCACTTGGAGCGGCAGGAAGAGCGGCTGTCGGCTGTGGCATCCACGCCCGTGTTCGTGGCGCTGGACGGCGAGGCGCGGGGGATCATCGCCATCGCCGATACGATCGAGCCAGAGTCTGCGATGGTGGTCGAGGATCTGAAGCGTCGCGGAATCGAGGTCGTCATGCTGACCGGCGACAACGCGCGCACAGCCAGCGCCATAGCCGCGCAGGTCGGAATCGAGCGGGTGGTGTCCGAGGTGCTGCCTGCCGACAAAGCCGCGCACGTGACGGAAATTCAGGGCATGGGCAAGACCGTCGGCATGGTGGGAGACGGCATCAACGACGCGCCCGCGCTCGCGCAGGCAGACGTCGGAATCGCCATAGGCACGGGCGCGGACGTGGCTATGGAAGCGGCGGACATCACACTGGTGGGCGGCGATCTGCGCGGCGTGTCCACTGCCATCGCCCTCAGCCGAGCCACGATGAGGGTGATAAAGCAGAACCTGTTCTGGGCGTTCGCCTACAATGTCGCGCTCATCCCAGTAGCGGCGGGCGCGCTCTACCCCCTGTTCGCGGCATACGGGGTTCCGGACGTCCTGCGTCCCATCTTGGGAGAGTACGGATTCCTGAATCCGATCCTTGCCGCAGGCGCAATGGCTTTCAGCTCCGTGAGCGTAGTATCGAACTCGCTGCGTCTCAAGAGATTCCGCCCCGCGCCTTCTGCTTGAGCCGAAATTTCCTAGCTGACACTCAGAGATACCAAGCGCGAAACGCAACCGTCGGATCCCCTCTCCCTCGATGGGAGAGGGCTAGGGTGAGGGTGTAGTGCTGAGGAGAAACCAGATGAGCCTTCTCCTCCCCCGATGAGAGAAACCAAGCGCGAAACGCAGCCGTCCGATCCCCTCTCCCTCGATGGGAGAGGGCTAGGGTGAGGGTGAATATACATAAGGCACACCCCAGTAAGCCCCCCCTGACGGTGTAGGCTGAGGGTGTAGGATTAAGGAGAAACCAGATGAGACTTCCGCTGTTCAACAGGCGCGGCAGCGACCGCGCGACAGATCCCGTTTGCGATATGCAGGTGGACGTGCGAAAGCCGCCCGGCGGCGCCTTCGACTATCAGGGAGAGACCTACTACTTCTGCGGCCCCGGCTGCAACCGCGCCTTCCAGAGAGAGCCTGAAGCCTACCTGTCGGGCGAGAAGAAGATCGAGATGTAACCCGCGCTCGCAGCGAAGCTAGAGCGCCGCGGTCACTGCGCCCGACACGATCAGCGCGCCGGCCCACAGGCGGTCGAGATTGAACCAAGACTTCCGCAGCAGCGCCAAGCCAACCTTCTCGAACACCACCACCGCCACGAGCGTCATCACCCCGAACATCGCCACCGTGTGGACTCCCACCGCGGTCAGCTGAGCGGCCGCGGTGCCGATGGACGCCGGCGCCCCTAGGAACATGTATTCGGCGTGCGGAACGTCTCGCGCGTCTATCGCCTCTGCCACCGATTGGCCGTAGCCCGGCAGATTGAACAGCACCGGCGCGAGCATCAGCCCCGCGCCGTGCGCTGACGCCATCAGGAAAGACCACGCCGTCAGGTCTCGAAACCCGACTCGCATCCCCACCCAGCGCGGATGAGACCTGTTCCAGAACAGCTTGTACAGCCCGAAGGCAGTCAGAGCGCCCGCGCCCACGTACTTCAGGATGTCCGTTGGGACGATCGCGCGCCCAAGCGCCACGACAGCTACGACGATGGCGACCGATGCCATGTGGCCCAGCGCAATCGGCGCGAAGGCGCGGTACAGCGCCGCTCGGCTCTGCTCCTGCAATCCGAGCGCGACTGCGAACAGCCACCCCATCGCGGGATTGACTCCGTGATAAGCCCCGAATGCCGCCAGCGCGATCCAGGGCCAGAACTCGACCAACTCCAACTGACGCCACTTCCTGATCGGACAAGTAGGGGCGGTCCGCGAACCGCCCCCTGTGGTTGTTTCGTCTATCCCGCGCGCCTGCGCTCGCACGCGCGCGCTAATGGGCTAATGGATCAGTCCGGGTAGCAGAACGTGTCGGAAGACGAGTCGCCGCCCTGGAGCCTGATCTGGTGCGGGCGCTCTTCCCCGAACTCAGCGAAGAAGTCGCTGTCGATCTCTATTCCGCCTTCGGGCGAGGCGTCGATCTTGGCAGTCCACCCTCGTATTCCATCCGGGTAGAACTGCGCGTCCCACGCCAGATACAGGGAATTGGTGACGTACAGCCTGTTCCCGTCGCGGCTCAGCTCCACCATCTGAGGGCCGCCGTTCACAGCGGAGCCGTTGGGATGAGCCGCCTTTCGGACGATGCCCCCAAGATGCACCGAGCCGGTCTTCTTCGGATTGAACGGGTCGGATACGTCGTACTGCTGGAACTCGCCCGTACCCCAGCAGGAGACGTAGAGATAGCGGTCGTCGAGCGACAGGACGATGTCTGTCACGAGCGGCGGCACGGCGCCGAAGCCCTGAAGCAGAGGCGGCAGCAGCTCCGCGTCCGCAGGCTCGGCGGGTATCTCGATTATCTTCTTCACCGCCCAGTCGTCGCCGTCTTGGTACCATGTCCATACCGAGCCGGAGAGGTCTTTCAGGCTGGTGACCACACCCAAGAATCCGTAGGCGCTGCGCGGGTTGTGCGCGGGCCTCAGCTCCAGCGCCATCTGGTTCTCCGGTCCGAGATCCAGCGCCTGCTTGTGCTTGCGCGTGCGAATGTCCCACACGTGCAGATGGTGGCCGTACTTGCTGGCGAGAAGCTCGTCTGCCAAGACTCCGTTCTCGACCATCCTCGGCGTTCCCCATTCGCTGGTGATCATCGTGTCGTGGTTGAGATGCCACCAGAAATCGTAAGCCATCTTCTGCGGGCCTCTGTCGACTTCCCAAGGCCCGCTCACCTCGAAGGTGTCGTGATCCAGCGTGAATATGCCGCCTGGCCCCTCGCCGTCCGGCGCGCCGAGCGCGCTCATGTATATCGCGTCCGGGCCGCAGTGTACGGTGTGCGGGCGGCTGTACCCAGTCTTGCCCTCGAACTCCTCGCGGCTGATCGTCTTCGCCAGCTTCGGGTTTCGCGGGTCGTTCTTGGTATCTACGATGTAGATGTTCGACGAGCGCAGCCCGCCGAGCAGGAGATATCGCCGCTCGACGTGCGGATGCGCCTGATTCGGGCAGAGAGCGGCGCTGCATGCGTTCCAGCCGAAATGGTGCAGCTCGTCGCCGGACGACGGCAGATTCATACGCCCCACGAGTTGCCCGTAGGTCTGCGACTTGGGATCCACGTCCAGCACGCCGAGCGCGTCCGGCTTGCCGTCTTCGTTCGGGTTGACTATGGCAACGTATGCCAGCTCCTCCTGTGGCGCGTCCATCGCCATCTTGGGAGAGGGGTAGAAAGTTGGGTCGGGTGTCCAGGTACTCATTCTCGCTCCTCTGTCTTGAGTTTGCTCGTCTGGGCATATACTTCAGTCTATTCTATCCCAAACGAGGGTGTATCTAAAAGCTCGTCATCCGGCTCGCTCACGTATCCTCGCGCGTCGGATTGCCCTCGTCTCGTCTCCCCGATTTCGCCTCGTCATCAGCATCGGCGCAGCCACGAGCGCAGCCGCCTGCGCCACGACGGACAGCGCGATCAGCATGGTGGCGTCGAAGAAGAACCCTTGCGGGAACATGGCAATCAGGTAGTCGCGTCTTGGGTCGAGCTGCCATAGGTCGTTGCTGAAGCTGATGAGATGGAACGCGAGGAAGAGCCTGTCGAATCCGAAGACTGCGCCGAGTCCCGCCAGCGCCGCCAGTCCGAGCGTCACGCCGCCGCCCCACGCCGCCAGCCGAGCGAGCGCGGGCAGGAACTCGCGCCGCCACACGGCGAACCCGACAGCTGCGAACGCCGCCAGCAGAAGGCCGCTCACTTCGGATACGCGGTACACACCCCGCACTAGCCCCTTGACGTCGCGCATGTGCAGAACCTCGCGCTCGTTGTAGAGGTTGCGCACCCTGACCCCGCCAGCCACGACGCTGATCTCCAGCAGCTCCTCGTCGTCGTTGAAGTAGTCGCGGATCTGCTCGCCCGCCGCGATCAGCTCCCCCCGCTCGATGCCCGTGTATTCGGGGATGTCGTACCTGTCGAAGCCATACGAGTACAGCGGCGGAAAGTTGATGACCCAGCGAACGTTGAAGGCGATCAGGAACACCGGAACGAGAGCCGCAAACGCGCACACTGCCGCGATGCGAAGAGTCGGGGAGATTTTCATACGGGGCGACATGCGTTAGCATCTTACGTACAGCGCTTTCGGGTGTCAATCAACGGGGTATTCTCGACTCGCGCTGGTATTACATACTTTCATTCAACGGAGGTGAACGCTCTTGACCCACGACCACAGTTTCCCCCACACGTTCGGAGGCGTCCATGACGTGGTCGCCACGCTCCTGGGTCCGCGCGGCTGCCCGTGGGACAGGGAGCAGACTTTCGACTCTCTCAAGCACCTATTTCTGGAAGAGTGCTACGAGCTGGTGGAGGCGATAGAGGAGGGAGACAACGCCAAGATCGTAGAGGAGATGGGAGACGTGCTGTTCCACATCGCGTTCCAGATGCAGATTGCGGAAGCCAATAATCAGTTCACCGGAAAAGACGTGTGCGCCGGCGTCATAGACAAGCTGGTGCGCCGTCATCCGCACGTGTTCGGAGACGCGGTGATGGACGACGCATCCCAAGCCGTTCCGCGCTGGGACCAGATCAAGCGCGAGGAGATGAGGGGCGAGGAACGCTCGATTCTGGACGGGGTGCCCAAGGCGATGCCCGCGCTGGCATACGCTCAGGCGGTGCAGGGCAGGGCGGCGAGGATGGGGTTCGACTGGGACGATTACGCAGGAGTGATCGAAAAGGTCGGCGAGGAGCTGCGGGAGCTCGAGGCGGCGAAGTCGGACGCCGAGCGCGAGCGCGAGCTGGGCGACCTGCTGTTTTCGCTGGTCAACGCCAGCAGGTGGCTCGGAGCGGAGGCCGAAACCGCCCTGCGCATGACCAACCGCAAGTTCTACACCCGCTTCACCGGCATGGAGCGACTGGCGCGCGAGCGCGGCTTGGACTTCGAGGCGCTGCCCCTCGATGCCAAAGAAGAGCTGTGGCAAGAGACCAAGCGCGCCGAGTCTGGCGGCTGACCCAGCTTCGCGCCTGCACTAGAGCGCGCGCCAGAAGCGTCGAGTCGTCCACGCCCCAATCCCGAACGCCAGCAGCAGCGCGACCGAGACTATCTGAGTGGCGTGCGGCGCGCCGAGCCGCTCGGCTAGGTAGCCGCTGACTAGGCTTCCGATGGGAAACAGCCCCCACGTGATCATGTACAGCCCCGACACGCGCCCCCGAAACTCGTCCGACACGATGCTCTGCACAACGGCGCTGCTGACCGAGAAGAACGTCATCGTCGCCGCGCTGACGATCATCAGGTTCACGTATGCCGCTTGGAACACGCCGTTCACGGAGAACACGAGCGTGGCAAGCGCAAGAACGATGACGCTTGCGACTATGGCAGTCCCCTTGCCCGGAATGTCGCCTATGGATGCGAGCGCGAACGTCCCGATCGTCGATCCGGCGCCCACGGCGGACAGCAGCAGCCCCAGCCCTCTGGCGTCCACCCCGAACACCTCCGCCGCATAGACTGGCATCAGCCCCTGAATCGAAGGCATGACCAGCATCGCGGGCAGGGCGGTCAGCGCGAACAGAACCAGCAGCACAGGCTCGCCCCGAACGTAGCGGATCCCCGCCGCGAAATCGCGCGCGACCTCGCGCGGGCGCAGCGTGGCGCGGCTCGTCATCGCCATTCTCAGACCGAGAGCCGCCGCCACCGCGCCGACCTGAAGCGCGCCCTCCAGAATCAGCGCCTGCCCCGCGCCAACCGTCACTATCAGAACTCCGCCAATGGCGGGCGCCGCCAGCCGAGTCATGCTGAACGCCATCGAGTTCAGCGCGAAGGCGTTGATCAGGCTCTCTCTGGGCACCATGTTCGGTATCAGCGACATCCGCGCCGGGTCGCTTATCACCCAAGACAGCCCCATGAAGAAGATGAACGCGAAGATGTGCCACGCTTCCAGACTGCCCAGCAGCGCGATCGCCGCGAACGCGGTCGTCACCACCGCTTGGTAGCCGTAGATGGCAGCCAGCAGCTTGCGCCGGTCGAACCTGTCCACCAGAAGCCCGCCCACCGGACCGACGAACAGAATCGGCAGCGCGTCCAAGCCGAGCGCCAGGCTCGTCCAGAACGCCGACTGCGTCACCTCGTAAGCGAGCCAGCCCACGATGACCTGCTGAAGCCAGAACCCGCCGGAAGACAGCGCGGTCGTCAGCCACAGCAGAACGTAGTTCCGGTAGCGAAACGAGTCGAACGTGTGAACACGCACCGGAATGTGTACTGGGCGCATTCGGGGCATGTGGACGCGCGGCATCCGCGCCTGCGGCATCGAGAGCCGCCTGCGCGCGCGCCCGTCGCCCACCTCGATCGGAGGCGTGACTATGACGCCCGTCAGCTCGGCGGCGGGGGAGTCCGCGGCGATGAGGCTCTTCACCTCGTCCGGCGCGACCGCCTGCGCGGATGGCGGAGGGTGAATCGCGGCCACTTCCGGCGCGGAAGCCTCGACCCCGTCGACCGGAGCCAGGCTCTTGACGTCCGGCGGCGAGCCAAGCCCATCCGGTGAGGCGTGAGTCCGCTCGTCCGTCAGGGCAACTATGGGAATAGCACTGCTGCGAGAACGTGACGCTTCTCGTGTGTCCAAGGAATTCTGCTCCGCGCTGGGGTTCACCCGGTTCATCCGAAAGAGATCGAACAGAGAGGCACGCAGAGCGTGTTCCTTGAGACACGTTACGTCCGCTCGCCAAAGTCGAATCCAGAAGATTCACGAATAATTATTCGCCCTTTAGCGGACTATTTCAAGAGCAATTTTAGACTTGTTCTATGTGGATTCTGAACGGCGCGGGCGGGCAGAGATCGAGCGCGAATCCCAGCCGCCAATCTCCACTCTGCCCCGATGCGGAAGGCCCGATGTGGAAGGGTGGATGAGAGATGGTTGGGGCGAACGTAAGAAGCGACCCCTCGCCTCCGCTAAGCGTACTCCGCGATGTGGCTGAAGATTCGCTCCAGCCGGACGCGGTCGGCTTGGCGCAGGTAGGGGCGCTCCATGGCGCGGACGTTGGATTCCATATGCTCGATGCTGGAAGTGCCGGTGATGACGCTGGATATGGCAGGATGGTCAGCCGCGAACTTGTACGCCGCGCCGATCACAGATTCCACATCGCCCCGAACCAGCCATCCGAGCGGGTTGGCGTCTGGAATCGAATCCCGCGTGAGCAGCCCGCGCGATTTCCACTCCGCTATCGTCTCCGCCAGCAGGTCGGGTTTGGGCAGCCTGATTCTGACTGCGGCCATGTTCAGGACGCCGACGCCGTGCCTGAGCGCCAGCGGCAGTATCTCGCGCGCCGCCCACTGGTTGAGGATGCCGAACTTGAGCATGATCACGTCCCACAGATCGGGCGCTCTCGTCAGGCCGGTCAGCGCGCCGCTCTGGTGGGGATCTACGATGTATCTCGTGCTGAAGCCGCGATACCCCACCTTGCCCTGCTCCCGCAGCCTCTCCAGAACGGGCATGTACCGCTCGACGACCATGTCGTGATGCTCTGCCAACAGGCCGTGGAACATCATAACCTCGATGTGGTCGGTGTTCAGTCGGCGCAGGCTGCGCTCCACCGAGCGCGCCAGATCCTTCGGGTCGCCGCTCGGGTCGCCGTCTCTGGGGTACGCCCACTTGGTCACCAGCGCGTACTCGCCGCGCGGAACTCCGCGCAGCGCGCGCCCCAGTATGGCTTCGCTGTCGCCGTAGGACTCGTGAGTGTCGAACAGGTCAATGCCCAGATCGAGGCAGCGGCGGATCAGACGATCCTGCTCGGCCTGATCCGCGCCCCGACGCTGACCGAACTGGCTGGGTCCGCCCGTTCCCTGACTCAGCAGGGATACGCGAAGCCCCGTTCTTCCCAGAGTTCTGTAGTTCATGGCGCTGCTGCCCCAGTCTTCACAAGGTGGGCATGGGCATATGTGGACAGGATGATTGGACGGGCGGTCGACTGCGCCCTGTGTCGCCACGTCTTGAGCATCCCCCGCGTCGATCGACGGCGGTCAGTACGGCTAAAGCCCGTGCCTGCCCTGCCACAGCCGCCGTTCGAGACTGTCGGCGACCGACTCCACGAGGGTATCCACGAGCGGACCGAACAGCCTTGCGCGCAGGCCGCGCTGCGGGCGCAGGTAGACCGCGCGCTTGGGGATGTCCGCCGCGCGCGCCGCCAGATCGAGCGCAAGGTCGAGGTCTCCGATCTCGTCTACCAGACCGACTTCGAGGGCGCGAGGCGCCAGATAGACCTCGCCCGTCGCAAGCTCACGCACCCGCTCCCGGCTCATGTCTCTGCTGTCGGCGACCACGCCGACGAACGAGTCGTAGGTATCGTCTATGAGCTCTTGGAGCTTTGCGTCCTCCTCCTCCGTAGTCTCGCGCCAGGGAGCGCCCAGATCCTTGAATTTGCCGCTCTTGTTGACGTTGACCCCTATGCCCGCGCGCTCCAGAAGCTGCTCCAGCGCGGGCCTGACCGAGATGACGCCGATGGAGCCGATGATCGAACCCGGAGCGGCCACTATACGGTGAGCGGCGCACGCGATCATGTACCCCCCTGACGCGCCGATGCCGCGTATGACGGCAACAACGGGCTTGCGCCCCGCGAGCCGCTTGGCGGCGTGGTAGATGTAATCCGAAGCAGACGCGCCCCCGCCTCCCGAATCTATGTCCAAGACGACGGAGCGGAGGCGCGGGTCGTCCATGATTCGATTCAGGAGCTTCTCCATCTCCGGAGACTTGATCCCGCCCCCGATGGCTCCGTGAATCTCCACAACCGCTATCTTTGGCTTCATTCTGGCAACCAGCATCGAACGCCTCGTTCGCACTTCATCAGTTTTCGCATAGGTATAGATATGGTGACGCGCGCGCAATCACCCCGAACCGCCCCTTTGGACAGCTGCTTCGTCTTCGGCGCAGACGTACAGGACACGCGCGATTTTCAGGATGCGCTGATCACGTCGTCAGCGGCGGCTTGCACATCGTCATCATACCATCATGCGCATCCATGTAGATCGACCGGCAGATCGACCGTGAACCTGCGCTTGTCCCGACGTATGCGCGCTGTCCACGCGACGGGCTACCTCGACATATGCGCGCTGCTGTCCTTGCCCCCGCGCATTCTGGGGTTCCAGTTGGGGTTGATGACGCTCCAGGGCAGCACGCCGCACCGCTCCGCCCACTCCGCGTACAGCCTCTCCAGCTCGTCGGACTTGGGCCGATTGCGCCCGCGCAGGTCGTTCAGCTCCGTGCGGTCCTCGTCTATATTGTACAGCTCCCAGCCGCCGCCGACAGCCGAAACCAGCTTCCATTCGCCCTGCCTCACGGCGCGGCTGCCCTCGTGTTCCCAGAATATGGGGCGTTCGCGCCTCCAGCCGCCTCGTGTGATCGCGGGAACGAGGCTCTCCCCTTCCAGCGGCATCGTCTGCTGTCCGGCGCGCTCGGTCGGATGCGCCGCCCCCGCCGCGTCCAGGCAGGTTGGCATGACGTCGATCAGGTGGATGGGAGAGTGAACTATGCCCTGCTCCCGGATCCTGGCGGGCCAGCTCATGATGAACGGCGTGGATATGCCGCCCTCGTGCGTCCAGCGCTTGAATCTGCGGAACGGGGTGTTGGATGCGTTCGCCCAGGGGAGGTCGTAGCTCATAAACGTCTGCGCCCCTCCCGGACGCAGTCCGCGCACGTTTCCGATCGTAACCGGGGTTCCGTCCGGGTTGGCGCCGCTGTATCTCGAAGGCTGAGGCAGGCTGCTGTCTTCGGCAAGGAATTCGGCGCACCCGCCATTGTCCGACAGGAACATTATCAATGTGTCTTGTTCTTGCCCGTTGGCGCGAAGCGTGGCGAGTATTCTGCCCACGCCCTGATCCACGCGGTCTATCTGAGCTGCGTAAACCGCCATGCGGATGTCTTCCCAGTCGTGGTCCGGCGCGTCGCCCCACGGTGGGCTGTCGACGTCTCGCGGGCTGATCTCCCACTTCTCATCCACTATCCCCATGCCCTTGAGCCTTTCGTGGCGGCTCGTTCGCAGCTCGTCCCAGCCGCTGCGGTAGCGCCCCTCGTATCGCGCGATGTCCTCTTCCAGCGCGTGCAGCGGCCAGTGGGGAGCGGTGTAAGCCACGTACATGAAGAACGGGGCATCGCCGTCTGCCGCCTCGCCGATCATCTTGACCGCGCTGTCGCTGATCGCGTCCGTCAGGTAGAAGTCGTCCATATCGAGAGGAACGAGCGTGTCCTGATCCATGAGCGTCTTGGGGAAGTAGAAGTTGCCCGCGCCCGTCAGTATGCCGAAGTAGCGGTCGAAGCCGCGCTGTGTGGGGATCGGATTGGTCGGGGCCGATGGCGTCCATGAGTCCGCGTCCGCCAGATTGTAGTCGCCGCCCACGTGCCACTTGCCGCACATGAAGGTCGAGTAGCCGCTCGCCTTCAGCGCCTCTGCCACCGTGACCGCGTTCTCGCGCAGGTAGCCTTGATACTCCGTCACACCGAGGTTCGCCACCATGTGGCCCACCCCCGCCTGATGCGGATTCAGGCCAGTCAGAAGCGCGGCCCTGGATGGACAGCATCGCGCGGAGTTGTACATCTGCGAAAACCGCAGCCCTCCCGCCGCGAGCGAATCCAAGTTCGGGGTGCGTATCTCGGAGCCGAAGCATCCGATGTCCGAATAGCCCATGTCATCCACCAGAATGACGATGATGTTCGGGCGCTCCGCCCGTGCGTCGGACATGTCTGACCTCCACGCGCTGAATGGACATACTAGGCGGCGTGAGTCTATGCGGGATGCGCGAAAGGTGTCAAGCGCGTCCAGCGACCTGCCTTCTGCGAGATTGCAATTTTATTGGCGCAGATACCTTCAATGAGATCGAAGCCAGTGGCGTATTTCTTGATATCTCTGCCCATACTGTTAGAAAATGTGTCTATGACCCTATCAGTAGATATGCAATCCAAAATCGTTGACTTGGCCAACGCGCATTGGACAGAACACGCGCGGGATCAGAGTTTCGCCGAATTGACAGTGGGAAAGGAGCCTGGACACAGAATCGCCGACTATGTTGACGATAGGACATGCTCTCTTCTGAAGGTAAACCTCGATACTCGGTACGAAGGTAATCACAGAGGGCAGGTCAGGAAGCGTTCCATGGGGGATATATGGGTTAGTTCGCACGGGGTGTACAATCCCATCAACGTGAAAGCTGGTCTCCAAGCCATGAGGGGTCAGCCCAACGTGGTCTCCATGCAAAAACTGCTAGACTACGTATTGAAGCGATGGATTGATTCGTACTATTTGCTCATCATCAAGTTCGATTTGTCCACGGCTATTACTCATAGAGTGTACTTTATCGACTTGTTGGACTGGCTCGATTTCATTACTTACGACGCGGGGCCGGGACAGATCATGCTCAGGGAACAGGAGTTGTACGACGAGCTGGATGCTGGGCGCGTACCTGAGCATCGAACCATCTTCGAGAAGGTCGAAAGTCTTTTCGTTCTGTTCGAACGACAACTCCGGGCTTTGTTCGCCAACCGTCAACAAAGACTGGACAGACAACGAGCTATGGCGCAGGAATTTCGACAAGAGGAGTTTATCGTAGATCAGTCTGAGATGAAGTTTGTGCTATGAGACTGCGAAAGCATGAGCGTGAGCGCAAACGCCAACGTGGACAGTACATGACGCCTTTGCCACTTGCTCGGGAGGTCGTGTCAAGGCTGGCAGTCGAGAGTTGCAGCCGCATACTCGAGCCATCCTGCGGAGACGGCGCGTTTCTTGACGCCATTCTTGAAAGACTGTCCCGTGTTTCTATCCCGAACCTTCACGATGGCGAGATCGAGGTTATTGGCATTGAGATAGATCCTCTGTTGGCGAAGAAGTCGCGCGCCGTCCTCGAAAATCGCCTGCTCGGTGAATGTTCTTTCAAATTCGAGGTGCGTCAGGCGGATTTTTTCAAGGAGTATCTTTCAGCGTCAGCTTTCGACTACAACACCAATGGTCTCAACCGCCTCGATCACGAAAGTTTCGATCTCATAGTGGGCAATCCCCCATTTGGCGGCACCTTCGATCACGCAATCGAAGATTTGCTGGATGCTCGTTTAGGTAATCGTCTCGGCAAGAAGATAAAGAAGGAGACTTACGCCTTCTTCATTGTTGCCTGTCTAGACCTGCTTCGATTAGGTGGGCGTCTGATTTTCGTATGCAGCGACACACTTCTCACGATACCTACGATGACAGGTTTGCGCCATCTGCTCATGGAGTACGGCGACGTGAAACTGCATGACATCGAGCGCTTCTCGAGCGAAACAAGCTATCCCATGACTCTGCTCGATTTCACAAAACGAGGACATCCTGGCCGCGTCACGCGCAATTCCGAAGTGATAACCAGCAGCTTGATTCGCTCCACCCCTAACCTGTCTTGGGGCATCACGCCGGACTTGGCGAGACTGTTCTCCGGGCCGCTTCTTGGAGATTACTTCGTCGCATCGAGCGGGATGACCACGGGTAAGAATGAACTCTTCGTGCGCAAAATTGACGAATGTGACAGGATTATCGAACCATATCATTTTGACTTCTATGACGCCCCCATTACCCTGTCCTACGAGTTGGAACGGGCAAGGCTTGGAAAACTGTCCTCCAAGCGCGCTCATGCGTTAAAAACAGCCGAAGCCCGAGGTGAAACGGAGAAACGCCTTAGCGCGACTCTGCGGGATGAACCTTTGACAGTGCAGTTGCCGGATCCACGCTACCGTCCATACAACAAGGCGAACAACCGCCTTCTGTTCTCCAATCCGACCCACTGCATATACTGGGAGAATCAAGGGGAGGCAGTTCTTACCTTTAAGCAGACGGGAAACTGGTATCTGAGAGGCGTCGGCGGACAGCCATATTTCGGTAGAGAGGGCATCACTTGGCCGCTCGTAGCAACCAGGTTCAATGCAAGATACATTCCTCCGGGCTACATCCTAGACAGCGGAGCGCCTTGCGCCTTTGTGAGAGATGGAGTCGATAGGGATGAGATATTCTTCGCCATAGGATGGCTTCTCTCACCTCTTGCCAATCGTGTGCTGAAGGCCGTGATAAACCATACGCGAAACATCCAAAGCAAAGACTTCGAACGCATGCCGTACCCATGGTGGGTGACTGCTGAAGATAGGGCCGCCGTAGTAAATTCGGTCAAGAATATGATATCGGACGCTTCCAGTGGCAAGATATGGACATGGGAAAGCGAGCGGATACGACGGGTGGGCGATACGTTCGCGCTGCCTGACAGTGTCGCAATCGCAAATCCATCACTGCCGCGCCCCCGACCTTCCCCTCCGAAGCAGTTCGAGCTTCGAGGTTTGCCGCGATGAGCCTCACCCCCCGAATAGCTCCGTCTCTGGGTTCCAGTCCGTCCACGCGAACCAGAACGACAGGTGGGAGGGCAGCCTTTCGATTACTCTCCCCTTCAGCTCGCCCTCGATTGCCATGCCGCTGAATGCCATCCAGCGCGAGCCTGTCTGCTCGTCCACCAAGACTGTCTGGACGCCCGCAGGCTCCCCCTCCAGCCCAAAGCTCAGCTCGCGCCCGTCCACCACGCGGTCGTAGACGAGCGCAGTACCGCTCGGCGCGTCGTGATACACCAGCGCGCTCCGCCCGGCGAAGTCGTCGTTGACCACCGAGCGCCTGCTCAGCTCGCTCAGCGGGTAAGCCTTCGTCTTGCCATCGAAGCTGACGCCAACCACCAGGTCCTTCGTGTTCAGCCGCTCGTCCCTGTTCGCCTCGCCGATGACCCCCGGCTTGCGGCTCGTGTAGTAAGAGTCGTAGTTGTCCGTGTTGTAGTAGCCCCCGGTGCTGAGGAGCTTGGTATCCGGGTAGAGCTCCTTCCAGCTGCCCCAGTTGGTCTGAGTCAGCGGTATCACGTCCAGATCCACGCCGACCAGCTCCCCCCTGACGCCCTTGCTGAGAAACTGGCTCCAGAGCGTCCGCGTCTGGTGGTCGTACATGACCAGCGCGTTCATTATCAGCTTGCCGGAGACTCCGAACGTATACTCGCTGCCGTCGATGCTGCGGCTATACCCGATAGCCGAGTAGCACAGCGGTCACCACGTCACCGCCACCGGTTCGCCGCCAACCACGTCGTTCACTATCTCGTGCGCGCTGAGCATGGGGACGGAGTAGGCGCGGCTGTCCCCGTCTATGGACAGACCGATCACCAGATGATCCGGATCCAGCCACTCGTCAGCCTGCGCCGCGTCCACGAACTCCGGTTCCATGATCGCGCGAATGGCGTCGAACCCGAGCAGCGTCACTATCTCCAGCTCTTCTATTTCGAGCGTCTCGCCCTCGCCCTCGTCTTTCGGAACACTCTCGCCCGTCGCCGCGACTCGCTCGGCAGTGGCGGCGGGAGGCGGCGCGGCGGTCCGTGTGGGCGCGGGCGCGGCGGTCGGCCGCGTCTCGGTCGGAGGCGGCGAGGATGTCGCCGGTATGCTGGACGAGGCGCGCTCCGGCGGCGGACTCGAATCGGAAGCGCATCCCGAAGCGATGGCTGTCAGCAGCGCAAGCCCAATCGCCATCGCGCAGTATCTTCGCAGTATCTTCATGGTTGGCAGCTCCTCGTATGCTGCGGGTCTTGCATGTTGGATGAGATCGGAGCGCAAAGGGTTCGAGGAGCGGGCGCGCTCAGAGCGTCCTTCTTTCGGACGGCCCCCATCTGTCCTCGTGCTGTGCGATCAGCTCGTTCAGCCGCTCCCTGTAGCCCGCGTCGCCTATGGGCTTCGTGGTCATTATCAGCGCGTCCTCGCGGTTGTCGGTGTAGTAGCCCTTGCGCCTGCCGCGCTCCGTGAACTCGTACTTCCTGTACAGGTTCTGAGCAACGTGGTTCGAGACGCGCACTTCGAGAGTGACTGCGCGAGACTCCATCGCCATCGCCTGCTCTATGGCTGCGATCAGCAGCAGCTCGCCCAGCCCCAGACCGCGATACTCGGAGCGCACCCCGATGGCGACCACGTGCGCCTCGTCCACCACGTACCACAGACCGACGAATCCGGCTATCAGCTCATCGCCCGGCTTCCAGGACGGGTTGCGATTCCTCCACACTTGGCGCGCGCCGTTCATCAGCCGACCGAACAGGGGGCCGCCCCGCGCGCGCTCGCCCGAATTCGGGAGCGGAGGAAGGGACGGATCGGCACTGTCCGCGTGGTCGGTCCGCGCCAGAACGAGGTAGCGCGCAATCCTGCTCCGAAGCTCGCGTCTGAACGAAGTGGGCGGAAAGAGCGTGGGGAATGCGTCTTTCTCCACCTCTGCGGCTTGCCCCAGATCGCGCTCCTCCAGGGAGCGGACGACGAAAGGCCGCGCGCGCGGCGGGGAGTGTCTGCGAGCTGCGCTCACTGTGTCGCTCGCATCCATCCTACGAGTGGCGAAGCTGGGGGTGGATGCGGATTCGCGCCGCCTTCAGCGTGTTCCTCAGCAGCATGGCTATGGTCATTGGCCCAACGCCGCCGGGAACGGGCGTGATCGCCGCCGCCTTCTCCCTCACAGCCTCGTAGTCCACGTCTCCCACCAGTCTGTAGCCGCGTCTGCGCTCGGGGGCATCCACCTGATTTATGCCCACGTCTATGACCACCACGCCCTCGCTCACCATGTCTGCCGTCAGAAATCGGGGCCTGCCGATGGCAGCTATTACGATGTCCGCCTGCCGCGTGATGGATTCCAGATTCCGCGTGCGCGTGTGGCACACCGTGACAGTGGCGTTCGCGCCGCTCGCGCGCTGCATCAGCAGGTTCGCAACCGGCTTGCCCACGATGTTCGAGCGTCCCAGAACGACTGTGTTCTTCCCCTCGATGTCCACGCCCGACCGCGCGAGTATCTGCTGTATGCCGCCCGGCGTGGCTGGAACGAATACGGCCCTTCCCGCCATCAGCAGCCCCATGTTGAACGGGTGCAGTCCGTCCACGTCCTTGTCCGGGTCTATCGACTCTATCACCGTGTTCTCGTCCACCTGAGCGGGCAGGGGCAGCTGGACTAGGATTCCGTGAATCCGCTCGTCCTCGTTCAGCCGCTGAACCTCGTCCAAGACCTCGCCTTGCGATGCCTGACCGGACAGACGGGCAACGTCTGTAGTCATGCCCGCTTCGATGGCCGCTCTCTCCTTGAGCCGAACGTAAACCGCAGACGCCGGATCGTCGCCGACCAGCGCTACGCCTATGCCCGGCGCGATCCCGTGCTTGTCGCGCATCTCCGCCACGCCGTCCGCGACTTCGCGGCGTATCTCTTCGGCTATCGCCGTTCCCCTGAGTATCTTGGCTGCCATTGTGAAACTCCTGCCTCGTCAGCGCCAATTATACTACGGCGCTGCGGTATAATGGCGGGGCAATCCAAGAGATAGAGGCGCGAGCGTGCTGATAGCCGGAGTGGACATCATAGAAATCCCCAGAGTGGGGCGGGTCTATCGGCAGTACGGCGAGCGTTTTCTGCGGCGCATATACACCGAGCGCGAGATCGCGTACTGTCGAGGAAGAGCGCCGCAGCTCGCCAGCAGGTTCGCGGCGAAGGAGGCAACCATGAAGGCGCTCGGTACGGGCGTGCGCGGAATCCGCTGGCGCGACATCGAGGTGGTGCGCGGCAGAGGGCAGGCGCCGAGGATAGAGCTTCACGGAACCGCGCTCGCCAGAGCCGACAGACTCGGCATGACCGACATCGCGCTTTCGCTCAGCCACTCCAAAGAGTTCGCAGTCGCCTCGGTGGTGGGAGAGAGCGAGAAGGGCAACATCCTGTAACCTGCCTGTAACCTGTAAGTGGAGAACCGAATGCTTTTCGTATCCATACTCACCTCCGACCGCGCGCGAGACCCAGAGCTTTGGGCAACCGTCTGGCATGGCGGCGCGCCGCCGAGCATAGACCTGATCGGCGCGTACAATCTCGGAAACGACAAGCGCGTTTTCATCTGGGAGGGTGAAACCGTCGCCGATACGCAGTTCATGGATCGGTTCAACGAAGTCGGCGTCTTGGAGACGTACCCCGCTTTCGACCGAACCGAGGGCTGGCGCGCCGCTTTCGGCAAGGACATAGTCGGCTTCAGGGCGCGGCTGGAGCGGGCGAGATCCACCGCCGCCGCGAACGTGAGCTCCGCAATAGACCTGAGAACGCGAGGAATGAACGCGCCCAACCGCCACGCCGCGCGCGCCGCCGCGCGCCAGTGGGTATCCGAACAGGAATCTGGAGGCTGATCATGCGTATAGGGCTTTTCATAGGAACGATGGGCGCAGCCGACACCCTGCAAGGTCAGGTTCGGCAGTCCGTCGAGGCAGAGTCGGACGGGTTCGACAGCTTCTGGACGGCGCAGGTCGCCGGAGTGGACGCGCTGACCCTGCTCGCGCTGTGCGGCGGCGCGACCCGCGCGATCGAGCTTGGAACTGCCGTCGTGCCGACGTACCCGCGACACCCGATGGCGCTCGCGCAGCAGGCGCTCACGGCGCAGGCAGCAGCCGGCGGCAGGCTGCTTCTCGGCATAGGCCTGTCGCACAGGCCCGTAGTCGAAGAGCGCTGGGGCATGTCGTTCCGCGCCCCCGCTCGGCACATGGACGAGTATCTGACGATCCTACAGTCGCTCCTGTCCAGCGGCAGCGTGGACTTTCGAGGCGAGCATTTCAGCGTCTCCGGAGAGATCGCGCGCATAGCCGATTCGCCCCCCTCCGTCTGCGTCGCCGCGCTCGCGCCCCGAATGCTGCGAATGGCTGGGGAGAGGAGCGACGGAACCATCACGTGGATGGTCGGCCCGCGCGCGCTCGAAACCCACGTCGTCCCTAGAATAACGTCCGCGTCCGAAGACGCCGGACGCCCCGCGCCTCGCGTTTGCGTAGGCTTGCCGATCTGCGTCACGGACGATCCACAGGCAGGCTTCGAAGCGGCGTCCGCCTACTTCCACCGCTACGGCAGCCTGCCCAGCTATCGGCGGATGCTGGACATCGAGGGCGTCGAAAGCCCCGCTGAAGTGGCGATAGTGGGCGACGAGGGCGAGGTCGAATCGCGTCTGCATGCTCTCTCGGACGCGGGGGCTACGGATTTCTTGGCGTCCATATTCCCCACGGGCGCGGACGCGGCGGCTTCGGTCGCCAGAACCCGCGCGCTGCTCCAAGATCTGGTCGGCAGGGTGTGACCCCTTGAAGGTCGTCACCGCCGAGCAGATGCGCGCCATAGAGTCGCGCTCCGAGAGCGCGGGCGTATCCACCGACGCGCTGATGGAGAACGCCGGGCTTGCAGTCGCCAGATGCGCCCGACGGCAGCTTGGCGCGCTGACAGGCGTCCGCGTCGTGGTTCTGGTCGGACCCGGCAACAACGGCGGCGATGGACTGGTCACCGCCCGCCACCTGCGGCGCTGGGGCGCGAGAGTCGCAGCTTACCTGTACAGAGACCGTCCGCCCTGCGATTCCAAGCTGGACGCGGCGGCAGAGGCAGGAGTCGCAATCTCGGACGCCGCCAGCGACCCGCAGCTGGAGCGGCTGGAAGACCTGCTGGCGTCCGCCCATCTGGTCATAGACGCCATACTGGGCACCGGGCGCGCCAGGCCCGTCACTGGCGTATTGGCGCGCATTCTCGCCAAACTCGGAGACGCGAGGAAGCGATCCCGACATCTTCGGCTGCTGGCGATGGATATGCCCACAGGCTTGGACTGCGACTCCGCCGAGCTGGATGCGCTCTGCGTGGCGGCGGACGTCACCGTTGCGCTCGGCTTCCCGAAGCGCGGGCATCTGGCGTTTCCCGGCGCGGGCTGCGCGGGCGAGCTGGAGGTGGCGGACATCGGCATCCCCCCGGGCTTGGATTGTGACGTGCGCTTGGAGCTTATGACGCGCGAGTGGGCGCGCTCGAATCTGCCCGACAGACGCGCGGATTCGCACAAAGGCAGCTACGGGCGCGCCATGGTCGCGGCAGGTTCCAAGAACTTCCTCGGCGCTGCGCATCTCGCCGCCGCCGCCGCAACCCGCGTGGGAGCCGGACTGGTGACCGTAGCCATTCCCGAAAGCCTGATCGGAGCGGTTGCGCCGGGCCTCGTCGAGCCGACTTACGTCCCGCTGCCCGAATCCAGCCCCGGCGTGGTGTCCGCAGACGCAGCGCGCATCTTGCTGGAATCGCTCGATGGATACAGCGCGCTTCTCATGGGCTGCGGGCTGGGAATGGCGGCGCAGACTCAGGCGATGGTCAGGGAAGTCCTGCTGACGGGGCGCGATCTGCCTCCCGCTGTGATAGACGCCGACGGGCTGAACGCGCTGGCGCGGACACCAGACTGGCGCGAGCGCTGGACGCGCGAGGCTGCGCTGACCCCTCATCCCGGAGAGATGGCTAGGCTGTCGCGCGACTCCGCCGAGAGGATAGGGCGCGAGCGGCTAGACGTTGCGCTGGAAGGCGCGGCGCGCTGGAACAAGACGGTCGTTCTCAAGGGCGCGCATACCATAGTCGCCCACCCGGACGGCTCCGCCATGATCGCGCCGTTCGCCAATCCGGGACTCGCCACCGCAGGAAGCGGCGACGTACTCGCAGGCGCAATAGCCGGGCTTCTGTCGCAGGGTCTGAGCGTGGCGGACGCGGCTTCGCTTGGCGTCTATCTTCACGGACTCGCCGGCGACGCCGCGCGCGAGCGGCTCGGAGACGCGGGCATGATCGCCAGCGACCTGCTCCCGGAGCTTCCAAAGTCCATCCGAAGACTGCGCGAGGGCGGCAGCAGCGTCACGCAAGCTGTCGTATATGGGCAAGATGCTCACGGCTGTTAGCGTCCGACGTGGCATCCCCGCTGTATGCGCCACACGCCGCAAATGGGGGGATATGTCCGTCGGCAGCTGGCTAGGGACTGACGCAAGGAGAAGCGGCAGTTGGCGTTCCTGAAGGGAGACGAGCGAGCGCGTTACGTGTCGGGCATGTTCGCCCGAATCTCGCGCCGATACGATCTGATGAACTCGGTGATGTCCGGCGGACGTCATTACGCTTGGCGTCGCCGCGCCGCCGCGCTCGCGGTGGAGGGGCTGCGCGGCAGCGCGCTAGACGTGGCGACCGGCACCGGCGACTTCGCCTTCGATTTGGCGCGCAGGCAGGAGGTCGAATCGGTCTTTGGCTTGGATTTCACGCGCAAGATGATGATGCTCGGCGTATCCAAGTCCGCCCGTCAGCGGCTCGCGCGCTCCGTCTCGTTCGTAGAGGGAGACGCCCACCGCCTGCCGTTCGCCGCCGACAGCTTCATCTGCGTCACAGTTGGATTCGGCATCCGCAACTTCGTAGACGTCCCTGCCGCTCTGCGCGAGATGGTCAGGGTCGTCTCCCCCGGCGGCAGGGTGGTATCGCTGGAGATAGTGCGGCTGGACGGCAGCGGACCCGTGAGCCGAATGGCGCGCTTCCACTTTCGAAGCGTCACCCCGTGGATCGGGGCAGTGGTGGCAGGCGACCGAGAGGCGTACACCTACTTGCCGCAGTCGGCGCAGGGGTTCATGTCCGCCTCCGAGCTGTCCCACGCCATGGAGGAAGCCGGTCTGAAGGTCACGACGTGCCGCGAGCTGGCGCTGGGAACCGTGGCGATCCACGTGGGAGAAAAGCCTCGATAATCCCTCGCGCCCAGTACGGGACAGACGGGGACAGTCGGCGTCGCTGCCGCCAGCCGGCATACTGCTTACGGCTGCGCCTTCGGCTCCTCGACCACCAGGATCTGGTTGGCTGCAACATCGTTCAGCGTCTGTGTCGCGCCGCTGGGCCATACGATGGCGATTTCGTCCACGTTCTCCGCTTCGCCCAGCCCGAAGTGAACGTCCAAGCTGTTCATGGATAGGAAAGTGGAGCTTGCCAGCACTTCCTGCACCTGTGTAAGCGCCCTGTCCGCCGACGTCCGCGCCTTCAGATAGACCCTCGCGCCCACCGCGTCGGCGTTGCTGCCCGTACCGTCTATCGCCATACGCCCCTTGAGTCTCAGCGTTATCCAGCGTCTGTCCGAACCCTCGTTTATCCACACGAACAGCGGGCCTTTGGCAAAGCCGACAGAGCCGTTCTTGTAGACGTCGCCGCTGCTGTTCGTCGCTATCAGGTCCACGAAGCCGTCGCCATTCAGATCGCCCTTCGCCAGCCCCTTGCCGTTCTCGTGGAACGCGGGCGAGATGCGCTGACGCTCGGCGTCGAAACTGGGGTCGTCGGGATCCAGCGTAGAGTAGTCCACGTCCTGCGTATCCAGAAGATGCGCCTCCACGGTGACGTCCTCGAACCCGCCCAGTCCGTCCCCTCTCAGCATACGCCCCGCCCCGGGGTAGAGCTGCCCTCCGGGGCCTTCCCCTCTGGAGACGAGCGACCCCAGCCAGTAGAGGTCTTGGTCTCCATCGTTTTCGTAGTCCAAGAACACCGCGCCAAACCCGAAGTCGTATGCGGCAACGCCGGCGGGAGCTTCCCACGCCGGATGTATGTTCTCGGCGTTCAGCGACACCGGCGGCATGATCCGACTTGGCTCGACATGCGTCGCCTGAGCGACGTCCACGAAGTGGAACGCCCCGCCCGCTTCGAACTGCTCGGCGGATCCATCGTTTCTCATCAGCAGGTGGAAGCAGCTTCCCCAAGCGAACTGATGAGTATAGGCGCAGTCTGCGCTAGGCACAGGCACGGGCCGCCGCGTCAGAGGGTGGAAGCCGATGTTGGTGACGAATACGTCCAGGTCCTCGTCCGAGTCGTAGTCTCCCAGCGCGAACCCCATCCACTGGCCAATGGGCAGCTCGGCTTCGACGAGCGAGAATCGAACATCGCCCCGCGCGGAATCGTTGCGGAACACCTTCAGACGGTCGCCGTCGTCGGCTATCCACAGATCGGAGTCGCCATCCCCGTCATGGTCGAAGAACAGCGTCGCCCACGTCTGCCCTGTGGGATCCCCAACGCGGTTGCCCCCGAAGTCGCGCATTTCGGGATCGTAACCCTGAAACAGCTCGCCGCTGCTCCTGTCCTCGTAGAAGATGGCTCTGCCGTCGGGAGCGCGCATGACTATCTGCGGCCCATCCACGCCTGCCCGCCGCGCCATCTCCGTGAAAGTGAGATTGCCGTTGTTGACGTACAGGACGTTGAAGTTGCCGTGATGATTGGGGCGGTCGAAGCGCACGAAGTCGAAGTCCGCTCGGTTTCCAACGTAGATGTCGAGCCAGCCGTCGCCGTCCACGTCGGCGCAAGCTGCGCTGGCGGCGGACCGCGAGTTTGCCGAGTCCCCAAATGCCGCGGCGGTGATGTCGCTGAAAGCGCCGTTGCCGTCATTGAGGAACAGGCGGTCGGTGATCGCCTCCCGCAGACCCTCCCGCATGTCTGCGGAGCGGAAGTCGAGCGCGTCGAAGTGTCTCCCTCTGGATCCGACGTAGAGGTCCTGGTAGCCGTCGTTGTCTATGTCGCAGGCTACAACCCCCGTGCTGTTGCTCCCCTCGGCTGCGACCCCCGCCTCACGGCTCACTTCGGAGAACGCCCCGCCGCCCTCGTTGCGAAAGAGAAAGTTGGGTCCGCCCTCCATCTGGGTGACGTAGAAGTCTTGGTCGCCGTCCCTGTCGTAGTCGAAGATGGCAACGCCCGGGTAGCGGTTGATGACGAACGCCTTCTTGCCAAGAGCCTGCGGAGCGATGTTCCTGAAGGAAGGCATGTCTTCCCCTCCCTCCGAGCGCGAGGAGGACGCGCAGCCGCCCATGAGGCCGCCCACGAGGATAGCCCCCAGAATGCAGAGCGTCGCCGCGCTTGCCCTGAACGCGGCGCAGCTCGAACGCCCGGACATCCCCAGCCAGCCGTCGAACGCCACTGTCGCCACCGTAGCCGCTGTCGCAAGGAGCGGCGCGATGCGTCGATCGGAATGACACAGCCCGCCCGAAGGCTGGCAACGTCCCCCCGCAGACGTGTTACCATGTCTGCGCACACCATTCAGGAGAGCCAACATATGACGACCATCGCAGACCCAGCGCTTCAGAGCGTGCTGGACAACATCCAAGTGATAGCCGCGTCCGAGGGCGGCTCGGTCCGCTTCGTAAACTCCATGCGCGGCAAGCTCACGGTGGAATACACCCCGGGAGTGAACGAAGATTGCCCCGAATGCGTCCCCACGCACGACCTGATCAAGATGATGCTCGAATCCTCCGTGAGCGTCCTCGCGCCCTACGTCAGGGAGGTGGAAGTGCGTTAGCCTGTGGCTGTCATGGCTGTCGTCACAGAGGATCTTCCACCAAGTCCAGGTACTTCAGCCCTGAGCCGGTGTTGAGAAGCAGGATGCGCTCGTCCGGGTCCAGCTGCCCGGATGCGATCATCTTCCCCAGCGCGGCGGCGGTGGCTGCGCCCTCCGGACAGACGAACATGCCCTCCAGCCGCGCCACCAAGCCCATGTAGGCGAGTATATCGCCATCGCTGACCGTCAGCGCGCCGCCGCCGCTCTCTCGGATCGCCCCCAAGATCAGGTAGTCGCCGATGGCGGACGGTACGCGGATGCCAGCCGCCACAGTCTCGGCATTCTGCCAAGCCTCTGCGAACTCCGTCCCCTGCTCGAACGCGCGAACGATGGGAGCGCACCCCTCGGACTGCACCGCGAACATCTTGGGCCTGCGCGAGTCGATCCAGCCCATCTCCTCCATCTCCGCGAACGCCTTCCACATGCCCACTATGCCGGTTCCCCCGCCGGTCGGGTAGATTATCGCGTCCGGCAGCGTCCACCCCAGCTGTTCGGCTATCTCGTAGCCCATGGTCTTCTTGCCCTCCACCCTGTACGGCTCCTGAAGGGTGGATACGTCGAACAGCCCCTCTTCGGCGGCGCGCGCGCGGCTCATCACTCCGGCGTCGCTGATCAGCCCGTCTATCAGGCTCAGGTCGCCGCCCGTTATCGCAACCTCTTTGCGATTCGACTCCGGCGCGTCTCTGGGCATGAACACGAACGCCTCGATGCCGCCCTTCGCCGCGTAGGAGGTCATCGCGCCCGCGGCGTTGCCCGCCGAAGGCATCGTTATCTTGGCGATGCCAAGCTCCTTCGCCTTCGACACCGCCGCCGACAGCCCCCTAGCCTTGAAAGACGCCGTTGGGTTGACCCCCTCGTCCTTGATGAGCAGGTCCGAGCATCCCATCTCTGCGCCGAGCCGCTCGGCTCTGAACAGCGGAGTGAAGCCCTCGCCCAGCGTGATGATGTTCGCCTCGTCGCGCACCGGCATCAGCTCGAAGTAGCGCCACATGTTGGCCGGCCTGCCCTTGAGCGCCTCGCGGTCGAGCGCCGCCGCAGCCGCTTCGAGATCGTAGCGCGGGTACAGCACTTTCCCGCACTCCTCGCAGAGCCGCTGCGGGGAGTCCGCCGAGAGCGTGTCGCCGCAGTATGTGCATTCGAGAACAGTCAGAAAGCTGCGCATGTTTCGGATAGCCTCTCGGTTCGACTCTGCCCCGGCGGGTACTTCTCCAGCCACCAGCGCGCTATCTCCGTTCGCCGCGCGAACCAGACGTCTGGAAAGCCCGTCGCGTACTCCAAGAAGTCCCTGAGCGCGACGGCGCGAGACGGACGCCCCACGATGCGGCAGTGGAGGCCAATGTTCATCATCTTGGGAGAGTCAGCGCCCTCCTCGTAGAGCAGGTCGAACGTGTTCTTCAGCGTCTGATAGAAGTCGGATGGGCTGTTCATGCCGCCCCGCCAGAATCGCGTGTCGTTGACCTCCAGAGAGTACGGCACCACCAGCCACGCCTTCCCCTTCACCTCTGCGTAGTAGGGTATGTCGTCGGCGTAGGAGTTCGAGTCGTACAGGAAGCCGCCCTCCTCCGCCACCAGCTCGCGCGTGTGGAGGCTCGGCGCGTATCGCGTGTACCAGCCCAGCGGACGCTCTCCCGTCGTGCGCTGAATGGATTCGACCGCCTTGCGGATGGCTTCGCGCTCGTCATCGCGGCTCATCCTGTAGTACTCTTCCCATCTGAATCCATGCCCAAACACCTCGTGTCCCTGCTGGACTATGGCAGGGCCGACCTCGGGGTTGCGCTCCAGCGCCAGGGCGCAGCAGTAGAACGTGGCGGGTACTCCGTACCTCTTCAGAATGCGCATGACGCGCCACACGCCCGCCCTGCTTCCATACTCGAAGAACGACTCGTTGGCGAGGTCGCGCTCGTTCAGGGGCAGCGGAGACGGAACCTCGCTGTTGGTCTCGCGCTGCGCGTCCCCGTCGAGAAGGGAGTACTCCGACCCCTCCTCGTAGTTGACGACTATGGAGACGGCGACGCGAGCTTGGTTAGGCCACTCCACGCTAGGCGGATGCTGGCCGTAACCGATGAAGTCGCGTTCGGAAGCGCTGTCAGCGATGCTCGTCGGAGTCTTCCTCTTCTGCCTCGCCTGTCACTTCGCGCAGGAACTGCTCCAAGCCCGGCGACAGCTCAGCGCCTTCGTCCTCATCGTCTTGCAGCGCGCGCGCCGCGCCGCTGTCGGCAAGAACGCGGTCGTAGTAGGACTCCAGCCGTCCGATGAGAGACTTGACCTCGCGGTTGTTCTCGACCGCCTTGTCCACCTCTTCGTACTGCCGCCTGCCTCGCTCCCTGTTTGCGAGAGAGCGGGGAAAGTCGAACATGGCTGACAGTATCTCGACTATTCTGGCTGCCCCCATGTGATCTTCGTCCAGCTGCATGTACTGGGGAAGATGCGCCATCAGGCTGGTGGTGGGGATCTCGTTCTCGGTCGCCAGCTCGGCAACCATGTTGACGATGCTGGTAGGGCCCTGATAGGTGTTGCGCCGCTGCGACACCAGCCCCCCCGCCTTGGCGGCCTGCTCGTCCGTCATCGAGCCGGTTACGAGCAGCGGCCTCGTGTGTGGAACGGAATCGTACATCCCCCCCACGCGGCAGTACTCCTGAACGCCGAAGTGCGACAGCACCTTCGATATGGCGCGGCAGTACTCCTCGCCGTAGGCGTGCGGCTCTCGGATGTGCAGGAACAGATAGTCTCTGCCCGTCGCCTCGTCGTGCGCGTGGTGAATGATCGTGTTGGGAGTCGTGAACACGCGCCGACCGTCCACGATTCGCATACGCGGCCGATATCTGGTGAAGTCGAAGAACTTGCCGGGCTGCGCCAGTCGCCCCACTTCCTGCGCGCCAAGATGTCGCTGCAAGATGTTGAGCGAGAGCGTCCCGATTCGTCCCACGTCAATCCAGGGCCGCAGCATCGCTATGGCGATCGGGCGGCTAAGCTCCGGTACAGGGTCTCTCAGATCGAACTCACCTATTCTCATATATATATCGTCTCAAAATTCGAGCCGTTTCGCAAGCCCCGTTTCCCCAAATTGGACTCCACATCGGTTGACTATCCCCCGACTCGCCTTTAGGATTCTGTAGCCCACAGACTGGCTTGGAGAGTAGGTTCTATGCGTAGACACGCGCTTGAAGGCGTTAGGGTCGTCGATTTTTCGTGGATTGTGGCTGGGCCGACCTGCACCCGCATCCTCGCCGACTTCGGCGCGGAGGTCATACGAATCGAGTTCGAGCAGACGATGGACTACACGCGCGGGTTCTCCGCCAGTCCCAGCCCGAACGCGAGCGGCATGTTCAACAACCTGAACCGAAACAAGCTCGGCGTCACCCTCAACGTCATGCACCCCAGCGGCATGGAGCTGCTCCACGAGCTGATATCCGTCTCCGACATCGTGGTCGAGAACTTCAGCGCCACCGTCTTGGAGCGCTGGGGCTTGGACTACGAGGCGCAGCGCAAGATACGGCCAGACGTGATCTATCTGAGCCTGTCCGGGTTCGGACACACCGGCCGCGACAGGAGCTACGTCACCTGGGGGCCGACCGCTCAGGCGCTGTCCGGCCTGACGCTCATGTCCGGGCTGCCGGGCGAAGAACCCGCAGGCTGGGGCTTTTCGTACATGGACCACACCGCCGGATACTACGGCGCGATGGCGTGCATGACCGCGCTCCACCACCGCAGACGCACCGGACAAGGGCAGTGGCTAGACCTGTCGCAGGTCGAAGCGGGCATGGCGCTCACCGGCCCCGCCATACTCGACAAGACCGTCAACGACCGCCCGTTCAGGCGCGAAGGCAGCCCGCCCGGCAATCGCGCGCCCGGCTACGCCGCCGCCCCGCACAACACCTATCGCTGCAAGGGCGAAGATCGCTGGTGCGCCATTACCATATTCAGCGAAGAGGAGTGGGCAGCCTTCGTACGAGCCATCGGCGCGCCCGAATGGACGGACGACGACCGCTTCGCCACCAGCGAAGGCCGTCTCTCCAATCAGGACGAGCTCGACGCGCTGATCGAGACGTGGACGTCCACGCGCGCGCCGAGCGAGGTCTTACATGAGCTGCAAGCCGCGGGGGTGATCGCGGGCGCGGTGCAGACGCCCAAAGAGAAGATAGAGCAAGACCCTCAGCTGCGCCATAGGGGGTTCCTGCCGCAGATCGGCCACGCCGAGTTGGGCGTGAACAAGTTCGAAGGCGAGCCGATGCGCCTGTCGCGCACCCCGTGGGAGCTGCGCCGCGCCTCTCCCCTCTTCGGCGAGCATACCCAGCAGATATACACCGAGCTTCTCGGCGTGCCGCAGGAGACCGTAGCGGAGCTGATGGTCGAGGGGGCGATCTGATGCCGAATGAGATGCCGAAAGAAGAGAGCGCGCTTGGCGACCTGACTGTTCTCGACCTGTGCGACGAGAAAGGCCATCTGGTGGGCAAGCTGCTGGGCGAGATGGGCGCGCGGGTCATCAAGATCGAGCCGCCCGAGGGCGATTCCGCCAGAGACGTGGCGCCGTTTCGCGCAGACGTCAGAGATCGCAGCCAGAGCCTCTACTTCTGGGCGTTCAACACCGCAAAAGAGGGCATAACCCTGAATCTCGAAGATCCCCGAGGGCGCGACCTGCTCAGAAAGCTGGCAGCCGGCGCGGACGTGCTGCTGGAGAGCTTCGACCCCGGCCGCCTCGATTCGCTCGCGCTTGGATACGCCGACCTCAGCGCCGTCAACCCCTCTCTGGTGATGACCTCCATAACCGCCTTCGGGCAGGATGGCCCATACCGCGACTACAAGACCTCCGATCTGGTGGCTATGGCGATGGGCGGGGTCATGTACAGCTGCGGCTACGACGACCTGCCCGGCTCCCCCCCGATTCGTCCGAGCGGCTGGCACGGGTACAACATAGGCGCGCACTACGCCACGCTCGGCACGCTGGCGGCGCTCAGCTGGCGCGACGTGAGCGGAGAGGGTCAGCACGTGGACGCCTCTATCCATGAAGCCTGCTCATGCACCACAGAAGCAGCCATGCCGACCTACATCTACCAGAAGGAGCTGGTGCATCGGCAGACGGGACGGCATCACGGCGTCCAGCCCACGCCCAAGACACTCTGCCCCACCAGCGACGGCAAGCTCATAAACGTGTTCGCAGTCTTCACCAGCCTGAATCAGTGGCTCTCGCTGGTGACGTGGATGGACTCGAAGGGCATGGCGGAAGACCTGATGGACGAGCATTACCGCAACATGGCGCGGATGCGCGTCCGCGCCGGCCCGGAAGTAGATCACGCATTCGAGGTGGTGAGGAGATTCATCGCCGCGCACCCGGCGGAGGAGATATACAGGGGCGCGCAGGGAAGGAAGTTCCCCTGGGGAATCATCCGCGCGCCCGAAGACACGCTGGAAGACCCACACTTCGCTGAAGACAGGGGCTTCTTCGCGCAGGTCGAGCATCCCGAGCTGGGCGAAACTCACACCTACGCCGGCAGACCCTACATCGCAAACGCCACCCCTTGGAGAACCTTCAGAAGCCCCCTTCTTGGGGAACACAACAGGAGCGTCTACGGGAACGATCTTGGTCTGTCGTCCGAAGAGATAGCGCGACTGACTTCCGACGGCGTCATCTGAACGATCTTGCGGGCTGTTCTTGGTCTGTCGGCAGATGTGAGATAGCGATAGCGCGACTGACTTCCGACGGCGTCATCTGAACGATCTTGCGGGCTGTTCTTGGTCTGTCGGCCCAAAGAGATAGCGATAGCGCGTTTGGCTTCCGACAGCGTCATCTGAACGAGTTCGTTCGGGTTGTGTCCGCCGCCGCCCGCTAGTTCATCCGTATTCCGCCATCCACGTTGATCGCCTGCCCGGTGATGTTCTTCGCGTCGTCCGAAGCTAGGAACGCCGCCAGCTTGCCGATGTCTTCCGGCGTCTGCTCGCGGCGCATCGGCATGGTATCGTGAACGATCCTCTCGAAAAGCTCGCGTCCGGGAAGCCCCCGCACCTCCGACTGCGAGGAGCCGAACGTCGATCGCCGCCGCGCGATCGCCTCCCACATGGGAGTCCACAGCAGGCCGGGGCAGATCGCGTTGACGGTTATCCTGTGCGCGGCAAGCTGCAATGCGCTGGACTGCGTCCAGCTTATGGCAGCCGCCTTGGACGTGGAGTAGTGGGGAATCTCCGGGCTTCCCTGCCTACCCGCTATCGAGGCTATGTTGATTATCCTGCCGGAGCCGCGCTCGATCATGTGTCCCTGCACGGACTCCGAAGCCATGACCATACCGCGAACGTTCACCTCGAACGTCTGCTGCCAGTCCTCGTCCGAGGGCGCGCCGCGCTCCCAAATGCCGCCTGCGCCGATTATGCCCGCGTTGTTCACGAGAATGTCTATTCGTCCAAGCCGTTCGAGCGCGTCCGAGACGGCGGCGTCTATGGACTGCCTATCCGTGACGTCCACCTGAAACGGCGCGGCGCGGCGACCAAGACGCTCCACCTCCGCCGCCACGTCAGCCGCGTTCTCCGCTATCAGGTCAGCCGCCGCCACGTCAGCCCCCTGCTCCGCCAGCGCGAGACTGATCCCGCGCCCGATTCCGCGTCCCGCGCCCGTGACCAGCGCCACCCTGCCGCTGAGATCAGCTATCATCGTCTTGCCTCCGTGTCGATGTCAGCCCGTCAGACTGGCGAGAGCCGCCTTGTCCGCGCCAACGATCAGTCTGCCGTCCTCCGTCATAATGAGTGGACGCCGTATCAGGCGAGGCTCGTTCGCCATCAGCTCCAGCATCAGCTCTTCGCTCATGTCGTCTCGGGTCATGCCCAGCTTGCGGAACGAGGGCGAGCGCCATGAGAAGTAGTCGGATACGGGCATCGAGCCTATCGCCTCGCGCAGCTCGCCGACCGTAAACCGCTCAGCGAAGAAGTCGCGCTCGTCCAGATCAATCCCTGCCTGTGAAAGCTCCGCCTTCACTTTTCGGCAGGCGCTTCATCGCTTCCAAGTGTAGTAGGTCGCAGCCATTGGCTCACCTCCGTGTTCTAGGTTCGCCAGCCAGCATACATTCGATCAGGCGGATGCGACAAGGCGGGAAGCTACCACTCTTCTACGCGAACCATGTTGCTCACCTCGTCCACCACCTCCAGCGCGGCAAGCTGGCGCACGGCGCGCTGCATCGCTCGCTCGCTGGACGGGTGGAGCATGAACACTATCTCCGCGAGCTTGTTGTCATCGTCCCTCCACTTCTGGAGCGCGGAGACGATGGATATGCTGCACTGCGCGAACACGTTGGCGATCTGCGCCAGCACGCCGGGGTGGTCGGCTGCCGTCAGCCTGACGTAGTATTTCGTATGCAGCTCCGACATGGGCTTGACGCGAACGTCCCCCGATATGCGCGGCATTGGGGGCGGCGCGCCTCCCCCGCGCAGGCTGCGCGCGATCTCCACTATGTCGGCAATGACCGCGCTGGACGTGGGCATAGAACCCGCGCCCGCGCCGTGGAACAGCAGCTTCCCCGCCAGATCCGTCTGAATCTCCACCGCGTTTAGTACGCCGTCCACTTTGGCGATCATGGTGTCCGCGCTCACGAACGCCGGATGCACCCTCACCTGAACCCCGTCCACGTCTGCGGTGGCGATGCCGAGCAGCTTGACCGTGTAGCCCAGCTCGCGCGCGTACTGGAAATCGCGCGCCGTCAGCCGAGTTATGCCCTCGCGGTACACGTCCTCCTCCCTGATGCGCGAGCGAAACCCCAGCGTCGCCAGAATCGCCAGCTTGTAAGCCGCGTCTATGCCCTCTATGTCGTTGGTAGGGTCTGCCTCCGCGTAGCCCAGCCGCTGAGCCTCCTCGAGCGTGTCCCCGAAGTCTGCGCCGTCCTGCTCCATCCTCGTGAGTATGTAGTTGGTCGTGCCGTTGATGATGCCGTGTATGGATATGACCTCGTTGGCGGCAAGGTCTCGCATGACCGGGGCGATTATGGGAGTGCCTCCCGCCACCGCCGCCTCGAACAGCACCCGCACCCCCGCCTTGCGCGCGGCGTCGAGAATCTCGGGCCCGCTGCGCGCCATCACCTCCTTGTTGGCGGTGACTACGTGCTTGCCCAGCGATATGGCGCGCATGACGTACTCGAACGCCGGCTCTTGACCGCCCATCAGCTCCACGACCACGTCGACGTCTGGGCTGAGCAGGATATCGTCCGCGCACGTGGTGATCATGCCCTCCGCAAGACGTATCGCCCTGCGCTTGCCGACGTCCCTCACCAGAACTCCCCTGAGCTCGACGGGGCAGCCGACCAGATCGGCGAGATGGTCTCGCTTCTGACTCAGCGCCGATGCCGTGCCGCCGCCCACGACGCCCATTCCCAGAAGACCGATTCCGATTCCGACTTTGCTCACTGTGGCGCTCCCTGAGCGGAGATTCTGCTTACAAACGGCATGGGCGCACTCGGTACGCCCACGTGAAAACTGGAAGTAGCTGTTCGGCTACAAGCCCCGCAGCAGATCCTGCATGGGGTTGGTCACCGGAGTCGGAGTCGTGCCGGCGCTGATCCTCAGCTGCTCCACGAACCAAGCGTACACGTCGGAATTGAACGTGGCGTAGACGTCGTGGTTCTGGCGCTCGTCGTTTATCCAAATCTGGAGCGCGCGCGTCTTGAGCGCCTCGCGGCTCAGGCGGCCGACCTCGCGGTTCTCGTCCCTGTCCGAGAGGATGAAGAAGAACACCGTCTGCGGGTCGTCCACGTTTGGAACAGGGTCGGACAGCTCCCCAACCTCCAGCTCCCAGAAGTCGAACTCGTAATCCTCGTGGATGCCGAGCGGCGTCCAGCCCAAGTCGCCCCCGGACTGATACGTGTTGGGGTCGCTCGAAAACTCTCTGGCTATGACCTTCACCGCGGCGCGGACGTTCCTCGGGCTCTTGTCGTCGCCTATCGTGTCCATGAGCTTGGTCTGCATGACGTCTATCTCGTCCTGCCTGCCCATGGCTATGCGGTGAAGATATACCTGTTCGGCATACGCCGGCACCTGGTCGCCCGCGAACTGGCGGAACTTCTCCCTGAGAAGAGATTTCCGCACCAAGTCGCGGTGTTCGGCTTCGCTGACCTGAGAGGCGTTGAGGAACTGGCGGTGTCGCTCCTCGAACTCGCGCTCGACCTGCGCCGCCGATTTGCCCAGCGCCTCGTCGGCGCTGGGGGCAAGCACGGCTCGGATCGAGTTGGTCACCTCTTCGCGCGATACCGATATGCCCTGACTTGGCGCCGCCTGCGATATCACCTCGTTCTCGACGATTATCTGGAGCGCTTGGAATATGTCGTCCGTGGTCCGAAGCCCTTGAGCGTTCACCAGCTCCATCGAGCGCTGGCGCAGCCTCAGCAGCTTCACCATGTCCCCGCGCGAGTACGTCACGTCGTTGACGCGGACGATCAGCTGCTGAGGCGGCAGGACGAAGATTATGACGTAGCCCGCGCTCACGATGCTGATGATCACGAGTATGAGCGCGCCGATTATGACCAGCGCGAGCCGCCGCCGCCTGCGCTCCTCCGGAGAGAGCTCGACCGCAAGCCTGCGGCTGTCCCTCCTAACCGTTCGTCTGGACGGCCCCTCCTGAGCTTCGTCAACCACTGTGGCTCACCCTAGAACAGTCGTCATGGTATGCTGCCGCCTAGTCGCCAAGACCCTAGCGCCTGTCTCTGTAGAATGGCTGCCGCTGGCCGCCGCCTCCGCCTCCCCGATAGGGTGGCCGTCCGCCCCCGCCCCTGCGGTCTCGCCCATCTCTGCGATCTCGTCCGTCCCTGAAAGAGGACTCTCTGGACCATCTCATCGGGGGGCCGTCGTGATCCGGGCTGAACGGGATGAGCGCCAAGTGTCTGGCGCGCTTGATGGCGTTCGCAAGCCCGCGCTGGTGCTTCGAGCATACGCCGGTCTTGCGCCGCGACTCGATCTTCCAGCGGTCGGTCATGTACCGTCGAAATCGGTCCGTATCTTTGTAGTCTATGTACTCGATGTGATCCACGCAGAACCCGCAGATCTTGCGCCTGCTGTAGTAGCGAGGCCTTCCTCGTCCGCCCCCCCGACCGGCGAATCTTCCACCGCCGGGCCTGCCGCCGCCCTGCCTCGGCCCGCTCCCCGCTGGCCTGGAATCCCCTGTCCTCGGTCCTGTCCCCGCCGCTCCCGGTGGTCTCGGCCCTGTCGCCGGCCTCGGTCCTGCCCCCGCCGCTCCCGGCGGTCTGGGGCCTGTCGTCGGCCTCGGTCCTGCCCCCGCCGCTCCCGGCGGTCTGGGTCCTGTCCCTGGCGGTCTGTTGAACTGCGTAGTCATCTCCACTCACCTACTTGTTACGTCTAATGTGGTCTTCGCGGATGTGCTGGGCTGGTGTCTCGGTCCTATGGCGGGGCGAGTATCCCGTTGGAGCGGAGCCGCCGCCTACCATGGCAGGTCGTCTGCGTCATCGTCCGCGCCGCCGTATCCCGGAGGCGGAGCGCCGCCGGGGGCGCTGTCCGTCTGACCGCGCGGAGTCAGGAACTGGACTTCCTGCGCGCGCACCTCGTTCGAGAATCGAGTCTGTCCATCGGATCCCGTCCAAGATCGGCTGCTCAGACGCCCTTCGACGTAGACCTTGCTGCCTTTGGAAAGGTACTGATTCGTGATCTCTGCGAGACGCCCCCAAGCGCTGATCCTGAACCACTCGGTCTCGTCGACCGTTTGGCCTTCCCGGTTCCGGTATCGCCGATTGGTGGCTACGGAGAAGCTGGTCACCGCGTCTCCGCTTGGCATGTAGCGCATCTCTGGGTCGGAACCCAAGTTGCCAATCAGGATCATCTTGTTCATGGTCATTAGGCGGCTCCTGCAATCTCTTTTGACCGCTGCCGAACGGCTCTCGTGTCTAGTTGGGCGTCTGCGCTGCTGGCGCGGTGTTTGGTCCGGGCTGCGCTTCGCCTTCGCCGGCCGCCGCCGCCGAAGCAGCGCGCGACTCTGCGGCCATGGCTTCTGCGGTTCGGCGCGCTTCGTCCCTCTCTCGTGCCGCGCGCTCTGCGGCTCGGCGCGCTTCGTCCCTCTCTCGTGCCGCGCGCTCGCGCTCCGCCTGCGCCTCCATTGCCGCGATATCCGACTTCTCCAGCCTGAAGATCAGGTGGCGCAGCACGTCTTGGGCAGAGTTCAGCACGCCGTCCAGCTCGGACGCCGCCTGTGCGTCCATCGTGCAGCGCGTGACGAAGTAGTTGCCTTCGACGAAGCGCTGGATCGGATATGCGAGACGCTTCACGCCCCAGCCGTCCTGTTTGGAGATGCCGCCGCCGCCATCGGTAATCAGCCCCGAAATGCGTCTCACCGTCTCCGCCGCCTCGGACTCCGTGGCCTCCGGGCTGAGAATCATCACCAGTTCGTATTCGCGCATCCGTTGCAAAACCAAGACAGTCTCCTGAATCTGGGAGGGGATTATCCGTAGAATTATAGCATGAGCCTTGAGCTCCCTGCCACAAGATTAGTGGTACAAGAAGATCGCAAAAGCCCCGCTCGCGCCCGCAGCCCCGCTCGTGGATGCGAACGCCCTCCTCGCGCTCGGCTGGCAGATGGGCGAATCGAGGAGCCGTCGTATAAGCGCATCCCCCGCGCAGTGCAGCCGCAATCGGAAGAGGTTACAATACGCGAACGCCTAGTATAAGGCCTAGTATAAGGGGGATTCTTCATGCCGAACACAGCCGACGCGGTCATCATTGGCGGGGGCGTCATGGGGTGCAGCATACTGTACAGCCTCGCAGAGCGCGGCGTGTCCGGCGCGGTTCTGCTGGAGAGGGACGTTCTCGCCTCCGGCTCCACGAGCAGGTCGCAAGCCATTCTTAGGATGCACTACTCCAACGAGGTCACGACGCGGCTGGCATGGGACAGCCTCCCCATCTTCGTGAACTTCCATGAGATCGTCGGCGTCTCGTCCGGCTACACCAAGACCGGCTACTTCGTCATCGTGGGCCCCGAAGACCGCGAGGCGATGGAGGCGAACGTGGCGATGCAGAGATCGGTCGGCGTCGACGCCTCGCTCGTAACCGCCGAGGACGTGCGCGAGATCGCGCCGATGGTCGAGACGGCAGATGGCGAGGCGTTCGCCTACGAGCCGGATTCGGGCTACGCAGACCCGTACTCGGTCACCACCGGCTACGCCAGCGCCGCGCGCGAACGTGGCGCGCGAGTCCTGTCGGGTACTCCCGCCATCGGGGTCGAGATCGCCGCAGACCGCGTTGCCGCCGTGCTGACTGAGGACGGCCGCATCGAGACGCCCATCGCAGTGGTCGCCGCCGGCCCCTGGTCGGGCCCGTTTCTCCGCTCCATCGGCATCGAGGCGCCCCTGCGTCCGATACGCCATCAGGTGATCATGCTGCGCAGACCGCAGGACATCGTGCCTGACCACCCGATCATAGGCGACGTGGTCAACGACATGTCGCCGAGGCCTGACGTCGGAAACCTTACGCTGATCGGAGTGGGCGAAGACGAATACGCCGAGCCCGATTCGTTCGATCAGGGGGTGGATATGTCTCTGGTCGAGCAGACCTTCGAGAAGCTCGCCAGCCGTATGCCCGGCATGGCGAGCGCGCTGTTCCGCGGGGGGTGGAGCGGACTGTTCACCACCACCCCAGACTGGCACCCGATACTCGACCGCGTCGAGGGCATAGACGGCCTCTATATAGCAGTGGGCTTCAGCGGACACGGCTTCAAGCTGTCGCCCATGATCGGCGCGGTCATGGCTGAGCTGATCACCGAGGGGCAGGCGACCAGCGTGGACATATCCTCGCTCGGCTTGCGCCGATTCGAAGAGGGCCGCCTGCTGAGATCTCGCTACTCGATGCAGGTGTTGGCGTGAAGCCTCAGTCATCCACCTCGATGATGACCTCTATCTCGACCGGAATGTCGTTGGGCAGCCCTGCCATGCCCACTGCGGAGCGCGCGTGACGCCCCTTGTCCCCGAACACATCCACCAGCAGGTCCGAGCATCCGTTCACCACCGCCGGCTGCTGATTGAAAGACGGGTCGCTGTTGACCATTCCGAGCAGCTTCACCACCCGCTTCACCTTGTCGAGGTCTCCCACCTCCCCCTTCATCCTCGCTATTATGTTGATGCCCGTGAGCCGCGCGGCTTCGTAGCCCTCCTCCACGCTCAGATCGCTCCCCACCTTGCCCGAGGGCGCCGTTCCGTCCGCCCGGTTTGCGGGGCCAAGCCCCGACAGGTAGATCAGGCTGCCGGTTCTGACTGCGGGAACGTAGTTGGCTATGGGCGGCGGGGTGCTGGGCAGCTCGATCCCAAGCTCCTCCAGCCTCGCTTCGATTGCGCTCATGTAATTCTCCTCTCAGCTCTTTGCCGCCTTTCATCAGCGCGGCGCGTATTCTGCGCCGCCATTGTACCACCGCAGCGGCGCGAATCCGCCACTGGGCATCAGCCAAAAGCGCCCAATCCTGTTATCATGTCTGCGCGGCGCAATATCTATATATAGGAGAATACCACCAATGTCAGCCATGATAGGGACGATCAGACTCAGGCGCGTCAACCACCTCACCTACTGCGTCAGGGACAAGGAGCGCGCCACCCGATTCTGGGTGGACGTACTCGGAGTGAAGGAGATACCCAGCATGGTCGATTCCGACCATATCGTATGGCTCCAGCTTCCGAGCGGCACGATGGTTCACCTCATAGAAAACGAAGACGCCCCATCCGAGCCGTCCCACCACGGCGCCTTCGAGGTCGAGGACATCGACGAAGCGCAGAGGTACATGCACTCCAAGAACGTCGAGACCACCGACATCACCCAGAGGCACGACGGCCAGCGCGTGTTCTTCATCGAAGATACAGAGGGAAACCGCATAGAGATATGCACCAAGTCCGGGTTCGGAGTTCTAGTCTAATGACCAGCGGCGCTGAAGAGCGCTGGCCAGACGTCAGAGCCAGATCCAGGACGTTCTACGACGCGCCGTCGTGCGATGACCTAGACACTCTGGACGCGCAGGTGGCGTTCGTGGGAATGCCCTTCGATCAGGGGACTTTTGGAAGGCCGGGCGCTCGGTTCGGCCCTGACGCCGTTCGAGACGCCAGAAGCTACTCCTACATCGGATACGGCGGAATGCAGTTCGACCAGCAGGCGGCGGGCTACTTCGACTCGGATCGCGCAACCGAGCTGCTGCGAGGCGTCACCATGGCGGACTGCGGCAACGTCACCGTCGTTCCCTCGGACGTGCTGGACAACTTCCAGAAGCTCACCAACGTTGTCGAGAAGATAACCTCCCGCCGCTCCATGCCCGTCGTGATCGGAGGCGACCACGCCATAACCTTCCCCGCCGTGCGCGGACTCGGAAAGTTCGAGCCGCTCGACATAGTCCACTTCGACGCCCACATGGACTACTCTCACGAGACTCAGGGCGTTCTCTACACTCACGGAAGCCCGATTAGACGCTGCCGCGAGCTGCCGTTCGTTCGCGCCATCAGCTCCATAGGCATACGCAAGGAGAGCCGCAAGGTCTATGACGAGGCGATCGCGGACGGCAACTTGGTAGTCACCACGCGCAGGTTCAAAGAGCTTGGCGCTGAGGCGGCTATGGCTCTCGTGCCGCCCTCCGAGAACCTGTACGTGACCATAGACATAGACGTGCTGGATCCATCCCACGCCCCCGGCACCGGCACCCCGGAGGTCGGAGGTCTGTACTACGAGGAGCTTAGAGACTCGCTCGTACACTTGGCGCGCAGCCACAACGTGGTGGCGTTCGACATGGTGGAGGTCGCCCCGCCCTACGACCACGCGGACATAACTTCGATGAACGCCGCAAGGCTCGTGATAGACTTCCTGACTGAGATATTCCCGCCGCAGGACTAGCCCAGCAGCTCGCGCCGTATCTCGTCCAGACGCGCGCGCTCTTCGGGCGTCGCCTCCGCGTATGGCTCCCCCTTCTGCCGAATGGAGCCTGTGAACTGCGGCGGCCGCTTCTCCAAGAACGCCGCTCGCCCCTCGTCCCCGTCCGCGGTCATCTGAGTCAGCAGCGCGTTCATCAGCGTCTGCACGCGCCACGCCTCCGTCACCGGAATATCGCGGAACCTCAGCGCCAGCTCCTTCATCATCCGAGTTGCCAGCGGCGGCAGCGCCGCGATGTGCGCCGCAAGCTCCTCTGCCCTAGACATGAGCCGCTCGTGCGCCACCACCTCGTTGACCAGATTGATCCGCAGCGCCTCCTTCGCGTCGAACGGCTCGTCCATCAGCAGAATTCGCATCGCGTCCGCGTGAGCTATCTGGCGGGTCAGGTAGGTCGCCCCTGGCCCGCCGCCCACCCAGCCTTGACTGAGCAGCGCGAACTTGAAGCGCGCGTTCTCCGCGCTGGCTATGCGAATGTCCGTGGACGTCAGCATCAGGTAGAAGCCAGCCCCCGCCGCCCAGCCGTTTATCGCCCCTATCACCGGCTTGTATATCTGCGGATAGTGGTCTCCCAGCCTGCCGTCCGCGCCTATCCTCGCTCCGTTCACCGTTCCCGCCAGTGGCCAGAACACCCCTTCGGCGCGCAGCCGCTCGCGCTCCTCAGCCGTCACGTCCGGCCTTGACGCCAGATTGTGGCCCGCGCAGAAGTGGCGGTCGCCCACCCCCGTCAGAATGGACACGCGAATATCGCGGTCGTCCCAGATCTCCTTCCATATCTCGGCTATCTCGAAAGAGATCTGCCTGTCCAGTATATTCGCTTTGGCGGGATTGTTTATCGTCACCCAGCCCACGTGTCCGCGCTTCTCGTAATCTACGGGCATAGCCGCTCCCTTCACCTTCCGACGGTTATCCGAATTCTATTGCCTCCCGAAACGCAGGTCAACGAGCGGACTAGATGTTAGACTTGATGCTAGAATGGAAGCGAAATGAACCAGCGCGTCACCATACATACCGATGGCGCCTGCTCGGGCAACCCCGGACCAGGCGGATACGGCGTCGTACTCCAACTCGGACAGCATCGCACCGAGCTGAGCGGCGGCTTTCGACACACCACCAACAACCGCATGGAGCTTCTGGCGGTGATAGAGGGGCTGGAAGCCCTGAAACGCCCCTGCGCCGTCACGGTGTACAGCGACTCGAAATACATCGTGGACGCCGTCAACAAGGGCTGGGCGAGGCGATGGCGCGCCAACCGCTGGATGCGAAACAAGAGCGAAGCCGCCATAAACCCCGACCTTTGGGCGCGCCTGCTCGACCTGCTGGCAAGGCACGAAGTGGAGATCCGCTGGGTCAGAGGACACGCAGGCGATCCGGGCAACGAGCGCGCCGACGCGCTGGCGGTGGCGGCGTCCAGCGCGGACGATCTGGCGGTGGACGAGGAGTACGAGAGGACGACGGGCGGCGCGCGCCGAGCGCCCCGCTCTCAGCCGCGCCGCTCCCGACAGCAGCGCAGAGGCGGCAGGCGATGAGCGCGCGCCAGCCGAAGCTGACACACGTAGACCAGTCCGGCAGCGCCCAGATGGTGGATGTCGGATGGAAGCCGAACACCGAGCGCGAGGCGGTGGCGAGAGGCCGCGTAGCCATGCGCCCGCAGACGCTCGCGCTGATCCGAGCCAACGCATTCGACAAGGGCGACGTTCTCGGCGTGGCGCGAATAGCCGGCATCATGGGCGGCAAGAACACATCCCAGCTCATCCCCCTGTGCCACCCGCTGCCCATAGACAAGATCGGCGTGGACTTCGATCTGAACGAAGCCGAGAGCGCAGTCGAGATCAGCGCAACCGCTCGCACAACCGGCAAGACGGGCGTAGAGATGGAGGCGCTCACAGCCGTGAGCGTGGCGGCGCTGACCATCTACGACATGTGTAAGGCAGTCGACCGCGCCATGCGCATAGAATCCGTCCGCTTGGTCAGAAAGACAGGCGGGCAGAGCGGCGACGTGACACTGGAGGACGAATGACCGACCAACCGCAGCAGCCATCCCCACTACGCTCCCCACTGCAATCCATAGATGCGATCTGCGCCGCCGCAGGCTCGGACATCCCGTCCGTCACCAGGCCGCTCGTCGCCCCCATATATCAAAGCTCCGTGTTCCAGATCGAGAGCCTCGAACAGATAGACGACATCTACGAGGGGCGCGAAGAAGGCTTCATCTACTCACGAGACGCCAACCCCAACGTGTCGATCTTGGAGCGCGTCATCGCCCAGCTGGAGGGCGCGGATGACGCCGTCGCCTTCGCCTCCGGCATGGGCGCGATGGGCGTCACCCTGCTGTCCATGCTGAAGTCCGGCGACTCCATCCTAGCCGCCAGCGACCTGTACGGCGGCACGAACACCCTGCTGAGGGATCAGCTCTCCCGGCTCGGCGTCCGCACCCAGTTCGTGGACGCCACCGATCTGGACGCGGTGGAGACTGCGCTGAATCTCGAACCCGCGCTGGTTGTGGTCGAGTCCATAACCAACCCGCTGCTGCGCCTGTCGGACGTCCAATCCATAAGCCGCCTCGCCCACGAGCGCGGCGCGCGCGTGGCGGTGGACAACACACTGGCTACGCCCCTGCTCTTGCGCCCGCTCGATCTCGGCGCGGACGTGGCTATCCACTCCACCACCAAGTTCCTCGGCGGCCACTCGGACGTTACTGGCGGAGCAGTCGCGGCGCGCGCCGATCTCGCCATGCAGGTGAGACTCGCCAACAGGGGATGGGGAAACACCCTCGACCCCTTCGCCGCGTGGCTGATCACGCGCGGCTTGCGAACCCTGCCGCTCAGAATCGAGCGCGCATGTGACAACGCCATGCACGCCGCCGGATTTCTCGCCGCCCATCCAAAAGTCTCCGCAGTCCACTATCCGGGCCTGCCAGACCATCCTCAGCGCGAGCTGGCGCGCTCCATGTTCGGCGCGCGCTTCGGACACATGGTATCGTTCGAGTTCGACGATCCCAGCGAGGCGTCCGCGTTCGTTCGCTCGCTTCGTATGATCGCCCTCGCGCCCAGCCTCGGCGAAGCGCGAACCACCATCTCCCACCCCGCCAAGACCTCGCACCGCGCGCTGACCCCTGCCGAGCGCGCCGCCTCCGGCATCCACGACGGCCTCATACGAATGTCCTGCGGCATCGAATCCGCGCAGGACATCATCACCGACCTAGCGCGCGCGCTCGGGTAGAATGGACTTCGGAAAGACGAACAAAGCCGGACAAAGCCGAACGAGGAGACGCCGTATGAACTTCGAAGACGCAAGGCCCTTCATGGAATCCCACCACAGAGGCGTCATATCCACGAGGCGGCCGGACGGAGCGACCCACTCGTCCATAGTGGTGTGCGGAGCATACGAGGGACACGCCGCCTTCGTCTCCGTCTATCCGCGCTCGCAGAAGATTCGCAACCTGCGCCGCGATCCCCGCTGCACCGTGCTGGCAGTCTCCGAAGACTGGCGGCAGTGGGTATCCGTAGAGGGCAGCGCGGCGCTGTTCGACTACGGCAGTACGGACGCCGAGCGGATGCGTCTCATGCTGCGCAGAGTCTATATGGCGTGCAGCCACACCGAGCATCCGAGCTGGGAAGAGTACGATCAGGCGATGATAGACCAAGAGGCGGTGATCGTTCTCGTAGCCCCGCGGCGGGTGTACGGCCTCCTTCGGTGATTCGAGATTGTCCTTCGTCCCCAACCCGTTCAGACGAAATCGCAGACTGAAAGGCGACCTGCCCACCCCCGACCTGATAGTCGTCGGACTGGGCAACCCCGAGCCGCACTATCTGAAGACGCGCCACAACGCCGGCTGGTGGCTGGTGGACCTGCTCGCCGAGCGGCGCGGAATCCAAATCCTGCGCGCCCACTCCACGACGCGGCTCGGAGTGGGCAGGGTGGACGCGCATACACTCGCCCTCGCAAAGCCGCGAACCCACGTCAACGGCAGCGGCGCGGCGGTCGAGTACCTGCTGGACAGATTCCACGTCTCGCAGGACAGGCTGCTGATAGTACATGACGAGACCGCGCTTCCCCCGGGCAGACTGCGCCTTCGTCCCAGCGGCGGCGCGGCCGGACACAACGGAATCAAGTCCATCATAGCCGCGCTTGGCAGCCAGCACTTCGCCCGCCTGCGAATCGGAGTCGGCCGCCCTCCTCCGGGCGGCGACATGGTGGGCTGGGTGCTTGGCGAGCCATCCGCCCAGGACCGTGAGCTGGTCGATGAGGCGATAGAGCGCGGCGCGGACGCCGTTCTAACGCTCATGGCGGAGGGCGTCGAAGCCGCCATGAACCGCTTCAACTGAGCGCGGCGCGGCTGGGAGCGCGCATCCCGCCCGCACAGACGAAATCGAGCGCGGGAGGGTAGAATGCCCCGACAGACCGAGCCGAGCGCGAACAACGCCTTGGGAAACATTCTCGAAAGGATGCTGCCCAGCTGCGCCGTTCGCTCGGAGAACACGCGCCAGATAGTCGATCAGCCCGGCCTTCAGCTCGACATACTCATCACCGCCACGGACCGCTCGCCCGTGGTGATCGAAGCCGAGTTCATGCCCGCCTACAGCGCAGAGAGCGAAGCGCGCGAGCGGCTCGGCTTAGATGTCGTCGCAGCCGCTCGGCAGATCGACTCCGCGATTGCGCTCAGATACCCGGACGACGTGGCAGACGCCGCCGACCTCTACGCCGCCGTATCCACGGCGCGCCTGTCTTACTGCGTCCTCTACTCGGACGGCGTCCGCTTCCCCGAATCCGGCTGGATAGAGGGATCCGTCGAAGACCTAGCGGACGTCATCAGGCTGATAGCCGTTCCCGAGCGCGTGGTGAAAGAGGCGGCGGACGCGCTGGAAAAGGGCATAAACCGCGCCGCGTCCATCCTAGAACAGCTAGGCGAGTCCAAGCCAGACGTCACCGCGAGCGTGGCGAGTCTGCTCGGCATGTCCGAAGTCGTGCAGACCTACCGCATGGCGGGCGCGATCGTCGCCAACGCCATGGTGTTCCACGAGCGCCTTGTCGGTTGGCACGACGTGAAGCCCCTGTCGCAGATATGCTCCACCTCTTCCCGAAGTCCCAAGAGCGGGATGCTGGACGCTTGGGAGCGGATTCTGGAGATAAACTACTGGCCCATATTCGCAATCGCCCACGACATCGTGGAGCAGCTGCCCGCAGCGGAGGCGGCGCAGCTGCTGACGAACCTCAGATCCACCGTCGAAGAAGTAGCCGCCACAGGCGCAAGTCAGGCGCACGACCTCACGGGGCGCATCTTCCAGCGGCTCATAGCCGACCGCAAGTTCCTCGCCACCTTCTACACCTTGCCCGAGTCCGCTGCGCTGCTGGCGCGCATCGCCGTATCCAAGATGAACGTGGACTGGTCGGACGCTTCGGCAATCAGCAAGCTGAGAATAGGCGATTTCGCCTGCGGCACCGGCGCGCTGCTGTCCGCCGTCTATGATCAGACAGCCGCCCGACACGAGCGCGCCGGCGGAGACCTCGCAGCCCTCCACCCCGCCATGATGGAAGAGGTGCTGTACGGCTGCGACGTCATGCCCTCCGCCATACACATAACCGGATCCACCCTCTCCGGCGCGCAGCCCACCCTCGGATTTGGCAGGTCGCGCCTCTACACCATCGCCTACGGTCGGCAGGAAGATGGCAGCGTGCGCATCGGCTCGCTGGAGCTGCTCCAGTCGTCCGCGACCATGACCCTGTTCAACACCAGCGACCCAGCCATGCGAACCGGAAGCGTAGGCGAAGAGACAGCCGCCCAAATAATGGTCGACGTGCAGGACGAGGCCTTCGACCTTGTGATAATGAACCCGCCGTTTACCCGGGCGACGAACCACGAGGGCGCTCATGCCGACGTGACCAATCCCGCGTTCGCCGCTTTCGGCGCGACGAGGGCAGATCAGACGGCTATGGGCGGTAGAATCAACCAAATGGGAAAGGGGACATGCTATCACGGCAACGCGGGCATAGCGTCCGCGTTCGCAGCCCTCGCCGACCGTAAGCTCAAGCCCGGCGGAACGCTCGCTCTGGTTCTGCCCCTGTCAGCCGCCGCTGGGCTGTCTTGGCAGAAGTTCAGAAAGATGCTCGCCGAGCGATACACCGACCTGACCGTTCTCAGCATCGCCGCCAACGGCAAGGATATATCGTTCTCGTCGGATACAAGCATAGCAGAATGCCTTGTCGTTGCTCGCAAAATCGGGGCGGAAGAAACCGCCGTGCAGCGAGACCGTTTCGTATCCCTGAAATCCCGTCCTGTGGGATTCGCGCAAAGCAACGCAACAGCCAAAAGCATCGTTGAGAATCGGACAATCAGGAACGTCGAAGATGGTCCATACGGCGGCACGTACATCGAGATAGGCGACGATTCGATCGGTTCCGCGCTGGAAGTGTCCGCCCGAGTCGACGGGAAACCTTGGGGCGCAGTTCGCGTATCCGATTACGCCCTAGCCCAAACCGCATACGCGCTCGCTAACTCGAAACTCCGATTGCCCGGAGAGCCGACGACTCTCGAACTGCCGACGATTCCAGTTGAGGATATTGGGAAGATGGGCATGGTTCACCGCGACATTACTGGCCCACTTCCGCGCGGCCCATTCGACAAGTCCGCTCCCAGCCCGACGGCGACATATCCATCGCTGTGGAATCACAATGCCAAGAAAGAGACGTGGATGATCTGCGAACCCGATTCGCAGCTGCGTGTTCGGCGCGGGATGGAAGACAAGGCGGCGGCTATCTGGGCAACCGCTAGCCGCGCGCATCTGAATCAGGACTTCGGGTTCGGCTCCCAAGCTCTTGCAGTCGCATTCACCGAATACAAGAGCATAGGAGGCAGAGCTTGGCCCAATGTGATTTTCGAGGATGTGCGCTTCGACCTTCCATTCATTCTATGGTCCAACTCCACCTTGGGCCTGCTACTGTTCTGGAATCATGCCAACCGCCAGCAAGATGGACGTGGAATAGTAACCATCCGCTCCTCCGAAACCCTGCCCGTGCTGGATTTACGAACACTGACAGACGCCCAGCTTGCCACGGCAGAAGAAATCTTCGAGGACTTCCGTGATAGGGAGCTGAAGCCCGCATACATAGCCGATGCCGACCCCAGCCGCGCCCTGCTCGACCGCCGCGTCGTATGCGACCTGCTCGGCTTCGATGAGCGAACCTACGAAGCCGTCCGCCGCCTGAGCGCCAAGTGGTGCGCCGAGCCATCAGTGCATGGCGGCAAGCGCAGACCACGCCGCGCGCGCCTTGTGATGTAGAGCTAACGGAAATCCCCTCTCCCTCGACGGGAGAGGGCTAGGGTGAGGGTGACGACCCACCCACAAAACGGAAACAGCCTCCATCGTCAAGAGAGCGGCGCGCGCGGAATCGCCTGAGAGCCAAGCCGCGCGCGCCTGTCAGTATAGCGGAGAGTCGATTTAGGTTCTTGCATTATGCGAACAGATGACCTATAATCGCCTGCATAGAAGGACCTCGGACAGGCACGTGTGGAGGGGTCAGCTTGGTAGCCGGACCATATCACGAGATCAGGGACCCGATACACGGATTCATCAAATTGGACAGCCATGAACGTCGTGCGCTCGACTCACCCTCAGTGCAGAGACTCCGACATATCCATCAGTTGGCGATGTCCTACTTGATCTACCCGGGCGCAACCCATATGCGGTTCGAGCATAGCCTGGGCGTGATGGAGTTAGCTGGACGGGTTTACGATGTAGTCACTGCCGAGTACAACTTGCACGAGTCGATCGCCAGCTTTGTTCGTCAGATACCAGCTGACGAGAGAAGCTACTGGCGCAAAGTCCTCCGAATGGCCGCCCTGTGCCACGACATAGGACATCTGCCATTCTCTCACGCCGCAGAGATAGAGTTGCTGCCCAATGACTGGAACCACGAGAAAATCACTGCTCGGCTGGTCTTGAGCGATTCTATGAAGGAGATATGGGAATGTATGCGTCCTCCCTTGAACCCGAAGGACGTCGCCAAGATTGCGGTTGGTCCAGAGAAGATGCGTGACGAATCGTTCTCCGATTGGGAAGCGTTGCTGTCTGAGATAATCAGCGGTGAGGCGTTTGGCGTCGACAGAATGGACTATCTTCTGCGAGACTCTCATCATGCTGGAGTGGCATACGGGAGATTCGACCATCATCGTCTGATAGAAACTATGCGGATACTCCCCGCAGACCAGGATTCGGACGCGCCAACGCTCGGAATCGAAGAAGGCGGCATTCACGCCGCCGAAGCTCTCCTTCTCGCTAGGTACTTCATGTTCATGCAGGTGTACTATCACCGGGTCAGAATAGCTTACGACCTTCATCTTGAAGAGTTTCTCCGAGATTGGCTTCCGAACGGGCAGTTTCCTACCGAAGAGAACGAGTTGCAGCGTCTGACTGACAATGAAATCCTACAAGTAATCTATCAGGCTGCGAGTGACCCATCCGCCCCTGGACACGTACACGCCAGCCGGATCTCGAAAAGAAGACACTTCAGACCTGTTTACACGACGAATCCGGCTGACAGGAAAAATCACGATGACCCACTGACGACTATATTCAGCGCCTGCGTAGAGGAATACGGAGAAGACTCGGTGCGAAAGAGAGAGCATACGCAGCTCGACCCAGCGGCAGCTTTTCCGGTCACCGACTCGCGCGGGAATGTTTCATCATCAGAAACGGTCTCGGATCTGCTGGGCAGCATCCCCTTAGCAAACGTTGGCGTTGTCCTAATGGATCCGTCTCAGGTATCAGATGCTAGAAGATGGCTCGACGCTGATAAGGATGATATCTTGGTTGCCAGTGGCAACGGAGGGTAAACATGGAACCGATGCAACAGTCAGAACGACAGGCTCTGATCTGCCGACTCATTCAGGCCATGCAAAACGAGGGAAGCTGGGCGGGCCAAACTCACATACAGAAATCCGTTCTGTTCCTCCAGGACCTAATGGGAGTCCCTATGGGATACCAGTTCGTACTCTACCTGCATGGGCCATTCAGCTTCGATCTCAGAAACGAGCTCGCCAAGATGAGGGCGAGGCTGATGCTGGACATCAAGCCGCGTTCCATATACGGCCCGTCATTCGATCTGGGCCACTGGGGAGATCAAGCCGCCGCACGATCGGAGAAGCGTTACGAAGAAGCCATTCAATTCGTGGCTAAGAAGGTGTCATGCAATGACACGCGCACGCTAGAGGAACTTTCGACGGCGTTCTTCCTCAAGGACAAGTACCCCAACTTATCGGACAGCGACATTGCCATTTGGATCAACAAACTCAAGCCTCACATCACAACTTCCCGAGCATACTTCGCCATCGGGAAGGTCGAAGAGCTTCGGACCGCGGCAGCCTGCGTACAGATCACCGAACACGCCGCTTCCTGAATGCCGTGAAAATCCTGCTCATTCCACACGTCTTGAAGATCACAGTTCAGACCAAGACCCCCGCCGCATGACCATCACCCAAGAACTCGCGGAGTTCGTCTTTGACCTGCTCGACTTCGACGAGCGAACCTACGAAGCCGTCCGCCAAGCCATCCGTGCATGGCGCCGAGCGCAGACCACGCCGCGCGCCTTGTGGTGTAGGGCTAACAGAACTCCCCTCTCCCTTGACGGGAGAGGGCTAGGGTGAGGGTGACGACCCACCCACAAAATGGTTGCTGGTATAATCGTCACTGCCAGACCATCTGACAGCAGCGAGCGCAGGCGACTCAGACGACAGAGCTAACCCGAATCATATAGGAACAGCCGATGCCCACACGCCATTATCTTGAGTCCGAGATCGAAGAGGCAGCCGAATACTGGGATACTCACAGCGTCACCGACGAGAACTCAGAACCGGTGCCCGGACCTGCATTTATCGAGAAGCCATTGGGGTCGTCTTTCGTGGTTCGTCTCGATTGCCCTGACGTGGTCAAACTCAGGTCGTTGGCAAAGGCAAACGGCATCGGTCAAACTGCCATGGCGCGCAAGCTGCTCAGGCGCGCTATCAGCCAAGCGCACTACGACGGCAAAGACAGCCCCAAACCGTCGCCATATCTGCGCCAGACCTCGACATAGCGCTTCACAGCCCGCTCGAATCCACCGTCGAGAGCGCGCCGCCCGCCTTGCGGCGTGAGCGAAGCCCAGGCCGCCGCCGCGCTCCCTCGCGCCCGCCCGAGTTGTGCATCGGCGGCTCGCTTCTCTACAATGTCCAAGACTCACACGCCCAAGACCCACGTGACCGGTGGAAGACGTGACCGCAGCGCAAGATTTTTTGACGGCAAGCAGCCTGCACAAGGCGTTCGACGGCGCGCAGGCGGTGGACGGCGTTTCGTTCACCATCCGACAGGGAGAGATATTCGGCTTGCTCGGTCCGAACGGCGCGGGAAAGACGACCACCATCCGAATGCTCTCGACGGTTCTCCAAGCAGACGCCGGAGACGTGACCATCGGCGGATTCTCGGTCGGCAGACAGGGAGACGAGGTGCGCCGGCTGATAGGCGTCTGTCCACAGGAGCTCGCGCTCTATCCCGAGCTTTCGGCAAGCGACAACATGATCTTCTTTGGGCGCATGGCGGGGCTGAGCGGCCGCGAGGCGAAGGCGGCGGCGCGCCAGAACCTCGAAACAGTCGGACTCGCCGACCGCGCCAAAGACAAGGTGGATAAGTTCTCCGGCGGCATGAAGCGGCGCGTGAACATAGCCATCGCGCTGATGAACCGTCCGCGTATGCTGTTCTTGGACGAGCCTACGGTGGGCATAGATCCACAGTCGCGCAACCACATCTTCGAGACGGTGGAGAGCCTGCGCGACGGCGGCATGACCGTGCTGTACACCACCCACTACATGGAGGAGGCGGATCGGCTGTGTGACCGAATCGGAATCATGGATCACGGTCGGCTGATCAGCCTTGGCGCTCCCCGCGAGCTGAAGGCGCGCATCGGAGACCCCGATCAGGTGACGCTCGAAAGCGTGTTCCTAGACCTGACGGGCCGCAGCCTCAGAGACTAGCCGCCGATCCATGCCGCTGCACATCGCCCTGCTGGAGCTGAAACTCTACGTACTAGACCGAGGCGAGCTGGCGCTCAGCATAGCCCTGCCCATAGCCCTGTTCGCGCTGATGTACGGCGCGTTCGGCGGCGAAAGCAGCTTCAGCGCCACCGCCGACATCGTCGACCTCGACGGCGGCGCTCACGCGAGGGCGCTGATTCAGCGTCTGGACTCTCTGGACGAGATCACGGTCAGAGAGCGCGCGCCCCAAGACGCCAACGCCGCGCTGGAACGCTCCGCCATCACCATGGCAGTGGTCATACCCGACGGATTCAGCCAGTCGCTCGATTCGGGCGCGCCCCAACCCTTGCTGTTCCGGCAGAGAGGCAGCGGCGGCGACACGGGGCAGATCGTGGCTGGCATCGTCCGAGCGGTTGCCCAGCGCATGAGCGGAGAGGCGCAGCTTCGGGGGACAGTCCTAGACGCGACGTCCGGCTCCAACATCGAGCGCGCCGACGTCGAGCGCGCCATCGCAGAGACGCTCGAGCGCGTTCGACAGAACCCGCCGATTCGCGTAGTCGAGCGCGCCGTACACGATGAGCGTCCCAGCGCTCTGGACAGGCTCGTACCCGGCCTTCTGGTGATGTTCCTGATGTTCTCGATCACACTTGGCGCTCAGACGCTGGTCGAAGAGAGGCGAATCGGCACCCTCGAACGGCTGATGACCACTCGCCTGACCGTAACCAAGCTCTTCATCGGCAAGTTTCTGTCCGCTGCGCTGCGCGCGATGTTTCAGGCGGTGATTCTTCTGACGCTGGCGTTCGCCGCGCTGAGGATAGGCGGTCTCGTGGACTACGCCGAGCTGCTCGCGCTGTCGGTGTGCGTGGCGGCGGCGGTCAGCGCGATCGGCTTGGTGATCGGCGCGCTGGCGCGCACGCGCGATCAGGCTGTATGGGCGGCGGTGGTCTTCACCATGTTTATGACCGTGTTCGGAGGCACGTTCTTCGACGTGGGCGCGGATGGACCGCTGGCGACGCTGGCGCGGCTCACCATCACGCGCTACGCCATCGAGTCCATGTCCGCCGTCCTGTCCGCTGGAGAGAGCCTCGCCCAGCAGGGAGTCGGCATTCTGGCGCTTGGCGGCGTGGCGGCAGTCGCGCTGACGATAGCGCGCGCCCTGTTCCGCGTGACCGAGACGGGCAGGTAGGACGATGCCCACAGTCCTACATCAGGCGCTGCTGATAGCCGCCAAAGACACCAGGATATTCTTCAAGGACCGATTCGCCGTCGGCTTCTCGTTCCTGTTCCCGTTCCTGTTCGTCATCGGCTTCACGCTTGCGCTGAGCGGCCAGGGGCCTGACGACAGCCCGCTGACGATCACCGTATCTTCGCAGGAAGAGACCGAAGCCGGAGAGACGCTGATGGCGGGGATGATCGCGGAGTCCCCGCTCACGATCAGACAGCTGGACTACGACGAAGCGTTGGCACAAGTCGAGAGTGGCGATTTGGACGGGTTCGTATCGTTCCCCGTCGGCTTCACTCAGGCGCTGACAGAAGGCAGACCCGCCACGCTCGAAGTGGTGACTGGCGGCGGCTCCGCCGAATCGGCGGCGGCGCTGCGGAGCTTCGCCGACCACGTCGCCGGCGAGCTGGCGGCCGTTCAGAACACCTACAGCGCGCTCTCCCTGCTGGGCGAGGCAGGGCAGGCAGACTTGGATGCCATAGACTGGAGCGCAGCTCTCGGTAGCCGCGACTACGCGATACGGTTCGAGGTCGAGACGGTCGGAGAGGTCGGGCCGTTCAACGCCTCCAACTTCACACTGCCGGGCTACCTGACCATGTTCGTATTCTTCGCCGCCGCCATGAGCGCGGAGGCGATAGCGCGCGAGCGGCAGACCAACACGCTTGAGCGGCTTATGTCCAACGGGACGCGCCGAGAGGCCATCGTGCTGGGAAAGTTCATCGGCGCATCCTACAGGGGCGTGGCGCAGCTAGCGGTAATGTGGACTGTCGGGATAGTGGCGTTCGACATAGATTTGGGAGCGTCGCCCGCGGCGGTCATCGTCATATCCGCGCTCATGGTCTTGGCGTCATCGGCGTTTGGGCTGCTGCTGGCGAGCTTGGTGAGCAGTGTACGGGCGGCTGCCACCGCGGGCGTGCTGGCGTCGCTCACCTTGGCCCCGCTCGGCGGTTGCTGGTGGCCTCTGTTCATAACCCCCCAGTGGATGCAGTCGCTGGCGAAGATAACGCCTCACGGCTGGGCGAACACGGGCTTCAACAAGCTGATGCTGTTCGGAGCGGAGTTCGGAGACGTCACTCAGGAGATGGCGGCGCTGCTGCTGTTCGGCGTGGCGTTCTTGGCATTCGCGCTCTGGCGCTTCCGCCTGACGGCGAGCTGACCCCTTAGCGCCCGCTCATCATCTGCTGTACGGTGACGCCTATCTCGCCCGGCGCGGGGATTATGGACACGCCGGCGGCGTCCAGCGCCTTTACCTTCTCGCTGGCGCGGCCCGCGCTGCCTGTGATGATCGCGCCCGCGTGTCCCATGCGCTTGCCCGGAGGAGCGCTCTGGCCCACTATCAGCGCGGCAACCGGTTTGGTCAGCTCTTGGGCGATGAACTCCGCCGCCTCCTGCTCCCTGCTGCCCCCTATCTCGCCGATCATAACCACCCCGTCCGTGTCGGGGTCGTCCTCGAACATCCGCAGGATATCCACGAAAGAAGAGCCGTTCACAGGGTCGCCGCCGATGCCCACGCAGGTCGACTGCCCGATGCCCAGATCCGTCAGCTGTCCGACGGCTTCATAGGTCAGAGTGCCGCTGCGTGAGACGACCCCCATGCGCCCTGCCAGATGAATGTGACCGGGCATAATGCCCATCTTGAAGCTCTCTCCCGGCGAGATGACGCCCGGGCAGTTGGGACCTATGAGCGTGGTCGCCTTGCCCTTGAGATATCGCACCACGCGCACCGTATCCATCACGGGGATCCCCTCCGTGATGCAGGCGATGACCGAGATGCCCGCGTCTGCGGACTCCACGATAGCATCCGCCGCGAACGGAGGCGGAACGAAGATCAGCGAGGCGTCCGCTCCGGTCTCGGCAACCGCCTGTTCCACCGAATTGAACACGGGAACATCGCCGTCGAACATCTGGCCGCCGCGCCCCGGAGTTACCCCTGCCACGAGATTCGCGCCGTACTCTCGACAGCGCAGCGCGTGAAAGCTCCCCTCGCGCCCGGTGATTCCCTGAACCATCAGCTTCGTTTCCCTGCCAACCAGTATGCTCATCTATTCACTCCTGTACCCAGCGCTCGAAATCCGAGCTTCACTTGAGCTTGTGTAAAGTCTCCATCGAAAGACAACACGAACAGAGACCCCCGTTCACAAATGCAGACCAAGCTGGCGCAATCGACAATGCCCCACCGCTTGCCAATTCCTTCTCCCCCGATTGGCAGGGAGGTCGAGTCGATTCCTTCTCCCCCTTTGCGGGAAGACCAAGAGGGGGGCTGCCCCCCCGACTATCGCGCCTTCCTGATGGCATCAGCCGCTTGGTTGAGGTCGTCGACCAGAACCACGTCTAGTCCCGAGTTGGCGAGCGTCTCGCGCCCCTCTTCCGCGTTGGTTCCCAGCATCCGCGCCACCATTGGGCGCATCTTTCCCCGCATCCTCTCGGACGCCATGACCAAGCCGCGCGCTGCCACGTCGCAGCGCAGGATTCCGCCGAAGATGTTCACCAGCACGCGGCGCACGTTGGCGTCCTTCAGCACGATCTCCAGCGCTTTGGCGACCTTCTCCTCGTCCGCGCCGCCGCCTATGTCCAAGAAGTTGGCGGGCGACGCTCCGGCGGCGTGAGTAACGTCCATCGTGGCCATCGCCAGCCCCGCGCCGTTCACTATACAGCCCACGTCCCCATCCAGCTTCACGTAGTTGATGTCGAACTCGCTCGCCTCCACTTCGAGCGCGTCCTCCTGACTCACGTCGCGCATACCCGCGATGTCGCGGTGTCTGAACATAGCGTCGTCGTCCATGTCGATCTTGGCGTCCATCGCCAGGACGCGCCCGTCCGCCGTCACCCCAAGCGGGTTGATCTCGACCAGCGAGCAGTCGTTCTCCTCGAACAGCCTGTACAGCGCGGACATGAGCGCAGCCACCGGGCGGTTCAGAGAGTCTGCCACTCCAAGCCCGTATGCCAGCTTGCGCCCCTGAAACGGCTGAAGACCGAGGACGGGATCGACCGCCACGCTGATTATCTTCTCCGGCGTCTGCTCCGCCACCTGTTCGATCTCCATGCCTCCGGCTGCGCTGGCGATGGCGACCACGCCTTCAGCCGAGCCGTCTATGGCCATGCCCACGTACATCTCCGTCTCCACGTCCACGACCTCCTCGACGAGGACGCTGCCGATGGGAACGCCTTCAGGCCCAGTCTGGAACGTGACCAGCGTCGAGCCGATGAGCGCCTCCGCGGCCTCCGCGGCCTCCGCGGCTGACTCGACCACCCTGACGCCCCCCGCCTTGCCCCGTCCGCCCGCGTGTACCTGCGCCTTGACCACGGCGCGCCCGCCCAGCTCGTCCGCGATCCGAGCGGCATCGTCCGGCGTCTTGGCTGCCCGCCCACGCGGAACGGAAATCCCATACTTGGCGAAGACGCCCTTCGCCTGATATTCGTGTATCTTCATGTTGCTGCCCCTGCGTGCATGATGTATGACAGGTATGATGTGTGACAGGTGTATTGTAGCGCACGAAAGGCGTTCGATGCAGAGCGCAGACCGCCGCTCACTGGTCGAGGTTGCTTTACTGCGGAATTTGCCTGAAAATGGCTGGCGAAGCGCTGAGCGAAAGGAGCCCATTATGAGATTCGGCATGTTCGACGTAATTCGGTGGCATCAGGACGTGGAGGGGAGCGAGACGCTGACCAACGCGCTCGAACAGGTGGAGTACGCCGACAGTCTGGGCATACAGGACATCTGGCTCGGCGAGCATCACTTCTCCCGACACGGCATCCTGTCGGGAATCTTCTCGTTCATGGGCGCAGTGGCGGCAAGGACTACCAGCGCGCGGATCGGCACGTCCATCGTCATACTGCCGTTCCACAACCCCGTTCAGGTCGCGGAGGAGGCAGCCACCATAGACATCCTGTCCAACGGCAGGTTCAACCTCGGCGTGGGCGCAGGCTATCAGGCGCAGGAGTTCCACGGAATGGGGATAGATATCACCAAGTCCAGAGAGCTTTTCAAGGAGTATCTCGAAGTCGTCCAGAAGTGCTGGGAAGACGGCAAGCTGACCTACAAGGGCGAATACGTGGACATAGAAGACATATGGGTCATACCCAAGCCCGTCCAGAAGCCCGGCCCGCCCATCTACATAGCCGTCAGCACCAGCCCCGAGAGCGTGGACTACGCCGCCAAGATAGGCGTTCCCATACTCGTGGGAGGCCCGACCACCACGCTGGGCCAGACCCCGCGAGTCGTTCGGATGTGGCACGAGCGCATGGAGCATTACGGCAACCCGCACGAGCATATAGACCTGCCCGTGAGCGCCAACGTCTACGTCGCCCCCACTATGGAAGAGGCGGAGAGCGACATAGCCGGCCTGGAGGCGCTGATCAACGAGGAGTTCCACAGAATCGGCAACCCGGCAGACAAGAACGGCGTCATACCCGACAACTACAAGCACTGGGCGCATCGAGACCGAGACAGGCAGATCGCCGCTGAGCGCGCTCGGCAGGAGGGCATACGCCCGCTCGTCGGCACTCCCGAAGTGGTGTGCGAAAGGCTGGAGGTTCTGAGATCGAAGGGGATCGAGCGCATCTTCGGCAAGTTCGGCGCAGCCGGCCTAGATCAGGACAAGACGCTGCGCTGCATCGAGATGTTCACCAAAGAGGTGATGCCCGAGTTCGCCGAAGAGCCTGTGAGCGCGGCGGCATGTTAGGGTTAGGGTAGGTCGCGCGCGGATGTAGGATCAGTCCGCGCGCGGGTCGTCTTGCGCGCCCATGCTCGTCGAATGGCGGAGGGGATGGGATTCGAACCCATGATTTGCCAGAAGCAAATGCCTGTTTTCAAGACAGGTGCCTTCGTCCACTCGGCCACCCCTCCTGGATACTGAGCGCCCCCCGGAAGGAGCCACCGCAGGCAGTAGTCGCGCAGTCATACCATTGTAGCCGCATACTGACGCCTGCGCCAAATTGCGCCCCGCTGTCTTGCCCGCTATCTTGTGAAATGCTACGCCAGACCCGCCCGCGCTGTGGGACCCGCCCCGGCGCTAGACCCGCCCGCGCTGGGACACTCCCCGCGCTAGACTCTCTTGAGAATGAACCCCTTCTCGCCCCTTACGCGAACGGCGTTCGGTCTGGCGACCACCACCCCCGCGATGGTATCGTCCAGCTTGGACTCGTTCATCTTCCACGTGAGCCTGACCGTCTCCTTGGGCAGGTCCACCGTGATGAACTGGATCTCCTGATACTTGGGCCTGTCCATCACAATCACGTTCTGCCCGCGCCATTCGGCTGAGCCTGCCACCGGCTCTTCGAACTCGATGGTGACCGATCCCTCCGCCTTGTCGAGCGATACGATCACCTCGCGCCGCTCCGTCTCGCTCGGTATGGCGAGCGCGCCCCTGAACCGTTCAGAGCTGGAAGAAGCTGTCATATGGTCTCACTCCGTGCTGCCTGCGCCGTCCCAAACGGATACCAAGCATAGCGCATGGCGGCGCGGCGTACAACTAGAACCTGCCCCGCAGTCTGGGGTCCAGCACGTCTCTGAGACCGTCCCCCACGAAGTTGAAGGACAATACCAGCAGGAAGATGGCTACGCCCGGCGCGAACGACAGCCACGGGGCGCTTCTCAGGTTCACGAACGCGAGGTTGAGCATACTGCCCCACGTGGCGATTGGCGGCTCGACGCCCACGCCGATGAAGCTCAGCCCCGCCTCTCCGAGTATGGCGAACCCCATGCCGAGCGTGGCTTGCACTATCACCGGCTGGATGGAGTTGGGCGTCATGTGCAGAAGCAGCATCCGCCACGGGGGAGCGCCGATCATCCGCGCCGCCATGAAGTACTCGCGCTCCTTGACCGACAGCGCCTGACTTCGCACCAGCCGCGCCTGCGTGGTGAACAGATTCACCCCCAGCGCTATGCTCACCGTCAGCACGCTGCCGCCCATGACCAGCAGCAGCAGCATGGCGAACAGCAGCCCCGGTATGGCGATCATGGCGTCTATCATCCGCATGATGGCGTGATCGACCCATCCCCCCGCGTATGCCGCCACTATGCCCAGCGGCACGCCTATGAGAATCGCCACCCCCACCGACAGCAGACCGACGATGAGCGACACCCTCGCGCCGTATATCAGACGCGAAAGCTGGTCTCGCCCCACGTGGTCGAGTCCGAGCGGATGCGAAAGGGTCGGCGGCGCCAGCGAGTTGATCGGGTCGATCTCCAGCGGGTCGGCGGGCGCGATCCAGGGCGCGAAGACCCCAACGATCAGGATGATGCCGATGTACGCCAGCCCTATCACCGAAAGCCTGTGCTGAAGAAGCTGCCTGACCGTGTCGGAGCGCAGAACGCCCACAGCGCGGCGAATGACGCCGTATCGCGCCGTCTCGGCCGGACTTGCCTGATGGCTCATCAGCCGTACCTGATTCTGGGGTCGAGATAGGCGTAGGCTATGTCCGTAAGCAGGTTCGCCACCAGAATGGCGATGGCGGACATCATGACGATGGCTTGAATCACCGGGTAGTCCGAGCGTTGGAGCGCGAACACCGCAAGCCGTCCCACCCCCGGCCAGCTGAACATCGTCTCTATGATCACCGAGCCGCCGAGTATGTTGCCGAGCCTGATGCCGAGTATGGTAACCACCGGCAGCATGGAGTTTCTGAGCGCGTGAAGCCAGATCACGCGCCGTTCGAACAGCCCCTTGGCGCGCGCGGTGCGTATGTAGTCCTCACCCATCACCTCCAGCAGAGAGGAGCGCGTCTGCCGCATGATCGTAGCCGCGCCGTTCAGCCCCAGCGCGAGCGCGGGCAGCGCCATGTGCTTCAGCCCCTCCACCGGGTTCTGCCAGACCAGCTCCGAGCCGAACACCGGCAGTATGCCCAGCGTCACGCCGAACAGCAGGATGAGCATGAGCGCGAACCAGAAATCCGGCATCGCTATCCCGAACATCGCGCCGGTGGTGGCGAACATGTCCGTTATGGAGTTGCGCCTGAGCGCGGCTATGACGCCCGTGACAACCCCAAGCGAGAGAGAGACGATGAATCCGGCTGCTGCAAGCTGAAGAGTGTGGGGAAGCCTGGCCCCAAGCTCCGAAGTGACTGGTCGCTTGTTCTGGAAAGACCTGCCCCAGTCGCCGACTGCCATGCCGCTCAGCCAAGCGAGATACTGGATCGGCAGCGGACGATCCAGACCCAGATCGCGCATCATCGCCTCCCGGATCTCGGGCGTCAGAGCCTCGCTGTCCTCCCCCGCCATCGAGTAGATCGGGTCGTTCGGAAGAACCCTCATCAGCAGGAAGATCATCAGGCTGATGATGAACAGCACCGGTATCATCTGTATGAGCCTGCTGGCTATGTATCTGCGCATGTACTACTCACCGGGAGTCTCCCAAGCTCCTTCCCTGCCCTGCCATTCCGAAGCGCGGCGAGCGGATCCAGTGCTTCTTGCAGGGTCGGCTTGCGAGCCGCGCTGCCCCAGCGCGCATACGGAGCTGGCTTTTTGCAGGGGCGGCTCGCGCTTCTTGTAGATTCTTGCAGGGACGACCGCGAGCCGCCCCTACAAGCCCATCGAGGGATGATGGGGATGGTGGGCATTACCTGTCCAGCCACACGTCGTGGATCTTCAGCGAGGCGTCGGACGGGTACTTGACCCACTTGGGATCTGGAAACTCCGCCCACGTGACTTCCGACTGCATGAAGTGGTAGGACGGATTCGCCGCTGTGCGCACTCCGCCCAGCGCGTTCTCCATGTAGAGCCGCTGCGCCTGCTGGTACAGGTAGTTCTGGTCTTCGGGGTCGAACGTCTGCGCCGCCTTCCTGACCAGACGGTCGATCTCCAGCTGCGCCTCGCTGGTTCCGTAGCCGCCGTTGTTCCAGTATCCGCCGTAGCCCAGATACGAGTTGAACGTCCCCGACGGGTGCGGACGCAGCCCGAAGCCCCTCAGCGAGAAGCTGGCCTCTTTGGTGACGAACGTGCGCTTGGCTTCGTCACCCGATCCAATGTCCATCTCCACCTCGAATCCGACCGCATCGTAGTAGGCTTTGGATATCTCGGCGCGCCTGATGTTGTTGGCGCTGGACGAAGTCGTTATGGTGATCGGGCGTTCGGGCAGGTCATGGCAGCCCAGCGCCTTCTGCTCCTCCGTGCAGGTGAACGCCGCCATCGTGCTGATGGGCAGGGATATGCCCATGTCGCTCGCGTAGTCTTCCAGCAGCTCGCGGGCGCGCTTCGGATTGTACGCATACGGGAACTCGTCTTCCGGCACCTGGAAGCTGGCGGCGTGGTTCGGAGGCACCAGAGAGCCGCGATACGCGAAACCCTCGCCGCCTGTCATGGCTTGGTTCCAAGCGTGGCGATCCATCGCCATCTGCGCCGCTTGGCGCACGCGAATGTCGTCGAACGGCGCTCTGGCGGCGTTGAAGTGGTCCATCCTAGGCCCGGCGAAGCCCTTGAACTCCTGTATGTTCGGCACGGAGCGAGACGCCTGTATCGCGTCCAGCGCGGAGTGGGCGATGCCGGCTACGTGTATCTCCCCCGCCTGAAGCGCGGCGGCGCGCACCTGATCGTCCGGAATCACCACCCAGCGCCAGGCGTCCAGATAGGGCAGCCCGTCTCGGTGGTAGTCCGTGAACTTCACGAAGTCTATATGGCTTCCAGACACCCACTCCTCCACCTCGAACGGGCCTGTCGAGACCGTGCCGTCCGATTCCAGGCTCTCGCGCCCCCTGTCGGCGAACGCCGTCGGAGAGACGGGCATCCCGGCGGTCATCCCCAGGTTGGTTATGATCGGCGCGAACACCTCGTCCGTGGTTATGGACACGGTCAGATTGTCTATGACGTCCACGCTGCTGATGGCTTCGATGGCGGGTCTCGTGACCGCGCCGTTCTGCTTGTCCAGCACGAACTCCAAGCTGAACTTCACCGCATCGGCGTTCACCTCCGTTCCGTCGTGGAACATGACCCCGGGCTTGAGCTTGAACGTGATCGTCCTCTTGTCGTCGCTCATGGAGAAAGACTCGGCAAGCGACTTCTCCGGCACCCACTCGGAATCGGGCCCGTAGGCGGTGAGCGGATCGCCGACTGTCATGCACCAGCCGGCGCAGGCGCCGCCGCTGTAAGTGAGATGGAACAGATGCTCCACGTTGGGGCCCGATCCATACAGCAGAGTTCCGCCATACCTGTCCATGTCGCCACCCATCGTCGGCGCGGTCGTGGCTGGGACCGCGCGCGCAACGGCGGCCTCGACCGCAGACTGGATGTCTTCTTGAGTTACGCCGGGCCTGTCAGCCAGCGCCTTCGCTATGGCTTCTGAGACGTCGGCCTCCGTGACGCCGGGCTGAGCGGCCATCGCCGCCTGCACCGCGTTCGCCACGTCCTCCGCAGACGCCCCCTGTTGTTGGGACTGGAGCGCCTGCTGAATAGCCGCGCTCACCTCCTCGGCGGTAGCGCCCGCCGGCGCCGCCGGCTCGCTGCTGGCGCAGGCTGCCGTCAGCGCAGTCAAGAGCGCTGCCAAGATTGCGAATGCGACCAATCTCATCGTCCTTTTCATTTTAGCGACCCTCATCCTTCTTTCTTCTTTACGCCTCCCCGCGTTCGAGCGGGCGGCAATCGACTGCGCTGTGTCGCGTCGTCACGCCAGAGCAGCTATCTTTTGGTTGTAGTGCGACTCCATCAGCGAGTGCGTCTCCGCGATCTTCGTCAGAGACTCGGCGAGGGATTCGAGCTGACCGCCCGGCACAGCCATGAGCATGTACTCGCCCGATATGCCGGAGTTGATTCTCATGCCCGTGCAGCCGAGCGTCTGCGACGTCCTGCCATCGGCGAGCGCGACCGGGATCACGGCGCAGCCTGGCCTGCCATAGACGCTAGCGGGCGCGGCGGCCCAGTTGATCAGCCCAGCGCTCTCGCCCACCACCATCGCCTGCATCGGAGTAACCCACAGCAGCGCAGCGTCCGGATCGAGCGGCATCCGGCCCAGAGGCCCGTAGACCACGCCCGCCGAGCTTCTGCCCAGCTTCGGGACGTTCGGGACCTCCTCCTCCCTCACGTATGACGACTCGCACATCATCCCCACCTCACCCATCAGCTGATCCGTCTGCTCCTGCGGAAGCTCGAATCCCATCACCATCGCCCCAAGCGGACAGTTGTAGTGGTCTTCCGCCGCCGCGTAGAACACCCCGCCCTCAGCCTCGCGCCAGAAGGCGCAGCTGGACGGAACGGCGGAGCCGATCCTGTCGACCCCATCGGGCAGACCCTCTACGAACGCCATGCCGATGGCTGGCTTGTTCAATGGGATCCGATTCTCGAATATCGCCGCGATACTCCGAAGCTCCATATCGCCTCCGTTCGTCTTTCGTCTGTGCGGATTCGGATTCCTGAGAGTCAATCACACACTGCCCCCGCTGTCAATCGCCCACGTCCACACTCACGGGAGGCTGTCCAAACAGAAGATTTGCCCGATTCGATCCCAACGTCGCCTGTTCGCGCGCCCGAACCCCTTGCGCCCTCGCCCATGTGTGCTATAATCTGTCCTATAGTCGGAGAACGAAAGTTCTGGAAAATCGTTGATCGAAGCCATTCGGCGGCAGTAACTGGGAGGAAGAGATGGACAAGAAGAGACAGGAAGCCTTGGACATGGCGCTCGGCCAGATAGATCGACGCTTCGGCAAGGGTACGATCATGAAGCTGGGCGAGGGCTCCGAAGACATGTCCATAGACGCCATACCCACCGGCTCGCTGGTGCTGGACATGGCGCTAGGCGTGGGGGGGGTTCCGAGAGGCCGCGTCACCGAGATCTACGGCGCGGAGTCTTCGGGCAAGTCCACACTCTCGTACCACATCATGGCAGAAGCGCAGAAGATGGGCGGCACCGCGGCATATATAGATGCCGAACACGCCCTCGACCCCGCCTACTCCGCGCGCTGCGGCGTCAACCTAGACGAGCTGCTGCTGTCTCAGCCCGACAGCGCAGAGCAGGCGCTGGAGATATGCGAGTACCTCGTTCGCAGCAACGCCGTCGACGCCGTCGTCATCGACAGCGTGGCGGCGCTGGTGCCAAAAGCCGAGATAGACGGCGACATGGGCGACACACACGTAGGCTTACAGGCTCGCCTCATGTCTCAGGCGCTCAGAAAGCTCACGTCCGCCATCAGCCGCTCGGACTGCGCTGTAATCTTCATCAACCAGATACGCGAGAAGGTCGGCGTCATATGGGGCAGCCCGGAGGTCACCCCGGGCGGACGCGCGCTCAAGTTCTACAGCTCCGTCAGGCTAGACCTGCGCCGCGCCGAGTCGCTCAAGAAGGCGGGCGAGTTCGTTGGCAACAGAGTTCGCGCCCGCGTGGTCAAGAACAAGGTCGCCGCGCCCTTCAAGACCGCCGAGTTCGACATCATGTTCAATCGCGGCATCAGCAGAGAGGGCGAGCTGCTAGAGATAGGCGTGGAGAGAGGCTTCATTAGGAAGAGCGGCTCCTTCTACTCCTTCGGAGACATCAAGCTCGGACAGGGCAGGGAGAACGTCAAGCAGTTCCTCAGAGAGGAGGCGGACATAGCCGCCAAGATCGAGGATCTGATCACCGGCAAGTCGTCCTCCACGTCCAACGGCGCGGACGGCGAGAACGATCTGATCGTACTGGTCGGCAAGGAAGCATGACCAGCGCCGCGCACGTCAGCGCCCTGCCCAAAGCGCTCGCAAAGGCGTTCGACCTGCTCAGCTACCGGCGGCGCACCGAATCGGAGCTGCGCCGCCGGCTCGGCGACAGGTTCGAGCCTGACGTGGTGGATCGCGTCATCGAGCGTCTCGCTGAGCAGCGTCTCGTGGACGATGCCGAGTTCGCTCGGGCTTGGCGCTCGGAGCGCGTCAGACGCAGCCCCCGCAGCGCAAGGGCAATTCTCTGGGAGCTGGTGGAAAGGGGCGTGGCTCGTCATCTTGCCGAAGCCGCCGTGGATGGCTTGGACGACGAGGCAACCGCCCGCTCCGCCGCCTCCAAGTTCGCGCGCCGTCTGGCGGGAGACGACTATGAGAAGTTTCACCGAAGGATGTGGGGGCATCTCCAGAGACGAGGATACAGCGCCGCCGTCGCTCGCCGCGCCATGTCCTCCGCTTGGCGGATGCGTCGGCGCGAGCGCGAGCGCGCCGCCTGAATCCAGCCCCTCCATCCCTTCGTTCCCCGCGCCGATGCCTGATAACATGACGCACAACACCTAACGGGGGGATTGCTGCAATGTTGAACGCTGGGCCCTTGAGTCTGCTTCTGGTCGTGGTCTTGCTGGTGCTGTCCGCCTTCTTCTCGAGCTCGGAAGCCGCCTTTCTGTCGGTTCAGCGAACCCGAATCGCCCACCTCGTGAGCGAGGGGATACCCGGCGCTTCCAGAGTCTCGGACATGATCGGCAACCCCGAACGCCTTCTCTCCACCATCCTGCTCGGCAACAACCTCGTCAACGTGGCTTTCACGTCCGTGATAACAGTGGTCGTAGTCGCCGCGGTCGGCGACGGAAACGAAGGGCTGGGAGTGGTGGCGGCGACCGCGATCGGAACGGTGGCGCTGCTGGTGGCAGGCGAGATCATCCCCAAGACGCTCGCAGTCAGAAACTCCGAGCGCGTGACCTTCCTGTACTGGCGACCGCTCAGACTCACCGGATTCGCGCTGTGGCCGCTCGTGTTCACGCTTCAGTGGGTTACGCGAGGCGTCAACGCCCTGCTCTCGGTGAAGGACGACCAGCCATCCATAACAGAGGACGAGTTCCGAACGCTCATAGACATCGGCGAGGCCGAGGGGGAGTTCGAACCTGCCGAAGCCGAGATGCTGGAGAACGTCTTTCAGTTCGGCGACAGCCGCGTCAGAGAGGTGATGACCCCCAGAACCGAGATGGTGTCGGTCCACCAGGGCGGATCGCTCAGGGAGTTCTTGGACATCTACTCGGAACACACCCACACGCGCTTCCCCGTCTACCGCGAGACGCCGGACAACATAGTCGGCATCATATCTTCCAAAGACGTGCTGAGGCACATGTCCCTAAAGGGGCTGGGCTACGACGACTCGGTTACGGACGCCATCCGAGACGCCTACTTCATCCCCGAGACGAAGCGCATATCCGAGCTGTTCGACGAGCTGCGCGCGACTGGAAACCAGATGGCGTTCGTAATAGACGAGTTCGGCGGCGTCTCCGGGCTGGTGACGCTCAAGCGTCTGCTCGAAGTCGTGGTCGGGCCTGTGGGCGAGGAGGGGGAGTCGCCCGAAGACGAGTACCGCGCCATTGACGAGAACACGTTCCACGTAGAAGGCGGCATGAGCATCGGCGAGGTCAACCAGGAGATGCGGATAGAGCTGCCGGACGGTGAGTACGAAACCATCGCCGGATTCGCGCTGGACGTGCTGGGACACATCCCCGTTCAGGGAGAGCAGTTCGAATATGCCGACCTGAAGTTCGAGATACTCCGGATACAGGGTCTCAAGATCGAGCGCATCCGCGTAACCCGCCCCCAGGCGCATACCCAGAGAGGATCCACTTGAGCAAATCGCGGATACTCGCAGAGATCAGACGCCAGATCGAATCCCACGACCTGACGGCGGCTTCGATCGTGGTCGCCGTATCGGGCGGCCCTGACTCCGTCGCGCTTCTGCACGCCCTCCACACCCTGCGCGACGATCTCGACATTCGGCTCCGCGCCGCCCATCTCGATCACGGGCTGAGGCCGGGCGCGTCCGCCGCGGACGCCGAGTTCGTGCGAGATCTGACCGATTCGCTGGACATACCCCTGACTGTCGGCTGCGCAGACGTGTACCGCTTCCGCAAGCGGCATCGCCTCTCCCTGGAAGACGCCGCGCGCAGGCTGCGCTACCGCTTCCTCGCTGGCGTGGCTTGCGAAAACGGCGCGGACGCCATCGCGCTCGGCCACACGCTGGACGACCAAGCCGAGACCGTGCTGATGCGCCTTCTGCGCGGCACTGGACTCGCCGGGCTGCGCTCCATGTCCACCCTGTCGGATATCGAAATCGAGGGCGCGGAGGCAGCGCTGTTTCGCCCCTTGCTCTCCGTGAGCAAGGCAGAGACGATCTCTTACTGCGCCGCGAACCGCCTATGCGCAAGGTTGGACGAGTCCAACCTCTCCACCGACCTGACGCGAAACCGAATCAGGATCGAGCTGATGCCCCTGCTGGAGACCTACAATCCATCGGCGCGACTGGCGCTTAGCAGACTCGCCCAGTCCGCCGCGCTGGATATCGACTTCATTCGTCAGCAGGTCGAGCGCGTTTCGGATGACGTGATGGAGACAGGCGCGCTCGGCGTATCGCTGGATCGAAGGCGATTCTCCGAGCTGCACCCCGCCATCCAGCGTCACCTGCTGAGGCTTGCGTTCGAGACCGCGAGCGGCGATCTGTCCGATCTAGGCATGGCGCACGTCGCCGACATGCTGGATATCATGTCCGGCGCGGCTGGCAGAGGCGTAGACCTGCCGCGCGGACTGCGATTGGAAGCCGAGTACGAGCGAGCGCGCATCATCGGACGCGAGGATGCGGGAGCGCGTGACGGTCCGCGCCCAGTCTCGCCTTCAGCGCCCATTCCGGTAGCCGTCCCCGGAGAGACGATCATCGAAGGCTGGAAGATCAGCGTCAGCGCGGCTCCATCCGTCGTCTCCAAGCCACGCATGGAGGTGCGCGCGGTGGGAGCGCAGCTTTCCGAGCGGTTCGACGCCGACAGCTTGGGCGAAGAGATGCGCGTTCGCCCCCGCGCGCCCGGAGACCGCTTTCAGCCGCTTGGAGTGAGCTCGCCCAAGAAGCTCAAGGACTTCATGATAGACGCCCACGTCCCCAGACGCTGGCGAGACGGAGTGCCGCTGATCGAGTCGGGCGGCCGCATCGCGTGGGTGGTCGGATGGCGAATCGCAGACTGGGCGAAGGTGACGCCCGACACCCGCAGGGCTGTCGACGTCAGCTTCGAGCCGCTTGCGCACAGATGAAGCCCGATGCGACACGTCGCGGCATGTCGGCTTCGGGTTCCAGACAGGTTTCGAGCCGCTTGCGCACGTGTGAAGCCTGACGCTCTCAGATCCGCCTGTCCAAGCGCGGGTTGGCGGTCACGCCGGGGATGCGCCCGCGTTTGGCTATCGGCCTGCCGTCCACCTCGTGGATGTCTGCCGTAAAGCTGTTGGGCTTGGCGCTCGCTATGTACGTGCCGACCAGGAACCTGTCCACCGGCGCGGCGGCGGCGAACTTGCGTATTCGTTCGGGATAGAACCCGCCGCTCACGACTATCTCGACGTGCCTGAGTCCGGCGAGATCCAGCCGCGCGCGCACCTCTCTGACCAGCTCGATGGATACGCCCCCGCGCTCCGCCGGCGTGTCCAGCCGAACGCCTCTGAGACGGTCGCGCAGCGCCTGAGCCACGTTCAGCGCGTCCTCCGCCTCGTCCTTGAAGGTGTCCACCAGCGCCACTCGGGGGACGCCCTGCGGCAGATAGCGGTCGAAAGACTGAATGGCTTTGACCGAATCCCCCAGAAGGAGCGGCAGCGCGTGCGGCATGTCTCCCTCCGGCGTAACGCCCGCCAGACGCGCGCCCACGATGGTCGAGCAGGATATACACCCGCCCTGAACCGCGGCGTAGTCTACAATCGCCGCGCTGTTCGGGTGAACGTGGCGCGCGGGAGTCGCCACTATCGGGATGCCTCCCTCCGTGCCGCCGGCGGCGTCCACGCACTCCCGCGCGGCTGTCGCCCACGCGGTGCAGGACGACAGTATGCCGCACATCGCCGTCTCGTACAGCCCATACGCGCTGTACGGCGCCTTGATTCTCAGCGCCACCTCCCCCGCACCTACGGATTCGCCCTCTCCGAGAGACCAAACCTCGCTGCCGCTGTCCGGAAGAACCTCTTCCAGCAGCAGCAGAGCCTCCTCCACCCCGCACAGCACGCCGCCCCTCTCCGGGCGGAACTCCGTAGTAACCAGCGGGTTGACGCCCTCGTTGCGAAGTATGGTGAGCGTTCGCTGAAGGTACACGTCTGAGGTCTCACCCACGCGAATGGAGGGGCGTATCTCGAACCGCGACGTCGTGTTGATGTTTACCATCTCAGAAATCCGAATTGAAACTTGCGGCTAACGTGAAGTCGAAGAGCTGACCAGCTTGGCGCCCAAGATCTTCTCCATGTGTTCCAGCGCGTAGCCGTGAGCGGATTGATCGAAGCTGGCTACGCAGTCCGTGGGCACTTCGACCACGTAGTCCCTGTTCCTGGCGTCGGATGCGGTGTGCATCACGCAGATGTCGGTGCATACCCCGCAGATGATGACCTTGTCGGGGTTCAGCTCGGACAGGCGGCGCTCCAAGTCGGTCTCGAAGAAGGCGCTGTACCGACGCTTGCGAACGATGGTTCCCTCGTAGCTCCGAAGCTCGGGGATTGGCTCGGCCTCCTCCGTGCCTCGAACGCAGTGTACGGGGAACATCTGGAACTCCAGATCGTCCGGGTCGTGGGTGTCGCATATGAAGAACACCTCTGCGCCCTGCGCCCGCTCGCGGTCGAGCAGACGCTGAACCCGGGGGATGATCTCGCGCGATTCGTCGCCACAGTACAGGTTGCGGCCCGGCTCTAGAAAGCCAACGACCATATCGACCACCAGAACAGCATTGCTCATCATGCCCTCCAAGAATATCGCGCTTGGTTCAGCATGTTAACTGTGCAGACCGCCATTCCGCAAACAGGGAGATTCGCGCATTGCGGCTTTTGGAGAACGAGCCGTTCGGCCCTATGGCTTGTGCTTCTCCACCAGCGCCACGATGCGCCTGTCTATCTCGTCGGGGATGTCTCTGTTCGAGTCGTGGAGCGCGATGGCGAGATGCGCGTCGCGGTGCAGCTGCTCGCGTTCCGGCGTCTCTTTCCAGTTGTCCTCGATCTCTCCGAAGAGCGCGTCTATGTGTTCTTTTCTGAATGCGGGCATTGCAAAACCTCGTTCGCATACGCAACACGAGGGGCCAGCCCCAGATCCGGTTCTGGCCCCTCGTCGGCTTTCAGCGTTTCCAAATCCCGGTGAGGGACGATTGGCTGGAGGATGGCTCCTACTCGTCGCCCCGGGTGGTGTGACCCACCGCCAGTATCTCGTCCAGCTCGGAGACGAAGTCCATGACCTCATCCTGGCTGGGCTTGGTCTCGCTCTGGAGCTTCGCCTTGAACTCCTCGAACAGCCACTCTTCCTTCGTCCCGTGCGGGATGTCGAAGAACTGCCTGTCGAACTTGGGCAGCTTGCCGGGGCCGAAGTAGCCCTTGTCTCGCAGCTCGTACCCTTCGAGGTTGTCCGTTCCCTTGCCGAGGACCTCGCCCGTCTCCACGTAGTGTTCCATCACCGGCTTCATGCCGTACCGCTGAACCGGGCAGACCTTCATGCACACGGCGCAGCCTTCGTACCTCGCCATCACGGGGCGGCAGCGGTCGTAGATCAGCTTGTTCTTCTCTACGCCGCGCCACCAGACCTTCTCCTTCACCAGCGCGCGGCCCGGGCAGCGGTTCACGCACACCTGGCACTCTTGGCAGAACTGGTGGATGCCGTAGTCGACCGGCTCGTCGTATGTCACGGGCGCGTCCGTGGTTATTATCATCAGCCGCGAGCGCGAGCCGAAGTGCGGCGAAAGCAGCTGGCCGTTTGCGCCCAGCTGACCCAGCCCCGCCTGAACGAACATGGGAATGTACGCCGCGCTGTTGTCGTTGGGGCTGTGTACCTGCGCGTGGTAGCCAAGCTCGCGTATGTACGCCGCAAGCTGAAGGCCCATCGCGCCCTCCATCTCGTAGGTGCCGAAGTGGGCGAACTCGGCATCCAGGCTCGGGATGGTCTGAGTCTGCCAGTAGTCCTGCTCCAGCGCCACGCAGATCGCATGCTCGTACTTGATCCAGCGACGCTTGCTCTGATAGGCGTAGTGCCTGTCGAACCGGGTGAATCCCACCTCCCCGAAGCCAAGCTCCCGCGCTCGCAGGCGGATGGCGTCGGTCATGTCCTTGCCTATCTCGGGGACGCCGGTAGGCTCGATCTCGCCCGTCACCATAGCGGCATCCACCAGAGGCTGGTTGACCCTGTCATGCTCTTCTCGGTATTCCCGAACCTCGGGAGTGTAGACGCTCCACACCCACTCGCGATCGGCGGCCTTCTCGATGTTCTGCGACTCCAGAGGATAGACCCTCGTGTAGAAGGAGACGTCCTCATTGTTCTTGCGTATGCCCGGCTCGGTCACCAGCGCCTCTGCCACTGGAATGTCATAGTCCTGGTGTCCGTGCAACCTGCCAGGACGTGTTACTACGTGATGCACAACCTTCTCGGCCACCATATAGATGATCCCCCCCATCACTTGGCAATGTGTCTGCGGCGGAGTCTATCCGCATTGTTGGAGCAAGTCAAGACATAATATACATGAAATTCAGTGAAGGTTTTAGATTTCCCCGATACTCGAAACAGCCAATAGTAGGGACGGGCAGGGCAGAGCGCCCCGCTTGGCGTCAGCTCGGATCGTCCCCGTCGTCGCCCCGCCCGTCCGAAACGGCCATTCTCGCGCGTCTCAGCTGCGCGACCTGCCTGAGCAGGAACAGCAAGCCGCCAACGAGTATCACGCTGAGGTAGGTTATAGACCTGTCTACTATAGTCACCGCGGCGGCATCGGTTCGGCTCAGCCTGATGAGCAGAAGCCCCGTCATCCCCGGCTCCACCGCTCCGACCCCGCCGGGTGTGGGCACCGTGCTGAGAATCGCGTGGCTAAGAGCGACCACAGAGACCAGCGCCAGCCCGGCCTCGATTCCCAGCGCTTCCAGCACGAAGTACAGCCTCGCCATCTCCAGCAGCCATCCTACGGCTCCCAGAAGCAGCGCCATCGGAAGCTGGGCGATCTCGAAGCTGCCGAGCGTCCCACGATGGAACTGGTGATACGCGCTCTCCAGCCTGCGGGGCAGGAATCGCGCCAGCCTTGCACCATACGCCCACATCCACACCAGAACCGCGCCCACGGCGAGCGTCATGACGAAAGCCATGACCACGATGTAGCGCGAGACCGCGAAGCCGCTGGTGGCAGCCAGCAGAGCCGCGCTGAGCGCCAGCGCCGCGGCCACGGTCGCCATATCCAGCATACGCTCGGCGAGCAGCGTTCCCAGGCTCCATGAAAAGCTGCCCTTCGAGTCCTCCGCGAAGGCGTAGGCGCGGTAGGCGTCTCCCAGCCGCAGCCACGTAACCGAGTTGACGAACCACCCTATTATGATCAGCCGCGCGCAGGTGGCTGACGATGGAACCTCCGGCCTGTCGTCGCCGCCCGCCGCGGCGCTGAGCGCCAGTATTCGCCAGCGCGCGCCCCTGAACGCGAAGCTGAGATAGTAGAGCGCCAGCGCCAGAAGGTAGAGCCACGGGTTCATCGAGCGGATGCTCGCCAGCGTCTGCGCCCAGTCCAGATCGAAAGTGGCGGCAAGCAGCGCTATCACCGCCGCCGCTACCGCGAACGACAGCAGAGTCGGAAGCGACAGCGCACGCCGTCCGATGGATAGCGCGGCGGACGCGCCCCCCTCGCGCCGTTTCGCCATAGCGCCCCTAGCCGAGCATGAGGGGACGCTTCGCCGGCATCCCCGGCCTGCGCGGATACCTCGCCGGAGTCGGGGAGACCTTTTCCACCGTCACCAGAACCCTGCCGGAATCGGCGCCGTCGCAGCTTGGGGTCATCGTCCTGCCGAGCCTGCCGCCCAGCGTCTCTATAGCGTGGACGGCGGACTGAATCTCGCTCTCTGCCCGAGATGTCTTGTGGACCACCACCTGGCCGCCTACGCGACAGAACGGCAGCGTCAGCTCTGCCAGTATCGGCATCCGCGCCACAGCGCGAGCCAGCGCCAGATCGAACCCTTCGCGCAGATCGCCGCGATGCGCCAGCGTCTCCGCCCGACCGTGAATCGCGGTCATGCGACTCAGCCCCAGACGCTCCCCCATGCTCTCCAAGAACCCGACTTTCTTCGCGGTGGAATCGACCAGCGTTCCCCTCATGTGCGGAAAAGCGATCATCAGCGGGATGCCCGGAAGCCCAGCGCCCGTGCCGACGTCCACGAAGCGCCCGTCGTCCAGCGCCTCTTGCGACACGGCTTCGGCAACAGTCAGCGACTCCAGGAAGTGCCGCTCCTGAACCGATTCCCACGAGGTGACGGTGGTCAAATTCATGCGCGCGTTCCACTCCGTCAGCCCGAGGTAATACTCCCTGAACAGATCGAGCTGCGCCGCGCTCAGCGACACTCCCAAGCTCGCCGCGCCTCTCTCGAGCGCGCCCGCGTCCAGTGTCGCACAGTTCGTTTCGCGCCGACTCATAACCACCGCCTGACGTTGAGCGTTGTACTTCTTGATGAGGAGTTGCCCTCAGTCGACATCATGCCAACAGTGTATTGGATAAGTCCAGAAAATTGCGAAGCGCGGCTTGGTGGGAGCGATCGGATCGACTTCCCGCGAAACATCGGAGCATTCGCAAATTTCCGGACATGTCCAGAGACGAACCCATAAGCGACAGTGCAAGTGGTGCGAACCATGAACTACGACCAAGCCGAAGACAGCGACCTGATGCAAGCCATCCGCAACGAGGACAGAGACGCGCTGGAGACGCTGTATACCAGATACTACGGTCCCGTGTACTCGCTGGCAATGCACATGCTCAGGGACGTCGGGGCAGCCGAGGAGGTGGCGCAAGACACCTTCTTCAACATCTGGAGACGCGCCGGCAGCTACAAAGCGCATCGCGGAAACGTCACGAGCTGGCTGTTCGGCATCGCGCGCAACCGCGCCATCGACGAGCTGCGCAAGCGCCGCCGGCAGTACGATCGCGTTCGGCACGGCGTCGATCTAACCAACATGCCCACCGAGGCGCGGGACGACGACCCCGCCGAGTACGCCGCCGCTCAGTACGAGGGGAGCCGGCTCGAGGCCGCGCTCGCCACGTTGAGGCCCGAGCAGCGGGAGGTGGTCGTACTCGCCTACTTCGGCGGAATGACCCACGTGGAGATTTCCAGGAAGCTCGATCAGCCACTCGGCACCGTCAAGACGCGCATTAGGCTGGCGATCAAGAAACTCCGCGTCGTTCTGGTGCCGCAGATCGAGGAAGCCGCCTAGCGCCAGCTTCGCCCCTATTGGGGATGGCTCGCCTCCTGAGATTGGCGGACTGGCGCATTGTCTCCCTCGAAGCCCTCGCTCGAAGCCTTCGATTGCGCTCCTCGGTCCGGCTTTGGCGGCTTATCCTTCCTCACTTCTCACTCCCTGGAAGATCGCGGTGGCGAATTTTGGCTGGGCGTGGACTCGACTAGATACGATCAGACTGCTATCATACCTTTGGCTCATTTGGGTGAACAGCCATCGAGCCTCTTGGCTGCGACGTGTGCCTACTGGCGCCAGCGCGCTGACGGGCGAGCTTCAGGAATTGCCGTAAAAATTCTTTGAGCAAGCCCTATGCTTAGCTTGCGCCTTGTGATAGGGTTACAGACGCCTTGAAACAGTGAGGCATTCACACTGTTCACTTGTCAAAACTTGTCAACCTGAAGGAGGGAGACACTCAGCATGTTCAGGTCTAAGTTCCTTCTAGTCTTGGCGCTCTTGCTCGTAGTTGCGGTACCTATGACCGTAACAGTAGTCGAGGCGCAGACACCGCAACTTGGCGAAGGCACCGCAGTCATGTTCAATGATATGGGTGTGAACGACGGTGTCAAAATCAGTCTGTCCGGCGTGACCGTTCCGCCGGACGGCGAAGAATACGTAGCGTGGCTCGTGGCGGACGAGCAGTCTGGATTCCTCAAACTGGGTGTCTTGACTGTGGCTGCTGACGGCAGCGTCAGCCACACCTATAACAGCAGCTCGGAAGGCTACACTGGCGACAACCTCCTTCAGAGCTACAACGGCTGGGTGATCTCCATCGAAGCCGCCGGCTCCGACTTGAGCGAGCCCTCGAATCGAGGCGTGGTCGTCCACATCTTCGACGAAGACACGATCACTCAGCTCAGAATGCTCGACCGTTCGCTAAAGGGCGCTTCGACTCAGGTCGCCACTGCCTTGCAGCACGCCAATCTGGCGAAGTCCTCCGTTACTCTGGAAGACTTGAGGATGCACGCGCATCACGTCATCAACATCATCGAGGGCAGGGACGGGCCCAATTACGACGCCAGTCACGGCGACCCGGGCGATGGCGCTGGCATTCTCACGCACGTCGCCTCCGCGCTGTCCGCCGGAACCCCCCTCATCTCGGCGTCCGACAGGGTTCTTGCCTCCCACAGCGCATCCAGCACCATTCTGGTGCGCAACTCCCAGCAGTGGTCGGAGAGTGCAGTAGCCTCTGCCCAGCTTGCGATCTCCCAAGACGACCCCACTATCGCCAAGCTGTTCATCGGGCCGGGCGGCTCCACCGTCATCAGCCTTATCGAAGCCGCGTCCGCTGGATACGACACCGACGGCGACGGTGAGATCCAAGACGCGGACGAAGGCGGATTGATACTGGCAGCGGACAACCTGCGGATGGCCGCCACCCTGTCCGCCAGTCCCGGCATGTTACCAGTAATAGCCACGCCCACGCCGTTGCCCACGCCCACGCCGGTGGCTACAGCAACGCCGGTGCCCCCCACGCCCACGCCGGTGCCGCTGCTTCAGCCCACAGCGCCGGGCCTGCCCGGAGTTGGCGACTCCACGCCGGGCGTGGCGCAGCTGGCGCTCCTCGCATCGTTGGCGCTGCTGGTCATAGGCGCAGGCCTGACCGTAGTCAGAACCCGCAGAGCGAGACCGCGCGCCTAGCCTAGATAGGCATAGTTCGGAAGAGTAAGACAGGCCCCGCAGGGATTCTGCGGGGCCTGTTTCGTTTGCTTGGAAACTGTGCCGCTGGTACGCTGCATCTGTGCGGCGCGCCGATGACCGCCATTCACTGCAAGGCTGCGCCGCGCTCGGCGCGGATGCTGTTCTCACAGAGCGGCGCTAGCCGCCGCCTTCGGGAGGGCAGACTTGCGGCAGTCCCAGCAGCGCGGCAGTTCTGACCCACACAGCGGCGTTAGCCGCCGATGTGATACATCTCCACCTTTCGGCGCGGCTCGTCTGTGAACATCGTCCTGATCTCAGAGTACCTGTCTTCCCGAACGCTCCATATGTCGCGGATCATGGATTCGAGCGTCTCGTCGCTCGCCCCGGATCGAAGAGGCGTCCGAAGGTCTCTTCCCGAATCGGCGAACAGGCACGTCACGAAGTCGCCCTCTGGAGACAGCCGCATTCTCGTACAGTCGCCGCAGAAGGGCTTGGTGACTGAGGCTATCACGCCGATCTCGCCCTCGCCGTCCGCGAACCTGTATCGCCGCGCCACCTCTCCCCGGTAGTTGGCGTCCACCGGTTCGAGCGGCATCTCCGCCCCGATCCGCGCCACTATCTCGTCCGCCGGCACCACGTCGTCCATCTTCCAGCCGTTGAGCGTTCCCACGTCCATGTACTCGATGAATCGGACTATGTGACCGCGCTCCTTGGCGAACCGCGCCAGATCGACCATAGTATGGTCGTTGACGCCCCGCTGAGCCACGGCGTTGATCTTGATTGGCGCGAAGCCCGCCGCCTGCGCTGCTTCCAAGCCTTCGAGAACGCGCTTGGTGTCGAAGCTGCGCCCGTTCATGTGCCTGAACACCTCGTCATCGAGCGAGTCCAGGCTGACCGTGATGCGCCGAAGTCCAGCGTCCTTCAGCTTCTGGGCGAACTGTGGAAGCAGGTAGCCGTTGGTGGTCATCGTAAGGTCCTCGATACCCTCGACCCGTGACAGCATACCCACGAGGCTGTCCACTTGCGCGCGTACCAGCGGCTCGCCGCCGGTCACACGCACCTTGACCACGCCCAGACGCGCCAAGATGCCCGTCAGCCGCGTTATCTCCTCGAAGGTGAGCAGCGACTCGCGCGGCAAGAACTGGTAACGCTCCCCGTATATCTCAGCGGGCATACAGTACGGACAGCGGAAGTTGCACCTGTCCGTTACCGAGATTCGCAGGTCTCGCAGGGGTCTTCTGAACCTGTCCAGAAGCGTGGCGGAAGTGGTTTCAGTGTTCATAGCCCCTATTATACAGCCGATGACCTACCGATGCCTCGACCGCAGCGCGCGTGCAGCCTTTTTCACGGCTTCGGATCTGTGGCTCACGCGGTTCTTCGTCTCCGGCGGCAGCTCCGCCATCGTCATGCCTAGTTCGGTGAAGTGAAAGATCGGGTCGTACCCGAAGCCGTTGAGTCCGCGAGGCTCGGAGACGATGCGCCCCTCGCAGCTTCCCGAATACAGCTCCGTCCTGCGGCGCGGCGCGGCTATGGCGATCACGCATCGGAATCGCGCGCTCCTATCCTGCGGCGCGGCGTCCCCCAGATTTCGCAGAAGAGCATCCACCCGCTGCGCGTCTGTGGCGTCCGCCCCCGCGTACCGCGCTGAGCGAACCCCCGGCTCGCCTCCGAGCGCGTCCACCTCCAGCCCGGAGTCGTCGGCGAGCGTCAGCAGACCGCTCAGCTTGCAGTAAGCCTCCGCCTTGAGCGCGGCGTTCTCTTCGAACGTCCGCCCCGTCTCCTCGACCTCGCGGAGGATGCCCACGTCGTCCAGCGATACCAGCTCGTGGGGCAGATCCCCCAGCAGCTCCGAAAGCTCTCTCAGCTTGCCCGCGTTGCGCGTTGCTATCAGCAGCTTCGACCTGTCCGACAACGGCAAATCTCCCCAGTCCAGACTAGGCTGAAGTGTACCAAATCCAGCGCCGCTTGCGAGCTCGCTCCCAGAGGTGATCGGAGACCCCGCGCAGATAGAGTCGAAGTGTACCAAATCCAGCGCCGCTTGCGAGCGCGGCTCTCGCTGCCTGCTCCGCTATTTGCCAAATGGTGTTACAATTCCGCGAGGAGGTGGCGACTTGCCGGGCGCGCTTTCACCATATCGAATCATCGAACTCGGAGACCATCCAGCCGTGGCCGTTCTCGGAATGCTGCTCGCCGATCAGGGCGCGGACGTGATCAAGGTCGAGATGCCGCATGGCGACCCGCTGCGCGGCTCCCCAGTGTTCTCGGTCTGGAACAGGGGCAAGAAGTCAGTCTCGATAGACCCCGACGACGTGGAATGCTCGCGGCTGCTCGGCGGGCTGCTCGCAGACTCGGACGTAGTTATCGAGAGCTTCGAGAACGGAGCAAACCCTTTCGGCGTCGACCCCGTCGCGGCTCGCCGCATTCGCAGCTGCATAATCTACCTGACGCTTCCCGGATTTGGGCGCGGACACCCTCAGCGGCAGCTGCCCGGCCACGAGCTGCTGATCTCCGCCTCGACTGGAGTATATGCGGACCGCAGCCCGGACGGCGCAGAGGGCGCGAGCTTCATCGCGCTCCCATACGCCAGCATCTTCGGGGCGATGGTCGCCGCGCCCGCTGTCGCTGCCGCGCTGTTCCACAGGGCGCGTGGCGGCGGCGGGCAGGACATCGAGGTTCCTCTGTACGATGCGATGTTCACCGCTATGGGATCGGCGCTCGTCCGCAGACCGGACGTCCCCGCCCCGTCGAGGACGGTCTCGCCGGCAATCGCCAGATTCTATCGCTGCAAGGATGGACGCTGGATCAACCTCAACGCCGCCTACGAGCGCTCGCTGATGCCGCTGCTGGACGCGCTTGGACATCCCGACTGGTACGCCCCGCTCACCGACGATCGCCTGTACCAGAACGCGGAGGAGCGCGAGGAGTGGGCAGCGCGGTTCTCTGCTGCGTGGCTGGACCGCGCAGCCATCGAGTGGGAAGACATCATGGCGGAGGCGGGCGTTCCGCTCACCATGTGCCGAACCCTGCGCGAGTGGATGGAGACCGAACACGCATGGGAATCCGGCGCGGTCGTGGAGATCCAAGACCCCGCCTTCGGCCCCATGCGTCAGGTGGGCATACAGGTCACGCTGAGCGACGCGCCCGGCTCGCTCAGCGCCGCCGCGCCTTCGCTTGGCGAGCATAACCAGACGGTATTAGAGGGGAAATAGCTATGCGCGGCGCGCTCGATGGAATAAGAGTCCTGGACCTCTGCATAATCCTCGCAGGCCCAACCTGCGGACGCACCCTGTCGGAGTACGGGGCAGAGGTCATCAAGGTGGATCCCGAGCATCGCGCCCCCAGCCTCACCCCGTGGCTGGACGTGGGACGCGGCAAGCGAAGCATATGCCTGAACATCGCCAAAGACGCCGGCCTGAATGCCTTTCTGCGCTTGGCGGACACGGCGGACGTGATTCTTCAGGGCTTCCGCAAGGGCGTTGCCGAGCGTCTCGGAATAGGATACGAGCAGATCAGCGAGCGCAACCCCGCCATCGTCTACGCCTCCATAAACGCATTCGGGCAGAACGGGCCTTGGGCTGCGCGCCCGGGCTTCGACCAGAACGCGCAGGCGGCAACCGGAATGCAGCTTCGCAACGGCGGCCCGGAAGGTGAGCCTGCGCCTCCCCCGTACACCTTCAACGACTACGGAACCGGCGTCATGGCGGCATACGGCGTTATGATGGCGCTGCTGGAGCGCGAGCGCACGGGCAGGGGACAGAAGATAGACACCGCGCTGTCCCACACCGCATCCACCTTCTCGTCCGCGTACATGGTGGACTGCGAAGGGTTCGAGCCGAACGAGATCTCAGGCGCGCAGGCTAAGGGAAGCGCCCCCCTGTCGAGGCTGTACCAGACTTCGGACGGCTGGCTTGCGCTGTCCGCAGAGCGCGGCGGCGATCAGCGGCGGCTGGCGAAGCTGGAGCCGTTTCAGCGCGTAGCCGACTTCGCAGACGCCGCCCACGACGCCGCCCACATGGAGGCGGTGTTCGCCTCGCGCTCGACTTCGGAGTGGGTGGAGCTTCTGGCGGAAGTCGGCGTCCCCGCCGCCGCCAATCGCGCTTTGGACGAAGTGAGGTCAGACCCCTACGGCAGAGAGCGCGGCTTGATCGTCTCGGCTCGCCACCCATCGTTCGGCAGAGTCGAACACGGCGCAGCCGCCCAGCGGATGAGCGCGACCCCAGTCATATCTGGCGCGTCCCCCGCGTTCGGCGGCGACACGGAGGCGGTTCTGACCGAGCTTGGCTTCACCGCCCGCGAAATCGAGGCGATGCGAGCGGACGGGGTGATACCCGAGTCCGCCGAGGGCATCCCGCTGGCGTGAGCGGCTAGGACGTCCCCAGATCCGCCGCCACTTCTCTGGCGCGCGCCGCGAACCGCTCGGCGAGCAGACTGCTGGCTCCTGTGTAGCGCGTCGGGTCGAGCAGAGACCGAATCTGTTCGGCGTCCATGTTCTCGGTCACGTCCCTCACCTCCCCCAGCGCGTCCGTGAACGACTTCCCCTCGACTACGGACGCTTGCGCCGCATCGTAGATCGCGTCGTGCGCGCGCTGGCGTCCGATGCGGCGTCCAAGCTCCAGCATCAGCGCCTCGGACATGATCAGCCCGCCCGAAAGATCCAGGTTGCGCCGCATCCTGTCCGGAAAGACCCGTATGCCGCTGAACAGCTCGATCATGTACTGAAGAACGTCCCCAGTCAGAACCGCCGTCTGCGTCAGCGCCCTGTCCATCATCACGCTGTTGGCGCGGTCGGCTTCGTGTTCGGTCATCATCGCTTCCAGCGCGAGCGGAACGAGCGCGCGAACCTGCGCCGCCGCCGCCACTATGTCTTGGCTCAGCTTGGGGTTGCGCTTCTGCGGCATGGTGCTGGAGCCGACCGTGCCGGGCGGCACCGGCTCCTCCACTTCGGCGAACTCCTGCTTCATCAGCGTATACACCTCGCGCCCGATCTTCGAGCAGGTGGCAGAGAGCATCCCCAGGATCGTCACGTACTCGCACAGGTGATCAGCCGTAGTGCGCGAGGGCATGGACATCGGCGGCATGTCCAGCTTTTCGGCCATTCTGTCCTGCACGTCCAGCCCGATCTCACCGAGCGAGCCGAGCGTTCCCGCCCCGCCGCCGAGCATCGCCACGAACACCCTGCCCTCGCATCCCCTCAGCCGCTCCACGTGCCTGATCAGCTCGTCTATCCACACCCCCACCTTCAGTCCGAACGTGGCAGGCACCGCGTGCTGCCCGTGCGTGCGTCCGGGCAGCGCGTGGCTTTTCGTTCGCTCCGCCAAGTCTGCCAGCAGAGTCAGCGCGCGCCCGATCTGTGACAGGTAGATATGATGCGCCTTCCTCAGCTGAGCCAGCTTGCCTGTCTGAGTGATGTTCTGCGTGGTCGCGCCCCAGTGGACATAGCCGCCGGCGTCGCCTTCGCACACGCGATCCAGCTCCCAGATCAGCGGAACCAGCCCATGCCCCGTTCGCGCCAGCCCCTCGTCGATCGCGTCTCTGTCCAGATATTCCAGCCTGCACCTGCGGCTGATCTCGTCCGCCGCCTCCGCCGGAATCACCCCCAGCTCCGCCTCGGCCTGCGCGAGCGCGGCTTCCACGTCCAGCCAGGACTGAAGACGCTGCTCATCCGAGAACAGCGCCCTTATGCCCGCGTCCTCCATTCTCAGCGCGGTCGGTTCTTGCTGCATACTCTCTCTCTCCTCCCCTAACGATTCGCTGACTCTACGCGCCCCTGCGCCCGGAAAGCCTGGCGCAGGCCAGCATACCCAGTATGAACAGCCTGATCTTGGTCCAGCGGCTGACGTGGTGCTGCCACGCCGCGCTCATCAGCGCGTTGACGAGGTACTCTTCCTCCGAATGCCAAGCGTATGACCCCGCGCCGCCGATATCGAAATCCCGTGTCTGTATGTGCTGCATGTAGAATCCCCCCCGGAACATCATGCGATGCCAACTCTGAAAGTAGAGGGGAGAATGTTAAGCCTGCGCAATCGGACGCCGCCAGCCTGAGATTGGTCACGATTCGGGAAGTTCCCGATGGAAAGACAACCGTTCGGCGCGCGCGCTGAGACCGACCCGAAACAGCGCGGAATCAGTCAAGGTGCGCCGCGTCGTTGAACCTGTTGATTCGCCACAAGCTCTGATTCCAGACAGACTGCCCGCCCGAATGCCAGTAGTCGACGTCTATGGCGAAGTCGAAGATGGCGGTGTTCTGGATGCTCAGCCCCCACAGGCGGCTCGCGTCCATCAGCCGAGCGAAGATCACCTGAATGATGCCGCCGTGCGAGACGATCAGAACTCGGTCATCGTTGGAGTGGTCGGCGATGACCCGATCCACCACGCGCCCGGCGCGCTCCATGCGCTGGGCGTAGCTCTCCGCCCCCTCCACGATGTCCATGTCGCGCATCGCCGAGAACTCGCGCGCCGTCTGCGGCATTCGCGTCTCGATCTCCTCCCACGTCATACCCGTGAATACGCCAACGTCCGTCTCCATCAGGTCGTCCCACGTGACTATGGGCATGTCCCAGTCGGCCGAGGCGATCCGCGCCGTCTCGTATGTGCGCTCGAGCGGGCTGGAGTACAGGCGCGTGGGACGGTAGCCCTCCTCGCGGAAGCGTTCGCGCAGGCGAGCCGCCTGCCCCCTGCCCGCGTCCGTGAGCGCCGTGTCGTCCCTGCCCTGCCAGCGGCCGGCGGCGTTGCCCGTACTCTGCGCGTGTCTGACGATAGTTAGTCTCATAGCGCGTCCACTTCCGAATTGCCCGACTCGCGTCGGGGCTGTCGCCTCGTATTTCCGCTCTTATCCTAACATCCTGAGCGCAGACACTGTAAACTGGCGACAATGGCAATCCTGCAAACATCGAGACCCATCTACTACGGCTGGTTCGTGGTAGCCGCCTGCGTGTTCATCGCCATGGCGAGCAGCGGAGCGTACAACGGCTTCGGCGTGTTCATCATCCCGATGAGCGAAGAGTTCGGCTGGAAGCGCGCGTCCATCTCGTTCGCAGTGTCGACGGGTACGATCATAGGCGGTCTCAGCCAGCCCGTGTTCGGTAGAGTGTTCGACCGAGTCGGCGGCCGCCGACTCATCCTGTTCGGGCTGATCGGATTCGGGCTGTCGAACATCCTGCTGATGTTCACCCCCAACATACTCTATCTCGTGTTCGTGTTCGGCGTTCTCATCGCACTGACTGGAAGCGCGGGGACTTTCAACACCGCCATCATGCTGGTCTCGAAGTGGTTCGACCGCCGCCGCGCCACCGCCATAGCCCTCGTCTCGGCCGGAGGGTCGCTCAGCGGGCTCGTGTTCGTGCCGTTCGTCGCGTTCGTCATTCCCATAATCGGCTGGCGAAACACGTGGCTGGTACTCGGCTTAGTCGTCGTCTGTCTCGCCGCGCCGGTGGCGTTCTTCATACTCAGAGACGACCCAGCGGACGTTGGCCAGCGTCCAGACGGAGACGCAGGCAGTCCGCGCCTTTCTGCGCGAGGGTACGATACAGCCTCGCCGAGAGGTCCGCTCGACGCTCGCCGCTGGCAGAGCGCGCTAGCCTCCGCCCCGTTCTGGCAGATCTCGGCGGGATATTTCGTCTGCGGCGTCACCACAGCCATGATCTCCACCCACTTCGTGCCATACGCCATAGAAGAGGGCTTCTCCCCATCGGCCGGCGCGATCGCGTTCGGCGTCCTGAGCGGCTTGAACATCGTCGGAGTCATGGTCGTTGGTATGCTCGGAGACCGTCTCGGCAGGAAGAACGTTCTCGCCGCAGTGTACGCGACTCGCGCCGTTGCGTTCGCCGTCTTGCTCACCGCCCCCGGCCTTTGGGGGCTGTTCGGATTCGCCGTGATCAGCGGCTTCTCGTGGTTCGGCACGGTTCCGCTCACCACGTCCCTAACCGCCGAGGTGTACGGCTTGCGAAACATCGGCACGCTGAGCGGCGTGGTCTATCTCGCGCACGCGCTCGGAGGCGCGCTGTCGGTCCAGATCGCGGGGATAATGAAGGACGTCGCCGGCGACTACACACTGCCGTTCGGAGCGGGCGGGCTGCTTCTCGTGGCAGCCGCCGCCGTGAGCTTCTCGATCAGAGAGACTCGCTACTCGTCGCGCTACCAGATGCCCGCCGCCGCCTAGCCCGTCCCCGTTCCCTACGGCAGCCGCCTTATCTTGGCCCCAGATGCCGCCCGCCGCTTAGCTCGTCCCCGTTCCCTACGGCAGCTGTCTTATCTTGGGAAGAGTCAGCGCGGTGACCACGCTGACGCCCAGCAGTATCGAGCCGTTGACGAGCATCGCGCCCGTTGCGCCGAACCTCGTCGCAAGCGCGCCCACGCCGAGGTGTCCCACGGGCGCAACGCCTATGCTCAGCACCCAAGACCCCATCGCGCGCCCGCGCTCCTCGTTCGCCACGTTCTCCTGCATGAGCGTCTTGTACAGCGTGTCCACCGCAGAGGCGCAGGCGTTGATCAGCGCGAGTACCGCCACGAACGAGACGAAGCCGCCGCCAAGCGAGAGCGCCATCTCGCCGGCCCCGAATCCGCCCGCCACCACGAAGATGATCAGCCCCTTGCGCTTGGACGCGCTCATCGCCGCCAGCAGCACGAGGCCGATCAGCCCGCCGCCCTGCCTGAACGCGCTCATCACCCCCAGCCCAACCGACCCGACCCCGAGCTCGTCTCTGGCGAATACGGGCAGAAGGCTCTGGTGCGTGAACCCGAATATCTCGGTGACTGCCGCCAGCAGCATGAGCGTCAGCAGAACCCTGTTGGAGCGGATGATGTCCACGTATCCGATGAGATTCTGAAGCGCAGACTGCGGCGTTCGCACCGCCGCCTGCCCCGCCTCCCGCGTCCACAGCAGTATAGCCGCGGACAGCGCGTAGCAGATCGCTATGGCGAGGTACTGGCTGCCGATGCCCACAGCCGCGATGATTCCGCCTGCGCCGAGCGCGCCAGCCACGCCGCCAAGCCGCTGGCTGAGCGACTGCAAGGACATTCCGTTAAGCGCCGCCTCCGGACCCACGATGTCGTAGGTGTACGCCTGCCTCAGCGTGAACGTGAACGCCCACACGCTGCCCATCCCAACCGTCAGCGCGATGATGGGCCAGACGTTTTGATAGCCCGTGTACAGCACGGCGGCGGTGACGGCGGCGATCAGCGCGCCGGCTACAGTCGTCCAGCGCACGATGACGCGCCTGTCGACGCGGTCGGCAACGGCTCCGGACACCAGACCGAGGAAGAAGAACGGCGCCATCCGCGCCGCAGACGCCACCCCGACCATGAAGGGCGAGCCGGTCAGGTCGAGTACCAGCCAGCCGAGAGCCACGAACTCCATGCCCATCCCAACCGACTGCATGACGGTCGAGAGCCACAGATACCTGAAATCGCGGTATCGGAAAGACACGGCCCACACTGCGCCGGCTGCGAAGTTGGAAAGCAGAGCCATGGGGCCTTTCCGACGGTCTCTATTGTCAAGGCGGTGGTGCCGAAGGTCGGACTCGAACCGACACGGGATTAACTCCCACCGGTTTTTGAGACCGGCGCGTCTGCCATTTCGCCACTTCGGCGCGCTTGCCCGCGTAATATGATTCTAGCACCCGCGCCCCGCCGGTCACAGGGGCAGCTTGGACCCCGTTTCACGCAGTCTTCGCTTGCGCTGCTGAACGTCCGGCATCACGCTTGCGACCAGATCCCAGAAATCCTTCGAGTGGTTCCTAACGTCCAGGTGCGCCAGCTCGTGAACCACCACGTACTCTATGAGCGAGGGATCCAGCATCATCAGCCGCCAGTTGAAGCGCAGCGTTCCGTCAGCCGCGCAGCTTCCCCAGCGCCGCTTCTGGTCTCGAATGAGTATTCGCGGCAGTATTCGCGGCTTCCTGCCGTGATCGAACTTCGGCAGCCAGCGCACCGCGTCCCGCTCCATCCGCTCGGCGGCGCGCGCCCTGTACCACGCCACTATCTCGCCGCGAATCCGCTCGACTCGCTCGCATCCGCGCAGCCCCTTGGGTACGGAGATTATGAAGCGCCAGTTGTCGAAACATACCTCAGCGCGTCGAACGTCCGCCGCGCTCACCTCCAAGAGGACGTCGCGCCCCAGATAGGGCAGCGTCTCGCCGCTGACGAAGCGATTGGGTTCTGCGGCGCGCTGCGCCTCGCTCGATCTGCTGAGTATCCACCGCGCCTTCTTGCGAACGATCTCCTGCACCTCGTCATCCGACGCCGTCGCAGGCGCGGCGACGTGAACGCCCTCGCCGTCCACGCTGATCTCCACCGTCTTCTTGCGCCGCTCGCTGCGTCTGAGCAGATATACGATGGTCGTATCGCCGAAGATCAGGCTTTGGCGTTCGCGCTTGGCACGCCCTGCCGCGTCTCTCTCTCGCATCTCGAAGATTCGCCCGCTGTTCTTCCCGTAGACTTTCTGACCGTAGACTTTCTGAGCCGCGCCGCGCCTCACTCTTCGAGGAACTCCCGCACGATGGCCACGAACTCGGCTGGCCGTTCCAGCTCCGGCCTGTGTCCGCAGTCGTCCATGACTGCGAGACGGGAGCCGGGTATGGATTCGTTGTACTTCTGCCCCGCGCTGAGCGGTACCACGCCGTCCTCGCGCCCCCAGACGAGCAGAGTCGGCAGCCGCTTCAGGCGGTGGAGCAGGTGCGGAAGGTTCGGATTGTGCATGTATGGACGCCAGCTCAACATGCACGCGACTTCGCGCACGTCCTCCCAGTCGGCGGCAAGCTCCAGATCCGGCTCGTCCGGGCAGACCCTCGAAAACTCTGCGACCTCGCTCTTGTCGAGGACGCTGGCTTCCAGCAGAGCCGGCATCGTTATCAGGAACATGTCCAGTATCTCGCCAACAGGCGGCCTGACGCCCGCCGCGCCCACCAGCGCGACCTTCTTGAACCGCTCCGGATTCATCGTCGCAAGCTCCGCCGCAAGCCACCCGCCCAGCGAGAAGCCGAGTACACTCACCTGACCGATGTCGAGATCGTCCAGCGCTTCCAGATACCAGCCCGCCATGTCTCGCATCGACATCGCCCACTCCAGACGCTCCGAGCCTCCGTAGCCGGGCATCATCGGAATGTTGAGCGTGAAGCTCCGCGCCAGCGCCTCGTGCCAGCCCAGCCAGCCCGGATGTCCGGTCTCGTCGTGCAGAACCAGCAGCGGCTCGCCCCGCCCGCCCGTTACGATGCTGGTCTGGATTCCCGCCAGCTCCCTGCTGTGCCTCGTCCACGTCTGTTGAGCGGTCGTCATGTTCGTCTCACCTCTGCCCTTGCCCCTCCCCCACTGCGGGAGAGGGAGCTTCTTGGGACGGCTCGCAGTATCTTCAGGACTCGAACAGCCCTTCGACGAAGCTGCGAGCGTCGAATATCGCCATGTCCTCCGCCTGCTCGCCCGTTCCCACGAACAGCACGGGCAGGTTCAGCTCGTCGGTGATCGCCAGAACCACGCCCCCCTTGGCGGAGCCGTCCAGCTTGGCGAGGAACACCCCCGCGCAGCGCATATCCTCCACGAACGCGCGCGCCTGAGCCAGCCCGTTCTGTCCGGTGGTGGCGTCCATAGCCAGCACGACCCGCTGAGATCTGGAGACGCCCTGCCGCGCTATCACGTTTCGCACCTTTCGCAGCTCCGACATCAGGTTGGATCTGGTGTGCAGCCTGCCGGCGGTGTCGATGATCACCACGTCGACGCCTCTGGACAGCGCCGCCTGTACACTGTCGAACGCCACCGCTGCGGCGTCCGCCCCCTGCCTGTGCGCTATCACGCCCACGCCCAGCCGCTCGCCCCACGTCTGAAGCTGCTCTACTGCGGCGGCTCTGAAGGTGTCGCCCGCGCCCAGCAGAACAGTCTTGCCCTGATCCATGTACAGCTTGCACAGTCTGGCTATGCCCGTAGTCTTGCCGACTCCGTTGACCCCGACCATCAGGATGACCAGCGGCGGCTCCTCGACCTCCATCACGCGGTCCGCGCCCTCCACCGACAGCATCTCCACCATCTCGCCCTTGAGAACGTCGAACGCCTCTTCCGGTCGCGTGATGCCTTCGTCACGTATCCGATCCCTGAGAGAGTCGAGCAGCTTCATCGTGGTCGCGCCGCCCACGTCGGCGGATATCAGAATCTCCTCCAGCTCTTCCCACATGCCATCGTCGATCTGGCTTCGCTGAAAGACGCCAGTCACACGGCGGAACCATCGTCGGCTCGTCCTGCGGACTGCGCTCCGCGTCCTCGCCTGATCCTCCCGCTCTCTCCGCCTGAACAACCTGAGCATGTGCGTCGATTCCTCTAACATGGCGCTGATGAATAATATCGGCGCTGGTGAATAAAATGGCGTTGGTGAATGCGCTGGTGAATAAAATGGCGCTGGTGAATGCGCTGGTGAACAATATAGCGCTGGTGAATGCGCTGGCTGGCTGCCGAACTGAGGGTAGCACCTGCGACCGAGCGTCACAAGGCGAATGGCTGTAACCTTCGTAATTCGCTGCCCCATATCCGTATAATGTCTGCGCGATGTCGGACGTTCTCATATGGCTGATGATGGTAGAGCTGATCGGGCTGGCGGCTTTCCCGCTGGCGTATCTCCTGCTGCCCAAGCTGACGGACAGGGGATACGGCGTCAGCAAGGCGCTCGGAATCCTGCTGATCGGATATTCCGCTTGGATACTGAGCGCGCTGCGCCTCGTCCCCAGCGCGCGCCTGACCCTGTTCGCCCTGCTCGCCCTGCTCGCGCTTGCGTCCGCGTGGCTCGCCTACCGACGCCGCGCCGAGATGCGCGAGTTCTTGGCGCGGAAGTGGCGACTCATCGCCGCCGTCGAGATCGTGTTCCTCGTATTCTTGCTCGGCTGGACTCTGTTCAGGGCGTTCGACCCCGCCATAGACCACACCGAGCAGCCTATGGATTTCATGCTCCTGAACTCATCCATACGCTCCACGCTCGGCCAGCCGCAGGACGCATGGATGGCAGGCGAGACGGTCAGCTACTACTACTTCGGCTACTGGATGATGGGCGCGCTGAGCGAGCTTTCCGGCGTGGCGTCCAACTTCTCGTACAACCTGTCCGTCGCGCTCGTTCCCGCGCTGGCGGCAAGCGCGATCATGTCCATCGTCCTGACCATGACGCGCTCGGACGGGGCTTCCGCGCGGCTGGGCGTAATCTCGGCGCTTGCCGCCGCCGTCGCGCTCGGCGTCGTCTCGAACCTCGAAGGCGTCTTGGAGTTTATGAGCGCCAACGCCATAGGCTCACAGGGGCTGTACGACTGGGTTTCCATAGACGGGCTGGACGGCCCCGCCGAGACTCCAACGCAGGGCTGGACGCCCGAAGGCTATTGGTGGTGGTTCAGAGCGACCAGAGTCATCAACACGTTCGAGGACGGCGGCGGGATCGACTACACCATTCAGGAGTTCCCCTTCTTCAGCTTCATGCTGGGCGATCTGCACCCTCACATGATGGCTATTCCGTTCTCGCTGCTGTTTTCCGGGTTCGTTCTGAACTTCTTCAGGTCAGAGACGCTCTCCCTGAGAGACCCGATGCGGAATCGCTGGGGCTTCGCGTCCGCTGCGGCGATGGGGCTGACGCTGGGCGGCGTGGGCTTCACCAACATGTGGGACATGCCCACCTGCGCCGCCCTCCTGCTGGGCGTGGCGGCTCTCAAGGCGTATCCGAAGCCGCGCTCGGAAGACCAAAGCCCCGCGCGCGGCGTGCTGTGGCGAACGGGTCTGGAGGTCTTGCGCGTCCCCCTGCCCGTCATCGCGCTCGCCTTCCTGCTGTTCCTGCCGTACTATCTCGGCTTCGCCAGCTCGGTGGAGGGCATTGGCGCGGTCGCCGTCCCCACGCGCTATCTGCACCTGTTCATAGTTTGGGGAGTGCCGCTGGCGCTGGTCGCGCCCTTCGTGGTCGCCAGCTTCTGGCAGACGGTCGTAGGCCCGGACTGGCGCGGCATGACCGCGATCACCATGCTCGCCGCGCTCCTGCCCTTCGCGGCGTGGATGGTGATGAGGCTCCAGTCGCCGCAGGCGATGGATGCCCCTGCCTTGCGGCTGATCCACGTGCTGCCGCTGGCGACGCTCGTCGGAATGGGCGCGTGGTCTGCGCTGTACGAGGTCAGTCGGCGCGGCGCGACGGGCAGAGCGTTCGCGCTCGCGCTGGCTACTCTCGGCATGTTGCTGATAATGGGGCCGGAGCTGCTGTACGTGGACGACTTCTTCGGGCAGCCGAGCGAGCGGATGAACACCGTGTTCAAGCTGTACTATCAGGCGTGGGTACTGCTCGCCGCCGCGTCCGGATACTGCCTCCACTACTGGCTGACTTCGCGCCCCAAGCTGTACGGATGGCGCAAGACGCTCTCCACTGCGTGGGCAGTCGCCGCCGCCGCCCTCGTGATCGCAAGCCTGTACTACCCGATGGCAGCCGCCGCGAGCAAGGCCGTAGAATCCCCGTCGTCCGCGAATCTGGACGGGCTGGAGTTCGTCCGTCGGCGCAGCCCCGCAGAGTACGAGGCGATACTGTACGTCAGAGACAGTCTCGGCAGCGAGGACGTCATCTTGGAATCAGTGGGCGAGTGGTTCGACAGCGGGCTGATTTCGCGCAGCTCCGGCGTCCCCACCGTATTCAACTGGCCCGGCCACGAGCTTCAGTGGCGCGGCTCGTCCGAGCATTTCGCCGCCCGTCAGGGGGACGTCGCCGCGATCTACACCACCACAGACGTGGACGAGGCGCGCAGCCTGCTGGCGAAGTACGGCGTAAGCCACGTGTACGTGGGCCCGCGCGAGCTGAGCGCGTATTCCGGCGCGGGCATGGAGAAATTCGCCGAGTTCATGGACATCGCCTTCCAGCAGGACGAAGTTACCATCTACCGAAAGCGCGAGTGACCGCATCTAACCCATGTGTCCGCGTGTAGACCGTGAGCCTGTAAACCGTAAGCGTGAAGCGTGTAGCCCGTGAGCGTGTAAACCGCAAGCGTGAAGCGTGTAGAGCGTGAGCGTGTAAACCGTAAGAACGAGGATATTCAGGGTCGTAAAGATGGATGTCTCCCCTGCCGAAAACCCCTTCAGCCAGCCAGCTGGCAGGCTCGGCGTATCGCGCGCCAAGTCTGCCCTCCGCGCTCTGGATGTCTTCTGGTGGGAGGTCGCGGGGTACGCCGCCCTGATCGTGGCTGGGCTGGCGATGCGCCTGTGGGATCTCGGCTCGCGCGCGATGCACCACGACGAAAGCCTTCACGCCCTCTACTCGTGGAAGCTGTTCAACGGCGATGGATACCAGCACAACCCGATGATGCACGGGCCGTTCCAATTCGAGGCGAACGCCGCGCTGTTCTTCGTGTTCGGAGACTCGGACGTGACCGCAAGGCTGCTGTACGCCGTCGCGGGCGTCGCGCTGATCGCCATGCCGCTCCTGCTGAGGAGCAGACTGGGGCGGCTCGGCGCGCTGCTGGCGGCGCTGATGCTCGCGGCGTCCCCCGCCATGCTCTACTTCAGCCGATTCGCGCGCAACGACATTCTCATGGCAGTGTGGGCTTTCGGCCTAGTCGTCTGCATGTGGCGCTACTTCGACGAGGGGCGCAGCCGCTACCTGTACATCTCCGCCGCGCTGCTCGCGCTCGCATTCGCCACTAAGGAGTCGGCTTATCTGGTCACAGGCACGCTCGGCTTGTGGGCAATGCTGCTGGCGATTCAGCCCCGCGTCGCGCGCGTCATGAAGTCGCTGGAGCTTCAGGGCGTCTCGCCGCCCGTCGCGCTTGGGCGCGTGGCGAGAGGGCTGTGGCTCTCCTATCAGCAGGTGTTCGCGGACGCCGTCGGAGGCAGGCGCGGCGAAGATTCCGAAGCAGACCCGCGCCCCGCGTCGTTCCTCGTGTTTCTCGTCACCCTCACGTTGCCGCAGTGGTCGGCGTTCGTCGCCGTGTTCCAGGATACGCCCCTGCTGAGCTGGACGAACCTGACGCTCGTCGCCCCCGAGGGCAGCCCTCGAATCGGAGATCCAGTCGGCGGCGGGATAGTCATAGCCTTCCTGACAGTGGCGGCGCTGCTGATCCTGTCCATATACTTCGGCTATCGCTGGCGCTGGTCGGTCTGGTGGAGATCCGCCCTCGTCTTCTATTCAGTTTGGACACTGCTGTACACCACCTTCTTCACCAACTTCTTCGGCGGCGTGAAGAGCGGCATCTGGCAGGCGCTCGGCTACTGGGTCGTCCAGCAGGGAGAGGGGCGCGGCGATCAGCCTTGGTACTACTACTTCATCATATCGTCCGTCTACGAGTTCCTGCCCATATTCGCAGGCGTGGCGGGGATCGTCTACTTCCTGAGAAAGCGCGACAGGTTCAGCGCCTTCCTCGTATTCTGGCCCCTGACCACATTCGCCCTGTACACCATAGCCAGCGAGAAGATGCCTTGGCTGCTGGTCAACATCACCCTGCCGTTCATCGTTCTGTCCGCCAAGTTCCTCGCCCAAGTCCTGAAGCGAACCGAATGGCGCGCGCTGTTCCACACCGGCGGATACTGGCTCGTCCCCGCCGTGCCGCTGCTCCTCGTACTGCTGGCGGCATTGGCGCTGTACCCTCCCGGCGAGACCTTCGCCCAAAACGCGCTGATCCCTCTTGGGATCGCCGCGCTCGCCATCGTTCTGGGCGCGCTCGTCTTCTTCGTATCCCGAATCGTGGGCTTCCGCGCCTCGTTTGGCGTCTCGGTCGTCGTGATAGCCGCCATGATGCTGGCGCTGAGCGTTCGCGCGGGCGCGATCGCCGCGTATCGAAACGGAGACACCCCAGTGGAGATGCTCGTCTACACCCAGACCTCGCCGGATGTCACCCGCCTGCTCGACACTATGGCGAGCGAGGGCGCGGACGCCGCCATGCCCATGGCCATAGACGGCACGTCCGGCTTCTCGTGGCCCTGGGCGTGGTACTTTCGGAACGAAGAGAGAGCATACTTCCCCACCTACAGCTCCGGCTCGTTCGAGACGAACCCCAGCAGCCCAACGCTGGTGGTCCACAGCATGAACCGCGAGTTCGCCGACGAAGGCTTGGCGGACGCATACCGCGAGGCGCAGCGCATCCGACATCGCTGGTGGTTCCCCGAACACGTCTACAGAGGACTGACGCCCGGAGACTTCCTGTCCGGCCTGTTCGACAGAGCCGCGTGGCGTGGCGCGGCGTCCTACTGGCTGAACCGCGAGGGCGTAAGGCACATGCTCGGCAGCGAGGATTCGTTCCTGTACTTTCGGGACGACGTTCGCCTCGACTACGAAGGCGTTCCGTGAGCGCGCGCCGATGCTGTAAACTGGCGCTGAGATGAAGTACTGGATCGGCATAGTCTTCGGCGTTCTGCTGATCGCCCTGTTCCTGCTCACCGTGGACGCGCGGCGGATGCTCGACGCCCTTGCCAGCGCCAACTACTGGTATCTGCCGCCCGCGGTCGGCATGTATCTAGGCTCGGTCTATTTTCGCTCACTGCGCTGGGCGGTCATGCTCAGGCACCTGAAGGCAGTTGGCGCGTTCAGACTGTACCCGGTCGTCGTCATCGGATACATGGCGAACAACCTGCTGCCCATGCGTCTCGGCGAGCTGGTGCGCAGCTACTACGTGGGCGAGCGCGAGGGCATAAACAAGGCTTCCGCGCTCGTGACCGTACTTTCCGAAAGGATACTGGACGCGCTCACTCTGCTGTTCTTCATCGCCGCCCTCGCGCCGTTCATGTCGATAGACAGAATCGCCCAGACGTTCGGAGAGCGCTTCGGCATCCCTTGGCAGCTGCTGATTGCCGGATTCAGCCTCCCCTTCGTGTGCGCGTTCGCGGCAATGGCGCTGTTCGCCATATACCCGCGCAAGACACGCTCGGCGGTCATGTGGCTGGCTCGTCCGCTCCCCTCCCGTCTGCACTCTATGATCGAGTCGCTGACTGGTATGCTGCTTCAGGGGCTTGCCCCGCTCGGCAGCGCGCGCACCGTTGCAACCCTGTTCGCCATATCCATCCCCATATGGCTTACCGAAATGGGCGTCTTCTACATAGTGGGCTTCGCGTTCGGCATAGATCAGGCGCACAGCAGCCCTTGGACTATGGCAGTCACCATGACGCTGGTGACGGCCGTCGCCAACATCGGCGCATCCCTGCCCCTTGCGCCGGGAGGAATCGGGCTGTTCGAGTTCATATCCAGAGAGACCCTCGTACTCGGGCCGCTGGCGTCCGTAGACCGCTCCGTGGCCGCAGGCCACGCCATCGTCACCCACGCGGCGACTCTGCTGCCGATGATCGTGCTAGGCCAAGTATTCCTGTGGACTGCCAGCCTCTCGCTCGGACGGCTCAGGCAGAGCAGCGAAGAGAAAGCGGAGAACCCTATATGAGAATAGCCGTCATCGGCGCAGGAGCCACCGGCCTTCCCGCCGCTTACGACCTGCTCAGAGCGGGCAACGATGTGACAGTGTACGAGCGCGCCCCGTTCATCGGCGGCCACGCCTCCACCTTCGACGTGGGCGGACAGCGGCTCGAACGCGGCTATCACCACTGGTTCACCTCCGACACGGACATAACCGACCTCGTAGAGGAGATCGGACTGGGACATACCATCCGCTGGGTCGAGTCCACCGTCGGAACGCTCCACTCCGGGCGCATATACGACTTCGTGACGCCTATGGACCTGCTCCGGTTCAGCCCGCTGAGCTTTAGAGACCGCATCAGGCTCGGTCTTACGACCCTCTATCTCCAGAGACAGAAAGACTGGCGCAAGTACGAGGGCGTGACAGCCGACCAGTGGCTCAGGCGAAACGGCGGGCAGAGCGTCTACGATGTCTTCTGGGGCCCCATGCTGCGCGGCAAGTTCGGCGAGAGCTACTACGATCAGGTTACTATGGCGTGGGTGTGGGGCAAGATCAACACGCGGGTAAAGTCCAGGGGCAAGAGCATGGTGCGGGAGATGCTCGGCTACCCGATGGGGAGCTTCGGACTCGTGTTCGACACCCTCGCCGAGCGCATCCGAGATCTGGGCGGCGAGGTTCACACCTCCGCGTCCGTCGATCGTATCGAGATAGAAGACGGCCGCCTGTCCGCGCTGCAAGTCCAGATCGGAGACGGCGAAGCGCGACGCGAGAGATTCGACGCCGCGCTTGCAACCACGCCCTCGCCCGTGTTCAAGAGACTCGTCCCCGCGCTGCCGCAGGACTACCAAGCCAGACTGGACAGCGCGCGCTACATGTCGGCAGTTCTGATAGTGCTGGTTCTGGACAGGCCGCTTTCGCGCGTCTACTGGCTGAACGTGGCGGACCGCGCCATCCCCTTCGTGGGAGTCATCGAGCATACCAACCTGATAGGCCCCCAGCACTACGGCGGCAGGCACATCGTCTATCTCTCCAACTACCTCGCCACCGACCATCCGATGTACCGCATGGACCATCACGAGCTGCTCGAAGCGTACACCCCCCATCTGAAGAAGGTGAACCCCGACTTCGATCCCAGCTGGATCGAGGAGAGCTACCACCACCGCGTGGACGGCGCCCAGCCCGTCATCGGCGTCGACTACTCGCGCCACATTCCCGGCCACCGCACGCCCTTCGCCGGAGTCTATCTAGCAAACACCACGCAGATATACCCGGAGGACAGGGGAACCAACTACAGCGTGCGCATGGGCCGCGAGGTGGCGCGCCTGATGATGGATGACGCGGCCCGCCCGTCGCCGTGACCCGTCACCGCGACAGGAACTCTAGGGTCAGCCTGTTGAAATCGTCCGCCCGCTCTACGTATGGCCAGTGGCCGCAGCTTCCGAATACGTGAAGCTCACAGCGCGGCAGCGCCTTGGCAGCGCGGTAGGCGTGGCTGACCGGGATGATCTCGTCATCCGCCCCCCAGAAGATCATGGTAGGCGTCTCCAGCCCGCGCAGCCTGCCCGTCACGATGTACTTGCGCCGCACCCCCCACGGGCGAATGTAGTTTCGGATGATCTTCAGCGCCGCCTCGCGCGCGCCGCGCATCCTGTTCGTGCGCCGAAGCTCCTCCAGCAGCGCCCCGCGCGCCAGACTCTTGTCGTACAGTATCTTGCGCAGCATGACGCGAGGACCGCCCAGCGGCTCGCCCACCAGAAGCTCCCCCAGGCACGGCAGAGACGCCAGCCTGATCGCCAGCGCCACCTCGCGCCCCAGCGCCCCGCTGCCGCACAGCGCCAGCTTCGACACCATATCCGGGTATGCCAGCGCGGTGTGCAGCGCCAGCCCTCCGCCGAGTGAACCTCCGATCAGAGCCGCCCGCTCGTGTCCGACCGCATTCAAGAACCCTCTGAGGAACTCGATCATGCTCCGCGCGTCGTAGCTGATGTTCGGCTTCTCCGAGTCGCCGTGCCCGGGCAGATCGAGCGCATAGACCCTGTGACGCTCGGACAGCGGACCTATGTTGTTCCACCACACCGCCTTGGAAGACGTAAGCCCGTGAAGCAGCACCACCGGCGGCCCCTCGCCTGCCGCCACGTAGCGCGCGCGCACGCCGTCGACGGCCACGTCTCTAGACTCTCCCGGCAGTTCCATGAGCCGATACTACCGAAATCGCCCCGCATCGTCCACCATCGGATCCGCCTCTCTCACCCCTCTTTACTCTTTACTCACTCCGCGCTCCGTACCTATAATCTCACCCAACCCCCAGCGGAGGACCAGATGAGCGAGATAGACAGCATGACGCAGGTCGCGGATATCCAGGCCAGAGCGCTGTTGGCTCTGGCGGCGGTGGACGACCTGCCGGCGCTGGACGAGTGGCGCGTCTCTTTCATGGGACGGCGGAGCGCGCTCACCCAGCTCATGCGCAGTCTCGGATCCCTGCCCGCCGAGGATCGCCCCGCGCTCGGCGCATTCGCCAACACCGCTAGGCGCACACTGGAGGAGGCGCTGTCCGACCGTCGGCGCGAGATAGCACGCGCCCAGCCGGAAGCCGCCGCCGACGCCATAGACGTCACCCTGCCCGGCTGGCCCACCCCGAGGGGAGGCATCCACCCCACAACGCGCATCGTCCGCGAGATATGCGCCGCCTTCGCATCCATGGGCTTCAGCGTCGTAGAAGGCCCGGAGATCGAGTGGGACCACTACAACTTCGAGATGCTCAACATCCCCAGACACCACCCCGCGCGCGACATGTGGGATACCCTCTGGATCGACTTCGAGGACGCCGATGGCGAGCGTCCCATGCTCCTGAGAACCCACACCTCGCCCATGCAGGCGCGCATCATGGAGAGTACGCGCCCGCCCGTGCGCGTGGTAGTCCCCGGCAAGTGCTACCGCTACGAAGCCACCGACCCGCGCCACGAGTGGCACTTCTACCAGATAGAGGGCTTGGCGGTCGACCGCGGCATTGCCATGACCGATCTGAAAGGCACCCTCTACGAGTTCGCCCGCCGCATGTTCGGCGTGGATCGCAAGGTGCGCTTCAGGTGCGACTACTTCCCATTCGTCGAACCCGGCGTAGACATGTCCATAGACTGCTTCCTGTGCCAGGGCGATGGCTGCCGCGTGTGCAGTCATACGGGCTGGATCGAGATTATGGGCGCGGGAATGGTGCATCCGAACGTGCTGGAAGGCGTGGGATACGATCCCAACATCTACACCGGCTTCGCCTTCGGCATGGGCCCGGAGCGAATCTCCATGCTCAAGCACGGAATCGAAGACATCCGCCTGTTCTACTCCAACGACCTGCGCTTCCTGCGCCAGTTTAGTTAGCCCGACCCGCGCCCGGCCGTCGAAGAAGCGTTGCGGCGACCGGAAGGTCGCCGTTCTCGTCTATGAGGAAACCACATGCTGATACCCATATCATGGCTCAAGAGCTACGTCCCCGTGACAGACCCGCCGCGTGAGCTCGCCCACAAGCTCACCATGGCCGGAACCGAGATCGGAAACGTCGAGATCACCGGCGCCGGCTGGGACGCCGAGAAGGTCGTGGTCGGACATGTTCTCAGCGTGGATCCGCACCCGAACGCCGACAGGCTCAGACTGCCCACCGTCGACATCGGCGGCGGGCGCGCGGCAACAGTCGTATGCGGCGCGCCGAACCTCGCGCCGGGCCAGAAGATCGCCTTCGCCAGCGAGGGCGCAACGCTGTTCAGCCCGCGCTCCGGAAAGGTGGAGACGCTCAAGCGCGCTCGTATCCGCGGCGTCGAGTCCAGAGGCATGGTCTGCTCGTCCCTCGAACTCGGGCTTGGAGAAGACCACGAAGGCATCTTGGTACTGGACGACGACGCGCCCGTCGGCGCGCCGCTCGCGGGCTATCTGGGAGACGCCATTCTGGACGCGGAGATCACGTCCAACCGCCCCGACTGCCTCTCCATACTCGGCATAGCGCGCGAGGTGGCGGCAATCACGGGCGAGCGCGTGACCGAGCCGGATAACTCCTGCCCCGAATCCGAAGACCCCATCGAAGATCAGGTGAGCATCCGCATAGACGATCCCGATCTGTGCTTCCGCTACACCGCCAGCCTGATCAGCGGCGTCGAGATCGGCCCCTCCCCGCGCTGGATGCAGGACGCGCTGATCAAGGCGGGCCAGCGCCCCATCAACAACGTGGTGGACGTCACCAACTACGTCATGCTGGAGTACGGCCAGCCGCTGCACGCCTTCGACATCGACAAGTGCAGAGACCGAACGATCGTCGTGAGAGCGGCAAGGGAGGGCGAAACCCTCACCACGCTGGACGGCGAGCGGCGCGAGCTGCGCCCGCCCATGCTCACGATAGCCGACTCGCAGGACGCCGTCGGCCTTGCCGGAATCATGGGCGGCGCCAACTCCGAGATGACGTCGGACACCACGAGCGTTCTGCTGGAGTCCGCCAGCTTCGACGCCGTGAACACGCGGCGCACCCGCGCCGCGCTCGACATGCGAACGGAGGCGTCCGACAGGTTCGAGCGCGGGATACGCTCTGCGCTCGCGCCCATCGCCCTTCGCCGCGCCACGCGGCTGATAGCCGAAATCTGCGGCGGCGTGGCAGCGAAGGGGATAATCGACCTGTACCCGACGCGTCGCGAGCCGCCCACGCTCAGCCTGAGCCGCGCGCGCGTTCGGCAGGTGCTGGGCGTGGACTATCCCATGTCCCAGATCAGGCGCGTTCTGCACTCGCTGGGCTTCGAGGAGACGCAGCCGCCCGGCGGCCTGATCGACCTCATAGAGGCGGTCGAGGCAGGCCCTTCGGCGGAGCGCTCCGATACGCTCTGGCTGAAAGTCCCATACTGGCGCTCGGACATCTCCATCGAGGATGACCTCGTCGAGGAGGTCGCGCGCATCATCGGATACGACTCCCTGCCGACCACCATGCTGTCGACCGCCATCCCGCACTGGCAGCCGCAGCCAATGACCGCGCTGAAGGACACGGTTCGAGACCTGCTCGCAGCCGCCGGTATGCAGGAGACGATCTCCTACTCCCCGACCACCTTGGATAACCTGTCCAAAGTGGACGCGCTGGACGAGGCGAACCCTCCCCTTCGCATCGCCAACCCGCTCAGCCGCCAGTGGGAATACATGCGAACCAGCCTGCGCGCCAGCATCCTCGACACCTTGGCGCACAACCGCCGAATAGCGCAGGGAGACGGAGCGCGTATATTCGAGATTGGCCGCGTCTACATCCCCAAGCCCGAATCCAAAGAGCGCGACCTGCCGGACGAGCGCGAGATGCTGGTGGGAGCAGTCTCGGGTCCGCGCTTCCCCGCGTCATGGGTCGCAGAGGAGCAGGACATGGGCTTTTTCGACGGCAAGGGCGCGCTCGAATACGCCTTCGCCGCGCTGGGCTTGGACGTGACGTTCGAGCCGCGCGAAGACTCGATCCTTCAGTCGGGACGCGCCGCCGGCATGAGCGCGAACGGCGCACCGCTCGGCGTCATCGGCGAGGTGCGGCTAGACGTCTTGGGGAAATTCGATCTGGACACCCGCCCAGTAGCCATGTTCGAGGTCGACATGGCTGCGCTGCTGGCTGCGCTGGATGACGTGAGCCTTGCCTACCGAGCGTCGAGCCGCTACCCCGAATCCTACAGAGACTTGGCGATAGTCGTGGATGCGGACGTGTCCGCCGCCAGAATCCAGCGCATAATCGAGCGCCACGCCCTCGTCGTCCGCAGCGCCCCGTTCGACATCTACATCGGAGAGGGAGTATCGCGCGGACGCAAGTCCGTAGCCTTCAGAGTCACCTTCCAGTCCGACCGCGCCACTCTCACGTCCGAGCAGGTGTACCGCTTTCAGAACGACATCCTTCGCCAGCTGCGCCGCGAGCTGAACGCCGAGCTGCGAGGTTAGCCCAAACCCAAGACGACCGAGGGGACGCCGATGAGCGCGGCACAAGACACTCTTGGAAACAGTTCGCGCGCGCATTGGGGAGACAGAGCGCGGAGATACTCACTCCTGCGAGGAGACGTTTATTGTAGGAGGCCGTAAGCGCTGATGGACTTCTCGTACCGCTACACAGACGAGCAGCAAGACTTCCGCGCCGAGCTCTCGGCGTGGCTCGACCGCATCGCCGACCTCCCCGCCGACGAGCCGTCTGACGGCGGCTCCGGTCTGCGCGACCTCGCTCGGCGGCTTGGCGGGCGTGGCTGGCTCGCCCCATCCGAGCCTGCCGAGCGAGGCGGCGGCGCGCTCGACTCCGATCTCACCGTGGTCTTGCTCGAAGAGTTGAACCGCCGCGGCCTGCTGTTCCTCCTCGAAGACGAGGCGCAGTCACTCAGGACAGCCCTGATCGACTGGAACCCGCGTGAACGCGCCCTGATCGGATCACTCGCGCTTGGCGAGCGCGCCGTTTGGCGACATCGGTTCACCGTCTCTCCGCAGCCCGGATCCGCTCCCGCTCTCGACCTCGATTCCGTGGGCATAACCGCCGCGCCCGATGCCGATGGCTACGTTCTAAACGGCGCTGGCATGTTCAGCGGCGCGGGTCGCCCCGACATCCTCTGGACGCTCGCGCTGCTCGACCCCGACGCCTCCAGCCAGTCGGCGGTGTGCCTGATCGTAGATGCCTCGTCCGAGGGCATCTCGTACCCGTCCGCCCGCTCTCTCTCGCACGTCGCCCCGCGCCCCGTCCGCTTCGAGGACGTATGGGTACTGCGCTCGGACGCTCTCGGCCCAGAGGGAGAGGGACATCGTGTCCTCGCCGCCAGAGTGTCGCTCGACCCTCGCGCAGACCTGCCCACTTGGGTAGAGACCGAGACCGAAGAGCTTCTCGGCTACGCGCGCTCCACGGAGTTCGGCGGACGTCCTCTCGCCGCCGACCCTATCCGAGCGCGGATACTCGTAGAGGCGTACATCGCCAGCCGCGTATCGCGCCTGCTCAGGATGCGCGCGAGCTGGCTGCGTCAGACCGGCGACGGCTCGAACGCGGCCGATTCACTTTCCGAGCTGTGGCGGCGAAGCGCGGCGTCCGCGCTCTCGGAATCCGCGCGCCAGATCGTTGGTCCGCGCGCGCTCCTCTCGCCCGCGGACCCAAGCGCAGCCGCCGAGGGCAGGTTCGACCGCCTCTCCCGCCGCGAGATCGCCGAGCGCGAGGCAGGCGACCCCGAGCGCGAGGCGATTGCGACAGAGCTGGAGCTGAGCGAGCGGCGCGAGGCGACGGGGATATGAGCTGGGCAGCCGCAGAGCCGGAGTTGAGCGAGCGGCGCGAGGCGACGGGGATATGAATTGGGAAACCGCAGAGCCGGAGCTGAGCGAGCGGCGCGAGGCGACGGGGATATGAGCTGGGCAGCCGCAGAGCCGGAGCTGAGCGAGCGGCGCGAGGCGACGGGGATATGAGCTGGGCAGCCGCAGAGCCGGAGCTGAGCGAGCGGCGCGAGGCGACGGGGATATGAATTGGGTAACCAGCGAGATCGTAACCGTCTTAACCTTCCTGCTGCCGGGCTTCGTAGCCGCCGCCGTGTTCTACTCGCTGACATCGCATCCCAAGCCCAGCGATGCCGAACGTGTCATTCAGGCGCTGATATTTACTATAGTAGTACAGGCTGCTCTGAAGGGGATCCTGCTGATAGGCGGCTTGGCGGGATTCCAAACTCGATGGTCGAGCGAGTCCGAGACTCTGGCTTCCGTCGCGCTTTCTATAGTCGTCGCGCTGGCAGTGGTCTATATTTCCAACAACGACTTTGCGCACGGCATACTGAGAGTTTTCGGCGTCACTAAGGAAACCTCCTACCCTTCGGAGTGGTACTCCGCGTTCTCCGAGATTTCCGATCAGTATGTCGTGTTACACTTGAAAGGAGAACGTCGGCTGTACGGATTCCCAGAAGAGTGGCCCAGCGACCCCGCGAAGGGACACTTCAGGATCGCCGAAGCTCAGTGGCTTACCGATGAAGAGACCCGACAGCTAACTGGAATCGGAGTCATCTTGATTCCTGTAGCTGAAGTGGAGATGGTAGAATTCGTAGAGACAGTTTTGGAAGATGACGAGGGATGAATGGAGGTATGAACGATGGTGAGAATATCGAACCCTTCTCCTGCCAGACGGCGGCGCATGGCAGCTGAAAAGAAGCTCGGCAGGCCGTCAGTCAAGATCGAAAACCTGCGCAAGCCGCCGCCCCCGCCGCCCCCGCCGCCAAAGAAGTAGGCGCGCCGAGAAGATTGCGATATGTTTGCTATAATCGCGCCAGAGAGGTGACCAAAGAGGTGAGAAGATGGCTTCCATCAACACCGTAGAAGATATCATCGAGGCCTTGGACGCGGATCCGCTGCTGCTGGAGGCGTTGCGCGCTCGGATTATGACCCGTGAGCTGATCGATCAGCCCGACAGGTTCGAGCGGTTCGTGGAAACTGTCCAGCAGTTCATGGATCCCACCGACAGGCGGCTGGTCGTGCTTGAGAACGCAGTTGCGCAGCTTGCCGAGTCTCACGCTAGGCTTGCCGAGTCCAACGCTAGGCTTGAGAACGCAGTTGCAGGGCTTGAGAACGCAGTTGCGCGACTTGCCGAGTCCCACGCCAGTCTTGAGAACACAGTTGAGCGGCTTGCTGAGTCCCACACTAGGCTTGAGCAGTCCCACTTCAGGCTGGAACGGAAAGTCGACAGCATGAGAGGCGACCACTTGGAGATGCGCCTACAGGGTCGCATCCACGGACTGCTGGGCAGCAGGGAGCTGTACAGAGTCCGAGTGGTCAGAGCTATGTATCCGGCAGGGTCGTCGCCCAAATTCTTGAACGACGTCGATGACGCCATACAAGACGACACCATCACCACTAGACAGCACCAGCGGCTGATGGACACGGACCTGATCGTCAGGGGCCGCCGCCGCGACTCTGCCCAAGATGTCTACGTGGCATTGGAAGTGTCCAATCGGCTCAACCGTGATGACGTGGACAGGGTGGTGGAGAGTGGAGAAGCCCTCGCGCTGGTGTACCCGAGCGCCGAGATTCAGACAGCGGTGTACGGGCGGGATATCTCTGATGAGCATGTGTCTCGCGCTCATACGAAGGGCGTTGAGATATTCTTGAGCAGGTAGCGGCGAAGGCAAACAGGAGCATAGTATCTTCTCCTATTTCAGGATTCTCACCCTCACCTTGCCTCCCCGCCTTCCGCGGGCTTTTCACCCTAAGCCTGCGCCATCGAGGTAGGGGGCTGGCGCGCGCTGCGCTTGACGATCTTCTGTGGCGAACATAGACTAGGCGAAAGGATATCTCCCGCCACAATTCCGAACGAAGGAGGCCGCAATGTCCAGCAGAGAGGACGTAGCGCTGATGGCGCACCTGATGCGCCGGGCAGGTTTTGGAGCGACTCGGGACGAGCTGGAACGGCTCGCGGAGCAGGGCTACGAGCAGACGGTGGAGCGGCTGCTCGATCCGCCTGACGACCTCCCGCGCGCCGACCATCACCTGCTCTACAGGTTCATCCCGTCCACCGAGACGGGCGGACCTAGTCCGGTGCCGGGCGCGGCAAACTGGCTGTATCACATGATAAACACTCAGCGGCCGCTCGAAGAGAAGATGGCGCTGTTCTGGCATCACGTGTTCGCCACAGCCAACTCGAAGGTGGATAACGACAACCATCTGACGGCGCAGACGGAGATGTTCCGCGATTACGGTCTCGGAAATTACAGAGACCTGCTCGTGCGTGTGGCGAAGAACCCGGCAATGATCTTCTGGCTGGACAACAACGAGAACCACAAGCGCGCGCCAAACGAAAACTGGGGGCGCGAGCTGCTGGAGCTGTTCTCACTGGGAGTCGGACACTACAGCGAAGAGGACGTGTTCGAGTGCGCCAGGGCGTTCACCGGGTGGACGATCGGCGCGAAGATACCAAGGCAGCCGCATCATCGCTTCTCGTGGCGGTTCGAGTTCCGCCCAGAGGAGCATGACTACGGACAGAAGACCTTCTTGGGCCGCTCCGGCAGCTTCGACGGCGAGGACATCATAGACATCATACTCGAGCAGCCCGCTTGTGCTAGGTTCGTGGCGAGACACCTGTACAACTTCTTCGTAGCGGACGAGCCGCAGGTGCCGGCGTGGTCGGTCGAGCCTCCCAGAGACCCGCAAGCCATAGAGACGATGGCGGAGACGCTGGTCGAATCCGGATACGAGATCAGACCGGTTCTTCGCCAGATGTTCAACTCGGACTTCTTCAAAGAGTCGCTTCATCAGAAGGTGAAGAGTCCCGTGGAGGTGGTGGTGGGGACGCTGCGGCTGACCGGAGACCTGAAGGGGCCAGACCCGAGGCTGGCGGCCGCCGGGCAGGAGCCGGCGTACATGGGGCAGAGCCTCCACGACCCGCCCAGCGTGGAGGGGTGGCACACGGGCAGAGAGTGGATCAACAGCGGCTCGGTGGTCAAGCGAATCAACTTCGTGGTCGATCGCGTGAGCGATACCGAGCTGCCGGGCGTCAGGAGCATCGTAGGGCGTGTGGCCAACGGCGACGCCGCAATGACGGCTGAGGCTCTGGTGGACAGGTGCCTGGACGCGCTCGGCCCCGTCGTGGTCTCCGAGCAGACGCGGCGCGAGCTGGTGTCCCACGCCGAGGACGAGGGCCCCGTGTCCTGGGCAGCTGAGGAGCGCGAAAACTCCTCGCGGCGCGTTGGGGACATGCTGGCGCTGATCGCTGCGACAACCGAGTACCAGTTCCACTAGGTCGGCGAGAGGAGAGCGAACAATGGCATCCACACACAAGCCGCCGGTGCTGGTCGTGCTTCAGCTCACCGGAGGAAACGACTACCTGAACACGGTGATTCCGTACACGGACGGCAGCTACTACGACAGCCGCGCCACGCTGGGCATCGCTCAGGAGACCGTGCTGAAGATCGACGACGAGCTGGGCTTCCATCCCAACATGGGTCCGCTCAAGGAGATCTACGACCGGGGCGACATGGCGGTAATCCACGGCGTGGGCTACGAGAATTCGCCTAGGTCCCACTTCCGCTCGATGGATATATGGCACACGTGCGAGCCGGACATCATCGGCACGGAGGGCTGGCTTGGCCGCGCGATCCGCGACCTAGACCCGAACAGCGAGAACTCGGTGACCGGCGTCAACATCGGTCAGGGAATGCCGCGCGCCATGCTCGTTCCCGGCGTCTCGGTGGCGTCGGTGGCAGACCTGTCGACCTACGGGCTGCTGACGGGCATAGAGCAGGAGGAGCGGCGCAGCAAGATGCTGTCGAGGTTCGTCAACATGTACGGTCAGGCCATAGGCACCGGACCGGTGCAGGACTACCTCGGCCAGACGGGATTGGATGCGCTCAGAGGAGCGGACATCCTCAAGGAGGGACTCGGCAGATACTCGTCGAGCGTGGAGTACGCCGCCGATCCGATTGCCAAGAGCCTGAAAGACGTGGCGATGATCCACACGGCGGACGTTGGCGCGCGCGTCTTCTACACTCAGCACGGCAGCTTCGACACGCACGCATCCCAGCCGCCGACCTTCGATAAGCTGTGGTCGGAGGTGTCAGGCGCAATCGCAGACTTCTGGGACGACCTGAGAGAGCATGACGCGGACGAGAACGTGATCATGTTCCTGTTCTCGGAGTTCGGCCGCCGCGTGCGCGACAACGGCTCCGGAACCGATCACGGCGCCGCGGGCGCGTGCTTCGCCATAGGCCCGTCCGTGCGCGGGGGGATGTTCAGCGAGCTTCCAGATACGAGGCCCGAAGCGCTCGATCAGGGAGACCTCGTCCCCAACCAGGACTTCCGCGGCGTCTACTCGACGATCTTGGAAGACTGGCTCGATCTGGAGCCGGCGCCAATCGTCAACGGCCACTTCGAGCAGCCGAAGTTCGTAGCCTCGCACTAACCACCAGCCACCGACCGACTGGGAACGAGAAAATGCCTCCTTTGCAAACAAAGACCGTCGCAGGGCGAACGTGGCACTTCAGCCATCCGATTGGCTGGCTTTCGGCAAGAGGACGAGGGCTGTGGCATCCGACTTCCGTCGCGCTCGCCCCGGACGGCGCGATCTACGTCCTCAACAGCGGAGACCGCGCCGGCTCGCCGATCACCGTGACGAACCTCGAAGAAGAGTTCATAGGCGAGTTCGGAGACGGCGATTTCACGTGGCCCGAGGGCTTGGCGGTGGACGCCGACGGCAGAATCTACTGCGCCGACGCGTTCGCCAACTTCGTGAATGTCTACGACTCGAACGGCGAGCGCGTGGCGAAGTGGGGAGAGGCGGGCGCGGACGAGGGGCAGCTCAACGGCCCGTCCGGCTTGGCTTTCGATTCGGACGGCAAGCTGTGGGTGGTCGACAGAGAGTCCGGGAGGGTGCAGAAGTTCACCCCAGACGGTCGCTTCCTATCCGCATGGGGTGAGCGCGGACGCGAGGACGGCAAGCTGAATCTGCCGTGGGGCATGACCATAGACCGAGAGGGTTTCATCTACGTGGCAGACTGGGGCAGCGACCGCGTTCAGAAGTTCACGCCCGAGGGCGAGTTCGTTATGAGATTCGGCTCGCTCATCGAAGACGGCGGGCAGCTGGACCACCCGTCCGACGTGGCGGTGGACAGCGAAGGCGACGTGTACGTGACCGACTGGGGCGGCAACCGCGTTCGGATCTACCACCCAGACGGGGATATCATCGCCTCGCTATACGGAGACGCGCGCGTGTTCTCGAAGTGGGGGCAGGACTTCATGGCGTCCAACCCCGACTACGTGAAGGCTTTCCAGAGAGTCGACCCCGCTGAGCTGGTGACGCTGGGCTATTTCCAGCGTCCTGGCGGCATCGTCATAGACGACGATGACCACATCATCATCTCGGACGGCATCCGCTGCCGCCTTCAGGTGTACGTCAAGGACAAGGACTACCTCGAACCGCAGTTCAACTTGTAGCCGATATGCGAGTGGGATTGCAGGACATCGCGGAGAAACTCATCCTGCTGCTCGCCCACGTTTCGCTGGGGCTGTTCCTGTCCAGTCTGCTGGGGCTGCTCACGTACATCGTGCTGCTGCCCATCGTCCAGTCGATATGGGACGTTCGGCAGATCGACTTCGCGCTGATGGGCGTGCTGGCTGTCGGAATCGGCGGAGGCGTTGGAACGTTCTTGGGCTGGTTCAGCCGAGACTTCAGCCGCCGGGAGCTAGTCTTCCTGCTTCTGCTCACCGTGACAGCAACCCTGATCGGAGCGTGGATAGGGCTTCACAGCAGCCGAGACGCATTCAAGCTGGTTGGCAGACCCGGCATTCCCGCCCTTACGGGAATCGTCGTGGGAGCCATCCTGAGCGGAAACATACTGCGCCTGTGCCTGTGGACCATCTCAGCGGCGCGCAACCCGCGCATATAGGCGCAGCGCACCGTATAGCGCGTATAGGCATACGCTCAGCGCGTGTTAGAGCTGGCGCAGGCGGGGATCGAAGCGATCCCTCATCCAGTCTCCCAGGAAGTTGAGCGCCATGACCACTAGGAAAATCGCCAGACCGGGGAAGAACGTACTCCACCAGGCCGTCGTCACGTAGGAGCGCCCTTCGGAGACGATCAGACCCCACGCGGGAGTCGGAGCCGGAATCCCCGCGCCGATGAAGCTCAGCGTGGCTTCGGTCAGGATCAGCTGCCCCACGCGAAGGGTGGTGATGACGATGATGGTGTTGAGAACGCCCGGCAGTATGTGGCGCAGGATGACGCGCGCGTTGGCTGCTCCCGCCACCTTCGCCAGCGCCACGTAGTCGCGCTCCTTCAGCGACAGCACCTCGCCCCTGACGTAGCGCACGAACGAAGCCCACGTGAACATCGCCAGCAGCCCCATCACCAGCCAGAGGCTCGCGCCAAGCACGATCACCGCAACGAGGGCGATCAGCACGAACGGAAGGGCGAGCCACACGTCCACCAGGCGCATGATGAGCTCGTCCATGAATCCGCCCACGTAGCCGGCTATCAGCCCCAGCGAAGTTCCTATCAGAACTCCGGTGGTGAGAGACACTGCCAGCACCTGAAGCGAGATTCTGGCGCCGTGGATGATGCGGCTCAGAACGTCCCTGCCCACGTGGTCCGCGCCCAGAATGCGCGAGCCTGCGCCGAACTCGTCCTGCTCCGCCCAGTACTCCGTATACCAGAAAGGCGGCGCGTTTCTGAGCGTCAGCTCCTGCTTCAGCGGGTCGTTGGGCGAGACCAGCGGAGCGAACACGCCCGCGATTACGAGGAGCGCAAGCACTATCAGCGGCAGGATCGGCCATCGCCTGAAGGCGTACCATACCTTTGCCGGCGCGCTCGCCGCCATGAAGCCGGCGTCCCTGCCCGCCATCTGGCTCAGTCTGTCAGTCATTGCCTATGCCTAGTTGTAGCGTATCCTCGGATCGACCATGCCGTACAGCACGTCCGCCACGAAGTTGAAGAATATGTACGCCACCGCGAAGAACATTACGATTCCCGTCAGCAGCGCGAAGTCATTGTTCTCGACCGCCGTCAGCGCGAGCCGTCCGATACCCGGCCACGCGAATACCAGCTCGACCACCGTCGCGCCCGTGATGAAGCTGGCGAGAAACAGACTGGAGTACGTGATCGGAGAGATGAGCGCGTTCCTGAAGGCGTGCTTCCAGATCACCGTCCACGCGGGTATGCCCTTTGCGCGAGCGAGCTTCACGAATTCGGAGTCCAGCACTTCGAGCATCGAGGAGCGCACCAGCCGCAGGTAGGTCGCCGAACCCAGCCAGCCCAGCGTTACGGTGGGAAGTACGAAGTGCCTGATCTGCTTGGCGATGTCTTCGTCCGGCAGCGCGCGCCCCGCGGCTGGCAGCCAGTCGAGCTGCACCGCGAATATCACGATTGCCATAATCGCTATCCAGAACTGCGGCAGCGCCTGCCCGAACAGCGCGAATCCCCTGCCCATGTAGTCCAGAACGCCCCCTCGCCTCGTGGCGGAGAGAACCCCCAGCGGAACCCCCGTGATCACCGCGAATATCCAAGCTGCCACCGCAAGCTGGACGGTGGCTCCCAGCTTGCCCCAGATCAGCCCGGACACCGGCGCGCGGTCGAGCAGCGTCTTGCCGAAGTCGCCTCTGAGGGAGTTGCCCACCCAGACCAGATACTGGACCACCAGCGGCTTGTCCAAGCCCAGATAGCGCGAGATATCCTCTTTCTGCTGCTCGCTGAGTCCGTATCCGCCGCCCTCCTGAGTATAGACCAGCAGAGGGTCGCCTTTGACTCTGGACAGTCCAAAGACGATGATCGTGGCGGCGAACAGGGACAGGATGCCGAAGTACGCGCGCCTGACCAGAAATGTTCTCATTGACGCCTCCTGCGGCGTACTTCGGAGACGACGGGCAGCATCGGACCGATGCCGCCCGCCAGAGCGACACTCCCCCGCTCAGTCGAGCGCGGGGGAATGCGAGCTTCGAGCGTCCGCGAGGCTATCTGGACTCCGGAATTATGTTCCAGAAAGCCGTTGTCCCAAACGGGCTTGGCTCCATGGTCCACTCGCCGATCGACTTGGGGTTGTACACCGTCAGGTTCGGGATTGCGACCACGCCGGGCTTGAGCGCCCAGAAGTGCATCAGGTCGAAGTACTGGCTGTTGAGGTCTATCCTCTTCTGAGGGTCGTTCTCTTTGGCAACGTCGAGATAGATCTGGCTGATCCACTCGGCCTCGTAGCACATGCAGTATCCGCCCCTCGACAGGCTGGACTCTTCGATGCCCTTTGGCCAGTCGAACGGGTAGATCGTCTGCCCGTCGTCGCCGGAGGTCATCCTCGGAACGGTGGCGCTGCGGTTCACCAGCCCGGGCCGATAGACAGCATACGGGAACTTCAGCACTTCGGTCTGAATGCCGATTTCGGACATCATGCCGCCTATGGCGTCTCCGATCTCCTCGCCGAGTCCGCCGCTGTGTCCCGACGAGATGAACAGCGGCATCTCGAACCTCACCCCGTTCCCGCCTCTGGGGAATCCGGCGCGGTCGAGATACTCCTCCGCCATTGCGGTGTCATACGGGTACTCCCAATCGGTGTTCCAGAACTCGCTCTTCTCGTCCACGTAGCCCACGTGAACCGGCCAGCCGAGATCGTTGAGCAGCTGCTCGTTGATCGTATCTTTGTCGATTGCCATGGCAACCGCCCAGCGCACGAGCCTAGCCTGCTCCATGTCTCCGCAGCTCTGATCCATCTGCGTAGAGTCCGCGCCGTCCGGGCAGTCGAGAGCGTCCGGGTTGTTGCCGTCGTTGTTCCTGTACGGATTGCCCACCCACTGGATATCGCGCGCGTAGACGCCATTGGCAGGCGTATTCAGGTCCTCGCCAGTCAGCGCGTTGTGCGTCTCCCAGAGATTCCCGGAGAATATGATCCCCTGCTGGCTGGCGTTTCCCGATCCGGTGGTGGCGAATCCGGCTTCCAGAGCCTCCGGCACGCTCTTGATGGCTAGCTCGGCGGCGTCCAGCTCGCCCGTCCTGAGAGCGGCAACGCGCGTGGCGTCTTCGGGCATCGCCTGTATGATCACCCTCTCCACTGCGGGGTCGAACTGCCAGTGCTGGCCCGACTTGGTGAACACCGCGCGGTCGTCCCTGATCCACTCATCTACCTGGAAGGGGCCGGTGCCGATGAAGTTCTCGCGCATCCAGTCCTCGCCGTTGTCTTCCTGCGCCTTCTGCGGGTGGACGACCATCCCGACGAAGCCGTTGCCGTTCATCATGTAGGTGTGCCAGTGGGAATCCACCGCCGCGAAGGTGTACTCTACGGTATTGCCTGACGCCACCGCCGAATTCTCCCCGAACAGCGTGGAGAAGTACGATGCGCTCGGAGCGATGCTGTGTCTGGTGATGAGCGGGTTGACTTGGTTGTAGCTCCAAGCCACGTCCTCGGCGGTCATCGTCCCCCAGCCCTTGTGGAACTCCACCCCCTGACGGATGTCGACCACCACCGAAAGACCGTCGGACGCAAGCTCCCATCCGGTCGCCAGCTGTCCGGCCGCGTACTCCACCGTGCCGTCGTCGCGCCAGCGCCACGTGAACAGATCCTCGCCCACGCCCCACGCGACCGCGTCGTACTGCGCGCAGAACACCGAACCCGCCCCCGGGTTGCATCCGAGCCCTGACTGCGCGAACCGGATCGTTCCCATGTCGTTCTTGGGGTCGGGAGCGTCAGCGCTGCCTGCCGCTATCGGAACCGGAACGGCGGTGGGCGCCGCCGGCGCGGGCGGCGTGGTCGGAGCCGGAGCCGGAGCCATCGTGGGCGCGGGCGCAGGCGCCATCGTGGGCGCGGGCGCAACTGTCGGCGCTGGCGCTGGCGCGTCGTCGCCGCAGGCCAAGACCAGCGCCAGCGGCAAGACCATCAGAATGGGAAGTAATCTCAGAGTTCGTATCACGTCAGCCTCCACAATCAGATCGCATGACTGGAATATCCAAATTGTACGTGGGCTTTACCGCCGGCTGGCTAGAATCCATGTCGAATGGACGCGATTTTCACGCGCGCCGGCGAATCTAGCATGGCAGTTATACTCCAACGGTGAGTGAGAGTCAACTTGTCCACCCGATTTTGGACATCGTTTTGGGGAGTGTGAAAGCGGCGACGGGGTGAATGGGACACCCGCCGCCTGCTCGATGAGATGCGGAGATGCGGAGATGCTTTTGCCGCGCGCCCCCCAAGCTCAGAACGATTTGTGTATAATGAGGCCGACTTTCGGAGAGATTGCGCGCCCGCCCACGCCGCGCCGCATCCGTGCGGAATGGCGCGTCCAGAACTGCAAGCGGAGGAAGAGACATGACCACAGGATCCTCGTTCGAGACCATTCGAAAGCCGCCCGTCGCCGACCTGCCCGCGAAACCGAATCTCGACCGCGAGAGCGTTGCCGAGTTCGATTGGCAGCAGATGTACGACGAGCTGGACTGGCTGCCCGGCGGAGGCCTGAACAAGGCTCACGAGGCGATAGACCGTCACGCCAACGGGCGCAGCCGCGACAAGCTCGCCATGATCTGGGAGGGCAAGAACGGCGAGCGCGAGGACTACACCTTCGGCGACATGAAGCGCCAGACGGACAGATTCGCCAACGTCCTCAAGAGCTTGGGAATCGAGACCGGCGACCGCGTGTTCACGTTCATGGACCGCATCCCCGAGCAGTTCATAGCTGTGTTCGGAATCCTCAAGGCGGGCGCGATAGCTGGTCCGCTGTTCTCGGCGTTCGGCCCCGACCCCGTAAGAGACAGACTTCAGGACTCCGGCGCGAAGGTGCTTGTCACCCAGCCCGACCTTCGGCGCAAGATCGCCCACATCATCCCCGAGCTGTTCGACCTACAGCACATCGTCATCGTCAACAAGAACGGGCGCGACCCTGCCCCGATCGACCCGCAGGACCTCGACTACTACGAGGAGATGGGCAAGGCGCCCGCGGATTTCGCCACCGTCAGCACGTCTCAATACGACTACTCGATCATGCACTACACCTCTGGCACTACGGGCAAGCCCAAGGGCGCGGTGCATCGTCATCAGGCGGTGGTGCAGCAGTACGCCACTGGCAAGTGGGCGCTCGACCTCCACGAAGACGACATCTACTGGTGTACCGCAGATCCCGGCTGGGTTACCGGCACCTCCTACGGGATGCTCGCGCCGTGGACGAACGGCGTAACGCAGCTCATCTACGAGGGCGGCTTCCGCGCGAGCGCGTGGTACGAGCAGATCCAGAAACACAAGGTGACCGTCTGGTACACCGCCCCGACCGCCATTAGGATGCTGATGAAGGCTGGCGACAACGTACCCAAGCGCTACGATCTCTCATCGCTCAGGTTCACCGCCAGCGTGGGCGAGCCGCTCAACCCGGAGGCCGTCGTCTGGGGCAGGGATGCCATAGGCCACCCCTTCCATGATAACTGGTGGCAGACAGAGACCGGCGCTATCATGTGCGCCAACTACTCCTCCATGGACATCAAACCCGGCTCCATGGGACGCCCGATACCCGGCATCCAGCTGGCAGTCGTGGACGAAGACTTCGACCCCGTTCCCGCTGGCGAGGATGGAAACCTCGTTGCGCGTCCCGGCTGGCCCTCTATGTTCCATACCTATTGGCAGAACACCCCGATGTACAACTCGCGCTTCAAGAAGGGCTGGTACATCACGGGCGATACGGCTCGAATGGACGAGGACGGCTACTTCTGGTTCGTCGGACGCGCTGACGACGTGATCAACACAGCCGGCCATCTGGTGGGACCGTTCGAGGTCGAGAGCGCGCTGATCGAACATGAGGCGGTGGCAGAGGCTGGCGTCATCGGCAAGCCCGACCCCATCGCCATGGAGGTGGTCAAGGCGTTCGTGTCCCTCAAGGACGGCTACGAGGAGAGCGTCGCGCTGCGAAACGACATCATGCGCTTCGCCAGAACCAAGCTGGCGGCGGCCGTCGCCCCCCGCGAGATAGACTTCATCCCCGGCCTGCCCAAGACACGCTCCGGCAAGATCATGCGCCGCCTGCTCAAGGCGCGCGAGCTGGGCTTGCCCGAGGGCGACACCAGCACGCTCGAAGAGGATTAGCGCACAGACGAGACGGCAACCCACCCGCCCCCGCCAGTCGCCATGACTGCGATCACGACCATTCTATATAGTGAGTGAAGACCCATAGAAGCAGAAGACCCATCCCCAGCCTGCCCAAGACGCGCGTCGGCGCGCTCGAAGAGGATATAGTAAAGTGGAGTACTCGCCATGATTACTGCCACCATGATTCCATACAACTGGGAACCAATAGACATAGAGGACTTCATCGACTTCGACCCCGATGAACCCGAGCCGCACCCGGACGCCATGCTGCAAAACCCCGTCATCATCTACGACTTGATGCCCGCGCTGCACGACCGCCTCACGGACGGCGGCCGCAACACGGAAGTCTTCATGGACACCAACACGTTCCTCTGCTACGACCGCTCCAACCTCAACGTCAGAATACAGCCTGACTGCTACGTGGCGATCGGAGTCGATGCCGAGACCATCCGCAAGCGCAGGCTGTATCTGCCTTGGGAAGCAGGCAAGCCGCCCGACTTCGCCTTGGAAGTGGCGTCCGAAACCACTGCGCGCCATGACATCACAGACAAGATGGAGATATACAGGCGAATAGGCATCCCCGAGCTCTGGCAGTTCGACCCCACCGGCGGCGACCTGTACGGCAGTCCGCTGGCGGGATACATGCTGAGGGACGGCGTGTACGTCCCCTTCGAGATAACCGTGGAGCCGGACGGCATTCTGAGCGGATACAGCCCGACTATCGGGCTGCGCCTGTGCTGGCGCGATGGGCGTCTGCTCTTCCAGGACCCCGACACCGGCGAATATCTCAAGAACTCGCACGAGGCATACATCGACGGGCGCGAAGCCAGACACGAGCTGGAGTCCGAGCGAGCGGCGCATGAGGCGACGCGATTCGCGGCGCGTATGGCCAGAGAACGCGCCCGCGCCCGGATACGCGAGCTAGAGGAGCGCCTGCGCCGACGCGGAGAATCCGTGTGACAAGAACTTTGTGGACGCGCCCGCCCCAATAGCGGCGCAGCCAGTCTACCCATCCATATATACGGAGGTCGCCATGACTGCGATCACGACCATCTTATATAGTGAGTGAAGACCCATAGAAGCAGAAGACCCATCCCCAGCCTGCCCAAGACGCGCGTCGGCGCGCTCGAAGAGGATATAGTAAAGTGGAGTACTCGCCATGATTACTGCCACCATGATTCCATACAACTGGGAACCAATAGACATAGAGGACTTCATCGACTTCGACCCCGATGAACCCGAGCCGCACCCGGACGCCATGCTGCAAAACCCCGTCATCATCTACGACTTGATGCCCGCGCTGCACGACCGCCTCACGGACGGCGGCCGCAACACGGAAGTCTTCATGGACACCAACACGTTCCTCTGCTACGACCGCTCCAACCTCAACGTCAGAATACAGCCTGACTGCTACGTGGCGATCGGAGTCGATGCCGAGACCATCCGCAAGCGCAGGCTGTATCTGCCTTGGGAAGCAGGCAAGCCGCCCGACTTCGCCTTGGAAGTGGCGTCCGAAACCACTGCGCGCCATGACATCACAGACAAGATGGAGATATACAGGCGAATAGGCATCCCCGAGCTCTGGCAGTTCGACCCCACCGGCGGCGACCTGTACGGCAGTCCGCTGGCGGGATACATGCTGAGGGACGGCGTGTACGTCCCCTTCGAGATAACCGTGGAGCCGGACGGCATTCTGAGCGGATACAGCCCGACTATCGGGCTGCGCCTGTGCTGGCGCGATGGGCGTCTGCTCTTCCAGGACCCCGACACCGGCGAATATCTCAAGAACTCGCACGAGGCATACATCGACGGGCGCGAAGCCAGACACGAGCTGGAGTCCGAGCGAGCGGCGCATGAGGCGACGCGGTTCGAGCTGGACGCGACGCGTATGGCCAGAGAACGCGCCCGCGCCCGGATACGCGAGCTAGAGGAGCGTCTGCGCCGACGCGGAGAATCCGTGTGACAAGAACTTTGTGGACGCGCCCGCGCCAATAGCGGCGCAGCCAGTCTACCCATCCGTACATACGGAGGTCGCCATGACTGCGATCACGACCATTCTATATAGTGAGTGAAGACCCATAGAAGCAGAAGACCCATCCCCAGCCTGCCCAAGACGCGCGTCGGCGCGCTCGAAGAGGATATAGTAAAGTGGAGTACTCGCCATGATTACTGCCACCATGATTCCATACAACTGGGAACCAATAGACATAGAGGACTTCATCGACTTCGACCCCGATGAACCCGAGCCGCACCCGGACGCCATGCTGCAAAACCCCGTCATCATCTACGACTTGATGCCCGCGCTGCACGACCGCCTCACGGCCGGCGGCCGCAACACGGAAGTCTTCATGGACACCAACACGTTCCTCTGCTACGACCGCTCCAACCTCAACGTCAGAATACAGCCTGACTGCTACGTGGCGATCGGAGTCGATGCCGAGACCATCCGCAAGCGCAGGCTGTATCTGCCTTGGGAAGCGGGCAAGCCGCCCGACTTCGCCTTGGAAGTGGCGTCCGAAACCACTGCGCGCCATGACATCACCGGCAAGATGGAGATATACAGGCGAATAGGCATCCCCGAGCTCTGGCAGTTCGACCCCACCGGCGGCGACCTATACGGCCGTCCGTTGGCGGGATACATGCTGAGGGACGGCGTATACGTCCCCTTCGAGATAACCGTGGAGCCGGACGGCATTCTGAGCGGATACAGCCCGACTATTGGGCTGCGCCTGTGCTGGCGCGATGGGCGTCTGCTCTTCCAAGACCCCGACACCGGCGAATATCTCAAGAACTCGCACGAGGCATACATCGACGGGCGCGAAGCCAGACACGAGCTGGAGTCCGAGCGAGCGGCGCATGATGCTACGCGGTCCGAGCTGGAGTCCGAGCGAGCGGCGCGCGGTATGACGCAGTTCGAGCTGGACGCGGCGCGGGGCGAGCTGGACGCGGCGCGTATGGCCAGAGAACGCGCCCGCGCCCGGATACGAGAGCTAGAAGAGCGTCTGCGCCGACGCGGAGAGTCCGTGTGACAAGAACTTTGTGGACGCGCCCGCCCCAATAGCGGCGCAGCCAGTCTACCCATCCATATATACGGAGGTCGCCATGAAAATTTGCTGGTTTCACCTGATGCCGTACCGGTATCTGCCGGAAGACTTCGAAGAGAAGTACAGAAGCGTGTGGGTGGACGTACCCAGCCACCTGTTCGACCCGCTCAAGGCAAACGAGCTGTACAACGAGTACCTCGACGAGCTGGAGTTCGCCGACCAGACGGGCTTCGATGGCATCTGCATCAACGAGCATCACAACAACGCATACGGAATCATGCCGTCCCCCAACATCACGGCGGCGACGCTGACACGGCGCACGAAGGACGCGGCGATAGTCGTGCTGGGCAACAGCCTCGCGCTGTACAACCCGCCCCTGCGCGTGGCGGAGGAGTTCGCCATGCTCGACTGCATCAGCGGCGGCAGGCTCGTTGCCGGCTTCCCGGTCGGAACGTCCATGGACACCAACTACGCCTACGGCGCCACCCCCGCCAACCTGCGCGAGAAGTACTACGAGGCGCACGACCTCGTTATGAAGTCGTGGACGGAGCCGGAGCCGTTCGCCTTCAACGGCAAGCACAACCAGATTCGCTACGTCAACATCTGGCCCCGCCCGCTTCAGCAGCCGCACCCGCCCGTCTGGATACCGGGAGGAGGGTCGCTCGAGACGTGGGAGTGGACCGCTCGCATGGACTACGTCTACTGCTACCTCAGCTACTTCGGCTACAAGCGCGGCATACAGGTGATGGACGGCTTCTGGAAGGAGATGGAGAACCTCGGCGTGGACGACAACCCCTACCGAGCCGGCTTCCTCCAGCTAGTCTGCGTCGCCGAGACCGACGAGAAGGCAAAAGAGCTCTACGCGGAGCATGTGGACTTCTTCTATAAGAAGTGCCTGCACGTCTACGAGGGCTTCGCCGAAGCCCCCGGCTACCGCACCATCAGGACCATCAAGTCCGGCGCGGTGCAGCAGGTGGGAGCGTCCGCCAGCAGGTTCAGACAGCGCCTGACGTGGGAAGACTACGTGGATCAGGGCTACGTCATAGCCGGCAGCCCCAAGACCGTCATCGAAAACCTGCGCAAAGCCGTCGAGGGGCTGAGGGTCGGACACCTGATGACCCTGCTCCAGATCGGCTCCATGCCGCGCGACCTGACCATGATGAACACCGAGCTGTTCGCCACTCAGGTCAAGCCGCACCTAGAAGACATGTGGGACGAGTACGAAGATCGCTGGTGGCCCCAGCCCGTCGCCGCCGAATCCCGCGCGAATCCCGCTCCAGTGGCAGTCTAACGCAACATACGCGAAATCAGAGAGTGAATCGACCCATGACAGCGATGACAGCGACTGCAAACAAGCTCACGGTTCAGGTGGGCCCCATCACCACGAGGTACGAGGCGCGCGGCTCGGGGCCTCCGCTGCTGTACCTGCACGGCGCGTTCGGATATGCGAGCTGGCCGACGTTCCTCGACGCGCTGACCGACAGCTTCACCGTCTACGCGCCCACGCACCCGGGGTTCGAAGGCGACGACGCCATAGACCACATCGAAGACCTGCTCGATCTCACGCTGTACCACGCCGAGCTTGTCGAGGCGCTCGGCTTGGAGCGCCCGCACGTGGTCGGACACTACAACGGAGCCATGATCGCCGCTGAGATGGCAGTCCTCGACTCCGACAGCGTGGGCAAGATCGTCCTCGCCGCCCCAGCAGGCTTGTGGCAGGACGACAACCCCGGCCTCGACTACAACGCCACGCCCATAACCGAGATGCGTCAGTCGCTGTTCGCGCGCGCCGACTCCGCCGCCGCGCACAGCTTCTTCCCCGTTCCGCAGGACGACGAGGAGATGGGCTGGCAGATCATACGCAGGGTGCAGTCGCTGAGCGTGGTCGGAAAGTTCCTGTGGCCCATCCCCGACAAGGGCTTGGCGCGCCGCGCGCGCCGAATCAAGTCTCCCACCCTCGTGGTGGTGGGAGACTGCGACAAGGTCGTGCCGCCCGAATACGCGGACGTTCTGACTAGCCTGATCCCCAGCTCGCGCTCGCTCGTGATGGAAGATTCCGGCCACATGTTCCCACACGAACACCCCGCCAAATTCGCAGAGGCTGTCCTGGAGTTTCTGCGAGAGTAGCGGTTAGAGCGGCTGCCTCGCCACCACCGGCAGATCTATGCGAGACGGGTATTCGGAAGTGTGGTGGATGGTCTGGAGCGCGGGGACGAACGAGGCTTCGGAGCCGATCACGTCGCCGCTGTTGGTGTTGCGGTCGAAGCGCGGGAAGTTGGAGCTGGATATCTCCAGCCTGATCTGATGTCCCTTCCTGAACAGGTTGGACGTTGCCCAAAGGTCGATGGTGTACTCGTACACCGTGCCGGGCTGGATGTAGGATGCAGGCTGGCGAACGTTTCGGTATCTCGCGCGTATGATCCCGTCCGTAAGGTTCCTCGCGTAGCCGGACGGCTCCACGTCCACCAGCTTGGCGGTGAAGTCCGTATCTGGGGCGCTGCTCGACGCGAACAGGGAGACACTGACCGGGCCGGTCACCTCCGTATCCTCTGCGAGCGGCGGCGTGGAGTAGACCAGCACGTCCTCGCGCCCCTCCACCCAGCGCTGATCGAACGCGCCGTTCGCCATGAACGCCGGGTCGCAGCACAGACCGCCTCCAACGGTGGGAACGGGGGCGATGGGATTGTACACGTACACGTCCGGCCGCTCGTCTCCCGGCTGCTCTAGGCTGAGCGCGCCATCGCCGTTCAGGGAGTTGGCGCGTCCGCCGCTGCGAAGGTAGTAGCTGGCGATCTCCGATCTGGACAGCGGCCACTCGTCTTCCCGCCGCCACACGTTCTCCCCCATTACGAAGATACGCACCGGCTTGTCCTCGCTGAAGCCGTTGTCCTCGCCCAGCAGCATGTAGTCGTAGAAGCGCAGCATGTCGCCCATGAGGTCTATGGCGGCTCCGGCGGCGCGGGTGCCGAAGTTGTACTCGCCGGACACCGACGGCGGCGCGCCGCCATGCACCCAGGGGCCTATGGTCAGCCGCTGACCGCTGCGCGCGAGGTCAGACGCCCCCATCTGGCGCATTCTGGAGTAGTTCCTGATGGTGCCGCCCAGGAATATGTCGTACCAGCCGCCGAAGTTGTAGGCCGGTATTGCGATATCGGCGTGCGACTCCTCGATCGAGATGCGCTTCCAGTAGTCATCGTACTCCGGATGTTCTAGCCAGTCGTAGTAGTAGGGAGCCAGCCCGTTCTTGAGGTGCGGCATCTCGCTCATCGGCAGGTACTGGAACCACTGCGTGAGGTCGTCCTTGGCGGAGATTAGCCGTTCGGCGTCAGCTTGGTGCAGGTGGAGACGCTGCGATAGGTTGCCCCAGTTGGCGGCGGTCAGCGCGCCGACCGCCCACGACAGGTTGAACCCAAGCTCGAACGCTCCCCCCTGCCACGCCCAGCCCTCGTGATAGTCTGACGCAGTCACTCCGGGAGCTATGCCCGCCAGACAGGGCGCGCCGGACTTGGCGGCGAGCCACTGGGTCGCGCCCACGTATGACACCCCGAACATGCCCACCTTGCCATCGCACCACTCCTGAGATGCGACCCACTCGATGGAGTCGTAGCCGTCCTCGATCTCGTTGAAGAACGTGTAGAAGTCGCCCTCCGATGTGTAGCGCCCCCTGACGTCCTGTATGACCACCGCGAATCCGTGGCTGGCGGCGCGAATGGCGTCGAGCGTCCCCGTGCGGTTCATGGGCGCGGACTTGTCGTAGGGCGTGCGCTGGAGCAGGGCTGGGACGCGACCTCTCGCGCTCGGTCTGAACACGTCTGCGTAGGTGGTGACTCCGTCCCGCATGAGAATCGGAACGTTGTAGTCGAATGTCACTGAGTAAGGTCTGGGCATACGTATGCCTCCCTCGCAAGAATCGAGAATCGCAGCCGCTCCCCTCGTTCAGTGAATGTAGCACAGGGAATAGGCGCTGGCTAGTGGTCGGCTGCCGCTGCGCCGTCCAGCGCGCGCTGGGAATCCGAAGCTCCCCCTCTCCCATCGAAGCGGAGAGCAGCTGTTCGCGTTTCTACATTCGGCGCGAGCGTGTTACCCTTCCCGCTGAAATGTTTTGTCGCCGCGCGTGTGGGAATCGCGCTCGGTGCGATGCGCGCCGGTGAGTGGGCGTTCACGCCGTAGAGGAATCGGCTGACGCCGCCCGCGCGTATAAGTACATGAGCTTGGTCGAACTACGCCCCGAACATCCTGACCAGCCCCGTGGAGCTGGTCGGGTCTGCCCGCGCCTGCCGTCATAGCGGTCAGAGCTTGTCCGATGACGGGGAGAATGGGATCGGAGACGGAGGCGGTGAATCCTCAGTGCTGATACGTGCTACAATCGCCATATACCCGCTTGGAGTTTGGGGATGTCCACCGTTGACGAGTTGAAATCGAAGGCCGCAGCCGAGATCGAGCGGCGCGGCGAGTATCTGATCGGGATTGCGCGGACGATTCTGAACAGACCCGAGCCCGGCTTCAGGGAGTTCGAGACCGCGCGCGCAGTCGGCGAGGCGTTCGCGGGCTTGGGAATAGCCTACAGAGACCGCATCGGAATAACCGGGCTGAGGGGCGACCTCCACGGCGGCGCGCGCGGCCCTACCGTGGCTGTGATGGGCGAGCTGGACTCGCTGAAGGTTCTCGGACACCCGCACGCCGACCCCGAAACCTCCGCCGCCCACGCCTGCGGCCACCACTGCCAGATCGGAATGATGCTCGGCGCGGCGGTGGGTCTGCTCGCCGAGGGCGTGCTGGACGCGCTCTCCGGCCGCGTCGCGCTCATGGCAGTTCCCGCCGAGGAGTACATAGAAGTAGAGTATCGGGACGACCTTCGCAGGGCGGGCAAGCTCGAATTCATCGGCGGCAAGCCCGAATTCATCAGGCTCGGCGAGCTCGACGACGTGGACGTGGCTATGATGACCCACACGTCCAGCGTGGATTCCGATTCGGGCATGATCGCCTTCGGCGGCAGCAACAACGGCATGGTGGCGAAGCGAATTCGCTTTCTCGGCAGGGCGGCGCACGCCGGCGGCGCGCCCCATATGGGCATAAACGCCCTCAACGCCGCTATGATCGCCATGAGCGCAATCCACGCGCAGCGCGAGACGTACCAGGATCCCCACACCATCCGCGTCCACCCCATAATCACACAGGGGGGCGTGGCGGTAAGCTCGGTGCCGGCGGACGTTCGTATGGAGACCTACGTCAGAGGCGCGCGCGCGGATGCGTTCCTAGACGCTTCCGAGAAGGTGGATCGCGCCCTGCGCGCTGGCGCGATGGCAGTGGGAGGATCCGTCGAGATCACCACCCTTCCCGGATACCTGCCCATACGCTCGGACGAGTCCATGCTGTCGCTGTACGCCGAGAACGCCGCCAGTCTCGTCGGCAGGTCGAACCTGCGCCGTCTGAGCCACCGCACAGGCTCGACCGACATGGGCGACGTGTCTCAGCTGATGCCCGTCATCCACCCCTACGTCAACGCCGCGACCGGCAGCGGACACGGCATAGATTACGTAGTGCAGGACTACGAGCTTGGCGTTCTGACCGGCGCGAAGGCGATGGCGATGACCGTTATAGACCTGCTCGCCAACGGCGGCGAGCAGGCGCGCCGCATCGCCGGCGAGTACCGGCCGCCGCTGAGCAAGGATTCGTACCTAGACCTCATGCGCTCGATGCTGAGCGAGAGGACTTACCAGAAGTGAGGCTTGCAGAAGTGAGGAAACACGCGAAATGCCTAATCTCGAAGAGCTGAAGGCAAAGGCGCAGGCGGCGATAGACGACCGCGCCGAGTGGCTCATAGACGCCGCCAAGACGATCCTCGACAGCCCGGAGCCCGGGTTCACCGAGCTTAGAACCTCGCGCTTCGTGAGCGAAAAGATGGCAGAGCTTGGCATAGCCCACCAGTCCGGAATCGCGCTCACCGGTCTAAAGGGCGTCGTTCGAGGAGGCGCCAGCGGTCCCACCGTCGCCGTCATTGGCGAGCTCGATTCGCTGCGAGTGCTCGATCACCCGCACGCCGACCCCGACACCGCCGCCGCCCACGCCTGCGGCCACCACTGCCAGACGCCCATGATGCTGGGAGCCGCCGTCGGCTTGCTCGTCCCCGAAGTGCTGGAGTCGCTGGCGGGAAACATAGCCTTCATAGCCGTCCCCGCTGAGGAGTTCATAGACGTCGAGTTCAGGTGGGGCCTCCACAAGGCGGGCAAGCTCGGCATGATGGCGGGCAAGCAGGAGTTCATAAGGCTGGGAGCGTTCGATGACGTGGACGTGGCGATGATGGTTCATACCGCGTCCAGCTCGCAGGAGACGGCAAAGTTCTCGGTCGGCGGAACCTCGAACGGCCACGTGGTAAAGTACGTGAAATTCATCGGCAGAGCCGCGCACGCCGGCGGATCGCCCCATATGGGCGTCAACGCGCTTCAGGCGGCGATGGTCGCCCTCGTCGCGCTCAACACACAGCGCGAAACCCTGCGAAACGAGGACAACGTGAGACTGCACGGCATCATGACGCGCGGCGGCGCGGCGGTCAACTCGGTGCCGGCGGACGTGCGCTACGAGGGTCGAGTCAGAGGGCGGACGGCAGAGGCGATAGAGGACGCCAGCGCCAAGATGGACCGCTGCCTGAGAGCGGGCGCGCTCAGCATGGGAGGCAGCGTCGAGATCGTCACCATACCCGGCTACCTGCCCATGAAGAACGACGAGCCGATGATGGAGATGTTCGAGACCAACGCCGCCCAGATCGTGGGCGCTGACAGCGTGGCGAGACATCCGCCCGACCTGAATCGGGGCGGCTCCACCGACATGGGAGACCTCAGCCAGCTTATGCCCGTCATCCACCCATACACCAGCGCGGCAGTCGGCGCCGGTCACAGCGTGGACTACGTGATCGAAGACTACGTTCAGGCAGTCGTCAACCCCGCGAAGGCAATGGCAATGACCGTCATAGACCTGCTGAGCGAAGACGCGCAGGCAGCCAAGAGTGTGATCGAATCGAGCCGGCCAGCCATGAGCAGGGGACAGTATCTCTCGTTCCAGCGCTCGCGGCTGGTCGAAGAGCTGTACGAGGGCAGATAGCCTCAGCGTGGAGAGTGGAATGGAGCTGAGCAGCATCCGGGATCTCAACGAGCATGTCCAGCGGGAATCGGCTTTCCTGAACCGCCTTCTGGACGAAATCCGCAAGGTGATGGTGGGGCAGGACGCCTTGGTCGAGCGCGTGCTGGTCGGCATGTTGGCGGATGGCCACATTCTCCTAGAAGGCGTTCCGGGGCTGGCGAAGACGCTGCTGGTCAAGACAGTCTCGCAGGCAGTGGACGCCGACTTTTCGAGGTTGCAGTTCACCCCCGACCTTCTGCCAGCTGATCTGGTCGGAACGCAGATATACAACCCGCGCACTACGGAGTTCACCGTCCACAGAGGCCCGATCTTCGCCAACTTGGTGCTGGCGGACGAGGTGAACCGCGCCCCCGCCAAGGTGCAGAGCGCACTTCTGGAGGCGATGCAGGAGCGACAGGTGACGATTGGCGACACGACCTACCTGCTCGAAGACCTGTTCTTGGTTCTGGCGACTCAGAACCCGATAGAGCAGGAGGGAACCTACCCCCTTCCCGAAGCGCAGATAGACCGCTTCATGCTGAAGGTTCTCGTGGACTACCCGATCAGGTCGGAGGAGCGGATGATCATAGACCGCATGACCGGCGCTGAGCTGCCCGAGATCATGCCTGTGGTGAGTCCGGAAGACATCCTGCGCGCGCGCGCTACCGTGCGCTCCGTGTACGTGGACGACAAGATAAAGGAGTACATCCTAGATCTGGTGATGGCAACCCGCCGCCCCGGCGAGAACGGGCTGTCCGCTCTGAGCGCGATGATAGCGTATGGCGCATCGCCGCGCGCCAGCATCTACTTGGTGAGCGCCGCCCGCGCTCGCGCGTTCCTTCAGGGGCGCGGGTACGTCTCCCCTGAAGACATCAAGCACATCGCGCCGGACGTGCTGCGCCACAGAATCATTCCCACCTACGAGGCGGAGGCGGAATCGGTCTCTTCGACCGACATCGTTCAAGACATCCTAGACCACGTCGAAGTCCCCTGAAGCGTCGCTATGCTTACGCCGGAGCTAGTCGAACAGATCAAGCGAATCGAGATCGTGGCGAAGCATCTCGTCGTGGACGTGTTCGCGGGTGAGTACCAGTCCCTGTTCAAGGGAAGGGGAATGGAGTTCGAAGACGTGCGCCCATACTTCCCCGGAGACGACGTCAGGCGCATAGACTGGAACGTCACCGCGAGAATGGCAGCCCCATACGTCCGCCGCTATCAGGAGGAGCGCGAGCTTACCGTCATGCTCTTGGTAGATGCCAGCGGCTCGTCCGACTTCGGCACGGAGGGACGCTTCAAGCGCGAGCTTTCGGCGGAGCTTGCCGCCGTTCTTTCCATCGCCGCCACCAGCAGCAACGACAGGGTGGGAATGCTGATGTTCACCGACACGGTGGAGCTGATCGTCCCCCCCAGAAAGGGGCGCAGGCACGTATTGCGCATGGTGCGCGATCTGCTGGTGTTCGAGCCGCAGAACACCGGCACGGACATCGGCTTGGCCATCGAGACGGCAAGCCTGCTCCTGAAGCGGCGGAGCATCGCGTTTCTGATCTCCGACTTCATCGCGCCCTCGGAGTCTTACAGACCCGCCCTGTCCGCCGCGGCGCGCCGACACGACCTGATAGCGTTCGATCTTCACGACCCCGCCGAGCGCGAGCTGCCCAACGTGGGCATCATCGCGCTCGAAGACGCCGAGACGGGCGAGCTGGTTTGGGTGGACACCGGCAGCGCCGATTGGCGACGCTCGTTCGAGGCGCGGACGCAGGCGCGAGAATCCGAAAAAGTCCAGATGATGAACTCGCTCGGAGTCGACAGGATTCCCGTTGCGACCGGAGAGGAGTACGCGGCGAGCCTGAACGGCTTCTTCAGGCGAAGGGCGAGGAGGCGGACGAGATGATTTCGCCAGAATCCAAGATATCCGAATTCGAGGGGGCGCAGCCGTGCTGAAGCGCGGTATCATCATAGCGGCGCTTGCTGCGGCTGTTTGGGCGCACGCCGCCGCAGTCGCGCAGGCGCAGGCTACGCCCGTGGGCGTGGGTCTGAGCGTGGAGCCGCCATCCGTGAGCATGGGAGAGGTGTTCAGAATAACGCTGTCCGCCGCCCACCCGCGCGATCATCACGTGGTATTCCCACAGCTCCCCGCGCAGTGGCAAAACTCGCAGGGAACCATCTTCGAGGTCAGAAGCCAGATCCCCATACCAGCCTCCGAGAACGCCGACGGAACGCTGACGTCTTCCATGCTGATCGAGGCGGCGCTGTTCGGCATTGGCGATCACACGACCCCCGCGCTCAGCGTTGGCGTCAGGCGTCCCGATGGAAGCGTGGTGTACAAGCCTGCCAGACCCGCCACCGTCACCGTGGAGCCGCTGGCTCGGCGTGAGGAGGTAGCGGACATACAGCCGCAGGCGCAAGTCCCCGTGCCTCCGCTGTGGCCATGGATGGCGGGAGGAGGGGTAGCGTTCGCGGCGCTGGCAGTCGCCGCAGGCTCGTACTGGCGCAGAAAGATAGCGCCGGGTTCGATCCTCATGGGGCGACAGGCGAAGAGTCCCAGAGAGGCAGCCATGCTGGAGCTGGACAGAATAGAGAGCTTGGCGCTCCCTTCGAGAGGTCGGGTCACGGAGCATTACGTACTGCTGTCCGACTGCCTGAGAGCATTCATGCACAGCCAGCACGGAATCCGCGCGCAGGAGATGACCACTGCCGAGATCGTCAGCGAGATGCGCGCGACGGCGGCCCCAGCCTCCGACGTGCGAGACGCGGGCGGCGTTCTGGAAGAGTCCGATCTGGTGAAGTTCGCCGGCCTCACGCCCAGCGCAAGCGAGGCTGCGGACTCGCTCGCGGCGTTTCGGGACGTGATCGGCGCGCTGGCAGCCGAAGCGGACACGGCGGGCGCGGCGTGAACAGCATAGAGTTCGCCACCCCCGCCCTGCTGCTGCTTCTGCCCGTTGTGCTGGCGCTCGCCCTCATGCCGCTGTACGCTGGAAGGAGAATGCGCCCGGCGGCAATGCGCTTTGCCCACGTCGCGCCCGCGCGCCCGCCAAGCCGCAGCTGGAAGCTGAAGATTCGCCCTTGGCTGTCCTCGCTCAGGTGGATCGCATTGGCGCTGCTGGTGGTCGCGGCGGCAAGACCGCAGACCAGCGAGGCGAGCGAGATAGTGCGCGGCGAGGGAGTGGACATAGCCCTGGCGCTGGACATCTCCGGCTCGATGGCGGCGTTCGACTTCGACCCAGACAATCGCCTGGAGGCGGCGAAGGATGTGATAGCCGAGTTCATAGAGCAGAGAGAGTACGACAGAATCGGGCTGGTGGTGTTCGCAAGCGACTCGTTCATCCACAGCCCGCCCACCATAGACCACGATGCCCTTCTCTTCCTGCTGGAAGAGGTGGAGCTTGCGGGACAGCTGGGCTTGATGGACGGAACCGCCATAGGCTCCGGCCTCGCGTCCGCCGCCAACATGCTCAAAGATTCCGAAACCAAGAGCAGAATCGTAGTGCTTCTCACGGACGGAGACAACAACAAGGGCGAGATAGACCCGATGACGGCGGCGATAGCCGCTGAGACGCTTGGAATTCGCGTCTATACTATAGGAGTGGGCAAGCCCCGAGGAACCTTCACCGGTGGGTTCGGCTTGTCGTCCAATCTGGACGAGGAGACGCTGAAGCGAATCGCCCAGCGCACCAACGGCAAGTATTTCTTGGCAACGGATACCGAAGCCCTGCGCGGCATATACGATGAGGTCAACAAGCTGGAGAAGTCGGAGATAGAAGTGTCGGTATTCACACAGCACGAGGAGCTTGGAGGGTGGCTGATCATCCCCGCTTCCGCGCTCATCCTGCTGGAAGTATTGGCGCAGAGTACGCTGTTCAGGTCCACGCCGTGACGTTCGCCAGCCCCCAGTACCTGCTTCTTCTCGCCGCGCTGCCGCTGGCAGTGGGCGCGGTCTATTGGGCAGTGCGCAGCCGCGAAGCGGCGCTGGCGCGCATCGGAAACCCGGATCTGGTGCGCAGGCTCACCGCAAGCGTGAACACACGCGGACGCCTGACGGCAAGCGCGCTCACCATAGCCGCGCTCGGACTGGCGATCCTCGCGCTGGCTCGTCCGCAGTGGGGCGAGAGTATGCAGGTGGTCGAGCGCAGGGGCATACAGATGATGGTCGCCATCGACGTATCCAAGTCCATGCTCGCCGAGGACGTGAGGCCCAACCGCCTCGCGCGCGCCAAGCTGGAGGTGTTCGACCTGATGCGCCTGCTTCGCGGAGACGAGATGGGGCTGGCTCTTTTCGCCGGATCCGCGTTCGTGCAGTTCCCGCTGACATTCGATTTCGCCACCGCGCGCGCGTTCCTCGAATACGCCGGCCCCGATGCGATCCGAAGGCAGGGTACGGCCATGGAGCAGGCGATCAGGGTCTCCATGAGAGGGCTGGCAGACGACCAGCCGAGCCAGAAGGTGATTCTCATAGTCTCGGACGGAGAGGAGCAGGAGGGAGACGCGGTCAGCGCGGCGCGGGAGGCAGCCGAATCGGGCGTCGTCGTCTATACGCTGGGCATAGGAACGGCGGAGGGGGAGCCGATCCCGACGACCGACAGGTTCGGAAACGACGCCGGCTACCTCCAAGACAAGCAGGGAAACGTGGTTCTGTCTCGCATAGACGAGCAGACGCTGCAAGCGGTGGCGGAGGCGGGAGGCGGCAAGTACATTCGCGGAGGAGACGGAATCAACGCCGCCGAGCAGATAGCCGTCGAGCTGAGCCAGCTGCAAAGAACCACTATGGAACACGAGCTGGAAAGCATCAGAGTCGAGCGATTTCAGCTGTTCGCGGGCGCGGCAATCGCGCTGCTGATAGTCGGAGAGCTGGTATCCGCCCGAAGACGCGATGCCGCGCGCGGAGCGGCCGCATGAGCGCCGCCCGCCGCGCCGCCGCCGCGCTCCTCGCCATCGCACTTCTGGCAGCCGTCGCCTGCGCGGACGGCGGCGCGATCTCCGCAGTAGTCCCCAGCCGCGCGGGGCCCGAGGCGATGCGCGAGGGCAACCAAGCCTTCAGCGCAGGCTCCGACGCCTATCAGGAGCGCGACTACGACCGCGCCGCACTCCAGTTCAAAGACGCCGTCGCCGCCTACGACCGCGCCGCCGAAGCCATGCCCGAGAGCGTGGAGCCGCTCTTCAACTCCGGCAACGCCCTGTACATGCAGAACCGCATGTTCGAGGCGATCGACAAGTACGAAGAGGCGCTCAAGGGAGCGGACGCGCAGCTGGCGTCGAACATCTACGCCAACCTGTGCCGCGCCGTCCTCGAATCCGGAGACCCGCAGGGCGCTGTCGAATCCTGCAATTCCGCCATAGAGATAGACCCGAACAACGACGTGGCGAAGCGCGCCCTGGAGGAGGCTCTGGAGGAGCAGGAGCGCCGCGATCGTCGCGAGGAGCAAGGCGAAATTCCGGGACAGGGCGAGGACGAACAACCCGACCCGACCGCCGATCAGCCGCAGCCGCCGCAGCCGGGACAGCAGCAGCCCGCGCCCACCGATCAGCCGGGACAGCAGCAGCCCGCGCCCACCGATCAGCAGGATCAGCAAGGCGAGCAGTCCCCCGGCGACCAGCAGCCCACAGACGCCGAGCCGGGCGATCAGCCCTCGTCCGCCGATCAGCAGCCGCTGGCGGAAGTTCCGCCCACCGGCCTAACCGAGGAGCAGGCGCGCCAGCTGCTCGAATCGGTCGGAGACAGGACTAGGGCGCTGCCGAGAACCGGATGGAGCGATGGCACGTCCCGCGGCTCTCCTCCGGAACGCGATTGGTGAGTGGGGAGACTGCCATGAGTAAGACGACCATCGCCCTGCTGCCCATCGTCCTGCTGCCCATCGTCCTGATGGCTGTTACAGCTACAGCCCTTGTCGCGCCGCGCGTTTCGCTCGCCCAGTCCAGCCCGGTGAATGTGGACGTGGACAGCGTCGACATCACCACCAACGACGTTCTCACGGTGACGGTGACGGTGGTCGAGCATAGCGTATCGCACCTTCCGGAGTTCCCGAACATAGACGGACTGACGCTTGTCGGCAGCAGTCGCTCGTTCACGCGCACTTACGAGAACGGCTCCTTCACCACGAGGGCAAAGTTCATCTACAGATTCCAGCCCACGCGCGCGGGTCGGATAGAGATAGACCCCGTCACCGTCAGGCTGGACAGCGGCGTCTACACCTCCAGCCCCATCACGATCACGGTGACTCGCGCCCCCATCCCCCCCATGCCTATGGCGCCCCGCGCGCGCGACACCCTGCCGAGGCTGCCCGATCTGCTCGGACAGAACTACTTCGCAGAGGCGGAAGTGGATGACGAGACCCCCTACATAGGCGAGCAGATTACACACACGTTCAAGTTCTACTCCACCGACAGCCTGAGCAGGCCCACGTATCGCGCGCCCGACTTCGCGGGATTCTGGAACGCCGGCGAACGCCCCGAGACCACCGACTCGGCTACCAATTCGGGCCGCCGCTATCTCGTCACCGAGATAGATACCATACTCTTCCCCGCCGTCGCGGGAGACACCGAGATCGAACCCGGCCTGATGATCGTGCCGGCGGGCATGTTCGGCTCGATCAGGGCGGAGTTCCGTTCGGATCCGGTGAAGCTCGCAGTCAGGCCCCTTCCCCCGAACGAACCCGCCACCTTCGGAGGAGCGGTGGGCAGGTACGACATCGCGGCGGGCGTGGACGTGAAGACGACCGAGATCGGAGATCCCGTAAAGCTGACGGTGGTCGTCTCCGGACATGGCAACTTCAGCGCGCTGCCAGAGCCGATCTGGACGGACGCCCCGGGCTGGCGCGCCTATGATGGCGAGGTGTCCACGCGCGCTTCGGTCTCCGATGGCAAGCTGCTCGGCGTCAAGAGCTACGAACGGGTGCTGATTCCCGAAGTAGCGGGCGTACTCGAGACGCCCTCCGTGGAGTTCTCGTACTTCGACCCTGATCTGGAGGAGTACGTGACAGTGGCGGCAGACCCTATCTCGGTGTTCGTGGAGCCGGGCGCGAGCGGCGCGGCGAGTCCGCTTCCGACCGAAGGAGCGGCGGATCAGTCCGCCATAACAGACATCAGGCACATCAAGCCAGCTCCGGGCAGGCTGGGCGCGCGCCGCGAAGCGCTCGTCTCGAACCCGCTGTACCTGACGCTGTGGGGACTGCCGCTGATTGCGGTGGGCGGACTGCTCGGCTGGCGCGCCGCGCAGAGGAGAAGAGCGGCGCGAGAGGCGGCGCGAGGCCCTGCCAGAGCCAGAGAGATGGCGCTGGCGCGCCTGTCGAGCGCGACCTCTGAAGACTCCATAGCAGACGTTGCCGCGCTCGCGCTTCACGGCTACCTGAGCGCGGCGCTGGGCAGGCAGACGTCCGGGCTTCCTGCAAGTGAAATCCTCTCGCTGGTCGAAGATCGCGGAGCGGCCCACGAGACTTCCGCTATGCTCGCGCAGACTCTCGGCATTCTGGACGAGATGCGATTCGCGCCCCCCGAACTGGAGAGAGACGCATCTATGGCGCGTGACGTGGCGGAGGTGGTGAGGAGACTCGGCGCGGAGATGCGCCAGTGAATCCCCCAGTGAAGTCGCCAGTGAAGCCCTCAGTGAAGTCGATAGCGAAGCCGCCAGCGAAGTCGCCAGCGAAGCCCCCAGCGAAGCCCCCAGTGAAGTCCATAGTTGGCGCTGCGCTCGTCCTGATGGCTGTCCTTTCACTCCCATATGGCGCGTCCGCAGACGAGGCGGACGATCTCGACGCCTTCAAGACAGCCAACCAGCTGTACGACGAGCAGAGCTACGAGGAGGCGGCGCAGAGCTACCAGCGCCTTGTTGGGCTGGGCAGCGAGGACGCTACGCTGTACTACAACCTCGCCAACGCCCACTACAAGACGGGCGACCTGGGCCGCGCGATTCTCAACTACACCAGAGCGCGGCGGCTCGCGCCGTTCGACGAGGACATAGCCGCGAACCTTGCGCTCGCCATGCGCGAGGCGGAGACCTCGACATACGAGCGTGAGCCTGTTCCAGCGCTGGCGCAGCTCGCTGAGCAGACGCCCTTCGACCTTGCCGTTCAGCTCGCCGCGCTCGGCTGCTGGCTGGCGCTCGGAGCGACGGCGGCGGCGTGGGTGTGGAGCCGCCGCGCGCGCGCGTCCCCTGCGCTCAGACGGACGGCGGCCGCGCTTGCCGTGTGCGCCGCGCTTGCCGGGTCGCTTGCCGTGGGCGACTACCTCGCCGTCCGCCACTGGGAATCCGTGGGGATAGTCACCGCAGAGTCTGCGGACGTATTCAGCGGGCCCGGCTCGCGCTACGCCGCCAGATTCAGCATCGGCGCAGGCCACGAGGTCAGGATACTGGAGTCACGCGGGGGGTGGTCGAAAGTGGCTGTACCTCGCTCCGATCTGGAGGGGTGGATACAGGCATCGGACGCCGAGACCGTTCTGCCTGCCGAGTGGAGAGCGGCGAAGCCCCGTTTATGAACGCCTGAATTCCCCTTTCGCATAGGGCTGGATGGGGTTAGAATCCCGATTCATGTCTCTACCTTCATACCTGCGCCCCAGCCACGCGAAGCTGCCTCCCACCCTCGACGCCTTCAGGAATCCCGGATTCCGCCTGCTCTGGCCCGCCAACTACTTCTCGTACGTCTCGCGCTGGATGCAGATGGCGCTGCTGATGTGGCTGGTGCTGGACCTCACCGACTCCTCCCCGTCCCGCGTGGCGCTGGTCGGCTTCTTCGGGATGATCCCTCTGCTGGTGTTCGGAGCGTTGGGCGGCGTCATCGCAGACCGCGCTGATCGGCGCAAGGTGCTGCTCATGTCGCAGCTGCTGAACTTGGTGGCGTCCCTTGTAATGAGCGCGCTGCTGCTGTTCGATCTCGCGCAGTTCTGGCACGCATACCCCATCATGCTGGTCAGCGGCTTGGGGTGGGCTTTGGACATGCCATCGCGCCGGGCGATAGTCCGTGACTCGGTAGGATACTCGGGCGTCACCAACGCCATGGCGCTGGATTCGGTGGGAATGCACAGCAGCCGCATGACAGGGCCCATACTCGCGGGCGGACTGACCGCGCTCGTGGGAGTGGAGGGAGCCTACTTCTCCGTCCCTGCGCTGTATCTGGTGGCGATAGCCTTCCTGACCATTATGAAATCGCCTCCCAGGGGCGCGCCCGCGCCGCAGGCGGCGAGCATCGTCAAGAACCTGCTGGAGGGGTTCGCCTACCTCCGCGCCAGCCGCATCATCTTGGCAACGGTGATAATCACCGTGCTGATGAACCTGCTGCTGTTTCCATACATGCAGATGGTGCCGGTGATCGCGCGCGAGACGCTCGGAGTAGTCCCCGGGCTGCGGATGGGCATGATGATGGGCGCGGACGGGCTGGGCGCGATCGTCGGCTCCATGGCGATTGCGTCGTTCGGGCAGCTGAAGTATCACGGAAGGGTGTACGTCGCAGGCTCGCTGATAGGGCTTTGCATGGTGCTGCTGTTCGCCGCCTCGCAGTGGTTCTGGGTATCCCTGCTCGTGCTGACCCTGCTCGGACTCGGCACCGCGGGGTTCGGAACCATGCAGTCCACGATAGTAGTCATCTCCGCGTCTGACGAGATGCGAGGGCGCGCGCTCGGCGTGATCTCGATTGCAATAGGCGCGGGACCCATCGGCGCGCTGCTGATCGGCGTGCTGGCTGAGCTGCTGTCCCCTGCGGCTGCCATAGCCGTCTTCGCGGTATTGGGCATAGTCTCCCTGCTGACCGTCAGCGCGCTGATGCCGGAGATACGCGCTCGCATGGGGCAGTCGGTCGAGCGGTCCGCGCCCGGAAGCGGCGCAAGTGGCTCATAGTCCGTAAAGGGCGATGGGCAAGAGATGGGCAGTGGTGGACGCGACTACGCGCCGTATGAAGCCCTGAAACGGTGCAGCGTAAGCTCAGGCTCGTTTGGGGCGACGGGCATGGACTCCGCCTCTTCCCGTATCTTGGCGACTATGAACCAGGGCCCGTCTTGTTCCAGCGCCTGCATGAGCGCGGATTCCAGCTCTTCCTCGTCCGTGACCGTCGCCGTCTTCTCTATCCCGCAGCCCTCCGCCACGCGCGCGAGGTCCGTGCCGAACGCGGTGTGGCTGGCTTGGTTTCCCGTCTGCGCCCACTGCTCGTTGTCCCACACCACCACTATCAGGTTGGCGGGGCTTTCTCGGCTTATCGTGGCTATCGCGCCCATGTTCATCAGCAGCGATCCGTCCCCGTCCAGCGAGATGACCTTGTCATCGGTGGATAGCGCCACGCCTAGCGCGATGGACGAACACAGCCCCATCGAGCCGTAGGTGTAGAAGTTCCTGTCGCGGTGTCCTGCGTGCCAAAGCTCATCGGTGGTCGGCCCTAGGTTGGACACCACAGGCAGGTCTCCGATGAGGTCTAGCAGACGCTTCGTTGCCGAGAACCTATGCAAGTTTCCCTCCGTGCAGCATCGGCGTGAGGCAGAGCGCGAGGGGCTGGCGGGATGCGTAGCACAGCTTCAGCGCTCCGGACACGCGCAGGCCTAGGCGGTCGTCCGTGTCCAGCGTGTAGTGTTGGATGCCCAGCGTGTCCAGTATCGGACGGGTCGAGCGGCCCATCGCCACCTGCGCGATGTTGAACTCGCCCACCTCGCCGCGCAGGTTGATGAACATTGGTATCGGCACGCGCGCGGGCAGGCACAGGCTGGCGAGCGCGTTGACGCAGTTGCCGAATCCGCTCGACTGCATGAACACGGCGGCGTTGCGCCCGGCGGCGTATGCTCCGCTGGCTATCCCCAGCGCCTCCTCCTCGCGGGTCGCCGATACCACGTGGAAGTAGCCGTCCCGCTCCATCAGGCTGGTCACTTGGTGGATGCTCACGTCAGGCACGTAGGCTATCAGCGATACTTCCGCCCCCTTGAGCGATTCGACTATGGTTTCGGCCCAGCTTGGACTGTTCGGACTGTTCAGCGTCTTGCCTCCGACTCTCTCTCGCGCTCAGATACCCATGACGTGATAGCCAGTGTCCACGTGGACGATCTCGCCGGTGATGCCCGAAGACATGTCGCTGCACAGGAACAGCGCGGTGTTCGCAACCTCCTCGTGCGTGATGTTGCGTCCCATCGGCGAGCGCTCGGCGTGGGCGCGCTTCATGTCCCGATACCCGCTTATTACGCGCGAAGACAGAGTATCGACAGGCCCGGCGCTCACGGCGTTGATGCGGATACCGTCCCGCCCCAGATCCCACGCCAGCTGTCTGACCTCGTTCTCCAGCGCGGCTTTGGCTGTGCCCATGACGTTGTAGCCGGGAAAGACGCGGCTGGAAGCCTGAAAGGTCATCGTGACGATGCTGCCCCCGTTTCGCATCAGCGGCGCGGCGCGCTTGGCGACCGACACCAGCGAGTAGGCGCTGATGTCGAGCGCGAGCCGAAAGCCCTCGCGCGGGGTGTCTATGAACGCGCCTCCGAGGTCTTCTCGGTTGGCGAACGCGATCGAGTGGACGATGACGTCCAAGCCGCCGAGCGTGGAAGCCGTCTCCTCGAAGGCGCGCTCCAAGCTGTCGTCATCGCTCACGTCGCACTCGATCAGCGCCGGCGCGGTGGACAGCCTGGCTGCGAGCCGCTCGACCCCGGGGCGGATGCGCTCGTTCAGGTACGAGAGCGCGACTCGCGCCCCCGCGCCGTCGAGAGCCTGCGCGATGTGCCACCCTATGCTGCGCTGGTTCGCCACGCCAAAGACGAGGGCGTTCTTGCCTTCGAGATCTATCGCGTACAAACTCCGCCTCCGCGCTCGCTCGATGTATCCTCGATGTATCCTCAGTGTATCCAAGATGGGCGGTTCACGAGCCGCCCCCGCATCCTGCCCGTCCTGACTCTGACAGTTTACGCAGACGCTGGATTCTAGGCAAGCTCAGCCGACCGTCAGGTCGACCGCGCCGCCGCGTATGTGGACGTCCACCCTGTTTCTGGCACTGTCGTACCGCGCCGACTGGTGGACTCGTTGGGGAAGACGTGCGGGGAACTCGTATCCTGAGTTTCTGGCGCTGTCGTACCGCGCCGACTGATGGACGCCGCCAGTTCGAGGGAAGCGCGCGGAGTCTATCCTCGTCGAGCTGAGCGCCGATTCGGTGACGATGCGCGCGGCAACTCCGCGAGGCACCGCGATCTCTATGTTCGACGCCCCGGCGCTGATCACAACCTGCGTCCGCCCCGCATTTTCCGGCAGCTGGATGCGGATGTCCGACGCGCCCGCTCCGATGTCGACCCGGTCGACGTCGAGATCGCGCAGGTCTAGGTCTATGTCAGCCGCGCCCGCATCTATGTCGATGCCCAGCGCGACCTGTGAGGACACCACCACTTCCCAGTCCACCGCCTCGCAGGATCCCCAAATCCCGACGCAGAGGGCGAAGCTCGCCGTGTCCATCGAGAAGTCGATCCGCGTATGAGAACCGGATCGCTCATGCCGCACACTGGCGCGATCATCGTCGAAGTACGCCGACAGCATGTTGTTGGGAGACTCGTCCCCACGCGCCACCGACGCAAGCGCGACCCTGCCGCCGCCCATCTCCATGTTCAGCTGGAGCGTCTCCGTCATCCCGATCGGCGTCGAGTACGAAGCGGCTTCCCCCATCCCGACTTGGCGCAGGTATGGCGCGTCCCAGTCTCGGCTTGCCCATCGGTCCGGCATGTCGAAGAAGGCTAGGGAGATGGTGGCTGCCAGTATCAGAGCAGCCACGCCGGAGCAGATCAGCGGGCGGCGTCCAAGCAGCGCTGCCACGCCGACGAGTATCAATAGGACAGGCCATAGCTCGATAAGCTCCAGCCAGATCCGCGCCCCCGCGAGTCCGGTGGCATCGAGAAGCAGCACCACGCCGAACGCGACCAGAAGCAGCGCGGCTAGGGAGAATCTGGAGCGTCGAGAGCGTTCGCGCATGATTCGCCTACCCTCTCAGGCGTGTCAGCAGTACGGCCAAGCCGACGGCGATCATGCCGATTGGCACGACGATGTCCCAGCGCACCAAGTAGAAGATGGGTATGCCGAGATTGTCGATGAGCAGCGCGCAGCCCACCACGATGAGCGCGGATGCAAGCCATATGCCCGCCCTGTGCCTGCGCTCGCGCCTCGTCTCTTCCCAATCGGCGGCGCGCTCCGATGAGTCTGCGTCATACTCGGAAGCCTCGTCCGATCTGCGAGATTCGTTCCATGCGTATCTTGGGTCGCCGTACTTGGGCATGATTATCGCCATAGCGATGTAGGCGATGATCGCCACCCCCCCGGACACTATGGCAGCTGCGACCCACGCGGCGCGAGCCAGTACCGGGTCTATGTCGAAGTACTCCGCCATGCCCCCGGAGACGCCGGAGATCATCTTGTCGTCCACACTCTTGTAGAGCCTGCGAGCTTGGGTCATCTTGCCGCCTCCTGCGCCCCCTTCGACTGCTGCATATACATGTAGTATATACAGTGTGGACTCATAGAGTACGCCCAGCCCGCTGCGGGGGGATTTTTCGCGCTGATTTCCGCGCAGGCTAGAGCGCGCGCCAGTAGCGCCGTCCCTCTAACCGGGCCAGCCTGCCGAAGCCGGGCGCGGGGTAGTGGCCCGACACTACGAGCGAATGGTCTCTCTCCATCCTGTCGAACAGCTCCGCGCGGCTCTGTCTGGAAAGATTGGGGTTGGTATCGGCCCTCGGGCTCCAGTCGGTATGATGCGCCTGAATCGGAAGGTGGGAGGCGTCCCCCAGCACGATGGCGTTCTCGCCCGCGGATGTTATCAGCACGCTGGTATGTCCCGGAGTGTGGCCCGGCGTGGGAAGCGCGGTCAGATGCCCCGTGATGGCTTGCTCCCCCTCGATCAGCTCCAGCGCCCCCATCTCCATCAGCGGCATGACCTGTTCCCTTATGTAGGCGAACATGCTCATGCCCGCCCTGCGCGTGAAGGTGTCCCAGTCCGCCTTTGGAACGTAGTAGCGCGCGTTGGGAAAGTACGGAACGATCCCCCCCGCCTCGCTGATGGTGTTCCAGCCCACGTGATCGCGGTGCAGGTGGGTAATTATCACCGCGTCTATCTCTTCCCTGCCGATACCCTTGCTCGCCATGTCCGAAGCCAGCAGACCCCACTCCGAGTTGTCGAATGGGTGGTCTCCCTCGCCCAGTCCGGTGTCTATGAGAGCCGTCTTGCCCCCTGCGTGGACTGCGAACGAGCCTATATTCATTCTGATGAGTCCGCCCGGCGCCAGCTGATCGGCGTGTGTTTCCCACTCCCCCGCGTCTATGGACGGGAAGAAGTCGGATGGCTGGAAGTGGATGTGGCCATCCGAGAGGGAGACGATCTCGGCATCGCCGATTTTGGTCGTGTGGCTTGGCATGGGTCTTGTTCGCTCCTCAGTGGTACGACGGCAGAACGTCCGCGCCGAGCGCGTGCAGCTGCTCCATCATCATTTCGGGCGGGCAGGCGGGGCGCGCAACGAACTTCGTCGCGCCCGCGTCTATGTAGGCGTCGATCAGCCCGCGCACCCTGTCCGCGCTGCCGAATGCGGAGAAGCCGTCGTAATCCACGTCCGCGCGGCGGCGGAGCATGTACGGCTCGGCTGTGCGGCGCGCTTCCTCGTATGAGTCTGCGATGCAGAAGCTGAACAGCGCGCCGTAGTGGTCGTCCTCGATCTCGTTGCCGTACTCCGCTGCCATCGCCTTGATCCGCGAGACGCCGTCACCGACCTCCTCCGGCGTAGCCTGCGACACCAGCCAGCCGTCCCCGATCTTAGCCGTCCTCCTTATGGCGAACTCGCTGCGCCCGCCGATCCATATTGGCGGCAGCTCTGCCTGAACCGGCTTGGGCTGGACGGTGACGTTGTTGAGCGTGAAGTATCTTCCGTGGAACGTCACGTCGTCTCCCGACCAGAGCAGGCGCATGACCTCGATGGCTTCGTCCGTCCTGCCCCCGCGCTGGCGCTTGAGCGTTCCGCAGGCTTCGTACTCGCTCGCCTCCCCAGTGCCGAGCCCGACGGCGGGCAGCGAGCGGCCGCCGGACAGAAAGTCCAGCGTGGCGATCTCCTTCGCCAGAACCGTCGGATTCCTCAGCGGAAGCGCGATTACGTTGGTGCCGAACTTGAGATTCTTCGTCCGCGCCGCTATGAACGACAGCGCCACCACCGCCTCCATGCTGACGACATCGGATACGATCCTGTCGCTCAGCCAGAGCGAATCTATGCCGATGCGCTCGCACTCGTCCGTATAGTCCCAGAGATGATCCGGGTCCTGCGAAGCGAAGGGCCATCCGCCAAAGCCTATGCCTATCTTGACCGACATTCGAGCCTCCTAGTGGACGTTTTGGTGTCGAGTTTCAGAGTACCACAGCCGAGCGCGAGATATATGAGAAATATAAGAGAGATATATGAGAGCCGTCTGGCGGCGTCACCCGCCTTCGCCAAGCAGAGAGTCCGCCAGCTCGCTGAAGTCTGCGACCACGATATCAGGAGCGTACTGAGTCGTGTCCTCGTAGGGCAGCCCGTAGCGGTTGACGTATGCGCCCCTGAACCCGCAGGCTCTCGCGCCCATGATGTCGAACGAGTGCGCCGCGACCATGAGGATGTCCGAAGGCTCTGCGCCAAGAATCCGAGCGGCGGCGCGATATACCCCGGGGTGCGGCTTGAACGCGCCCGCTTCCTCCACGGATATTATCCCGTCGAAGTCGAAGCGGATGCGGTTCTCCGCCAGATGGCGCAGGAACTCCGGCTCCCCGTTGGAGAGCGCGACCAGCCTGAACTTCTCCGACAGCCGCCCCAGCCCCTCTGCGGAGTCCGGATACGGTCTCAGGTCTTGCCACACCTCCATGAATCGAACGACCTGCTCGGCGTCGAACTCGATTCCGTTGGCGCGAAGAGTGTAGGCGAGCGCGCGCCTGCACGTCTCCAGATAGCCGCTGTGTCCGAGCATCAGCAGCGAGTCTTGAAACTGCTCTATCCGCTGTCGAGCGCGCCACTGCGCATACAGCTCAGCACCGCTCATGTCCGATCCCAGCTCGGCGAGAAACATGCCCGTCGGCGCTTCGAGGCTGCCCGTCAGATCGAGTACAGTTCCGAACACGTCGAAGGTGAGCGTTGTAACAGAGTCGAGCGGCTGGCTTTTCATCGTAATCCAATCCTCTTCTCGGCTGCGCCGTGCGAGTCGGCTGGAGGAGGCCACGCCTTCCCCAGCCGTGCGCCTGCGCGTGCGCCTTGTGCCTGTGCCGTGCGCCTGTGGGCGCTTGTGGACGATGGGGATTAGTCGTCCGCCACCGCCAAGCCCACGCGCCCGACGCCCATCGCCTTTGCTGTCTGCGCCGTGCGCGTGCGCCTTATGCCTGTGGACGATGGGGATTAGTCGTCCGCCATCGCCAAGCCCACGCGCCCGACGCCCATCGCCTTTGCTGTCTGCGCCGTGCGCCGTGCGCGTGCGCCTTATACCTGTGCCGTGCGCCTGTGGACGATGGGGATTAGTCGTCCGCCACCGCCAAGCCCACGCGCCCGACGCCCATCGCCTCCGCCCTTGCGATGACCTCTTCGCGCTGATCTGCCGTAAGCGGCTGAGTGGGCGCGCGCGGGTCGCCTACGTCTATGCCGAGCCTGTAGCTGAGCAGCCCCTTTATGACCGCGTGCATCCCGAATTCACGCACCAGCATCGTCAGCCTCGTCGCCTGCCGCTGCGCTTGCTCCGCCCTGACCAGATCCCCCGCTTGGTAGGCGTCCCATATCTCCACCCACATTTCGGGCGCGATGTTCGGAGGTCCGTCCACGCATCCACTCGCCCCGATGGTCAGCGCGGGCAGCATGAGCGCGCTGCTTCCGATCAGGCATTCCAGCCCCATGTCGACCCAGCTGTATACGTTGGTGAAGTTGATGGACGAGTGTTTAAGCCCCTTCAGCTGCGGCACCCCGTCCTGTATCTTCGCCATCAGCTCGGGGGTGATCTCCACGCCCGTAGACTGCGGCAGGTTGTATACGAACAGCGGCAGGTCGGCTGCGGCGGCAACCGTGCGATAGTGTTCGACGATGTTGTCGTCCGTCTGTCGGTAGAAGAACGGCGGCACGCAGCAGATCGCCTCCACGCCGCGCGCGGCGGCGTTTTCCGCCAGACGCGCCGCCCTCAGCGTGGTTGCCGCGCCAACGTGCATTATGTTCTTGACGCGCCCCCTGTTCTGGTCTGCGGCGGCTCTGGCGATTGCCATGTTCTCATCGTCATCGAGAAGAACACTCTCGCCGGTGCCGCCCGCTACCCAGAAGCCATCGACCCCCGCCTGAATGTTGAACTCCATCACCTCCCTGAACGCCGCCTCGTCGAAGCGTCCATCGCTTCCCATCGGCGTCGCTATGGCTGGAAGTATTCCTTCGAAGTCTGCCATCTCGTCCCTCCCTCGTGTGCTGGGCGCAAGCCTTTCGCCACATTCTATCACGCGGCGGGGCATGTGCGCGTGAAGGCGTTCGGACACGGCGCAGACGCCCTTTCGCGGCTGTCCCCGAAGCCCGCTGGGGTTGCCCGCTGGGGTTGACGGATTTGCGAGCGCTGTACTACAAACGGAGCGAGCGTTCGCCTGTCTCGAACGCGGGTCATGGAACCGAGAGGGGGAGATCGCGTATGCGTCCCAAAGTACAGTACATGCGATTGGCGATCTCGTTCGCGCTTCTGGCGCTGGCGTTCGCCTGCGGCTCTACGGAGCGGGTCGAAGACTCCCCGACCCCGCCCGCGCAGGCGCAGGCTCCAGCCCCACAGGTGCAGACCCCGACGCCGCCAGCTCCGACGGCGCAGCCTCGCCCCGCGCCCGATCGCGCGGCGACGGTCGAGCCGTCCGGTACGCTGACCATCGCAGTCGCCGCCGTAGGCTCTCCGAGCGGGCTGCCCCGCTTCTGCGCGGCTGGCTGCTCGGAGAACATCTACATGTCCGGAGCTACGGAGACCCTGTTCGGCTCGAAGGCGAGCGAGGGCGGCGCGGTCATTGCCGATCCGATGCTGGCGCTGGACTTCGTTCTGTCCCCAACTCTGGAGTTCGGCGACTTTACACTGCGGCAAGGCGTTCAGTTTCACCACGCCTTCGGCGAGATGAGCGCCGATGACGTGGCGTTCTCCTACAACGACGCCAACTCCGTAACCAACCCCGAGTCGATTCATGGACAGGCTGGCGACTTCGCCCCGCTGATCGAGTCCATCGAAGCCATCGAACCCCACAAGGTCCGTCTGAACTACCGAAGCTACGACTCTCGCGGAGTCCTTCACCGCTTCTCCATGTTCTGGCAGACCGCCGGGATCGTGTCCAAGTCCGTGTACGACGTGAAGGGCGCTGACGCCATGCGCAACGACTACACTGGCGTAGGCCCCTTCGTCATCGACAGGTGGACTCCGGGAGACGGCATATTTATGACCGCGTTCACAGACTACTACGGCGCTCCGCTGGGGCTGGGTCCACACGTGGAGCGGGTCGAGTGGCGAGTGGCGGGGGAGAGCGTGGCGCGGCGCGCGATGCTCGAATCCGGCCCTGCCCAGATCGCGCAGGCAGCCGCCAGCGACTACGCCGATCTCGAAGCCGGCGGATTCGAGCTTCAGAAGGGCGGGCTTTTCGACACCATCAACAACATCTCGTTCGTGGGCAACTACTGGGAATCCCACAGCGGGCTTACGGGCGAAGCCCTAGACCGCGAGCGCGACATCAGCAGACCGTGGATCGGAAACCCGTTCGAGAACGGCCCCGACTACGACGAGACCACCGATTCGATGGAGCGCTCCCGCAAGGTGCGCGAGGCTCTGGCTTGGTCCATCGAGCGCCAGTCGCTGGTCGACGACCTGATGGGCGGCTTGGGAGTCGTCAACCACCAGCCCTACCTGTCGACTCGAAACCCCCACTACATGCAGGAGTGGAGCTGGGGTACGGACTTCGACAGAGCAAGAGAGCTGATGGCGGAGGCGGGCTACGAGGACGGCTTTGGAATGGCGCTGTGGGTCGGCGGCGAGCTGGACGCCGCAGTTGGCGCGAAGATCGGCGCAGACTGGAAAGAGCGTCTGGGCGTGGATGTCAGCCTGATCAGGACGTCCTATCTGGAATACCGCCCCGGCCTCGTGGCGCGCACCAACAAGATGGCGGGGCTGGGAATCTGCGGAGACGAGAACAAGTCGAACTTCCCATACGACTGGGCGCGCGGCTTCGTGGTGAGCAGCTTCAGCGCGGGCGGCTACGGCGTGGGCCAGGAGATCCCATACGCCACCGAAGTCTACTCGCAGATGGCGGGCGAGCCGGACAAGGCGAGACGCGAGGAGCTGGCGGCGCGATTCTACACCGAAAACCGAAAGTGGGCGAACTGCGTAGGCTTGTACGAGCAGCCGATCTGGCCGGTGTACGACCCCAGCAGGATAGCGAAGTGGGACATGCGCCCGATGGCGAACGGAAACCTGGGAACCATCAACAACGTCCGCAGCATCGAGCTGAAGTAGACGCCCGCCCCAGCGCCGCCCCCACTGACGAACAACGGAAACCTGGGAACCATCAACAACGTTCGCAGCATCGAGCTGAAGTAGACGCCCACCCCAGCGCCGCCCTCACGGACGAACAGCGAGGCGCTCCGCACTATTGGCGCGGAGCGCCCCCTCGCTCATAGCTGGACGCTGGGCTAGTACAGGTGGCAGACCACCCGATGGTCCGGCACAGGGTGAGACTCGACCGGAGCGTTGTCTTCGCACGGCTCGAATCTGGACGGACAGCGCGGATGGAAGTGGCAGCCTTCGGGCGGGTTCACGGGCGAGGGCACCTCGCCCGTGAGGATGATCTCCTCGCGGTCGATGTCCGGATGCGACGGCAGGGCAGCCGACATCAATGCGCGCGTGTACGGATGAAGCGGGTTGTCGTACAGCTCCTCCGTCTCCGCCTCCTCGACTATCCTGCCCAGATACATCACCCCGACCTTGTCGCACATGTACCGCACGGTGGCGAGGTGGTGGGCGATCAGCAGGTAGGTCAGGTTATGCTCGTCTTGGAGGTCTTCCAGCAGGTTCATTATCTGCGCGCGGATGGAGACGTCCAGGGCGGAAACCGGCTCGTCCAGGATGATGAGCTTGGGGTTGAGCGCGAGCGCGCGAGCAACGCCTATCCTCTGTCGCTGCCCGCCGGAGAACTCGTGCGGAAAGAGGTTGGCTTGGTACTGCTGAAGCCCGACCTCCTCCAGCAGGTCGCCGACGCGCGACTTGATAGCCCCTTTGGTCATCGTGCTGTTGACTTCGAGCGGCTCGCCGATGATGCCGCCCACCCTCATTCTGGGGTTGAGGGATGCCCATGGGTCTTGGAAGACGGCTTGGACACTCGCCTTGTAGTTTCGCATACCCTCTCGATTGAACTCGGTGGCGTCTTGACCCTCGAAGAAGAATGTCCCCTCCGTCGGCTCCTCCAAGTGCAGGATCAGCTTGGCGGTGGTTGACTTCCCACAGCCGGACTCGCCGACCAGCCCGTAGGTCTTGCCGGTTTCGATCTCGAAATTGATCCCGTCGACCGCCTTCAGCATAGCCTTGTTGCGGGACAGAAACCCCGAACCCACCGGGAAGTGCTTCTTCAGATTCTGAACCCGTAGCAGCGCGCTATTCGAGCCGTTCTGTGTGCTCATCGCTCGACCTCTCAATCAGTCACTGGCAGCCACGCCAAGCGCGGCCCCTTCGGATTCTCTGAGCCAACATGCCGCGTGCTGCCCTTGGTCGACAGCGAAATCAGGGGGGAACTCTTCCAGACACTTGTCGAAGCTGTATCTGCACCTCGGCGCGAACGAGCAGCCTTGAGGCAGGTCCCACAGCGCGGGCGGCTGTCCGGGTATCGAGTACAGCCGCTCCTCCGTCTCCTCCATCTTGGGCACCGACTGTATCAGTGCCTCCGTGTAGGGGTGGGACGGGTTGTTGAATATCTGGCGCACGTCCCCCTGTTCTACGATCTTGCCCGCGTACATCACGGCGACCCGGTCGCACATCTTGGCGACTATTCCGAAATCGTGTGTGATGAATATGATGCCCACGCCGGTGGACTCCTGAAGCTCCCGCAGAAGTCTCAGGTACTGCGCCTGAATGGTGGCGTCCAAGGACGTGGTCGGCTCATCGGCGATCAGCACGACCGGGTCGCATGAGATCCCTATGGCGCCGACCACGCGCTGCCTCATGCCGCCCGATAGCTGGTGGGGATAGTCCTTGATCCGCACGTCCGGGGCGGGGATCCTCACCTTCCTGAGCATGTCGATCACGGTGTCCTTCAGCGCCTGGCCGCCGAGTCCCTTGTGGATCTTGAGCGCCTCCCCCACCTGATCCTCGATGTCGAACACGGGGTTGAGCGCCGTCATCGGGTCTTGCAGAACCATTCCGATGCGGCTGCCGCGCACCTGTTCCATCTCGCCTTCGTCCAGCGTGAGGATATCTTCGCCCTCCAGCAGAACCTGACCGCCCACGATGTGGCCCGGCGGCGAAGGAACGAGGCGCATTATCGACAGCGTGGTGACGGACTTGCCGGAGCCGGACTCGCCCACGATGCCCAGAGTCTCGCCCCTTCTGATGTTGAAGTTCACGCCGTCGACCGCCTTGACCACGCCCCAGCGGGTTACGAAGTAGGTGCGCAGATCCTTGACTTCGAGGACCACCTCGCCAATTCTTTCATCGGAGGTCGTCATAGCGCTATGCTCCTTCCATTATCGGAGTTTGGCGCGGCAGCGATGCCGCAGACCCTCGCGGGAGATTCGACCCGTTCACGGCGGCCGCCTGCCGTTAGAATGAAGCCGATTCAAGCTCGCCCAAATATAGCCAATAGATGCGGAAAACGCAACCCTGCCGAAGAATTTGCGAAAGCGCGAATTTCGACAAATTTCAAGAAGATGGGAGGCAGAACCGCCCCTTTTCCTATTCTCGCGCTTCGTGGCATTATATACTGCATAGCCATGTATATACCCCCTCCCCCGCTGTCCAAGATTACATTCGCCGCCTCGCTCATCGCTCTGGCATTTGCCGCCACCTACACGTCATCCACGGCGGCATTTTCCAGCTTGGACTTTAGAAACATCCTTCTGCTCGGCGGCGCGGCAAGCGCCGTTCTTCTGCTCGCCACGCTGCTTATCCGCTCCGATCTCATAGCGAACGCGGCACTGTCGCTGATCACTCTGGCAAGCGTTGGGACGGCGTACATCATCCACACCGATCTGTACCTCTCGGGCAGCTGGGCTGTCCTCGCTCTGCTGTGCGCCGCGTCCGCAGCCGGGCTGTTCGTCGCCTTTCGGATCATGGACGAGACGCGCTGGAGCGGCGCGGCGCTTTCCGCCTCTGCGCTCTTGGCGCTGGGGATCGTCGTCGGCGCGCATCTGGCGGGCGGCGACGACCCCGTGAGAGGCGATGTATCGAACATACGGGACATCTCCTTCGAGCAGACGCCGAACCTCTATTTCGTATCTTTCGATGCAGCGGCGCCCAGGGCGATACTTGACAGATACCTAGACGTGGAAACAACGGAGTTCCACGACCTGTTCGACGCGAGCTTCCGATCCTTCCCCAACTTCTTCACCAACTCCGTCTACACCGGCCACTCTCTCAACACGCTTTTGGCGTTGGACGTGGACATATACACCTCTCAGCGAACGGAGCTGTCGGAGATGGGCAGAGACCCCGACCCGCGTATGTTCTCGGGTCAGAATCCCAGTCCGCTGCTCGGCATCCTTCAGAAGAACGGCTACGAGACCACCTCGATCTACGTCGACACCTTCTTTGGGAGACGCAAAGGCCCCTTCATAGACCGCTACGTCACTTTCGAGAGACATACCCTCTGCAATCTGCTGGACGCCGGCATACGAGACATCTCGTTCTGGGGCTACTGCCGCCTGTTCGACGGGAGCTACGAATGGGACAACATGCTTACTGCCGAGCGGATCACGAAAGCGAGCGCCAACGACGGCCCTCAGTTCGTGATAGCGTACCTGTACTCGCCGGGACACACGGACAACTCTTTCAGGTGGGGAGATGCGGAGCAGCTCGAAAGATTCAAGTCGCAGTACATCGAAAATAGCGAAGAGGCGGCTCGATACCTTGAGACGATCATTCGCCACCTGAAAGAAAACGACCCCAGCGCCATCCTGCTGGTGTTCGGCGACCACGGCATGTTTCTGTCCAGAGCGCTGAGCTTCGAGGACGACCGCGAATTCGTCTTACAGGACAACTACGCCGTTATAGGCGGCATCTATCCACCCAGCGCGTGCGCCTCCTATTTCGATCAGGCGTCGGCGCAAGGCTACATGACCATTTTGGACGCGGCTCAAACCGTGCTTCGCTGCATGTCCGGCGGGGAAAGCCCGCTGATCGAGCCGCGAAAGTACACACGCCCAGCGTATGGCGTAGTTCCATGGAACGCCAATGCCGAATTCGAGGAGTTTCTCTATGAATAGACCACTGATAGGCGCGCTGTTTGCGGCGCTGGTGATAGGCGCGGTCGCAGCCCTGCCCGAAGCGGCGTGGGCATACGGCGACGCTGTCGCGCATTCGTCAGACGCGGCGGCGGCGCGGATCGTCCTTGCCTACGTAGACCCGGGCGCGGCGGGTTTCGTCATCGTATCGGTACTCGGCTTCCTGACCGCAATCGGGTACACGATGCGCATGTATCTAAGCCGCATGAAGCAGCTCGTCTTCCGCAGAGGACAGACGGCGCGGGCTCCTCGCAGAAGAGCGCAGCGAAGAGCGCGGCGGCGCGGATCGTCCCTGTAGAAGAGATGGAATCATAGAACAGTGAGCGGGATGATGAACGCGGACGGCGGATCTTTCAGAGACCCGTCCGGGCGGGTGTACCGGATTCCACTGGAATCGGGCGACGAGCGCATCGTTCGCGGACTGAACAGCGCCGCCTGCGCCAACATGGAGAGGCTTCTAGCCGAGCCGTTCTTCCACGATCTGGCTACAGATGGCCACGTGGTCGAGACCGCCCTCATGGAAGCCTCGGATCCTGACGCTCGGCGCGTAGCGGATGAGGGTTGGAGCGGCGCGGCTGAGCATGAGGCGGTCGATTTCGTCACATGGCCCTACGAGTGGCCCTTCACGATGCTCAAAGATGCGGCGCTGCTTCATCTGCGTCTGCTGGAAACGAGCGTGCAGAACGGCTGGATACTCAAAGACGCCACGCCGTTCAACATCCAGTGGAACGGGGCGCGTCCAGTATTCATAGATACGCCGTCCTTCGTCCCTTGGGATGGCGGCGAGTACTGGCAGGGATATCGGCAGTTCTGCGCCATGTTCCTGACGCCGCTTCTGCTGACCGCCCATCTTGGAATCCCGTTCCAGCCCCTGCTCCGCTCGCAGCTAGAGGGCATACCGCCCGAAGAGGCGCTGAAGTATTTCTACGGACTGCGGCGATTCAAGCGAGGCGTGCCGTCTCACGTCTGGTTTCCGGCCAGGGCGGAAGCCAGGATGAGGCGCAGGTCGGGAGACGGAGCGCGACAGCCCGCCAGCCCGATGCGGCGTCAGCCAAAGACCCACCTGCTCGCCCTTCTCGACAGCCTGAAGCGGCTGATAGGCGGCTTGCGCTGCGGCTCTCCAAGCTCGGACTGGTCCGGATACGCCGCCGCCCACTCTTACGGAGATGACGACTTCGAGCGGAAAAGGGATTTCGTCCGAAGACACACTTCGGCTAGGCGTCCGCGCCTCACGTGGGACATCGGCGCCAACACTGGCGTGTTCTCACGCATAGCGGCGCGCAGCTCGCAGACCGTCGTCGCCGTGGATTCGGACCATGACACCGTGGAGACGCTCTACCGCGAGGCGCGCGCCGACGAGCATAGCGGCATAATCCCCTTGCTGATGGATATGTCCAACATTTCGCCGGGTCAGGGCTGGGCGGGCCGTGAGCGCGCGGCATTCGACCAGCGGCGAAGCCCTGATATGGTTCTATGCCTCGCTCTTGTCCATCACGTGCGCGTCTCGGCCAACATACCCCTGCCGATGTTCGTCGAGTGGCTGCGCAGCCTGAACGCCACTGTCGTACTGGAATTCATCGCGCGCAGCGACGAGATGTTCCAAACGCTCATCGAGAACAAACGCGAGAGCTACGCGGACTACACGGCGGAGCGCTTCGAGTACGAGATCGGCAGGCGCTTCTCGATCACCGAGCGACTGGAGCTGAAGGACGGCAGGCGTGAGATGTTCGCCTTGGATCCGATATGATTCGTCCTGCCGTCCTCGCCTGCGCGCCGCCTATGTAGATGTCTTTCTTTCATCCCTGCCTTAAATTGACGCTAGCCAGCCCACATAGTAGAATTCAAGACAGGATTCGGCAGTGAGCGCTTTCAGGAGCGAAGAGGTAAGAAGAATGACACAGACGGCACCGGCCCCGCTGACCATCAGTATCGACAGAGAAGCTGCCAATCATGTACAGGTATTTGCCGAGCAGTCCGGTAGGCCCGGCGCGAACCTGCGGGTGGCTGTCAAGGGCGGCGGCTGCGCGGGCATGACCTACGTCTTGGATCTGGTGAACGATCCGCGAGAGGACGACAAGATCATCGAAGATCACGGCATGGAGCTGTACGTAGACCGCAAGTCGTACATCTTCTTGGCGGGGACGACGCTCGAATACTCCGGCGGACTCAACGGCAAGGGCTTCGTGTTCAACAACCCCAACGCAAAGACGACCTGCGGCTGCGGCACGTCTTTCAGCGTCTAGCCCCATACCCGAAAGTACAGATGCCATAGAACGCAAGCGCCGCGCCATCGAGTGCGGCGCTTGCACTTCAGGAGGATGGGCATGACCACCCAGACGATCTCGGAGTCCACCGTAACTCGCAGGCTGTCGGCGGGGGCGGCAGTGTTCGACGTGTCCCACTTCGGAAGGCTGAGGATATCGGGAGCGGACGCCATAGACCTTCTGAACAGGCTGACTACGAACGACCTAGAGAAGCTGCGTCCCGGCATGGGGATGGGCGCCGCGCTGACGACTAACAAGGGACGGATAATCGATCTGCTGCGAGTGCTGCGCCGAGGGGAAGACCTGCTCGCTCTCACCAGCCCGGACGTCCAAGATAGAGTGAGCGAGTGGATCGACTTCTACACATTCTCGGAGGACGTGGCAGTCGCCGACGTCACGCCCGATACCAAGCAGTATCTGATCGTTGGATCCAACGCCTCCGAGCAGTTGGCGCGCTCGGGATACTGCGTGGACGCTCTCGGCGAGGCGGATCTGAGCCATGCGACTGAGAGCGAGGGTGATGGAGAGTACACACTGGCGCGAACGTCTTTCGGCGAGCTTCCCGCGTTCGAGCTGGTGGTGTCCGGCAGCCGCGCTCCGGCGCGGATCGTGGCCGAGACGCTCGGACAGACCGAGCTGGCAAGACTCAGAATCGAACAGGGAACGCCCGCCTACCCAGACGAGCTGAACGAGCGGCGCAACCCGCTGGAAGCCAACCTGAAGCCCTACATCAGCTTCAACAAGGGGTGCTACATTGGGCAGGAGGTCGTGGCGCGGCTCGACACCTATGATCGAGTCCAGAGGTTCCTGTGCCAGCTCAGCGTGCGCGGCGATACGGAGGTGGAGCCAGGGTCGGCGGTGATCGTGGACGGAAACGAAGTCGGAGAGGTGACGTCCTCAGCGCCGGGCTTGGCGCTGGCATACTTGCGAAAGCGGTTCTACGAGGACGGCGCGGCGGTGGATGTGGCGTCTGGCGGAGGCTTGGTCTCAGCGAAAGTGCGGGACATAAGGCCCCCAGCGTACTTCGAGTAGCGTACTTCGACCGTACTTCGAGTGATTGGCTGTCTCATCGGCGTCTCAGCTTGCTTCGAGGGTAGCGCCGCCATCGACCACCAGAACTTGGCCTCTTATCATTTCCGCGTCCGGCGAGCATAGGAAGGCGACCGCCTTGGCTATGTCGGCTGCGGTGACCATTCTGCCGGCGGGTATGTTCCTGCCGGCTTCCAGCATATCCTGTTTGGTTGGGAAGTGGTCGAGCGCTTGGGTATCCACGTATCCTCCCGATACCGCGTTTACCGATATGCCTCTTGGGGCAAGCTCCACGGCCAAGTAGCGAGTCACCGCTTCGAGAGCGGATTTGGATACGCCGACCGAGAAGTAGAAGGGCAAGACGCGGCGCGACCCTTCGCTGGTGATATTGACGATATGCCCGCCGTCGCGCATGAGTTCGCACGCCTCGACAGAGCAGAGCCAAGCGGCCTTGGCGTTGACGTTGAGAGTCCAGTCCCAGTGTTTGGCTTCCAATTCGAGAGCCGGACGCTGGACGCCCGTGGCAGCGTTGTTGACGAGGATATCCAGCCTGCCGAACTCCGTATCCACAGCCTCGAACAGCGCTGAAATCTTGGACTGGTCGCCGAGATGTGCGCGCGTCCGGAGACATCGGACGCCGAGCGACTCGATCTCTTCGGCGGTCTCAGCGGCGGCGCGGTGGTTTCTGAGGTAGTTGAAAGCGACGTCCGCCCCGCGCCCGGCCAGGTCCATAGCGATTGCCTTGCCGATTCCGCGCGATCCGCCGGTGACGAGGGCTACTTTGCCGTCGAGTCTCAAAATCCAACCCTCCCGAACGGGGACTCCTGCCCCGTCGTCATCCGTTGATCGTCAGCGTGACTATGGCGGCGATCAGCGCGGCGATGATGACGAACATGCCCGCGCCGACCATGATAGCCATGGCCTTCAGCCACCCTTCCAGCCTGTCCATACGCCCGCCCAGCTCGTTGATGCGCCCACTTAATTCTTCGTGGTTGGCCTGAGCCAGAGCATGATTGGCCTGAATCAGCTCACGATTGGCTTGAATGAGAGCGTTCGTTGCCTCGTGGTTGGCTTGAATGAGAGCGAGCGCCGCCTCGTGGTTAGCTTGAACCAGATCGCGCAGAGCCTCGACCGATTCTCGCGTTGCGACTTCGCGCTCGACTGTGGGCATTGTCATGTTACGTTACCCGTTGACTGTCAGCGTGACTATGGCGGCGATCAGCGCGGCGATGATGACGAACATGCCCGCGCCGACCATGATGGCCATGGCCTTCAGCCACCCTTCCAGCCTGTCCATGCGCCCACCCAGTTCGTTGATGCGTCCACTTAATTCTTCGTGGTTGGCCTGAATCAGAGTGAGCGCCGCCTCATGGTTGGCCTGAGCCAGAGCATGGTTGGCCTGAATCAGTTCACGGTTGGCTTGAATGAGAGCGTTCGTTGCCTCGTGGTTGGCCTGAATCAGTTCACGGTTGGCCTGAATCAGAGCGTGCGTCGCCTCGTGATTGGCTTGAATCAGTTCACGGTTGGCTTGAATGAGAGCGTTCGTTGCCTCGTGGTTGGCCTGAATCAGATCGCGCAGAGCCTCGACCGATTCTCGCGTTGCGACTTCGCGCTCGACTGTGGGCATTGTCATGTTTCGTTACCCGTTGATCGTCAGCGTGACTATGGCGGCGATCAGCGCGGCGATGATGACGAACATACCCGCGCCGACCATGATCGCCATGGCCTTCAGCCAGCCTTCCAGCCTGTCCATGCGCCCGCCCAGTTCGTTGATACGCCCACTTAGTTCTTCGTGGTTGGCCTGAATCAGAGTGTTCGTTGCCTCATGGTTGGCCTGAATCAGTTCACGGTTGGCTTGAATGAGAGCGTTCGTCGCCTCGTGGTTAGCCTGAATCAGTTCACGGTTGGCTTGAATGAGAGCGTGCGTCGCCTCGTGATTGGCTTGAATCAGATCGCGCAGAGCCTCGACCGATTCTCGCGTTGCGACTTCGCGCTCGACTGTGGGCATTGTCATGTTACGTCACCCGTTGACTGTCAGCGTGACTATGGCGGCGATCAGCGCGGCGATGATGACGAACATGCCCGCGCCGACCATGATGGCCATGGACTTCAGCCACCCTTCCAGCCTGTCCATGCGCCCGCTCAGTTCCTCATGGTTGGCCTGAATCAGTTCACGGTTGGCTTGAATGAGAGCGAGCGTCGCCTCGTGGTTGGCCTGAGCCAAAGCATGGTTGGCCTGAATCAGATCGCGCAGAGCCTCGACCGACTCTCGCGTTGCGACTTCGCGCTCGACTGTGGGCATTGTCATGTTACATTACCCGTTGATCGTCAGCGTGACTATGGCGGCGATCAATGCGGCGATGATGACGAACATGCCCGCGCCGACCATGATAGCCATGGCCTTCAGCCACCCTTCCAGCCTGTCCATGCGCCCGCTCAATTCTTCGTGGTTGGCCTGAATCAGAGCGAGCGCCGCCTCATGGTTGGCCTGAGCCAGAGCATGGTTGGCCTGAATCAGATCGTGGAGAGCCTCGTAGTTGGCTTGAATGAGAGCGTTCGTCGCCTCGTGGTTAGCTTGAATCAGATCGCGCAGAGCCTCGACCGATTCTCGGGTTGCGACTTCGCGCTCGACTGTGGGCATTGTCATGTTACATTACCCGTTGATCGTCAGCGTGACTATGGCGGCGATCAGCGCGGCAATGATGACGAACATGCCCGCGCCGACCATGATCGCCATAGCCTTCAGCCATCCTTCCAGCCTGTCCATGCGCCCACTTAATTCTTCGTGGTTGGCCTGAGCCAGAGCATGGTTGGCCTGAATCAGATCGTGGAGAGCCTCGTAGTTGGCTTGAATGAGAGCGTTCGTCGCCTCGTGGTTAGCCTGAATCAGATCGCGCAGAGCCTCGACCGATTCTCGGGTTGCGACTTCGCGCTCGACTGTGGGCATTGTCATGTTACATTACCCGTTGACTGTCAGCGTGACTATGGCGGCGATCAGCGCGGCGATGATGACGAACATGCCCGCGCCGACCATGATAGCCATGGCCTTCAGCCATCCTTCCAGCCTGTCCATGCGCCCGCCCAGTTCGTTGATGCGCCCGCTTAATTCTTCATGGTTGGCCTGAGCCAACTCACGGTTAGCCTGAATCAGTTCACGGTTGGCTTGAATGAGAGCGTGCGTCGCCTCGTGGTTGGCTTGAATCAGATCGCGCAGAGCCTCGACCGATTCTCGGGTTGCGACTTCGCGCTCGACTGTGGGCATTGTCATGTTACGTTACCCGTTGACTGTCAGCGTGACTATGGCGGCGATCAGCGCGGCGATGATGACGAACATGCCCGCGCCGACCATGATCGCCATGGCCTTCAGCCACCCTTCCAGCCTGTCCATGCGCCCGCCCAGTTCGTTGATGCGCCCGCTTAATTCTTCATGGTTGGCCTGAGCCAACTCACGGTTGGCCTGAATCAGTTCACGGTTGGCCTGAATCAGTTCACGGTTGGCCTGAATGAGAGCGTTCGTTGCCTCGTGGTTGGCCTGAATCAGATCGCGCAGAGCCTCGACCGATTCTCGGGTTGCCACTTCGCGCTCGACTGTGGGCATTGTCATGTTACGTTACCCGTTGATTGTAAGTGTGACTATGGCAGCGATCAATGCGGCGATGATGACGAACATGCCCGCGCCGACCATGATCGCCATGGCCTTCAGCCATCCTTCCAGCCTGTCCATGCGCCCGCCCAGTTCGTTGATGCGCCCGCTTAACTCTTCGTGGTTGGCCTGAATCAGATCGTGGAGAGCCCCGTAGTTGGTCTGAATCAGAGTGTTCGTCGCCTCACGGTTGGCTTGAATCAGGGCGAGCGTAGCCTCGTGGTTAGCCTGAGCCTGAGCTTGGTTGGCTCGAATGAGAGCGTTCGTCGCCTCGTGGTTGGCCTGAATCAGATCGCGCAGAGCCTCGACCGATTCTCGCGTTGCCACTTCTCGCTCGACTGTGGGCATTGTCATGTTTCACTACCAATTTCGCGCCTGCCTCGCGCCGGAGGGTCGCACGTCGGCATTGTACCACATCCGCCAAAGGTCACTTGCTCGCCATGAGATCCGCGTTCCACGTCGTACTCGGGCTGAGTCAGCAGTGTGAGACGGTTGGCATCGGCCGGAACGCCGCAGTTGGCGAAGCCGAAACTGGGAGATCCTCGGAACCGGATCCACGGGAGAAGTAGGCTGGCGGGAATGCTCCGAAAGCGCCTTCTCAGATGGCCATTCCGCCGTCGACGCTGACGATCTGGCCAGTCATGTACTTGGCCTTCTGGCTGGCGATGAACGCGACGAGATGGGCTACGTCGTCCACTTCCCCGAAGTGTCCCTGCGGGATCCACGTCATAATCGTATCTTTGGTCTTTTGCGGCAGCACGTCAACGGTGTCGGTGCTGATGTAGCCGGGAGTCACGGTGTTTACGGTAATGCCGCGAGTGGCGACCTCTTTGGCGAGCGCCTTGGTGAAGCCGATCATTCCGGCCTTGGACGCAGAGTAGTTGACCTGCCCGATGTTGCCCCTAATCCCGACCACAGAGCCTATGTTGATGATCCTGCCCCATCGCCTTCGGATCATCTGGCGGACGACGGCTCTGGTGCAGTAGAACATGCCGTTAAGGTTCGTGGCGATTACGCTGTCCCACGCTTCATCCGACATCCGCACCAGCAGACTGTCGCTGATTATGCCGGCGTTGTTGACCAAGATGTCTATGCGGCCGAAGCGCTTCGAGACTTGCTCGACCATGCTGGACACTTGGCCCAAGTCGCTGACGTCTGCCTGCACCGCGAACGCCTCCACGCCCTGGGATTCGAGCGTATCGACGGTGATGGCGGCTTGGTCAGGCGAGCTGTTGTAGTTGACAGCCACATGTACGCCCATCTCGCCAAGACGCAGCGCCACCGCCCTGCCAATACCTTTCGACGCGCCCGTGACCAGCGCGAAGCGTCCGTCGATGTCAGACTTGCCCAAGGTTCCTCCTGATCACGCCCCAAGCCTGGATTCCAGCGCTTCGAGCTGTCGATTCATTTCGGGGATGAAGTCGGCGCGCACGGTGAGAGCGGCGGTTTCGATGGCTCGCTCCACGGCGTCGGCGCGCGCGGATCCGTGTCCCACCACGCTGACGCCGTTGACGCCGAACAACGGCCCGCCGCCCCTCGTCTCCACCACGTTGCTCACGGCGTAGATCTCTTGCAGCAGGCGGTCGAGGCCATCCGCCGGCAGCATGTCCGACAGTCTGGCGCGGAGGTGCGCCTCCATCTGCTGCCCCAGCCCTTCGGTCAGCTTCATGACGATGTTTCCCACGAATCCGTCGCAGACGACCACTTCAGCCGCGCCTTTCGGAACATCGTTCGCCTCCACGTTGCCGATGAAGTTGAGTCCGCTCTTCTCGAACATCTCTGTAGTTTCCTGAACCTGCCTGTTGCCCTTGCCCACCTCCGCGCCAACGCTCAAGAGCGCCACTCTGGGGTTTTCCACCCCCCAGAACGATCGGGCGAACACGTCTCCGATAGCGCCGAAGTTGAGCAGCTGTCTGGGGCGGCAGTCCACGTTCGCGCCGAGATCGAGTATACAGGTGTGGGGGGCTACTCCCACTACGGGCCCGCCCAGCGCGGGGCGCTCCACGCCTTTGGCGAGGCCAAGCACTATGGCGGCGGCGGCCATGGCCGCTCCGGTGGATCCCATCGAGACGCAGGCGTCGGCGTGGCCCTGTTTGACCATGCCTGTCGAGACGAGGACGGACGCCCTCGGCTTTCGGCGCAGCGCCAGCGCGGGCGACTCGTCCTCTTCGATGACGCCTTCGCTGGGAATGACCGCTATGGGCAGGCGGGACGTGTCGTACTCCGAAAGCTCGCGGCCAACCGCTTCTGGGTCGCCGACCAAGAGTATGTGTCCTTCCCCCCTCGCCGCGAACTGCGCCGCTCCCCTGACGACTTCGGACGGAGCGTTGTCTCCGCCCATGGCATCTACGGCTATCCTAACTGGCTTGGAATGTGAGTCCAAAATCTGCGCCTCTCCAAATGTATGGCAGTGGAATTCAGGCGACCGTGAGCTCGGTCTGCCCGGCTATGGCAGTCTCCCCATCGTCCTTCGTCACGGATACGGAGCATACGATTCTGCGCGCGTTCCCCGACTCGGTGACGGACCTGACGCTCCCTCGCGCCGTGACGCGCTGGCCGGGCTTGACCGGAGACCGAAACCTGATCTTCATTTTGCCGCTTTCCGCCCAGTCTCGACCGAACGCGGACGTCATCATCTCCGAGATAGTCGCGGCGACCATCATCCCGTGCGCGATCGTGCCGCCGAACTGACTCCGCGCCGCGAATTCGTGATCTACGTGAATGGGGTTGAAGTCGCCGGACGCTCGGGCGTACTGCTCGATCCGCGCCTGATCTATCGACTTTTCGACCGTCGGCAGAGCGTCTCCCTTCCGCATCAGCAGCCCGCCTCTCGCGGCCCCAGTCCGGCGGGAATCATTATGGTACTCTTGCCAGTCATAACCTCGCTCCCATCTTCGGCGGCAACTCGGCAGTCTACTACCAGGAACCTCCACCCACCGCGCAGCGAGTTCTGAGCCAGCGTCGCTTCGCAGTCCAGAGAGTCTCCGACGCGCGCGGCGGAACGAAACTCGAACTCCTGGCCCACGTGAAGAGTGCCGCCCGGTATCCGCAGATCCTGGACGACTCCCCTGATGCTCAGCGCCGCCACCGCCATCGCGGGAACCAGCTCGCGCCCGCTCGCGTCCGAGGCGCGCGCGCTCCGATCCTGAACGGCCTCCGCGTAGTCGGACAGCATTTCGGAATCCAGCGTGCGCCTGTGCGCGGAGACCTGCTGACCAGGCTCCAGCTCTGCGTAATCTTCGACCATCAGTCCCTCGAACCGCCCAAGCGAATTCGCAAAGATTATAGTGCCGAACGGGGGGCAAATCAACGCGGCTCTCCCAAGAGACGAGAGGCGGATCGCGCGGCTTTCACTCGGACAGATTGGTGGCGCCCCTCTGCATCTGCGCCTCTTCCAGCAGCCTGCCCAGAACCACGTAGGACGCCTCTTCCGAGTAGTCGAGCTGACATACTCCCAGCGCGCGATAGAGAACGCCGGTGGAGACTCTGGCAAGCGCGGACTGTCCAAGAGGCGGCAGTCTCACCCCCAGCGCCTGCGCCACGAATCCACCTGCCAGCATTCCGTTCGGAGTCAGGTAGCACCTGAGTATCTCGCGGCCCTGATATGTCAGCGCCAAGCCCTGCTCGTCCTGCGCCAGGGTCATCCGCAGATGCGCTCTGGGAGTTTCGATAAGCTCGTTCCCGTAGTCGGATACCCAAACATCTTTCTCTGGCAATGCGCTCACTCCATGCACGATACTTATTACAGAGGCTATTATAGCCTGTGTTCGCTGCCTGTGTTCTCTAACAGTCACCCCGCTTGCCCGCCGCCAGTCGCCAGAATAGAATAGGCTTGCAGTTGTAATCCGAAGCAGAAGGATCTGTCCGAATGGCGAAGAAGTGGAGCAGGCGAGAGTTCGAGCTGCCAAGAACGCACGGCTGGCGGACGACTCGGCCCGGCAACAAGATATTCGTGGCTGACAGGGGCGCGGTGCAGTTCGAGTTCCCAGCCAGCTGGATAGTCGATCCCGGACCGGAGGGGTCCATCAGACTGCGCGACAAGCCGGAGCCCGATGACAGCCTGCGGCTGGAGGTCTCCGTCATCCAGCACCACGTACAGGACGACCGAGCGCCGCGCGGGTACAGAGCGGCGAACATAGACTGGAGCGATCTGCCCCTCGCCAAGCTGCTCCTAGACGTTACGGCGAGGAGCGAAAGGCGAGACGTAACGGAGCGCGGACAGATCAGCGAGGCGCGCAGGCGCGACTTGGAAGTGGCGTGGTACCAGATCGAGTTCATGGACCCCGGCGAGAAGCGCAAGGCGTACTCGCGCCTGTGCCTTGCCAGAGGGCGCGGAGTCCATTCGTTCATCACCCTGGAATTCTGGCCCGAAGACGCATCACTGGCGAACCGTGTCTGGCGGGGCGTACTCGCCACACTCAAGCTGGGCGAGTACATATCCGACCCGACCCAAGTCTCTCGGATGAACTGACCAACGGAGCAGGCAAGCAGCGATCCAAGCGCGAACCGCGACCGACCAACCGCCCCATCTCCCAACAGCGGGAGAGGGCCGATATGAAGGGGAGAAGATGGCAAGCATATTCGAGGAGCTGGGCGTGCGTCCCGTGATCAACGCACAGGGCAACAGAACGCTCTTGGGAGGCGGCACGCCCGCGCCGGATATCCGCGCGATGATGGACGCCGCCGAAGACCACTACGTGAACATGAGCGAGCTTATGGACGCGGTGGGCGAGCGCATCGCCGGAATGCTCGGCGTCGAGGCGGCGCTGGTCACTTCCGGCTGCTCCGCCGCGCTCGCATACGCGGCGGCGGCGTGCATGACCGGCGACGACGCAGACAAGATCGAGCGCATTCCCGACACGACCGACATGCCCAACGAGTTCATAATCCAGCGCCAGCTGCGCGTGAAGTACGACCGCTGCATGACGATACCCGGCGGCAGGCTGGTCGAGATCGGAGACGAGGACAGGACCACCGCAGACCAGCTCGAAGCCGCCATTGGGCAGCGCACCGCTGGCATCCACTACCTCGCCCCCGGAGACCGATCCCCCGGCGCGCTCCCGCTGGAGCAGGTCATCGAGATCGGACACGCGCGCGGCGTCCCCATCGTGGTCGATGCCGCCGGTCAGGTGTACCCGACCGATCTGCTGAGCAAATACGTCAAGATGGGCGCGGACCTCGTAGCCTACGGCGCAAAGTACTTCGGCGCGGTCAACTCCAGCGGCATACTCACCGGCGCGAGCGATCTGGTCGAAGTGGCGCGCTCGCACAGCTTCGTGGGCTTCGAGGCATCGCCCATACGCTCCTTCGGACGCCCCATGAAGGTGGACAGGCAGGAGGTGGTCGCCGTCTACGGCGCGCTCAGAGCGTGGCTGACGATGAACCACGAGGACAGAATCGCCGGATACGAGGCGAGAGTCGCCGCCATGAAGCCAATGCTCGCAGACATAGACGGCATCTCGTTCGAGGACCTTCAGGACGACGGATTTCTGGAGGGGCTTACCATCGTCGTGGACGAAGACGCCGCAGGCATGAGCGGGGCGGACGTGGTCGAAGAGCTGAGAAACGGCAATCCGAGCGTGTGGGTGCGCGAACACGAAACCGCAGACAGATTTTCCCTCCGCCTGCTGACACTGCCGCAGAGCGCGGAGAGCGCCATCGTCGACCGGCTTCATCAGATTCTGGGGTAGACGCTTCTCTATGATCTCGATAGACCTGATCCGCCGCGATCCCGACGCCATACGCGAGGCGATGCGCAGGAGGGGCGCGGACGTGTCCATAGAAGACATCCTCTCGCTCGACGAGGAGCGCCGCTCCCTGATCGCAGAGACAGACACGCTGCGCGCCAGACGCAACGAGGCGAGCCGCGAGATGGGGCGCTCCAAGACGCGCCCCCAAGAGCTGATAGACGAGATGCGCCGCGTGGGTGGGCGCATACGGGAGCTGGAGGAGCGGCTTCGATCCGCGGACGAGCGCCTAGATGCCCTCCTGCTCAGCACGCCCAACATTCCGCACGAGAGCGCGCCCACCGGCCCGGACGAGAGATCGAACGTGGAGGTCAGGCGGGTGGGTCAGCCGCCGTCCTTCGATTTCGAGCCGCAAGCCCACTGGGACATCGCCGAGCGGCTGGGGATCATAGACTTCGAGCGCGGCGTGCGACTGGCGGGGTCTCGATTCTTCGTTCTCAGGGGCGTGGGCGCGAAGCTCCAAAGGGCGCTCATCTCGTTTATGATCGACATGCACGTCGAGAAGCACGGATATACGGAGGTATATCTTCCGTACATGGTGAACCGCGACACCGCGCTGGCGAGCGGTCACCTTCCGGGCTTTCAGGAGGAGATGTACCACGACGAGGAGGACGACCTCTGGATGCTGCCCACAGCGGAGGCGGCGATAACCGGCCTGCACAGGAACGAGATACTGGCGGCGGAAGACCTGCCCCTGTACTACGTGGCGCACACCCCCTGCTGGAGGCGTGAAAAGGCGTCTGCCGGACGGGACACGCGCGGCATCATGCGCGTTCACCAGTTCGACAAGGTGGAGATGTACAAGTTCGTCGAACCCTCCCGCTCCTACGAGGAGCTGGAGACGCTGACAGCCGCCGCCGCCGACGTGGTCGAGGCTCTGGAGATACCGTACAGGGTGCTGGAGCTGGCTACGGGCGACATGTCATCGCCGGCCGTGAAGGCTTTCGACGTGGAGATGTGGGCGCCCGGCGCGAACAGGTGGCTGGAAGTCAGCTCATGCTCCAACTGCACCGACTATCAGGCGCGTCGAGGCCGCATCCGCTTCAGACCAGAGCGCGGATCGAGGCCGCGTCTCGTCCACACCCTCAACGGCTCCGGCCTCGCCCTGCCCAGAGTGATCATCTCCATTCTGGAAAACTGCCAGCAGGCGGACGGCAGCGTCTCCGTCCCAGAGGCGCTGAGACCTTATACCGGCTTCGACAGGATTGGCTGATGATGATTGGCTGATGGCAGTATGCGGGAGGGTCGGAAGCAGCGTGCCGCGCTGAACGGCTTGGCGATCTTCCGCTCGGCCATCAGCGGAAGGGCGAAAGGAACGACGAAAACGCCCGCCTCCTAAACTTCCACAGGGGCGCTGTGATCCTCTTTGAGGATGCGCTTGAGTATCTTGCCCATGGGGTTGCGCGGCAGCTCGTTCACCACCACCACCGACTCGGGTTTCTTGAAGCTGGCAAGACGCTGACGGCAGTATTCGATTACGTCGTCCTCGTCTATTTCGTGTCCGCTGCGCGCCACCACCACGGCGCGCACACGCTCGCCCCAGTCTATGTCCGATACGCCGATGATGGCGGCCTCCTCTATATCGGGGTGGGAGTTGAGTACCTGCTCCACCTCTTCGGGCGAGATCATCTCGCCGCCCCGCTTGATGAAGTCTCTGGCTCGTCCGGCGAGGAATATGTAGCCGTCCTCGTCCCAGTAGCCCAGGTCGCCGGTGTACAGCCAGCCGCCTTTGATCGTCTCGGCTGTGGCGGATTCCTGGTTCCAGTAGCCCTTCATAAGACGCTGACCGCGAGCGGCGATCTCGCCCACCTCCCCAGCTGCCACGTCCTCCCCCTCCTCGTTGACGATCCTCACCTCCACGTCGTCTATGGGCTTGCCGATGGAAGTCAGCCGCTTGAGCTTGCGCTCGATCTCGTCCGCGTCTCCGCTCAGAACGTGGTCGTCGGGCGGCAGCATGGTTATCGTGGCGGCGGTCTCGGTCTGCCCGAATGCGTTGATGAACTGCGCGCCGGGAAACTCGACTATGGCGCGCCTGATCACTTCCAGCGGCATGGGCGCGGCGCCGTAGGTGATTACGCGCAGGCTTCTCAGGTCATGTTGGCGAAAGTCCTCGTGATCCATCAGCATCTTGAGCATGGTGGGAACCATCATGGCGCGGTCCACGCGCTCCCGCTCCACGAGGTCCATCCACTGCGCAGGCTCGAACTGGCGCTGGATGATCAGCGTGCGCCCCCCGTACATCGCGCTGATCATCGCCTGCATACCCGCGATGTGGTACAGCGGCACGGTGAGGATATTGCGCTCCGCCACGTCGGGGTCGGCGGGCGTTACTTGGCTCAGAATGTAAGACGAGAAGCTGTTGTGGCTGAGCATGACCCCTTTGGGAAAGCTGGTCGTGCCGGACGTGAACAGCAGAACGGCGAGGTCGTCCTCGGCCGTCGTGGGCCACAGGTCATCGTCTCGTGAGCCGTCTATCAGGTCGGAGTACGACAGCCAGCCGTCGCGAGGCTCGTCCAGCGCGATGCGGCTCTCCACGCAGTCCAGATCGTCCGAGATCGACTCTATCATGTCGACGTAGCGATCTCCCGCCATCAGGACTCTCAGCCCCGAGTCGCGCACCATGAACGACATCTCGTCCGCCCGCGCGCGGAAGTTGAGCGGCACGAACACGGCGTCTATCTTGGCAGCCGCGAAGTAGGTCTCGACGACCGCGTCCGTGTTGACCTGAACGATTCCGATGCGGTCTCCCGGCTGAACCCCGATAGACAGCAGACCGTGAGCGAGACGGTTGACCCTAGACTGAAGCTCCTCGAAAGTCGTTCGCTTGCCCTCGAACACCAGCGCATGGCGATCGGGAACGATCGAGGATGCAATGGTCAGAAACTCCGATGTGTTCATTCTTGCGTGATTCCCTTTGGCTCGTTTCTTTATAGAGAGTCCGCGCCCGTTGCAGTCTTTCCGGCAGACAGTTTCGACCCCCCAAGAGGCACAGCACAGATTACCACCATTGAGCGGCTAATTCTACTCGAAAAGGGGCAGAGCGGCTGCGCGTTCAGGCGCGCTGGAGCAGCAGGCTTATGGCTAGGCGTTCTTCGAGATCCAGGCCCTGTTGCAGGGTCGAATCCATACCCTCCAAGACAGCGCGCTTGACGGCGGCGGCGCACGCGGGCGGGATTCGGGCTAGGCGCTCCGCCAGCAGCGTAGCCGCGTCATCGAGATCATCGCGCGGTACTACGCGGTGAACGAGTCCCAGCCGAAGCGCGCGCTCGGCTGTCAGCACCTCGTTGGCGAGCAGCGCCTTCATCGAAGGGCCTATCCCTATGGCGCGCGGCAGCGTCTGGCTGCCGCCGGCCGCCGGCACCATGCCCAATGCCGTTTCCGGCATCCTGAATACGGTGTCGTCCGATGCCACTCTGAGGTCGCACAGACAGGCTATCTCCACGCCCGAGCCTATCGCGTAGCCGTGAAGGGCGGCGACCAAGGGCTTGGGAATGGACAGGAAGAGACCCCACAGGTCGCGCTCCCAGCGCACTTGGCGCGCGATGTCCTGAGATGGCGCGCTGCCGAACTCGGTCAGGTCCGCGCCCGCGCAGAAGCCGCGCTCGCCCGCGCCTCGCACCAGTACGGCGTTGACGTCCGGGTCGTCTCTGACAGACTCCAAAGCGGCGAACAGATCGTCTCGCATCTGAACGTTGAATGCGTTGATTACGCCCGGCCTGTTCAGCGTCAGCGTGGCGACGCCGCCCTGTTTGTCCATCAGCACCGTCGGAGCTTCGGGCATGGGCGCTACTCGCCGCCGTATCGCGCGCGGCGTCTTTCGAGGAACGAGGCGATCCCCTCGCGCCTGTCATCGGTGGACTGGAGGAGAAAGCTGAGGTCGGCTTCCAGCCTGAGACCGCGCTCAAGGGTGCCGTCCAGCCCGCTGTTGACGGCTTCCTTCAGGTATCTCAGCGCTATCGGGCCGTGACGGGCGATGTCGGACGCAAGCTCCATTGCGCGGCTCGCCGCCTCGCCCGCTCCGACCACCTCGTTCACCAGACCGTACTCCAGTGCCTGCCCAGACTCGATCTCTCTGCCCGTGAGCAGCATTTCGACAGCCCTAGACCTGCCCACGAGTCTGGGCAGCCGCTGCGTCCCTCCGTCCCAGGGCATGGATCCGAACAGAGCCTGCGACAGGCTGAAGGTGGCAGTGGAGTCGGCGACGCGCAGATCGCAGGCGAGCGCGATTTCCATGCCCTGATCGCGCGCCGCGCCCTGAATGGCGCACACCACCGGCTTCTCGATCTCCGCGATGGCGCGAGCCACTCTGAGCGAGTCCAGGCGCGCGCTGTCCTGCGAGACGGCGCGCAGAGAGTCGGGGCTTGTTCCAGCGCAGAAGTCGCCTCCCAGAGCGTCTACCACCACCACCCATACGTCTCGGTTCTGCCTCGCCTCCACGGCCTGATCGCACAGCGCGTATGCTAGATCGAAGTCGATCAGGTTGCGCTCTTCCGGCTTGGACAGCGTGATTACGGCTATGTGGTTGGACGGTTGGATTGGAATATTCCTCTGCTGAATGCCGCGTGTTCCCAGCGTCTAGCCTCTCACCCAGCCCTCTCCCGTCAGGGGAGAGCGGGTATGTCGTATCCCGATGTCGGCGGATCGTCTCAGTCTCTCACCCAGTCCTCTCCCGTCAGGTGAGAGCGGGTATGTCGTATCCCGATGTCGGCGGATCGCCTCAGTCTCTCAGCTGTACGACCACCTGCCGCGAGCTGCCCATTCCGTCGCTCTCCGTGGTGACTTCGGGGTGGTCGGACAGCGCAAGATGCACGATTCTGCGCTCGTTGGGGGGCATGGGTTCCAGTGAGATGGAGCGCCCCGTGTCGGACACTCGATCCGCCACCCTGCGCGCCATGTTTCTCAGCGCGAGGTGTCGACGCTCCTGATAGCCTTCGACGTCCACCATGAGGTTGACGCGGTCGCCCAGCTTTCGGCTGACCATGTACCTGACCATGAACTGAAGGGTCTTGAGAGTCTCGCCCTTGCGCCCGATCAGCAGGCCCGCGTCCTCGCCCGCTATGTCGAAGAGCGGGCCGTCCAGGTCTTCGTTGTGCGCCTGCTTGAGAGTCAGCGTCACCTCTACGTCCAGATAGTGTATGAGAGATTCGATGACTTCGGAGGCAGTCTTGACGCTGTCGGGTGGAGAGGAGAGCTGAGCCACCCTGACTCTGGCGGGTTCGGATCCTATCCCAAGTATGCCCGCCTTGCCTCGGCTAACGACGTCTATTTCTACGTCGCTGCGATCTGCGTCTAGCTCCTTTAGAGCGAGTTCTACCGCCTCTTCCACCGTTTTGGCGCTCATCTCTATCTCTGTTTCCCGCTCTTGCATCACTCGCCTCCTCGACGGCGGGGACCGACGCGGCTGAGGGAGTGGCGGCCGCCACTGCCACCGGCTCCTCCTCCTCCACCTCTATGCCCCTGAGCCTCTTGTAAAGATTCATGGTTGGGGTCAGCACCGGGTCCCAGCCGGTCACGAATCCCTGTATCACAAGGCCGACCACGTTCGACACCACCCAGTACAGCGCCAAGCCGCTCGGGAAGTTCAGCGTAAAGAAGCCGAACATCGCCGGCATCATCCACAGCATCATCCTGTTGGTGGACGCTTGGCGCTCGTCGGCGGTCGGCATCGTGGTCATCTTCTGCATGACCCACATCGACACGCCAACCATAATCGGCATAACGAACGGAGAGGGATCGGGGACGGACAGATCCATCCACAGGAAGCGACTGTCTATGGGTATTACGCTGTGAACCTGCGGCAGCCAGTCGTACAGGTGCCGAGACAGGCCAACCAGACTCTCGGGTTTGGATGGCACCGTCTGGAGAATGGCTTGGTACAGCCCAATCCAGATTGGGAACTGGATGAACATGGGGCCGAGGCAGCCGAGCGGGTTCACCCCCTGCTCGCGGTAGAGGCGCATCGTCTCCTGAGATGCCTTCTGCCTGTCGCCTTTGTGCTTGTTCTGAATCTCCTTCATGCGCGGCTGAAGCTGGCTCATGGCTTTGATCTGGCGGCTCTGCTTGATGGTCAGGGGGACCATTATGAGACGCACGATCATCGTGAAGGCTATGATGGCAAGACCGAAGTTCGAGAACGACCAAGAGTAGAGCAGCACCAGCCCGTTGATCATCGGCTGGATGATCAGGAGATTCCAAATGTCGAAGAAGAAGCTGAAGTCCACGAAGTCCACTCTGGCTCCTGTCTAGCAAGCCTTCGCCCAGTCCGGAGGGTATGGGTCGTCCGCGTCTGTGACGTACACCCACTCCTCATCCGGGTTGCCGTTTGGCTTGATCCGAAGCGCCCTTATCGTGTGGTCGGTCGCTCCAAAGTATATCAGGTCATCCGATACCGCGAGCGAGGTTCGGATGTCGGAGCCTATCCGGCAAGCCTGCTGCTCGCTCCCGTTGGTCTCTACCAGAGCCACCTTCGAGTCGTTCCCGTCCGCCACCGGCACCGCTATGAGATCGTTAACGAAGGTCGGAGAGCCGATTATCTGCCCCTCGGTGGCGAACACCCACTTCAGATCGCCGCTCCTCGCGTCTATGGCGTAGAGGTTCCCATCGAGTGACGGGGCGTAGACCACGCCGTCTTGCACGAGCGGGGTCGACCAGTACCAGCGCGAGGACCCATTGAACACCCATACGGGATCGCCCGTGTCCACGTCCAGCGCGTAGAGCCTGCTGTCGAACCCGCCGAATATGACCAGTCCGCCGTGAACGACCGCGCCGGACACGATCGCGCCTCCGGAGACGTAGCGCCACTTTTCGCTTCCGTCCGAGACGTCCACCGCGTAGAGGCTGTGATCGAGAGAGCCCACGTATGCCACCCCGTCGTCGACTACGGGGGACGACCAGATGGGGCCGCGCGCGTCGTGCTTCCACACCTCATCGTTGGTCTCTAGGTCGATGGCGCGCAGCGTCCCAGCCGCCCCGCTGGACGATGAGACATCGCCGGTGCCCACCAGAACCAGCCCCTCGTGAACAGTGGGACCGCCCACGATACGGCCCGGGAAGGGCTCCTGCCAGAGCAGATCCCCGCCTTTGCCATAGGCGTAGAGACGCCCATCGTATCCGCCCACCAGCACGGCGTCTTTGGTGACCGCCGGGCGTCCGTATATGGCGCGGTCGGAGTCTTCCGGCGCCGGCAGCGCGCGCCGCCAGAGAGTATCGCCGTTGGACTTGTCCAGAGCCAGCACGTCGCCCTCCATGGTGCCGATGTAGATGGCGTCGTCTCCCACCGATCCGGCAGACCAGCCTTGAGGGGTGGCTATGCGAGTGCATCCGACCAGCAGCGCGAGCGCGAGCGCCGCGAACAAGATCGAGACCCATGAAGGAGCCGGCTCGAATATCTTGGCTCGGCTGTGTATCGGTTTCATAGGAGCGATGCCCTTTTCGAGGGCATACGGATCGGATGAGATGGCGCTATGGAACAGGGTCGTACCCCCGTGTGCCGAGCGGGCGACAGCGCCCAAGCCGTTTGACCGTCAGCCAAGAGCCTCTGGCAAAGCCGTGCATGGATATCGCCTCGTAGGCGTAGTTCGAGCATGAGGGAGTGTGCCTGCACATGCCCGAAATGTATGGTGAAACTGTCAGCTGGTAGAGCCTGATGGCCCCCAGCGCCAGTCTGCTAATCACTTTTGCCCCGTTTCGATTCAGTTTGGCTTCGCTTGCTTCGATTGTCTGGGCGCGGTCACCCCGGCCCTGTCCAGCAGTCGGTTCAAAGATCGCCTCAGCTGCCAGAAGTCGGCGTTCCTCGCCCCTTGCCGAGCGATGAACACCAGATCCCAGCCATCCTTGACGTCCGCTTCCGAAGCGGCTGACTTCAACCTTCTGCGAATGCTGTTTCTGGCGACGGCGTTCCCCAGTCGCTTGCTCACCGAGAAGCCGAACCGGGTTGCGTGGGAGCGTCTCCGCTTGGCTATCAGTACCAGCCTCCGATCCGACCAGCTTTTGCCCTCGCGTCTTGCCGTCACGAAGTCGGCGGTCTTTCTCAGGCGGCGCTCTCTGGGCATGGACATCGGATTCTGCCTGTGGCGAGCTTGCCCCTCATGGCGATTGTCGTTCGGTATGGAGCGGCTTCGAAACAGCCGCGCCCGCCGCTCAGACAGTCAGCTTGTGTCTGCCTTTGAACATCCGCCTCTTGATGACGTTGCGGCCCGCTTTCGTCCTCATTCTGGACCTGAATCCATGAACTCTGGCGCGGCGCCTCTTTCGTGGTTGGTATGTTCTCTTGGGCATCTTAAGCGCAACCTCTCGTACCGTGAATTATAGTCACTGGCAGAAATGAGTGTCAATTTGACGTCGGCTCTCGCCAGAGTCGCAGAAGCGCCATTCCGTAGGGGCGGTTCGCCAACCGCCCCTAGCTTCGTGAACCGCTCCCTGCGCCCTATGTAGTCGGCAGCGGGGCTGTGTCTCCCGTCTGGTGCTGCCAGATGCGGATTCTGGCTGCCATGTCGCGCACTCGGTCGCGCTGAGACGGGTCATCGAACAGGTTGTTGGTCTCGTGCGGGTCGTTGTCGAGGTCGTACAGCTCGCACTGGTCGCCGGCGCACAGGTTCAGCTTCCAGCGGTCGGGCGTCACTACCGATCTCCACGGCAGCGCCAGCATCCTGTTGATCTCGGCAGATCCGAGGAACCTGTCCGGAATCTCCGCGCTCGTTCCGTTCCACTGGATGAATACGTCGTTGGCGCTCAGGTCGGACTCGCCGCACATGACAGGCGTCAGACTCTTGCCTTGCAGGTTCGCAGGCGCGCTCTGTCCGGCGAGATCGAGCAGAGTCGGCGCAAGGTCTATGTGGCCCACGCTGCCGCGCACGCGAGTGGACTCTGTGGACAGCCAGGGGACGCGCATCAGCAGCGGCACTCTGGACGCCTCCTCGAAGAACGAGCGCTTTTCCAGCATACCGTGATCGCCCATCATATCGCCGTGTTCGCTGGTGAACACCACTACGGTATTGTCTGCCACGCCTGCGCGTTCCAGCGCGGCGGTGATCTTGCCAACCATGCGGTCCACCAGCGTTATGTTCGCCATGTAGTGCGCGCGCAGGGTTCGCCAGCCCAGCTCGGTGGATACGTCCTCGCGCGGCGCGGCGTAGCGCGTCATGTATTCGTCCTCGCTCTGCTCCACCCCGTCCAGCATGAACTGGAGGAAGTAGTTTGCCCTGACCCTGTTGACCAGAGAGGCAGACTCCGGCTTCTGCAAGAACGCGGGGCCAACGGGCAGCGTGGCGGGGTCGTACATGTCCATGAACGGACCGTGATATGGAGAGTGCGGCTCGAACGTGCTTACGTACAGCGCGAACGGCCTGTCGCTGTTGGCTTCTATGAACTCGGCGGCGCGCTCGCCGAGGAAAGACGCCATCTGATGCTCCTCCGGCATGTCGTAGTGCGCGTCCGAGCTGAACACGCCGACCCCGTTGCGAACGCGGTCAGGCTCGTATCCCTGTTCCACGAGGTAGCGGTTGTAGTCGGATACGAGGTATCGCTGCTCGCGCTTGGCGAAGCGGTGCGCGTCTTCTGCGGACACCCATACGTCGAAGCCGCGCTGAGCCACGAGATCGCTCCCCAGATGCCACTTGCCCATGTAGCCTTTGTAGTAGTCGTCCGACAGCATCTCGGATACGACAGGCACGCTCTCGTCCAGATGTATCTGGTTGACGATGGGCCCCGCCGTGTGCGGATACAGCCCGGTCATTATCGTGGCGCGCGCGGGCGTACACACAGGCTGAGCCACGTAAGCGTTCTCGAACACGAAGCTCTGATCGGCCAGCGCGTTCAGATTGGGAACGTTCATCCAGTCCGCGCCGTAGCAGGCGAGAGTATCCTGACGCTGCTGGTCGCTCATTATGAATACGATGTTGGGGTTTTCCGGCATTTCGAGCTTTCTCCTCTTGCTAAACTCCCGGCAGCGGTGCCGTGTCGCCGTTCTTGTGCTGCCATAGGCGGATGCGCGCGGCAAGGTCGCGGACGCGGCGACGCTGCGCCGGGTCGTCGAACAGGTTGGTCTGCTCGTATGGGTCGTTGGCTAGATCGAACAGCTCGCACTGGTCGGACGCGCACAGAGCCAGCTTCCAGCCGTCTCGTACTATCGTCCGCCACGGCTGAGTGTTGCGAAGATCTATCTCCTCGCTCCCCAGGTGGCGGTCGTCTATGTCGCTGACGCCGTTCCACTGCACGAACACTTCGTTTCCGTCCAGTCCTCGCTCGCCCCGCAAGACGGGCGCGAGAGACTTGCCCTGAAGGTGCGCCGGAACGCCGCCGCCCATCAGATCCAGGATGGTTGGAACCAGATCTATATGTCCCACTGCGCCGCCAACCATCCGCTGGGACTCGGACAGCCACGGCGCCCGCATCAGAAGCGGAACGCGCGCCGACTCCTCGTACATCGAGCGCTTCTCCAGCATACCATGATCCCCCGCCATCTCGCCGTGTTCGCTGGTGAATACCACTAGAGTGTTGCCCGCCGCGCCGCATCGCTCCAGCGCGTCCACTATCCTGCCCACCATGTCATCGACCAGCGTAATGTTGGCGAAGTATCTGGCGCGCAGAGTTCGCCAGCCCGATTCGGATGTGAGGTCGTGTCCGCGCGCCGCGTTGGTCTGAAGGTATCGGTCTATCTCCGCGTCCGGACTGTCGAGGTACTGCGTGCAGTACTGCGCCCTGACCGTGTTGTGCAGCGAGCCGCCTTCTGGAACTTGGAGGAACGCGGGCCCCGCCGGAAGCTCTTCTGGATCGTAGAGATCATCGTATGGCCCGTGATATGGCGGGTGCGGCTCGAAGGTGCTGACGTACAGCATGAACGGGCTGCCGCTGTTTCGCTCTATGAAGTCCACAGCCCTGCCCGCCAAGAAAGATGCCATCTGATGCTCGGCGGGCAGCTTGGCGCGCCGCATCGCCGAGAACATCATCGTTCCGTCCTCCATCTCCGCGTCCGGCTCGAATCCGTTTTCCAACAGATGCTGGTGGTAGTCGCTCATCTGCGTGCGGTACTCGCGGCGGGTGTACTCTGGACGATGTCCGTCCTCCGTACTGACCCACTCGTCGAAGCCGTGCTGACGTATGACGTCGTCGCCGAGGTGCCACTTGCCGAACCACGCCGTGCGGTACTCCTCCGGCGCCATCTCCGCAACACTCAGCCTGTCCGGCGGGAGCGTCATCTTGTTCACGATCGGCCCTGCGGCGTGCGGGTACAGCCCCGTGACTATGGACGCGCGCGCCGGCGTACACACCGGCTGAGCCACGTATGCGCGCTCGAATACGAAGCTCTGGTCTGCCAGAGCGTTGAGGTTCGGAACCTGAATCCAGTCGTTGCCGTAGCAGCGGAGGGTGTCGTATCGCTGCTGATCGGAGAATATGAATACGATGTTCGGTCGGTCGGACATCTGATCTCTCCCTGAGTTCGCGTAAGTATGCGGAATGTCACGGGGTTGGAGCCGCGCCCGCTCTCGCCCTAGCCCCCGTAGCCTTGCGCGCGGATGCAGCCTGCCCAGTGTCCGGGCGAGACTTCCCTAAGCTCCGGAACGTCTCGAGAGCAGTCGGGGATTGCGATTGGACAGCGCGGATGGAAGGAGCAGCCCGCGGGCGGGTCGAGCGGGCTGGGGACTTCCCCCGTCAGCGGGATCCTCTCCCTGCCCGCCTCCAGATCCGGGTCCGGGATCGGTATGGCGGACAGCAGCGCGCGAGTATACGGATGGCGCGGGTCTTCGTACAGCTCGTCCTGTCCCGCTATCTCCACGATTCGCCCGAGGTACATTACGGCGATCCTGTCGCTGACGTGCCTGACGACCGAAAGATCGTGAGACACGAACAGATACGCGAAGCCGAAGGTCTGCTGAAGCTCTTGGAGCAGGTTGATGATCTGGCCCTGAATGGAGACGTCCAGCGCGGAAACGGGTTCGTCGCACACGATGAACTCTGGGCCGACAGCCAGCGCCCTTGCGATTCCGATGCGCTGCCGCTGTCCGCCGCTGAACTCGTGCGGAAAGCGTCCGGCCATGTTGGGGTTGAGGCCGACCGTCTGGAGCAGACGCGCCACCTCGTCCCGATACTCGGCGCGGCTGCCCGCCAGCCCATGCACCTTGAGCGGCTCGCCGATGCAGTCGCCCGCCGTCTGGCGAGGATCCAGCGAGGTGTAGGGGTCTTGGAAGATTATCTGCGCGCGCCTTCGCAGGCTGCGCAGCTCGCCGCGGCTCATCTCGTTCAGGCTCTGGCCGCCGAAGTATATCTCGCCGGATTCGGCCTTTTCGAGATGGAGAATCGCGCGGCCGAGCGTCGTCTTGCCGCACCCGCTCTCCCCCACCAGCCCGAGCGTCTCGCCGCGCGCCACCGAGAAGCTGACGTCGTCCACAGCCTTTATCTCACCCACTCGGCGCGGTATGAAGGATCCAGACCTTACGGGAAAGCTCACTTTGAGGTTGCGCACCTCCACCAGAGGGGCGTCCACCGTCGGCCGCGCGGTCATGTCCGTCATGCGCGCGCCCCCTCGTCGAGGTCGGCGGCGACCCAGCACGCCGAGCGGTGAGTTTCGCTGATGGCGGTCTCGTCCGGGAAGCCGTCCGCGCATCGCTCCATCGCGTAGCCGCATCTGGGCATGAACGGGCATCCGTCCGGCAGGTCTATCAGGTCCGGCGGCTGCCCCTCGATGGTCTCCAGCATCTGCCCGCGCGCCTGATCTACGCGCGGTATCGAGCGCAGCAGCCCTCTGGTGTACGGGTGTCTTGGGTCGCGGAATATCTCCCGCGTAGCTCCGCGCTCTATGATGCGCCCCGCGTACATTATGTTGATCCGGTCCGCGTAGCGCGCCACCACGCCGAGGTTGTGGGTTATCAGGATGAGCGTAACACCCAGCTGGCTTGCGAGTCCCTTCAGAAGGTCCAAGATCTGAGACTGTATGGTCACGTCCAGCGCGGTGGTCGCCTCGTCCGCGATTATCAGCTTGGGCGCGCAGCTCATCGCTATGGCGATCATCACGCGCTGGCGCATTCCGCCGCTGAACTCGTGCGGATACTGGCTCAGCCTGCGCTCCGGCTCTGGTATGCCCACCTGTTCGAGCAGCTCGGTAGCGCGCTCTCGCGCCTGTCTCCGCGTCAGCCCCTGGTGCCACGTGACCGATTCCGAAAGCTGATCTTCGATGGTCAGCACCGGGTTCAGCGAAGACATAGGCTCTTGGAAGATCATGGCGATCTCCCTGCCCCGCGTGTTCCTGAGCGCGACGTCGTCCATCAGCAGCAGGTCTTCGCCTCGGAACATCACCTCGCCGGAGACGATCTTGCCCGGCGGATCCGAGATCAGGCGCATGATCGAAAGCGAAGTGACCGACTTTCCGCAGCCGCTCTCGCCCACCAGCGCCACGGTCTCCCCCTCCATGGCGTCGAACGACACCCCGTTGACCGCCTGCACCACGCCCTCATGCGTATAGAAGTACGTGCGAAGGTCTCGGACTTCTATCAGGGGCGCGCTGGCGGCTTCGGCTGTCACTGTCTCCCCCGCAGGCGAGGGTCTATCATGTCTCGGACGGCGTCTCCCACCAGATTCATAGCCAAGACCGTCACCGAGATCATCACGCCCGGCACGACCGCGAGGTGTGGCCCCAGATCGAACCTGTTCTGCGCGCCGCTGAGCATGTTGCCCCAAGACGGCGTCGGCGGCGTGATGCCGATTCCGAGGAAGCTGAGCTGCGCCTCCGCTACTATCGCCCCCGCGATGCCCACCGCCACCAGCACTATCGACACGGGCAGCGTGTTCGGCACCAGATGGAGCATCACGATCCTGAGCGGCGACGAGCCGATGGAGCGCTGCGCCTCGATGAACAGCGACTGCCTGAGCGAAAGCACGTGCGAGCGGATTATCCTGATGGAGCCGATGGCGCTGAACAGCGCGAGCGCGAATATGACCACCGTCATGGTGAACCCGAACGCCACCGCTATGGTGATGACGATGACCAGCCCGGGCAAGACCAGCAGCGTATCCACGAAGCGCTGGAGTATCAGATCGACCAGCCCGCCGAAGTACGCGCTCGATATGCCGATGAGCGTGCCGACCGCCACTCCCAGTAGCGGCGCGAGGAAGCCCACCATCAGCGAAACGCGCCCGCCGTAGAGTATGCGGCTGAACTCGTCCCTTCCCAGCTGATCCGACCCGAAGAGCAGCGGCCCGCCGTCCGTAGCCGTTTCCAGCATCCCCAGATAGCGAGTCGCAACGAAGCTGGTGGGGTCGTGTGGGGCGACCAGCGGCGCGCCCAGCGCGAGGACGACCAGGACGACCATGAACGCCGCCCCCAGCGCGCCCGCAGGGTTGAGCCGAGCGAACGTCCCGATCTTGCCCGCGGCCACGGACAGCCCGCGCCCCCACGACTGCCCGGACAGTGAGCGCGTCTCTACCGGACTACTCATACGTCACCCTCGGGTCCAGAACCTTGTACGACAGATCTATCAGCAGTATCCACACCATCATGAACACGCCTATCAGCAGCACCATTCCCAGCACCATCGATGCGTCTCTGCCGCGCACCGATTCGATGAGATGCAGCCCGATGCCCGGCAGGTTGAACACCGTTTCGAGAACCACAGCGCCATCTATGAGCGAGGCGAACAGCATACCGAGCATCGTCACCACAGGCAGCAGCGCGTTTCTCAGCGCGTGCTTGATGATCACCACTCGCGGGAGCAGCCCCTTCGACCACGCCGTGCGCACGTAGTCTTCGTTCAGCACCTCCAGCATCATCGAGCGTATCATCCTGCTGATCACGGCGGCGGATCGGAAGCCGAGTATGAGCGCCGGGAACATGAACCGCTGAAGCGCGGACCAGGGGTTGTCCAAGATGCCCGAGTGCTGAGCGGGCGGCGCCCAGCCCACTATGCGCGAGAGGACGAGCAGAATCAGGATTCCAAGCCAGAACGCCGGCACCGCCATCCCCACCGCGCTGAGCGCGCGCACCCCCTGATCGAACAGGCTCCCCCTGAAGAGCGCCGACAGCACCCCCGCCGGTATGGACAGGACGATGGCGACCAGTACCCCGAGCAGGGCGAGAGTGACCGTCACGTCTATCTTGGGCCTGATCGCGTCCCATACAGACTGGTTGAAGTAGGCGGAGTAGCCGAGATCGCCGCGAATCATCTTGCCCAGCCAGCGGAAATACTGGATGTACAGCGGATCCGCCAAGCCAAGCTCCTTGCGCAGCTTCTCTATGGCTTCAGGCGATGCCGCCGACTCTTCCCCCGCCAGCATGGTGGAGGCGACGTCGCCGGGAATCGCCTGAAGCATGAAGAACAGGAGCGTTCCGAGCAAGAGCAGCGTCGGCAAGATCAGGAGCAGCCGTCGGACGATGTATCCCTTCAAGTCTGCACCCCTGATCTAGCCTGACTGATCTAGCCTGACGCCGCATCCGTCCCCTCTCGCCTCTCGGAGGCGAGCCTATCTGCCCGGCGCGCCCGCGTCCAGCCATGCGTCCACGAACCTGGACTGAATGAACTTGGATGTGGCGATCGGGTCCACGTTCTTGACGTAGTTCCACCTGATCTGAAACTCGTCCGGACGGCGAATCGGAACCTTCGGGTTCCACTCTTCGCGCATTATGGTATCCATCTGCTTGGTGATGGCTTTCTCTTCTGCGGAGCCGAGACCAACGCGGTCGAGGTCCGCGAGCAGGTCGAGCCACTTCTGCGGCGGCTCCGCTTGGCACATGTCGAAGCCGGCGCCGGGCCTGAATACTTGGTTGATGATCTCGACCGGGCTTTTGCTCGCCACTGCCTGCCCGAACCAGAACAGCTCGTAGTCGCAGGCGTAGGCTTGCTCTCTGGCGGATGTCAGCTCGGTGACGACTATCTCGATCTCCACGCCGAGCGGCTCCATCTGCTGCTGAATGATCAGCACGATCTCCGGCTCGGCCTCCTCCGTGAGGAACTCTATCTTGTTGATGCCCTTCTCCTCGAAGACCTGCTTGGCCATCTCCTGCTGCTGAGCCTTCTGGTCCCAGTCTAGGCAGGGGTAGTCGAATATGTCTTCGTAGTTGGGGTCTGCCGTGCCGAAGAAGCTGATCTGGCGCATGTTGGGCGGCTCCACGTCCGGCACGCTCGTAAGCTCCACTATCTGCCTCGTGTCTATGGCGCAGCGGAACGCCTTCCTGACTTCGGGATCGTCCAGCGGCGGCGCGGATCCGTTCAGAGCGATTCCCTGAAATCCCGGGCTGTCCCAGCGGATTACAGATACCTCGTTCGGAAAGTCCGCCTGTATCGGATAGGCTTTGGAGGGAGTGAACGTGATGTACTGATCTATCTGCTTGGTGGTGAACGCGGCGGCGGCAAGCTCGTTGTTGGCGAAGGCGATGCCCGTTATCTTGTCGAGCAGCGGGTAGGGGCTGCCGTCAGGCGCGTCCACGAAGTAGTCGGGGTTGGCGCTCGTGATGACGCTGTTGCCCACCTCGTGGCTCTCCATCTCGAACGCGCCCGTGCCGATCACGTGCTCGGCGTCCGTCAGCCTGCCGCCGTTGGCTGAAAGTACGTGTTCCGGCAGCATGATGTGCCACGAGTCCGCGAGCGCGGCGAGAATCCGGCTGGTGGGGTTGGTCATGGATATGGTCATGGTCAGATCGTCGATCTTCTCCATGTCGTCCACCAGCAGAAAGCCTGCCACGCGCGGCTGGGGCGTGCCTTCCGGCGGGTTTATCCATCTGTTTATCGTGTACACCACGTCGTCCACCGTGAACGGCTCGCCGTCGTGCCACGTCACCCCCTCGTTGAAGTCGAGCGTCACCTGTGAGAAGTCTTCGTTGAACTCCCACGAGTGGGCGAGGTCGGGCGTCACCGTCAGCCCGTCTCTCGGCGAAAACTGGAGAACGCCGGAGTACATGCGGTTGAGGCCCTGCGTGGATGACCAGTGCGAGCGCGTGGTCATGTCCCAGCGGTCGAACCACACCCCGGTGGCGATCCGCATGTTCCCGCCGCGAGTCCCGTCGGTAAACTCGTTGTCCACCTTCGCCTCGGTGGGCTTGGGCTGCGCGGCGACCATCACTGTGGGCTGAGGCGCCGCCGGGGCAGACGCCGCCACTGTCGGAGCGACGACGGGCGCCGCCGGGGCGGCCTCCGGCTCCTCCGCGGAGCTGCACGCGAGCGTAGCCGCAATAGCGATTGCCAGCGCCGCGATGGGAAACAGAGTCGCAAATCGGAAATTCAGGAGAGCAGCCATCACTTTCCTCGACTTTCGGCTGTTGCACGCGCCCAGTAGCGCAAAAGATGCCAAATCTCGCCCAAATATACCCTAATGGGCGCAAAAGTCAAGACTGCCGCAGGTTCACGGGCGGCATGTATCCCGACGAGCCAGATATGCTCTCCATGCGATGCCATGCCATGCCCCTATCCTCCGTCCCAAAACTCCAGCGTGTAGCTTGCGGGGTGGCGCGTGCCTTCGGTCGTCGGCGATACCACTATCGCCACCGTCCCCACCTCCGAGCCGAGCCTGTCTAGGCGCGCCTCTCCTCGGTTCAGATCGTCCAGACCCATGCGCGAGACGGTGTAGGATCCGTCCAACCCGATCTCGACTATCTGAACCGCGAACTCCTGAGCCAGCGGCGGCCCAGCCAGCTCGAACCCTTCGGCTTCCCACGCTTGGGGAGATTCCGTCTCGTCGCTGAATCCGATCTGCGGAATGGATACGTCGTCTATCAGCAGACCGTCCAGATAGATGGCGTCGTCCGTCACGTACTCGAACCTGACCAGTATCGGCTTGCCCGCGAACGGAGTCAGGTCTATCGCCTCGCGCTTCCAGCCGCGCGCCTCGCCGGTGTATCCGGGTCCGTAGGCGTTGCCGCTCGGGTTGCTGTCTGTGGTGTGAGCGCCCGCGAGGATGCGCCACGACTGCCCGCCGTCTTCGGACACCTGAACGTAGCCGTAGTCCCAGCCCTTCTCGATATCGTGCCAGATCGAGAACTCCAGCGTGGCTTCGTACACCCCCGACAGGTCGAAGGCGCGCGTCAGCCGAGTGTCTATCCCGTCTCCGCGCCCTCCCCACCAGCACGTCGGCCCCGCCGCGCACTCCGTCCCCACCTGTCGCGTTTCCGTATCGCCCTCGAACCTGACCACTCCCCCCTGATATCCGTCCGCGATTTCGTAGTAGCGCGCGGAGAACTGGGGAAGATGATCGCTGCGCCCGACGCCCGAATTCAGCGTTCGGACGGGGCCGACTCGCATCTCTCGGTCTCGGTAGCCGTATCGGTCGTCATCCGCGTCCAGATAGTTGGCGACCGTCCAGTCCGCGAATACCTGTTCGAACGTCATGCCGCGCGGTCTCAGGAAGGAATCCACCCCGTCTATGCCGTCAAGAGGCTCGCGCGCCAGCTGAGCGAGGCTGTCGAATCCGCCGATTCGCTGGGCGAGATAGATGAAGAACCAAGCCGATGCGCTGTAATGCGCCGCCCTCTTGTAGGGCGCGTCCGCCCAGTAGTTGAGCTGAGTATGCGGACGCCGCTGGAAGGCGCGGAGCGACAGTATCCGATACCCCGCCACCTCCACCGCCAGCTCGGACATGCCCTCGTTGACCCAAGACTCCTCTCCCACGTCCTGCTCGAAGTGGATGGCGTGTTGAAGCTCGTGGGCGAGGACAGCCATGTACAAGTCGCTCCCCACGCCGAGTACGTTCGCGTCCATATACACCATCTCGCGCTCGTTGCTGTGGGGATGCACTTCTTTGGAGAACGAGTCCTTAGAGCCGAAGTATCCAGCCGCGCCGTCCAGCGCAGAGTGCAAGACTACGATGCGCTCGTCCCCGTCTATGCCGGGCTTGCGCACGTCTCCGAATGCGCTCACCAGAGCGGGCCTCACCGTCTCCTCGAATCGTTCCGCCGCCTTTTCGATGCCGTCCTGCGCCACCGCCGCCGCCTCGTCCACGAACCAGTAGGCGTTGTCGCTGACCGCCCTGAGCGTGGCGGTGATGGACCTCGCGCTTCCGTCGTTCAGATTCGTCAGCCAGAAGTCTCTCGCGTCTCCCACGCTCAGAGGCGCAGCGTCGCCGGGGGCAGGCTCGGAGCTTGCCGCGCCTCTCAGCCGCTCGGCAAGCTCCGCAAGATCGCGGTCCGGCGCGCGCTGACGTCGCGCAGTCCGGACGGGCGCGGGTTCGCCGCCCGTGTCGGCAGTGTCGGCAGCGCTGAGCGTCGGCGGCGGTTCGGGGCTGGCGACAGGTCGAGCGGTGGCAAGAGGCGACGGCTCGCCGCCCGTGTCGGCAGCGTCGGCAGCGCTGAGCGGCGGCGGTTCGGGGCTGGCGACAGGTCGAGCGCTGGCAAGAGGCGGCGGCTCGCCGAGCGCTGGGGTCCCTGTCGGGTTCGGGGCGATAGCGACAGGCGAGGGCGCGCCATCGCCTGCGGGTTCCCCTGTCGGGTTCGGGGCGATAGCGACAGGCGAGGGCGCGCCATCGTTCTGAGACGCGCCCCCGCACGCCGCCGCCAGCAGAGAGAGCGCGAGCAAGACGCCCGCAGCGGCGCGGCGTCCAGTGCGACTCGGTATGAGAAGAAGAGATTTCACATACTCTACAACGCCGGCTGTGCGCGATTGGATAGGATTGGAAACTCGTTCACCACTTCGCAGCTGGAGCGGCTCGGCCCATCGGTATCGGCGTCCCCGCCGTCTTCATTCTCATGCTGTACACAGATGTGTTCGCAGTGAAGAACATGGTGCGGTTGTCTGGCCCGCCCCAGGCGCAGTTGGCGGGAAACTCCGGCAGGCGTATGATCCCCATGAGCGCGCCGCTCGGCTCGAACACCCAGCAGCCGCCCGGCCCGGTGCAGTAGACCCGTCCCTCCGCGTCCACCTTCATACCGTCTGGAACGCCGTTCGTATCCGTCTCCGATGGCATGTCCGCGAAGTGGCGCGCCCTTCCAACGCCGCCTTCGGCGTCCACGTCATAGGCGATTATGTACTGACCGGGGCGCGTGTTGGCTACGTACAGCGTCCTCTCGTCCGGCGAGAACGCCAATCCGTTCGGATACTCGAATCCTGGAACCACGACCTCCACCCCGCCGTCCGGAAAGATGCGGTGAACGCTGTTGAAAGACATCTCCACGTCTGCGGGGTCGAGCCGCTGGCGGCCCGGATTGGTGAAGTACAGGCTGCCGTCCGACTTCAGAGCCACGTCGTTGGGGCGGTTGAGCCGCTGCCCGTTGTAGCTGTCCGCCAGCGTGGTGTATGAGCCGTCGTCCTCGCGCCGCGTCACTTGGCGGTTGACCATCTCGCAGATGACCATGCGCCCCTGCGAGTCGAACGCCATGCCGTTGGACTCGCCGCTGTCTTCGCGCACTATCTCCGGCTCGCCCCCGGGCTCCAGCCGATATATGCGGCTGGTTCGGATGTCCACGAACAGCAGATAGCCGTCCGGATGCCAGAGCGGGCCTTCTGTGAAGACGAAGCCCGTAGCCAGCCGCTCCGCTTCCGGCGACTCGATGATTTCGGAAAGCCTGTCCGCCATGTCGCCTACCCCTCCCTGAATATCTCGTCCCCGCGCTGGAGCCTGACCGCGATGTTGAACGTCTGGTTGACCGCTCTGGGAGTGGGGTAGTGCGCGGCGAGGAAGCGCGCCATGCCTATGAGCGCGTGGCGCGCCGCGTCCGATCCCTTGCGCGCTTGGTACTGCTTCAGCGCGGCGTCCACTATCTGGAAGTGGTGGAACGTCGAGTCCTCGCGCAGCATCGCGTGCGCCAGAACGCCGAGTATGGAATCCGGCTCGTCCGCGCTGGCGGCGTAGTCGCTCACCAGCTTGGCTGACTGCTCCACCTGCTGCTGAGAGTTCATCGCGTCCAGTATGCGCTGTCCCAGCTCGTCCGCCCGCCCCGCCGCGCCGTTCGGCTCGGGAATGCGCTGAGCGGGCATGTTCAGGAACCTGTCCAGATAGACACTGATGGCGGTGTCGAACACCGCTCGCAGAAGCTCCACTGACGGCGCCCGTATCAGCGCTTGGTGCAGCGCGTTGGCTGCGGTGAGCGTGTTGTGAACGGTGTCCCAGTCTCCGAACTCGTTGGACGTGTGGAAGCGCGCCATTCTCAGGAACGCCGAGTACGCCACCGCCGCGCCCATCTGCTCCGCGCTCGCCCCGCCTCTGATCGCGTCTTTCATCGCGTCCAGCGTGGCGGCGGGGTCGTCTTCGAGGATCGTTCCCACGAGCGCCCCCTCGTCGTCCCACTCGCCGCGCCTGTCCGCCCCCTCGTCCCACAGCGCGGGCAGCGCGTTTCTCGCGTCCCAGACCATCGAGGAAAGGTCTATTGGGTTGCGCCACGAATTCAGCTCCTCGCTGCGCCGCGCGGACGCCATGCCGTGAACGAGGCTGGTTAGAACCTGCCCCGCGTGTTCCCAGCCGATATGGTCGAGCAGCTCGAACGCCTTGTTGCAGAAATCTACCACGTGGCCCGCATCCAGATATATACGGTCCGTGGCGGCGGCGAACACCATGTCCGCTATCTCGCGCTGTGAGACGCCCAGCTCGATGGCAGTGCGAAGGCAGCGCTCCGCGCCCTCGTCGTCTCGCACTTCTATGAAGCTGCGCAGCCACTGCTTGAACACCTCCGGCCTCGTCTCCCCTGTGGGCAGCGGATCGACCATGAAGCGCGGCGGACGTCCGGCGCACTCCGCCGCCACGTGCCTGATGCCCTGATACAGCGCGAGCGCCCTGTCCTGCGGGTACAGGTATTCGAGCATGTTGGCGGAGCAGGTCATCATGCTCAGCGCCTGCCCCCAGCCCTGCGCCGAGTAGGTCGTACCGAAGCGCGCCGCTATCGTCAGCGGCGCTCGGTAGTCCGCGCCCGCCGAGCTCAGCCCCAAGACAGACTTGGCTGTCACCAGCCTGATGTTGTGTTCCATCCCGTCTTCGAGCCGCTTCGACCAGCGCTGTAACGGGTCCTCTTCCTGCGGATTGGGATTCACCCACACCGCGCCGTCCGCCACCGAGACGGGAAAGCCGCGCACGTCGTCCGCGAACGGGTCGAAGGTGCCGCCGCTCGACAGATCGAACCTCGCGTGGTGCCAGTGGCAGGTGAGTATGCCGCCGCTTACCGTTCCCCTGTCCAGCGGAAAGCCCATGTGCGGACATCGGTTGTCCACCGCCGCGAAGCCCTCTCCGTGCGCGAACACCGCAATCGCATGACCCGCGCCCGTGACCACCGTACAGCCGCGCTCCCTCACCTCCTCGACCGCGCCCGCCCTCAGCAGTCCGTTCGCCGTCGTGACCATATCGCGCCTCCTCGCCTTGCCCAAAAGCCCTGAAAACTCATCGTATCCATTCAGATTAGCAGAGGTTGGGCGCGCTTGCGCGAGCAGTCTTCAGGCCACACCCTCACCGTCCCGTACTTGCCATCGAATCCGGGGACGACGTGGACGTCTCCGCAGCGGATTCTGCCCACCCCCTCCGCCAGCCGCTCGCCGTGTACGGGCAGAGCGCGAGCGACGTCCGCGAGCGGCGCGTTCAGCAGTATGTAAAGCTCGCTGCCGAGAGACTCCACGAGACGCATGTACGCCGACGTGACCCGCTTCGCGCCGACTCCCACGCCCATCACTTCGGACAGCGCCTGTCGAAGCGATACCAGCGACCTGTACGGCGGACGCCCGCCGTCGGGCGTTTCGACCCGACCGACCGCGTCCCGTTGCGCAAGCTCCCCCACTCGCTGCGTCACCCCCAGCGTCAGCCCCTTGCCGCAGACCGGACACGCGCTCCCGTCGCGCGCCACGTCTTCCGGCGCGAGGCTGACGCCGCATCTGCGATGTCCCGAGTTGTGGTACTTGCCCTCTTCCGGGAACATCTCCACCGTGTAGGCGATGTGCTGAGACCTCAGCGCCTCCACCAGCCCGCCGTAGCTCGGCTCGCCTTCGAACACGGTCAGCTCGCGCGCCAGCTTGGGCAGCGAGTGAGCGTCCGAGAACGACACGATCGCCATGTCGTCCAGATTCGGCACGCGCCAGCACATGGACGGATCGGCGGACAGGCCCGTCTCCACCGCCGCCACGTGCGCCGTCAGGTCTCCGAAGCACTCTTCGAGCGAGTCGAACCCGGACTTGGAGCCGAACACCCCGTACCAAGGAGTCCAGACGTGGGCGGGGATGACGAAGCAGCGAGGATCTGCGTCGAGCAGCATCGCGAGCATATCGCGCGGAGACATCCTGAGCGTGGGTCTGCCGTCGCCGTTCAGCTTCGCCCCGCGCGCTTCGAGAGCGCGGATGATCTTCGCCACCGTATCGAGAGATGGCGCGAACGCCAGCACGTGGACGCGCCGCGCCCGTCCGCCCACCCGCGCCACACAGCTAAGCTCGCTGCCGAGTGCGAACTTCACCCCGCCATGCTCGTACAGCCCGTCGCCGCGCTCGACCAGCTTCGCCTTGGATTCCGAGAACCAGATCGGATGCGTGAAATCCGCCGACGCCAGCAGGTCCACGCCCTTGATCCGCGCCCACCGCGCCAGATTCTCGAAATTCAGCTCGCGGCTAGTGGCGTATGCGTATGACGAGTGTACGTGCAGGTCTGCCGAGTATGTCATAGTGGGATCAGATGCCGCAGAGACCTTCGCACTCTTGTCGCATCACGTTGTCGTAGTCTATGGTGGAACTGAAGTCCACTTCGGCGAGCGGGACGCCTGATCCGTGTATGTACGCACTGTCTCCGTTGGCAGTGATGGCTTCCCTAACCTTCATGGAGTGGCGCAACGCCTCGTCAACCTCTACCGCCTCAATGAATGAGTCGGGGTAAGCCTCTTTGAGCCATTTCCACTCGGAATCACTCTTGTACGGACACCCCACGCAGGCGCTGCGAGGCAGGTATCTTCCGGGATAGTGATCCATAAACCAAGACATCAGTTGAGAACGAGACGCGCCTATCTCGATCAGCGGATATTTTTTGGTGATCCAAACATCGCGGCTGTCCTTTTGGCGCTCCATCTCGTCCGCGCTTATTCCCATCCACATTTCCACGTGAAGATGTTTGGGAACCACCTTGCCCCTAGGCACGCCCAACTTTTGACGAATCCAGCTTTGTATCGGCCTGATCTTGTAGTCGTCGGTGCATTGCCGCCGGGCGATGCTCCGCGCCCCATTCGGTCTGACCAGATGAGCGGGTATGCCAAGATACGGCTTTCCGTCCGGCTGCCGCCCATGCAGAAGATTCTCGCGTATATTGCCGGCGCTGACCGTTATCACGGGAAAGGACAACTCTCCCTTCAGCCATTCGAGATGCTCATATACCGAAGGCGGCTCCCAGCCAGTGTCGGCGAACACAGCTACGTCGGGGCGAACCCCACCCGGAAGTTCCCTGCGCGACGCCATAAGCGCTAGGCAGGAAGACTGTACGCCCGCGCCCAAGTTCAAGACGCGAAAGGGTTCGCGGTTGCGTACCATCCTTCGATCCGCCACCATGTTTGAGTCGGACATGATCTCCTCTACGTACCCTGCGATGACCTCGCGGAGCGCTGTTGTGGGCAGAGTGTCGAGAACGCGCGTTCCGCTCTCCAAGTTCAGCCACCTGAGCAATGCCCTGACCCCCTTTTCGGCGTTTATGCCCTTCGCCTCGTTCAGTAGCGCGCGGGTCAGTTCCGCAGCCATCAGGGGCGATCTGGTGAATTGGTCTTTCATAAGAAGATGCCACTGAGTGGGGTTGTTGGCGTAATGTTCCAGCGCCTGATGTTCGTCGAACGCGCCACCGGAAGCGCGCGCCGCCTTGAGAGCGGTATGAGCTATCCACCACGTTCTGGCGGCGGCATTCCGCATCCGAAACTCCTGGCCGCTGTCTGTGGCAAACCAGTGCGTCTTGACGTACCTTTCAAGATTGGTGTTCGACCTTCTGCGCCATCGCGCTATGGAGTAGGCATGTATTCTGAAGTGACACACCCACGCCCAGAGGTTTACGTCCATCGCCATTGCCGGCGTCACACCGATGAGATTGTCATAGAAACTCAAAGCCTGAACATCCGCTCGGTTGGGCTGACCGCTTTCTACTGGCGTCAGGCTGATGGGTTGGATGGACCAAACGCCTTTCATTGGTTCGGCGTAAACGTCGAGTCCGTGAGCGCGCAAAAGCGCATCGAAGTCGGTGGACGGATTCAGATAAACTTCCGGCGACTCTTTCGAGATGGTTTCGAGCGCGTGGAGAGCTTCGTCCGTGAGCCGGAATACGTTGTGATTCATGGATCAGTCCTCACCATCTTCGGAATCCGTGAACGCTATGAGCGCGCGGCCTATTGGGAACTCCAGGATTTTTTGCGCGTGAGAGAAAGCGTCGTCTCTGAGCGCTTCATCGCCCGGGTCTATGCCTTTCTTCCGGAGAGCGTTCTCTAGAACCACCGTCCACCGATAGCCCGGGTAATCGGGCAACGCTCTTATCGCTTCGGAGACGGTAGGCAGATACAGGGAAGAGAACAGCAGCGCCATTTCTCTGCTGTGAGGACTTTTCTGCCTAAGCGCTTCCACGCGCGCAGTGTCTTCTCTGGACAGCGCGATTCTGATGCGTTCGTTATCGAGGTCCACGGACATCCCCCCAACAGGGACTTTGTCATCGGCTACGAGGTCTATGACGGACGCGGCGTCGGCCTCCGCTTCCAGCGGCGTTCTGACCGTGACTCCCGCCGCGAGTATTCCGCCTTCCGCCACGGTAAATCCGTCGGGTACCGCTTCTCGAAATTCGGCGGCGTGTTCGTCGCTTGCGAATCCGCGCAGCTCATCCGTACTCACGATATACGGTATGGACGACAGTTCTTTTGTGTAGTCGTCCGCGTCCAAGTCGTACAGAGTAGTCTCGAACGGAGACGGGATCACCACTCGCGCCGCAGTAGCGGGACACGATACCACCAGCGCGTACTGCGCCCTCTTTTCAGAGACCAGACGCTTCAGAAACTCGCTGCCGCACTCGAAATGGATGCCGAGATTTATCTTGCGCTTGGCGGATAGTGTTCCTTCCAGCTTTACGCGGAAGTTTCTGTCGCCGTAGTCGTCCGTCCACCCCGCCAATAGCGGATATGGGAAGAGACGATTATTCCAATGCATCATGGCTGCTGCGCCTTCAGACTGCCGCGCGCGACTATCGCGCGATTGGCGATGCTTTCGCTGGTTTCGAGTCTTACTTTCAGACGACGGTTGGCGGGAGGGTTCGGGATCGAGATGCCGCCATCCTCATCGCAATCCAAAACCCGCCCATCGAGAGACGCGCTTGCGACTCTTACCGGCCCCATTCTCTCGCCCAGCTCCACTCCGGCGGGTCTCAGAGTGAGTGTTACGAGATCGGCGGGCTCGTCCAACTCGAAAGCTATCAGACACTCCCTTTCTCCAATCGCCATGAAACGCGGGTTGCGAAGCCTTGCCCTAGGTTGCGAAACGTAATCCGGAGCGGGTGGATTTGGCTTGGGATCCGGGTCTGGACCGGGATGTGGGCCTGGGTCTGGACCGGGATGTGGGCCTGGGTCTGGACCGGGATGTGGGCCTGGGTCTGGACCGGGATGTGGGCCTGGGTCTGGACCGGGATGTGGGCCTGGGTCTGGACCGGGAATCCACCCGCCCTCTCCACCTTCTTCGTCGATAACTTCTTCGTCTTCCTCATCTTCATGTATGTCCACTATGTCCACGTCCGGGATATGGTTAGAAGGCCGCCTAACTTCAGTGCTGACAAGCTCTGTGTTTCCGGGCATATCGGGGTCGAATTCGTCCGGCAGAATCTCGCGCAATTCTCTAACGTTCGATTCCTCGTAACTCTTGCCTGTTCCGATCGCTTCGTCTATCGCGGCGCGAATGGAGCGGCGCGCGTCCGCGAAGGTTTTACTCGCATTTCTACGCGCTTTGGGGTCCTTGAGTCTCTCGGGCGAAACACCGTCATGGCTGGGAGTCTCCATTATCCGTGACCAGCTATCGCCTTCATCCGTATTGGGCGTGACCACTGCCGCGAAATCAGGCCACAGAGCTCGACGTTGGGGCGACACGGGGTTGACTTTCGATTCACGGCTGTCGGAGATCAGCATGCCCATGCGGTTGACGTATGCCGTTCTTCTCGGCCCTTCGTTCAGCAGAAGGTACAGCTCCAAGTCGCCCAAATCCGATTCGCCCTGTATCGTCTTCCCCCTCTCGCAAATGGCGCGATGGTAGTAGTAGCTGTTAGGCTCTTTGTCGCCATAAAGCCGCTCGAAGTAGGAAGCGATGGTATCGCGCGTCACAGTCTCCGTCCCAGCGCCCCTGGATTTGATTTCTACCACCAGAGCTTCGTTGTGAATCGCGTAGAAGAAGTTTTCCACTACGGCGCGGAGCATTTCGTCAATCCACTCCCTATTTCTGACGGTCTGCGGATCGAAGCCGAGAATGAACACACCTGTGCCGGGTTCGTCCAGCCGAAACTCATTCGGTAGCTCCGAGAGATTACTCACTTTCGGCCACTCCAAGAACCCGACGTGCTGCAAGTTTTGACGATTGTTTGGGGATGGGTGCGACATGAGGGTGGACTTGGCCTGCATCCTCTCCTGACGCCCTTTGCGGCCCGCGAGGTAGCGCGTAGAGTACAGCACGGCGCGAAGGGCGGATACGTTGAACACCGCGTTTTTGCCGATGCCGAACGAACCGCCGGCCGCCGCATTCTGCTTGTCCACTGCCCCTTCCTGCCGCACCAGCGCCTTCCACTTCCGTTCGCTGTTCAGACCGGTGGTTCCGGTATCCACCACCGAAAGCGTGCGGACGTTTTTGCGCAGCGATCTCTCCGCTTTCTTGTAAAACTGCCCAATCTGGGCATCGAGCTTGTCTCTGGTTACGCGCTCATGGCAGGCGCGCAGATGCTTGCCCAGCGTCATGCCATCGAAGAGGTCTCGATTGATCACACTCTCCGTGAACGTCACCTTCACGGGTTTTGTCAACCCTTCCAGCTTCGCGTCCAAGCTGTTCTGGATGGTCTCTCGCACGAGTTTCGAGATGGGATTGTCCGTGAAGAACTCGCTCGCTGAGTTCTGTACCACGTCGACGCCGCCACTCAGCGGCGGAAAGTTCCAAGTGGGCTTGCTATCTTTGCTCAAGGGACGTTTCCTCCTAATATGTTGGAACCCTGCACATACTATCCAGACATCTGAAATGCGTCAATCGGGGGGGCGGCGATTTCCGACAGCGCCTTAGCCAAACCTGATTCTCCAAACCCGCCCCCTTTTTAGTTTGACCGCTCTCTCTCCCCGTTCTACAATCCATCTCATACCAAGTCAGGAGTTGGCGCGATATGGACTTCGAGCCGCGTTATACCGCAGAGCAGCAGGCGTTTCGTCGCGAGGTCAAGAGCTGGCTGGCGGACAATCTGCCGGACGGCCTAGAGTTTCCGGCAGACTCCGAAGACCTCAGCTACGGCGGCTATCTCCAGCTGCGCGAGCTTGGACGGCGGCTCGGAAGCAAAGGCTGGCTGTGGCCCACCGCCCCAGCCGAGTACGGCGGCGGCGGACTGTCCATAGACCACGCCATCGTCATAGAGGAGGAGCTTGACGGCTTCGATCTCTCCCTTCCCCCATACTACGACAGCGGCGGACGGCTCGGCGGCGCAAGCGTGCTTGTCTGGGGCAGCCAGGACCAGAAAGACCACTTCCTGCCGCCCATTTTCAGAGGAGAGGTTCGCACTTGGCAGCTGCTGACCGAGCCGGGCGCAGGCTCCGACCTCGCAGGCGTTCAGATGAGCGCCGTCAGAGACGGAGACGACTACGTTCTAAACGGTCAGAAAATCTATGTCGGAAGCTCGCACGGCGCCGAGATGCTGTGGACCATCGCGCGCACCGATCCGAACGGCGCGCGACACCACAACCTGAGCTGGTTCATGCTCCCGACTGACAGCGAGGGCATCACCATCCAGCCCATGGATCTTCTGATCACCAGCGGCGAGGGCGGCGCAGGCACCGGAACCAAGAACACCATCTTCTTCGATGATGTGCGCGTGCCGGCGTTCAACCTAATCGGCGGCGAGAACAGCGGCTGGCAGGTAGCCACCACCCATCTGGAGCTGGAACACGGCTCCGGCGGCGCAATCCGCCGCAACCGCATGGTGGACAGGCTGTTCGAGTGCGCCGCGCAGCTGCGGCGAGGCGATGAGCCGCTCAGCGCCGACCCCGAGATCCAAGACCTGATGGTGGACGTGTTCGTCGAGGCGGAGATCTCGCGCCTGTTCGGACTGCGCAACTACTGGATGCGACACACCGGCCAGAAGATGGCGCACGAAGGCCCTCAGCACTCCCTCTACCGCAAGCAGTCCGGGCTGAGAGCGGCAGAGACCATGCTCGAGGCTCTTGGCCCATACGCGCTGACCAACGATCCCAGATGGGATCTCTCTGATGGCCACATGGAAGTGTTCCAGAGATCCAGCATAGTGGCGATGCACCCCGGCGGCACCGCCGAGATACAGAAAGTCATCATGGCGCGCCGCCTCGCCATAGGCCGCCAGACCAGAGAGCAGGCAGGAAGACTGGAGTAGCCCGCCCCCCATCCAATATACCCCCTCTCCCTCGAAGGGAGAGGGTTGGGGTGAGGGTGAGAGCGTGAAGCCAAACCCGCCCCCATCCAACATACCCCCTCTCCCTCGAAGGGAGAGGGTTGGGGTGAGGGTGAGAACCCCCTTCCTATATGGGAGAGGTGAACCCGAGGAGCGCTGAATGGATCTGTCCCTAACAGAAGAGCAGCGCCTTCTCCGAAGCGCCGCGCGCGACTTCATGGAGCGCGAGGCGGCGAAGGAGGCGCTTCTGGAGTTCGAGCAGTCCGCCTTCGGCTGCTCCGACGAGGCTTGGCAGACCGCCGCCGACATCGGCTGGCTCGGAATGCTGGTGCCAGAAGAGTACGGCGGCTCCGGAAGCTCCCTGACGGATGCCGCAGTCGTCTACGAGCAGCTCGGCGCTGGCCCACTCTCCGGCCCCTTCTTCTCCTCCGGCGTTCTCGGCGCGCTCACAGTGTACGAGGCGGGATCGGACGAGCAGCGCTCGCACTGGCTGCCCCGCATCGCCGGCGGACGCGAGATCGTCGCCCTTGCGCTCACAGAGCCTAGCTACGGCTGGGAGCCGGAGCGCGTCAGGATGCGCGCCCAGCCCACCGACTCCGGCTACGTCATCAGCGGAACCAAGCTGTTCGTACACGACGCCACAGCCGCCACCACGCTGATATGCGCCGTCCGATGCCGTGACAGCGAGGGCGTTACCCTTATGATGGTGGACGCGCGCGCCGCTGGCGTGACCGCCCGCCCGCTGACCGGCTTCATGGGCTGGGTCGGCGAGGTCACGTTCGAGGACGTGGAAGTTCCCGCCGACGCCGTGCTGGGCGAGGTCGGAGACGGATGGCGACCACTTCAGGCAGCCTTCCAGAAGGCGGCCCCCATCCTGTGCGCCTACAAGGTCGGCGGCGCGCAGTCCGTGTTCGATGTGACACTCGAATACTCGCGCTCGCGCATCCAGTTCGGCACGCCCATAGGCCGCTTCCAGCGCGTGCAGGATCACATCGTGGAGATGGTCAACCACCTGGACGCCGCGCGCTGGACGACCTACGAAGCGCTCTGGAAGCTAGACGCCGGCAGGAGCGACCCGACCAGCGTACATCTGGCGAAGGCGGTGGCGTCGGAGGGCTACTATCAGGCTTGCAACCACTCGCACGAGGTTCACGCCGGCATAGGCGTGGCGCGCGAGTACGGGCTGACCCTGCACACCCGAATGTCGAGGACGCTGTACCACTGCTTGGGCGACCCTCGCTTCCACCGCCGCCGCATCGCGCAGACACTCGGCTTCTAGCCCCTCATCCGCTGAAGCGCGAAGAACGCCAGTATCCCCACGGGAACGGCTACGATCACCGCGCCTAGCACAACCACCATCGCCACGTCCCCGAGCCCCAGCACGGCGTGGATCTGGTCGTTGATCCAGCCCAGAAGCACAGGGTCTCCCGGCTCGCCGTGGTGCGCCGGAGCAGACAGCGGGAGCATCGGCGCGTCAGTCCGCGTCCGCGCCGACCACAGCCGGCCTTGCCGTCGCCGTCTGGTAGCGTACCGAGTACTTGCGCTCCTTGACCGACCAGCTGGCGATCGTCGCGCCCAGCAGAGTCAGACCCGCCAGCCCGAACGGGATGACGTATGTTCCCGTCTGGTCGTACAGCACCCCAGCCACGAACACGCTGATCGAGCCGCCTATCTGGTGCGCGAACGTGGTGAATCCACCCAGCGTTCCGAGGTTGCGCGTGCCGTATATGTCGGCGGTCAGAGACGACGTGAGCGGAGGCGTGGCGATCCAAGACATGCCAGCCAGGACCGCGAAGCACCAGATGCCGAACGAGGGCGGGATCGTCACCCCGAACAGGTAGTTCAGCGCGCCGGGCATGACCAGCATGACGTAGGCGAAGAAGCGGATGAAGTAGATCGTCCCCAGCAGATTCTTGCGGCTGAACCTGTCCGCCAGCAGCCCGACCACCAGCACGCCCGCCACGTTGAGACCCTGCATCAGCCCGAACGCCAGCGCCGCCACCCCCGGGCTTATGCCCATGTCTATGGCGAACGGCACGTAGTGGGTCGAGATGATCAGCGTGGTCACGCCGCAGACGAAGTACGCGCCCGACAGCTGCCATATGGGAGGGTGCCTGAACGAGTCCTTCCAGCTTTCGGATTCCAGAGGAGCCGTCGCCTGCGCCGTCCGCCGCCCCGCTCCCGCGTCGGCTTGAGCCAGCGAGCTTCTCTCGCCGTCCGGAACTTCCCCCATGTCCTCCGGCTTCTCGCGCACGAAGAAGGCGACCAGAGGCAGCGCGAGAACCAAGACCAGCGCTCCCAGCACCAGCCAAGCGAGTCGCCAGTCTGTCCAGTCGATGAGGAAAGCCGCGAACGGAGTCAGTATCAGCCCGCCGGCGGACGTTCCCGCCGTGACGATGCTGAGAACTATGCCCCGCCGTCTCTGAAACCACTTGGCGAGGACTGCGTGGACAGTCACCAGAGACACCCCGCTGGAGGCAGTGGACATCACCAGCCCGTATATGGCTATCAGGAACAGCAGGCTGGCGGACAGAGTGATCTCGAACACCACTATGTCGATGTGGAACGCGAAGCCCGCGCCGAAATCGCTGGTGATCGACAGCAGCATCGAGGCCAAGCCGAGCACCAGCAGGCTGATGGATATGACCAGGCGACCGCCGTATTGGTCGTACAGCCTGCCTAAGAACGGCTGCGACAGGCCGTTTACCATGACCCCAATCGCAATAGCCGCGGATATCTCCGTGCGGCTCCACCCCAGATCCCCCGTCATGGGAACCACGAACACGCCGAAGCCGTTTCTGGCGCCCATCGAGACGAACAGAGCGAAGAACCCCGCAGCCACGATGAACCACCCATAGAAGATCGGCTTGCGGGCTGACCTTAGCGCCAAGACGAACGTCCTTTCGTCTTCCCTGCGCGCCGCAGTCGGCGCTAGGCGGGGAGATCGTGCAGATGTAGCTTGGAGTCTAACACCCACCTTCACAAGGTGACAAGGAATTCACGATTTCGGAAGTCCCCTCTCCCTTGAAGGTAGAAGGCTATGGAGAGCGTGCCGCCCCATCTTGGTCTGCGTTAGTAAAATCCCCTCCCCCTGTGGGGGAGGGTTAGGGTGGGGGCGGGCGCGTTCCATCTACTGATCGAGCCGTATCTCCCCCTCCCAAATATGATCGTAACCGCCGTCCACTGGCACGTACTGGCCGGTGCGGATGCGAGCAATATCATACTCAGGAAGAGCCACCGCCGCCATACATCTCCCGTCTAATATCACGCCGCGCCAGTCGAATCTGAAGTCCAGGTTGTCGAAGCCGTACTGTTTGCGATGGTCGGTCAGGTCGTTCACGTCGACCGGAAACAGGGCGAGAAAGAACGTCGCCTCCACGTCGGCGCGGGCGCACGGCTCCCTGACGTATGTCAGCGTGTTTTCGCTGAGATATACGTCGAAGTCCGAGCGAATTACGGGTTCGTTGGATGCAGCCGACTCGTAGGCGGATAGGAGCGCCTTATCGAGAACGAACTCCCCCTCCCAGATATGATCGTAACCGCCGTCCACTGGCCCGTACTGGCCCGTGCGGATGCGGATGATATCATACTCGGGGAGAGCCGCCGTCACTATACATCTCCCGCCTAATATCACGCCGCGCCAGTCGAATCTGAAGTCCAGGTTGTCGAAGCCGTGCTGTTTGCGTTGGTCGGGCAGGTCGTTCACGTCGACCGGAAACAGAGCGAGGAAGAACGTCGCCTCCGTGTAGGCCGGAGCGCACGGCTCCTTGACGTAGGTCAGCGTGTTTTCGTGGAGATACACGTCGAAGTCGGCGCGGATTATGGGTTCGCCGGATACGATCGCCTCGTAGTCGGATACGAGCGTCTCGTACACCGGCTCTATGGCCTCTTTGGCGTTCACAATCAGAGAGATATTGATCTCTCCGTCAGCAATGACACGCTCGACTCGAGTTTGCTCTCCCAGCATCTCGAACACCTCCAGTACTGATCCCCCTACGTGAGTCCGTTCTCCTCCGTGAACCACGAAGATTCTATCTGGGGCATTGGGGAGCGAGAGGACCAAACGGACCATCTCACGGAGACACTCCTCGAAGGTGATCCAACATGCTTTTCCATAGTGGTATCCGCTCGGTTTTTCATCTTGATAGAATTTCATAGAATGGGTTGTATAACCGGTTGCGAAGACCACGTCCCCTTCTTCCACGTTCTCTTCCAGAAAGGCGAGAACGGCCTTGGCGTTATGGTCTGTCTCATATGGACTGTCTCGCCACATGTCGCCCACTCCGGCAAGCGCTATTGCGCCGGCGGCCGCGACGACCAGCGCCGGCGCCAGCCACGCCCGACGCAGCAGCGCGCCAAGACTGTCAGCCATCCAATGGATGGCGACGCCGGCGGCAAGAAATATGACCGGCCCCAGATAGATGTTTTGGCGAATCCCGCCAAGCGGATAGAGGGCCAGCGCGGAGGCGAAAATGGCGATGCCAACGGCAAACAGAGCCAGGATTGCAATGGCATCGAGTCGCCGCCTCTTCAGGGATGCCGCCAGCATAAGGGCGAATATCCCAGCCACCAGCATGTATATCGGTATAGCGGCGTCTTGCGGCAGGTGATAGTTCAGGATGGACCGAGTGCGCGAAGCCGCGAATCCAAGAACGCCGGCTGTATCATATGCCCCTTGATAATAGTAGCCTTCATAGCCGCCCACCCCAAACTGATAGGGCAAAGTGACCAAGTAGCTTATGGCGCACCCCGCCAAGAAGCACGCTGCGGGCAAGAGTAGGGCGATGCGCGACTCGATCCAGCTGCGAATCGAATTCCCTTTCGGCGCCGACAACGTCGGGGAGGATAGAATCACAGCCGCGCCCATGACGGCGACGCCAAACAAGACCAAGCCGTACTGGATCAGCGGCGCAAGGAACAGGGACGCGCAGAGCAGGGCTTTCCGCCCGTCCCGCAGGTACCACAGAAGCCCCGCCGTCATCAGCGTGGCGAGCAGCGCGTCGATGGAGTATTCCCGCGCGTCCTGAGCGTGATATATCGCGGCGGTGGAGAGAGTCGCCATCAGCGCCGCCAAGAACGCGGCCCCCCGAGCGACCCCTAGGCGCGGCAGCAGGAAGAGCATCACGGCGACGGTCAGGACGCTTGCCGTCGCCGGCAGAACGCGGACGCTGAAGGCGGATACATCCACTTTCTGAACCGCCCACAGCGCAAGGGGGTACAGGATCGGAGAGGTGTTGCTGTGGCGGGTGTTGGTGACTACCTCCGAGAGGGATCCCCTCGAATTATTGGCGACAACCGCTTCGTCATACCATATGGAATTCCCCGGCAGGTCATAGAAGCGCAGCCCCGCCGCCACTACGAGCAGGCACACGAACGCCGCAAGGATCAGCCGCTCCGAAGAGACGAACGCGGGCATGGCGAGCTTAGGCTTCATCAGAATATGACGACTCGCCAGTCTCCAAGCCATCCCCTTTCGTTGCCGTGCAGAGCTTGTTGCATTCTACATAAAGAGAATCGTTCTGCGCAGTTTCGCGGAGTCATCCCCACCTCCTCGCAGGTGGAAGGCCATGGTAAACCCCCCACCCCCTCACAGGTAGAAGGCCATGGTAAAATCCCCTCCCATCGCAGGTAGAAGGCTATTCTTGCCTTTTCCCCTCCCCCTCTGGGGGAGGGCTAGGGTGGGGGCGTTCCAACAGTTTCGGAGCGCCTCCCCCTCCCGCCGAACATCCCGCCGCGCCCCGTTAGACCTTGACAATCCCCCTCGCGTGAACATAATGAGGACAATCCGCGCCGTTGAACGGGGCAGGATGTTGTAGACGAGAGCGATGGAACAGCGCAGATATGAACACTATCCCCCCAATAGGTCTTTACAGCAAGGTTTCCGTCCTTGCCTACCTCTGCCTGTGTCTGAACGTATTACTCTTTAGCTCCCTCATCGCCGCCGCCCCGGATACGTTCCGCGCGCTGAACCGCGAAGACCACTTGGTGGAGTATATCACCGTGGTCTGGGTTCTCCTGTCGGGCTTCCTGCTGTTCGTCACCGCTTGGATGGAGCCGAGCCTCTTCCGTCGCTGCGCCTATATTCTCGGCGGCATGGCGATGGTGTTTTTCGCCGGCGAAGAGATCAGTTGGGGGCAGCGCATCTTCGGGTTCGCCACGCCCGATTTCCTGATGCCCTTGAATCAGCAGGGAGAGTTCACTGCCCACAACATCGCCAATGGAACGTTTGACATTATCCACTTGAACAGCGCGCTGATCCTGTGCATGGCAACCAGCGCGGCTCTCTTTTGCCGTAAAGACAGGCTCTTCGGGATTCCGCTGCCGTCTATCCCGCTGATGCTGGGCTTTCTGATAATGATTTCCTACGATTCAGGAACGGGCATCAGAGATGAATCAATAACGAACTTCAGAGAATACATAATGGGCGTAAGAAGATCCTTCGGATTCATTCTGGTCGAGGAGAAGGGGCTGCTTCTCCTCTTTCTCATCTACTCCCTGTTTTCCGGGAAAGCCAAACTGATCATCGCTTCCGCCGCGACCTTGTCGCTCGTTTTTGCTCTCTCGTACGTGAACTATCACAGCGGCGTCGATCGCGGAAGCCTGTTCGAGGCGCGCGAGTATCTGCTCGGCATCTGCTGCCTTTTCTACTCTCTGGAGCTATTGCTCGCTCAGCGACGGCTGGCGGCAATCTCGCCTCGCGTATTTCGGCTGGCTGCGCCCAAGCTCGCCATCCCTCTCGGACGGCTGGCGGCAATCTCACCGTCGCCATTCAGCGGCATGAACCTGCCCGGCGGACGCATTCCATTCTGGCTGACCACCTGCTCCCTGGTAATCGCAGGCAGCATCGGGTTGATGTTCTTCGAGCATTACACGCGCCAGTCAGAGGAGATGACGGCCTACGATTATCTGATGGATCTGGTCGGAGACAGCCAGCCGTCAATCCGCTCGGACTTCGACGTATATCTCATCGAAAACACGCTGGTATACGTCAAGGAGCCGTGCGCCCGCGCCGACACGGAGGCGATGTTCTTTCTCGCCCTGTTTCCGGTCGACGTGAACGACCTGACCAACCATCGCAAGCAGTACGGATTCGACAATCTCGACTTCAGATTCTACGAGGACGGTGTGAGATCCGACGGGAGATGTATGACTGCGGAGGCTCTTCCCTATTATGACATCATTATGACATCGCCCGCGTCATGACCGGCCAGTTCGTGCGTGTGGACGGCGGTTACGATCATATCTGGGAGGGGGAGATTCAACTTGCCGAGTAGGGGTGAGGATGATTCCTGCCCACAGCCATCGGATCCCCTCTCGCCCCCATCCCAACCTTCTCTCTTCGAGGGAAGGGATATGCCCCCTAACCAAGCGCGAACATAAATCCCCCTCTCCCTCGAAGAGAGAAGACTACAGTAAAATCCCCTCTCCCTCGAAGAGAGAAGACTACAGTAAAATCCCCTCTCCCTCAGAGAGAGAAGACTACAGTAAAATCCCCTCCCCCTCTGGGGGAGGGCTAGGGTGGGGGCGTTCCAATAGTTTCAGAGTGCATCCCCTCCCTCACAGGTAGAAGGCTACAGTAAAATCCCCTCTCCCTCGCTGGTAGAAGGCTACAGTAAAATCCCCTCCCCCTCTGGGGGAGGGTTAGGGTGGGGGCATTCCACCTACCGCTCGAGCCGAATCTCCCCCTCCCAAGTATGATCGAAACCGCCGTCCACACGTACGAACTGGCCGGTGCTGATTTCGGCGATGTCGTATTCCGGAAGAGGTACTTTCACGATACATCTCCCGTCGACTATCACGCCGCCGCCGCGCCTGCCAAGGCTGCCAAATGTAAAGTCCAGGTTGTCGAAGCCGTGCTGTTTGCGATGGTCCGGAAGGTCGTTCACATCCACCGGGTACAGGTGCAGAAAGAACTTCGCCACCGTGTCGGCCGGGGCGCACGGCTCCTTGACGTAGGTCAGCGCGTTTTCGCTGAGATACACGTCGAAGGTGGAGCGGATCGCCGGCTCGCTGTCTCTGATCAGTCCTGCCATGTAAACGCCCACCGGCTCCGTTCCACCGGCTATCCGCAAGTCGTGTCCGGCGAAGCTCGCCACCACCCAGTCATGGTCGAAGGAGTCGAAGGGCATCCACAGGCCGGGTCCGACCTTCACGGCGTACTGCCCTCGTCCGAGAGCTTTGGCTTCGCTGGAGGCCGCAGGGTGAACTGTAAAGTTGACGCCGCGCTCCGTCAGGTATCCGGGCGGCGGCTGGCGATCGTGGGCGATTCCGCGCTGGTGGTTGGGTGTTGTGACAGGATTGCGCGCCACCGTCGCATCGGTCAAGCCGAAGATGTCGATGACTTTCAGATCCGGAAGATAATAGAACCTGCCGAGACCTCCGCCTGCCATCAGCGCGTCATCGGGAATCACTCCCCGCTCCATATTCTCGTAGGGCTGCCACCAGCGCATCTGCTCGTTGGCGAACTCGCGGTGTTCCGCGAATGGTGAAGCGACATCCTGCCCAACAGACTGACGGCGCAGGTCGTTGGAGATGGCGGTCAGCACAGGCATCCCCGGCGCAGCCAGCAGCCAGCCTGCATTGCCCTCGTCGAGTTCTATGTGAAGTCTCAGGATGCGCACGTCGACCTTGGCGCCCTCGAAGAATAGCGCTGCCTGTATGGCGCCGCAGTAGAAGATGACGGGGATGAACAGGATGAGCGCGCAAGCCCTCGCTCCCGGCAGCCGGAGTCGGTGGGAGTGGGGTATGCGCCTCCAGTCGAAGGCGGCGATCCGCGAGCCGATGCACACGATCCCCTCGGCTGCCGGCAGCGCCAGCAGCGGCCAGTAGAAGTCCAGCGGGCGATATTCGAAATGGTCGCCGCCAATCCGCATCACGTATGCCATGTGGACGGCGATCAGCAGCAGGACCAGAGCATAGATCCCGTCGCGGGTCTCCCGCCACCGATGCCGCAGAGCGGCCCAGGCTAGGGGAATCAGCAGGTACAGCCCCGTCTCCAGCGCCGCCGTCCACAGGTAGCGGAAGCCCGACTCGTACCACGGGCGGACGTGCTTGGCGTAGTAGGTGTTGGGCAGCCACTCGCCATAGTAGGCGTAGCGAAACAGGAAGTGGGCAGTCACCACGATGACGAAGGGCGCCGCCAGATACGTCAGCTCGCGCCAGCTCACCGTCATCCGCTTGGCGTCTGCCATCCGCTGGACGGCGAGCCAGCCGAAGCAGCACACCGCAATCAGCGGCCCTTCCGGTCGAGTCAGGGCGGCCCCGATCAGGCTCGCTGACGCCGCCAGCAGGCCCGCTCGCCCGTCTCGGTATAGGCTCAGGCAGACGACTGCCAGCACGATGAAGAACGTGAGCTGCCGCGTTTCCAGCCCGCCGCCCGATGTCCACACCGCGAAGGTCGCGCTGCTGCACACCAGCCCCAGCGCCATCCAGCCGACCAGTCCCCGGTTTCGCAGCGAGGGCAGGCGATATATCCACCATGCCAGCGCGCCGACCGTTCCCGCCGTGAATGCCACCGACAGCCACGGCGCCGCGTCCTCCGGAGGCACGCCCAGCGCCCGCCAGACGGCTGCCAGCTCCAGCACCCACAGGAAGTTGGAGTAACCTTCCACCCGCTCGCCGGGGTTGAAGACCAAGCCGTGACCTTCCAGCAGGTTGCGCGCGTAGCGGAAGCTGATGAAGGCGTCATCCGTCAGGAACCACGACACCGAGGCCATCCATCCCAGCAGAGCCAGCCATGGCAGGCATATCAGAATGATACCGAGAGACCGCTCCCTAGACATCATCAGTTTCATCAGCGCCCCTGGTTCACCGCTCATCGAGCCGTATCTCCCTTTACAAGCCATCCCCTCCCCCTCGCAGGTAGAAGGCAAGGCTACAGTAAAATCCCCTCCCCCTCTGGGGGAGGGCTAGGGTGGGGGCAGGCGCGTTCCATCTACTCGGCAAGCCGTATCTCCCCCTCCCAAATATGATCGAAACCACCGTTCGCTGGCACGTACTGGCCAGTGCTGATACGGTCAATATCATACTCAGGGAGAGCCACCGTCGCCATACATCTCCCGTCTAATATCACGCCGCGCATGTCGAATCTGAAGTCGAGATTGTCGAAGCCGTGCTGCTTGCGATGGTCGGGCAGGTCGTTCACGTCCACTGGGTACAGGTGCAGAAAGAACATCGCCTCCGTGTCGGCGCGGGCGCACGGCTCCTTGACGTATGTCAGCGTGTTTTCGCGGAGATGTACGTCCCAGTCGGAGCGAATCACCGGCTCGCTGTCTCTGATCAGTCTTGCCAAATAACCGTTGGCCGTCATCGCCTCGACCTGCACCGGAGGGAGCGCGTCGTGTGGCAGCACGCGCGCGTCCACACACAGCCCCGTTTGCGTTTGCGTCCAGGCTTTGGCGACCGGTTCATCCGCTGCGCCAGTCCATGACCACACTGCCAGCTCGTCCGGCGCGCAGTCTCTGGCGAACGCCTGCGCCATCCGTCCGTCCACGATCAGCCCTATGCCGTCCGACCGACTGTCGAAGTGCGCCTCCATCCTCCGCCAGAACCAGTCGGAACGATCTATCCCGCCCGATGACGTCTCCGGCGGCTCGGCGAGCCAGAGCTTGAATTGGAGCTCACCATGGGGAGAGTGGTGATACGGCGGCCCTTCGAACAGCATCGCGTCCACGCCCTGAATGACGCGCCAGACGTCGGCGAAGTGGGTAATCCCGTAACGCCGGTGGAACGTGGCGCCGCTTCCTTCCCTTCGAGCGTAGTCGTAGGAGTTGACCAGACCGTCCAGGTTCACCACCGGAAAGCGCGAGAAGTACCCGATGACGCCAGCGGACCACGATCCTACCACGCTGCCATCGGGCAGCGCGCGGTCCATAACCTGCACACCCATATGAGAGGTAACCTCCCATTCGCGGTATGTTGACTCGATTTCCCAGTCAGCATACCGGAATGGCCCCATGAAGTCCGCATTCGCAAGCAGGAAGTACGCTCCGACAACCACGATGCCCACGCTCAGAACGTTGGCTGCCCATGGCCACCTCGACCCGATGAAACGGCGGATGAAGTGGATAGCGATATAGCACCTTACGGGAATGATGAGCGCCATCATCAGGTACGCCGGGACGAAATACCAGACATAGCCCCCAAAGACAGGGTGTATGGTGAGGACAGTCTGCGCGAACTTGGCGAGGTGGCCGACCGCTAGGCCGAACACGCACACAAAGAAGGCAAGCGTCAGCCAGTCGTCTCGTCTCCGAGAGCGGCGGACGAGCCACCAGATCAGAACGACGTAGGCGCAGACTTCCAGCGCGACCAGCAGCTCGTAGTCGAAGACTGGAATCTGCAAGACGTCCCGGAAGTTCTGAACGAAGCTGTACCCGCCTTCCTCCTCCCATAGCTGCTGCGACCACATCTGCTTGATCGCGCCGCTCACCGGCGTCACGCCCCCGAACACGATGCCGTTGTATGCCAAGTACACCAGAATGCCGCCCACCGCGCCCAGCAGCGGAACCACATCCTTCAGCCCAGAGAGGGCGCGAGCCATCCCCGGAGCGCCAAGCCCCTCTCCCTCGACGCGAGAGCGTGATTCTCCATCCCCTTCGGCGGGAGAGGATTGGGGTGAGGGTGATTCCCGCGATGAGAAGGAAGCTGCCCCCTCTCCCTCGAAGGGAGAGGGCTGGGGTGAGGGTGATTCCCGCCTCGACCACCAGATGAGACCGAGCGCCGCCGTCACCGCCAGCGATATGGCTACGTACTCCAGCCGCACCCAGGGCAGGCTGAAGGCAGCGGCGGCAAGCGGCCACTTCCAGCGCCCCGGGTTCCGCGCGTAGAGCATCGCGGCAAAGAAGAACAGCCCCAGCATGAACAGCGCGGCTGCCGCTTCCAGCCCATGAAACAGGCCGGATCGCTGGTACAGCAGCGGCAGCGTGGCGAACAGCAGAATCCAGGGCAGGCGCGCCAGCCACGCCGCCACGACGACCAGAGCCGCCCCGCCGGCGATGAGCATGATCTCGAACGCCTTGATTCCGAACAGCGCCCCTTCCTTGTCGAATACCCAGTAGAACGGCGTAATCAGCAGCATCCAGATGGGATGATAGCCGTTGGTCTGCGTGATGCCGCCGTCGAAGGTGGAGAATTTCCCAGAGGCGAGGTTATATGCTATCTGGAAGTAGTAGAAGGCGTCGTCGCCGTTTATGTCCCGGATCAGGTTGACGAGGTCGAAGCGCGCGAGCATGTACCAAGCGAACCCGGCCCCGTATGCCAGTATGCCGACGAGGAACAGAGCAAACAGCGCGCTGCGCAGCCGTGAGTAAGGAGTTACCCCTCCCCACTTATGTTCTGGTGGCGCGGGCATGTTGGGCTTAGACTTCCTCATATCGCCCCCATCCTAACCTTCCCCCAAAGGGGGAAGGGATGCAATCCCCTAAACCAAGCGCGAGCGGAAATCGCCTCTCGCCCCCATCCTAACCTTCCCCTAACGGAGCGCGAACATAAAACCCCTCTCGCCCCCATCCTAACCTTCCCCCAAAGGGGGAAGGGATGCAATCCCCTAAACCAAGCGCGAGCGGAAATCGCCTCTCGCCCCCATCCTAACCTTCCCCTAACGGAGCGCGAACATAAATCCCCTCCCCTTCCGGGGGAGGGCTAGGGTGGGGGCAGGCGCGTTACATCTACTCGGCAAGCCGTATCTCCCCCTCCCAAATATGATCGTAACCACCGTCCACTGGCACGTACTGGCCCGTGCGGATGCGAGCAATATCATACTCAGGGAGAGCCACCGCCGCCATACATCTCCCGTCTAATATCACGCCGCGCCTGTCGAATCTGAAGTCCAGGTTGTCGAAGCCGTGTTGTCGGCGATGGTCGGTCAGGTCGTTCACGTCGACCGGAAACAGGGCGAGAAAGAACATCGCCTCCACGTCGGCGCGGGCGCACTGCTCCCTGACGTAGGTCAGCGTGTTTTCGCTGAGATATACGTCGAAGTCCGAGCGAATTACGGGTTCGTCGGATGCAGCCGACTCGTAGGCGGATACGAGCGCCTTATCGAGAACGAACTCCCCCTCCCAGATATGATCGTAACCGCCGTCCACTGGCACGTACTGGCCCGTGCGGATGCGGATGATATCATACTCGGGGAGAGCCACCGTCGCTATACATCTCCCGTCTAATATCACGCCGCGCCAGTCGAATCTGAAGTCCAGGTTGTCGAAGCCGTTCTGTTTGCGATGGTCGGGCAGGTCGTTCACGTCGACCGGAAGCAGGGCGAGAAAGAACCTCGCCTCCGTGTCGGCGCGGGCGCACGGCTCCTTGACGTAGGTCAGCGTGTTCTCGCTGAGATACACGTCGAAGTCCGAGCGAATTACGGGTTCGTCGGATGCAACCGACTCGTAGGCGGCGCGGACCACCGATCCGACGGACTCTTTGACGTTCGCAACCAGAGCGATATTGAAATCTCCGCCAGCAAGGACACGCTCGGCTGGAACTTGCTCTCCCAGCAGCTCCAACCCGCTCTTTACTTCTAGCGTGCTTATGGCCTCCGTCTGAACCCGGTACGTTATGCCATTCTTCTCGTAGGACACGTAGGCGCGCAAGAACTTGCCCCTGTCTTCCTTCCGCAGGGTGTAGCTGAATGTGTAGCTGAATGAGCGCGCGCCTTCGATGTCGGTCCAAGTGGCGTCGTCGGGTGTATTGGCATCGCCGGGCAGGGCGTCGGCCCGCTGCCATCGCCAAGGCTGGGGCGGGTTGTCGTCAGCCCGGTGGGACTTGTCGTTAACCAAGTAGGCAGAGATAGCGTTTCCCACCCTGTCAATAATCCCGGCCTCGCCGGATGGTGTCGTCGGTGTCTCTATACGACTCTGATTGTGGTAGACCAAGAAGGTTCTATTTGGGATATTGGGGAGCGAGAAGACTATACCGAACATTTCACGGATACACTTTTCCATGGTGGGCCAGCATCCTGCCTTTGCATAGTGGTAGCTGCTCGGTTTTTCATCTTGATAGAACTTCATAATAGAGGTTATAATAGGGACTAGGTAAACCACATCTCCTTCTTCCACATTCTCTTCCAGAAAGGCGAGAACGGCATTGGCGTTGTGGCCCCCCTTATAATGCGGATTGTCCTGTCGCATGTTGCCCACCCCCGCAAGCGCTGTTGCGCCGACTGCCGCGACGACTAGCGCCGGAGCCAGCCACGCCCGACGCGTGAGCGAGGACAGACTGTCCGCCGTCCAATGAAACGCAACGCCGACCGTCAGGAAGACGACCGGCCCCAGATAGACGACTTGGCGAATGCCCCCAATCGGATATATGCCCAGCACGGCAGCCCCGACGGAAACCGCAATGCAAAACGAAAACAAGACTGCGATGGCGCTGGCTCGAAACTTCCTGCGAAACGCTGCGACCAGCAGGATCCCGAATGCGAGAAGCGCCGCCATCGCAGCGGCATCCGGCAGATGATACGTCAGCAAACTCCAAATCCCGTCAGTCGAAAACTCGAAGATCGAGCGCGCATCGAACTTTCCCTGATAGTAGTACGGCGATAGATAGCCATCCGGGGCGAAGTTTGGCTTAGACCACTGATAACGCAGAGTGACCGCGTAGCTTATGGCGCACCCCACCAGGAAGCACGCTGCGGGCAAGACCAGACCGATGCGCCGCTCGATCCAATTGCGAATCGAATTCCCTTCCGTCGCCGACAACGTAGGGGAGGGTAGAACTATAGCCGTGCCGATGACGGCGACGCCGAACAGCACCAGACCGTACTGGAGCAGCGGCGCTAGGAACAGCGCAACGCAGAGCAGGGCTTTCCGCCCGTCCCGCAGATACCACAGAAGCCCCGCCGTCATCAGCGTGGCAAGCAGCGCGTCGATGGAGTATTCCCGCGCGTCCTGAGCGTGATATATCGCGGCGGTGGAGAGAGTCGCCATCAGCGCCGCCAAGAACGCGGCCCCCCGAGCGACCCCGAGGCGCGGCAGCAAGAAGAGCATCACGGCGACGGTCAGGACGCTTGCCGTCGCCGGCAGAACGCGGATGCTGAAGGGCGTACTCTCGACTTTCTGAACCGCCCACAGCGCAAGGGGGTACAGTATAGGCGAGGAGTTGCTGTGGCGGGTGTTGGGGACTACCTCCGAGAGTGATCCCCTCGAATTATTGGCGGCAACCGCTTCGTCATGCCATATGGAATTCCCCGGCAGGTCATAGAAGCGCAGCCCCGCCGCCACTATGAGCAGGCACACGAACGCCGCCAGAGCCAGCCGTGAGGAAGGAATTACCCCCCCCCGTACATATGTTCTGGCAGCGCGCTCAGGGCGCGCCGCAGGTTATTCGGAGCAGCCACTACGGAATCCCCTTTCCGTCGTTTCCAAAGTATACCGCCCGCCGCGTGTATGACCGCCCCAATTCCGCCATGCGCCGCCTCAAGCCTCCATCACCACCTTCACCACGTCGTCGCCTATGTTCTCGTACATATCGTAGGCGGCTTTCACGTCCTCGAACGCCATGCGGTGGGTGACCATTTCGCCCGGGTCCCACCAGCCGCGCTCTTTCAGCTCGATCATCGTCTGAATGTGGCTTACGGCGTCGCCGCTCGCCGCCCCCTGCGTCGGGATTACGGTTATCCCCTCCTTGAACATGGATCGGAAGACGAGTGGAATGGTGCCGTCGCCCCCGCCCTCCTGAATTCCGAATATGATGACCTTGCCCCCGTCCGAGCTGACGTGCCGGAATGCGCTGTTGAGCGAGTCCGGATAGCCGGCGGCTTCGACGGTGATGTCCGCGCCCCTGCCGCCCGTGATCTCGGCGATGGCTTCGTCGAGGTCGTCCTTCCCCGCGTTTACCGTATGCGTCGCGCCGAATCGCTTGGCGAAGCCGAGTCGGTTGTCTTCGAGATCTACGGCTGTCACGCTGCGCGCGCCCGCCCGCGCCGTGATCGCGGTGAACGACAGCCCGATACTCCCCTGCCCGAACACCACAACACTCTTGCCGAGTATGCTTCCCATCTTCTGGCACGAGTACAGCACCGTTCCCGACGGCTGGCACATGACCCACTCGCTCAGGTCGCCGTGATCGGGCAGCAGCGCCATACGCTCCGGCGTTCCGGGCAGGTACTCCACCAGCCCGCCCGTGCTTCCCCTGCCCGGCAGCACGATGACCCGCTGACCAACCTGGAACTCGTCCGTTCGGCTCTCGACCACCGTGCCGGCGCACTCGTGGCATGGCGCGCCCGTGCGCATCGGATACTCCTCTTCGGGAAGAACAGGCCCGTATCCGTGTCTGATGTCGCTCCCGCACACAGACCAGCGCTCCAGCTCGATAAGGCACTCGCCATCCTCGATGTCGGGCGTTTCGATGTCCATGATCTCCCAAGTCTTGGGAGCGCTTATTCTCGCTGCTTTCATCGTATGGCGTACTCCTGCTCCTGTTCGTCGCGGCATCGAGGACATGGGCGCTGAGAAGGCGCGCCTGTGCCGCTCACATGCTCATCACCGCCTTGACGATCTCGTCCTCGCGGTTTTCGTACATGTCGTAGGCGGTCTTGACATCGTCGAAGCCCACCTGATGCGTGACCATCTCGCCCGGATCCCACCAGCCGCGCTCTTTAAGCTCGATCATTCTCTGGATGTGGCTTACGGCGTCGCCGCTGGCGGCTCCAACCGTTGGGATCACCGTAGGCGTGTTCATAAAGAACTGCCTGTAGTTGAGCGGCGTCATATCCTCCGTGCCTCCAACCAGCCCGAAGATTATGCAGCGCCCGAACTTGGATACGTGCTTGAACACGTTGTTGAAGGTGTCCGGATAGCCCGCCGCCTCGACCGAAATCTCCGCTCCGCGCCCGCCCGTTATCTCGGCTATCGCCTCGTCCAGATTGTCGCGCGTGGGGTTTATGGTGTGCGTGGCTCCGAATCGCTTCGAGTACTCCAGACGGTAGTCTTCGAGATCGACCGCGATCACCTGCCTGGCGCCCGACCGCGCCGTGATCGCGGTGAACGACAGCCCGATGCTCCCCTGCCCGAAGATCAGTACCCGCTTGCCGAGTATCGTATCCATCTGCTGGCACGAGTACAGCACCGTTCCTGACGGCTGGCACATGACCCACTCGCTCAGGTCGCCTTCGTCGGGAAGCAGCGCCATTCGCTCCGGCGCGCTCGCCATGTACTCGACCAGCCCGCCCGTTCCGCCCTGCGACGGCAGGACGATGACGCGCTGCCCCTCTCTGAACCGGTCGCTGCGGCTCTCTACTATCGTGCCGGCGCACTCGTGGCATGGGCCGCCGACTCTCATCGGGTACTCCTCTTCCGGATACACCGGCCCGTAGCCGTGTCGGATGTCGCTTCCGCACACAGACCACCGCTCCAGCCTGATCAGACACTCGCCATCCTCGATGGAGGGCGTTTCCACGTCCACTATCTCCCACGTCTTGGGGGCGCTTATTCTCGCTGCTTTCATTGAAAGCCTCCATGAATGACCAGAGATCGAACGGCGCAATTTATATCCCATGCGCCCTTGGATTGCAACCGAAGGGTCGGATCGCGCGCTCCATCTTCTCCGCGTCGCCGCTCCCAGCGTGGCGCGCAAGACGGCGCGCCCAGCCGTCCCGCGCGCGCCTGCGACGCTGACGCGCCTCTTGGATCTCCACCGTCCGAGAGACGGCAGCCAGCCCATATCTTTCTTGACCCTCCACCGAGCCATTCATATAATGACGCCACCAGAAGACCATACGGCCAGAAGCCAACGGAGAGACAGGGAGAATCGGTTGAGTTACGAACACCTTCTGCTGGATGTGCGAGAGCGCGTAGGCATCATCGAGCTGAACCGCCCCGAGGTGCTGAACGCGATGAACCGCAAGCTGTTCAGCGAAATCGACGAAGCGGTCGCGCAGCTCGATGACGATGACGGCGTCCATGCCGTCATATTCACCGGCGCGGGGGAGAGGGCATTCTCCGCGGGCGCCGACATCCACGAGATGGCGGAACACGCGAGGATGGACACCCCGCCTCCTCCGGACCCGCGCAGGTCGGAATACTCGTGGCGCATCGCCGCGTCGCGCAAGCCCACCATCGGCGCGCTCAACGGCTTGGCATTCGGCGGCGGCGCGGTGTTAGCCTCCAGCTTCGACATCCGCGTCGGCTGCGAGCGAACGCGCTTCCGCTTCCTCGCCGTACAGTACGGGCGCGTAAACTCCACGTGGAGCCTGCCCCAGCAGGTCGGCTGGCCCATGGCCAAAGAGCTGCTGTTCACCGCCAGAGTCGTAGAGGCGGAGGAGGCCCACAGAATCGGGCTGCTGAACCACCTCGTACCCTCCGAGCGGCTCATGGACAAGGCGATGGAGTTAGCCCGCCTGATCGCCGACAACGACCCGCGCATGGTTCAGGGAGTCAAAGACCTGCTGCTCAGGAACATAGGCGAGGGCTGGCGATCGCACTACCAGAACGAGATGGACGACCAGGCTGGCAAGCTAGCGCCGACCCCGGTGCTGGAGGGCTTCAAGCCATTCCTGGACAGAAAGGGACGCAGCTGACATGACCAAACTCGACACCCCGCTAGAAGGACTCAGGCTTCTGGACCTCGGAAGGTATCAGGCGGGCCCTCGCTGCGCGCTGATGTTCGCCCGCATGGGCGCGGAGGTCATAAAGATCGAATCCATATCTGGCGACGAGAGCCGTCGCAACGGCCCCAGAGTCAGAGGGCAGAGCGCCTACTGGGTGCAGTACAACTCCGGCAAGAAGAGCCTCGCCATCAATCTGAGAACGGACGAAGGAAAGGCAGTCCTGCGCGACCTCGTAGAGAAGTCAGACTTCTTCCTTCAGAACTTCAGGCCCGGCACCATAGACGTCATGGGCTTTGGCTACGAGACGCTCAAGGCGCTGAACCCGAAGATAATAATGATAAACGTCTCCGCATACGGGCAGTACGGCCCATACCGAGACCGCGTCGGCTTCGACCCCATAGGGCAGGCGATGGGCGGCCTCATGTCGCTGACTGGCTTCCCAGACGATCCCCCCATCCGAACCTTCTTCCCTCTGATCGACCGCATTACGTCTCTGCACGCGACCATCGGCGCGCTCGCCGCGCTGCGAGAGCGCGAGATATCCGGACAGGGGCAGGAGCTGGAAGTGTGCTTGGCGGACACGGGCTACACCGTCAACGAAATTCCCATCTCCGCATATCTCGGAGACGGCTACGAGCAGCCGCGCGAGGGCAACGGGCGCGGCACCGGCGGCACGTTCAAGACCGCCGACGGCTGGATGATAATTGCCGCCACCAACGAATCCATGTGGAAGCGCCTGTGCGACGCGCTGGATAAGCCCGAGTGGCTGGAAGACGAGCGCTTCGCCAGCCGCGAGCTGCGCTCGCAGAACTCCGACGCGCTGGAGGCCGAGCTTGGCGCGTGGTTCGCAGACCAGAACATGCAGGATGCCGCAGACCACCTAGCCGCGCACGGCGTCCCATGCTCCCCGGTGAACACCACCGCGCAGGCAGCCGTCGATCCCCACCTCACCGAGCGCGAGATAATGATGGAAGTGCCAGACCCAATAGCGGGTACGATGTGGGTTTCCGGCAAGGCCATCAAGTTCAGCCGCACGCCCATGGTCGTGGGCGCGACCCCCTTGGTGGGCGAGCATACCAACGAGATACTCAGCGATATCCTCGGCTACGATGACGCTCGCATCCAGTCCCTGCACGACTCTCAGGTGGTAAGCTCCCCTGAGAGGTCCGCGGCAGCTGCGGACTGACCGGGGTCCGTCCGAGTCCGCTGAATCCGAAGTGAGACGCCATACGAGGCCAGCCATGACCACAGGCCCAGCCCGAACGCCCACGCTGGCGAAGCAGCGCTTCGAGGATTGTCCGCTGCCCGACCCGCCCAAGAGTTTCGACATGCAGCAGCGCAGACAGCTGTACCGTATAGACAGCGCCCTGATCCCGCACTTCTCGGAGCGCGGGGACGTACTCGTGTGCGGCGAGGGCTACCTTCGTCGAGACGCGCAGGACAGGGGCGCATGGTTCGCGCCGGACTGCGTCGTGGCGTTCGGAGTGGATCCGGATCGAATAGTAGGTCGCAACGGATACGTGATAAGCGAGGCAGGGAAGCCGCCGGACTTCGCAATGGAGGTGGCGTCGCGCAGCACTGGCTGGCGCGACTACACGATCAAGCGAGAAGCCTACGCGCGGTATCGCGTACTGGAGTACTGGCGCGCGGACGAGAGCGGAGGTCGCTGGCACGATGCGCCGTTGGCAGGAGACAGGCTGGTGGATGGCAAGTACGTTCCGATAGCCATTCATCGTGAGCCTAGCGGCCTTCTGTGGGGACACAGCGAGGTATTGGGTTTGGACGTGTGCTGGGACAAGGGACGAGTGCGCTTCTACGATCCCGTGTCCGCGCGCTACCTTCCGGACGCCGAGGAGCTCAAGGCAGAGCGAGACGCAGCCGTGACCTATGCCCTGACAGCCGAGGCCGAGCGAGACGCCGAAAGATTCGCACGCCTAGCCGCCGAGGCCCATGCCATGACCGTCGAGTCCGAAGTGAGACGCCTGCGTGAACAGCTGAGACGCCGGGAGTAGCGAATACGGGATGCGCGCCGCCGAGCGCAAGCCGACACGTGATACAGACACACAAGCAGTGACGAGGCCAGCCATGACCACAGGCCCAGCCCGAACGCCCACGCTGGCGAAGCAGCGCTTCGAGGGCAGCCCGCTGCCCGACCCGCCCAAGAGTTTCGACATGCAGCAGCGCAGACAGCTGTACCGTATAGACAGCGCCCTGATCCCGCACTTCTCGGAGCGCGGAGACGTACTCGTGTGCGGCGAGGGCTACCTTCGTCGAGACGCGCAGGACAGGGGCGCGTGGTTCGCGCCCGACTGCGTCGTGGCGTTCGGAGTGGATCCGGATCGAATAGTAGATCGAAACGGATACGTGATAAGCGAGGCAGGCAAGCCGCCGGACTTCGCAATGGAGGTGGCGTCGCGCAGCACTGGCTGGCGCGACTACACGATCAAGCGAGAGGCCTACGCGCGTTATCGCGTACTGGAGTACTGGCGCGCTGACGAGAGCGGAGGTCGCTGGCACGATGCGCCGTTGGCAGGAGACAGGCTGGTGGATGGCAAGTACGTTCCGATAGCCATTCATCGTGAGCCTGACGGTCTTCTGTGGGGACACAGCGAGGTATTGGGACTGGACGTGTGCTGGGACAAGGGACGAGTGCGCTTCTACGATCCCGTGTCCGCGCGTTACCTTCCGGACGCCGAGGAGCTCAAGGCAGAGCGAGACGACGAAAGATCCGCTCGCCTAGCCGCCGAGATCGAGCGAGACTTCGCCGTGACCCATGCCCTAGCCGCCGAAGCCGAAGTGAGACGCCTGCGTGAACAGCTAGGACGCCGGGAGTAGCGAATAAGGTATGCGCGTCGCCGAGCGCAAGCCGACACGTGATACAGACACACAAGCAGTGACGAGGCCAGCCATGACCACAGGCCCAGCCCGAACGCCCACGCTGGCGAAGCAGCGCTTTGAGGATTGTCCCCTGCCCGACCCGCCCAAGAGTTTCGATATGCAGCAGCGCAGACAGCTGTACCGTATAGACAGCGCCCTGATCCCGCACTTCTCGGAGCGCGGAGACGTACTCGTGTGCGGCGGGGGCTACCTTCGCCGAGACGCGCAGGACAGGGGCGCGTGGTTCGCGCCCGACTGCGTTGTGGCGTTCGGAGTGGATCCGGATCGGATAGTAGGCCGCAACGGATACGTGATAAGCGAGGCAGGGAAGCCGCCGGACTTCGCAATGGAGGTGGCGTCGCGCAGCACTGGCTGGCGCGACTACACGATCAAGCGAGAAGCCTACGCGCGTTATCGCGTACTGGAGTACTGGCGCGCTGACGAGAGCGGAGGCCGCTGGCACGATGCGCCGTTGGCAGGAGACAGGCTGGTGGATGGCAAGTACGTTCCGATAGCGATTCATCGTGAGCCTGGCGGTCTTCTGTGGGGATACAGCGAGGTATTGGGACTGGACGTGTGCTGGGACAAGGGACGAGTGCGCTTCTACGACCCCGTGTCCGCGCGCTACCTTCCGGACGCTGAGGAGCTCAAGGCAGAGCGAGACGCTGCCGAGGCAGATCGAGACGACGAAAGATCCGCTCGCCTTGCAGCCGAGATCGAGCGAGACGCAGCCGTGGCCCATGCCCTAGCCGTCGAAGCCGAAGTGAGACGCCTGCGTGAGCAGCTGAGACACGGCGGCGCAGACCTGCATAATTGAACACGCCTTTGTATCCTATTGTATCCTAGACCTTTAACCGATTCGGAGGCTCGTTCTCACAAATGGCACTCACCCCACTCGATGGCAAAGTCGCTCTCGTCACCGGCTCAGGGCGCAACATTGGGCGCGCGACCATTCTCGAACTGGCGCGACGCGGCGCGAGCGTGGTCGTCAACGCGCGCTCGAACCGCGACGAGGCGGAAGCAGTGGCGGACGAGGCGCGAGACTTGGGCGCTAGAGCCATCGCCACGATAGCCGACGTCGCCGACCAGGGGCAGGTCTATCGCATGGCGGGCGAGGCGATCTCGGAGTTCGGCGGCGTGGACATCCTCGTGAACAACGCCGGCATGAGGGCGTCCAAGCCGTTCACCGAGATGACCGTCGAAGACTGGCGCGAGGTCAACGCCGTCAACATGGACGGACCTTTCTTCGCATGCCAGTCCTTCGTGCCGGGCATGATAGAGCGCGGATGGGGACGCATCGTCAACGTCTCGGGCCTCAACGCATTCAGGGGCCGCTCCGAGTGGGCGCACGTCTGCGCCGGCAAGATGGGCGCGCTCGGCCTCACTCGCGCGCTCGCCGTCGAGCTTGCCCCGCGCGGCATCACGGTCAACCACATCGTACCCGGCGCGTTCGACACCACGCGAGTCGAGGGGCAGAGCGCCCCCATCGGCGGCGGCGCGCCCGAAGGCATCCCAGTCGGGCGTCTCGGCCTGCCGGCGGAGATTGCCCATACCGTCGCCTTCCTCGCATCGGACGGCGCGGCGTACATCACAGGCCAGACCATACACGTCAACGGCGGCGCGCTGGCTGGATAAGCTGGGCGCGGCTGCGCCGGGAGCGCGCATGAAAATCACAGTCAGACTATTCGCCAGCTACCGCGAGAAGGCCGGCGTCGGGCAGATCGTCATCGAGGCGCCCGAGGGGGCGACTGTGGGCAGCCTCGCGCAGATGGCAGCCATGACACTGCCCGGACTGCCCCAGCCGGAGCGCATAGTCGTCGCCGTCAACAACGAGTATCGAGATCACGATTTCGCGCTTTCGGACGGCGACGAGGCGGCGCTGATCCCCCCTGTGAGCGGCGGCAGATGAGAGGGCGCATGATCACCATAACCAACGAAGAGCTGGACCCCGGCTTGGCAGTCTCTCAGGTCGAGCATCCCGGCGCCGGCGCTATCGTCACGTTCGTGGGCGCAACGCGCGACAACACCGCCGGCCGCCGCGTGCTGCTCCTCGAGTACGAGGCTTACAGGCCAATGGCAGACCAGCAGCTTCAGCGAGTCGCAGACGAGATGCGCGAGCGCTGGGACCTCAAGGGCGTCGCCATACACCACCGACTCGGCAGGCTAGAGATCGGCGAGGCGAGCCTCGTGGTCGCGGTGTCGTCCGCCCATCGGAAGAACGCATTCGAGGCGTGCCACTTCAGCATCGACAGGATCAAGCAGATCGTCCCCATCTGGAAGAAGGAGTTCTTCGAAGGCGGCGAGGTGTGGGTCGGCAGCCAGGAGGGCTTCGACCCGCTCGGCGTTCGACACACAGCGGGGTGAGACGCTCCACGTCCGCGATTACGCGAATTTGTGAAAAAATTATCTAATCGCGCCGCTCTTCACGCTCGGACAAATTCTCCGATAGCTGAAATGGTCGTCATACCTCTCGGTCATTGCGAATATCGCAATCACTTCTTGCGATAGTGTCGAATTTCACAATATAATTCCTTGATGATCGTTGTATTCTCTGGTATAGTTCCCAGATATATTGAACCACTGAGAATAGAGGGGTTAGATGCAGAGCTACTACGTCTGGACGGTGGGCTGCCAGATGAACAGAGCGGACTCCGAGCGCCTAGAGAGCGCTCTGGGGCAGCTTGGGCTTTCGCGGGGACAGTCCGCGCGGGATGCCGACGTGATCGTCCTCAACAGCTGCGTCGTCAGAGAGAGTGCCGAGGATCGCGTCGTCGGAATGCTGACCCACCTCAAGCCCGTCAAGCAGCGCGCCCCCGACAAGGTCTTGGCGCTGATGGGCTGTATGGTCGCTCCTCGCAAGGATACCCTCGCCGAACGTTTCCCATACGTGGATGTGTTCATGCAGCCGCAGCAGTACGACCCGCTGATCGAGCTTCTCGGAGAACGGCTCGGCGTCGATCCCGAAGGCTGCGTAGGTCCGCTCTCCGCCACCCCGGACGTGGCTACGTACATCCCCATCATCCACGGCTGCGACAAGTTCTGTTCGTTCTGCATCATACCCTACAGGCGCGGCAGGGAGGTCAGCAGAACCATAGAGGACGTGGCGAACGAGGCGACCCATCTGGCGCGGCGCGGCGTCAAAGAGGTAACCCTGCTCGGCCAGAACGTAGACTCCTACGGCCACGATCTGGAAGGCTCAGTCCATCTCGGCAGCCTGCTCGCCGCCGTCAACGACGTCGAGGGCTTGGAGCGCGTGCGCTTCCTGACGTCCCACCCCAACGATATGAGCGACGACATCATCGGCGCGGTGGCAGACCTCGATAAGGTGTGCGAGCATATCAATCTGCCATTCCAAGCCGGAGACGACCAGATACTGGCGGACATGCGGCGCGGATACACCAACGCCGAGTACCGCGACAAGATCGCGCGAATCCGCGAGCGCATACCCGGCGTATCGCTCGCAACCGATCTGATCGTGGGCTTCTGCGGCGAAAGCGAGCGGCAGTTCGAGCGCACCGCCGAGCTGGTGCGAGACATCCGCTTCGACAAGGTCCACGCCGCCGCATACTCCACACGCCCCGGCACCATAGCCGCAAGGCTCATGGAAGATGACGTTCCCGCAGACGAGAAGAAGCGGCGGCTCGGGATAATAGAGGAGATACAGCAGTCCGTCGCCACCCGGATCAACGCGCGCCTTTTGGGAACCACCCAGCAGGTGCTGGTCGAGGGCAGGCGCAAGGGAAGATGGTTCGGACGCAACCGAAACGACAAGCTGGTGTTCTTCGACCACGAGGCTGACCTCGAAGGCAAGCTCGCAGACATCGAAATCCAGCGAACCGGCCCCTGGTCGCTCCAGGGCGCGTTAGCTGAGTCCGCCCGCTGACCACATGGCAGCCTTGAAAGAGCTGTTCCGTCCGCCGCAGACGCGATGCGGCTGAACACCGCCATCAGCGCGGCTAGACTTACAGATGTATGCGCGGAATGGATTGGCGAATAGCCGAACAAGAGACTGGAAGCATTATGGCAACGACCCAGCTGAAGACACCCACCATACCGATTACCGAGATAGAGCAGTCCGCCTTCTGCACCACCGATGAGGAGTTGGCGTCCAGATCGCTCGCCGACGAGTTCGCGGTTGGCGTCCGCTGGCAGAAGCTGCCCATCGAGTACATGCGAATGCCCCCTGACGAGCTGGACGCCAGAATCACCGAGAGCCGCTCCAAGCTCGCAGAGCGCGCCGTTGTGCTGGGACACCACTACCAGCGCGACGAGGTCATCAAGTTCGCCGACTTCCAGGGCGATTCGTTCAAGCTGTCGCAGCTTGCCGCGTCTCAGGAAGACGCCGAGTTCATCGTCTTCTGCGGCGTCCACTTCATGGCAGAGACCGCCGACATACTCAGCGCCCCCCGCCAGCGAGTCATCCTCCCCAACCTCACCGCCGGCTGCTCCATGGCAGACATGGCGCAGATAGATGACGTCCTCGACTGCTGGGACGACCTGACATACGTACTCGGCGATCACGGCGGAGCCGTCCCCATCACCTACATGAACTCCACCGCCGACATCAAAGCGCTGTGCGGACGCGGCGACGGCATCGTATGCACCTCATCCAACGCGCCCGCCACGTTCCGCTGGGCATTCGAGCGCGGCGCCCGCGTCCTGTTCCTGCCAGACCAGCACCTGGGACGCAACACCGGCCTGGATATGGGCATTGACCTAGACGATATGATCCTCTGGAACCCGTTCAAGGAGCTTGGCGGAAACACCGAACAGGATCTGATAGACGCCAAAGTCATACTCTGGCAGGGACACTGCTCAGTCCACACGCGCTTCACCGTAGATCAGATAGCCCAAGCCAGAGCCAAGCTCCCAGAAGTCAACGTGCTGGTACATCCCGAATGCACCATGGAAGTCGTACAGGCTGCCGACTTCAACGGCTCCACCGAGTACATCAGGAAGACCATAGCGGAAGCGCCCAAAGGCTCGGCTTGGGCAGTGGGCACCGAGATAAGCCTCGTCAACAGGCTGGCGGCCGAGAACCCCGATAAGCTGGTGTTCTGCCTAGACTCCGTCATCTGCCCCTGCTCCACCATGTACCGCATCCACCCCGCATACGTCTGTTGGGTGCTAGACGGGCTGAACGAAGGCGTGGTGGTGAACCGAATCCAGGTTCCGGAGGATACGGCGCGCGAGGCGTCCGTGGCGCTCGACCGCATGTTGTCAGTGGTGTAACGGCACGGCCCGAGCAATGCTCATCACGAGCCACATCCGCGATCTCATAGACACCGCGCTTTACGAGGACACCGGCAGCGGCGACCCCACGACCGACATACTCGTAGAGCCGAGCCTCACGGGACGCGCCGCGCTCGTCACCCGCCAAGACGGGGCGCTGGCGGGCATCGACCTAGCCGCAGCCGTATTCACTCGATTCGACCCCAGCCTGCGCGCCCGCGCCCTGATGCCCGATGGATCCGCCCTCGAGGCGGGCGATCGGCTGGCAGAGGTTCGGGGCAGAATCTCCTCCATCCTCAAGGCAGAGCGCACAGCCGTCAACTTCCTCCAGCGCCTCAGCGGAGTCGCCACCGAGACCAAGCGCTACGTGGATGCCGTCGCAGGGCTGGGCGCGCAGATAGTGGATACGAGAAAGACCACGCCCGGCCTGCGCGCTCTGGAGAAGTACGCGGTCACCATGGGCGGAGGGCGCAACCACCGCCGCAACTTGGCGGACGGCATCTTGATCAAAGACAACCACGTGCAGGCGCTCGCGCTGCAGGGCAAGAGCATCGGCCACGCCGTCACGCGCGCGCTGGCCGCCGCCCCGCACACCATCAAGGTCGAGATAGAGGTGGATACGCTCGCACAGCTCGAAGAGGCGCTGGACGCGGGCGCGGATCTCGTCCTGCTGGACAACATGAGCCTCGATCAGATGGCGGCGGCGGTGCGCGTCAACGCTGGCCGCGCCACACTCGAAGCATCCGGCGGCATCACCCTGAAGACCGTCAGAGACATCGCCAAGACGGGGGTCGACATCATATCCGTTGGCGCCCTCACCCACTCCGCGCCCGCGCTGAACGTCAGCCTAGACATGGTAATCGAAGGTTGAGCCGGTCGCCGAGGGGGTCGATTGGAGTCATTATCCTCGTGGCTGCGCTCGCTGCGCTCGCCATTCTCGGCAGTCGCGGAGGGGCGCTCGGCGCGGGAGAGGAATGGCCGCCCGCGTTCTCGGTGAACAGAATCGCCGTCGTAGGTCTGGACGCGCAGATCAGATCGTACAGACCCGACGGCTCCGACGAGCGCGCCATCTCCCAGGGAGACGGATTCTTCACCTGGCCCACGTGGTCGCCAGACGCTAGGAGCATGGTGTTCTCCGGCGTGGTTCCCGGCGCGGCGGACGGCCCCACTGTGACGCTGTTCGAGAGCGTGAGCGCGCGCGGCGAGCTGCGCGCCGTCCACCAGTCGGAACCCGGATTCGCCGGGCTGCTTGCCAACGGAGTCGTCCACTACCCGCTATGGTCTCCCGACAGCGGCAAGCTGGCATTCGTAGCAGTGACCGAGCTGCGCGGACTGTCCCTCTACATCGGCGACGCAAACTCAGACGAGCCGCCCCAGTTCGTGCTGGACAACGGGCCGCTCTGGATGTCGTGGTCGTCCGACTCCAGCCGTCTGCTCGTCCATCGCGGAGCAGACCACTTCATCGTCCGCGCGAACGACGGCCCCGCAATCGAAAGAATCGCGCTGGAGTCCAGCGCCTATCGCGTCCCCGCGTGGCGTCCGCCCCTCGATCAGCCCACCGTGCTGCTCCGAGTCGGATCGCGCATCCCGCCCGTGTACGGACTGTTCGCGGGCAGACCCGTTCCATCCGGGCTGGAGTTCGGAGAGGCAATCGCCCGAACGGACGCCAACGCCACCTTCACGTGGTCCGAGAGCGGATCGCACCTCGCGCTGGCAGACCGCGCCCAGCCGCTCAGGTATGGAAGCGCAGTCATGTTCGTCTACAGACAGCTCACAGTGCTGGACGCGGCATCATTTCAGCAGACAGCGCGGGTGTTCGGAGCGGCGCTCGCCTACTTCTGGTCGCCGGACGGCTCGAAGATCGCCTACGTGGAGCTTGCGGACGCGCGCGGCGGACTCAGATGGAAGCTATTGGACGTGGCATCCGGCGCGTCCACCGACCTAGTGGAGTTCACCGCATCCGCCGAACAGCTGACCATGTTCCAGTTCTTCGACCAGTACGCATACTCACATCGGCTCTGGTCTCCGGACAGCAGGTATCTGACGTTCGCGGGCCGTCTCAAGGACGAGGCAAGCTCTGCCGGAGGCGCCGCCCGCTCTCAGCGTCGTGACAGCCGCATCTACATCATAGACACAGGCCCCGCGCGCACGGTGGACGCCATCGCAGACGGCGTGCTGGGCTTCTGGTCGCCCCTGTGAGCGCGCTCGCGCGCGAGCCGCACATACGCAGTTGAGCGCGCCCAGCGCGAGCCGCATTCCCGCAGCCGAGCGCGCCCAGCGCGAGCCGCATTCCCGCAGCCGAGCGCGCCCATGCGCGAGCTGCAGCCGCACGCGAAGCCGAGCGCGTTTTTTCGCGCACCCGGCACGACCGTTCGACAAGCACCTCGAACTTTCGAGAGACGCCACATCTTTTCCGAGCGCAGATTCCGGTCTTGGGCGACTTGGGCGAACCCGCAGGCTCTTCTCTCTTTCGCCGCGCCATTTCCCGAAATCTGCCCCATATGCCCTTGACGCCGCCGCCGGCCATACGTATAATCATATCTCGTTGACCTTGAAACAGCACTCCGCACACAAGCGCAGGGGTTGCCCAGAATGGTCGCGCAGGCTGGGACTTCCAGTCTGAAACAGCACTTTAACAACTGAATCCTGTCCTTTAGTAACAATGCAATTAAGCAGATGAGCCCAAATGTGGGTCAAGTTACTAAGGGTCTACGGTGGATGCCTAGGGGCCAAGAGCCGAAGAAGGGCGTGGCAAGACTGCGATAAGCCTCGACGAGCTGTCTAGCGAGCTTAATCGAGGATTCCCGAATGGGGAAACCCATCCCGGATCATACCGGGATACTCCGATCAGTCGGAGAGGTAAGCGGGTGAACTGAAACATCTAAGTAACCCGAGGAAAGTAAATCAACCGAGACTCCCTGAGTAGTGGCGAACGAAAGGGGATCAGCCCAAACCTGGCTGGCTTAGTGGTATGAGAGCCTATGTCTGTCAGGTGTTGCAACACGCGCCCGCTCCATTCTCAGTAGGGAGCAAGGAGTCAAAAATCCGCCGCCTAGCCGAATGTTCCTGGAAAGGACTACCGCAGAGGGTGAAAGTCCCGTAGGCGAAAGGCAGCGGACTTCTGGCGTGTTTGTTGAGTACCACGGGACACGTGAAATCTTGTGGGAAGCCGGGGAGACCACTCTCCAAGGCTAAGTACTCTTGGCCACCGATAGTGAACCAGTACCGTGAGGGAAAGGTGAAAAGTACCCCAGGCGGGGAGTGAAATAGACCTGAAACCGTAGACCTACAAGCCGTGGAAGTCCGCCTCAGGCGGATGACTGCGTGCCTATTGAAGAATGAGCCGACGAGTTAATCTTTGCAGCAAGGTTAAGGGATACGAGTCCCGGAGCCGAAGCGAAAGCGAGTCCGAATAGGGCGCTCAGCAGGCGGCGGCGAACCTTCAGGCGAATCGCGCGGGCGACGCCCTCCCAAGGGAGGGCCGGTTCCAACCGTGAAACCTGCGGGCAAGCCTCTAACGTGCCTGCGATGTTGTTTGGATTAGACCCGAAACCGAGTGAGCTACCCATGGCCAGGCTGAAGCTCGAGTAATGCCGAGTGAAGGGCCGAACCCGTGTCTGGTACAAAAGGCTGGGATGAGCTGTGGGTAGAGGTGAAATGCCAATCGAACTCGGAGATAGCTGGTTCTCCCCGAAA
>OY282441.1:2977500-3184931 GCA_958296105.1 uncultured Dehalococcoidia bacterium
TGTCCACGAAAACCCCCGAAAACCGCATCGACGCCGAATATCTCACGGATAAATTCAATGGCAGGTATCCCGAATACTTCTACGATTCTCCGAGTAAGCTGAGGATCTATCGTGCCATCAGCTGGCTGGAACGCGCCGAGAAAGAGAAATACGACCCGGACGCCGCCTTCATCTTCTACTGGATAGCCTTCAACGCCGCCTACGCTCAAGACCTGCCCGGCAACAACTTCAACGAGGCCGCCAAGTTTCGGACTTTCATAACGAAGGTCAATATGGTGGATGGGCAAAACATCATCGAGGATTACGTCATACGGAAAATCCCCCAAACCATCCTGAGCTTGGTCGACAACCAGTTCGTATTCCGAGACTTCTGGCGTCACCACAGCGGCGACTCCAATGCCGCCAACTGGCAAAACAGACTGGAGAACAGCATAAGACTCACGGGCCGTCACTTCGGACAGGGTGACACCGTCGGAGTTCTCACGACCCTGCTCGACCGCCTCTACGTACTCCGCAACCAGCTGGTTCACGGCGGCGCGACTTGGAGCAGCAGGGTCAATAGGCGTCAGGTCGAAGACGGCGCCAGAATCATGGGCTTCCTGGTTCCAGTACTCATAGACCTGATGATAGACAACGCCACACGCTTCGACGACCCGCCATACTACCCCGTGATAGCGAGCTGAACCGCGCCCGCGCGCGGCGTTTCGTTGGAGCAGCGCATATCATCATCCACTTCCCCCCACACATGGGGAAGCGATGTTTTCCTCTTGCTGAAATACCCCTATAATACGAGTGCGGATGACGAGGTTCGACGTCCAAAGCGAAAGGGTTTCCCCCTCATGTCCACGAAAACCGCTGACAACCGCATCGACGCCGAATATCTCACGGATAAATTCAATGGCAGGCATCTCACTTACTCCTCCGATTCTCCGGATAAGCCGCGATTTCCCGACGAGCTGCTGAGGACCTATCGCGCCATCAGGTGGCTTGAGCGGGCGGAGAAAGAGAAAGACGATCCGGACGCCGCCTTCATCTTCTACTGGATAGCCTTCAACGCCGCCTACGCCCGAAACCTGCCCGGCAGCCAATTCGATGAGGCCTCCGAGTTTCAGACTTTCATCAGGAAAGTCGATATGGCGGACAGGCAGAACATCATCGAGGATTACGTCATACTGAAAATCCCCAAGACGATCGTGAGCTTGGTCGCCAACCAGTTCGTGTTCCGCGATTTCTGGCGTCACCACAACGGCGATTCCAATGCCTCCAACTGGCGGCGCAAGTTGGAGGAGAGTATAAGACATACGGGCTATCAGCTCGGGCGCGGCGAAGCCGTGGAAGTTCTCACGACCCTGCTCGACCGCCTCTACGTACTCCGCAACCAGCTGGTTCACGGCGGCGCGACTTGGAACAGCAGCGTCAACAGGCGTCAGGTCGAAGACGGCGCCGAAATCATGGGCTTCCTGGTTCCAGTACTCATAGACCTGATGATAGACAACGCCGCACTCTTCGACGGCCCGCCGCACTACCCCCCGATACCGGGCTGAACCGCGCCCGCGCGCGGCGTTTCGTTGGAGCAGCGCAATATTATCATCTCTTGACACCGCCCCGATTCAGGCGTACTACTTGGCTATGGAACGTGATTGGAGATGGAGGTTCCAAAGATGCCAGGCCCTCTTCACGGAATCAAAGTCATGGAATTCACCCAGATCATAGCCGGACCGTTCGGCGGCATGATGCTCGCGGACATGGGCGCGGACGTAATCAAGGTCGAGCCGCTGGAGGGCGAGCCTTGGCGGTTGGCGATACAGTTCATCCCCGGCGAGTCCAAGACCTACATGTCCCTGAATCGAGGCAAGCGCAGCCTGCCGCTCGACCTGACCAGACCGGAGGCGGTTCGGATAGTCCACGAGATGGCTGCGGATGTGGACGTGGTCGTCATCAACGCGCGCCCTGACGTAGCCTCCAAGCTCGGCATAGACTACGAAACCCTGTCCACCATCAACCCGCGCCTGATCTACTGCGACAACACCGCGTTCGGGCGGCGCGGGCCCCACAGCTACCGGCCCGGCTACGACCTCATCATCCAAGCCATGAGCGGGCTTATGGCAGCCGAGGGCAAGATAAAGGACGGCGTGCCGCAGATGGTCGCATCGACCGCCGTCGCAGACTTCGCCACCGGAATCGCCATCGCATGGGGCGTGTGCGCCGCGCTGTTCCACCGCGAGCGAACCGGCAGAGGCCAGATGGTGGAGACGAATCTCCTCGCCTCCGCGCTCGGCGTGCAGACCAGCGGCTTCATGGAGATAGACGCCTTCGACGCCCAGCTGAGATCCGATCTGATCGAGGAGATCCAAGCCATGCGCGAGGCGGGCGCGTCTTACGAGGAGATAGATCAGCACCACCAGCGAACGCTCAACCCGTGGCGCAGAGGCAACCTGTACTACCGAACCTATCAGGCGAAGGACGGCGCGCTGGCGGTGGCGTGCCTGAGCGACCGGCTCAGGAAGCGCGTGGCGGACGTGCTGGACATCTACGATCCGAGATTCGAGCCAGACTTCGACCCGCTGACCAACGAGGCGGTGGAGTGGAGCGACGGCCTCGCCGAGGAGGCGGAGGCGCTGTTCCTCGAAAAGACGGTGGGCGAGTGGCTGGAGACGTTCGACCGCGTCGGCGTGCCTGCGGGTCCGGTGCGCTACCTTCAGGAGATGCTCGATGACGAACACGTCAACGCCAACGGCCTCGTGGTGGAGCTGGAACACTCCCTCGCCGGCCGGGTGAGAATGGTCGGCCCCCTCATCGGCATGAGCGAGACGCCGCTCGAAGCCCGATCCGCCTCCCCCGCCCTGGGCGAGCATACCCAAGAGATACTCGCCGCGATGGGCTACTCCGAATCCCGAATAGCCGAGCTGAAGGCGAACGGGGCGGTGGGCTGAGCCGCCCGCGCCTCGCGCAGTCTCGGTTGAAATGCCCAATCTCCCCAACTATAATTGGGACAGCTTCAGGAAGGCCGCTCGGGTGCGCCAGCCAATCATTGAGGAGGCATGAAAGGGAATGACATACATCATCGCGGAGCCGTGTATCGATCTTAAGGACGGGGCATGTGTGGATGTCTGCCCGGTGGACTGCATCTACGGCCTGGACGAAGACGACGTTAACCAGCTGTACATCCATCCCGAAGAGTGCATCGACTGCGCCGCGTGCGAGCCGGTCTGCCCGGTGACCGCGATCTTCGCCGAAGACGACACGCCGCCCGAGTGGGACAGGTTCATCGACATCAACTACGAGTACTTCGGGATGTCTCGCTAAAGACTCCCCAAAGTCGAATAGAAGAGATCAGCCCTGCCCTCCGCGCCCGCGCTTGTTGGGAAGCAGTAGGCAGGGTACTCTTTGCATAGAAAACCCGATCTGGCCGTTAGGCCGCCATTGCCCAGCGCGCCACCCTACAGGAGGACCGAGACATGGTGACCATCGAAGCGACTCCCGACTTCGCTATCCAGACCTACGAGCGGATGACCGAGAGGCTTGGAATCGTCAGAAAGCGGCTCGACAGGCCGATGAGCCTGGCGGAGAAGGTCCTTCTATCCCATCTGGACGACCCCGAAAACCAGCGGATCGCGCCGGGCGCAACCTATATCAGAGTGCGCCCCGACAGGGTCATACTTCAGGACGTGCTGGGTCAGACGGCCATGCTCCAGTTCATGCAGACGCTGCGCGACAAGGTGGCAGTTCCAACGACGATCCACTGCGACCACCTGATTCAGGCGCGCAGCGAGGGCGCGCGCGACCTGCGCGAGTCGCTCGCGGAGAACGACGAGGTCTACGGCTTCCTCAGATCCGCCGCCGCCAGATACGGGGTCGGCTTCTGGGAGCCGGGCGCGGGCATAATCCATCAGGTGAACCTCGAAAACTACGCCTTCCCGGGCCAGCTCATCATAGGCACGGACTCGCACACGCCCAACGCGGGCGGCCTTGGAGCCTGCTCGGTGGGCGTCGGCGGAGCGGACGCCGTGGAGGTCATGGCAGGCCTCCCTTGGGACGTCCTGATGCCCAGACGCATCGGCGTAGTCCTCACGGGCGAGATGAGCGGCTGGACAGCCCCGAAAGATGTCATCCTCAAGCTCGCGGGCCTTCTCACCGTATCCGGAGGGACGAACAGCATCATTGAGTACCTCGGCCCCGGCGCGCGCAGCTTCAGCTGCACCGGCAAGGCTACCATCACCAACATGGGCGCCGAGCTGGGCGCGACCACCTCGATGTTCCCATACGACCGCAGCATGGCGAACTATCTCAGAGCTACGAATCGCCCCGGACTCGCCGAGGCGGCAGACACCTACGCCGACATGCTTCAGGCAGACCCGGAGGTCGAGGCAGACCCGGATGCGTACTTCGACCATGTGGTTCGCATAGACCTGTCGGAGCTGGAACCCCACGTCGTCGGCCCTCACTCCCCCGACAGAGCGCGCCCCATATCCGAAATGGCGTCTGAGGTGGCGGACGCGGACAACGAGTTCATAGACGCCGTCTCCGCGGCGCTGATCGGATCCTGCACCAACTCTTCCTACGAGGACATGAGCCGCGCCGCGGACGTGGCGGAGCAGGCAGCCGCGCGCGGACTCAAGTCAGCCGTGCCGTTCATGGTCACGCCAGGCTCCGAGCAGGTGCGCGCCACCATCGAGCGCGATGGACAGATGGACTCGCTCCACAAGATCGAATCGACCGTTCTGGCAAACGCCTGCGGCCCGTGCATCGGCCAGTGGAGACGCTCGCGCGACGTGACCACCTCGACCAACACGATAGTCACCTCCTACAACCGCAACTTCCCCAGACGCAACGACGGCCAGCCGACCACGATGAACTTCATCGCCAGCCCCGAGATCGTCACCGCCTACGCCATAGCCGGAAGCCTGTCGTTCAACCCGCTCACGGACGAGCTGACCGCCGCAGACGGCGCGAAGTTCAAGCTCGACCCGCCCGCCGTCGCCCCCGAAGTGCCGGCGCAGGCGTTCGACAGGGGAGACACCAGCTACGTGGCCCCGCCCGAAGACGGAAGCGATGTGGTAGTGGAGGTAGACCCCAGCTCCGACCGCCTCCAGATCATGGAGCCCTGGGACGCATGGAACGGCGAGGACTTCGAGCGAATCCCCGTGCTGCTCAAAGTGTCGGGCAAATGCACCACAGACCACATCTCCCCAGCCGGCCCGTGGCTCTCCCTGCGCGGCCATCTGGACAAGTTCAGCGACAACATGTTCATGGGCGCAGTCAACGCCTACTCCGGCGAGACGGGCAAGACCAAGAACCTCGAGACCGGCGAGGAGGGCTTGGCAGTCTCTCGCGTGGCAAGAGACTACAAGGCGCGCGGCATCAGGTGGGTCGTCATTGGAGACGACAACTACGGCGAGGGCAGCTCCCGCGAACACGCCGCGCTGTCGCCGAGACTGCTGAACGGCGCAGCGGTCATATCGCGCAGCTTCGCGCGCATCCACGAGACCAACCTGAAGAAGCAGGGCCTCCTCGCGCTCACCTTCAGCGACCCCGCCGACTACGACAGGGTGCGCGAGGACGACCGCATGAGCATAACCGGCTTGTCCGAGCTGGCGCCGGGCAAGCCCGTTACCGCGATACTCCATCACGCCGACGGCAGCGAGGAGGAGCTGAGCCTGAGCCACTCCTTCGCCGAAGATCAGATCAGATGGTTCCATGTCGGGTCGGCGCTCAACCTGTTCCACCAGTAGCCGCCGCGAGACACTCCACATCCCCACAATCCGGGGGCGTTTTTTATAGAACGCCCCCAACCCTTCGCAGCGCGTCAGGTTAGGAGGAGATCGACATGACCTTGCCGCCGCCCCCGATAGAGACAGATACCCACGAAGCTCACATCCAGCGGCTGATGCTCCACGCCCGCCAGGAGCTGGAGGCGGGAGACAGACTCCAAGCGTCCGAGAAGGCGTGGGGAGCGGTGGCGCATCGCCTGAAGGTAGTAGCCGCCGAACGCGGATGGCGATACGACACCCACTCTGACGCCTTCATAATCGTCAGACGCCTGAGCGAGGAGCTGGGCGACGACAGAATAGACCTTCTGTTTTCCACAGCGAACGGTCTTCACCGAGATTACTACATAGACGCCGTGCCGCTGGACGAGTTGTACCGTCAGCTCGATTACGTGGAGGAGCTGATCGAGATGCTGGATCGCGCCGGCCGGCGTAGCTAGCCGTCGCCATCCGTCCCCATCCGTCCCCACTGGATAGAACCGCCCCAAGCCCTACGCAGCGCGTCAGGTTAGGAGATCGACATGACCTTGCCGCCCCCCATAGAGACCCACGAAGTCCACAGCCAGCGGCTGATGCTCCACGCCCGCCGGGAGCTGGAGGCGGGAGACAGACTCCAAGCGTCCGAGAAGGCGTGGGGAGCGGTGGCGCATCGCCTGAAGGTAGTAGCCGCCGAGCGCGGATGGCGATACGACACCCACTTTGACGCCTTCACAATAATCAGACGCCTGAACGAGGAGCTGGGCGACGGCAAACTGCGCCTTCTGTTCAATACGGCGAACGGTCTCCACCGAAACTACTATATAGACGCCATGCCGCTGGACGAGCTGCGCCGGCAGATGGCGGATATAGAAGAATTGATCGAGATGCTGGATCGCGCCAGCGGCCGGCGCTAGCCGCCGTCCGTCCCCACCCAGCCGTCCTGCGAAATGTCGATCATAATGCCCTCGGGCCCCGCGTACTTGGTTTCGACGTTGCGCCCGCCGTGTCCGCTGCCCATGCTGGAGCGCATAGCCTTGTTGATGTCGTCTCGCGGCTCCGAGTCTTTGCCCCGAAGCCTAGACTCCGTATCCTCCGCATCGTCCACCTGAAAGCCGATGTGGTGGATGCCCGCGTACCCGGTGCCGAACTCCGCTCCTGCCACCACTTCGCTTCTGAAGTTCAGAATGGCCAGGTTCACGTTCCCGTCGCTCAGGTAGTAGCCGCTCGCGTTCGCGTTCTCCACCTTGCCCACCTCTTGCAGGTCGAACACGTCCTTGAAGAACTCCGCCGTCTTGTCCGGCTCCTGGCTCGCTATCGCGATGTGCTTGATCTTTGCCATGCTTCTCCTTCGCCCAATGACCGCCGTCCCAGCCGCCACCGTCTTGTATTCTCATTGGGAGAACTATATTCACTGTTCGGGAAGAGTGTCAACATCCCATGCTCTGTGGAATCGGCGCGAAAGCGGGCGATACCATCGGGAGCGGTCCCGCGCGCGCCAGACGGTCAGCCTGAGTCCGAGCGCCCTTCAGCTGTTCTCCCTCACCGTCTGCCCCTTGTACTCCGCGAATCTGGCAGCCAGCGCGCTGTGCTTCGGGTCGGACAGGTCGCGGTCGAAGGCGAGCAGACGCACGGCCTCGCGGCGGGCTAGGGTGAGAATGTCCTGATCCGTGATCTGAGCGACCTTGAACGCGGGCAGCCCGCTCTGACGAGTGCCGAGATAGTCGCCGGGACCGCGCAGCTTGAGGTCTTCTTCCGCCAGCTGGAAGCCGTCCGAGATGCGCTCCAGCAGCTTCAGCCGCCGCATCGCCTCCGCGCCCGGAGAGTCGGACATCAGCAGACAGTGGCTCTGATGCTCGCCGCGCCCCACGCGCCCCCTGAACTGGTGCAGCTGCGACAGCCCGAACCTGTCGGCGCCGTCTATTAGCATGACCGTAGCATTCGGCACGTCTATCCCCACCTCCACGACCGGCGTGGAGACCAGGATGTCCAGCTCGCCGCTCTTGAACCGCCCCATCACCCCCTCCTTCTCTTGGAGCGACATCCGACCGTGCAGGAGACCGATCGCCCTGTCCGGGTACACCTCTTTCGATAGACGTTCGTACTCCTCGTGCGCCGCTCGCGTCTGGATAGCCTCCGATTCGTCTATGAGCGGGCATACCACGAACGCTTGGCGTCCAGCCTCGATCTCGTCTCGAACGAAGGCGTATGCCGCGTCTCGACGCTCGCTCTCCACGAATCTGGTGCGTATCGTCTGCCTGCCCGGCGGCATCTCGTCTATCACCGAGACATCCAGATCCCCATAGACCGTCAGCGCCAGCGAGCGCGGAATGGGCGTGGCGCTCATCGCCAGCACGTGCGGGCGCGCCCCCTTCTCCCGCAGAGCCGCCCTCTGAGCCACCCCGAACCTGTGCTGCTCGTCCACCACCGCCAGCGCGAGGTTTGGGATGTCCACCCCCTCTTGGATAAGCGCGTGCGTGCCTATCACTATGTCTATCATCCCCGCAGACAGGAAGCTGTAGAGATCGTCCTTCTCGCGCTTTCTGTGACCGCCCAGAAGCAGCGCGACAGTCACCTTGCGATCCGCCCCCGCCACGTCCAGCCGCTGGATGTACCCCCCCGCAGGCTGGAATCCGGGGCCGTCCAGAAGTCCGCACACCGTGAGAAAGTGCTGTTCGGCAAGTATCTCGGTGGGCGCCATCAGCGCCGCCTGCTTGCCGTTGTGTACGGCGGCGAGCATCGCCGCCGCCGCCACGACCGTCTTGCCGCTTCCGACGTCGCCTTGCAGAAGACGGCTCATGGGCCTGTCGGATTCTATGTCGTTCAGCGCCTCCTTGAGCGACTTGGTTTGAGCGCGCGTCAGCTCGAACGGCAGCGACTTCAGAAAGGCGTCCATCGCCTCCGCGCCCACTTCCAGCGGAATTCCCACACCCTCCGCCTTCCAATCGCTTCTGCGCTCCAGCACCGTCATCTGAAGCAGGAACAGCTCGTCGAACGCCAGCCGCCGCCGCGCCGCCGCCAGGCTGTCCCAGTCGTCCGGATAGTGCATCTGCCGAATGGCGTCTCTCAGCCCGATCAGCCCCGAACGGTGCAGAACGTCATCCGCCAGATACTCCTCCACCTGCTCGATGCACCCAACGAGCGCGCGCCTGACGAGCGAGCGCAGCGCGCGCTGCGTCAGCCCCTTGGTGGACGGATACACCGGGACGAGCCTGCCGGTGTGAGCCAAGCCCTCGTCTTCATCGAGCGTCTCGCACTCCGGCCCCTGGAATACGAGACTGCCGCGAAAGACGCTCACCTTTCCGCTCAGGACTACCTGCGTCCCCGCCTTGAGATGGTTCGCCAGCCACGGGTTGCCGAACCAGACGGCGCGCACGCTGCCCGTCTCGTCGCCCAGAACCGCCTGAGTGGATTTCTGCCTTCCGAGCATCGTCTGAGACGCCTCCCAGACGGTGAGCATGGCAGTCTGACCGTCTCCCGGCACGAGCTGAGCCACCGGCCTGATGCTGCTGAAGTCGTTGTGCCGACCCGGAAACGCCTGAACGAGGTCGCCCACAGTCTCGATGCCCAGATTTCGCAGTCGGGGCAGGTTCTTCTTCGACACGCCCCGCATCTGAGATATGTCGTCCGAGAGGTTCATCGGAGGATCGGGAGGGCGCGGTTTTCTGGCAGCTCGCGGCGGGGCAGGGCGATAGCGCGGCGCGGCGGCTTTCTCTGCGATCTTCCCTGCGGAGGTCCGCCCAGCCGGAGACGCCGAAGCGCGCGCGGCGAGCGCCCCCCGCATCCTCTCCACGGCGCGCCCTGCCCAGTCCGCCCTCTGCTCCGGCGACAGAGACGAGTAGGGCGAAGACCGCTCGATGAGCGTGCCGAGATGCGCGGCGCTGCGGTCGAGAAACCCATCCAGACCGCCAATGACCGCCCTGTTGTCGAAGCCGCGCGCGCGCTCCTGCCTCAACATGCTGTACAGAGATCGGATAGCCTGTTCGTTGTCGTCCACGAGAGCGCCACTCCGCTGATCGAATATCCCCCTTTATACGGAGAAGATGGTTAGCGTGAAGGTTAATCCCCCGCGCTGAGCAGTACGATGCCGAGCGAGTTCGGGCCCACGTAGGTTCCGAGCGCAGGACCGAAACGGGCTGTAATCGGCGTTGCCGACCCTTCCACCAGCGACCCCAGCGACTCCGCTAGCTGGACGGCTTCGTCTGCATTGGTGCTGTACATGACGGCGGCGGTTTCGAGGGGCGCGAACTGCTCGGCGGTGCGCCGCAGACGAGCCATAGCCTTGCCGCGCGTGCGCTCCTTCGCCAGATCGTGAACCTCGCCGTCCTGCAAGATTATGAGCGGCTTTATGCGCAGCAGGCTTCCGATCATGCCGCGCGCCTTGCCTAGCCTGCCGCCCTTCACCAGATATTCCAGCGTGTCCAGCAGCGCGAAGCATTGGCTTCTGCGAATCGCGCTCGCGGCTATGGCTGCCACCTCCTCCACCGCTGCGCCCCTCTGCGCCGCGCGCGCGGCTTCTATGGCTACCAGCCCGCTCCCCATGGACGCCTGCTGAGTGTCCAGAATCTCTATCGGGCAGTCGAGCGCGGCTTGCTGCGCCCCTTGCCGCGCCGAGTTCATGGTGCCGCTCAGCTTGCCCGACACGTGGACGGACACGATGCCGTCCGCATCGGCGGCTGCCTGCGTGTAGGCGTCCCTGAACTCCCCTATCGACGGCTGAGACGTGGTCGGAAAGTCCGGGCCATTCAGCAGCTTGTCGAAAAATTCGTCAGCCGTCAGATCCACCCCGTCTTTGTAAGCCTCGTTGCCGAAGCGAACGTTTGCCGGCACGACTGTTATGCCGAGATCTTCCACGATCTCGGACGGTAGATCCGCGGTGCTGTCTGTGACTACTCGAACGGCCATGTGATTCTCCCTACTCTATTGAAAGGAACAGGTGATAGTGCGCCTGCCCCCCCTCTACTGCCTCGAACTCGATCTCCGGGAAGCTGCGCTTCGCCCACCGCGCCAGCGACTCCGCGCCCTGCGCGTCCATCGGCTGACCCCAGTACAGCGTCACCAGCTCGGAGTCGTCTTGAATCGCGCTGTTCAGCAGCCCCGTCAGCGTATCCTCCAGCGTGTCGGATGCGAACACCAGCTGATCGTCCAGCATGGCGGCAAGCTGACCCGCCTCTACCTCGACCCCCGGCTGTATCTCGGAGTCTCTGGAAGCTGAGAATATCGCGCCGCTGCGCACGTCGCCTAAGCGCTCCTCCATGTCTTCCGCCAGCCTGTCCAAAGACTTCCCCTCCGGGTACTCCCAGCCTGCGGCTATGCCCTGCGTTACGGTGCGGCTCGGAACGACTCGGACGGTCTTCGAAGACCTGTCCGCCGCCTGCCGCGCCGCCAAGATGATGTTCCTGTTGTTCGGGAGTATCACCACCCCGTCTGTGGGAGCGTCCTCGATGGCGCGCAGCAGATCGCCCACACTTGGATTCATCGTATCGCCGCCGCTCACCAGATTCTCTATGCCCTGATCCCTGAAGATGCGCTCCAGCCCCGATCCCTGCACCACCGCGACCACGCTCGGGTCGTCCTGCGCAAGCTCGGCGCGACGGTCTGACGAGTAGCGCTCTCGCTGCTCGTCCATGTCCTGAATGTTCCGATTGCCGACCTCGCCCAGCCCTTCGCCATACTCCACCACCTCGCCGGGTTCGGAGGTGTGAACGTGAACCCGCACCACAGCATCGTTCCCGATGACGACCGGAGAGTCTCCAAGCTCCATCAGGCGGCGCATGATGGCGTCTTTGTCCAGCCCGCTTCCGTGGATGACGAACTGAGTGCAGAAGCCGTACTCCTCCTCTTCTATCTCGTCGAGGAAGGCGGCGGATATGTTCCCGTCGTCGGCAGCTGGCTGAGGAGGTACGAACTCCTCGTCCAGCGCGCCCGCGCCCGTCACGTGGCGGCGCATCCCTTCGAGCATGACGTAGAAGCCGTAGCCGCCGGAATCCACCAGCCCCGCCCTGTACAGAACCGCCAGCATCGTAGGCGTTCTGGCTGTGGTATCCAGCGCAGCCTCGCACACTGCCCCCAGCACCTGCGCCAGATCGTCCGAGTCCGCCTCCTGCGCCGCGTCCGCAGACTCGCGCATGACGGTCAGGATCGTTCCCTCGCGCGGATGGCCAATGCCGCCGTATGCGTGGACGGACGCTGAAGCCAGCGATCTGGCAAGCTCCCGCCCGCCGAAGTCGTCGCACCCGTCCAGCGCCTCCGCCATGCCCGCGAAGAACAGCGACAGCAGAACGCCGCTGTTGCCCCTGCCGCCGTCCAGCGCCGCGTCCGCCATGACGCGCGAAGTCTCGCCCACGGAGGCGGCGGCGCGCGGCAGCGAGTTGTCCACCACGTCCAGCAGCGTCAGGTACATGTTCGTGCCGGTGTCCCCGTCCGGCACCGGAAACACGTTCAGCCGATTGATCTCCGGCACGTTGGCTTGAAGCAGATCCAGCGCCGATGCGAACATCGAAACCAGACCCAGCCCGTCGTATCTCTTCTCAGTAACAGTCATTACTCGATCCGTTTGCCCGCCCATTCGCGCGTATGCTAAGGTTTCACTGCTCGGTCTGTCTCGGCTTCTTGGATATTGGAGGCGTATCGAGCCAATTGTAATCAAGGGCAGAGATACAGTAAAGGTTGATCATGGCAAGATGTCAGCTGTGTAACAAGGCAGGACAGTCTGGGAACAACGTCAGCCACTCCAAGAGACGCACGCGCACGCGCTGGTTCGCCAACGTGCAGAGGACGACCATCGTCAGAGACGGCAAGGCTCGGAGGATGTACGTCTGCACGCGCTGCCTCAGAACCGAGTACAAGACCACCATGCGCGGCTGACGCCCGGCGCGCCCTGTCACTCCCCCGCCTGTTCGTTTGGGGGCGGCCCTCGCGCCCCGCTTCTGGTTCCGCCCTCGTCCAGAGGTTGCGGAAGCGCGATTTTCTCCCTTCTCATTGACACTGACTATCGCCAAAGCTACCATATCCGAAGTGAGTTCTGACTAAGAACACAGATTCACAATGCCGCGCGAGCGCTGAAAACCGTGGAGCGAGAGATGGCAGAGTACACCAAGACCGAAGCGATGGACTGGGCGCGAGAGAACCTTCGCGGACAGTGGACGACTCTTATGACTCCATTCACTCCCGATGACGAGATAGACGAAGACGGCTTGCGCGCCAACATCGCCCACGTCCGTTCACTCGGCAGCCACGGCGCAGGCTGCACCTGGGGCATGGGAGAGTTCTGGAGCCTCACCCGAGAAGAGCGCCTCAGCGTCTACGACATCGTGGCTGAGGAGTCCGCGGGCGAGTGGCCCATCGGCGCCCACGTCTCCCACACCTCCGCCAAGTCCATGCTCGATCTGGCGAAGCACGCCGAGGGCGTTGGCTTCGACCTGCTCATAGTGGCTGCGCCGTACTTCGTCACCAACACAGAGGATCAGGTGGTCGATTGGGTGAAGCTGCTCGCCGAGAACACCGATCTCGGCATCATGTACTACAACTCGCCGCAGTTCGGCGCGATCATGGGCGCCCAGGCCCTCCAGCGCATATGCCGGATACCCAACGTAGTGGGCGTGAAGGAAGCCAGCTTCGACCCCGAGCTCTCCATCGAGACCCACCAGCTGGTCGGACGCGACGCCATAATAAGCACCCCAGACGAGTGGATACTGTTCAAGGGGCGCGAGCTGGGGTTCGAGCAGCAGGTGATGTTCGCCAACACGTCCGACTGGCGCTTCGACACGCCGGAGAAGAACTACTACGTCCAGTTCATAGACAGGGCGATGCGCGGCGATCTGGACGACGATTTCTACGCCACCCACGTCAAGCCCATCAAGCAGGTGTCGGATAAGTGGTGGGCGTACACCGTCCAGAAGTTCGGCGGGGCGCTCCCGGCGTCTATGTGCAAGTATTGGGGCGAGCTGATGGGGCTGGCTGGCGGCCACGTGCGCCCGCCGCTGGCAGATCTCGACGAAGAGGAGAAGGCAGAGCTCGGCTCGGACGTAGAAGAGGCGCTCTCGCAGATGCCCTGATTCCCCATTGCAGCCCAAATGCCAGAGGCGCATCCACCCAGTGGCGGACGCGCCTCATGCGTGTGCGCCGTGCCGTGCTATATAATCTATAATAGATGATAGCGTGTGCATCAGATATGTATGAGAACAGCCCTAAACAGAGTATCAGCCCGAGGTGATTACGTATGTTGCTCATGGTAAGCGTTCAGAATCTGGAAGAGGCTATAGAGGCTCTTCACGGCGGCGCGGACATAGTCGACGTAAAGAACCTTCAGGAGGCGCTCGTCGGCTCTGCGCACCCGCTCACGGTCAAGGCGGTTAGAGACGCCATCCCCGGCTCGCGCCACGCCAGCGTTACGCTGGGCGTCGTCCCCAATCAGGCGGGAACAGTGGCGATGGCAGTGTACGCCGCCGGCATACTGGACGCCACCTCCGTAAAAGTGGGCTTCATGCGAACCGAGTACGAGCAGGCAGTGGAGACCCTGCTGGAGTGCCGCGAGGCGCTGAACGGATTCGACACCAAGCTGATCGGCTCGCTGTTCGCAGACAACCCACTGTACGACGGACTGGAAGCGGACCACATGATCGACCTCGCCGAGGCGGGCAAGTGCGATGGCTGGCTCATCGACACCCTCACCAAAGACGGCAGAAACCTGTTCGACTTCATGCCCGAATCGCAGCTCAGAGACATGGTCCTGTCCGGCAAGAACGCCGGCATGTCCACCGCGCTGTCAGGCCACCTGAAGATGGACGACCTAGACGAGCTTGCGCGCATCAACCCGGATATCGTGGGCGTTCGCGGCGCCGTGTGCCAGAAGGGCGACAGAGTAGCGGCAGTACACAGGGACGCCGTGGGCGAGTTCAGCCGACAGCTCGATTTGCGCGAGACCGGGCAGATCAGCGTGCGCGAGGCTCACATCATGGCAGGAGACGGAGCGAACGGAAGCGCGTCCGCAGACTCCGGCGGATGGGTCGTCATAGACGGCTCTGGCAAGACCTGCGCGGGAATCCTCGCCGCCCTCAACGCCCAGATCGAGCAGGACTCCTACTCCTTCATCGAAGTCATCATCCCAGACGTGCTGAACACCTACGACGTGGTCGTATGGGCAGAGGAGCGCAGCCACAGCGTGCTGACCCAGCGCCGCGACGCCACAGGCGCAACCAGAATGCTGATAAAGCCCTGAGCGCTCCGCCCGAACGGGCATGGCTGACGGGATGTCTAGGCGGTTCGCAATCCGCCTCGTCCGGTCGCGTTTTCCGCGCTTGTCTTGTTGCGAGGCACTATGCCCCGTGCTACGATAAATCTTGTAACCGTCTAATAATGGGGGTGTTGGTGGATACAGTTTCAAATATCGCTACCATAGTCGGATTGGTTAGGGATATTCTTCTGCTGCTGTTGCTGGCGGTCGCGCTCGTAACGCTCTTGTTGCTGGCGGCCATGATCAGGAAGCTTTTTGCCACCGTAGGAGACACTGCGGAGACGGTTCAGGAAGCGGTCAAGAAAATTTCCGAAAACGTAGTAGAACCTGCGACCTCCAACACCGGCGCGGCGCGCAACGCGGGCCGTATGGCAGGGTTCCTGCTGGGAATCTTCAGCGGCAGAGGCCGCAAGAACCACAATCGAAGTTAGGAGAGTGTAAAATGGCGAATGACAACTGTGGCGGAGGATTCGTCCTCGGCCTTTTCGTAGGCGGCGTTATCGGCGGAATGGTAGGCTTGCTTCTGGCGCCCAAGTCAGGCTCGGAGACCCGCGCCGAGCTAAGAGAGATCGGCGAGTCTTGGAGGACGCGCGCGGATGAGATGGCAGCCGAAGTTCGCAGCCGCGGAATGCCAGAGTTCACTGACGTCGGCCAGAGAGTCGGCCCAGCAGTGGATTCTCTAAGAGCGCGCGGGGCTTCTACGGTGGAGACCGTGCGCGAGGCAGGCAGCAGCGCGATGGCAAGCGCGCAAGAAAGCGTGGAAGCTGTACGCTCCAGAATCGGCGACGGGCATCAGCCGCCGCCGGCGACCAACGCGGATGCGAGCATAGCGGATGCCGACGCAGGCGCGCAGGCGCAGGAGGCATCGGGCGGCGTAGGCACGCAGGAGGCGCCGAGCGTGGGCGCGCAGGAGGCGGCCGGCGGAGACGTGGCAACCAACGGCTCCGCACAGCAGCCGCCCCCTGGCGGCGCAACCGCGTAGCGAGTTCGCCCTCGGATTCCATCGAAACAACAGGGGCTGGATCGCGCGATCCAGCCCTTGGAATTCTCAGAAGCCGTCGGATCCCGAGTCCGACGGCTTCTGACCCCTACTCCAGCGCCTCCGCTCTTGGGTAAGACCCCAGTATCTTGAACATGGACGCGCGCGCCTCCACGCCAGCCAGCGCGTCCCTGACCACCGCGTCGTCCCTGTGTCCCTCCACGTCTATCAGAAAGACGTATCTCCCCAGGCTCCTCCTGTCGGGGCGGGACTCTATCTTGATCATGTTCACACTGCGAGACGCAAGCTCCCCCAGCGTATCGTACAGAATGCCCGGCGCATCCTCCGAGAAATCGAAGCATATAGAGGTTCTGTCGTAGCCCGTGCGCCGCCCGTCCTTGGCAGCCAGCGCCACGAAGCGCGTCTGGTTGTTGGATACGTCCTCTATATTGGACTCCACGATGTTGGCATCCAGTATATCCGCAGCCCTCCGACTCGAAATGGCTGCTGCCGGGTGGCGGCTCTTGCGCATGTCCTCGATCGCGCTCGCCGTGCTGAGAGATGCCACGTGTTCGGCGTCCGGCAGCTGCCTGCTCAGATAGCTTCTGCACTGCGCTATCGCCTGCGGATGAGAGTACACCACGCGCACGTCCTCGATTCTGGTATCCGGCTGGGCGAGCAGACAGTGGTGAATCGCCACCACCACCTCGCCCTTGATCTTCAGCTTCGACTGGTGTATCAGCAGATCCACCGTGAACGTCACCGTCCCTTCGAGACTGTTCTCGATTGGGACGATAGCCTCGTCCACCTCCCCCTCGTCGGCGGATCTGACCACGGCGGGAATGCTGCTGTACGCCACGTGCGCCGCTTCGGGAGCGTAGTCGACCGCCGCCTCCTCGCTGTATGTTCCCGGAGGGCCGAGGTACGCCAGCCTGATACCCATTTAGTGGCCTCCGATCTCCTCAGCGAGCATGTGTCCCAAGTTCTCTTGGAACGCCTCCACGAAAATTCCAGTCACGTCCAGAGACACGTCCACCCCGAGCCTGTCGAACAGGTCCACATGCTCCGATACGTTGATAGCCGCCATCACCCTCTCGACCTCGAACAGGTGCTTTGCCATCTGGCAGATCACCAGATTCTCGTCGTCCCTGCGCCCTGTGACGATCAGCGTCTGCGCGCGCGCCGCGCCCGCCCGTCTCAGCACACTGTATTCGGTGGCGTCTCCATGCACCGCCACACTGCCAAGCTCGTCTTCTACGCTCGCGCAGCGGATGGGGTCGCGGTCTACCACCGTAACCTCCTGCTCGGCTTCCAGCAGCCACCGCGCGATGGCGGTTCCGACTCTTCCCGCTCCAACTATGATGGCGTACATCGCATCCGTGCCACACGCGCCCCGTCAGCCCAGCAGACGCTGCATCACCATGTCCCTCGACAGGTTGACTTGGCTGACAGCCCTCAGCTCGAGTTTCTCGTACAGGTCTCGCTTCACCGGGTCATCCAGCCTGCATACCACCACAGGCACCATGAGAATATGATGGGCGATCTGCGCCGACAGCGCGTTGGTCGCGTCGCTGCCTGCCACTGCCACGAATATATCCGCTTCGTGAACATTCGCCGCGCGCAGGTGAGATTCCAGCGTGATGTCCGCCACTACGGGCTGGACCCTGCCGCTCGCCCCTCGCGCTTCGGGAAGGCGGTCGAAGGCTTCCGCCGCCCGGTCGAGTATGTGAACGAGGTATCCCTGATCGCCCAGCGCCTTCGCTATCTCGGCCCCCGTCCTTCCGCACCCGCCGACTGCGGCTCTTCCGGATTCGTTCCTGGCGACGGCATACCCCAAGCGGCTCGACATCTGCACCACCCTGATTCAGCGGCGGTAGCCGTCGAGACTGCCCATCGCCGGTTTCGGATCGCGGGAGACGATCACGCGGCAGGGGGCATGTCTCAGCACGTAAGGTATGTAGTCGCCCAGCGAAAACGAGCCATAAGACTCCGCTTCGGTCGTTCCCATCACTACGGCGTCCACGTTCTTGTCCACCGCCTCGCGCACCACCACAGCGCCCGCCTTTCTCGCCTGCACCAGATGGGCTTCCGAGCTGCAATTGTAGCTGTTGGCTACCTGCTCCATCTTCCTCAGCACTCGTTCGCCCTCTTGGTAGTCCTCCGCCACGTCGGCGTCTATCGGCGAGTGTCGCCCCACCTCGATCACGTAGAGAATGTGCAGCAGACTGCGCCTCGATTCGAGCAGCTCGCATCCAAGCCTGACCACATCCTCGTCGCAGTCCGCCCCAGTAACCGGAACCAGTACCGAAGAAGCCCTCATACTCTTGTGATTCGCGTCTCCTCTCCGGGACGGCCACCTAGCCCAGCCGAACAAATGGACCCTCCCGGCAAACTCTATGCGCGCCTCGAGACCTTCGAGACCGCCCTACGTCGCCGCCGCCGCCAGCGACGGAACCGGCTGTCCTCCCAGCGCGTCCAACTGGTCGAGCATCTCGTCCTTCCCAGCCAAGACCAGCCAATCGCCGGATCGCAGCCTGTCTTCCGTGTCCGGATTCAGGGTGACGTCCCGCCTGCGCCTGATGGCAAGCACCACCAGGCCGTACTTGTTTCTTGGACTCGAAAAGCCCAGCTCTTTGAGGCTCATGCCCACGAACCTGTCCGGCACCCTCAGCTTGCTGATGCCGAAGTTCGGGGTGATCTCCAGATACTCTTCCACGTTCGGGTTGAACATGTTGTGAGCCAGACGGTTTCCCATCTCCGCCTCGGCGTGGACGACCTTGTTCACGCCAATCAGGTCCAGCGTGTTCCCGTGCAGCTCGTTGTGCGCCCGCGAGACCACGTAAGGCACGCCCAGCGTCTTGAGCAAGACGGACGCCATGATGCTGGACACCACATCCGATCCAATAGCCACCACCGCCGCGTCATAGTCCGGTATTCCGAGCTCTTTCAGCACCGCGTCGTTCGTACAGTCCCCCGTCAGCGCGTAGGTGGACATTCCCACCATGTTCTGGACGCGGGTCTCGTCCTTGTCTATCGCCAAGACGTCGTGACCCAGATTGTAGAGCGAGCGAGCGAGGCTCGACCCGAACCTGCCAAGTCCCAATACTGCTATCTGCTTCTTCATCTCTCTTGCCTCGGACACACTGGGGCCCCGCGCGGGCGCGGGCTGAAGTTCTCACCCTATTGTAACTCGTTCTCTTGCAAATCGGTACATGTCCGTGCTGCCCTTCTGCGCCATAGCGAGGCCGATGGTGAAAGGCCCCAGGCGTCCAACGAACATCGCCGCCACCAGAATGAGCTGGCCCCACTGCGACAGGAACGAGGTGATCCCTGCGCTCAGCCCCACCGTCCCAAATGCGGACACGCTCTCGAAGAGCAGGAAGAGGAAGTCGTGGTCGCCGTCCGAAATGCTGAGCGCGACCACTATCGTAAAGACTATCCCGGTCGAGATGGCGCCCAGCACCAGCGCCCTCCTCACCTGCTCCGAGGGGATTTCCCGCCCGAACGCCGAGGCGCTGTCGCGCCCTCGGATGGTGGAGACCACCGCAACGAGTATGACCGCCAGCGTGTTTATCTTGATGCCCCCCGCCACCGACGCCGACGCCCCCCCAATGAACATCAGACCGGAGATCATGAAGTTGGTCTCATGCTCGGTTTCGCTGTAGTCGAACGTCGTAAAACCCGCTGTCCTTCCGCTGACCGACTCGAAGATCGAGGTCGTCACCTTCTGGCTGACCGGCATCGGCCCCAGAGTCTGCGGGTTGCGATACTCGAACGTCATGAATATCCCAAAGCCTATCAGTATGGTCGCCGCCGTGAGGGTCAGCACCAGCTTGGTCGTGAGGCCGAACAGCCTGAACCGTCTGTTCAGCAGGACGTCCATCAGAACGCCGTAGCTGATCGCGCCCATGAAGATCATGCCCGCAGTTACGCCGATGACCGTTCCGTCCATCTGGAACGCGCCCATCCCCGCGCTCTCGCCGAAGAATACGAAACCCGCGTTGTTGAACGAAGAGATCGAGTGAAACAGCGCCAGAGTGAGCGCGCGCTCCGGAGGGTACAAGAACCAGAATCTGACCGCGAGAATGACGAAGCCCAGCAGCTGAACGCCCACCGCGAATATCACGATCCCGACCGTCAGGCGCACCAGTCCGCCGTGTCCCATCCCCAGAAGGTCACCGCCGAGGCTCTCTCGAATCAGCAGCCGCTGAGACAGCGTCACCCGCTGCCCCGCCACGACCAGCGCGAACGTGGCTAGAGACATGAACCCAAGACCGCCAACGAAGATGATCGCAGCCAGTATGATCTGTCCGCCGGTAGTCCAGTACGTCGGCGTATCCTGCACGGTCAGCCCCGTCACCGTCACCGCGGAAGTCGCCGTGAACAGCGCCGTCATGAAGGGAGTCGCGCCTTCGCCGTGATGCGTAAACGGCAGCATCAGCAGCAGGGTTGCAGCCGCTATGAGTCCAGCGAAGACATAGATCACGATGAGCGGAGACGTCAGCGCTCTGGAGTTGACCTTGCGAGTCTCCACAGTCACCGTGACGGGTCTCAACTCCTCCCGTCTCGGGTGTCTGACCATGCGGTCGCCGGGTTTGGGTGTCCATGTGGGGCGCAATGCCAAGTGTTCCGAAGAGACCGGATGCGGCGGCGAGGCCGGGTGCCGTCCGTCCGCCAAACCGTCTCGTATGATGCTCGTCTAGCCAGTAGCCGCTCGTGCGATTCTAGGATTCGTCCAAGCGTCTTGTCAACGAAAATTGCAATCTTCCAATTCCGCCGACTCTTGGAAAGCATATGCTGCGGCATACCCCAGCCCATGACTTCGGCGCAGAGAACGCTTGCCCTGCTTGGTGAGACTCAATAGACTACCACCAAACAGGACATTTTCCACAGATGCGGGGAGCAGCTCGCGCATCCTTGCGCGTCCACGCTGGCCGGTATGCGCCCGCAGGGGAAACAGCCACGTGATCTAATCTAGGGGAATGACCAGAACGGCAGGCGTCGAGAGTATGGCGGACATAGACGAAATCGTATTGAGCGTGGTGGACCAATCCCCCATGAGGAAGGGCGGCAAACCCTCCGAGGCGCTGCGCGAGACGGTCACGCTGGCACAGAGAGCCGAGCGCTTTGGGTACAGCCGATACTGGGTGGCGGAGCATCACAACTCCACGTCGTTCACCGGCACCAGCCCGGAGGTGCTGATAGGCCAGATCGCGGCGAGGACGGAGCGAATCCGGGTTGGAAGCGGCGGAGTGATGCTGAGCCACTACTCGGCGCTGAAGGTGGCGGAGCAGTTCAGAGTTCTGGACGCATTCTACCCGGGCCGCATAGACCTTGGGATAGGCAGAGCGCCGGGCAGCGACCGCCTGACCGCCGCCGCCCTCAGCCATCCCAGGCCTCCGGTGGACGTGCTGCGCGAGTTCCCCCAGATGGTGGGAGACCTGCTGGGGTTTCTCAGCGGCAGCATGGCGGAGGGTCATCCACTGCGCGAGATAAAGGCGCAGCCGGGCGGCGCGCCCGAAACGGCGCCCGAGGTGTGGCTGCTGGGGTCGTCCGACTACAGCGCGCAGCTGGCGGCGCATCTCGGACTTCCGTTCAGCTTCGCCGATTTCTTCGGCACCACCAGCGAGTACGGCCCGCGCATGGCAGACCTGTACCGAGACCTGTTCCAGCCGTCCGAGTACCTGTCGGAGCCGAAAGTCAACGTGGGGTTGCAGGTCATCTGCGCGCCCACTGAGGAGGAGGCAAGGTTCGTGGGCGCGTCTCGCAGCCTCAACAAGGTGGTATCGGCGCTGGGCTTGACCACCGGCGGACTTCTGCCGCCGGAGGAGGCAATCGACTGGCCGCTGGACGAGCGAGCGCGGGAGTATATGGCCCAATCGACCCAGAGCTACATCGAGGGCGATCCGAACCAGGTGCGAGATGGGATCCTTGCATCGGCGGAGCGCTACCAGACTGCGGACATAGGGATCGTGACGAACTGCTACTACTTCGATCACCGTGTGAGATCATACGAGCTGGTGGCGAGGGCGATGGGGATGGCTTCCGGCTGCGCGAACCCCTGCGGCATGGGCTACGGATGAATCACCACAACACAGGTTTGGATAGAGTAATCGAAGGCGTGCGTTTTGGCAGCGGCATGGGCTACGGATGAATCACCACAACACAGGTTTGGATAGAGTAATCGAAGGCGTGCGTTTTGGCAGCGGCATGAGATACGGATGAATCACCACAACTAGGAGCAGCCGTGACACGAGACAATCGACCCCAATCGACTCAGAGAGAATCCATCTGGGCCATCGACCCCAAATGGATAAACACCTACCTTGCCATCTTCACGTCTTTGAATACAATCAACATAGCCCGAGTTGTCTGGTACGAGACCACACAGGCAGCCCATGCGGGATGGTCTCCCGCCACTGACGCCATCTTGGAGAGCGTGGGCAAAGGCAGCATCGGCATAGCAGGATTCACGATAACAGTCACCGAAGCAGGGAGGTTTGCAATGGTACTAGGCGGAGCGCTGCAAGAGGCGCTGAAGAGGAGACGGGAGAGACAGATCGCCGAGGCGAGAGCCGAGGAGAGGGCGGAGACATGGGCAGAGGCATGGGAAGAGGTCAACGACCGCTGGCGTGCGTGGAACAGCCGTCGCCTAGACGCCCTTGCCAAAGGCGAGCCTTTCGATGAGCCGACGCCGGACATCGACGCGCCACCCGCAAACGGCCGGTAGCAGGGAGGTTTGCAATGGTACTAGGCGGAGCGCTGCAAGAGGCGCTGAAGAGGAGACGGGAGAGACAGATCGCCGAGGCGAGAGCAGAGGGGAGAGCCGAGGCATGGGCAGAGGCGAGGGCCGAGGGGAGAGCAGAGGGGAGAGCAGAGACATGGGCCGAGGTCAACGACCGCTGGCGTGCGTGGAACAGCCGCCGCCTAGACGCCCTTGCCAAAGGCGAGCCTTTCGATGAGCCGACGCCAGACGACGACGCGCCACCCGCAAACGGCCGGTAGCCGGGAGGTTTGCAATGGTACTGGGCGGAGCGCTGCAAGAGGCGCTGAAGCAGAGGCGGGCTTCTGCCGCCGGAGGAGGCAATCGACTGGCCGCTGGACGAGCGAGCGCGGGAGTATATGGCCCAATCGACCCAGAGCTACATCGAGGGCGATCCGAACCAGGTGCGCGATGGGATCCTTGCATCGGCGGAGCGCTACCAGACTGCGGACATAGGGATCGTGACGAACTGCTACTACTTCGATCACCGTGTGAGATCATACGAGCTGGTGGCGAGGGCGATGGGGATGGCTTCCGGCGGCGCGAACTCCTGCGGCATGGAACACGGATGAATCACCACAACACAGGAGCAACCGTGACACGAGACAATCGACCCCAATCGACTCAGAGAGAATCCATCTGGGCCATCGACCCCAAATGGATAAACACCTACCTTGCCATCTTCACGTCTTTGAATACAATCAACATAGCGCGAGTTGTCTGGTACGAGACCACACAGGCAGCCCATGCGGGATGGTCTCCCGCCACTGACGCCATCTTGGAGAGCGTGGGCAAAGGCAGCATAGGCATAGCAGGATTCACGATAACAGTCACCGAAGCAGGGAGGTTTGCAATGGTACTAGGCGGAGCGCTGCAAGAGGCGCTCAAGAGGAGACGTGAGAGACAGATCGCCGAGGCGAGAGCTGAGGCGAGGGCCGAGGCATGGGAAGAGGCGAGAGCAGAGGCATGGGAAGAGGCGAGAGCAGAGGCATGGGAAGAGGCGAGAGCAGAGGCATGGGAAGAGGCGAGAGCAGAGGTCGACCGCTGGCGGGAGTGGAACAGCCGTCGCCTAGACGCCCTTGCCAAAGGCGAGCCTTTCGATGAGCCGACGCCAGACATCGACGCGCCGCCCGCAAACGGCCGGTAGCCGGTAGGTTTGCAATGGTACTAGGCGGAGCGCTGCAAGAGGCGCTGAAGAGGAGACGTGAGAGACAGATCGCCGAGGCGAGAGCCGAGGTCAACGACCGCTGGCGTGCGTGGAACAGCCGCCGCCTCGCCGCCCTTGCCAAAGGCGAGCCTTTCGATGAGCCGACGCCAGACGACGACGCGCCGCCCGCAAACGGCCAGTAGGCGACGCCTCGGGCGGCGGCCGACGATGGAGGACGGGCCGCCAGTGTTGAACGGCGCTGTATGAGCTTGGGCTGGACAAAAAGCCAGGGCGTGTGCGAAAATGACGATGCGGAGATGGGAGAGATAGATGTACCCACCAATCCACGGACCGTATAACTGCAATTCGAGGGTGTTTCCCACAAACTGCAAGAGTTGCCGGCAGTCCGTCTTCTACTTTTTCTGCGAACACGGCAGCAAGGTGTTTTTCGACCGCCTCGGCCCACCGTGGCCCGAACACCAATGCGTCGGGAGCGCATATAGATCGTCGCCTCCCACTCCTCCGAGGCCCTCTGGCCGCAGTGCATGGCCGCAGCTGCGAGGGGTTGAGTTTAGCGTCCGGCCCGCTAACTACGACCTGCTGCCTGGGATGACACGCGGCTCGGAACAGGCAATCCGGAGAGTCCGAGAAGCGCGTGTGCGCCCGCGTGAAACGGTCAGGATGGATCCGCTAGGATCACTCGCCGAAACGCTGGCTGGGCGAGTAACCGATGTCCACACAGTGGATGTGGCAGACAGGCTCGGTCTCGAATCGAGTTCGGTCGGTGCCACTCTGGCGAGCCAACGCTTCCCAGGGCTGCGAGCAGTACAGATTACGATTCTCGTGGACGAAATCCACATTGACCCAAGCGCCGAGGACCTGATGAGCTACACGTTCTGGATACAGGCATCGAGAGATGCCGAGTCTGTCGTGAGGGATGACATCATCTACGTCGAAATCGAGCCTGTGGAGATGCTCGGAGCAGAAGCCCGGTGGGTCGCAAGACGCATGGAGGTCATGTAGCCGCCAGCGAGCAGCGTAAGGCGGCGCGGCAGACTCTCCCTCCATCGGTGTCTTTGCCCCATGACGGCGAAGCCATCAGCCCGATCCGCGTTCCCTCCAAGCGGCGTACACGGACGGTTCGAGGGTTCCTTCCAGCCACTGCCTTCTGACCCGCTCGAAGTTGGTTAGAACCTCAGACTCCAGCTCCGTCTCCGCGCCGTTGTTGAAGATGACGAGGTCGGCGGCGGGCGCGCGGTCTTGCCAAGCTCGCTGGCTGGCTAGGCGCTGCTCCACCTCGTCCTCCGAGAGCTGGTTGCGCGCCGCCAGACGCTGCTTGGCGCTGCTCTGGTCGCACGCGAGCAGCCATACCCGATTGCACCAGCGCCCGTATCCAGCCTCGATGAGGTTGACGGCTTCCAGTACAGCCACGCCGTTGGCGTCCATGCTCTCGTTCCACCCGTCCACCACGCCCTTCACGGCGTCCGCGATGCTTCCGATGGCGGAGGTGAGCTTGTTCATCTCTTCCGGCTTGCCAAAGACCTTCGCGCCCAGCTTGCGCCGATCTATGTAGCCGTCTTCGCCTACGATCTCGACGCCGAATATGCCCGTGATCCGCTCGAATGCGTCCGTGCCGGGATCGTACATCCTGTGTACGAGCCTGTCCGCGTCACAGTGGACCGCGCCCATAGCGGTGAGCGCGCGGCAGGCGGTGGACTTGCCGGTGGCGATGGAGCCTGTGATGCCTATGATGAGGGGCATGAAGGTTCACCCTCCGTAGGGAGAGGAGCGAGGACTGTGCGCGTGAGACGCCCGCCCTCCCCCAAAGAGATCGAGGGCGCCCGCAAGATGCGCCCATACGAGAGCGATGGAAAGTGGGCTAGTCGTCTGCGGGGACGGCCTCCGCCTCGCGCACGCGGGACTTGAAGTGAGGCATGACCTCTTTCCCGAACGCTTCCAGCTGCTCCAGCAGCACACTCTGCGGCGTTCCCACCGGAAGACCCATGTTGACATGATCTAGGCCGGGCCAGCGGTCTTCGATCTCCTCCATCTTTTCGATTATCTGCTCGGGGCGGCCAACGAGCCACGAACCCGATTCGACAGCCTGCTCGATGGTTGGCAGGTCGGCGTATGGCGCGCGCGCCGGGTCCCCCAGAGCCGCCATCTGATCGTCGCTGAGACCGCTCACGAATCCGAGCGGCGCGAACATCTTCATGTTCTCCTCGAAGAAAGGCTTGGCTTGCCGTATGGCCTCCTCCTCGCTGTCTGCGATGAAGAAGGAGATGCCCAGTATCAGGTCGCCCCCAAGCTCGGTCTCGTTGCCGTGGTCGGCCTGTACGTCCTGCCACTTGCGAACCACCTGCTCGGACGCGCCACCCGGCGCCGCGCCGCCGCCGATGACTCCCTTGATGCCGTGCTTCGCCATGAAGTTCAGCCCGCGCTCGCTCGCGCTCACTATCGGCTGCCAGCACTCGACGGGCATGTTGAACGGTCTGGGAACCAGCGAAATCTCCTTGAGCGTGTATCCCCTGTACGGCACTTCGGGCGGGATGGTGTAGTACTTCCCATGATGGGAGAACGACTCGTTGTTGAACGCCTTGAACAGCACCTCGACCTGTTCTTCGAAGTACTCGCGGTTCTCGTCTTGGCTCATCATGGGAGCGCCGAACGCCTCCACTTCGCGGGTGTGATAGCCCCGACCAACCCCGAATACGACCCTGCCGCCCGTCAGGATGTCGGCGGTGGCGTAGTCCTCCGCGAGTCGCAGAGGATGCCACATTGGGGCTATGTTGAACCCGCAGCCGAACTTGATCTGCTTGGTGAGATGCGCCAGATGTACGCTCAGCTGGAGGATGTTGGGTATGCACTCGTAGCCCTCGGGCTGGAAGTGATGCTCAGCCATCCAGAATACGTCATATCCGAGGTCGTCCATGAGGACGCACATGGCTTCGGTCTTGTCGAAGACCGTTGCGAGGCGCTCGTTGGAGTAGAAGCGGTCGTTGGCGGCGGTCGCCGCGAATCCCACGTCGTCTAGGTCTATGTGTCCGGCGAATAGGCTTCCGAATTTGTCGATCATGTCACCGTCTCCATTCTGCTGTTGCGCCTAATTGTAATTGAGAGGACGGCAGTGTCAAGGATTCCGCCAAAAACAGACTGTCAAACACGTAGACGGAACAGGGCGTGTGGATGTGATAATGCTATCAAGGCTTCGCTGGTGACCTTGGCCTTATCGGTCCCGATTTCGCCTAGGCGAAACAATCGCGGAGGACGGCCCCCCTCGCCGGGTTCGTCCAATACCGAAAGGCAGCTGCCCCATCACCAGCGAAGCCCCTTCTTTTCTCTCGCGGGCGCGGGTTGGTGGTGGCTTCAGACGCTCTGAGACAAGAAGTCGCGCAGCCTTCTGAAATGCGCGCAGTTTCGGCTGACTCTGGACTCGTCGACCAGTTCGAGCAGCTTCGCGCCGTCACTTACTTTGTCGTATCTGCGTTTTGCGCCGCTTGATCGCAAGCCCCGCTTGATCGAGTCGGTTAGCCGAGCGGGCGGAATCGACTCGGCGTTTTGAGGGTTGGGCAGCTGCTTGACGTCGAATCTGTGTCCAAAGCGTTCGATCAGAGCCTGCGGATCGGCTATGAACCACGATTCCATAGCCTGAACCATGAAGTTGAGCTGGCCATCATCGCATGTTGCGTTCGCGTCCCAAAAGTCGCGTGAGCGAAGAGTCCTTATGAAACCCGCAGTGCTTGGCACAGGCCCTTCGGAGTCTATCAGCAGTATGTTGAGATCGGACGGATGCAGTCGGCATGACCTGATAAAGTCCTTGACAGTCTCGACGTTGGACCCGCCAGAGATCAGCTTGAATCCAATCCTCTTCTGGCGCGCCCGCTCCGCATGGGATTTCAGCAAGGCGTGGAAACCGGGTCTGAGATTGGCGTCCCCCTCGAAATGGATGGTTACTTGGGTTACCAACGGTTGCCGCCAATTACTCCCTTCTTCCAAAGCTCGGCCAGCCGGTAGTCTTCCAGCCACTCGTTTAGCTCATCCTCTGGAAGGCGTTTCAACTGAGTGTCGCCGTCGAAACCCCTTTCACATACCATGATGACGTCAGGATCGACAGTGAACTGATCGACCAGATCCGGCGAATGTGTGGTTACGATCACTTGAGTACGCTCCGACGCGCCTCTGAGCAGATCTGCCAGCAGCGGCATGGCGTTGGGGTGGAGCGCAAGCTCCGGTTCTTCGATGCAGACAAGCTCGGGCGGCTGCGGATGGCACAGAACGGTCAGCAGAGCTATGAACCTCAGCGTACCATCGGACAGTCTGGTTGCGGGTATCGAGCTGGACATCCCCGATTCGTTGACTGCCAGCTGTATTGCGCCTCCGAACACGCGCGAGCGCAGACTGTAGTATGTCTCGTAGAAGCGGTTGAGATACTCGTCCATCGGTTTTTCGAGTCCACGAGTCTGGAGGTCGTTGACCATCAGGGCCAGGTTGCTGAAATCCTCTTCGAGGAAGCCAATGGGTCCGTCTGTTGCCTGTGGAAGGCGGGCAGGGCTGTTTCGCCCCACGTTCCAATTCCGGTAGAGCCGTATCGAGCCGAATTTGCGAGAGGTCTGCGTCAGCACGGGAAAGTTGACCGGGTCGCGGATCTCGCTCAGCACCGAGCGCGTGGGGGCGAAGTTTTCGGGGGTCAGCCTTGTGACAATCTCTCCATCGGAATCTTCGCTCTCGCCGTATGACCTGCGGGGCGAGACTCGACCATATCCGTTCTCCACGCTGAAGTAGTAGAACGGAAGCCGTTGGTAATCGTAGTAGGGACGGATGTTCTCGAGCTTTTCCGCGGCGACTTCCATGCGCTCGTTGTTCTCTGCGAGCTGAAGATTGTAGATCAGCCGTCGGTCGGCCTCTTGCGCGCCTGTTGGATTGTCGAGCGTCGCCGTGACCTCTGCCACTTGGGATACTGCGCCCGGAGCAAGGTCTCCCTTCCACAGCCAGTCGGCGATTGGGCCATTGCGCCGAAAGAAATCTGCTAGGTCTGCCGGTACTGCCTGAAGCAGCGCGAACGTCTCGATCAGGTTGGACTTGCCGGATGCGTTGGGGCCGATCAGCACATTGAGAGGGCCAAGTTCTATCTTGACGTCCTTGAATGAGAGCATGTTCTTTATATCGAGCGAATGGAACAGCATTTCATCTCCGCGCGCTTCGAACGGTACATCGCTCCAGCGCAGTTACGGTTCGGGCTATTATACATGCTAGAATAGCCCCATATTGAACGCCGCTCACACCCATCTGGCCGACCGTCGCAGGCGCCGCCTCATACTGCTGACCATAGCGGCAGGCACTTTCGTGTCCGTACTCGACCAGACGGGCGTCACACTTGCCCTCCCCCTGATGACCACCGAGTTCGGAGCCACCATCCCGTTCGTGCAGTGGGTGGCGCTGGGCTACATGCTGGCAACCGGATCGCTGCTGCTGCCGGCGGGACGGCTGTCCGACATGGTTGGGCGCAAGGTGGTCTACATGGGCGGCTTCGCGGTGTTCGTAGTCGGCGCGGGGCTGGCGGCGGCGTCTCCGAACCTGATAGCCGTGATCGCCTTCCGAATCGTTCAGGGCGTGGGCGCGGCGATGATTCAGGCCAACGGAATGGCGATCTTGACCACCACCTTCCCCGCCTCCGAGCGCGGGCGCGTCATTGGCATGTTTATGACCATGGTCGGGCTGGGCGCGATCATGGGGCCGGTAGTGGCGGGTCTGGTGGTGGACGTGTTCGGCTGGCGCGCGGTGTTCGCCGCCAGCGCGCCTCTCGGCATCCTGTCGCTCGTGGCGGCGATGGTCGTGCTGAACAGAGACCCGCCGAGCGTCGGGAGCGCCAGACAGCTCGCCAGCGGGTTCGACTGGGCGGGGGCGCTCATGTCAGCGGGCGGCTTGGTCTCCTTCCTACTGGTGATGACCACAGCGTACCGTCTGGGGTGGGCTTCCCCCGGCGCGGTCGCGCTTCTGATCCTCAGCGTGGCGCTGCTGGCGGCGTTCGTCTACTGGGAGAGGCGCGCATCCCATCCCATGCTCGACTTGGATCTGTTCAGCAGGCGCACGTTCGCGCTCGGCTCCTCTGCCAGCTTCTTCGGCTTTCTGGCGGGGACTTCGGTATTCTCGATGATGCCGTTCTTCCTCCAAGACGTGATCGACCTGTCCCCGCGCAGCGCGGGGCTGTTCATCGCTCCCGCCGCGCTCGGCTTCGCCTTGGCTGGGCCGATGTCCGGCTTGCTGTCCGACAGGATCGGACCTCGCCGCATCGAGTTCGCGGGGCTGGGGATGCTCGCCGCGTCGCTGATCATCCTCGGCAGGCTGACCGTAGAGACCGAGCCTTGGATGGTGGCTGGCGCGATGACGATGCAGGGGCTGGGAATGGGCATATACTACACTCCCAACACCGCCTCGGTTCTCAGCGTGGTGGAGCAGGCGAGGTACGGCGTGGCAACCGCGTTCCTCAACATGACCAGAAACACCGCGAACGTGGTGGGGGTGGGCTTGGCGACCACGATAGTCACCGTGACGATGGCGTCCAGAGGCTTCGAGCCGACGCTGGACGCGGTGGCAGACGGCGGCGCGGGCGTGGAGGTGGCGTTTACACAGGGATTGAGAATCGCGTTCTTGGCGCTGGGCGCGTTCATCGGCGTCTCCATCGTTCTCACCTATCTCAAACCGTCCGCGCGGGAGGACGTCACTGTCCGCGAACCCGTCGGCGAGGCGGAACCTCAGCCAAGCGGAGATTGAGCTTGCCTTCCATCAGCATAAGAGCCGTGAGCGCGATCACGTCCAGCCCCAACTATCACTGGTGGGCGTATGGCGCCGTGGCCGTCGGAATGTTCATCAACGTGATGGACCAGTCCGGCATCAACATCGCCCTGCCCAAGATCGCAGACGAATTCTCTGCGGACATCCCCACCGTCCAGTGGATATCGCTCGGATACAGCCTAGCCACCAGCGCGATGCTCATGCCTATGGGCCGCCTCTCGGACATGTTCGGACGCAAGCGCATCTACCTGACCGGCTTCGCGCTGTTCGTTGCGCTGGCGGCGCTCGGCGGCATGTCCCAAAGCATCGGTATGCTGGTGGTCGTCAAGATACTTCAGGGGCTGGCGTCCGCCGGCGTTCAGGCAAACAGCATGGCGTTCATCACGGAGGTGTTCCCCGACAGACAGCGCGGCAAGGCTATGGGCTTGTACATGGCCGTCATCGGCACCGGCGCGATCTCGGGCCCCATAGTCGGCGGTGTTCTGGTATCCGAGCTGGGCTGGCGCTCTATATTCTTTGCGGGCATTCCAGTATCCGTGGTGGCGATGGCAGCGTCCGCGCTGGTGCTGAAGGGGAGGTCGGCGCAGCAGCTCGCTCGCGGCAGCGGCTCGTTCGACTGGGGCGGAGCCGCGCTCTCTTCGGGCGCGCTCGTGGCGTTTCTGCTGGCGATGACCAACGGCTGGAGGCTGGGCTGGACGTCGGGGCCGATCATGGCGGGCTTCATCGCCTCGATAGTCCTGCTTGCCGGGTTCGTCTTCTGGGAGATGCGCGCGCGCGAGCCGATGCTCGATCTGTCTCTGTTCCGAAATCGCGTGTTCTCCATGTCCATCGCCTCTAGGTTCGCCTCGTTCCTGGGCGGATCTGCCATATTCTTCCTCATGCCCTTCTACCTTATACAGGGCTTGGAGTACGAGGCGAGAGATGCAGCTTGGCTGCTGGTGCCGGGCGCGCTTGGCATGGCGATTCTGGGTCCGCTCAGCGGACGGCTTTCGGACCGTTTCGGCACTCGCTGGCCCAGCGCGCTGGGAATGGTCTCTTCCACCGCCGCGATGTTCGTCCTAGCCGCGCTCGACACCAGCTCCCCCGCGTGGCACGTCATCATCGGCATGGTACTGTCCGGCGTGGGCATGGGTACCTTCAGCTCGCCCAACACCAGCGCCATCATGGGGTCGCTTCCGCGTGACAAGTACGGCGTGGTGTCCGGTTTCGTCAACCTCACCCGCACCTCGGCGAACGTATCGGGCGTGGCGATCTCCACCACCATAGTGACCCTCACTATGGCGTCTTTCGGATTCGAGCCGAACCTGTCGGTGCTGTCGGATGGCGGCGGAGCCGAGGTCAGATCGGCGTTCGTCATCGGCCTCAGCCGCGCGCTCTTGGTATCCGGCTGCCTCATGCTCATCGCCCTCGTGCTGTCGATAATCAGGCCCGAAGTCGGTTCGGTCGGCGGACGGACGCGCCAGCCCGCGCGGGCTTCGGCAGCTGGGGACGACTAGCGCCCAATGCCCCGCTTGGCGCGGGCGAAGCGGCGCGACAGCTCCTCCGCATCGGCGTTGTCCCACTCCGGAAAAGAGGCGATTATGTCCTCCCCTTCCAGTACGGGGAATATTATAGTGGTGTTGGGAGAGTGCCGAAACAGGCTGTTCAGCAGCAGGTATATGCCCACGACGAAGGCGAGCGCGCCGATGAGGAAGATGAGGGCTTCCAGCCTCCCGTCGATTCCCACGACGAATGGCAGGAAGATGCTGACTGCCAGCACCGCCACCCCCGCTGCGAGCAGCCTCAGCGCAATGCCCTTCTTGCTCTGGTAGCCGCCGTTGAACTTGTTGGGCGGCCCAATCTCTCTAAGATCGGCGTCATCGAACCCGCCCGCGCTGGAGGAGCCGAAGTTGCCTATCAGCCGCCTGTTGGTAAGAACCGCCCTCTCGTTCTCGAACAGTATCTCTTCGTCCGGAAGCAGCTGGATTTGGGACTGCATCTCTGTTCACCCCTTTGTTTAGCGTCTTCACGGGCATTATAAGGGTTCGGACGCTGTGGGGTCATTTCCCAAGCCTGCGCCGCTTGAACTCGAATGCCCCCACTGCTAGGATCCGTAGCCTGAGATGGGGGAAGCGGATGGACGAACCAAGACCAAGAGACGGCTATCTCGAAAACGGCCCCGTCCGCCTCCACTATGTGGAGTGGGGGAGCGCGCGCCGCCCGCCCATGCTGCTTCTGCACGGAATGCGCGACTGCGCCCGAAGCTGGGATGTCTTCGCGCAGTCGATGGCGTCCGACTTCAGGGTCGTCGCTCTCGACAGCCGCGGACACGGAGACAGCTCTTGGGCTGGCGTCGGCGGGTACAGGTACGCCGACTACGTATCCGACGTCGAGACGCTGGCAGACCGTCTCGACCTGCGCGAGATGGCGCTGGCGGGACACTCCGCCGGCGGCAGATACGCATGGAGCTACGCCGTCGAACATCCCGAACGTGTGCGCGCCCTGATCGTGGTCGACATAGACCCAGACCCGTTCGACCCGCAGACAGCCCGAGATCTCGCGCAGATCGCCAGCGAGCCGGATTCGTGGAACACTCTGGACGCCTTCGCGCGGCGGCTCGGAGCGAGACAGGTTCACACCAGCGCGGACATGCTGAGGATGCACGCGCGGGCGCTGTCCAAGCCGGCGCAAGGCGGCGGCTTCGTCTGGAAGGCGGACATGAGGACAGTCACGGAGTACGAGCGCCCCGATCTGTGGGACACGTGGCGGCGCATACCATGCCCCGTGCTGCTGCTGCGCGGAAGGCAGAGCTCGCTGCTGACGCACGAGACGGCGGTTAGAATGCGCCAAGCCCTTCCCACTTCGCAGGTCCGCCTCGCCGAGCTGGAGGGCGGCGGCCACTGGTTCCACCAAGACTTCCCCGGCGCATTCGAGACGACCGTCCGCTGGTTTCTCGCAGACCTCCCAGACGGCGGATGATGGGCGGATGAGACGATAGGCGGATGAGACGATAGGATGATTGCGCCCAAGACGAGAAAGCCCCCGCCTCGTTCGAGACGGGGGCAGGTATGCCCGACCTCCGGAATGGGGGGAGAAGCGATTGCGTGTACAAACAGGTTGTCGAGAGCCTATATGCCGCAGCAGTCCGGAGATTGGGCGCAGTTGTCCATCACGTCGTTTCAGGCTGGCTGAAGCTCCCGCCTCGTCACCGGCTGCGCCCTCGTCGAGCGAGCCACCGCGCCTGAGATCAGCCGCGCCGCGCTCTCCACCGTGAGACGGTCCATGTTGATGCTTATGTCGTAGCGGCTCGCGTCGAGCGCGTCCAACCCGTACAGCCCTTTGTGTATGGATTCGAACCGCTTGTCTGCGCTCCTGAGCGTCCGCCGCGCCGCGTCCGCCCCCAGCTTGGTCTCCAGCCGCGCCTTCTGTACGCGGCTCTCCTGACTCATGTCGATGAAGACGTGGAAGGCCGTCTGTCCGTCTGGAATCAGCCCCACGGCTCCGTGGCCGTGGATGACCGTAATCACGTCCTTGACAGACGCGGCTACCACGTCCTTCAGCCCCTCGATGTACTGCTCTTTGGTCAGGTAATCGAACGGCTCGATATAATCCACCCTCGTAAAGGTTCCCACGAGGTCGGCAGAGGCGTCCATCGCCCCGTACCGCTCCCACGGCTCCAGCGCCGCGCGCAGCATCCTTGCCCAGATCGAAGCGTAGCTGGCTTCCAGCGCCTCCAGCTCTCCCTCCGTGCGCTGAAGGCGGATCGCCAGCTCTTTCGTGATCTGCTCGTCTGCGAAGTTGGCTCTCATCAGCCTTGCGCTCTCGGCTGCCACATGCTCCGAGCCGCTCCCCGGCGCGCCCGTAACCGTCACGATTGGAAAGACACACTCTCCCGCCGATTCGGGCGGCAGCTTTCGATGTCGGTAGTCCGACTCCGCCAGCGCCATGATCACGGCTCGCAGCGCGCCGCCGTCCGTCGCAGAGCAGAGAATTCGGTCGCTGACTGCCGTGAAGCCGAGCCTGCTGAACAGGCGCAGCGCCGCCACGTTGTCCTGCGGCACGCTCACCCACGCCTGATCCACCGGGTAGTCGTAGAATATACGGTCGAGCAGCTGAAGCGCCGCCGCCGCCCCGTATCCCCGATGCCAAAGCTCCTTTCGACCGATCAGAAGCGATATCTCCACGCCGCCCCTGCCGTCGAAGACCGCTTGACACTCGCCGATATGCCCCTCGTCCGCCGCGTGGATCGAGAAGATCAGTCTGCTCCGGTCCCTGTCGAACACCCTGACCCAGTCTTCGGTCGAGGCGTTGAGCATCAGGATAGGCTCGTAGCCCCGATGGACGGGGTCGCCGCAGGAGTAATGCCCGAACCAGCGCGACGAAACCTCCTCGTCCATCAGCCATTCGGATATTCGATGTACGTCGTCTCTCGTGACGTGTCTTAATTGAACCAACGGAAGCATAACCAACCCCTTTCGAAGCCCCGAGCGCCTCGCCCTGTTCGGGTCAGAGACGGCGGGGCGGATGAGCGCGAATAGCAAACCCCTTTCGCAGCCCCGAGCCCCTCGCCCCGGCGTCTCTCGTTCCTCGTATCGGGGGTGCTTATGACACCCAAAATATCCCCAGAGAGAATGATATAAATTGCACTGTGCAATACTGCGCTTATATTGAGAATAGGGGCGATGTGCCTGTCTGTCAACGCCAATATCGCGCATCCGCAGAATTGGCGAGTGGCGCGCAAGCGGAACGGGCCACCGCCGAATGCGATGGCCCCCCTGACTGGGCTTAGGATTGGAGGCTTAGGATTGGAGCGTAAAGCCCTCAGCCGCTGCTCTTTACCAAGCCTATCGTGGCGCTGAGCCCGTCGAAGCGCTGCTCGGCGGTGTGCGCGCCGGACGGGGCATCGCCCTCGACCAGATCCACGCTCAGCGTCTCCTGCTTGACGTAGCCGCCGTGAGCGGAGACCAGATCGCCCAGATCGCCGCCAGCGTAGTAGGTGGTGATGTAGTCGGCGATGTCGAAGCCCGCGTCTCGGCGCATGTTCTGGATGCGGTGAACCAGCTCCCGCGCCTGCCCTTCCAGCAGCAGCTCCGGCGTGATCGTCGTGCTGACCGCTACCGCGTAGCCGGCGTCCACCGCTGTGGACAGCCCCTCGCGCTCCTCCGTCGTAACCAGCGCCTCGTCCGGCTCGAGGCTGTACCCCCCCGCTTCTATGGCGCGCCCCGCGCGCATGGCGTCGGCAGTTGCTGCGGCGTCCGCCTGCGCCAGCGCCTGCCGCACCGCGCCCACCTCTGCGCCGTACTTGGGTCCCAGCAGCCGCAGGTTGGGCATGACCGCGTACCTCATCAGCGCGCTCTCGTCCTCCACCACTTCGAGCGCGCCCACGTTCAGCTCGTCCAGTATCTGCGGAGCGGCGGCGGAGAGCAGATCGCGCTCGCTCGCTGCCCTCGTCTTGACCAAGACGCGCTCCAGCGGCTGCCTGACCTTGATCCCCGCCTTGCTGCGCGCCGCGCGCCCCATGGACGAGACGCGCTGAGCCAGCCGGGTCACCTCGTTCAGCCTCTCGTCCACCAGAGACATGTCCGCCACCGGGTAGTCTTCTAGGTGGACACTCTCGCGCGCGCCGCCATTGGGCGCGGCGAGATTGCGGTAGATGACGTCCGTGACGAACGGGATGATGGGCGCGAGCAGCTTGGACAGACTCAGCAAGACCTCGTACAGCGTGGCATACGCCGCGAGCTTGTCCGCCACGTCCTCCGGCGCTGAAGCCTGCCCGTTCGCCCCGTCCCCGCCGATCAGCCCGCTCTTCCAGAAGCGGCGGCGGCTTCTTCGGACATACCAGTTGGACAGCGACTCCACGAACTCCTCCGCGCGCCGCGCCGCCGACTCCGGCTCGAACCTGCTCAGGCTGGCGGTAACGTCCGCTATGAGCTGGTGCAGCTCCGACAGTATCCACCTGTCCAGATCCGGCCGCTCGGACGCCGCCGGAGCCTTCACGGACGGGTCGAACCTGTCTATGTTGGCGTATGTGACGAAGAAGCTGTACACGTTCCACAGCGGTATGATGAAGCGTCTGCGAACCTCGTCAGCGGTCGCGTACCCGAAGTTGATGTTGTTCTCCGGCGTGTGGCGCGCGAACGTCCAGCGCATCGCGTCAACGCCCATGTTCTCCGCCGCGTCCTCGAACCAGATCGCGTTGCCCGCCGACTTGTGCATCTCCTCCCCATGCTCGTCGCGCATCAGCGCGTAGCTGAACACCAGCCTGAAGGCGGGAGCCTCCTGAAGCACCGCCCCCATCGTCAGCAGGCTGTAGAACCAGTTTCTGAACTGCCCCGGGAAGCTCTCGGAGATCCAGTCCGCCGGGAACCACTCCTTCCAGTAGTCCCGGTCGTGTCTGTACTTCAGCGTGGAGAAAGAGACGATGCCCGCGTCCAGCCACGGGTTGCCCACGTCCTGAATTCTCGGCGCCACTGCGCCGCAGTCCCTGCACTCGATCTTCACCGCATCGACCCATGGGCGATGCGGCGAATGCCCCTCGAACTCGTTCCAGCCCTCCACCGCGCGCCCTTTCAGCTCGTCCTCCGACCCCATGATCTCGAAGCCGCCGCAGCCTTCGCACTTGAAGATCGGCAGAGCCAGGCCGTAGTAGCGCTTCTTCGAGATCATCCAGTCGTCCATGTTGCGCAGCCAGTCCAGCTCTCGCGCCCGCCCGAAGGATGGGACCCACTCGATCTGTTCCGTAATCTCCATCAGCAGATCGCGGATCGGATCCATGCGGATGAACCACTCGTCCACCAGCCTGAACACCAGCTCAGTGCCGCACCGCCAGCAGACGGGGTACCTGTGCGGATACTGCTCCAGAGCGTAGAACATGCCCTTGCTCTTGAGACTTTCGTAGATCGGCTCGTTGACCTCGAACACGCTCATTCCGCTGAGCCAGTCGAAGCCCTCGGCGAACACCCCCTCCTCGTCCAGGGGCGCGATGACTGCCAGCCCATGCTCCTTGCCCAGCGCGAAGTCCTCCTTGCCCGCGCCCGGCGCGGTGTGGACGATCCCCGTTCCCTCAGACTCCGATACCTCGTCCCAGGCGATGACCACGTGCTGCGCCCCGTCCTGCGCCGGCAGCTCGTCGAACGGGCCTCGATAGCGCAGACCAACCAGCTCGCTGCCCTTGACCTTCTCGATCACCTCGTAATCCCCGCGCAGCGTGGAGAGCCGCGCCTCCACCACCCACAGCGTGTCATCCCCGTTCCGAGCCTTGGCGTAGGTGAGATCGGGATGCACGCAGGCAGCCACGTTGGAAGACAGCGTCCACGGCGTGGTCGTCCACACCAGCAGCGCCTCCCCCTCGCGGTCGAGCAGCGGAAACTTCACGAACAGGCCCGGATGGACTATCTCCACGTAGCCCTCCGTAACGATCTCGTGTTCCGAAAGCCCCGTGCTGCATCGCGGACACCAGGGCATTACGTCAGTGCCTTCGTAGATCAGCCCCTTCTCGTGGCAGGTCTTGAGGAAGTGCCAGATCGTATAGTTGTTCTCGTCCGATTTGGTATGGTAGGAGTCTTCCCAGTCCATCCAGTAGCCCAGCCGCTTCGACTGCTCGGTGATGATGTCGCTGAAGTGGTCGACGCGCGCCTTGCACATGTCGACGAACTCGCCCACGCCGAACTTCTCGATGTCGCGCTTGGATCCGAAGCCCAGCTCCTTCTCGACCTCCACTTCGATCCACAGCCCCTGACCGTCGTAGCCGTTTTGGAAGCGCTGCCTGTAGCCGAGCATGTTGCGGAAGCGCAGGAACAGGTCTTTGTAGCTCCGCCCCCAGGCGTGATGAACGCCCATCGGGTTGTTGGCGGTGATCGGCCCGTCTATGAACGAGTAGCGCTTGTCCGAATCTTCGTTGCGCCGCATGTACTTCGAGGGGATGTCGTGAGCGTTCCACCACTCGATGGCGTCCTGCTCCATCTTCACGAAATCGACCCTCGATCCGACCGGTTCGAACATCTTGGTTAACTCCTTGCGTCTAATCCTGCGTTTCCTGCGTTGCCGCTTCTCGTATCTTCCTGCGCCCTGCCACCCACATACGGCTGGAATCCGCATCGAGAGGAACCAGCCTGAGAACCTCTCGCTTCGTCTCGGCTCCCATGCCGCGCAGGTAAGCCCAGCCCGTCTCTTCCAGCAGAGCGCGCATCTCGTGAAGGCTGTACACGCGCAGGCTTATGTCCACGCTCACCCTCGGATCCGCCAATATGGGCATGACGTCCCATATCTCCCACGTGTTGTTGATCACCGATGACTCCAAGTCCACGCTGTGACGCTGCCTGATCGAGTGCATACCCGCCGATTCCCAGCGCTCGCGCTGATAGTGCCTGATAACGAAGTCTCGGTTGACGGTCATAACCACGAGAACGCCCCCCGGCCTCGCCAGCGCGCTCAGCCCCCCGAACATCTTCACGTCGCCCTCGCGTCCGTAGTAGGCGTGAGACGTGAACATGTTGATGATGGCGTCGTATGGCTCTTCGCCCTTCAGAACGTCCTCCACGTCCAGAGCGTCGCCGACTAGGAATTCGGCGTGAACCCCCTGCTCGGCGGCGTACTGCCGCGCCTTCTCGATGAACAGAGGAGAGAAATCGACCCCCGTCACGTCGTACCCCCGCTTGGCGAGCGGCACCGCGTGCCTGCCGATTCCGCAGGCGAGGTCCAGCACGCGCCCGCGCTCCGGAACGCCGAGATCAGAGAACAGCCCGAGCAGCGCCTCGATCTCCGCCGGAGCCAGGCGTCTCTTCGCCTTCTCCAAGAACGGCAGATACAGCTCCGCGTTCTCCACGAACAGAGTATATGCCCAGTGACTTCGCTCGGTCTCCGCCATCGTCTCACCCCATAAAGCAAAACTCCCGTCCCCAATTCTCGAATCAGGGACGGGAGCAAGATATTGCGAATACCAGCGCCCGCGGTACCACCCGCGTTCCCGACCGCCGCGGCGGATCGGACTCTCGGCCCCGGCGGCTCGGCGTGGCGAGCGACCGGGTCGCTCCTGTAACGGAGAGCGACTCCGCCGGAGCCTACTCGCCCGCGCTAGCGGCTTTTCGGTCCGAGGCTCGGGAGGGATTTTCGGACGGTTTCCGGCGCCTGCTCTCACCATGTCAGGCTCGCTGATCCGGAATCTGCCTTCCTACTCGTCTCCGTCTTGGCCTTGATCTCATTCTACTGTCTGTCGCCAGCTTAGCAACCGGCGCAGTCGGACGTCAAGATAGTATTCTCGACTCGTGCTGGTATTACATACTTTCATTAGACTCACGAGCCGAGAATACCCGTCAAGATCGCTCGCCCTGCGCGACGGCCTCCGATAGGGTAAACTGGACACCCGCCAATGTGATGCGCCAATGTGATGTTAGGTGTTACAGGATGCCCGACGTGTTCGATCTTGCCATTTCAGACCTATTGACCGCCGCGATATCCATAGCGAGCTTTGCGCTCGGCGCGTGGCTGGGCAGCTGGTTTCCGGACGTCGACCAGAAGATCCGCTTCCTTCGCCACAGGTCGATCGTCACGCATGGCTTCCTGCTGCCCGTTCTGCTTCTTGTCGGAGTGGGCGCGACGCGGCTGGAGCGAGTCGACTGGTTCATAGCCGGCTTCGCGGCGGGGGTATCCGTGCATCTGGCGTTCGATCTGTTTCCCGAAGGCTGGCGCGGCTACGCGCTCATATCCGCGCCCATCTTCGGCACACTCTCCAAGACCGCCTCCATGATATGGCTGGCGGTCAGCGTGTTCCTGTGCCTGTCCATCTCCGTAGTATTGGCGCGCGGACAGGTGGGACTCGTCACCTACGGCGCGGCGCTCCTCTTGCTGTACGTGTACGGGGTAGTGTCGCAGAGAGAGCGGATCGCAGGCCCTCTGCTGACGCTGATCGCCTTCGGATGGGGAGCCGCCTCGTGGACACTCGTCACCGATGGACGATACATCCGAGACCTGCTCCCACTGTGACGAATCGAGACTGTCCGCGCGAGCGCGCCGAGCGTGTCCGCCGCAGCGACCGGCTGATGCGGCCGATTGAGAACGGCATCGCCACCGCGCCCGCTTTGGCGGCATTGGTCTACTCGCCTGTAGGGGCTTTTTGCGTCCAGCGCGGAGCAAATCGCCACCGCGCCGGCTTTGGCGGCAGTGGTCTGCGGTATCGCTCGACGAGGGGCGCGCGAAATGCAGCGCGCCATCCCGAACCCTGAGCGCAGCCGAAATATCTCGGCGGCTCTCAGCGCTGGCTCGCCGCGCCCCTCGCCTGGATCCCTAGAAGCCCCCTAAGCCAGCGATGCGCTTACGCTCAGCTCCACGTTGCCCACCATGGCGCGGGAGATCGGGCAGCCGTCCTTGGCCGCTTCCGCCGCCGCCGCGAAGTCCTCTTCGCTGATGCCCTCCACGCTGCCCCGCACCGTGAGCGCGCTCGAAACCACTGTCGGCGCTCCGTTCACCATGTCGAACGTGACGCTCGCGCTCACGTCGAGCGATCCGGGCGGGGTCCCCGCCCGCGTCAGTCCTGCCGACAGCGCCATGCTGTAGCAGGACGCATGAGACGCCGCGAGCAGCTCCTCCGGGCTGGTGTTGCCCGCCGCCTCTCCGCTGCGAGTGGGCAGAGTCACGTCCAGATCCGTAAACTTGCCGGAAGTGGCAGCCGTCACCTGACCGCCGCCGCTGTTGAGATCGCCCGTCCAGACCGACCTCGCCGTTCTCACTGCTGCCATCGAGTTTTCCTCCTCTGTGTTCATGTGTATTCCGAAACCACCGCGATTGTACCATCCGCCACCCTCGAGCGCTAACCACTAGCCACACGCCCACATTCGCTATACAATCGCCGCCACAGACAATCACCAGAACACGGGAGGCGACCCAGTGGCAGTAGTAGGATCAGGCGATTTTCAGTACGAGCGAGTCCCGGAGTGGCCGAACATGCCCAAATACTGGGCGTTCGGAGCGGCATCTGACGGAGCGGTCAATTCGAGCGACGAGGTCTATATCTTCAGCAGAGGGCTTCATCCGGTGACCATCTGGGACACCGACGGCAATTTCATAAGCTCGTGGGGCGAGGGGACTTTCTCCGCCAACCCGCACGGCATCTACATCGCGCCGAACGATAACGTGTGGCTCGTGGACCGCGACTTCCACATCGCCACCGAGTACACCCCCGGCGGCGAGGCGCTGCGAACGCTCGGCGAGAAGCTCGCGCCGTCCCCATCGTTCCAGGGTATGCCGTTCAACATGCCATCCGGCCTTGCCATCGCGCCGGACGGCCACATGTTCGTCTCGGACGGCTACGGCGGCCACCGCGTCCACAAGTTCACCGCCGAGGGCGAGCTGGTGAAGTCTTGGGGCAGTCAGGGGACAGGCCCAGGCGAGTTCGCGCTGCTTCACAACATCTGGGTCGACCGCAACAGCCGAGTCTATATCGCCGACCGCGAGAACGACCGTATGCAGCTGTTCACGGACGAGGGCGAGTTCATCGAAGAGTGGACCGACATGACCGCGCCCGGCGACCTCTGGATTCAGGACGACGTAATCTACGTCATCGAGCAGGGCGGGGGCAACGGCGTCAGCATCTGGACGATGGACGGCGAGCTGATCACGCGCTGGCGCGGCAATGAGGGCGCCGGATTGGGAACCCTCATCGGCGGACACGGCATCTGCGTCGACTCGCGCGGCAGCATATACGTTACCGAGATAGGGCAGGGGGAGCGGGTTTCCAAGTTCGTGAGAGTGTAAGTCCTCTCTCCCCTCAGCGATGCGATCTTCAGGAAAGCGGCTGATTCCCCCGCTTGCGTCACTGGCTGACCGAGTTACCGAGATAGGACAGGGGGAGCGGGTCTCCAAGTTCGTGAGAGTGTAAGTCCTCCCTCCCCTCGGCGATGCGATCTTCAGGAAAGCGGCTGATTCCCCCGCTTGCGCCACTGGTTGACCGCCTCGAACATAACGTCTATGGGAGCCTCGATTCCCGTCCACATCGTCCACGCAGCCGCGCCTTGGTGGACGAGCATGGGCAATCCGCCCACCGTCTGCGCCCCTGACGCAGCCGCCAGCGCGAGCAGCGGCGTCAGGGGCGGGTTGTAAACCATGTCATAGACCACGCAGCCCCGCCCGATGCTCCCTTTGGGAACGGGCGATTTCCCCTCGGCGGGGCCGTGCAGCATACCGACCGACGAGGAGTTGACGAGCAGATCGGCGCAGGCGCAGGCGCGCCCGAAGTCTGGATCGGACAGCCCGACTCCGCGCGCATCGACTCCGCGCCCCGCGATCTCAGCCGCCAGCGACACAGCGCGCTCCGGCGTGCGGTTGGCGATGGTGAGCGCGCCCACGCCCTCTTGCGCCAGCCCGTGCGCCGCCGCCCGCGCCGCCCCGCCCGCGCCTATCAGCACGGCGTTCATGCCCGCCGGCTCCACGCCCGCCTCGGACTGGAGCGAGCTTAGGAATCCGTGCGCGTCCGTGTTCGCCCCGCGCAGCCGTCCGCCCACGTTTACTATGGTGTTGACCGCCCCGATCCTGTTTGCGAGATCGTCAATCTCGTCCAGCCACGCCATCGCCGCCCGCTTGTGCGGCACCGTCACGTTCGCGCCCAGATACTCTTCGCCCCGTAGCCTAGAGATCCCGTCCGCCAGCGCGCTCGGATGCGTCTCCCATGCCGTGTAGCTCGCGTCTATGCGCGCATGGTCGAACGCCGCTTGGTGCATCGCCGGCGATATCGAATGGCTGATCGGATACCCGAATATGCCCGCTTTCAGTTTCACAGCCCCCCCTCGCCGCGCCTGTTTGATCGTCCTCGTCATGCTAACATATGGTAAGGAGGCGCAGTGATGAAATCCGACCCCGCCATCTCTCTGGAACAAGATCTGATGTACGCCATCGTGAAGCAGCGCTACGGCAGTCTGCTGAGCGACGAGCAGCTGGAGGAGGTGCGCGCCTCCGTCATCGGCTTGGATGGCTTCCTGCGCCCGCTGCGCTCGTTCCGCCTGACCAACGACGTGGAGCCGTTCTCTACGTTCAGCCCATTCAGGAGCGAAGACAGTGGCGAATGACCTGACATTCAAGACCATTCGGGAGCTTTCCGCTCTGATCGGCAGTGGAGGCGTCTCTCCGGCAGAGGTCGCCGAGCATTTCTTGGCTAGGCTCGAAGAGCTTGGCCCCGCCTACAACTCGGTAGTGACCGTCACACGCGAGCGCGCGATGGAGACCGCGCGGCGGGTCGAGGCGCAGATCGTCAGAGGCGAGCTGAGCGGCCCCCTTCAGGGCGTGCCGTGGGGCGCGAAAGACCTGCTGGCGACATCCGGGGGGATACCCACCACGTGGGGAGCCGAACCCTTCCGAGATCAGCGCTTCGACTACGACGCCGCCATCGTGGAGCGTCTGGAGGCGGCGGGCGCGCCGCTGGCGGCTAAGCTGGCGATGATCGAGCTTGCCGGCGGCATGGGCTACAACCAGCCCAACGCCTCGCTCACAGGCCCCCCGCGCAACCCTTGGAACCCTAGCCGCTGGACAGGCGGCTCCTCCAGCGGCTCCGGCGCGGCGGTGGCAGCCGGACTCGTGCCGTTCGCCATCGGCTCCGAAACGTTCGGCTCCATCCTGTCCCCTGCCAGCAGCTGCGGGCTGTCCGGCTTGCGCCCCACCTACGGCAGGGTGTCGCGTCGCGGCGCGATGGCGCTGTGCTGGACGCTGGACAAGCTCGGCCCCCTGTGCCTGACCGCAGACGATTGCGGCATCGTGCTGGAAGCGATCTCGGGCCCCGACCCCAAAGACACCACCACGTGGCAGCGCGAGTTCACCTACCGAGACTCGTTCGATCTTGGAAGAAAATTCAGGATCGGCGTAATCCGAGACGTGAGCGAGGGGGCGCAGGACGCCGTAAAGAGCAGCTTCCACGCCGCCTTGTCCGCGCTGTCGGACGTGGCAGACGTAGAGGAAGTCCGCCTGCCGCACATGCCATACGTGGAAGTCACGCGCACTATTCTCATGGTCGAGTCTGCCAGCGCCTTCGAGGACTTCTTGGCAGACGGCGGGCCGCAGCAGCTGACCGCGCCCGAAGATCATCATGCCCCATACGCTAGGACTGCGATACTGGCGACCGACTACGTGAAGGCGCTGCGTCTGCGCGGCGTCATCGCGCGCGAGGTGGACGCCGCCATGAGCGGATTCGATGCTTGGGCGGCGCCGACTTCCCTGACCACCGCGACCCCAATAGACCAGCAGTTCAGGCGAACGACCTCCGGCCCCGGAGACGTGATGGGCGCCATTGGCAACGGCTGCGGCTTGCCCTCGATCTCCGTCCCCAGCGGCTTCGACCCGGACGGCTTGCCCACCGGAGTACAGTTCATGTCCCGCGCTTACGGAGAGAATATCTGCCTCGCCATAGCCAGAGCCTACCAGTCGCGTACAGACTGGCACACCCGCCACCCCTCGAACGTCTCCCCGCCAGCTGCTTGATTAGCCAGCTTGATTAGCCAGATGGCAACCGCCCCGCTGGGGAGCATTGGAAAGCATCCGAGATACGCAGATTATGAACATCCTCCGCTCCTCACAGAGACACTTGGCGGCTTTGTCCCATCGTCGCCTTGTCGACTGGCGACAAAGCTCTCACTACATTCATCGACGGTTGCGGTGACGCTGATCTGTCCACTAGAGCCGATGAGTGGCAGGGCAGACCAGCGCCCCGTTCCGTCGTCAGCCGACGTCACCTGAGACGAGCCTTGTATATTTCCAGCTTTCACCGTAGCTGACGACCAACCCTCTACACGGCATATCCCCGAATCCGCAGCTAACTGGGCGTGAGCGTGGCGGCAGGCGTAGGCGTGGCGGTAATGGGTTCGGCGGCAGGCGTAGGCGTGGCGGCAGGTGTAGGCGTAGGCGTAGGCGTGGGTGTAGGCGTCGATGTGGGTTCGGCGGTAGGTGTAGGCGTAGGCGTGGCGGCAGGTGTAGGCGTAGGCGTGGGCGTGATGATAGGTGTAGGCGTAGGCGTGATTGTAGGCGTAGGTGTGGGCGTGGCGGTCTCGCCGCCGCAGAACGGCAGGCCAAGCACCGAGAAATCGTTAGTTTGCACACGCCGCAAGCCTTCAGGCACACATCCGCTCGACTTATTGCCGCGGAGGTACAGCAGCTCTAGGTTGGCAAGATTGCCCAGCTCCTTCGGGATCGCGCCGCTCAGCTGATTGCTGGAGAGCCACAGCTCTTTCAGGCTGTCGAGTCTGCCCAGCTCTGGCGGAATCTCGCCGCCCAGCTGATTGTCGTAGAGTACCAGATGTGTCAGATTGTCGAGTCCGCCCAGCTCCGTCGGAATCTCGCCGCTCAGCTGATTGAAGGAGAGGATCAGTGATGTCAGATTGTCGAGTCCGCCCAGTTCCGTCGGAATCTCGCCGCTCAACCGATTTCTGGCGAGCCACAGCTCTCTCAGGCTGTCGAGGTTGCTCAGCTCCGTCGGGATCTCGCCGCTCAGCTGATTGTTGTAGAGGACCAGATCTTTCAGGCTGTCGAGGTTGCCCAGCTCCGTCGGGATCTCGCCGCTCAGCTGATTGAAGGAGAGTACCAGATGTGTCAGATTGTCGAGGTTGCCCAGCTCCGTCGGAATTTCGCCGCTCAACCGATTGCTGTGGAGAAATAGCGTTGTCAGATTGTCGAGGTTGCCCAGCTCCGTCGGAATTTCGCCGCTCAACCGATTGTCGTGGAGGTCCAGTCCCGTGACGCGCCCGCTGTCGTTGGTGGAGACTCCGTACCATTCACCGATTGGCATGTCGCTCAGCCAGTTTGTGTTGTTCGCCCAGCTGCGACCGTTGGCGGCTTTGTAGAACGCTGTCAAGGCGGCTCTGTCCGTCGAAGCTCCGCCCGATGTTGGCGTTGGCGTGGGGGTAGGCGTTGGCGTGACGGTAGGCGTGGGGATCTCGTCGCCGCAGAACGGCAGGCCAAGCACCGAGAAATCGTTGTCCCGCACACGCCGCAAGACCGCAGGCACACATCCGCTCAGCTGATTGTCGCCGAGCCACAGTATCTCTAGGTTGGCGAGATTTCCCAGCTCCGGCGGAATCACGCCGCGCAGCTGATTGTCGTAGAGCCACAGCTCTCTCAGGCTGGCGAGGTTGCCCAGTTCCGGCGGAATCACGCCGCTCAGCTGATTGTCGCCGAGCCACAGCTCTTTCAGCTTGGCGAGATTGCCCAGTTCCGGCGGAATTTCGCCGCTCAGCTGATTGTCGCGGATATACAGCCGCTCTAGGTTGGCAAGATTGCCCATCTCCGGCGGAATCACGCCGCGCAGCTGATTATTGTCGAGCCACAGCTCTCTCAGGCTGGCGAGGTTGCCCAGTTCCGGCGGAATCACGCCGCTCAGCTGATTGTCGTGGAGGTTCAGTCTCGTGACGCGCCCTCTGCCGTCGGTGGCGACTCCGTGCCATTCACCGATTGGCATGTCGCTCAGCCAGTTTGTGCTGTTCGTCCAGTTGCGTCCGTTGGCGGCGTTGTAGAACGCTGTCAAGACGGCTCTGTCGACGGGCGTGGGTGTGGGAGTCTCGTCGCAGAACAGCAGGCCAAGCACCGAGAAATCGTTGTCCGGTACACGTCGCAAGCCCGCAGGCACACATCCGCCCAGCTGATTGCCGCGGCGGAGGTACAGCAGCTCTAGGTTGGCGAGATTTCCCAGTTCCGGCGGAATCACGCCGCGCAGCTGATTGTCGTAGAGCCACAGCTCTCTCAGGCTGGCGAGGTTGCCCAGCTCCTGCGGAATTTCGCCGCTCAGCTGATTGTCGTGGAGGTACAGCAGCTCTAGGTTGGCAAGACTTCCCAGCCCCTGCGGAATCACGCCGCTCAGCTGGTTGTCGAGGAGGTTCAGCTCCGTGACGCGCCCGCTGCCGTTGGTGGTGACTCCGTACCATTCACCGATTGGCATGTCGCTCAGCCAGTTTGTGTTGTCCGCCCAGCTGTTGCCGTTGGCGGCTTTGTAGAGCGCTGTCAAGGCGGCTCTGTCCGTCGAAGCTCCGACTGATGCTGTTGGCGTGGGCGTGGGCGTCTCGTCGCAGAACGGCAGGCCAAGCACCGAGAAATCGTTGTCCTGCACACGCCGCAAGCCCGCAGGCACACATCCGCTCAGCTGATTGTCGCCGAGCCACAGCAGCTCTAGGTTGGCAAGATTTCCCAGCTCCGTCGGAATCACGCCGCTCAGCCGATTATCGGGGAGGTACAGCACTCTCAGGCTGGCGAGGTTGCCCAGCTCCGTCGGAATCACGCCGCTCAGCTGATTGTCGCCGAGCCACAGCTCTTTCAGCTTGGAGAGGTTGCCCAGTTCCGTCGGAATCACGCCGCTCAGCTGATTGCCGAGGAGGACCAGATGTGTCAGTTCGGCGAGGTTGTCCAGCTCCGTCGGAATCACGCCGCTCAGCTGATTGTCTTGGAGGTGTACCCACTCCAGGTTGGTAAGACTGCCCAGCTCCGTCGGAATTTCGCCACTCAGCCGATTGGCGTGGAGGCCCAGTCCCCTGACGCGCCCGCTGCCGTCGGTGGAGACTCCGTACCATTCACCGATTGGCATGTCGCTCAGCCAGTTTGTGCTGTTCGTCCAGCTGCGTCCGTTGGTGGCGTTGTAGAACGCTGTCAAGGCGGCTCTGTCGATGGGCGTGGGTGTGGGCGTGGCGGTCGCATCGCCGCAGAAGGGCAGCCCAAGCCCCGAGAAATCGTTTTCCGGCACACCCCGCAAGCTCGCAGGCACACATCCGCGCAGCTGATTCTCGCCGAGCCCCAGCAGCTCGAGGTTGGTAAGACTGCCCAGTTCCGGCGGAATCACGCCGCTAAGTTGATTGCCGAGGAGGACCAGATCTCTCAGGCTGGCGAGGTTGCCCAGTTCCGGCGGAATCACGCCGCCCAGCTGATTATGGTCGAGCCACAGCTCTCTCAGCTTGGCGAGTTTGCCCAGCTCCGGCGGAATCACGCCGCTCAGCTGATTGTCGTAGAGTTGCAGTCCCGTGACGCGCCCACTGCCGTCGGTGGAGACTCCGTGCCATTCACCGATTGGCATGTCGCTCAGCCAGTTCGTGTTGTTCGCCCAGCCGTTGCCGTTGGCGGCATTGTAGAACGCTGTCAAGGCGGCTCTGTCCGTCGAAGCTCCGCCTGATGCTGTTGGCGTGGGCGTGGGCGTCTCGCCGCAGAACGGAAGGCCAAGCACCGAGAAATCGTTGTCCTGCACACGCCGCAAGCCCGCAGGCACACATCCGCTCAACCGATTGTCGCCGAGCCACAGCAGCTCCAGGTTGGTAAGACTGCCCAGCTCCGGCGGAATCTCGCCGCTCAGCTGATTGTCGTAGAGGACCAGCACTCTCAGCCGCCTGGCGAGTTTGCCCAGTTCTGGCGGAATCTCGCCGCTCAGCTGATTGTCGTGGAGGTACAGCTCTCTCAGCTTGGCGAGTTTGCCCATCTCCGGCGGAATCACGCCGCTCAGCTGATTCTCGGGGATGTACAGCACTCTCAGGTTGGTAAGATTTCCCATCTCCGGCGGAATCACGCCGCTCAGCTGATTGTCGTGGAGGTCCAGCACTCTCAGGTTGGTAAGACCGCCCATCTCCGGCGGAATCACGCCGCTCAGCTGATTGTCGTAGAGTTCCAGCTCCGTGACGCGCCCGCTGTCGTCGGTGGAGACTCCGTACCATTCCCCGATTGGCATGTCGCTCAGCCAGTTTGTGCTGTTCGTCCAGCTGCTGCCGTTGGCGGCGTTGTAGAACGCTGTCAGGGCGGCTCTGTCGATGGGCGTGGGAGTGGGCGTGGCGGTCTCATCGCAGAACGGCAGGCCAAGCCACGAGAAATCGTTATCCGGCACACGCCGCAAGCCCGCAGGTACACATCCGCTCAGCTGATTGTCGCCGAGATGCAGCCACCGCAGGTTGGTAAGACCGACCAGTTCCGGCGGAATCACGCCGCTCAGCTGATTCTCGGGGAGGTACAACTCTCTCAGGCTGGCGAGATTGCCCAGTTCCGGCGGAATCACGCCGCTTAGATCATTATAGTCGAGCCACAGCATCTCTAGGTTGGCGAGGTTGCCCAGTTCCGGCGGAATCACGCCGCTCAGCTGGTTGTCGTAGAGGTCCAGTTCCGTGACGCGCCCGCTGCCGTCGGTGGTGACCCCGTACCATTCACCGATTGGCATGTCGCTCAGCCAGTTTGTGTTGTCCGCCCAGCTGCGTCCGTTGGTGGCGTTGTAGAACGCTGTCAGGGCGGCTCTGTCGGTCGAAGCTCCGCCTGATGCTGGCGTGGGCGTGGCTGCGGTCGCATCGCCGCAGAACGGCGGGCCAAGCGCCGAGAAATTGTTGTCCGGCACACGCCGCAAGCCCGCAGGCACACATCCGCTCAGCTGATTCTCAGGGAGGTACAGCACCTTCAGGCTGGCGAGGTTGCCCAGCCCCGGCGGAATCTCTCCGCGCAGCCGATTGTGGATGAGGTGCAGCACCTCTAGGCTGGCGAGATTTCCCATCTCCGGCGGAATCACGCCGCTCAGCTGATTGTCGCCGAGCCACAGCTCTCTCAGGTTGGCGAGATTTCCCATCTCCGGCGGAATCACGCCGCTCAGCTGATTGTCGTAGAGGAACAGATTTATCAGGCTGGCGAGATTTCCCATCTCCGGTGGAATCTCTCCGCTCAGCTGATTATCGTCGAGCGACAGCTCTGTCAGGCTGGCGAGATTGCCCAGTTCCGGTGGAATCTTGCCGCTCAGCTGATTGTCACCGAGCTGTAGCCACCCTAGGCTGGCGAGATTGCCCAGTTCCGGTGGAATCTTGCCGCTCAGCTGATTGTCACCGAGCTGTAGCCACCCTAGGCTGGCGAGATTGCCCAGTTCCGGCGGAATCTCGCCGCTCAGCTGGTTGTCGTAGAGGTTCAGTCCCGTGACGCGCCCGCTACCGTCGGTGGCGACTCCGTGCCATTCCCCGATTGGCATGTCGCTCAGCCAGTTTGTGCTGTTCGTCCAGCTGCTGCCGTTGGCGGCGTTGTAGAGCGCTGTCAAGGCGGCTCTGTCGGTCGAAGCTCCGCCTGATGCTGCGGGCTTGGACGTCGTTGGCGGCGCGGGTGTATCGAGTGGGGACGGCTCAGGTGTCGGCTGCGCTCCATCGGCGCAGCCCGCGCCAAGTGCCAGCGCGACTGCAACCGCTGCTGCCACGACTGCCATTAGCTTCATGCGATACTCCCAAACTGCCAGATACGGCCAAAAGTCAGGACATTATACCCCAGCCGCTCCGCTAATCTACAGGGCAGCGCGCCGGTACTCCTCTCACGCGCTGACAACATTGGGAACGAGGGGCTGCGGCTGCGCTCGGTGTTGCGAGCGCAGCTGAACATGTTGGCGCGCCGGACGAAGCGGCACGGCAATAGCGTAGAGACGCTGGCGGGGCGTTGTCGATGGCGCGGCCCAATATAGTATCAGCGCGTGAAGAGAATACCCCGATTGACAGCCATTTATACCTCTGTTAGCATGAAGCGAATTGGAAGACCTACCTCATAGACTCATCGGCAGTTTTGCGCTTGGCTTGGGAAGTTGCGACTTCATGGCTGGGCGCGTTTTTGTTTCATTCCTATGACGAACTTCGCAGCCGTAGTTCTTGCCGCAGGCAGGGGCGCACGCATGAGGTCACGCATTCCAAAGGTGTTGCATCGCGTCTGCGGCAAGCCGATGGCATCCATCGCAGCGTCCGTTGCGAGCGACGCCGGGCTGGAGCCGATTGTATTCGTGACGCCGCCAGACTCCGCCCCCGTGCGATCCGCCATTGGTGACGGCTGCGCTTACGTCGTCCAAGAACAGCCCATGGGAACGGGCCACGCCCTGCTCCAAGCCCAAGAGGTCTCCCGCGAGTACGAAGACCTGCTGGTGATGAACGGCGACATACCCCTGATTACGTCATCGACCCTCGAATCGCTGGCAGAGGCTCATATCAGGTCCGGCGCTCCCGTCACGATTCTGGTGTCCACCGACATCGACCCCAATGGACTCGGCAGAGTCGTTCGAGACGCCAGCGGCGGAGCTGCCGCGATCGTCGAACAGAACGATGCAGACGAACAGACACTCGCAATCGGCGAGGTCAACGTTGGCGTGTACTGCTTTCGGACGCGCTGGCTTTGGCGAAATCTGCCTCGTCTGACGCCGTCGGAAAGCGGCGAGACGTACCTCACCGACCTGATCGCGCGCGCCGCGCGGCAGGGCCATCGCGTGGAGACGATCCGCGCGCACGACGGGAATGAAGCGTGGGGTGTGAACACGCGCGAGGAGCTGGCGAGGGCCGAAGCGATCATGCGCGACAGGATTCGCCGCCAATGGATGGCGGAAGGAGTCTCCATCCCCGATCCCCCGTCCGTCTACATCGACTGCGACGCTCGGATCGGAATGGATACCGTCCTGCTGCCCAACACCCACGTCAGGGGTGCGACGAGCATCGGCGAGGCGTGCGAGATAGGCCCGAACTCGATAATCTCGGACTCCGAGATAGGAGACCGCAGCCTCGTAGTGGCATCGGTCGTCGAGGATGCGACCCTAGAGACCGATGTCAGCGTCGGACCATTCAGCCACATACGGCCACGTGCCCACTTGGAATCGGGCGTCCACATCGGCAACTTCGGCGAGATCAAGAACAGCCGCATAGGGAAGGGCGCCAAGTCCGGACACTTCAGCTATATAGGAGACGCCGAGGTGGGTTCCAACGTCAACATCGGCGCGGGGTCCGTCACCTGCAACTTCGACGGGCAGGACAAGCACGCGACCGTGATAGGCGACGACGCCTTCATCGGCTCATCCACCATGATGGTAGCGCCGCTGAGAATCGGCGCGCGCGCCTACACGGGAACCGGATCGGTGGTCACCAAGGATGTGCCGGATGACTCAGGGGCTGTCGGCGCGCCCGCCAGAATCAGATCGAAAAGACCCAGTCAAGGCGGATCCTAGCGTCGTGTCCAGATGGCATTGCCAGTATGATCGTGTCACACTTTCCCACATTCGTATGGACCCGCGCCAGTTCCACAGATTGGTGAACCGCCGCCCCGCAGTGGAGCGCTAAATTGGAGAGCGACAGTACGTTATCGGCGCTGGCCCTAGCTGTATCGGCCCTGCTCCTGGCGATTTCGGAGGCGGGCGCTGCCGCAATAGCCGCGGCGCTTCGCGCTCCGATCCAACAGGCCTCGAACGGCTCTCCGTCTCGCGCCAGATCGCTGGGCTTGCTAACGAATCTGCCCGGCGGTCCGACGGCTTCACTGAGACTCGTCAGCCTCGCCGCGCTTGCCGCGTCGATGCTCTCCGCAGCCGTCACGGTCGCCTCCATCTGGGGCGCGCGCTGGGATCTGGTCGCCGTATATGGGGTCGCGGCTCTGGCGGCTCTGATGGTCGTCACCTTCTTGGCGCGCGGAGTCGGGATTCGGAACTCGGATGCGATGCTCGGCGTCAGCTCCAGAGCGGCTTGGCTGCTCTCTTTTCCCTTCAGACCCGTACTCCTGCTCCACTCGTACATACTCCACAGCCTCGCCTCCGACCAGACCGCCCCCGACATGGACTTCGAGATCTCCGTCGATACACACGACGAGCCGCTGGACGAGTACGAGATGAGGATGATCAGGGGAGTGGTGCGGCTGGACAAGACGGTGGCGCGCGAGATAATGGTGCCGAGAGTCGATATTGTGGCGGTCGAGTCCAGCGAGTCGCTCGATGCGCTGGCGGAAGAGATGAACTCCGCAGGTCACAGCCGAGTGCCAGTGTTCGAGCGGGACTTGGATAGAGTATCGGGCATTGCGCACGCCAGAGACGTCCTTCAGAAGCTCGTGAGCGGATGCGACCCTTCCAAGATTACAGCCCGAGACGTGTGCCGAGATCCGCTGTTCATACCCGAGTCCAAGACGCTCGAAGAGCTTCTCGAAGAGTTTCAGCAGAAGCGAACTCATCTGGCAGTGGTGGTGGACGAGTACGGAGGCGTTTCGGGAATCGTCACCATCGAGGATCTGCTCGAAGAGATAGTGGGCGAGATTCGAGACGAGTTCGACACGGAGGAGTCGGAGATTCAGAGCTTGAGTCCATCGAGGTTCTTGGTGGACGCCCGAGTTCCGATCGACGACCTCAACGAAACGCTCGGCGTGCAGATCGTTGGCGACGGGTTCGATACCATCGGCGGCTTGGTGTTCGATCAGCTGGGAAAGATACCAGTAGCCGGCGATACCGTCGAGTACGGCAGACTCAGCATCGAAGTCATAAGCACCATCGGGCGAAGGCCCACGTCTCTCATCGTGCGCGTTGCAAGCGCGGAGCGATAGCGAGTAGCGCGAGTACAGCAGACTCGGCATAGAGGTAGTGAGCGCCGCCCGCTGCTCGGACGAGAAGGCCCCACGTCTCTCATCGCGCGCGTTGCAAGCGAGTAGCGCGAGTACAGCAGACTCGGCACAGAGGTAGTGAGCGCCGCCCGCTGCTCGGACGAGAAGGCCCCACGTCTCTCATCGCGCGCGTTGCCGCTGCGGAGATTCAGGCTAACCTCGAACCGCCCCCGTACTTGGGCTGAGTTTTCATCCCGTACTGACAACACCCAGCCGCGGCCTGTCACCAAGCGTGGGTCGGACAGCCGCAGCCAGCCTATTCCCGCCCCTCGGCCCCGCATATGTGCGCTCAGTATCTCAGGATTGCGGATAGACAGGCAGAGACGGTTCGAGAGCCGTTCCTATTTGGACTCCCTTCCCATGTGTGTCCTCCCTCCTCCGCGCTTCATCGGAACGACGGGCAGGGTAGGGCAGCTGCCGCTCGTGGGCGCGATTACAGTATGCCGCGCTTCACCGGAACGGAGCAGGGGTAGGCAGGGTAGGGCAGCTGCCGCTCGTGGGCGCGACTACAGTATGCCGCGCTTCACCGGAACGGCGGGCAGGGTAGGGGTAGGTATTTCGCCAGATGTCGGAGTTTGTGAGTGACACACAACGACGCCTCCGAGATCGGAGGCGTCGCGCGTACTATCTAGGCTGTGTGTTGGGTGGCGGCTACTTTTCCTCTGCGACCACGAGAGGCGCGGTTGCCGAGGAACCCTTGTTGCCGACCGCTTGCAGGGTGTAGATGCCTGCGCTCAGCGGGTTCGGAGATTCCACCATGAACGCGCCCGATCCGTTGGCTGTCGCCCCAACTAGGATGCGGTTGTTCCCACCGTCTGCGGCGGCGACTGCGATCATGGTCACGGCTTCGCCTGCATCGAATCCCGCGCCCCAGACGCTGATGTCTTCGCCAACGGCTGCTGCTGCCGCGAGCAAGCTGGTGTCCACAGATGTTTCGGACGCAGGCGCGGCGATGACCCTAACAGGAACGCTTGCCCTGCTTCCATCAGCCCCGTGCGCCAAGAACGATCTCTGGCCCCTTGCCCTGTCTTGGCTGGCTGCCGCGCCGCCGATCTCGTCGAACGAGACCATGAACGCGCCGGCTTCGTTGGCCTGAACCTGTGAGCCTCTGGCTCCGCCTGCGATGATCGTAAGATCCGGACCTACTCCGAGCATCAGAGTTACAGGCTCGCCGGGCAGGAATCCAGAACCCCACACCGTGATCGGGTCGCCGGAAGTGGCAAGCTCTGTCTTGTTAATCGAGATCGCCGCCTCGGGGGAAACCCCCGGAGGCCCCTGAAGGCCCGGAGCGCCTGGAGGCCCTGGAGGGCCGGCGCTACCGGGGTTGCCGGGGTTGCCGGGCAGTCCGGGCAGTCCCGGCTCGCCCGGAGGACCTGCAGGACCCGGCTGTCCAGAGTTGCCGGGGTTGCCGGGCAGACCCGGAAGTCCGGGTTCGCCTGGTGGTCCCTGGCAAGCAATCAGCGCGAATACTAGAACGGAAGAAAGCAGGGCTAATACCATACCCTTCATGGGGAAACGCCTTCTCATCTGACCCCCTCTCGAGATGATTCCTATGGGTCGAAGTCCAATCTGTCGAGTCCGTTCCCGGACTAACGACGCTCGGACATAAATGGTTTCGCCGGACATTCCGGCACTGCACAAACGCGGCATAATCATATGCACCTCTCAGTTGTATGTCAAGTGTTTCCGAACCTATTGGGGCAGCAACCACGCGCCTTGTCACCCCTGCCTGAGCTTGCTATATTCTGTTGGCTGAAGTGCCCCCGTAGCTCAGTGGATAGAGCGCTGGCCTCCGGAGCCAGGCGCGTGGGTTCGAGTCCCGCCGGGGGTACCATATCACTTCCACTGCTCTGGCGCATCGCGCAGACGCCCCAGCCCCAGACTCTCGCAGAGCTCGATGTAACCCGCCCTCGGAACGCCCGTCCAGCGCAGATCCCCCAGCCCCTCGTCCAGCCGAACGTCCGTCCTCAGCGTCGCCAGCGTCTTGTAGAGCGCGGCTTCGCGCCTGTTGGCGGCAAGCGTCCGAGCGAGCGACGCCGCGCCTCGAACCTTGACCGTCCAATCCTCATGCGAGTCGGGTATCGCTTCGAGGCGGCGGTACTCGGACAGCGCGGCGGCAGTCCCCTTCGCTCCCCACCCGCGCAGCCCCGGGATCCCGTCCGCAGAGTCTCCCACCAGCGCGAGGTAGTCGGGAATGGACTCCGGCGGCACGCCGAACCGCTCCCGCGCCTCGCTCTCCCCGTAGGTGATGTCGCGCCGCCTGTCCCACACCACCACGCGCGAGCCTTCCACCAGATTCATCAGATCCTTGTCCACCGAGCATACGATCACCCGCTCGATTGCCGGGTCGTCCTTCCACCTGTGTACTGCGGTGGCGATGGCGTCGTCCGCCTCGAACTCGACCATCGGCCAGACGACTATGCCCAGCGCCCTCACAGCCTCTTCCGCCAGCGTGAACTGCGCGTACAGCTCTTCCGCAACCCCCTCGCCCGTCTTGTAGCCCTCGAAGAGGTCGTTCCTGAACGACTCGACCACGTGGTCGAACGCGCAGGCGATGAAGTCCGGCCTCCGCTCCCTCAGCAGCCTAAGCAGCGACTGGAGCAGGCCCGCGACTGCGCCAACGGGCGCGCCGTCCGGAGCGGAGCGGCTGGGCGCACCGAAATGCGCGCGGAACAGCTCGTATGTGCCGTCTACGAGATACAGATTCATGGCGATCAGAACCAGTTCGCCTTGTCGACCACATTCCGCAGATCCCTGCCCTCGCTGAAGCGAACGCAGTTGTCGATGAACAGCTCGGCGCGTCGGTCGTCCAGATACGGCCCCGCGCCCGCGCAGTGCGGCGTTATGATCACGTTGGGCATTCGCCACAGCGGATGATCGGACGGCAGAGGCTCCGTCTCGAACACGTCCAGCGCCGCGCCCCTCAGCGCCCCCTCTTCCAGCGCCCGCGCCAGATCGTCCAAGACGACCGTCGCGCCCCGACCGATGTTGATGAAGTGCGCGCTCGGCTTCATCAGACGGAACTTCTCGATGGTGAACAGCCGCTGCGTCTGCGGAGTCTCCGGGACGGTGACGATCACGAAATCGGCGCGCCCAAGCGCATCGTCCATGTCTTCGGGGCGCGCAAGCTCGGCAACGCCTTTGGGCGCAGATTCCACCCTCGGATCGACTCCGATGACAGTCATGCCGAACTCCGAGCATAGCCGCGCCGTCTCCCCGCCGATGCCCCCGATCCCGACCACCGCCGCCGTGGAGTCCGGCAGATTCACTATCTCGTACCCCGGCCTCCACTCCGCCCTCGTCTGGCTGCGAACATAGGCGTGAATCCCTCTGGCGAAGGCTAGGACGTATGCCATGATGTGGTTGGAGATGTGATCGTTGTAGATGTCCCGCGTGTTGGTCACCACAACGTCGCTGCCGATCAGGTCCGGGTGGTAGTAGCCCGCCGCTGGCCCTGCCTGCGGACAGGCGATCCAGCGAAGATTGCCCCTGCGCTCGAACACTTCCGGAACGATGTCGCCAAAGGCGGCGTCCGCCTCGCCGATCATCTCCATCGCCTCGCCCGCCGAGCGCGCCACGTTGACCCGTATGCCGGGAACGGCATCCTCGAGACGGCGCGGCCACTCGTCCAAGTGGCTGCCCTCGGACTGTCTGCCCGTTCCCATGATCAGCAGGTTGAAGGTCATTCGCGTCTCCGTTCTGAGCGGTCGATGGTCGAGTGGTCGATGGTCTTATGGTTGGCGTCTGACGGTCAGCGCGTTCTCGGGTTGAGAACGTCGTTGAGCGCGTCCCCGAACAGATTCCAGCACAGTACGAGCGTCCAGGATACGATGCCCGGGGTGAGCAGCATCCAGGGCACCTCGCGCAGCGCGCTCAGGCTTCCGGCTTCCAGCAGCATGGTTCCTAGGCTCGGCCTCGGCGGCTGTATGCCCAGCCCCAGCCAGCTGAGGATTATCTCCGCGCCCACCATCGAACCCATGCCCATGGATACGGCTACCACAATGGGGCTTATGGCGTTGGGCAGCAGGTGGTTGAACAGGATGCGCGGCGCGCTCGCGCCTATGGCTTGCGCCGCGTCCACGTACTGAGTTCGCTTCAGGTACAGAACCTGCCCGCGCACCAGCCTGGCTATGCCGAACCAGCTGAACGCCAGCAGCGCGAACGATATGACCACGTAATCCGCCAGCCCCGATCCAATGATTCCGTCGAGGAACGTTTGATCCTCCAGCGAGCGGATGAAGCTCTTGATGCGAGGGCCGAGCGTGGCAGCCAGTATGATGATTAGCAGGATGTCCGGAAAGGCGGCGAACACCTCCCCAACGCGCATGATCAGCGCGTCTATCCACCTGCCGAAGTACCCAGACACCAGCCCCATAGTCACGCCGATCAGCAGCCCGCCCGTGGCCATGGCGACCACCGTTATTATGACCGTGTTCTGTATCCCCCACATGACGCGGGTGAGCAGGTCGCGCCCCTTGAGATCGGTTCCCGCCCAGTGATCGACGCTCGGCGGCTTGCGGATGGCGGTGTAGTCCTGCGCGGTGTACTCGTATGGCGCGATGAACGGCGCAAGTATGCCCGCGCCGTACAGCCCGATCAGCAGGACCACGCTGAGCATGGCGAGCTTCTTGCGCACCAGACGCGACATAGCGCGCGCCAGATGCCCGCGCCCCCCTTGGTCGCTCCCCGCGTCCTCCAGCGCCGCGATTGCGGGTCTCGACCGCTCCATACTCACTGGTACCTGATCCTAGGGTCCACCATCGAGTACGCTATGTCCGCCAGCAGGTTCGCCAAGACGAACGCCGTAGCGCCTATCAGCGTTATCGCCATGATGATCGGATAATCTCGGTTGAAGATCGAGTCTATCGCCAGGCTGCCCATTCCGGGGATGCCTAGTATCCGCTCCGCTATGAATCCCGTGCTGAGCATACCCGCCAGCGTGAATGAGAGAACCGTGATGATGGGTATGACGGCGTTCTTGAAGATGTGTCGATAGTCGATCGCAAGAGCGGACAGCCCCTTCGCTTGAGCGGTGCGAATGAAGTCCTGCCCCATCACGTCCAGAGTGCTGGCGCGCATCAGCCTGACCAGCCCGGCAACGCCCGGAATGCCCATGGTGACTGCCGGAGTGATGATCCGCACGTCCCAGAAGCCGCCCCAGCCCGAGCATGGCAGAAGGTCCGTCTTCAGACAGGTCACCCACAGGAAGGCGGGGATGCTGACCATGATCGGGATGGACATGAGGATGAGCGCCGTCGCCACGACGCTGGGGTCTATCCAGCTGCCCTGCTTGTGGGCGATGAAGAAGCCGAGCGGAAGCCCGATGACGAGGCTGACGACCAGCGCAGCCACGTTGACTTGGAACGACACCCATATCTTGGCAGTCAGGAGATCGGACACCGGACGCCCCCGAAATCGGTAGCTCTCTCCGAAATCCCCTTTCAGCGCCCCCCACACGTAGCCCGCGTACTGGATTGCGAACGGCCTGTCCAGCCCGAGCTGCGAGCGAAGGTTCTTCGTCACCTCCGAGCTGGGATCGTAGCGATTGCCGAGCATCACCTGAACCGGGTCGCCCGGCCCGAAGCGCCCCAGCGTGAAGGTGACGAAAGACACCGCCAGCAGCAGCACCGGCAGCCAGAGCAGCCTGCGGGTTATGTACAGCCACATGCCGAGAAGTCCCTTCTTCCCTCACGTCCTCTTACACCTTGCGCGCACATGATACACCCTTTCACCACTCGGCGGGGAGAGTATGAGAGAAGAAATCCCTTCTCCTTGGCGTGAGAAGTCCAGTCTATATAAATCCCTTCCCCCTTGGCGTGAGAAGGCTAGGATGAGTGGGATTCCTTCGCATCCTAGCCCCACTTGGCGGGTAGAAAAAATCCCCTCTCCCGCAATGGGAGAGGGGATCGGGGATCGTCTTCTCGATCACTCGTCGCTGAAGTGGACGTCCTTCAGCTTCGGCACGATCATCGGCGTCACGCGGTAGTCTTTCACGTGGTCTTTGATCAGCACGTAGCGCTCGCCGCTGTACCACAGCGGCAGCCATGCCGCGTCCTTCACGATCAGATCCTCCGCCTCTTGGTACAGCTCGACCCGTCTGTTGACGTCAGGCTCCACTCTTGCCCGTTCCAGTATCGCATCCGCATCGGGGTTGGAGTATAGGCCGTGGTTGAGCGAGCTTTCGGTGTGGAACAGGATGTCCAGAAAGTCCTGCGGATCCGGGTAGTCCGCCTGCCAGCCAAGCCCTGCGTATGCTTGGAACCTGTGCTGATCCAGGTCCTGAAGGTAGGTCGCCCATTCGACCTGCTGTATCTCCACCTCCACCCCCAAGACCTGCTTCCACATCTCGATCACCACTTCCAGGTCCAGCCCTATGGTGCCGCCCGTGCCGGGTACGGTCACGACGATCCTGGGCCGCGTGGCGGGGTCGGCGTATGCCGAATCCTCCAGCAGGCTCTTCGCCAGCTCCTCGTCGTAGCGCAGCCCGTCAAGCTCCGTGTTGAAGCCCGGGAAGCCCGGAGGCAGTATGCCGTATGCCGGCTCCACCAGATCCGAGAGGACTTCCGCCGAGATCAGCTCTTTGTCCACCGCGTGGTTGAGCGCCTTCCTGAAGTTCGCGTCGTCGAAGGGGGCCATGCTCGTGTTGAAGCCCACGTAGGATACGCTGAAGTCCGGCGGAGCCACCACCAGCTCCCTGTTGAGGTCTTCGGACGGGTCGAGAACACGGTCGAGGTCGAACAGACCCACTCCCGTAATGTCTATCTCGTCGTTCTCGTACATCGCCATCGACTGCCCGCCCGCGAGGTTCATGGCTATCGAATCGAGGTGCGGCGGCTCGCGGTAGAAGTTCTCGTTGCGCTCCAGGATGATGCGCTCGCCGATGCGGTACTCCTTCAGCTTGAACGGGCCGCTCCCGTTCGGATTGTCCGTCCACGTCCTGCCGCCGCTCTCGACGTTCTCGCGGTCGAGAACGTACGCAGTCGGGTAGGTCAGCTTGGCGAGGAAGTACGCCTTCGGCGCGTCTATCTCTATCTGCAAGGTCGATTCGTCTATCACCCTTATTCCGCTTATGTTCGTGGCGTCGCCTTCCAGCACCGCCTCCACTCCCACGATGTCCTTGAGGTAGGTATCGGCAACCGGAGAGGCGGTATCCGGGCTGGCGGCGCGCTCTATCGACCACTTGAAATCCGAGGCGGTTATGCGCTTTCCATCGTGGAACTTGGCGTTCTCCCTCAGATAGAAGGTGTACACGGTGCCGTCGTCGCTCACGTCCCAGCGTTCGGCGATGTCCGGCGCCAGCTGCAAATCGCTGTCGAGCGCCACGAGTCCGCTGAACACCTCGACCACCACGCCCGAAGATGTCGTGTCCGAAGTGAGGTGCGGATCCAGGGTTGGGGGATCGGCCCACAGCCGCCGGAATACGCCGCCCTCCTCGGTGTCCTCTGCGACTGCCGGCGCGGACTGCGCCTGAACAGGGGTCGGCGCCGTAGCGGGCGCAGTCCGTAGGCGCAGGCGCCATGGCGGGCGCGACGACAGGCGCGGGCGCCGCCGTGGCAGTCGCCGGAATCTCCGTGGCGACTGCCACGGCCTGCTCTGCCGGCTCCGGCTCCGGCTCGTCCGAGCCGCCGCACGCCAGCGCGCCAATCGCTGTTATCGAAAGTAGAAGGAAGATCGCCGCTCTAATCATTTTTCACTCTCACTGCCCTCACTTGCTATCCAACCGTTGTCTTCAGATACGATGTGATGAATCCGTCCAGATCGCCGTCCAGCACCGACTCTGCGCTCGATACGGAGTGATCGGTGCGGTGATCCTTGACCATCTGATACGGATGCAGCACGTAGCTTCTGATCTGATTGCCCCACTCCGGGGATATATGCTCGCCCTTGATTCGCGCCATCTCCTCAGCGCGCCGTTTCATCTCCAGCTCCGCCAGCCGCGCCATCAGAATTCTCATCGCTATCTCGCGGTTCTGGTGCTGGGAGCGCTCGTTCTGGCAGCTCACCCTCACCCCTGTGGGCAGGTGAATTATCCTGACCGCCGTCGAGTTCTTCTGAACACTCTGCCCGCCGTGTCCGCCCGCGCGGAAGGTGTCTATCCTGATGTCGTCCGCGCTCACGCTCACGTCCGTACCTTCTTCCACCTCCGGCATCACCTCCGCCAGCGCGAACGAGGTGTGGCGCGCGTGGTTGCCGTCGAAAGGCGATATCCTCACCAGCCGATGAACCCCCTTCTCCGCCTTCAGGTAGCCGTAGGCGTTCAGCCCGGACACCTGCACCACCACGCTCTTGATTCCCGCCTCCTCTCCCGGGGAGACGTCGAGAACTTCCGTGCCGAACCCCCTGCGCTCCGACCATCTGAGATACATTCTCATCAGCATCTGCACCCAGTCCTGAGAGTCCACCCCGCCCGCGCCCGCGTGGAGCGCGAGTATGGCGCTGCGCTCGTCGTACTCGCCGGACAGCATCAGCTCGAACTCCAGCCGCTCCAGAGTCGAAGCCAGCTCGGCAAGCTCCTCGCCCATGGACTCGGTCAGAGACTCGTCCCCCTCTTCCATCGCCATCTCCAGCAGCTCGCGCAGATCGCTGGCGCGGCTGTCCAGCCCTGTCCAGGATTCGATCTCCCCCTTGAGGTCGGACATGCGCCGCATCACGCTCCGCGCCCTGCGGTTGTCTTCCCATATCGAGGGGTCCGCCGCCTGCTTTTCCAGATCGGCTATCTCCCTTGCCTTGCCGTCTAGGTCAAAGACGCACCATGAGATCCGAGATTCTGGAGCGCACCCCGTTCAACTGTCCGCTTATGTCCAGCATCTGTTTCGACCTCACATTCTATAAACTGAAACGCCCTAGCTTGCGAAAGGTTATCTTCCCAGCGCCCCCGAATTATACCAAGCCCAAATTTGCGGTATCCAGAGCGCCGCCAGCCCCCAAATCGCGCCCCAACCGTGTACAATCGTCACGCGCGCACTTATGGCGAGGTGACTTTCATTGCTCGACCTGCTGATCCAAAACGGCATGATCATAGACGGTACCGGCAACCCGGGCTACTACGGCTCCGTCGGCGTCGAGGGCGACAGGCTGACCGTCTTTCGCGGCTCGGTGGACGGCGTCGAGGCGGCGCGCGCGATCGACGCGCGGCGCATGGTCATCTGTCCCGGCTTCATAGACATGCACGCCCACTCCGGCCTGGTCCTGCTCTCCGAGCCTATGCACGAACCCAAAGTCAGGCAGGGCGTCACCACCGAGCTTATCGGAGTGGACGGCAACTCCTACGCGCCGTTCAGGTCTCAGCGAGACTTTCGCCTGTTCGTGGAGATGAACTCCGGGCTGGACGGCAGACCGCCGCTCCCGGGCTCGTGGTCCACCGTGGAGCAGTACCTAGACATGTTCGACCGCAGAGCGGCGGTCAACATCGCCTACATACTCGGAAACTCGCCCCTCAGAATAGACGCCATAGGCTGGGAATCCACACCCGCCACCGAGCGCGACCTAGCCAACATGAAGGCCATGATACGCGAGGCGATGCAGGAGGGCGCGCTCGGCATGTCCACCGGCTTGGACTATCCGCCCGGAGGGTACGCCAGCACGGACGAGCTGGTCGAGCTGTCCGCGCAGGTCGCCGAGCTTGGCGGCATCTACCATACCCACGTCAGATACAAGTCCGGAGACAGGTTCCTAGACCCGTTCAGAGAGGCGATAGAGATAGGCGAGCGCAGCGGCGTTCCCGTCCACATCACCCACTTCTACCAGAAGTCGCCTGCGCCCGGCGGCGCGCCGCAGCTGCTCGCGCTGGTCGAAGACGCCGCCGAAGCCGGCCAGGACGTCACCTTCGACAGCTACCCATACAGCCTTGGCAGCACCCGAATCCTCATCGTGTTCCCAGACTGGATCCACGAGGGCGGCCCCGAGCGCCTCAAGCGCGCTCTGGCGGACGAGGACGCGCGCGAGAGGCTGAGAGACGAGGTCGAACCCAGAGCTCCCACGTGGCACGACATGTGGCTGACGTACTTCCAGCGCCCCGAGAACCACGCCTACGAGGGCCGCTCCATCGCCGAGATTTCCGAGATGCGCCGACAGCACCCGGTGGATGCGCTGTGCGACCTCCTCATCGAGGAAGACCTTCAGACCTGCTACGTCGCCGAGGGGCTGAACCCCAAGACCCTGCCCGCGTTCGTCACACATCCCCTATCCATGGTGGGGAGCGACGCCGTTCTTCTCGGAGACTTCCCAAGCCCGCGCACCTATGGCTGCTTCCCCGTGATTCTGGCGGAGTACGCCCGAGACGAGCGCCAGATGTCCCTGCCCAACGCCATCAGGAAGATGACCTCGTTCCCCGCTCAGCGGCTCGGCATACAGGATAGGGGAGTATTGCGAGACGGCATGAAGGCAGACATCACCGTGTTCGACCCCCGTTCCGTGCGCGCCCCCGCCACTCGCGCCCAGCCCAAGCAGTTCCCCATCGGCATAGAGTACGTGATCGTCAACGGCGTCATCGTCATAGACGGCGGCGACCACACCGGCGCGCTCCCCGGACGCGCGATACGGCGAGCGTGAGGCGAGCCGCCCCATGTCCGCACTCAGATGGACGGGCGCAATCCTGCTGTCCCTGCTGCTGATCCCGACCACGTGCGCCGGCCTCGTGGCGATGGAGCTGGAAGGATCGGCTTCGGACCCGCAGTTCTACAAAGACCGCCTGCGAAACGCCGACTTCTACGAATTCGCGCTGAACGATCTGACAGCGGCACTCATCCGCGAGGCGATCCGCAGCCGCCCCGACGTCCCCCCGCCCCTATCCGCCGCCGATATGGTCGCGTCTCTGAACCGCGTGTTTCCCCCGTACTGGGCGCAGGCGCAGGCCGAATCGTGGATAGACCAGCTTGTCAGGTACATGACAGGCCGCCGAAACAGATTCACCGTGAACGTACAGGTCTCCGACCGCATCCCCGCCGCTACGGACGAAGCGCGCGCCATCTCGCGCAAGCTGGACATCCCACGACTTGCGATCGACGCCATGGACGACGGCGAGCTTGACTCCATGGCCCGGGATCTCGGCTCACTGGGCATACGCATGGACCGCGAGCGTCTGCGAGATATCGCGTCCACAGTGTTCGATGAGGCATGGACGAACGAGCAGGCGGACTCCGCCATAGACGCCGTCGCGCCCTACATGACGGGCGAGACTGACAGCTTCGAGTTTCGGATCGACTTCCAAGACAGAGCGGACGCGGCGGCGGCGGCTGTGAAGGAAGTCCTGCGCGAAGTGGACTGGTACGCGCTGGCGTTCGATGAAGTGGTCGAGCCGATTGTGAGAGACAGGATCGGAGACGCCGTCCTGCCCGCAGGCGTGCGCCTGTCCAGCGATGGAATCGTCCCCGTCATCAGAAGCTCGCTCCCGCGAGAGTCGTTCGAGCCGGTGGCGGAGGACACTATGGAGCAGGTGTCCCGATACGTGGTGGGCATGTCCGACCACATATCCGTCGCCATAGACCTGCGCGAGGACAAGCGCCGCGCTCATCCACTGCTGACCGACCTAGCGGTATCCACGTTCGATCTGGTCGTGACGAGACTGCCCCCCTGCTCCGGAGGCGTCACAACGTACGTCGCGCCCGCCGGTCTGTCGGGCCAATCCGCCGGTCGAATCCCCTTGTGCATGCCTGCCGAAGAGCCTGCGCGCGCCGAGGCCTTGACTGCGATAGCCGCGCTGCGCTCTTCCATGGATGACGGAGTGGAGCAGGTGATACTGTCCCGCGTACCCGACCGCATCGACCTGAGCGAACAGGACGTCAGAGAAGGTCTCGTTGGATTCGGCGGCGCAGACGCCCGCCAGAAGCGAGACGCTGCGCTGAGCAGAATAGACGGGGCGAGGTCTCTGATGAGTCTCGGCATGACCTTCGGCGACGAGGATCTCAAGGCTTTGCTGCCCTCGCTGAATTTGCGCGGCTCGGATCCCGTGACCCAGCTGGAATCCGTTAGAGCGTTCTTGCGAGACGGCCAGCGGCTCACCGAGCGCCACCTGCTGGACTTCTTGAAAGAGAACACCTATGGCGGCGATGAGTGGGTCGAGATCGTCCGCCTCTCGTTCTCGCGCGCGAGGTGGGCGCCGCTGTCCATCATGCTGCTCGCGCTCGCGCTGGCTGCCGCGCTCGGCATGACCGCCGGACGCCGCGCGCGCTCGCGCATCGCTTGGGGCGCGGGTGGAGTGGCGCTGTCCGCCGCCGTCGCCCTCGTCCTGTTCGGACCCGTGTTCGACCTGTTCGGACCTCCTGCGATGCAAGACGCGATGCGCCTCGTCATTCCGCCCGCCGATATCGGGTCCAGCCAGCGCCTCGTGACAAACAAGGCAGTGGAGATAGCCGTAGACGCCGCGCTCAGCCTCACCCGGGGAATCGCGCTCAAGTCAGCCGTCATCCTGTTCTTGGCGGCGCTGGTGACACTCGGCGCGACTCAGTGGGGAAAGATTATCAGGGAGCCTGACCGCCCCTGAAGATAAAAGCCGAAGCCAGACGCGACGCTGGAGAAGCCCCCAGCGCCACGCCCGCCGCAGTCAGACGCGCCAGCCGCCTGCTCCGCGTCCAGCCCCATCTTGACACCGAGACGGCGCAGACGGCGTTCACCCCCCCAAGACGGGCAGGACTATCTGCGATGGCCACTCCTCGCAGTGGTGTACCGTCTGGAGCGCGACCTCGTATGTCCGATCCATCCCGAGCGCCTCGCCCGTGTTGTGGTTCACGTCGAATCTGGGCCAGTTGCTCGAGCTCACGTCCACCCTGATCCTGTGGCCTGCGGCGAACACGTTGGACGTGGGGTACAGCTCGAATTCGAGCGCGTACACCTCTCCGGCTTCCATCAGCTCGGCGCGCTCGAAGCCGTTCCTGTATCTGGCGCGGATGATCGAGTCGGTAATATTTATCGCAAGGCCCTCGGGGTACTCCGCGCGCGGCGGATAGACGTCTATCAGCTTGGCGGTGAAGTCCGTGTCCGGCGCGGACGACGACACCCACAGCCTGACCGTGATCGGCCCCGTGACCTCCACGTCCGCCCCGAGTTCGGGCGTCTCGAACGTCAGCACGTCCGCGCGCGCGTTCAGCGGCTGGTGATCCGCCGAGCCGTAGAACCGCGAGGGGTCTCCGCGCTGGTCGTATGCGCCCGGCTCCATGATCGGGTTGGCGGCCGATATGCCGCCCCCTATGGTGGGAACCGGGTCGGACGGGTCGAACAGATACGCCGTGAACTCAGGCTCGCCGTCCTTAGGCCGCTGCCGCGAAAGGCTGCCGTCCGCGTGGAAGTAGTGGGGGACGAACCGCGTTCCCGGCAGCGGCCAGTCTTCCGCCTGCCGCCACGCGCCCCCGTGATTCAGCCGATGCTCGCCGCCGATGCGCCCGTCGCCCCCTCCCATCGTGAATATCCGCACCGGACCCCAGTCGGCGGCTTCTGTGCGCAGCCCTTTCAGGTGGTGGTCGAGCCACGCCAGCTTCAGATCGTTGTAGTCTATGTGCGAATCTAGGCCGAAGTCTATGTCGCCGGAGTGTGTGACTTCATACTGCCCGTGTGTCCACGGCCCCATCAGCAGACGCTGCGCAGACTGCTTGAGGCGGCTGAGCGCCATGTAGCTCTCGGTGGTGTTGCGCGCGTAGGAGTCGTACCAGCCGCCGAGATAGAGAGTCGGAACGTCCGCGTGCTGCTCGTAGTATTCCACAGGCGCGTAGCCGCGCTGCTTCCAGTAGTCCGTGTACTCCCCGCGCGTCTGAAGGTCCATCACCCACCGCTCCACCTTCGGAATGCGGCGGAGTATGGACGCGCCCTCGCGTATCGGGAAGTTCTCCGCCACTTCCGACATGCCGTTCTCGAATATGTTCTGAAGAGCCGCCCTGAGCGACGGGTCTGCCATCGCCTCCGGGCTGTCGACCGCCATGCGGTAGGCGTATATCAGGAAGCGCTGCTCCAGCGCGCCGTTCTGCCGCATCGAGCTGCTGAAGTAGTTGGAAGCGCCCACCGCCACGATCATCGTGGCGAGATGCGGCGGGTCGAGCGTGGCGAGCGCGGCTTGGTCCGATCCCGCGTAGGAGTCGCCCATCGTCCCCACCTTGCCGTCGCTCCACTCCTGAACGCCGAGCCATTCCACAGTGTCGAAGCCGTCCTCCGCCTCCTCCGCGAACGGATACCATTCGCCCTCGGATGCGAAGCGTCCGCGCACGTCCTGAATCGCCGTCACGTATCCGCGCCGCGCGAAGAACCTGCCCTTGCTCGTCTGCCGCGCCGTCGCCTTGTCGTATGGCGTGCGCTCCAGTATCACGGGGAATCGCCCCTGAGCGGGCGCGCCCATCAGAGCGGGGAAGTACAGATCGGTCGCCAGCAGCGCGCCGTCCCTCATCTCGATCATCACGTCGCGCCGAACGATCACCCCGTACCCCGCGCGCGAGCCTTCGTACACGGCGGGTTCCCCCTCGTCCTGTGTCATATCCTCGGTGACGGCATCCTGTACAAGCGCGGCTGTGGTTTCCGTCGCGTCTTGTTCCCCCCCGTCGTCCCCTTCGTCCTGTGTCAGGTTCTGCGCGGCGTCATCTTGTATAGGCGCGTCTTCGGTTTCCGTCGCGTCTTGTTCCCCGCCGTCGTCCGCTTCGTCCTGTGTCAGGTTCTGCGTGTTTGCATCCTGTACAAGCGCGGCTGCGTCCCCGCCCTCGTCCGCTTCGTCCGTTGGCATATCTTGCGTGACGTCATCCTGTATAGGCGCGTCTTCGGCTTCCGTCGCGTCCTCGCCCTCGTCCGCTTCGACCTGTGTCAGGTTCTGCGTGTTTGCATCCTGTGAAATCGCGTCTTCGCCCTCGATGATTTCGTCTTCGTCTTCCGTTGCGCCTTGTTCCCCGCCGTCGTCCGCTTGGTCCTGTGTCAGATTCTGCGTGTTTGCATCCTGTATAGGCGCGGCTGTGGCTTCCGTCGCGTCTTGTTCCCCGCCGTCGTCCACTTCGTCCTGTGTCGGATCCTGTATAGGCGCGGGCGCAGGTTCGAGCCTCTGAACCGACTCCGCCTCCCGTTCCAGCTTGTCCCAAGAGTACGTGGCGGGGATGAGCCGCACGTCCGCCCAGACAGCCCCTTGGTCGGCGTAGTGCGCGCTTCCCGGATGCCCCGACGCGCCGAGCGGCACTATCCAGCGCGAGTTGTCCCAGTCGGACGTGTCCCACACGTAGCGCGCCACCGACGTACCCGTGACCGTGTAGCCTGTTCCGCCTTCACCCTGAAGCGATGCGTAGCTGCCGGCTTGCGGAGTGTCGCCGTCCCCGCTCACCGGGAATCCCGGCGGATTCAGCATCTCGGCGACGTCGGGGAACAGCGCAGACAGCGGATGTTCCGGCTTGGTGCGGTGGACGCCGCCCCACGTCCACGCGCTCACGTCTTCGCCCAGCCTGCTGCGGACGCCGTCGAAGATGAACGGCTTGTCCAGTATGTGAGCGGTTAGCGCCTCCCAGTCCGCCGCTTCCCCGTCCGCAGACGTGATGGAGGCGCGCCCGCTCCACAGGTCCGACACCATCAGAGACGCAAGCTGTCTCAGGTGTCCGGGCGCCCCTCTGCCCTGAGCCGAGATCGCCTCTTCGTAGAGCGCGCCCAAGATACCTGAAAATACGATGCCTTGCAGCTCGCCCCGAAGCACGCTGTATATCGTGGGCGCAACGAGGTCGCGCTCCATATCCCCGTCCCAGCTCGCCAGCAGCTCCCTGCACGTGTTCGCCCAGTCGTCTCGAGGCGCGTCCAAGTTGGCGATGAAGCCGGCGTATATCTGCGCCGGTATGGAAACCGTATCCGAGTGGATCGCCTCCATGTCCTCCACAGTCGCCTTCTCGATCTCGTCCAGCCTGTCGAATATGCGCTGCGCGCGGTAGTCGGGCGCGAAGTCGAGCGCGATGTAGTAGGGATAGTCCGCGTTGACGATGCGGTTGTTCGCCGTCACGATCACGCCCTCGCGCGGGTTGCGGATGCGCGCAAGCTCCTCGAAGGGTATCGCCCCCTGCCACTCGTGTTCGCCCGTCCAGCCGGGAACCGGCAGCCATGCGTTCGCCATGGAGCGGATTGGAACCTGCCCTCTGTTCAGGTAGCCGATGTCTCCGTGAACGTCCGCGAACACGAAGTTGTTGCACGGATCCACCCAGCCGCGCATGGACTCGTCCATCTCGTCCGCGTTCTGAGCGTACAGCATCAGCCTTATGCTCTCGAACCCCAGGTTCGGCCCTGCGGTGGCGGTATACTTGAAGGCAAGCCCTTTCGCCCCGTCCGCGCTCTCGGCGATCACCGGGCCGTGTTCCGTCACCCGAACCGCGATCTCCACCGGCTGCCCGTCTCGAACGTGGATCGTCTCGCGGCGGAGATCCCCCGCCTTCCACTCGCCCGCGTACTCGTACTCCACCCCGTCCGCCGTCTCGCGCAGGTTCTCAACGTACAGGTCTTGGTAGTCCGCGCCCGCGTGGGTCACGCACCAAGCCACACTCGCGTTGTGTCCGAAGTGCGGAAACCCCGGAACGCCGGGGAACGACAGCCCTATGACGTCGAAGTCCGGACAAGCCACTTGGTTCTGGTAGTAGACGTTTGGCGTATCCAGCCCGCGATGCGGGTCGCCCGCCACCAGCGGCTTGCCGGACGCCGTCTTGGATCCGTGGACAGCCCAGTTGTTGGAGCCGGCGTCCACGTCCTCCAGCCACTCGATGGCGGCAAGCCCCTTCTCCAGCTCCTCGACGCCGTCTAGGAAGTCGCCGTCGTACTCGTCCCCCGGAGGCGCGATCACCAGCTGCCCCGGCTGGTACCCTCTGAAGAGCTCCGCCGCCCGCTCCGCTCCGAGCGTGTTCACCAGCTTGGCGCGCCACGTCTTGCCCTCGAACACGCCCATCATTATGTGCCTGACCTTGAACACCGATAGGCTGTCCTTCGGATCCCACGCGGTCGGGCGCGTCCCCGTCAGCCCGTACTCCACCGGCAGCGCGCTCGCGCTCTCGATGAAGGCGTTGACGCCGGCGGCGTATGCCTCGAACATGGCGCGCGTCTCTTCGGACAGAGCCGCCCAGTCCTGCTCCACCGATGCCGCGATCTGGAAGCGGCGCATCGTCCTGTCCTGTTCCACGCCGGACCCTCCCACCAGCTCCGACCAGCGCCCACAGGCGCGAGCGCGGTCGCAGTCCATGTGCCACAGACGATCCTGAGCCGTGGCGAACCCCTGCCCGAAGAAGGCGTCGTGAGTCGTTCCAGCGCGCACGTGCGGGATTCCGTGACCGTCTCGGATGATGACGATGCGCCCGTCAGCGCCTTCCAGCGTCAGCGCGGATGTCGTGTCCGGAAGCGCCGACGCCAGATCGTCGGCGGATAGTGAAGCGGCGTGAGTCATGTGCGTCCTTCTCCTGCGGCAGTTCTCGATAGCGGCTCTTGGGTGGATTGACTGGATGAGCTAGGCGCTCGACGGCGGCGGCGCTCGAACATCCTGCGCGTCTGTCGTCGCCTGCGCGTCTGTGTAGATAGATGATGGGCAATGGGCATCGTGACCCGCTGAGACCATGTTACATATTACAGGAAAGTGAACACGGACATCGCCGTCTCGCCCAGAACCCATGCCAGAGTCTGCGGGTCGCTGAACGCCGGGTGTCTCCTGACGCCTTCCAGCGCGTTCGCGTATCCTTCGCGCCCGCTGACGGGCGGATAGTCGCTGCCCCACATCATGCGGCGAGGTCCGAAGGCGTCCAGCGCCATCTCGTACAGCGGCGGCGTGTACTCGAAGCCGAAAGCCGAACCCAGCGCCGCCGGCCGCTCGCTTATCTCCCCCAGCCCGGGAACCTTTATATACGTGTTCGGATACTTCGCCAGCCCCAGCGCCCTCTTGTACGTGGAGTACGGCGGCGCGGCCCCTTGTCTCACGCCCGCCAGATGCTCGATTATGATGGGCATGTCCGGAAAGGCTGCGACTGCCGCCTCGAACTCGCGCGAGGCGAACTGACCAACGTCGCCCAGACTGCTCACCAGCAGACCAAGCCCCGAAGCCTTGCGCCAGATGGCGAGCGGATCGCCGCCGCCAGACCTTTCGAGCGGCGCGAGACGGACGCCGCACGCGCCCATCTCCGCCCACCGCTCCAGATCGGCTTCCGCCGATTCGCTGGACGTATCCACGATCGCCACCACCGCGAATCTGCCCGGAAAGCGTTGGGCGCACTCGAACAGATAGCCGTTGTCGAACGTCCCCCGATGCTGTATCAGCGCGGCGCGATCCACCCCGTTCATATTCATCTGCGCCATTATCATCTCCACCGGCTCGAACCAGTTGAGCCCCGCGTGGCAGTGGGTATCTACGATGGTCATGGAGCGTCTCCTTCTCTCTTCGGATTGCAAGATTCTACACGATTCACTAAAGTTGGCGATCATCCAAATTCACGTTAGAGCTTAGAGCTTAGAATATAGAGGAGCCGCACAATGGCAAGGATACCGCAGATTCGGCAGCGCGGCGAAGTTTCCGAAGACATGGCGCGCCACTTCGATTCGATTGCCAGCAGTCGGGGCAGGGTGAGCGGGCCGTTCTCCGTCCTTCTCAACAGCCCGGAGGTGGCGGGACGCGCCGCGCACTTGGGAGCTTACATCAGGTTCGAGTCCACCCTCGCCCCCGCCGTCCGCGAGCTTGCGATCATCACCACGTCGCGCGAGTTCGACTGCGACTATGAATGGTCTGCGCACGTGGTCTTGGCGAGAGAAGAGGGCGTGCGCGAGGAGGCCATCCAAGCGGTCGCCGCTCGGGGAGACTTGGACGGACTCAGCGACGACGAATCCCTCGTGATCCGCTACGGACGCGAGATGTTCCGCGACAAGCGCGTCTCGGACGCCACTTTCGACCGCGCCATGGACCGTTTCGGCGCTCAAGGCGTCACCGATCTGACCGCGACTATGGGCTACTATGGGATGCTCGCTTGCGCGCTCAACACGTTTGAGGTGGAGCCTGCGCCGAACGCGGAGCGCCTGCCCTGACTCCATCGGGATGACGCGCTCGACGAACGCATCCTGTATTCGCCCGTATTTCGATAGACCGATTCGGCGCTCATAGCGTCCCGATCCGACCGCGCTGATAGGCTGCGATGGGCTGCGTACGCGCCCGCCCGACAAGTTCGAGGCGGAGCCTGCGGTGGACGCGGAGCGCCTACCCTGACTCCATCGGGATGACGCGCTCGACGAACGCATCCTGTATTCGCCTTATTTTGGATGTACCGATTCGGCGCTAGGGCGTCAGCGATCTGACCGCGCTGATAGCCTGCTATAGGCTGCTTGCGCGCCCGCCCGACACGTTCGAGTTGGAGCTTGCGGCGGACGCGGATCGCCTACCCTGACTCCATCGGGATGACGCGCTCGACGAACGCATCCTGTATTCGCCTGATGCGCTCGACGTTCGAGGTGCTGATCCCAAGCACTATCTCGGACGCGCCCGCGTCCCTCAGCGCTTCGATGCTGCGCGCCAGCTCGTCCGGCGTTCCGATCATTGGGGTGGCGGGATCGCCGGATTCCGCGTCGAGTACGTCCAGCTCGCACCTGACCACGAGACGGATGTCGTCCGGATCGCGCCCGTGACCGTCTGCCATACGACGGATCTCCGCGAACCGTTCTCCAATCCGCTCGACCGAGCCGCCGTTCGGATGCCATCCGTCCCCTAGCCGCGCGCAGCGGCGCATGGCGGCTCGGCTCATGCCGCCTATGAGGATCGGAACCCCTCCCGGCTGAACCGGCTTGGGCGAGAACTTGACAGGACCGAACTCGAAGAACCTTCCCGAGTAGCTGGCGTCTTCCGCGCCCCACAGCTCGCGCATTATGCGGATCGACTCGTCCGAATACGCCCCTCTGGTGGCGAAGTCGCTGCCCAGCGCCTCGTTCTCCTCCCTGAGCATCCCGACCCCTACGCCGAGCGTCACGCGCCCGCCGGACATGGCGTCCAGAGTGGCTACACTCTTGGCGAGGACGATCGGGTTGAGATAGGGAAGCACCAGAACCGTAGTGCCGAGCCGAACACGCTCGGTGAGCGCGCCGATCCAAGTCAGCGTCGTGAGCGCGTCGTAGTACGGTCGCCCTTCCAGCCTGTCGTAGATGTAGCCCAGATTCAGTATGTGGTGGTTCACCCAGACCGAATCGAATCCCATCTGCTCCGCGCGTATGGCGAGGTCTGTCACGTCCTGCGGACTGGACAGCCCCCAGTTCTGCGGAGTTACGTATCCGAACTTCATGGCTCTCTCAAGCTCCCGTTCACTTCGTCCTAGCTCGTCGTTGGAGAGCATCCAGCCCGCCGCGGCCGCGTTCGCCTCCACCTGCTCGGAGCGCGTCGCCCCCGCTATGACAGAGCTTACCATAGGGTGAGTCAGAATCTACGCGAAGACAAGCTCCCGTTCACTTCGTCCTAGCTCGTCGTTGGAGAGCATCCAGCCTGCCGCGGCGGCGTTCGCGTTCGCCTCCACCTGCTCGGCGCGCGTCGCCACTTCATGGTTCTCCCAGAATCCCGTTCACTTCGTCCATCTCGTCGTTGGAGAGCATCCAGCCCGCGGCGTTCGCGTTCGCCTCCACCTGCTCGGCGCGCGTCGCCCCCGCTATGACAGAGCTTACCATAGGGTTCGCCAGAAGCCACGCGAAGGCAAGTTCCAGTATAGCGCGGCCTCGATCCGCGCAGAACGCTTCTAGGCTTTCCAGAATATCGAAGTTGCGCTCGGTGAGCGCCCCCCTGTCGCTGGCGGCGAGGCGTGTTCCTTCGGGCGCCGCTTCTCCGCGCCTGTACTTGCCCGTTAGGAATCCGTTTTCGAGCGGGTAGTAGGGGAGAACCCCGACTCCGTACTTCTCGCAGAACGGCAGCAGCTCCGATTCGATCTGACGGTAGAGCATCGAGTAGCGCGGCTGCACACTCACGAATCCGTTGATCCCCAGCGCGCGCGCCGTCCAGTGAGACTCGCAGACCTGCCACGCCGCGAAGTTCGAGCATCCCGCGTAGCGTATCTTGCCCGCGTGGATCAGGTCGTCCAGCGCCCTCAGCGTCTCCTCTACCGGCGTGTTCGCGTCCCACCAGTGTATCTGGTACAGGTCTAAGTAGTCCGTCCCCAGCTTTCTGAGGCTGACGTCGACCTGATCCATGATGTGCTTGCGCGAGTTGCCGGACTGATTTGGCCCCTCCGCCACTCGGCTGGATACCTTCGTGGCGATGACCGCCTGCCCGCGCCGCCCTTTCAGCGCCCTGCCGATGAACTCCTCCGAGAGTCCGCCGCCGTAGCTGTTGGACGTGTCTATGAGATTGACCCCTGCGTCGAGCGCGGCGTGAATCACCGATTCCGTTCGGCGAGCGTCCACCCGCCCGCCGAAGTTGTTCGCCCCCAGCCCCACGGCGGATACCTGAAGCCCCGAATGTCCTAGATGTCTATACTCCAACGGCTCGCTCCTACTCGTTGTTCTTTCCCTCCCCCTTCGGGGAGTACCCTGTATCAAGCCCCTTCCCGCCTTTATGGGAATACCCCGCCTCAAGTCCCTTCCCCCCTTCGGGAGTACCCTAATATCAAGTCCCTTCCCCCTCTGGGGGAAGGTTAGGATGGGGGCGTCCTCATCCATACATACTGCGGACACGCGATCAGCAGCCCGTCTTCTCTTATGGGAATACCCCACCTCAAGCCCCTTCCCCTTCGTGGGAGTACCCTGTATCGAGTCCCTTCCCCCTCTGGGGGAAGGCTAGGATGGGGGCATCTTCATACATACTGCCGACGCGCGACCAGCAGCCCGTCTTCCCTCTCAACCCTTATAGCGAAGTCGTGAGAGTCGATCCGAGTCGCCATTTCGCGGTCGGCGGCAGGCCAGTGCGGGGTGGCGGGATTGCCGTACTTGCGCGCCTCCTGTCCGGCGAGGACAAGGCGGCGAACACTCTCGTGATCCGGGCGCGCCCCGTGCAGGAGATTTCGCATGAACAGCGCGCACTGTTCATCCTCGTCCGTCCGAACGCGGCCCTCGGAGCCCATCGCCACGATGGTAACAAGGCGCGCGTCCAGCGACTTTACGGCGCGAACCGTAGCCGACGCCACCGCCAGCGAGCCGCCATAGAGCGCGTCCGCCCCCGTAGCGGCGGCCATCCCCACCGTGCCGGCGCGCGTGGACTGCACGATCGTCTTCGATGCAACGTCCGCCACCGCCAGCTCGGAAGGAGAGTTGCCGAAGTCGAACCCCGGCGGTCTCACGCCGCCGACTTCCCCCATGCACAGATCGCCCACCCCGCGCCTGCGCAGATCCAGCGCCTCTTCCACCTCCGCCACCAGAACGATCTTCTCCGCGCCCATCGAGAGCGCCACCGCCGCCGTCGTGTACGCCCTGAACACGTCGACCACTACGACCACGCCCTTGGCGCGCCGCGCCCCTTCCAGAAGGCTGTCTATGACGATCTCCATTGCGCCCCCGACCCGAAAGAATTCACCCTCTCGGAGAGTGCAGCTCCGCCTGCCCCGTTTCCCTCACGAAGAACCGCTGCGGCGGCGCCGGCTCGCCCATCCCAGATTTGCGCTGGAGCATCGGCGTAACCCGCACCAAGTCCGATATGAAGTCTATCAGCGTCGCCGCGTTCGGATGATCGAGCATCACGTTCACGTATGTCTGATCGCCCCTGAGTATCCTTCGCGCCAGGCCCCAGAATACGGAGGTCAGCCGCTCGATCCCAATGTACAGTCGCGGCGTCAGGTGAAAGATGTCGTGGAATCTGCGCGATACCCTCAGATCGGGAACGAGAGCGGACTCCACCTCGCGCGCGTATCCGCTCAGGTCCGAAACCTGCCCGTCCACGTACATGGCTGTGTGCCGCGCCGCCGCGCCGCCGCTCCACATAGCCGAGTAGATACCCTCGTCCGTCATCGGGTCTATCAGCCCGGCGGCGTCGCCTGCCACCAGCGCGTTCCCGTCCGCCAGCGGCGAGTTGGCGCGCCTTATGTTCAGGTAGTGACCGCGCGTTCCCCACAGATCGGCGGCATCGAACCCGTAGTGGCGAGACAGGCGAGACAGGCGGCTTCGCAGCGTTGGGCCGGCGTGCTTCCATCCCCCAACGCCTATGTTGAGGTGATCCCCTTTGGGGAATATCCAGCCGTAGCCGCCCGGCATCTCCCCGATATCCAGCCCGAACGTCCTGCTCCACCTTTCGGGCATTGCGCGTTTGGGAGATACGTTGCCCTCTATGGCGATCTGTCGCCAGTGGCGCTGTGGGATGCCCGCGAGCCGCGCCGTGGGTCCGTTCGCGCCGTCCGCCGCCACCAGCGCGCGCGCCTCGAACGTCTCCGCCCCCGCCCTGACCGTCACACTGGCATCGCCGCGCTCGACCGCCCGAACCGTCGCGCCCTCGCGGACTGCCGCCCCAGCCCTGCGCGCCTCTTCCAGCAGCAGCGAATCGAAATCCCGCCGCCGCGTCATGTACACCAGATCGAGGTCGGAAGCCCGCGTAAAGCCGCTCGACTGTCGGAAGCTCAGATGAACGTCCGTCGTCACCTGTTCCACCACCGGGCCGATGTCGAACGGAACCAGCCCGCTCGCCCTCACGGTGACGCCGCCGCCACAGGGCTTGTCTCTGGGAAACTCCGCCCTGTCCAGCAGCAGCGCCCTCATTCCGAGCGCCGCGCACTCTCTGGCGGCTGTCGACCCGGACGGGCCCGCGCCAACGATGATGACGTCGTGCATTCTAGCCGCGATCTTCGCGCCGCCCCCTGAGCTCGCGCGGGAGGACGAAGCTGATGTCCTCGTCAACGCCGTCTATCGTGACGACATCTTCGGGAGCGAGCGCGTCGATCACCGATAGAACCAGCTGCTCCGGAGTCGACGCGCCGGAGGTGATGCCCACGTTCTCCACCCCGTCCAGCCACTCCGGCAGCAGCTCCTCCGGGCCGTTGATCAGGTATGCCGTAACACCGTTCGCCTCCGCCACCTCGCGCAGACGATTGCAGTTCGAGCTGTTCTGCGCCCCGATCACCAAGACCAGATCCACAGCGCGCGACAGATCTTTCACCGCGTCCTGACGATTGGTGGTCGCGTAGCAGAGGTCGTTGCGAACCACCACGTCCGAGAAGCTGCCCTCGATGTGAGATATGGACTTTCTGGTGTCATCGACCGACAGCGTGGTCTGCGTCAGCACCGTAATCGGAGTGTCGCCCGTCCAGTTCGGCAGATCGAGCAGATCGCGGTCGTCCACCAGGTGCATACTGGTCTGCCCCATCGTGCCTTTCACTTCCTGATGGCCTCGGTGTCCGACCAGTATGAGCTTGCGCCCGTCCCGCGCGTACCGCCTCGCCTCGTTGTGAACCTTCGTGACGAGCGGACAGGTGGCGTCTATGACGTGAAGGCCGCGCCGCGCCGCCTTCTCGAAGTCCTCCGGCGGAGAGCCATGAGCCGAAAAGACCACACTCGCCCCCTCCGGTATCTCGTCCACGTCCTCCACCGTCTTGGCCCCCTTGTCCTCCAGCGACTTCACCACGTAGGGGTTGTGAACTATCTGGTGTTTCACGTAGACAGGGGGCGGGTACTTCTCCAGCGCAAGCTCCACGATGTCTATGGCGCGCACCACGCCTGCGCAAAAACCTCTTGGAATGCCGAGAAAAACTTTCAATTGCCGCCTCGCAGTGGTGTTTGGATGCCGCGCAATTGTATCATACGATGTACCGTCACGGTGTATACTGGTCCGAACATCGCGGCGTGGACGATTTCAGAGGGGTTTGACACATGAAACTTGCCAATCGAATGGCGCGGCTTGGCACCGAGACCGCTTTCGAGGTTCTCGCCAAGGCGCGGCGCTTGGAAGCCGAAGGGGTGGACGTGGTTCATCTGGAGATAGGCGAGCCTGACTTCAGCTCGCCCTCCAACGTAGTGGACGCCGGAAGGCAGGCGCTGGCGGACGGCTTCACCAGCTACAACCCGTCTCCGGGCTTCGACGAGCTCAGAAACCGCATCGCCGAAGAGATCTCGCGCACGCGCGGCATCTCCGTACACGGCGATAACGTCGTGGTCACCCCCGGCGGCAAGCCGATCATGTTCTTCCTCATCATGGCGCTCATAGACCCCGGCGACGAGGTGCTGTACCCCAACCCCGGCTTCCCTATATACGAGTCCATGATCGACTTCGTTGGCGGCGTCCCGATCCCGATGCAGCTTCACGAGTCGAGAGAGTTCAACATAGACGTGGAAGAGGTGGCGGGTCAGATCAGCGAGCGAACCAAGCTGATGATCATAAACTCCCCCAACAATCCCTGCGGCTCGATCATCCCCAGAGAAGACCTCGAAGCGCTGGCGAACCTCGCCAAGGAGAACGACGTCGCCGTCCTCTCGGACGAGATATACAGCCGATTCCTGTACGAGGGCGAACACAGCTCCATCTCCAGCTTCCCCGAGATGCGCGAGCGCACCATCATCTTGGACGGCTTTTCCAAGACCTACGCCATGACCGGCTGGAGAATCGGATACGGCGTCATGCCCATGGAGCTTGTAGAGCCGGTGTCTAGGCTGGTCACCAACAGCGTCTCCTGCACGGCGAGCTTCACGCAGATAGCCGCGCTGGAGGCGCTCGACGGCCCCCAAGACGACTCCTACCAGATGGTGGCGGAGTTCGAGAAGCGGCGCGGCATCATAGTAGACGGCCTCAACTCCATAGAGGGTATACGCTGCGCGCTCCCGCAGGGGGCTTTCTACGCCTTTCCCAACGTATCCGCCACCGGAATGGACAGCCAGCGCTTCGCAGACGATCTGCTCACCGAGGGCGGGGTGGCGTGCCTGCCCGGAGAGTCTTTCGGCAAGTACGGCAGCGGCTTCGCGCGCTTCTCCTTCGCCAACTCCACCGAGAACATACAGAAGGCGCTCGAACGAATAGACCACTTCGTCAGGCGCGCCCGCCGCTAGGAGCCACGAAATGCGCAACTTCAGAATCGCCCTAGCGCAGATCAACGTCACGGTCGGAGACCTGCGCGGCAACACCTCCCTGATCTTGAGCTACATTCAGAAAGCCCGTGAAGCCGAGGCCGACCTGATCGCCTTCCCCGAGCTTGCCGTCACCGGCTACCCGCCCGAAGACCTGCTGCTCAAGCCGCAGTTCTTGGACGAGACGAAGCGGAGCATGGAGGAGATCGCCCGCCACTCCGAGGGCATAGCCGTCGTGGTCGGCTTCGCCGACAACGAGGCGTCCGAGGTCTACAACGCCGCGGCCACGGCGTGGGACGGCGAGCTGGTCGGAACCTACCACAAGCAGTTCCTGCCCAACTATGGCGTCTTCGATGAAAACCGATACTTCCATCAGGGCAGCGCCTGCCCAGTGTACGTCATAGCAGGCACGCCCGTGGGCGTCAACATCTGCGAAGACATCTGGTACCCCGTCGGCCCAACTGTGGTGCAGCGCTCGATAGGCGCGGAGGTCATAGTCAACATCAGCGCCTCGCCCTTCAGCGTGGGCAAGCTCCAGTTCCGCGAGAAGATGCTCGCCACCAGAGCGGCGGACAACGAGATATTCTTGGCTTACGTCAACATGGTCGGCGGCCAGGACGAGGTCGTGTTCGACGGCGCGAGCATGGTTCTGGACCCGTCCGGCGGGATGGTCGCCTCCGCCAGACAGTTCGAGGAGCAGCTGCTGATCGCAGACCTCGAAGTCGGCGCGGTGTTCAGGTCGCGCCTGCGCGAGCCGCGCCCCCGAAAAGAAGACTCCGCCGCGCTCCAGGGGCTGGGGCGCGCCAAGCTCGTTCACGTCTCCGAGCGGCCGCTCGCCGAACGGCCAGATTCCGCGCCGTCCAGCATCGCCGCTCCCCGGCGCGGCGCGGCTGAAGTCTACCAAGCCCTCGCGCTCGGAACGCGCGACTACGTTCACAAGTGCGGCTTCGACAAGGCGCTGGTCGGACTCTCCGGCGGCATAGATTCCAGCCTCGTGGCTGCGCTGGCGGCAGACGCGCTCGGCGGCGAGAACGTGATCGGAGTCGCCATGCCCTCGCGCTTCTCGTCCGAAGCCAGCCTGACGGACGCGCGCCAGCTGGCGGACAACCTCGGCATCGAGATGTGGACACTCCCCATCGAGGACACGTTCGCGGCGTTCATCGACACCCTCGCCCCGCGCTTCGACGGCGCAGAGTGGGGCGTGGCGGAAGAGAACATCCAGTCCAGAATACGCGGCAGCCTGATAATGGCGCTGTCCAACAAGTTCGGCTGGCTCGTGCTGACCACCGGCAACAAGAGCGAGATGTCCACCGGCTACGCCACCATCTACGGCGACATGGCAGGCGGATTCGCCGTCATCAAGGACGTTCCCAAGGTGATGTGCTACGATCTGGCGAGATACCGAAACTCGCTGGCGGCACACCCCCTGATCCCCCTCTCCGTCCTCGAAAAGCCGCCCAGCGCCGAGTTGCGACCCGACCAGAGAGACGACGACAGCCTCCCGCCATACGAAGAGCTGGACCCCATCCTCAAGGCATACGTCGAGGACGACATGACCTTCGATGAGATAATCGCCATGGGCAGCGAGCCGGAAGTCGTCAAGCGCGTCATCGGCTTGGTCGACCGCTCCGAGCATAAGCGTTGGCAGGCTGCGCCCGGCGTCAAGATCACCCCCCGCAGCTTCGGACGCGACCGCAGAATGCCCATTGCGAACAGGTGGCGAGCATACTAGCGTCGGCGGGTCGCGCCGAGTCGCGCTGAGCAGATCGACCGCTCCGCCCGATATGCCCGATATACTCGATATGATAGAATTGCCCTGACACTGGATACACCAGCTCCGCCGCGCCGAGAGGCAATGTCCATGATTGTCGAACATACCGTTCACACCCTGCCCACAGACGGGCGCCCAGACGACTGGTACCTGCCCGATCCCCCCAAGAAACTCAAGATGGATCAGTTCTTCTGCTTCCTGCTGCCGTCCGTGCCAAACACCATCTACCGACACTTCGCGCATCTCCCGGACTTCTTCATCGGCGCAGAAGGCTACCTCTGCTTCGACCCCCGAAGACTGGATGGGAGACTGGTTCCGGACCTGATGATCGCCTTCGGAGTCGATCGACATGCCATTCGCGCCCGTCGAGGGTACGTCATCAGCGACGTGGGAAAGCCTCCCGACTTCGTGTTGGAAGTGGCGTCGAAGTGGACGGCGCGGGCTGACTACACCTACAAGATGGACAGGTACGCTGAGTTCGAGGTGCCCGAGTACTGGCTGTTCGACTACACCGGCGGCCTGTATCACGGCGCGCCGCTGGCGGGATACCTGCTGGCGCATGGCGAGTACGAGCCTATACGGATGACGACCGAGCCGGACGGCATGGTATGGGGACGCAGCCCCGCGCTGGGCTTGGATCTGTGCTGGGATCAGGGAGTATTGCGCCTGTACGACCCCGTTGCCAGAGAGTACCTCCGCAATCCGGACGAGCTGGAAGACGAGCTAAACGCCGAACGCGACGCCCGCATAGCCGCCGAAGCCAGAATCCGCCAGCTCAAGGAAGTTCTGCGCCAGATGTCAGCGGAGTAGCTCTCCGCTAGCCGCCCCTGTCATCGGCTGCCCCGTGTCTGCCCCGCATGAATATCATCGGCTGCCCCGTATGAATCTGTGGTACAGCATTCTGGATACGTCCCGCTCCGTCAGATGCGGCTCGATCTTCCTGCCGAACTCGGCAACGCTCCCCTCCACACTCGATTCGCTGGTGTCCAGGCTGATCTTGTGTCGCAGCGCGGAGCGAGCGACGGCGGCTTCGCATCTGTCGAGCGCAGTTTGGATGTCCTCCGCCCTCAGCGCGCTGTTCGGATGCGGGTTTTCTTCCATGCGCCGCGCTATCACGTCCGCGCGCGCCTTGACGTGAACCAAGACCATGTCCGGCGCGAATCTCAGAATCGAATCCTCAACCTGTCTGCCCACGACCTTCCTGTCGTGGTCCTGCCCGTCTCCGCCGTAGCCGAAGTACATCGGCCCATACACGCCGTCGTCTATGTGCAGGCCGATGGCGAGCCAGTCCGGACCGTTCCATGAGTTCGCCTGAATGTGGTAGTACAGACTGTGCCGCTGCGTCATCTCCTTCAGCTCCGGACTCAGCCCCAGCACCTGCGCGCGTTCGTCGTCCGTCATGTCCGCCTGCGGATGCCCGGACGTGTCCGGCAGCTTCCAGTGGTCGTGTATCAATGGAAAGCGCGCCCCCGCGTTGACGTAGAGCCAGTCGTCCAGCGCGAAAGCCAGCGTCGAAGTGCCGGAGTATTCGCAGCCCGCTATTATCAGTCTCATGCCGTTCCCTCCGAATTCGCTATGCCGACCTGTATGATATTACCGACTGGCGTCTGCTGGCTAGTGGCTGACGCCGCCCCGCCGCATCGAACGGGATGCGCGCCTGTACGCGATTGTTATAGAATCACGCCATCATACGCGCATACGCGATAGATAATAGAGGCGCGGATATGGCGCAATTCCTAAGAAGAAATGGTTGCTCTCATCATATAGATGAGATAGTGCATCGCGCCAAAGAAAAAGTCTGGCTGATAAGCCCGTTCATCAAAATCGCCGACCATCTCAAGGAGCTGCTGCAAAGTAAAGACAGAGACCGAATAGACATGCGGCTGGTTTACGGCAAGAGCGAGTTGCGCGAGGGTGAGCGCGAATGGCTGAAGTCGCTGGAGTCCCTGCGGATCTTCTACCGCGAGAACCTTCACGCCAAGTGCTACATGAACGAGGATGTGGCGCTCATCACCTCCATGAATCTCTACGAATTCTCGCAAATCCACAACGACGAGTGGGGCATACTCGTATCGAGACACGAGGACGAAGAACTCTATCAGGATATTCTCGATGAAGCCAACCTCATCTTCCAAAACAGCAAGCCTGAGTCCAGCCCGAAAGAGTCCGCCGTAGATTCGCAATCCGCCAGCGCCCCCGCCGCGCAAACAGAAACCGCCGAGCGCGAGCCTTCGCTTCCAAAAACGGGCTTCTGCATAAGAGACGGCGAGCCTATCGAATTCGACGTAGTCAAGCCTTACTGTGACGAGTGTTTCAGGGTCTGGAACAGGCACAAGAACCGAGAATACGTAGAAGAGATGTGCCACTCGTGCGGGATAGAGGAACCGGCTACGATGGACCGTCCTCTGTGCCTCGACTGCTGTAACGTCGAACTGCTTGCCGCCAGCGATTTGCAATTCGCAATAGAGCAAACGCCCAGCGCCCCCGCCGCGCAAACAGAAACCGCCGAGCGCGAGCCTTCGCTTCCAGAGACTGGCGTCTGCATAAGAGACGGTGAGCCTATCGGATTCGACATACTCAAGCCTTACTGCGTCAACTGTTTCATGGTCTGGAACATGTACAAGAACCGCGAATACGAAGAAAACTTGTGCCACTCGTGCGGACGTGATTGGGAAACAGGCATAAACCGCCCTCTGTGCCACGACTGCTATCGGAAGTATGCCGGGCTTCTTGTCGCTCGCGGCCATGGACGTCGACAGCCGGAGATAGTCTTCTGCATAAGAGACGGCGAGTTTATTGAATTCGACGTATTCAAGCCTTACTGCGACAAGTGTTTTAGGAGTTGGAACAGGTGTAAGAACCGCGGATACGAAGAAAATATGTGCCACGTGTGCGGGCGAGAGGGTACATTTACGATGGACTTTCCCGTATGCCTCTATTGCTTACTGAATGTCGAATACATGGCGTCCTTTCAAGTCCTATGGGATAACTCCCTGTTGTTACGCGCTTACTACGCGCTCACATAGAGGATAACTACCTGACGTTACGCGCTCGGATACCTTGGACCTTCGGGGATGACGGCGATCTTAGGGAGTGCTGACATTTCGAGCTTGCGATTGAACGGGATGCGCGCCTGTACGCGATTGTAGTAGAATCACGCCATCATACGCGCATACGCGATAGATAATAGAGGCGTGGATATGGTGGAATTCCTAAACAGGTCAGGATGCTCCTACCAAATAGAGGAGATGGCGCGCCAAGCCAACGACAAACTTTGGCTGATAAGCCCGTTCATCAAAATCACCGACTCCCTCAAGGAGTTGCTGGAAGACAAAGACAGAGACCGCATAGACATGCGGCTGGTCTACGGCAAGAGCGAGCTGCGCGATGACGAGCGCGAGTGGCTAAGGTCACTGGAGTCCCTGCGGATCTTCTACCGCGAGAACCTTCACGCCAAGTGCTACATGAACGAGGATGCAGCGCTCATCACCTCCATGAATCTCTACGAATTCTCGCAAATTCACAACGACGAGTGGGGCATACTCGTATCGAGACGCGAGGACGAAGAACTCTATCAGAATATTTATGAGGAAGCCCGCCGCATCTTCCGAAGAAGCGAGCCTCAATATGCACCGAAAGAATCCGCCGTCGATTTGCAATCGGCAAGAGAGCAAACGTCCAGCGCACCCGCAGCGCAAACGAAAACCGCCGAACGCGCGAAAAAGCGAACCGCCAAGCGCAAGCTGTCGCTTCCGGAGACGGGCGTCTGTATAAGAGACGGCGAGCCTATCGGATTCGACGTACTCAAGCCTTACTGCAATAAGTGTTTCAGGAGTTGGAACAGGTACAAGAACCGCGAATACGAAGAAGAGATGTGCCACGTGTGCGGGCGTGATTGGAAAATAGCAGCCAAAGACCGCCCTCTGTGCCTCGACTGCTATCGGAAGTATGCCGGGCTTCTTGTCGCTCAAGGCCATGGACGTCGACAGCCGGAGACGGGCGTCTGCATAAGAGACGGCGAGCCTATCGGATTCGACGTACTCAAGCCTTACTGCAATAAGTGTTTCAGGAGTTGGAACAGGTACAAGAACCGCGAATACGAAGAAAATATGTGCCACATGTGCGGGCGAGAGGGTCCATTTAGGATGGATCGTCCCGTATGTATCTATTGCATCCTGAATGTCGAATACATGGCATTCTCTCGAGAGTCCTAGTGGATAACTACTCCAATCCTAGATTGGTAACTTGGGCAGTGGCGGCGCGATAGTCGCCCCGTCGAGCCTAACGTCAGCCCGCCTGCCCTTCAACTTCTAGCCACTCCCCTAGCCACCAGTCGCCAATTGCGGTTACACTTGTGCAAAATCACGAAAGGCGGTTCTCCGGCTTCCCTTCCACATGGTTATCAGACGCAAGATAGACAGGCGCGCCCAGCTGCGCAGAATGCGCGAAGAGTCTCTGCTCGGCGGCGGGCAGCGGCGCATAGACGCCCAGCATCGGCGCGGCAAGCTCACCGCGCGCGAGCGCATCGCCACGCTCCTAGACGAGGGCAGCTTCGAGGAGCTGGACACCTTCGTAGTCCACCGCTCATCCGACTTCGGGCTGGACAGCCAGCGCTTCCTAGGCGACGCCGTCGTCACCGGCTACGGCAGCGTGGACGGACGCCGCGCGTTCGTCTACGCGCAGGATTTCACCGTGTTCGGCGGCTCCCTGTCCGAGGCGGTGGCGCAGAAGATATGCAAGGTCATGGACTTGGCTATGAGCGTCGGCGCGCCCGTAGTGGGGCTTATAGACTCCGGCGGCGCGCGCATTCAGGAAGGCGTGGACAGCCTCGGCGGCTACAGCTCCATATTCCACAAGAACGTTTGGGCGTCCGGCGTCGTTCCCCAGATATCCGTCATCCTCGGCCCCGCAGCCGGAGGCGCGACCTACTCCCCAGCCCTCACCGACTTCATCTTCATGGCGTCCGGCATAGGCCAGATGTACATTACCGGGCCGGACGTCATCCGCTCCGTCACAGGCGAGAACGTGAGCCACGAGGATCTAGGCGGAGCGGCGGCGCACTCCGTCCGCAGCGGCGTAGCCCACTTCTCGGTCGCTGGCGAAGAGGCGTGCTTGGCGCAGGTGCGCCGTCTGCTCGGATTCCTCCCCCTCAACAACATGCAGGATCCGCCCCGACTCCATCTCGGCGACGACCCCGCCAGAAGCGACCCCGACCTGCCCCACGTCATACCAGACGACCCCAGCCAGCCCTACGACATGCTGGAAGTCATAGGCCGCGTGGTGGACAGCGGCGACTTCATGCAGGTTCACCAGAACTTCGCGCAGAACATCGCGGTGGGGTTCGCGCGCTTCGACGGGCGGCCCGTGGGAATCGTAGCCAACCAGCCCAGCCACATGGCAGGCGTGCTGGACATAGACGCATCCGTCAAGGCGGCGCGATTCGTCAGATTCTGCGACGCCTTCAACATCCCGCTCGTGACGTTCGTAGACGTCCCCGGCTTCATGCCAGGCTCCAATCAGGAGTACGGAGGCATCATCAGACACGGCGCGAAGCTCATCTTCGCCTACGCCGAAGCCACCGTTCCCAAGATAAGCCTCCTCACCCGCAAGGCATACGGCGGCGCGTACATCGTGATGAGCAGCAAGAACCTGCATGGAGACGTCAACCTTGCGTGGCCCACCGGCGAAGTCGCAGTCATGGGCGCTGCCGGCGCGGTCAACATCATCCACAGAAACGATATACGATCGGACGAAGACCCCGAAGCGAGGCGCGCCGAGCTTATAGCCGACTACGAAGAGCGGCTGATGAACCCATACGCCGCCGCCGCCCGAGGCATGATAGACGACATCATAGACCCGCTCGATACGCGCGCGAAGATCGTCAGGTCGCTCGAAATGCTCGAAAACAAGCGCGAGCGCCTCCCGCCCAAGAAGCACGGCAGCATACCGCTGTGAACGTCCGCGAGCCGGCGCGCGGCGAGCCGAGCGCGGAGATAGCGGCGGCGATAATAGCGGCGGTGGAAGCATTCTTGCAAGACGAGGCGGCGCAGCCGCAAGAGCCGACCACCACAATATCCGCGTGGCGCATGGCGGCGCGAGCCGGCGGCGAACGCGGCTTCGGATCCAGCCCCGCGTGGCGCGGACGGGATGAATGAGGTAGGGATAGTAATGAAGTGGATTCTAGTCGGCTTACTGGCAATTGTCGTTGTCGGTTTACTGTTTGGAGTGTTGCGGATTGTTGTATTTTCAGTCGATCTGGTCAGAGCGTTCTGCGATCTGATCAATGTGTTGAATGCCGCTTTGAGTATCGCAGACGCAACGAATTCGTCAATAGTAGAAGCGATTAATGAGTTCCTAGAATCGGTCACTGACGACATGATTGCGGCATTGCCGGAGAGTTGGCATAATCCGGTCACGCTGCTAATGAGCGGAGCGCAAGCTCTGGTCAGCGCGGTCGGTGGAATTCTGGGCGCAATAATCGATGTGCCTCAGGCGATACTGGATGCGCTGTTGGGCGCTCTTGGCAAAGTAGTGGCGCTCTGCGTGGCGCGCTAGAAAACATGACCACCCCTCTAAAACTCGGCGACACCACCTTTAGGGACGCTCATCAGTGGGTTACTCCATTCTGGAGGCGGCGGATAGGCGATAATAGCGGCGGTGGAAGCATTCTTGCAAGACGAGGCGGCGCGGCGGCAAGAGCCGACCACCACAATATCCGCGTGGCGCATGGCGGCGCGAGCCGGCGGCGAACGCGGCTTCGGATCCAGCCCCGCGTGGCGCGGGATCGACGGGATCGGCTGAATCGACTGACAGGCGAAGCGTACAATCCAACCCCAAGACACGGCGGGCGCTAACATGCAAAAGACACTCACGACCACCGGCGGCGCGACCAACGGAACCAACGGCGCGACTTCGGACGGCGGCGGCGCGCTCATGGAGCTGTCCCTCCACATAGCCGACCCGGAGCTTTACGGCGTTCTCTCCGAGTATGGCGAGGGACGCGAGCGACACGACTTCGCAGTCTCCGCGCTCAAGATAGGCGCGATAGCCCTCCGTCAGGCGCAGGGCAGGATAGACGCCGAGCGCGTCCGCCAAGAGGGAGACCGCTTCATCGAAAACATGGGACACGCCCTGGAGCTGCATCAGCGCGGCGTGACCGAGAAGATCAACAGCTGCCTTAAAGACTACTTCGACCCCAGCGGCGGACAGTTCAGCCAGAGGGTCGAGCGGCTCGTCGAAAACGACGGCGAGATCGAACGAATCATCCGCGCTCAGATAGGCGGCAGCGGCTCCGAGCTAGTCAAAACCCTCGATGCCCACGTCGGCGCGACCAGCCCGCTGATGTCCGCGCTCGACCCGAAGGCGTCCGACGGCATCATCCTCACGCTGACCAAGTCCACCCAGGACACCCTCGAGACCCAGCGCGAAATCATACTCAAGGAGTTCTCGCTGGACAACGGAGATGGCGCGCTCAGGCGTCTGGTCGGCGAGCTGAAGGAGTCTCACGGCAACCTCAAAGATGCACTCGACAACCGCATCGAAACGGTCACGGGCGAGTTCTCGCTGGACAAGAAAGACTCCGCCCTGTCGCGCTTGGTAAACAGCGTCGACGAGGCGCAGGCGCGAATCAGCAGCGAATTCTCGCTGGACGAGGAAGGCTCCGCGCTCGCCAGAATGAGAAAGCAGCTTCTGGACGAAATCGAAATACAGCGCCAAGCCAGCGAAAAGTTCCAAGCCGGCTTCTTGACGTGGCAGGGGGAGATGCTCGCCAAGCTCGCCGAAATGACCGCGCGCAAAGAGGAATCCGAACGCTCCACGCGGCACGGACTGGTTTTCGAGGACGCCGTTTTCGACTTCATCCGAGCGCGCGGCGAAAACGCGGGCGACATCGTAGAGCGCACCGGAAACACCACCGGGCTTCTGCGCGGAAGGCGCGTGGGCGACGTGGTGATAACGCTCGGCGCCGAACACGCCGCCGCCGGCGCCAAGATCGTAGTAGAGGCGAAGCAAGACGCATCCTACACACTCGCCAAAGCGCTCGCAGAGCTGGACGAAGCCCGCCGAAATAGAGGCGCGGGCGTGGGCTTGTTCGTCTTCTCCGCCAGATCCGCCGCCGCCGCCAATATCCCCACCTTCGGACGCTATGGCGATGACGTAGTGGTAGTCTGGGACGCCGAAGACCCCGCGAGCGACGTAGCCTTCGCCGCCGGCCTGTCGGTTGTCAGGGCAGTCTCCGTGCAGGCGAAGAGCGGCGCGAACGAGCTGGAAGCCGACTTCGAGGCGATCGACAAGGCGATTGCCGAGATAGAGCGCGAAGCCCGCAAGCTGGACGACATAACCAAGTCCTCCCAAGCCATAGAAAACCACGCCGGCAAGATATTAAACCACGCGCGCATCATGCGAAACGGGCTTGGCAGGCAGGTCGGCATACTTAACCAGCAGATAGCGGCGATCCGCTAACGCAGTCGAGATGACATGACCAATCCCCTAAAACTCAGCGACACCACCTTCAGAGACGCGCATCAGAGCCTGATGGCTACGCGCCTTCGCACAGAGGACATGGCGGCGCTGGCGGAGCGGATGGACTCTGTCGGCTTCCACTCTATGGAGGTGTGGGGCGGCGCGACTTTCGACGCCGCGACTCGCTTCCTCATGGAAGACCCTTGGGAGCGGCTCAGAACGCTCAAGAGCCTGCTGCCGAACACCCCCCTCTCCATGCTGCTGCGCGGACAGTCGCTGGTCGGCTACCGCACCTACGCCGACGACGTGGTCGACGCATTCGTGGATCGCTCGGCAGAGAACGGCATAGACGTATTCAGAGTGTTCGACGCCCTGAACTACGAGCCGAACCTCGAACGCGCGGCTTCGGCAGTCAAGCGCGCAGGCAGACACCTTCAGCTAACCATCTGCTACACCGTCACTGGCGAGGGGCGCATGGGCGGCCCCATATACAACCTCGACTACTACATGTCGAAGGCGCGCGCCCTGCGCGACATGGGCGCAGACAGCATCTGCATCAAGGACATGGGCGGCTTGCTCGCCCCATACGACGCCTACGATCTCGTCTCCGCCGTCAAGTCCGAGATCGACCTGCCCCTTCAGCTTCACTGCCACTACACCAGCGGCATGGCGTCCATGAGCGCGCTGAAGGCTGTCGAAGCCGGGCTGGACGTCTTGGACGTGTGCCTGGCCCCGCTCGCGCTCAGAACTTCCCAGCCGGCGGTCGAGCCTATCGCCGTGGCGCTCATGGGCGGCGAGCGCGACCCGGGCGTCGACATCGAAGCCATCCTCGACATAGGCGACGATCTGGAGGCAGTCCTCCCGAAGTACGCCGAGCATATGCAGACCACACGCTCCGCGGTCATAGATGCCAGAGTGCTGAGCCACCAGATACCCGGCGGCATGGCGTCCAACATGACCTCCCAGCTCAGAGAAGCCGGAGCCATCGACCGCCTCGCAGAGGTGTTGGCAGAGATACCGAAGACACGCGCAGATCTCGGCTTCCCCCCGCTGGTGACGCCAATGAGCCAGATGGTCGGCGCGCAGGCGGTCAGCAACGTGCTGTTCGGACGCTACGCCTCCATGTCCGAACCCGTCAAGGAGTATCTCAGAGGCGGCTACGGCAAGCCCGTATCGCCGGTGAGCCAGGAGCTTGTAGACAAGCTGGCGGAAACGGACGGACAGGACGCTCCCCCCGCTCCCGATCGTCCGGGCGAGACGCTCGCCCCCGAGCTGGAAGCCGCCAGAGAAGCCGTATCCGATCTGACTTCCGACATAGACGACGCGCTCATCTACGCGCTCTACCCCCAGACAGGGGAGAGGTTCCTGCGGATAAAGCACGGCTTGGAGCGCCCCCCCGATCCTGCCGCCCCCAGCGCGCCCGCGCCCCAGCCTGAGCAAGCGCCCAGCGACGCGCCGCCCAGAAGCACGCGCGCCCGCCGCTTCAACGTATTCGTGGGCGGCAGGTTCTTCGAGGTGGAAGTCGATCCGGTCGGAGGCCCTGCGCTCTCTGGCCCCCCGTCCCCGCCGTCCGCCCCTCCCCTCGCCCAAGCCGCCGCGCCGCCGAGCCGCGCCGCCGAGCCTGCGCAGGGTCAGGTCGCCGTCCCCGCGCCCATGCCCGGCATACTCGTCAGCTTGGCAGTCTCCGTTGGCGACGAAGTGAAGACGGGCGATCCGCTGCTCGTTCTCGAAGCCATGAAGATGCAGAACACCATCCCATCGCCCGCGGATGGCGCGGTCGAGTCCCTCCCCGTGCCGCCCGGCGCGCAGGTGATGAGAGAGCAGACACTCGCCGTAATAAAGACCGAAGGCTAACCACCCACCAACACGAAAGGAGCCGACAGTGGCTGACAACCAGATCATAGAGGCAGCCAAAGAGCATTACGGGCAGGTCGTCGCCCAGCAGCTGGAGCGAGTCGAACGCTTGAAGAACGAGCCTGACTGGGTGGACTATTCCAGCGTGTCCCCAATCGTGATTGGTATGCTCGGCGGCGACGGAATCGGCCCCATGATCAGCGCGGAGACCCAGACCGTGCTGGAGCATCTGCTCAGAGGCGAGGTCGACTCCGGCAAGGTCGAGTTCAGGGTGATCGACGGACTGACCATCGAGAACCGCGCCGAGCATATGCAGTCCATCCCGGATGACGTTCTCGCCGAGATCAAGCAGTGCCACGTAACGCTCAAAGGCCCCACGCACACGCCGGAGCGCGGCGACGGCTGGCCCAATCTGGAGAGCGCCAACGTAGCCATGCGAAAGGAGCTCGACCTGTTCGCCAACATCCGGCCGGTGCGCATTCCCGCCGAGGGCATCGACTGGACGTTCTTCCGCGAGAACACGGAGGACATGTACGCCGTCGGCAGCCAGGGGCTGAACGTCACCGAGGATCTGGCGATGGACTTTCGCGTCATCACCACGCAGGGATCGCGCCGAATCATAGACGCCGCCTTCGCGCACGCCCAGAGAACGGGCAGGGATCGCGTGACCATCGTCACCAAGGCGAACATCGTCAAGACCACAGACGGCAAGTTCTTGGACATCGCGCGCGAGGTGTCCGAAAACTATCCCAGCATCGAGTGGGACGGCTGGTACATAGACATAATGACCGCCGCGCTCATCAACCCCGCGCGCCAGAAAGACTTCCAGGTTCTGGCGCTGCCCAACCTGTACGGCGACATCCTCACCGACGAGGCGGCGCAGATTCAGGGCGGAGTCGGCACCGCCGGCAGCGCCAACGTGGGCAAGCGCTACGCCATGTTCGAGGCGATTCACGGCAGCGCGCCCAGAATGGTCAGGACGGGACGCGCCCACTTCGCCGACCCAAGCTCGCTCCTGCGCGCAGGCGCGATGATGCTGGAGCATATCGGCTACGCCGACATCGGCGCGCGCCTGCACAAGGCTATCGACGTCTGCGGCCAGTACGAGCGCAAGATCGTCATGACGGGCAGAGACACCGGAGCCACCAGCGCGCAGTTCGGCCAGTACCTCATGGACACGGTCGCCGACCCAGCTCTGGACGAGCGCTGGCAGGAGTACGTGGCAGCCACGGGATAAGGAGCCAAGATGCCCAGAAGCAAAGTAACCATCGTGGGCGCGGGGAACGTCGGAGCCACCGCCGCCCAGAGAATCTTCGACCGCGGCTACGCCGACGTGGTCTTGGTCGACATCGTCGAGGGCTTGCCGCAGGGCAAGGCGCTCGACATGCTCGAATCCGGCCCCGTTCTCGGCTCTGACGCCAAAGTCACCGGAACCAACGACTACGCCGATACCGCAGGCTCGGATGTAGTCGTCATCACCTCCGGCGTAGCGCGCAGGCCCGGCATGAGCCGCGACGACCTCCTGCTGACCAACATGAACATCGTAACGTCAGTGACTCGCTCGGTCGTGAATCACTCCCCCGATTCGATCCTCGTGATCGTCACCAACCCGCTGGACGCCATGGCTCAGCGAGCGTTCCAAGTCAGCGGATTCCCCAAGCGGCGCGTGGTCGGCATGGCGGGGATTCTCGACACCGCAAGATTCAGAACGTTCTTGGCAGAAGAGCTTGGCGTATCCGTCAACTCCGTGGAGGCATACGTGCTTGGCGGACACGGCGACACCATGGTTCCCGTCACCGCAAGCACCACAGCGGGCGGACGCCCGATCACTCAGGTACTGCCGCAGGATCGCATAGACGCCATCATCCAGCGCACGCAGGACGGCGGCGCGGAGATCGTCAACCTTCTCAAGACCGGAAGCGCCTACTACGCCCCCTCTGCCGCCATCGCCCAGATGGTCGAGGCTGTCCTGCTCGACAGACAGGAGATACTGCCATGCACCGCCTATCTCGAAGGCGAGTACGGCATAGACGGCCTGTACGTCGGCGTGCCTGTCAGACTCGGAGCCAGCGGAGTCGAGGAGGTCATCGAGTTCGACCTGACCGATGCCGAGCGAGAGGCGCTTCGCCACTCTGCCGACGCCGTGCGCGAGCTGGTCGATGTGATGGCGCAAGACAGCCAGAGCTGACCTCTCTACACCCGATCGGCTGTAGAGAGCGACTGTAAAGACAGACGGGCGGCTCCGGTAAATCGCAGCGCACACCCTCACGCCCGCAGAGCAGATGGCGGCGCAGAGCAGATGGCGATTGTAGCGAGAGACCGCCCGTCTGCGTTCCTTATATATATATAGAGGAAGACCAATGAAGATCGTGTCATTCGAGACAGGCGCAGTATCCCTTCCAAGAGAGGAGGGACCGCTTTCAGGAGGTCCTCCCGGCGGCATCGCCGCCAACTTCGTCACCCTAAAGCTGCGCGCGGACGACGGCACAGAGGGCATTGGATACGCCGGCTTCGCCTCCTCCCCGATGCTTAAGGCGCTCGAGGCAGCGCTCGACGGGCTTGCCGAGCAGACCATCGGCTGCGACCCCATGATGGTCGAACAGATCGGCGCCAGACTGCTGGCGCTTGGCGGCGGCGGCTCTCCGGCGGGTCTCGTAACCAGATCCGTGTCCGCCATAGATGTCGCGCTCTGGGACATGCGCGGCAAGGCGCTGGGCCAGCCCGTCTATCGGCTGCTCGGCGGCTTCGCCGACCGCGTCCCCACCTACGCCAGCGGCCACCTGTGGCGCACTTACGATCTTGACATGCTCGCCAAGACAGGCTCCGATCTGGTCGAACAGGGCTTCACCGCCATGAAGTTCAGGATGGGCGGCGAGAATACAGACGCGCGCGAGATCGAGCGGATGAAGACCATGCGCGAGGCGGTGGGCGATCAGGTCGATCTCATGGTGGATATCAACCAGGGCTGGGATATCAACACAGCCATAAGGATAGGCAGACTGATGACGGACTTCGGCTTGTACTGGCTGGAAGACCCAATACATCATCAGGACTATGTCGGGTACGCCAGAATAGCCGACGCCCTCGATACCCCAATCGCCACCGGCGAGTACCACTACGGCATGATTCCGTTCCGACACATGCTGGAACATCGGTCTGTGGACATCGTGATGGTAGATCTGCTCAGAGTGGGCGGGCTGACCGGATTTATGAAGGTGGCGCACATGGCGGAGATATACAACCTGCCAGTCGTCAGCCATCTGGCGACGGAGGTTCTCGCCCACGCCATAGCCGCCGCCCCCAACGGGCTGATCGTCGAGCATATGCCCTGGACGTTCGGGATGTTCACCGAGCAACCGACTGTGGAAGACGGCATGATCGTCTTGCCGCAGTCCCCCGGTCTGGGAGTCGAGTTCGACGAAGACAGGCTGAAGGCTTACGCGCTGGGCTAGCCCCGCGTCCGCTCGAAGACGGAGCGGAGGCGATTCTATCCAGCTCCCCAGCCGTGACGCTCGCAAAGAACGCCTTGCGCTCGCTGCGTCGTCCAGTCCTCCGCTGCGTCCGAGCGCGGCGTCAGCCCTAACCCGTCCTCCACTCCGCGAATGCGTCGCCGATGTCGCCCCTCTCGGCTATCTCCACCAGCTCCAGAGCGAACGTCAGCGTTCTGCCGGCGAGCGGGTGGTTCGCGTCCAGCGATGCCACGCCGTCCCTGATTTGCACTACCGAGAAGCGCAGCTGCTCCCCGTCGGCGTCTCTGCCGACGAGCGTCGATCCCACCTCCACCCCCGGCGGCAGGTTGGCTGTCTTCTGTTCCAGCGTCATGTCCGGGTTGTACGGCCCGTATGCTTGGCTCGGCGGAATGTCCACCGTCTTCTTCTCCCCCGGCTCCATGCCTATGACCGCACTCTCGAACCCCGCCACCACCTGCCTGGCGCCCACCGTGAACTCCAGCGGCTCGCCGCGCAGATAAGACGAGTCGAAGCGTTCCCCTTCGGTGACGCCTTCGTAGTGAACTCGCACCACGTCGCCCAGCCGGACACCTTCCATATCTAGCCCCTCCGCGATTCGCCTTCCGAGATACGCCTGTCCATCTTCTGGTACTCCTCGTACCCGATGAGGTCGTACAGCTCGGCCCTGCTCTGCATCCGATCCAGCATATGCACTTGCGTTCCGCTTGCGAGGACGTCGGACATCGCATCGCGCATCGCGTTGGCGGCGACTCTCAGCGATGTCACGGGAAAGATTACCAGATCGTAGCCGAGCGACTGGAACTCGCCCACACTCAGATACGGCGTCTTGCCGAACTCGGTCATGTTCGCCAGCAGCGCCCCCGGCGTCTCCTCCGCGTACAGACGGAACTCCTCGGCCGACTCCAGCGCCTCCGGGAAGACGATGTCCGCGCCCGCCTCCCTGTACGCCCGACCGCGCCTGATCGCCGCGTCCATGCCCAGCGTCGCCTTGGCGTCCGTGCGCGCTACCAGCAGCGCGGACGACCGCGCCTCCGCCGCCGCGCGCAGCTTGGCGCAGAACTCCCCTTCGCTCACAACCTGCTTGCCGTCCAGATGGCCGCACCTCTTGGGCATGACCTGATCTTCTATCTGGATAGCCGCCGCGCCCGCGCCCTCCAGCTCCGACACGGCGCGGTATGCGCTCAGCGCGCCTCCGAACCCCGTGTCCGCGTCCACCACCAGCGGCAGACTGGTTGCCCTCGTCACCCACCGCACCGCCGAAACCAGCTCGCCCAGCGTGAACAGCCCGATGTCGGGAATCCCCAGACTTGCGGAGAATGCGGCGCCCGAGAAGTACAGCGCCTCGAATCCGACCCGCTCGGCTATGAGCGCCGACATCGGATCGAACACGCCCGCCACCGGCGTGGATTCGTCCCTGTCCATCAGCCGCCTGAGCGCGTCCGCCCCCGCGCCGCTCTTTCCGATGCCCCAGTTCATGGGAAGCGCGCCCTTTCCATCAGCCGCCTGAGCGCGTCCGCCCCGCCGCCGCTCTTTCCGATGCCCCATCTCACGGGAAGCGCGCCCCCTCTGCCGCCTGCTTCGCCCGGATCCGCAGCTCCCAGCAGCCCACTTTTCATTAGAAGACTCGACCCATGAACCCAGACATGCCCTCGCGGGTTGTCCACTCCTCGCCCGCCCCGTCTTCCGGAGAGAAGCCGATGGCGCGCTGCCCCTCTTCTATGTCCCAGATGCGCAGCTCGTTCTTCGACATGCCGTACACGATGGCATACCCTGCGGAGGAAGGCGCGTCTATGGCTTTGCTGATCAGCTGCGCGGCGTCGCGGTGGCTGAGCCACAGCGAGAGCGCGGCGGGATGGAACGCGGGATCGTCAGGCGTCATCACCCAGCCGATCCGCAGGCAGATCACCGACAGCCCGAACTCGTCGTGATAGAAGCTGCCCAGCGACTCCCCAAACGCCTTGCTCACCCCGTACAGACTGTCCGGACGCATGTCGCGCTGGTCGAGCATCCTGAACGGACGCCTGACTTCCGACAGCCGCCCCTCGTAGATAGCGCGGTAGGGATCGTCCTTCAGCGGATAGAAGCCCACCACGTGGTTGGTGCTGGCGAGAACAACCCGTTTCGCGCCCGCCTGCCGCGCCGCCTCGTAGACGTTCCGCGTGCCGACTATATTGTTGTCCAGAACCGACTCCCAAGACGCCTTGGGACTTGGGTCCGCCCCCAGATGTACCACCACCTCCACGCCCTCGAACGCTGGGCGGATCGCCTCGAAGTCCGCCAGATCTGCAACTTGCGAGCGATGCCATCCGCAATCCACCCTGTCCAGACCGATCAGCTCGTACCTGTACCCCAGCTTGTCGCGCACGATACCCCCGATCTGCCCGGCCGCCCCCGTCACCAGCACCTTTCTCATCTCGCCCAAGCCGCCCCCTCCGTTCGATCTTCACCTTGTCGCGCGCGATGCCCCGATCTACTCGGCTGCTGCCGTTACAAGACCTTTCTCATCTCGCCCAAGCCGCCCCCTCCGTTCGATCTTCACCTTGTCGCGCGCGATGCCCTGATCTACTCGGCTGCTGCCGTTACAAGACCTTTCTCATCTCGCCCAAGCCGCCCCTCCGTTCAATCTTCGTCTCCACTGCGATAGAATAGTGTGGCTCGCACTCACGCGCCCCTTTGCAGCGCAATCAGCACCACCACCACCACGATGGGAACGACCACCGTCCACAGAAGCCTTCGAGGTGTAAACTGAAACATGCCTACCTCCACTATATCGACAGACCCCCTCTCCCTTGAGGGAGAGGGCTAGGGTGAGGGTGAAAATCCACCTCCCATCCGAATCTTACCACACCTAGAGGACAGACCGAATTGGGATACAGACTCATAGCCCTCGACATAGACGGCACGATCAGAACCGTCGAACGCCCCATGTCCGAGCGCACCCGCCGCGCCATCTACAGAGTCAGAGCCGCCGGAGGCGCGGTGACACTGGCTACGGGCAGAACCTACAGGAGCGCGTCCGCCGCCTCCGCCGAGCTGAGCCTCACCACGCCCATAGTCACCTTTCAGGGCGCGCTCGTCTCCGACCCGCGCTCTGGCGAGTCGCTGTGGCACGTGCCGCTGACCACCGCCATGATGGAGAGCGCGCTCCACGCTCTCGCCGGCAGAGACGACATCGAGATCAGGGGCGATCTGGGAGACGATCTGTACATCGCCGCCCCCAGCGACTGGTCGCGCCAGTACAGCGACAGGCACGGCGTCCCGATTCGAGTCGTCGATGCCGACTGGTTCGCCTCCACCCCCATGACCCGCCTCGTAGTTCGCGGCGCGGACCATGCCATAGAGCGCTTGGAGATCGACCTCAAGCGGCGGCTGGACGGCTCCATGTACGTCACCAGGTCCCTGTCCTACTTCTGCGAGATACTGCATCCCGACGGCGGCAAGGACAAGGCGCTGGACTGGCTGAGCCACCGGCTCGGCGTGGAGCGCAGCGACACCATCGCCTTCGGCAACGGCTACAACGATGTTCAGATGCTGGAGTGGGCGGGCATGTCCGTTGCCGTAGATGACGCCGTGCCGCAGGTTCTGGACGTGGCGGACGTCGTCGCCCCCTCCATGGAGCGGGACGGCGTGGCGCAGATACTGGAAGGTCTTCTGGACAGGGGGATGATCGGATGAGCGCATCCAGCAGGCCCGTCGTAGTCGTGTTCGGCGGCATAAACATGGACCTCGTAGCCGCCGCCGAGCGGATGCCAGCGCCGGGCGAGACCGTCTTCGGTCACTCGTTCCACACCGCCCCCGGCGGCAAGGGCGCAAATCAGGCCGTCGCCGCCGCTCGGCTTGGAGCGGAAGTCCGCATGGTCGGCCGAGTCGGACAGGACGAGTTCGGCCCCGCCCTCATCGAGAGTATGCGAGGGGAGGGCATAGACGTATCCGGCGTCGCCTCCGATCCGAACAACCCGTCCGGCATCGCCATGATCCTGTTGGACGGCCAGAAGCAGAACTACATCGTAGCCATATACGGCGCAAACCTCGCGTCCGATGGCGAGCAGGTGGCAGCCGCTCGCGCCGCGCTGGACGGAGCGGATACGCTTCTTCTTCAGCTTGAGACGCCGCTGGAAGTGGCAGTCGCAGCCGCTCGATTGGCGAAGGAGAGGGGCGTTCGCGTCGTGTGGGATCCTGCCCCCGCCATTCACATGGGAACAGCCGCCTATCGGCTGTGCGACGCCCTCACCCCCAATCAGGTCGAGGCGGAGCATCTGACCGGCGTTCGAGTCTCCGATCGGCAGTCTGCGCTGAGAGCCGCGCGGAGTCTCGCGGCTGACGGAGTCTCGGCGGCCGTCGTCAAGCTCGGAGGCGATGGCGCCTGCTACGCCACTCGGAGCGGCGAAGACGGATTCGCCCCGCCCTTCGAGGTCTCCGCCATCGACACCGTGGCCGCAGGCGACGCCTTCTCCGCCGCGCTTGCCGTAGCCCTCTCCGAAGGCCGTGACCTGCCAGCCGCCATACGTTACGGATCGGCAGCCGGCGCCCTCGCCGTAACCAAACGCGGCGCGCAGGAGGCGATGCCGCGCCGCCGCGAAGTGGACGCGCTGTTCGAGGGAGAGATGGACTCCTCCGCCAGACTTGCGCCATCCCCATCTGACGCGAATAGGTGAGAAGCGCCTCTTGGAGCGAAAGAAAGAGTTCACAGCCGCTGTCACTCGGGCTTTTGCTTCACGAAAACCAGAATATACGAGCGATTGTTCCTGCGAGGTCATGCCGACTGTGTCGTCCATGACTTGGGCGGGCAAGATTTCAAGAATATACGAGCGATTATTCCTGCGAGGTCATGCCGACAGGCGCGCGTACGAGCCACGCGAACCCCTTCATCCGCTTGAATCCGTCCAGCTATACTATGTCCGCGTGTATTGGAAATATCGCAGACCCGGCGCGGCGGAAGGCTGAACCTCGCGTAACCCCCTGCAAACGATGCTAACTTCGGAAGCGCTCCGAGACCGCGCGGCGTGGATCGGCATTGCCATCGTTCTGTCCATCGCGCTCGCTCTGCGTCTGTACGGACTCGATTGGGACGAGGGCTACGCTTGGACGCCCCACCCGGACGAGCGCGCCATTCTGTCCAAGACCGCCGAGCTGTCCACGCCCTCGCTTGCAGAGCTGCCCAGCCTGCTGGACGCCGACCGAAGCCCCTGGAACCCGCGCTGGTTTCCCTATGGCAGCTTCCCCCTGTACCTGCTCCGCTCCGTCCACGTGATCGGCGAGTACGCGCTAGGCGTCCAGATCGGCGACCTGCGGATTCTGGCGCGCTCGATCTCCGCGCTCGCAGACGTCTTTACAGTCGGCATGACGTACCTGCTCGGCAGGATGCTGTGGTCGCGCAGGGCGGGGCTGATCGCCGCCGCGCTCGTGGCGCTTGCCGTCGTCCACATACAGCTAAGCCACTTCTACGCTGTGGATACCCTGCTCACTCTGCTGTCGGTGGCGACCGTCCTGTTTCTCGTGCGCGTGGCGCGATACGGTCGGGCGACCGACTCCGCGCTTGCCGCGCTGTTCCTCGGCCTTGCGCTGGCTACGAAGATCAGCGCCTCCCCATTGCTCGCCGCCTACGCGGTGGCGCATTTCATGTACGCATTCCGCCTGAGCGCAGCCAGCGACCGCGCCGACCTGTCCATACTGGATGCGATCTGCCGCGCCGCAGCCAACGCCGCGTTCGGCGGAGCGGTCATCCTCGCGTCGTTCCTGATCGTCCAGCCATACGCGCTGCTGGACTGGAATCAGTTCTACGCCGACTTCGTAGAGCAGTCGGAGATGGTGCGTCGGATTAGAGACTACCCATACACGCGCCAGTACGTAGACACCGCCCCATACCTCTACCACATTCGGCAGCTGTCCGCTTGGGGGCTGGGCTGGCCGTTCGGTATCCTCGCTTGGGGCGGGCTGGCGACCGCCGCAGTGCGAGGTCTCGGCCCTCGCGCCGCCCTGATCTTCGCGGCGGCGGGAGTTGGCTTGCCCGTCGCCATTCTGATCGTGTCCAGCAGCTCGCTTGCGGTCGTGGCTGCGTCCTCGATCTCGGTGACCGCGCTCGCCCTGTCCATCCCCGCGCGAAAGCCATCCACCAGAATGGACGCGCTTCTTCTCTCATGGGTGCTGCCCTACTTCATGGTCATCGGCATCTTGGACGTCAAGTTCATGCGCTACCTTCTGCCCATAACGCCGTTTCTCGCGCTGTTCGCAGCGAGGATGTTCATAGCCGCGTGGAACGCCACTCCGCCGGCGGCAAGCCGTCTGCGCATGTCTGCGAGGGCTGCGCTGCTGATCATCGGCACAGCCGTCTTGGCGTCCACCGCCTTCTACGCCGCCTCTTACATGAGAGTATACACCGCCGATCATCCCGCCGTTCGCGGCTCGGAGTGGGTGCGCGCCAACGTCCCCAAGGGCTCCGTGATTCTGAAAGAACACTGGGAAGAGGGCTTGCCGGATCTGTACGCATACCGCATCCGCGAGCTGCCCATGTACGACCATGACACCCCCCAGAAGATCGAGAGGATGAGCCATGATCTAGCCTCCGCAGAGATGCTGACCCTGTACAGCAACCGTCTCTACGGCACTATCGCGCGCCTGCCCGAACGCTACCCGCTCAGCCGCGCGTACTACACACTGCTGTTCACCGGCCAGCTCGGATACCATCTGGAAGCCGCTTTCACCTCGTATCCCAACCTGTTCGGCATCGAATTCGTGAACGAGACGTTCGACCGCCCCGCTCTGCCCGCCCTGCTGCTGTCGGACGGCGAGCCTGCGCGCGCCGTGTCACTCTCACTCGGCTACGCGGACGAGAGCTTTTCGGTATACGACCACCCCAAGACGCTGCTGCTCCGAAACGTCGAGCGTCTGACGGCTGACGAGATAGCGGCGCGAATCCTCGCCGCCGCTGGCGATATGCCCGCGGTCGAGCGTCAGCCCGCCCCGCCCGATGCCCCGTCCTCCGACTCTAGCGGTCTGATGATGTCGCCCGATCGCCTCGCCGCTCAGCGAGCGGGCGGAACGTGGACGGACATAATAGACTCCGATGGCTGGGCGAGCGGGCAGCCCGCGCTCGCGTGGCTGATAGTCGTCGAGGGAATCGCGCTCTTGGCGTTCCCGCTCGCGTTCGTGGTGTTCCGACCGCTTGCGGATAGGGGATGGCTGTTCTCGAAAGCGCTTGGACTCCTCGCCGTCGCTCTCGTGGTCTGGCTCATGGCGAGCATGGAGCTGGCGGCGTTCGGCAGATCCTCGGTCGCTGTCGGCGTCCTCGCCCTGTTCGCAGTCGGGCTTGCGCTTCTCATCGCCAACGGCAGGGCAATGAGAAAGTTCCTGAAGGAGCGCTGGCGGACGGTCGCCCTTGCCGAGATGCTGTTCCTCGCCGCGTTCCTCGCCTTCATGCTCGTTCGGATGGCAAACCCCGACCTGTTTCACCCGTGGCGCGGCGGTGAAAAGTCGATGGACATGGCATATCTCAACGCCGTTCTCAAGTCCTCCTACATGCCGCCTTACGACCCTTGGTTCGGCGGCGGATACATCAACTACTACTACTGGGGTCAGTTCCTAGTGGCGACCCTGATCCACGCCACCGGGATAGTCCCCGAGGTGGCGATCAACCTCGCCGTGCCCACCTTCTTCGCGCTCACCGCCGCGCTGTCTTACTCCATTTCGTACAACCTCGCCGCCGCCGCGCGCAGAGCGCGGAGCCGCGCCGGGCCGCCCGCGTACGTCGCCGGGCTTGCCGGCGCGCTGTTCGTCGCCGTTCTCGGAAACTTGGACGGCGCCATTCAGGTAGGGCAGGGGATATGGCGCGTCGCCGTTCAGGGACTGCCCGCCCCCCCGTTCGACTTCTGGCGCTCCAGCCGCATGATGCCGCCCGACCCGCCGGGATGGGAGATCACCGAGTTTCCGTTCTTCACCTTCCTGTTCGCCGACCCGCACGCGCACATGTTCGCGCTGCCGTTCACCCTGTTGAGCGTGGGAATCGCGGCGGCGGTCGTCTTGGAACGCTCGCCCGCGCGTTCGATCTGGAGCGCGGATCGGCTTCTGAGACTCGCCGCGCTCGGCGTGACAGTCGGCGCTCTGCGAGTCATCAACACTTGGGACTACCCGACCTACTTGATGTTCGCCGTAGCCGCCCTCGTCTTGAGCGAGTGGCTCGCGCACGGCGGGCTGTCGCTCGCGGTCGCGGCGCGCGCCGGCGCGAAGGGCGCGGCGGTGTTCCTGATCGGGTTCGCCGCCTTCCTGCCGTACCACCTCAGCTACGAGACTTTCTTCGACGGCGTCGACTCCACGACCAACACGACCGCGCTCGTTCAGTTCCTCGCCATAGTGGGGCCGTTCGTATTCGCCATCGGCGCGCTGTACCTGTGGGAGCTTCGCCGTCCGCTCGCCAGCGGATTCGGACGAGTCAGCCGCGTGTTCGGCGACCTGCGCCTAATCCTGTCAGGGCAGGGGACACCCGAAGCGTCGGCGCGCCGCGCGCAGTTGTCCCCCTTGGCGATACTGTTCGCCGTCGCCGCGCTGCTGCTCGTCGGCTATCTGCTGACTGCCCTCGCCTCCGGAACCGGCTGGGCGACCGTTCTGTTTGCCGCCGCGCTCCTCTGTCTCGCCCTCGCCGCCGCCCTCGGCGCGCTGAACAGACTACAGGCTGACGCGCCCGCCGCCATCTTCGCGTCCCTCATGGTCGTCACCGCTCTGGCGCTCGTCGTAGGCTTGGACTTCGTGCGAGTCGAGGGCGACATCGAGCGCATGAACAGCATATTCAAGTTCTATCTGCAAGTGTGGACACTGCTCGCGCTGGCGGCCGCCTACGCCGTCTGGCGGCTGCTCGCATCCATGAAGCGCGGCGCGTTCAGGCGCGTCTGTCTGGCGCTGATGGCAGCCCTCTTGCTGTGCGCAGCCATCTACCCCGTCATGGGAACGCGCGACCGCCTGCGCGACCGTTTCGACGGCAGCACCACGCCCCTCACCCTCGACGGCTTGGCATATATGCAGGGGACGACCTACCGCGACGTGGAGGGACAGATCGACTTGGAGGCCGATTTGGAAGGCATCCGCTGGCTCAGGGAGAACGTGGCGGGTTCGCCGCTGGTACTGGAAGCCAACACGCCCACGTACCGTTGGGGAGGGCGAGTATCTATCCACACCGGCCTGCCCGGAGTAGTCGGCTGGGAGTGGCACCAGCAGCAGCAGCGCTGGGATTACCGCTCGGACGTCACCAAGCGCATCCGAGACGTGGAGCGCATCTACTCGACCCCTAGCCCGTCCGAGGCGACTGCGCTCATAGAGCGATACGAGGTAGCATACGTCTATGTCGGACAGGTCGAGCGCCTTTACTATTCAGAAGAGGGCATAGCCAAGTTCGATCACGGCCTCATGCCCAACTTGGAGTTGTCATTCGAGTCCGAGCGCGTGGCGATATACCGTGTGATCTACTGAAGCCATCGGAGGAAGCCAGTGTGCAGAAGCATCAAACGACTCAGAAACGCCGACCGCCGCCCCACTGACGCCGAGATTGGCGAAGCCGCGCTCCAGTTCGTTCGCAAGATCAGCGGATACAGGAAACCGTCCAAGGCCAACAGGCCCGCGTTCGACCGCGCCGTATCCGACGTGGCAGCCGCGTCCAGTATCCTTCTCGACTCCCTAAAGGTCAGGGTCTAGCCCGCCCTTGCCGCTCACTGCGCCGTGGCACCGCCGTCTATGATCAGCGGCTGCCCCGTCTGGGATCCTTCTCGACTCCCTAGGGGTTAGGGTCTAGCCCACCCTTGCCGCTCACTGCGCCGTGGCACCGCCGTCTATGATCAGCGGCTGCCCCGTCATAAACGAAGATTCGTCGGACGCATTCGCAAGATCGTCGGATACAGGAAACCGCCTGCGCGACCGTTTCGACGGCAGCACCACGCCCCTCACCCTCGACGGCTTGGCATACGCGCAGGGGACGACCTACCGCGACGTGGAGGGACAGATCGACTTGGAGTCCGATTTGGAAGGCATCCGCTGGCTCAGGGAGAACGTGGCGGGTTCGCCGCTGGTACTGGAAGCCAACACGCCCACGTACCGTTGGGGAGGGCGAGTATCTATCCACACCGGCCTGCCCGGAGTAGTCGGCTGGGAGTGGCAGCAGCAGCAGCAGCGCTGGGATTACCGCTCGGACGTCACCAAGCGCATCCGAGACGACTCGACCCCCAGCCCGTCCGAGGCGACTGCGCTCATAGAGCGATACGGTCTATGTCGGACAGGTCGAGCGCCTTTACTATTCAGAAGAGGGCATCTCCAAGTTCGATCACGGTCTCATGCCCAATTTGGAGTTGTCATTCGAGTCCGAGCGCGTGGCGATATACCGTGTGATCGACTGAAGCCATCGGAGGAAGCCAGTGTGCAGAAGCATCGAACGACTCAGAAACTCCGACCGCCGCCCCACTGACGCCGAGATCGGCGAAGCCGCGCTCCAGTTCGTTCGCAAGATCAGCGGATACAGGAAACCATCCAAGGCCAACAGACCCGCGTTCGACCGCGCCGTATCCGACGTGGCAGCCGCGTCTAGGATCCTTCTCGACTCCCTCGGGGTTAGGGTCTAGCCGTCAGGGTCTAGCCCGCCCTTGCCGCTCACTGCGCCGTGGCCCCGCCGTCTATGATCAGCGGCTGCCCCGTCATAAACGAAGATTCGTCGGACGCATTCGCAAGATCAGCGGATACAGGAAACCGTCTGCGCGACCGTTTCGACGGCAGCACCACGCCCCTCACCCTCGACGGCTTGGCATACGCGCAGGGGACGACCTACCGCGACGTGGAGGGACAGATCGACTTGGAGTCCGACATGGAAGGCATCCGCTGGCTCAGGGAGAACGTGGCGGGTTCGCCGCTGGTACTGGAAGCCAACACGCCCACGTACCGTTGGGGAGGGCGAGTATCTATCCACACCGGCCTGCCCGGAGTAGTCGGCTGGGAGTGGCGCCAGCAGCAGCGCTGGGATCACCGCTCGGACGTCAGCGAGCGCATCCGAGACGCCTCGCCCCCCAGCCCGTCCGAGGCGACTGCTCTCATAGAGCGATACGGTCTATGTCGGACAGGTCGAGCGCCTTTACTATTCAGAAGAGGGCATAGCCAAGTTCGATCACGGTCTCATGCCCAATTTGGAGTTGTCATTCGAGTCCGAGCGCGTGGCGATATATCGGGTGATCGACTGAAGCCATCGGAGGAAGCCAGTGTGCAGAAGCATCAAACGACTCAGAAACTCCGACCGCCGCCCCACTGACGCCGAGATCGGCGAAGCCGCGCTCCAGTTCGTTCGCAAGATCAGCGGATACAGGAGACCGTCCAAGGCCAACAGGCCCGCGTTCGACCGTGCCGTGTCCGACGTGGCAGCCGCGTCCAGGGTCCTTCTCGACTCCCTAAAGGTCAGGGTCTAGCCCGCCCTTGCCGCTCACTGCGCCGTTGCGCCGCCGTCTATGATTAGCGGCAGCCGCGTCATAAACGAAGATTCGTCGGACGCATTCGCAAGATCAGCGGATACAGGAAACCGCCTGCGCGACCGTTTCGACGGCAGCACCACGCCCCTCACCCTCGACGGCTTGGCATACATGCAGGGGACGACCTACCGCGACGTGGAGGGACAGATCGACTTGGAGTCCGACATGGAAGGCATCCGCTGGCTCAGGGAGAACGTGGCGGGTTCGCCGCTGGTACTGGAAGCCAACACGCCCACGTACCGTTGGGGAGGGCGAGTATCTATCCACACCGGCCTGCCCGGAGTAGTCGGCTGGGAGTGGCGCCAGCAGCAGCGCTGGGATTACCGCTCGGACGTCAGCGAGCGCATCCGAGACGACTCGCCCCCCAGCCCGTCCGAGGCGACTGCGCTCATAGAGCGATACGGTCTATGTCGGACAGGTCGAGCGACTTTACTATTCAGAAGAAGGCATCTCCAAGTTCGATCACGGTCTCATGCCCAACTTGGAGTTGTCATTCGAGTCCGAGCGCGTGGCGATATACCGGGTGATCGACTGAAGCCATCGGAGGAAGCCAGTGTGCAGAATCATCAAACGACTCAGAAACGCCGACCGCCGCCCCACTGACGCCGAGATCGGCGAAGCCGCGCTCCAGTTCGTTCGCAAGATCAGCGGATACAGGAAGCCGTCCAGGGCCAACAGACCCGCGTTCGACCGCGCCGTGTCCGACGTGGCAGCCGCGTCAAGGATCCTTCTCGACTCCCTAGCTGTCAAGGTCTAGCTGTCAGGTTATAGCCCGACCTTGCCGCTCACTGCGCCATGGCGCCGCCATCTATGATCAGCGGCTGCCCCGTCATAAACGAAGATTCGTCGGACGCATTCGCAAGATCAGCGGATACAGGAAACTGCCTGCGCGACCGTTTCGACGGCAGCACCACGCCCCTCACCCTCGACGGCTTGGCATACGCGCAGGGGATGACCTACCGCGACGTGGAGGGACAGATCGACTTGGAGTCCGACATGGAAGGTATACGCTGGCTCAGGGAGAACGTGGCGGGTTCGCCGCTCGTACTGGAAGCCAACACGCCCACGTACCGTTGGGGAGGGCGAGTATCTATCCACACCGGCCTGCCCGGAGTAGTCGGCTGGGAGTGGCACCAGCAGCAGCAGCGCTGGGATTACCGCTCGGACGTCAGCGAGCGCATCCGAGACGACTCGCCCCCCAGCCCGTCCGAGGCGACTGCGCTCATAGAGCGATACGGTCTATGTCGGACAGGTCGAGCGCCTTTACTATTCAGAAGAGGGCATAGCCAAGTTCGATCATGGTCTCATGCCCAATTTGGAGTTGTCATTCGAGTCCGAGCGCGTGGCGATATACCGTGTGATCGACTGAAGCCATCGGAGGAAGCCAGTGTGCAGAAGCATCAAACGACTCAGAAACGCCGACCGCCGCCCCACTGACGCCGAGATCGGCGAAGCCGCGCTCCAGTTCGTTCGCAAGATCAGCGGATACAGGAGACCGTCCAAGGCCAACAGGCCCGCGTTCGACCGCGCCGTGTCCGACGTGGCAGCCGCGTCCAGGATCCTTCTCGACTCCCTAGCCGTCAGGGCCTAGCCCGACCTTGCCGCTCAGTGCGCCGTGGCCCCGCCATCTATGATCAGCGGCTGCCGCGTCTATGATCTTTCTCGACTCCCTAGAGGTCAGGGTCTAGCCCGATCTTGCCGCTCACTGCGCCGTAGCGCCGCCGTCTATGATCAGCGGCTGCCCCGTCATAAACGAAGATTCGTCGGACGCGAGAAACAGAGCGCCGTATGCGATCTCTCGCGGCTTGCCGTGGCGCTTCATGAAGTTGGAGTTCGCCGCGTCAGACAGAAACGCTTCCCGGTCCTCTCCTGTGAATTGGCGGTGCAGCTCCGTCGCCTGCGTGAGTATCGCGCCCGGACAGACACAGTTCACGCGGATGTTGTCTGGCGCAAGGTCGAGCGCGAGGCATCGCGTCAGCTGCATCAGCGCGCCCTTGGACGTGTTGTAAGGCACGAACGCAGGCGCGGCCACGAAGCTGGACACCGAGGCGATGTTCACCACCGCGCCGCCGCCGGCCGCGCGCATGTGTCGCAGCGCGTGCTTGACGGTGTAGGCGGCTCCTAGGACGTTGACCCCCAGCGCCCGCCGCCACTGCTCATCCGTCACGTCCTCGACCTTGCCGAACACGAACGCCGCCGCATCGTTGACGAGGACGTTGACCCCGCCATAGCTGGCTGCTGCGGCCTCGATCAGGCTGGCAGCCTGATCTTCCGAAGATACGTCTGTTCTTACGAACACCGCATCGCCGACCGCGCTCCTGATGAGCCTTGCCGTCTCCTCCCCGCCCTCGACGTCGATGTCGCCTATGACGACCTTCGCGCCCTCCTCCGCGAACAGCTCGCAGATCGCTCGACCGATCCCCGCCGCCCCGCCGGTTACGATTGCTACCCTGTCTTCGAGTCTCATAGATTCACCACAGTATCTCAGTCCGTGTGGAACACCTCTTCGAGCTCCAACATCATCTGGTCAGGATGCGCTCCGGACGGAATCTCGAAGTACGGAGCCATGAACTCCTGCCAGCGCGCGTTGGCGTTCTCTCCAGACATGCCGGCGAGCGCGGCGGCGAAATCCTCTTCAGCCTCGAAGTACCCAAACAGCAGACCGTCCTCACGCGAGAACAGCGAATAGTTGCGCCATCCATTTCGGCGCAGAGCGTCGAGCATCTCCGGCCATACGTCTCGGTGATGGCGCTTGTACTCTTCGAGCATATCCTCCCTCACCTTGAGAAGGAATCCGACGCGCTTGATATCGAACCTCCAATCGAGCCGACGAATCCATTCCCACTCTATGGGAGACGGTGGTACACCTCTCCCGTCAAATTCAGCGGTGGAGCGGGAGACCACATTCGAACCGGCCACAGCCTGCTTGGAAGACAGACTTTGTACCTTGATACAGATATATTCTAAACCATTCTTCTGGCGCGGCGCACGCCCCACAGATGAGAAAGTCCGTCCATCTTCTGCTTCAGCGGCGCTAAGCAGGACGGGCAGAGGACGCCCTCCACCAGAATCTCGGTGTGCGGAACGCTTCCACCCGCCAGCCGTCCGTGTCGTCCGAGCATCCGTCGTAGAGACGCGAGCGCCTGACCGACGGGATTCGAGCGTATCCGTTCTTCATCGTCTCCTTGCTCATGATCAAGTAGAGCGCCCCACGCTCCACCGACACCTCGCCGACGCGCTCGATGTCCGTGGCTGTCCTGACGATCTCGGCGCGGACTAAAGACTAAGGGGAGTATGCGCTCGACCTCGCGCTTCCACTCGCCGAGCAGGTGAGTCGGGCAGATGATGCGGACGCGCCTGAAGGCGTTCATCTCGGCTGCTGCTGCCATGAACGTCTTGCCCGTTCCCATCTCGCCCGCCATCTGCGTTCTTCTGCGCGCTTCCAGCGAGGCGGCGACGGCGTGCAGTTCGCTCACGTGGGCGACGGCGCGGCCTTCGTAGTCCGCGTCTATTCCGTAGCCCGTGCAGGTCATTTCCACTCCTTTCCGCGAAAACTAAGAAGCTCCGCCTTCCCTTTTGGGAGATGAACGCAAAAAGGGACGGAGGCCCCTTTCGGGGAGCCTCCGTCCCTCGTGGACGGGTTGGCTGGTTTCGCGGACGCTAGCGCCGCGACCTCATCATAAACACTTCCACGCCTCTGTCATTGGCATAGAGCCTGTCCTGCTCGGACATCTCGCTCCCGTACACAGCTGGCAGGACCTCCGCGTCCGGATAGACCCCGGCAAGCGCTTCCGCGCTTTTCACCGCCCTGTCCACGTCCTCACGGTCGAGACGATTGGACACCTCGACGGGGACGTATACCTCTTGTGTCGAGCCGCGTCTGCGCGCGCTGGCGATCAGGTCAGTGTTCATCAGCCGCGTGTACTGCTCCTCTGTGATGTCGTCTCTCTCCTCAGCCTCGTGGACGGCGTTGTCGAACGCGGGCAGATCCCCCGCCGGATAGAGCGCCCTGGCCACTCGGACTCTGCGCATCCCCAGTCTGGTGGCCAGCAGCCCGTGGATTCTGCCCTGAAGCCGCATCTCCATGTGGTCGCCCTTCATACTGTCATGGTCACCTTTCATGCTGTAGAGATCGCCCTTGACGCTGTAGATGTCGTCCCTCATGCTGTAGATGTCACCCTTCATGCTGTAGAGATCGCCCTTGACGCTGTAGATGTCACCCTTCATGACGCCGATGTCGTCCTTCATGCTGTCGATGTCCTGTTTCATGACGCCGACGGTCTCTTCCAGCCGAACATGCGAGTCCACCAGTTGCGCGATGGTGGTCTCGTGTCGCGTCTGCGTCTCCAACATCCGCGCCTGCGTCTCCAGGATCTGCGCTATAGTGGCATCCTGCGCGTCTAAGCGCGCGTTGGTGGACTCCATGAACCGCTGGAGTGTGTTCTCCGTGTTGGCCTGCGCCGCCGCCAGCTGCTGAACGACGCCCTCCAGCGCGTCGAACCTCTGCGGCAGAGCCAGCAGCTCGCGGGTCAGCAGCCGCGCGCGAACCGCCTCCAGCCACTGCGGGTTCTCGTCCATGATTCGGATGAAGTCTTCTATGGTGTCGATGCTGGCCATTTCACCCCTCCACTGGGATTGTAGTGTACAAGACGAGAGGCAGGCGTTCCAGCGGAGCGCTTATCCATGCCAATGACCTATTCGACGCCGAAGCGCCTAGATGCGCTTGGTGTTCAGGTAGAGCTCGGGTAGGACATCTAGGTTTCAGCCCCTCTATCTTCGCGCCTCGCTCCCCCGAATCAGCGCCGCGATGTTCCTCGTCTTGTCGTCCGTGACCAAGCTGCCGATCACCGAAATCGCTCCGAGCCAGCCCAGGAACCACACGATGCCGAGGACGCTCGCCACCACGAAGGCAAGCATCCTGAGCGGGAGCTACACCATCCTAATCGTCTTGAACATTTCGATCATGTCCACTGCCATATCCCCCTTCCTATAAGTTGTACCAGCCACCATGTTGGGCGAACGGGAACGCCTTGAACGCAGAAAGGGCCGGATGCCCCTCTCGGCAACCTCCGGCCCTTGTGATGTGGCTATAGGTCGGTTAGTCCGCTTGCGGAATCCTGTCGGGCAGCTCGTACCAGAGCGCCCTCTTGGTATCGATGAATCTCCGCTTCACCCGGTCGGTCACCTTTACCCCGGCCACCATCGCATGGGCAGGAAGTCCGGTGAATCTCGTGAGGAACTCTGCGTTGCGGATGGCCCTCCTAGTGTCGCCTCTGTCCACAGTGTACGAAAACTCCGCGGCAACGTAGCAGTCCACACCGTCCGAATCCGTGATCTTCATGATGAGATCCGCAACACTGAAGCTCACTATGTCATCCCGAGAGATGCCGCTGGTGTCGGCGTCATTGAGTATCTTCCAGATGTTCTCTTGGGAAAGAGTCTGCTTCAGCTGGAAGCCGTGCCTGAATGCCATAGCATAGGCGTGTTTGGAACTCTGGATACTTGCGTGGTGGCCTTTCATGACGCCTACGTCCTCGTTCATTGTCTCTTGCAGCGTCGCAAGTTTCGCAACCGTGCCTTCCAGTCGAACCTGGGACGCCGCGAGCTCCGCAACGGTGTTTTCCAGCCTGACGTAAGACGCTTCGAGCGCGTCCATCCGCCTGTTGGTGGTCTCGACGAACTTCTGGAAGGTGTTTTCCAGCCTAGCGTGAGACGCCGCGAGCTCCGCAACGGTGTTATCCATCCTAGCGTTGGACGCTTCGAGCGCGTCCATCCGCCTGTTGGTAGTCTCGACGAATTTCTGGAGGGTGTTTTCCAGCCTAGCCTGAGACGCTTCGAGTGCGCCCAGCCGCCTATTGGTGGTCTGCATGAACTCTTGGGTAGTCTCGACGAACTTCTGGAAGGTGTTCTCCAGCCTGACTTGAGACGCCGCCAACTCTGCAACGGTGTTTTCCAGCCTGACGTGGGACGCCGCCAGCTCCATGACGACCTGCGGCAGCCCCAGCAGCTCACGGGTGAGCACCCGGACGCGAATTTCCTCCAGCCAGTCCGGGTTCTCGTCCAGAACGCGGATGAAGTCCTGTATGTTGTCGATGGCGGTCACCTCTGCCTCCATTGAACCTACAGTATACAGAACGATGGGCTGGCGTTCCAGCGAATCGCCAGCCCCTGAGCCTTCCCCAGTAGAGCGAGCAGCTCCCGCGATGCCCCTGATCGAACGGCTACGTCTATGGCGCGTCCGCGTCCGCGCTACTTGCCAACGAACATAGGCGTCCGCTTCTCCGCGAACGCCTCGATGCCTTCCTGCGCGTCTCTGGTGCGCTGAAGGCGGCGGTTGACTATGCCCGCCAGCCGCACCCTGTCTTCTAGGCGCATGTTGAGACCGCGCACCGCCACCTCCTTGATCGCGCGCATGGCGAGCGGGGCGTTGTTCATAAGAGTATCCACGTACTCTTGCGTCGCCTCTTCGAGACGCTCATGGGGAACGACCCTGTTGATTAGCCCAAGCTCCAGCGCGCGCTCTGCCGAGATCATGTTCCCCGTGAACAGGAACTCGAATGCGAAGTTGAGCGGGACGCGGTGGGCGAGCATACACGGGCCGCTGACCGAGCCGATGCCCCGCCGCGCCTGCGGCCAGCCGAACTGCGCCCGGTCGGACGCTATTCTGATGTCCGACGCCAGCGCGATCCCCCCGCCCTGAGCCAGGCAGAATCCGTTGATGGACGCGATGATCGGCTTGTATATCTGAGTCTGGTATACGTAGAGGTCCTCGGTGGATATCTCGTCCTCGTACAGGTCGTCCCCTCGCCCGGACATCGAGACCAGATCGTGGCCCACCGAGAAGGCGCGCCCCCTGCCCGTTATGACCGCCATCCACACCTCCGGGTTGTCGTTCACGTCGTGCATGACGCGCCATATCTCGTTGCGCATCTCCACGTCTATGGCGTTCAGCTTGTCCGGCCTGTTGAGCGTAACGTATCCGACCCTGTCTCTGATCTCGTACTCGACTGTTGACACTGTTGACATGGTTTTCCCTTTCCAGCGTACACTAACCACCTGCCGCTGACTTATGATACCCTTGCCCTGTCTTTCAGCGCCATTTTCGCAGTCAGCCCACGGTCAGGAGATACGAATGTCCCAAGTAATCGGCAGCTACCTCATATCCAAGACGCTCAAGGAGGAGGGAGTCGATACCCTCTTCTACCTGATGGGCGGCCCCAACTTCGACATCGTAATGGCAGCGGAAGATCAGGGCATCCGCTGCATCGACTTCAGGCACGAGCAGGCTGCCGCCTTCGCCGCCCACGCCTACGCCCGAGTCACCGGCAAGCCCGGCGTCTGCACCGCCGCCTCGGGCCCCGGCACGTTGAACCTTCTGACAGGCGTCTACACCGCCGCCATCGACTGCGCGCCCATGGTCATCCTCGGCGGCGCGGGGCCAGTCCACGAGATCGGGCGCGAGGCGTTCCAAGAGGTGGATCAGGTGGGCATCATGGAACCCATGATGAAGTGGGTGCATCAGACCACGCAGGCGGCGCGCTACCCGGAGGTCGTCAGCATGGCATTCCGTAAGGCGACCACCGGACGACCAGGCCCCGTCTACATCGACTGCGGCGCGGACGTCCTCTACGAGGAGGTAGAGGAGGATGACGCCGTCACGCCGTACCGCGCCGAGCGGCGCAGCCGTCCCGCTGCGGAAGCCCACGTGGTCAGAGAGACCATCGACATGCTCGCCGCAGCCGAAAGGCCCATGATCTTCGCCGGCGGAGGCGCGTTCTTCTCCGGCGCCGCGGACGAGCTGACCAGATTCGTCGACCTCACCTCCACGCCGTTCTACACCGCCCCAATGTCGCGCGGACTGGTTGCCGAGGATCACGTCGTATCCTTCCAGGCGGCTCGAAGCACCGCCATGCGCGAGACCGACTTCGTGCTGGTGGTTGGCACGCGCCTGAACTGGATGGTGCAGTACGGCCACCGCTTCAATCGAGACGCCAAGATCGTGCAGATAGACATAGACGCCGCCGAGCTTGGCCACAACCGCGACATCGAGCTTGGCATCGTGGGCGACGCCAAGGCCGTCATGTCCCAGCTGGTGGCTGAGGCTGCCAGCCGAGAGGCAGACTGGGCCGGACGGCTCGAGTCCGACTGGATCGCCCACCTTCGGGACGTGGAGGACAGGCGCGCCGAGCAGAGCGCCGCGCTGCTGAACTCCGACAATAGGCCAATGCACCCCCTGCGGCTGTGCAAGGAGATACGCGAATTCTTGGACAGGGACGCGATCGTATCGGTGGACGGCAACGAGATACTCCACTTCGGACGCCAGTCCATCCCCACCTACGTAGCCGGACACAGGCTGAATTCCGGCGTCACCGGCACCATGGGCGTCGGCCTGCCATACGGCATCGGCGCGCAGGTTGCCAAGCCCGACAAGCAGGTGCTGGTTCTGCACGGAGACGGCTCCATGGGCATGAACGCGATGGAGCTCGACACCTGCGTTCGCCACAACATCCCCGTCGTGACCGTCATCTCGAACAACGCCGGCTGGACGGCGCGCACGCCCGACCGCCGCAAGCCCGGACGCGAGCTTGGCTTCACCAACTACGACGGCATGGCGCGCGAGCTGGGCGCATACGGCGAGAAGGTCGAAGACCCCAACGAGATCAAGCCCGCGCTCCAGCGCGCGTTCGACAGCGGCAAGCCCGCCGTCATCAACGCCATAGTCGAGCCGACCGCTGCCGGCGTCTCCCGCGCCTGGGGCGGCAGCCGAATGGAGTAAGGCGGCGCAATGCCCACCGCGCCGCGCTTGGAGCGCCAGAGTCCGCGACCTGTAGGGGGCAGATATGCTGCGACCGCGCCGCGCTTGGAGCGCCAGCGTCCGCAGCAGTCCGAGTGGCTGTGGGGCGTCATCTCTGCGCTCAAGCGCGGCGATCCCCTTGCGCCCGTAACCGTGGTCGGCCCGTCCGTCTACGCCAACCTGAGCCTGCGCCAAGAGCTCGCGGCTCACGGATTCGCCAACGTCCGTTTCGTGATCCTGTCCAGAGTGGCAGAGCTTCTCGGCGCGCCCCGCCTCGTCGCCGCGCATCCCGACATCAGCCCGCTGAAGCCCGCCATAGAGACGACGGCTATCCGCGCCGCGCTCGAAGCCAACGCCCACAGCCGACTGTCGGATTTCGCCGACAACTCCGGCGCGATACGCAGCCTGCGCACCACCTTTAGAGACCTGCGCGGCGCGGCGGACGGCGCGCTGGACGCCATATCGAGCGGCGCGCTTGGCAGGGACGTCGTCTCTATATATCGCGCCTTCCTCGAACGGACGCGCCAAGACTTCTACGATGCCGAGAGCCTCGCGCGCGCCGCCGCCGAAGCCGTGAACGAAGGAACGGCGGCAGGACTCGACGATCTCGGTTTCGTCGTCTTCTACCACGTCAGCGACCTGAGCGCGGGCGAGACGCGCCTTGTACGCGCCCTGTCGAGCGCGGGCATGTGCGCCGTGGCGCTGGGGCTGACAGGAGACGCGGACGCGGACGCCCACACCAGAACGCTGGCGCGGCGGCTGTCTCCGTCCCCCAGTACAGATGACGACCAACCCGACGAGCGCGACGGCGGCTCGGACACCCCCAGCCCCTCCGTTCCCAAGTCCGCCGAGAATACCCATCTGCTCATCGCCCCCACTCCGCGCGAGGAGATCAGATGGGTCATTCGCCAGATAGCGCGCAGGGCAGAGAGCGGAACCCCGTTCCACAGAATCGCCATTCTCTACCGCAAGCCCTCCCCATACTCATCGCTCATTCGTGAAGAGCTGGAGTTGGCGAAACTGCCAGTCGCCGGGCCGGATACGACCCCCCTCTACCAGACCGCAGTCGGGCGCGCGCTGATCGGGCTGATGAATCTGGCGGGCGGAGACTTCAGCAGAGACGATGTCATGTCGTGGCTGACAGGATGCCCCGTCAGGCCGCCCGGAACCCCAGCGTCCAGATTCGTCCCAAGCTACTGGGACGCCATATCCAAGAAAGCGGGAGTGGTGCGAGGAATCGAACAGTGGCAGCGCCGCCTGTCCGCCCACGCCGAGAACATGGAGCGGCAGGCGGACGGAGACGAGGGCGAGGTGAGCGCCGCGCTCGCCTCCGGCATGAGAGCCGAAGCGAACGCCGCCCGCGACCTCGCCGATTTCGTAAACACCCTCGCGGACGACCTGAAGCCCCCGCCGAACGGCAGCGCGTGGGCAGCATTCCGCAAGTGGGCTGCGGACACCTTCGAGAACTTCCTAGCCAGTCGGTCGCACATCCCCGATTCTGAGATAGTCGCGCTGGACAATATAACCAGTCGCATGGAGGATCTGGAGACGGCTCAGGCGGTGGATCCGTCCCCTACCTTCGAGAGCTTCCGACAGGCGCTGAACGAAGCGCTGTCATCCTCCGTTGGCCGTCTCGGCCCGACCGGCGAGGGCGTCTTCGTGGCGCAGCTCGCAACCGCCGCCGCCCTGAGCTTCGACATCGCCTACTTCGTGGGGATGATAGAGGGCGCCGCGCCCCCCGCGCTCAGGGAAAACCCGCTGATGCCCGACAGGGCGCGCACCGCCGCCGGCGGCGCGGACGCGGGCTTGCCCCTCCTCAGCGAGCGTCGCGCGCGCGAACGCCGTCAGTTCCTGTCCGCCATGGCCACCGCGCCCCGCAGAACACTCTCTTATCCCGTCGCAGACCCGGTCGGCGGGCGCGAAAACTACCCCTCGCGCTGGCTGCTCGAGCAGGCGACCGCGCTGGAAGGCGAGCGCGTGGCAGCGACCGCGTTAACCTCCCTGTCAGACAGACGTTGGCTGACCGTCATAACCTCTCCCTCGACCGCCCTCCAAACCGTAGCCGAGTCCGCCCCCGCCGATGTTCACGACTACGACGTGGAACGAATATGGCGCTGGACCCAGAGCGGCAGGCAGGCGCGATACCACCCCATAGCGGAGTCCGGCTCGCTGGCTGCCGCCCTCGACTTGGGAAGGATGCGAAACTCCGCCCAGCTGACCGAGTGGGACGGCAACCTGACGTCCGCGCCCGAAGCGCTGCGCCCCATGCACAGACCGCGCCACTCCGCCAGCAGCTTGGAGCTTTGGGCGAAGTGTCCGTTCAGCTACTTCCTCTCATACGGATTGCGAATCCGTGCGCTCGACGATCCGGAAGACGAATACTCCATAACACCCATCGAACGCGGGTCTCTGGTACATACCGTCCTCGAAGAGTTCATCGGCGCGGCGATGGAAACACGCGATATTCCGCCCCCGCCGCAAGCGTGGAGCGAGAGTCAGCGCGGCGAGCTTCGGCGCATCGCCCTCCGCCGCTTCGAGGATCTCGAAAGCAAGGGCGCGCTCGGCAAGCCCATGCTGTGGGAGATCGACCGCGAGGAGATACTCGCCGATTTCGACGCCTTCCTAGAATGGGATTCGAGCATACGCGAGCGCTTCCGCGTCACTCCGCATCTGGTCGAAGCCAAATTCGGCATGGATGGCGACACTCCGGACGTCGAGCTTCTCTTGAACGCCGCCGACGCCATACACTTCAGAGGAATGGCAGACCGCATAGACACGAGCGAAGACCGCAGCCGAGCGCTGGTCATAGACTACAAGACGGGAGGCTCGACCTACTACGACGTACTGGACAAAGACCCTCTGGACAGCGGCAGAAAGCTGCAGCTGGCGATCTACTCGCTAGCGGCGAGATCGCTTCTCGGCGAGAACGTCTCCGTAAGAGCCGCCTACGGATTCGTCAGCGGACGAGGCGGTTTCCAAATCCGACCCAAAGAGCCGCTGGACTACGGCTCGGATGAGATGCTGGGAAGATTCCGCAAGGCGACGAGCGCAATCGTGAACGGAATCCACGAAGGCGTATTCCCCGCCAATCCCGGCAATCAGGGCTATGGCGGCTACGACAACTGCCGCTTCTGCGATTTCGATTCCATATGCCCCTCGCGCAGAGATGTCATGTGGCGGCGCAAGCGCTCCGACAAGACGGCGGCGGCCTATGTGAGCCTCTTCGAAGAAGAGTGAGCGAATCCACCCATGACCGACTTCACCCCGCGAGATCAGGATGCCCGCGACCGCATCGCCGGCTCTCTCCGAGAGACGCTGTTCGTCGAAGCCGGAGCCGGCACCGGCAAGACCACGAGCCTAGTCTCCAGAGTGATGACGCTCGTCGAGACCGGAAGCGCCACGCTGGACAGGATAGCCGCCATCACCTTCACCGAAGCCGCCGCCTCCGAGCTGCGCGAGCGCGTCAGGGACGAGCTGGAAAAGGCGGCGGCAGACGAATCGCGCACTGACGAGCGGCGCGAGCGGTGTCGGCGCGGCGTGGAAGATATAGACCAGTCTTACATCGGCACGCTGCACCGGTTCGCGTCCTCCCTGCTGTCCGAGCGTCCGCTGGAGGCGGGGCTTCCCCCCACCTTCGAGGTGATGGACGCCATATCGGCGGACCTGGACTTCGAAGACGTCTGGCGCGAGTGGATAGAGTCCGCGCTCGACGGCGCGCTGGACATCTCCACACTGCCGCTCGCGCTCGCGCTTGGGCTGACGCCCGCCAACATGCGCCAGATCGCCGACCACTTCTACGACAGCTACGACCTGCTCGCAGACGCGCCGCTTGACGATGTACACGCGCCCGAACCTCTGGCGGTTCCCGAGCTTGTCCAAAGCGCCCCCGAGCTGGAGCGGCTCTGTCGCCTCTCCCATATCCAGGATGGAGACCCGCTCTACAGCCACGTCCAGCGGCTGCTGGCTGCGATACCTCGTCTGTCGAGAATGGAGCCAGGTTCGCCGTTGGCGTACAGGCAGCTGCTCAGAATGACTCCCATACGCCAAATGAGAGGACGGCAGGGAGATTGGAACATCGACCCCCAATCCGGCGTCAACGCCTGCAAGCTGCTCAAAGACCTGCTCGCATATCTGGACGAGAACGCGAGGGTGGAGATCGAAGAAGTCCGCCGACACGCGCTCATGCCCATCCTGCGCGCCCTGAAATATCTGGTACTCGAATACGCCAGGGAGTGCAGGCAAAGCGGACGCGCCGGCTTCCACGACCTTCTGGTGTGGGCGCGAGATCTGCTGCGCGACGACGGCGAGGCGCGCGACCACTTCAGGGCGAGCATCTCGCACCTGCTCATAGACGAAGCTCAGGATACCGACCCGATTCAGGCGGAAATCGCCATGTTCCTAGCCGCCCCGGACGGAGACGCGCCGAGAAACTGGCGAGACATCGTACCAGAAACCGGCAAGCTGTTCGTGGTGGGCGACCGAAAGCAGTCCATATACCGCTTCCGCCGCGCCGACGTCCGCCAAGTCACCGCGCTCAGCGAGGCGATGAACGGCATGACGCTCGACCTCGTCCAAAACTTTCGCTCCCAAAAGCCGATCATAGACTGGGTAAACCACGTATTCGACAGGTGGATGAGCGAGGGGAGCAGGCAGCAGGCGGAGTACAGACACCTGACGCACAGATGGGAGGCGAAAACCCGCCATCCCGCCTCTCCCGGCGTGTGGCGACTTGGCGATGCGATGGACGAAAGATCCGTCGCGCCCGTCCGCGCCGCCGAGTCCCGGGGAATAGCCGCGCTCGCGCGCGAGGTGGTAGGCTGCGGATGGCAGGTTCTGGACGTAGACGCAACCGAGAGCGCGGACGACGGCAAAGAGTGTTACAGACCCGCGCGATATTCCGATATCTGCATACTCATGCCCCGTCGAACCGCGCTGCGCCAGCTCGAAATAGACTTGGAAGACGCCGATGTTCCGTACAGGCTGGATGGCTCGTCCCTCGTATTCGAGACGCAGGAAGTACGCGACCTGCTCAGCTGCCTTCGCGCCATAGACGATCCGGCCGATCAGGTGGCGCTCGTCGCCGCGCTGAGATCGCCCGCGTTCGCCTGCTCGGACGTCGAGCTGCTCGACTTCCGACACGCCGGCGGACGCTTCGACTATCTCGATGAGCGCGAGCCTCCGCCGGGCCGCGTATCCGAAGCCCTCGCCGACCTGCGCGAGCGTCACAGGCTGCGAACTTGGGTATCCATACCGTTCCTCATAGACAGCCTCGTCCGAGACAGGCGGCTGGTGGAAGCCGCGCTCGACCATCCGCGAACCCGAGAGGCATGGCGGCGATACAGGTTCATAATCGAGTCCGCCCGCGCCTTCGTCGAAGCCGACGGCAACTCCCTGCGCAGCTTTCTGGAATGGGTGGACAGGCAGATACAGAAGAGCGCGCGCATAACCGAGACCCCCGTTCCCGAAGGGGACGAAGACGCGGTTCGCGTAATGACCGTCCACGGCGCCAAGGGTCTCGAATTCCCCATCGTCATACTCACGGGATTGAACTCTAGCCGCAGAGACTCGCCCGACTCCGTTCTGTTCGACCGAGACACCGGCGCCGTTCAGGTCAGAGCGGGATCGTCTCGCTCGGGATACTTCTCGACTTCCGGATACGAAGAGCTCCGCGAGATGGAGAGCGAGATGATGGAAGACGAATCCGTTCGCCTTCTCTACGTCGCCACTACGCGCGCGCGCGACCACCTCGTTCTCAGCATGTACCACAAGACGAAGGACAAGTCCGCCGCCGCGAAGATAGCCGAGCTCATGGAAGATTGCGAGGATGATCTCTGGCGAGATGCGCCGGTCGAGAGCGTCTCCGCGCTCGCGCCGATCACCTCGTCCGCGTCCGAGCTGCCGGAACACTCCGCCGACGAACATTCCACCCAAGCGCGGCAAGAGTGGCTGACCAAGCGAGAGCGCGCCATCGAGACGATGGGCAGGCCCACGTCCGTATCCGCAACCGCACTTGCGAAGGTGGCGAAAGAGGAGCCGGACGAGGAATCGGAAGAACCATGGCGGCGCGGACGCGGCGGCGCGCCCATCGGAAGGGCAGTCCACTCGGTTCTACAGACCATAGACCTAGCCACAGGAGCGGGCATAGACGAGACCGCGCGAGCGCAGGCAGTCGCAGAGGGCATCCCCCGCAGGCGAGAGGAAGTCGCTCTATTGGCGCGGACTGCCATAGACAGCGAGGTAGTGCGCCGCGCTGTGGCTTCCCGCAGACTGTGGCGCGAAGCGCCCATGGCGACCCCAGTAGGCGGCGGCGCGATGCAGGGATACATAGACCTGCTCTTCGAGGAAGACGGCGATCTGGTCGTCGTGGACTACAAGACAGACGCCATAGACTCTTCCCAAACTGAGGACGCCGCCAGCCGCTACCGCCTTCAGGCAGGAGCCTACGCGCTCATGGTTTCGAGAGCGACGGGCAAGCGCGTCAAAGAGGTCGTCTTTCTGTTCCTGCGCCCCAAGAGCGAGCAGCGGCTCACGGACGTGGAATCGCTGGCAAGAGAGGCCGAGCGCGTCGCAGAATCCCACTTCCAGATCACGGACGGCTGAATCCGCCCCCGCTCTGCCGCAGCCTGAAGCTGGCTGGCGTCTCTTCCGCCACGCCTTCGCCCTTGAGCTTCTCCAAATGGGTGGATACGTTGCGCCGAGCCGAGCGGCGCAGACCCTCCTTGAGATTGCGCGGGTATATGGCGTCCGTGATCGAATCTGCGGTCGTATGCCCTTCTCGCAGAGCCTCCAAGACTTGGCTCTCGCGCCTCGCTCTGTGATCGTACTGCCACCTGACCAGCCCCGCGCCCTTGGGCGGAGGAACCACCGGCCCATGCGCCGGGCATACCGTATCGTGGTCGAAGCCCATCAGCAGCTCCAGCGATTTCATGTACGCCGACAGGTCGCCCACCGAAGTCGATGACGCGCCCAGCACCGTATCGCCCGTGAACATGACCCTGTCTTGGGCGAGGTGGTAGCAGACGTGATCGACTTCATGCCCCGGCGTGAACAGCGCGCGCAGCGTCGCGCCGCCGACGTGGATCTCCTCCTCCGACTCCAGCGGCAGGACGGCGTCTTCATCGCCGAGCGTCTTGACAAGGCGGCTTGCCAGCTTGGGGTGACAGCGCGCGGGCGCGCCCATCGCCTCTTGAATTCGGTCGAGACCGCCCACGTGGTCCATGTGGCCATGCGTGATCAGAATGGCGCTTATCGCCGGCCGCCCGATCTCGTCGTAGTAATCCAAGATCGCCCGCGTCCACTCGCGCCAGTGGTCGCCCGTGTCTATCAGAACCATCTCAGACGATGGATCGCCCACGAAGTAGTTGTTCGAGCCGCCCGGATGGGAGACCGCGCCATCGTCTATGTGCATGTTGTAAACGTGTGGGGTTATCCGCATGTGAAACTCGTTCCGTTTAAAGCGCGTTTAGGCGCGCAGCTGCCTCGCGGGGCAGGTCGATGGCTGCAGCGGCGGCGTTTGCCTCCACCTGATCGGGGTGCGACGCCCCTACTATCACCGATGTGATCTGCGGCTTGGACAGCGCCCACGCGATCAGCAGCTGCGGAACGCCGATCCCCAGCTCCGCCGCGACCTCTCTCAGCGTATCGACCATGCCGAAGACGCGCTCGTTCCAGTACGCCGCTTTAGCGCGCTGAGCGTGGCGCGAAGCCATGTGGCTGTCGTCTGGCGGCGGCGCTCCCGGCTCGTACCGTCCGGTGAGAACGCCCCCCATGAATATCTGATATGGGATGATGCCCACGCCCTGATCTTCGCACGCCTCGAAAAGCTCCCCTTCGATGCGTCTGTTGCCGAGATTGTACTCCGGCTGAACCGACTCGAACCGCTCCAGCCCCCGCTTGTCGCTGACCCACAGCGCCTTCATCAGCTGCCACGCCGCGAAGTTCGAGCATCCGATGTATCGAATCTTGCCCTGCCGCGCGAGATCGTCGAGCGTCTTGAGAGACTCCTCCAGCGGCGTATCCGGATCAAAGTAGTGTACCTGATACAGGTCTATGTAGTCCGTTCCGAGCCGTCTGAGACTGCCCTCGACGGCGTCCATGAGATGCTTTCTGGACAGACCCACGTCATTGGGGCCGTCGCCGGTGGCGATGAACCCTTTGGTGGCGATTACGAAATCATGTCTGCGCCCCCGGATCGCCTTGCCCACCACCACCTCCGAGTGGCCCGAGTTATAGGCGTCGGCGGTGTCTATGAAGTCGATGCCCATTTCGCGCGCGCGGTCTACGACCGATACAGCGCGCTCGTCGTCCACGTACCCCGCGCCGAACATATTGGTTCCCAGACACACACGAGATACCTTGAGACCGCTCCGCCCAAGCCTGACGTAGTCCATTCCAGCCATACCGCTGCACTCACCTAGTAGGGGAATAGCTCGATCTCACGACTTGCTATTCCCAAAATCCGTATTGCCCTTCGCCGCCTATTACCTTGCCAATCAAGCGCCTTATATCGACAACTGCGCCGAATTCTATAAAGACATCGAAGAATTTCTGATAATCACTGCCCCAATAGATCATAGCGCAAGCCATGGGTGCGCCTTTGCCGGTATCCACTCCGTTTTCCCAGAATTTCAGGCGTGTATCATACAGGAAGCATATCGCAGTAGCCTTGCCCCACACATATTGTTTCCAATGACCTGTGTTCGCCGCTACCGGAACTAACGCCAATACTTCCGAATGACACGATTCATTTGTACGTGAACACTTGTACAGCCAATCCTTTATAGTCGTTCCCCTTGTGCGATCAGCCCCGTAGGGGGGATTTACGTATATCGTTCGATAATTCCAATCTTCACTCAAGCCGTCATATTCAGGTATAGACCACTCAGTGTCAGCCCCTACAATTGACCATTGATTGGAACAAGGATCGAGTTCGATATTCCCGCCAAAAACATCTTTGACTGCCTTGACGTATTTCGGCGGAGTACACCATTCGATACTCTGTGAGAGTACAGTGCGTCCTGCTGTCATTTGTCATTGACCTCTTACCAATTCTTATTTATAAGAATATCGAGTTCTCCCCTCAACGTAGAGATAGTCGAACGATCTGGTGATATTACATTGAACCAGTCTTCTATCTCCGATGAATGTTCAGTGAAGTAATTCTGAATAGCCAAATCAGCCGGCAGAAGTATCTGGACTTTCGTAAATCTGTTCCGTCCCCTTTCTCCAGTATAGCTGTTGATGAACGCTTCGCTCACGGCCTTGTACTGTTCCAAAGGATCTAACAGCAGATCGTTTATAAATCTGGACAATCCTGTATCTGTCAGAAATAGCAGCCAATCGTAGGATTGAGCCAGTACCTTTAGCTCTTTGTTATGATCATTTGACGTGAACCAATTCCCATGGTTGCTTACTACGCCTACAGTTAGAATAAAATGCTCCAGTAAATTTCGATCGCTAGAATTTATAACGTCACTCATAATCTCGTTTTGTCGAGGCGTTTCGTTCAGCGTCCTCGTCAGTTGTTGCGGATGAGGTCGATTGGGGCGCGGCACCTGCCGGTGTAGCAGTATCCGCCCTTTTCATACAGACGCTCAATGGCGTAGTGCGCCTCGTCCGATATTTCAGCGCCTGGGAACACGTCGCAATCAGCGCTCGCTGGAATCAGATTACGAGGCTCGTTAGGCGTATAGATTCCATGAGGATAGTTATATGGTTCAGTGTGCCAGTCTATGTGCGAGGGCTTGGGCGAATTCAGAGGTACGGTAACGTATCGCATCTCCATATCTTGCGGCGTCCACGAACAGACTGCGTGAGCCTTCGGCTCGTTATAGGTGTACGGGTAGACGTCAGGGTTCAGCGTGATCGTCTTTGCACGGAACCCGTTAACTACGGTCTCACCCATCTCAACAGACGAGTCTCCGCACGCAACGGCGAATGCCATCAGTGTAACTAGGATTCCGATTCCGATTATTTGCGTATTCATACGACACCTCCTATGTGATTATGTATCCATTAGTCTGGTCTCTTTCCCGGCGACCCCGGAGCTACGCCCCGGGATTTCGTTCAGCTAGTTGGAGCAGTCAGTGCCGCGCTCACGCTTCCGCTCCGCTTGATTTACGAGAGCTACTGCGAGCATTCCGGCAACAATGACGAACGCGAGTACCGCATAAACGGCAACCATTTCAGCAAGTGAAAGGTAATGATTTCTACCAGAGTGCCGCGCGCGCGCGCTGCGGCTTTCTTCGCGTCCCGTGCGTAGTAGAACACCTCACTCGCCAAAGTGTTTTGGAGCGCATCTATGGATTCATAAGGCATAGTTACCTGAACAGAGCCGCCGGGCGCTCGATCGTGGCTTGCAGGCGTCGCATGAAGCTCGCCGCAACCGCGCCGTCTATCACCTGATGATCGGCTGTCAGGCTGAGCGTCAGCATCTCGCGCGCGACGACCTCGCCCCGAGCCACAACGGGCTTCTGCACGCTGCGGCCGACGCCCAGAATCCCACTCTGCGGCGAGTTGAGAATAGGCGTGAACCCGTCCACCGAGCCTAGCACGCTGATCGTGAACGTGCCGCCCACCACGTCGTCCGGGGACAGCGAGCCGGCGCGGGCTTTCAGCGCCATTTCATGCGTAGCCTGCGAAATCCGCCCTATGCTCATGCCGCCCACGTCGCGCAGCACAGGAACTATCAGCCCGTCGTCCAGCGCCACCGCAACGCCGATGTTCACTTGGTCGAAGTAGTGGATGGTCTCGTTGACGAGCGCCGAGTTCATAGCGGGGATGCGCTTGAGCGTCTCGGCGCACGCCTTGATGAGCATGTGGGCTAGGGTGATGGTCATATCGCTGTCCCGCGATACTTCCCGTCGCATCCGCTGCGCTTCGGTCACGTCGACTTCGAGGAAGTAGGACAGCTGCGCCGAGCTGCGCAGACTGTCGCTCATGTGCCGAGCGATGCCCCGCCGCATCCCGCCCAGCCGCTCGCTTCTCGCAGGATCGGGCAGTCCGGGCGGCATTGCGGAAGCCTGATCCGCCGTCTGCTTCTCCGCGAACGCGCGAACGTCCGCCTCGATGACTCGTCCTCTCGGCCCGCTGGGAGTCACCTGAGAGATGTCCACGCCAAGATTGGATGCCAGCCTGCGCGCGCCCGGCGTCGAGGGCGTCACGGACGGACGCGCCGCCTGCCGCTCCGCGAACGCGCGGACGTCGGCTTCGACCACCCTGCCGCCCGGCCCGGTTGGGGTCACTTGCGAGATGTCCACGTTCAGGCTGGCGGCGACTCGCCGCGCGCCCGGCGTCGAGCGCGTAGCATCGCCGGATCGACTCGCCGCTGATCGCCGCGTCGGAGCCCGACGCGCCGCTGCCCGCCCGCTCGGAGGCGCGGCCGCTTCTGCGGCGGGCGCGTCCTCACCTTCGGCAAGCACGTAGCCGATCAGACCGTCCACCGCCACCGTCGCGCCCTCGGCGACCACCGGGTGGAACCTGCCGCCCGCCACCGCCTCTAGGTCGTAGTTCAGCTTTTCGGTCTCTATCTCTGCGATGACCTCGCCCTGTCCGACCTCGTCCCCTTGGGACTTGGCAAGCCTGACGACGGTGCCTTCCGTCATGAAGTCGCCCAGTCTGGGCATGACAATTGGAGTAGCCAGCGTATCTCTCCTGCGGCTTGGGGTTGGCGTTCGGCGGTTGGCGAGGCGCTTATTCGAGGATGCCCAGCGCGGCGTCAGCCACCATCTCGGCAGTCGGCACGAACAGCGCCTCTAGCGGGCGGCTGTACGGCACAGGCGCGTGCGGAGCGTTCAGCCGAACGGGTGGAGCGTCCAGATAGTCGAACGCCTGCTCCGCGACCAGAGCGGAGATGTCGGACGCTATCGAGCAGCGCGGATAGTCCTCGTCGACCACCACTATCTTGCGCGTCTTCTTGACCGACTCCAAGATGGTCTCGTCATCCATGGGCGACAGCGACAGGAGATCGACGACCTCGACCGAGTAGCCTTGCGCCTCCAGCTCCGCCGCCGCCTGAAGGCACACCCTCGTAGTGTAGCTAATGCCCACCAGCGTGACGTCCGCCCCCTCTTGGACTATGCGCGAGCTGCCAATCTCTATTTCGTAGGGAGCTTCGGGAACGTCCACGTCGAACCTGATGCCCATGAGCTGCCTGTTGTTGAAGACGATGACCGGGTCGTCGTCTCGTATCGCCGCGCTCATCAGTCCCTTGGCTGTGTACGGGTCGGACGGCGCCACGCACTTGAGGCCTGGGAAGTGAGTGAAGATCGAGTACAGCGTCTCCGAGTGTTGCGCGGCGGAGTTCGTCCCTGCGCCCGTGCCTGTCATGATCGTCAGCGGAATCGTGACCTTGCCGCCGAACATGTAGTGTATCTTGGCGGCGTTGTTGGTGATCTGATCGGCGCACACGCCATAGAAGCCCACGTACATGAGATCGACCACCGGACGCAGGCCTGACGCCGCCGCGCCCACCCCTGCGCCGATGAAGCCCGCCTCGGATATGGGCGTGTCCCGCACCCGTTCGCGCCCGAACTGCCCCACCAGCCCTTTCGTCAGCCGCATGGGGCCGCCCCAGGCGTCCTGTTTGTCCTCGCGGTCGCCGCCGCCCGCGATGTCCTCGCCCATGACGATGACATTGGCGTCGCGCTCCATCTCCTGCTGAATAGCCTCGTTGATCGCTTGAATGTATGTGACTTGGCGAGTGGCTTGGACTGTCATCGGCTTTCTCCCCTATGATTCCTTCCATTGGCTCAGAGCGGCTGTTGGTATGTCAAATCTCACCATACCCCAGAACGAGGCGAGAGATTTTCTCGACTTCTTTCGGAAATGCTCCAACATACGGCTCGGAGATGAAGATAGCTGCAATCTGTTCGTGGAACATCTTCATAAGAACGGTATAAAGCGCTTTCCAAGAATGTCATGGCTGGCCGGCCCCTTTATGACTCTGATTGAATAAACGCTCGGATATCAGGTCTATCCGATACCAGGTCAGTCAGCGCCTTCATCGCCTCTGTCACGCTTTGGAAGGACGACAGCACCATCTCATTCTGGTCGGTTTTCAAAAGAATCTCGATCTCCGATACCCTAGTGGCGATAGAAGAAACATTGGTATCGAGTACCTGAGTTACTTCTCGCTTGAGTTGATCCGATATGTCGGACAGCATTTCTAACCCTATGTTCGTTCGGGTTTCCTGATCGAGGTTGGAGAATATATCAAGAGATTGTCTTGCGACACTCTCGCCTCCGCGCTCAGGCCAATCGAACTCGACCCCATTCGTCCGCAGTTCTGACACCATGCGGACGAATGGCACTTCTAGGGTTTCGACTCCAAAACTCCTTATCAAGGCTTTAGAAGGTTCTGACCAGCGGCCGGCCAGAACTGCGAGCGACTTTCGGATTGTTCGATGCGTCTTCCTCAAGTTGTAGTGTGCCACGCACAGCCAACTGCCCTTGTCTCTGTTGTGCTTCGTGTAGCGTATGTATTTGGGGTCTATGATGATTACCGGGCGTTCACTGGCATCGAAAACCACCGCATCGATCTGGTACTGATTGCCCGTGCCGTTCCTGAGCCTAGCCGGTCGGATCGTGTACCCTCTGCTCTCGACCTCTTCTCGCACGGATTCCAGCACGGCAGCCTCGAACAGCTTGCCGACTTCTTGGCCCAATGCGCTTGTCGCTCTGGCGACCAACTATATATGTCCTTCCTACTTCCCTATCGTCAGTATGCTCTCCCTAAGAGGCACCTTGTGGCGCTGTGGGTTGTGTCCCCACTTTCCGCCCCGTGTTCGCAGCGGCTCTATCTCGTAAGAGGAGAATCCGATGGCGACTGCGAGCCTGCCCACCAGCTCTTCGGTCGGAACGTGGACGCCGTATGGAGCGGAATCTCCCAGAACCAGCGCGAAGTGGCCGCCGGACTTCAGGATTTCCCTTGCGCCTTCCAGAACTTGGAGCATGTCTTCGAAGTATCCCGCAACCACGTAGTCGTAGGTCTTCTTGCCACTCCTGACAGCTCGCATGTCTTCCAGCCTTTGGATGATGGAGGACAAGTCCCTGTGTATCTGGCCGTCCACTTGGCGAATCCCCTGGCACTCCCGTATTCCATTCATTCCAGCCATTCGGACTTGGGTTGTGGCCGCCATGATCAGGTGGTCTCTAACCCCGCTGGTGATGTCGGCCCAAGAATCGTAGATCCCCCAGAAGTAAGTCTCCAGCCTGGTGCGGTCTGCGTAGTCGTAGTTATTCAGGTAGGGCGGCGAGGTCAGTATGAGGTCAATGGTCTCGCCTTCCACATATGACGCGAGCTTCCTAGCGTCGCCTAGGATTATGTCATGCGACGAGTGCGGCAATCCAAGCTGGGCTTGCTGAATGTCTGACAACATTAGATCGCATCGTGCCTTGAATTCCTGTAGCGCATGTTTGACGACCTTCTTGGCGTGACGCTTGCTTGGAGCTATGTAAGGCCATCCTGCGCCCGCGGTAGTAACCACTCGGAGGGTCGAGGTGAGCGCCAGTTTCAGGAAGTCTCGAACGTGTGGCGTCGCGTCCAGTTCCAAGATGGACTGGCGGAGCGCGGACAGCTGCGCCAGATTGTCTTCGGTGAAGCACTTGTAAATCAGCGGCGGCCATATGTCTGTCCATTGGACTCGACCTGCGAGCATCTCCGCGCGCTGCGTAGCTTGGTGGATGGATTGCGCCAGCTCGTCCAAGTCGTAGCTCGATCGCATCTTGGTTTTCGCCACCCAGTGAACGAAGCCATGCGCCTCGACGCCAATCGAGTTGACCCCGACCATCTTGGCGACGAGCGAGGTCGTCCCTGTGCCGAGGAACGGATCCGCGATCGTCGAACCTGCGCCCAGCCCGTATTCGTCTATCTTGGCTTCCACGAGCTTATGCGAGTATCCGGCAGGGTACGTGAACCAGCGATGAATAGGCGCTCGAAGACTGTCTCGGAACGACCCGTATTCACTTTTCGCGCTGGTGGTCATCAGTACGTCCATTCCATTGGAGGTTCTACCCATACCTCACGTACACGTCCGCCATCAGCTCGTCTGCATCGGGGAACGGGCTGGCGTCTGCGAAGGCGGTCGCCGCCAGCACCGACTCCACACATTCGCGGTCTATCTCGTCCAGCACCGACTCGTCTGCGAAGCCGCCGTCTATGATGTAGCTTCGAAGGCGCGTCAGGCAGTCGCGCCCCTTGTAGTATGCCTCCTCCTCCTCCGAGCGGTAGCCCAGCGGATCGTCCGCGCCGAAGTGACCTTGGTAGCGGTAGGTCTGCGCTTCGATGAGCGTGGGGCCTGCCCCGCTGCGCGCTCGCGCCACCGCTTCCGCTGCCACCTCGTGCATCTCGATCACGTCCTGACCGTCCACTGATACGCCCGGCATGTCGTACCCTGCGGCGCGGTTGGCTACCGAGGCCCCCGCCACCGTGAACTCGAACGGCGTCGCTTCGGCGTAGCGGTTGTTCTCGCACACGAACAGCACCGGCAGCTTCCAGATGCTGGCAAGGTTCATGGACTCGTGAAGCACCCCTTGGCTCGATGCGCCGTCTCCGAAGAACACCACGCTAACCTGATCCGTGCCTCTCACTTTGGCGCTCAGCCCCACCCCCGTCGCCACTGGGATGTTCGATCCGACCACGCCGTTGGCGCCCAGCATCCCCTTGTTGATGTCGGCTATGTGCATCGTCCCGCCCTTGCCCTTGTTGGTGCCTGTGGACTTGCCGAGCAGCTCCGCCATCATCTCATTGAGGTCTACGCCCTTGGCGATGCAGTGGTGGTGGCTTCGGTGAGTGCCGAGTACGTAGTCGTCATCGCGCAGGTGGGCGCAGATGCCCGTAGGCACCGCCTCCTGTCCGATGGACGAGTGCATCCCGCGCAGCTTGCCCGCGTCGGCCTCGCGGCGCGACTGCTCCTCGAACCTGCGGATGGTCGACATCGTCCTCCACATCCACAGAAAGGTGTCACGGTTCAGCTCCGAATGTGTCGCGCTCATGGCGTCCTCCTTGAAGAGTCGAATGCGTGTGACCCGCCGCCGCGGGCGGGCTTTGGCGCGAGTGTAGCAACCAGCGCCTGAAGCGTCAATCAGGCGTAAACCATCCACTCCAGCAGATTCTCGTCCGGATCGCGCGCGTACATACTCACCGCGCTTCGGTGTCCGAGCGCGCCTCGTCTGGGTCCCGGCCCCGCGATGATCTCTACCCCCGCGCCTTCCAGCCACTTCTGGCACTCCTCCGCCGTCCCGTCCCACACGAAGCAGATGTCCGCGCATCCCGGCACGGCGGCCGGAGCGCGGAGGCTTGCCGTGTGGCCTTCCGGATGCACGTTGATCTTGGAGTCGCCCGCCTGTATCGAGAAGATCGCCGCATCGCCCGCTCGCCACTCCGCTTCGTCGTTGATCGTGAAGCCGAGACGCTTGTAGAACTCGATCAGCCGCTCGGCGTTGGCTGTGGGCATGGCTACGTGGTCTATGCCCACTGTGTTCATGTTCGCGTTCATGTTCGCTCCTCGTTTCTGGCGCTCGCCGGTCAGTACGGCAGGCGCGTGTTCGGGTTTCGCTGGATGTATCTGGCTTGGCGCACTGCGAGGTTCTCCTGAAGCTGCGCCGTCAGACCGCCGTCGACCACCAGCGCGTGGCCAGTTATGAAGCTCGCCTCGTCCGAGCAGAGGAAGACCACCGCGTTGGCGATGTCCAGCGGCCTGCCGACTCGTCGAATCGGGTACTGATCTTCGAAGAACTTCAGCCCGCTTGGGTTTCCGTCCCACGTTTCACGCCCGCGCTCGGTGACGATATGCCCCGGGCAGATGGCGTTCACCCGAATTCCCGAAGGCCCCAGCTCCGTGCAGAGCTGGCGGGTGATGCCGATGACAGCGTGCTTTCCCGTCTCGTAGATCAGCGCTCCGGGCGCGCCGAACATGCCGTGGACGGAGGAGATGTTGACGATGCTGCCGCCGCCGGCCGCCCTCATGTGCGCAGCCGCTCCCTTCGCAGCCAAGAAGTGCGCCTTCACCAGTATTCCCATTCCGGCGTCGAAGTCCGACTCGGATATGTCCTCTATCTCGTTGTCTCCGCCCCACAGCGCCGAGCTCACCGCGTTGTTGACGAGAATATCCAGCCTGCCGAGCTCGCGGACCGCCCTGCCGATCATCGCCTCGATGTCAGACGCTCGGCTGACGTCCGCGCGCATGGCTGTCGCACTGCCGCCGGCTTGGGCTATCGCGTCGACGTTCGCGCTGGCGGCGTCCATCTCCACGTCTGCGATCAGCACCCTCGCGCCCTCCTCCGCCAGCCTGCGCGCCGTTGCGCCGCCTATGCCGAGCGCCCCGCCGGTGACCACCGCCGCCCGTCCTGTGAGTCTGCCCATACTGCGCCCCCTTTACACCCCGAACTTTCGTCCGGACTCAGCGCGGCTGTTCCACCTCTACCGGGCGATCCTCGAGAATCGCCAGCGGCGTATCCGACACCATTGCGCTGGCAGCCGCCTGCCCGACTATGCGCGCCGCCGCTTCGACGCCGACCCCCATGTTCGGAGACCTGCGCCCCTTCGCCCGATGCGTGTCGGACGCCATGACGTGCGCCATCCGCCTGCGCAGAAGCTCGCGGGTAAAGCGCGCCACCTCCGCGCCCCATGTTCCGACCACGCTGCCGGACGTGATCTGACTCAGCATCCCGCGCTCGATGAACTTCTTCAGCATCTCCGGTTCGCGCTGGAACGCCTCGATGCGCTCCGGATGCGCCAGCACCGGAGTCAGCCCGCGCTCCTGCACTTCGGAGAGCGCCCTTTCTATGTAGTCCGGTCTGCCGAAGAACGGCATCTCTATCAGTATATAGCGCGAGCCGTTCATCGGCAGCGCGCGCCCCGCGTCTATCTCGGCAGGCAGCCCCGCGTCCAGATGGTTCTCCATGCCCAGAGCCAGCGAGACGTCCACCCCCAGCTCGGCGTTCTGCGCGTTCATGTCGGAGGTCAGGCGGACGACGTGTTCGATCGACCAGTCTTCGATGACGTCCTTGCGGTGCGGAGTCGCCAGCGCCACCTTCGTGCCGCTCGCCGCCGCCGCGCGAGACATCTCCAGCGTCTCCAGCGGAGACCTTGCGCCGTCGTCCACACCCGGCAGGATGTGCGCGTGGAGGTCGTACATCACCTGCGTATGTTGATCCTGCGGAAAGCCTCCGCGTAGGGCATATCCGCCCTCTGTCCGATTCGCCGCGCGTTGGCGCGCACGAACTCGCCCACGTCGGTATCGCCGTCCTCGCCCCCCACCTGCGAGGCGTGCTTCTTGAGTGACTCTATCTTTACGCCGATGGTGTCCGTGATATCTATGTACGTATCCGGCTCCTCGGTTCCCCAGAACAGCACGTCGCCCACCTTGTGAGTATCCAGCCCGTCGCGCGTGATATGCTCCGGGTAGTGCAGACGGTCTCGCGCGTAGGGAAAGACCGCGTCCATCGTCACCATTCCGCACATCCGATGATCGCGGTGCAGGTAGAAGCTGCGTCTGTGCGGATCCGTGGCCAGCACCACATCCGGCCTGAACCTGCGTATGGCGTGTACGAGCTGCCCTCTGAACTCCGCCGTGTCTTCGAGCGCGCCGTCAGGGTGTCTGAGGTACACCACCTCTTTGATGCCAAGAACTCGCGCAGCCTCCGCCTGCTCCCGCTCGCGGATCTCCGCCAGTCGCTCCGATGTAAGGTTGGGGTCGCTGGTGCCTTTGTCCCCATTGGTGCAGAGAACGTAGTAAACCTCCGTCCCTTCTGCGATCCAGCCGGCCACGGCGCCCCCGCAGCCGATCTCCGCATCGTCAGGATGCGGCGTCACCACCAGCGCTCGTTCAGGTCTTTCCATATCGCTTCGCGCGACCTCCCGTTCAGATATAGGTTGTCGCATCCAGTTTACAGATATGGGCTGACGCCTGTCAGCATCTTGGCTGCCAGTAGCTGCCAGCATCTGCCAGTATATGGAGAGATGACGCCTTCCCCCACTTCGCGCGCTGGCGAGCGGTCTTCCGCCACTTTTGTTACAATCCCCACAGTCTGCGAGTGTATTGGAAGTCAGGAGCGCAAATGGACGGCAGCGTTGAACTGCGAAAGTTCGATTGGAAAGACATAGAGGCGGTCACACGCCTGTTCAGCCGACTAGGCGGCACGGAGGGGACGGAGAAGGAGGCGGACACCGAGCTGGTGCGCCAGACGCTTTCACATCCGTCAGCGTCTCCCGAAGACAATCTGACCCTTGCGCTGAGCGGCGGCAGGCTGATCGGCTTCTATCAGCTGTTCCCCGAGGTCCCCATCGGCAGGGCTGTCGTTGCGAGTGGAGCGTTGACGGAGTTTCGACACGGCGACGCTGCCCGCCGTCTGCTGAGCGCGGCAATCGAGCAGGTCGAGGCGCTGGACGTCGGCGTACTCCACATACAGGCGTCCGGCGATGACGACCACACCCGCGAGATGCTCGAATCCGAAGGCTTCCGCAGCGTCAAGGACTACTGGCAGATGCGCTGGGAGGGCGGCGAGCTTCCGCCGCTGAGCATGAGGCCCAACTTCAGCCTGCGCCCCTTCAGGCTCGGACAGGATGAGGCTGTCCTGACCGACCTCCAGAACTCCGCCTTCGGCGAGCATTGGGGATTCTGCCCCAACACCGTCGAAGAGATAGCGGCGCGCGTCCGAATCAAGAACACCGATCCGAACGGCATAATCTTCGTGATGGACGGCGACAGGCCCGCCGGATACAACTGGACACTCCGAAACGAGAACCGCTACGGCAAGATCGGCTTCGTGTCCATGACCGGCGTCCACCCCGACTATCGGGGCAACGGACTAGGAACCGCCGTCGTGGTGAGCGGAATGCGCTACTTGCAGGAGCGCGGAGTGAGCGCCGTCGAGCTGGAAGTCGATTCCGAAAACACCCCAGCCAGAGAGCTGTATCGCAAGCTCGGATACTGCCAAGTTCACCATTCCGTCTGGTACGAGCGCCGCTTTCCATAGATCTTTCGCATCCCGCAGGCGGGTAGGGTGGGGTGCTGTCTGGCTTCGGCTTCATGCCCGGTGTTTGTCGCCAGCCGTTGGTTCGTCCCAGTCTTCACGTCGCGGATTCGGGCATTCCGACACGCGGCATGATCTCTTTGGCGAACAACTCCATAGACTTCAGAACCTTCGCGTGGCTCAGCCCGCCCATGGCGAAGTTGGCGCCGAGATAGCGGACTCCATGCCGCTTCAGCTCCTCTATTCGGGCGATGCAGTATTCCGGGTCGCCGACTATCGCGCGGTTCTGGTGGACGTAGTCCAGAGTGGCGGGGACTTCCGTTCTCGTCTTTCGCCAGTCGCCTATCTTGTGATGTACTTCGCTGCCCCCGTCTTGGAAGAAGCCGCGCCACAGCAGCATGTCCAGCACCCATTCGAGATGGGCGGCGGTGTCGCGCCGCGCCTGCTCCATCGTCTCGGCAACGTACATGTACCTGAAGAACGGCACCTCCGAAGCCGGACGATTCACCCCATACTCTGCCGACTTGCTCACGAAGCGTTTCAGCAGGTCGAGCGCGGGCGCGGTGTCCATCACCACCGCGATACAGAGATTATGCCCCTTGGATATGCAGTATTCGAGCGTTTCCGGCGTGCGCGTGGCGGCGATGTAGATAGGAGGATGCGGCTTCTGGACCACAGGCGGCGCAAGGCTGACCTTGTTCAGACTGTAGAACTCGCCCTCGTGCGAGAACTCCGGAGTCGTCCACAGCCCTTGAACTATGTCCACACTCTCGCGGAAATGCGCTTGACTCGTGGCGGGGTCGACCCCGAAGCCGCCGTACTCGTAGCCATACACCCCGCGCCCGAACCCAGCGTCTAGGCGACCGCCGCTGACCGCGTCCATCGTGGCGGCGTCCTCGGCCAGCCTGATCGGATTGTGGAGCGTTGGGATGAGTACACCCGTCCCCAGCCTGATCCTGCTCGTGCGACCTGCGATGTAGCTCGCCAGCACCAGCGCGGACGATCCTACGCCATAGCGCGTGAAGTGGTGTTCCGCAATCCACGCGCTGGCGAAGCCCAGATCCTCCGCCAGCCCCACCTCCGCCGCCGCATGAGCCAGCAGCTTCGCCGAATCCGTACCCTCCGGCCACGGAACATGCGTAAATATGGCGTATTTCATCTATTTCCCCCAGACATATTCGAGCCACATAAAACCTCTCCCCCCTCTGATGTTAGATTATAGAAATCCTCCCCCTTTCTGGTGTTAGCTTATAAACCCTCTCCCGCGTCTGGTGTTAGCTTATAAAATCTCTCCCCCCTCTGGGGGGAGATTAAGAGGGGGGGCTTCATTGAACCAAGGTTCCAATGCGAGCCTCAGAAATCCTCTCCCCCTCTGGTATTAGCTTAGAAATCCTCCCCCTTTCTGGTGTTAGCTTATAAAGCCTCTCCCCGTCTGGCGGTAGATTGTAAAGCCCCTCCCCCTCTGGTGGTAGATCAGAAAATCTCTCCCCCCTCTGGGGGGAGATTAAGAGGGGGGGCATTCCATCGGGGCAAAGAACCCGTCGGCGTCGCGGGCAAGGCGCCCCAGCGCCAGCGCGATACGCCCCATAGCGCGCGGGATGTTCTGCTCGAATTCGGCCATTGCCGACTCGCCGGCTCCGTCGGATATGGCTCTGATCTCCAGAAATGGCGTTTCGGAGAACTGCGCGGCGCGCGCTCCGCCGGCGCCCTCCCAGGCTACGGCCAGCGCCCCGGTCTGCTCTCGAAGCTCACGCGCTCGCTCGCTGTTGGCCACCCCTTCGTCCCCGCTGGCGATGGGCCCGAAGCAGACGTTGAACGGCAGACCGAGCGCGGGCAGCGCCGACCTGAGCATGGAGATAACGTTCCCGTCGCCCTCGAATCTGGGCGCCGGCTTGATCGTCATTCCCCACTTGAAATCGTGTTCGACCGTCTCCGTGCCTACGACCACGTCGCCTATCGAGAGCGAGTCGCACAGCCCCCCGGCGCTTCCGGCGCACACCACTAGGTCGATGCCTTCGAGATGGTCTAACAGGTGCTGCGTCTGGATGCCGAACTGCGCCTTGTCCAGCCCCCCTCTGGCGGTGATCAGCCCGATGTCGCTGAACACGCGCGCGGGCAGGCGTCCGATCTTCGTCTCGGTCGCAGAGTAACCCAGCTCGTTCAGCGCCGAGCTCAGCGCATCGAACTCATTCTCGATTGGTATGACTGCCAGAATTCCCACCGCAAGCCCTCGATCACATGCTGCGCCTTCAGTCCCGTCCGTTTTCATCACGTATATGTCCGAGACGTATATGTTCGGGTTCCCGTGCCGATCAGAGACAAACGCTATGCGCCGCCCGTCCGGAGACCCATCGAACCCATGATGATAAGTGAGCCGGGTGAGTTCCGATCCGTCCGAGTTCATCACGTATATGTCCCTGCTCCCGTCCATATCCCGACTAAACGCTATCTTCCCGGAGATGTCATAGATTCGATTCGAGGAGGAGAGTCGTCAGCAGTCTTGGTTGTCGGCGGGAGCGGCGTCACAACGCCTGCGCCTGCCCATGCCGGCGACCCATCGGGCCCGGGATGATTAGTGAGTCGGGAGACTTCGGAGCCGTCCGAGTTCATCACGTATATCTCCCAGTTCCCGTCCCGATCGGAGGCAAACGCTATGCGCCGCCCGTCCGGAGACCAGACCGGGTCTTCATCCCACCCGGGATTATCCGTGAGTCGGGTGAGTTCTGAGCCGTCCTCGTTCACCAAGTATATGTCCGAGTTCCCGTCCTGCTCAGACTGAAACGCTATGCGCCGCCCGTCCGGAGACCAAGCAGGCCCCCAATCCCCAGGATGCTCAGTTAGTCGGGTGAGTTCGGATCCATCCGAGTTCATCACGTATATGCCGGTGTTTCTGTTCCCGTGCCGATCAGAGACAAACGCTATGCGCCGCCCGTCCGGAGACCCATCGAACCCATGATGATAAGTGAGCCGGGCGAGTTCGGAGCCGTCCGCGTTCATCACGTATATGTCCCTGTTCCCGTCCATATCCCGAGTAAACGCTATCTTCCCGAATGATGTTATAGGTTCGATTTGAGGAGGAGAGTCTTCAGTTGTCGGTGGGAGCAGCGTCACAACGCCTGCGCCTGTCCATGCCGGGGACCCATCGGCCCCAGGATGCTCAGTTAGTCCGGTGAGTTCGGATCCGTCCGCATTCATCACGTATATGTCCGAGTTCCCGTCCCGACTAGAGACAAACGCTATACGCCGCCCGTCCGGAGACCAGACCGGGTACTTATCATACTCAGGATGATCAGTGAGCCTGGTGGCTTCGGAGCCGTCCGAGTTCATCACGTATATGTCCGAGTTCCCATTCCGCTCAGAGTAAAACGCTATGCACCGACCGTCCGGAGACCAGACCGGGTAATAATCCCCCTCAGGATGCTCAGTGAGTCGGGTGGCTTCGGAGCCGTCCGAGTTCATCACGTATATGTCCTTACTAGCGTGAAACGCTATACGCTGCCCGTCCGGAGACCAGACCGGGAAATAAGCGCCCCCAGGATGATACGTGAGTCGGGTGAGTTCGGAGCCGTCCGAGTTCATCACGTATATTTCGGCGTTCCCGTGCCGATCAGAGACAAACGCTATGCGCCGCCCGTCCGGAGACCAGACCGGGTCCCAATCCCTCTCAGGATGATCCGTGAGCCGTGTGGCTTCCGAGCTGTCTGCGTTCATCACATATATGTCCGAGTTCCCGTTCCGCTCAGAGTCGAACGCTATACGCCGCCCGTCCGGAGACCAGGTCGGATACCCATCGAACTCAGGATGATACGTGAGCCGTGTGGCTTCCGACCCGTCCGCGCATTCATCACGTATATGTCCGAGTTCCCGTCCCGCTCAGAGTGAAACGCTATACGCCGCCCGTCCGGAGACCAGACCGGGGACCAATCACTCCCAAAATGATCAGTGAGCGGGGTGAGTTCCGAGCCGTCCGCGTTCATCACGTATATTATCGTCGGTATCGGATCTTCTGGAGGCGGTTCATATAACCTATGCGGCTTGGAGACAAACGCTATCTTCCCGGACGATGTTATAGATTCGATTCGAGGAGGAGAGTCGTCAGCAGTCTCGGTTGTCGGCGGGAGCGGCGTCGCAGCGCCTGCGCCTGCCCAGTCCGGGGACCCATCGGGCCCGGGATGATTAGTGAGTCGGGAGACTTCGGAGCCGTCCGAGTTCATCACGTATATCTCCCAGTTCCCGTCACGATCGGAGGCAAACGCTATGCGCCGCCCGTCCGGAGACCAGACCGGGTCTTCATCCCATCCGGGATTATCCGTGAGTCGGGAGAGTTCGGATCCGTCCGCGTTCACCAAGTATATGTCCGAGTTCCCGTCCTGCTCAGACTGAAACGCTATGCGCCGCCCGTCCGGAGACCAGACCGGGGACCAATTAATCCCAGAGTGATCCGTGAGCCGTGTGGCTTCGGAGCCGTCCGAGTTCATCACGTATATGTCCCCCCAGTTCCCGTCCCGACTGGAGACGAACGCTATGCGCCGCCCGTCCGGAGACCAGGCAGGGGTATAATCACCTTCAGTATGATCCGTGAGTCGGGTGAGTTCGGAGCCGTCCGAGTTCATCACGTATATCTCGGGGTTCTCGTAGCTACGAGACTCGATCTCTCTACGCCCGCTCTCGTCTTTAAGAGACTCGAACGCTATACGCCGCCCGTCCGGAGACCAGACCGGGGACCAATGAATCCCAAAGTGATCCGTGATCCGTGTGGCTTCGGAGCCGTCCGAGTTCATCATGTATATGTCCGATTTCCCGTCACGCTCGGAGGCAAACGCTATACGTCGCCCGTCCGGAGACCAAGCAGGGTGATAATCATCCCCGGGATTATCCGTGAGCCGTGTGAGTTCGGATCCGTCCGAGTTCATCACGTATATCTCCCAGTTCCCGTCTCGATTAGACCCAAACGCTATACGCCGCCCGTCCGGAGACCAGACCGGGTCAGAATCATCCCAAGGATGATCCGTAAGTCGGGTGAGTTCGGAGCCGTCCGAGTTCATCACGTATATCTCGGGGTTCCCGTCCCGAGGAGAGACAAACGCTATCTTCCCCGATGATGTGATCGGGGCTGCTTGCTGAGCGGGAGCGGACGCTGCGGGAACGGTTGTCACGGCGTCGGCGGGTGCAGGCGTGATAGTCGTGTAGTCTAGGGTGCGCTCGGATTCTTCTTTGGCAATCAAGAATATGGCGACGGCAATTGCCGCCACAATGAACGGCAGCGCAACTATCGACACGAGGGTTTTACTCAACTGCGGTCTCCGCATGGGGATCGTTGCTTACGATAGACAATCGCACATCTGTTGGCAAGCCGAAGTGGGTGCCGAGGTGGGTGGACTGTGACTGAGCGCGCGCTGTCTCACTGCGGCGACGACAGTCGCGGAGGTCATCCGAAGCACTTTCTGGGGCGCGCTGCAAGCAGTAGTCGATGTTCCAGTCGTCGAAGGCGACCTCGCTGCCGCCGAGCGAGTCCACGACGTCCGACCATCATCAGCGCGCCGCGCTCACTGGCGAGCGTGGAAATGCCTTCGAGCGGCCGTCTGACGCCCGTCGACGTCTCCGCGTGAATGACGTCGACCATCAGCTTGGCATCTGGGCGAGCGTTCATCCATCTACTCGGGAAGAGGTAAAATCATCATCAGGATGATCAGTGAGCCGGGCGACTTCCGAGTTCGTATATACGATAGCCCCCGTCCCGCTCAGAAAAAACACTATCTTCCCTGATGATGTAATCGGCGCTGCTTGCTGAGCAGGAGCGGGCTGAGCGGCGTTGCCGGTTGAGGATCGGGTTCAGGAGCTTCGAGCTCGAACCTCGTGTCCCGCTCGATTGCGAGACTGCCAGCATTCGCGCCGCAAACCCTCAGATCACGCGCTGCGCCTTCAACTCCGCCAGCTCTTTGGAGCTGTGGTCGAAGAGCTCGGAATAGACCTCGGCGTTGTGCTGCCCGAGCAGCGGGGCGGCGCTGAGCTCCACCGGCGAATCCGACAGCTTGACAGGGCAGCCGGGCAGAGTGAAGCGGCCGCGTTCGGGATGATCCACCGACACTATCATCCCACGCTGCCGCAGGTGGTCGTCCGCGTAGATATCCACCGCGTTGAAGCACGCGCTCGCGGGTATGCCCGCCTCCCCCAGAATCTTCATCGCCTCGAACTTGGTGCGCTTCCGAGTCCATCCGTCTATCACCGCGTTGATCTCGTCCGCCACTTCGATGGCGCGGTCGGGATCGTCCAGGCGAGGGTCGTCCTTCAGATCGTCCCTTCCGATGATCTTCACCAGCGCCTCCCACATCGGCTTCCGAGCGGGCGAGGCGATCATGTACACGTAGTCATCGGGGCCCCCCGGCGCGCAGCGGAACGTGCCTGTGCCAGGACTCGATCTGAGGCTGTTTCCGCTGCGCTCGGGCGAAACCCTGCCCTCGTCCGAGCGCGCCATCCAAGTGCGGCTCAGGTTGACTATCGCGTCCTGCATGGAGACCTCTACGATCTGCCCCCTGCCGCTGGTCTGCCGCTGCCAGAGCGCGGCGAGGATGCCTAGCGCGGCGTGCATTCCTGTGGCGGAGTCTCCGGACGTGGTGCCGGGTCTCATGGGCGGGCCGCCAGCCTCGCCCGTGGCGCAGAACCCGCCGCCCGCCGCCTGAGCTACCGGGTCGAAGCTCTTGTACGCGCTGTAGGGTCCATACGTGCCGAATCCCTTGACGCGCGCGAGGATGATTCTGGGGTTGACCTCGGACAGCGCCTCGTAGCCCAGCCCCAGCCGCTCCAGCGTTCCCGGCCCCATGTTCTCCGCCACGATGTCGCCTTGCCTGACGAGATCGAAGAACATGCCCATGCCCTTCTCCGTCTTCAGATCGAGCGTGACGCTGCGCTTGTTGGAGTTGTAGTGGATGAAGTAGACCGAGTCGCCTTCGCCGTCATGTCGCCCGGTGCCGCGCCCGGGGTCGCCCACGAACGGCTGTTCCACCTTGATGACGTCCGCGCCCAGCCACGCGAGCATCTGAGTGCAGGACGTCCCCGCCTCGAACTGCGTCAGGTCGATTACTCGCACGCCTTCCAGCGCCTTCAGCATGACTGTCTCCTTTGCCCCTGCCCGGTAGGTAAGAGGATACTATCACGACACGACAACGCAGGGGCGGTCCGAGAACCGCCCCCACAAGTATATTCCGATCCGGAAGACCGCCCCAGAAGATCGGGAACGCCTAGTTCCGAACGAAGTCCATCTGCTCGAAGCTGCCGTTGGTGATGGGAGCTGGGTCGAGGCCGAGCCAGCGGTCGAGTATGGTCGAGTAGGTGATTCGGAAGTCGTTGCTGAAGTGCATGTCGCCCTCCAGCTGGTCCTCCGGACGCAGAGACGGGAACTCGCCGTACAGCCCGCCGCTGACGTCGCCGCCAATCACGAACGCCACCCCGCCGGAGCCGTGGTCGGTGCCTGCGCCGTTGTCGTTGATGCGCCGCCCGAACTCCGAGAACATCAGAATTACGGTGTCCCTGTCCTTGCCGTGTTCCTTCAGATCGTCCATGAAGTCGGCGACTGCCGTAGAGACGTCGCCCCACAGCTTGGCGTGAGCGTTCAGCTCGTTGGCGTGAGTGTCGAAGCTGCCGTGCTGAGTGTAGAAGACGCGCGTTCCCACGTCTGCGAACATCACTTGGGCGATGCTCTTCATATTCTGCGCGATCGGAGTGTCGGCGTACTCCACGCTGGACGAGTACGCGGCGGGAGCCGTCCGCAGAATATCCGCGCCCTTGAGCGCGTCCATGCCCACTTGGCTGATGAACTGCGAGATGGCGTCTTTGCCGGAGCCGCCGTATATCTGAGAGAAGGCTTCGAGCGCAAGCGCGCGCGCCGCCTCGTCTTTGATGTCAGGCATCAGTCCGTAGGTCTCCAGGTTGCCCACGGACGCCACTGGCACGTCCTTCGCGTACATCGCGCGCGGCAGCCCCCTGCCGAAGTTGACGCCCGTCACCACGTTCTCGGATTTAGGGTCCAGCTCCCTGATCGCCTGTCCCAGCCAGCCCTCTGGCGCTATGTCTGCGGGCTGCGCCGTGTGCCACACGTCCATCGAGCGGAAGTGCGACCTGTTGGGGCTGGGGTAGCCGATCCCCTGAATGACGGCGACTTTTCCATCGTCCCACAGAGACTTGATCGGCCCCATGGCCGGATTCAGCCCCAGCTTGCCGTCTAGGTGCAGCACTTTGTCTTCGGGTATGCCCAGATAGGGCCTCTGGTCGTAGTAGAGCGGGTCGTTGTAGGGGATCACAGTGTTCAGCGCGTCGTTGCCGCCGCTGAGCTGGAGGACTACCACGTTCTTGCCGCCATTTCCGCCGTTGCCGATTGATGCCATCACACTGCCCCCCCTCGTCTTGGGTCTGCTTCTTGGCTCAATGTTTCGTTCTCTCTCGCTATTGTAACACCCGTTAGCAAGCCTTTGTGGAAATCTCAGAGAAACGCCGCCTCTTGCGACTCTGCCTCGATCACGCCTTTCGACCGCCGTTCCGCCGATATATCTGCACGCGGTGGCGGTTGCTCTCGGTGACGTACAGCCTGCCTTCGCCGTCCAGCTTGACAGACGTGGGCGCCCAGAAGTATTTCTCGATGTGCGAGGATTCCTCGTGTGGGTCGTCGATGAAGTAGTCGATCTCCGGCTCCATGTTCGCGCGGCTTCTGGCGGCGGCTTCCTCTAGGTTGATGGACAGGAACGCCTCCGCCCACTTGGAATCTGTCGCTTCGCCGCGAATGTTCTGAACCAGCCCCCCGTCCGCGTCGAACACGACCACGCGCTCGTTGCCCCAGTCCGCCACGTACACACAGCCGCCGTCGTCCACAGCCACCGCAGACGGCCTGAACAGCTGACCGTCTCCGCGCCCGGATTCGCCGAACTGGGCGATGAACTCGCCGTCCGGCGTCAGCTTCTGCACTCGGTCGTTCTGCCAGTCTGCCACGTACAGATTGCCGTCCGGCGCGATTGTCAGCCCCCAGGGTAGGGAGAGCTGCCCCTCGCCGTTCCCATGCGAGCCGAAGCCGCCCAGATACTCGCCCTCGGCGCTGAACATCTGGATGCGGTGATTGTGCTGGTCTGCCACGTATAGGCGGTCGTCTTCGTCGAACGCGAGGCCCGCCGGCCCGTCCAGCTGTCCGGGCGCGCAGCCCGTCTCGCCCCAGTGGTGGATGACCGTACCGGACGCGTCGAAGGCGGTTACTACGTTCTTGTCCTCATCGCTGATGTAGATGAGACCCGCGCCGCTCTGAGCTATGGACACGGGCCAGATGAACTGTCCAGCCTGCTCGCCGAACGATGCGAACGTGCCGTAGTATTCGCTGTCGATGTCGTATATGGTGACTCTGACGCCGCGCGTGTCGCCCTCCAGCGAGCGGCTGATCGTGTACAGCCTGCCGTCGCTGGCGCAGAGCGTATCTACGGGATAGTAGAATCCGCGCCCCTCCATGGTGGAAAGGCCTATCGAGTGGCTGTAGACCAGCCTTCCCGTCTTTTCCAAAGCCTGAGTCGCCATGTTCGACCTCCGCCGCGCGTGTTTCGTTACAGTCTTCGCCGTCGCTATACGATGAGCCGCATAATCACGCCGGTGACTATTCCCACCACCGCGACGGTTATTCCAATCCAAATAGCGGAGCTCTGCCTATGGCGGCGTTCGGCTTCCAGGCTCGCCTCTATGCGAGCCACCGCCCCGATCAGAGCGTCGATCTTGGCGTCCCGCACCCTGCCTTCCGCCTTCAACTCGGCGAAACCCGCTCTGTAGTCCGCCTTCGACTCGTCGAGCCGTGCCCTGAAGTCCGCCCTCGACTCGTCGAACTGCGCTCTGAAGTCCGCCTTTGACTCGTCGAACCGCGCCCTGACCTCCGCCTTCGACTCGTCGAACTGCGCCCTGACCTCCGCCCTCAGCTCGTCAGTACGCGCCTTGCTGTCCGCGTCTAGCTTAGTGTCCCACGCCCTGCCGTCCGCCTTCGACTCGTCGAACCGCGCCCTGACCTCCGCCTTCGACTCGTCGAACCGCGCTCTGACCTCCGCCTTCGACTCGTCGAACTGCGCCCTGACCTCCGCCCTCAGCTCGTCAGTACGCGCCTTGCTGTCCGCGTCTAGCTTGGTATCCCACGCCCTGCCGTCCGCCTTCGACTCGTCGAACCGCGTCCTGACCTCCACCTTCAGCTCGTCGAACCGCTCCCTGACCTCCGCCTTCAGCTCGTCAGTACGCGCCTTGCTGTCCGCGTCTAGCTTGGTGTCTCGCGCCCTGTAGTCCGCCTTCGACTCGTCGAACCGCGTCCTGACCTCCACCTTCAGCTCGTCGAACCGCTCCCTGACCTCCGCCTTCAGCTCGTCAGTACGCGCCTTGCTGTCCGCGTCTAGCTTGGCGTCCCGCGCCCTGCCGTCCGCCTTCAGCTCGTCGAACCGCTCCCTGTTGTCCGCCCTCAGCTCGTCGATCCGAGAGTTGACGCGCGCTTCCATCTCGCGCAGGTCTCCGCGCGTGGCGACAAGCCAGACTGGGGGCGCATCCGCATCCGCAAGTTGCGCCGTCGTCGGCTCGGTACGTTCTTCTGCGTCCGCAGTCATCCGTTCGTCTTTCCTAGAGGGACGCGGATTCCCCGACGGAAGATCCGCGCCCCCATGTGTTCGGTGCGCCTAAGCGCGCTGGAACTCGTGGGTGGCGGCGATCATCTGGAGAAGCTCGGCGACCCGTCTCTCGGATTCGACGTCGTCGCCGTCCTTCGACGCGAATGCGATCAGGCTGTCCCTCGTGTCCTCCGACACCGACACCATGCCGATCTCGTCCAAGCAGCGGTCCACGAGCCGATCCGGCCCCATCGCGCCGCCGTTCGCAGCCACTCGCTCTATTATCGCCCTGACGCCGGGAAGCTCGGCGTTCCCCATCTGGCTGGACGCGAAGTTGAGCCGCTCGACGAACGTGCCGGTGTCGATCCACTCCAAGCCCTCGTGCCAGCCCTCCACGGACGGCGGGTTGATGAGATACTGCCCCATCCATGTCATCTGCTGCTGCCTCTCGACGATCTGCCTCCTCGGCCTGTCGAACTCGCCCGTCAGCCTCAGCACGCCCGCCACCAGCTCCGCAGGGCTCTTGACTCTGGCGTACCAGCTGTCGCTTGACATGAAGAAGTCGGACATGAACAGCGTCCGAAGCATGTGCGATATGTCGCCGTCGCTCTCGAAGTAGGCGTTGGCGAGCGTGTCTATCGCCTGCGGGTCTTGCGCTTCCACGTAGGGCCACTGGGGAACGGGCGGCTCGTCCGCCACGAAGAAGTGGTACATGTGGCGCGCGATGAACCTGGCAGTCGCCTCCCGCTGGCAGATGATCTCGACGATCTCTTCGCCGTCGAATCTGCCCTTGCGCCCCAGGAACTCCTTCTCCCCGTCGTCGTGGTCATGCTCGTTGAACTGGAAGTGCCAAGCGATGCGTCCATAGGGCCATATCGAGTCGCGTTCCGCGCGCAGCGCCATGTACTCGGTGTTGCCGATCGTCCATCCGGTGAAGGCGCGCGACGCCTCCTTGATATCCTCCTCGCTGTAGTTGCCCACTCCCATGGAAAACAGCTCCAGCAGCTCCCTGCCGAAGTTCTCGTTGATTGCGCCCTTGTGGTTGTCGTGATTGTCCAGCCACACGATCATCGCCGGGTCTTTCGCCAGCTCGGTCAGCAGATCCCTGAATCTGCCCAGACCGTAGCGGCGGAACATCCTGATCTGGTCGCTCAGCACCTTGCCTTGCGTGATCTTCGGATATCCGGTGGCGAAGATGCCGTGCCAGAACAGCGTCATCTTCTCGCGGAGCGCATCCTCGGACGATGCCAGCTTGTACAGCCAGTACGAGCCTGGGCTGATCTGCCCCATCATGCCCGACTGCTCATGGTGGTATCGGCGGATCAGGTCGTCCGACATCTCGCTTCGGTCAGGGGCGTCGAGAAGCTCGTCCACCGTCGCCCCGTAGCCCTTCTCGGCGTACTTCTCTAGCTGCCCCCTGCTGGCGCCGAATCCCGCGCGCCGAATGAGGTGCGCCATCAATCTCAGGTCTGTTGCAGTCGTAGTCATGTCGACCTCCGTCCAACTCCGGCACGACCCCCACTCGAGAGAGTCGCCTGACACCCAATCCACATACTTCGATGGAATCTATAAGGCATATCGCCAATGGAACCTTATACCCACAAATGTACCACAACATCCCCATTTGCGCGACAGTCTCGGCCTTGTCTCTGCCCGCCATTGCAAGATCCCCCTCTTCGCCGTCGGCAAGTCTACGGCCCCGCGCCCGCCGCCAGCCAGTCCAGCAGCGCAATGACGATCTCGGCGGACCACCCAACGAGGTTTGGGGATACGTGCCTGATATCGTCCTGCGGGGAGTTTATGCGGGAGAGGTCGTTCGCCAGCAGGAACAGCGCCGGAATTCCAGCCTCCGCGAACGGGGCGTGATCGCTGCTGGCGTATGTGGAAAGCTCCGAGCTTTGCGACACCCTCACGCCGATCTCCGCGCCGATCCTCCGCGCCTCTCGCGTCATGTCCGCCTCGCCTATCGCCTCGAACGAGTCTCCCGATCCCACCACGTCCAGATTCAGCATGGCGAGCGTGTTGGATATCTCCCGCTCGCTCATCGTCTCCACGTAGTGGCGGCTGCCGAACAGCCCGATCTCCTCAGAGCCGAACAGGATCAGCTTCACGTCGAACGGATAGCTTTCGCCGCTGACGTGTCGGGCGATGGACATGAGCGCGGCAACGCCGGATCCGTTGTCGTTCGCGCCCTGCGTGTCTGGCACGGTGTCGTAGTGCGCGCCGATGATGACAGTTTGGCCGCCGCTCCCCGCCCCCCGTTTCTGCGCGATGACGTTCCGAGACGGCGCCTGTCGTTTCGTCACCGACACGGTGGCGTCCGCGCCCCCTGCCTCGACCATCGCCCGCAGCCGCAGCCCGTCGCCCCTGCCTATCGCCACCGCCGGAATAGCGGAGCGCTCCATCAGCGTTCCCCCGAACAGCCCGGCCTCGTTGTTGAACACGATCGCCGCGTCCGCGCCCGATTCCGCCACGCGCTTCACCTTCTCCTCGAACGTGATCGTCCCCCGCTCGATCAGCGCCACCCTGCCTTCCAGCCCACTGGCGGGGATGTCCTCCGCGAAAGCCGCGCCCGCGTCCGCCAGCGCGCCCGATGCCGTTCCCGCCTGCGACAGGGCGATGCGCAGCGAATCTATCCGCTCGGTCACTCCCGACGACGTGGAGATTGCAACCTCCGATGAGAGCCGTTCGACTGTGAAATCCTGTATCGCAGTGTCGTATCCCATAGCTTCGAGCCGCTCCTCGATGAAGCGCGCCGCCGCAAGCTCCTGATCCGTAGCGCTCTCCCTCGGGCTGTACTCGCTTGTGAACCTTTCGAGGAACGCGAACGTCTGCTGAGCCAGCGCGCTCTCGGACTGCCGCTCCGCCACAGCAGCGGGCGTCCGAGTCGACGTAGCAGTCGCCGCAGGCGATGGCGTGGCAGTGGGGTAGGGCGTCGTTCGTGGACTCGCCGCGCCGAGCGTCAGCGCGGTCGGTACCGCTTGCGCGGTGGGGTAGGGCGTCGTTCGCGGATTCGCCGCCCCTCTCGGCTCGCTCTCCCCCACGTCCCCGGCGCACGCTGTGAGAAGCGCCAGCGCAGCCGCCAGCGCCAGAATAAACAGGCATTTATGACGGTTCGGATTCGGCAAGACGTCTCCCGTATATTACAGCCAATCGCTTCGAGGCGGCCTGTGGCTGCTGCCCCCGCCGCCCAGGAACCCGGGCGCCCACCAGTTGAGGTCGGACATGACGCGCATCAGCGCCGGCGCAAGCAGCGCGCGAACCACGGTCGAGTCTATCAGCACAGCAAGCGCGGTTCCGAGTCCGAGCGCCTTGATGATGAGTATATCCCCGGTGGCGAATCCGGCGCACACCAGCGCCAGAACAGCAGCCGAGCTGGTTATGACCCTGCCTGACCTGTCCATGCCCACCGCCACGGCGCGCGCGTTGTCGCCAGTCCTCTCGTACTCCTCCTTGACGCGGCTCAAGAGGAATATCTCGTAGTCCATGCTCAGACCGAACACCACCGAGAACAGCAGTATGGGAACTGTCGCTTCGGTAAAGCCTTCGGACGTGAACCCGAGCAGCGTCTGGAAGTTGCCCCACTGGAACACGAACACCAGCGCGCCGAAGCTCGCCAATATGCTCAGGACGTTCAGCGCCACAGCCTTCAGCGGCAGGAGCGCCGACCTGAACAGCAGGAACAGCGCCGCATACGTGACCGCCGAGACGTACAAGATCACCTTCGGAAAGTCGGAGTACATGCGGTCCACCGTGTCCATCAGGTCTGGCGAAACGCCTGTCAGCCCAACCTCCATATCCCCGCGCGGCGGGGATGCCCTGATGTCGGCTACGAGCGACTTGGTCTCCTCCGAAGTTGGCGGATGCTTCGGCACTACGCGAACGACCTGCGTTCGCCTGTCCTCGCTGACCAGCGAGCCGAGCGCGGCGCGCGCAGTTTCGCCTTCGACCGCCGCCGGATCGTCCAGCGTCAGCAGCGCCGCTGCCCGCTCTCGGCTCATGCCCGCTTCCGCTCCGAACACACTCTCCACCCTCGCCACGCGGTCATCTGCCTCCATCCGCTCCACGAAATCGAGATTGGCGGCGATGTTCTCGGCCGACAGCGTGGATGTCTCGGACGTCTCGACCACGAATATCTTGGCAAGCTCTCCCGGACCGAACCGCTCGGCTGCCAGCTCCCAGCCCTGTCTCGATTCCGCGCTCTCAGGCAAGACGGACGCCCACGGGCTGCCCAGCTTCACGTCCAAGAAGGGCAGCCCAAGCGCGATGAGAAACACCGTGACCGGAACTATGACAGCTATGGGATGTCGCATCACCCACCGAGAGAGCGCAAACCAGAACCCGCCCTCGCCGCGCCCCCCGCTCGCCCGTCCGCGCCGCCACAGCGTGAGACTGTCCACCCTGTGACCGAGCGCCGCCAGCAGAGCGGGTATCAATGTAAGCGCGATCGACATGGAGAGCGCTATGACCGCTATTCCGCCGATTCCCAGCGAGCGCAGCATCATAAAATCGAAGAACAGCAGCCCAGACAGCGCGATGACAGAAGTGCCGGCCGAGAACATGATCGACTTGCCCGCAGTCTCCATCGTGGCGCTGACCGCCGCCGCCGCCGAACCCGCCGCGCCAAGCTCCTCACGGAAGCGGCTGACCATCAGCAGCGAGTAGTCGACCGCCATGCCCAGACCCAGAAACGAGACGATGCTCAGCGCGAACACCGACATGTCGGTGACTCGAGACATCACGAAGACCAGAGCCAGGGTGGTGACCACGCTCACCAGACCCATCGCCACCGGCAGCCCGGCGGCGACCGCTCCGCCAAAGACGATCAGCAGCGCAAGCGCGAGCAGCGGCAGCGTGACGATCTCGGCGCGTCGAAAGTCGGCTTCGGTCGCGCTGCTGAGGTCTGCGAATATGCCGATGCCGCCCGTGACCCAAACGCCCAGCTCGGCGTCGCCCAGCCGCTCCCGTATCGGCCCCACGAGGTCGGCGGAGTCGTCTATGGCAGTGTCCAGCTCTACCCATGCGTACGTCGTTCGCCCATCGTCCGCAGTCAGTCCAGAGTCGGGGATCATGCCCGTTCGGACGCCCTGCGGCTGCCCTCGATCCCATACGCCGTAGAACGTGACGATCCTGACTATCTCGGAGATATCGCGCAGCGGGGCGATTGCGGCTTCGACTTCCGAGACGTAAGCCGGGTTGTGAGCTTCGAGATAGTCGCTGGAAAATACCAGCGTGATGGACGACTCCGCCAGTCCGAGCGACTCGCGCATCTGGCGCAGCGCGACCCTCGACTCCGTATCCACCTCGCCGAACCCGCTCTTCAGCTCGGACGTGACACTTGGCGCGAGCGTCAGGCTGAGCAGGAACACCCCCGCCCAGCCCGCGATGATCCACCACCGAAGACCGATGACGCCAGCGGCGAGCGCGTTCAGCACAGCGCCGCCCCCGCGCCTTCGACAGCCGCTATCCCATGCCGTCCAGCTTGGGCTGCGCGCCGTTGCGCCGTCCGTTGGCGCTTGGCTTGCTCGCCTTCGCCTTCGCCTTTGGCTCCTCGTCCGGGATGCTCAGGTCGCTCACGCAGCAGATCGAAGCCACCGCGTCGCCCTCGGATGGCCTGAATATCGTCACCCCCTGCGCGGCGCGGCCCGTACTCCTGATCTCCGACAGGCTCGTTCTGAGAACCTGCGCCTGCTCGGATACCACGTATATCTCTTTGCCGTCGTCTATCACCTGAGCGTCGGCCACGGGGCCAGTGTCTTCGGTAATTTTGTAGGTCAAAACCCCTTGCCCGTTTCTTCCCTTCTTGCGGTACGATCTGAGAGGCGTCGTCTTGCCGAAGCCCTTGCTGCTTATGACCAGCAGACTTGCCGATGGAGGCCCTACGTCCATCGAAACCACCCTGTCCCCGTCGATGAGATTGATCCCCTTGACACCGCCGCCGCCGCGATTCTTGTACAGACGGACTTCCGACTGATCGAAGCGAAGCGCCTTGCCGTTGCTGGTGACCAGAATGATGTTGTCTTTGGGAGTGGCGGGGCGAACCGAGACGAGCTCGTCCCCCTCTGCGAGGCTCATCATGTTGTAGCCGGCCGGGCGAACGTTGGCTATCGTACTCAGAGCTATGCGCTTGACCTTCCCCTGAGCGGTGGCAAGCACCAAGACGCGGTCTTCGGATTGCAGCTCCTCTTTGGACATTCCAATGACGGCAGTCACCTTCTCGCTGCTTCCCGCGGATATGATGTTCATAAACGGCACCCCCCGCGTGTTGCGCGAGGTGTCCGCGCGCAGCTCGAACGCCGTCAGCGAATAGACACGCCCCTTGTTGGTGAAGAACAGCAGCTTGTCGTGCGTATCCACCACCAGCAGATGCTTCACCGCGTCATCGTCTCGCGTGGTCATGCCGCCAACACCCTTGCCGCCCCTGTGCTGGTTGCGGTACGTGTTCGCCGGTATGCGCTTGATGTATCCCCCTTGGCTGAGCGTGACCACGATCTGCTCGTGCGCCTCCAGCTCCTCGCGCGACAGGTCGAACGCATCCTCGCTTATCTCCGTGCGCCGATCGTCGCCGTGCTTCTTCTTGAGCGCGCGCAGCTCCTTCTTGACCTCGTTCAGCATCTTCCTGTCGCTGGCTAGAAGATCCTCCATCCCCTGTATCGCAATGCGGATCTCGTTGTACTCCTTCTCCAGCTGCTCCCGCTCCAGCGCGGCAAGACGGCGCAGCTGCATGTCGAGTATTGCCTGCGCCTGATCGTCGTCCAGCCCGAAGCGCGTTATCAGCCCCTGCTTGGCAGCCTGCGCGCTCTCCGAGCTGCGGATCAGCTGTATGACCTCGTCGAGATTGCTGATGGCGATGCGCAGCCCGGCGAGGATGTGCGCGCGCTGCCGAGCCTTCTTCAGCTCGAACTCGGTGCGCCGCCTGATCACCTCGCGCCTGAACTGGATGAACTGATCCAGCGCCTGCCTGAGCGTGATCACTCTGGGCATCCCGTCCACCAGCGCCAGCATGTTGGCGGAGAACGAAGACTGCATCGGCGTCAGCTTGTACAGATTGTTCAGAACCACTCTGGGCTGCACGCCGGCGCGAAGCTCGAACACCACGCGCATACCCTCGCGGTCCGACTCGTCGCGCAAGTCCGAGATGCCCTCGATCTTGCGACTCTTCACCAGCCCCGCCACCTTCTCGACCAGCGCCGCCTTGTTGACCTGATACGGCAGCTCGTCCACGATGATCTGCATACGGTTGGCGCGGCGCATCGGCTCGATCCTCGCCTTGGCGCGCACCACTATCTGCCCCCGCCCGGTCGAGTATGCGTCCCTGATGCCGGACGTCCCCATGATGATGCCGCCTGTGGGGAAGTCCGGCCCCTTCACGAAGCCGGTCAGCTCTTCCACAGAGGCGTTTGGGTGATCCGCCAGATGGATCAGCGCGTCGCAAACCTCCGTCGGGTTGTGCGGAGGGATGTTGGTAGCCATGCCCACCGCGATACCCGACGCGCCGTTGACCAGCAGATTGGGCAGTCTGGCGGGCAGGACGGTAGGCTCTCTGAGCGAACCGTCGAAATTCTCCGCGTAGTCCACGGTGTCCTGATCTATGTTGACCAGCATCTCCTCGGCGATGAGCGCCATCTTCGCCTCGGTATAGCGCATAGCGGCGGGAGGGTCGTTGTCCACCGAGCCGAAGTTGCCCTGCCCGTTCACCAGCGGCGCCCGCAGCGTGAACGGCTGAGCCATGCGAACCAGCGCGTCGTAGACCGCTGCCTCCCCGTGCGGATGCCACTTGCCCAGCACCTCTCCAACCAGACGCGCGCTCTTCTTGTGCGCCGAGTTTGGCCTCATGCCCAGATCGTGCATCCCGTACAGAATGCGCCGCTGCACGGGCTTCAGACCGTCTCTTATGTCCGGCAAAGCCCGCGACACGATCACACTCATAGCGTAGTCGAGATACGAGCTTCGCATCTCCTCGACTATCTGAGTGGGCCTGATGTATCCGAATTCGGTCTTCGTAGCGGTTACCATGAGCAGCTCCTGACCCAAAGGCTGGCCGTCGTCGTGGGCGGCAATCTCCCTGAGCCGTTCAGCGCTCGCAGTCTTGCTGCGACGCCCTCGAAGGGCGCGCCAGACACTCGAACTCCTGCCGCAAAGCGCGCAGGCGGATGAGCCTAGCTTCAGACTGCTAAGCGCGGACTGCGTGAACACGGCGAAGGCTGGAGATTGGTCTTCGAAAGGTCGAGAATCGCCATCTCACGCGCCAGTTTCACGCGCTGCGACTCTCGGAAAGATGAAGCATAACCAGCTGCCCTTATTGTATCATTTCCCGCCTGCTTCTTCATCATTTGTAAAGTGCTTCTGAGATCGTCTTTGTTCAGGAACGCAGAAATCCTTGCCGCTCGCTCCGCCATCGACAGGCAAAGCGCTTCTGAGAGCGTCTTTGTTCAGGAACGCAGAAGTCCTTGCCGCTCGCTCCGCCATCGACAGGCAAAGCGCTTCTGAGAGCGTCTTTGTTCAGGAACGCAGAAGTCCTTGCCGCTCGCTCCGCCATCGACAGGCAAAGCGCTTCTGAGAGCGTCTTTGTTCAGGAACGCAGAAATCGCTGCCGCTCCGCCGCCCGCTCCGCCAGCGACTGGAACAGACGCTCGAAGTGCGGCGGCAGCTCCATACGGCGCTCGGGGTGGAACTGCACGCCGATCACCCAGCGGTGAGACGGGCTTTCCAGCGCCTCGATCACCCCGTCTTCCAGCGAGTAGGCGGAGGCGAGCAGGCGCGGCGACTTCTGCGCCTCGCGCACGCCCTGATGATGCAGACTGTTCACCCGAACGAATCCGCCCGATCCCACCACAGCCGCCAGCTTGGAGCCGGGCGAGATGTAGATGTGGTGGTAAGACGGCTTCCAGTCATCCTCCGGCCCCACCACGTCATGCCCGTCCATGTGCTGAACCAGCTTGCCGCCCATCGCCACGTTGAGAAGCTGCATCCCTCGGCAGATTCCGTAGATCGGCATGTCCGCTTCCAGCGCCGCCCGCGTGATCGACAGCTCCATGTCGTCGCGCGCCGTATCGAACGGCATGTACTCCACGTCCGCGCGCGGCTGTTCGCCGTAGCGAGACGGATGCACGTCCTCGCCGCCCGTCAGCACCAGCGCGCCCGCGCCTCGCAAGACGTCTTCCGGCGAGACGTCGGAATCGGGAGTCAGCGCCCACGGCTCCCCGCCTGCGCGCGCCACCCCTTCGGCATAGCCCTCGATCTCCAAGCCGCCCGCGCCGCCAGTCACCGCCACCACCGGCCGCCTGTCAGCCACCGTGGAACCTTGGCTGCCGCCTCTCCCTGAACGCCGCCAGCGCCTCCCTGTGCGCGTCCGTGTCCTGCGCCGCCCTGAATATGACCCCTTCGTCCGTCAGCGCCTTGTCCACGTCGTGCTCGATGTAGTTCTGATGGATCAGCTTCTTGACCTGCGCCATCTGCCAGATTGGATTGTCCGCTATCTCGGCGGCGAGCGAGACGGCCTCTTCCAGCATCTCCCCGTCCGGGTGGACGTAGCCGACTAGCCCGGCGCTCAGCGCCTCGTTGGCGGGGATCATGTTGCCGCGAAGCATGTACTCCAGCGCCCGCCCCATGCCGATAAGGTGCGGCGCGTAGTGGGTGGACGCGAACTCCGGCGTAAGCCCCACGCGCACGAACCTGAACGACAGCCGCGCGCTCTCCGCCGCCACGCGCACGTCGCACGGCAGAGTTCTAGTCAGACCCTCGCCCACCGCCACGCCGTTGATAGCGGCTATCACGGGCTTCGAAGCCTTGATCATCTCGTGCCAGCTGTCCTGCGGAGTGGGTATCATCTCATCGGTCGGCTGCCCGTCCCGACGCGCCTCGAACCGCCCGATGTCCGCGCCCGCGCAGAACCCGCGCCCCGCGCCCGTCCAGACTATCGCCCCTATCGAGTCGTCCGCGTTCCACTCCGCGATCTGGCTGCGGATATCGCAGTCCATCTCCGGACTCATCGCGTTCAGCTTGTCCGGCCGATTCATGGTGATCAGGCCGACTCTGCCCCTGACTTCGCTGAGAATGGTTTCGTAAGACATGGTTCACACTCCACACGGGCTGATGTCCGATGCGCGCCCCCTGCGCCAGCTTCCAAAACGCCCAAGACACTGAAAATGTTACCACACCCGTTGAATATGCCAAAGCGCATATGTAGTATCCAGAAAACCCCCAAAGCCCCAGCCGGGAGGCTCCGCCGTGAAGATCACAAGCCTGAAGGCAGTATATCCCAACTATCGCCACGTCGCCCCCTCGTGGAGAACGCATCTGTGGCAGATCGTGGTGCGAGTGGAGTCGGACAGCGCAGCCGTCGGCTTCGGATACGGCGGCGGAGGCAAGGCATCCGTGGAAGTCGTCAACGGCCACATGCGCGATCTGCTCGTAGGACGCGACCTAGACGACGCGAGCGACATCTTCAGCGCGTGGGACGCGCTCTACCGCGAGTCGATCCCATACGGACGCAGGGGGATCGGCGTAATGGCGCTGAGCGGAATAGACCTCGCGCTGTGGGACCTTCTCGCCAAAGCCGAGCGCGTCCCCGTCCACGCGCTCATCGGCCCCAGGTCCAAGCGCCGCATCCGCTCCTACGCCACTGGCGTAGATGCCGAGTGGTACGCCGAGATGGGCTTCACCGCAAACAAGTTCCCGCATCGAGCCACAGGCAGCCCGAGCGACTTCGAGACCGCCGAGCAGTCGGCGGCGCGCGCGCGTGAAGTCATGGGCGCGGACGCCCTGCTGATGATAGACACCTACATGTCTTGGGACTCCGATACGACCGTCGAGATGGCGCGGCGTCTCGCGCCCTGCGACATCTACTGGTTCGAGGACGTTCTCACGCCCGACGATCTCGAAGGCCAAGCCGCGCTCAGACCGCAGGTAAAGCCAACCCTCATAGCCGGCGGCGAGCATGAGTTCACCCACGTGGGCTTCGCCGAAGCCGCCAGAGCCGGAGCCATGGACCTGTGGCAGCCGGACATCACGTGGTGCGGCGGAATCACCGCAGGCCTGCGAATACTCGACATCGCCCGCGAGAGCCGCATCCCCGTCGCCCCGCATCGCGGCGGCGAGGTGTGGGGACTGCACCTGATAGCGGCGTCCGACTGCATGGACTTCGCCGAAGTCTTGCCCGGACTTCGAGGCGCGCCCAGAGACGATCTCTGGATTGGCGAGCCGTTCCCGGAGCGCGGATACATCGAGCCGTCGGACGAGCCAGGCTTCGGCGTTACGCTGAACGAGGATCTGCTGTAACATCTCCCCTCATCTCGGCGGCTCCCTCGATAGTCCGATGAGCGCCGCCCCCGACATGTATGCGCCGATGACTGCGAGGAACGCTAGGCCGTAGGACCCGGACAGGTCGAACCACGCGCCGAGCAGGATGGGACCCACCCCCGTACCCACGACCGAAACAGGGTTGCTGATACCGCGTATCGCGCCAATGTGCCGCCTGCCGAAGTACCGCGCCCACAGGAATTCACTGATCGGGATGGTGCCGCCGAAGCCGAAGCCGTACAGGAAGAAGCCCAGAAACAGGATGCCCACCTGACCCAGATCACCGGCGAGAACCATCAGCGCAACGCCGGCGGACGAGGTCGAAAAAGCCGCGAGCGCCAGCCTTCTGGTCTCGAAGCGCTGGAGTCCGTATCCCCACACCGCCTTCGATAGCAGGTTGCCCAACCCGTTCACCGTCAGCGCGGTGGCGGCGATCCCCCTGCTGAACCCCGCCTCCGTAACGAACGGAGTCGCGTGAACCAAGATCGCGCTCAGCGCCACGAAATTCAGCCCGAACCCCGCAGTCAGCAGCCAGAACGCGCCGCTCCTGAGCGCCTGCGCCCTGTTCAGCGACGGAGCTTCCGCGCGCCCGTCCGCCGCGCCCGGATCATCGGACGCCCCGCCGTCCGGCAGCAGACCGTAGTCTTCCGGCGCGCGCCGCATCACGAACGCCGCCGGCGTGACCACCACGAGCACGAACGCCGCAACCGTCATGTATCCCGTCCGCCAGTCCCACGTGTCCACCACCAGGGTTATCGCTATCGGCGAGATTATCCCCGCCAGCGATATGCCGGTGGATCCGATGGCAAGCGCCCAGCCGCGCTTTGCGATGAACCACTTCGACACTGTGGCGTTTGCCACGAGCGAGCCGAAGAGGTTGTGTCCGGCCAGCCCCGAGACTATGTACAGCGCGAGAAACACCCACAGGTTCGACTGCCAGCCCAGCCCCAAGAAGCAGAGCGCGGTGACCGCCACCCCGACCAGCATCAACGGGCGCGGCCCGTGCCTGTCCACCACCTGCCCGGCGATGACTCCCGAAACCGCCCCCGACACCGCGGACAGCGAAGTGCCGAGCGTGAACTCCCAGACCCGCCATCCCAGATCGTCCACAACCGGCATGAGAAACACGCCGACCACCGTCAGGCTGACCGCCATCCACGTGAACTGCGACACGATCGCCCCCGCCACTATCCACCACCCATAGAACGGCCTTCCCAGCAGGGATTTCAACATGGAGCGCATCTCTCACCCGTCCGTCGGACGGGGTATGTTCCGTTAACCACTCTCGACCAAGCGCGCCTCATATTCTTCGCCCATATCCCATCTCCTTTCCCTATATCCCCTCTCCCTTGAAGGGAGAGGGCTAGGGTGAGGGTGACCATCGCACCCCTCCGAAACATATCTTCCATCTCTAGCAAGTCGCCTTCCCCCACATCCCCCTCCCTCGAAGGGAGAGGGCGATCTTCCCCCATATCCCCTCTCCCTCGAAGGGAGAGGGTTAGGGTGAGGGTGACCACCGCACCCCTCCGAAACATATCTTCCATCTCTAGCAAGTCGCCTTCCCCCATATCCCCTCTCCCTCGAAAGGAGAGGGCTAGGGTGAGGGTGACCATCGCACCCCTCCGAAACATATCTTCCATCTCTAGCAAGTCGCCTTCCCCCACATCCCCCCTCCCTCGAAGGGAGAGGGCGATCTTCCCCCATATCCCCTCTCCCTCGAAGGGAGAGGGTTAGGGTGAGGGTGATCCCGCCCCCCATCGCCTCCCCCCAAAGCCCGACGTCTTTCCAGACGAGTGTATCCGAATAGCCTGCAATCACGCTATCTAGCCGTAACGCCAGACGAGCGCCCGCGCCCGCAAACCCGACCGCTTGACACGGGCATTTCAGACCGTTACAACTGAGCTGCATATTACGGTGACGACCTATGAATACGACATGGCGAACTTCGAGACAGCAGGTTGCCGACGCCGCTAGGCGGATGGCAGAACTCGGACTGGTTGTCGGCACTGCCGGCAACGTCAGCGTCCGCTTGGATTCGGCGGAAGGGCGCGACCTGATGGCAGTCACACCCTCCGGCGCGCCATACGATGGGCTTGCCGCTGAAGACGTCGTCGTAACGGACTTCGAGATCGAGCCGGTCGAGGGCAGCAGACCGCCGTCATCGGAGAGCCTGCTTCACGCGGGCATCTACCTGAGACGCCCTGACGCCCGCGCAGTCGTTCACACCCACTCGATCTTTTCGAGCGTGTTGGCAGTCTTGGGCGAAGACCTGCCGCCCGTCACAGACGAGGTCGCCGTGTACGTGGGCGGCGCGGCGCGCGTGTCCGAGTACGCATTTCCCGGCAGCGAGCAGCTGGCGCGCAGCGTCTGCGCCGCGCTCGGCGACAACAAGGCGGCGCTCATCGCCAACCACGGCGCGGTCGCCATTGGCAGGTCGCTAGACGAGGCGCTGGACATCTGCCTGCTGGTGGAGAGGGCTTCGCAGATATACGTCACCGCGCGCGCCATCGGGCAGGTCAGGCCCATCCCCCCCGAGTTCGTAGAGGCGGAGAAGGCTGTATACAGAATGCGAAACCCGCTCGCGCGCGGCGATGCGCGCTCGCAGGAGGTCCCCTGATGGTCTCGGTTCCCGCCTTTCTGCTCAGGAGGCTGTACGTCAAGGAGTCCTTGAAGAACACCGCAGACGGCTTCGAGTTCCAGCTGATGAATCGGCTGGGAGCCGGCTACGCCCACAAGGTGCATCCCCTTACGGTGGATGACGTGGAAGCGCCCGCCCAAAGCTCCGCCTTCGTCCTAGATGGCGAGGTCATCGGATTCGAAGACGTGTCCGCCCACAGAACCCTCACACTGGCGATGAACAAGACCATAGGCGTCAGGGTCGTCGGCGTGCGCCTGAGCGCCGGGCATCGCAGGATAGGCATGGGCTTCGACGTTCCCGGACTCGGAACGCTCAGGTTCGACTTCTCGGACGTCGCGCAAGGTGGCTGAAAAGCTCCGCGTGGCGGTGACAGGCGCATCCGGCTACGTTGGCGGCAGACTGATCAGCGAGCTGGAGTCCGACCCGAACGTGGCAGCCGTGCTTGCGCTGGACATCATGCCGCCTCCTCGGACACGCTCGGACAAGGTCCGCTTCGTTCGCGTGGACGTCACGCAGCCGTTCCCAAACCTGTTTGCCGAACACGGAATATACACTGTGGCGCATCTGGCATACGTGATGGATCCGCGCCGTCGCCCCTCCGCTGCGTGGCGGGTCAACGTGCTTGGCGCTCAGCGCGTCTTGGAAGCCTGCGCCTCCGCGCGCGTTCGGCACGTCCTCTATCTCAGCAGCACTTCCGTCTACGGCGCGCGCGCCGACAACCCCGATCTCCTCACCGAGCGCCATCCAGTCAGACCCATGACGGGCTTCCAGTACAGCGAGGACAAGGCAGCCGCCGAATCCCTGCTGACCCAGTTCGCGCGACGGCATACCGCTGCCTCCGTTACGATTCTGCGCGTATGCCCCGTGCTGGGACCGCGCGCCGACAACTTCATAGCCAACGCCTTCCGAAAGCCGATTCTCCCCCTGCTCGGAAACAGCGACCCCCACATGCAGTTTCTGCACGAGGACGATCTGACAGAGGTAATCGCGCGCTGCTTGGAGATCAGACCCAGAGGAATCTACAACGTGGCGGGAGACGGCGCGATAAGATGGAGCCGAATGGCAGAGACGATGGGCAGCCGCGCGCTGAGGCTTCCCCCCTTCGCGTGGCGCGCCCTCGCCTCGCTCGGCTGGAGCCTGCGACTCCAGAACGAATCCCCGCCCGTCGGCTTGGACTTCATCAGGTATCGCTGGATTGCGAGCGCTGATAAGATCAAGCGCGCCTTGGATATAGAATTCCGCCATACCTCTTGCGAGGCTTGGCGCTCATACGTGGAGAAGACCTGACAATGGGCATCCCAGCAGTAATAGACGTGGACACAGGCACGGACGACGCCATAGCCTTGATCATGGCGGCGAATTCGCCAGAGCTGGACATACGCGGCATCACCACGAGCGGCGGCAACGCCAGCTTGGCGCACACCACCCGAAACACACTCAGGCTGATGAGCGCCATCGGACGATCCGATGTTCCGATCTCCAAGGGCGCGGACAGGCCGCTCAGGGGGAGCTTCGAGTATGCGTACCACTATCACGGCCCCGGCGGAATGACCGCGCCCCTGCCCGCCGCCGACCTGCTGCCAGTCGAGAAGAGGGCGCCCGAGTACCTGATCGAGTCCGCCGCCCAGCTCGGAGGAGAGTTGACGATCATCGCGCTCGGCCCTCTGACGAACGTCGCCCGCGCCATCCGCCGCGAGCCGAGCATGAGGGACATGGTGAGCCACGTCTTCGTAATGGGCGGCGCGGTGGAGGTGGGAGGAAACGTCACCCCGAACGCCGAGTTCAACATCTACGCCGACCCGTATGCCGCCAGCGTGGTGTTCGACTCCGGGCTTCCCGTCACCCTCGTGGGGCTGGACATCGGAGACGAAGTCGGCTTCGCCCGCGAGGATGAAGACTGGCGATCAGGCGACTCGCCCGGCCAGCGGCTCGCGGCGCGCATCATCGAGGGCTGGTTCGCCATCCACCCTGACAGAGATACCTACGTGCTGTGCGATCCGATGACCGTAGCCGTAGCCCTCGCCCCCGATCTGTTCGAGTTTCGGCAGGCATCCGTCAGCGTGGACGAGGACGGAGTTTTCAGAGGAAGGACGAGAGCCATATACGGCGAAGGAAACGTCAGAGTTGCCTTGACCGTAGCCGTCGAGCAAGCCCGCGCCCTCACACTGGAGCGCCTCGCATCTCCGACAGACTGATCGCCCCCGCCCATCCCCAACAGATCCCCGTCCCCCCATGTGAGAGGCTCCAACAAATCCCCTCTCCCTTGAGGGAGAGGGTTAGGGTGAGGGTGATTCCCCCTCCCCCGATGTGAGAGATGCCCCAACAAATCCCCTCTCCCTTGAGGGAGAGGGCTAGGGAGAGGGTGATCCGCCCGCGTACTTGCTCAGCACACCCCAGCCGCGTTCGCCAAGCACGCGGCGCATGTTTGCCGTAGTGACCCGCTCGACCTGCTCGACCTCGATGCCCTTCAGCTCGGCGAGCGCGCCCGCCACCGTGGCCACGTGTCGCGGCTCGGTCCAGTTCTCCCTCTTCGACTTGAAGGGCTGAGGCGTGGCGTCCGTCTCTAGCACGATGCTTTCCAGCGGCGTCTTGACCGCCGTCTCTTGCAGCTGGGGAAGCCTCAGCAGCGGACGCGCCAGCGAGATGTAGAACCCCAGGTCCATCACCTTCCGGGCCGTCTTGAAGTCCCCTTGGAAGTAGTGCATCACCCCGCCCACTTCGTATGCGCGCTCCTCCCGAAGCACGCGGAACGTCTCCTCGTGCGCCTCTCGACTGTGGAATACGATGGGAAGGCGAAGCTCCCGAGCCAGCCTGATCTGCTCGCGGAACGCCGTATACTGGATGGCGCGGTCGGGTGCGTCGTCCACGTCTAGGAAGTCCAGCCCGATCTCGCTCACCACCAGCGCCTTCTCCGTAGAGAGCGCGGCATCCCTCAGCGCGGCGTAGGTTTCGTCCGTAAACGCTTCCCGAATGTACATCGGATGTATGCCCACGCCGGAGAAGAAGGCCGGGTGCTTCGCGGAGAGATCGAGCGAGCGGAGCGAGGAGGGTATCGTCGTCCCTGCCGAAATCACCGCGCCCACGCCCACCTGACGGGCGCGATCCAGTATCTCGCCCACTTCCGCATCGGTGAACGGGTCCAGATGAACGTGGCAGTCTATGAACATGTCAGCGAGCCTCCATCGTCTCGTTCGGCAATTCCCAAGCCTGTTCGGGGGCGATACTTTGTCCCCAGCATAGTAACCGAAATGCCCATTCATTATACTAACTTGCGAGGAGCGCCGCCCGCCGACTGGGGCGGCGTCGAGTGAGGCAGGGTCGAGTGAGGCAGGATTGAAGCGTAGAGCGTTCACTTTGGGCAGGGTCGCCATTGGCATAGCCGCCAGCGCCGGGCTGGGCTGGCTGGTCGTGCGCGGACTCGACTGGAGCCTCGTAATCGAGTCTTTCCGGCAGCTGTCCCTGTCGCTGGCGGCACTAGCCGTGGCCGTGTTCATGGGCGCGAGCTACCTGCGCGCACTGCGCTGGCGCGTCCTGTTCGTGAACGGCGAAGTCACCGCCAACCGGCTGTTCCTCATCCAGAACATCGGCATAGGGCTGAACAACGTGGTGCCCGTCAGGGTGGCGAGCGAGGCGGCTCAGCTGGCGATCCTCTCTTTCAGAGACCGCGTCAGCCCGTCCGTCTCCCTCGCCACTCTCGGCATGGAGCGCGTTCTCGACGTGGTGGCGAGCAGCCTGATACTCGCCATAGCCTTCTTCTTCGTTCCCGAGATGGAGCAGTTCAGCCTGTACGTCTGGGGCGCGCTTGGGTTCGCCGCAGTCTGCATCGCCCTCGTCAGACTGCTCGCGTGGGGAAGCGCGGGCATGGCATGGATCGGGCGAGTGCCATTTCTGGCAGCCTTCAGCATGGCGGTGAAAGACTTGGAGCGAGAGCGGGCGAGGCTGGCGGCGGCAATGGCGATGACCGTCGGCTACTGGCTGCTCGTGGGCATAACCGCATGGCTGCTGGCTGGCGCGATCGACCTCTCGATTACGCCAACGACCGCGACTATGGTAATAATGGGTACCATCTTCTTCGCCACCGCCGTTCCCGGAGCGCCGTCCGCCATCGGCACGTTCGAGTTTGCAGTCGTCTACGTGCTGGGAGTCTTTGGAGTGGGCAGAGAATCCGCCTTCGGGTTTGCCATAATAACCCACGCCGTCTTCTTCCTCCCGCCCACACTTATGGCAGCCGTCTTTCTGCCGAGAGAGGGCATCGGATCTCTCGGCAGGCTGAGAGATGTCATGTCCGCTCGCGTACAGGAGACCGCATGAGGCTCGCGCTCGCGGCATGGATCGCGGCTGCCGCCTGCGTCGTGCTGGCGGCGGGATGCGGCGAGCCTGCGCCGCCCGATCCCCCAACCCCATCGCCCACCCGGCAGCCTGCGCCGTCTCCCACACCCCAGCCCGCGCCCACCCCGACGGCGGAGCGTCCCGCGCCGACCCCCACGCCACTTCCGCCGACCCCTACGCCTGCGCCGTCTCCCACACCCCAGCCAGCGCCCCCTACGGCAAAGCCCGTTCCCGCGCCGCCCACGCCCAGGCCCACCCCAGACCCCCGCGTTCGCGGCGGCGTCCTGAACCTGACTACCGAGCAGGACATAGCGCACGTGGACGTCCACGCAGACGTATCGCCCGCGCTTGCGACTTGGGGGCCAGGCATAGCCTACTCCCGCCTGATGAGGCTGCAAAGCGGCGCGGACGTGACGCTGCCGAGCTTGGCGGTGGAGTGCGACCTGTGCCAGAGCTGGGAGATGGAGTCTCCGACCTCGTTCAGGTTCGACATGCGCGCAGATGCGCGCTGGCATCGGATATCTCCCGTCGACGCTCGCCCCGTCGACGCCCACGACGTCGCCTTCAGCTACCTGCGTCTGAGCGATCCCGACATGCCCAACTCGCCACTGTTTCGCGGCATCGCCCACGTTCAGGCGATAGACCGCTGGACTCTGCGAATCGACCTCGAACATGCCGACGCAGACGCGCTCTTGGCATTGGCGGACGGGCATTCCAAGATAGTGGCGCGCGAGGCGGTGGAGGTGAACGGCGACCTGCGCGACGGCCCTACTGTGGGTTCTGGCGCATGGGTTTTTGATGGCGCGTCCAGCGAGGACGTTCACGCATTCCGCAAGAACGACCACTACTACGAGCCTGAGCTTCCGCTGGCGGACAGGCTGGACATTCACGTCCTGCGCGACCGCGTCACCAGAAACGCCGCCTTCCAGACGGGGCATCTGGACATAGTGGAGATGCGCCCGGATGAGTGGCTGGAATACTTGCGGCTGGTCCCGACCGCGCCGAGCGTCGCCGCTCCCCAGTCTGGAGGTGGCGCGGAAGTTGCGTTCAAGACTACGGAGCCGCCGTTCGACGACTTCGATCTGCGCCGAGCCGCGATGCTGGCTATGGATCCGCTGAAGGCAATCGAAGAACACTGGCGCGGCTTCGCGTTCGTCGGCCATGCGTTCCCCGCCGCCTCGCCTGAGTGGATGCTTCCGCAGACGGATACGGCGTCGAGATTCGGCAGGCGCACGACCGCCGAAGCCGCCGTGATCGCTTCGGGAGTAGCGCCGCCGATCCCGCTGGTGATCAGCGTGGGTGACTTTGGCGAGCCGTACCTGCGCCACGCCCATTCCATATCGGTCGAGCTTCAGGGGATTGGATTCGACCCGCAGGTGGAGATCGTCAACAGGCGGGAGTTCGGAGAGAGGATATGGCTTGGAGGCGACTACCAGATGATGTTCGGCCCGACCGCGCCTGTGACCGCGCCCAACGGCTACCTGTTGACCGTGCTTCACAGCGAGGGCATCTGGAACACCACGGGACACCGAGATGAGACTCTCGACGAGCTGATCGAGGCGCAGGCAGTGGAGTTCGACCCCGAAAGACGCGCCGAGCTGATACGCCGTATACAGGAGCGCGTCATGGATCGAGCGTACAGATTCATGCCTGCCGCGCCGTATGGAATCTGGACGTGGCAGCCGCGCGTCCGCGATTTCCACCCCAACTTCGCCGCGTTCGAGTATGGCCACTGGTCGCGTGTTTGGCTGGACGGTTAGCCCATTAGCCCCGCCCGGCCGCCACCCCATCCTCCAGCGTAGACCACGCCAGCAGCGCGCACTTTATCCGCACCGGAAAGTCGCGCACTTTCGATAGGCTGCCCAGATCCCCGAGCGCAGTCAGCATCTCGTCCGGCGGCTCCGGCCCCTGCATCATCTCATGGAACTTGGCGGAAAGAGCCTCGACTTGGGGCAGAGTCAGGCCCTTGATGGCTTCGGACAGCATGGAGCCGGTGGCTTGGTTGATCGAGCAGCCCTCCCCTTGGAATCCCACTTCCGCCACGCGCCCGCCATCGTCCAGCCTCATCTGAAGGTGGATCTCGTCGCCGCAGAACGGGTTTACGCCGTCCGCCGCGATGTCGGCATCTTTCAGACGCGCCGCGTTTCTGGGGTTGCGCCGATGGTCTAGGATCACGTCGTCGCGGTAGATTTCGTCGAGATTACCCAGCGCCATCCGAGAAGTACCTGAGAGCGCGCTTCACAGAGTCCACCAGAGCGTCTATCTCCTCCTCCGTGTTGTAGAGGTAGCAGCTGGCGCGCGCGGTGGCTATTACGCCAAGCTCGCGCATCAGCGGCATGGTGCAGTGGTGGCCCGTGCGAACCGCTATGCCGTCTCGGTCTAGGAACGTGCCGAGATCGTGCGGGTGAACGATGTCCGAGTGGAACGAGATGATCGCGCCGCGCCGTTCGGGGTCGCGCGGCCCGAACACGTCTATCTCCTCCTCCAGCTCCTTGAACGCTTCGAGCGCGTGCGCCGTCAGCGCTATCTCGTGATCGCGGACGTTCTCCATGCCCACCGCTTCCAGATAGTCTATCGCCGCGCCGAAGCCGATGGCGTCTGCGATGTTCGGCGTGCCTGCCTCGAACTTCATCGGCAGGTCGTTCCACGTGGCGCGGTCGTACCAGACCTCCAGCACCATCTCGCCGCCGCGCAGGAACGGCTCCATGCGTTCGAGTATCTCGCGCCTGCCGTACAGCGCGCCGATGCCCGTTGGCCCCAGCATCTTGTGGCCGCTGAGCGTGAGGAAGTCGCAGTCCAGCCCCTGCACGTCCACCGGAAGATGCGGAGCGCTCTGAGTGGCGTCTATCAGCACGGTCGCGCCCACCGCCCGCGCCCGCCTCGCAAGCTCCTCTACCGGGTTTATGATGCCGATGCCGTTGGACATGTGGACCACCGCGAGCAGCTTGGTTCGGGGCGTGATGAACTCGTCCACCCGCTCCATGTCTAGGCTGTTGTCCTCCTCGCGCATGGGCAGGATTCGCAGAGACGCGCCCTTGTCCCTTGCGACTTTCTGCCACGGCACCAGGTTGGAGTGGTGTTCGTATGGCGTGACGACTATCTCGTCGCCCTCGCGGATGTTCTCCTGCGCCCACGTGTAGGCGACGAGGTTGAGCGACTCCGAAGCGTTGCGCGTCCAGATGATCTCGTCTGGGCTTTCGGCGCCGATGAAGCGCGCGACCTTGCCCCGCGCCTCCTCGTACCTCTCCGTCGCCTCCTGACTGAGCGCGTGGACGCCCCGATGGACGTTGGCGTTGTAGCCCTCGTAGTAGTCCACCAGCGCTTGGATCACCTGTCGCGGCTTCTGCGTGGTCGCGGCGTTGTCCAGATAGACCAGCGGCTTGTCATAGACCTTCCGACTCAGAATCGGAAAGTCCTTTCGTATCTTTTGCACGTCGTACATTGCGGAGGATTACCCTCGCCCCGCCCCTCTCCCATCTGGGGAGAGAGGATTTACAGCCAGCCCATTGAACGACCCTCTCGATGTCGTCCCCTTCGACTCGCGCCGAGAGGGAGTCTATCGACACGCCCGCGCCGCCCTTCTCCCTATGGGGGAGAGGGAGTTTACAGCCAGCCCGTTAAACGTCCAGCTCGATGTCGTCCCCTTCGACTCGCACCGGGAAGGTGTCTATCGGCACGACCGCAGGAAGCGCGGTCACGTCGCCGTTGCGCACGTCGAAGCGCGCGCCGTGTCGCGGACACTCGATTTCGCAGCCTTCCAGGAAGCCCTGCTCCAGCGATGCCTCGTCATGCGTGCAGACGTCGTCTATCGCGTAGAGCGTTCCATCCACGTTGCACACCGCGATGGCGCGGTCGCCCACCTCATACACTTTGGCAGTCCCAGCCGGGACTTCCTCCACCTTGCCGACTTTTACGAATGCCATGTTATGCGTCTCCTGTAACTAATTCCGGCTGTTCCTGAATCCGACGGTCTGCGCTCCTTCGGCCCCGGCTGCCAGTATCGCGTGACTTCTGTCGACCAGATCGCCGATGGTTCTGGATTTCAGAATCCGTTCGACCGCAAGCTCCACCTCTTGCCACACTTCCCGCTGAGCGCAGGAAGGAACGTGGACACACGCCCTCAGATCGTCCAGGCACGCGACGAGATTGTCGCTGCCCCCCAGACACTCCATCACACTGCTCAGGCTGATATCGTCCGGCTCGACTGCGAGCGAGTGTCCGCCATGCGGCCCCCGTTGAGACCTGACCATCCCCGCCTTGCCCATTGCGTGAAGCACCTGTGCGAGGTACGCCTCCGGTATCATCGTCCTGCCCGCGATCTCGCTGGCGCGCACTGGCGCATTCTGGCGGTGCATCGCCAGATCCACCAGCGCCCTGACGCCGTAATCCACTTTCACAGGTATGTGCATGTCTCCACCACCTCCGAATCCATCTACTCAGTGGAAACCGCCCCGTTCTTTTTCTCCGAGAGCGCCGACGCCAGCGTATGTATCGGCAGCGTAGCGCACTTGATCCGCGTCGGATAGCTCGACACGCCTTCCAGTATCTCGAGGTCGCCCAGAATCTCGTAGTCGAAGTCGTCTCCGGCTTTCCTGGTCAGCAGCAGCCTGAAGCCGTCTATGACCTTGCGCGCGTCGGCTGAGCTTCGGCCCTTGACCGCCTCGCTCATCATGGACGCCGCCGCCTTGGATATGGCGCACCCTGCGGCAACGTAGCCGATGTCCGAGATCGCGCCTCCGTCATCCAGATTCAGGTACAGCGATATCTGGTCGCCGCACAGCGGGTTGAAGCCTTCCGCCTCGCGGTCGGCCCCCTCTATTCTCTTGAAGTTGCGCGGCCTGCGATTGTGGTCCATCACAACTTCGGCGTACAGGTCTCGAAGGTCGTTCATCACCATTCCTTGTTGACTCATCCTTATTTCTGAGGAGACTATCTGTGGCCCCAGCACTGTGAGGATCCGTCTGCCCGCAGCGCACAGGTATGAGCCGAGCCGCTGCTGCTTATGTCGACGAAAGTCCCAGCGGGCGGCGATGCTTGTCCGTATTCGTTCCAACCCCAGCACTGCGCGGCTCCGTCTGTCCGCAGCGCGCAGGTATGCCCGCCGCCGCTGCTTATGTCGGTGAAAGTCTCAGCGGGCGGCGATGCTCGGCCGTCTTCGTTATACCCCCAGCACTCAGCTATTCCATCCGTTCTCAGCGCGCAGGTATGCCTCCCGCCGCTGCTTACCTCGGTGAAAGGACCAGGACTCGTTGGCGCGGTTTGGCCGTAGTTACTACGTCCCCAGCATCCCACCGTACCGTCTGTCCGCAGCGCGCAGGTATGATCCCCGCCGCTGCTTATGGCGACGAAAGCCTCAGAGGGCGGCGATGCTTGGCCGTATTCGTTGTTCCCCCAGCACTCAGCTATTCCATCCGTTCTCAGCGCGCAGGTATGACGCCTGCCGCTGCTTACCTCGGTGAAAGGACCAAGACTCCTCGGCGTGGTTCTGCCGTCGCCACTATATCCCCAGCATCCCACCGTACCGTTTGTCCGCAGCGCGCAGGCATGAGACCCGCCGCTGCTTACGGAGATTACTCTGTCCATGGCGGATGGCGGCGATGCTTCGCCGTATTCGTTGTCCCCCCCCCAGCAGCGTACTGCGCCGTCTGCCCGCAGTGCGCAGGTATGCCCCCCGCCGCTGCTTATGGAAGTGAACGCAGCGGGGGAGATCAACTCCGAGTTAGGCTGGGATACCAACTTCACCACTTCCTTGACCACTTCCACAGGCACCTCGACGGTCTTCACCACTTCCTTGATGACTTCCACGGGCACCTCGACAGTCCTCACCACTTCCACTTCCTTGATGACTTCCTTTGGCACCTCGACGGTCTTCACCACCTCCTTGATGACTTCCACGGGCACCTCGACAGTCCTCACCACCTCCACTTCCTTGACTACTTCCACGGGTACCTCGACAGTCCTCACTACTTCCACTTCCTCGATGACTTTCAAGGGAACTTCTCTGGTACAGGCGAAGAGGAAGACCGCAAAGACAGTGACGATCATCACAGTCGAAAGTTGACAAGTCTTTATGACGCTCATTGATCCTCTACCGAAGCCTGATTGTTGCTACTGGCTCAATGGACGAGCCTAACTTGAACTTCTGCGCTAAAACGTGAACTCGTACTTTGGGATCGCCTCCAAGAACGACTGCTCCAGCCAGTCGCGCAGCTCCCGCAGTTCCACCCTGTCTATGATCTCGGACGCGAACCCGAAGATAAGCAGACGGCTGGCGGATTCCAGGTCGATCCCTCGGCTTCGCATGTAGAACACCGTCTCCTCGTCTACGTTGCCCGCTGTCGCCCCGTGACCGCACTTCACATCGTCCGCCCAGATGAACAGCGCCGGCTTGGAATCCACTTCGGCGTTCGGAGACAGCAGCAGGTTCTTGTCCGACTGGAGCGCGTCCGTCTTGATCGCGCCCTTGCGCACGAACACCGTGCCGCCGAATACTGCCCTCGACCTCCCCGACAAGATCCCCTTGTAGTACAGGTTGCTGGTCGAGTTGGGCTTGACGTGGTCTATGTTGATGAAGTTGTCCACGTGCTGGCTTCCGGATGTGATGTACAGACCGTCGAGCGTCGTCTCACATCCGTCGCCGATGTGTACGTAGAGGTCGTGCCTGCCGAGTCTTACACCCTTGTAGAACGCGCCGGACGAGAATCTGCTGCCGTCCTTCTGGTGAATCCGCGCCACGCCCACGTGGTAAGCCGAATCGCTCTCGTCCATCAGCCGGTAGTGATTTAGCTGCGCGCCCTCTTCCAGCACCATCTCGGCGACGCCGTTGTTGAGGTATGCGTTGTCGCCCAGTCCGACGTAGCTTTCTATTACAGTGGCTTCGGACTCCGCCCCGGCGACGATGAGAACGCGCGGATGGGCGACGAAGTTTCCCTCGCCGGTGGAGACGAACGCCAGATGGATGGGACGCTCTACCCGCGCCCTGTCCGATATGTGGACGACTGCGCCATCCGAGACGAACGCGGTGTTGAGCGCGGCGAATCCGTCGTCCTCGACCGATGCCAGCGAGCTGAGGTTCTGGCGCGCGACTGCGCCGTCGTTCGACAGAACGCTCGACAGGCTGGATACCGTCACGCCCTCATGCTCATGGACAGCGGACAGATCGGACGAAAACCGCCCGTTCACGAACACCAGCGTGTTCCAGTCGTCCACCCACGGGGCCGCGCCGCGCACGGTCCCCGCCGCAGGCGCGCAGTCCGGATCGGGAATGGAAAGCTCCGCTCTGGCGATGGGCGCGACGTTGGTGTACTTCCAAGCCTCGTTGCCGCGCCGCGCGGTCGGGAATCCGAGCCGCAGGAAGCTGTCGAAGCCCTTCTGTCGCAGCCTGTTCAGCCAGTCCGATCCTGCGGAGGGCAGGGCGGCGTACTGTTCGGCGTAGCGGTCGTATGTCGTAAGCGTCTGTGTCATCGTCTAAATGTGTATCTCCTCTAGGGGCACCAGCTGCTGCGCGACCGGATCGACGGCAACGAACAGACCTTCGAGCGCATACGCGCCGAGCAGCGGCGTCGTGCCTTCGTCGTCGAACAGAACGAAGGTCATTATCTCCTGTCCATCGAATCGCAGCCATGTCTGGCAATAATCCAGCTCTCTGACCTCGCCCTGACCGAACCGAACGCGCCGCTTTCCCGAAGGCTGTACTCCGAGCGCCCGCAAGACCGATGTCGGAACGGACGTGATGAACGCCCCCGTATCCACCAGCGCGTCCATGTCGATCCACCGCTCGCGCGTCGGATCGCCGATTTCGATTTTGACGTTGAAGCTGCCCAATTTGTTGGTCGTCTTCTTCCTATTGGAGCGCGTTCAGCCAGTCCTCGCCTGCGGAGGGCAGGGCCGGCGTACTGCTCGGCGTAGCGGTCGTATGTCGTCAGCGTTTGTGTCATCGATGAGCCAATCTACCAGTGATCAGTGAACGTTCGGCGTTCATCCCAAGCAGTTCTGGCATCTGCTGGAGTTTGATGGTCTCAGTCGTTTCGCCTCTGCATCGGCAGCCTCTAACGTTCCGAACGGACCATGCCAACGTCCGTTCCGCGTTGTTTTGCTTTTCTTTTTCTTGAAATGCCCGCAACACGAGCAATGAACCCTTGCTCTGTTGGTGGGGTAGTTCTCATAGATATAGAAACTCATGGCGGAGATTCCTGTTCTTTGACCTCGCCCTGACCCAATCGAACACGCCGCTTTCCCGAAGGCTGCACACCGAGCGAGTGCAAGACCGATGTCGGAACGGACGTGAAGACCGCTCCCTTATCCACCAGCGCATCCATGTCAGCCCATCCCTCGCGCGCCGGATCGCCGATTTCGATTTTGACGTTGAAGCCGCCCAATCTTTCGGATTTCCCTAAAAGCACTCCCCGCATCTGCGCGCCGCCGGCCCCGCCGCCGCCAGCGCTTCCCTTTCCGAGTCGTATCTTTCCCAATTGGGGTTGTCCGTCAGGATGTCCACGTGGCGACACGTCTCTTTGTGGACGGTGATTCCGCCGCCGCCGTAGTTGACCCAGTAGTACATTAGCGCCCCCGCGATCTTCGGGTTTTGGAGATCGGCAGAAGGGAAACCCGCCAGTTATTATTCCTTCCCCCTTTGGGAGGAGGTTAGGATGGCGGCTTTCGTTCCCACTCTCCCATCGAAACCCGTCAGTCCGCCGCCGCCTCTTCGATTATCCAGTCGTAGCCCTTGTCCTCCAGCTCCAGCGCAAGCTCCTTGCCGCCGGAGCGAACTATTTTGCCGTCCACCAACACGTGAACGAAGTCCGGCGTTATGTAGTTCAGAATTCGCTGGTAGTGCGTCACCAGCACGATAGCCTTGTCCGCGTCCCTGAATGCGTTGACGCCGTTGGCGACGATGCGCAGCGCGTCTATATCCAGCCCGGAGTCTGTCTCGTCCAGCAGCGCCAGACGCGGGTCGAGCAGCACAAGCTGAAGTATCTCGTTTCGCTTCTTCTCGCCGCCCGAGTAGCCCTCGTTGACCGAGCGGCGCACTAGGTCGTCGTGTATGTTGACCAGCTCGCGCTTGGAGTCCAGCAGCCTGTCGAACTGGCGCACCGACAGCTCTGGCTCGCCCTTGTGCTTGCGCAGAGCGTCCACCGCCGCCTTCAGGAACTGCCATGTGCGCACGCCCGGAAGCTCGACCGGGTACTGCATCGCCAGAAACACGCCGGCGCGGGCGCGGGCTTCCGGGAACCACCCCACGATGTTTTCGCCTTCGTAGAGTATCTCGCCGCCGGTGATGGTGTACTCAGGGCGTCCGGCGACCACGTTGGCGAGGGTACTCTTGCCGGAGCCGTTCGGCCCCATGATGGCGTGAACCTCGCCCGCGCTGACCGTCAGGCTTATCCCCTTCAGTATCTCGGTGTCTTCGATTGAAACGCGCAGGTCTCTGATTTCGAGCATGGTCGTGTCTGTATTCCGCCTTCTGGTCTAGTCTGAAAAGTGGGTTGGCTTCGTGTCCGCTTTGAGATAGAGCGGGTGTTTGGGCTGATTTTGCTTGGTCATACCGAGGTGGCGCATCTTTGCAGACAGCCCCGCGCTCCTGAGCGCGCGCATGGTTTCGCTGCCCCTGTCGAGGTGCGCGCCGTCGTTGCCCCACGCGCATACGATCAGATCGGCGCTCCGCGCCGAAGCGAGTATCTCCTCCCGGTTTCCCGATCCGACAGGGTCCATGGCGCTCTTGAGCTCGTCGGGGTGCGGCGTTCGGAAGGCGAACAGGTTGCAAACCCACAGCCTGCCGTATCCCCACCGCTTGGCGAAGTCCTTGCATCTGGTAACGGTGGGGTCCGACCGAACCTCGTCCGCCCTGCTTGGATTGAGCATGACGAACACGCAAACGCCGCCAGCATCCGACAGCTTGGCTTCGAGCCGATAGCGGTAACGGCGGTCTGAGGAGAATTTCGCGTCGTGCATGGTGTTCATCTAGCGCCGTCTCACCCTTCGCATCTGTGAAGGTCGAGGGCTTGCCTCCGTGCCTGTCCGATTCTCAAGATGGGAGATCAACTCCCGCGCATCCTCGATGCCGCCTGCGACCCCTTGGTCAGAGTACCGATCTTCATAGAAGTTTATGTGCAGCCCTTCCACCGACCTGTAGAGATTCCATACCTTCCCGGGATCATTGGTTTCACGCGACAAGTCCTCGAGAATGTCTGACAAGTCCGTATGCGTCGTGTTCCCCCAACTTCTAAACTTGGCGACCGACTTCAGATAGTATGCCACCGCCCCCCACGCCTTTTCCGATGCTTGCGGCAAATCGCCGTTCTCGAACTCGGCGATGGCGTGCCGGAGGAAGCGCTCGGAAACCTCTATGTGGTTCTCTATCTCGGCCTGTGTGGACATTGACGTATCCCTGTACTACCGCCGCCTTCTAGCCTGCGATGGTCTGGGGCTTGCCTCCGGGCCTGTCCGATTCTCAAGACGGGAGATCAGCTCCTGAGCGTCACCGATGGCATCGGAAACTAGCTGGTCTGCCCACCGGTCCTCATAGAAGTTCTGGTGCAGCGCTTCCACTGATCTGTAAAGCCTCCTGACAATGCGCGGATTAGTCGTTTCATGGGCTAAATCAGTGGCGATGTCGGACAGATCGGAGTGGCTGTTGTTTCTCCATCCTCGGAATTTGGCTGCGGCTTTCAGATAGTGCGCCACCGCGCCCCACGCCTTTTCCGATGCCTGCGGCAGATCCCCGTTCTCGAACTCGGCGATGGCGCGCCGGAGGAAGCGCTCAGAAACCTCCGCGTGATTCTCTATTTCGGCTTGTGTGGACATTGACGTATCCCTGTACTACCGCCGCCTTCTAGCCTGCGATGGTCTGGGGCTTGCCTCCGGGCCTGTCCGATTCTCGAGACGGGAGATCAGCTCGGCGGCTGCGTCTATTCCTCGCGCGACCTGCCCGCCCGAAAGCCAATCTTCGTAGAAATTCTGGTGCAGCGCGTTCACCGTCACGTATAGCTCTTGCACTCTGGGGGGATTGTCTGTCTCATATGCCAAGTCGTCAGCGATGTCGGATAGATCGGAGTGGCTGCTGTTTCTCCATGCTCGGAATTTGGCTGCGGCTTTCAGATAGTGCGCCACCGCGCCCCAAGCCTTCTCCGATGCCTGCGGCAAATCGTGGTTCTCGAACTCGGCGACGGCGTGCTGGATGAAGCGCTCGTATATTTCCGTGTGGTTTTCGATCTCTGCCTGCGTCATGGCTTTCTCAGCGCCTCCAACGAGTTCATCGGCGACGCTGTCTCGCAATCTGCGAGGGTCTGGGGTGTATCTCCTGCTCGATTCTGGCATCCAGCCGCGAGATCAGCTCGTGGGCTGCGTCTATTCCCATTGAAACCGTACTGTCGAGAAGATGATCTTCGTAGAAGTTTATGTGCAGGTTGCTCACGATGGAGAACAACTCATCCACCCTGTGATGATCGTCCGTCTCACGCGCCAGATCGTGGGCTATGTCGATCAAGTCGCGGTGTGAGTGGTTTCGCCATCCCCTGATCTTGGCGACCGACTTCAGATAGTGCGCCACCGCGCCCCACGCCTTCTCCGATGCCTGCGGCAAATCGTGATTCTCGAACTCGGCGATGGCGTGCCGGAGGAAGCGCTCGGAAACCTCCGCGTGATTTTCGATTTCGGCTTGTGTGGACATTGACGTATCCCTATACTACCGCCGCCTTCTAGCCTGCGAGGGTCTGGGGCTTGTCTCCGGGCCTGTCCGGTTCTCGAGACGGGAGATCAGCTCGGCTGCTGCGTCAATGCCTCGATAGACCGTATAATCCAGAAGCCGATCTTCGTAGAAGTTCTGGTGCATTCCCTCCATTATCAGCCACAGCTCATCAATTCTGTTCGGATCGCCCGTCTCACGCCCCAAGTCGAAAGCCACGTCGATCAGGTCTGTGTGGCTGCTGTTCTTCCATCCCCTGAATTTGGCGACCGCCTTCAGATAGTGCGCCACTGCCCCCCACGCCTTCTCCGATGCCTGCGGCAGATCGTGATTCTCGAACTCGGCGATGGCGTGCCGGAGGAAGCGCTCGGAAACCTCCGCGTGATTCTCCATCTCCGCCTGCGTCATTCGCGCCTTTGGACTACCCCACAGTCCCTTCGAGGCTCACGCGCAGAAGCTGGCTGGCTTCGGCGGCGAACTCGAACGGCAGCTCCTTGAAGATGCCGCGGCAGAAGCCGTTGATTATCATGTAGTTGGCCTCTTCTTGGTCTATGCCGCGCTGCTGTAGGTAGAAGAGCTGGTCGTCGTTGATCTTGGACGTGGTCGCCTCGTGGCCCATCTGCGCCGTCGGGTTTCTGACCTCGATGTACGGGACGGTGTGCGCGCCGCACTCGCTGCCTATCAGCAGGCTGTCGCACTGCGTGAAGTTGCGCGCGCCCGACGCCGAGGGCATGATCCGCACCATGCCTCGATAGGTGTTCTGCGCCTTGCCCGCGCTTATCCCCTTGGCGACTATGGTACTCTTCGTGTTCTTGCCCATGTGGATCATCTTGGTGCCGGTGTCCGCCTGCTGGTAGTTGTTGACCAGCGCCACGGAGTAGAACTCGCCCACCGAGTCGTCCCCCTGAAGTATGACGCTCGGATACTTCCACGTGACCGCCGAGCCGGTCTCGACCTGCGTCCAGCTGATCTTGGAGTTTCGCCCTCGGCAGGCTCCGCGCTTGGTGACGAAGTTGAACACGCCCCCGTTGCCGTCTTTGTCTCCGGGGTACCAGTTCTGAAGGGTGGAGTACTTGATTTCGGCGCCTTCGAGCGCGACCAGCTCGACGACCGCGGCATGAAGCTGATGCGTCTTGCGAATGGGCGCGGTGCAGCCTTCGAGGTAGCTTACGTAGCTGCCCTCGTCCGCGATTATCAGCGTCCGCTCGAACTGCCCGGAGTCCAGCTCGTTGATCCTGAAGTAGGTCATCAGCTCTATCGGGCAGCGCACGCCGGGCGGAACGTAGCAGAACGAGCCGTCGCTGAATACGGCGGAGTTGAGCGTGGCGTAGAAGTTGTCCGTGTACGGCACCACCGACCCCAGATACTTCTCGACCAGATCGGGATGCTTCAGCACGGCTTCGGAGATCGGGCAGAATATGACGCCCGCGTCTTCGAGCATCTTCTGGTAGGTCGTGGCTACCGAAACACTGTCCAAGACCGCGTCCACCGCAACCCCGCTCAGCCGCTTCTGCTCATTCAGAGGGATGCCCAGCTTGTCGAAGGCTTCGAGTATCTCCGGGTCCACGTCCTCCAGACTCTTGGGGCCGTCGTCCTGAGACTTGGGCGCGGCGTAGTAGACCATGTCTTGGAAGTCTATTTCCGGGTAGCTCACGTTCGCCCACGTCGGCTCTTCCAGCCCCAGCCGCATCCAGTGGCGGAACGACCTCAGCCGCCACTCCAGCATCCACTCAGGCTCGCCCTTCTTGCGGGAGATGAACCTGACCGTATCCTCCGATAGCCCCCTCGGGGCGGTCTCGGACTCGTAATCGAAGTCGAAGCCCCACTTGTACTGAGACTCCTCTATTCCGGTTTCTCTCGATATGACCTTCTGTGTGGTCATGCGAATCTCGCCCCCGCCCTTTGTTGAGTTAAACAGTCAAGAATTATAGATCAAGTATAGCGAAGCCCTTTTCAGCGGGTCAACTTACCCTGCGGGCGCAGAAACTCCCAATAGCAGGGCCCACCCTGTTCATGTCTGGGGTCGCAGAGACGCCGCCGCCAATTTCGCGGCAGGCGCGCGGATCAGGTCGCCGTATCTCGCAAGACAGACTCACGCCGGCGCGAACAGGGGAGTGAACACGAACAGAGCGGGGACGACCACGATCCCCCAGAACCAGCCTATGACAGCTGCGATCGTCGCCTTCCACCAGGCGATCTCGTGCGTGTGCTTCATCGCCACCACCACCGAGACCAGCGGCCAGACGCCGCCAACCGCCATGACCGCCAGCGACAGGTACTGAGTCCCAATGAGGATCATGAGCGCGATTGGCGCGTAGCAAACGCCTATGGCGCGGACAGTCTGCCGGTAGCCGGCGTCGCCTCCGAACAGCACCCTGCCCAGCATCCACGCCAAGATAGCCCAGACGAACCAGCTCGTGAACGTGGTCGAGATCGCCACGAACAGGCTCAGGTTCTCATCCAGCCTCAATCCAACCTCGCCCGGCGACCTGTTCACGTTCCAGATTCCCAGCCCGAATGCGACGGCGGCTATGGCGACGATCCCCAAAGCGCTGAACATCGCTTGGTCGCGCTCTCTGATCTCCTCGTATACCCGCCCGTCGAGCAGCGTAGCGCGCAGGGCTAGTTGAAACATGTCTCTTCTCCGTATCGACTGTCTTGTCGAGGGCTGCGAACGATTCTAGCATCAAACGGCGCGCGAGTTTCGCCACCCCGTCGGCTGGCGGGGAGTCTGTGAAAACTTCGGCTGACTGTGTAAACTGACTACCGATTGTTTGCGGGGGTGACCCATTGGAACAGCCCGACGCCGCGACCCTTACGGCGATAGGAATAGGCACCGCGTTCGGCGTGCTGGCGCTGCTTCTCGGCTCGGCGCTGCTGATCAGGCTCGTCTCGTGGGCCGTGAGAAAGTACACGCGCGCTGAGGATGCCGAAGCGGACGCCCCCGAAGAGGCAGAGAGGACGGATCCGGAGATGCGCAATCGCGCCCGCGCCGCGGCGATAGCCGTTGCCGCGCTCATCGAGTCCCGCCCCCACTTGGACATTCATCGGGAATCGGACCAGATACGTAGATAGGAACAGGCGTCGTTGGACGAGTTACTGGATTTCCTCGCTTCCACGGGGTTCAGCGCGATAGGCCCAGGCGAGGGCTTGATGATCGCGGTTGGCCTCGTCTTCATCTATCTGGCAGTAGCGCGGGATATGGAGCCGTATGAGCTTCTCCCCATTGGGCTGGGCGTGATCGTGGCTAACCTGCCGCTCACCGGGCTGCTCGTCTCCCCTGTGGAGGGAACGGGCTTTCAGGAGTCGGGCATCTTCGGAGTCATCTTCCACTACGGCCTCTCTTTCTGGAACATCCTTCCCCCCATCATATTCCTGGGGCTCGGCGCGCTGACCGACTTCGGCCCCGTCATCTCCAACCCAAAGACGCTGCTGTTGGGCGCGGCAGCTCAGGTCGGAATCTTCGTGGCGTTCTGGGGCGCGCTCGCCACCGGCGTATTCGAGCTTCCCGAAGCGGCGTCCATCGGAATAATCGGCGGAGCGGACGGCCCAACGACTATCTTCCTCTCCGCGAGGCTGGCGCCCGAGCTGCTGGGAATAACCGCCGTCATCGCCTACTCGTACATGGCGGCAGTCGCCTTCATACAGCCCCCGCTCATGAAGCTGCTCACCACCAAGCGCGAGCGCGCAATCGAGATGCCCCCTCCGAGAGAGGTCAGCCGACTGGAGAAGCTGCTGTTCCCGACCATCGCCATGGTCGTGATAATCCTCATCGTCCCCAGATCCGCGCCGCTGATAGCGATGTTTATGATAGGAAACCTGTTCCGCGAGAGCGGCGCAGTGCCGCGCCTCACCTCCGCAGCTTCCAACGAGATACTCAACATCGCAACCATCTTCCTGATGCTGACGATAGGCACGCAGCTTTCCGCCCAGCGGGTGTTTCAGCTCGATACGCTGCTGATACTCGGGCTCGGCTTGGTCGCCTTCGCCTGCGGCACCATCGGAGGCTTGATATTCGCCAAGACCATGAACCTGTTCCTGAAGGAAAAGATCAACCCCCTGATCGGTTCGGCCGGAGTGTCGGCGGTGCCGATGGCGGCGCGAATCTCGCACCACGTCGGCCAGCAGTCCAACCCGCGAACGTTCCTGCTTCCCCACGCCATGGGGCCGAACGTGGCGGGAGTCATAGGCTCCGCCGTAGTCGCCGGCGTCTTCATCTCGCTGGTCAGCCCCGTCTGATCCCCCACGCGCCACCACCAGAGCAGCATGACCAACACAGTAAGAGTAAAGCTAGAAGGCAGATGGTACACCGTCGAGGTGGGCGATCTCAGCGAGCGTCCCGTAAGGGCAGTCGTGGACGGCTTCGCGGTGGAGGTCGAGATTGGCGAGCGCGTGGAGGACGCCTCGCCCGCCCCGCCTCGCCCCGAACCCGCCAGACCTTCGCCGCCCCGAGCGCCTTCGCCCGCGTCGCGCCCCCGCGCTCCCGCGCCGCCCGGCTCGGCTAGGCCTCCGGGCGCGTTGGTAGACGCCGCGCCGAACCCCAACAAGGTGTTCTCCGCGCCGATGCCCGGAATCATCCTGTCCATAGAGGTGAATCCGGGCGATCAGGTCGTCACCGGCGATACGATCTGCGTGCTGGAGGCAATGAAGATGCGGCAGATCCTGCGCGCGGACTGGTCGGGAGTGATCAGGTCCGTACTGGTCACGGTTGGCCAGCAGGTCATGGAGGGCGCCCCGATAGTGGAGCTGGAGTAAGCCGACCTACTGCGCGGCAGTCGGCCCGTACTTCCATATCCTGCCGCCGCTGCCGGCGGACAGCCCGCTGCTCGAACTCGTGAACATGACGCCCTTCAGAGAGTCGCCCGATGTCGTCGTCTCCTGCTCCGTCCACGTGTCCCCGCCATCCACAGAGCCGATCGCTTTGCTGCGCGCGCCGACTGCCCACGCCTCGTTTTCGTTCAGCATGAACACCCCGAACAGGTCTTCGGTCAGCCCCGAGTCGACGGAGGTCCACGTCGCGCCGCCGTCCGCGGTTTTCAGCACCGCGCCTTCCGCCCCGACCGCCACGCCCACGTTCGCAGACGCGAACCACACACTGTTGAGCGTAGCTTCCGTTCCGCTGGTCTGCGCAGACCAGCTTGCCCCTCCGTCGCCTGAGTGAACGACCGCGCCGCCGTATCCGACCGCCCACGCTTGGCTTCCATCCGCTAGGAATACGAGATCGAGAAGGTCTTCGCCCGTGCCGGACTCCTGCTTCTCCCAGCTGGCCCCGCCGTCCGTGCTGCGGTAGATGTCTCCGCCGTCTGCGACCGCCCAGCCGTTCTGCGCGTCTTGGAAGTGGACGCCTTCCAATGAGAACACCCCGGAGACGGAGTCGAGAATCTCCCAGTTCTCTCCCCCGTCCGCCGTCCTGATCACCGTTCCTGCCGTTCCCACGGCCCAGCCGTTGTTGGCGTCTGCGAACGACAGCGCCGTCAGATTGATCGCGGTCCCCGTCTTCTGCAAGCTGAACGTCTTGCCCGCGTCCAGCGTCCGCCCGACCGCGCCGTCGGTTCCCGCCACCCACGCGGTGTTCGCGTCCAGCATCTGAAGATCGTTCAGACCGAGCAGCCGTCTGCTGATCACCTGCTCGCGGGGCGGGAACTGCGGCAAGAGCGACCATCCCGCATCCCCCGCTGACGCCTCTTCAGCGCCGCTCCGCTCGGAATTCGACGTCGGAGCGTCCGACCCCCCGGAACATCCCAGCGCCATCGCAAGCGCGGCGCAGGCGGCGAAGACCCATCTCGCAGACGCGCCAATCGACCGACAGCCGTCAATCTCGGTCCTCACAAGAATCTCCTCGCTCTTTGTAACACTGGTGTAACACGGACTGGGAACGCTCGTGATAAGCTCCCCATGAGTTCCACGTTTTTGACATTCTGCCGATTGTGGGATAGGTTAGTCCAAAATAGGCTTGACATTCAATATATCCTATGGCATGAGCGAGGAGATGAGAGAACCTGCCTCGCAGACCTGCGGGACGCGATTCAGATTCCCCAGCATGTTCCGCCCCTCCCTGACACACCCTCGGCGTCAGCGAGACTGACTCGCAGATAGTCGAAAGCAGTATGACAGCGATTGACGCGCCGACAGTCGAAAGCAGTATGACAGCGAGACTGACGCGCCGATAGTCGAAAGCAGTATGGCAGCGAGACTGACGCGCCGATAGTCGAAAGCAGTATGGCAGCGAGACTGACGCGCCGATAGTCGAAAGCAGTATGACAGCGTCGCTGATGCGTTGCGCCGATAGTCGAAAGCAATTTGGAGGTAGATATGATCAGAAGATTGGCAACAAGGTATGCGGCGTTCGCGGCGGCGCTGCTCATTCCGCTGCTCATCGCTTGTTCCGCTCAGGAAGAAGCGGCCGCGCCGGCGGCTCCACAGCAGGCGGCCCCAGCCGCGCCGGCGATGGCTCCGTCGTCGCCCGCGTCGGCGGCGCCGGCGGCTCCGCAGCAGGCGGCCCCAGCCGCGCCGGCGGCCACCGCCATGCCGGCGCCCCAGGCCGCCCCCGCTCCGACCGCCGCCCCCGCTCCCGCGAGCAGAGTCACGCGGACAGTCTCGGAGCCGATGATGGCGGAGTCCACAGGCATAACGTTCTGGAGCGATCTCGCCGCCAGCTGCGAGAGTCGCGGCGGCCACATCAAGCTGGGCAACCGCATAACCGAGTTCACCAACCTGAATCCCGCCACCGTGAATCAGGTCATCCAGTTCTCGATCACCGCGGAGGTACTCTCCGGGCTGGTGCAGCTGGACCCGGAGCTGCGCCCCTCGCCTGATCTGGCTTCCAGCTGGTCGGTGTCCGAAGATCTGCTCTCGTACACCTTCAACTTGCGCGATGACGCGAAGTTCCACACCGGACGGGCGTTCACCGCCGATGACGTGGTCTATACCTACGACCACCAGCTCGACCCAGATACACAGTCCATTCACACGAAGGGACTGGAGGGCGTCAACCGACCCCAGAAGATGGACGAGCATACCGTGAGAATAGACACCGCCTTCCCCAGGGCGTCATTCCTTACGAAGGTGGTCGAGCGCGCCAGCGGTCGCGTCATGACGATAGTGGATAGGGAGACTATCGAGGCAGAGGGCGAGGGCGGATTCAATCGCAAGCCCGTCGGAGTAGGCCCATTCAGGATAACCGCCCACTCCTTCGGCGAGAGGCTGGAGATGGAGGCGGCGCGCGACACCTACTACGATCCCTCCGTGCCGTGCGTGGACAGAGTGACCATGTTCAACATTCCGGAGGACAACACACTGGTAGCCTCGCTCGCCACCGGCGAAGTCGACATGATCTACGGATTCGCGCCGCAGTTCTGGGACCAGCTGGAAGACACCGGCAGAGTCATCGTGGATACCACCCCAGACGTGGGCTTCCAGATGCTCGCGTTCAACATGAGGGGAGACCGCGAAGAGAAGATCGGTATGGCGAGCGCGCCTTGGGACGACATCAACGTGGTGTACGCCATCGGGCAGGCGCTCGACCGCGACGCATACATCGAGCGCGCCTTCCAGGGCCGCGCGATCCCTTCCTACGGGCCGATACCGCCGGGCCAGAAGTACTACTTCCAAGACCTGAGCGCGAACAGCCGCAGGAAGTTCGATCCGGACAGCGCCCGAGATCTGATGGCAGCAGCCGGACTCTCGGACGGATTCGAGTTCAAGGTGCTGACCACACCCGAAAACCGCGTCCCGCTCGAAGTGATCGGCGCCCTCCTCAAAGAGGAGATCGGCGTAACGCTCGTGCCTGACATCGTGGAGGCGTCCGTCTATCAGCCGCGCCGCGCCGCAGGCGAGTTCCATGGCTTCATGGGCGGAAGCGGCGGAGACCCCGATCCGGACGACGCCATAGACGACTGGTTCGCCGACGGCTCCAAGTTCAACACCTACGGCTACAACGACGAGACAGTCAACCGCCTCAACCTGAAACAGAAGGCGGCGGTCGATCTGGAAGATAGGCTGGAACACGTCCGCAGCCTGAGCGACCAGATAGACAAGACCTTCCACGGCGTGTTCACCCACCACAACGTCCAGCGCACCGCGTACCGAGACGACGTGAAGGGCTACGTATGGATACACGCGCTCAGGCAGCTCGGCGCAGTCTGGCTCGACAGGTAATACCGCAGCCGGCTGCCCGCTGCTGAATACTAATAACTAATACAATACCAAGACCCCATGCCGCTCCATTCAGGGCGCGAGCGGCATGGGGTGGCACATCGTTTTAGCGCCCTCGTGCATCCCACTCGATGAAGTCCCATGCAGCGCTACCTGATTCGCAGGTTTATCTTCTCACTGTTCGCCATCTGGGCAACCATGACGGTGACTTTCATCTTCATGCGCCTGCTTCCGGGCGACCCCGTAACCACACTGGTGGGCGAGGAGGGCGACCCCGCGCAGATAGAGATCATCAAGGCGCGGCTCGGCCTTGATCAGCCCGTCCCCGTGCAGTACTTCTACTACATCAGAAGCCTGGTTACCCTGGATCTGGGAGACAGCATATACCTGCGGCTGCCAGTCATGGATCAGATGGTGGAGGCGCTCCCGCGCACACTCTCGCTCTCGGTGGTGTCGTTCTTCGCCGGAGTTGCTATTGGCCTTCCGGCGGGCATAATCTCCGCCATAAGACGCTATTCCGTATGGGACCACGTGGCAACGTTCATCGCCTTTCTCGGACTTGCCATGCCCGGCTTCTGGCTCGGCATCTTGCTGATAATCGTCTTCGGCGTGCAGCTCGGCTGGCTTCCCGTCTTCGGCTACATGCCAATCGGAGAGGGCGTGTGGGAGTGGCTGAGCCGCCTCATTCTGCCCGCTCTGGCGACTGGAACCGGGTTCGCCGCGATATTGGCGCGTCAGACCCGCTCCGCCATGCTCGAAGTGCTTTCGCAAGACTACATCCGCACCGCATACGCCAAGGGCATGAGGGAGCGCGTGGTCATATTCAGACACGCCCTCCGAAACGGACTCATCCCCGTGGTTACCGTCATGGGCATAGCCCTTGCGATTCTGCTCAACGGCGCGGTGATCACCGAGAACGTGTTCGCCATCAGGGGACTCGGCAGGCTGTTCATAGACGCCATACTGGGGCGAGACTATCCCATCGTGCAGGGCGTCATCCTGCTGGTAGCCTGCATATTCATATTTATGAACTTCTTCGTAGACATACTCTACGCGGTGATCAATCCGCGCATACGCTACACCGACTAGGCGAGACCATATGGCACAAGACACTGCCGCACAGTTCGAGCTAAGCGGAGAGAGCAGCCGAAGGCGCGGCTTCAGGTACTTCGCGCGCAGATTCTCACGAGACAAGCGCGCCATGCTCGGCTTGGTGATAGTGGCGGCGTTCGCCCTCAGCGCGCTGCTGGGTCAGCTCGCCGCGCCATACGATCCGAGCGCGCAGGCATACGAGCTTCTGGAGCCTCCGAGCATCGGCCACCCACTGGGAACCGACAACCTCGGCAGAGACGTACTCAGCCGCATCATAGTTGGCGCGCGCATCTCCATGGTCGTGGGCATCAGCACCGTGGCGCTCGCCGCCTCCATCGGCATCGTACTCGGCGTGGCGGCCGGCTACTACGGCGGCTGGATAGACATGATCGTCATGCGTCTCATAGACGTACTCTGGGCATTCCCCAACTTCATTCTCGCCGTAATGCTGGTGGCGATCTTCGGACTGGGGCTGGCGAACGTGATAGTTGCCATTTCCCTCGCATACGTAGACGACTTCGCCCGTGTGATTCGCGGAATGGTGCTGATGCTGAAGGAAGAAGACTTCGTCACCGCCGGGCGCGCGATGGGGTCTTCCAACCGCAGGCTCATGTTCAGGCACATCTTCCCCAACGCCTTGCCTCCCGTGATCGTTCAGGCGAGCGTGTTCGTGGCTGGGGCGATACTCGCGGAGGCTGGCTTGACCTTCCTTGGGCTGGGAGTATCCCCGCTCACCCCCACGTGGGCATCCATACTCAACGATGCGCGCCCCTTCTTCACCCGCGCTTGGTGGCTCGCCACGTTCCCCGGACTCGTAATCATGCTGGTGGTGCTGGCGGTGAACTTCGTCGGAGACGCCATCCGCGACATCAACGACGTGAGAGAGTACGGGCCGGGCGTAACTTCTTGATGAGCAGAGACGTGAATACTGCCCTTACATTCACAATCTCCAAAGCAAAGGGTTGACATCCCTGTACCCTCTTTTTACTATTGCGCTCCGAATCGGCAAGATGCTGCACTGTTCTCAGGGGAGGCACACATGACACTCGAAGAGTACAAAGCGGCAAAGCCCAGGCTGATAGAGCTTCTGTCCGAATCCGAACCCCTGCCTCCGCGCGCGCTCCACGAGAAGCTGATGAAAGACGGGCATCTTCCCAAGCGCGAAGCCTATGACGCTATCGCACGGATGATTGACGACGGCACCATAGATCTGAGAATCGACCGCAGGTTCGAATTTGTTCCGGATCCCCAGACTCACTGGACGCTTCCCCGAAGGTAGCTCGCGTGCAGTATGCCTTCACCAAGCCGCGAAGATCGGTTCTATGCCGATGACCGCCCTCCCGACCGGCGGACAGAAGGACAGCGTGACCGGGATCGGGTTCTGTACGCATCCGCTTTCAGAAGACTCGGCGGCGTTACCCAAGTAGCCGCAGCCAGTGAGCGAATCGTCTTCCGCAACCGCTTGACTCACACTCTGGAAGTCGCTCAGATTGCCAGACGGCTCGCCGAGTACACCGTACATGATCAGCAGGATGAAGCCGATGCGCTGGGCGGAGTAGATCCTGACGTTGTCGAAGCCGCCGCGTTTGCCCATGACTTGGGGCATCCTCCTTTTGGACACGTCTCCGAAACGAAGCTGGATGAGCTTGTGCGGCAGCTCGGCAACTCCGACGGGTTCGAGGGCAATCCTCAATCATTTCGTATCGTCACGAATCTTGCCCTCAGGCGTCGAAATTTTCACGGACTCAATCTGACTCGCGCGACGCTGAACGCTATCCTGAAGTATCCATGGCTGCGAAGTAGGGATGGCGGACTGCGCGAACACAAGTGGGGCGCATACAGCTCTGAGAGTGAAGAATTTCACTGGGCGCGTGCGCTTACATCGGGAGACGCCAAAAGCGCGGAAGCCGAGTTGATGGATTGGGCAGACGACATCGCATACTCGGTCCACGATTTGGACGACTTCTACCGGGCGGGGCTGATTCCTCTCGACAGGCTGCTGAATGACACTGACGAGCGCGACCGATTCCTAGAGAAGATGGTCAACCGGCAAGGTGCTGATTCGCAGTCGTGGGACTCCAGTGACCTGGAGAGTATATTCGATTATCTGCTCGATCTGATTCGTCCTTACCAACCCCTGAGCCGCCCATACAGCGGAATCCGAGAACAGAGAGCTGCCTTACGCTCATTGACCGCATTACTGATTAGACGATACGTTACCGACGCCATCCATCTTCGTCAGCCAGATGAGAGCAACCCGCGCTGCATGTCCATTACTCCAGAATTCCGGACTGAGATCGAGATACTGAAGCAGCTAACTCGGGAATACGTGATAAACGCTCCCGCGCTGGCGACTCAGCAGTACGGCCAACGCAGGCTGATCGCAGACCTATTCGAGATTCTAGCCGATGCAGCCCGTAAGTCCGATTTCGGAGTCTTCTCGCCCAGATTCTCGGAACACTTGCAAGATACCCTCCGTGCCGAGGGGCGCAAGGCTTCCGACCGAGAGATAACCCGTGTGGCAGCCGATTACATATCGGGAATGACGGAACGAGAGGCTATCGAACTCCATCAGAGGATGACCGGCGCCTCCCTTGGCTCCGTGCTGGACCCGTTCTCGCCCTAACTGATTCGGATGCTCCGCATGAAGCTCAGATACCGCAGACACCCGACCGCTGAGACGGTCGCGCTGGGCATGATCTTCCTGCTCGCGCTGGCTGCCGCCGTCCTCTACTTCACGCGAGACGCGGACGACATCGCCGCCCCCGCGTCCGGCTGGCGCTGGAAACAGATCGACTCAGGGGCGGATTCCACCCTGCTGGACATCGAGTTCGTCGATTCGCTCAACGGCTGGGCGGTGGGCGAGAACGGCGCGATCATCGCCACCACGGACGGCGGAAACACGTGGACGCCGCAGGATTCGGGGTTCGAGATCACACTGCGCGGCGTGGACTTCGCCGACGAGCGCGCGGGATGGGCAGTCGGACATCTCGGCCTGATTCTCCACACCGCAGACGGCGGGCGCAGCTGGTCTGCGCAGGGCGCTGAGGTCGCCTTGGGGCAGAACCTGATAGAGGTCCGCTTCGCGGATAGGAGCAATGGCTGGATCATCTCCGAGCGCGGCAGCTTCGCGCTCAGAACCACGGACGGCGGCGACACTTGGGAGCGACGCTTCTTCGACAACACGCTGCCGAGATCGGACGCCTTCATCTTGGACGACAGCCGCGCTTGGGTCGCCCTGAAATCCGGCGGCGTCCTTTCGACCGAGAACGGAGGTGAGTCGTGGCAGCTGCGCGAGGGCGTCAATCGTGTCCAGATCGGCGCCATGGGCATCTTCTTTCTGGATGACAGACGCGGATGGATCGCCGGTTGGCGCGGCAAGGAGCGGGGCATTGGCTCCGGCGTCCAGCTCGTCAAGTACCTCACCGACGGCATGATCGCCCGCACCATCGACGGAGGACAGACTTGGACGCGCGTCGATTCAGACACCGGCAGGTTCATGTGGGACGTGGCGTTCTTGGACGAGAGCGAGGGTTGGGCAGTAGGCTCGTTCGGCGCTGCGCTGCACTCCACCGATGGCGGCATGACATGGCAGCCCCAGCCGCAGATCACCGAATCTACACTGAGGGCGCTGGAGTTCTGGGGCCCGAACACAGGCTGGGCAGTGGGCGATGACGGAGCGCTGCTGAAGTTCAGCAGAGAGTGATTGGTCAGCCCCTCTCCGCCCTCAGCTCGCGGAAGCGCGCGATCAGCTCTCGCTCCTCGTCCGTCAGCGATTCCGGCATCTGCGGCTTGACGGTCACGTACAGATCGCCCATCGCGTCGGTCGAACCCAGCTTGGGCATTCCCTGCCCGCGCAGCCGTATGTTCTGCCCGTTCTGGCTGTTGGCTGGTATCCCGACCCATATCGTCCGCCCGTCCAGCGTCCGCACCTGCGCCTCGCCGCCCAGAATCGCCTGCTCGAACGGGATGTTGGCGTCGGTGTACAGGTCTGCCCCGTCGCGCCTGAATACACGGTGAGGTTCTACCGATACCCTGATGCGGATTTCGATTCCACGCTCCGGCGTCACGCGCACGATGCTGCCATCGTCGACTCCCCGCGGAATGTCCACCTCGAACCGGCGGACGCTTCCGCGCGCGGTTCGGGATACTGTCATGGTGGTACCTGCGTATGCCTGCTCTAGGGATATGGTTTCCGAAAGCTCAGACGGGGGCGCGGCAGTTTCGACCCGTCCGCCGCGGTATCTGCCGATATCGCCGAGGATGTCTTCGAACTCGGCAAAGATGTCGTCGGACTCCTGCCGCCAGTTTCCCCGACGTCCCGCGCCCGTGAAGTCATGCGAGGCCCTCGACGCCCTGCGCTGCGCCTCGATGTGGTCGGCCTGCTTCCACCGCTCACCGTAGGCATCGTACTTTCGGCGACTGTCCGAGTCAGACAGAACCTCATAGGCTTCGTTGATCTGCTTGAACTTCGCCTCAGCGCCCTCGTCGCCCGGATTCAGGTCAGGGTGATACTTGCGCGCAAGCTCTCTGAAAGCCCGCCTTATCTCTTTCTGATCCGCATTCTTCTGGATGCCGAGAACGTTGTAATAGTCCGCCATTGTCCCTGTCATCCGAATATTTACTGTCACCGCATTATAGCAAATACACATGCCTGAGCATATGATGTTCGATGTTTACAGCAATATATCTGATTCGTATTGACTAAACTATATTGCTTTCCTATAATGAATTCATCGTATCGAAAGGCAACTTAGCCACAGTCGAAACAGAGTGTGAGCCATAGCAAGGAGGTTGACAGAAATGACGATGCAGAGATGGACACCGTTCGCGGAGCTGAGGCGCATGGACGAGGTCTTCGACAGAATCTGGAACGGCGACCTGCGCGAGGCGGGACACCGGATCGCACGCTGGGACTTCCCCATGGATGTCTGGCAGGAGGGCGACGACCTGATCGTGCAGGCTTCCCTGCCGGGGGCGAAGCCGGAGGAGATCAGCGTCACCATCGAGGACAGCCTTCTGACCATAGAGGGCGAGTCCAGCTCCGAGAGCGAGGAGCGGAAGGGAGACTATCTTCTGCGCGAGCGGCGCTCGGGGCGCTTCCACCGCTCGCTGCGCCTGCCCAGCTCGGTGGACGCGGAGAAGGCGACCCCGACCTACGAGAACGGCATCCTCACCATCACGGTTCCCAAGGAGGAGGCTAGGAAGCCCCGCCGGCTGGAGATAAAGTCCGGCTGAGTCCGGGCTGACCCGTCCACACCCATTCAGGGGGCGGCCAGAAGGTCGCCCCTTTTTTCTTTGCGCGTTATAATGAACCGAGCCATCTATGAACGAACGCCACGAACGCGAAACAATCTGGGGAATAGACCCCAGAGATAGAAAGTGGTTCCAGGTTCTGACTCTGGTCGTTGGAATCACGATTTCCGCAGTACTGACGCAGTTGGAGCTAAGCTACGGATCCGCGCCCAATCACATGGCGCGAAACATCGTTTTGGGAATCGGGGGGAGTTTCGTCGCGGCTGGGTTCTTCTCTTGGGCGATATTGCATAGCAAGGGGTTGATCATGGCAATGGCAGATTGGATCAGAGAGCAGACCGCAAAGAGCAGGAAGAAGAGAGAAAGGGAGTTGCAGGAGACGGCGCGAAGAAGTCGGCAGGAGGGCCTGCAGAAGGGCATTCAGGAGGGCCGACAGGAGGGATACGCGCTTGGCTACGCCGACGCCAGAGCGGGAAAGCCGTCCCAGCCGCCTGATGACGTCGCCGCCATCTCTTCCTGAATCCAAGCGCGAGACGGGGAACGAGACACCTGAGAACCTACACGCGATCAGGGAAGTTTCATCGCGGCTGTTTTCCTCCTTGGGCGACGCTGCATAGCAAGGAGTCGATCATGACAATGGCAGATTGGATCAGAGAGCAGACCGCAAAGAGCAGGGAGAAGAGAGAAAGGGAGTTGCAGGAGACGGCGCGAAGACTCCGTCAAGAGGCATACACGCTTGGCTACGCCGACGCCAGAGCGGGAAAGCCGTCCCAGTTTCCTGATGACGACGTCGCCAGCTTCTTCCTGAATACAAGCGCGAGATGGGGAACGAGACACTTGAGAATCTACACGCGATCAGGGGACGAAGGCGAGACGGGGCTGCTCTTTGGCGGCAGAGTCTCGAAGTCGGATATTCGCGCCGAAGCCTACGGCTCGACCGATCACGCCGTATCGGCGATCGGCTTGGCGCGCGCCATGTCAGTCGAGGACAGAGTGAAGGATGCGCTGCTCGACGTCCAGCGCGAAATGTTCATGATCGGAGCGGAGCTCGCCACGCACACCGAGAACCGCGCCATCTTGCTGGAACGCTTCCAGATCGTCACCCAAGACCACGTCGCCCGTCTCGAATCTCTGATAGACGAGATCGGAGAGCAGGTCGAGCTTCCGCCCAACTTCATCATCCCCGGCGCGTCTTCAGGCTCGGCGGCGCTCGACGTGGCGCGGACACAGGTGCGCACAGCCGAGCGGCGCGTAGTGGAGCTGCGCGAAGCCGGGCTGCTGCCGAACGTACACGTACTCATCTACCTGAACCGACTCTCGGACCTGCTCTTCATGCTGGCGCGCTACGAAGACCGCCACCTGCCCTTCGAGATCGTAACCGGCGAGCCACCGCAGCAGTAGAAGGGGAGCGGCAGAAGGACTGATGGCGAAGACGACCGTAGCGATAGTCGATTACGACGCAGGCAACTTGCGCAGCGTTCAGAAGGCGTTGGAGAAGTTCGGCGCGCGCGCCGAAATCACCTCGTCCGCCGCCGTGATCGAAGCGGCGGATGCGGTCGTCGTTCCCGGACAGGGCGCGTGCGACTCCTCGATGCGCAATCTGCGAGAGCGTGAGCTGGTCGACCCCATCCGCGATTCGATAGCCAGCGGCAGGCCGTTCTTGGGCGTCTGTCTGGGCTTGCAGCTGCTCTTGGACGCATCGGACGAAGGGGAGGAACCCTGTCTCGGCATAGCGCGCGGCAGATGCAGACGGCTGCCCGGCGGCCAGAAGATTCCGCATATGGGATGGAATCAGGTCGTCTGGCGCAAGCAGCACCCCTTCTTCGAAGGCGTGCCGAACGGCTCGCACTTCTACTTCGTCCACAGCTACTACGCCGACCCGGAGGACTCGTCCATCATAGCGGCAGCCACCGATTACGGCGTGGAGTTTTGCAGCGCGGTAGCTTGGGACTCGGTGGCGGCGGTGCAGTTCCACCCGGAAAAGAGCGGCAGCATTGGTCTCAAGATATACGAGAACTTCGTGCGCTGCGCGAGCGAGCGCTGAACAGTGGAAGTAATCCCCGCAATAGACCTGATCGAGGGTAGCTGCGTTCGGCTGTACCAAGGCGATTACGCCCGGCAGACGGTGTACGCGGACGACCCCGTAGAGGTCGCTCGGCGCTGGGAGCGGCTCGGGGCAAGCCGCATCCACATAGTCGATCTGGACGGGGCGAGGATCGGAAGCCCGCAGAACTTGGACGTGGTAGCCCGAATCGCGCGCGCCGTCTCCGTCCCCATCCAGATGGGCGGCGGCGTCCGCGACCTGCGCTCGGCGCGCGAGGTCATCAGTGCGGGCGCGCAGCGCGTCATGCTCGGCACCGTCGCCGTCCGCGAACCCGACATCGTGCGCGATGCGTGCCAAGAGCTGGGGAGCGATGCGGTGGTGGTCGCCGTGGACTCGCGCGATGGATACGTGTCGGTGTCCGGCTGGATGTCCGACAGCCGCACGGAGGCGACCGACCTGATGCGCAGGATGATGGAAAGGGGCGCGCGGACTTTCCTGTGTACCGATATATCGAGAGACGGAACGCTCCAGGGTCCGAACCATCGCTTGATGAGCGATCTCGTGAGGGTTGCCGGCGCGGGCGTGATCGCCGCCGGCGGAATCGCGTCCGTCGATCACCTGTCCCTGCTGGCAGAGGCGGGAGTTGGCGGCGCGGTGATAGGCAAAGCCCTCTACACCGGAGACATAGACCTTGACGAGGCTCTGGACGCCGTCGCCAATCTGGAAAGAAAATGCTGACCAAGCGAATCATCCCATGCCTAGACGTGGATGGCGGCAGAGTCGTCAAGGGCGTCAGCTTCATCGAGATACGAGACGCCGGAGACCCCGTTCAGCTCGCCTCCTACTACGACGCCGAGGGCGCTGATGAGCTAGTGCTTCTGGACATCACCGCAAGCTCCGACTCGCGCGAAATCATGCTCGACGTGGTGCGCGAGGTGGCGGAGCGGCTGTTCATCCCGTTCACGGTCGGCGGCGGCATGAGGAGCGCGGCGGACGTTCGCCTGATGCTCGAAGCCGGCGCCGATAAGGTGTCCCTGAACACCGCTGCGGTGCAGAACCCCGATCTGGTAGGCGAGGCGTCCGACCACTTCGGCTCTCAGTGCATCGTGGTCGCCATAGACGCCACCGCAGTCAGACCGGGCGATCCGCCCGTCCCCTGCGCCGATCCCACGCTCGCGCTGGGCAGCAGCTCCCGCTGGCAGGTGTACATCCACGGCGGCAGAACCCCCACCGGGATAGACGCGCTCCAGTGGGCGATTCGCGCCGCAGATCTGGGAGCCGGGGAGCTGCTCTTGACCAGCATGGACACCGACGGACACCAGACCGGCTACGATCTGGACATGATTCGCCAGATATCCCAGACTGTGCCGATCCCGGTGATCGCCAGCGGCGGAGCCGGAACGCCCGACCACTTCTTGGACGCGCTGCAAGATGCCAAAGCCGACGCGGTGCTGGCGGCAAGCGTGTTCCACTTCGGCACGTATCGAGTGAAGGACATCAAAGACTTTCTGAGCGAGCGCGGCGTTCCCATGCGCCCGATAGATTGATATATAGTGAAATAGAGTGAACTTCCAGCCAGCTTTTCCGGAGGACAGCCATCATGCCAACCGTTTTACTGGATGAAAAGGGTCTCGCGCCGGCAATCTGCCAGCACGCCGAAACCGGCGAGGTCATCATGCTGGGCTACGTCACCCCCGGCGCGCTCAAGCGCACCCTGGAGGGCGGCGAAGTCTGGTTCTACTCGCGCAGCCGCGCCGACCTCTGGCACAAGGGCGAGGTCTCCGGAAACTACATGAGGATCAGGTCCGCGTCCGTCGATTGCGACGGCGACGTGATCCTGCTCCAAGTCATCCCGGACGGCCCGATCTGTCATACAGGCAACCCCACGTGCTTCTTCACGCCGTTCGACGACCTGCCAGACTTCGAGTCTCCCGAGAAGGGCCCCGCCGTCTTGGAAGATCTGTTCTCCGTGATCCAGGATCGCAAACATGCCATGCCCCAGGGCAGCTACACTGCCAAGCTGTTCGAGGGCGGCACGGACCGCATCGCGCAGAAGGTGATCGAGGAGGCGGGGGAAGCCGCCATCGCAGGGGTCAAGGGCGACCGTGACGCGGTGGCGTCCGAGATGGCAGACCTGCTGTACCACTCGCTCGTGATGATGTCCGCCGCCGGTGTCAGACCCGAGCAGGTATGGGAAGCGCTGAGGGAGCGGCTAGGGTAGGGCAGCGCGCCTAGCGCTTCGACTTGGAGAAGCCGCTACGCCGCGCTCCTCGAACACGTCGAAACTCCCCTATGACCGCGCCCTACTACCCCCGCGCAGCCGCCCGTCCTCGCTGGCGGCGGACGGCGAATCCGTCTCCCTGTCCGCCGCCAGAGCGGTTCGCATAGCCGCAACCGCAACCTCTATCTGATCGTCGTCCGGCTGGCGCGTGGTCAGCTTCTGTAGCAGCAGGTTGGGAGCGCTTATCAGACGGACGGCGGGGTTGCCTTCGTACCTGCCGCTCAAGCGGATCACCTCGTAGGCGAGGGCGGCTATCACCGGAATGAACACGATCCGCGAAGCTACCAGCCACCAGAGCGGATCTCTCGGCACGAAGACGAACACCAGAATAGCCATGACCATCACCGTCAGCAGGAACGCGGTGCCGCAGCGCGGATGCGCGGGCGAATACCTTCTGATCGCGTCCAGCGAGAGCGCATCCCCCCGCTCTTGGGCGTGGACGGTCATATGCTCTGCGCCGTGATACATGAACACGCGCCTGATGTCTTCCATCCTGCCGATCAGCCAGATGTACGCCACCAGCACCGCGAGCCTGATCGCACCCTCCGCGATGTTCGAGACCACGTCGCCGCCAAACACCCCCTCCAATGGCCTGCTGGCGAACAGCGGGAGCAGAAAGAACAGCGCGATGGCGAAGCTGAAGGACACCAGCAGCATGACTGCCAGAGCGCCTTTCCCCAGCTCCTCGGACTCCACTTCCGATTCAGGGTCGGCGTCTGCCGCCTCCATGCTGACGCTCGATGAGTAGCTCAGCGCGCGCATCCCCAGGCTGAGCGTCTCGATCAAGGTCAATACTCCCCTGATCAGCGGAATGCGTCTCAGCGATCCCGTATACAAGGGGCTGAGCGGCCGCAGATGGGTAGCGATGGCGCCGTTGGGACGCCGCACCGCCACCGCCATGTGGCTGCGGCCGCGGATCATCACCCCTTCGATCACCGCCTGACCGCCGTAGGTTGGTCTCTGCTGCGTTGTCATAGCGAAGGCGTCTCTGGCGTCGACCGCATCTCCGGGCACCTGACGCTGTGGAAGCTCGGCGCGCGGCTGTAGGACGGGTTGCAGACAAAGAGGGGCGAGACGCTCGATCCCTCCCCGTCGTCCTTGTCGAGCTGCACCGTCTCTACTGTAGCCCGAACCTGCGCTTCAGCCGCTCCACGCGCCCTTCCGTATCCACTATGCGCTGCTCGCCCGTGAAGAACGGGTGGCAGTTGGAGCAGATCTCCACGCGCAGCTCAGGCTTGGTGGCTCCGGTGGTGTAGCTGTGTCCGCAGCTGCAAATCACGCGAGCTTCGGCGTAGTAGCGAGGATGGATTCCGCTTTTCATCGCCTCCCGTCTCCAGACGGCCCAGACCCAGACGGCCCAGACCCATATGGATAGACGCTGGCCAGCTTGCGCCCAAGCCGTCCATGCTCGAACTTGACCGACCCATCCACCAGCGAGAACAGCGTATGATCCCTGCCCACGCCCACGTTCGTACCGGGATGGATCCTGGTTCCGCGCTGACGAACGATTATCGTGCCTGCGCGGACCGTCTCCGTGTCGTACCGCTTGACGCCCAGCCTCTTGGCGTTGCTGTCTCGACCGTTGCGGGTGCTGCCCCCGCCCTTCTTGTGCGCCATGATCCAGCCTCCGAATCTGTCATCGTGGTTCCGCCGCGCCCGGCCCGTGGGTCGAAAGCGCGCGCCAAGCCGCCGCCCTGTCTCATGCGTCCTCGTCCAGCAAGATGTCTGTCACCGTCAGGTCCGTGTAGAGCTGGCGATGTCCCTTCTTGCGCCTGTACCTAACCTTGGGCTTGTACTTGAAGACGACTATCTTCTTGCCCTTGCCGCTCTCGGATATCTCGGCGATCACGCGCGCCCCCTCCACTTTGGGAGCGCCCAAGGTGATCCGCCCGCCGGCCGACACCATGCGGATATCGGTAAGCTCGACGGTGTCGCCGATGTCGCCCGCAATGGACTCGACGCGTATCGTATCGCCGCTCGATACCCGATACTGCTTTCCGCCTGTCTGAACTATCGCATACTCAGCCAATGGTCAACACCTCTTGGATAGCAACACTGCCATTGTAGTTACGCGCCAGAACCGCCGTCAACCCAGTTCAGCCAAAGCTGCGCGTGGCGCGAGGACATTTGCGCCACCTTCCGACATGCTCTTAGAATAGCCCATCGGTCACAGCGCGAGCGGGGACAGGCGGATTGCTCTTAAAACAGCGTACACAGCCAAGCGGACTGGAGATGTGGACTATCCGCGCCGTCGTGCTGGTGGCGTTCCTCGATCTCTTCATGCAGGTTCCGGTCATAGCCACTTACGCCCGGGCTCTCGGCGCGGGCGCGGCGATGGTCGGCGCGATCGTGGGCATGTACTCCGCCGCCAACATAGGCGGAAACGTCGGCGCGGGCTTCCTGCTCGACCGCATGAATCGGCGCTGGCTGGTCGTGGCTGGCATGGCACTGACCGCCGCGGCGCTGCTCTCATACGGTTTCGCCTCGTCTCCGCCGCAGCTTCTCGTTCTCAGAGCGCTGCACGGACTCGCCGCCGGCGCGCTGGCGCCCGGCGCGTTCGCCATGCTCGGAGACAGAACCCGCTCTCAGCACGCGCGCTCCATGGGCGCTAGCGGAATGCTCATTGCCGTCTCCGCCGTCATCGGGCCGCCGCTGTCAGGATTCATCCGAGAGCTTTGGGGCTACGCGGAGGTGTTCTACGTCAGCGGCGCGCTGATGCTGTGCGCCGCGCTCGCCTTGGCCCTGCTGGTGTCGGACACTCGACCCGACGCGGCGCGCCGCGAGCCGGAGGAAGACCCCCCCGCAGCTCTGCGCGACCCCGTTCTGATGAAGGTGTACTGCCTCGTTCTCGCCATGACCTACGGCATAGGAGCGCTCATCGGACACCTGCCGCTGGTCATAGAGTCCGCAGGCGGATCATCGCGCATGGCGGGCATGGCATTCGCCGCGTTCTCGCTGGTGGCGTCCTTCATAATGGCGTCGCCCATACAGCGCAAGATAGACGACAGATCGCGCAGCCTCGCCATCAGACTCGGTCTCGGATTCATAGCAGTCTGCGGCGCGGGCTTGGCGGTCGGCGGCGGCGGCGCGCCCTCCACCTTCGCGGCTATGGCGGCTTTCGGAGTGGGCTTCGGGCTGCTGTTCCCATCGCTCGGCGCGGCGGTGTCCGAGCGCGCAGACAGCAGACGGCGCGGCATCGCCTTCGGCGTGTTCTACGCCACCTACTCCGTGGGCGTGTTCCTCGGCTCCACCATTTCGGGAGCCGCGTATCAGACGTCCGGCGCAGTCGGCGCGCCCTTCATCGTCAGCGCGGCGATATGCTTGGCAGTCCTGCCCATTGCATACGGATTCCGAAGACGCGGCTGAAGAGCAGAGGAATTTCGCTCGAAAACTGTCAAGACAGGGGGATGTTCGGGATGACCTACTCAGCCAAGCCAAAGCGCAGCTTCTGGACGTGGGGGCTGCAATCGGATGAGCCGACTCAGGCGCAGAGAGCGGCGCGCGCAAGAGAGCTGTCCCAACGCTTCGGGACAGAGATCGTCGCGCCTCCGATTCCGAGTGTGGACGAGCTAACCCTCAGACCGCCCCGCGTCGAGATACCGGATTCGGTATCCGACTTCTGCTTCACCGACGTCTACGAGCGCGCCCTCCACTCGTACAGCGCGAACGACAGAGAACCCGCCGCTGTCTTGGGGCGCTTCCCCAACCCGCCGGACGCGGTGGCGCATCCGCGCTCCGAGACGGAGCTGGAGCGCGTCTTGGAGTGGTGCGACGCCAGGCGATACGCCGCGATGCCGTTCGGCGGCGGATCGTCCGTCGTCGGCGGAGTCACGCCGCCGCAGGCGGACGGGGTCGTTACGATAGACATGGACCAGCTCGACTCCGTTCTGGAGATCGACGAGACCTCCAGAGCGGCGCGCATACAGGCGGGAACATTCGGCCCCCATCTCGAAGACCAGCTCAGGCCGCATGGATACACACTCAGACACTTCCCCCAGAGCTTCAGCGGCTCCACACTCGGCGGCTGGATAGCCACGCGCTCGGGCGGACACTACGCCACCAACCACACCCACATAGACGAGTTCGTGGAGTCTGTTCGCATGATCACCCCGTCCGGCTGGTGGGAGAGCAGGCGTCTGCCCGGCGGCGGAGCGGGCCCTGACCCGAACCGCCTCGTCATCGGCAGCGAGGGCATCTTGGGCATCATCAGCGAGGCTTGGATGAGAATTCAGGCGCGTCCGAAGTACAGAGCCACCGCCGCAGTGACCTTCACCAGCTGGGAGCATTCATACGAGGCGGCTAGGCGCATCGCGCAGGCAAAGCAGTGGCCCGCGAACCTGCGAATCCTCGATCCGCAGCTGGCGCGCGACTCGGCGGGTATGGACGGCTCGCGCGCGCTGCTGATAATCGGGTTCGAGTCCGCCGAGCTTCCGCAAGACTGGAACATCGAGGCAGCCGCGCATATAGCCAGAGCGGCCGGCGGCAAGATCGGAGACGACCAGATAGCGGTCGACGACGGCTCCGGCAGCCCCACCGGACGCGGCGGCGCGGTGGGCGCGTGGCGAAACGCCTTCATCTCCATAGACGACGGCATCACCGCCGGGCTCGGCCTGGTGAAGGGGACATTCGAGACTGCGATCACGTGGGACAGGTGGCCCGCGCTGGACGAACACGTCAGAGACAGCGTGAAGAGGGCGTTGAACGAGGTTTGCGGCGGCGGATCGCTCAATTGCAGGTTCACCCACGTCTACCCGGACGGCCCCGCGCCGTACTACACCTACGCCGGCGCGTACCGCAGCGGAAGCTATACCGACCAGCAGGCGGCTGTGAAGAAGGCGGCGTCAGACGCCATCATCGAGGCGGGCGGCACCATCACCCATCACCACGCCGTCGGAAGGCTTCATCGTCCTTGGTACGACCGCGAGCGCCCGGACCTGTTCGCCGATGCGCTGAGAGCCGCGAAGAAGGCGCTCGACCCCAACGGCATACTCAACCCCGGCGCGCTCGTGGACGTGTGAAGGCGCGCCGTTCGCAGATGGGAAGCCGAAGCGATGAGACATCCCTCGTCACCTGCTTGGAGACGGCGCGGACCACCCCGACCTTCCGCTCCATCACCCCAAGGTCTCGTTTACCAGCGATAGACCAGCTTCCAGCCCGCTGCGCCAGTCCCTTTGTGGGCGGCGAATTGTGTTGGTGCATATCCTGAATAGGCAGACGGCTTCACGAAAAGCGAGCTTCTTCTCGCTCCAGCGGAAACGATCGAGAGCGGCATTCCGGAACTGCTGGTAGTACGCGCCGCTTCCATCGCCGCTTCTCTTGCGTCCAAAGCAGGACGCCCATCGCAGATGCGCTAGGAAGTTGCCGACATCCAGCATCGGATCGCCCGGTCCAGCCTCCTCGAAGTCTACGAGCGCAATTCTGCCGTCTCTCAAGACCAGCATCTGGTCGTCATAGAAGTCGTTATGCGCAATGCAGACGGGACGCCAGGACCGAACGAACGGGTCGAGCGACTTCGCGGCATCGTCGAGGTTGCGCAGAGCAGCGCTGCTGTCGCGCGCGTTGTGTCTGAAGCTGCGCTTTGCCCTCTCGTATGCCCCCGACAGGTTGAATGGCCGGCTTCCCGGCTGTTTGGGCGACGCGCTCCACAGGGTCTGAAGCCCATCGAGAAGCGGCGAGGGGTCCGGCATTTTGCCCCTGCGTATGTTCTTCCGCAGATTCTTGCCCGGTATCTCCGAGAACCATACCACGCCTCCGTCTGCCCAATAGCCCGCAAGACGTGGCGCAGCGAAACCAGAATGTCCGATTAGCTCTTGGGCTTTCAGCAGTGGGGCGACTGCATTGGGCCGCATGACTCTGGCGTAGAATCTGACTCTGCCCAAGCTGTGACGCAGAACGGCGCGACTGCTGGGCCTGTAGCGAATCAGCTCGACGCCCACACGTCGTGGGCGAATATTGAACATATACCTGTACATGAGTTCGAGCGCAGTTCCCGGGTGAGCTGCTTCGTTCAGTCCCGGCAGGTATCGGTCTTCCGGGTACTGGAACAGCTCGACGGGCTTGCCACGCTCAACCCTGATCGAGAAGTGCTGTGAAGGGATGTATTCGTCAGCCTGCCATTCCATCTCATAGCTGACGACAGCAGCCCTGCCCGGGCTGTGGGAGAAATGGCGAATGCGAATTCGACGAGGATCGGTAACTGGCTTTCCGAGCTGTCTACAATACGCTCGCCATATCCACTCTGGATCGAAGAGATTCAGCAGGTCATCCAAGCTAGGGTCTTCAGGAAAGTCGACCTCCGGGTATAGAGATACGATCTCAGGCAGGGAGTTCATCGCCTCTAGTCGCTGTCGGTTCCGTCGCTGTCTGTGGGAGTTGGCGTGTCGAAGCCGTCGCTGTCGGTTCCGTCGCTGTCTGTGGGAGTTGGCGTATCGAAGCCGTCGCTGTCGGTTCCGTCGTTGTCTGTGGGAGTTGGCGTGTCGAAGCCGTCGCCGTCGGTGTATGGGGTATCAATGCCGTCGCCGTCGGTCTCAGGCGTGTCGGTTCCGTCGCCGTCGCCATCATCGTCATCGTCCCCAAGATCGTTGTCATTCCCGGCGATGGGCGCGCGAGGAACCGAAGCTGCGTTCTCCGTGACCCCGTCGCCGCTCTGCGCGATAGCTGCGCTGCTGCCCCCCACGAGCGCCAGCGCCAGCGTCATCAAAAATACAATCCCGCCGAATGAGAACATCTTCCTCTCCAAGTGTTCTGGAACTTACCAACTCCACCGCGAATGTTTCGGTGGGTGACTGCTTCGTGGAGCGTCGGCAGCAGCCGCAAACTCCGCCTTCCATACCTGCCTCTCCCCCGGAGTATACTGGCTGGTCCTGATGCTGACAACGGCGTACTCGGAGAGTCTAACAGCAGCCCAGCGCTTCCCTCCGAATATCACGCCGGACCCGCCGGACCGTACCCCGCCCGTCACTCCGCCGCGTCGTCATAAGCCCTCAGCACCGGCGCGGATGGCGCGGTCATAGCCCTGATTGTCTTGCCGTCTCTGTCCGTACAGGGTACCGATGCTCTCAGGCGGTAGCCAGCGTCTGCTGGTGTGGGCGTGTACTGGTAGGTCGCCCCGAGGGGCGTGATTTTAGTCCAGCCAGTCCCATCGCCCCTTTCCCATTGCCATCGTTCGTATCTGGGACGCTCGCATTCGAGCCAATCGGATAACCTGACGACGAACGGCTCACCCACCATGCCAGTATGAGCGCCGCCCCCAAGACGGCAATGGACGCCAGAATCAGGTCGAACCGGTCGGGCAGTCTGCTCTTGGAAACTATCTCGAAACCTCGATTTCGATTCTCAGCATCCGCTCCCGTCAAGCTGAGAACGTCATCCTACTCCCTCTCGAAGCCGCTGTAGTCGAACTTCAGCTGGTTGCTGTTTTCAGTGACTATGCGCACGACGAGGGCGGACGCGCCGCCCGGCATGTCCGCTTCGATCTCCAGCGTCAGCCGCACTTTCGCGTCCACCAGAGCGGATAGATGCGCGATCACCTCCTCCGCGATCTGGCTGGCATTCGCCCCAACCCGCTTCGGGTCGAGCCGAACCGAGCCATGATATCGCTTCGCCAGCGGAGCCGGCGCAGGCGGGCTTGGCGGGCGTCCGTTGTCGGAATCGTCCGGCTCCGGCGGCGCCGGCGAGCATCTCTTATCCCCATCCGGCATCTCGTCGTCGATCTGACGACGCGCCGCCTCCGGCTTGACGATCAAGCCCGTGTCGTCCTCCGACAGGCTGACATGCTTAGCGGTCAGAAGTCCGCGGTAACACTTCGCCTCCTCATCGTAGCTGTCCGCGTATGCGAAGGTGTCCTCCTCCCACGTGAGCAGCGACACCCCCTGACGAATGGCATCGAGCAAGACATTCGCCCCTTGCAGACGCGGCAGGTACGGGTAGCTGGCGAAGTACTCCGACAGCTTGCGAATCGCCACGTGGTCGCCGCCCCACAGCGGCACCCTGTCCATCTCCATCCGCAGGCGCGTACCTGCGAAGCCGGTCAGCAGAGCCTCATCGCTCTTCATCCGCTCGCTGACCCGCTTGGCCAGAGCGTCCCGCGCCGTCAGCCTGATGGCGTCCCACTCCACCGAAGACACTGGCGAAGCCTGCTTCGGAGCCAGCAGCCACTGGTACGTCTCCCCGATCCGCCCCGTGACCGCGCCATCCGCCGATTCCAGCTGCGTCTCCGCCTGCCGAACCTGATGCGGGGGAAGGTCGAGCGTCTCGCGGTCATCCAAGATAGACTGCCACGCCAGCCGGCGGCGCATCGCCTCGTCCAGATCCTGGAGCCTCGCCTCGTCCGCCGCCAAGAAGACCAGCGAGTTCTGGAACAGGCGCGGAGCGCTCCCCCGACTGGACAAGATGGCTTTCGCAGCCGTCAGAGCCTTGCTTTCGTCCCCTCGGGAGTGCGGATAGATCACGCCGAGCGCCACCAGCCCCGCATCCATGCTGTCCTGAACGTCCTGACCCGAAGCCGGGAACGGATGCACTCTCAGGAAGTCGCCTTTGGCTCTCAGCTCTCCCTTGATGCGCCTCTCGATCTCCCCCGCCACCCGCTCCGGATCGCGTCTCAGCTCCTCCGCTCGGCTCTCCGCGAGATTCGCCACCGTCGGCTGTGTGGAGAACCAGTAGCGCGCGCCGTCTCGATACAGGTAGGTCGCGCTCTCCGCCAGCCTCCGCATCGCGTCCCCGAAAACCGCAGTCGGCTCGGACGGCGCGACGCAGCCCAGCTTGATACGCCTGTCGTCCAGCCCCAGATTCGCCGCAGTAGGCGTTGGCGCAGAGCCGAGGAAGATCGTCCGAGCCACCCGACGACATGCGCTGTGCCTGCCCAGATTCGCCGCGCCCCCGTCTATCCGCATCGGACGCGAGCCGGGACCGTCCACGTCGCGCTCGATAACCGGATTCCAGTTCTCCGGCAGGTAGCGCGTCAGCTCGAACTGAACCTCGTTGTCGTCGATAGGTATGCTGGACGGAAGAATCAGCGATCCCCGATCTCCCGACTCCCACAGGGTGTGAATCACCGCAGCCATCAGCCGCAGCACGCCGCGAGTTCGCTGAAACGACGGCAGCGTCGACCAGTCCGAATACAGCCGCTCGAACACCTCCGGGTGGATCGGATACGCCTCCCTGATCCGCTTCTCGTAGTCCGGCTCTCTGGTCTCCGGCGGGAACTCCTGCGCCTCGCCCCTGTAGAGATCGTGGTAGGCGCGAGCCACGTTGTCCCGCTTTACGAAGCCCGACTGATCCGAGATCGGCTGAAACAGCCGACGCCTGACTATCTCGAAGCTCTCGTCCGCGCTCGCCGGCCTCCACGAAGATTCTACCCGTCCGACCACGTTTCGCAGCCGACTGAGCGCAGTCCGACCGCGCAGCCCTCCGACCTCCACGTCGTCAGCTTGGCCGCCATAGGCAGCGTCTGCGCCGCCAGAGGAGGGCAGACTGATCACGATGAGACAGTTGTCGACCAGCTTCGCCGACTCGGTGAGCGCCTGCGCGAACGTGAACTGCGTCTCGAACGACCCGGCGGGCAGGTCGCCCTCGTCATGGAGTTGGCGAGCGTAAGCCACCCACTCGTCTATCAGGATGAGCGCGGGCCCGTAGCTGGCGAGCAGCTGGCGCAGAGTATCGCCCGGGTTGGTAGCGCGCTCGTCGTCTGCGCGAACGCGGTCGTAAGCCTTCCCAGCCTCCGCCAGACCGCCCGCCGCGAAGCCCAGCTGCCACGCCAGCTCTCCCCACAGCGTGCGCACTTCTGCGCCATCCGCCTTTACAGATGGGCTTCCCGGAGATATCCGATTGCCCACCAGCGCCACGCGGTTCACCCGGGGCATCTCGGACATCTTGGAAGATTCCGCGAGGTCCCCCACTCCGGGGAGGGAAGCTGCCGAGACTCCCGAAAACATGTGGTACAGCGCGAGCATCGAGTGAGTCTTGCCGCCCCCGAAGTTGGTCTGAAGCTGCACCACCGGCTCGCCCTCGCCGCCGCCGCTCAGCCTGCGGATGCCGTTGGTCAGAAGCCCGCTCAGGCTCTCCGTCAGGTACGTCCGCCTGAAGAACTCCGTCGGATCGCGGTACTCGTCCGATCCCTCGCCTATATGCACCTGCCACAGATCGGCGGCGAACTCCGCCTGCTGGTACTTGCCGCTCGCCACGTCCGGATGAGGGCTGACCACTTCGCGCCATGCCGTGAGACTCGACGCGCTCGGCGCATCCGCCTGCTCGGTCGGTGCCCTGCGCCGCTGCGATCTCGCCTGCTCCTCGAACTTCTGCCGCAGAAGCTCGTTCTTCATCTTCTCGACCACTGCCGCCTCCGGCGCGGAGACGGCCGACAGCAGTCGGTGAGTGGAATCCAGCGCGCGGTAGGCGTCGTCCGTCGAGAAACTCCCTTGATGCGCCCATCTGTTGCGAACATCGCGCAGTTCGCTGACCAGACTGCGCTCCATCTGTCCGAGCGTGTCCCTGAAGACTTCGTTCCAAGAGTCCCACATCACGCGAAGCAGCGCCGCCGCGTCCATCTCGTCGAACGGGCGTCTGTGGTCTCGAACCCGCATTCTGTGAACACTCTGCAAGACCTGCGCGCTTCGCCCCCTGTAGTGGGCGATGAACTCACGCGAGACGAAAGGCGCAAGCCCCGCCTTGAGCGCGTCCATCGCCCCGCCGACGCGGTCCCTGTTGGCGACCACCATGACTAACTCCTTGCCCTTTGCCCCTTGCCCTTTGCCCCTTGACCGTGATATTCAGCCCCCCGCCGCCCATATGACCAGCCGAAGCTCACTGCCGTCTATCACCGTATACTCCGGCATCCGTCCGGAGAGTTCGAGGGTTTCACTGCGAATTATAGGCACGCCGTCGCCTCGCCTCTCCATCATGTGGGATCGGTATTCGAGACCTTCGACTTCCGCCACGCTGCATCGCGCCAGCAGCGATACGATCAGCTCGTTTCGACTGTACTGCCGCAGGTGCATACTGTCCGGCGTGAGCGTGTTGGCGAGAGACCCCGGCACATACAACTCCAGACGATCCCTGAACATGTGCAGTCGTATGCGAGCGCCCCCCATGGAGTAGTCTCGGTGAGCGACTGCGTTCACCAAAGCCTCGAAGACCGCGCGCGTACTGAACTGCGGCGTATCCAGCCGCGCAACGCTCTTTGTTGCCGACACGCGCATGTTCCTACGCACAAAATTCAGCGCGTCCAGCGCCTGAGCGTCCAGCGTCCCGTCAAAGTCGTCGGCGTCTATCTGATAGTTGACATCCTGCCGCTCGCCGACGTAGCAAACAGCCTGGATATGCGCGTGCGGCAGCCACTGCCGCGGCTCTCGGCTGCATAGCAGCGCGCCGGCTACGGTGAGCCGTGGATCGCCGTTCTCGTCTTCGGTAACCACTCGAAGTTTCTGAAGTATGTTCTCGGTCGTCTGTTCACCCTGCCGCAGAAAACGGCTCGTTAGCGCCTCGTCTAGGTCTCTTGGCGAAGTTCTTGGCACTGGCGACTCATCGAATCGAATAACCCGACTCTGGCTTCGCTCCTGAAACAGCCGCGCAAGCGCATCGGGCGGCATCTCACGCTTCGAGCTTCCTATTCTCCGAAAGTATCCGCCCGGACTCTTGTGAACGAACAGACTGCGGGGTACGTCTATACAGATCACCGCCACCAGCTGGCCCGCAATGCCCGGCAGTTCGAGTTTCCTGATCACCGCGTCTATGGGTGGGCTTATCGAGTCATTGCATATCTCTCGCACCCATCCCTCGACCGCGTCCAGACGGCATATTGGTATCCCCTCGACATCCCTTCTCTTGTCAGACACACCAAGCGCCACCGTTCCGCCCCAGCTGTTGGCAAAGCTCGCCAGCTCATCGCCAAAATCCCGACGAGTGGGATCGGTAACCCTAGCGCCGGACATCAGCACTCGTTTGAGTTCGAGGGTAGAGTCTTCCCCGAGACGAATTCGACGGGCTAGCTCTTGGGGACTCATCATAGCCGCCGCCCTCCCTGCGGGATAATCCGTCGGTAGCGCGTCTCGAACGCCTCGCGTCCACCCTCCATCACTCGACAGATCTCGTCCCGAACGCCCGTCTCCTGCAACCCTCCCTGACGTTCGACAACTGTCCGTCCCCTCCTGACATCGAGCGATATGACAAACTCGGCGTCGCCATGCACTACGATGTTGGGATTGTGCGTGACCACTATCATCTGGCGATTGTGCTTCCCCTCTCGAAATCGCTCGACCAGCAGCTCGTAGATGAGGGTATTGTCCAAGTCGTCTTCGGGCTGATCCAAGATGACAGGCTCGCTGCCAAATCCGAGTACGAACGCCAAGAGCGCGGCGTTCTGCTGTCCCGGC